>NZ_JALJXJ010000008.1 GCF_024170005.1 Azospirillum lipoferum
CCCGATCCCATCCCGAACTCGGCCGTGAAAAGCCTCCGCGCCAATGGTACTGCGTCTTAAGACGTGGGAGAGTAGGTCGCCGCCAGGTCACTCAGTCTCAAGAGACGCTCAAAACAAAGCATAAGCTTGCATCTGCACCGTCCAGTACCCGACACTGATACATCCGCGGGGTGGAGCAGCCCGGTAGCTCGTCAGGCTCATAACCTGAAGGCCGCAGGTTCAAATCCTGCCCCCGCAACCAAGTCAACAAAAAGCCCGCCTCCACAAGGAGCGCGGGCTTTTTGCTGTTCGAAGTTAAGTGCGCCCGCACCCACTTGTCACGACCCGCGTTCCCTGACCCGTGGTCATTGCGGTTGCGCCCCAGGGGCGGCATGTCGTACCCATTTCGCAAGTTGCATCCACGCGGATGCCCCCGCCGCGCATGCTTTTCCGGTGTGCGCGCAAGCTGCGAGCAGATGGCGAGCCCATGGCCAAGCGCAAGGTTTTCGACGATTTCGATCCGGCCCCGCCCGGTCCCTCCGTCTCCGAGACTCTGCGCGCGACGCGGATGGCGCATGGCTATGACCTGCGCGACGTCGCGACGATGCTGCGCATCCGCTATCCTTACCTTCTGGCAATTGAGGAGGGGCGCTATCAGGAACTGCCGGGCAGCACCTATGCCATCGGCTTCCTGCGTTCCTATGCCGAATGCCTGGGGCTGGACCCTGACACGGTCGTCACCCGATACAAGGAGGAGGCGGCCGGCAGCGTCCGCCGCCAGGAACTGTATCTGCCGACACCGGCGGCCGAAGGGCGCGCATCGGGCGGGACGCTGCTGCTCGGCACGCTGGTGCTGGCCGGCATCGTCTATGGTGGCTGGTACTATCTGTCGGCGACCGACCGTTCGGTGGCGGACCTCGTCCCGACCCTGCCGGATCGGCTGGTCTCCTTGCTGGACGGTGTGCCGGCCAAACCGGCGGAGCAGGTTGCGGACCAGTCCGCCGCGTCCAGCCAGCCTGCGGCTGAACCGGCAGTGCCGGCTCCGGTGATCGCCACGCCCGCACAGCCTTCCAACCCGACTTCGGCGAACCCGGTTCCGGTCAGCCCGACTCAGGCCGGTTCCGCAGCTCCGGCTCCGGCTACCGCCTCGCCGCCCGTTGCAACGCCCTCCGCCGCGGCCAAGCCGCCGCAGACCACCACACCCGCGCCGGCAACTCCACCGGGCAGTGCCGCCAGGCCGCAGGTCACCGCGACCGCTCCCGCTGTGCCCCCGCCGGCCCAGTCGCCGCTGCCTTCCGCCAACGCGCCCTCCGCCAACCAGACAGGCGGGCAGGGCATCGTCAATGTCCCGGCGCCGCCGGCCGAGGATGACGACGAGGCGTCGCCGCAGGATCCGACTCCGCTGAACGCCGCAGCCGCCGCTCCCGCCAGTCCTGCCGCGCCGACTGCGTCGGTGCCGGCCAACGGCAAGGTCTATGGCACGCTGAACACCAATGCGAAGCTGATCCTGAAGGCGACGCAGGAAAGCTGGCTGCAGGTGCGCGATGGCAGCGAGATCGTCTTCACCCGCGTGTTGAAGCCGGGCGACACCTTCCGCGTTCCCGACAAGCCGACTGTCAAGATCCGCACCGGCAACGCCGGCGGTCTGGTGGTGATGGCCGACGGTGGCGAAAGCCCGCCGCTGGGTTCCGTCGGGCAGGTGCTGCGCGACGTTGCCATCGACGGCCATGGGGTGGTGCGGCGCTGAAACCGGATGATGGGGCGCCCCATGCGCCAGCTATGCGTCGATGGCGCCCCACCACCCCTCTCCCTTGAATCCCGGGCGCCGGAGCGCACTTCTGGCCTGACGCCGGCTGCGCTAGGATGCGGCACCCGGTACCGTTTCGCTGTCCAGAGGCTGACCTGAGATGACCGTGCGCGCCTACCGCCAGATCCTTCGCCGCAAATCGCGCCAGATTCGCGTCGGCAACGTACTTGTCGGCGGCGATGCGCCGATCTCGGTCCAGACCATGACCAACACGCCGACCACCGACGTGAAAGCGACGGTGGAGCAGATCCAGGCAGCGGAGCGGGTGGGGGCGGACATCGTCCGCGTCTCCTGCCCCGACCGCGACTCGGCTCTGGCGCTGAAGGACATCGTGCGGCAGGTGAAGGTACCGATCGTCGCCGACATCCATTTCCACTACAAGCGCGCCATCGAGGCGGCGGAGAGCGGTGCGGCCTGCCTGCGCATCAATCCCGGCAACATCGGCTCGGCCGAGCGGGTGCGCGAGGTGGTGAAGGCGGCCAAGGATTATGGCTGTTCGATGCGTATCGGCGTGAATGCCGGCTCGCTGGAGCAGGATCTGCTGGAGAAATACGGCGAGCCTTGTCCGGAGGCGATGGTCGAAAGCGCGCTGAATCACGCGAAGATCCTCGAAGACAACGATTTCCGCGAGTTCAAGATCTCGGTGAAGGCGTCGGATGCCTTCCTGGCCGTCGCCGCCTACCAGGGCTTGGCCGAGGCCTGCGACTACCCGCTGCACATCGGCATTACCGAGGCGGGCGGCCTGCGCGCCGGGACGGTGAAGTCGTCGATCGGGCTCGGCATGCTGCTGTGGTCGGGCATCGGTGACACGCTGCGCGTCTCGCTGTCGGCCGATCCAGCGGAAGAGGTTCTGGTCGGCTACGACATTCTGAAGTCGCTGGGCCTGCGCCGACGCGGTGTCACCGTCATCTCCTGCCCCAGCTGCGCCCGGCAGAATTTCAACGTCATCAAGACGGTGGAATTACTGGAACAGAAGCTGGCCCACATCACCACGCCGCTGACCCTTTCGGTGATCGGCTGCGTCGTGAACGGCCCGGGCGAGGCACGGGAAACCGACATCGGCCTGACCGGCGGCGGCAACAACACCCACCAGGTCTATCTGTCCGGCGTCACCGACCACCGGCTGAAGGACCAGGATATCGTCCAGCATCTGGTCGGGCTGGTCGAGGAGAAGGCCGCCGAGATCGAGGCGGCGAAGGCCGCGGCCGAAGCGCAGGCGGAAACCACACGAGACGTGGCCCCTGCCGCGGAGTAAGCTGCCCGGAATTCGGGCAGGGACAGCGACCCTAGGCGTGACCACCACCTCGTACCTCGTCATCGGCGCCAGCCACCGGACCTGTTCCGGCGTCGTCCACGACCGCCTGTCCACCGACGAAGCGGAAGTGGCGGGCATGCTGGGCCGGCTGCGCGCCGCAGGGGTGGGACAGGCGCTGTGGCTCAGCACCTGCGACCGGGTGGAGGTGCAGGCGGTCCATGAACGCCCGAGTGAGGCGGCCCTGGCGATTGCCGAGGTGATGGCCGACCGCGCCGGACTGTCCACCGCCGATCTGGCGCCGCAGCTCTACACCCGCACCGGCATCGACTCGGTGCGCCACCTGTTCGCGGTGGCCTGCTCGCTCGACAGCCAGATCGTCGGCGAACCGCATATCCTGGGTCAGCTGAAGGCCGCCCACCGCAGTGCCTCCGGCGCCGGGCTGACCGGTCCGGAGTTGGAGGCGGTATTGCAGGCCGCCTATGCCGCCGCCAAGCGGGTGCGCAGCGAGACGCCGATTGCGGAGGGCGCCACCTCGCTGGCCGCCGCGGCCATCCAGGTGGCGCGTGACCTGCATGGCGACATCAGGCGTTGCGGTGCCCTGCTGGTGGGTTTAGGCGACATGGGCGCCCTGGTGCTGGAGGGGCTGCGCGAGGCCGGCCTGCCGCGGCTGACCATCGCGGCGCCGGCGGACCGGCGTGCGGAAGCGGCGGCGCGGCGGCTCGACGGGCATTTCGCCCCCTGGGCCGATCTGGAGGCGGCGATGACCGGCGCCGATATCCTGGTGACCGCGGCCGGTCTTGGGCGCTATATCCTGACCGCCCCGATGATGGAGGCGGTGCTGAAGCGCCGCCGCCGCCGGCCGGTCTTCGTGGTCGATGCCGCCATTCCGGCGGATGTCGATCCGGCGGTGGCCGGCATGGACGGCGCCTTCGTCTATGATCTCGCCGATCTGGAGCGGGTGGCGTTGCAGGGCCGCGTCGGGCGCGAGGCGGCGACCCAGGCGGCCTGGATGATCGTGGACGAGGCGGTGGCCGCCTTCGCCCGCGACCGTGCGGAACGCGCCGCGGTGCCCGCCGTGGCGGCTCTGCGCAGCCATTTCGAGGCGGAGCGGCGCCGCCTGCTGACCGGGAACGCCGATCTGGACGCGGCGTCGGCGACTCGGCTGCTGGTCAACCGGCTGCTGCACGCCCCGTCGGAGGCGCTGCGGGCATTGGCCGCCGACGGCAGCGGCGAAGGGCTGGCGGAACGGGCCGCGGCCGAACGGCTGATGTACCGGCTCTTCGGGCTGGACAGGCTGACTGGCGCGGCGTTGGAAGAGAACGAACGGGATAAGGACGAGCGACGTGAGCCTGGACGAGAAGTTCGATAAGGTGATGGCCCGGTACGACGAGCTGCGTGACACGCTTGCGGCCGGCCTGACCGAGTCCGGCGACTTTGCCCGGCTGTCCAAGGAATATGCCGACCTCACTCCGATCGCCGAGGCCATCGCGGAGCTGAAGAAGGGGCGCGCCGAGGCCGCGGATCTCGCTGAGATGATTGCGGATCCCGCCGCCGACCCTGAAATGAGGTCGATGGCGGAGGAGGAATTCCATCTCCTGACAAAGCGCATCCCGGAACTGGAACGCAAGGTGCAGATCTCGCTTCTGCCCAAGGACGAGGCGGACGAGAAGAACGCCATCCTGGAGGTGCGCGCCGGCACGGGCGGCGACGAGGCGGCCCTGTTCGCTGCCGAGCTGTTCGAGATGTATCGCCGTTATGCCGGCCTGCATGGCTGGCGGTTCGAGGCGATGGACGTCAGCGAGACCGGCATCGGCGGCTACAAGGAAGCCACTGCCAACATCACCGGCCGCGGCGTGTTCGCCCGGCTGAAGTTCGAGTCCGGCGTCCACCGTGTCCAGCGCGTGCCGGCGACCGAGGCGCAGGGGCGCATCCACACCTCCGCCGCCACCGTCGCCGTGCTGCCCGAGGCGGAGGAGGTGGACATCCACATCGACGAGAAGGATCTGCGGATCGACGTCTTCCGCTCCTCCGGTCCCGGTGGCCAGTCCGTCAACACCACCGACAGCGCGGTGCGCATCACCCACCTGCCAACCGGGCTGGTGGTGAGCCAGCAGGACGAGAAGTCGCAGCACAAGAACAAGGCCAAGGCGCTGAAGGTGCTGCGCGCCCGCCTGTACGACCGAGAGCGGGCGGAGAAAGACGCCGCCCGTGCTGCCGACCGCAAGAATCAGGTCGGCAGCGGCGACCGCTCGGAGCGCATCCGCACCTACAACTTCCCCCAGGGGCGGGTGACCGACCACCGCATCAATCTGACGCTCTATAAGATTGAAAAGGTGATGGCCGGCGAGGCGCTGGACGAACTGGTCGATGCATTGGTGTCCGAGGACGAGGCTGCCCGGCTGGCGGAGCTGGGGTGAGGTTTCAGGTGTAGAATGGTCGCATCCATGAACCTCCACACCCTGCGGGCCCAGGCCGAGGCGCGCCTGCGCGAGGCCGGTGTCGATACGCCGGAACTCGACGTCCGCTATCTGCTGGAACATGCGCTGACCCTCACCCGCACCGACTTCATTACGAAGGCGGAACAGACCATCCCGGACGCCGATGCCGCCCGTGCCCTGACGCTGGTCGAGCGTCGCGTGGCGCGGGAGCCGGTGGGGCGCATCCTGGGGCATCGGGAGTTCTGGACCATCGACCTCGCCCTCAACGCCGACACATTGGAGCCACGGCCGGATACCGAGACAGTCGTGGAGGCGGTGCTGGCGGCCGTTCCTGACCGTAAGGCTCGACTGCGCCTGATCGATTTCGGAACCGGAACGGGCTGTATCCTGCTGGCGCTACTGTCGGAGCTGCCGAATGCCACCGGTGTCGGAGTGGATCTCAGCCCGCTGGCGGTGGAGGGGGCGGCCGGGAACGCCGAACGCAACGGGCTGGCGGACCGCGCCCGTTTCCAAGTCGGCGATTGGGCCAAAGGGATCGAGGATCGTTTCGACATCGTGGTTTCCAACCCGCCCTATATCCCCAGCGCCGAGATCGCCACGCTGGAACCGGAGGTGCGGGAGCATGACCCGCTCCGGGCGCTGGACGGCGGGCCGGACGGGCTGGCGCCCTACCGCATCCTCGCCGCCGAACTGCCGCGGCTGCTGGTCCCGGGCGGGCTGGCCGCCTTCGAGGTCGGACAGGGCCAAGCGGAGGACGTGGCGGCACTGGTCGAGGCCCAAGGGTTGGGAGACACCGCGATCCTGTGTGACCTCGGTGGGGTAAAGCGCTGCGTCAGGGCACGGAAGGGACCGTAAGACGGTCACTTATCCAAAAAAACGGTTGGATCGGCGGGCTTTGACGGGTAGTGTGCGGTACACGACCGCGAACTTATGGCCTGCGGAGCAAGAATCTCGGATGGTTTTCTGCCGAGCGCTGACCGCCATGGCCTGCCGCACGCGATGCGGACGCGTCGTTTGAACCCCGTGAGCGACCCATGGAAATCGTCCATGGCGGGCCCGGTGGCCGGGCCGCAAGGCCGGATGGCCGCCGGAGCGTTCCGGGGACTGCGCTTCTCTTGCATGGGGCCTTAAGAGCCGAATGAGACAGGGACCGAACTCCAGGCGTTCGCGTGGTCGTGGCAACAGCGGCGGCGGGGGCAGCGGCGGCGGTGGTGGCGGGGGCGGCGGTGCCGGCCGGCGCCAGAACGTTCCGCTGCGTCATCAGACCTTCGACAGCAACGGCCCCGACGTCCGCATCCGCGGCAATGCGTGGCAGGTGCAGGAAAAATACCAGGCGCTGGCCCGCGATGCGATGTCGTCCGGCGACCGCGTGCAGGCGGAAAACTACCTGCAGCATGCGGAGCATTACCTCCGCATCATCAACCAGATCCAGGAATCGGAAAACCGCCAGCGTGGCGGCCAGCCCGGCAACGGCCATGGCCATCAGCCGCAGATCTCCTCGCATGGCGACGAGGACGATTTGGGCGCCGAGGACGAGACCGACGGCGAGGAACGGGCGGCCGTCAACGCCTGAGACGCGACGCTTACCGGACGTGACGCTTATTCGGCCGGCGTGACCGGGTCGCCCACCGCGATCCGGCCGCCACCGGTCACCCGGGCGCGCAGCAGGATCTGGCTGTGGCCATAGCCGCGCTCCATGATGTTGGGCAGGCTGAGGTCGGCGACGCCGGTGTCCGGGTTCACATCGTTGCCGGGCGTGCAGTCCAGCGTCTCCACCACCTCCAGCGTCGCGGCACCGATGGTCAGGGTCCGGCCGATCCAGCCGCGCTCGGTCCAGGGATCGATGCCGTCCACCAGCAGGTTGGCGCGCAGGCGGCGGGGATCGACCGGCTGCTTGGCGATCCGCTCTTCCAGGTCGCGCAGGCTGGCGAGGTTCAGCAGCGTGACCGACGGTTCCTCGCTGTCGCCGAAGGCGCCGTGCTGTGCCTCGATCAGGCGGGGCATGCCGGGGACGATCCCGGCCAGATAGGCGGCGAAGAACTGTTCCAGCAGTGTGCGGCCCATCGGCTGGTCCAGCCGTCCGCGCGATACCTGCCGGCCGCCGCGGCGGATGATCAGCGCCTGCGTCGCCTCGTCGAACTCGGTCTGCAGGGCCGCCAGCTTTTCCGTGCGGTCCAGCGTGAAGAAGTCGGACGGCAGCCGCCATCCCTGCGTTTCGGTGTCCAGCGCGGCCGGGCCGTGCAGCAGCCCGTACCGGCGGTCGAGCGGGATCGCCTGACCGGCGGTCAGGTCGGCGGCGGGAAGGTCCTGGCCGCTCATGCCCTTGACGGGATAGCGGCGGATGGCGGTCAGTGTGGCGTTCATTGCACTGCACAATGAAAGGGCGGGAGCGTCCCTGTCAACCGATGCGGTGCCTGTTTCTCACGCTGCGGCTGGGGCATGGCAGGGCGGATCGTCCGAACCGCCCGCTCCACCCCCTAATCTGGTGCCGCTACCAGCGTTCGGCGACGGGCCGGTGCCCCAGAAATTCCTCCAGCCGCCGCCTGGTGGCGGGCGACAGCCCGGCCGGCAGCCGGTCGAGCGGGAAGAAGCGGGTCTCCACGATCTCCACCCCGTCGGCCTTCGGGACGCCGCTCCAGCCGCGCACGACATAGACCGCCACATGGTCGCTCGCCCCGTTGCGGAACCGGGCATAGATGCCGAAAGGCTGAGCGGGACGGTCGGCGATCAGCCCGACCTCCTCCCGCACCTCCCGCCGCATGGCATCGACCAGAGTCTCTCCTCGGTCGACGCCGCCGCCCGGCAGGTGCCAGCCGTCGACATAGCTGTGGCGGATCAGCAGGACGCTGGGGGATGTCGGGTCCGACTCGTCGACGATGATTGCCCGCACCCCCATGGTCAGCGGCCGGGCGATCCGGTGCCAGGCCCCGCGCAGGCTCCAGGCGAGACGCAGGAGGCGGCCAGTCATGGTCCGAGGCGTCGGCTGGTCGGCGGGGGCTGGCTTCGTGCTGGTGCGGGAACCGGAGGCGGCCAGATCGGTCATGATGAAATCCGGAACGGGGAACCGTCTGAGGGCGGGGTGGGCGCAGTCTAGCCGCGGGCGGTGGGGATGGTGTAGCGGGGCAATCGGCGGGTCATGCTCTACCCCTTTTTCCCGGTCCTAGGCGCTCTGGTCGAGAGGGCTGTGGCCGCGTTCCTCCACCGATAACCTTTCTGTGCCGATGGTCTTGCATGGCCTGCCGCCTTGCCTACATCTTCGGCAGCATCCTTGCGGATCGCACAGTTGCGTGGATCACGTTGACCGGGCTGCCTCGCGGACGGTCGACAGGAGAAGGGGAGCATCATGGATTTCGAGCAATATACCGAGCGCAGCCGCGGGTTCATCCAGGCCGCCCAGACCCTGGCCGTGCGCCGTGGGCACCAGCGCCTGACCCCGGAACATCTGCTGAAAACCCTGCTGGACGACAAGGAGGGCCTTGCCGCCAACCTGATCCGTGCGGCGGGCGGTGACCCCAAGGCGGCCCTGTCGGCGGTCGATGCCGAACTGGACAAGCTGCCGAAGGTCGAGGGCAGCGGCGCCGGCCAGCTCTACCTGACGCCCGAACTCTCCCGTGTCTTCGAACAGGCGGAGAAGGTCGCCGAGAAGGCCGGCGACAGCTTCGTCACCGCCGAACGCATCCTGCTGGCGCTGGCCATGGCCGACGGTACCCCGTCGGGCAAGGCCCTGAAGTCCGCCGGCTTGACGCCACAGGCGCTGAACACCGCCATCAACGACATCCGCAAGGGCCGCACCGCCGACAGCGCCAGCGCCGAGCAGGGCTATGACGCGCTGAAGAAGTATGCCCGCGACCTGACCGCCGCGGCGCGCGACGGCAAGCTCGACCCGGTGATCGGCCGCGACGAGGAAATCCGCCGCACCATCCAGGTGCTGGCGCGGCGCACCAAGAACAATCCCGTCCTGATCGGCGAGCCCGGCGTCGGCAAGACCGCCATCGTCGAGGGGCTGGCCCAGCGCATCGTCAAAGGTGACGTGCCGGAAGGCCTGAAGAACAAGCAGCTGCTGTCGCTCGACCTCGGTGCGCTGGTGGCCGGCGCCAAATACCGCGGCGAGTTCGAGGAGCGGCTGAAGGCCGTGCTGTCGGAAATCCAGGCGGCGGCAGGTGAGATCGTCGTCTTCATCGACGAGCTGCACACGCTGGTCGGCGCCGGCAAGTCGGACGGCGCGATGGACGCCTCCAACATGCTGAAGCCGGCGCTGGCGCGCGGCGAGCTGCATTGCGTCGGCGCCACCACGCTGGACGAGTTCCGCAAATACATCGAGAAGGATGCGGCGCTGGCCCGGCGCTTCCAGCCGGTCTTCGTGTCGGAGCCGACGGTGGAGGACACCATCTCCATCCTGCGCGGCCTGAAGGAGCGCTACGAGGTCCACCATGGCGTGCGCATCACCGACAGCGCCATCGTCTCGGCGGCGACCCTGTCCAACCGCTACATCACCGACCGTTTCCTGCCCGACAAGGCCATCGACCTGATCGACGAGGCGGCGAGCCGCCTGCGCATGGCGGTGGACAGCAAGCCGGAGGCCATCGACGAACTCGACCGCCGCATCATCCAGCTGAAGATCGAACGCGAGGCGCTGAAGCGCGAGCAGGATGCCGCGTCGCGCGACCGCTTGGTCAATCTGGAACGCGAGCTGTCCGATCTGGAGCAGGACTCGGCCGAACTGACCGCCAAGTGGCAGGCCGAGAAGGACCAGCTGCAAGGCGCGCAGAAGATCAAGGAGGATCTGGAAAAGGCGCGTACCGAACTGGAGACGGCGCAGCGCGACGGCAATTGGGGTCGCGCCGGCGAACTGGCCTACGGCGTGATTCCAGGCCTGGAGAGGGCCTTGAAGGAGGCCGAGGAGCATGCCAGCAGCCGCATGCTGAACGAGGAGGTGCGCGACGGTGACATCGCCGCGGTGGTCAGCCGCTGGACCGGCGTGCCGGTCGACAAGATGCTGGCCGGCGAGCGCGAGAAGCTGCTGGCGATGGAGGAGAAGCTGCGCAGCCGGGTGATCGGCCAGGACGAGGCGATCGTCGCCGTGTCCAACGCCGTGCGCCGGGCGCGGGCCGGGTTGCAGGACCCCAACCGTCCCATCGGCTCCTTCCTGTTCCTCGGTCCGACCGGTGTCGGCAAGACCGAGTTGACCAAGGCGCTGGCCGAATTCCTGTTCGACGACGAGACGGCGATGGTCCGGCTCGACATGTCGGAATATATGGAAAAGCACTCTGTCGCCCGCATGATCGGCGCGCCTCCGGGCTATGTCGGTTATGAGGAGGGTGGGGCGCTGACCGAGGCGGTGCGCCGCCGGCCCTATCAGGTCGTGCTGTTCGACGAGGTGGAGAAGGCCCACCCCGACGTCTTCAACGTGCTGCTCCAGGTGCTGGACGACGGCCGTCTGACCGACGGGCAGGGCCGCACCGTCGATTTCCGCAACGTCGTCATCATCATGACCTCCAACCTCGGCTCGCAGGCGCTGGCCGAGCAGGCGGAGGGCGAGGACAGCGCCGCCGTCCGTGACGAGGTGATGGAGGCGGTCCGTGCCCATTTCAGGCCGGAATTCCTGAACCGCCTGGACGAGATCCTGCTGTTCCACCGGCTCGACCGCCGGCATATGGGCGGCATCGTCAAGATCCAGCTCGGCCGCCTGACGAAGATGCTCGCCGACCGCGAGATCACGCTGACGGTGGACGAGGCCGCGACCGAATGGCTGGCCGAGGCTGGCTACGATCCGGTGTACGGCGCCCGTCCGCTGAAGCGGGTGATCCAGCGCGAATTGCAGAACCCGATGGCGACCCTGATCCTCGAAGGCCGCATCAAGGACGGCCAGACCGTGGCGGTTGGGGCCGAGGGCGGTTCGCTGACCATCGACGGCCAGCCGGTGAGCGGTCTGGTTCGCAAGGGGTAAGGTCGATGCTTTGAAGCTCCCTCTCCCGCCCGGGAGAGGGATTTCTCCTCAGTAGTACGGCGCCGCCAGCCCCTCCGCTTCGAAGGCCGCCTTCACCGCCGGGCGTTCCAGCACGCGGGCGAGGTACGGCCCCAGGTTGCCCAGCGTACGTGCCGGGCGGCCCATGAAGCGGGTCCAGCGGCACAGCATGAACAGGTACGGGTCGACCGCGCTGTACGTGTCGCCCAACAGCCATGTACGCCCCGTCAGCGCCCGGTCCAGCCCGTCGAAATGGCCGTTCAACCGGGCCTCGGTCGCCGCCTTGAACGCAGCCTGTGCATCGGCGCCCTCGACGTAGCGCTCGGGGTAAAAGTACAGCAGCATCTCGGCCTGGACGCTGTTGGTCAGATAGACCAGCCACTTGTAGAATGCCGCCCGCTCGGGCGTGCCGACCGCCGGGGCCAGCTTCGCCTCAGGATGGCTGTCGGCCAGATGCAGGCAGATGGCGGCGGCCTCATACAGCACCAGATCGCCATCCACCAGCGTCGGCACCCGGCCGTGCGGGTTCAGTGCCAGATAGGCCGCACTCTTGTGCTCTCCCTTCTCGCGGTCGAGCAGCACCAGCTCGAACGGTCGGCCGATCTCGCGCAGCAGGATGTGCGGGGCCATCGCGGCAGTGCTGGGCATGCCATAGAGCTTGGTCAAAGCGGTTCCTCCCCTCCCGTCGTTCTGGTCAAGCTGTCCCATCGGCTCCGGCATCCCGCCAGCGTCTTGCTTGCATGGCACGGATGACGGTGAAGCGGGTTTGTCGAGTGACCGAACTATGCGTATGATCGGCGGTACTGTTTAACAAATCGAACACCCCCCGCGGGCCATCACGGCCGCCCGGAGGGGAACGTACCCGACAAGACCGAACAGGAAGACCCTTTCCATGACCGCTCCGGGCAGCACCGCCGGCAACTCCGCCGCCAGCCGCGACAAGGCCTTCGTCCTCCATCCCTATACCAACCTGGACGTCCACGAGACGCAGGGTCCGATGATCATCGAACGCGGCGAAGGCATCCGCGTCTTCGACGACGGCGGCAAGGATTACATCGAGGGCATGGCCAGCCTGTGGTGCGTCTCGCTCGGCTGGGGCGAGGAGCGGCTGGTCCAGGCGGCGACCAGGCAGATGCGGCAGCTGTCCACCTATCACATCTTCGGCCACAAGTCGCACGAGCCCGGCATCGATCTGGCCGAAAAGCTGATCGGGCTGGCGCCGGTGCCGATGTCGAAGGTCTTCTTCGCCAATTCCGGTTCGGAAGCCAACGACACCGCGATCAAGCTGATCTGGTACTACAACAACGCGCTCGGCCGGCCGGAGAAGAAGAAGATCCTGTCGCGCCAGCGCGCCTATCACGGCGTGACGGTGGCGACCGCCAGCCTGACCGGGCTGCCCAACAACCACCGCGACTTCGACCTGCCGATCGCCCGCATCCTCCACGGCGACTGCCCGCACCATTACCGCAATGGGCTTGAGGGCGAGAGCGAGGAGGCCTTCGCCACCCGCCTGGCCGAGCAGCTGGAGGCGCTGATCCTGGCCGAGGGGCCGGACACCATCGCCGCCATGTTCGCCGAACCGGTCATGGGCGCCGGCGGCGTCGTGGTGCCGCCCGCGACCTACTTCGCCAAGATCCAGGCGGTGTTGAAGAAATACGACATCCTGCTGGTCGCCGACGAGGTGATCTGCGGCTTCGGCCGCACCGGCAATTTCTGGGGCAGCCAGACCATGGGCATGCAGCCGGACATCCTGACCTGCGCCAAGCAGCTGTCGTCCGGCTATCTGCCGATCTCCGCCGTCATGGTGACCGACGCGATCTACCGCGCCTGCGTCGAGGAAAGCCGGAAGATCGGCACCTTCGGCCATGGCTACACCTACTCGGCCCATCCGGTGGCGGCGGCGGTGGCGCTGGAAACGCTGAAGATCTACGAGGAGCGCGACATCGTCGGCCATGTCCGCTCGGTCGCCCCGGCCTTCCAGGGCCGCCTGAAGGCGCTGGCCGAGCATCCGCTGGTCGGCGAGGCCCGCGGCATCGGCCTGATCGGCGCGCTGGAACTGGTGGCCGACAAGGCGACCAGGACGCCCTTCGACCCGCCCGGCCGCGCCGGTGCCCTGCTCAACGGTCTGGTCCAGGACAACGGCCTGATCGTCCGCGCCATGGGCGATTCCATCGCGCTGTGCCCGCCGCTGGTGATCTCCGAGGCGGAAATCCACGAGGTCTTCGACCGCCTGACCAAGGCGCTCTATTCCGCAGTGCCGGTCCTGCGGGGGTAAGGGATGGCAGGGGATGGGGCTTTGCGCCCTATCCCCGCCGCAGATGCATCTTGCCCAGGCCGCCCAGCGCGTCGAACAGCTGGCGGAACTGGGTGAGGAACTGGTCCCAGGTCGCCTTCGTCGTCGGCTCGATGGCGGCGTGCAGGGCGCCCAGGCTGGTCTTGCCGTCGACCCGCGACAGGATCGGGCCGGCCAGCCGGGGCAGGGGAAGCGACACCACGCTGCCCATCAGGTCGAACTCCAGACTGCCGCCAGGCGGCACGGCCTTGGCCACGGTCCTGCCGTCGATGTCGCGCAGGACCGGGACCATTTCGGGCCCGTCCGGCCTGATGCGGGCGGCCTCCAGGTCGGCGGGGCGCAGCAGATAGGCGATGTGCTTGGTGAAGGCGCCGGTGATGCGCTCGGTCCAGGCGGCGCGCTCCAGCATGCCGAGCCCGGCCAGCTGCTTCAGGACGCGGGCGTCCTTGACCCAGAGCGACGGTTCGTAGCGCAGCGGATCGATCAACGTCGCGATGGCGAGGCCGGCGCTGTCCGCCAGCTCCGCCAGTTGCGGCACACTGTAGGGACGGTCGCAGCTGTGCAGCAGCAGATCGTAGAGGTTGGCGTCGGCCAGCCGGTGGTCGCTGATGTGCGGGTTGTTCAGCAGCCAGTTGGTGGGCGGCAGGGCCTGGATCAGCCGACGGGCCAGCGCCACCTTCTCGGCCGGCGGCAGCCCCTCGGTCATGCCGCGCAGGGTCTCCTGCATCGGATAGACGCCGGTGCGGCCGTAGGGGGCGTAGACCATGATGCCGATGCCGCCGCCGGGCGCCAGCGCGCCGGCCAGCGAGCGCAGACCGGCCGACGGATCGTCCAGATGGTGCAGCACGCCGCAACAGTCGATGTAGTCGAACGGCCCGGCCTCCGACACCAGCCCGTCCAGTTCCAGCAGCGAGCCGCGGCGGAAGTCGATGTTGGTCAGGCCGCGCGCCTTGGCCCGTGCCTCGGCGATGGCGCGGCTGGCGTCGGACAGGTCGATGTAGGTGATGCGACCGGGATTGCCGGCGTCGGCCATCTGCTGCGCCAGCATGATGGTGCCGTCCCCCGTGCCGCCGCCGGCTACCAGTACCCGCAGCGGTTTGGAATGGTCGATCCGGCCGCCGAAGACATGCTGGACCAGCTCGTCCAGATGGCTGGGCGAGCCGGTGACCAGCCGCCCGGCCTCGTCGGCCGGATTGCGCGCCGGGTAGGGATAGGCTTCGTACTGGGCGCGCAGGTCGTCGATGCTCATGGGGCGGCGATGCTCATAAGGAACGGGCGCGGCGACCATAGCACCGCACCCGTCCCGACTGCACCCATGCGATGGCCGGCGAGTGGCCAACGAGTGGCCGCTGCAACCGGCCGTCAGGCCGGCACGGGTTCCTGCGAGGGGGACGACGCCAGCACGACCCGGTTCCGGCCGGCGCGTTTGGCGGCGTAGAGCGCCGTGTCGGCGGCATGGACGAGGTCCAGCCACGCCTCGTCCGGCCGTTTGACCCGAGCGACGCCGATGCTGGCGCTGACCGGGATGTCGGCTCCCTGATGGTGAAGCTGGATGTCCTGTATGGCTTGTCGAAGCCGCTCCGCGATGGACAGGGCCTCGGACGTCTTCAGCTCCGGCAGGAAAAGCAGGAATTCCTCCCCTCCCAGCCGCGCGAGCAGATCGTCGGGGCGCTTTCCGTCCCTCAGCGTTGCGGCCACGGCGACCAGCACGGCATCCCCGGTGGCATGACCGAACCGGTCGTTGAGCTGCTTGAAGTGGTCGAGGTCGATGTAGAGGACGGTATCCCCGGGATACAGGCGCTTCGGCACCGTCTTTTCCAGAAAGCGGCGGTTCCCGATCCCGGTCAGGCTGTCCAGATCGGCCATCAGGTTCAGCTTGCGCTCCGCCCGGTCGATCGCGACGCTGTAGATCAGGATCGTGATGGCGAAATTGCCCAGGATCTGCACGAAGAACTCGACCGCCAGCCAGGGAACGAAATCCGGAACGAGAAGGATGGTGCCGGCGCCGACGGCGAAGGACAGGCCGCTGCACGCCAGAACCGCTTCCAGCGGCAGGCAGGACGGCAACCCCTCCATCCGCCGGAGCCGGTCGATGATCCGGGCGGCCCAGATCAGGCAGAGTGCCGCATTCAGATGGAAGACGATGGCGCGAAGCTGGTTGTCCTCATGGAACCCGGTGATCCAGGCCGTGATCCAGAACGGGACGGGATAGACGGCCAGCCAGCGCCAGTGGCGCGGTGGACGCCCGGTCCGCAACCGCTCGATCCCGGCCACCAGCAGGCCGTGTCCGTACAGGCCGCAGGTCAAGGTGACCAGCGTCCAGACGGCCTTCGGCAGCAATGCGTATTCGCCCAGTCCCGCCAGAACGCTTCCGCTTCCCAGCAGGGCGAAGGCGGACGCCAGGGTGCCGAAGCCCAGAGCCGTCTTCCGCTGCCGCCGTGCATGCAGGAACACCGCTGCCCCGACCAGGAGAGAGGACTGGTAGAGAAGCAGGACGGTAGGGATATCGAGGGCGATCATAAGTCCGGAAAGTGGAGGAATGGCTTCGCGTTTATACCCCGAACGCCGTCCCGTGTGAATGTGCCCGCGATGGGCGCAGACGATCGCGCGGCCCCGAACGGAAAGCTTCATTTTCCGCCAATGCAGGGAGTTCCAGCGGAAATCCTCTGGTTCCGGTCACCTGGCGGGACGGGAACGGGGCGGCGACCATGGCGCCGCACCCGTCCGGTGATGGCCTTATCGCCGGCTCCGGCTGGTTCAGCCGGCGAGCGGAACGCAGATTTCGGTCAGCCATTCGGCCGGCGGCAATGCCCGCGGGTTGTTGAGATATTCCTCGTAGCAGGGGGCGTCTCCCGGCGCGTGGCCGCTGTTGGGCAGCCACTCGCCGTAGAGCCAGCGGTAGACCGCTCCCAGTTCGGCATAGGGACCCTGGTGCCGGACCACGGCATGACGCCCACCGGGAATGTCGACGACACGGACCGCGCCGTCCTCCACGACACCCAGGTCCAGCATCAGCCCGGCGAAGGAGCGCAACTCCTCCGGCTTCACCGATTCGGGATCGTCGTAATAGATGGCGAAGCTGCGGGTACCCGGGCCGGTCAGCCCCTGCTTGGACGCCCAGGCATAGAGCCGGTCGAAGCTGGTGCCGATGGTCATGTAGGGGCCGGTGTGCGGCAGCCCGACGATGCGGTGGGCGGGAAGATCGCGGATTTCGACCTCGTGCATACTATCCTCCATTCGATGGTTGGTCGGGACCGGAGGATTGAGCCGCCCGCTCTTGCGGTAGGCGGCGGGCGTCACGCCATAGCTCTGCCCGAAGGCGCGGGTGAAGGCTTCGACGCTGCCATAGCCCGCCCGCCGGGCGACGGTCGGAATGGCGATGCCGTCGCGCACCAGATCGCCCGCCGCCCGGTGCAGGCGCAGCCGACGCAGGGTCTCCGCCGCCGTCTCGCCGGTGATTGCCCGGTAGACGCGGTGGAAATGGTAGGGCGAGAAGCAGGCGACCTCCGCCAGCCGGTCGAGGTCGAGCGGCTCGTCCAGATGGGCGGCGATGAACGTCACCACCCGTTCGATCCGGTCGCCGTAATCGAGCCGCGTGCCGGGCTTGGCCGCAACCGCCGAGCATGGCACGGGCCAAGCAGCCGATAGGCCGGCGGAGATGCTGTCGTTGGTCATGGCGTGACGTCCTCCAGTCCCGCCGATGCTAGCCGGCAGCCGCTTGATCGCGCTTGCGGAGTTGGGGCTTTGTGCATTTGCCATGAAACGCACGGCGATGTTCGCGCCCGGAAGGAAACCCACGCTTGTGTCCGGGCGGACGGAGCAGCATCCTCGTTCTCCGCATTTTACGCCCAAAAGGATTTCTCTACGATGTCCGATCTGACCCTGGTGATGGGGAACAAGGCTTATTCGTCCTGGTCGCTGCGTCCGTGGCTGGCGCTGAAGCAGGCCGGGCTGGCCTTCGCCGAAACCGTCATTCCCCTGCGGCAGCCGGATACTGCCGCGCGCATCGCCGAACATTCGCCGTCCGGCCGCGTCCCCTCCCTGATCCATGGCGGGCTGACCGTCTGGGATTCGCTGGCGATCTGCGAGTATGTGGCGGAACTGGCGCCCGACGCCGGTCTGTGGCCGGCGGACCGGGCGGCGCGGGCGGTGGCGCGGGCGGTCTCGGCGGAGATGCATTCCGGCTTCGTCTCCCTGCGCACCACCATGCCGATGAACCTCAAGAGCGACCGCAAGGGTCAGGGCTTGACCGAAACGACCGCCGCCGACATCACCCGGATCGAGGCGCTGTGGGCCGACGCCCGCACCCGCTTTGGCATCCCGGCGGGCGGTCCCTTCCTGTTCGGTGCCTTCACCATCGCCGACGCCATGTTCGCTCCGGTGGTGACGCGGCTGGAAACCTATGGCGCTCCGGTGTCGCCAGAATCGCGCGCCTATATGGACGCCGTGCTGGCCCTGCCGGCGATGCGGGAATGGATCGTTGCCGCGAAGGCGGAACCCTGGGAATTCGAACCGTGAGCGAGCCCGGTTTCACCATCCGCACGGCGGGGCCGGGGGATGCCGGGGCGGTGGACTCGGTGCTGTCGGCCTCCTATCCGGCCCTGATGCCGGCCGGCTATCCGCCGGCGGTGATGGAGCGGGTGCTGCCCATCATCACCCGGTCGAATCCGGCGCTGCTGGATGCCGGCACCTATTATCTGGCGGAGGCCGTGGATGGTACGCCGGTGGGCTCCGGCGGCTGGAGCTTCGACTGGCCGGGCGAGCCGACGCGTCCGCCGCAGCCCGGGCTGGCCCATATCCGGCACTTTGCCACCCATCCCGGCTGGCTGCGCCGCGGCGTCGGGCGGGCATTGCTCGACCGCTGCTTCGCCGATGCCGAGGCGGCGGGCGCATCGCGGATGCTGTGCTACGCCAGCCTAGTGGCGGAGGAGTTCTATGCCTCGGCCGGCTTCGTGGCGATCGGTCGCAATTCAATGGAGTTTCCGCCCGGCAACCGGTTCGACAGCATCGTGATGGAGCGGAGCCTGTAGCGTGCGATCTGCGGCAGAACCGACCAGGAATGCCTGAATTCTACAAGCTCCGCCAAGGGAGCCGCTCCTAAGCTCCGATGCATGGACTTCACAGAGGAGCCTGTGCATGAGCAATCCGCCGATTCCAATGCCCACAATCATCCTCGTTCACGGTGCCTGGGCCGATGGTTCAAGCTGGCAGCGGGTCATCCCGCTCCTGCTCGAAAAGAACATTCCCGTCGTCGCGGTGCAGAACCCGACGAGTTCGCTCGTCGACGACGTGAAGGCCACCAGACAGGCGCTGGCTTCCATCCAGGGACCCGTCGTGCTGGTGGGGCACAGCTGGGGCGGGGCGGTCATCACCGAAGCCGGCAACGATCCCAAGGTCAAGGCGCTGGTCTATGTGGCGGCCTTCGCGCCCAAGGCCGGCGAGACGCTCGGCGAACTGGTGGGGGCGTATCCGCCGCCTCCGGGCCTGGGCAAGATCCAGGACGACGGGGCCGGCAACCTCAAGCTCAGCGTCGAAGGCTGGATCGAGGACGTCGCTTCCGACCTTCCCGAGGCCGAGGCCCGCGTGCTCGCGGTGCTCCAGCCGCCGCTGCCCGCCAGCACCTTCGGCGAGAAAGTCACCCAGGCCGCCTGGGAGAGCCGCCCCAACTGGTACATCGTCTCGGCCGACGACCGTATCGTCAGCGTCGAGCTCGAACGGGAGTTCGCCCGGCGGATGAACGCCAGGACCACGGAGCTGAAGGCAAGCCACCTCTCCCTGCTGTCGCAGCCCGACGCTGTGGCGGCGGTCATCCTGGAGGCTGTCCACAGCGTCATGGCCGGCTGAGCCGGTCACGCATCATCGTTCCGGCCCATTGAAACGGGAAACGGCGCGCCGTCCTGCCGGATGGCGCGCCGTTTTCGTGCGAGCTGTCCGCCCCGCCGTGGAGCGGGGCGGGAGAGGGCAGTCCTTACTCCGCCGGGATGGCGCGCGGCAGGGTCACCGGCACGGCCAGACGGTGCAGCATCTCCTTCGGCACCACCTGCCAGAAGTGGCCGAGTTCACGCTCCCAGTCGTTGAGGATCTCGGCGGCGAAACGGCTCTGCGTCTCGGCGACGTGTTCCTCGATCAGGGCGCGGAGCTGGGCCTCATAATGGGACACCTCGATCCGCTGGTAGATGACGCTCTCCTCGTTGATGAAGAGCGGCAGCGAGTCCTCCGGATCGTACAGATAGGCCATGCCCCCGGTCATGCCGGCGGCGAAGTTGTCGCCGACCTTGCCCAGGATGACCGCGGTGCCGCCCGTCATGTACTCGCAGCCGTTGGAGCCGCAGCCTTCCACCACCACGGTGGCGCCGGAGTTGCGCACCGCGAACCGCTCGCCGGCCTGGCCGGCGGCGAACAGCTTGCCGGCGGTGGCGCCGTACAGCACCGTGTTGCCGATGATGGTGTTCCGGTTCGACTCCAGCGGGCTGCTGGTCGCCGGACGGACGACGATGGTGCCGCCCGACAGGCCCTTGCCGACATAGTCGTTGGCGTCGCCCATCACCTCCAGCTTGATGCCCTGGACCGCGAAGGCGCCCAGCGACTGGCCGGCGGTGCCGCGCAGGCGGACGGTGATGTGGCCGGGCTGGAGCCCGAACATCCCGAACTTCCGCGTCACCATCGAGGACAGCCGCGTGCCTATGGCGCGCTGCGTGTTGCGGGCGTTGTAGGCGAGTTGCATCTTCTCGCCTTCCTCGAACAGCGGGCGGGCGTCGGCGACGATGCGGGCGTCCAGCGTGTCCGGCACCTCGTTGCGGCCCTGGAGCGTGCAATAGCGCGCATTCTCGCCGGGATCGACCTGGGCCAGCAGCGGGTTGAGGTCGAGGTCGTCGAGATGGGCGCCGCCGCGGCTGACCTGATGCAGCAGGTCGGTGCGGCCGATCACCTCGTTCAGCGAGCGGAAGCCCAGCTTGGCGAGGATCTCGCGCACCTCTTCGGCCAGGAAGGTGAAGAGGTTGACGACCTTCTCCGGCGAGCCGACAAACTTCTCGCGCAGCTTCTCGTCCTGGACGCAGACGCCGACCGGGCAGGTGTTGGAATGGCACTGCCGGACCATGATGCAGCCCATGGCGATCAGGCTGGCGGTGCCGATGCCGTACTCCTCGGCACCCAGCATGGCGGCGATGACGATGTCGCGGCCGGTCTTCAGGCCGCCGTCGGTGCGCAGCCGCACGCGGTGGCGCAGCTTGTTCAGCGTCAGGACCTGATGCACCTCCGACAGGCCCATTTCCCAGGGCAGGCCGGCGAACTTGATCGAGGTCTGAGGGCTGGCGCCGGTACCGCCGGAGTTGCCGGAGATCAGGATGATATCGGCGTTGGCCTTGGCGACACCGGCGGCGATGGTGCCGATGCCCGACCGGCTGACCAGCTTCACCGTGACCTTGGCGTCCGGGTTGATCTGCTTCAGGTCATAGATGAGCTGCGCCAGATCCTCGATCGAGTAGATGTCGTGGTGCGGCGGCGGGCTGATCAGCATCACGCCCGGCGTCGAGTGACGCAGCCGCGCGATCATCTCCGTCACCTTGAAGCCGGGCAGCTGGCCGCCCTCGCCGGGCTTGGCGCCCTGGGCGACCTTGATCTCCAGCTCGCGGCACTGGTTCAGGTACTCGGCAGTGACGCCGAAGCGGCCCGACGCCACCTGCTTGATGGCGGAGTTCCAGTTGTCGCCGTTCTTGTCGGGACGGAAGCGCGCCGGATCCTCGCCGCCCTCGCCCGAGTCGGACTTGGCGCCGATGCGGTTCATCGCGACGTTCAGCGTGCCGTGCGCCTCGGGCGACAGCGCGCCCATCGACATGCCCGGCGTGATGAAGCGCTTGCGGATGGAGGTGATGCTCTCGACCTCGTCCACCGGGACGGCGGCCTTGGTGGTGCGGAACTCCAGCAGGTCGCGCAGCTGCATCGGCGGCCGCTTGTTCACCTGCTCCGAATATTTCTTGAAGGTGGTGTAGCTGTCGTTGGTGACGGCCTGCTGCAGGGTGTGGATGATCCCACCCTCCCAGCCATGGCGGTCGCCCGATTTGCGGAAGCGGTAGAAGCCGCCGACCGGCAGCGGCAGCGCCTCGCCGGCATAGGCCAGCGCATGCTGCTCCAGAACCTTCTTCTGGATGCCGTTCAGGCCGATGCCGGAGATGCGGCTGACCATCGCCGGGAAATGCTCGGCGACCAGGGCGCGGCTCAGGCCGATGGCCTCGAAGTTGCCGCCGCCGCGGTAGCTGCTGATGACCGAGATGCCCATCTTGGACATGATCTTCAGCAGGCCGTCGTCGATGGCCTTCTTGTAGTTCGTCATCGCCTTTTCCAGCGACAGCGAGCCGAGCAGACCGCGGCGCTGGCGCTCGGCCACCGCTTCCTGCGCCAGATAGGCGTTGACGGTGGTGGCGCCGACGCCGATCAGCACTGCGAAGTAATGGGTGTCCAGGCACTCCGCCGTGCGCAGGTTCAGCGAAGTGAAGGTGCGCAGGTTGGAACGGATCAGGTGGGTGTGGACCGCACCGGTCGCCAGGATGGCCGGGATGGCGGCGCGGTCCGGACCCATCGCCTCGTCGGTCAGGATGACGTGGTTGGCACCGCCGCGCACGGCGTCCTCCGCCTCCTGGCGGATGCGGCGCAGGGCGTCGCGGAGCGCGTCGGGGCCGCCCTCCACCGGGAAGGTCGCGTCGATCTCCGCCGCCGTCTCGCCCATATAGGCGCGCATGGCGCGGAATTCGGCGGTGGTCAGCACCGGGCTGTCGAGTTGCAGCAACCGGGTCTGGCTCTCATCCTCGTCCAGGATGTTGCCGAGGTTGCCCAGCCGCGTCTTCAGGCTCATCACCCGGCGCTCGCGCAAGCTGTCGATGGGCGGATTGGTGACCTGGGAGAAGTTCTGGCGGAAGAAATGGTGCAGGCCGCGGTACTTGTCCGACAGCACGGCGATCGGGCTGTCGTCGCCCATCGAGCCGACGGCCTCCTTGCCGTCCTCCGCCATCGGGTGGAGGATCAGCTCCATGTCTTCCATGGCGAGGCCGAAGGCCATCTGGCGACGGCGCAGCTCCTCCTTCTCCATCTCCGACGGCTCGCCCTTCAGCGAGGCGGACTTGACCAGCTCGTCCAGATGCGTGGTGTTCCTGACCCACTGGCCCCAGGGCTTCTGGGCGGCCAGATGGTCCTTCAGCTCACGGTCGTTGAACAGCTTGCCGGCCTGGAGATCGACGGCGATCATCTCGCCCGGGCCGAGGCGGCCCTTCTCGACCACCTGGTTCTCCTCGATCTTGACCATGCCGGTCTCGGAGCCGCCGATGATCAGGCCGTCGGTGGTGATGGTGTAGCGCATCGGGCGCAGGCCGTTGCGGTCCATGCCGCCGACGACCCAGCGGCCATCGGTCATGGCGAGCGCGGCCGGGCCGTCCCACGGCTCCATGACGGAGTTGCAGTAGGCGATCAGCGCCTTGTGGTTGTCCGGCGTGGTCTGCGAGCTGGTCAGCGCCTGCGGCACCAGCATCATCTTGACCATCGGCGCACTGCGGCCGGCGCGGACCATCACCTCGAACACGCTGTCGAGCGCGCCCGAGTCCGACAGGCCGACGCCGATCACCGGCTTCAGGTCGCCCATGTTGGCGCCGAACACCGGATGCTCCATCCGCGTCTCGTGCGCCTTCATCCAGTTGACGTTGCCCTTCAGCGTGTTGATCTCGCCGTTGTGGGCGAGCATGCGGAAGGGCTGGGCCAGCGGCCAGGTCGGGAAGGTGTTGGTCGAATAGCGCTGGTGGTAGATGGCGAAGGACGACTCGAAGCGGTCGTCGGTCAGGTCCGGATAGAAGGTGGACAGCTGTTCGGCGAGGAACATGCCCTTGTAGATGATCGAGCGCGCCGACAGCGAGCAGATGTAGAAGTCGTTGATGCGCTCGTTCTGCACCGCCTTCTCGATCCGGCGGCGGATGATGTAGAGGTCGAGTTCGAACTGCTCGTCCGACACGCCCTTGGAATTGCCGATGATGATCTGTTCGATCTCGGGCCGGGTGGCGTTGGCCTTCTCGCCGATGATGTCGACGTTGATCGGCACCTGGCGCCAGCCATAGATGTAGTAGCCGAAGGCCAGGATCTCGGTTTCGACGATGCAGCGGCAGGCTTCCTGGGCGTCCAGGCTGATGCGCGGCAGGAAGACCTGACCGACCGCCAGATTGTTCTCCGGCGGCAGGTGGCCGATGATCTTGACGTGGTCCTTGAAGAACTTCTGCGGCACCTGGACATGGATGCCGGCGCCGTCGCCGGTTTTGCCGTCGGCGTCGACCGCGCCACGGTGCCAGACCGCCTTCAGGGCTTCGATGCCTTTTTCGACCACCGAGCGGCGGGGCTTGCCGTCGATCGCGGCGATGAAGCCGACGCCGCAGGCGTCGTGCTCGTCGGCCGGATTGTAGGCGTGGGCAGTGGTCAGCGCCGCGGCGTTGGCGCGGAAATCGGCGACGAACTGCTCACCCTGGTTCAATTCGGTGGTCATGGAACGACCCTTTCACAGTCTGGACGTTGACCTGGGGGGCCGAAGGGAAGGCCCCCTGGGGTAGACGGTGTTTTGATAGCGGAAAGGAAGGAGCGCCTTACTCGGCGGCGACCGCCAGCTTGGCCCCGACGGTCTGGGCGTAGGCGTGCATCGCCTCTGCGGCGTCCCGGCCGTCGCGGATGGCCCACACCACCAGCGAGGCGCCGCGGACGATGTCGCCGGCGGCGAAGACGCCGTCCAGGCTGGTCATCTTGGTGCGGTGGTCGACCAGCAGCGTGCCCCAGCGAGTGACGGTCAGGTCGGGCGAGCCGAACATGCCCGGCAGATCCTCCGGCTCGAAGCCGAGAGCCTTGATGACGAGGTCGGCCGGCTCGGTGAAGTCGGAGCCCTCGATCACCTGCGGGGTCTGGCGGCCGGTGGCGTCGGCGACACCCAGATGGATGCGCACGGCGCGCACGCCGGTCACCACGTCGTCGCCGGTGAAGGCTTCCGGAGCGGCCTGCCAGACGAACTCGACGCCCTCCTCCTCGGCATGCGCCACTTCGCGCTGCGAGCCCGGCATGTTCTTGCGGTCGCGGCGGTACAGGCACTTGACCGAGGTAGCACCCTGGCGGATCGCCGTGCGCACGCAGTCCATCGCGGTATCGCCGCCGCCGAGCACCACCACCTTCTTGCCGGCGGCGTTCAGCGAGCCGTCGTCATAGGCCTCGACCTGATCGCCCAGCCCGACCTTGTTGGAGGTGGTCAGGTATTCCAGCGCCGGGACGATGTTCTTCAGCCCCGAGCCGGGGGCCTTGATGTCGCGGGCCTTGTAGACGCCGGTGGCGATCAGGATGGTGACGTGGCGCTCGCGCAGCTCGGCCAGGGTGGCGTCGCGGCCGACCTCGAAATTGGAATGGAAGATGACGCCGGCATCGGCCAGACGCTGGACGCGGCGGGCGACGACGTCCTTCTCCAGCTTGAAGCCGGGGATGCCGTAGACCAGCAGGCCGCCCATGCGGTCGTAGCGGTCATAGACATGGACCTCGTAGCCCTTGGCGCGCAGCTCCTCGGCGGCGGCGAGGCCAGCCGGGCCGGCGCCGATCACGCCGGCCGACAGGCCCAGCTCGCGGGCCGGCTTGCGCGGCTTGACCCAGCCGTTTTCCCAGGCGGTGTCGTTGATGTACTTCTCGACCGAGCCGATGGTGACGGCGCCGTGGGTCGACTGCTCGATGACGCAGTTGCCCTCGCACAGCCGGTCCTGCGGGCAGATGCGGCCGCAGATTTCCGGGAAGTTGTTGGTGGCCTGGGAGACCTCGTAAGCCTCCTCCAGACGCCCCTCGGCGGTCAGCTTCAGCCAGTCCGGGATGTTGTTGGAGACCGGGCAGTGCACCTGGCAGAAGGGAACGCCGCACTGCGAGCAGCGGTTGGCCTGCTCGCCGGCGCGCTCGTCGCTGAAGCGGGCGTAGATTTCCGCGAAGTCCTGGCGGCGGTCGGCGGCAGACCGCTTGTCGGGCATCTTCTGCGCGGTGTGCACGAAGCCCAACATTTTCTGGTTCGCCATGACCTCTGCTCCTTCGCTTCGCGGCCCCACCGTCTACCCGGGGGACGTCGCCTGACCGGCGGCTGCGGCTCTGGCCTACACCGACCGGCTGGGTTGAAATCGAACGTCCGCGAAGTGGCGGACGCTCGTCATATAACGCATGCGCACACTCCGCGGAAGCACAAAAGCACCGATAGGTCCTGTTTGTTGACCTTTTCCCCCGCAAGGCTGAAATGCGTGAGCGTGACGGCAGGGTATCGCAAAAACACGACAGAAAATTAGTCCCATATCGGGACTATCGCCCGAATAGGGGTACCGACCCCACGCCATCGCCAAGCATGGTCCCATCCTGTTATAAGCGCTGCAACATCCAACCGTGCCGAAGGCTGCGTGCCGCGATGATGATCGATCAATATCTGGACGCTACCCTCCTGGGGTTGATTGAGGGGCTGACCGAGTTCCTGCCGGTCTCCTCCACCGGCCACCTGATCATGCTGGACGAGCTGCTCGGCTTCGAGGGTCCGCCCGGCAAGGTGTTCGAGGTGGTGATCCAGCTTGGCGCCATCCTGGCGATCTGCGTCGTCTATTTCCAGCGGCTGTGGCACGTCGCCACGGGACTGAAGGACGATCCCGGCGCCCGGCGCTTCGTGATGGCGGTGCTGATCGCCTTCCTGCCGGCGATGGTGCTGGGCGCCGGCCTGCACGGCATCATCAAGTCGGTGCTGTTCAACCCGACCGTCGTCAGCATCGCGCTGATCCTGGGCGGCGTCGCCATCTTGCTGGTGGAACGGCTGATCCCGGTCGCCCGCTATCACAAGATCGAGAATTTCTCCGCCCCTCTGGCGCTGAAGATCGGCTTCTGCCAGTGCCTGGCCCTGGTTCCCGGCGTGTCGCGGTCGGGCGCCAGCATCCTGGGCGCGCTGCTGATGGGCGTCGACCGCAAGGCGGCGGCCGAATTCTCCTTCTTCCTGGCGGTGCCGACCATGGCCGGCGCCACCGCCTACGACCTCTACAAGAACTGGTCGGTGATGAGCCTGGACAGCGGCCTGCTGATCCTGGTCGGCTTCGTCACCGCCTTCATCGCCGCCGCCCTGGTGGTGAAGACGCTGGTCGACTTCGTCGGCCGCTACGGCTTCACCCCCTTCGGATGGTACCGCATCGCCGTCGGCACCGGCATGCTGGCGTTCCTCTATCTCTAACCCTCAAACCGCCTGCCGCGGCACCGCACGGGCCGCGGCGGCGGCCATGCCCAGCGCCAGCAACGCGATCATCGCGAAGGCGGTGGCGAGGCTGGTGGCTTCGGCGATGAAGCCGACCAGCGGCGGACCGGCCAGCACGCCGGCATAGCCCATGGTGGACACCGCGGCGACCGCATGGTCGGGATGGCCGCTGTCCACCGCCCCCGCCGTGCTGAACAGCACCGGGACGATGTTCGACAGGCCGATCCCGGTCAGCCCGAATCCGACCATCGCCAGCACCGGCACTCCTCCCGCGACGATTCCCCCGGCCAACACCAATCCCAGCCCGGCCGTGGCCAGCAGCCCGCCGGCGCGCATCAGCGTCGCCCCGCCGAAGCGGTGGCGCAGCCGGTCGCCGCTGAACCGCCCGATCGCCATGGCGGCGCTGAACACGCCGAAGCCCATGCCAGCGATGGAAGCTGGCGCGCCCAGGTCGTCGCGCAGATGGATGGCGCTCCAGTCCAGGATGGCGCCCTCGCCCATGAAGGCCATGGCGGCGAGCAGGCCGAGCAGCAGGGTCTTGCGGTCGGGCAGCACCAGCCCGCCGCCACCGGCGTTGCGGTCGGGCAGGAGGCGTCCCTGCATGACCAGGAACAGCACCAGCAGCCCCGCCGACACCAGCCCGGCCTGCGCCGCCGCCGGCATCAGCGGCAGCAGAAGCCCGCCCAGGCCTGCCCCGGCCAGCCCGCCGAGGCTCCACATCCCGTGCAGCGACGACATGATCGGCCGGCCGATCCGCCGCTCCACCAGGGCGCCCTGGGCGTTCATCGCGACGTCCATGGTGCCGCCCGACGCGCCGAACAGCGCCAGCACGATGCACAGCGTCACCACGTCCGGCACCAGCGCCGGCAGCGGCAGCAGGCCGGCGAACAGCAGGGCGGTCACCCGGATCACCGGGGCGCTGCCCAGCCGTCCCAGCAGCGGCCCGCTGGCGATCATCGCCGTCAGGGCGCCGACGGCAAGGCAGAGCAGAGCCGCCCCCAGCACCGCCGGGCTGAGGTCGAGCCGGTTCTTCAGCAGCGGAATCTGCGTCGCCCACACGCCGAAGACGGTGCCGTTCAGGAAGAAGGCGGCGACGGTGGCCCAGCGCGCGGCCGATGCCTGCTCCACCACCCGGTCCGGCATTCCCCGGATATCCTCTGCTCCCGTCATCACCGTTCCCGCCATGGTTGAACCGCCCACATGACGGCGGCAGCGGCGGAATTCAAGCGGCGACGGGGCAGGCGTGCCATGTCCGGCGGAGCCGGGAACTTTTTAATGCCCGTCGAGGCAGGGAACTTCTCAATGCCGCCACATCCGGACGGCCGACAGCAGCAGGATCGCCGCCAGCACCGGCAGCAGCACCCGGTCCGGCACCATGCCCAGCAGCAGCCCGCCAATGAGGGCGCCGGCCAGCGACCCAGCCGCCATCAGCAGGACGAAACCGCGCTGCCGCAACAGCAGCGCCAGACTGCGGTCGCGGGCGTAGCGGGAAAAGCCGGCAATCATGGTCGGCAGGCTGATCGCCAGCGACAGGCTGCCCGCCAGCTTGACATCGACCCCGAACAGCAGAACCAGCGTGGGGATCAGCAGCTCGCCGCCGGCCACCCCCAGCAGCGAGGCGACGGCTCCGATGGCGAAGCCGGCGACACAGCCGGCGACGACCAGCGCCGGCCCGTCCAGCAGCGGCCCCGCTCCTCCGGCTATGCCATGTCCAAACATCAGCACGGCGGCGATCAGCACCAGCAGCACGGCCATGACCCGTTGCAGGCGGGCGGCGTCCATCCGCATCGCCCAGCCGGCGCCGATCCAGGCGCCCAGCAGGCTGCCGGCCAGCAGGTTGGCGATCACCCCGCCATTGGCGGCGACAAGGCCGAGCGGCACCGAACCGGCGCGCAACGGCAGGGCGGCGGCAACGACCACGAGGCTCATCGCCTTGTTCAGAATGACGGCGTCGAGCGCGCCGAAGCGGAAGGCGCCGATCAGCAGCGGCAAGCGGAACTCGGCGCCGCCCAACCCGATCAGCCCGCCCAGCGTGCCGATGACGGCGCCGCAGGCGAAGGCGGCGAGCGCCCACAGTTTGGACAAAACAGAAGCCCCGGCGCGGGGGCCGGGGCTTTCGGGAGTCATCGGACCTGTTCCGCCCGCTCAGTGGGCGTTGTTGGTCAGGCCGCTGTACTTGCCGCCGACGATGAAGCGCGACAGGTAGGTCGGCAGGATCACCTCGCAGGTCGCCAGCTCGGTGATGCCCAGATCCTTGAAGCCCAGCGCGGTCGGGGAAACCACGTTGTCCTGCTTCAGCAGGGCCACCTGATCGCGGGTCAGCGCCGGGGCCAGCACCGGCACCTTCTCCAGGATGCCGGCCAGCGACTCGGCGGCGTTCCAGGGGATGGTCACCAGCGGACGGTGACGCTGGATGTCCTTCTGGGTCAGGTCCAGCAGTTCGCGGAAGGTGTAGACGCGCGGGCCGCCCAGCTCATAGGTCTTGCCGCGGCTGGCGTCACTGTCCAGCGCCGCCACGACGGCGTCGGCCAGATCGCCGACATAGACCGGCTGGAACAGGGTCTTGCCGCCGCCGATCAGCGGCAGGACCGGAGCCTTCTGCGCCATCGCGGCGAACTTGTTGAAGAAATTGTCCTCCGGCCCGAAGACGATGCTGGGGCGCAGGATCGTCGCCGCCGGGAAGGCCGACAGCACCGCCTGCTCACCGGCCGCCTTGGAGCGGGCATAGACCGACGGCGAGGAGGCGTCGGCGCCGATGGCGGAGACATGGACCAGCCGGTTGACGCCGTTGGCGGCGGCCAGCCGGGCGATGCGGGAGGCGGCATCGACATGCACGCCCTGGAAGCTCTGGCTCCCGCGTTCGTACAGCACGCCCAGCAGGTTGATGGCGATGTCCGCCCCCTGGAGCGCACGGCCGACCGACAGGTCGTTGGTGCAGTCGGTGGCGAACGGCACGATCTGGCCGACGGCGCCGGCCGTCTTCAGGAAACCGGCCTTGCCCGGGTTGCGGGTGGCGATGCGGATGAGGGCGCCCGACTTGGCGAGGCGCCGGATCAGGTGGCGGCCGATGAAGCCCGAACCGCCGAACACCGTGATAACCTGAGTGCGATAGGACATCGACCGTCTCCCGTGTCGTTGCGCGCCGGAACTGGGGTCTTCGCGCTTCTGCGCGCCCCCGCGCGTCGTCCGACTGTGTGTCGCCTGGATGACTGCTGGAACTGCGGGCATGCTTATAGCGAATGGACCGCCGCCAAGCTAGGGACTGCATTGCCGCGCCTGCTGGCGGTGGGGCGAAAACCCGCGATGCGACAAAAAAATGAAGGGGTCGGAAAAAAGCTGTTGACGCCCCTCGGCCGGATCATTAAACAACCGCCCACACACCGAGCACCGAGCCCAGGTGGCGGAATTGGTAGACGCGCAGGTTTCAGGTACCTGTGGCAGAAATGTCGTGGAAGTTCGAGTCTTCTCCTGGGCACCATTTCTTTCTACCCGGCTGCGCCGCATGCACAGCTCCTTCGATTAGGAAGGGGATCGTGCAGAGCGGCGTTCGTCGTTTCTAGGGTCCATGGCCGGGGGCCTGACCACCCGGGAAGCGACCATGCCCATCGACCTTCATGACGGCGACCTCCCCGACGGCCTCGATCTCGCCGCCGGCGCCCGCGACAACTGCGTCGCCATCGACACCGAGACCATGGGGCTGAACCCCCACCGCGACCGCCTCTGCCTGGTGCAGCTGTCGGCCGGCGACGGTGCGATCCATCTGGTGCAGTTCCGCCCCGGCCAGTACGAGGCGCCGAACCTGAAGCGTCTGCTGACCGATCCCGGCGTGACCAAGCTGTTCCATTTCGCCCGCTTCGACGTGGCCGTGATGAAGGCCTATCTGGGCGTCAGCTGCCAGCCGGTCTATTGCACCAAGGTGGCCTCCAAGCTGGTCCGCACCTTCACCGACCGCCATGGCCTGAAGGATCTGTGCAAGGACCTGCTGGGCGTCGAGATCTCCAAGCAGCAGCAATCCTCCGACTGGGGCGCGCCTGAACTGTCCACCGACCAGATGAAGTACGCCGCGTCCGACGTGCTGCATCTGCATGACCTGAAGGCGAAGCTGGACGTCATGCTGGCGCGCGAGGGCCGCACCCATCTGGCCCAGGCCTGCTTCGACTTCCTGCCCGCCCGCGGCGAGCTGGATCTCGGCGGCTGGGAAACCCCGGACATTTTGGCGCACTGACAGCGGACGCCTCCGGGGCGCTTATTGACGGGGTGAAACCCCTCTCCCCGCTCTCAGCGGACCAAAGGTCCGCCTGTCGCGACAGCGCAAACTTCGTTTGCGCGAAAGCGGGGGAGAGGGAGCCCACCGGTCGTTGATTTGACCCGGCGTCCGCCGGTGGGCATACTGCACGACGCGCCTGCCGGGAGCCGTCCGGGCAGGCGCCGCGTTTGTGAACGGCCCGTCGCCGGGCCTTGCGGATGGAAGGCATGACAGCCTTGACCAGTGTTATCACGTCCAACCTGACCGACAGCGCCGCCATCTCGACCGGGTCGAGCTTGGTGGAGAACCGCGATCTCGCCTGCGCCACCCGCGTCCTGCGGACCGAGGCCGATGCGCTGTTGGCACTGGCCGGCAGCCTCGACGGCGAGTTCCTGCGGGCGCTCGACATCCTGCAGGGCATCGAAGGCCGCGTGGTCGTCACCGGCATGGGCAAGTCGGGCCATGTCGCCCGCAAGATCGCCGCCACCATGGCCTCCACCGGCACGCCGGCCTTCTTCGTCCATCCGGGCGAGGCGAGCCACGGCGATCTCGGCATGATCGCCAAGATCGATGCGGTGGTGGCCCTGTCCAACTCCGGCGAGACGCACGAGCTGGCGGACATCATCGCCTACACCCGCCGCTTCGGCATTCCGCTGATCGGCATGACGCGGCGCGCCGCCTCCGCGCTGGCCGAGCAGTCGGACGTGGCGCTGGTCATCCCGCCGGAGCCGGAAGCCTGCCCGCTGGGGCTGGCGCCCACCACCTCCACCACCATGATGCTGGCGCTGGGCGATGCGCTGGCGGTGGCTCTGCTGGAGCGGCGCGGCTTCTCCGCTGCCGATTTCCGCGAGTTCCACCCCGGCGGCCAGTTGGGCCGCGCCTTGCTGAAGGTCACCGACATCATGCACAAGGGCGAGGATTTGCCCCTGTGCCGTCTTGACTCGCCGCTGTCCGACGTCATCTTCGAGATGACGGCCAAGCGGCTGGGCTGCGTCGGGGTGACCGACGATGCCGGGGCGCTGGTCGGGATCATCACCGACGGCGACCTGCGCCGTCATCTGACGCCGGAGCTTCTGGCGGAACGCGCGGACAGCATCATGTCGCCGCGGCCCAAGACCATCCGCCCCAAGGCGCTGATCGTCGAGGCGCTGCGCGAGATGAACGACAAGAAGATCACCACCCTGTTCGTGATCGAGGCCGACCGGCCGCTCGGCATCGTGCACATCCACGATGTCCTGCGCGCCGGTGCGGCCTGACGATTGTCCTGTCCATGATGGAAGCCAAGCGCCGAGCCGGAGGGACGAAGAGTTGAGCCTGGACGACCTGCGTAGCCCCGACCGCACGGCAGCCGGCCGCACCGCACCCGTTTTGACCGCCGGGGAGGCATCCGCCGGTGGTACCCGCCGCGCGTCCGCCGCCCCGGAACCGCCGGCGGCGCTGCGGGCGCACCGGCGGCGGGACACCCGTCCGGTCAGCCGGGTCTACAGCCGTTTCGTTTCCGCAATGAAGTTCGTGCTGCCGGCGGCGGCGCTGGCGATGGTGGCCCTGCTGGCCGCCTGGCCGTCGCTGAACAGCCCGCAGAGCGCCCGCGTCACGGCAGACGCCGGGCAGAGCGAGATGCTGAAGCCGCGCTATTTCAGCCTGGACGAGCACAACCAGCCCTTCTCGCTGGTGGCGGCCAAGGCCGACAAGTCGGCCGATCAGCCCGACATCGTCCTGCTGGACGACCCGCAGGCGGAGATGACGGAGACCACCGGCACCTGGGTGACCATGCGGTCCGACAAGGGCTGGTACAACCAGGCCACCGGCATCCTGCTGATGCGCGGCAACGTCCATGTCCTGCGCGACGACGGCAACGAGTTCACCACCAGCGAGGCCGAGGCCGACATCCGCAAGGGCAACGCCTGGGGCGAGCAGGCGGTGACCGGCCAGGGCCCGCAGGGCGAGATCAACGCCAAGGGCTTCCGCATGACGGACCGCGGCAAGAATGTCGTCTTCCTCAACCAGTCGAAGGCCGAGGTCCAGGCCGCCGAACGCCCCGGGAGCAAGAAGCCGTGACGTCCAAACGGTCGCCATTCCATACCGCCCCATTTCGTATTGCCCTGACCCTGTCGGCCATCCTGGCCGGCGGGTTTTTCTCTTTCGCATCCCTGATTCCGGGGCCGGCCTTCGCCCAGGGCCTGCCCGGCATGGGCGGCAAGCAGCCGGTGGAGATCAACGCCGATCAGGCGATCGAATGGCACCAGGACGTCCGCGCCTATGTGGCGCGCGGCAATGCGTCGGCCAAGCGCAACGACTCGACCGTCTTCGCCGACGTGCTGACCGCCTATTACCGCGAGGTTCCCGGCAAGGGGAACGAGGTGTTCCAGCTGGTCGCCGACGGCAATGTCCGCGTCGTCAGCCCGACCCAGCAGGTGTTCGGCGACCATGGCGTCTATAACGTCGACAAGCAGGTGGCCGTCGTCACCGGCAAGGACCTGAAGCTGGTCACCACCAAGGACGTGGTCACCGCCCGCGACAGCCTGGAATATTACGAGGCGCAGGACCTGACCGTGGCGCGTGGCGACGCGGTCGCGGTGCGCGGCAACGACCGGCTGCGCGCCGACGTGCTGATCGGCCGGCTGAAGAAGATGCCGGACGGCACCACCCAGATGGAGCGGATCGACGGGTCCGGCAACATCATCGTGACCACGCCCACCGACGTGGCGCTGTCCGACAAGCTGGTCTATTCGGTCGCCGACAATGTCGCGGTGCTGATCGGCAATGTCCGGATCACCCGCGGCGACAACCAGCTGAACGGCGAAGCCGCCGAGATGAACATGAACACCAAGATCAACCGCGTCATCGCCGGCCGCGACGCCGGTGGCCGGGTCAGCGGCCTGCTGATCCCCGGCGAAAAGAACGGCCCCGGCGGCGCCGCAGGCAAGAAGCCGTGACCGTGCTGACCGCCAACGGCCCCGGCGCCGCTCCCGCCGGCAGCATCGCCGCCGCATCCGTCCCGACCGAGGGGCTGGTGGCCCAGCATCTCGGCAAGTCGTTCAAGAAGCGGCCGGTGGTGCGCGACGTCTCCATCAGCGTCCAGCGCGGCGAGGCGGTCGGGCTGCTCGGCCCCAACGGCGCCGGCAAGACCACCTGCTTCTACATGATCACCGGCCTGATCGCCGCCGATTCCGGCACGATCACGCTGGACGGCCAGGACATCACCGCGCTGCCGATGTACCGCCGCGCCCGGCTCGGCATCGGCTATCTGCCGCAGGAGGCCTCGATCTTCCGTGGCATGACGGTGGAGAACAACATCCGCTCCGTGCTGGAGGTGGTCGAGAGCGACCGCGACGCGCGCGAGGCGATGCTGGACGAGCTGCTGGCCGAATTCTCTGTCACGCATCTGCGCCGCTCCCCCGCCCTGGCGCTGTCCGGCGGCGAACGGCGGCGCGTGGAGATCGCCCGCGCGCTCGCCGGCCAGCCGCACTTCATCCTGCTGGACGAGCCGCTGGCCGGCATCGACCCCATCGCGGTGAACGACATCCGCGAGCTGGTCGGCCACCTGCGCGACCGTGGCATCGGCGTGCTGATCACCGACCACAATGTGCGTGAAACGCTCGACCTCGTCGATCGGGCATACATTTTGCACGATGGTGTGGTACTAATGGAGGGACGGCCGGACGAGATCGTGGCGCACGAGGGCGTGCGTCGGGTCTATCTCGGCGACCGGTTCAGTCTGTAGCCCTCCGTTCCCACTGGTCCCGGTTCCACAGCCATGGCGCTTGCTCAACGTCTCGACCTTCGACAAGCCCAGACCCTGGTGATGACGCCGCAGTTGCAGCAGGCCATCAAGCTGCTGCAGCTGTCGAACATCGAACTGTCGGACTTCGTCGATCGCGAGATCGAGCAGAACCCGCTGCTGGAGCGTGACGGCGGCCCGGCCGACGGTGGCAGCGACCCCGTCGTGGGCGACGGTGCCGGCAGCGAGGCGCCGGGCGGGCTAGACGGCCCCGGCGGCATGGAGGCGAACGGCCTCAGCATCGACGGCCTGAACGGCCGCGACGACGGGCCGGCCCTGCCGATGAGCGACGGGCGCACCCGCGACACGGTGGAGATGACCTCATCGGACACGCTGGCCACCTCGTCGGAGGCGCCGCTCGACACCGATTTCGAGAATGTCTACAGCGACGACCGCTTTTCCGACGGCTCGGACGGCGGCAGCGAGGTCTACGGCTCCTACGGCGAGCGCGGCGGCCGCAGCGGTTTCGAGGATGACGACAGCAACCTCGAAGCGACGCTGACCAGTGAAAAGAACCTCCGCGACCACCTGACCGAACAGCTGAAGATCGACCTTCCCGACCTGGGCGACCAACTGATCGGGCTGGCCCTGATCGACATGCTGGACGAGGCCGGCTGGCTGGTCGGCTTCGACGCCCAGGCGCTGGCCGAGCAGCTTGGCTGTGGCGTGGAGCGGGTGGAACGGGTGCTGGCCGCCTGCCAGCGCTTCGACCCGCCGGGCATCTTCGCCCGTTCGCTGAAGGAATGCCTCGCCATCCAGCTGCGCGAGAAGAACCGGCTCGATCCGGCGATGGCGGCGCTGCTCGACAATCTGGAGCTTCTGGCCGCGCGCAACCTGCCGGCCATCATGAAGGTCTGCGGCGTCGATGCCGAGGACGTCGCCGACATGGTCGCCGACATCCGCAAGCTGAACCCGAAGCCGGCGCTGGCCTTCGACCATACCCCGGCCCAGCTGGTCACCCCCGACATCCTGATGCGTGCCAACCCCGGCGGCGGCTGGCTGATCGACCTGAACCCGGACACGCTGCCGCGCGTGCTGGTCAACCACCGCTATTTCGCCCGCATTTCCGACACCGCCCGCAACAAGGCCGACAAGGAATACATCTCCGAACGGTTCCAATCGGCGAACTGGCTGGTGAAGTCGCTGCACCAGCGCGCCACCACCATTTTGAAGGTGGCGAGCGAGATCATCCGCCAGCAGGATGCGTTCTTTATCCATGGCGTCTCGCACCTGCGACCGCTGATCCTGCGCGACATCGCGGAGGCGATCGGCATGCATGAGAGCACCGTCAGCCGCGTCACCACCAACAAGTTCATGGCGACCCCGCGCGGCGTCTTCGAGCTGAAATACTTCTTCACCTCCGCCATCCAGGGTGCCGACGGCCAGGCATCCCATTCCGCGGAAGCGGTTCGGCACCGCATCAAGACCATGATCGATGCGGAGAAGCCGGACGACGTGCTGTCCGACGACAAACTGGTGGAGATTCTCCGGGCGGAAGGGATCGACATTGCGCGAAGGACGGTCGCGAAGTATCGTGAAGCGATGAAAATACCGTCATCGGTGCAGCGACGCCGTGCCAAGATGTCACGCATGTAAGCGGGGTGGATGGGGGAGGGCTCGATTGACAGTCCGGTGACCCTTGCCTATCGTCCCGGCCCGCAAGCGGCGGATCAGCATCCACGAACCCGGCATCTTCGAACGTCGTGTCTACACCGTCCCCAGCGGACCAATATTGGAAACGTTCCACCATGCAACTCTCCGTCAAAGGCAAGCAGCTCGATGTGGGTGATGCTCTGCGCACCCATGTGGCCGATAGCCTGAACGCCGTGGTCGGCAAGTACTTCGACAAGCCGATCGAGGCGAACGTCGTCCTGACCAAGGACGCGCACCTCTACAAGGCCGACATCCAGGTCCATGTGGGCCGCGGGATCGTCCTGCAGAGTGCCGGCGACGCCACCGAACCCTACCCGGCCTTCGACATCGCCTGCGAGAAGCTGGCCAAGCGCCTGCGCCGCTACAAGCGCCGGCTGCGCGACCACCACGCCGCCGAGAACGGCGCCGCCCTCCCGGCGAGCTATCGCGTGCTGGAGGCCGAGGCCGACGAGCATCACGACGAGGTCGAGACGGCCACCGACGGCGCCCATCAGCCGATGGTCGTCGCCGAGATGGAGACGAGCATCGCCACCCTGTCGGTCAGCGAGGCGGTGATGCGCCTGGAGCTGGCGCAGGCTCCGGCGTTGATGTTCCACAACGGTGCGCATGGCCGCCTGAACATGGTCTACCGCCGTGCCGACGGGAACATCGGCTGGGTCGACCCGGCGGAGAAGGCCGGCGCCTGACGGCGCCGACCCGTCCCTCTGGTCAAGAAGCGTCATGCTCGACCTCATTTCTCCGCACGCCATCCTCCCGAACCTGAAGGCCGGCAACAAGAAGCAGGCCCTGCAGGAGATGGCGCGCAAAGCGTCCGAGCTGACCGGTCAGCACGAGCGGGCGATCTTCGACGTGCTTCTGGAGCGCGAAAGGCTGGGCACGACCGGCGTGGGCCATGGCATCGCCATCCCGCACGGCAAGCTGTCCAGCCTGGACCGCGTCCATGGCGTCTTCGCCCGCGTGGAGCGGCCCATCGATTTCGATGCGATCGATGAGCAGCCGGTCGACCTGATCTTCCTCCTTCTCGCCCCGGAACAGGCGGGAGCCGACCATCTGAAGGCCCTTGCCCGCGTCTCGCGCCTTCTGCGGGACCAGTCCATGTGCGAGAAGCTGCGCGGAGCCCAGTCGGGCGACGCGATGTACGCGCTCCTGACCCAGCACGAGCCGAGCCCGTCCAACTGACGGGCTCCCCGCCGTTAGGGGCAGAATGCCGAAGGGCCGCCGCACGGGCTGTGCGCGGCCCTTTTTCTTTGGCGGCTGCTGCACCGATTGGTGAGGGGCCGGGGGGGCTGCTACACTGGGCCGAGCCGACATGACCGACGGGGGCAAGGCCATGGCAGGCGTCTCGCGCAAGCCTTGGATCACGCCGCAGGACTATCTTGCCGCCGAACGGACGGCCGAGGTGCGCCACGAATATCTCGATGGCGAGATCTTCGCCATGGTCGGGGCGAGCCGCCGTCACGCGACCATCGTCGGCAACCTGTTCGTTGCCCTGCGGCAGGCCGCCCGCGCCCAGGGAGGCCAAGCTTATGCGAATGACGTGAAGGTCCGTGTCGAAGTGGCGAACGCCTTCTACTATCCCGACCTCGTGGCGACCTGCGCCGGTGGCGACGACGACCCCTATGTGGTCAAGGACCCGGTCCTGGTCGTCGAGGTGCTGTCCGACAGCACCGAGGCCATCGACCGCCGCGAGAAGCGGACCAACTACCAGAAAATCCCATCCCTGCACGAGATCGTGCTGGTCTCGCAGAGTGAGCGTCTGGTGGAGGTCTACCGCCGAGATGGCAGCGGCTGGACGGTCGATGTCGTGCGCGAGGGGCCAGTTATGCTGGCCGCGTTGGATCTTTCTCTGCCGTTGGACGCGGTGTACGAGGATTGAGCGGCGGTTCGGTGCTTGCCGGTGGCGCGGGGGGCTTGCCTTCTCCGGCCTTCAGGGCTTCGAGGATCCGGACGACTCTTTCGATCTCGGGGAAGAACTTGGTGATGCCGCTGGTTGTTCCAAGAAGCGCGATAACCAAGCATGCGGCTGCGACGTTCACCCCTATGCCAACCGTCAGCTTCGCCGGTGCTTTGACAAATTCAGGGTAAAACTCTTTGCCGGCATTCCGTACGTACTCAACAAGCTTGTCCTTGCCAGCACGAAGCAGCGCGGTCAGCAGATTGCGTGCCGTAAGGCCGAACATCGCGATGCGCCGCCGCCGCACATCGTCGGCGTCCGGTTCGGCGCTGTCTTCCGACAGGGTGTCGAAGGCCGCCTGCACATCCGGCCCGATGATGTCCGCGTCCTTGATCCCGTCGCGCAGCGCGTCGAGGTGATGGAGCAGGGCGGATGCGCTGTCCGGTGTCAGGCTGTTCGCCAACCGTTCGGCATCCCGCTGCCACAGGGCGGGCAGGCAGTTGCACAGGCGGCGCGCGGTGTCGGCAAGGTCGCCCAAATCCGCCAGGATGCGGGCCGGCATTTCCGCCGCGTCCTGCGGGTTGTCCAGTGCCTTGGCGAGGCGTTCGACGGAAATGCTGCGTGAGTCCACCAGTGCCGGGCGCAGATCGGCGGCGCGTTCGGTCAGAACCTCCCTCAGTCTGCCGACCTTGCGGGCGATGGTGGGATCGGTGTTGCTGCGGGCCAGGGCTTCGAGCAGGTCGTCGGCCTTCTCGCGCGTCTCGTCGAGATAATCCTGGGCAATCCCGCCATCCTCAGGCAGGGCGTCGGGCGGAAGAACCTCCATGCGCCCGTCGCGCCAGTCGAACAGATAGGGCGCGGGTTGTTGTGGGGGGAGGGTGTCCAGTGCCTCGGCGATGTCCTGCTGCGGGTCGGGGCGGTCGCCGGACGCGGTTTCCTCGCGTAGCCAGTTGGCGATGTCGGCGTTGACCTCTTTTGCCGGGCGGTCCCACCATTCGTCGGGCTGGATGGCGATGCGCAGGGCCAAGGCGTCGCTGAACACCGGCCGCAGCGACCGACCATCATCCAGCGAGGCCAGCGCCTCATACCACCGGATCCAAGGTTGGAAGCCATGCTCGATGGCCAAGGAACTGTTGGCGAATTGGCTCCAGGCGGCGCGAAGCCAATCCGGGACGCTGCCCTGCCAAAGCGGTTGCCGGAGCAACAGAGCGCCACGCTCCGGAGGAGGAGACTCATCGGTCGTTTTCAGCCAAGTCGCATCATCGGATACGGAACGCCAAATAACGTCTGGATTGATCCTGGCGGCGACGGCAGCGGTATTGGCGGCGAGGTCGGCGGCGGCGAAGTCGCCGGAAGCGTAGGCCGCGTAGGCAGTGTAAGCGGCGATGAAGGCAGCGTATGCGTCGCTTGCATCAGCGCTATCGATGAAGCCAGCGGCAGCGTTAATTGATTTATGGCTTCGCTGAGCACATGCTACGAAAGACATAAAGTTTGCGCGTGCAACGGAAATGACACGGCGTTCTGGAGCCATTTTTCCGCTGAATTTTGCCTCAGTGACTGATCCGATGAGCGGCAGTACACGCAGTGCTACGCGGCTGGCGATTACCTGCGCCCACGATTCGGGTTTGTCGCTTAACCAATCGTGTAGCTCATCCTCAGAGGTGACGCGCACTGTGGCAGTCATTGGAAATCCTTCAGTGCCCGCAAAATTGCCAGAGGCGAGCGTCTTCCGAACCAAAATGCTCAGATAAGAGTAAATTTTGAAGGAAAATATGACCCCAGCGGGTGGCGGCGGTCAAGGTTCGGCACCGGGGATGGCCCTCTCTCCTCTGGGGAGAGGGAGGGGACCCGCGCCGCAGGCGTGGGGAGGGTGAGGGAGCCGGCGCGCGGGTCGCGCGCCGCCAAGGGGCATGCTGCCCCTTGGCAATCCCCTGGCGGCGACCGACGGTCGCCGCTGCCCCCTCACCCAACCCTCTCCCCAGGGGGGAGAGGGCTTGAAAGGCGTCCGCTAACCTTATAAAGCCCCCTCACCCCCGCTCCGCCCAACCCATGTAGTTCACGTCCAGATCCCGTGCGTTCAGTCGGAATTCGTCGCTCAGCGGGTTGTACGTGATGCCGGTCAGGTCGCGTACGCTCAGCCCATACGGGCGTACGGCGGCGTTCAGTTCGGACGGGCGCAGGAACTGGCGCCAGTTGTGGGTGCCGCGCGGCAGCCAGCGCAGGATGTACTCCGCTCCGACGATGGCGAGCGCGAAGGACTTCGGCGTGCGGTTCAGCGTCGCCAGGAACAGCACACCGCTCGGCGCCAGCAGATCCGACAGCGACTTGACGAACAGATTCACGTCGGCGACATGCTCGATCACCTCCATCGCCAGCACCACGTCGAATTTCTCGCCGCTGGCGGCCAGGGCCTCGGCGGTGGTGGCGCGGTAGTCGACGGGCGTGCCGGTCTCGGCGGCGTGGGTGGCGGCGGTCTTGATGTTGTTCTCCGACGCATCCACCCCGACCACCTCGGCGCCCATCCGCGCGATCGGTTCGGCCAGCAGGCCGCCGCCGCAGCCGATGTCCACCACGCGCAGCCCCGCCAGCGGGTTCGGCGCCAGTGGGTCGCGGCCCAGCCGATTGCACACCGCGTCACGGATGTAGGTCAGGCGCAGCGGGTTCAGCCGGTGCAGCGGCTTGAACTTGCCGGTCGGATCCCACCATTCGGCGGCGATGGCGGAGAAGCGGGCGACATCCTCCGGGTCCACGGTTCCGCCGCCCACTCCGCCGATGGGAGCGGTTGCGGACGCGTGCGGGAAGGCGGAGGATGAGGCGGTCATGGTGAAAATCCGTAAACTGTGAGGCGGGACGGGTGCGGGCAACTTGCCTCGCTTCCAGCGACGGAGTATGGATACGCCGCCCCGCGCCGGCAACGGTGGAGCGGGGGTGCGCTCAGCCGACCCGCATGATCCAGATGGCATGATCCAGATGGCGTGACCGGGCGGCCAGACATGGTGTGAGGTATGGCGCGGATCGTCCTGAAGTTCGGAGGCACGTCGGTCGGCGACATCGACCGCATCAAGAACGTGGCCCGGAAGGTCGAGCAAGAGGTGAAGGCGGGGCATCAGGTCGCCGTCGTCGTGTCGGCGATGTCCGGCGTGACCAACCAGCTCGTCAAATACTGCAACGACATCGACAAGCTGCACGACGCGCGCGAATATGACGCGGTCGTCGCATCGGGCGAACAGGTGACCTCCGGTCTCCTGGCCGTCGCCCTGCAGTCGCTCGGCATTCCCGCCCGCTCCTGGGCCGGCTGGCAGATTCCGATCCGCACCGACGACACGCACGGCAAGGCGCGCATCGTCTCCATCGACACCACCGAGATGGAAAAATCCCTGCAGACCGGCGAAGTCGCCGTGGTCGCGGGCTTCCAGGGCGTGTCGGAGCAGGGCCGCATCACCACGCTGGGCCGCGGCGGCTCGGACACCTCGGCGGTGGCGCTGGCGGCGGCGGTGAAGGCCGACCGCTGCGACATCTACACCGATGTCGACGGCGTCTACACCACCGACCCGCGCATCGTCACCAAGGCGCGCAAGCTCGACAAGATCACCTACGAGGAAATGCTGGAGATGGCCTCGCAGGGGGCCAAGGTGCTTCAGACCCGCTCGGTCGAGATGGCGATGAACCACCGCGTGCGCGTGCAGGTGCTGTCGAGCTTCGAAGCCGCTGCGGGCAGTTCGCTTCCCGGAACCCTGGTTGTTGACGAGGACGAGATCGTGGAAAAGGAAGTTGTGAGCGGCATCGCCTACAGCCGCGACGAGGCGAAGATCACCCTGGTGGGCGTCGCCGACCAGCCGGGCGTCGCCGCCGCCATCTTCGGTCCGCTGACCGACAACGCCGTCAACGTCGACATGATCGTCCAGAACGTGTCGGAAGACGGCAAGTCGACCGACATGACCTTCACCGTCGGCAAGGCGGACATCGCCCGCGCCGTGAAGGTGCTGGAGGACGCGCAGTCCACCCTGAACTACAAGCGCATCATTTCCGATGCCAACGTGGTGAAGGTGTCGGTCATCGGCGTCGGCATGCGCAGCCATGCCGGCGTCGCCCAGCGCATGTTCAAGGCGCTGGCCGACAAGGGCATCAACATCCAGGTCATCTCGACCTCGGAGATCAAGATCTCGGTCCTGATCGCCGAAGAGTATGCGGAGCTGGCGCTGCGCGCCCTGCACACCGCCTACGGCCTGGACGCCGCCTGATCGCAGGTGGGAGCCCGGGTGCCGGGGACCGCAACAGCAGGAGAGGGCCGGCCATGACCGACGCCACATCGCACGCGGCGGAAGCATCGGCCCGGCTCGACCGACTCTGGCAGCGGGGCCGGGATTTCCTCGGCACCCGCACCGCCGTGATGGGCGGCGCCATGAGCTGGGTGTCGGAACGGCATCTGGTCTCCGCCATCTCCAACGCCGGAGGCTTCGGCGTGCTGGCCTGCGGCTCGATGGCTCCGGACCAGCTGGCGGTGGAGATCGCCGGTACCCGGGCGCTGACCGGCAAGCCGTTCGGCGTCAACGTCATCAACATGCACCCGGCGCTGGACCAGTTGATCGACGTCTGCCGCGAGCAGCGCGTCGGCCATGTGGTCATAGCCGGCGGTCTGCCGTCCGGCGCCACCCTGCGCCGCATCAAGGATGGCGGCGCCAGGGCGATGGCGTTCGCCCCCACGCTGGGGGCCGGCCGCCGGCTGGTGAAGCTGGGCGCCGATGCGCTGGTGATCGAGGGCACGGAAGCCGGCGGCCATATCGGCCCGGTCTCCACCACCGTGCTGGCCCAGGAGATCCTGCCCGACCTGCGCGAGGTGCCGGTGTTCGTCGCCGGCGGCATCGGCCGGGGGGAGGCGATCCTCTCCTATCTGGAGCTGGGGGCGGCCGGCGTGCAGGTCGGCACCCGCTTCGTCTGTGCCACCGAATGCGTGGCCCATCCCAATTTCAAGCAGGCCTTCATTCGGGCGTCCGCCCGCGATGCCCAGCCGTCGGTGCAGATCGACCCGCGTTTCCCGGTGATCCCGGTGCGCGCGCTGGCGAACGAGGGATCCAAGCGCTTCATGGAGTTCCAGCGCGAGGTGATCGCCAAGGTCGATGCCGGTGCCATGAGCCGCGACGAAGGCATGCTGGAGATCGAGCATTTCTGGGCCGGCGCGCTCCGCCGCGCGGTGATCGAGGGCGATGTGGAGAGCGGTTCGCTGATGGCCGGGCAGAGCGTCGGGCTGGTCACCCGCGAACAGCCGGTGGCCGAGATCCTGGCCGAACTGATCGCCCAGGCCGAATCGGCGCTGGCACGGCGGGCGATGGATGAGGCATCGTTAAGCCTGATGGCGGAGCCGACGGTGGGAGCGCTGTAGCGATGACCGACACCCTCGACACGGCAGCTGGTGACGGCGGTATGGGCGGGGGGATGCATCCCCGCTTCGACGGCACCTCGTCGCGCCGGCTGCTTGCCCGGCTGCGCGACATCATGGCCGGGTCGGGGTCGGGGCAGGACCGGCTGGACAAGATCGTCACGCTGATCGCGGCGGAGATGAAAGCGGACGTCTGCTCCTGCTACGTCATGCGCGCCGGCGAGGTGCTGGAGCTGTTCTCCACCGAGGGCCTGAACAAGACCGCCGTCCACAACACCCGCCTGCGCGTGGGCGAGGGCATCGTCGGCTACATCGCCGGCCACGCCCGCCCGGTGGCGCTGGACAATGCGCCGTCCCACCCCAGCTTCGCCTACCGTCCGGAAACCGGCGAGGACCCGTTCCAGTCGCTGGCCGGCGTGCCGATCCTGCGCGGCAGCAAGGTGCGCGGCGTGCTGGTGATCCAGCACAAGGACCGCCGCCGCTATGTCGAGGAGGAGGTGGAAACCCTCCAGACCATCGCCATGGTCGTCGCCGAGCTGGTGGCCCAGAGCGAGCTGGTCAACCCGGTGGAGGTCACCACCACCGGCGACCCCGTGCTGCTGCCGGCCCGCCTGTCGGGCACGGCGATGAGCGCCGGGCTGGCCATGGGCCTCGCCGTCATCCACCGGCCGCAGCTGACCGTCCGCCAGATGGTGGCGGAGGATGCCGATGCCGAGCTGGAGCGCTTCAACACCGCACTCCAGACCATGCACAGCGCCATCGACGACCTACTGGAAGCGGCATCGCTGGCGGGCCTCAGCGAGCCGCGCGACATCCTGGAGACCTACCGGATGTTCGCCGAGGACCGTGGCTGGCTGTCGCGCATCCGCGAGGCGATCCGCGTCGGCCTGACGGCGGAAGCGGCGGTGCAGCAGGTGCAGAACGATACCCGCGCCCGCATGAGCCATCTGACCGATCCCTATATCCGGGAGCGGTTGATGGATTTCGAGGATCTGACCAACAGGTTGCTGCAACATCTGGCCGGAAAGACCAGCAGCACCGACGGCGCCACCCTGCCGGACGATATGATCCTGGTCGCCCGCTCGATGGGACCGGCGGAACTGCTGGATTACGACCGCACCCGCCTGCGCGGCCTGCTGCTGGAGGAGGGGTCGCCTGCCAGCCATGTCTGCATCGTCGCCCGCGCGCTCAACATCCCGGTGGTGCAGGCGGCCGACGCGCTGAACCGGATCGAGCCGCTGGACCAGCTGATCGTCGACGGCGACCATGGGCAGGTCTTCATCCGCCCGGCCGAAGACATCCAGATGGCCTTCGGCGAGGCGGTGGCGTTGCAGCACCGCAAGGAGCAGATGTATGCGGAGATCCGCAACCTGCCCTCGGTGACGCGCGACGGCGTGCCGATCTCCATCCAGCTGAACTGCGGCCTGCTGATCGACCTGCCGCACCTGACCGCCAGCGGGGCGGAGGGGGTTGGGCTCTACCGCACCGAAATCCCCTTCATGGTACGGGCCTCATATCCCGACGTGACGGCACAGACGACCCTCTATTCCCGCATCATGGACGAGGTCGGCCACAAGCCGATCGTCTTCCGCACGCTGGATGTCGGCGGCGACAAGATGCTGCCCTACATGACCGGCGGCGAGGAGGAGAACCCGGCGCTGGGCTGGCGTGCCGTGCGCATCGGGCTGGACCACCCGTCGCTGCTGCGGCAGCAGCTGCGGGCCTTGCTGCTGGCCGCCGCCGGCCGGCCGCTGTCGGTGATGTTCCCGATGATCGCCGAGGTCGCCGAGTTCGACGGCGCCCGCCGCCTGCTGGAACTGGAGCTGAAGCGCCTGGCCGCCCAGGGGGTTGAGCCGCCCAGCAACCTGCGCGTCGGCACCATGCTGGAGGTGCCGTCGCTGTTGTGGCAACTTCCGGCCCTGCTGCCCAAGCTGGATTTCCTGTCGGTCGGCTCCAACGACCTGACCCAGTATCTGTTCGCCGCCGACCGCGGCAACCCGCGCACCTCGACCCGCTACGATCCGCTGTCGCCGTCGATGCTGTGCGTGCTGCGCCGTCTGGTCGACGAATGCACCCGCCACAGGGTGTCGCTCAGCATCTGCGGTGAGATGGCCGGCCGGCCGCTGGACGCCATGGCGCTGATCGGCGTCGGCTTCCGCACCCTGTCGATGTCGCCGCCGTCCGTCGGTCCGGTGAAGACCATGCTGCGCTCGCTCGACGTCGCCGCACTGCGGCAATATATGAGCGGGCTCTACACCGGTGCCGACCACAGCCTGCGCGACAAGCTGAAGACCTTCGGCAAGGATCACGGCGTGATCTTCTGATGCCGGCCGGCGGTACGCAGTGCCGCCGGTGCGGGGATTTTGCTCTTTTTTCAGGCAGGTCACGAGAAGAATGGGCGGAGCCGGTGTGGCCGCCCTTTTTTATTTGTCGTTCCCGCTGGGCTGGCCGGCCGATACCATAAAATATGTATCCTTTTCCCTCGATCTTCTTCAGCCTCGGGGACGACCCCTGTATCCGCCAGCGCCAGCACGCTTTTTCATCGGAGGGCATTCATGCGCATACGCCTGGGCTACCAGCTGAATTTCAGCTTTCCCGCCCCGACCCCCATGATCGTGATGCTGAACGTGCATTACTCCCGCGTCGGCGACCTGGAGCGGCCGGACCATATCGTCACCAGCGTTCCGGCGCCGATCCAGGGCTATCGCGACAGCTTCGGCAACTGGTGCAGCCGGCTGGTCGCGCCCGCCGGTGCCGTGACCATCAGCGCCGACAGCGTCATCCGGGACAGCGGGGCGTTCGACCCGGTCGATCCCGGCGCCGTCCAGCACCGCGTCGACGAATTGCCGGCCGACACGCTGCTGTTCCTGCTGGGAAGCCGCTATTGCGAGACCGACGTCCTGTCGGACGAGGCGTGGCGGCTGTTTGCGGGCACCGCGCCGGGCTGGGCCCGGGTGCAGGCGATCTGCGACTTCGTCCATGGCCACGTGACATTCGGCTATGAACATTCGCGCCCGACGCGGACCGCCGCCCAGACCTATGCCGAGAAACGCGGGGTCTGCCGTGATTTCGCCCATCTCGCCATCGCCTTCTGCCGCGCGATGAACATTCCGGCGCGCTACTGCACCGGATACATCAGCGACATCGGGCTGCCGCCCCCCTATGGGCCGATGGATTTCGCGGCATGGATGGAGGTCTATCTGGGCGGCCGCTGGCATGTCTTCGATCCGCGCAACAATGCGCCCCGGATCGGACGCATCCTGATCGCGCAGGGGCGCGATGCGGCCGACGTGCCGCTCACCCACACCTTCGGCCCCAACACGCTGACGGAGTTCCGGGTCTGGACGGACGAGGTGGGCGCGTAATCCACGCCTGTCCCTTCGGTCAAGCCGGGCCGGGGTGAGGACCCCGCCCGGTGTCCGGCGCCAGGGTCTTCACAGCGCCAGGGAGGGCTGCGGGACAGGGGCAGCGGCAAGGTCGGGAACGGCGGAGGCGCGGGTGCGTTGGCGGCGGGGTTGCTGCGCGATGCGGTGCAAATCCTCCACCCAGGGCGACGGATAGCTGTCGGTGCCGAAGACCCAGACGGTGGTGACGCCGCCGTCCGCCGAGCGGAGCAGCACGCGTGCGTCATGACCGTCCTTTCCGGCATGGTTGGCGGTCTGCACCGCGGCGATCAGCGCCCCGGTCTTGCCGTTGGGGAAGGGGCCGTAGAGTTCTCCCTCCAGCCCGACGAACCAGCCGTCCGTTCGGCACGACACGATGTAATGGGCTGCAAGGCTCATGATGCCACTCCTCTTCGAAGTCCATCGGAGGCCAGTTGAAGCATCCGATGGAGTCCGGTCTCTGGATTTTTCACGCGATCCCCGGCTTGGACGGGTGCGTCCGAACCGATCACGCTCTGGTGGCGGCTGCGCCGGCCACGGTGAGACGGGTCAACAGGGCGCCCTGCGGCAGGCTGGTGTTGCCCGGCGGCGGAAAGTCGTGGGGAGGCCGGTCGGCCGGCGCGGCGTGCGGGGCCGGATGCCAGCGGCGCTCGGCATTCGTCCAGCGCAGCTGTTCGCGCAACACGTCGGCGCCAAGGGGGCGTTGCCCCGTTATGGACTGGAACAGCGATGTCATGGCGGGCCCCTCCGATCAGGACAGTGAGAGCAGGATGTCCGTCTGTGCCGGAACCGTACCGGTTCGACCGGCGCAGGGACCGGAGCAGGGCGGAGAGGCGTCCCCGTTCGTCCGGACGATCCAGTCGTCTTGACGGTTGGGAATGAGGGAGGCAGTGCTTGTCCCGGCATTCATGGCTGTTCTCCGTGGGTATTCTTCGGCGGTGACCGGTGTCGCCGCAGGCGATGGCGATACCGTCCGGATCGAGTCACGCCAGGAAGAGCCTCGGATGAGAGAGCCTTGTCAGAACACAAACGAGGTCAGAGCACGAGCGAGCCTGGGGTGGCCTTCGATGTAGTCTAAATGGAGGTTTGATCGAAGATTTACAATGTGTATTGCGAATAATTTATCTTAGGGAGATTTATAAGATCGATATGATCGGGATTTTCATCCGGATTGTTCCATGAATTCAGCATCTTGTTTCTCGTGGAAAATATCGTTGGATTCGAAATCCGGCGCACGCTCAAGCGATTTTCCCGGCAATTCGTCTTTTGCTTAACTGGTCGGAACGTCGGAAAATCAATCGCCCGCCGTGATGCTGGATGTCGCCGCCTCGCGCTCGGCGAAGGAGGCCCGTGCCTGCTCGATCTCGGCGTGGTGCGTCTCCGCCCAGATCCACACACCGCAGAACGCCGCTCCCAAACTCTCGCCGAGCGGCGTGAGCGTGTAATCCACATGGGGCGGGATGACCGGGTGCACCGTCCGCCGCACCAGGCCGTCCTTCTCCATCTGGCGCACGGTCTGGGTCAGCATCTTCTGGCTGATCCGGCCCACGACCTTGCCGAGTTGCGTAAAGCGCAAGGTTCCATGCTCATGCAGGGCTTCGAGGATCAGCATGGTCCATTTGTCGGCCACCTTGCCGATGATGTCGTGAACCAGGGCTTCGATGGCCGGATCGACCGTCTCGGGAACCGGCTGCCTGCGCCGTGCCTCGATCTGCGGGTCGGGCAAAGCCTTGCGCATCCTACACTCTCCTTTTGGTGCGTATAAATCTTTTCGGTGCCTACTTTTATCTGGAGAGTATGGAAGATATCTTCAAAGCGGACAACAGAGAAAGCCACTCTCATGAAGACCGAAGGTAACACCATCCTGATCACCGGTGGCGGCTCAGGTATTGGTAAAGCTCTGGCTCACCGTTTTCATGATCTCGGCAATACCGTAATTGTGGCTGGCCGTCGAAAGGACGTGCTGCAAGAGGCGATTTCCGGTCGTCCGAACATGTACGCCATGACCTTCGATGCCGACAGCGCTGCGGGTGTGGCCGACTTCGCACGACGGGTGACGACGGAGCATCCGGCTCTCAACGTGCTGATCAACAATGCCGGAATCATGCGCTTCGAGGCGCTGGATCGGCACCGCGACCTCGCGGATGCGGAGGCGACGATCGCCACCAACCTGCTCGGCCCCATTCGCCTGACCGATGCCCTCGTCGAACATCTGGTCGGCCAGCCCGATGCAGCCTTGATCAACGTCACCTCCGGCCTGGCATTTGTGCCGCTGACTTCGGCCCCGACCTACTCGGCGACCAAGGCGGCCATGCACAGCTACACGGTTGCCTTGCGCGAAGCGCTCAAAGGCAGGATTGAGGTCATCGAGCTGGTTCCGCCGGCGGTTCAGACAGACCTCACCCCTGGGCAAGCCACCCGTCCGGGCTATCTGCCGCTGGTCGACTTCATCGACGAAGTGATGGCGTTGTTCCAGCAGTCGCCGACCCCGTGCGAGATCCTGGTGCAGCGCGTCGCCTTCCAGCGTCAGGCCGAGGCGGAACGTCGCTTTGACGAGGCGGTGACGACGCTCAACGAAATGGCCCGAAAGGCGCGCGAAGCGCAGCAGGAGAGTCTGTCCGATTGATCCGGATCGGATGGGAATTCCCATTGTCGTGGGGATGTGGTGCAAACGTCTGGCTGGATAGGAGACCAGTCGCCATGGCACGCTCAAGGCCGGTGGAAAGAGGCCGGCGGTCCGACCCCTCCAGGATTGCGGTCTTTCACTGCCGCTTCAGCCACTCCACCATCCCCTTGCCGGCCGCCGCGCCCATGGCGAAGCAGCCCTGCAACAGATAGCCGCCGGTCGGCGCCTCCCAGTCCAGCATTTCGCCGGCCAGGAACAGGCCGGGGCGGCGGCTCAGCATCAGTCGCTCGTCCAGTTCCGGCAGGCGGACGCCGCCGGCCGAGGAGATCGCCCGCCCGATGGGCCGGACGCCGGTCAGCACCATCGGCAGCCCCTTGATTCGGCGGGCCAGCGCGACCGGATCGGTCAGGTCGGCGGCCGGGGCGAACTCGCGCAGCAGGGCGGCGCGCGGGCCGGTCAGGGACAGCGACTTCTTCAGGAAAGTGGACAGCGACTCGGCACCGCGGCGGCGCAGGCGCTTGACCAGTTCGGCCTCCGCCATGTCCGGCAGCAGATCCAGCGTCAGGGTCGTCCAGCCCTCCGCCGCGATGGCATCGCGGAGCGGCGCGCTCAGCGCGTAGACCGCACCGCCTTCGATACCGGTCTCGGTGATGACGAACTCGCCCTTCAGCCGTCGGCCGGCAGCGCACAGTCCGACGCTCTTCACCGGCTGGCCGGCGAAGCGGTCGCGCAGGTGATCGGACCAGGGCACCTCGAAGCCCATGTTGGACGGCACCAGCGGTGCGACCTCCACCCCCAGTCCTTCCAGCAGCGGGACCCAGCCGCCGTCGGACCCCGTGCGCGGCCAGCTCGCCCCGCCCAGCGCCAGCAGGGTGGCGCGTGGGGTGACCGTGACGCTCTTCTCCCCGGTATGGAAGGTTCCTTGGAAGGTCAGGGCGCCGGTCTCGTCCCAGCCGGTCCAGCGATGGCGGCTGTGCAGGGTGACGCCCAGCCCGTCCAACCGCCGCAGCCACGCGCGGACCAGGGTGGAGGCCTTCATCTGCACCGGGAAGACGCGGCCGCTGCTGCCGACGAAGGTCTCGATGCCCAGCCCGGCGGCCCAGCCGCGCAGGTCGTCGGGCGAGAAGCCGGCCAGCAGGCGGCGGAACAGCGGCTCGGCGGCGCCATAGCGCGGCAGGAAACGGTCGAGCGGCTCCGAGTGGGTCAGGTTGAGTCCGCCGCGCCCGGCCAGCAGCAGCTTGCGCGCCGGGGTGGGCGTGTGGTCGAACACGGCGACCCGCAGGCCGGCGGCCGCAGCGATCTCCGCCGCCATCAACCCGGCGGGGCCGGCGCCGACGATCGCCAGATCCGGAGCCATTTCCGGGGCCGCGTCAGGGATGGTATGGGGCACTTGGAAACGCCTTCACAAAAGGAAGTGCCCCCGCCCGTCCCATGGCGGTGCCGGGACGGGCGGGGGCATCCGGGTCTCGGCCTCGTTCCTTTGAAATCAGTCCTCGTAATCCTGGTCCTGGGCCACTTCCTCGGCCAGGTCGGCGGCGAGGTCGGCGAAATAGCCGGCATCGACGTCCAGGCCGTTCTCCTCGCAGATGCGCATGAAGATGCGGTAGGCGTGCAGGATGGCGACGTCGAGGACGACGAGGTCTCCTTCCTCGCTGTGGCGGTCGGCGACGTCCCGCTCCTGAAGGGTGGCGACGATGTCGTGCGCGGCGGCCTGAAGGACCGCGTCCATGGCTTGTTTGTGTTGGGTCGACATCGTGTGAATCCTCGTTCCGGTCGTGCTTCGCGTCCCCGCCCGGCCGGACCGGCGCCGCATGGCCGGCGGGGGTGGTCGAACCGTCGGACGGGGCGGGCACGTCGGGGGCTCCGTTCGTCCGCGAAAGTTCGGCCTCCCCCTTGTTGTAGAATCCTTTTTCAGGGCCGAACAAGCCCCTTCACGGGGAGCCGGGGCGCGTCCTTCCGGGTAGCCTCGTACCAGCCTCCGCGCACCGGCTTCCGCGTCCAGGCTTCACAGGGGGGCCCGTTCCGCAGGGGAGCGGTTCAGCGCGCGGCGGGCGTGAGCAGCGCGGCGCCGACATAGCCAAGCGTCTTGCCCTTCTGCCCGACCTTGTACCAGCCGCCGACGGCCTCCAGCACGGTGACGCGCTCGCCGGCCTCCAGCACATCCAGCACCTTGGCGTCGCAGACCGGGGCGACCCGCAGATTGCCGGCGGCGCGCAGCCGGGCGACGGTCCCGCCCGGCAACTGCGGGCGCTGCACCCGTCCGGGCAGGTCGCCGGGCAGGTCGCCGGGCAGGGCGCAGCCGCGGTCCTCCCGGTCGGCCTTGGCGTAGCGGCCGGGCTTGGGGGGCGTTGCGGGTTCGGCGGTGACGGCGCGGTTCGGCGCGGCCTCCGCCAGATAGGCGCCGGTGACGTAGCCCTGCGGCTTGCCGGCGCGGCCGACCCGCTGCCAGCCATTGGCCGGCGCACCGAAGGCCGTCACCTGCTCGCCCTTCTCCACGGTGTCCAGGACCCGGCCCCCGGCGTCCGGCGTCGCCCGCAGATAGATGCCGGCGGTGGCGGTCATCGTCCGCTGTGCGGGAATGGTCGGGGGTTGCTTGGCGGCCGGCTCCCTGGGGGGCGGCTCCGTTGCAACCGCCTGGGGTGCGGGCTGGATCGCTGCCCCGCTCTGCGGCTTCAGCGGCGGCAGCGGCGGAGCCTTGACGGCTGACGGTGCCTCCGCCGTCCCGGGGGCCGGCGGCTTCGTCGCCGCAGGCGGTGCCGATGTCGGGTCGGCGGCGGGCCGGGCCGGAGCGGGTTGCAGGCCGGGCGCCGACAGCGGGGCGATCGCCTCCGGCGGATGCTCCCAGACCACGCCGGGGGTCAGCGGCGGCGACGGAGACCGTGTCGGCGTCAGGCGGGGAAGGGCGACGATGGGGGGGGCGAGCGGGGTCAGCCGTTCGGTCGTGGTTTCCGCCAGCACGCCGGCCGGGTCGCCGAACAGCCCGCCCAGCACCAGCGCCGGTGCCGCGATCCGCAGGCCGGCGATCAGCCGCGCTCCAGCCATCCCCCCCTCCTCAATCGAGCGTGATGCGGGCGATCAGCGTCGGCAGCGTCTGGCAGCGCAGCAGCCCGTCCAGCGTCCGGTGCTCGGCCAGCCGCAGGGTCAGCGCACAACCGAAGGAGTTCACCGCCAGTTCGGTCTGCGCCAGCGTGCCGACGATGCTGGACGGCCGCGCGATGCTGTAGCCGGGCGCCCCCAGCTTGCCGGCCAGCGCACCGTTGACCGGGCTGAAGCCGTCGATCTCCAGCGTCATCGGCCCCAGATTCTGCACCACCACCTCGGAGCTGGGATCCTCCTTGGTCGCATAGAGCTGGACCGGGACGGCACGGTGGCGGGCGATCCAGTCCTTCAGCGCCAGATTGGCGACCACCGGGTCACGGCTTTGCAGCGCCGCCTCCATCGCCGTCTGGCGCAGTGCCGGGTCGTTGCCGCCCAATGCCGCCTCGAAGGCGGCCAGCCGCGCCGCCCGGTCGGTGCCGGCCAGCTTGCCGCGCAGGTCGGCGACCTGGGCGATGCGCGCCTCGACCGCCCGGCGCTCCGTCTCGGCGCGGGCCGCTTCGGCCTTGGCGGCGGCGGTCTGCTGGGCCAGCCGCTCCTCCTCGCGCCGGCGGCGCTCGGTGTCTTCGGCCAGCCGCTGCGCGGCGTCGCGGTCCAATTGCTCGCGCAGGCTCTTGGCTTCCGGCGTGCCCAGCACGACCGTGCGGCCGGGCAGTTCGGCGGCCGGCTTGCCCAGCCCGTCGAGCAGGGCGGGGGTCTGCGGCGTCAGTGCCACCGTCCAGCCGGCGGTTCCACGGGTGGCGAGCGCGGTCGCCACCCAACTCTTGACCAGCCCGGCCTCCGCCGCCGGGCGTAGGAAGGTCACCGGCCCTTCGCGGCTGTCCACGAGATAGGTCGGTCCGCCCAGCACCAGCCTGGCGGTCACCCGCGCCGCCATCTGCGGTTCCGGCGACGGCGGGGCCGGCAGCGGTTCGACGGTCAGCGCCTCGATGCGCCAGGGGGCCGGCAGCTGCGCTTCGATCCGGGGGCGCAGGATCGGGTCCGGGATCGTCTCGACAGCGGCGGCCTCCGCGGCCCGGGCGCCTGCCGTCGGTGCGCCGGCTGTGATCCCGATAGCCACCGGGGCGGCCAAGAGGGCGGTCAGGAGACCCGCCGTGTTGCGGGCCGCGAATCGTCCGTTCCCCGGTCGCTTCATCGCCGATCCTTCCCCCTGTGCACCGTCCGGCACTGGTATAGCGAAGGTGCCGGCCAAGGGAAGCGGCTTTTCCCGGCAACCTGCCGATCTGTGGTTGGGCACAATACCCGCCTGCGCCGGATTGTCACGTCGATCCGCACCCATGGGTCGAATTGGACTTGGACGCCACACGCTACTTGCAATATGGTCACACAAATGGATGTATTGGCCCCGCATCGAAAGAGCGGGACGCGCAACGGCTGGGGAACGGGGTTTCCGATGGGGGGCACGGGCGGAGGTAAGGACGGACCGGGGCTGCTCTGCCGCAACGTCAAGGTGAGCGGCCGCCGGACCAGCCTGAGAATGGAGCCGTATATCTGGGACTCGCTGAAGGAAATCTGCGAGCGTGAACGGCTGACCCTCAACGAAATCTGCACACAGATCGACCAGCGGCGTGGGGAGGCGAACCTGACCGCCTCCATCCGCGTCTTCATCGTCAGCTATTACCGCACCGCCATCGGCCAACGCGGTTTTTCCGAAGATGGCCAGTCGCCCCTGCTGCGCAAGGCGATGGACGACGCCGTCCCGCTGGACTGACGGAAGCGGGCCCGAGGGGAGCAGGGGCTCACTCCCGTCCACCGGATTTTACCAGCGCAGGCTCGGCACCGCATAGGTCGGCATGTGGCCCGACGCGTCGGCCAGGGCGCGCAGGTTGACCGGATCGACCGCAGCCCCCCAGGCCGCACCCCCCAGCTCCTCCTGATGAATGCCGGCGGTGACCAGCGCCACATCGATCCCGGCAGCGTTCGCGCCGGCGACGTCGGTGCGCAAGCTGTCCCCCACCGCCAGGATGCGGCTCTTGTCGGCGATGCCCAGCAGCTCGAAGCAGCGCTCGTAGACGGGGGCATGGGGTTTGCCGTGCTGGCGCACGTCGCCGCCCATCGCCTCGTAGCGCGCAGCCAGCGTGCCGGCGCAGATCACCAGCATCGGCCCGACCATCACCACCAGATCGGGGTTGGCGCAGATCATCGGCAGCCCGGCGGCCAGACAGGCGTCCAGCTGCGGCTGATAGTCCGCCACCGTCTCGCCGAAGGTGACGATGCCGGTGTTGACGACGAAATCGGCCTCCGACGGCGTAGCGGCAACCTGATAGCCGAGGCCGGCATAGACGTCGGTGTCGCGCTCCGGTCCGATGTGGTAGAGGCGCCGGCCGAGTGCGGCGTGCCAGGGATCCTTGCGATCGCGCAGCGCCTCGTAGGTCGCCTCGCCGGAGGTCATGACATGGTGGTAGCGTTCGCGCCCCAGCCCCATGCCGTCCAGCCTCTCGATCACGCCGGTGGTGCGGCGCGGCGCGTTGGACAGCAGGCACAGCGTCTTGCCGGCGGCGCGCATGCGGTCCAGGCAGTCGGGCACGCCGGGATAGGGCTGTTCGCCGTCATGCAGGACGCCCCACAGGTCCAGGATGAACCCGTCATAACGGTCGATGACCTCGGCAATGCCGGAAATCTGTCGGATGTCGGCCATGGTGTCCGGTCGGTTTGATGGAAGGATAAGGATCGGATTGCATCGATCGGATTGCGTCGACAGGCCGATCTCAGCGTGGTTGCAGCAACTCCGCATAGACCGCCAGCGTGTCGGCGCACATGCGGTCCTTGGTATAGCGGTCGGCGACGAAGGCCATGGCGCGGGTGCCGATGGCTTCCCTCTGTTCCGGCGTCAGCGACAAGGCCTCGTCCAGCGCCCGGGCCAGCGCGTCGGGATCGTCCGGCGGCACCACCCAGGCGGTCTCGCCGGGGACGACGGTCTCCTGATAGGCGCCGATGGCCGAGACGATCACCGGCTTGCCCATCGCCTGCGCCTCCACGATGACCCGCCCGAAGGCTTCCGGCTCGCGCGAGGCGGAGACGACCACCGTCGACAACAGGTAGGCCGCCGCCATGTCGCTGCAATGGTCGGTCATCCGCACCACGCCGCGCAGGCCGGCGCCGGCGATGCGGTTCTCCAGCTCTTCCCGGTAGCCGGTGCGGCCCTGGTCGGAACCGACCAGCAGCGCCAATACGTCCTTGCGCCCCAGCCTGGCCAGCGCATCGATCAGGACGATCTGACCCTTCCAGCGGGTCAGCCGGCCGGGCAGCAGGATCACCGGCCGGTCGTCCGGCAGGTTCCATTGCTTGGCGAGCGTCACCAGCCGCGCCGGGCTGACCCGGTCGGGGGCGAAGACACCGCGGTCGATGCCGCGGTGGATGACGCGCACCCGTTGCGGGTCGACCGGGTAGTTGCCCAGCACATGGTCGCGGATGAAGCCGGAGATGGCGATCACCCGCTCGCCCCGCGCCATCACCGAATTGTACCAGCGCTTCAACCGCCCGCCGACCGGCCCCGATCCGAAATTGTAGGGGGCGTGGAAGGTGGTCATGTAGCGGGCGCCGGTCTCCCGGCAGGCCAGCCACGCGCTCCAGGCCGGCGCGCGGGAGCGGGCGTGGACGATGTCCACCTTGTGTTCGCGGATGATGGCGGCCAGCCGGCGGGCGTTGCGGCGGATGGTCAGCGGGTTCTTGGAGGCCAGCGGCAGGGTCAGATGGGGGATGCGGGCGCGGTCCAGTTCGCGCACCATCGGCCCGCCCTGCGACGCCACCAGCGGCGTGCCGCCGGCGGCCTGCAAGGCCAGCGCCATGTCGACGCAGCCGCGCTCCGCCCCGCCGGTGACCAGTGTCGGCACCACCTGGAGCACCGTCGGCGCCCGGCCACCCGGCCAGTGCCCGGGCCAGTCGGGGGCAGGGGTGTCCTGATGGGCGTCCGCGTTGCGCGGGGAATGGTCGGTGGTAAGGTGGGGGTCGAAATCCATGATGCCGGCTGCTCGCAAGGGGCGGCCCGGGACCGGCCGCGGGCCCCGGCATGCCGGACCGCCATCGAGCCCGGTGCCCGACCGCGTGCCGGTGTCCGTTGTCGAAGGTGACCGTATGACCGAAACCGCAGCCCATCCGGGCGGCGCGCACCATAGCCTAACGCGCGGTGCCGCGACCATAGCCTATCACCACACCCCTGCCGGCCCGTCCGGGCAGGGCAAGCCGGGCGTGATGTTCCTGGGTGGCTTCATGTCCGACATGACCGGCGGCAAGGCGACGGCGCTGGAGGCCTGGGCGGTGGAGCGCGGCCTGTCCTTCACCCGCTTCGATTATCAGGGCCACGGCGCCTCCAGCGGCCGGTTCGCCGACGGCACCATCGGCCTGTGGGCCGACGACGCGCTGGCGGTGCTGGACCAGGTGACGGCGGGGCCGCAGATCCTGGTCGGTTCCTCCATGGGCGGCTGGATGATGCTGCTGACCGCCCTGCGCCGGCCGGAGCGGGTCGCCGGGCTGGTCGGCATCGCGCCGGCTCCCGACTTCACCGAAGACCTGATGTGGGACATCTTCGAACCCGGCATCCGGCGGCGGATCATGGAGGAGGGTGTCTGGAACCGCCCGTCGGAGTATGGCCCGGAACCCCAGCCGATCACCCGCGCCCTGATCGAGGACGGCCGCAACCATCTGCTGCTGCGCGGCCCCATCGCCTTCGGCGGCCCCGTCCGCCTGCTGCACGGCCAGTGCGACCCCGACGTTCCCTGGCAGCTCAGCCTGCGCATCGCCGAGGCGCTGACCGGCGACGATGTCCGGGTCACGCTGGTGAAGGACGGCGACCACCGCCTGTCCCGTCCCCAGGACCTTGACCTGCTGTGCCGCACCGTCGGTGCCCTTGTGGATGAAATCGGGGTGGTTTGACGCGCCGCCAAAAAAACGTCGCCCGCGTGAAACGGAGGCTTGCATCGCCGCGAACCTCTGGCTATAACGCGGGCCTCTGCGGAGGGGTGGCCGAGTGGTCGAAGGCGCACGCCTGGAAAGTGTGTATACCCCAAAAGGGTATCGAGGGTTCGAATCCCTCTCCCTCCGCCACGGATTTAGCCCAAGCAACTGGTTTGCTTGGGCTTTTTCGTCTCCGGAGCATGTATCTCCTACAGTCTGCCCCACACTTTGTGGTGGATTGACGCTGCTGTTGACGGGGAATTGTCACACGAACTGAACCGGCCTGCAAAAGAGCCTGGCATCTTCCGACTGCGTCACGCCGCCGCGGTCGCGGCCAGCCACTCGGCCATTGCCTGCGCCCGGAAGATGCGCAAGGTGCGGCGGGAGACCAAATGGCGCTGGAAGGTCGAAGGTGTTGTAGACGGCGGCATGCAGAGAAACAAAGCGCTGGGCAAAGCCCGGTGATTTGAAACGCTGCATCTTGTGTTCGCGTCGCCGGATCGGTTGGTGCGAGACTTCGGCCCGGTTGTTCGTGCGCCGACCCTGCTCATGGCGCGTCGTCAGGCCGATCTCTTGGAAGGCGGCCGCGCAGGACCGGAGCTTGTCCGTGGTGACCAGAGTGGGCACGAAGCCGTGCTTCTTGAGCAGCTTGCAGGCTGACGTCTTGTTCCGCCGGCGCTGGATAAGAACCTCCAGCACCTCGCCCTCGTCATCGACGGCTCGCCACAGATACACATATTTCCCGTCGACGCGCACCACCATCTCATCCAAATGCCAGCGTGAACTGGGCTTTGGCCGCAGGCTTCGGAGATTGCGCGCAATGAGCGGGCCGAACTTCAGAACCCAACGGCGTACGGTCTCGTAGGATACGTCCACGCCGCGTTCGGCCAGCAACTCCTCGATATCCCGGTAGCTCAACGTGAACCGAAGATAAAGCCGGACGGCTTGCTGGATCACGGCTGGTGGGAATTGATGGCGGGCGTACGAGATCCGCGTCATCCGAGAACGGTAACCTCATTGCCGACGGGCCGCCACCGTTCTCGTGACAACGCCTGCAACACCCACGTTCAACTTAAAGCCGCATCTCGCGCAGCATCGGTCAGGACGAGTCCGTCACGAACAAGCTTTCACTTTCGACAGAGCAAAAATCTATCGCAAAATTTCCGCCTGTTCCGGACAGCGCCTGCCCGTCGCGGATAGAGCAAGACGCCAGCCCCGCCTACCCTCGGCGAATACCGTCGTGAACACCACCGGCGGACAGAAAAGCCAAGCCAAAGGGAGGTTCAAGGGATGAGCAGTCTGCGCACGCTTACGTCCGCAATCGTACTTGCCACAGGACTGATGGCGTCGGCCACCGCCCAAGCGGCCGAAACCGTGACGCTCAAGATCGCGCATTTCCTGCCCGGCGTGGCGCAGGTGCAAAGGCAGGTTCTGGAGCCGTGGTGCGACGATCTCGGCCGGGAATCCGGCGGCCGCATCCGCTGCCAGTTCTATCCTGCGCTGCAACTGGGCGGCACGGCGGCCCAACTGGTCGATCTCGCGCGCAACGGCGTGGCCGATATCGTCTGGACGGCCCCCGGCTATTCCGCCGGCCGCTTCCCCAAGACCGAGGTACTGGAGCTTCCGGGCATGCTGCCGGTCGGCGGCCTCGCGGGCGGACGCGCGATCTGGACCTTCTACCAGGCGCATCTCCAGGATGAATACGCCGCCTACAAGGTGCTGGCCCTGCATGGCGACGGCGGCATGACCGTCCACACCGCGAACAGGCCGGTTGCCAAGGCGGCGGATTTCGCCGGGTTGAAGCTGCGCGCGCCGAACCGCACCATTGCCCGCACCCTGACGGAGCTTGGCGCCACCCCCGTCGCGATGCCGCCCGCCCAGATGACCGAGGCGATCTCCAAGGGTGTGGTGGACGGTGCATCCGCGGTCTGGGAGGTCATCGGCCCGACCAAGCTGGACGAAGTCACCCGCTTCCATCTGGAAACCTCACCTGACGAGCCTGCCCTGGGCGCCACCGTTCTGGCCCTGCTGATGAACAGGAAGAGCTTCGACGCCATGCCCGCGGACCTGAAGGCGATCCTTGAGAAGAACAGCGGCATGGTCCTCGTCGAGCGCTTCGGACGGGCCTGGGACGCCACCATCGCCGCGACGCGCGACAAGGTGAAGGCAGAGGGGCAATCGGTCACCGTGCTGTCGGGCAGCGCCTATGACGAGGTGCTGAAGAAGCTGGAGCCGGTCACCACCGAATGGATCGCCCAGGCGTCGGCCAAGGGCATCGACGCGGCCCCTCTCGCCGCCGCGGCCCGGCAACTGGCCCCCCGACCCCACTGACGGCCCCGCTGACGGCCCCGCCAATTTCGGCGTCCCACCAACCAGGAACAACGAGACCGGACATGAGCACGGCTCCCCGCTATTTCGAACAGCCCGCCCGTTTCAGCCCGGCCGAATGGCAGGCCCGCGTCAAGCTGGCCGCGGCCTACCGTATCTTCGACCATCTCGGCTGGTCGGAGCTGATCTACAACCACATCTCGCTCAGGGTTCCGGACGAACCCGGCCACTTCCTCATCAACCCGTTCGGCCTGCATTATTCGGAGGTCCGCGCCTCCAACCTCGTGAAGGTCGATGTGGAGGGAAACATCGTCGGCCATTCGGACTGGCCGATCAATCCGGCCGGCTTCACCTTCCACGGCGCCATCCATGCGACCCTGCCGGACGCCCATTGCGTGATGCATGTCCATACCACGGAGACGCAGGCTGTCTGCTGCCTGGAGGACGGGCTGGCCTTCACCAACTTCTACGCCGCCCAGCTCTACGGCAAGGTCGCCTACCATGATTTCGAGGGGATCACCGTCCATCTCGACGAAGGGCGGCGCATCCTGGCCAGTGCCGGCGACAAGCCGGTCCTGCTGCTGCGCAACCATGGCCCGGTGGTGGTCGGCGCCACACTGGCCCAGGCCTTCTCACTGATGTGGCTGGTCAACCGCGCCTGCGAGATCCAGATGGCCACTCATTCGATGGGCCGGGCGCGGCCAATCCCGGTAGCGGTGCTGGAGAAATGCGTCGCCGACAGCCTGAATTTCGATCCGAAATACGGGGCCGGCGAAGACGCCTTCGCAGCGCTCACCCGCATCATCGACCGCATCGACCCGACCTATCGGTCGTGACGGACAAAGTCCAGCGCCCCGTTCCAAAATCCCGTTCCAAAGGGGCCTTGACTGATTAACATGTTAATCGTTTTATTGTTCGCATACTCCACAAGAGGGCTGGCGAACAATGAACGGATGCGGTCGGGACGAAACGAGCCGGTCGGCCACCGAAGCCCGGCTGCTGGGGTTGGAGGCGGGACGGGTCCTGGCCTCCCAGGCCGGCGACCAGACGGGGGACTGGATCACCAGCGACCCCGACTGCGCCTCTGAGCGTCTGTTCCGCAACTACACCCCGCACCGGATGCGGGTGATCGGGCCGCCGCGCGATTTCCGCATGCGGCTGCGGGTCGGCTGGTCGGGGAGCATGGCCCTGCTGCGTTTCAACACCGGGGTGGAATTGTCGCAGGTGCCGACCGGCCGCTTCATCCTGGTGACGACGCAGGTCAGCGGCTGGTCCGAGATCGACACGCAGGCGCAAAGCTTCAGCGGCGGACCGGGATTGATGGTCGTCGATTCCGCGAGGTCGCCGGTGAGGAAGCGCTTCAGCGCCGACAGCGAGCGGCTGCATCTCCGGCTCGGGATCGCGGCGCTGGACGGCCTGTACGAGCGGCTGACCGGCAAGGCCCCCGCCCGGCCACTCGAATTCGCACCCTGCATCCGGCCGGGAACCGCCATGCACACCCGCTGGCAGGCGGTGGTCCGGATGGTGCTGTCCTGTACCGCCCCCTCCGCCGGACATGACCCCGCCCTGGGCCCGGCCCCGGCTCTGCCCGACCTTCTGCGGAGACAGTTGGAGGAGACCGCGATGCTGATGCTGCTGACCGGACATGAGCATAGCGGGGCGGAGCAGATGGCGGGCACGCCTGCCGCTCCTGCCCCGCGTCATGTCCGGGCGGCCGAGGAGTTCATGCGCGCCAACGCCGGGGAGCCGCTGACCCTGGCGGAGATCGCCGAGGCGGCCGGCGTCAGCATCCGGACCCTGACCGCCGGCTTCCGCAATTTCCGCGACCAGTCCCCCATGCAGCAGTTGCGGGACATCCGCATGGCCGCCGCGCGGGACGATCTGCTGCAAGGCCCAAGAGCCGGGGGCACGGGAGCCGGAAGCGTGGCCGACATCGCCCTGCGCTGGGGCTTCGGCAATTTCGGACGCTTCGCCGGCGACTACCGCCGCCGCTATGGCGAGACGCCGTCGGAAACGCTGCGGCGGCGCTGATCATCCCCTCTGAACCGCGGAGACAAGACGTCGATGAAGACCTGCATCATCGGGGCCGGCGCCATCGGCGGCCTCATCGGCATCCGTCTGGCCCAGGCCGGCTGCGACGTGTCGGTCCTGGCGCGCGGCGCCACCGCCGACGCCCTGCGCGCCGGTCCCTGGAGGCTCGCCACCGCGGACGGGCAGATCATGGGGTCCGTCCGGGTGGCCGATGACCTGACGGCGCTGGGACCGCAGGATCTCGTCGTCATCGCCGTGAAGGGGCAGTCGCTGCCCGGCCTCGCCCAGTCGCTGACCCCTCTGATCGGGACGGAGACCATGGTTCTGCCGGCGATGAACGGCGTGCCCTGGTGGTTCTTCCACCGCTTCGGCGGGCCGCTCGCCGGGATGCCGCTCGACAGCGTCGATCCCGGCCGGCGGATCGCCGACGCCATCCCGGATGATGCAGTCGTCGGCTGCGTCGTCCATGCCACATGCTCGGTTGCCGAACCCGGTCTGGTGCGCCACGGCTTCGGCAAGCGGCTGATCGTGGGCGAGTTGGACAGCAGCCTGTCGGCCCGCCTCGGCAGGCTGGCGGACTGCCTGACCGCAGCCGGATTCGAGGTCCAGTCCTCCACGCGGATCCAGGCAGACATCTGGTACAAGCTGTGGGGCAACATGACGATGAATCCGGTGTCGGCGCTGACCGGCGCCACCTGTGACCGGATTCTCGACGATCCGCTGGTCAGCGGCTTCTGCCTGTCGGTGATGGCGGAGGCGGCCGAACTGGGGCGCCTCATCGGTTGCCCGATCGAACAGAGCGGCCAGGACCGCAACGCGGTGACCCGCCGGCTTGGAGCCTTCAAGACGTCGATGCTCCAGGATACCGAGGCCGGCAAGCCGCTGGAAATCGACGCGCTGCTGGGGGCGGTGAAGGAGATCGCCGGTCGCCTGGGGCAGGCGACCCCCAACCTCGACGCCCTTCTCGGCCTGACGCGGCTGATGGCGGGCACCCGCGGTCTCTACCCGGCAATGGACTGACCTTCTGAAGCGGCCGGCGCGCCAAGGCGCACATATCGCCCTTGACTGTTTAACATGTTAATGTTTAACTCGTTAATAGCATCACGCACCATCAATGAACAACGCGCCGACAAGAAGACGGGCGGACCCTTCGGTCTGCCCGATCCCCCGCGCATCGGTGGAGGAAACCCCATGCTGAAAACGATCCGGCCGGCGGCGCTCGCCCTGGCCACGCTGCTGCCGCTTGCCGCCTTAACCATTGCCGCCACCTCCGTAGCCGCCGCCGATGGCGTCTCGCTGAAGATCACGCATTTCCTGCCGCCGGGTGCGCCGGCGCAGAAACAGGTGCTGGAGCCCTGGTGCAAGACCCTGGGCGAGCAGTCGGGCGGACGCATCACCTGCCAGTTCTATCCGGCGATGCAGCTCGGCGGCACGCCGGCGCAGCTGGTCGATCTGGCGAAGAACGGCGTCGCCGACATCGTCTGGACCGCTCCCGGCTATTCGGCCGGCCGCTTCCCGGTCATCGAGACGATGGAACTGCCCTTCGTCGTGCGCAACGGGCTGTCGGGCAGCCGGGCGGCCTGGGACTTCTACCAGCACCACGCGGTGGAGGAGTTCGCCGCCTACAAGGTGCTGGCGGTCCATGTCGACGGCGGCGTCGCCTTCCACACCGCCGGCAAGCCGATCGCCGCGGTGGACAGCCTGAAGGGGCAGAAGCTGCGCGCCTCGACGCGCATGGTGTCCAAGCTGCTGACCGCGCTGGGCGCCACCCCCGTCAACATGCCGCCCGCCCAGGTGACCGAAGCGATCTCCAAGGGGATCGTCGACGGCGCCATGGGGGCCTGGGAGGTGGTGACGCCGACCAAGCTGCAGGAAGTGACCAGGTTCCATACCCAGCCGCCGGCCGGCCAGCCCTACTACTCCACCACGGTCCTGACGCTGCTGATGAACAAGGAGCGCTACCAGTCGCTGCCGGCCGACCTGAAGGCGGTGATCGACCGCAACAGCGGCCCGGCGCTGGTCGAAAGCTTCGGCCAGGTCTGGGACCGTGTGACCGCCGACACCCGGGCCCTGGTCGCCAGGGACGGCGGCACCATCCAGAACCAGGATCCCGCGGATTACGAGGCGATGCGCGCCGCCGCGGCGCCGGTCGAAGCCGAATGGCGCCAGGACATCGCCAAGCGGGGCATCGACGGCGCCGCCCTGGTTGCCGACGCCCGCGCGCTCGCCGCCCGCTGATCCCCTTCGCGGAGACCCTTCATCATGCATGAACCCATCGGAAGCCCGGACTTCCGGCCAAGGGCCGCGGGCGAGCGCACCCTGCTGCTTGCGGCGAAAGGCTTCGCCCTGGCCGGCGGCGGCATCTTCATGGCGCTGATCGGCATGTCGCTGCTGTCCATCTTCGGGCGCAAGCTGGCCAACCTGCCGATCACCGGCGACGTGGAGCTGATGCAGGTCGGCACTGCCGTGGCCGCCTGCGCCTTCCTGCCGCTCTGCACCATCCTGGGTGAGAATCTGCGCGTCGATTTCTTCACCGAAACCGCCCCGGCCTGGATGCGCCGGCTGCTCGACGCCGTGGCCGACCTGCTGCTCGGCGCGCTGGCCCTGCTGCTGGTCTGGCGCACCGGCCTCCAGGTGATCGACATCCGCGAGGCGGGAGAGGTGACGCCGCTTCTGGGCCTGCCGGTCTGGATACCGATGCTCGCCATGCTGCCCAGCCTCGTCCTGACGGCGCTGTGCGCGCTGAGCCGCGGCTGGCGCGACCTGACATCCAACGAACGACAGACGGCCGGCACGGCGGAGGTGGCACGATGAGCGGAACCGCAATCGGACTTGCCGGCTTCGCCGGGCTGATGGGCATGCTGGCGCTGCGCGTCCATATCGGCGTGGCGATGTTCATCGCCGGCGCCGCCATCTACCTGACCATCAACGACGGCCAGACCGCCGCCCTGCTGTTCACCCTCAACAACCTCGCCTTCGCCCGGCTGTCGAACTACGACCTGTCGGTCATCCCGCTGTTCCTGCTGATGGGCCAGTTCGCCACCCATGGCGGGCTGTCGAAGGCGCTGTTCCGCGCCGCCGGCGCCCTGATCGGCCATTGGCGCGGCGGTCTGGCGATGGCCTCCACCGCCGCCTGCGCCGCCTTCGGCGCCATCTGCGGATCGTCGCTGGCAACCGCGGCCACCATGGGTCAGGTGGCGCTGCCGGAATTGCAGGCGCGCGGCTATTCCGGGCGGCTGGCGACCGGAACGCTGGCGGCCAGCGGGACGCTGGGCATCCTGATCCCGCCCTCGGTGCCACTGGTCGTCTATGCGGTGCTGACGCAGGAATCCATCGGCAAGCTGTTCGTCGCCGCGGTGGTTCCCGGAATCATCGCCGCACTCGGCTATCTCGCGGTGATCGCGCTGATCGTGCGGCGCAACCCGGCCGCCGGCCCGGCCAGCGCCCCGCTGCCCTGGTCGGAGCGGTTGCGCGCCCAGCTCGGCGTGCTGCCGGTGCTGCTGGTCTTCCTGGTGGTGATCGTCGGCATCTATGACGGCTGGGCCAACCCGACGGAGGCCGCCTCCATCGGTGCCGCCGCCTGCGGCATCATCGCCGTCGCCTCCGGTGGCATGCGCTGGCCGCAGCTGGTCGCCAGCATCTACGGCACCGCCCAGGCGACCGCGATGATCTTCGTCGTGCTGATCGGCGCCGACCTGCTGAACTCCGCGCTGGCGGTGTCGCAGATGCCGGTGGAGCTGGCCGCCTGGGTGCGCGACAGCGGCATGCCGCCGCTGCTGGTCCTGTTCAGCATCATCGGCATCTACATCCTGCTGGGATGCGTGATGGATTCGCTGGCGATGATCCTGCTGACCATCCCGATCTTCTACCCGGTGGTGATGGGCCTCGACTTCTTCGGCATGGACGCCAGCGACAAATCGATCTGGTTCGGCATCCTGGCGCTGATGGTGGTGGAGATCGGCCTCGTCCATCCGCCGGTCGGCATGAACCTCTATGTCATCAACCGGCTGGCGCGTGGCGTACCGATGCGCGAAACCGCCTGGGGCGTCATGCCCTTCCTGGCATCCGACCTGCTGCGCATCCTGCTGATCGTCTTCGTGCCGGGCATCTGCCTGTGGCTCGTCCATGCCTTCGGAGGCTGACACCATGCAAACCACTTCCCCTCAGGGAATGGCCCAGGGAATGGCCCAGGGAATGGCCCAGGGAATGGTCTACGGGGTGATCCTGAACGACCGCCCCACTCTGGACCGCCTTGGCCCCGCCCTGTCGCAGCCGCCCTACGGCGCGCCGCCGAAGGCGCCGATCCTCTACATCAAGCCCTACAACACCCATGTCGGCAACGGCGCCACTGTGCGGCTGCCGCGCGGGGCGGAGCGGGTGGAGGTGGCGGCGACGCTGGGCCTCGTCATCGGCCGCGACGCCACCGCCCTGGACGAGGCCACGGCGACCGACGCGGTTGCCGGGCTGCGCCCGATCCTGGACGTCAGCCTGCCCAACCCGTCGGTCTACCGGCCGCCGGTGCGCGAACGCTGCTTCGACGGCTCCTGCCCGATGGGCGGGACGCTGCCCTACGCGGCGGTGGCGGGGCCGGAGGCGCTGACCCTGCGCACGCTCGTCAACGGCACCTTGGCGGCGGAGCGCAGCCTGTCCGATCTGGTCCGCCCGCCGGCCCGGCTGCTGGCCGAGGTGACCGGCTTCATGACCCTGCGGGCCGGCGATATCCTGCATCTGGGGATCGCGCTGAACGGGCCGCAGGCCGGGGCCGGCGACCGCGTCCGGCTGGAGATCGACGGCTTCGCCCCGCTGGACATCGCCATCGAAGACGCCGCGGCGGAAGGAGAAACGCCATGAAGCGCGCCCGCATCCTGCTGGACGGCACGGTCCATGCGGCCGTGGAGGAAGAGGGGCGGCTGCGGTTGTCCGACGGCCGGCTGGTCGCCCTGGATGGAGATGGCCCCGAAACGGTCACCTGGCTGCCGCCGGTGGAACCGCGCACCATCTTCGCGCTCGGCCTCAACTATGCCGACCACGCGAAGGAGCTAGCCTTCAAGGCGCCGGAAACGCCGCTGGTCTTCCTGAAGGGGCCGAACACCATCACCGGCCATCAGGCCAGCACCCGGCGCCCGGCCGACGCCACCTTCATGCATTACGAATGCGAACTGGCGGTGGTGATCGGCCGCACCGCCCGCGACGTGCCGCGCGACCGCGCCTATGAGGTGGTCGCCGGCTACAGCGTCGCCAACGACTACGCCATCCGCGATTATCTGGAAAACTACTACCGCCCGAACCTGCGGGTGAAGAACCGCGATGGCTGCACGCCGCTCGGCCCCTGGCTGGTGGACGCGGCGGACGTGCCCGATCCGATGAACCTTTCGCTGCGCACCCTGGTCAACGGCCGGGTGACGCAGGAGGGCAGCACGCGCGACATGATCTTCGACGTGCCGCACCTGATCGCCTACCTGTCGTCGATCATGACCCTGTCGCCGGGCGATGTCATCCTGACCGGAACCCCGGAAGGGCTGGCGGACGTCGTGCCGGGCGACACCGTCACCACTGAGATCGAGGGCATCGGCAGCCTCGTCAACCACATCGTCCCCGACAGCATCACCGCCAACCGCTGACACTCTGTCAGGGGTCCATCGCCAAGCCGGGCCGAACCGGCCGCATTCCGGAGGAAAGCATGGGCAAACTCGCACTCGCCGCCAAGATCACCCACGTCCCGTCCATGTACCTGTCGGAACTGGACGGCCCGCACAAGGGGTGCCGCGACGCCGCCATCGCCGGCCACAAGGAGATCGGCCGGCGTTGCCGCGACCTCGGCGTCGACACCATCGTGGTGTTCGACACCCACTGGCTGGTCAATTCCGGCTACCACGTCAATTGTGCCGCGCATTTCGAAGGCGTCTACACCAGCAACGAGCTGCCGCACTTCATCAAGAACCTGCCCTACGCCTATGACGGCAACCCGACGCTCGGCCATCTGCTCGCCCGCACCGCGACGGCGGCCGGGGTGAACACCCGGGCGCATTCGGAAACCTCGCTGACGCTGGAATACGGCACGCTGGTGCCGATGCGCTACATGAACGAGGACCGCCGCTTCAAGGTGGTTTCGGTCTCCTCGCTCTGCACCGTCCACGACCTGAAGGACAGCGCCACGCTGGGCCGCGCCGTCCGCCGCGCCATCGAGGAGGAGTATGACGGCACCGTCGCCATCCTCGCCAGCGGCTCGCTGTCCCACCGCTTCGCCCAGAACGGCGTGTCGGAGCAATATCTGCACAAGATGTGGGACCCCTTCCTGGAGCAGGTCGACCTGCGCGTGGTCGATCTGTGGCAGCGCGGCGACTGGGCGACCTTCACCGCCATGCTGCCGATGTATGCCGAGAAATGCTGGGGCGAGGGCTACATGCACGACACCGCCATGCTGTTCGGCGCGCTGGGCTGGGACCGCTACGAGGGCAGCGTGGACATCGTCACGCCCTATTTCGCCTCCTCCGGCACCGGCCAGATCAACGCCGTCTTCTCGGTCTGAGGCGGGGGGACGGACCATGCCGCATCTGACCGTCGAATATACCGGCAACCTCGGCGTACAAGCCGACATTCCGGCGCTGCTGCGCAAGGCCAACGCCGTGCTGATCGCCCAGGGCGGCGTCTTTCCCACCGGCGGCATCCGCTCCCGCGCCATCCGGCTGGACGATTTCTGCGTGGCGGACGGCACGGCCGACGACGCTTTCGTCCATCTGACGCTGAAGATCGGCGCCGGCCGCAGCGCCGAGCAGCAGAAGAAGACCGGCGACGAACTGTTCGCCATGGTCCGGGACCATTTCGCCGCGCTCTTCGCCAGCCGCTTCCTCGCCCTGTCGCTGGAAATCCAGGAATTCAGCGAGGCCGGCACCTGGAAGCACAACAACATCCACGGTCGCTACAAGGCCGCTTGAGACGAGGCTTTCCCCATGCTTAGTTCCGATGCCGTCCGGGCCGCCGCCGCGCGCCTGCACGAAGCGGAGAAGACCCGCGTCCAGACCCGCCAGATCTCCCTCGACCACCCCGACATCACCATCGAGGACGCCTATGCCATCCAGCGCTGCTGGGTGGAGGCGAAGATCGCCGGGGGGCGCAAGGTCATCGGCCACAAGATCGGCCTGACCAGCCGGGCGATGCAGCAGTCCTCGCAGATCGACGAGCCGGATTACGGCACCCTGCTGGACGACATGCTGTTCCCCGACGGCGGCGACATCGCCATCGACCGCTTCATCGCCCCGATGGTGGAGGTCGAGCTGGCCTTCATCCTGAAATCGCGGCTGGAGGGGCCGAACGTCACCCTGTTCGACGTGCTGTCGGCCACCGACTATGTCGTGCCGGCGCTGGAGATCATCGACGCCCGCTGCCACCGCGTCGATCCCGACAGCAAGCGCCCGCGCAAGGTGATGGACACCATCTCCGACAATGCGGCGAATGCCGGCATCGTCATGGGCGGCCGGCCGATGCGGCCGCTGGACACCGACCTGCGCTGGGCCGCCGCCCTGCTCTACCGCAATGGCGTGATCGAGGAGACCGGCGTGGCGGCCGGCGTGCTGAACCATCCGGCCAACGGCATCTGCTGGCTCGCCCGCCGCTTCGCGCCGCATGGCGTGGCGCTGGAACCGGGGCAGGTCGTGCTCGCCGGATCCTTCACCCGCCCGGTGCCGGTCAAGGCCGGCGACACGGTCCATGCCGATTACGGCCCCTTCGGCTCCATCGCGCTGCGCTTCGTGTAGGGCTTCAAGGAGGACATCGATGAGGAATCCGGACAACGCCTTCAAACGGGCGCTGGCGGCGGGCCGGCCGCAGTTCGGCCTGTGGCTCGGGCTGGCCGACGCCTATTGCGCGGAGATCGCGGCCGGGGCCGGCTTCGACTGGCTGCTGATCGACGGCGAGCATGCCCCGAACGACCTGCGCGGCATCCTGGCCCAACTCCAGGCCATCGCCGCCTATCCCAGCCATCCCATCGTCCGCCCGGTGGTCGGCGACACGGCGATCATCAAGCAGATGCTCGACCTCGGCGCCCAGACCCTGCTGGTGCCGATGGTGGAGACGGCGGAGCAGGCGGCGGCCCTGGTCGCCGCCACCCGCTATCCGCCCGGCGGCATCCGCGGGGTGGGCAGTGCGCTCGCCCGCGCCTCGCGCTGGAACCGCATCGGCGGCTATCTGGACGAGGCCGACGGCGAGATCTGCCTGCTGGTGCAGGTGGAGTCCGCCCGCGGGCTTGAAAACCTCGACGCCATCGCCGCGGTGGAGGGTGTGGACGGCGTCTTCTTCGGCCCGGCCGACCTGTCGGCGTCGCTGGGCCTGCGCGGCCAGCCGGGACATCCGACCGTGCGCGCCGCCATCGAGGACGGCATCGCACGGACCCGCAAGGCGGGCAAGGCCGCCGGCGTGCTGGCGACCGACGAGACGCTGGCCCGCGCCTATCTGGCGGCCGGCGCCCTGTTCGTCGGGGTCGGGGTGGATACCACCTTGTTCGCCCGCGCCGCCGCCGACCTTGCCGCCCGTTTCCGCCGGCCGTCTCCCGAACCGACGACCTCTCCGACGACGGCCGCTCCGACGCCCGGCGGCTACTGACCGCCCCGCCGCCTCGCAGGATACCATCCATGACCGATTTGACCGACAGCACCCTGCTGCGCGAGCGCTGCTTCGTGGCCGGCGCCTGGATCGACGCCGACGATGGCGGACGCAGCCCCGTCACCAACCCGGCGACCGGCGCCACCATCACCCATGTCCCCCGCTGCGGCGCCGAGGAGACCGCACGCGCCATCGCCGCCGCCGAAGCCGCCTTCCCCGGCTGGCGGGCGGAAACCGCCGGCCGCCGCGCCGCCCTGCTGCGCCGCTGGTTCGAGCTGATCCTGGAGAACCGCGAGGATCTGGCCCTGCTGATGACGCTGGAGCAGGGCAAGCCGCTGGCCGAGGCGCGCGGCGAGATCGATTACGCCGCCTCCTACGTCGAATGGTTCGCGGAGGAGGCGAAGCGCCTCTATGGCGACGTCATCCCGTCGCCGCTGCCCGACCGCCGCATCGTCGTGGTGAAGGAGCCGGTGGGTGTCTGCGCCGCCATCACGCCGTGGAATTTTCCGGCGGCGATGATCACCCGCAAGGCGGCACCGGCTCTGGCGGCCGGCTGCACGATGATCGTCAAGCCGGCCGAACAGACGCCGCTGTCGGCGCTGGCGCTGGCGGCACTGGCCGAACGTGCCGGCATCCCGCCCGGCGTCTTTTCGGTGGTGACCGGGTCGGCCCGGCAGATCGGCGCGGTGCTGACCGCCAGCACGGCGGTGCGCAAGCTGACCTTCACCGGCTCCACCGAGGTCGGCCGGCTGCTGATCGGGCAATGCGCCGGCACGGTCAAGCGGCTGTCGATGGAACTCGGCGGCAACGCCCCCTTCATCGTCTTCGACGACGCCGATCTCGACGCGGCGGTCGCCGGCGCCCTGGCCTCCAAATACCGGAACGCCGGCCAGACCTGCGTCTGTTCCAACCGCTTCCTGGTGCAGGACGGCATCTATGACCGCTTCGCCGCCCGGCTGTCGGAGGCGGTGGCGGCGATGACGGTCGGCAACGGGCTTGAGGACGGCGTGCAGCAGGGGCCGCTGATCGATGCCGCCGCCCTGGCGAAGGTGGAGGATCTGGTGGCCGATGCCACCCGGTCCGGCGCCACCGTGGCGGTGGGAGGCCGGCGCCATGCGCTGGGCGGCACATGGTTCGAGCCGACGGTGCTGACCGGCGTCACCGCGTCGATGCGGGTGGCGGTGGAGGAGATCTTCGGCCCGGTTGCCCCGCTGATCCGCTTCACCGACGAAGCCGAGGCCGTGCGCCTTGCCAACGACAGCGACTACGGCCTCGCCGCCTATCTCTTCACCCGCGACCACGCCCGCGTCTGGCGCGTCGGCGAAGCGCTGGAATACGGGATGGTCGGCATCAACACCGGCCTGATCTCCACCGCGGTGGCGCCGTTCGGCGGGGTGAAGCAATCCGGCTTCGGCCGCGAAGGCTCCCGCTACGGCATCGAGGATTACGTGGAGATCAAATACCTGTGCATGGGGGGACTGTAGCGACGCACACATGAGGGGGCCGTCGGCCCCCGCACCAACTCCTTATTCCTCGTCGCCGTCGCTGCCGTCCGGATCGCCCAGGCAATCGGCGAGTTCGTCGAGCAGCCCGTACAGCGTCGCCAGCCGGTCGGCTCCGAAAGCCGCGGTAATTTCGGCATAGCGCCGTTCGCTGTGGGGGGCGATCAGCGCGATCATGTCGCGGCCGGACGGCGTGATCGAGATCTGGGCCGCCCGCAGGTCCTTGTCCTCGATCCCGCGCTGGATCAGCTCGCGCTTTTCCAGCGTGCGCAGGATGCGCGACAGGCTGGGCATGCTGATGCTGCTGACCCGTGCCAGTTCGCCGGCGCGGAACTCGTCCGCCGTGGTCAGGGCGCGCAGCACCCGCCACTGCTGTTCGGTCAGGTCGTGTTCGTGCAGCAGCGGACGGAAGCGCGCCATCACCGCCTCGCGCGCCTTCAGCAGCGCCATCGGCAGGGACCGGCGGAAGGCCCGCATCTCGCCGCCGGGGTGCCCGGCCACCCCAATGGGTTCTGCCGCCGCGGCTTTTCTGGAAGGTCTGCCCAAGGCTCCGGCCTCATCTGGAAAGAGTCGACGCATGTCTGGAGGTTTCCCGCACCATAGCGCGGCGGCCCTGCGCAGGGAAAGCGCTTGACAGCACCGCAGCCCGATTTATATAACATGTTAAATATTAACAAATCAAGTTCTATGGCGCGGCACGCCGCCCGCGGCAGCCCGGCCTGCCACACCCCTGCCCACCAAAGCTCTGCCCAACAAGCGCCAACCAAACCCTGGAGTGAAACGCCATGGCATCCGTTTTCGAAACGAATCTCGCAACCGCGGAACGGCTCCTGACCCGGTTCCGGGATCGTCCGCTCGGCCATTTCATCGACGGGCGGGAGGTTCCCGGCCAGTCGGAGCGGCTGTTCGACAACCTGTCCCCCATCGACGGCGGGATCATCAACCGGGTCCATGCCGGCAACGCCGCCGACGTCGATGCCGCCGCGACGGCGGCGCTGCGCGCCTTCCCCGCCTGGGCCGCCCTGCCGGGCACCGAGCGCAAGCGCATCCTGCATCGGGTCGCCGACGGCATCCTGGCGCGGGCGGAGGAAATCGCCGTCCTGGAAAGCCTGGACAGCGGCCAGCCGATCCGCTTCATGAGCAAGGCCGCCGAACGCGCGGCGGAGAATTTCCGTTTCTTCGCCGACCGGGCGCCGGATGCCGCCAACGGCCTGTCGCTGCCGGCCAGGGACCATCTGAACTTCACCGTCCGGCAGGCGCTGGGACCGGTGGCGGTCATCACGCCCTGGAACACGCCCTTCATGCTGTCGACCTGGAAGATCGCCCCGGCGCTTGCCGCCGGCTGCACGGTGGTCCACAAGCCGGCGGAGTGGAGCCCGCTGACCGCCATGCTGCTGGCCGAGATCATGGCCGAAGCCGGTGTGCCGGCCGGCGTCGCCAACCTGGTCAACGGGTTGGGCGAGGAGGCCGGCAAGCTGCTGACCGAGCATCCGGCGATCAAGGCGGTGGCCTTCGTCGGCGAATCGACCACCGGCAGCCACATCATGGCCCAGGGCGCCCCGACGTTGAAGCGCGTGCATTTCGAACTGGGCGGCAAGAACCCGGTCATCGTGTTCGACGATGCCGATCTGGACCGTGCTCTGGACGCGGTGGTGTTCATGATCTACAGCCTGAACGGCCAGCGCTGCACCTCGTCCTCGCGCCTGCTGGTGCAGAGCGGCATCCATGACGCCTTCGTCGAAAGGCTGGCGGAGCGCGTCGCCCGCATCCGCGTCGGCCACCCGCTGGATCCCGCCACCGAGGTCGGCCCGCTGGTGCACGAGCGCCATCTGAACAAGGTTCTGGGCTATTGCGCCATCGCGCGGGAGGACGGCGCGACGGTGAAGGTCGGCGGCGTCCGCGCCGAGGAGGCCGGCGCCGGCGGCAACTATGTCCGTCCGACGCTGTTCACCGGCGCGCACAACCGCATGCGCATCGCCCAGGAGGAAATCTTCGGGCCTGTCCTGACCGCCATCCCCTTCCTGGATGAGCCGGAGGCGATCAGGGTGGCCAACGACGTCGCCTATGGGCTGACCGGTTATGTCTGGACCCGCGACGTCGGCCGTGCCAACCGCGTGGCGCTGAAGCTGGACGCCGGCATGGTGTGGATCAACTCCGAGAACAACCGTCACCTGCCAACCCCCTTCGGCGGCATGAAGGCGAGCGGCATCGGCCGTGACGGTGGCGACTACAGCTTCGATTTCTACATGGAAACGAAGAACATCTGCGTGGCGCTCGACACCCACACGGTGCCGAAGCTCGGCGCGTGATTCATCGCACTCATGCGATGGAGACCGGGGCGATGCGGTGGACGAGCCCTCCGCTGCATCGCTCCTGGATCCTCCGCTTGGATCTGTTGCCAAGTTCACCGCCGGGGCGGTGGAATGGCTGGGCACTGGAATGAGCCAAGATCAGTTTCTAGCGACTTCGATCTCAAGTCCGGTCTTTCGTTTTTGAGGGTATCGAGCAACGCAGTTCTTTCTGCATGCCATTCGAAATGGCGACAGACATGTTGGCTCCAAGTTTTGAACCGCCTACCTCGGCCGACACCGGAGACAGCGGTCTCCGCGACAACAATCCAAGGTCGCCGCCATCAGCTCTGGGGCGGCTTGGCCGGATGGCGGGCGAGCCAGCGGTCGAGTTGCCGGATTTCCTTTTCCTGGTCGGTGATGATCTTCCTGGCCATCTTCTGAAGCTCAGGATCGCGCCCGCTCTGGAGTTCGACCCGCGCCATATCGACAGCCCCCCGGTGATGCTCCCGCATCATGGAGGCGAAGTCGCGATCGGTATCGCCGGTCATCGGCTGCGCCATCATGGACTGCTGCATCTTCTGCATCGACCCCATCATCGCCTGTGAGCCCGGGGAGTTGGACATCGAGCCCCCCTGCATCATGCCCTGATGTGCCTGCGTCCCCTGCTGCATGGCCATGCCCTGCTGGGCGGTCATGCCGGTGGTCGTCGGTTGACCCGTGGTCTGCTGTGTCGGCGCGCAGGCGGAGGTCAGGGCCGCGGTCAGCACGGCAATCGTCGGAAGAATGGCGGACGTCTTCGAGCGCTGTGGCATGAGAGGTCTCCCGGAGGCAAGTGGGGATGCGTGGCAGTACCCCACGAGCAACCGGGGCCGATGCCTCGGCGTTCCCGCCCGATCAGCAATCGGTTCAGTTCCCGTCGTGAGGCCTCCCCCGGGTTGCGATGGAGGGGGCGCTGCTTTACTCTGGGTTCAATCCCTTGAGCGAAGGAGCCTTCCTTGTCCGACCCGATGCGCGCGTTGATCCAACGCTGGCGTGAGGATGCCGGCGCGACGTACCGGACCTGGTTCCTGTGGGACGAGCGGGTGAAGAACTTCCGGTCAATTCGCCGCGGCATCCAACAGGTCGTGACCGACATCGAGGGCAGCACCTTCGGCAACGCCTATCGCGGTTCGTCGCTGGAGACGGTGGTGCACTCGATCGCCGAGCAGCGCCAGATCTTCAAGGGGGCCGACCACGCTTTCCTGTGGAAGCCCAAGCTGCGCATCCCGGACATCTATGAGAACCCGGACAACCAGCGCGCCTTCGGTCGTCTGCTCGACGCCTGCGTCTGCTGCAACGCCGAACCGCAAATCCTCGCCGCCATCCGGCAGATCGACGCCAAGCAGATCAAGGGGCTTGGGCCGGCGGTGGCGAACCTGCTGTACTTCCTGCATCCGACCCTGGTGCCGCCCTTCAACACGGCCATCGTCAACGGCTACAACGCGCTGACCGGCGCCAAGGTGAAGCTTGGCCGGTGGGACGAGTTCCTGGCGATGCGTCAGGGCATCCTGGCGCTCAACGCCGAATACCGCGACCTGCTGTCCAACGATCTCGGAGCCATCGGCGGATTGCTGTTCGACGTCGGCTCCGGACGCTACGCCGCGCCGCCGCGCACCAACGATGCCGCCGCCCGCGCCGCGTGGGAAGCCGACCTTGCCAAGGTGCGTGAGGAGAGCGCCAAGGCTTCCAAGGCTGCGGCCGCCGAGCGCGAGGGCGACCGCACGCACACCGAGATCCAGGGCTGGCTGCGTGATCTGGGCAGGGCGCTGGGCTATGACGTGTGGATCGCCGCCAATGACCGCAGCCGGGCCTACGACGGCGGCAAGCTCGGCGAGGGCTGCCTTGAGCGGCTGCCGGAAGCGATCGAGAAAGCGCCTGGCGCCGACGCCATCCGGCTCATCGACGTCCTGTGGCTCGACCGGGGCAAGGCGCATGTTGCCGCCGCCTTCGAAGTCGAGCACTCGACCTCGATCTACTCGGGCGTCGTCCGCATGCTCGATCTGGCGCTCGGCACCGAGGCACATGCCCTGGAAGGGATGTTCCTGGTGGCGCCGAACGGCCGCGAGGACGAGGTCCGTGCCCAGTTGACCCGACCGGCCTTCAGCCGCGTCGCCGACCTCCAGGTGCGCTACCTGCCGTACGGCGAACTCGAGAGCCACCGGGAGTCCATCGCCCGCTTCGGCTCCGGCATGAAGGCCATCAACGCCATCGCCCGGACCCTGGTCTGAGCGGATTGCGGTTCTGCCATCAGTGGCTGACTTCACCTCTCGCCATGGCGAGGTGGTGTTTCTGATGGTGGCCGCCCTGGGGCATGATGCCGATGAACCCGAGCCGCCGGATATGGGCCGTCTGCTTGGGGCCAGGGCGGTGACGGTCAGCACGACGCCGGTCGCGACCGGCTCGGCCTTGACCGTCCAGCCGTTCACACCATCGATCTGGTGAGCGTGCGCCCCACGATGATAGATCGTGTGGCCGTCGGAGATCTATTAACGGGTGTTGGGAAGTCAACCATGTCGCTCCGCTCCATCCCCAGCAGCGTCGTCGCTCTGGGGTTCGTCAGTCTGTTCATGGATGTCTCCTCGGAGATGATCCACAGCCTGCTGCCGGTGTTTCTGGTTTCGGTTCTGGGCGCCAGTGCGCTGTCGGTGGGCTTCATCGAGGGCATCGCCGAGGCGACCGCCGCCATCACCAAAATCTTCTCCGGCGCGGTCAGCGACTGGATGGGGCGACGCAAACCGCTGTTGCTGCTGGGTTACGGCATGGCGGCGCTGACCAAGCCGGTCTTCCCGCTCGCCGACACGCTGGCTTCCGTTCTGCTGGCCCGCTTTCTCGACCGTATTGGCAAGGGGGTGCGCGGGGCGCCGCGCGACGCGCTGGTTGCCGAGGTGACGCCGCCCGAACTGCGCGGCGCCGCCTTCGGCCTGCGGCAGTCGATGGACACCGTTGGGGCGTTCGCCGGACCAGCGCTTGCCATGCTGCTGATGGTCCTGAGCGGCGACGACTTCCGTCTTGTGTTCTGGATTGCCGTCATCCCGGCCTTCATCGCCGTCACGGTAATCCTGTTCGGCGTGCGCGAGCCCAACACGGAACCAGCCGGCGAACCGCGCCGCTTTCCGATCCGGCGCGGTCAGCTGCGACGGCTGAGCGCGACCTTCTGGGGCGTGGTGGTGTTGGCGTCGGTGCTGACGCTGGCGCGCTTCAGCGAAGCCTTCCTGCTGCTGCGTGCCCAGAGCGTCGGCGTGGAGGACGCCTACGCGCCGCTGGTCCTGATCGTCATGAACATCGTCTACGCAGCCTCCGCCTATCCCCTTGGGCGTTTGGCTGACCGGCTGGACCGGCGCACCCTGCTGGCTTTTGGGGTGGGCCTGCTGGTGTTGGCCGATCTGGTGCTCGCGGCGGCCGGCTCCGCATCGGCAGTCCTGATCGGAGCGGCGGTATGGGGGCTCCATATGGGCGCAACCCAAGGACTGCTCGCGGTCTTCGTCGCCGATGCCACGCCCACGGACCTGCGGGGAACAGGGTTCGGTCTCTTCAACCTCTTGACTGGGATTGCCCTGTTGGCGGCCAGTGGTTTGGCCGGATTGCTCTGGACCGTCCTGGGCCCCGGCGCGACTTTCCTGGCAGGAGCCGGCTTCTCACTGATCGCACTGGTCGGGCTGTCGATCGTTGTGCCGCGACGGGGAAGGGCTTAGCATTCGGGTGCCCAGCGCTTGAATGCGTCGAACTCACGAGTCCGGCTGCCATGGGTGAGCCTGTGTTCGCCGTGTCCCCGCATCGCAGACAATCCAATCACTTGCGGTGCCGCCTCCTATAGGCGGTCTTCTTGAAGCACCTTGCGCAAGTGCTGCTTTCAGCGGCATCTCGGACACATGCCGTCATACCGTTGCCCAATCGCCCACCGGAGCCGACAATACCGGGTTCGGAAAGTTCTGACTCTTCGAACCCGGTATAGCCCGCGACTGCGGGCGCGCGCCGGTAGGCGCGAAGCCTGCCTAGCGTATGAACGCAGCGGTCAGAACTTTTCTGACCGCGTATAAGCAGGGCAAGCATGCCGGGTCGGAGGCGACGCTCGCCCAGGCCGAAACCATCCTCGGCATCAAGAAGTGACATAGGGTGCCATGGGGGCGGAGCGATGCTCATGCCCCCGTGGCGCCCCCTCGTGGCGCAGTCGCGCAGCGGTTCAGCCCCTGGGCGCCTTCCGACTGACGGCGACCAGCACCCCGGCGAGTATCAGGAACAGCACTGCGCCGCCGCCCCAGACCCGGACGTAGCCGGGCATCCCGAGACTGGGGACCAGGGCGTAGACGGCGGCGAGCACCGCCCATACGGCGGCGATGACGACGACGAGCCAGAGTTCTTCGTTCATTTTCATGGCGATTCCCCTGCGCTCAGTGGCCGTGCCCGCCGCCGATGGCGATGATCGGCAGCGACTGGATCAGCTGGAACGCAACGATGGTGAAGACATACATGGCGGCGACCAGCGCCGCCACCGACAGCGGCCCCGTCCACGCCGGGGCCGCGCCGACGCCGCGCGACCCGGTCTGCCAGTCGACCACCGGCGCCTGCTCGCGGGACGGGCGCAGCGACAGCAGGGTCCGGACAACGCCGTAGACGCTGATCGAGAGGGCGATGGCGAAGACGGTGGCGCCAAGGCCGACCAGGGCCATCAGCATCGGCCATGCCGCAGGGGCCATGCCGCCATAACTGACGTCGAAGACTCGGCGCGGCACGCCCATGACCCCGGCGGCGATGCCCGCCGCGCCGAAGATCAGCAGGCCGATGGTCACGATGGCCGGCATGCGCCGCAGCAGCTCCGGGCGCCACAGGGTGCCTCCACCCAGGGCCGGCAGGATGACCATCAGTGCCGCCAGGAAGGTCTGGGTCAGCACGCCGACCGCGAAGAAGTGGAAATAGCCGGGCACGAAGAAGGTGTCCGACAACATCGGCGCCAGCTTCTCCTGGATCAGGACGAAGGCGAAGGTGATGCCGAGCATCATGTTCACCACCGCCCAGCCCATGTTCGCCATCGCCGGGTTGCGCCAGGGCAGCCCCTTCATCCAGCCGAAGAAGCCGGTGGCGCCGCGCGCCCGGGCGCTCGCCTCCAGCGAGGAGACGATGATCGCGAAGGCCGCCAGGGTCGGGACCGAGACGAACAACGACAGCAGCGAACCGACGACCCGGACGCTCTCCGACAGGTTCGGCTCCAGGAACATGTGGTAGAGGCTGGTCGGCGGAACGAAGACCAGATAGGCGGCGAAGACGATCTTCGACAGGCGGGCGCCGTGGATGGATTTGACCCCGGTCAGGTGTTCGCTCAGCACGTACCACACCAGCACGGTGGCCATCAGGGGCAGGTAATGCAGGTTGTGGAACAGGATGTGCCATTCGGTGCCGTGGTCGGCCGGGAACGGTCCCGTGCCGAGCGACCAGAGCAGGCCGGGCAGGAAGGCGTTGGTGGCTGCGATGGCGCTGACCACCAGAAAGCCGGCCCAGGCAAACAGCGCGAACCCGATCGACGTGAACTCATCCGCCTCACCGCGCAACCGGGGCTGGAGCACGGTGGCGATGCCGCTGATGGCGGACGCCACCAAGCCTGCCGAAAGCAGCAGGTAGCCGAGGGCGAAGACGCCGACGGAGCGCGGGTCGTCGGCGGCAAGCTCGGGGCTGCCGTCATAGAGCAGCGGCGTCCCGGTGGCTGAGATCCACTCGCTGACGCCAAAGCCCGCCAGCATCAGGGCGGCACCGAGCCGGGCAAGGGGGCGCAGGGCGAGGCCTTGCCCGTTCTCGGCCGCCGCCAGCACCAGCAGCAGCGCCGCCTGGATCAGGTAGAGCCAGTAGAAGAACACGGACACGCCGTGCAGGGTCAGGAGGCGGTAGGCGTCATCCGGAAAGAAGGCGAGCGCCCCGGCGCGGGCGAGCGCGGTCCCCAAGCCGCCAACCAGACCCAGAACGAGCGCCAGCAGAGCGGCGCCGAACAGCAGCGTGAGAAGGGCCTTGTCGGCGCCTGGCAGGGCGGCGACCCGAGCCGTGAGGCGCGAGCGGAAGCCCACCGGAACGAAGGAGGTCGAAATGCTGTCCATGGTGGAGTCTCCCCGGGCTCAGCCGACGATGAGGCGGCCTTGCATGGCGTCATGCGCCTGGCCGCAATAGACGGTGCAGTACAGGAGGTACTCGCCCGGCTTGGTGAAGGTGATCGTCTGCTCGGTCACGACGTTCGGCCGCAGGCGGATGATGCGGCTGGCGGACCCAAGTTGGATCGACGCGCCATGCGTGATGTCGTCCGCCATCATGCGGAACCGGTACGGCACACCTGCCTTGAGCTGGAGGACGTCCGGGCTGTAGGAGAATTTCTGCGCCATCAGGTAGACGTTGATCGGCGCGACGGACGTCAACTCCGAACCGTGGTCGTGGCCGGCATCGGCATGACCATGGCCGCCATGTGCGACGCCGCCATGGGCATCCGCATCGGCGTGTGGATTCACGCTGCCGTCCTTCTGCGCGTACTTCTGGACGAAGAAGTCGTGCTCGAAGCGGAACTCCTCGGGCGCCATGCCCGCGGCCGCGCCGTGGCCGCCATGGCCCCCTGTTTCGGCGGGAATCTCCGCCGCGCCATGCCCATCGTGGCTGCCGTGTGCGTCGGGTTCTGGGGCCACATCCTTGCGGCCGCCGAAGGGAAGCGGGGCAGCGCCATAGGCTGCCCAGGCGCCGTACAGGGAAACGGCGCTGAAGCCCAACGCGGCGATGAAGCCGCGACGGGTCGTGAAATGCCTCTCGGACATGATGAGAGTCCTCTGATCGCGTGGTCGGAATCGCTCGCGCACGCCGCGGTTCAGGCGGCGCATGGCCGGGCGTCCGACGCAGGCGTCAGAGCGCGCGGCCGATCAGAGGCTGGTCTTCGGAGGCGGCGTGTCCGGCGTGATGTCCCGGGCATTCGGGACGAAGCCGGCCGGCGGGTACCAGGACGCTTCGACCATGGTCACCGGGATGCTGACGGTGTGCCGCGCCGGAGCCTCGGCCGCCGGGCAGCAGGTCGCCGCGACGGCGAGGGCGGCTTTGTGGTGATCGCTCTGGGATGGTGCAGAGGACGGTGGGGCGTGATGGGAGCCGTGATGGCCCATCGAGCCGGCCGGAATGTCCACATGCGCCCCTACATTCGCCATGGCTCCGCCCGCCGCCCCCATCAGGAGCGCAAAGGTGAACGCCAGAATGGCGAAGATGTGGCCCAATCGCTTCATGCCAGCCGTCGCTTCGAACGCCTCCGGTCCATCCAGGGGAGCACAACCATAGTCCCCGGCATGAGTGCGGACATTGATGTCCGTCAACCGGCATCGTCCATCGAGTGCCATTGACGTCGCGCGCTTTTCCTATTGACCCTCCCACCGCTGGAGGGTCGATGCTTGCCTTACTGACCTGGATTGGTGATGGAAGCGGAGTGACAGTCCGCCGCACTCTTCCGGGACCCTGACAGGGGCGGTCGTCGAGACGATCGTGCTGTTGCGGGGACCAGGGAATGGTACTACCTTTGGCAGAGGGGCCGGTGGGCACGCAAGGTGCCGTCCGACCTCGGAAAAGGAAGGCGATCGCCATGCGGCGTGGGACGTGGCCGACGGTGAGGAGGGTGGTGGTGAGCCTGCTGATGCTGGCCACGCTGCTCGTCTATGCCGTGCCGAGCCACGCCAGTCTGCTGCCTCACCAGCATTCGCCGGCGCCTCATGAGCACGCCCTGGTCGATACGCATGGCGATGATGTCGCTGGCGTGGCAGACCATGAGCACAAGCAGGACCCCTGCAAGGACCTTGGTGTGCTTGGCGACGATGCCTGCTGCAGCGTCGCCCAGTGCGCGACCATGCATGGCGGCCTCCCCGCCGATGCCATTGCGGCCTTCATTCCGATCCTCGACCGGGCGGATCCTCTGCTTGCCCTGGCCACGCCCGAAGGCATCGACAGCGACCCCGCACTCCGTCCGCCTCTCTGATCCTCTGACGCCACGAGTCTGTCCGCGCCCAGCTTGAGCTTCGGCTCAGCGAAGGACGTCGCCGGATGTCGTGCGCTCGGCCTTTGTGTCGCCGGCGCTCCTGCATGGAGTCCGACCGGGACGGCTCGAACCAGATGATCAGACGGAGGACGCCATGTCGTCTTTCACCCGCACACTGCTCCCGGCCTTTGCGCTCGTCGCCATGATGTCGGCTGCGCAGGCCCAGACCGCCACCACTCCGGACCAAGGTCAGGACCACCAGGCCCACCACCCGGGCGGCGCCACCACCACCCAGGACCAGCCAACTGCGGCCCCGACGCCCACTCAGCCGCCCCAGGGTGCTCGGCCCGGCATGATGATGGGTGGCATGATGGGGCAGCAGAGTGGCCAATCCAGCATGATGGGCCCGGGCATGATGGAGCAGATGATGCCCATGATGCGCCAGATGATGATGGGCCAGCAGGGTGGCATGGGCGCCATGGGCCTGCCGTTCGAGCACGTCGAGGGCCGCATCGCCTTCCTGAAGGCGGAGCTCAGGATCACCGATGCCCAGGCGCCGCAGTGGAATGCCTTCGCCGACACCCTGCGGTCGAACGCCAAGGCCCATCAGGCCATGCACGAGCAGATGACCAAGGGCGGAATGCCGTCCGCGTGGCCGGACCGGCTGGCCGCTCAGCAGAAAGCCCTGGCGACCCGGCTCGACGCCGCCAAAGCGCTCGAGGCCGCCGCCAAGCCGCTCTACGCCGCGCTGAGCGACGAGCAGAAGAAGGTAGCCGACCAGCTGTTCGCCAGCCCGATGGGCATGATGTGAGGAGGCGGCCATGACGCACGAACACACCCACCACACCCCCGAGACCCACAGGCCGGAACCGCAGGCACGCCTGCCCTGGTACCGGACCTGGACAGGACTGGCCTGCCTCGGCGCCGTCGCCGTCGGGGCGGTGTACCTGTCGCTCTATCACGTCACCCATGTGCTCGACGCGCTGCCGCTCGTGCTCCTGCTGCTCTGCCCGCTGATGCACGTCTTCATGCACGGCGGACACGGCCACGGCGGCCACGGCGGCGGTGGCGATGACGCCGATCGTCCGACCAAGGGAGGCTCGCCATGACGCACGAGGCCTCGGACTACGGACTGTGGATGCTGGTCATCCTCAACTCGGCGATCTTCATCATCTTCGCTTACAGCTTCGGCAAGCCGCAGTCGCCGCGGGACTGGCGCTCCTTCGGGGCGTTCAGCGCCTTCATCGTGGCGTTGTTCACCGAGATGTACGGTGTTCCGCTGACCATCTACCTGCTGTCGGGGTGGCTTCAGACCCGCTACCCCGGCCTCGACCTGATGTCGCACGAAGCCGGGCATCTGTGGTCGACCGTCCTCGGCCTGTCGGGCAACCCACACTTCAGCGTACTGCACATCCTCAGCAACCTGCTGATCCTGGGCGGCTTCGTCCTGCTCTCGGCGGCCTGGAAGGTGCTTCACGCCGCCCAGCGCGAGCAGCGGCTCGCCACCACGGGAGCCTACGCCTACATCCGGCACCCGCAGTATGTCGCCTTCATCGTCATCCTGTTCGGCTTCCTGCTCCAGTGGCCGACCATCCTGACGCTGGTGATGTTCCCGCTGCTCGTCTGGATGTATGTCCGACTGGCGCACTCCGAGGAGGGTGCCGCCCTCCACGTCTTCGGCACCGCCTACGAGCGCTATGCCGCGGTCACGCCGGGATGGGTCCCGCACCTTGCCGGACATGGGCCGAACCGCCCCAAGGTGGGAGGGTCGTTTGGTGCGTGAGTTCGGGTCCAAGCGTATGAAGCAGGCGGCGGCAGCCGCAGTTGCCGTCTGCCTGCTGGCTTTTCCAGCCGGGGCACAGACCCTGCGCGATGCCGTGGAGGGGGCGTGGCGGCTCAATCCGGAGATCCGGTCGCTGGAGGCGAGGCGGGGGCAGGCGGTGGCCCAGCGCGGCGCCGGAGAGTCGCTGGTTCCGGCCGCTCCGGCCGTCACCCTGCGGCACATCACCGATATGGTGGGCCGCAATGTCGGGCGGCGCGAGTATGAGGCCGAAGTCGGCGTTCCGCTCTGGCTGCCCGGCCAGGGCACGGCGACCGTCCGCGCCGCCGACGCGCTGCTGGCGCGCACCGACGCGGAGATCGCGGCGCGCCAGCTGGCCATCGCTGGAGAGGTCCGGACGGCCCTGTGGCAGATCGCGCTCCTTGAGCGGCGCGTCGAGCTCGCCCGTCAGCGCCTCGCGGTGGCGCGCCGTCTTGAGGCCGACACGAAGCGCAGTTCCAAAGCCGGGGAAACCTCCGAGGCCGACCACCAGCTGGCACGTGGGGAGGCCCTCGCCGTGGCTGCGGAGGTCCGCGACGAGGAGTTGAGCCTGGAGGAGGCCCGGCAGGCGTTCCGCACCCTGACCGGCGCCACGGTCCCGAAGGCCACGCCCGAGCCGCTGATCGGCGAGCAGCCGCTCGACCGGCACCCGGCGCTCCAGGCGGCTCGCCTGGGCGTCCGCTCGGCCCAGGCCCAGAGGCAACTGGTCGACCTCACCACCCGCGATAGCCCGGAAGTCGGCGTTCTGGCCCGCAAGGAGCGGGATGTCCGTGGGGAGCGCTTCGACACCATCGTCGGCCTGTCGATGCGCATCCCGTTCTCGGTGGACGCGGTCAATGCCCTCAAGCGCGCCGAGGCCGCCACCGAAGTGGTCCGCAGCGAAGCCGAGCAGGCGAACGCGGAGCGCACCATCGAGACCGAAATCCGCCAGGCACGCCTGGCCCACCAGGCCGCCACCGAACGCCTTTCCATCGTCCGCGACCGCGCCGCAGCGCTCAAGGGGCGTCTGTCCATCGTCGAGCGGGCGAGAAAAGGGGGCGAGATCAGCCTCGTCGAGTTCGTGCGGGCCCAGGAGGCGGCTTTCGAGGCCGAGCTCGCGCGTGCCACCGCCGAAATCCAGGTCGGCGCCGCGCGCGCCCGTTTGAACCAGTCTCTCGGAGTTCTTCCATGATCCACCGACGCCTTCTCGCCGCGGCCTCGATCGCCGCGAGCCTTGCCGCGCCGGTCGCCCTTCCGACGCTGGCTCATGAAGGCCATGAGCACGGCGACGCTCCCAAGCCGGTCGTCGCCACCGCCACCCCGACCATGGAGACGTCCTCGTCGGACTTCGAACTGGTGGCGGTCGTCCATGGCAAAGGCCTGCTGGTCTACCTGGACCGCTTCGTCACCAACGAACCGGTGACCGGTGCGACCGTCGAGGTCACCGCCGACGGGGAAGCCGTGACCGCCTCCCCCGTTTCCGGGGAGGAGGGCGTCTACAGCCTCGACGCCGCCTGGGTGTCGAAGCCGGGTCCGCACGAGTTGACCGTGTCGGTGACGGCGGCCGATGCCGCCGACCTGCTGATCGGCACGCTGGAGATCCCGGCAACCGCCCAGCCCGCCGGGTCCGGTGGCAGGGGCGGCGTGTCGGCCATGCTCGGCCAAGTGCGGCATGACCCGGGCCTGATGTCGGGAGCCGTCATGGTCTTCCTGCTCGGTGTGCTGACCACGGTGGCGCTGACCCAGCGAGGCCGGGCGCGCACGGTTGCCGGAGCGGCCCTGATCGGCTTCGGCCTGCTGCTGGCCAGCGGCGCCGCTTTCGCCCATGGCGGCGAGGATCACAGCCATGGCGATGAGGCGAAGGACAAGACTCCAGGAGCAGCGGCCACGCCGATGGCAGTGACCGGCGCGGCGGAGAGCCCGCGCCGGCTGCCGGATGGCAGCCTGTACGTGCCCAAGACGTCACAGCGCCTGTTGTCAGTGCGCACCACGGTCGCCAAGACGCAGCAGGCGGCGCAGACGGTCCAGCTGATCGGCCAGATCATCGCCGATCCGAACGGTGGCGGTCATGTCCAGGCGACCCAGAGCGGCCGCATCGAGCCGGGCGAGAAGGGGCTGCCCTATGTCGGCCAGCGGGTCGAGGCCGGGCAGGTCCTGGCCACCATCACGCCGGCCGTGAACGTGGTCGACCGCAGCGGCATCCAGCAGCAGATCGCCACGGTCGAGCAGGAGCTCGTCATCGCCGAGTCGCGGGTGCAGCGCCTGCGGAAGCTGGAAGGCAGCGTGCCGCAGCGCGACATCGAGGAGGCGGAAGCCAACCTCAATGGCCTGCGCAAGCGCCGGGCGGCGCTGTCGCCGACCCTGACCACCAAGGAAGCCTTGCGTGCTCCCATCGCCGGGGTCGTCACCGCCAACAACGTCAAGGCCGGTCAGGTCATCGAGGGCCGCGACCAAGTCCTGTTCGAGATCGTCGACCCGTCACGGCTGATGGTGGAGGCGGTCGCCTTCGACCCGCGGGTGGCGAACGCCATCAAAGCGGCCACGGCGACGACGGCCGACGGCACCGGCCTGTCCCTGGAACTGCTCGGCTCCAGCCTGGCGCTGCGCCAGCAGGCGATCCCGCTGCTCTTCCGGATCGCCAATCCGCCGGCGGGGCTCGGCGTCGGCCAACCGGTCCGGCTTGTCGCCCAGGTGCAGGGCACCGCGTCGGGCATCGTGCTGCCGCGCCACAGCGTGGTGCGCAGCGCCGGCGGTCAGCCGATCGTCTGGCAGCACGAGTCGCCGCAGCGCTTCGTCGCCCGGCCCGTGCGCACGCAGCCGGTCGATGGCGGCACGGTGCTGGTCCTGGCCGGCATCGAGCCCGAGGCGCGCATCGTCACCGATGGCGCCGGCCTGCTGAACCAGGTCCGGTGAGGCGGCCATGTTCAACGTCCTCGTCAACACCAGCCTGCGCAACCGCCTGTTCGTGCTGGCCGCCGCCGTGCTGCTGGTCGTCTACGGCTCCTTCGTCCTCAAGGGACTGCCGGTCGACGTCTTCCCCGATCTCAACAAGCCCACGGTCACGCTGATGACCGAGGCCGAGGGTCTGGCGCCCGAGGAGGTCGAGCAGCTGGTCACCTTCCCGCTCGAGACGTCGATGAACGGCATGCCGGGCATCACCCGCGTGCGCTCGGTCTCCGGTGTCGGCCTGTCCATTGTCTTCGTCGAGTTCGACTGGGGCACCGACATCTACCGCAACCGACAGCAGGTCGCCGAGCGTCTGGCCATCGTCCAGGGCCAGTTGCCGCCGAACGTCCGGCCGCAGATGGGGCCGATCTCCTCCATCATGGGCGAGATCATGCTGCTCGCCATGTCTGCCGAGCCGGGAACCGGTGTCGGACCGATGGAGGTCCGCGAACTCGCCGATTGGGTGGTTCGGCCCCGCCTGCTCGCCATCCCCGGCGTCAGTCAGGTCATTCCGATCGGCGGGGAGATCCGTCAGTACCACGTCGCTCCCGACCCGGCACGCCTGCACGACCTGGAGATCACCACCGACGAGCTGGTGAAAGCGCTTCAACAGTTCTCGGCGAACACCGGCGGCGGGTTCATCGACCAGCACAGCGAAGAATATCTGATCCGCAACATCGGCCGGACGACCCGGCTGGAGGACCTGCGCACCCTGGTGGTCGCCTACAAGGCCGGGCAGCCCATCCATCTGCGCCAAGTGGCCGATGTCGACTTCGCCGCCCGCGTGAAGCGCGGTGACGCCGGGGTGGACGGCAAGCCGGCCGTCATCCTGTCGGTGCAGAAGCAGCCGGGCAGCGATACGACGACGCTGACGGCCGAGGTCGAGAAGGCCCTGGCCGATCTGGCGCAGTTCCTGCCGAAAGGGGTGAAGGCGAACGAGATCCTGTTCAAGCAGGCCAACTTCATCGACACCTCGATCCACAACGTCATGAAGGTGCTGCAGGAGGCGGTGGTGGTGGTCGCCGTCATCCTGTTCCTGTTCCTGCTCAACGTCCGCACGACGTTGATCTCGCTGACCGCCATTCCGATCTCGATCCTGATCACCGTGCTGGTGTTCAAGGCGTTCGGCATGTCGATCAACACCATGACGCTGGGCGGCCTCGCCATCGCCATCGGCGAGCTGGTCGACGATGCCGTCGTCGATGTGGAGAACATCTACCGTCGCCTCGGCGAGAACCGCCGGGCCGGCAACCCGCGCTCGATCCTGGAGGTGGTGGCGGCGGCCTCGCAGGAGGTGCGCTCCGGCATCGTCTACGCCACGATCATCATCATCCTGGTGTTCGTGCCGCTGTTCGCCCTGTCCGGCATCGAGGGGCGGCTGTTCGCGCCCCTGGGCGTGGCCTACATCGTCTCCATCCTCGCCAGCCTGGTCACCGCCATCACCGTCACGCCGGTGCTGTCCTACTACCTGCTGCCCAAGCTGAAGCGGCTCGATGAGCATGACAGCTGGCTGGTCCGGCGGCTGAAAGCCGGCAACGCCCGGCTGCTGGGGTGGGCTCTCGCCAACCCCGGCACCCTCTTCGCCGTCGTAGGCTCCGCCGTGGTGATCGCCGCGGCCACGGTGCCGAGCCTGCCACGCGCCTTCCTGCCGCCCTTCAACGAGGGCACGCTGACCATCTCCATGGTGCTGAACCCCGGCATCTCCCTGGCCGAGTCCAACCGGGTTGGCGTTGCCGCCGAGAAGCTGATCATGCAGGTGCCGGAGGTGGCGTCGGTCGGCCGCCGCACCGGCCGCGCCGAACTCGACGAGCACGCCGAAGGTGTCCATTCCAGCGAGATCGACGTCGATCTGGTGCCGTCCGCGCGCAGCCGTTCCGCGGTGCTGGCCGATGTGCGGGCGCGGCTGGCGGCGCTGCCGGTGTCGGTCAACATCGGCCAGCCGATCTCGCACCGGCTCGACCACATGCTGTCGGGCGTCCGCGCCCAGATCGCCCTGAAGGTCTATGGCGAGGATCTGGACACCCTGCGCAGCCTCGCCGGGCAGCTTCAGCAGAAGCTGACCTCGATCCCCGGGCTGGTCGACCTGCAGATCGAGAAGCAGGTCCGCATCCCGCAGGTACAGGTCGTGATCGACTATGAGCGGGCTTCCCTCTACGGCGTCACCCCGGCCATGGCGACGGACGCGCTGGAGAGCCTGTCCAACGGGCGGGTGGTGTCGGAGATCGTCGACGGCACCCGGCGCTTCGACGTGGTGCTGCGGCTGTCCGACGAGGACCGCACCACCAGCGGCCTGGCCAACCTGCTGGTCGAGACCCCGGCGGGGCGGGTGCCGCTCAGCCTGTTTGCCAGTGTCGAGGAGACCGACGGTCCGAACCAGATCCTGCGGGAGAACGGCAAGCGCCGCATCGTCATCCTCGGCAACAGCGACGGCAAGACGGACATGGCGCAGATCGTCGCGGGCATCCGTGACGTGGTCGGCCGCTCGTCGCTGCCGCCCGGCTACTTCACCAGCCTGGAGGGCGCCTTTCAGGCGCAGGAGGAGGCGTCCAAGACCATCGCGGTGCTGTCGATGGTGTCGCTGGCGATGATCTTCCTGGTGCTCTACAGCCGCTACCGCTCCGCGGTGCTGACGCTGATCATCATGGGCAACGTCCCGCTGGCCCTGATCGGCAGCGTTGCAGCCCTCTGGATCGCCGGACAGCCGCTGTCGGTCGCCTCGATGATCGGCTTCATCACCCTGACCGGCATCAGCACCCGCAACGGCATCCTGAAGGTCAGCCATTACATAAACCTGGTCCTGCACGAGGGCGAAAGCTTCGGCAAGGCCATGGTGATCCGCGGCAGCCAGGAGCGGCTGACCCCGGTGCTCATGACAGCATTGTCGGCCGGCGTCGCCCTGGTGCCGCTGATGATCGGTGCCGACGCGCCGGGCAAGGAGATCCTGCACCCGGTCGCCGTCACCATCTTCGGCGGCCTGGTCAGCGCCACCCTGCTCGACACGGTCCTGACCCCCGTACTCTTCCTCAGGCTCGGCGAAAAGCCGCTCAGGCATCTGGTCGACGCCCAAGCCGGGTCGCTGCGTCCGGCCGAAGCCTACTGATCCACCCCTCCACCATGTTCAACTCAGAAGGAAAGCCTATCGTGAAGTTCTCGACCCTCCTCGTCGCCGTCACCCTGTTCGCCGCCCCGGCCACGGCCTTCGCGCATGGTCCGAGCGTCGGCCCGCACGGCGGCCCGGTGACCGACGCCGGGACGTACCACACCGAGCTTGTCCTCCAGGGCAACGACGTCGTCCTGTACGTGACCGATGGGTCGGACAAGCCGGTCGACGTGGCCGGCGCCAAGGCCGAGGCCACCATCCTGGCCAACAAGCAGACCCAGAAGGTCGCGCTGGAACCGGCAGGCGCCAATGCGCTCAAGGGAAAGGCCAACCTGGGCGAGTCCCACGACAGCGTGAAGGTGGTCACCGCCCTGACCATGCCCGGCCAGAAGCCGGTTCAGGCCCGTTTTGAAATGGGCCACGCCGGCCACTGAGACCCCAGAGGTGGCATGAGGATCACCGCCTCATGCTACCCCGAACCAGGAGGCGCGCGATGGGCGCCAGGAAGAAACCCGCCACGTTGGCTGCGGCCTCGCTGATCGCCATGAGCGAGCGGTCGAAGAACTGAGGAGAGGGAAACCTCAGCCTGCACATCGGGATTGACCTTCCAGTCACTGGAAGGCGGAGCATGGGTTCCAAGGTCGCCGCCATACCCCAAACCCATGTGGCGCTGCGCAACACCGGAGGGTGCCGACGCCGGGCCTGCGAAGGGAGATGCGAACATGAACGACCTGCACCATGGCCATGGTCATCAGCACGGACATGACCATCATGGTCACCATCATCATGCAGGACTCGACGACCATAGGATGGTCAAAGACCCTGTCTGCGGCATGATGGTCGACCCGGAGCGGACCGCGCACCACGCGGAGCATGATGGGCGCAGCTTCCACTTCTGCTCTGCGCGCTGCCACGACAGGTTCGTCGTCGCCCCGGAGCACTATCTGAAGCCGGAGGCCAAGCCCGCGGCGCCGGAGCGGGCCGGGCAGGCCTCGCCTCAAAAGGGCGTGCTCTACACCTGCCCGATGCATCCGGAAATCCGTCAGGAGGGGCCGGGCAACTGCCCGATCTGCGGCATGGCCCTGGAACCGGTGGGTGCCAGCCTCGAAGAGGGGCCGAACCCGGAACTCGTCGACATGACCCGGCGCTTCTGGATCGGCCTGGTGCTCAGCGTGCCGCTACTGGTCCTGGAGATGGGCAGCCACATTCCGGCCCTTGGCCTGCATGACCTGGTGCCGCCGCGCATCTCGATTTGGATTCAGTTTCTCCTGGCGACGCCGGTCGTGCTGTGGGCCGGCTGGCCGCTGCTGGAGCGCGGTTGGCAATCGTTCCGGCGGCGCAGCCTGAACATGTTCAGCCTGATCGCGCTCGGGATAGGCGTTGCCTACCTCTTCAGCTTGGCCGCGACCTTCCTGCCCGGTCTCTTCCCGGCGAGCTTCCGGGGCATGGACGGGGTGGTGGCCGTCTACTACGAGGCCGCCGCTGTCATCACCGTGCTGGTGCTGCTCGGTCAGGTGCTGGAACTGCGCGCCCGCGAACAGACCGGCGGCGCCATCCGGGCGCTGCTGAACCTGGCGCCCAAGACGGCCCGCCGCATCAAGGAGAGCGGTGAGGATGAGGAGGTTCCCCTCGACCAAATCCGGGTCGGCGACCGGCTGCGCGTCCGTCCCGGCGACGGGGTGCCGGTGGACGGCGAGGTCCTCGAGGGCCGCAGCGCCGTGGACGAGTCGATGGTCACCGGCGAGAGCATGCCGGTGGAGAAGGAGCCCGGCGCCAAGGTGATCGGCGGCACCGTGAACCAGACCGGCGCCTTGGTGATGCGGGCCGAGAAGGTCGGCTCCGACACCATGCTGTCGCGCATCGTGACCATAGTGGCCGAGGCGCAGCGCTCTCGCGCTCCCATCCAGCGGATGGCCGATGTGGTGTCCGGTTACTTCGTCCCGGCGGTCATCCTGGCCGCCCTCCTCGCCTTTGCCGGCTGGATGGTCTGGGGGCCGGACCCCGCCTTCGCCTACGCGCTGATCGCGGCGGTCTCGGTGCTCATCATCGCGTGCCCCTGTGCCCTGGGGCTGGCGACGCCGATGTCGATCATGGTCGGGGTGGGAAAAGGAGCGACGGCGGGCGTGCTGATCAAGGACGCCGCGAGCCTGGAGCGGTTCGAGAAAATCGACACGCTGGTGGTGGACAAGACCGGCACGCTGACCGAGGGAAAGCCGCGGGTGACCGCGGTCGTCCCGGCGGCCGGCATCGACGAGGCGGAACTGCTGTCCCTGGCAGCCAGTCTGGAGCGGTCGAGCGAACATCCCCTGGCAACTGCCATCGTCGCGTCCGCCAGGGAGCGGGGGCTGCCGTTGCAGGAGGTCACCGACTTCGGCTCGGTGACCGGCAAGGGCGTGGTCGGGAGGGTTGGCGGCCGCGAGGTCCTGCTCGGCAATGCGGCGATGATGCGGGACCGGGGCGTGGTCCTGGGCGAATTGGATGCGGGCGACCTGGATGCACGCGCCGACGAGCTGCGGCGGGAGGGGGCGACGGCTCTGTTCGCCGCGGTGGACGGCTGCCCCGGCGGCGTGATCGCGGTGGCCGATCCGATCAAGGCGAGCACGCCGCACGCCCTGGAAACGTTGCGCGCCGATGGCGTGCGCATCGTCATGCTGACCGGCGACAACCGGACCACCGCGGAGGCGGTGGCGCGGCGCCTCGGCATCGACGAGGTCGAGGCCGAGGTCCTGCCCGACCAGAAGCATCAGATCGTGCGGAAGTTGAAGGCGGAAGGCCGCGTGGTCGCCATGGCCGGCGACGGCGTCAACGATGCCCCCGCACTCGCCGAAGCGGACGTCGGGGTCGCCATGGGCACCGGGACGGAGGTGGCAATCCAGAGCGCCGGCGTGACGCTGGTGAAGGGCGACCTCGCCGGCATCGCCCGGGCCCGGGTGCTGAGCCGTGCCACCATGGGCAACATCCGCCAGAACCTCTTCCTGGCCTTTGTCTACAACGCGCTCGGGGTGCCGGTGGCGGCCGGAGTCTTCTATCCCCTGTTCGGCTGGACGCTGAGCCCGATCATCGCGGCCGCCGCCATGGCGCTGAGTTCGGTGTCGGTCATCGGCAACGCGCTGCGTTTGCGCATGACGAGCCTGTAGGAACACGCGGGCTTCCTCCGAGGGGGGCCGAATCCGCGGGTGCAAACAGAATGGGCGGAGCCTTGGCGACTCCGCCCCCTGCTCTCATCTTTTGCTTAACTGACCAACCACACCGATCACACGTCCAGGTTCGCCACCTTCAGCGCGTTGTCCTGGATGAACTCGCGGCGCGGTTCGACGATGTCGCCCATCAGGGTGGAGAAGACCTCCTCCGCCTGGTCGGCGTGGCTGACGCGAACCTGCAGCAGCGAGCGCTTGGCCGGGTCCAGCGTGGTTTCCCACAGCTGGTCCGGGTTCATCTCGCCAAGGCCCTTGTAGCGCTGAATGGTGACGCCGCGGCGGCCCAGTTCCATCACCGTGTCGAACAGGGCGACGGGGCCGGTCAGCGCGCGGGTCTCCTTCTGCTTCTCGAACGCCTTGCCGGCGGTGCCGAACACCCGCTTCAGGTCGGCGGCCAGACCGTCGAGACGGCGGGCCTCGCCGCTCTTCAGCAGGTCGGTGTCGAACAGGTGGCGGTGGGTGACGCCGCGCCGGGCGCGGATCACGGCATAGCCGCCCTGGGGCAGGGCTTCGCCGCGCCAGCCGCCTTCGGCGTCCAGCGCGTTCATCCGCTCCGCCACCGCCTTGGCAGCCGCTTCCGCCGCCGCCTTGTCGTCGGCAAGCGTGGCGGACAGGGTGCCGGCGACCGCCGCCTGTTCCACCACCATGGCGTTGCCGACCTTGCGCGACAGCGTGTCGATCGCCGGCCGCGCGGTACGGGCCTGTTCGACCAGACCGGCCAGCTGCTCGCCGATCAGCAGCGTGCCGTCCGACAGCCGGACCGACAGGTCACCCAGCGCCGCTTCGACCAGATATTCCTCCAGCGCCCGGTCGTCCTTCAGGTAGCGCTCCTTGGCATTGCCGCGCTTGATGCGGTAGAGCGGCGGCTGGGCGATGTAGAGATAGCCGCGCTCGATCAGGTCGGGCATCTGCCGGAAGAAGAAGGTCAGCAGCAGGGTGCGGATGTGGCTGCCGTCCACGTCCGCGTCGGTCATGATGATGATCTTGTGGTAGCGCGCCTTGTCGGCGTTGAACTCGTCGCTGATGCCGGTGCCCAGCGCCGCGATCAGCGTGCCGATCTCCGCCGAACCCAGCATCTTGTCCAGCCGCGCCCGCTCCACGTTCAGGATCTTGCCGCGCAGCGGCAGGATGGCCTGGGACTGGCGCGAGCGGCCCTGCTTGGCCGAGCCGCCGGCCGAATCGCCCTCGACGATGAACAGCTCCGACAGCGCCGGGTCGCGTTCCTGGCAGTCGGCCAGCTTGCCCGGCAGCGACGACATGCTGAGCGAGCTTTTCCGCGTCATCTCGCGCGCCTTGCGGGCGGCCTCGCGGGCGGCGGCGGCCTCCACCACCTTCTGGACGACGCGGCGGGCGTCGGCCGGATGCTCCTCGAAATACTGGGCCAGAGCCTCGCCCACCACCGCCTCGACGACGGGGCGGACTTCCGACGAGACCAGCTTGTCCTTGGTCTGGCTGGAGAATTTCGGATCCGGAACCTTCACCGACAGGACGCAGGTCAGGCCTTCACGGGCGTCGTCGCCCGACAGGTTGACCTTCTCCTTCTTGGCGATGCCGGATTCGGCCGCGTAGTTGTTGATGGCGCGCGTCAGCGCCGCGCGGAAGCCGGCGAGATGGGTGCCGCCGTCCTTCTGCGGGATGTTGTTGGTGAAGCAGAGCGTCGTCTCGTGGTAGCTGTCGTTCCACTGCAACGCGCATTCCACCGTCACCACGCCGCCATGCTCGGTCGGGCGCTCGCTTTTCAGCGTGATCGCCGGCTTATGCAGCGCCGTCTTGGAACGGTCGAGCCAGCCCACGAAGGCTTCCAGGCCGCCTTCGTAATGCAGGTCCTGCACCTTCGGCTCCACCCCGCGCGCGTCGGTCAGCACCAGACGGACGCCGGAGTTGAGGAAGGCCAACTCGCGCAGCCGGTGTTCCAGCGTGGCGAAATCGAACTCGATGTTGGTGAAGGTCTCGGCCGAGGGCATGAAGGTGACTTCGGTGCCCGACAGCTGCTTGCCCTTCTCCGGCACCATCGGCGCCTCGCCGACGTCGGCCAGCGGCGCCTCGGCATTGCCATGGCGGAAGCGCATGCTCCAGGTGCGGCCGCCGCGCCAGATGCGGAGATCCAGCGTTTCCGACAGCGCGTTCACCACCGAGACGCCGACGCCGTGCAGGCCGCCGGAGACCTTGTAGCTGTTCTGGTTGAACTTGCCGCCGGCATGGAGCTGGGTCATCACGACCTCGGCCGCCGAGACGCCTTCCTCCGGATGGATGTCGGTCGGGATGCCGCGGCCGTTGTCGCGGACCGTGACCGATCCATCGGCGTTCAGCAGAACCTCGACCTTGTCGCAATAGCCGGCCAGTGCCTCGTCGATGGCGTTGTCGACCACCTCGTACACCATGTGGTGCAGGCCGGACCCGTCGTCGGTGTCGCCGATGTACATGCCGGGGCGTTTGCGCACGGCATCGAGCCCGCGCAGAACGGTGATCGACTCCGCCCCGTAGTCCGCCTGCTGGGGCTCCGACTGCGGGAGGTCGTTCTTCAGTGCTTCCTGTGCCATGCGTCGACTATAACAGATTCGGTTGCGGATTCGGCGGTTTAGCGTGCGTCAGCATGCTTTTTTTCCGGGCCTTCGCCAGGATTTCCACCCCTATCCGGGGCGGATGTGGGCGTCTTCGATGCGGAAGCGCCGCGCAGCGTCGCCAAGGGGGTCGAAAACCCCCTCGTCGGTGCCGGTCATCCAGGCCTGGGCGCCCAAGGCCAGGATTTCGCCGAACAGCGCGGCACGCCGGTCGGGGTCGAGATGGGCCGCCACCTCGTCCAGCAGCAGGATCGGCGCCGCTCCGCGTTCGGCCGCCAGCAGCCGGGCGTTGGCCAGAACAATGGCGATCAGCAGGGCCTTCTGCTCGCCGGTGGAGCACAGCGCCGCCGGCATGTCCTTGGGCGCATGGCGGACGGCGAGGTCGCTCTTGTGCGGTCCCACCGTGGCGCCGCCGCCGTCTGAATCGGCGCGGCGTCCGGCGCGCAAGCTGTCGCGCAGCGCATCCTCCGCCGCCAGCGCCGGACCTTCGTCCAGCCAGCGTTCCACCGTGCCGGCGACGGCGAGGTCGGCGCCGGGGAAGGGGCCGACCGAGCGGGCGCAGGCGGCGCGCAGCCGCTGCACCACCTCGCGCCTCGCCGCGGCGACGGCGATGCCGGTGGTCGCCATCTGGTCCTCCAGCGCGCCGAGCCAGCCCTCGTCGAAGCGGCCGTCGCGCAGCAGCCGGGCGCGTTCGCGCAGCGCATGCTCGTAGCGCGACAGCCGCCCGGCATGGGCGGGGTCGAAGCCGAAGACCAGCCGGTCGAGGAAGCGGCGCCGTCCGCTCGAGCCTTCGAGGAACAGGCGGTCCATCTGCGGCGTCAGCCAGACCATGGCGACATGTTCGGCCAGCGCCGTCTGGCCCTTGGCCGGATGGCCGTCGATGCGGACCAGCCGGCGGTCGCGGTCCGAGTTCCGGTTGCCGTCATGGGGTTCGCGGCCGGTGCCGATCTCCACCGGACCCAGCGGGGTGTCAAGCGTCGCCGCCACCGCCCAGCCGGCGCCGGGGGGCGAGCCCAGCCGCTCCACCTCGGCCAGCCGGGCGCCGCGGATGCCCCGGCCGGGGGCGAGGAAGCTGACGGCTTCCAGCAGATTGGTCTTGCCGGCGCCGTTCGGGCCGATCAGCGCGACGGGACGGTGGTCGGGTTCCAGCCGTGCCGAGGCATAACCGCGGAAGCGCGTCAGCGTCATCCGCCGGACGGACAACGCCGGGGCCTGGGCCGGAGTCAAAGCCGGAGTTGCGGCGGACACCGGGGTGCCGCCGCTCATCGAGACTGCCGTGTGCTGCAACTGGTCCGTTCCGCCTGGGGCGGGGAGGATCCCCGCAGTCCCATCACACGCGCATCGGCATCAGGACGTAGAGCGCGGTGGAGTCGGCGACGTCGCGGATGATGGTCGGCGACGCGGCGTCGGCCAGCGTGAACTGGGCGCCCTCGCCCTCGATCTGCTGCGTGATGTCCAGCAGATAGCGAGAGTTGAAGCCGATTTCCAGGGGGGACTCCTGGTAATTGACCTCCAGCTCCTCGGTGGCGCTGCCCGATTCCGGGCTGGTGGCCGACAGGGTCAGCGCACCGCGGACCAGCGACAGCTTCACCGCCCGGCTCTTCTCGGTGGAGATGGTGGCGACGCGGTCGACGGCGGCGGCGAACAGCTTGGCGTCCACCTCCATCACCTTGTCGTTGCCGACCGGGATCACCCGCTCATAGTCGGGGAAGGTGCCGTCGATCAGCTTAGAGGTGACGACGACGCTGTCGAAGCCGAAGCGGATCTTGTTGTCGGACAGCGACAGCTCGATGCGGTCGGCGGCCTCGTCCACCAGCTTGCGGATCTCGGTGACGGTCTTGCGCGGGATGATGACGCCGGGAATGCCCTCGGCGCCGTCCGGTAGCGGCATCTCGACCCGCGCCAGCCGGTGGCCGTCGGTGGCGACGGCGCGCAGCACCGGCGTCTCCAGGCTGCCCATCTTGCTCTTGGCGGCGTGCAGGTAGATGCCGTTCAGGTAGTAGCGCGTCTCCTCGGTGGAGATGGCGAAGCGGGTGCGGTCGATCAGCCCGCGCAGGTCGGCGGCGGCGACCGAGAAATTATGCTTCAGGTCGCCGCTGGACAGCTGCGGGAAATCCTCCACCGGCAGGCAGGACAGCTTGAACTGCGAGCGGCCGGCGCGCAGCGTCAGGACGGTGCCGTCGCCGCCGATGTCCAGCTCCACCTGGCTGCCGTCGGGCAGCTTGCGGACGATGTCGAACAGGGTGTGGGCGGGAGCGGTGGTGCCGCCGGGACGCCCGACCGTCGCCGGGACGGTCTCCACGATCTCCAGGTCCATGTCGGTGGCGGCCAGCGACAGTTCGCCGTCGCCGGCGCGCAGCAGGACGTTGGACAGGATCGGAATGGTGTTCCGCCGCTCGACCACACTCTGCACGTGACCCAGGGAACGGAGAAGGGCGGCGCGTTCGATGGTGATGTTCATGCTGGTGTCGTCTCGACGGGAGGAGTGACCGGAAAGCGGAACCACCGGGGTTTCGGGCTGTTTTTCCCAGCCGTCCCGCCCCGAGCGGGCGCGCATCATACCACATCGACGGTTGCGTCGAACCAAATTGTTGCGGCTAAGGCCTTCGGCCGAAGGGGATTCACGCCTCCGCCCGCCGCCTCCCTTCATGTAGCCGCAGAATGTCGACGAAGTCGGCGCTTTGCCAGTTGCGCGACCGGCTCAGCTCGCGGCGGACGCTGGCGACGAAGGCGTCGATCACCGCCCATTCGTCGGCCGCGATCTCTCCATCCGCCTCCAGATAGCTGTGGACGACCCGATGCAGGCCCTGGCTGACCGGGCTGATCCAGCCATCCACCGTCTCGCCCATCGCCACCATCAGCCGGCGGATGCGCAGCATATGCGCCATGCGGTGGGCCGGCTTCTCCTGCGGTTCGGCCTTCATCGCGTGGAGGAAGGCGAGGCGTCCGGTCTCCACCGCATAGAGGCGCAGCGACTTCAGTTCCGGGTTGGCATAGCCTGCGGCGCCAAGATAGCGGCCCCAGCGCCAGACCAGCTCCAGCAGCCAGACGATGTCCTCGTGGTCGGGAACCGGGGCGTGGCGGGCGTTCATCGCCGCCTGCAGCCGGGCGGCCAGCGCCGGCATCACCGTGCCGGTCAACTCCCGGCTGACCGCCGCCAGTTCCGCCCGCAAGGCCGGGCCGGTGGAGCGGCTGGCGAGGAAGCCGGTGCCGGCCAGCGCGGTCAGCGCCCGGTCGAACCGCTCCACCGCCTCGTGCAGCAGGGCGCGGGTCGGGACAGGTGCCGACAGCACGCCGCCATCCTGGATGTCCATGTCGCCGAACATGCCGTCCACCACCTCGCGGATGGTGGTGCAGGCGGCGTGGAAATGGCAGAGCAGGGCGCGCAGCAGCGGATGCGACTCGCGCACTGCCGGTCCGCCATGCTCGCGGACATGGCGCAGGAACACATCATACCGCCGCTTGACGTTCAGGCCGTAGAGCGGGGCGAACCAGGCCAGCAGCTGCGACTGGTCGCGGAAGGGGAGGCCGAGGTCGCGCACCCGGCGGACGAAGCCGACCATCAGCGCCGACTGGCAATCGACCTCGGCCGACCGGGGATCGGAGGCGCCTTGCATCTCCCCCATCCGCAGTTCTTCGATGTCGCGGCGCATCCGCTCGGTCAGCGGCACCAGCACCGCGTTGTGCTCCAGCAGCGCGCGGACGAAGCCCAGCAGGTCGCCGTCGATCGGCGCCTTGCGGCCGAGATATTGGGTGCGCAGCCGGGCGTCGTGCAGCGCCTCGTCATTGGCCAGCGCCAGGAACCGGTCGGTCAGCTTGCGGTCGCCGGCCATGGCATAGAGGAAGTCCAGCGCCTCCTTCCGCATCAGCTCGCGCATCACCATCGCGTCGGGGCTGGCCAGCACGGCGTCCAGCATCGCCTCGCGTGCCATGGTGTCGAGCCGGCTCTGCACCTCCGCCGCCAGTCCCGGAAAGGCATGGCGGGCCAGTGCCGCCCAGATGCCGCCCATGTCCACCCGCTGGACCAGCGCCGGCACCGACTCAGGCGAGCGGTAGAGGATGGGATCGTCGACCAGGAAGGGTTCGAACAGGCTGGTGAACAGCCGCCGCGCCTTCATCGGCCGCAGGCGGTTGAAATGGTCGACCAGCGCATCGCGCAGATGTCGCGCCCGCTCGGCATTCGGACTGGCTGCTCCTTCGACCGCGTCCAGCACCGACCGGATGGCGTGCATGGGGATGCGGGCGACGACCTCGTCCATCTGGCGTCGGAAGGCGGCGGTATCCACGCCGTCCCCGCCCGGCGAAGGGCTGGCGGGTGGACTGGAGAGGGTGGCCGTCGGCGTGCTGTTCATGCGCACAACACCTCGCGGGATGGTCGTCGGCTGGGCGCTTATGATCCCGCGAGATTATTAAATATCTTTTGCTAATGCCACGCGTGTCTTCGATCGAGTGTTATGATTACTGGCATATGTCGGGGAATTGTTTTGTAACCTTAGCTTTACCTTTTGCCCCTGCTCTTGGTTACAGCCCAGCCGCCAGCTGGGCCTCCAGCCCGGCGCGATAGTCGGGATAGGACAGGGTGACGCCGAGCTGGCGCTTGATGCGGTCGTTCTTCACCCGGCGGCAGTCGGTGTAGAAGCTGGCGGCCATCGGCGACATCTCCGCCTGATCGAAGGGCACCAGCGGCGGCGGCTCCACCCCCAGCAGGCGGCAGGCATACTCCACCACCTCGTGCGACGGGCTCGGCAGGTCGTCGGCGACGTTGTAGATGGCGCCCAGCGTCGGCCGCGCCATCGACGCGCGCAGCGTGCCGGCGATGTCGTCGACATGGATGCGGCAGAAGACCTGACCCGGCTTGTCGACCCGCTTGGCGATGCCGTCGCGCACCGAATCGATGGCGCTGCGGCCGGGGCCGTAGATTCCGGCCAGCCGGAACAGATGCATCGGCACGCCATACTGGCGGTACAGGTTCAGCCAGCCGCGTTCGGCCTCCACCCGCCGCTTCTGCCGCTCGCCGGTCGGCTTCAGCCAGGACGCCTCGCTCACCCACTCGCCGCCGGTGTCGCCATAGACGCCGGTGGTGGACAGATAGCCGGCCCAGTCCAGGGTGCGCAGGTCGGCCAGATCGCGGGCATGCTGGTCCAGCACCGGGTCGCCCTTGCCGTCGGGCGGGATGCTGACCAGCAGATGGGTGGTGCCGGCCAGCGCCGCCTTGGCATCCGCCAGCGGCCGGCCGCGGTCGAACAGGAAGGCTTCGATGCCCTGGGCTTCCAACTCCGCCTTCTTCTCCTCGCTGCGGCAGGTGGCGGCGATGCGCCATCCCTCGGCGCGCAGCCGATCGGCGAAGACGCGGGCGCTGTAGCCGGGGCCGAACACGAACAGGCGGGGATCGGTCATCACGGGCGGTTCCGGTTGGGGAGGGGCGGTGGACTATGTACAGCCGGGGACGGGCCACCGGTTTGGTGTGGGGGACTTGCGCCCCGCCCGGCGATGGCGGAGTGTAAAGGCACCATGACCCGACGCAATCCCTACCTTTCCGCCGCCCTTGCGATGGGGCTTTTCGCAATCCTCCCGGCTCCGCTGACGGCGGCCCAGGCCCCCGCCCCGGCTGCCGCCGCTCCCGCCGCCGGCGCCTCCTCCGCTCTCGACCGCAACCGGGAGCTGCAGGCCTGCGCCGCCAAGGCGGAGGCCAATCCCGACGGCGCCCTGGCCGACGCCAGACGCTGGCAGGAGCAGGGCGGCGGCGATTCCGCCAAGCTCTGCGGGGCGCTGGCGCTGTTCCACGCCGGCGACTTCAAGGCGGCCGGTACCCAGATGGAGGCGCTGGTGCCGACGCTGGGCAAGGACGATCCCAGGGCCGCTGCCTCGCTGCTCGGCCGGGCCGGCTGGGCGTGGCTGCGGGCCGGCGACCAGGGGCGGGCGGAGCGGCTCTACAGCGCCGCCCTCGACAAGACGCCGGACGACATCGACCTGCTGATCGACCGCGCCTTCGCCCGTGCCGAGGGCGAACGCTTCTGGGACGCCATCACCGACCTGGACGCGGCACTGTCGCGCGACCCGAAGCGGGCCGACGCCTATCTCTACCGGGCGAGTGCCCACAAGGCGCTGTCCAACTACCGGCAGGCGCTGGCCGACATCGATCAGGCGCTGGAACTGAAGCCTGGCGACCCGGAGGCGATCCTGCTGCGCGGCAACGTCAAGGCGCTGGGTGGCAACCTGGGGGCAGCGCGCGACGACTGGTCGCTGGCCCGTCGCGTCGCCCCCGACAGCGAATGGGGCCGCGCCGCCGCCGACAATCTTGCCCGCACCGCGGAGGTGGCGGGGGCGGCAGGTAAGGATACGGCAAAGCCGAAGTCTCCCTGATACCCGTTGGTGTCTGGGGTAAAAACGCCTGACCTCAAGACTTTCCCCGATACAGGTACGGGCCGCCGACGTTCCTCTGCGGTCCGTTTTGCCGTCCGCCCTCACCGCCGTCCTTACCAGATCGGTGGAGGAACTTCGCCGCCCGTGCCGCCATTTTCCTGTTCAATGCTGGTTCCTGTTCAATGCTGGAAAGGGAAAGCGGGGAGGGTACGATGTTCGAAGGATTCGCGCTGGAGACCGTCGAACTGCCGGACGCGACCCTGCGGGTCCGGCATGGCGGGCAGGGCAGTCCGGTCCTGCTGCTCCACGGCCATCCGCGCACCCATGCGACCTGGCATCGGGTGGCGCCGCTGCTGGCGGCCTCCCACAGCGTGGTCTGCCCGGACCTGCGGGGGTTCGGCCAGTCGTCGAAGCCGGCGGACCGGCCGGATCACGCCAATTCCTCCAAACGGGCCAAGGCGCTGGATTGCCTCGCCCTGATGCGGCACCTCGGCTTCGAGCGCTTCGCCGTCGTCGGCCACGACCGCGGGTCCTATACGGCGTTCCGTCTGGCGATGGACCATCCCGCCGCCGTCACCCGCCTCGCGCTGCTCGACGGCGTACCGATCTGGGAGGCCCTGGAGCGGTGCGATGCCCGCTTTGCCCGCGCCTGGTGGCACTGGTTCTTCTACGCCCAGCCGGACAAGCCGGAGCGCGCCATCCTGGCCGATCCCGATGCCTGGTATGGCGGCTCGGCAGACGCGATGGGGCAGGAGGCCTACCGGGATTTCCGCGCGGCCATCCATGATCCTGCCACCGTGCACGGCATGCTGGAGGATTACCGCGCCGGGCTGGGCATCGACCGCGACCACGATGCGGCCGACCGCGCGGCCGGACGGCGGCTGGCTTGTCCGGTGCTGGCCCTGTGGTCGTTGCGGGACGATCTGGAGGAACTCTACGGTGACGTTCTGGCAGTCTGGCGACCCTGGGCGCCGGACCTGCGTGGGCGCGGCCTGGATTGCGGCCACCACATGGCGGAGGAGCTGCCCGACGAACTGGCTCGGAAGCTTCTGGATTTCCTCGGCACTCCGTCGGCCGGATAAAACGGCCCAACGGAAAAGCCCCGCCGCGGTGGCCGCGGGCGGGGCTTTTCCTTACCTGAACTCTGTCCAGATGCCGGCTTACAGCGCCGAGTCGACCCACTGGAACAGCGCACCCTTGGGCAGGGCGCCGATCTTGGTGGCGGCGACGCTGCCGTCCTTGAACAGCATCAGGGTCGGGATGCCGCGCACGCCGTACTTGCCCGGGGTGCCCGGGTTCTCGTCGATGTTCAGCTTGGCGACCGTGACCTTGCCCTCATACTCGCCGGCCAGCTCGTCGAGCGCCGGGGCGATCATCTTGCAGGGGCCGCACCATTCCGCCCAGAAATCGACCAGGACCGGGCCGCTGGCCTTCAGGACGTCCTGCTCGAAGCTGTCGTCGGTAACCTTGATGGTGGTGCTCATGTGACCTCTTGCCTTGAGTCGGAAGCGCCGCGGACCGGTTGTGAAAGGCCGGCGGGCATCGCCCCGTCAGTGGAATTGAGCAAAATGTAGGGCGGAGGCGCCCGGCCGGTCAAGTCACCCCATCTTTTGGGTGACCCACCGGCCGGCCCTCACCCCGCCCGCGGCGCCAGCCCCGCTGCCGCCGCGTCCAGCACCGACGGCGGCAGCTCCATGGTGTAGGGACCGTCGGTCCACAGCAGGACACAGCGCACCCGCCGCCCCGGATAGACCGCCCGCAACGCCTCGCGGTAGGCCGCCATCTGGCGCCGGTAAACCATTGGTACGTCTTCCAGATCCCGCGGCGGCGGCCGGTTGGTCTTGTAGTCGACGATCCACACCGTATCGCCGGTCAGCGCCAGCCGGTCGATGCGTCCGGCTAGCGCCCGGCTGCCGTCGCCCAGCGCCACCACGCCGATCAGCGGCACCTCCGCCCGCGAGCCGGGGCCGAACAGATGCGCGAACTCCGCATGGCTCAGCACCGCCAGCGTCTCCCGCGCGATGGCGTCCTGCTGTTCCGGCGTCAGCTTGTGCGCCGGCCGGGCCAGGAAGCGGCGGCAGGCGGCGTCCCGCGCCTCTTCGGCCAGATTGGGCAGCGTCTGCAACAGCCGGTGCACCAGCAGGCCGCGGCGGAAGCGCTGGCCGTCGTCGTTGCCGAGCGGCGAGCGCACCGCCGGCTCCTCGCCGTCCGGCCGCGACGGGGTGAGCGGGCGCGACGGCTCCGGCTCGCCCGGCGCCGGTTCGCCGATCCAGGGCGGCGGCGGTTCGGCCGCCACGCTGTCCTCGATCTCGACATGGCGCGGCACCACGGCGGTCTGGGCGCCGACCAGCCGCCAGCCCTCTCCCGCCCAGCCGTCGGGGCAGAGGCCGGTGAAGTCGAAGGGGTGCGGCACGCCGTTGTCGCGCATCGCCTCCTCGACCAGCCGGTACCAGCAATCGTCGGACGGCTCGCGCTTGCCCTGATGGCCGCAGATGTAGAGGCGGTCCTCCGCCCGCGTCAGCGCGACATAGAGCAGCCGGCGGTATTCCTGGTCGCGCCGCCGGTTGGCCCGCGCCCGTGCCTCGGCGCACAGCCCGTCCTCCTGGCTGCGCCGGGCGGCGAACAGCGGCACCGGGCAATCGTCGTCCGGCCATAGGATCGGCGGGCTCTGGGTCGGGCTGCCCAGCGTGTCGGGCAGGAAGACGATCGGTGCCTGCAACCCCTTGGATCCGTGGACGGTCATGATCCGCACGGTGCCGCCGCCCTGTTCCAGCTCGCGCTTGATCTCGGCGTCGCTGGCCGCCAGCCAGGCCAGGAAATTCTGCAACGACGGTGGTTCGGTCTTCTCGAAGGCGAGGCAGACGGCCAGGAACTCCTCCAGCGGGTCCTGGGCATCGGGGCCGAGCCGCTTCAGGATCGCGCGGCGCCCCGACCGCTCATCGGCCGGGCAGGGCCGGTTCAAGAGTCCGGCGAACAGCTCATAGGGGGCGGAGAAGTCGGTGCGCGCCAGCAGGTCGCCCAGATAGCGACGGGCCGGGCGGAACTCCGGCTCGATCTCCGCCAGCGCGACCAGCGAGCGCCACAGCGTGCCGCGCCGGCCATGGGCGATGCGGAACAGCGCCTCTTCGCTCAAGCCCACCAGCGGCCCCTTCAACACTGTGGCGAGCGTCAGGTCGTCGTCGGGCAGCAGCAGGAAATCGGACAGCGCCACCAGATCCATGACGGCGAGCTGTTCGGTCAGCACCATGCGGTCGACGCCGGCCACCGGCACGCCGCGGTCCTTCAGCGCCCGCACCAGTTCGGTGACGAAGGCGGTGCGGCGGCGGACCAGCACCATGACGTCGCCGGGCTGCACCGGCCGGCCCTTGGCCTCCAGCTTCTCGCCGCTGTCGATCCAGCGATGCACCGTCGCCGCGATGACCGAGGCGAGGCGGGCGGACGGCGAATCGGCGGACTCGCGCGCCACCGGCGGCGCCCAGGCCGGCATCTCGATGGCCTCGGCCGGTTTCACCGGCGGCCAAAGCTCGACCAACCCGGCCTGTCCGCGGCGGAAGGCGCGGTGGCGGATGGTGGGGCTGGCGTCGGACGCCACGCCGTCGCGGGCGCGGTCGAGCGCGAAGACGGCATCCACCGTCTCCAGCACGGCGGAGGTCGAGCGGAAGGAGATGTCGAGGTCGACCCCCGCCCACAGCCGCTCGGCCGACTCCGCCTTCTCCTGGAAATGGCGGCGCATGCGGGCGAATTCCGCTGGATCGGCGCGCTGGAAGCTGAAGATCGACTGTTTCTCGTCGCCCACCGCGAAGACGGTGCGGATCTTGCCGTCCGGCGCAGCGGCCTCCAGTTCGGCGAAGAACTCGCCGGCCAGCGCCGCGACGATGGCCCACTGGTCGGGATTGGTGTCCTGCGCCTCGTCGATCAGTATGTGGTCGAGACCGCCGTCCAGCTTGTACAGCACCCAGGGCACCCGTGGCGCCTTGCCGTCGCCGCCGCTCAGCAGCCGGTTGGCCGCCAGGATCAAATCGTCGTAATCCAGCAGGGCGCGGGCCGCCTTGCGGTCGCGGTAGGCGTCCAGCATCGCCTGCGCCAGCGTCAGCAGGGCGGTGGTCGAGGCGGCGACCCCGGCGGCCTTCACCCGCTCCGAGATCTCCACCAGCCGCTCGGCCTCCTTCTGCAGGGACAAGAGCGCCTGCGGGTAGGCGGTGGCCGGCTTCTTGGTCATCAGCGTCTTGCGCGGACTGCCCTCGGCGGTCAGGAACAGCCGCCTGTAGGCTTCGAAGGCGCGTACCCGGCGGTCGGCGGCGTCCAGCCAGTGCTGGATGGCGATGCCGCGTTCCTGGTCGCTGGCACTGCCGCCCGACAGCGCCCGGCAGGCCTCGCGCAGGGCCGGCGGCTCGCACTGGTCGTCGTGGCAGGCGTGGGTGAGGATCGACTCCTCGGTCACGCCCGGCGGCACCTTCAGCGTGTCGTGGATGGCGTCGATCAGCCCGTCCAGCCCATGGAAGTCCTTGAGCAGCCTTTCCACCTGCCCGCGCTGGCCGGCCAGCTCCGCCAGCAGCCCGGCGAAATCCTCGGCATTCAGCTCGCCGGTCAGCCGGCCCATGGCGCGGCCGAGCGGGCTGTCCGGCTCGGTCCGGCCGGCATGCAGCACGGCGTCGCGCGCCTCGGTCAGCAGCCCGTCGGCGGTGCGGTCATCCATCACGTCGAAATGCGGCGCCAGTTCGGCTTCCAGCGGGAAGCGGCGCAGCAGCGACTGGCAGAAGGCGTGGATGGTCTGGATCTTCATGCCGCCGGGGCAGTCCACCACCTGGGCGAACAGGCGGCGCGCGTTCAGCCGCGCCTCCATGGTCGGCCGCTCGCCGCACAGGTCGGCCAGCCGGTCCTCCAGCGCCTCGTCGGGCAGGGTGGCCCACAGGCCGAGCGTCCGGTTGATGCGGATCGCCATTTCCGCCGCGGCGGCCTTGGTGAAGGTCAGGCACAGGATGCGCGCCGGCGGCGTGCCGGACAGCATCAGCCGCAGCACCCGGTCGGTCAGCACCTTGGTCTTCCCCGACCCGGCCGAGGCGCCGACCCACACCGACGCCGTCGGATCGGATGCCCGCCGCTGCGCCACGTTGGGATCGAGCGGCAAGGTTCGGGAGGGCTGGTCGGTCATGGTCATGGGCGATGCTTCCGGTGCCGGAGCAGGCGTTTATCCCCTCTCCCCCCCGGGGAGAGGGTTAGGGTGAGGGGGATGCGTAGCAGGATTTTCGGGGCAGGCACGCAATGCTTCCCCCTCACCCCGACCCTCTCCCCAGGGGGGAGAGGGAGAATTCCGCCGACACCACTCCCCATCACTCGCCCTCCCCGCCGCCCGAGGACCATTCCTGGACGCGGGCCAGATGCGCATAGTCCGTATACCGCGGCGCCATCGCCGGCCGAGGACGGGAGCGGTAGGGGGTCTCCGGATCGTCGAACTGCGCGATCAGCGCCTCCAGACCTGCCCGTGCCTGATCGCCCAGTGCCGCCGGGTCGCCCTTCACCGGCTTCTCCTCGCCGGCCGGGTCGCCGCCGGACAGGCGCCAGAAGGTCAGCTCCGCCACCGCGCCCTTGTCCACCCCGCTGAACCCGCCGGCGGCGGCAATCGCGGCCTCCAGCGGCAGCTGCGGGGCGAAGCCAAGCTCGATCTCGCGCGCGCTCGGCGGGGTGCCGGTCTTGTAGTCGATCACCACCAGCCCGTCGGGGCCGCGGTCGATGCGGTCGGCCTTGGCGGTCAGGGCGAAGGGGCCGCCGGGACCGGACAGCTCCAGCCGGCCGGGCACTTCCGTTCCCAGCGGACGGATGCGGGGGCGGCGCTCGCGCTCCAGATCGACGAACCAGCCGGCCACCCGCTCGAAACGCGGCCACCAGAAGGCCCAGACGTCGGGATGGCTGCGCAGCAGCGGGCCGAACCGCTCGCGCCCCAGCGCGATCAGCCGGTCGAGCGCGTCATGCGGCAGCGGCCCCGGATGCTCGCGGACGAAGGCATCGAGCGTGTCGTGGATGATCTGGCCGCGGTCGGACGCCCCCGGATCGGCGGCGATGGGGTCGAGCGCCCGCAGCCGCAGGGCATGGCGGGCATAGATGGCGTAGGGATCGCGCATCCAGGTCTCGATCTCCGTCACCGACAGCTTGCGCGGCCGGGCGGTCAGCGGCGGGCGCGGTTCGGGGGCGGACACCGGCTGCACCCGCTCCGGCTCGTCCAGCCCGCGCGCCCAGCCGAGCCAGCAGGCCCCGCGCTCTTCGATCACACCATCGAGATCCAGCGCCCGCAGCACGGTTTCCAGCCGCAAGAGCCAGCGCGACGGCACGGTCGGCGTGCCCTCCACCCGCGCCGCGCGGGTCAGCACCACCTCCGGCGCGCCGCAGGCATGGGCGAAGTCGTGGGCCGACATGCCGACCAGCCGTTCCGGGCTGGGCAGGCCGAAATCGCGCCGCATCGGCCGCGACATCCACGGATCGGCGGAGGCCGCCGGCGGCCAGGTCCCCTCGTTCAGCCCGCCCAGGATGGTCAGGTCGAGATGCTGGAGGCGCGCCTCCATCGGACCCAGGATGAACAGGCGCGGGTGCAGGCCGTAGCGGGGGCGCACCGCCCGCGCGCTCATCAGCGCATCGAGCAGCGCCGGGTAATCCTTGGCCGGTATCGCCGGGAAGCCCTCGGTCGCATCCAGCAGATCTTCCAGGAAGCGCGACGCCTCCTCGCCGTCGTCCTGCCGCCACAGCCGCTCCTTCCCCTCCTGTTCGTCGTCGGCGGCGAGTGATTCGCAGAAGGCGACGTGGGCGCGCAGCAGGTCGGCCAGCGGAGTCTCGCTGTTCAGCGCCTCCAGGAAGGGGGTGGCGCGCTGGCCGATGTCAACCAGCCATGTGCGCAGGAACTCCTGCTGCTCCTCATGGTCGAAATGGTCGGCCTGCTCCAGCGCCGCCAGCACGCCGTCGAAGCCCTCCGCCGGGCGGGGACCGCGCAGCACGATGCGCTCCAGCGCGCGGGCGGCGGCGCGGAAATCCGCCGAGTCGCGGCCGCCCGCCGCCATCGGGTGCTTGGCGAGCGCCAGCAGCGCCAGCGGGTGCACCCGGCTCGCCGCCAGCTCCGCCGTCAGCCGCAGATAGGTGCCGACGGCGGTGTGGGCCAGCGGCTGGCCGCCGGAGTCGTTGACCAGGATGCCCCATCGTGCCAGCGCCATGGCGACCCGGCGCCCCAGGTTGCGGTCGGGGGTGATGAGGGCGGCGGTCTTCGTCGGCGTTTCCAGCGCATGGCGCATCAGCAGCGCGATGACCTGCGCCTCTTCCTCCGATGTCGCGGCGTCGATGCGGGTCAGCCCGTCAAGCGCCGAAGCCTCCACCCCGGACAGCTCGCGCCAGCCCTCGGTGGTCGCCGCCGGCCGCATCGCCTCGGCGATCAGGCGGGCGCGGGCGCCGCGCGGCTCCGGCGCGTCGGTCCAGGGCTGTACCTCGTCGCGGGTAACCCCCAGCAGGCGGATCAGCTGTGACAGTCCATGCTGCGGGTGGGACTCGTCGTCGGCGATGGCGTCCCAGATCACGTCGTCGGCGCCGGTGTCGAGGCCGGGCAGCACCACCGCCCCCTGCGGCAGCCGGGCGATGACCGATAGCAGGTCGGACGCGGCGACGATGGAGCCGGTGGAGCCGGCGGCGATCACCATGCCCGGCGGCGGAGCGGCCTGCCACAGGGCGGCCTGCGTCTCCAGCGCCAGATTGCGGCGCTTGGCCGGGTCGGTCTCGCCGCTCGACTCGAGAATGGCGGGCCACACCTCGGTGATGATGCGCAGGAATTTCAGCGTGACCTGCCAGTGCTCGGCGTAATCCTCCGGCACCAGCGACTCGAGCTTGTCGAAGGCGGCGCGCTCGGTCCACACCGCGTCGATCAGCCGGCCGAGGTCGGCGCCCAGCCGCACCGCCTGCGCCGTGGTCGCCGACAGCCCCTCGGCCCCCAGGATCAGCCGGGCCAGCGTCATCTGCCGGTTCAGCGGCGAGATGGCTTCCGGCAGGTCGAGCGGGACGTCGGGCAACTCCTCTTCGGTCAGGCTGAGGTCGCCGGCATCCAGCTCGCCCAGCGGCGCCATCCGTGGCAGCAGTGTCGGCTGCCCGCCGGACCGCCGCAGGAAGGCGGCCTGCAACGACCGGCAGGCGCGCCGCGTCGGCAGCAGCACGGTGACGCCGGCCAGCGCCATCGGATCGCCACCGACCCGTTCCATGATCCCCGCCGCCAGCATGTCGACGAAGGGCGCACCCGCGGGGATGCTGTAGACTTTGGGGTCGGTCATGAGCCTGCGATCAGATCCAGGGATGAACTGCTTGCCGGTGAGTATAAGGGAAGGCCGCCCTCAATGCGCCACCGCCCGCACGCCGCCGATGGCCAGCAGATCCTCGGCTTCCCGGAGCCCGGCGGGCGTGCCGATGTGGAACCACAGCCCGTCATGCGCGAGGCCGAACAGCCGTCCCGCCGCCTGGGCGCGGTCCCAGATCAGGTTGGTGGAGAAGGCGCCGTCGGGGGTGTCGGCGGCGAACAGCTCCGGCTTGACGATCTGCACCCCGGCATAGACGAAAGGCGCCAACTCGCGCTCGCCGCGGCGGGTCAGCCCGCCCAGCGGGTCCATGTGATAGTCGCCGAGCCCGTCATAGCCGACCGACCTGGTGGTCGCCATCAGCAGGAGCAGCGCGTCCATCTCCGCCGGGTTCCAGTGCGCTGCCAGGCGGCGCAGCGCCGGGATCGGCCCGTCCAGCCAGAAGATGTCGGCGTTCACCGTATAGACCGGCGCCGTGCCGAGATGGGGCAGCGCCTTCTTCACCCCGCCGCCGGTCTCCAGCAGGGTCTCCTCCGGCGACAAGGTGATGGCGGGGGCGGTGCGGTCCTTCAGATGCTCGCCGATCATGGCGCCGAGATAGTGGCTGTTGACCACCGCCCGGCCGACGCCGGCCTCGGCCAGCCGGTCGAGCGCATGGTCCAGCATCGGCTTGCCCAGCACCGGGATCAACGGCTTCGGCCTGTGGTTGGTCAGCGGCCGCATGCGCAGGCCCTGGCCGGCGGCCAGCACCATGGCTGTCTGGGGCGCGGTTTCTGGAATGGTCGCAGTCATCTCAGATCATCTCCGGAACGACGAAGGCGGCACGGGCGGCTGGCGGCAGATGGCGGTCGAACCAGCCGGCGACCGGGGCCAGCGCCGGTTTCGCCAGCTGGGCCTCCAGCAGGCGCCAGACCCGCGGCAGATGGACGAGGTAGGACCGCCGCCCCTGGCTCAGCGCCAGACGGACGAAGATGGCGACGATCCGCGCGTGGCGCACGGCGCCCAGCACCGCCATGGCGCGGCGGAAGGCAGCGGCATCGGTCTCGGGGAAGGCGGCGAGATAGCGCGCGACCATCGCGTCCGCCAGATCGGGCGCCACGTCGCGCCGCGCATCCTCCAGCAGGGAGACGAGGTCGTAGGCCCGCGGCCCCCAGCCGGCGCCCTGGAAGTCGATCAGCCCGGCGGCCTTCACGCCGGGCCGCGGCAGCCGCAGCAGATTGTCGACATGATAGTCGCGCAGCAGGAGCGACGGCGCCCCGGCGCAGACCGGCTCCAGCACCGTCCGCCAGGCAGTATCGAAATCGGAACGATCCTTTTCGCTCAACGGCTGTCCCAGGACCACCGGCACATAGGCGTCGATGAACAGCCGGGTCTGGGCGATGAACAGGTTCGGGTCGTAGACGGGCAGGGCGAGGCGTTGCGCCGCCCCCTCCGGCCAGCCGCGGTGGATGGTGATCAGCGCGTCGGTCGCCATCTCGTAGAGCGGCTGCGGATCGGCGCCAGCGGCGAGCAGGCGAGTGAATGTTTCGTTTCCGAAATCATCCTGTATCGCCAGACCGCGTTTTACATCGGATGCGATCACGCCGGGAACCGACAGCCCGATGGCGCTCAGTTCGGCGCCGATGGCGATGAAGGGGACGAGGTCTTCGGCCGGGGCCGGCGTGTCGACCAGGATCAGCGTGCCGCCATCCGCCTTGCGCAGCCGCTCGTACCGCCGGGCGGAGGCATCGCCGGCCAGCGGTTCCCGCGCCGCGTCGGACAGCCCGTTGGCGGCCAGGAAGGCGGCGATCTCGGCTTCCCGCGCGGAAGAGACGGCAGCTATCACGGGGGCCATCACAGCGTCCAGTCGGCGGCGGCGACCCGTGCCGCCAGCGCGCCATGGCCGGTCAGCGTCGCGCGGCGGGCATCCGGCCCGTCATGCCGCATCGTTACCTCCACCCGGTCGGGCGGCAGCAGCGGGCCCAGCCGGTCCGGCCATTCGACCAGCGCCACCGCCTCGGCCCGCGCATCGTCCCAGCCCAGTTCGTACACCTCGTCCGGCCCCGACAGGCGGTAGAGGTCGAAATGCCAGACCGGGCCGATGGCGGTGTCGTAGGTCTGCACCAGGGTGAAGGTGGGGGACGGCACCTCGGCGTCCTCATGGGTGACGCTGCGGATCAGCGCGCGTGACAGCGCCGACTTGCCGGCGCCGAGGTCGCCGCGCAGGGCCACGAGGTCGCCCGGCCGCAGGATGGCGCCCAGCCGCCGGCCCAGCGCCGCAGTGGCGGCCTCGTCCGGCAGTGGGACGGCGACGGTATGGAGGGGAGTGTCCGACATGGCGCGGATACTGTGCGAAGCCGCTGTCCGCCCGCAAGCTGGAAAGAAGAGGAGGAGTTACCGCCCGACCCGCCGCTTGGGCGACAGCCGGTCTGCCGCCGCCGATCCGGCGCCTTCCGCGCCGCCGGCCACCACCAGCCTTGGCGCCTTGTTGAAGTTCATGGTGATCATCAGCGTCAGCGCGCCGTTGATCAGGTGCAGCATCTTGTCGGATGCCACTGGCAGGGGGATGCGCCGGCCCATGCAATAGCCGACCAGCGCCGCCGTCACTTCGGTTTCGGGAAGGCCCAGCTCGGTCACCACGCCGTTGTCGTCGGTGATGGTCAGGCGGGTTTCGATGCCTTCCTGCTCCGGCCCCTCATGGCGGTGATAGACGACCTTGGACACGGTGCCGACCGGCAGCGTGTCCTTCACCCGGCGCCGGCGGTCCAGCACGGCCCGCACGACCTCCTGGTCGGTGAAGACCAGACAGCGAAGTTCCTTCATCCCAGGCCTCCACCCAAGCTGGCATGTGGGCCAAACTAGCATGCGGGCAGATCTCTGAACTGGGTAGCCCGGATATCCGCCGCAAGCCTGTACTCTCGGCCCCGCCACCGCCGAGCGCAATCAACAAATTTAAGCGAATTTAAGCAAAATTGTCTCGTCATTGGAGCCCCGTGCCACGTGCGCTCTTGCGCGACACAGCACCGCCTTGCCCTTGCTGGGGGTTGACCCGGCCGGGAAATGCGGACAATGGAAGGACCGTTCGCCGGGCTTTCATCCTCCTCCATCCGGCACCCCGTCTCAAGGAAATGGCTTCCATGTCGCAGACCGCCTCCAGCAACGATGTCCTCACCACCGATGTCGTCATCGTCGGCGCCGGCCCCGTCGGGCTGTTCGCCGTGTTCGAATGCGGCATGCTGAAGATGCGCTGCCATGTGGTGGACGCGCTGGACATGGTCGGCGGCCAGTGCACGGCGCTCTACCCGGAAAAGCCGATCTACGACATTCCCGCCCACCCCTCGATCGAGGCGGCCGACCTGATCGACCGGCTGGCGGAGCAGGCGGCCCCCTTCTCGCCCACCTACCATCTTGGCCAGCAGGTGGAAAAGCTGACCCGCCAGGACAGCGGGCGCTGGCTGGTGGAGACCAGCATCGGCACGAAGATCGACACCCAGGCGGTCGTCATCGCCGCCGGCAGCGGCGCCTTCGGTCCCAACCGCCCGCCGCTCGACGGGCTGGAGGCCTATGAGGGCAAGTCCGTCTTCTACATGGTGCGCCGCCGCCAGGACTTCGCCGGCAAGAAGGTGGTGATCGCCGGTGGCGGCGACAGCGCGGTCGACTGGGCCATCTCCCTGGCCGACGTGGCGGAGCGAGTCTATGTCGTCCACCGCCGTCCGAAGTTCCGCGCGGCCCCCGAAAGCGTCGCCCGCATGGAAGCCCTGGTGCGCGAGGGCCGGATCGAGATGGTGGTGCCCTATCAGCTCTCCGGCCTGGACGGCGAGAACGGCCGGCTGAGCGCCGTGCGCGTCGCCACGCTGGACGGCGAGGAAAAGGCGCTGCCGGCTGACGCGCTGCTGGCCTTCTTCGGCCTGTCGATGAATCTCGGTCCCATCGCCGACTGGGGCCTGGATCTGGAGCGCAGCCACATCGCCGTCGCCCAGCCCGGCTGCGCCACCAACGTGCCGGGCGTCTTCGCCATCGGCGACATTGCCACATATCCCGGCAAGCTGAAGCTGATCCTCTGCGGCTTCGCCGAAGCAGCGCAGGCCGCCCACGCCATCCGCCCGCTGGTCTATCCCGGCGAGGCGCTGCATTTCGAATATTCCACGTCCAAGGGCGTGCCCGGCGCGGCGTGAATGATTGCCCTCTCCCGCCTCTCGCACAAACGAAGTTTGTGCTGACGGCGTCAGGCGGATCGAAGATCCGCCGAGAGTCCCGGGAGAGGGAGGTAATTTCACCCCGCCCTTACCCCGTTCACCGGCGCGCGAACCGGCATGATGCAGCGGACATGGGCGCTGCGGTACACGCCGCCGCCGCCGGTTTCGTCCAGCTCCAGACGGCCGCCATGCAGTTCCACCACGTTGCGGGCCAGCGAGACGCCCAGCGCCGCCGCCCCCTGCGGGTCGGCGTCGGGCGGGGCGGCGCCGCTGACCGACAGGGTGATGCTGCCGTTCAGCCGCTCGCCGGCCAGACGGATGCGGCGGTCGGGCGGCGGGTTGCGGATGGCGCCCACCACCAGGGTGAACAGCGCCTGCTTCAGCCGCTTGCCGTCGCCCTCCATCTCGCCCAGCGCTTCCGGCGCCACCACCTCCAGCCGCAGACCCTCGCGTCGTGCCCAGTCGCGGGTCAGGCCCGCCACCGAGTCGAGCAGGTCGGGCAGGCTGATCGCGCCGCGGTCCAGCGTGGTGACGCCGGCCCCCAGGCTGGTCAGGTCGACCACGTCGTCGATCAGTTCCAGCAGGCGCTGGCCGGCCGACAGCATGCTGCGCACATACTCCATCTGCCGGGGGTTCAGTTCGCCGAAATACTGGTTCGCCAGCATCTCGGCGAAGCCGATGATGCCGTTCAGCGGTGTCCGCAGATGGTGCGAGACATTGGCGATGAACTCGCTCTTCAGCTGGTCGGCAGCCTCCAGCGCCGCGTTGGAGGCGCGCAGCGCCGTCTCCAGCCGGGCGCCGTCGGTGACGTCGAGATAGCTGTTCAGCACCGCCCCGTCCGGCAGCGGCAGGGTGGAGAATTCCACCACCGACCCGTCGCTGCGCTCCACCCGGCCGGAGCGGACGCTGCGTTCCAGCGTGGCGCCGATCAGCTCCTCCTTCAGCGCCTCCCAGGTGGCGGCCTCGCCCGGCGCCGCCTTGTCGGTGGACGCCATCTCCAGCAGCGGGCGCATGCGTTCGATGACGTCGGCGATGTGCGGTTCGCCATGCAGGTCGCAGTCCTCCAGATCCCAGATGCGGGCGAAGGCCGGGTTGGACAGCTTCAGCCGGCCGTCGCCGCCGAACACGGCGATGCCCTCCGCCAGATTGTCCAGCGTTTCCTGCTGCACCGCCATCAAGGTGTTGTAGGAGGATTCCAGCGCCAGCGTGTTGGTCACATCCTCCAGGATGGTGATCAGCCCGCCCTGCGGATGCGGGGCCGCCAGATGGCGCAGCGCGGTGCCGTCCGGCAGATGCAGCATCTCCTCCACCGGCTCGACCAGATGGGTGTAGCGGGTCAGCCGCTCGCGCTTGAAGGTCTGGTAGTCGGCATATTCCGGCAGACGGCGGCGTGCGCGCAGCTCCTCCAGCAGTTCGGCGTTGGTCGGTCCGCTGCGCAGCCACGCCTCGTCCAGGTCCCACAGCCGGGCATAGGCCTGGTTGAAGAAGGTCAGGCGGGTGTCGGGGCCGAAGATGGCGATGGCGGTGCCCAGCCGTTCCAGCACCTCCGCATGGGCGGTCAGGTGGCGGTCCAACTCGCCGCGCAGCTCCTCCAGCGGGGTGAGGTCGAGCGCGTAGCCGACCACCAGCGTGCCGCCGCCATCGGTCAGCGGCAGCGGCGCCTCCGTCACCTCCAGCAGGCGGCGTTCGGTGCCGATCACCACGGGGGCGCGGTCGGACTGGGCGAAACCGCCGGCGCGCGCCCGTTCGGCCAGCGCCCGGCCGGTGGCGGTCAGTTCCCGCCCCTCGGCCACCACCGTGTCGGGATCGCCGTCGACCGCGCGGGCATAGGCGCGGTTGCACCAGGACAGCCGTAACGAGCGGTCGCGCATCCACACCGGCACCGGCAGCGCGTCGGCCATCGCCTGCAACTCGGCAAGGCGGGAGCGCGTGGCTCCGGCCGCCTGCTCCTGGCGCCGGCTGGCGTCCTGTGCTGCGTCGCTGGCGGCGGTCACATCCTCGATCCATACCACGTCGCACCGGGTGTCGCCCGCCCGTCCGCGCCGGCCGGTCAGAACCAGCCGTCGCCCGTCGGGCGCCACCGCCTCGCAGCGGAAGGACTCGCCGTCGCGGCGCAGGCGGGTCAGGGCAGGGCGGAGGTCGGGTGCCGTCAAGGTATCGGCCATGGCATCGGCGGCGGCGACGCCCAGCAGGGCCGCCGCCTCGTCCGACAGAATGCCCTCGCCCTGGTCGGTCCAGGCGCACCAGGGCTGGGGGGCTGCGGCCAGCATCGCCCGCCAACGGTCACGGTCTGCGGCGTGATCGGCTTGGCGCCGGGGTTCCTTGTTCCAAAAGAAGCCAGCGAGACCGACCACGCTCTTCACCCCCGGGACTGCCGGCGCTTGGTGACTGCCCGGCTGAATCTGTCGAAATGAAACAAGATGCGCAGAGTAGTTCAGCCCTTTCCCACCGACAAGCGAACACCCGTCCGCCTTGCGCCTTTTCGGGTTGCCGTTCGCGTCCAGGTAGATTTCGCTCCGACACGTCCGGTTACGCCATGGTCTCTTCCGGGCTGGGCACCGTCTCTTTCGTGTGACGCTGGGCGTAAATCGCCTTTTCGACCTCCGGGAAGGCCGCGGCCATCGCTTGGGCATGGCGGGAGATGTCCGCGTCGCGCCCCTCGACGATGGCGCGTTCCAGCGCGGTACAGGTGGCGGCCAGCGCCTTCGCCCCCGCCGTCCGCGCCGCCCCGGCGGCCGAATGGGCGGCGGCCCGCGCCTCCTCCCGGTCGCCGTCATCGAGCGCCTGCCGCACCCGCTCCAGTGTCGGACGCGTCGTCTCGATGAAGAAGTCCAGCATGTCGAGTGTCCCGTCGTCCAGGCCGGCCCCCTCCATGCCGCCAAAGGTCTCGCGCACATGCCCGAGGTCGAGAACCGGAAGCGCCTCCCCCGCCACGGCCGGGGCGGGTCCGGGCGCCTCCGGCTCGGGTCCGGGCGCCTCCGGCTGGGGACGGGCCTCCAGCCAGCGGGCCAGCACCTGGGAAAGCTGAGCCAGCGTCACCGGCTTGGCGAGGTAATCGTCCATGCCGGCGGCCAGACAGCGCTCCATCTCGCCGGACAGGGCGTTGGCGGTCATCGCGACGATGGGGGTGCGCCGCTGGCCCTCCCGTTCTTCCGTCCGGATGCGGCGGGCCAGTTCATAGCCATCCATCACCGGCATGTGGCAGTCGGTGATGATCAGCCGGTGCCGGCTGCCGCGCCATGCCGCCAGTGCCTGCTCGCCATCGGCCGCCAGTTCCGCCGCATAGCCCAGCCGGCGCAGCTGGCGCAGCACGACCTGCTGGTTGGTCGGATGGTCCTCCGCCACCAGGATGGGGCCATGGTCCGCGGAAACCGCCGGCCCGTCCGCGACAGCATCGGCACTGGGCCGGGGTGACGGCGGGCAGGCTGGTTCCGCAATGGCGGCATCCGGTGCGGTGCGGCCGGTCAAAATGGCGGCGGCGCGGATCAGGGCGGCGCGGTGGACCGGCTGCACCAGCCCCGCCACCGCCCCCCCCATTACCCCCGAGATGGTGTGGGGAGAGGCGACCGCCGTCCCGCCCATGGCGCCCGTCGCACGTCCGTCGCTCAGCAGAAGCTGCGGCAGGCCGGGTGCGCAGGCGCAGGCCAGCGGTTCCAGCCGGCCGGTCAGCGTCGTGGTGGTCACCAGCAGCCCGAAGCCGCCGCGTTCCAGCTTGGACGCCGCATCGGCCACGGTTGAGGAGGTCGTCACGGTTGCTCCGCCCTGCTCCAGGTAGCAGGCCAGCACGGCGCGCTGCACCTCGTCCTCGTCGGTGACCAGCACGGACAGGCCGGCCAGCGGCGCCGGGTCGGCCGGGATGCTCACCGGCAAGTTCAGGGGCAAGTTCAGGGGCAAGTTCAAGGGCAGGGACCCGGCCGCGCGCGGCAGCTCCACCGTGAACCAGAAGGTCGATCCCTGGCCGGGCACCGAGTCGACGCCGATCCGCCCGCCCATCCGCTCGATCAGCCGGGTGCAGATCGCCAGCCCCAGCCCGGTGCCGCCGAAGCGGCGGGTGGTGGAGCTGTCGGCCTGGCTGAAGGGCTGGAACAGCCGGGCCTGTCCCTCCGGCCCGATGCCGATGCCGCTGTCCTCCACCGCCACATGCAGGCGGACATGGTCCGGCCGAACCGGGTTGGATTTGGTGGGCTCGGCGGTGCCGACGCGCAGCACCACCCGGCCGTGGTCGGTGAATTTGATGGCGTTGCCGGTCAGGTTGAACAGGATCTGGCGCAGCCGGCCGGAGTCGCCGCGCAGCCGCTCCGGCACCGACCGGTCGATGGCGCAGATCAGCGCCAGACCCTTCTGGTGCGCCCGGGGCGCCAGCAGGTCGGCCACCCCCTCCACCAGATCGGCCGGGCGCAGGTCGAGATCCTCCAGATCCAGCTTTCCCGCCTCGATCTTCGACAGATCCAGGATGTCGTCGATGATCCGCAACAGGGCGGCCCCGCTGTCGCGCATGGTGGAGACCAGCGTGCGCTGCTCCTCGTCCAGCGGGGTCAGCGCCATCAGTTCCAGCATGCCCAGCACGCCGTTCATCGGCGTGCGGATCTCGTGGCTCATCGTCGCCAGGAATTCCGCCTTCGACCGGGCGGCGATCTCCGCCTGCTCCTTGGCGTTGCGCAGTGCCTCCTCCGCCTGCTTGCGCGCGGTGATGTCGGTGCTCCAGGCCAGCACCGCCGGCTCGCCCTCGAAGCTGGTGCGCTGAAGGGTCTGCAAGGCCCAGACCCGGCTGCCGTCGGGACGGTCGACCGCCACCTCGGCGTCGCGCACCAGCACGCCGCCGCTCTCCGTATCCCAGTTCTGGCCGGCTCCGCCCCGGCTGATGCTGGCGCCGGGCAGGGCCAACGCATGGCGGCTGCCGACGAAATCGTCCAGCGGCCGGCCGGCCAGCTCGGCGGCGCGGGCGTTGGCGAAGGCGACGGTGCCGTCGGCACGGCCGATCGAGACGCCGACCGGGCTCTGTTCCAGGATGGTGCGCAGCCGCCGCTCGCCGTCGGCCAGCGCGCTTTCGCGGGCCCGGATGGTGGTGACGAAATAGGACAGCGCCCGCGCCATCTCGCCGATCTCGTCCCGGCTGCCGGCCGAACTGGTGGCGGGCAGGTCCAGATCGGGCATCGGGCCTGCCATTCCTGCCGCCTCGGCCGTCTGCACCGCCTGCATGGCGCTGCGCAGCCGGCGCAGCCGCGCCACCACGTTGCGGTGGATGTAGATGAAGATGGCTGCGGCCCCCAGGATCGACAGCACGGCCATGGCGATCACGGCCCGTTCGCCGTCGCGGATCACCCGCTCGAACTCGCCGGACCGCTGGGCGACGTCCTGTTCCACCGCCAGGAAATAGTCGGAGACGATGCCGACCAGCTGGTCCGAGACCGCCTGGTTGCGTGCGGCCGACCGCTTGATCGCCCGTTGCAGCGACAGCTCCGCCTCGCGCAGGGCGAACAGGGGGGAGCGGCCGAACGCCTGCTCCACCAGCTCGCGCTGCAACGGCTCCAGCCGGGCGGCCTGTTCGGCCGGCAGCAGGGCCAGCGCCTCCGCGGCATTGTCCAGCGCGGTGCGGGTGTCGGCCTGGAAGCGGTCCAGCTGGCTGTCGCGGTCGGCCCGCAGTGCTGCCAGCAGCGTGGTCGCCGCCCCGGTCAGCTCGCGGCGCCAGCGCTCCAGCGCCTCGCGGCTGCGCTCCGACGCCTCGGCGTCAGGCAGGCCGGCCCGCAGTTCCATGTGCCAGGGGCCTTCGGCCTCCTGCGACCCGGCGGCTCCCAGCCGTCCGGTCAGGGTGGCCAGAGCCTGGGCGCGGGCACTGGTCTCGGCCGTCAGGGCCAGCTGCTGGCGAACCTGCGCGTTCAGGGTCAGCAGCGTGCCGACCAGCTCGTTCTTGCGGCGGTCCAGCTCGCCCAAGTCGGCACGGCTGCTTTCGGCACGGCTGCTGTCTCCCCTGCCGCCGGCCTGATCGGCAAAGCGCACGCCGCCGCCATGGGCGATCAGCCGGGCCATCAGCTGTTCCAGCCGGACGATCTGGTCGCCCATCCGCGCCATCACCGCTTCGCGCGCGGTCTGGTCCTGGGCGGCGACCAGGGCGGGGGCGATGGCGGCGACGGCGCCGCTCTGCTGCACCAGCTGGGCGGCGGCCACCAATCCCGGCACCTTGGCGGTGGCGATCTGTTCGTAACCCTCGTGGAAGCGGGAGAACAGCGAGACGGCGACGACGCTGGTCGCCGCGGCCAGCCCGCCGATCACCGTCAACCCCGCCAGGATGCGGAACGCCACGCTCCGCCCCAGGGGCCGCCCCAAGGTCCGCCCCAGGATCAGCCGGGGACTCCGCATGCCCACCCCCTAACCGCTGCCGTTCCCACTCCTATCGGCGTGGCGATCATGCCATAGAAAGCGGGGCAGGGGTGGGGCGAAGTCGAGCCCCGTTTTTTCAGGCCAGGCCGGTGGAGCCGAAGCCGCCGGAGCCGCGTGCGGTCTCGTCCAGCGAGGCGACCTCGACCAGCGCCGCCTGCGGCGCCTCGACGATCACCGCCTGGGCGATGCGGTCGCCGCGGGCGATGGTGAAGGGCTCCTCGCCCAGATTGATCAGGCAGACGCCGACCGGCCCGCGGTAATCGCAATCGATCGTGCCCGGCGTGTTCAGCACGGTGACGCCGTTCTTCACCGCCAGCCCGGAGCGCGGCCGGATCTGCATCTCCCACCCCACCGGCAACCCGACGGCGAAGCCGGTCGGGACCAGCACCCGCTTGCCGGGATCCAGCATGACGGGGGCATCCGCCGGCACTGCCGCGCGCAGGTCGAACCCGGCGGCGCCGCTGGTGGCGTAGGCGGGCAGGGGCAGGTCGTCGTTGCCGGGCAGGCGGAGGAAGGCGACGGTGGGGGACATGAGCGGTTCCTGTGTTCGAATGGCTGAAGCAGGAGGGCGGGTAGACGCTACTTCGCCTTCAAATTCGCGTTGAAATGCTCCGCCACCGCTTCGGCCAGCCGGGCGGCGACGGCGTCCTTGGCCATGGTCGGCCAGGACTCCACGCCGTCGGCGCGGATCAGGTGGACGGTGTTGTCGCTGCCGCCGAAGGTGCCAGTGCCGGGCGAGACGTCGTTGGCGACGATCCAGTCGCAGCCCTTGCGGGCGCGCTTGGCGGTGGCATAGGCCAGCACGTCGCCGGTCTCCGCCGCGAAGCCGACCACCAGCGCCGGGCGGCGCTCGCCGGGGCGGGACAGGGTGGCGAGGATGTCGGGGTTCTCGGTCAGCGTCAGGGCCGGCGGGCCGCCGCCGTCCTTCTTCAGCTTGCGGTCGCCGGCCCCCTCGACGCGCCAGTCCGCCACCGCAGCGGCGCAGACGGCGATGTCGGCGGGCAGCGCCGCCTCGCAGGCGGCCAGCATCTCCCGCGCCGTCTCGATATGAGCGACGGTGCAGCCGGCCGGGTCGGGCAGGCGGGTCGGGCCGCTGACCAGCGTCACCGCGGCCCCAAGCTTCGCCAGGGCCACGGCGATGGCGTGCCCCTGCTTGCCCGACGAACGGTTGGCGATGTAGCGCACCGGGTCGATCGGCTCGTGCGTCGGACCGCTGGTGACGATCGCCCGCCGCCCGGCCAGCGGCCGATATGCGGCCTCCGCGAAGAAGCCGGCGATGGCGTCGACGATCTCCATCGGCTCGGCCATGCGGCCGGGGCCGTACTCGTTGCAGGCCATCACCCCGTCATTGGGGCCGATGCGCAGCAACCCGCGGCTTTCCAGCAGCGCCATGTTGGCCCGGGTCGCGGCGTTCTGCCACATGCGCACATTCATCGCCGGGGCGACCAGCACCGGCTTGTCGGTGGCCAGCAGCACGGTGGCGGCCAGATCGTCGGCCATGCCGGCGGCCATGCGCGCCAGCAAATTGGCGGTCGCCGGCGCCACCACCAGCAGGTCGGCCTCGCGCGACAGGCGGATGTGGCCCATCTCCGACTCGTCGGTCAGCGACCACAGGTCCTGGTAGACGGTATCCTCGGTCAGCGCCTGTACCGACAAAGGGGTGACGAAGCGGGCGCCCGCCTCGGTCAGCACCGCCCGCACCGTCACGCCGCGCTCGCGCAGGCGTCGGATCAGCTCCAGGCTCTTGTAGGCGGCGATGCCGCCGGCGATGACCAGCAGAACGCGCTTGCCGGCCAGAATGGCGTGATCGGCCATGCGAACCCCCTCTTCCAGACGCCGCTTGCGGACGCCCTGATGTCCGCTGCTGATAGTTCATCGCGCCGTCCCCGGCAAGCGGCGGGGCGGTGGCGGATTTGGTCCGGCGCCGATTTCGGTGTGTTCGTGGCCGCGCGCATGCGCGTAAAGGTGGGATTTTCGGAATTATCTGTTAGACAATAGGAGCTGTTCCGTCCCCACCGTTCGCGTGTCACCCACAGCATGCCGCCAGGTTCCATCCCCGTCCTGCTGATCGAAGACACGCCGTCGCTGGCCCGTGTCTATGCGGAATACCTGAAAAAGGAATCCCATACCGTCATCTCGGTGGAGACCGGGGCCGACGCGCTGGCTCAGCTGAACGACGGTGCACCGATGGTGGTGCTGCTCGATCTGCAACTGCCGGACATGAACGGGATGGAGGTGCTGAAACGCATCGACGCCCAGGCGTTGCCCTGCGCAGTCATCGTCATCACCGCCCACGGATCGGTGAAGGCGGCGGTGGAGGCGATGCGCTACGGCGCCTATGATTTCCTGGTGAAGCCCTTCTCGGCCGACCGGCTGGTGGTGACGGTCCGCAACGCGATGGAGCGGCTGCGGCTGGCCCAGCTGGTCGACACCTTCGAGAAGGACCTGAACCGCGCCCGCTACCATGGCTTCATCGGCTCGTCGCTGGCGATGCAGGCGGTCTACCGCATCGTCGACAGCGCCGCCTCCTCGCGCGCCACCGTCTTCATCACCGGCGAATCCGGCACCGGCAAGGAGGTCTGCGCCGAGGCGATCCACCGCCAGAGCCAGCGGGCGGCAAGGCCCTTCATCGCCATCAACTGCGGCGCCATCCCGAAGGATCTCATGGAAAGCGAGATCTTCGGCCACATGAAGGGCAGCTTCACCGGCGCTGTCTCCGACCGCGAGGGTGCTGCGGCGCGCGCCGACGGCGGCACCCTGTTCCTGGACGAGATCTGCGAACTGGCGCCCGACCTCCAGACCAAGCTGCTGCGCTTCATCCAGACCGGCACCTTCACGCCCGTCGGCGGGTCGAAGCTGGAGAAGGTCGACCTGCGCATCGTCTGCGCCACCAACCGCGACCCGCTGCGCGAGGTGGAGGAGGGGAGGTTCCGCGAGGATCTCTATTACCGCCTGCACGTCATCCCCATCCATCTGCCGCCGCTGCGCGAGCGCGAGGACGACGTGCTGGAGATCGCCCGCCATTACATGGCGGAATTCGCCAAGGAGGAGAAGAAGGGCTTCACCCGCTTCTCCCCCGACGCCGAACATGCGTTGCGCCACTATCACTGGCCGGGCAACGTCCGCCAGTTGCAGAATGTCGTGCGCATCGTCGCGGTCCTGCATGACGGCGACACGGTGATGCCGGAGATGCTGCCGCCGCCGCTCGGCACGCCGCAGCCGGTGCCGGTTTCCGCCGCGGCCACCGCCGCGCCGGCCGGCACCCTTGCGGCCCCGCGCCCGCCTGTTCCGCTCACGCCGGAGTCGATCAAGCCGCTGTGGGAGGTGGAGAAGGACGCCATCGAGGACGCCATCACCGCCTGCGACGGCAATATTCCGCGCGCCGCCGCCCTGCTGCAGATCAGCGCCTCCACCATCTATCGCAAACGCCTCGCCTGGCAGGCCGAAGGGAAGCTGTAGCTTTCCGGCGATCGGAGTCACGCTTCAGATCGATTCCGGTCTTACGCGACCCGGTCTAACCCTTTATTTCGGCAAGAAGATCCTGTTCATGCCGGGAATCCGCCAAGAAACGGGCTAATCCCCTTCGACAAGGTACCGTCGCCTTGGTCGTAACTCCACTCCGAACTTGGCCGTCGTTAGTCCTATGCCGTGAGATGGAATTGCCCGCAACCACAGCATGCGGCTAGCCTCCCCGCACAATGTCTTGGTTCCGCTTGCCCGGCAGACCTTACGGCGCGGCCGATGTCGGCGATCCCGGACCTATCCGTTTGGCTAAAGACCAGTCTCGCAGTGACTAAGGGGGGAGGCCCATGAACAACGGCACCGTAAAATGGTTCAATACTACCAAAGGTTACGGCTTCATCGCGCCGGAAGCCGGCTCCAAGGACGTGTTCGTGCACATCACCGCGGTCCAGCGCTCGGGCCTGCATGCCCTGTCGGAAGGTCAGCGCGTCCAGTTCGAGGTGGAGCGGGGCAACAACGGCAAGGACTCGGCGGTGAACATCAGCGTCGTCGAGTGACGGGCCCGGACTGAATCAGACCGGATACCCGGCGGCGCGGTAGGCCGCGATGGCGTCCCCGGCCAGCCGGGGAATCTCGCCGCGCAGCCCCTCAACCGTGTCCGCCGCCCCGTCTCCCTCCATTTCAGATCCATCTCCCTCCGCCCCATCCCGCTCCACAAGGGATGCCCGGCACGCCATCTCCAGCGCGCGGGCGGCGCTGCACAGGGCGCGGGCGCCGAAGGTCCCGGCGGTGCTTTTCAGCGTATGCGCCTCGCGCGTCAGAACGGCGCGGTCGGTCTCCGCCGCGATGCGCGCCACCCGTTCCCGTGTCTCTTCCACGAACTGCCGCAGCACGTCGGCCAGCAGCTCCGCATCCAGATCCTGCGCCAGCTGGGCCAGAACCTCGCGGTCCAGAACCGCGCCCGCCGCCGTCGGGCATGTCGGGGCGCAGGGGCCGAAGCCGGCCGATGACCCCGGTCTCGGCGACGCGGCGGCGCGCAGCCATTTCTCCACCGTTTCCAGCAGCAGCACCCGGTCCACCGGCTTGGCGACATGATCGTTCATGCCGGCATTCTGGCAGCGGACGCGGTCGGCCTCGTCGGTGTCGGCGGTCATGGCCACCACCGGCACCCGGCCAGCCGGCCCCGGCAGCTCGCGCAGCAGCCGGGTGGCGGTCAGCCCGTCCATCTCCGGCATCGACAGGTCCATCAGGATCAGGTCATAGCCGCCGGCCTGCGCCGCCATCACCGCCTCCAGCCCGTTGCCGGCGGTGTCGGCGCGGTGGCCGGCCTGGGCCAGGATGGCGGTGACCAGCATCTGGTTCAGCGGGCTGTCCTCCACCACCAGAATCCGGCGGGGAACCGGCAGGAGGTCCGTGGGGAGAAGCGACGGCGGTGTCCGCTCGGTCATCGCAAACATGCTCCGCAATGAAGAAGATGCCAGTGTAAAGGCGTGGCCTTGCCGCTGCAAAGCCCCGCTCCATCTATGCGGACGGGTGGTATTCACGGATTTCCGCGGCCCGGCGCTTCAAATCGGCGCGTCCCGCCGGTATGGTGTCGCGCTTGGCCGGTGTCCGGACCCGATGCCGCCCACCTGACAAACAGCTTCCCTTCGACTTCAGGCAGTGCCGCAGACGATGACCAAACTGAACACCTACCGCTCCGGTCCCGACGAGCGCGGGCATTTCGGAATCTTTGGCGGCCGCTTCGTCGCCGAGACGCTGATGCCCCTGATCCTGGAGGTCGAGAAGGCCTATCGCGACGCACGCGCCGATCCAGCCTTCGAAGGGGAGATGCGCCAGCAGCTGAAGCAGTATGTCGGCCGCCCCAATCCGCTCTATTACGCGGAGCGGCTGACCGGGCATCTGGGCGGCGCCAAGATCTACTTCAAGCGCGAGGAGCTGAACCACACCGGCGCGCACAAGATCAACAACTGCATCGGCCAGATCCTGCTGGCCCGGCGCATGGGCAAGACCCGCATCATCGCCGAGACGGGTGCCGGCCAGCATGGCGTGGCGACCGCGACGGTCTGCGCGCTCTACAACATGCCCTGCGTCATCTACATGGGCGAGACCGACATCGCCCGCCAGCAGCCCAACGTCTTCCGCATGAAGCTGCTGGGGGCGGAGGTCCGCCCGGTGACGTCGGGCAGCGGCACGCTGAAGGACGCGATGAACGAGGCGCTGCGCGACTGGGTCACCAACGTCGCCGACACCTTCTACATCATCGGCACCGCCGCCGGCCCGCACCCCTATCCCGCCATGGTCCGCGACTTCCAGTCGGTGATCGGCGACGAGGTGCGCAGCCAGATGCAGGAGCTGGAAGGCCGCCTGCCCGACAGTCTCGTCGCCTGCGTCGGCGGCGGGTCGAACGCCATCGGCCTGTTCCACCCCTTCCTCGACGATCCGTCGGTGCAGATGGTCGGCGTCGAGGCCGCCGGCCGTGGCATCGAGAAGGGGCCGCTCGACCATGCCGCCTCGATCAACGGCGGGCGTCCCGGCGTGCTGCACGGCAACCGCACCTATCTGCTGCAGGACGAGGACGGCCAGATCCTCGAAGGCCACTCGATCTCCGCCGGCCTCGACTATCCCGGCATCGGGCCGGAGCACAGCTGGCTCCATGACGTCGGCCGTGTCGAATACGCCTATGCCACCGACCAGGAGGCGCTGGACGCCTTCCAGCTCTGCGCCCGTACCGAGGGCATCATCCCGGCGCTGGAATCCGCCCACGGCCTTGCCGAGGTGATCAAGCGCGCACCGAAACTGCCCAAGGACCACCTGATGGTGCTGTGCCTGTCGGGCCGCGGCGACAAGGACATCTTCTCCGTCGCCAAGCATCTGGGAGTGGAACTGTGAGTGCCGACATTTTGGCCGATGGCCGCATCGCCCGCCGGTTCAAAGCGCTGAAGGCGGAGGGACGCGCCGGTCTGGTCACCTTCATCACCGCCGGCGACCCCGATCCCGCCGCCTCGCAGGCGGTGCTGAACGGCCTGCCGGCCGCCGGCGCCGACCTGATCGAGCTGGGCATGCCCTTCACCGACCCGATGGCCGACGGCCCGGCGATCCAGGCCTCCTCGCTGCGCGCGCTGAAGGCCGGGATGACGGTGCGCAAGACGCTGGAGATGGTCCGCGGCTTCCGCAAGCTGGATGCCGACACGCCGATCATCCTGATGGGCTATTACAACCCGATCCACGCCTATGGGGTGGAGCCCTTCCTGGCCGCCGCGCGCGAGGCCGGGGTGGACGGCCTGATCATCGTCGACCTGCCGCCGGAAGAGGACGAGGAGCTGTGCATCCCGGCGCTGAAGGCCGGCGTCAGCTTCGTCCGCCTGACGACGCCGACCACCGACGAGGCGCGCATGCCGGCGGTGATGCGCAACACCTCGGGCTTCGTCTATTACGTCTCGATCGCCGGCATCACCGGCACCGCCAGCGCGTCGAACACCGCCATCGATGCGGCGGTCGCCCGGCTGAAGCGCCACACCGACCTGCCGGTCGCCGTCGGCTTCGGCATCAAGACGCCGGACCAGGCCGCCGAGGTCGCCCGCGTCGCCGATGCGGCCGTGGTCGGCTCCGCCATCGTCACCCGTCTTGCCGATGGGATCGACGCGGCGGGTACGGTCAGGCCGGGAACGGTCGAGGACGTTCTGGGCTTCGTCGGCGAACTGGCCGCCGGGGTGCGCGCGGCGCGGGGCTGAGGGACGGACGGTTTACAACGACGGCAAACCGCTTTACGACACCTGCAACACGATCGCTCATGGCGACGAACGGCTGAAGAGCCCGGTGCGGCACGGACCCGATGTCCAGCCGCCGCCGGGCTTCGGCGTACCGCCATGTCGTTGAAAGGCGTTCCATGAACTGGCTTACCAACTACGTCCGTCCGAAGATCCGCGCGCTCTACGCCCGCAAGGAAGTGCCCGACAACCTCTGGCATAAATGCCCGAGCTGCGAGTCGATGCTGTTCCACCGCGAGCTGGAAGACAACCTGCACGTCTGCCAGCACTGCGGCTTCCACATGCGGCTCGATCCGGTCAAGCGGCTGGAGTCGATGTTCGACGACGGCGCCTATGAGAGCGTCGAGCTGCCGAAGTCGGTCGCCGACCCGCTGAAGTTCCGCGATCAGAAGCGCTACACCGACCGCCTGAAGGAAGCCCAGACCAAGACCGGCCGCACCGACGCCATCGTCGTGGGCGAGGGCCGCATCGGCGGCCATGCCGCCGTGGTCGCCGCCTTCGATTTCGGCTTCATGGGCGGGTCGATGGGCATCGCCGTCGGCGAAGGGCTGCTGACCGCCGCCCGTCTGGCCGTGGCCAAGCATGCGCCGCTGATCGTCGTTCCAGCCTCGGGCGGGGCCCGCATGCAGGAAGGCATCCTGTCGCTGATGCAGATGCCGCGCACCACCATCGCGGTGGAGATGGTCAAGGAAGCCGGCCTGCCCTACATCGTGGTGCTGACCGACCCGACCACCGGCGGTGTCACCGCCAGCTTCGCCATGCTGGGCGACATCCACATCGCCGAGAAGGGCGCGCAGATCGGCTTCGCCGGCGCCCGCGTGATCGAGAGCACGATCCGCGAGACCCTGCCGGAAGGCTTCCAGCGCTCCGAATATCTGCTGGAGCACGGCATGGTCGACATGGTCGTCCACCGCCGCGACCTGCGCCCGACGCTGGTCCGCACCATCGGCCTGCTGATGACCCCGCGGATCGACGCGGTGGTCGAGGATCTCGACCTGACCGCCGCCCAGGCGGCCTCCCAGGGTGTTGGCGGCGAGCCGGCCCAACTGCCGCAGCCGGCCACGCCGCCCGCCACGCAGGCGACCGCGGCCCAGCCGGTCTCGACGCAGCAGGCGGAACCGGCCCAGGCCGGCGACGACTGACCGGCAGCACCTCCGCGACCACCCGACCAGAGACGATCATGATCGACGCCCCCACCCCGCTGGCCACCCCACCCACAAGGCTGGCAGCGACCCGTTCCGACCCGGTGCTGGATCGGTTGAAGGGGCTTCACCCCAAGGTCATCGACCTCTCCCTGGACCGGATGCACCGCCTGCTGGCGGCGCTGGACCATCCGGAGCGGAAGTTGCCGCCGGTGGTCCATGTCGCCGGCACCAACGGCAAGGGATCGACGGTCGCCTTCCTGCGCGCCATGCTGGAGGCGGCCGGCTACCGCGTCCATGTCTACACCTCGCCGCATCTCGTCCGCTTCCACGAGCGCATCCGGCTGGGCGGGCGACAGGGGGGGCGGCTGATCGACGACGATCATCTGGCCGCCCTGCTGGAGGAGTGCGAGGTCGCCAACGCCGGCAACCCGATCACTTTCTTCGAGGTGACGACGGTCGCCGCCTTCCTCGCCTTCTCCCGGGAGCCGGCCGACGTGGTCCTGCTGGAAACCGGTCTGGGTGGCCGGCTGGACGCCACCAATGTGGTGGACCGGCCGGCGGTGACGGCGATCACCCGCATCTCCTACGACCACCGCCAGTTCCTGGGCGACTCGCTGCTGGAGATCGCCAGCGAGAAGGCCGGCATTTTCAAGCCCGGCGTGCCGGTGGTATTGGCGCCACAGCCGGAGGCCGATGCACTGAAGGCGCTCAATCTCCGCGCCAACGCCATCGCCGCGCCGATCCACGGCTGGTCGGTGGAGGAGCGTCCTGATGGCTTCCGCTTCGAGAGCGCCAAGCGCCGGCTCGACCTGCCGATGCCCGGACTGGCCGGTGCCCACCAGATCACCAATGCCGGCGTCGCCATTGCCTGTCTCGACCATCTGCCGCTGGCGGTGGACGACGACGCGGTGCGTCGCGGCCTCGCCAGCGTCGAATGGCCGGCCCGCCTGCAACGCCTGACCCGCGGTCCGCTGGCCGAGAGCCTGCCGCCCGGCTGGGAACTGTGGCTGGACGGCGGACACAATGATTCGGCGGGCGAGGTCCTGGCCCGTCAGGCGGTCGACTGGTCATGCGCCCAGCCTGACGGTAGCCCCGCCCTGCCGCTGCTGCTGATCTACGGCATGCTGTCCAGCAAGGATCCGTTCGAGTTCCTCGGCCCGCTGGCTCCTTTCACCCATTCCCTGCGCGCGGTGGCGATCCCCGGCGAGGAAGCCAGCTTCACCGCCGAGGAATCCTGCGAGACCGCCAATCTCTGCGGCATCCGCGACCACGCCGCTGCCGACGGGGTGGACGCCGCCCTGGCCGATCTGGTGGCCGCCCGGCGGACTCCGGCGCGCGTGCTGATCTGCGGCTCGCTCTACCTTGCCGGGTCGGTGCTGGCGGAGAACGGCTGACGCTCCCAGGCGGCTAAAAGTCGTTGCGATCTTCTGTTGCTCCGGCGGAACCGCTTTTTGGGAAGCCAAAATCTTCGGCTTTCTGCTTCTGGCTTCCACCGGCTCGTCGAATGGCGTCGGCCAGCAGTTCCCATTGGGTGTCGGGCAGCCTGGACAAGCCATCGGCCAAGGCTTCCCGCCACTTCGGCCCTCTCGACCACGCTTCGATCCAGGCATCGGCAAGATCATAATGGTGCCTGGAGGCCAGGGCTTCGATCAGAAGCCCGGCTTGGGCCACGTCCTTGTCGGCTTTCAACCGGCCATTCGGGTCGCCCCGACGCCGTGACGCGACGATCAGCTTGTGAACGGCATAGCGTTCCGGTGCCGGCACCCGGACCGGTACACCGCCAGCGTGAAGCAGAACCGACCGGACCGGGTTGTGGATCAGAAAGTCGAGGAACCGCAGGGGCTGGGCGGCGGCTCCGCCTAGGGCCGGCATGGCGGTGGGCTTTCCCTGATACTCGTCCTTGCCGGTGTTGGGCACCAGGAATTCCACCAGGAAGCCTTTGCGGTTCCGGAACGCCGTGGCTTGCCGGGCATCTGCCTGATGCGGCACCTCCTGGAAGCTGGCGTCCACCTGCCGGAGCACGTCGAGAACGGGCGGCAGGCTGTCCTCGACAGAAATCGACACCGAGTGGAACTGGGCGATGTCCATGTCCCCGGTGCGGAGATGGGCGGCGGGCAGCCGAACCCCCAGCAGCCCGGCATAGCACTGGAACGCCAGCGTGCCGACCAGCACGCCACGCAGACGGAACACGCCGGCCTGCCACAGAGCCTCGGCAAGGTCGCCGGTGAAGGCGTCCGGCGACGGCAGCCCGGCTGCCTTCAGGGCGGATACCATCCGCCGCCGTTCGGTGAAGTCCGCCTTGAGGTCGCGGAAGCGTTCGACGCGGGCGGCTATCTCCGGGTCGTCGGCGGGTCCGACGTATCGGCTATAGCGGTGGCCGTCCTCATAGCCCTGGAAGTACCAGTAGCCCCGACCCTTCCTTTCCTTTTTCGAGAAGCTGCCGGTTGCCGGAAATGTGGCGTCGAACTCGGCGTCCAGACACCGCTGTTCCAGGTCGGCGAACATGGTCTGTATGGCCAGCCCGAGTTCCTGCACCGGCGTCTCCGTTTCGGTTGCCTTCAAATTCTGATTTTACAGGCAACACGCTCCGACCCATAGGCCAAAACGAAAAAAGCGGGCCAGATGCCGTTCCCGGCAACGCCCGCTAACCGTCTAGCAACTTGTCTCAACCCTTCCAGGGAAGGGGAAAATGGTGGAGCCGAGGAGGATCGAACTCCCGACCTACGCATTGCGAACGCGTCGCTCTCCCAGCTGAGCTACGGCCCCACACTGACACCGTTGCGTCTTCGTCGCCCCGGCGTGGCGCGGATATTGTCCATCGCGGGGGGGACTGTCAAGCGCTTGATTCAGAAAAAATGAAGTGTGCGTGCAATGACGTAGGACGGGGGCATAGGACGGCCGATCCGCCGCAGGCCGCCCGGTCGATCGGCGGGCCGCCGTACTGGACAGGTCTTGCCGCTTATGCTTAGGGTGCCCGGAAAAGGCTGGCGCCCGTTGCGCAACGCTCTGCGCGCGGCCGTCGCAAAAACCGCACTGGAGCTGGCCCGGCATGATCGCGTTGTATCTGCTCATCAACACCATCCTGGACCTGTTCTTCTGGGTCCTGATCCTGTCGGCGATTCTCAGCTGGCTGGTGGCCTTCAACGTGGTGAACACGCGCAACCGCGCGGTCTATCTGATCGGCGATTTCCTGTACCGCATCACCGAACCGGTGCTGCGCCCGATCCGCCGCGTCCTGCCCAACATGGGCGGGCTGGACCTGTCGCCGATCGTCGTGCTGCTGGCGATCTCCTTCATCCAGAACCTGATGGCGCAATACTGGCCGCGCTTCTGACCGTGGCGTCCCCCTCCCCCTTCGAGGCGGTGGCCGACGGCCTGCGCGTTTCACTCAGGGTGACGCCCAAGGCGTCACGCAACGCGGTGACCGGCACGGCCGAGACGGCCGCAGGGGGGAGGGTCCTGAAGCTGGCGGTCACGGCGGTGCCGGAAAACGGCAAGGCCAACGAGGCCGTCATAAAACTGTTGTCGAAGGCATGGAAACTGCCCAAGACCAGCCTGACCGTGGTGGCCGGCGCCACCGACCGGAACAAGATTTTGCATGTGGCGGGCGACCCGGCGGCATTGCTGGCCCGGCTGTCGCCCCTGATCGACGATGTGGGCAGCGAGGGTGGAGAGTAGCATGGCGGACGCGAAGATCATCGACGGCAAGGCCTTTGCGGCCGGCCTGCGTGCGCGGGTGGCGGACGGTGTGGCGGCGCTGAAGGCCAGCCATGGCGTCACCCCCGGTCTGGCCGTCGTGCTGGTGGGCGAGGATCCGGCCAGCCAGGTCTATGTCCGTTCCAAGGAGCGGGCGCTGGTCGAACTGGGCATGAACAGCTTCGACCATCACGAGCCGGCCGACATGGCCGAGACCGACCTGCTGGCGCTGATCGACCGGTTGAATGCCGATCCGGCCGTGCACGGCATCCTGGTCCAGCTGCCGCTGCCCAGGCACATCGACACTCAGAAGGTGCTGGCCCGCATCGTCCCGGAAAAGGACGCCGACGGCTTCCACGTCGTCAATGCCGGCCTGCTCGCCACCGGCCAGCCGGGCGCCATCGTGCCCTGCACCCCGCTGGGCAGCCTGCTGCTGATCCGCGACACGCTGGGCCGCGACCTGAAGGGCAAGCGCGCCCTGGTGCTCGGCCGCTCCAACATCGTCGGCAAGCCGATGGCCCAGCTTCTGCTGCAAGCCGACTGCACGGTGACGATGGCCCATTCCCGCACCGTGGATCTGCCGGAGGAATGCCGCCGTGCCGACATCCTGGTCGCGGCGGTCGGCCGGCCGGAGATGGTGCGCGGCGACTGGATCAAGCCGGGCGCCACGGTGATCGACGTCGGCATCAACCGCGTCGCGGCGGCGGAACCGGGCAAGACCCGTCTGGTCGGCGACGTCGCCTTCGACGAGGCGGTGAAGGTTGCCGGCGCCATCACGCCGGTTCCCGGTGGCGTCGGCCCGATGACCATCGCCTGCCTGATGCTGAACACGCTGGCCGCCGCCTGCCGCGCCGCCGGCGCGCCGGTGCCTGAAGAGGCTGCCCTTTGATCACCGTCCACGCCCGTGCCGAAGACGGTCGGGTGGTGCGCCAGCCGCTGGACCTCGGCGAGGAGTTGCCGGGCGGTGCGGTCTGGATCGATCTTCTGCGCCCGACGGAAGCGGAGCGCGCCCATGTCGGCGCGCTGACCGGCTGCGACCTGCCGACGCGCGAGGAGATGAAGGAGATCGAGGCCTCCAGCCAGCTCTATGTCGAGGGGGAGGGGATCTACATGACCTCTCCCATCATCTCGCGCGCCACCTCGCCGCATCCGGAGCAGGGCGAGCTGACCTTCGTGCTGACCCCGCGCCACCTCATCACGCTGCGCTACACCGAACCGTTGCCGGTCATCACCTTCGCCGCCCGCTGCGTCCGCCAGCCGGAACTGCTGGCGACGGGAGAGAGCGCGCTGTTCGGCCTGCTGGATGCGGTGATCGACCGGGTCGCCGACGTGCTGGAACTGGTGGGCGGCCGCATCGACGAACTGTCGGCCCGCGTCTTCGACGATTCGCTGGACGGCGGCGGCTTCGGCAAGGCGGCCAAGAAGCCGGACGAGTTGCAGGACGTGCTGCGCGGCATCGGCCGGGCCGGCGACCTGACCCACAAGGTGCGCGACAGCCTGGCCGGCCTCGACCGGCTGGTGGTGTTCATGACCTCGGTCAGCGGCGGCCGGCTGAACAAGGAACAGAAGACCGCGCTGAAGACGATGACGCGCGACTTGCGGTCCCTGACCGAACATGCCGGCTTCCTGGCGCACGAGGCGAACTTCCTGCTCGACGCCACGCTGGGCCTGATCAACATCGAACAGAACGCCATCATCAAGATCTTCTCGGTCGTCTCGGTGGCGCTGATGCCGCCGACGCTGATCGCGTCGGCCTATGGCATGAATTTCAAGCACATGCCGGAACTGGACTGGGAATTCGGCTATCCCATGGCCATCCTGCTGATGGTGCTGTCGGCGGTGGTTCCCCTCTGGTATTTCCGCCGGCGCGGCTGGCTCTGAAGCAAGGAATATCCGCCGATGACGACCATCCTGCCCGACGCCGCCCTCGACGCGCTTCTGGCGCAGGATGTTCCCTACGGCGACCTGACCACCGACTCGCTTGGAATCGCCGGCCGTCCGGCGCGGATGAGCTTCGCCGCCCGCGGCGCCATGGTGCTGGCGGGGACGGAGGCGGCGGCGCGGCTGGTGGAAAAGGCCGGCGGCCGTGTCCTGCGCGTCCAGCCCAGCGGCACGGCCGTTGATCCGGGTGTGGTCTTCCTTGAAGCCGACGGCCCGGCTGGATCGCTGCACCGCGCCTGGAAGGTGGCGCAGACGCTGGTCGAATACGCCTCGGGCATCGCCACCCGCGCCCGCCGCATCGTCGAGGCCGCTCCCGGCGTCACCGTCGCCTGCACCCGCAAGAATTTCCCAGGATCCAAGGATCTCAGCGTCAAGGCGGTGCAGGCCGGCGGGGCGGTGATGCACCGGCTGGGCCTGTCGGAAACGCTGCTGGTCTTCCCCGAACACCGCGCTTTCCTGGGCGATTCTCCGGAGGTCTGGATCGCAGCCCTCCGGCGCAAGGCCCCGGAAAAGAAGATCGTGGTGGAGGTCGGATCGGTGGAGGAGGCGGTGGCCTTCGCCCGCGCCGGTGCCGATGTGATCCAGTTGGAAAAGCTGCCGCCCGACGCCGCCCGCGCGGTGATCGAGGCGACGCGCGACCTGACCCCGCCGCCGGTGGTGGCCCCGGCCGGTGGCGTGACCGAGGCGAACGCCGCTGCCTATGCCGCGGCCGGCTGCCACCTGCTGATCACCTCGGCCCCCTTCTTCGGCCAGCCTGCCGACGTGAAGGTGGTGCTGGGGCCGGCGTAACGCTGACGTTCGCAACGTCGCGCCGCAGCCCCTCAAATTCCTGATTTTGCGAGTGAAAGCGCTTCCGAAATACCTATGCGTGCGCCACAGGGGCGGCGCGGACGGGATGGCGGACTGGCCGCCATCCCCGCAGTCAACCGCCGGTATAAGAGTCTTACGCCGCCAGCCCGCCACCCAGCTCGATGCGGACCTCCACCACGCCGGGCTCATCCAGGTTCTCCTTGCGGACGAAGCCCAGGGCACGGCACATGTTCAGCATGTTGGTGTTCTCGCGCAGAACCTCGCCATAGACCTCCTTGATGCCGCGCGAGCGGGCGTAATCCAGGATCTTGTTCATCAGGATATAGCCCAGCCCCTGGCCCTTCATGTCGGACCGCACCATCACCGCATATTCGGCGCGGCGGTTGTCGGGGTCGGCGGTGATTCGCACCACGCCATACATGATGGTGTCGCCGGTCTGCGGGTCGGGACCGACGGCGATCAGCCCCATTTCGCGGTCGTAGTCGATCTGGGTCAGGCGCGCCGCCGCCTGATGCGACAGCCGCTTCAGCGGCGCGAAGAAGCGCAGGCGCAGATCCTCGGCCGTCTGGTTCTCCACCAGATGATGCACCAGCGGCTCGTCCTCCGGCAGGATCGGGCGGACCAGGAACTGGCGGCCGTCCTTGATGGTGATGCGGTCCTCCAGCGACTTCGGATAGGGACGGATCGCCAGCCTCGCAGCCCCCGCCAGGGCCGGCACGCCGACCTTGATGCGGGCGTCCAGCGCCGTCACGCCTTCGGAGTCGGCCAGCAGCGGGTTGATGTCCATCTCCGCGATCTCGGGGAAATCGACCACCAGCTGGCTGACCTTGTTCAGCGTCAGCGCCACCGCGTCGAGATCGACCGCCGCGCGCGAGCGGTAGCCCTGAAGCTGCCGGTGGATGCGGGTGCGGCTCATCTGTTCGGCCGCCAGCTTCATGTTCAGCGGCGGCAGGGCCAGTGCGTAATCCTCCACCACCTCGACGCCGATGCCGCCCTCGCCGAACAGCAGGACCGGGCCGAACATCTCGTTCTCGGTCATGCCGACGATCAGCTCATAGGCGTCGGGGCGGACGGCCATCTCCTGCACGGTGAAGCCTTCGATCTTCGCCTCGGGCGCCAGTTCGGCGACACGGGCCAGCATCGCCTCGGCTTCCGCCTTCACGTCGTCCGGGCTGGTCAGGCCCAGAGCGACGCCGCCGACGTCGGACTTGTGGGTGATGTCGTGCGACAGGATCTTCAGTGCGATCGGCCCGCCGATGACGCGGGCGGCGTTCGCCGCCTCCTCCGGCGTCTGGGCGACGCGGGTGTCGACCACCGGGATGCCGTAGGCGGCCAGCACGCGCTTGGCCTCATACTCGCTCAGCCACTCGCGCTTCTCGGCGATGGCGCGGGAAATCACCTTCTTGACGGTGATCTCGTCGGGCTGGAAATCCTCCGCCACCGACGGCGGGGTTTCCATCAGCAATTGCTGGCTGCGGCGGTAGCGCACCAGATGCATGAAGGCGCGCACCGCGTCGGACGGACCGCTGTAGGTCGGAATGCGGGCTTCGGCGAACAGCTTGCGCGCCTCCACCGCAGACTGGTCGCCGATCCAGCTGGTCAGCACCGGGTGGCGGCGCGCCTTGTTGGCCTGCACCGTCTCCGCCACCGCCTGGGCGATCGCCTCGCTGTCGGTCAGGGCGGACGGGCAGTGCAGGACCAGCACCGCGTCGTTGCCGGTGTCCTGCATCAGCGCGTTCAACGCCTCGGCATAGCGTTTGGGCGTGGCGTCGGCGCCGATGCGCAACGGGTTGCGGAAGGGCACGCCCACAGGCGGCTGACCCAGCGCCTTGGTCAGCGCCTCCTGCGTCTCATGGGCCAGGGCGGCGAGCCGGCCGCCGGCCTGGATCAGCTTGTCGGTGGCCATCACCCCCATGCCGCCGCCGTTGGTCAGGATCGCCAGCCGGTCGCCGGTGATCGGCACCCCGGTGCCCAGCGTGCCGGCGGCGTCGAACAGCTCGGCCAGATCATTCACCCGCAGCACGCCGGCCCGGCGGAACACCGCGTCATAGACGGCATCCGACACCGCCAGGGCGCCGGTGTGCGACGCCGCGGCCTCCTGCGCCTCGTCGGAGCGGCCGGCCTTGATGACGATCACCGGCTTCTGGCGCGAGGCGGAGCGGGCGGCCGACATGAATTTGCGGGCATGCGTGATGCTCTCGATATAGAGCAGGATGGCGCGCACCGTGACGTCGCTGGCGAGATAGTCCAGCAGGTCGCCGAAATCGACGTCGCCGCGCTCGCCCAGCGATACCAGATGCGAGAAGCCGATGCCGCGCGAGGTCGCCCAGTCGGCGATCGAGGTCAGCACCATCGAGCTTTGCGCCACCAGCGCCACGTCGCCCTTGCGCGGCGCCACCGGCGCGAAGCTGGCGTTCATGCCGCGGCCCGGCACCATGGCGCCCAGGCTGTTCGGCCCCAGCACCCGCATCAGATAGGGCTTGGCCGCGTCCAGCATCGTCTGGATCTGGTCGGCCGACATGCCCTTGGTCATGACGATGGCGGCCTTGGTCCCGCGCTTGCCCAGCGCGTCGATGGTCGCCGCCACCGTGTCGGGCGCGGTGCAGATGACGCCCAGGTCCGGCGTGATCGGCAGGCTGTCCACCGTCTTGTAGGTCAGCACCCCTTCCACCGCGCGCTCGGTCGGGTTGACCGGCATCACCGGCCCGTCGAAGCCGGCCTGGAACAGGTTGCGGGCAACCACCGCCCCCACCGTGCCCGGCTTGCGGCTGGCGCCGATCAGGGCGATCGAGGCGGGCTTGAACAGCTTGTCGAGGTTGCGAACGGTCATGACCGGATCCGGGGCTGGGACAGGCGCCGGTCCCAGTCTGCCACGGGACGCCGACGGTTTTGATGACGAACAGCACAGGCCCGGACTTTCATCCCCGCCATTTGCTGCGACGCAACATTAAGGGCTGGTATGACCATTGGGCAAGAGGCGTTTCGTCGCGCCGGATCCGGTCGGGCGGTTCCGGTTCCGCTTACCGGGGCGACCGGCGCCAGGCGTCGGCCGACACCGCCAGGGACAGCAGCCCCCACAGCACCAGATACTCCACCCCGCCCTTGGCCCAGTACCAGTTGACCCCCTTGGTGGCGAAGATGGCATAGGCGGCCACCACCATGCAGCCGGCCGACAGCAAAGCCGCCCAGCGGGTGAAGAAGCCGCAGACGAGCATCACGAGGGCCAGGGATTCGCACAGGATGGCGAGGCCGAGGAAGAACGGCGCCGGCTCCAGCCCGGCCTTGGCGAAGAAGCCCAGGGAGGTGTCGATGCCGGCCAGCTTCTGGTAGACATGCGGGGCATAGAACAGGCCCAGCAGAATGCGCACCATGTTCATCGGCAGCGCCGGGGAGAAGCGGTCGGGCAGGATCGCCGGGCCGATCAGTGCGGCGAGCGGCGATGTGCCACCCGTTACGTGGGACCCAGTCCTGTTTGCGATTCCAGTGGACATGATCGGTCAATCCTTAAAATTCTAGTGAATTTTGCCTGTTTGGCTGAAAAAGCGCTGAATGAGAATGCCGGCTGACAGGCAAGCGTGGGGCGACTTCGCGGTACACCCGGCCATTATTTGAGTTCTTTTATTTCCATCATTGATCCAGCACAATTCACCGCGAAACGGGTTCGGGGAGGACTGCATGAAGGTCGGAATCGTCGGGGCGGGATTCGTCGGCAGCACCGCCGCCTTCGCCATGGTCACCACCGGTGCGGCGAGCGAGGTGGTGCTGGTCGACATGAACGAGGCGCTGGCCCAGGCCCAGGCCCAGGACATCGCCCATGCCGTGCCCTTCACCCATGCCGTCACCGTCCGCGCCGGTTCCTACGCCGCGCTGGAGGGGGCGGGGGTGGTCGTGCTGTCGGCCGGCGTCGCCCAGAAGCCGGGCGAAACCCGGCTGGAACTGCTGGAACGCAACGCCAAGGTGTTCGGTGCCATCATCCCGGAAGTTCTGAAGGCTGCCCCCGACGCCGTTCTGCTGGTCGCCAGCAACCCGGTCGATGTGATGACGCAGATCGCCACCCGCATCAGCGGTCTGCCGCGCAACCGGGTCATCGGCTCCGGCACAGTGCTCGACACCGCGCGGTTCCGCGCCCTGCTGGCCGAACAGCTGGCGGTGACGCCGCGCTCCGTCCACGCCCATGTGGTGGGCGAGCATGGCGATTCGGAGGTTCTGCTGTGGTCGAGCGCCACCGTCGCCGGCTTGTCCGTCGAGCAGGCGGCCGCCCAGCTCCGCCGCAGCCTGACGGCGGAGGACCGCGCCGCCATCGACGAGGGGGTGCGCCGTGCCGCCTACCGCATCATCAACGGCAAGGGCCACACCGCCTTCGGCATCGGCGGCGGGTTGGCCCGGCTGGTGTCGGCCATCGGCGCCGACGAGCGGCTGGTGGCGACCTGCGCCCTGCTGACCGACGATGTCTGCGGCGTGCCGCAGGTGGTGTTGTCGCTGCCGCGCGTCATCGGCGCCGGCGGCGTCATCGACACCGTCCTGCCCAACCTGTCGGCGGAGGAGGAAACCGCCCTGCGCCGCAGCGCCGAAATCCTGAAGGAGGCCGCCGACGGGGTGGAGCGCCGGATGGGCTGGACCAGTTGACGCTACCCGGCATGCTCCGCTGACACGTGATCCCTCAGTCCCGCCGCCAGCCCGTCGAAGACGGCGCGGCAGCGCGGGGTGGAGCGCAGATCCTCGTGCATGGCGACCCACATGCCCATCGGCATGTCGAAGGCGTCGGCCAGCAGCCGGACCAGATCGGGGTTCCGCCGTGCCATCGGAACCTGACAGATGCCGATGCCGAAGCCGGCCTCGATCGCCGCCAACTGGGCCAGATGGCTGTCGGACCGCAGGGCGAAGCGGGGCAGGGTGAGGCCCGGCGCCCGCCGCAGCATGGCGCGGATGTCCGGCGTCTCGCGGTCGAAGCCGATCAGGCTGTGGCGGTCGAGATCCCCCATACACCGCGGAATGCCGTGGCGATCCAGGTAGCTGCGATGGGCGTGCATGCCGAGTGTTATGACGCCGATCCGCCGGACGAGCAGCGCCTGCTGGTCCGGCTCCACCATCCGCACCGCCACATCGGCATTCCGTTGCAGCAGGTCGTCGACGGCGTTCGACAGCACCAGTTCGATCTCCAGGTCGGGATGGCGGGTTCGCAAGCCGGCCAGGATTGCCGGCAGGATGCGGGCGCCCACCACCTCGCTGGCGGTGATCCGTACGGTGCCGCGCACCTCCGCCCCGCAACCTTTCCCTCCATAGCCCGACGCCGTTCGCCACAGGCTGGCCGCCGCCGCGTCCAACGCCTCCACCTGCGGCTTCAGCGCCAGCGCCGCATCGGTGGGGTCCAGTCCGCGCGGCGAGCGCAGGAACAGGGAGCCGCCGACCGCCTCCTCCAGCGCCGCGACATGGCGGGCCAGCGTCGGTTGCGTCAACCCCAGGGCGCGCGCCGCCGCCGACAGCGATCCTTCGCGGATCACCGCCAGGAAACTGCGGTAAAGGTCCCAACTGGGCGGTGGCTGGCTCATTGATTTCAGTATAGCGATTAGCCGAAGTTCGACAATTCTGTTCAGCCATCTCCCGGTCCATCCTTTCTCATCACGAAGCGAAAGGCGATGGAGGCAGCGATGGCAGGACAGGCGACCGGTATACAGGCGACCGGCGCAGGCAGGACCGCCTTGGTTCTGGGGGCGACCGGCGGGATCGGCGGCGAGATGGCGCGGGCGCTGGCGGCGCGTGGCTGGACGGTGCGCGGCCTGCGCCGCAAGCTGGCGGAGGCGCCGCGGTCGGGGAAGGGGGCGGACGGCATCGACTGGATCGTCGGTGACGCGATGAACGCCGCCGATGTGAGGACGGCGGCCGAAGGGGCGGCGCTGATCGTCCATGCGGTGAACCCGCCCGGCTACCGGGATTGGGACCGGTTGGTTCTCCCCATGCTCGACAACGGTATTGCCGCAGCCTGCGCCAACCATGCCCGCATCCTGCTGCCCGGCACCGTCTACAATTACGGCCCCGACGTCTTCCCGCTGATCCCGGAAACGGCGGCGCAGAACCCGCTGACCCGCAAGGGCGCCATCCGGGTGGAGATGGAACGCCGCCTGCACCGCGCGGTGGGGCAGGGGGCGAAGCTGTTGATTCTACGCTGCGGCGACTTCTTCGGTCCGCGGGCCGGCAACAACTGGTTCAGCCAGGGCCTGCTGACGCCCGGCAAGCCGCCGACCCGCATCAACCAGCCCGGCCGGCCGGGGGTCGGCCATCAATGGGCCTATCTGCCCGATGTGGCGGAAACGGCAATGCGCCTGCTCGACCGCGAGGCGGAACTGGGCGACGACGCGATGTTCCATATGGACGGCCATTGGGATGCCGACGGCGGCGGAATGGTCGCGGCCATCGCCCGCGCGCTCGGCGAACCCGGCCTGCCGGTGCGGCGGATGCCGTGGTGGCTGCTGCGGCTGGGCGGTCTGGCGGTGCCGCTGCTCCGCGAACTCAGCGAGATGCGCTATCTGTGGCAACGCCCGGTGCGGCTGGACAACCGCCGCCTGCTGGCCTTCCTGGGCGAGGAACCGCACACGCCGCTGGACTTGGCCGTGCGTCGGTCGCTTGCCGGATTGGGGCATCTCCCCGGGCAGCCGGCGGATGGCTCCGAACCCAATCGGATTCTATTCGGCAGCCATCGGCATCAGGATCAGCCGTCCGATCAGGTCGGTTTTGGCTGAGGCGTGCTGGATATCGTAGCCGACCGGTTCGCCATCGGCACCGTAATCGACCATCACATCGGGTTCGATCTCGACCGTCCGTTTCGAGGGCAGCGGACGAACCTCGATATAAAGACTGTCGGTGCCGGGATCGTAGCTGGTTTTCATCATCGACGGCCGGATTGGCCGTTATGGCAGATCGACCAATATTAAGAAGCGGAGCCGGCGCCTTCTCAGACGCCGGCTTGCCCGGAGCGAGTTACCCTCAGACCACCGGACCCGGCGTGCCCTTGTTGGCTTCCAGGGCGCGGGCGAGGCCTTCCTCGATCTTCTTGGCGGCCTCTTCGGCGTTGCCCCAGCCGCGGACCTTCACCCACTTGTTCTTTTCGAGATCCTTGTAGTGCTCGAAGAAGTGGGCGATCTGCTCGGTGACGATGGCCGGCAGGTCGGTGTAGTTCTTCACGTCGGTGTAGAACGGGTGCAGCTTGTCGACCGGAACGGCCAGCAGCTTCTCATCCTCGCCGGCCTCGTCCTCCATGTACAGGACGCCGATGGGGCGCGAGCGCAGGACCGCACCCGGGACGACGCCGTGCTGGCCGACGACGCAGACGTCCACCGGATCGCCGTCACCCGACAGGGTGTGCGGGATGAAGCCGTAGTTGCAGGGATAGAACATCGCGGTGTGCAGGAAACGGTCGACGAACACCGCGCCCGAGTCCTTGTCGACCTCGTACTTCACCGGCTGGCCGCCGATCGGGATCTCGATGACGACGTTCACATCCCAGGGGACATTCTTGCCCGCGGCGAGCTTGCTCAGATCCATGTATCGCGTTCCTTCGACTGGCGTATTCAGGGCACGTTCTTGTTTTGGCGCCGATGCCCGGTCCGGCGCCACGCGGGGCGGGAGTTTAGGCGGAACGCACCCTGAGTCCAAGGAACTTGCGCTGGCTCTTGCGCAGGTGCGGCAAAGCGGCAACCCTGCCGGTCATGCCCCATCCGATCGCCCTTCTCCTCACCCTTCTGGTCCTGCTGGCACCCCTTCCGGGGCGGGCAGACTCACCCCAACACGGCATCGCCATGCATGGCGATCTGGCCTTGCCGCCGGACTTCAAGGCTCTCCCGTACGTCAATCCGGCGGCACCCAAGGGCGGCACCATCCGGCAGGCGGTGACCGGCAGTTTCGACAGCCTGCATCCGCACATCGTCAAGGGCGCGCCGGCGCTGGGGATGGGCTATGTCTTCGAAACGCTGCTGACGCGGTCGTGGGACGAGCCCTTCTCGTTGTACGGCCTGCTGGCCGACCGGGTGGAGGTGGCCGACGACCGCTCCGCCGTCACCTTCCACATCAACCCGAAGGCGCGCTGGCATGACGGCGCGCCGCTGACCGCCGCCGACGTGCTGTTCTCGCTGGAGGTGCAGCGACGGGACGGCACCCCCAACCGCCGCCTGTTCTACGCCAAGGTCACGGCGGCCGAGGCGCCCGATCCACAGACCGTCCGCTTCGCCTTCTCTCCCAATCCGGACGGCAGCATCGACCGCGAGATGCCGCTGCTGATGGGGCTGATGCCGATCCATTCCAAGGCCTTCTGGTCCGGCCGCGATTTCAGCCGCACGACGCTGGAGCCGATCCTGGGCAGCGGCCCCTACCGTGTCGCCGCGGTCGATCCCGGCCGCCGCATCGTCTATGAGCGGGTGCGCGACTATTGGGGGCGCGACCTGCCGGTCCGGGTCGGGCAGTACAATGCCGACCGGCTGGAGTTCGATTATTACCGCGACGATTCGGTGGCGCTGGAAGCCTTCAAGGCCGGGCAGGGCGACGTTCGTTACGAAAGCGATCCGGCCAAATGGGCCACCGGCTACGATGGCCCCGCCCTGCGCGACGGCCGCATCGTCCGGGAGGAAGTGCCGAACCACCGGCCCGAACCGGCCCGCGGCCTGATCTTCAACACCCGCCGGACGCTGTTCGCCGATGTCCGGGTGCGCCGGGCGCTGGGGATGGCGCCGGATTTCGACTGGATCGGCCGCAGCCTGTTCCACGGCCTGCTGACCCGCACCGCCAGCTACTACCCCAACTCCGACCTCGCCGCCCGCGGCCTGCCGGAGGGGGAGGAGTTGCAGGCGCTGGAGCCCTTCCGCGACCGTCTGCCGCCCGACCTGTTCGCCAAGCCTTTCACCCTGCCGGACAGCGGCAATGGCGGTCTGCGCGCCAACCGCCGCGAAGCACTGCGGCTGCTGGAACAGGCCGGCTGGCGGGTGCGCGACGGCCGGCTGACCGATGGCTCGGGAAACCGTTTCGCCTTCGAAATCCTGTTGTCCGACCCATCGGAGGAGCGGGTGGCGCTGGAGTTCGCCCGCTCGCTGGAGCCGTTGGGGATCGAAGCCCGCGTCCGTACGGTGGACAGTGCCCAGTTCCAGGCCCGGCTCGAACGTTTTGATTTCGATATGACCATGCGCTGGTGGGCGTCCACCCTGTCGCCGGGCAACGAGCAGCTCTATTATTACGGATCCGATGCGGCCGGGCAGGAGGGTAGCCGCAACCTTGCCGGCATCCGCGATCCGGTGGTCGACGCGCTCGCCCGCTCCATCGCCGCGGCGACCACGCGGGCTGCCCTGGTCGGCCGGGTGCGGGCATTGGACCGGGTTCTGCTGTGGGGGCATTACATGGTCCCGCTCTACCACAGCCCGGTCGACCGCATCGCCCGCTGGTCGGGTCTGCACCGCTCCGCCGTCACCCCGCTCTATGGCCCGATGCTGGAAAGCTGGTGGGTGGAATAGCTCACGGGACAATGGAGGCGGCTGGCGGCTCTGCTTGCGCTCTCCCGCGCCGCACCGCATCATCGCGGCAAAGAGAACGTCGACAACGACGAGACGGGGGAGTTTGCCAACCATGCCGACCGCCAAGCAGCGCTTCACCCTTGCCGCCTTCGCCTTCGCGGCCCTTGCGCTTGCCGCCACAACCCAGACGGCAACGGCCCAGCCGCGCACCGACCTCGTCGTCGGCATGGCGCTGGAGCCGCCGCATCTCGACCCCACCGCCGGTGCGGCCGGCGCCATCAAGGAAGTCACCTACGCCAACCTGTTCGAACCGCTGCTGCGCGTCGATGCCGACGGCAAGCTGGTGCCCGGGCTGGCGGAGCGCTGGAGCGTGTCGGAAGACGGGCTGACCTACCGCTTCACCCTGCGTCCGAACGCGAAGTTCCATGACGGCACCGGCGCCGATTCGGCCGACGTGAAATTCACGCTGGACCGCGCCCGCGCCGCCGATTCGGTCAACGCGCAGAAGGCCTATTTCGCCCCGATCGCCCAGGTCGAGACGCCGGACCCGCAGACGGTGGTCGTCACCCTGTCGCGCCCCGACGGCCTGTTCCTGTTCCACATGGCGAGCGGCGACGCCGCCATCGTCGCCCCGGAATCGGCGGCGACCAACAAGCAGAAGCCCGTCGGCACCGGCCCCTTCAGGTTCGACCGCTGGGTCGCCGGCGACCGGGTGGTGCTGGTCCGCAACCCCGACTATGACGGCGCCAAGCCCAAGCTCGACCGCGTCACCTTCCGCTTCGTCAGCGACCCGGCCGCCCAGGTGGCGGCGCTGAAGGCCGGCGACATCGACGCCTTCACCCTGTTCAGCACCTACGAAGCGCTGCCGGAATTCCGCAACGACCCGAAATTCGTGGTGACGGTCGGCTCGACGGAGGGCGAGACGCTCCTGTCGACCAACAACGCCCGCAAGCCCTTCGACGATGTCCGCGTCCGCCGCGCCATGGCCCACGCCATCGACCGCAAGACGCTGATCGACGGCGTGCTCTACGGCAACGGTGTGGCCATCGGCAGCCATTTCCCGCCGCACCGCGAGGGCTATGTCGATCTGACCGGCCTGTACCCCTACGACCCGGCCAGGGCGAAGGCGCTGCTGGCCGAGGCGGGCTATCCCAACGGTTTCGACACCACGCTGCGCCTGCCGCCGCCGCCCTACGCGCGGCGTGGCGGCGAACTGGTCGCCGCCATGCTGGCGGAGGTCGGCATCCGCGCGAAGATCGAGCCGGTGGAATGGGCGGCCTGGCTGGAAAAGACGTTCAAGGGCAAGGATTACGACCTGACCATGATCGCCCATACCGAGCCGCTGGACATCGACATCTATGCCCGCCCCGACTACTACTTCAATTACAAGAGCGAGCGCTTCAATGCCCTGAACGACGCGCTGAACCGCACCCAGGACCCCGCCAAACGCAATGCCCTCTACGGCGAGGAGCAGAAGCTGCTGGCCGAGGATGCGGTCAACGGCTTCCTGTTCATGCTGCCGTCGGTGACGGTGCAGAAGGCCGGCCTGACCGGCCTGTGGGTGAACCGCCCGGTCCAGGCCAACGACGTCACCGGCGTTTCCTGGAAATGACGCCGAGCCGAATTGAGTTGACCAAGTAAGGATAGCCCCGGCGTGCTTGCGTTCCTGCTGCGACGGCTGGTCAGCCTGATCGTCACCGTCTGGCTGGCCAGCATCGTGGTTTTCGCGGTGCTGCAACTGGTTCCCGGCGACCCGGCGCTGCTGATGCTGGGCGTCAACGCGCAGCCCGACACGCTGGCGGCATTGCGCAGCCAGATGGGTCTCGACCAGCCCATCCTTACCCGCTACCTGCATTGGGCCGGCGGGCTGGCCCGCGGCGATTTCGGCGTCAGCCTGACCTACGCCCGCCCGGTGGCGGATCTGGTGGCGGAGCGGCTGGCGGTGACCCTGCCGCTGTCCCTGCTGTCGCTGGTCATCAGCACGGTTCTGGCCCTGCCGCTCGGCCTGCTGGCGGCGGCGCGGCGGGGGCGGGGCGGGGATTGGGCGGTGCTGGGCTTCTCGCAGCTCGGCGTGTCGATGCCCAGCTTCTGGATCGCCATCCTGCTGATCCTGCTGTTCTCGCTGACCCTGCACTGGTTTCCGGCCGGCGGCTTTCCCGGTTGGAGCGGCGGCATCGGCCCCGCCCTGCACGCGCTGCTGCTGCCGGCCCTGGCGCTGGCGGTGCCGGAGGCCGCCATCCTCGCCCGCGTCACCCGCACCGCCGTGCTCGACACGCTGGCCGAGGACCATATCCGCACCGCCCGCGCCAAGGGCGTGGGCCGCGTCGCCGTCCTGCTGCGCCACGCCCTGCCCAACGCCCTGATCCCGGTGGCGACGGTGCTGGGGTTGCAAATCTCCTTCCTGGTGGCGGGCGCGGTGGTGGTGGAGAATGTCTTCACCCTGCCGGGGCTGGGGCGGCTGCTCTATCAGGCCATCGGCCAGCGCGACCTGATCGTGGTGCAGGGAGTCGTCGTGCTGCTGGCGCTGTTCGTCGTGCTGGTGAACGCCCTGGTCGACATTGCCTGCGCGCTGGCCGACCCGCGCCCGCCAGCCGCAGGAAAAGGAGGGGAATCGTGAGGCGGAAGCTCCCCCTCTCCCTCCATCTCGGTGCCGCGCTGACCCTGCTGCTGGTCGCCGTGGCGCTGTTGTCACTGCTGTGGACGCCCTACCCGGCGGAGCAGGTGCGGGTGATCGCCCGGCTGAAGCCGCCGAGTGCCGCCCATTGGCTCGGCACCGACCATTTCGGGCGCGACGTGCTGTCGATGATCATGGTCGGCGCCCGCAACTCGCTGGCCGTCGGGGCGGCGGCTGTCGGGCTGGGGCTGCTGGGCGGGGTGCCGCTGGGGCTGCTGGCCGCCGGGCTCGGGCGCTGGGGGGACGAGGTGGTGGCGCGGCTGGGCGATCTGGTCTTCGCCTTTCCCGCCGTGCTGACGGCGATCCTGCTGACCGCGGCGCTGGGGGCGGGCGCCGTCAACGTCGTCGTGGCGCTGGCGCTGTTCAACGCCGCCGTTCTGGCCCGCGTCACCCGCGGTGCGGCGCTGGCGGTGTGGCGGCGGCCCTTCGTCGGGGCGGCGCTGGCGCTGGGGCGGGGACCGCTGTCGGCGACGCTGGTGCATGTGCTGCCCAATATCGCCGGCATCGTCGTGGTCCAGGCCACCGTCCTGTTCGCCGTCGCCATCGTCAACGAGGCGGCGCTGAGCTATCTCGGCCTCGGCATCCAGCCGCCCAGCCCCAGCTGGGGCAAGATGCTGGGTGACGCCCAGACCTACCTGTTCACCGCCCCCTTGCAGGCGGTGTTCCCCGGCGTCGCGATCGCGCTGAGCGTCATGGGGCTGACGATGCTGGGCGATGGCCTGCGCGACTGGCTCGACCCGCGGCACCGCTCGTCGGGGGTGATGTAAGCACTCACCCCACCTGCCGCGTCCGCTCCGACAGTTCGATCAGGTCCATCAGCTCGTTGCTCTTCCAATAGCGCGACTTGCCGACTTCGGTGCGGGCCGTGGCGACGAGGTCGTCGATGATCGCCTGTTCGTCGGCGCCAAGCTGGCCGCCGCGCTCCATGCGGTGCGACAGCAGGCGGGTCATGTTGTGGCTGAAGGTGGGGATCCAGGCGCTGACGCGCTGGCCGAACACGCCGGCGATGGCGTTGATGCGCAGGAGATGCTCCATCCGCTCGTCGAGCGGATCGGTCTCCTCGAACTTCATCGCCTTCTCGACGTTGGCGCGCAGTTCCTCCAGCAGGGTTTCGCGCCACTTCACCAGATCGTAGGTCTCGAATCCGAAGTCGCGCGACATCGCCTGCCAGTGCCACAGCAGCCGGTCGAGCCAGACGACGTCGGCATGGTCGATCACCGATTGGCGCCGGGCGGCGGCGGCCTGGGCGGAGCGTTCCATCGCCACCGCGGCGACGCGCGAGCCGATGATCTTTGCCGCCTGGGTCCAGGCGTTGCGGAAGGCCGGTTCGCTGCGCCGGTCCTCCATCAGCCCCGCCGAGGTGGCGGCATGGACCAGCTGGTCGAGCCGCTGCACCAGCGCCTCCAGCCGCGCCTTCTCCTTGGCGCTGGGCCGGATGGCGGAGCCGGGAACCCGGTCGTTCAGCTTCAGGATGACGGTCAGCGCCGCGGTCAGCGCCCGCGTGACCCCGATGAAATGGCCGGTCAGCGCCGCGGTCATGGCGTCGCCGCGGCCGGGATCGACGCCGCTCTGCCGGATATAGAGGGCGGCGACCGGATAGTTGCGCTTCACCGACAGGACCGACAGCGGCAGCATGGCGGCCAGATCGTCGCCGCAGCGCTCGCGCAGCGATTCGGTGGCGTCCAGCAGCAGGTCGGCCAGCCGGTTCGCCTCCGCCTCGCTGCTGCAAGCGGCGGGGAAATCCTCCAGCCGGTCGGCGACCGGCTTCACCGGGCCTTCGGCGTTGGTCAGGACCAGATGCATCAGCCGCAGCGTGCCGACGTCGATGTGCGGCGTCTTTTCCAGGAAGCCCGACATCAGGCGGGTGCGGCGCTGCCGGTTGCGCGACATGCCGGCCAGCAGCTCGTCCACCGCCTTCTTGTTCGCCAGCACGGCGTCGAGATGCTTCACCGAGGCGACGCGCATCCGTTCCCTCATCACCAGGGCGACGGGGGAGCGCAGGATGCGGTCGATCACGTCGCCGCGCGCCATCTCGTCCAGCGTCTCCTGCGCCTCCACCGCCAGCAGCGGGAAGGCGTCGCGGCTCAGCGCCTCCCACAGGGCGCCGACGTCGACCCGTTGCAGCATGCCGGGGATGGCGACGCCGCCGTGGTACAGCACGTCGTCGTCGATCAGGAAGGCTTCGAACAGGTTGGTGAACAGGCGCCGGGCGCGGTTGGTGCGCTGGCGGTTCAGATACTCGATGACATATTGGCGGACGAGCTGGACCCGGTCGGTCGGCTCGCTGTCCATCCCCTCGATCTCGCTCAGCAGGCTGTAGACGAGGCTGGCCGGCAGCCGTGTCACCAAGGCGTCGATCTTCTGCCGCAGCTCGTCCTGGGGCAGCTCATCCGGACGGAGGTCGCCGGTCGAATCATCGGTCATGCGCGGGCCGCCACGCGATGTTGGAAGGCGTCGGGGTGGAAGGCGTCGGCGGACGCAGACGCTCCGCCGCGCGTCATTTAGGACGCAAACGGTAAATTTTTATGTAATGAACCGGGGGCGGCCGTCCCCACCGGACGGGACCGGGTGGGACAGGCCGCGCCTCGGGCTGGCCGCTCAGCCGTTCCGCTGCTTGGCGATCGGCTGCGAGAACTGCAGCTCGATGTCCCAGGGGAAGTGGATCCAGGTGTCCTGGCTGACTTCGGTGATGAAGGTGTCGACCAGCGGGCGGCCGGCCGGCTTGGCGTAGACGGTGGCGAAATGCGCCTTCGGCAGCATCTTGCGCACGATCTCCGCCGTCTTGCCGGTGTCCACCAGATCGTCGATGATCAGCCAGCCCTCGCCGTCGCCGGCATTGGCGCCTTCGACGCCCTTCAGGATCGTCGCGTTGCGCTGCTGCTGGTGGTCGTAGCTGGAGACGCAGACGGTGTCGATCATGCGGATCTCAAGCTCGCGCGCGATGATCGCCGCGGGAACCATGCCGCCGCGCGTGATCGCGATGATGCCCTTCCACGGGCCGCGGTCGATCAGGCGCCAGGCCAGCGCCTTGGCATTGCGGTGGAGCTCTTCCCAGGACACCGGGAAATGCTTGTTGAAGGGGGCTTCGGCCACGGGACTGACTCTCCAAAAACAGCAAGTGGCCTGTATAACCCAGCCGCCGCCGCCCGGCAATTGCGGGCGATTCGGGTGGCCGGGACCTGCCGTCGCGGGGGCCGCCTCAGTGCCATCGAAAATTCGTCAAAAAAGCGCTTGCGGGGCAGGGGGCTTCTGAGTATGTTGCGCGCCTCGACGCCGACGGCCTGCCGCCGACGCCGGGATGAAGATACACAGCGCGCCCGTAGCTCAGCTGGATAGAGCATCAGACTACGAATCTGAGGGTCAGGAGTTCGAATCTCTTCGGGCGCGCCATCTTTTCTAAATGAAATCAATAGCTTGATAGGCGCCGATCACAGGATCAGGCGCCTTTCGTGTTTTGTCAGGTACACCAGAGGTACATGCAGAGGTACAGGTTGGTGCAAGTTCATCCTCCGCTGCAAGGGAGGATTTGGGGCCTCATCATTGGGTTGAAACCCCTCCTGTCTCTGCCGGCCTTGCCTTTGGTCGTGTTGGCCAAGTTCAGAGCCATAGAAGAATCGCTGCGACGGTGATCATGGCGAGATAGTTGGTGGCGCGCTTCTCATACCGTGTTGCGATTCGCCGGAAATGCTTCCACCTGTTAATCAGCCGCTCGACGCGATTGCATTCTCGATAGGCATCGTGGTCGAAAGCCGGGTCGGGCCGTTCGTTGCTCTTGGTCGGGATCACCGGCGTGATGCTCCGCCGTCGCAGGGCGGAGCGGATGACGCCGCTGCTGTAAGCCTTGTCGGCGGCCAGCCGGTCGGGCTTGAGGCGCGGTCGCCCGCGGCCCAACCGCCTGATCCAGCCGGTGCCCATCACTATGGCGAACGCCTTGCTGTCGGGACTTGGCCACCGGTCAAAGTGAATGTGACCGGCAAGCCTTGGCCCTCAGCGCGGACATGGATCTTGGTCGAGATGAGCGCGGAGCACGGTGCCGTCCACGTAGTGCAGGCTCCAGTCCACCCGACCCTGGCGGTCGGCACTGGCCTGCAAGGCTTACAGGATGCGCTGCAAGATGCCGGCGCGGCGCCAGCGGTAGAACCAGTCTGACACCGGCCGAACGCCCCATAAAGCTCTGGCGAAACCCGTCACGGCGCTTCGCTGCTGGCGATCCACAGCATGCCATTGATCATCTGCCGGTGAGAGTGATTCGGCAGGCCAGTGCGAGGTTTTTCGGGAGGAAGGTACGGCTTCGGCCGCTCCCATTGTGCATCAGTCAGATCGCAACGTCCCTTTCAGAACAAGTGGGGACCGTTCCCTCAACCTGCTACCCTTTTGCCAACACGGCCTAGTCGGTTTGTCTCGTCATGTTGAAAACCTGGATGCATCTCAAAATCTTAGGGGATCCTCGAACGCCTCGTTCCAAGTGTCAGGCGACATCCCAATTTGCCCCCTTGGCGACACGAGCGCTGCCCCCTCTGACATCGTTACCGCAGCGTGGGCTTCAGGTTGTCCCGGTAGTCCATAGGCTTGATCCGGCGGGCAATTTTCCAGCCCGAGGAGGATCAAGCCTGTGGGCCCACCGGGGCAACCGGGGGGCAGCCTTCATGTCGCCAGGGGGGCAGTTCCAGGTGTCGCCTGACACCAAGGACATTGCGACATAGCACGGGGTGGTGTCGCCGTAAGGAACATGAGGCGAACGAAAGTGTTTGAAATTCGAACATGCCTACGCTAAATTATTAGGAAATCCGACACGCAAGGCTGACAGGTGCGCAATGCCCGACTGCTTAAGGGGTTTTAACGATGAAGAGTTGATTGACGATTTACGCGCTGAATGGGAAGAACAAATCGGCGGAGATGAAGAAGATCCCTTTGCAGAAACTGAGATTGAGCCTTTGGAAGGCACGACATATGAGGTCCAGCCAGTCGTTGATTCTTTGGGCGTTGTTAGAATTCTTCTTACCATTGAGCGGCGTGTTGGCTTCGACATTCCACCGTGTATTATTCGGCGCGGTGGCTACCACAGTTTTGAAGAGATGGTCGATCACCTTCTTCCTAAAATCCGCGCGTTGCAAGTTGACCAAATGAGGAGGAAGGTCGGGGCATGAAGTTGGGAGTAACCGGAGGAAATCCAATGACTCAAGACAGAGAGGTTGAGCGCCAGAGACTCGGTCAGAAGCTAAAGGATGCAAGAGAATATTTGGCCCTTTCACAGGATGAAGTAGCAAAATTGCTACACTTGCCAAGATCCGCCATATCTCTGATAGAGGCCGGACAAAGAAAGATTGATGCATTTGAGTTGAAAAAACTTTCGGAAATATATCAAATTCCAATAAGTAAACTTACCGGAGACGAATCGGAATCAGGTGTTGAGTCTGTATCAATTAAACATTTAGCACGCACTGCTTCGAAATTGTCGGATCGTGATCGAGAAGAGCTGCTGCGTTTCGCCCAGTTCTTACAGATTAAAGGCCAATTGCGGACGGAATGATGACCAACTTTCGTGACGCCATATTGTCTGGAACTAAAGCGGCAGCGAAGCTGCATCGCGAGTTTCACCATGCAGACGCCGTGAAGGCGTTGGGCGGCGGCGTCGATGTGTTTGGTGCGACTATTAATCTTGGTGCGGTGCTCATCTTCCGCCCACTAGAAGGATTGCTTGGGGCTTGTATACCTGGACAAAATCCAGGAGTAATGATTTCAACCCAGCGGGCACTTCGAATTCAGCGCTTTACGGGAGCCCATGAACTTGGTCATGTCGTGATGCGTCATGAGCTGAAAATTGATGGGGAGGAGATCCTGGCACGCGCTCCAAGCCAGGGGGGATATGATCTTCAAGAGATTGAAGCCGACGCTTTTGCTGCTGAATTTTTAATGCCCAAATGGGTTTTCCAGGCTCATGCAAGGCGACAAGGCTGGAACAAGGAGAGCATGGAAGACCCGTGTGTGGTGTATCAGATGGCCTTGCGCATCGGCGCCAGCTACGATGCCACATGTCGTGCCCTCAACCGCCACAGTATCATAGATGGAAGCACTCGGGAGAAGCTTCTCAGAGTTGAACGCAAGAGGATTAAGAAGAGCCTTCTTGGAGATGTCGCGGTTGAAAATTGGCATCGCGACGTATGGCTTCTAACCGAACGAGACGAAGGCACTGTAATTGAAGGACAACCCGAAGACTGCTTTGTCTTACGCTTGCGGGAGAGAAGTTCAGCGGGGTACGTATGGAATTTTAAGAGTCTCCAGGAGGCAGGCTTTGCAATTTTGCGCGATACTCGTGACATTCCCTCACCGGAAACAGCGATTGGTGGTGTAGTCTCCAGGCTGTTGACGCTGCGGCGCGACGAGCCCGATTTGGGTGAGTTGTCAGTTGAGCAGCGCCGGCCATGGCTCAAGACCGGAGCGCCGCTTTCCAAATTTCAACTTAAATACGATCTACTCGGCAAGGAAATTGGAATGCCGCGTGCGGTGCGCCGCCAACTTACGGCGGCTTAAATGTTGATCAAAATTATTCATGACCTCCGTGGTAAGTTTGGATTGGTGCGAGAGCAAGGCGAGCGCATGACGTGTCTTGCGTTCGCCATGAGCGATGCTCATGCAGCCTTCCGTGGAGCGTTCGTACCCTTGTCAGTTGAGCATCTTTACTGGCATTGCATGAAGCGGACGCCGAATGCTAACCCGGATGAAGGTACAAATATGCCCACCGTCAGGATGTCGTTGAAGGAAGATGGGCAAGCTCTTGAAGATCAATGGCGTTATCTCCCGCAGCTGCCCGCAGAATTGTCTGAATGGCAACCGCCACCTTCTGCAACCCCAGTTTTGACCTGTCGGAGCCTTCCTCTAAATGGCGCTACGGCGCTCATTTGCCAATATTTGGCGGCTGGCAAGCCTGTTGTGATCGCTTTTGCAATGAGTGATGCTTTTTACAACCCTAACGAAGACGGAGTTGTCGAAGCTCCCGACAACGATGCGCCTGCCGGTCACCACGCTGTGGTTGTGGTGGGGTGTGGAAATTATAAGAATCGACGTTACTTGCTGCTACGTAATAGTTGGAGTGCTGATTGGGGGAAAGATGGTCACGCTTGGGTGTCGGAGACGTACATAGACCCGCGAATCCACGCCGCTGCAATCATGGTTGCCTGAAGGGGAATGCTATGAAGCCAATCTACGCTGAGACGCCGACTGGTGCTTGGTTAGAAGCAGCGGAGTTCCTGCTCACGCAGCCTGACTTGCGTAGCTCGCGTGTCGTGCTTGAAGTATCGAAGCCTATTGCATTAAGTAAATCGGATCGTACAGTTTTTGATACATTAGACTCTTTTTTGGTAGATCGTGGCGGCATGCCGGTAAATACTGTGGCGAATACAATATTTCCTGCAAAAATGTATGCCCGTCATGGACGATCAGGAATATACGATGCTTATCTGGAAGTATATCCTGAAATAAAAAAGCATCCAGATTATAGAAACTGGGGTGTGTATTTCCATAGAATGATCCGACGGCTAGATCAGAACGGAAAAGAAATAATTGATCGTGATGGAACGCCGATAAATCCTCTTGAGTACCTCGTGAAGAAACTTGGCCACCGTTTGGCTAACCCTGCTGCCTACGAGATGGATATTGATGACTCCGTTTCTATCCCGATTTACAATGCAGAGAAAGATAAACACTTTCCTCTTGGGGGGCCGTGTCTTAGTCACCTAAGTTTCAGTCGCTCCGATAGAGACACGCTTGACCTTACTGCGCTATACAGACACCATTATTATGTGCAGCGGGCTTTAGGCAACTTGATAGGACTCGGGCACCTACTCCATTTTGTCGCACGGGAAGCGGGAATGAATGTTGGCACGCTAATGTGTGTTTCAAACGTGGCGCGCCTTGACCATGGGCAGAAGCCTGCAAGGTGGGGCAAGCGGGACATTGAGCGTTTACTCGCAGACTGTCGGGCCGCAGTCCCGCTGACTGTGGCCTCGACGGCGGAGAATTAAAACAAACTTTGTTGATGAGGCAGACTATCTGTGCTTGAAAGTCCGTAAATTTCCCTAATTCCGCGAATGAAGTCTGTTTGACCACCGTAGCTGGGGTGCCGAACACACGTCGCAGAGTACCCCATATCGGTCAGCCCCTTATAGGCATCGTTACCGATTGCAACTATTCGTTCAGGCTGCAACCAGTCAATCAGGGAGCTCAGCAGTGTCGCGCAGCTTCTTCGCTCTGAAGGAGTATGACACCGGTTGGACATGGGGTCGCCTGGAGTGTGAGGGTGGAACGGAAAGACGTTCCATAAGAATGGAGGCGTTGGCATCTGGCGGATCACTCCCCAAACCACCGTCGCCGTCCGCTCTCCTACAATTGGGCCGCACGTAGCTTTGACGACAGAGATGCCCCCGTACCGTTCACTGAAGGCAGTTAAATGCTGTTCATCGGTCAATGCAAGCCCAGTCCGGCGACCTCCACGATATCCCAGATCCCGGCCAAACCACACCGAACTTACACGCCCTTCAGCAGCTCGCATATACTCCACTAGGTTGTTGCGGCGTATCTTTGGGGCATCTTCTCTATCGGACGTAAGGCAGCGGTCATGATACGGGTTAAAAACCGCCGGTAGCCGCATGCCTGCTAGATCGTCTACGAAACGTTCAATCTTCACGTCTGTCCTCCGGGACACGTCTAAACTCTAATGTATGCGAAATTAGGTCGGCGGCTATATACCCTTTACGGTAGCGCTTGAGCTCGGAAAAAATGCGGCACGCCTCCAGAATCGCCTTCTCCCATTGCCACAAGGCGCACCGGTCGACCTCAAAGCCACGTGTGAAATCTCGAATAGATTTAAGAAGGTCGTAGTCGACCTGTGTCTGCCCCTTGAAGAAGTCTCGATCGATAGCTCTTTGAAATATGAATGTGGAAACGCCCTCTTCTATCAATAGGGCGCGAGCACCATCTTCATTCTCATCGATAATTGGGTCGCTCTTCCGCTTCAAATGCAAAAGATTTCGGAGAACCGGAGACCATCCAAGAAAAACTGCATAAGACATATGGAAAACGTCATGAAAACGGAAGTCGTCCTTCTCGCGCTTGTTATCGGTAAGCCTGTCACCAATAATGACACCGTTCAGTTTTTGTTGAACATATATTTTACCATTGATCTTTCTTTCCTCTATTAATATCTCGAACTTGCGTGGTATTTGTTCGTTATCTGGCATGCCGTCATCAATCAGCGGCGGATACTCTTCAGTGAGGGGCCAACGACTGAATACCTTGAGTAGGTTGGCCGTGGCGGCCTCGCCCAGGCTAATTCTAGCCGCGTCCGCAGCGGTGAGCAAATTGCCGAAAATATCTACTAAGTGCCCAGATAGACGATCTCTGTTATTGGTCAACGCGCCGGATCCAAGATCCTTGACTAGATCGCCCACTCTCCCAGCTAGTGTGATCAAAATGGCTTCAAATTCTGACTGTGTGAGTTCTTTTATGTTGCTCTGGATATCATCAAATGTTCCAAAATTCGGTTGAACTTCATCCCAATCTGAGATGCTTCGAACTGTACGTTGGGCTAGCACGTCCAAATCTTGGTCCGTACGGGATGCGATATTCGCCAAATACCAGAGTGTATCTCCAAGTTCTTCCTTGATGGAGGCGGCATACTTCTCCCTATCGGGATGGTCACGAGTTTGCTTCTTCAATGCGGCGAGCAGGCTGCCGACTTCACCAAAAAGTCCTAGAATAGGTATGTCGATCCCAGGACGCATTCTGTCCGTGATTTTGGCAGCACGCTGATACTCTGATATTCCGAGGTTCTCTAAGGACTCTAGCTCTGCTGGTAGCGCGACATACGGTGATAAACCACTTGTGCGGATTCCGATTTCTGACATATGTGTTGCTCCTGAACTATCCGGGAGTAATTTTGGAAGGCTATATTGTCTCGCATCACGGGTGACATCAAGACATCCTCCATGCTTGGGTCGCAGCGGGTGGCCCACCGGTCCAGGTGATGATCGCTCCACGGCGGTGCGCGCCCATCGTTCGGCAAGCGGCGGCAAAGGGGGGGACGCGCCCAAGTCATCGGACGGTCCCGTGATGGACGAACCACCGAAATCCACGCTCTGGGCGATCTGCTCGGTCAACCGCTCGCCTTCCTGCTGACCGGCGGTCAGGTTGCCGACTGCACCGCCGCCGACCGTCTGCTTGACCGGATGCCCGCCACCGATCTCCTGTAAGGCGACAAGGGTTACGATAGCGCCGCCGTCAGAGTAGGAGATGGAAGAGGCCCGAGCCGCGCCCAACACCCCGCCACGCGCCAACAAGCGCTGGAAAAACTGCTTCTCTCCCTACCTCTACCGGAACCGTAATATCATCGAACGCATGTTCGGGCGCCTCAAGGACGTCCGACGCATCGCCACCCGCAGTCACCGCTCCGCCACCAACTTCATTGCAGCGATCCACATCGCCGCAACCGTCGCCTATTGGTTATGAGTCCGGACCCTAATCCTTCGGCATCCAAAGGCCACCCAGCTACCTTCACCAACGATTAGCCGCCTGCCCGTCGAAAGCGCGTCGATGCCTATTCCAGTTAGCACACAATGTCCCTACATACAGATGAGCAGGCGCCGATCTGGCTGCGTTGATGCCGCTACGCGGATCACGACCAGTAAGGCCCCTGCTAAACACAGGCACCAACACCGGCACATCCCACTGGCATCCGAGGTCATCGACCTCGCTCCGGACCTTCGGGCAACCGGCATCATCCTATTGATGCTCGTCGCAGGTCCGGCTTCACCGCCAACCTGGGTCATTCAGTGCCGGTCGATCGCCACGGGCAGAGCCATGCTCGCAATGTTCTGAAGTCCTTCCCAGAAGGAACCGCCGAGCGCCGCATTGCGGACGCCAACATCGCCTGCCGCCGTAAGGGCTCGCAGGTCCGGTGCGGCTTGCCCTTCTGCGCGACCTGCGGCAACACGGCCATAGCTGCGCGCCAGCAACACGTGCTTTCGCGGCTCGCGGTTCATCCCGACTCGGCTGTCTTCGCGCTGACCATCTTGGACGATGCAGTCATCGACCTGCTCGGGCCGGACGGCTCTCCCGCCAACACCCTTAGCAAGCGCGACCTGCTCGTCGGAAAGGTTCGCGATCTGCTGCAATCGGCCGGCATGCTCGGCTATTGGGCCTATGGGGCCGTTGAGTACGAGGTCCGTCGGCCGGAGAAGTTCACGCGCTTTGTCCGCAACTGCCTGCGCGGTCAGAGCGCCGACGCCCTCCCCGAATATGTCATCGTTCCGCATGTCCATCTGGTTATGGCCGCGCTCTGGCCAGATGGACGTTACGTGACTGGTGATGAGCTGGCGCGCGTTCTCACTGGCGGCAGACGCGTTGCATCACGCGATGCAAAACGCTTCTGCCGCCCACAGCAAGTCTTTGTCCAGCCGCTCACGGTGTCGGTGGCCTACGATGTCCCGAGGATGGTCGATTACGGCATGAAATTCCGTCTGCGCAGTCGCCAAGGCTTCGAACAATCATACCATCCAGCCGAGGTCGTGCGAGCTCTGGCACTGGTCTGCGATGCTGGGGGGCAGTCATTCTTCCAGTTCGACATCGAGTCGCAGCCGGCCAAGGTGGTCCCGGTGCTCCCGCCGTCCGCCCGCAAGTCGCCGCTCTTGATCACGCTCCATCGCGAGCGGACTCAGTCGCCGTCTCCCACGGCCTTCAACTGCCACGTTTCGGCAAGCCAAGGTGTGGTGATCGGAGAGGCTGACAAGGGCCAACGGGATAGCCCTGCCGCTGGGAGCATCCAGGATCGCTATTCACAGTATCGCCGATGGCCGCCAGCCCAACGGAGGGCGCATCGCTGGTGGTTTATCGGAAGAGCGTATCGGCCGCATGCATGCGGCCGAGGTCCGCCCACCGTCACGCGTGCCGATCATCGGTCACCGTTGAGGATCCGCGTTCTCCGCCCGCCGTCAGAAACGCAAGCCACCCACCCCATGCCCACGGTCCAGCAGGCCTTTCGGCGGGATGCCGAACGATGCAGAGGAGAGACTGGTGGAACCGCCGTCAAGGACCAGGGGGAAAATCAATCATGGACATCTCGAAGGGTTGCCAAGTCTCCGCCGCAAGCGAGGCGCTCGCCGCCGGCTGCAACCGGTGCCCTTCATTATAGCCGAACATCGTACAATAGACAGCCGTCAGATCGGGATTGCCGCCCGTAGCTTCTGTAGTATGAACTGTATTTTTCCGGTTCGCTGATCAGATGCGTAAACGAATTTGCCATTTAGTATTGGTATAATCGCGCGGGCTTGATCTTGCGAAGTGCTTTAATCCCGATGCAGGTCCTTGAAGAACGCAACGGTGGTCGGAGCGTAAACATCGTTTATTCTGTATATTCCAAACTTGAACCAATTCTCTGTTCCCGGATAGCCATTTGGCCCGCTGTAATCCAAGAATGTCTTTCCATTCAGCCGCGCTTTCACGCTCCCGTTCTGAGTTTGACCCCACACTGTTGTAAATTCGAAGGAGTTCCATTTACCAAACTGAAAGTCTGCAACATGTCCAAGAGCAACTTGCTTCGGCATACCCGCATCTTTCTCAACCAATATGACGGACACCCAGAGTTTTCCCTCTGAAAAATACAGAGCTGCCGTCGGCCATCCCAATGTGTATTTCGAATCCCCTCCTTTCCCCTGATGCCACTGAGCAATAATGACTTGGCCTTTGACTCCGTTCGGGTTTCCATCGACCTCCGAGGGAATCAGAACATCAAATCTATATTTGTATTCGACACCATCGATATCAGGCATCCGGTTGAAGCTGATTTCCGAACGACTGCTATCCTTAAACCCGTCGTTCCATCTATCGCCGGGCCTGACTTCGAATCGAAGCGCTTTGGTGCCTTGGATGTCAGAAACTCCGAGGGAGTGCTCTGCCGCTACCTGCGTAACACCCGCTCCTACACCAGCTATGTAGGTGTTCGTTGCTGAACAAGCCGAAACCGCGATGGACAGGATTACGGGAAGCCATAAACGTTTCATGTCTCCCTCGCTCACTGGATGCCTCGGCTGTTTCCTGGTTCGATCTCCATAGTCCAAATGCATCGCCCCCCGTCCCGAGGGTCACAAACCACATACTGGGTCGGCTTTATCTTGTAGATCGTCATACATACCTCGCCACCTTGTGACGACGACTCACATCGACGGTTGTCTTTGATCGCGTACGGTCCTTCAAATCGACGCGCACCCATGGTGAACACTCTTTTTCCATCAGGACGATAATACATCGGTATGGTTTGCCCAGAAGAAGATGTGTGGATCAACGTATTTCCAATAATAATTTCCTTAAGATTATCTCCATTCAAAGGCGATAATCCACTCTTTAACAGTGAATCATTGGTTATATCCTGGCTATTTGCATTGAATGAGAAGCATGTAAACACAATTGCCATTAGCAGGATGGGCTTTATATATGTCATTTTTCTTTCTCCCAATGGCTTAACCTAGGCATTGCCATCCTCGGATGGTGACAGCCCCCCTGACAAAAAGACATATACCAAAACCATATTTCGTTAAATCGGAAATACACGAAAAATCGCTCTATGGTCAGCGTTTGCTCCCGAAAGGATGGTTCGGGTCATGACTGATGACCTGAAACGAATTGTCGGGTTGAAGATTCGCGCAGAGCGCTTGGCTCGCGGAATGACTCAGGAACAGTTGTCAGAGCACATTAACCGAACAGTTGAAACGGTCTCGAACCTCGAACGTGGTAAAGCTTGGCCTGGGCTTGAAACTCTTCTACAAATCTGTAGCGTCCTCCATGTATCTTTCGCGCAATTATTTGATGAGGAAGGTGCTGTTCTACCTTCTCGTCGAAGAGTAGAGCTGATAGCACGCATGAAAGTTCTATTAAACAAACTAACAGATAATGACCTTGAAATCGCTGTCCGGCAAGTCGAAGCTCTTGCGAGTGGACGTCAACGCGATTAGGCCGCCTATGTTCCATAAATGGAAGTTAAGTCATCGGTATTTCAACGGAGAACTTGGCGAACGCCTCCTTAAATTATGCGGAAAGGCCTCGTCCGGTACAGAAATCTACGATAAGCGGTGTTTATCTTAGCAATAAGGCCACAATATAAAGGGTCTATACCTACTTTGCCTAAATTTCCAGCAGCCTGCTAACCAGCATCGCAGACGCGCTCTGCGGCCTTTTGCGCCTTCACCGATCAGCTATCCAAGGACCGCAGCGGTCGGACTGACAGCCCGACCTGTGATCTCGCGGTCGGCATCAGGGCGAGATCGTGGATCGTGCGGAACAGCAGGCGTCAAACCAGAAGGCGGAAACACCAGTAGATCGTCTGCCAAGGTGGGAAGTCCTTGGGTAGCATGCGCCGGTCGCAGCCTGTACGCGCCGGGTAGCGGATGGCGTTCAGAACCTCCCGCAGATCGACGCTGCGCTGCCGACCATGCTTGGCAAGGCGCGGCAGCAGCGGCTCGGTCAGGATCCACTCTGTGCCTGCCAAGTCCGCTGAATATCGCTTTGACCGCCGTTCCTGCCGCGCCTGCTTCGCTCAATGAGCCTTCACCCACATCGCCTGTCTCACGCTTCCACACGCAAAACAGGTAATCTGCCGCTCTCAAACAAGCTTTCAACAGGCGGGAGGCCGTTCCATCGCAACTGTAATGCTAACCGCTGCCGTCACCACCGCCTCCGCCTCCGTCGCCTCCATGGCCTCCTGAGCCCTCGCTGCTATCACCTCCTGCATCAGAAGCGCCTCCGAAGTCTACGATAGCAGCAAGATCAAAATCGTGGAATCCACCGTCAATGTGTTCAGCAGCAGAGGATAGATGTATGGCGATAATTGCATTCGCACTATCCACTATGTTAGGAGTGGCGTTCATCAGAGAGTTGTGCACCGTCCCGATACTGACATGCGTCGCGCCAGGTGTTTTTGTATATGGAAGAAATTCAATGATAGACATGGCAATTCCGCTCACGAAATACCATACGGTCCTGAAAATCGCGTATCCGCCGAGCAATAAACATATAAATATGAAGGTGCCTACTCTCATGGACTCTTCAATCGTCCAACCATAGTAGTGAAAAATTATAGAAACTATTGTGGAAAAAAAGAAAAAGCCAAGTGGCAAAAAAAATGAAACAAATGCTTCTTTTAGGTGCAGTTTCATAGAGCGCTTCGCCAAGAAAGCGGATTTGCTTATTCCTTTCTTAGGCGGGAAAGAATTTAATGCACTCTGCATCTCATTTAAGAATGTCTCATTAATACGCAGTTCAGAGCAAGCATCTTTGCTTCTCTTTCCATTAATTTCGGCAAAGAAACGTTGTTCAGCGCTGCTTGCACGTATGGATGCTTCTCGTACTCTTGCGATGAGTCCATTTGCAATCTGTTCAAGTTGTGCTCGGTAAAAAAATTCAAATGGTTTGAGCGTTGCCAACTCGCAAACAAGTGCATCTACATACCCGCGTTGGTCAGGCCCTTTAACTAAATGAGTCTTAGCTAGCGTTCTAAAAAGCAAATCCCTGCTAACTCCACATTTCTCAGCCATGATTGTAAATTGCTGTAGAAAGTACTCGCTAAGTTCAGACAGAGCAGCACAATTATGAAAACTACGGAAAAAATCGTTACATGACGGAGTGGAGCCCTTTAAGCGTTTCTTTTTTGACGAAAATTGAAGATCTGAAACAATATAGAAATAACGAATTCCGCCTGAAAGCTCCTCATGCGATAGACAAAAATTTCTCATCGTGTTAGTAATGGGATCATCATTTACTCTCCAGTAATCGTCTGATTCTTTAGTCTTGATCTCATATAAATCGAACCTTCTATCTGCCAAAACAGCCTCAATGTCACTTCTTCCCTCACATCGCAAAGCAACATAGTCTGAGTCCCCACGAACCGCATAGATGATAAGTGCAGCACCATAAGCATATTGATATTCATACCGTCTGCTTGTTGCAGAACCTACGTCACCAGGAGAAGTTTCCGTTTTCGGCATGAGCCCCTGCTGATATCCAAATTTAGCTGATATGTAATGTGACGACTTAACCTAAGGGAAATATAGCAGAACCCGTAGACGCGAGTTAGGAAGCATAGCTACATAAAGCAGTTAATGGAACTGCAGTTTCATCAGCATGCCGCATGTCAATTTAGGGGGGCGGTTCTAACCCCAATACCGTGTCGTTAAGGTGCGCCGACACAACATGCGGTGCATAAAGTTAGGAGTTCATACTGGATCATGGGCGACGATCTCAACGTGACCAGCTTAACGGCACGGTATTGGTTCTAACCCGGATAATTAACCGGAGCTGAGGCGGTAGGCGCGAGGCTAATCAATTGAATTCGTGTATGATTCTTATGCTGAAACATTCTCACCATGGATCAACGAAGTTCACGCCCGCCATGGCTGAGAGTACCGGGGTTCTGCCCGGCTTGTCACCGGTTGCCCGCATGCCGTTTCACGCCGCCTTCAATGGCGGCCGCCTCACCTCTGACACCGGCGACCTGCTGTTGGCCGAGATTGATCGGCGTCTGGGTGTCTGCGAGCGTTTGGCGCGCAGCATCGAGGACCCGCGCGCTCCCGAGCTCGTCCAGCACACGCTGGCGGAGATGATTCGCTTCCACGCCCTGCTGATCGCCGCCGGCTACCCGGATGCCAATGACTGCGACGCCCTGCGCAGCGATCCCGCCTTCAAGATGGCGGTGGGTTGACTTCTCGAGAGCGGAGGCGACCTTTGCTCGCAGCCGACCGTCAGTTGCCTGGAGAACCTACCCGGCCCGGTGGCGCTCAAGCGCAGGTTGGTGGCCATGGTGGACGTGTTCTGAGACAGCTTCGCCACGGTGCCGCAGCTCATCGTGCTGGACATCGACGACACCGAGGATCGCATCTACGGCACCCAGCAGCTCTCGCTGTTCCACGCCCGCAATGACGGGCGCTGCTTCCTGCCGATGCACATCTACGAGGCGACCACTGGGAAGCCGGTCGCCGTCATCCCGCGCCCCGGCAAGACGCCGGATGGCGCCGAGGTGGCGCTGGTGCTGCGCCACGTCGTACACGCCCTCCGCGCCCGCTGGCCGCGCGTCGATATCCTGGTGCGCGGCGACAGCCATTACGGCCGCCAACAAGCCATGAGCTGGTGCGAACGAAATCGCGTCGGCTACGTCTTCGGCTTGGGCGGCAACACCGTCCTGCTTGGGCGCGTCACTGATCGGGCCGAAGACGCGGCGATGGGCCGGCTTGCCGGCGAGGCGGACAAGGTTCGGCGCTTCGGCGAGTTCCGCTACGCCGCCCGCACCTGGAAGGTCGAGCGCCGGGTCATCGTCAGGGTCGAAGCGTCGACCCATGTCACCGACACCAGGCTCATCGTGACCAACCTGACCGGCATGGCCCTTCCCCTACCAGAAAGCCTCGCTATGCTGGTCGCCCGCACCGTCAAGCTGCCGCCGTGACTGTCGGGGCGACGTGCCTCCGAACGAACCTGTCCCGGCAACCCTCCAGCCCCACCATGCCGCGCCGTTGGCGCGACCCATCAGCGCCTTCGAGCTGCTGTTCGAAAACACTGATGTATGATCCGGGCTAACAGTTGGTGTTGCTGCACCTATTTGATCGAACTGTTCATATCCTTGGAACGGGTGTTCCGGCGATATGTACAGATCGCGAACATCCGCTTACCATCCCGCCGGTGGTTGGGGAGGGGAGCATGGTCCGATACGTAGGCTACCTGCGGGTTTCGACGCAGCGTCAGGGAACGTCGGGGCTCGGCCTTGAGGCGCAACAGTCGGCTCTGATCGCTCATGCATCCCGGAGTGCCGGCCATATAATCGAGACCTTTGTCGAGATCGAGTCAGGACGCCGGTCGGATCGCCCGCAGCTTCAGGCAGCACTTCACCTCTGCAAGCTTACTGGCGCGACATTGCTCATTGCCAAATTGGATCGGCTCGCGCGCAGTGTCGCTTTCATCGCCAATCTGATGGAGAGCAGCGTCGAGTTTGTCGCTGCGGATATGCCATACGCAAACAAACTGACGGTTCATATCCTCGCTGCCATGGCGGAGTACGAACGGGAAGCGATTAGCGAGAGAACGCGAAGCGCTTTGAGGGCGGCAAAGGAGAGGGGGGTAAAGCTTGGTGGGCCAAACAAGGGGGCGAACCTGCGAAATTGCGCTCCGTCGCTCGGCGGACAGAGGTCAAAAGAAAAGGCGGATCAGATGGCACGTAGTCTATTACCAATCATTGAAGAAGCTAGACGGTCCGGAAAATCATCTTTGAGGGAGATTGCTGAATTTCTAAATGAGCGGGGTATTCTATCTTCGCGCGGTGGGAGGTGGTGGCCTTCGCAAATCCGAAACATCTTTAGGAGAGTAGGTGTGGATTGAAGTTAAGTGGCTAAGTCAAAGTCATGCATATTTATCGCATCAGGCAAAATCGGGGTGCATATATAAAGTGATGCATTGAATAACTGGTAATGAAAACGCATATATTACGAATACTCGCCAATGCAATCGAATACAAAATAGATAAAATTTGATCTTCAGCGGTTTTTATCTGAATTATCGGGAGCCAACGCTTGGTTGGTGGCAGCTATTATAAGGGTGACGAAATGACCGGTATTGGTAATCATCAGGATGAACGCGGTGTTCTGAGCATTGATGGTCAAGGAACTGTTGTGCGACCCCGTGGTGGGTTTGATATTCCTTGCTATCTCAACGAAGGGGAGCCGGAACTTCCAACCATTTCTCTGAACCTGCGAGTTACGGAGGATGGCGCGATTGAAGTGGACGACTACTTGGTTGAAGCATACGGCTACCTTAATAAGCCGCGTAAAGACTCCGTACCAGCAATTCTACATGGCAGTATCGAGCTGGAGCGTATCGAATTGGTGCCGCAACATGAGCAGGCGATGTGGAATACAACCGCCAAGGTGCAATGCCAAGATGGCTCTTTCAGTGATGCTCCGCTGGTTGCGACTACCCTGACTTTTCCGGCGGTGATAGACAAAACCCAAATGTATATTTCTGGTGTTTCCATCGAAGCTACCCTTGGATCGGACGGGGAAATCGAAATGCCCGACGCGGATCTCATCCACCTGGGTTATGGAGGGGTGGAGCACGTTCGGCGGCCGGGTGATCGGCTCGTAAGCGTTGAGGCAACCCTGATCATTCATCGCGTGAGCTTCGGCTATCAGGATCAGGAAGGCGCTCCAGGAGTTCCGACAGCGCGGTGAACCGCCAAGCTCTACTTGTAAGTGGCCGATTGAACTGAAACGGGCGGGGGTGACCCCGCCCGTGTTTTTGTTATGGCTCCAGTCCCGTCTCATTCGTCCCTGCACTGCGCGGTGGTGAGCGGCATTTGAAGGGAGACGAACTGCCTTCCAGAAGTGACTGATTTATGGCGCTACGCAACGCGAAGCGCTTGTCAGACAGCGTTCTCCTCTTCATCGGGCGGCGGGGTGCTGGTCCTGAGATTGATGTTAATGTCTTCAAGGTATTGACTGGTGCTGCTGTAGGTATTTGATGTGACAAAGGACAGGATATCTTTCTTTCGATAGAGAACGCGCCGTCCAATCTTCATGAACTTTGGACCCCTTCCTTTGCATCGCCATTGGCGAAGAGTCCACGCGGAGAGGCGAAGCTGCTCGGCAGCTTCTTCATCGGTGAAGTAAATATCATCGATCATGGAGTTGCCCTCGTACCGTTGCTTGGTTCGAGGAGCATCCCATTGTCCGAAGCGATTTTCCGGATTAACGGATAAAGGGGTTTATCCGCCGTTCGCCAAGCGTTCCCTGATCCTTTGCGGTGCAGCAAGATTCAGCTTTTTGCGCATGGCGTCGTCGGAGGGAGCGTTGTCTCCCATGGTATCGGTTGTCCATTGATACAGGTGATTGCGCAACGTCCGAAGAGTACGGCGATCACCGTTTGCCGGGTCGATAAGCCATCGTACAGCTTCAGCCCACCAAGCGTCCCAATCATATAGTCTGGGGCGCCCGCCGAGTCGGCCACCTTCTGCCGGCTGCAGGTCCGCCAGCCACTTTCTGAATTCGTGATCGTACAGCATCGGCTGAACGAGTTCGCCGCCCCAATCGTAGGCCTCGCGAATCGGGTCCATCTTGGCCATGGTCCAGAACGTCCCGTCGAGCGGGATCGTCCTTGGTGTATTCTCGTTTTCATCTGGCGCAACAATGCCGAACGCACGGATGGTCAGCTTCGTGCATTCAGAGCAGAGTTGCATCTTCGCTTCCCATATCTCCCAGTCCATTCGCGCGACGGTCAGGTCCACCGCCTCGAAGAGCGATACGAAAGCGGCCATGTTTCCTCACGGGTTTCTGAAGCAGCGCGTCCAGAAGGCCAGCTACCCGATCAGCTTCGGCTTGCAGGGGATTGTGCGCAAGGTGTGCGTACCTTTGAGTCGTCCCAGCCTGTCGATGCCCGAGCAACTTTCCAATGATCGGTAGGCTAGCGCCGGTTGAAACCGCTGTCGACGCAAATGTATGTCGGAGGTCGTGAAGCCGCACTCCATCAAGATCGGCATCCTTGCGAATCTCTGCCCACTGGTATTTCGGCTCCTTCATGCATGTTCCCTCCTTTCGGCCCGGAATGACGTACGGATTGCCATCGACTCGGGGAATTTGGGTAAGAAGCTTAATAGCAGGAGTTGGTAGTATGAGAAGTTTCTTACCTGTCTTGCTATCTGGCAGATGTGCCCGGCCGTAGTCATCGAGATATTCCCATTTCAGAGTCATAATCTCATTGCGTCGCGCACCAGTTAGCAAGAGGAGGCGGACAAGCCAGCATACGTAAGGATAACGCTGTTGAAACTTGTCCAATGATTCTGCTAAGCGCCCCAACTCATCCTTATCTAGGTATCTTTCTCTGGCATGCTCTCTGAATTTTTGAATTCCCTTAGATGGATTGGATCCCGGCTGGCGTAGGTCCCATAGTTCTGCCATAGTAAACATATGACTTACCAGAGATATAGTCCGGTTAGCGCAGATGGGGGTTTTGCTGAGACTGTGATGAAGCTTGGCGATGTCGGCGCGAGTGACGTCCTTGACCTTCATTTTCCCAATGGCTGGTTTAATCTTTGTGCGTACGGTATCGCGATCGCCTTGAGCGCTGCGGGGCTTCTTTTTTACCTCCGAGTGTTCAAGGAGGTACCGGTCACACAGTTCCGAAACGGTCGCGGCCCCTACGTTCGCTTGCCGTTCAGCCATGGGATCGAAGCCATCGCGCGCTCGGATGTAGAGACTGCGCGCTTTGTCCCTTGCTTGGTCGCAGGTGATGATTCCGTGGCGCCCAATGGTTGGCTTTCGCTGTGCGCCATCGCGCACCTTCAGCTTGATGAAGTACGTCCGATTTCCGGTGGCATCAACGCGCAATCCAAAGCCAGGGATATCGGTATCGAAGTAGGTTCCAGCCGCTGCGGTTTCGACCGCACGCTTAGTGAGTTTCATGACAGCCATCATAGCCCCCGGAGAGAACGTGTTGGCTGCGATGGTACAATCAAATGAGGTTTAGGTACACACCAGGACCCGCAATGCGTGCAAACTGATGCTCACCGGTCCAGGTTGGTGCATGAATACCTGTTATGCATCAATGGCTTCTGCATAATGGTACAGCGATTGCTAAAGCCCTGCAGCCCATTTCCCCAGACTACGAATCTGAGGGTCAGGAGTTCGAATCTCTTCGGGCGCGCCATCTTCCAAAAATGACAGGTGCTTACGATCGGGCGGCCTTCTGGCCGCCTTTCGTGTTTCTGGCCCAGGCTCGGGCCAAGTCTTCGCGTCCTGCGGGACGCGCGGCTCTGCGGAACGGGGCGGGACCGTGGCCCCGCCCATCCCTTACCTGAGATGTTCGCCGCTGGATGTCTGCCTTTACGCCTGCCGGATTTCCGTCAGGAAGCCGCCGACATCGTTCTTCAGCGCTTCCGCCTGCCGGTTCATCAGCTCCGCCGCCTCCAGCACGTCGGCGGCGACGGTGCGCGACTGCTCCACCGTCTGGGCGAGGTCGGAGATGCTGGCGGAGATGCGGCCGGCGGCGGTCGCCACCTCCTGCACGTTGCGGGCGATCTCGTTGGTCGCCGCCCCCTGCTCCTCCACCGCGGCGACGATGCCGGTGGTGACGCCGTTCATCTGCCGGATCACCGTCGACACCGACCGCACGCCCTCGACGGCGTCCTGGGTCATGCTCTGGATGCGGGCGATCCGGTCGGTGATGTCCTGGGTGGCCCGTCCCGTCTGGGTGGCCAGCCCCTTGACCTCGCTGGCGACGACGGCGAAGCCCTTGCCGGCCTCTCCCGCCCGCGCCGCCTCGATGGTGGCGTTCAGCGCCAGAAGGTTGGTCTGGCCGGCGATGTCGCCGATCAGGGTGACGATGGCGCCGATGGCTTCGCTGGCTTCGGCCAGCTCGACGATGATCCTGTCGGTCCGCTCGGTCCGCTCGATGGCGTCCTGTGAAATGGTGGCGGATTCCGCCATGCGCCGGCTGATCTCGCCGATAGAGGCCGACAGCTCCTGGGCTGCCGCGGCCACGGTCTCGACGCCGGCCGAAGCCTCGTGGGCTGCGGCGGCGACGGCGCCGCTGTCGCCGGCCGACTGTTCCGAGATCCGCGTCACCGCCGCCGAGGTGCCCATCAGGTGGGCCGCCGCGGTCTCGACCGACTCCAGGCTGCTGCCGACCCGGCCGCTGAAATCGCCGCACAGCCGGTCGACGGCGGTGGTGCGTGCCGCCGCCGCGGCCTGCGCCGCGATCTGGGCCTGGACCATCTCGGCATGCTGGCGGCCGTTGTCGCGCAGGACCAGCAGCGCCTGCTGCATCCGGCCGATCTCGTCGCCGCGCCCGTCGTTCGGCAGGTCGACGTCATAATCGCGATGGGCCAGCCGGTCGATGGCCACGGTCAGGACATGGATCGGCTTGGTCACCCGGCGCCACACCAGCAGCAGACCGGCGACCGACAGCCCGATCGCCAGCGCCAGGACGGCGGACTGGATCATCAGCTGGCGCTGGGCCTGGTCGGCCTTCCAGTCGGCATGGGCAACCATCTCCTCCAGTGCTGCGTTGACCAGCGCGTTGAGCGGCGCCTGGTCGGCCGCCTCGCGCTTCACCCAGGCCTCCGCGGTGATGTCGGGCTTGCCGCCGGTGGACAGTGCGTCGAGGACGATCTTGCGCCGGGCGCCACCGGTCTCGAAGAACTTGCTTCGGGCGGCCTCGACGGCCTCGACGATCCGCTTCGACGCGTCGGGGCGCTTCGCCGCATCGGTGATGAGGGTCCAGGCGGTATCGATCCGGCCGCGCTCCTCGGCCGCCGTCAGGATTTCCGCCTGGGTCCAGGGCCGTCCCTCGCCGATGGCGGCGCTGGCCGACAGGATTTCGGTGGAGGTGCGCAGCCGGACGACCCAGGCGGCGCGTTTCAGCGCCAGAAGCTGGTCGGTGGTCGGATCGACCAGGGCGATGCCGGCGTCGACGGCGTCGGTCGCCGCCTGCACCGCGGCCAGATAGGCGTCGGCGGTCTTCGGCCAGGACTCGACGGTGGTCCGGTCGCGCGTGGCCTTGGGCGTGCGCAGCGCGGTGTCCACCCGTCCCCGCAGGGCGTTCAGCGCGTCGTGGCTCGACCGGATCCCCGTCGCGTAGGTCCCAAATCTGGCCGGGTCGAGCCGGTCGAGCGCTGCCATGCCGGGGGCGAAGGCGGCCTCGGCCTTCGCCCGCAGGTCGGTCACCGATTTCACCGCGGCCTCGTCGGCGACGCCCTCCGCCCTCAGCGGGACCTGGGTGGTGGCGCGCTCCAGCCGCACCGAGCGCAGAGCCTCGTAAAGCTGCTGGCTGGTCGCGGCGAGCGTGGCGACGCGGCTCGCGTCACGCTCGTTGCGCGCCGCATCGACGAGGCCGGAGATGCTGGTGAAGACCGCGAGCATCCCGATCGTACCGATCACCACACTGAGAACCGCTCTGAGCGAGGTCTTTCGAAGCTGAATCATAGGCGGATCACACTTCATCGATGTTGACGCAGATAACGGTTGGCTGGAAGCAGGACCCGCATCTTAGGTTGAAGTCTGCTTTTTCGACTGGCAGACGTGTTTTCCGTATTTTGAATGAATGGATGGTATCCATCATCATTCATGCGGTTAATCGTTGAAAAAAACATTAACAAATCGCCTGTTATCGCCGACGGTGTTTCGCCGTGCCTGAGGCGTCTGCATGATGAAGCTTGGTAACGACTTGTTCATAGAACGATATTGCGGAAAAGACGGTGTCGCGATTGACATGTTTGGAAGGCGTTGTTGCCAATTCGGCAGCGCAGGCGGTGCCGGCTCCGCCCGCCGGCCGGCATGGACAGCGGGTGCGATTTTTCTGAAGAAAAGCGCTTGCGGGGCAGGGGGCTTCTGAGTATGTTGCGCGCCTCGACGCCGACGGCCTGCCGCCGACGCCGGGATGGAAAGATACACAGCGCGCCCGTAGCTCAGCTGGATAGAGCATCAGACTACGAATCTGAGGGTCAGGAGTTCGAATCTCTTCGGGCGCGCCATCTTCCAGAATATATGCCCAGCCATAGGGCATGATCGACATGCAAGGCCGCCTCCGGGCGGCCTTTGTCGTTTCGGAACATCGCTTCAGAACTTCGTTGCGCTGGCGCAAGCCCCGCTGGCTCCTCTACACTCATGGCCCGCACCACTGGATGCATGGCCATGCCCCGCAGCGACTTCTATCCGCCCATCGACCCGTTCCAGACCGGCACGATCGCCGTCGACGGGATCCACACGGTCTATTGGGAGCAGGCGGGCAACCCGCGCGGCGTGCCGGTGATGTTCCTGCATGGCGGGCCGGGGGCCGGCGCCTCGCCCACCCACCGCCGCTTCTTCGATCCCGCCCATTACCGCATCATCGTGATGGACCAGCGCGGGGCCGGCCGTTCCACGCCGCTGGGCGAAACGCGCGAGAACACCACCGAAAAGCTGGTCGAGGACATCGAGACCCTGCGCCGGCATCTGGGCATCGAACGCTGGCACCTGTTCGGCGGCTCCTGGGGCTCGACGCTGGCGCTCGCCTATGCCGAAACCCATCCGGAGCGCTGCCTCGGCCTGATCCTGCGCGGCATCTTCCTGATGCGGAAGAGCGAGATCGACTGGTTCCTCTATTCCATGCGCGTCCTCTTCCCCGAGGCATGGGTTGCCTTCGCCGGCCATATCCCGGAAGAGGAGCGCGGCGACCTGCTGGAGGCCTATTGGAAGCGGCTCGACTCGCCCGATCCGACGGTGCGCATGGCCGCCGCCCGGGTGTGGAGCATCTATGAGGGCAGCTGTTCCTCCCTGCTGCCGTCGCCCGACCTGATCGCGGCGAGCGGCGAGGACCGCCACGCCCTGGGGCTGGCGCGGATCGAGGCGCATTACTTCCGCTCCAACCGCTTCACGCCGGAGGACAGGCTGCTGCGCGACGTCCACCGCATCCGCCATCTGCCGGCGGTGATCGTCCAGGGCCGCTACGACATCGTCTGCCCGGTGATCTCCGCCGACGCGCTGCACCGCGCCTGGCCGGAGGCCGACTACCGCATCGTTCCCGACGCCGGCCACTCCGCCATGGAACCCGGCATCCGCGCCGCACTCATCCAGGCGACTGAGCGGTTCAAGGAGTATCGGTGAGATCCTCCCTCTCCCGTCCCGGGAGAGGGCTTTGATACTCGCCCTTGCACCCGTCCCCCACCCACCCCACACTCTGGCGATGCCTGAACTTCCCGAAGTCGAAACGGTGTGCCGGGGCCTCGCTCCGCATCTCGAAGGCCGGCGGCTGGTCCGCGTGGAGCAGCGGCGGCCGAACCTGCGCACCCCCTTTCCGCCGCGCTTCTGCGAGCGGCTGACCGGGCGTGTGGTCGAGTCGGTGCGGCGGCGCGCCAAATACATCCTGATGCATCTGGACGATGGCGGCGTGCTGATCGCCCATCTCGGCATGTCCGGCCGCATGATCATCGCGCCGGAACGGCCGGACGCCTTCGACAAGCACGACCATGTGGTGTTCGAGACCGATGCCGGCACGATCGTCACCTTCAACGACGCCCGCCGCTTCGGCCTGATGGACCTGACGGTGGCCGACGCGCTGGGCGACCACCCGATGCTGCGCAACCTGGGGCCGGAGCCGCTGGGCAACGAATTCTCCGGTCCCGACCTCGCCCGTCGTCTGGCCGGCAAGATCACCCCGATCAAGGCCGCCCTGCTCGACCAGAGCATCGTCGCCGGCCTCGGCAACATCTATGTGTCGGAGGCGCTGTTCCAGTCCGGCATCCTGCCGACCCGGACCGCCGCCAGCCTGACGCCGGAAGAGGTCGACCGCCTTGCCGTCGCGGTGCGCGAGGTGCTGGAGCGCGCGATCGCCGCCGGCGGCTCCTCGCTACGCGACTACCGGCAGGCATCGGGGGAACTCGGCTATTTCCAGCACCAGTTCGCCGTCTACGACCGGGAGGGGGAGGGCTGCCCCGATTGCGACTGCGACCGCGCCCGGACGGGGGGCGTTCAGCGGATAGTACAGTCCGGCCGCTCGACTTTCTTTTGTGCGGCGCGCCAACGGTGATATAGCTGGGGCATGACGGCTCTACCGGCCATGCTCCGGGCGGCGTCCGCCGCTTTCCTCCTTGCCGGCCCCGCGGTCGCGGGCCTGGGGAGCTTCCTCATTCCCATTCCTCAGGCTGTCGCAGCCGATTCCGGGCCTTTCGTCCCCGGCACCACCGACGTTCCGGTGATGCCGGGGCTGGCGTCCGCCGAATCGGAACCGCTGGTCTTCGACAAGCCGGGCGGGCGGATCGTCCAGGCCGTGCTGTCGGGCGAGGTGCCGCGACAGGCGGTGCTGGCCTTCTACGACCAGACGCTGCCGCAGCTGGGCTGGCGCCGCACCGCCGACCGCGTCTTCGTCCGCGAGGGCGAGGAGCTGCGGCTGGAATTCCAGCAGACCGCCCAGCAGACCGCCCAGAAGGCCGCCCAGAATACCAAAGCCGCCGGAACCGCCGTCCGCTTCACTTTGACGCCGCGCTGATCGCGGGCACACCCGCCATACTCGCGGGCAACCCAACACCCAAACAACCACGAGTCCCGGAGGCAACCGGGCTCGCCCCATCGGGAGAGTGCTGCAACCATGTCCTATGAAACCATCCTCGTCGAGACGCGCGGCCCGGTCGGGCTGATCACGCTGAACCGTCCGAAGGCGCTGAATGCCCTGTGCGACCAGCTGGTGACCGAGCTGGGCCAGGCGCTGGACGCCTTCGAGGCCGATTCCGCCATCGGCGCCATCGTCGTCACCGGGTCGGAGCGCGCCTTCGCCGCCGGCGCCGACATCAAGGAGATGGCCGGCTTCTCCTACATGGACGTCTACAACTCCAACTTCATCACCGCGAAGTGGGAACGGCTGGCCAAGTGCCGCAAGCCGACCATCGCCGCGGTCGCCGGCTTCGCGCTCGGCGGCGGCTGCGAGCTCGCCATGATGGCCGACTTCATCCTGGCCGCCGACACCGCCAAGTTCGGTCAGCCCGAGGTCACCATCGGCACCATCCCCGGCGCCGGCGGCACCCAGCGCCTGACCCGCTTCGTCGGCAAGTCCAAGGCGATGGAGATGGTCCTGACCGGCCGCATGATCGACGCCGCCGAGGCCGAGCGCTGCGGCCTCGTCTCCCGCGTCGTGCCGGCCGCCGAGCTGGTCGAGGAGGCGGTGAAGGTCGCCACCAAGATCGCCTCGCTGTCGCAGCCGGTCATCGCCATGGCCAAGGAGGCGGTCAACGCCGCCTACGAGACGACGCTGGCCGAGGGTGTCCGCTTCGAACGCCGCCTGTTCCATTCGACCTTCGCCACCGAAGACCAGAAGGAAGGCATGGCCGCCTTCGCCGAGAAGCGCCAGCCCGGCTGGAAGAACCGCTGAGTCGTCGACTCATCCTCGACTCTGCCGCCTGGGCCGTCCCCTGCATCTTGCGGGGGATGGACCAGATCCCATCAAGATGTCGTTTAAGTACGATTAGTCAAAATCATCGGGCGTCCACGCCTTGACTCGGGGTGCGCTGCCGCGTATAAGGCGCGCTCGCATCACGACAGCCGTGTCGTTCGGAGTAGGGTTTCCATGGCCAATCATAAGTCCGCTGAAAAGCGCATTCGTCAGACCGAGCGTCGCACGGAAGTCAACCGTGCCCGCATCAGCCGCATCCGTTCCTTCGTCAAGAAGGTCGAGGGTGCCATCGAGAGCGGCGACAAGTCCGCTGCCGCCGAGGCGTTCAAGTCCGCTCAGCCGGAGCTGATGCGCGGCGTGTCCAAGGGCGTGCTGCACAAGAACACCGTGTCGCGCAAGCTGTCGCGTCTGTCGGCTGCGATCAAGGCTCTCTGATAGAGTCTTCATCCATTCGTTTCAAAAAGCCGCGCCCGTGACTCGGGGCGCGGCTTTTTGCGTTTAAAGTAAATGCACGAATATCCGACAATTGTCTTAGATTGTTCTTAGGTCCGCATATGAGATTCCGGATGAGTCTTGCGGTGAATACGCATGTTTTTAACTTTTTGGGCCGTTCGCCATCTGTCCCATTGCCAGATTTTCGCGGTCTCGTTAGACTTTTGTTCCATTCGGTCGGACGAATTGGGGTGATGCAACACTCTGTGTCCGTCTGAGCACAGCAGTGAAATACTGAAGGTCTTACGCCGGATCAGGGCTTGTTGAGTCCCGGTCGACTGCACGATCTTCTTTTACTTACAAGCTGTCACGCCTGGGGCGGGATTTACAGTCCCGTCGACTCTCGTGCGTGCTTTTTGGGTATAGTATTCCGTTCGGGGTTATCTTTGCCCGGATACTTCCGGGCGGGGGCAGACGGGTGGCTGTTCCGGTTCTCGGGGGCTGGCCGGCGGAAGGAGCGGGGGTAAGGGAGCATGTCGGTCGGCGTGTCGTTGGATCAGCAGTGGGCGCGCATTCGCGGACGCCTGAAGGAAGAGGTGGGCGAGATCGCCTACCGGAGCTGGCTTCAGCCGCTGTCCGTCGCCAGCCTGATCGGCGGCGAGGTGTGCATCGTCGTGCCCACGCGCTTCATGCGCGACTGGGTGCTGACCCACTATGCCGACCGCATCCGCGCCCTGTGGTCCGGCGAGAATCCGGAAGTCCAGTCGATCGACGTCATCGTCGCCTCCACCAACCCGCCGGCGGCCCTCGTCGCCGACAATGACGACATCGACGACGACCGCGCCGCCCAGCCCCGAGCTTTCGAACAGCGTGCCTTCGACACGCGCGGCTTCGACCAGCGCGTTGCCGAGTCTCGCCCGGCTCCCCGGCCGGCCCCGCCGCCGGGTGCCCCGCTACGCCCGTCCGAGTCCGGCTTCTCCGCCGACGCCGCACCCTCCACCGTCTACACCTCCGCCTCCTATGGCGGAGCGTCGGACGAATCGCCGACCGCCGTGCCGGCGATCCTGGAGGACCGGTCGGACCTGTCGGCCGCACTCGATCCGCGCTTCACCTTCGAGAATTTCGTCGTCGGCAAGCCGAACGAGCTGGCCCATGCCGCCGCCCGCCGTGTCGCCGACGCCACCGCCGTGACCTTCAACCCGCTGTTCCTCTATGGCGGGGTCGGGCTGGGCAAGACCCACCTGATGCACGCGCTGGCCTGGCAGATCCGCAAGAACGACCCGAACCGCAAGGTGCTGTACCTGTCGGCCGAGAAGTTCATGTACCAGTTCATCCGGGCGTTGCGCTTCAAGGACACGATGGCCTTCAAGCAGCAGTTCCGCTCGGTCGACGTGCTGATGATCGACGACGTCCAGTTCATCAGCGGCAAGGACTCGACGCAGGAGGAGTTCTTCCACACCTTCAACGCGCTGGTCGACCAGAACCGGCAGGTCATCATCTCCGCCGACAAGAGCCCGTCCGACCTGGAAGGCATGGAGGAGCGTCTGCGCTCCCGCCTCGGCTGGGGGCTGGTCGCCGACATCCACCCGACCACCTACGAACTGCGGCTCGGCATCCTCCAGGCCAAGGCCGACGCCCTCCAGGCCAGCATCCCGATGAAGGTGCTGGAGTTCCTCGCCCACAAGATCACGTCCAACGTGCGCGAGCTGGAAGGGGCACTGAACCGCATCGTCGCCCATGCCGAGCTGGTCGGCCGCTCCATCTCGCTGGAGACGACGCAGGAGGTGCTGCACGACCTGCTGCGCGCCAACGACCGCCGCGTCACCATCGACGAGATCCAGAAGCGGGTGGCGGAGCATTACAACATCCGCGTCGCCGACATGCATTCCGCCCGCCGCGCCCGCGCGGTGGCCCGCCCGCGCCAGATCGCCATGTATCTGGCCAAGCAGCTGACCGCCCGCTCCCTGCCGGAGATCGGCCGCAAGTTCGGTGGCCGCGACCACACCACCGTGATGCATGCGGTCAAGAAGGTGGACGAGTTGCGCGCTACCGACCCGTCCTTCGCCGAAGACGTCGAGCTGCTGCGGCGCATGCTGGAAAGCTGAAGAGCATTCGATCCACCGGTAACGGTGTGTTGCCACGCCACTATGCCATCGCGTCGTGAAGTCTGCTAGGGTCCGCGTGCACGGACTCTTCGCCGACGACATGGGTGTAGTGGTGGAAACGACTGTTCTTGTCGCCGACGATTCCAATTTCTTTCGCGAACTGATCCGGGAAGAGCTGGAAAGCAGCGGTTACCGGGTGCTGCTCGCCAAGGATGGCGGGCAGGCGCTCGCCCTCTACCGCAGCCACGACATCCACATCCTCATCACCGATCTGGAAATGCCGGTGATGACCGGACTGGAACTGTGCTGGCATGTCCGGGCGGCGGACGACCAGCACCGCACCTTCACCATCCTGATGACCGGCGACAGCGAGACCGCCCGGCGGGTCGAGGCCTTCGAATCCGGCGCCGACGAGTTCCTGGCCAAGCCCATCGACCTGCCGATGCTGCGCGCCCGCGTGCGGGCCGGCGAGCGCATCACCCGCATGCACCGGGTGATGGTGGAGATGCTGAACACCGATTACCTGACCGGGGTGGCGAACCGCCGTCATTTCATGGAACGGCTGGAGCAGGCTTATCGCGCCGCCAGGGAGACCGGCTCGCCGCTGGCGGTCGCCATGTTCGACATCGACCATTTCAAGGCGATCAACGACACCCATGGCCACGGCAACGGCGATCTCGCGCTGAAGCGCTTCGCCGACAACTGCGCCGCCCAGGTGCCCGACGGCGGCTTCCTCGGCCGGCTCGGCGGGGAGGAGTTCTGCCTGTGCCTTCCCGCCGGCGACCTCGAATCGGCTCTGGCACGGGTGGAGGCGATCCGCCGCTCCACTGCCGGCCTGTCGGTCGAGACCGGCACCGGCGCCGGCTTCGGCTTCACCGTCAGCATCGGCCTGTGCCTGGACCGGGACACCGTCTCGGTCAACGACCTGCTGGCCCGGGCTGACGAGGCGCTCTATTTCGCCAAGCGCAGCGGCCGCAACCGCACCGTCCTGCGCGGCGCCGAAGGCGTGGTGGTGAAGGCGAGCTTCTACGTGATGTGATCGCCTGATGTGACGGCTCTATGAAGTTTGGCGGAGCTTCATCTTCCCCCATGGACGGAGGGCTTTTGTCTCAGGCACACTTTGTGCCTTCAGCGGGGCCGCCGCCCGTCCAAACGCTATCCAAGAGCCACCCAAGAGCCAGGGAGACCGGACGTCATGTCCAAGATCGAAAACACCAAGCTCGATCACGCCCAGACCGAGTCGCAGCGGTCCAGCGCCAAGACCCAGCGCGCCGCCAAGAGCTTCACCCGCCGCCTGCTGCTGCAAAGCGCTGCCGCTGCCGCCGGTGTCGCCTCGGTCGGTCCCTTCGTCCTGCGCGAAGGCCGTGCGGCGTCGGGTTCGGTGAAGATCTTCTCCTGGGCCGGCTACATCAGCCCGGACATGCTGGCCGACTTCGAGAAGAAGACCGGTGTCAAGGCGACCCTGACCGAATACGGCACCAACGACGAGCTGCTGAACCAGCTGAAGGCCACCGGCGGCGCCGGCTTCGACATCATCCACCCCACCGTCGACCGCGTGCCGAACTATGTCGAGTTCGAGCTGGTGCAGCCGATCGACGAGTCGAAGGTGAAGTGGGACGGCTGCCTGAAATCGTCGGTCGAGGGCTCCGCCGGGATGGGCGGCGTCGTCGGTGGCAAGCGCTACTTCGCCCCGGCCGACTGGGGCACCGAGGCGCTGGCCTATGACATGAAGAAGGCGCCGCTCGCCTACGGCACCGCCAGCTACGGCGATTTGTGGGCGCCGGCCAATGCCGGCAAGGTGACGGTGCGCGGCCATTCCTCGCTGATCGGCATCGCGCTGTGGCTGGAAAGCCAGGGCAAGCTGCCGCACCCCGTCCGCGACCAGTTCAAGGACGAAGCGAAGGCGCGCGCCAACTTCGACGCCATCCTGAAGGTGGCCGCCGCCAACAAGAAGTCGGTCGCCCAGTTCTGGACCAACGAGAACGAGGCCCAGGGCGCCTTCCGCACCAACGGCTGCGTCATCGGCCAGACCTGGGACAGCAGCGCCGTGGCTCTGCGCAAGGAAGGCCTGCCGATCCGCTTCGTAGCGCCGAAAGAGGGCGCGCTCGCCTGGATGGAAGGCTTCGCCATCCCGAAGAAGGCGGAGAATCTGGAGAACGCCTATGCCTGGATCAACTGGTTCTACACGCCCCAGGCCGGCGCGCTCTACACCAACCATTCCGGCATCTCCAGCACCGCGGTCGGCGCCGAGGCGCATCTGACCGACCTCAACAAGCAGTTCTTCGCCGACGCCTATCCGGGCGACGCGCTGCAGAAGCTGTGGTGGTGGCCGATCCAGGAGGCGTGGTACGTCTCGATCCGCAACGAGTACCAGGATCGCTTCCTGGCGGCGTGATCCGCATCCGGCAGGGACCATGAGCCAAGACGTCCAACTCGACCACGTCACCATGCGGTTCGGCGACACCGTCGCCGTCCGCGACGTGTCGCTGACCATCGGGGCGGGGGAGTTCTTCAGCTTCCTCGGCCCCTCGGGCTGCGGCAAGACCACCATCCTGCGCATGATCTCCGGCTTCATGGAGCCGACCGACGGCGCCGTCCGCATCGGCGGCCGGGACATGCGCGGGATCGGGCCGAACAAGCGGCCGACCGCGCTGATCTTCCAGAACCTGGCCCTGTTCCCGCTGATGACGGTGGCGGACAACATCGGCTTCGGACTGGAGGTGCGCGGCGTGCCGGCGGCCGACCGCAAGCGCCGGGTGCGCGAACTGCTGGAGCTGGTGGCACTGCCCGACACGGCGGAGAAGCGGGTGACCGACCTGTCGGGCGGCCAGCGCCAGCGCATCGCCATCGCCCGCGCGCTGGCGGTGGAGCCGGCGGTGCTGCTGCTCGACGAACCGCTGTCGGCCCTCGACCTCAAGCTGCGCCAGCACATGCGCGCCGAACTGCGCGAGTTGCAGAAGCGCACCGGCGTCACCTTCATCTACATCACCCACGACCAGGGCGAGGCGCTCACCATGTCCGACCGCATCGGCGTGATGTCACGCGGCGTGCTGGAACAGGTGGGTGACGGCAAGACCATCTACGATCACCCGGAGACCGCCTTCGTCGCCTCCTTCGTCGGCGAGGCGAACCGCTTCGCCGGTCCGGTGACCCAGGCGGCGGATGGCTGGGCGGTGCTCGACACCGCTTACGGACCTTTGCGCGGGCGCAACCCGCGCGGGCTGGCGGCGGGCGACCGGGCCACCCTGTTCGTCCGGCCGGAACGTCTGGCGCCGGGCGAGAGCGACAACAGCCTGACCGCCCGCGTCAGCCACAGCGACTTCGAGGGCGCCTTCGTCAACGCCTTCCTCGACGGCGGCCTGACCGTACAGATGCCGCATCTTGGCCAGGAGCCGGCCTTCGTTCCCGGCCAGACCGCCCGCCTCGGCTTCCGCGCTGCCGATGCGGTGGTTCTGCCGACGGCTTGAACCCTCTCCCATATCCCCCTCTCCCCCCGGGGAGAGGGTCGGGGTGAGGGGGATGCATGGCGTGGCTTCGACAAGAGAGCGGGGATCACGCAATCCTTGAAAATCCTTGCCGCGCGACCCCCTCACCCTAACCCTCTCCCCGGGGGGGAGAGGGGATCTTCGGGGCGGGAGAGGGCACCCCCCAAACGGAAACGCCCCGGCCAGTCGGCCGGGGCGTTTCGCATTTCCAAACCTGCAGGCGTCAGTGCGCCTGCTGGATCGCCGACAGCTGCCACTGGCCGCCGCGCGGGCGGACGAAGGTCCACAGCTCCGTCGCCTCGGTCGGCTGCGAGGCGTTGCCCTCGATGACCCGGCCGCTGGTGCGGTCCTCGGTGACGTCGATCAGCGAGAAGCGCATGGCGACGGTGGCGTAGTCCTGCGCCCCCTCGCGCCAGCCCTCGGCCAGATCGCCCTGGAGCAGACGGACGTCGCTGACCTTGTTGATGACGCCGCGGTTGCGGTTCTCCGCCAGATCATCGCTGAAGTAGGAGAACATCTCCGGCGTCGTCGCGGCGCGCAGGGCGTTGGCATCCTCACGCCCGTAGGCGGTCTGGACGGTAACGAGCAGCCGCTCGAACGACTCGAAGTCGGCCGGCTGGATGCCGATCTCGTCGGCTGCCTGACGGCGCTGGGCCGGACCGGCGTTGCCGCCACCCATTCCGCCAACCGGATTGTAGCCGACATCGGCCGTGTCGCGGTTCATTTGCCCACCCAGCGGGCCGCCGGCATAAGCCGGGCGGTTCCCGCCCAGCGGACCGCCGCCGGCCGCGGTGTTCGCCGTCTGCGAACGGTTGCGGAAGAAACGCATGGCCAGCCGGACCAGGAAGACGACCAGCAGGATCTGCAGCAGGAAGCCCAGGATGCCGGCGAAGCTGCCCAAGCCCTCGAAGAAGCCGCCGCCGAACAGCATCGCGCCGATGCCGGCGCCGATCAGGCCGCCCATCAGGCCGGACATGAAGCCGCCGCCGAAGAAGCCGCGCGAGGGCGCCGCCGCCGGGGCGGTGGCCGCGGCGCCGGGGCGCTGCATGCCCGGCGACGCCGCCGGAGCGGTGGAGCGCTCCATCGGCGACACGGCATTGGGTGCGGTGCTGGTGGCGGCCGGCGCCTCGGTGGTGCGGCTGCCGCGGCTGCCCGAGGAGGTGCTCTTGCCGGCGCGGGCGTCGGCGGTGCCGGCGGCCAGCGCCATCACCAGCGCAACCGCCACGGCGGTGGCCGCACGGGCACCCCGCTTGGGTGAGGAGGTGGCGGAAAGGCTCGAAGGTCGGGTCTTCTCGCTCATGATTATGCTCGCTTGTCGCATCTGGTCGGTTATCCAGCCTTCCCAGATGGGGGTGGTCCCGCCGCCGTTTAAGAGGCGGTCTCACTTTTTTCGAGCAACAATCAGCGCGGCTGTCTAATCGGTCTCATTTTGCAGGTCTCCGCCGCCGTGCAGCGCGTCGATCGCCCGCCGGTCACGCTTGGTTGGCCGCCCGGCGCCCGGCTGCTGGAAGGGCGCGCGGTAGGGGTCCTGCAAGCGCTCCTCCGCCACCGGCGGGGCGAGGTCCTCATACAGCGCCTGAGCCTCCGGCGCCGGTCCGCGGCGGGTTCCCAGCGCCACCACCTTGATGACGCGGATGTGCCGCCCCTGGGCGAAGGTCAGCACGTCGCCCGGCTTCACCGCCGCATGCGCCTTGGTCACCACCGCCCCCGACAGCCGCACGCCCCCGTCGTTGCACAGCTTGGCGGCGAGGCTGCGCGTCTTGAAGAAGCGCGCATACCAAAGCCACTTGTCGATCCGCAACCGGCCGGGGGTGGAGTCTTCGGTGTCGGTGTTGCTCATGGGCGCTTCCGTCTGTTGGTCTCGTTCATGATCCGAGGGGTGTCACGTTCCTTCACGTCCCCTCACATCCCCGACAGCTGCCGCAGCTTGGCGAAGGGATGGTCCTCGTTCGTCGGCTTCTCGCGCCGCTGCCTGTTCCCCTGCGGACGCCTGCGCTTCCAGGTCACCGCCCCGTCCTCGGCCACCATCCGCACATAACCCAGCCCGGCCAGCACCGCCCCCAGCTCCTCCGCCGACAGCCCGACGCGCTGGCCGAGCGCCACCTCGCGGATCGGCGCATTCGCCTTGGACGCGGTCAGCAGCTCCGTCTCCAGCCGGTCGAGCATGTCGACGCGCAGCGCCCGCCCGCCGGCCAGCGGATAGCCGATGGCTTCCCAGAAAGCCGGCGGCGCGCCGCCCTCCTTCACCGGCCCCTCTTTCCCCAATGGCGCCTCGACCGACACGCGGCCGGGCGGCGGGATCGGCACCGGCAGCGGATGGCCCTTCGCCACCGCCCACAGCAGCCCGCGCAAGGTCACCGCCGCCGGCTTGGCCAGCGCGGTCAGATAGAGGTGCGACACCCCCAGCCGGACGCCCAGCTTCGTCAGCGCCTTGCGGTCCTCGCGCTCCAGCCGCTCGACCATGTCGGCGACCGGCTGCCGCGGCAGCACCCCCAGCCCCTCGACCAGCTGGAAGGCCAGTCCGCGCCCGGCCCCCGACAGCCCTTCCGCCGCGGACAGCGCGAACAGCGGCTTCAGCCGGGCGACGATATGGTCCTTCAGCCAACGCTCCAGCCGCGCCCGCACCCGCTCGCGCTGGGCCTGATCCAGCATGCCCTCGTCGAACGGCACCACCAGCGGCGCCAGCACCGACGGCCCGGCCGCCAGCCGTGCCACCGGGAGGCTGTCGGCGCTCAGCACCCCGTCAGGCCCCAGCGCGAAGGCATCGTCCGGCTCGGCCTCGAAGGCGCGCAGCCGTTTGGCGAGTTCGTCGCGCAATGCGCGCCTCGCCGCGGTCAGCAGCGATTTCGCCTCGTCGGAGCGGTCGGGCGCGTCGGGCACGAAGCGGAAGCCCTCCAGCCGGCCGACGACATGCCCCTCCACCACCACCTCGCCATCGGCCCGCACGCCGCCCAGCAGCGAGCGCCCGTCCTTCAGCGTGCGCGCCAGCGTGGCGGAGCGGCGGTCGATGAAGCGCTGGGTCAGCCGCTCGTGCAGGGCGTCGGACAGCCGGTCCTCGATGGAGCGGGTGCGTTCCTGCCAGTGCAGCGGATCCTTCAGCCAGTTCGGCCGGTTGGAGATGTAGGTCCAGGTGCGGATATGGGCGATGCGGGCGACCAGCGCGTCGATGTCGCCCTCCGTCCGGTCGAGCCGGGCGATCTGCTTCGCCACCCAGTCGTCGTCCAGCCGGCGCAGGGGCGCGCGCAGGCTGCGGAACACCTGGGCCAGCAGCTTGGTGTGGGCATCCGACAGTACCTTGCGGAAGTCGGGGACCTGACAGACCTCCCACAGCAGCTTGACGGCATCGCGGCCGCGGGCGAGGTCCATGATCTCCGGATCGCGCACCAGGGCTTGCAGCGCCAGATGATCGTCGGCCTCGCGCACGCGGCTCAGTTCCGGAATCGGCGCCCGTTCCTCCAGCGACTTCAGCAGGAAGCCCGGCGTGTCGAAGCGCAGGTCGCTGTTGCGCCAGGACAGCGCCTTGACCGTCTCGAACTCGTGGTTCTCGACGCGGGTGACGAGGTCGGCGTCCAGCTCCCCCACCTCGTCGGTGGTGCCGAAGGTGCCGTCGCGCATGTGGCGGCCGGCGCGGCCGGCGATCTGCGCCACCTCGGCGGGACGCAGGCGGCGCGGGGCGAAGCCGTCGAACTTGACGATGCGGGCGAAGGCGACATGGTCGACGTCCATGTTCAGCCCCATGCCGATGGCGTCGGTCGCCACCAGATAATCGACCTCGCCCGCCTGATAGAGCCCGACCTGGGCGTTGCGCGTGCGCGGGCTGAGCGCCCCCAGCACCACGGCGGTGCCGCCGCGCTGGCGCCGGATCATCTCGGCGATGGAATAGACGTCGGTGGCGGAGAAGGCGACGACGGCCGAGCGCGGCGGCAGGCGCGTCAGCTTCCTGTAGCCGGCATAGGTCAGCTGGGAGAAGCGCGGCCGGCTGACGAACTCCGCCTTCGGCACCAGCCGGCGGATCATCGGCTGCATCGAATCGGATCCCAGCACCATCGTCTCGACCATGCCGCGGGCGTTCAGCAGCCGGTCGGTGAAGATGTGGCCGCGCTCGGGATCGGCGCAGAGCTGGATTTCGTCCACCGCCAGGAAATCGACGGCGCGGTCCAGCGGCATCGATTCGACGGTGCAGACCCAGTAGGACGGGTTGGGGGGCAGGATCTTCTCCTCCCCCGTGACCAGTGCGACGGCATTCCTGCCCTTGATCGAGACGATGCGGTCGTAATTCTCCCGCGCCAGCAGGCGCAGGGGAAAGCCGATCATTCCGGACCGGTGACCGAGCATGCGCTCGATCGCCAGATAGGTCTTGCCGGTGTTGGTCGGCCCGAGCACGGCGACCACACGGCCCCCCCGCCCGAGACCGCCGCCCGCCGAAGCGTACGTGGACGTCATAGGGGTAAGCTTTGGGGTGCGGGAGGCCGCAATGCAAGCGGCGGCTTGGCGATGTATGGCGATTGCGCCGGCCTGGACGGCCGGCCGCTGCCGGACGGCTAGTGCCGCAGGGAGCGTGCGCGGCGGATCCTGAGCGAATGGAGCCCGTTCCGGGCGATGTCGAGGATCAGCAGGTAATCCTGCTTGATGACCGAAAGGCTGAAGAACAGCGGGGAGAGATCGAGCGCGCTCATGGGTGTCATCCCGGATTGCGAGACGAAGAGGACGAGAGGGGAAGACGACGGGGGAGGCCGACAGGGGAGGCCGAGGGGGAAGACCGCAAGGGCCGCCGAATGGGGGTTCGGCGGCCCTTGGCCTCACGGCGGCTGCGTTGGGGGGCTTGGGGTCGCCGCCGGGAGTCTCTCTGTTACGTTAGCCCTTCGGCGGCTCCTGCGGTGCCGGACCCGGGCCGGGGCCCTTGCCCGGACCCATGCCGTGCCGCGGGCCGTCATGGTCCCAGCCGCCGGGGCCACCGTGGTGCGGCCCCATATGATGGCCGCCCATGCCGCCCGGACCCGGGTTCAGCATGCGGTCGGCCTGCTTCTGCTGGTCGGGCGTCAGCTGGGCGTAGAGGTCGGTCAGGGCCGGGCGGACGGACTGGACCTGTTGCAGGTGGGCCTGCATCATCTGCTCGACCCGCTCAAGACGCTGCGGCAGGGCTGCCGGCGGCGGGGTGTCCTTGAACTTCACGCACAGGTCCTGCGTCGGCTTCAGGCTGGACCGGGCGGCGTCGGCGAACTTGGTCCAGGCGGCGCGCTGCTGTTCGGTGATGTTCAGCTTCTTCTCCGCATAGGCCAGCTTGCCGGCCAGACGGGCCTCCTGGTCCTCGCACATGCGGGCGAAGTGGCGGTCGGGTCCCCCAGGACCCATGCCGGCGCCGGGACCACCCGGCTGCGGGCCACCCTGGGCGAAGACCGGAACGGCCACGCCGAGACCGGCGACCAGCAGGGCGGACGTCAGAAGGGCGCGTTTCATGGTGTCGACTCCTCAGTGTAGTGCTGCTCTCTAAACCCCGGATGGAGGGGGCTTATTCCGTTGGAACGTTCGAAGGAGCGTCGCCCCGTCGTTGTCCCGATGACCAGACAATGGGCGCCGAACGTTGCGGTCGAATGTCCGCAAACCGGTCATTTGGTAACAGAGTGTAACCGCCCCGGCCCTCGTAACCGGGCGTTACACATTTCCCCTTCACGCCTGCGGCGCGGCGCCCGATCATGGGTTCCATGGACCGCACGCCCCACCTCCTCGTCGTCGACGACGACCGCGAAATCCGCTCCCTCGTCGCCCAGTTCCTGACCAAGCACGGCTTCCGGGTCACCGGGGTCAAGGACGGGTCGGAGATGATGCGCACGCTCGACGGCGCCCGCGTCGACCTGATCGTTCTCGACCTCATGCTGCCGGGGGAGGACGGGCTGTCGCTCTGCCGCCGGCTGCGCGCCACACCGCAGACGGCGCAGACCCCGGTCATCATGCTGACCGCGATGGGGGAGGAGACCGACCGCATCGTCGGGCTGGAGATGGGGGCCGACGACTATCTGGCGAAGCCCTTCAGCCCGCGCGAGCTGCTGGCCCGCATCAAGGCGGTGCTGCGCCGCGCCTCCGCCCCGCCGGTGGCCGGCATCCCGGCGGCGGCCGGCACGGTTCTGCGCTTCGAAGGCTGGTCGCTCGACCTTACCAAGCGCGAGCTGCGCTCGCCCGACGGGGTGCTGGTCCAGCTGTCGGCCGGCGAGTACGACCTGCTGGTCGCCTTCGTCGAGCATCCGCAGCGGGTGCTGACCCGCGACCAGCTTCTCGATCTGGCGCGCGGCCGCTCGGCGGTTCCCTTCGACCGTTCCATCGACGTGCAGGTCAGCCGCTTGCGCCGCAAGATCGAACCCGACCCGGCCGACCCGACCCTGATCAAGACGGTGCGCGGCGGCGGCTATCTGTTCACCCCGGCGGTCGCCGGACCGTCTCTTTCAAGCGGCGGGCTCGCGCCATGACGGCCCAGCCGGAAACAGCCAAATCCAGACCGGCCCGCCGTCGCCTGTTCCGCCGTCCGCGCCTCGGTCTCCCCAACAGCATCGCCTCGCGCATCGCCATGACGCTGGTGCTGGCGCTGCTGCTGACCCAGGCGATCAGCGCGCTGGTCTATCTGACCGACCGCAGCGAGGGGCCGCCGATCCACGGCCCCAACGTGCTGGTCCAGCGCGTCACCGCCATCGTCCAGCTGGTGGAAAGCACGCCGCCGCCCGGCCGCGAGCGTGTGGTGCGGGCCATCGACGATCCGGTGCTGCGGGTCGAATGGCACCCCGACCGTCCGCCGCCTCTCGGACCCGATGCCTTTCCCAGCGGCCGGTTCGAGGCGCTGAGGCACCGGCTGCGCGAATCGCTGGATACCGCCGACCGCAACATCCTGGTGGAGGTGCGGCTTCCCAGCGAGAGCGAGCTGCGCGATCGCCCTCCTCCCCGTCCGCCCTTCGTCGCCGACGACATCCGGCGCTGGGGACCCCATGTCCGGCTGTCGGTCCGGCTCGGCGACGGGTCCTGGCTCAGCTTCACCGGTGGCGATCCGCTGCCCGGCCCGTTCCGCATCGTCCGCTTCCTGCTGTGGATGGGGGGGGTGGCGGCGGTGATCCTGGTGGTTTCGCTGCTGGCCGCCCGCCGGGCGGCGGCGCCGCTGGCCGGTTTTGCCGCCGCCGCCGAACGTCTCAGCATCGACGGCCATGCCGATCCACTGACCGAGGAAGGCCCGCGCGAGCTGCGCGCCGCCACCCGTGCCTTCAACCGGATGCAGGCGCGGCTCGCCCGCTTCGTCACCGACCGCACCCAGATGCTGGCGGCGATCGGCCACGACCTGCGCACGCCGATCACCCGGCTGCGCCTGCGGGCCGAGCTGGTCGACGACCCGGAGATGCAGCGGCGGATGCTGGCCGACCTGGACGAGATGGAGGCGATGATCTCCGCCACGCTGGCCTTCGCCCGCGACGACGCCCAGCGCGAGCCGCGCGGCCGCTTCGACCTCGCCGACCTGTTGCAGAGCCTGTGCGACGACCGCGTCGATTCCGGCCACCGCGCCCTCTACGACGGCCCCGCCCATGTGGTGGCGGAGGGCCGTCCGGTGGCGCTGCGCCGGGCGCTGGCCAACCTGATGGACAACGCCATCAAATATGGCGGTGGCTTCACCGTCCGTCTGGAGACCGGCGCCGACGGCGCCAGCCAGCATCGCAACGCCCTGATCCACATCGACGACGACGGCCCCGGCATCCCGGAGGCGGAGTTCGAGAAGGTCTTCGCCCCCTTCTACCGGCTGGAGCGCTCCCGCTCCCGCGACACCGGCGGCGTCGGGCTGGGCCTGTCCACCGCCCGCAGCATCATCCGTGGCCACGGCGGCGACGTGACCCTGGCGAACCGCGGCGGGGGCGGTTTGCGCGCGACGGTGACGCTGCCGCTGTAGGCTCCCCGCCAAAGATCCCCTCTCCCCCCGGGGGAGAGGGTTAGGGTGAGGGGGCCGCACGGCGTGGCTTTCCGAGCATCGCGCACTTCCCGCTCCCCACCAAATCCTCGCTCTGCATCCCCCTCCCCCCGACCCTCTCCCCGGGGGGGAGAGGGGGGATAAAGCAGGGGAGAGAGCATCCCCACCCAGCGATTTCGGATAGAGTCATCCTTTCGCCACGGTCGGGAGACAAATAATCGCCGACCCGCGACCAGCCTTCCGGCGAAGCGGCTGTGAGCGTATGAGGATCGAAGCGGGAACGTTTCCCGCACTCCGACCTGACCACACCGACCTGACAGGGCCAGCGAGCGCGCCGTGACCGCCGACCGACCGGACCACCAGACGGACCGCCGGGCGGGCCAGCTCTATGCCGGCCCCCGTCCGATCCGCACCCGCGAAGACCCGTCGCCGCTCGACCGGCTGACGGCGGGCGACGCCGCCCGCGCGCTGGCCGCCAAGGCGATAGAGTTTGCCCGCGACCGGCTGGCGACCGCCGGCAAGGGCAAGCCGCGCCGCAGGCCTCCGCCACCCTCGGCCGCCCCGACACCCACCCCCTTCAAGCAGCCCCGCCGCCCGCGCCGCGGCCTGCCTGCCTTCACGCTGCCGTCCTTCACCCTGCCGTCCATCTCCCTTTCAAGGGTCTCCTTGCCGAAACTGAAGCCGCCCGCCCGCCGGTCCGGCGGCAGCCAGCCGCCGCAGCCGCCGTCCCCGCCGCCCGCCCGCCCCGGCCGGGCGCCGCAACCGCCCCGCAAGGGTGGCGGCTGGGTGAAGCGGCTGGTGCAGTGGGGCCTCGTCGCCGCCATCTGGTGCGGCATCGCCCTCGGCGCGGTGCTGGCCTGGTTCGCGCTCGACCTGCCGGACATCTCCAAGGTGGCGCAGTTCGAACGCCGCGCCTCAATCACCGTGCTGGCCGCCGACGGCAGCGAGTTCGCCCGCTTCGGCGACCTGCACGGCACGACGCTCAGCGTGCGCGACCTGCCGCCGCATCTGGTCGGCGCCGTGCTGGCGATCGAGGACCGCCGCTTCTACAGCCATTTCGGCATCGACCCGCTGGGCCTAGCCCGCGCGGTCTACGTCAACTGGCGCTCCGGCCGGGCGGTGCAGGGCGGGTCGACCATCACCCAGCAGCTCGCCAAGAACCTGTTCCTGACGCCCGAGAAATCGCTGAAGCGCAAGATCCAGGAGGCGATGCTGGCGCTGTGGCTGGAGAGCCGCTTCACCAAGGACCAGATCCTCACCGCCTATCTGAACCGCGTCTATCTCGGCGCCGGCACCTTCGGGGTGGACGCCGCCGCCCGCACCTATTTCGGCAAGCCGGCGACCGAGGTCGACGTCCGCGAATCGGCGGTGCTGGCCGGCCTCTTGAAGGCGCCGTCGCGCTACGCCCCCAGTTCCAACCCGGACGAGTCGGCGGAGCGGGCGCGGGTGGTGATGGCGGCGATGCTGGACGCCGGCTATCTGACCCAGGCGCAGTATGACGCCGCCCGCACCGCCAAGCCGTCGCCCAAGCGCAAGCCCGGCGGTGACGGCCGCTATTTCGCCGACTGGGTGACCGATCTGGTGCCGGGCTTCACCGGTCCCGACCATGGCGACGTGATCGTCCGCACCACGCTGGACCTGAAGATGCAGCGCGCCGCCGAACAGCGGCTGGAGGCTCTGCTCGCCGGCCCCGGCGTCGCCGCCAACGTCCGCCAGGGAGCGCTGGTCGCCATGAGCCCCGACGGGGCGGTGCGTGCCCTGGTCGGCGGCCGCGATTACGACAGCAGCGAGTTCAACCGTGCCACCCAGGCGCTGCGCCAGCCGGGATCGGCCTTCAAGCCCTTCGTCTATCTGGCGGCGCTGGAGACCGGCTGGACCCCCGACAGCCTGATCGACGACGCCCCGGTCCAGCTCGGCAACTGGAGCCCCGGCAACTATGACGGCAAGTATCGCGGCAGCATCACGCTGGCCGCCGCACTCGCCCATTCCTCCAACACCGCGACGGCGCGGCTGATCGACCGGGTCGGCACCGACCGGGTGCGGCGCATTGCGTCGAACCTCGGCATCTCCTCGCCGCTGACCCGCGACCTGTCGCTGGGGTTGGGCACCAGCGAGGTGACGCCGCTGGAGCTGGTGCGCGCCTATGCCGGCATCGCCAACCGCGGCGTCCCCGTCTGGGCCTATGCCATCACCGAAATCAGGAGCCGCGACGGCGCCGTTCTTTACCGGCGCCAGGGCGGCGGCGGTGCTGCGGTGGTCGATCCCGCCCATGCGGTGCAGCTGTCGCAGATGATGACCGGCGTGCTGGATTACGGCACCGGCCGCAGCGCGAAGCTGAACCGTCCGGCGGCCGCCAAGTCCGGCACCACCCAGGACTATCACGACGCCTGGTTCGTCGGCTTCACCGCCGATCTGGTCGCCGGCGTCTGGCTCGGCAACGACAACAACGAGGCGATGAAGAAGGTCACCGGCGGCACCCTGCCGGCCAAGCTGTGGCGCGAGTTCATGCTCGACGCCCATGCCGGCAAGCCCGCCCGTCCGCTCCCCGGCCTGGACGGCGCCCCCGCCTGGACCCCGCCCCCTGGAAACATGCCGCCGGGAAGCGTGATGCCGGGCGCCATGCCGCCGGGCGGCGTGCCGATGGCGTCCGCCGATGCGCGGTCGGGCGGTGGGATCGGTTCGCTGATCGAAAAGATCGCCGGCGGTTCCGGCACCGCACCGCGGGTGCAGTCCGACTACAGCCACAGCGGGGTGCGGTAGGGGCTTCAGCCCCCGGCCTGCCACCCCCAGGTTCCCCCTACCACCCCGACCCTGCTATACCTCCCCCGGATTTCCCCACAGCGGACGACAGATGCAGGCGGATGAGCGATTGGACGGAACGGACATGGCGGAGGCGGACGACCGTCCGCTTGCCGCCATTCTTGCCGCCCTGGCGACGGACGCTCCCGACGCTCCCGCTCCGCTTTCGGCCCTCCGCCGGCAGGACGCCCCGGGGCCACCGCCCCTCAACCCGCTGCTCAGCGCCGCCGCCCCGGTGCTGGCGCTGGCCGGCGCGCTGCGCGACCGCAGCCTGACCGATCCGCCCCGCGCCGCCGCCACCGCCGCGCTGGAACGGTTCGACCGCGCCGCCGCCGCGGCCAGCCTCGACCCGGACGAAATCCGCGCCGCCCGCATCGCGCTTTCCGCCACGCTGGACGACGTCGCCCGCGCCGCCGGCCACGGCGGGGCGGCAGTAGCCGAATCAGGGGCCGGTGTGCGTTTCTTCGACCTGCTCGACGGCATGCTGGGCGACCCGCGCCGTCACCGTCATGCGCTGGAACTGTTCTACGCCTGCCTGTCGCTGGGCTTCGAAGGCCGTTTCCGCGACAAGCCCGGCGGTGCCCACGACCTCGCCCGCCTGCGCGACGAGCTGTACCGCATCCTGCGCCGCGCCCGCGGCGACATGGCGGCGGAGCTGTCGCCGGCCTGGGCGGGGGTGGCGGAGCCGTTCCGGCCGCTCGGCCCCTCGTTGAGCGGCACCCTGACCGGCAATGGGGCGGGCTGGATCGTCTGGGCGGCGGTGGCGCTCGGCCTGTCCGGCCTCTACGTCCATCTCGCCGGCAGCCTCGACCGGCAGGCGGAACCGGTGGTCGCCCGCATCGCCGCCCTGCTGCCCGACCGCCCGATCGAGATCGCCCGGCTGGTCCCGCCGCCGCCGCCCACCGCCGGCCCGGCCCTGATCGCCCGCATCACCGGCCAGCTCGCCCCGGAAATCCGCACCGGCGCCGTCGAGGTGCTGGCCGGGGAGGATGGCGCCCTGGTCATCCGCATCCCGGCGGCGGCGATGTTCGCCACCGGCAGCGACGCCGTGAAGGCCCGCCACCGCGCCGTCGTCGAGCGGGTCGGCCAGACCCTGGCGGCGGAGCCCGGCAGCGTCCTGGTGGTCGCCCACACCGACGACCAGACCCCGGCCAATGGCCGCCTGCCCGCGGCCCAATCCCTGACCGATGCCCGCGCCGAAGCGGTGCGCAAGCTGCTGGAACGCTCGCTGCCGCCGGCCCGCCTGTCGGCCGAGGGCCATGGCGACCAGGAACCCGTCGCGTTGAACGACACGCCGGCCGGGCGCGACGCCAACCGGCGGATCGACATCCGCCTCTACCCGCATTAGGGCGCCCGCCATGGCCGATCCCCGACCCGAGAAGGCAGGCGCCAAACCGGCGAACAAGACCGCCAGACGCCGCAAAGCCGCCGCTGCACCGTCGCCGCACCGTTCCGCCCGCAGCCGCTGGGCGATGTCGCTGCCGGGCGCGCTGGCGCTGGGGCTGGCCGGCTGGCTGCTGCTGCCGCGGCTGGCGGCGTCCTTCGCGCCGCATCTGCTGCCGACCGTCCAGCCGGACTGGAGCGTCCGCCTGCTGCCGCTGGTCCTGGCGCTGGCCGCCTGGGTCGCCGTCAACCGCCGCATCGACGCCCGCGAGCGCGCCGCCAACGCCCGCCTGCTGGAGGCGCTCGCCGCCGGCCGCGATCCCGAGCTGAAGGCCTCGCTGGAGGAGATCGGCGCGGTCCGCAAGCGGCTCGACACCGCGCTGGCCCAGCTGCGCAAGCGCCGGGGTGGGCGCTACCTTTACCAGCTGCCCTGGTATCTGGTGATCGGCGCCCCCGGTTCGGGCAAGACCACGGCGCTGGCCAACACCGGCCTCGCCGCCCGCACGCCCGACGGCACGGTTGCCGAACCGCTGGCCGGGCTGGGCGGCACCCGCAACTGCGACTGGTGGTTCACCGACCGTGCCGTGCTGATCGACACCGCCGGCCGCTACACCACCCAGGACAGCCGGCGCGCGGTGGACGGCCGGGTGTGGTCCGGCCTGCTCGACCTGCTGAAGGAGCACCGCCCGCGCCAGCCCGCCAACGGCGTCCTGCTGACCATCAGCATCCCCGAACTGACGGGCTGGACCGATGCCGACCGGCGCAACCACGCCATCCTGGTCCGCCAGCGCCTGAACGAGCTGCGGGTGCAGCTCGGCGTCCGTCTGCCGGTCTATCTGCTGCTGACCAAGGCCGACCTGCTCGACGGCTTCGCCACCTTCTTCGACCCGCTGGACCGCGAGGCGCGCAGCCAGATCTGGGGACTGACCCTGCCGGCCGGCGAGGCCGCAACTGGTCCGCTGCCGGCCTTCCGCGACCTCTATGCCGGTCTGGTGCGGCGGCTGGACGAGCGGCTGCTCGACCGGCTGCACCAGGAGCCGGACATCCGCCGCCGCAGCGACGCCTTCGCCCTGCCGCTGCGGGTGGCGGAGCTGGAGCCGGCGCTGGCCGACATCGTCGACACCGTCTTCGGTTCCGAACATGGCGAGGAGACGCCGCGCCTGCGAGGCCTCTACCTGACCAGCGCCACCCAGACCGACGCCTCGCTCGCTCTGCTCGATCCCGACAACGGCGGTCCGGCCTCCACCTATTTCCTCGAACGGCTGCTGCCCGACGTGGTGTTTCCGGAGGCCAACCTCGCCCGGGTCGACCTTGCGGTGGAGCGCACCCGCCGCCGCCGCGCCCTGCTGTCCGCCACCGCCGCCCTGACGCTCGGTCTGGCAGTCGGCGGCTGGTGGCTGGCCAGCGCCCGCGGCAACGCCGCCCTGCTGGAGCGCGCCGATGCCGGCGCCGCGGCGGTGGAGGCGGCACTGCGCCCGCTCGACACCCCGCCGCGCGCCCTGGCGCGGGTGGATGACGCCGATCCGGCGGCGATCCTGCCGGCGCTGGACGCCCTGCGCGCCCTGCCGCTGGCCTTCGAAACGACGAACTGGGCCGACCCGGCACTGGCCGGCGGCCTGTATCAGGGGGGCCGCATCGCCACCCCGGCGCAGGAGGCCTACCGCCGTGCCCTGCGCAGCCAGTTCCTGGCCCGCATCGCCCTGCGGCTGGAGGAGCGGCTGCGCGCCGACTGGGCCTTGCCCGACCAGCTGCGCCAGACCCTGCGCGTCTACCGCATGATCAGCGGGCGCATGATCGGCAGCGCGGAGCCGATGGATGCCGGCGCGCTGGCGGAATGGCTGGCGCTCGACTGGCAGCGCACGCTGCCCGGCCCGGCCAACGAGGCGCGGCGCCGCGCCCTCGGCGACCATCTGGCCGCCCTGTTCGCCGTCGGCTTCGCCCCGGTCCCGGCCGACGAGGTCCTGGTCGCCCGCGTGTTGGAGGTGCTGGCGCAATCCGCCCCGCAGCCAAGCCGGGCCCTTCCGCCATGATGGGCTATTTCGCCACTCCGCGCGGCATGGCTTCTGGGTCCGGCGGGATGGGCGCCGATCCGGTGGTGGGCTTCCACGGCAAGGTGCCGGCGCGCGGCGATTTCGTCGGCCACGGCCTGCCGGGCGCGGTCCTCGGCCCCTGGGACCGCTGGCTGTCGGCGGCGCTGGGCGAAGCCGGCCGCCGGCTGGGGGCCGAGTGGGAAACCCTGTTCGCCCAGGCGCCGGTCTGGCGTTTCGCCCTGTCGGCCGGCCTGTGCGGCGCCACCCCGCTGGTCGGCGTCTGGATGCCCAGCGCCGACCGCGTCGGCCGTCCCTATCCCTTCACCATCGCCGCCGGCCTTCCCGCCGGCTTCGACATTGCCGGCGCCCCCGCCGCCTGCGCCGCGTGGCTGTCCCGTGCCGAGTCGCTGGCGGCGGACGCCTGCCGCGCCGCTGCCGACGTGGAGGGATTGCCGGCCCGTCTCGCCATCCTCGGCCGTCCGGAGCCGGAGCGCGTCAGCCCCGCCACCCGCGCCCTGCTCGACCGCCTGTCCGGCCCCTTGCGCGCCGATGCCAGCCTGTGGTGGACCCGTGGCGCCGGCCGCATCGCGCCGTCCCTGCTGTCCTGCCCCGGCCTGCCCGCCGCCCCCCGCCCGACCGCCTTCCTCGACGGCGCCTGGACCCGCTGGGGCTGGGAGAACGCAGACGAGGGGTAGGGAAGGGCGGCCAAGCCTGTGCCGTGCGGTGGCATCGCCCTCCGCCCCATGCTATCGTTCCCGCTGCCGCCCACCGCCGCGAGCGGTCCGGCACAGGCGAAAACCCGGCCAGCGCTTACAAAAGCGGAGCCGTTGTTTTCCTTAGGATCTTTGACATCGTCCAGAACCTGAGCGGATCAGAAAACCTGGACCATCCTTCACCTCATTGAAGCACATAGTGCGGCGAGACACGAAGTGTCGCGCGCGTCACAGTCTTCCGAAGCGGAAGTGCTTCGGCCTCATTGAAGAATCCGTGGGTCGCAAGTTCGCGTCCTGCCGCCGGAGCATCATCCCAGGCAGAGAACCCTGGGCCTCATTTAAGCGTCGACTGCAAAAACTTCTATGTCAGATGCGAGCGCGGTTTTCCGAAGCAGAAATTCTTCGGCCTCATTGAAGTCCGTCGATCCAAACCTTACCCGTCAGGGTCTCGGTTGCGTCTTCCGAAGCAGAAACGCTTCGGCCTCATTGAAGCTCATAGTCGTTCTCGGTCTGCATCACCTTGTCGCCGAGTCTTCCGAAGCAGAAATGCTTCGGCCTCATTGAAGCCCTGCCCGCGCCTTGCCTACGGTCAGTAGCCGGCACCGTCTTCCGAAGCAGAAATGCCTCGGCCTCATTGAAGCTTCCACGCCGTTCCAACTGTCCCCGGCATCCCCAGCCGCGCCCGCCGCTCTCCATCGCGGCGGGCGGGACTCTCAGGCCAAGCGTTACCGCGTCCCCGCCATCTCGCGGTCGAAGCGGGCCAGCGCCTCTTCCAGCCCCCACTGGACCCGCGCCTTCTCGCTGCGGGCGGTCACGGCGCGGCAGGACTCCTTGCGAACAGGTGGGGTGCAGCCGGGGGCGGACCACAGGCTGTCGCCGGGCAGGAAGCTGTGCTCCAGGCTGGCGCGGGCCAGCCCGACGAGGTCGGCATAGCCGAAGCCGAACTCCTCCACCGCGCGTTGCAGCTCGTTGGTCAGGTCGATCCGGCTGACGCCTTCATCGTCGGTCGACAGCACCACCGGCACCCCGGCGGCGCGATAGACCGGCAAGGGGTGGGCCTTGCCGCTGACGCCCAGGATCTTGTCGTTGCTGGTCAGATTGACCTCCACCGCCACCTTGCGCTCGGCCATCAGCCGCAGCAGGCCCCGGGGGTCGTCCTCATACATCACGTCGACGCCATGGCCGATGCGCTTGGCCCCGGCGATCTCCACCGCCTTGCGGATGTGGTCGCGCAGCCGTTCCGGCGGGACGAGGCCCAGCGTCAGTTCGCCGGCATGCAGCGCCACGTTGGTGCCGGGCTGGCGCCGCTTCGCCTCCGCCACCATCCGCATGTGCAGGTCGTAGTCGTCGAGCGCCACCGGGTTGTCCTCCGGCGCCACGAAGTTCAGGCCGACGACCCGCGGCTCCTGCGCTTCCAGCAGGGCGTTGAACAGGGTGGTGGCATAGACCGGGCCGGGGCTTTGCGTGCGCGACACCTGCTGGAGGTAGCGGACCGACACCGCGCAGCCCGGCCGTGCCGACGGCGTGCCGCAACCAAGGATGCTGCGCATGCGGGCTTCCGCCGCGTCGATCTCCTGCCGGGCCGGGGCGACCAGGGCGGGCAGGCCGGCGGCGATCAGCCTGTCGGCGGTGCCCGGCAGGTCGGCCGCCGCCTGCGGCGTCCAGGCGAAGGCCTTGCCGATGGCGGCGGCCGGACCGGTGCCGAAGGACACCATCAGCTCGACATGGCGCTCGCCCTGGCGGCCGGCGCGGTCCACCACTTCGGCCAGCAGGTCGCCGGTGGAGTTGGCCGCCGCGCGGAAGCGGCCGAAGGTGGCGAAGAACTGGTCATGCAGGCTGTAGCCGGAGACCGGCAGCGCGTCGCGCGTCGACAGCGCGTCCAGCGCCATCGGGTAAAGCGTGCCGTCGGCGATCACCGCGGTGGCGCTCGGCCGGGCCGACTTGGCGTCGCCGCAGGGCGCCTGCGTCGTCGGCGCCACCAGCGTCAGGGCCTTGACGTCGAAGCAGAGGCCGGCGGCGGACGCCATCCGCAGGTAATTCTCGGCATAGACTGCGCCGGTCAGGTGGTTGTGCAGGTCCGCACCCTTGGGCATGCGGTAGAGGAAGGCGCGCAGCTCCGGCGGGCTGGTCCGCACCGCCTCGAACCGCCGCGCCGCCGCCGACCCGACAACCTCGCCGCCACCCATACCGGCGCTGCCGCTCCCCATCTCCGCCGTGGCGCAGCCGGCCAGCAGCAGCGTCGCCGCCAATGCCCCCGTGACTCCGCTCTTCATTCGTCCGCGCTTCATGCACCCGACTCCTTCTTCTCCTTTTGCGGGTACAAATGCGCTGATAATCGCGCAGGCGCAACGACGGATCGAAAGGCTGTAGCGGGGCGGCAATTCCCGGTATGGTGCGGCGATCCTTTCGTGTTCCCGCCATATCCGCCGTCTTTGGAGCCCGCCGCGATGACCGACACCTCCGCCCCGACCCTGCTCGACGCCGCCAAGCGTTTCCGCAGCAACGATCTGGCGGGGGCGGAGCAGGTCTGCCGGGCGATCCTGGCGACCGACCCGCACAATGCCGGCGCCCTGCATCTGTTGGGGCTGGTCGCCGCCCACACCGGCCATCCGGACAACGCGCTGTCCCTGTTCGCCCAGGCCATCGCCGAGAATGGCAACGACCCGTCCTTCCACAACAGCCGCGGCAGCCTGCTCTTCCAGCAGGGCCGCCCGGCGGAGGCGGAGGAGGCGTTCCGCGCCGGCCTCGTCCTCAACCCGCGCCTGCCGGAACTGCACGGCAATCTCGGCAACGCGCTGAAGGCGCAGAACCGGGTGGAGGAGGCGGCCGACTGTTTCCGCGCCGCGCTCGACCTGCGGGCGCAAGCGCCGGAGATGCACCATTTCCTCGCCGCCAGCCTGCGCGAGCTGGGCGAGCTGGAGGAGGCGGAGGAGCATTTCCGCACCGCGCTGGCCCAGGCTCCCGACTATCTCGACGTCCATTACAGCCTGGCCGAGCTGCTCTCCACCCGCGGCCGGCTGGAGGAGGCTGAGGCGGAATTCCGCATCGTGCTGGCCGCCGCTCCGCGCTTCGTCCCGGCCCAGGTCGGTCTCGCCCATGTGCTGCAAAGCCTCGACCGCGCCAGCGAGGCCATCGAGGTGATCGAGTCGGCGCGCGAGCAGGCGCCCGACCACCCGATGGTGAAGTTCACCCGCCGGCTGATCTATTCGAACGCGGTGCCCGGCTGGCACCTGCCGATGATCAACGATTTCGAACGCAACGAAGCCTACAAGCGCTCGCTGGAACGGGCGGTGAAGCCCGACTCCCTGGTGCTGGAGATCGGCACCGGTTCCGGCATCGTCGCCATGATGGCGGCGCGCGCCGGTGCGAAGAAGGTGGTGACCTGCGAGGTCAACCCGATCCTCGCCCGCGTCGCCAAGGAAACGGTGGCGCGCAACGGCTATGCCGACCGCATCGACGTGGTGCCGCGCCTGTCGACCCAGCTGACGGTGGGCGAGGGCGGCGACCTGCCGGAGAAGGCCGACGTCTTCGTGTCGGAACTGATCAACATCGGCATGCTGGCCCCGCGCATGCTGTCGGTGCTGCAACATGCCCGCACCCATCTGGTGAAGCCGGGCGGCGCCATCATCCCGCGCGCCTCCACCGTCTACGCCATGCTGGTGGAGACGCCGGAGCTGGCCCGGATCAACCCGGTGGAGATGATCGACGGCTTCGACATGGGCAGCTTCGACGTCTTCCGCTCGCCCGGCTACCAGCAGATCGACCTCGGTGCCGACGCCCACACCCCGCTGTCGAAGCCCTTCACTGCGCTCGATTTCGACTTCACCCGCAACATGCCGGAGGAGGGCGAGCGGGTGATCGACGTGACCATCGTCACCGCCGGCACCTGCCACGGCGTCGCCTTCTGGTTCGACCTCTTCATGGACGACGAGGTGGTCTACAAATCGGAAAGCCGCGCCCGCACCAACCACTGGAAGCAGGCGATGACCTTCCTGGAAAAGCCGATCAAGCTGCTGGCCGGCGACCGCCTGCGCATCGTCGCCCGCTACGACAACAACCAGATTTCCTTCGGGGTGGACGGATTGACGGGGGGCGGGCGGGGGTAAGCGGGCGTGAGCGAAGCCGTCCCTTCCAGCGCCGTCCCCTCCGGCGCCGTCCCCTCCGGCGACTTCCCTTCCCGGCGGGCCATCGCCTCCTGGTGCCTCTACGACTGGGCGAATTCGGCATACAACACCATCATCACCACCTTCGTCTTCTCGGTCTATTTCGCCCGCGGCGTCGTCGGCGACCCGGTCGAGGGCACGGCGCGGTGGAGCGCCGCCATGACCGTGGCCGGCGTCGCCATCGCGCTGCTCAGCCCGGTGCTGGGCGCCATCGCCGACCGGGCCGGGCGGCGCAAGCCGTGGATGGCTTTGTTCACCCTGGTCACCGTCGCCTTCACCGCGGCGCTGTGGTGGGTCCGGCCCGATCCGGCCGATGCTGTCTTCGCGCTCGCCTGCGTCGTGGTCGCCACCGTGGCGTTCGAACTGGCCAACGTCTTCTACAACGCCACCCTGCCGGGGCTGGTGCCGGCACGGCTGCTCGGCCGGGTGTCGGGCTGGGGCTGGGGGATCGGCTATTTCGGCGGGCTGGCCTGCCTCGTCCTGGCGCTGGTCGGCTTCGTCAAGGCGCCGGCTCCGCTGTTCGGCCTGTTCGGCATGGAATGGGCGGACTGGGGTCCGCAGGCCAATGTCCGCGCCACCGCCCTGCTGGCCGCCGTCTGGTACGGGCTGTTCGCGCTGCCCTATTTCCTGTGGGTGCCGGACGAGCCCGCCACCGGCCACGGCCTGCTGCGGGCGGCGCGCGAGGGGGTGGCGACGCTGATCGCCACGCTGCGGCAGGCCCGGCGCTACCGCGAGGTCGGGCGCTTCCTGATCGCCAGCGCCTTCTACCGCGACGGCATCAACACCATCACCGCCTTCGGCGGCCTCTTCGCCGCCGGGACCTTCGGCATGAGCTTCGAGGAGATCCTGGTCTTCGCCATCGCACTCAACGTGGTGGCGGGGGCGGGGGCCATCGGCTTCGCCTGGATGGACGACCGGGCGGGGGCCAAGCCGGTGATCCTGATCGCGCTGGCCGGCATGACCGCCTGCGGCCTGCCGCTTCTGCTGGCGACGGAACGGCTGTGGTTCTGGATCTTTGCGCTCGGGCTCGGGCTGTTCTTCGGGCCGGCCCAGGCGGCCGGGCGGTCGATGATGGCGCGGCTCGCCCCGCCGGGCATGGCGGGAGAGATGTTCGGCCTCTACGGCCTGACCGGCCGCTTCGTCGGCTTCTTCGGGCCGCTGCTGTTCGGTCTGGCGACCCAGGCCTTCGCCAGCCAGCGTGCCGGTATGGCGACGGTTCTGGCTTTCTTCGCCATCGGCTTCGGGCTTATGCTGGCGGTTCGCGAACCGGCCCGTTAGAAAAGGGCCTGTGTCAAAGCGCCGCACACGAGACCATTCGAGGGCAGAGCTGTTACCTTCGTTTTTGCTGCGACGCACAAATGTCGAAGCCGAGGGGTACGGACCATGCTGCACATCAAAGACATCGAAGCCTTCGCCCGCATCAACGAAGCGCTGAACGAGGAACCCGGCACGGATCGTCAGGCCGACCAGCCCAGCGACACCGACGCCGGCCAGCACACGTCCAACGCGGCCCATCCGGCGCTGGTGATGGCGATGCTGGCGACCGGCCGCCTTCCGCTGTCGGCCCTGTCCAAGCCGGATCAGGCGAAGCTCTCTGAAGTGCCGACGCCGTGGAACAGGATGTTCCGCCGCTCCTGACGGGAGTCCGTCAGAGGCTACGAGTTTTTGGAGGCTATTGCAGGCCGTCATCCCCGCGCAGGCGGGGATCCAGGAAACTCCCGTGCAGAGCGCCTGAATTGGCTGGATTCCCGCCTTTGCGGGAATGACGGGGCGGGAAGCCGTAGAGAGGGCGGGCAGGATCGACACGGATGCCACCGCTTCGCCACCGGGGACCGTTGCAAAAACTCCGTCAAAAAGGAAATTATTCTTATATCATCTCCGCAATGCCCACCCATTCGCGGAGCCACCCCATGCCCCTCGACCCCCGCAGCTTCAACAACGACAACTTCCCCCGCTGGGCCGAAGAGCCGCCGACCCCGTCCGAAGGCTCGCTGGTCCCCGGTTCGCAGTTCCATGAGGAACAGTGGATCATGGCCGCCGGCATGCTGGCCCGCGGCAACAGCTTCCTTCAGGTCTCCCGCGCCATGGGGTGCAGCCGCACCACGCTGTGGCGGGCCTATTACGGCTCCCAGGATTTCCGTCACAGGGTGTGGTGGGAGAGGCAGGCGCTGAACCGCGAGGCCGAACTGCGCCTGTCCTCTCTGCGCATCCTGGTCGCCGAGCAGATCGAGCGGCTGGTCACCTCCGGCGATCCCGCCACCGTGCGCTGGCTGGCCGAGCGGCTCGGCCTGTTCGCCGGGCTCGACCTGCCGGCGGGCAAGCGGGACGCCTCCCAGCCCGAGCGGCAGCCCGACGATCCGTCGGCCGCCAGGCCGGCCCCGAAACCGGAAGACCCGCCCGCCGTCACCGTCCCCGAACTGGACGACGACGACATCCCCGGCGCCATTCGCGAACGCAGGATGCCCAACCCCGCCATGGTCGCCGCCGTCCTGGCCCAGCCGGAGGCGGAGGGGCCGAAGGGCGTCTTCCCCTACACCCTCAACCAGTATGAGGAGTATCCCAACCTCAACCCCGGCCCGGTCAGCCGCCGCGCCGCCGGTCCCTTCTCCTGGCGCCGATAGGCGTAGAATGGAACATCACCCGGCCCCCTGTTCCACGCTGTTCCATCTTTCCCCGCTGACAGGCCTTCCGCTCACAGAAGCGACAGCTGGTCCCCCGCCGCGGGCGGCGCCCGGAAGCGGCTGCAATCGAGCTGCCAGCTCCGGCCGCCCAGCCCGTGCCTCCGGCAGGCCAGCTTGAAGCGGTGGCGCAGCAGTTCGGCATAGGGACCGCTGCCCTTCATCCGTGTGCCGAAGCCGGAGCGGTAGAGCGCGCCGTCACGGCTCTGCCGCATCAGGCTCAGCACGCGGTCGGCGCGGTTGGGGGCATGGACGCGCAGCCATTCCTCGAACAGGGTGGCGATCTCCAGCGGCAGGCGCAGCAGGATATAGTTGGCCTCGCTTGCCCCGGCGCCGGCGGCGGCCGCCAGGATCGCCTCCAGCTCATGGTCGTTGAGGGCGGGGATCATCGGGCTGGCGAGGACCGCCACCGGCACGCCGGCCTCCGACAGGGTGCGGATCGCCTCCAGCCGGCGCGGCGGCGTGCTGGCCCGCGGCTCCATCACCCGGGCGAGGTCGCGGTCCAGCGTGGTGACGGAGACCGCCACCGAAGCCAGCCCCTGCGCCGCCATCGGCGCCAGGATGTCGAGGTCGCGCAGCACCAGCGCCGATTTGGTGATGATGCTCACCGGCTGGTTGAAGTCGCGGCAGACCTCCAGCACCCGGCGGGTGATGCCTTCCGTCCGCTCGACCGGCTGGTAGGGATCGGTGTTGGCCCCCAGCGCCAGCGGCTGGCAGACATAGGATTTCGCCCGCAGCTCCTTGGCCAGCAGCTCCGCCGCGTTGCGCTTGGCGAACAGCTTGGTCTCGAAATCCAGCCCCGGCGACAGGCCGAGATAGGCATGGGTCGGCCGGGCGAAGCAGTAGATGCAGGCATGCTCGCAGCCCTGGTACGGGTTCACCGAGCGGTCGAAGGGGATGTCGGGCGACTGGTTGCCGGTGATGATCGACTTGGCCGAGGCCGGCGAGACGATGGTGCGGACCGGATCGGACAGCGCTTCGTTGCCGCTTTCCGCATAGCCCGTCCAGCCATCGTCGGTCAGGACGCGGGTCTCGCGCTCGAACCGCCCGGTGGCGTTGCTGACCGCCCCGCGGCCCTTGATCGGGGATCGCCGTATCTCGTCCATGCCGGCAGCTTAGCCGTGGCTGATGGGAACGTAAAGTGAACAAACGGGGTGTGGCCGGGTCATTGCTTCCGCTACCGAGCAAACATAAAGATATCTTTATGCTTGCATGGTTCCGATGCCGCTGGTACACCCTTGGCCAATCACAGCGGCAGGGCCGGGGATCCGGTGCGCCTGAAATTCCGCTGCCCGACCGTCACCGCCCACCAGGAGTCATCCCTCATGGCCGCCGAATTCACGGACTACAAGGTCAAGGACATCAGCCTCGCGAACTGGGGCCGCAAGGAGATCACCATCGCCGAGACCGAGATGCCGGGCCTGATGGCCCTGCGGTCGGAATTCGGTGACAGCAAGCCGCTGGCCGGCGCCCGCATCGTCGGCTGCCTGCACATGACCATCCAGACCGCCGTGCTGATCGAGACGCTGACGGCGCTCGGCGCCACCGTGCGCTGGTCGTCCTGCAACATCTTCTCGACCCAGGACCAGGCCGCCGCCGCCATCGCCGCCGCCGGCATCCCGGTCTTCGCCTGGAAGGGCGAGACGGAGGAGGAGTTCTGGTGGTGCATCGAGCAGACCCTGCGCGGCCCCGATGGCTGGACCCCGAACATGATCCTGGACGATGGCGGCGACGTCACCCAGATCATGCACGACAAGTATCCGGAGATGCTGAAGGACGTCCGCGGCCTGTCGGAGGAGACCACCACCGGCGTGCATCGTCTCTATGAGATGATGAAGAAGGGCACGCTGAAGGTCCCGGCCATCAACGTGAATGACAGCGTCACCAAGTCGAAGTTCGACAACCTCTATGGCTGCCGCGAGTCGCTGGTCGACGGCATCAAGCGCGCCACCGACGTGATGGTCGCCGGCAAGGTCGCCGTGGTCGCCGGCTATGGCGATGTGGGCAAGGGCTCGGCCGCCAGCCTGCGCTCGCAGGGCGCCCGCGTCCTGGTGACGGAGATCGACCCGATCAACGCACTCCAGGCCGCCATGGAAGGCTATCAGGTCGTGACCATGGAGGATGCCGCTCCGCAGGGCGACATCTTCGTCACCGCCACCGGCAACGTCGACGTCATCACGATCGAGCACATGCGGGCCATGAAGGACCGCGCCATCGTCTGCAACATCGGCCACTTCGACAGCGAGATCCAGATCGATGCCCTGCGCAACCTGACCTGGGAAGAGGTCAAGCCGCAGGTCGACGAGGTCGTTTTCCCCGACGGCAAGCGCCTGATCGTCCTGGCCCAGGGCCGTCTGGTCAACCTGGGCTGCGCCACCGGCCACCCCAGCTTCGTGATGAGCGCCAGCTTCACCAACCAGGTGCTGGCCCAGATCGAGCTGTGGACCAACGCCGCCAACTACGAGAACAAGGTCTACGTCCTGCCCAAGCATCTGGACGAGAAGGTGGCCCGCCTGCATCTGGAGAAGATCGGCGCCAAGCTGACCACCCTGACCGACAAGCAGGCTGCCTACATCAGCGTGCCGACCGCCGGCCCGTACAAGCCGGACCACTACCGCTACTAATCGGATCGGGCAAAATCGGACTCGATTTAAAACGCGAATCCGATAGCCAGACATAAGACTATGGCTTCTTGCGTTTCACATGAAATGCAAGAAGCCATAACTGTTTTGTTGTGGGGTATTACCAGAAGTTCCTTGTTACCCTGTCGAAGGCAATCTTTCTGACTGCCAATAAAGCGGACCGAAGCCTTGCCGCAGGATCCCGGCTGCTCCGGTCAACCGGTTCGTCGTGGCGGACACGCTTTCCGAGTCCGTCCCTGACGTAATAGAAAAGCCCGCCCTACATCGGCAGATGCCGGTGCGGGGCGGGCTGTCAGTCGTTTCCGGTGCCTGGAACGGAAGGGGAGTGACCCTTACTTCGACCGTGACACGCGGCGCAGGAAGTCGATGAACTGCACCTGCTCTTCCGGGGACAGGTCCTTGACCATGCCCTGGTCGTGAGCCTGGACGCGCGGGATCAGGTCGTCCATCAGCGTCTGGCCTTCCGGCGACAGGCGCAGCGCGTAGGAGCGGCGGTCGTTGGGCGAGGGAGCGCGGACGACGAGGCCGCGCGACTCGAGCCGGTCGATCACCGCGACCATGGTCGACCGGTCGATGCCGACCGCCGTGCCCAGGTCGGACTGCGACAGGCCTTCATTCTCGCGGATCATGATCAGCACGCCGAACTGGCCGGGCGTGATGTCGTGCGGGGCGACCGCGTTCTGGAAGCTCTGGAACACCGCAACCTGAGCCTTGCGCAGGTTGTAGCCCACGAGGTCGGGAAGGGGGCCAAGGGCGAGCTTGCCGTTCTTGCCGGGCCGCAGACGCGACCGCCGGTCGGCGGGGGTGGAACGCTCGTTGTCAGTCACCGTCGATGCCATGTTTTGGATGAATTGTCGGATGAACGGATAAAATGCGGGCAAGGCTTTCGTTTGTCAGCAAGAACCGCACGGACGACATGATATGCATATCAGATATGCGTCATGCGTATTGGTGGGAGCGCATACAAATTCCATCTTGAAGAGTCAAGAAGTGATCGACGCCGATTCGACGCCGATCGCCCGCCCTGCGGTTTCCCCTGCCGCGCGCGGGTTCCCGAATCGGAGCTTCCGACGCCCGGTCCCCCCCAGACCGGGCGTCTTCGTTTTTTGCCCGCCTCTTTGTCCGCAGGCCGGCCGGAACGCTGGACCGCTTTGCAGGGCAGGGCGGATGGTTGGGCGCTTGGTCCGTTGCCGGCTTTCGGGTTAGCTGTTCGGCAGTGTCCCAATCTGAGAGCCGATGCCATGGCCTTCGCCATTCCCCTGTGGTCCCAGCCGGCCGTCCCCGTCGCGGGCGGCGACCCATTCCCAGTCCGCCGTATCTACTGCGTGGGCCGCAACTATGCCGCCCATGCCCGCGAGATGGGCGCCGATCCCGACCGCGAGCCGCCCTTCTTCTTCATGAAGCCGGCCGATGCGATTGTCGCCGATGGCGCCACCATTCCCTATCCGCCCAAGACCGCCAATCTGCACCATGAGATCGAACTGGTGGTGGCGATTGGGACCGGCGGACGCGACATCCCGGTCGACCGGGCATTGGACCATGTGTTCGGCTATGCCGTCGGGCTCGACATGACCCGGCGTGATTTGCAGAATGCCGCCAAGAAGGAAGGCAAGCCCTGGGACATGGGCAAGGGCTTCGACCAGTCGGCTCCGTGTTCAGCGATCCGCACCGTCGCCGACATCGGCCATCCGGACAAGGGCGCCGTCACCCTGCAGGTGAATGGCGAACTGCGGCAGAAGGGCGACCTGTCCGACCTGATCTGGTCGGTGGCGGAGACGATCTCCTACCTGTCCGGGCTGGTCGAGCTGCAACCGGGCGACCTGATCTACACCGGCACGCCGGAGGGCGTCGGCCCGGTGGTGGCCGGCGACGTGTTGACCGGCGCGGTCGAAGGCGTCGGCACCCTGACCCTGACCATCGCCTGAGCCGCCGCCGATGCGCATCGCGACCTGGAACATCAATTCGGTCCGCATGCGTCTGGACCTCCTCCTCCGCCTGATGGAGGAGGAGCAGCCGGACGTGATCTGCCTACAGGAAACCAAGGTGGTCGACGCCGACTTCCCGCTCGGCCCGCTGGCGGAGCGCGGCTATGTCCACGCCCACATCCACGGGATGAAGAGCTACAACGGCGTCGCCATCCTGTCGCGCCTGCCCTTCTCTTCGCACGACGTCCAGCACTGGTGCGGCAAGCAGGACTGCCGCCACGCGCTCGCCCATCTGCCGGGCGGGATCGAGCTACACTGCGTCTACATCCCCGCGGGCGGCGACATCCCCGACCCGGCGGTGAACGACAAGTTCGCCCACAAGCTCCAGTTCCTCGACGAGATGACCCACTGGCTGGGCGCGGAGCGGACGTCCGACCGGCCGATGGTGCTGGTCGGCGACCTGAACATCGCGCCCCTGGAACAGGACGTCTGGAGCCACAAGGAACTGCTGTCGGTGGTCTCCCACACGCCCATCGAGGTGGAAAAGCTGGCGGCGATGCAGGCCTCGGCCGGCTGGGTCGACGCCATGCGCCGCTTCGTTCCGCCGGAGGAGAAGCTCTACACCTGGTGGAGCTACCGGGCGAAGGACTGGGCCGCCTCCAACCGCGGCCGACGCCTGGACCACATCTGGGTGACGCCGCCGTTGGAAGGTGCGCTGACGGGCATCAAGGTGCTGCGCGATGCCCGCGGCTGGGAACCCAAGCCGTCGGACCATGTGCCGGTGATCGTCGACCTGGATGTCTAAGGGATGAGGGGGCCGTTGCGCCCCCTTACTCCAGCATACCGATGTTCATCCGCATCACCCCCGGCGTGCCGTCCTTGGCGATGCGGAAGATGTGGACGCAGCCGTTACGCAGTTCCTCCGCCGGGTCGTCGCGCATGTTCCAGCCGGTGGCGAGTGAATAGAGTGCACGCAGGATGCCATTGTGGGCGACGGCGCCAGTAGGGCGCCCGTCCGCTGCCAGATCGGCAAGCCAGGAGCGCAGGCGGGCCTGCACCTCGCGCGGACTTTCGCCGCCGGGCGCCTTGAAATCCAATCCCAGCCGGTCGTGGCGGGCCGGCATGCGACCATCGGCGCGCAGATCCTCGGTGCGCTGGCCTTCCCACTCGCCCCAATCCATTTCGACGATCCGAGGCTCCGGCGTGGGGTCCAGGCCGAGCAGCAAGGCGGTTTCCCAGGCCCGGCGCTTCGGGCTGGCGACCCAGCGCAGACCAGCCGACTCGGGCGGCAGGCGATAGCGGGCGACCCGTGCCCGGCCGGCGTCGGACAGCGGCTCATCGATACTGCCCTGGATCCGCCCTTCGGCGTTCCAGGCGGTCGGGCCGTGGCGGAGGATCAGCAGGGTGGTCATGACGGTACCAAGACGCGGGTGACGGGGATGCGCCCGGAGTTTAGCGCTTCGCCATCTTCTGCACCGGCATTTCCTTCACCTGGGCAAGGGCCACGCGGACGCGGGACAGATCCGGCGGCATGAGGGCAGCGGATTTCCCTGGAGCCTTGGCCGGCTTAGCCGGCGACTTGCCTGCCTTGGAGCCGGCATCTTTGGAGCCGGCATCGGCCAGTTGGACGCGGCCCTTGCCGCTGCCGCTCTTCTGGGCCAGAGCCTGGGCTCTGGCGCGGGCACGGGCCTGCGCTTCCAGGATCTGCGGAGCGCGCGGCTCACCGCTCTTCGGCGTCCAGGTGCGGAAGGGGCCGGTGTCGACATGGACATGGCCCGTATGGGCGTACATCGCGTAGCCGCCACGCTGCATCGCCGCCGCTTCCTCCGCCAGACGCGATGGCGGGATGCCGGCGATGGAGAAGTCCGCCGCCTGTCCGCGCATGTGGTAGGAGTTCTCGGCGACGTTCGGATTCGTCCGGGCAAGGCTGGCGTTGGTGGCGCTCGACCGGTAGCCCGAGGTGATGCGGATCGGTGACTCAGGCGGTGCACCGACGCGCTGGCGCAGTTCCACCAGCATATCGACCAGGGCGGCGTCGACCGGGATTACCTCGTCGCTGCGGCGGTCGCGGAAAAGGACGGCGATCTCGCGCATCGCGGCCGGATCATAGCCGTCGCCGGGGCGCCAGTAGGTGACGGACGTGGTCTCGCCGCTGGCGGGGTGGTGCAGGACCACGCTGCGCGGCCCGTCGTCCTGCTTCGCGCTTTCCAGCGGCGGCGTGGTGGCGCAGGCGCCAAGCTGCGTCGCGACGGTCAGAACGGCAAGCATCCCCAAGGCACGACCGGTCATGCGCATCGCTTTCCCCCGAGCTTTGCACGCTTCAGCGACCCCGCCCGCCCCAATCGTGGCGGGGTTGCACACCGATCTAATACCAAGATTGTCACAGGAGGCCAGTGCGACAAAGCAGCCTGTGACGCATTGAGCACGCACAAGCGCTTTTGCTCAGTAGATCGGATTGTTTTGGATTCAACCGGTGCGGAGCATGCCGATCCTACAGCGACAGCTCCATCCCTTCGCGGGCGACCAGCGAGCCGGGGCGCATCGCCTCTGCCTCCGCCGCGATGGTGTCCAGCGCATCGTCGGTGCGGGCCGGGTCGTGGTGGAAGATCACCGCACGACCGACTCCAGCGGCCTCGGCCAGTCGCAGGCATTCCTGCCAGGTCGAATGGCCCCAACCGACATGCGACGGGTATTCGGCGTCGGTGTAGGTGCTGTCATACACCATTACGTCGGCGCCGCGCAGCAGCTCCAGGATCACCGGGTCGCGTCCCTTGGCCGGATGTTCGGTGTCGGTCAGGATGCACAGGCTGCGACCGCCATGCTCCACCCGATAACCGGTGGCGCCGTCGGGATGGTTCAGGCGGCAGGTGCGCACCACAACTCCCCCGGCTACGCCCTCCGCCGCTCCAGGGGCCAGCTCCAGCGTCTGTCCGGCCTGGAAATCGCGGAACTGGCAGTCGGCGCGGAAGATCTCGACCGGCACCGGGAACAGCGGCGCCGTCATCATGTCGGCCAGCACGGTGCGGAAGGGCCGCTCCGGCGGCAGATGCCCGGCCCACAGCCGCAGCCGGCTGGTCGGATCGAAGGCTGGCGCGAAAAAGGGCAGGCCGCTGATGTGGTCGAGGTGGCTGTGGGTCAGCAGCAGGTCGATGTCCACCGGTCCGCCGTCGCGCGCCAGCGCTTCGCCCAGCGAGCGGATGCCGGTGCCACAATCGAAGACGATGTGGGCCCCGCCGCAACGCACCTCGATGCAGGCAGTGTTGCCGCCATAGCGCACGGTCGCTGGGCCGGGCGACGCGATGCTGCCGCGCACGCCCCAGAAGCGTACGGTGAATTGGGTCCCCCCGGCCTTTTCAGGAGCGGGCGGTCGCACGGAATCGATGGCGGCACAAACAGTCATGACGACGCTATCGTGGCGGCCAAGCCTGTCCAAGTCTAGTAAATCTCTCCCGTCCGTTTCCCTTTCGGGCGGCTCCCTTGGATATCGGGTAAGGTGTTGGAGCGCGACGTGTCGCGAGTCGGCACCTTACGAAGGGCATCTGTCCAAACCCATAAGATGTGGTAGGTTGGGGCACGTCGCGCATTGCGTGGCATGACCTTTCCAGGGTCCCCGCGCGGGTGGGGACCGGCTCCGGCGGAACCCGACGCGGATGGATCCTGACAAGCTCGCCAAAGTCCTCGCCATGGCCGAGTCGGAGCATCAGGGCGAGGCGCTGTCCGCACTGCGCGCCGCCCGCATCATGTTGTCCCGCGCCGGCCTGTCCTTCCGCGATCTGGCGGAGCGCGCACGCACGCCAGTGCCGCCTGCACCCGAACCGCCGCCCACCGTCCAGCCGTCCGAATCCGCCTCTGCGCCGGCACCGCCGCCGCCGCCGGACGAGCTGGTGCGCGGCCTGCGCCGACAGGTGAAGGATCTGGAGCTGGAACTCGCCACATTGCGCCGCCAGCTGGACAAGGCGACTGGAGACGCCGACCGCCAGCGCGAGGAGGCCGACCGCTGGCGCACCCTAGCGCGCGAAACGGCGGAAAAGCTGTGGGACATGGGCAAGGCGTTGGAGCGCAAGCATTCCCGTCATGCCGACACTGATAAGCGGCGTGCCGTTCTGGAACTGTTGCAGGATCCCGGCAGCGCCTTGCTGTCGGATCGCGAGATCGCGCGCCGCGTCGGCGTGTCGCCGCATGACGTCGCCCATTGGCGCCGACGGATGGCGATCGTCGGGCGCAAGCTGCGGCTGCTGCCAGTGGTGCCGCGTGGCCGCGGTTTGTGGGGCGGACCTTCCGCCAGCGGACTGGGCGCGGCCCGGCTGGGCAAGCATCCACCCAAACCCCAGTCGAGGGAGCGCGAACGCCACCGCTGGCTGGGCTTCGCCGGCGAGGTCACCATTGCCGAGCGGGGAAGCCGGCGGGGACTGGCCTCCGTCGGGCGGTGACTGGTGGCCTCAGGGCACCAGACGATAGCCGCCGGGCTCCGTAACCAGGATACGGGCGTTGGACGGGTCGGCCTCGATCTTCTGGCGCAAGCGGTAGACATGGGTTTCCAGCGTGTGAGTGGTGACCGCGGCGTTGTAGCCCCAGACCTCCCCCAGCAGGGTTTCGCGCCCGACCACCAGATCGCCGGCCCGGTACAGGTACTTCAGGATCGCGGTTTCCTTCTCAGTCAAACGGATCCTGCGGTTGGCCGCCTCGTCCAGCAGCAGCTTGGCGCCGGGGCGGAAGCTGTATGGGCCGAGGGCGAAGACCGCATCCTCCGTCTGCTCGAACTGGCGCAGTTGGGCGCGCAGGCGGGCGATCAGCACCCCCAGGCGGAAGGGCTTGGTCACATAGTCGCTGGCGCCGGATTCCAGTCCCAGGATGGTGTCGGCGTCGCTGGCCGAGGCGGTCAGCATGATGATCGGACAGCGCACGCCCTCGCGCCGCAGCAGCTTGCACACGTCGCGCCCGTCCATGTCCGGCAGCCCGACGTCGAGCAGGATGGCGGAGAAGCCGGCTCCAGCTTCGGCCGCCGCGCGGACCGCCTTCAGCGCGCCGGCGCCGTCGCCGGCCTCCTCCGTCTCGACCTCTTCCAGCAGCCGGAGCTGCTCCGCCAGCGACTGGCGCAGGGCGGTGTCGTCGTCGACCAGGAGGATGCGCTTTGCGATGGTCATGGGCTGCAAGGGGTACGAAGTCGGGAGGCGGAAGCCGCCGGTGGCAGGGCCGGGGCCGCGCCTTAGTAGCATGGCGCCGGTGGATTGTCGTGATGGCTTGTGGCGACCGGGACCTTACAGAACCGCCAGCAGCGCCACTGCTCCCTCCGTATCCGGGGCGGCACGGATGATCCGGTCGGGCAGGACGCCCAGTTCCCGCACCGCGTCGGCGATCGCGTCGTCCGGCACCGCGACGCGGCGCACCAGAGTCAGAGCCCTCTGTTCCAGATTGCGGCGCACCGCAGCTTCCTCGGCGGGCAGTCCCGGCTCCGCCCAATGCAGGCGCTCGACCAGCGCGGTGAAGCGCAGACGGAGGCTGTCGGCCGGCAGGCTGGCGGCGAGATTGGCCAAGGCGTTGCCGTCCAGCAGGACCGAGGCGCCGTCCGGTAACCGTGCCAGCGCTACGTCGGCCGCCAGGATCGCCGAGGGATCGACCTGCGGATGCGGGCCGGGCAGGGCGTGGAGCGTGATGCCGGCTCCGGCGGCGCGTAGTGCTTCGACCATGCGGCGGCTATAGGCGTCGGCTGGCAGATCGGCCGGCATGACCATGTGAAGGGAGTCGGGCAAATCCCAGTCCTGAGCGGGCGAGGGGGACGTCGAAGGGGTGATCACAGGGAAAATGCTCCCGATTTAAGGGCTGCGGTTCCCATCCTAGCGCCGATGCTCCTGGCGGCGGAGCGGCCCGTTGGGGGTGCCGACTCCATCTCCAATCCGGCCGGATATCCAGCTTGGCATCTGGCCTGATATGGCCCGACTGCGGCACGGGTTGGTCCTTGGGCCGGACAGGCTAGCGGGATCGTTGCGCCTTCGGCAACGGTGTGGCGCGCGGGAATTGCTGGACAGGGGCGCGCCACCTGCGCTTTGCTTCGCCCTCCGAACGCACCATGTCCCGTTTTTCGCGCCGGATTCGGTGCACCCGCTACGCAAAGCCGCTGACGATGCAAGCCGAACGCCCCTCCGCTGCCACTACGGTCACACTATCCCCCCCCGCGGCAGCTTCCAAAGCCGCTCCTGCCGCGGCTCCGATCGACGAGGCCGCCGTGCGCGCCGTCGACCGGGCGCTGGCCGCCCTGCGCCGGGGCGAGGTGGTGGCGATCGAGACCGCCGACGGCACTGTCGGCGCTGCGGTGTCGGTGGAATCGGTGGCGCTCGACGCGGTGGAGCGGCTGAAGGCGCTGACCGGCGGCGCCCCGCGGCTGGTGGTCACCCGCCGCCGCGCCGTCGTGCTGGGGTTGGCCTCCACCGACGCAGCGCAGCCGGTGAGCGACATCGCCTACGACCAAGCGCCCGGTGCTGCAACGGAGGCGTTCGGTGCCATGACGCTTGACCGGCCCGGCGGGTTGACTGCCGACCAGGCCCATGCGCTGGCCGATCCCGAACAGCACCCGCAGGCGCAGGATGCGCTGCCGGCCGGCCTGACCGCCAGCGAGGCCTGCCCCGGCAGCCGCGAGGCCGCCGCGGTGGACCTCGCCCGGCTGGCTCGCCTGCTGCCCGCCGCCATCACCGCCGACCTGCCGTCGTCTGTTCCGAGCGGCGTCCCAGTCAAGGCTGCGGCATGGGCGGCGGAGCATGACCTGCTGCTGGTGCGGGCGTCGGATGTCGCCGATTACCGTGTGCATGTGGTGCGGACCCTGCGCCGCGTCGCCGACGCGCGGGTGCCGCTGGTCGGGTCCGAGAACACGCGCATCTATGCCTTCCGCCCGGCCGATGGCGGGCCTGAGCATCTGGCCATCGTCATCGGCGATCCCGATCCGGCCCAGCCGGTGCTGGCCCGCCTGCATTCGGAATGCTTTACCGGTGATCTGCTGGGGTCGCTACGCTGCGACTGCGGCGACCAGTTGCGCGGCGCCATCGCCGAGATCGCCCGCCAGGGCAGCGGTGTGCTGCTGTATCTGGCACAGGAGGGACGTGGGATCGGGCTGGTCAACAAGCTGCGCGCCTACCGCATCCAGGACCGCGGCTTCGACACAGTGGACGCCAACGAGATCCTCGGCTTCGAGGCTGACGAGCGCGTTTATCTGCCGGCGGCGGAGATGCTGCGGCAGCTCGGCTTCGAGTCCGTCCGTCTGATGACCAACAACCCGGAGAAGCTGCGCCAGCTCGCCCGCTGCGGCATCGCGGTGGTGGAGCGGGTGGCCCACATCTTCCCCGCCAACGGCCACAACGAGGCCTATCTCCGCACCAAGGCGGAACGCAGCGGCCACATGTTCTGAACCGTCGGCCGGCTTGAACCACCGAAGCAGGCGGGGCAGGAAACGCCATGCCGGCCCGGCAGTTCTTGCCGGCCATGCCAGGCTGGGAATCGGATTCCGAGTGCTGACTGTCAGGAGCCTCCCGAATCGGGGGATTCCGCTCCGGATCGGGCGTGGGGGATTGGCACGCCGCTTGCTATAGCTGTGGTGACCACCGAGCCGGGAGACCGCCCATGGCCATCGACGCCACCACCATCGACAGCAGCACCGTTCAGCGTCCGGTGCCGCGCGAAAAGGTGTCGCCGGTCGTCAGCGATGGCCACAATGGCGGCCCGGTGGAAATCCAGGGCGACATGTCCTTCTGGGACTTCCTGGACATCATCAACCCGCTGCAGCACATCCCGATCGTCAGCACCATCTATCGCGAGATCACCGGCGACACTATCCAGCCATCCATGCGGATCATGGGCGACATGCTGTATGGCGGCGTGATCGGGGGCATGGCCTCCATCGCCAACGCGGTGGTCGAACAGGCGACGGGCAAGGACGTCGGCGATACGGTCATGGCCTCGCTCGGCTTTGGGGGCGGTGACCATCCCGCCACCACCACCGCCGTCGCGGACGTCTCGGGGGGGGCGGGGGCGTCCGGCTCCCCCGCGGAGCCGCAGCAGCCCACCGGCGGACTTGCCGCGGCGCTGGCTGCCGCCAAGCCGGCCGGCTTGGCCTCGGCACCGTCGACAGCCGCCACCGCAACTGGGCAGCCGATCCGGCTTATGGCGGCGTCACCACCCGCTTCGCCGTCCGCTGCCAAAGCAACCGCCTCATCCGCAGATGCGTCGCCGGCCCTGACTGCGCAGCTTGCGGCCGGCGCCACCCCACACCCCAGCAGGATGCCGGCACGCGACACCCCGCTGGCCAACTCCGCCCTGGCGAAACATGCCGCTCCGCGCTATGCGGCGCCGGCTCCGGGAGCAGTGACGGCCACCGCCCGCTCTGCCGGTGCCACGGCGGCCAACGGAGGCCAGTCCCAGCCCGGCACAGGACAGCTCGGCACAGGACAGCCGGTCGCCGCCCAGCCGGGCGATGCCGCTCCGGCCGCAGGTCCGGCTCCGGTAACGCCGGATATGCTGTCGGAGACGATGATGCGCAACCTTGCCAAGTATGAGCAGTCGCGCAAGGCGGCGCAGACGGCCACCAGCACCACGCGGGTATCGGGATGACCATCGAAATCACCGTGACAGCGGACCGTCCCGGCCCCGGCGTCGTCGGACCGGTCACTACCGGCCGTCTGCGCTGGCCAGGCGGGGAGGCCCCCTGCGTTCTGGGCCGCGGCGGCGTTCGTGCCGACAAGCGCGAGGGCGACGGCGCCACCCCCGTCGGCCGCTTCCCACTGCGCCGCGTGCTGTGGCGGGCCGACCGGCTGCCGCCGCCGGAAACCGCTCTGACGCTCCACCCGATCGCCGAGCAGGACGGCTGGTGCGATGCGCCGAAGGATTCCGCTTACAACCGTCCGGTCACCCTCCCCTATCCCGCCAGCCACGAGGAGATGTGGCGGGACGACCATGTCTACGACATCGTGGTGGTGATGGGGCACAACGACGACCCGGTGGTCCCAGGGATGGGCAGTGCGGTGTTCCTGCACCTCGTCCGTCCCGACCGGACGCCGACCGCCGGCTGCGTCGCGCTGGCGTTAGGCGACATGCTGCGCCTGCTGAAGGACTGTGCGCCGGGCAGCACGCTGAGCGTCGCCGAGCCGGCCGCCTGATGCTGCCTGTTATTGGGGTGGGTAGGGGCGTGCGCCGAAGATGGCTGTGCCGACCCGCACATGGGTGGCGCCGAAGCGTACGGCGGTCTCGTAATCGCCGCTCATGCCCATGCTGATCTCCGGCAGCCCAAGCCGGCGCGCCATCCCTTCCAGCAGGGCGAAATGCATCGCCGGCTCGTCGTCCACCGGCGGGATGCACATTAGCCCGGTGACCGGCAGCCCAAGCCGGTCGCGGCAGTCGGCCAGGAAAGCCTCGACCTCCGCCGGGGCGATGCCGGCCTTCTGCGGCTCCTCGCCCGTGTTCACCTCGATCAGGCAGCGTGGACGGCGGCTGGTCCTGGCCATCTCCTCCGCCAGCGCCTCGGCCAGCTTCGGGCGGTCCAGGGTCTGGATCACGTCGAACAGGGCGACAGCGTCCTTGACCTTGTTGGTCTGCAATGGACCGATCAGATGCAGCTCCAGGTCTGGGAAGCGTTCCTTCAGCGTCGGGAACTTGGCCTTGGCTTCCTGCACGCGGTTCTCGCCGAACACGCGCTGGCCGGCGGCGAGCGCTTCCTCCACCGCTTCGGCCGGATGGGTCTTCGACACCGCGACCAGAGTCACGGCGCCGTCGCCGCGTCCGCAGGCCGACGTCGTTTCGGCAATGGCGCGCCGCACCGAGTCGAGCCGTGCCGTCACGCTGTCCGCGATCACGGAACCGCTTGGTTCGGCCCCGGTTTGCGTATCTTTGCCAGTGCCCTGCGTCGTCGTCATGGCCGCCCCCAATCCGGTCGCTGCGGGTGTACAGCGCTTCCGCGGCGTGTTAGCGGACGGTCCGCGGAAACGCAAGCGCCCCAAGCGACCACGCCCGCCGTCCCTGAAGTCGCTGGCGGAGTCGCTGGTGGATCCCCAGCGCGGGCATCGTCATCGTTTTGCATATCGAGGAGACCTCCGCATGCGGAGTCCGTTTCGTTCCCTGCTCTCCGCCCTGACGCCGGCCATCCCCGCCGGCCTGTTCGCCGCCGCGCTGGCCGCCGGCTGGTGCGCCGCCGTCGGCCCGGCCCATGCCGAGGAGCCTCCGAAGCAGGCGCCCAAGACCGCCGCCCAGGCCAAGCCCGGTGCCAAGCAGAAGGCGGCCAAGGTCATGCTGGGGTCGCCAATGACCAAGGTCCGCTTCAGCGAACCGGCATACCCGCTGACCGACGATGGCACCTATCGGAGCTTCATGGACAAGATCCTAGAGGAATATGGCCGCCGCTGCGTGCGGCAGGAACAATTCGGCTGGGAGGTCGCGAAGGACGACCAGGAGCGGCTGGATTACATCTTCCAGGGGACCATGACGAACTACGGCCGCATGGGCTATCTGCTGGGCGAGATCCACCCCAAGTCGGTTACCGACCCGGAAACCATCGCCTTCCTCGGCGACCGCGATAAGGAACGCTATCTGCTGGTCTGGACACCGCTGGAGTCGTCGGTGCTGTTCATGATGTGCGATACGGCAAACAAGGACGCCAAAACGGCTCCCAAGAAATAGGCCGGTCCCGGAAAACGAAGAAGGGCGACGGATTTCTCCGTCGCCCTTTTCGTATCCGCTGCCGGAAGCCTGCCGCTTAGAAGGCGAAGCGGGTATCCCACAGGACGATGTTGGCGTCGTTGTTCACGCCGCCGACCTTGTTGTCGAGATAGCTGTATTCCAGACCCGTAGTCAGGCCCGGAGCCACGGTGTAGGTCACACCGGCCTGCCAGACATGGGCGCGGGAGTTCAGGCCGGCGAAGTTGCTGTCGATGCCCTTGGCATCCGTGTAGGTCGCAGCCAGGATCACCGAATCGAGGGTGTAGTTGGCGCCGACAATCCAGATCTGCTGGTCGTCCACGCCGCGGGTTCCCTTGGCATAGCCGCTGTCGCCGCTGAAGGCATAGCTGCCGCCGACCTTGAAGCCGGCATAGGACACATTGGCGCCGACATGGGCCGAGGACAGATCCTCAAGCCCGCTGGCCGCCTTGGCGAACTGGTAGGCGGCGCTCGCCTCCAGACCAAAGCCGTCGAACTCGCCCTTGTAGGTGGCCTGAACCTCGCCCATGTCGCGATAGACGGTGCTGTTCTTGCGACGATTGATGTCGGTGTTGCTGCTGCCATACACCGGGGTGTAAGCGGCACCGACCTGGAAGCCGGCGAAGCTCGGCGTCAGGTAGATGATCTTGCTGCTGGCGTCGCCCGACTCCAGCGTGCGCAGGCTGCCCAGCACATAGGGGGCGCCGTTGGCGTTCGCGTAGTAGTTCAGGAACTGCGCATCCGGCGAGCCTTCGATGCCTTCGACGTTCGGGCCGATGATGCCATATTCATCCGACAGGCCGTTGATCACGCCCGCCTGGATGGTGCCGAAGCCGCCGTTCACGAACATGAACGCGCGGTCGCTGTCGGTGCTGCGGTTGTTGTTGGTGCCGCCGGCGGCACGCAGGCGCAGGCGGGCGCCATATTCCAGGCCGTTGTCGGCCTTGGCCGTCGGGGTGACGGTCAGGCGGAAGCGGTTGGCGAACTCAGTCTTGCGCAGGCCGGTGTTATCGTCCTGGTCGACATAGGCGCCCTGGAAATAGGCGTCGCCGCCCAGCAGGATGTCGAACTTGGACTGGGCCGAGGCGGTGCCGCAGCCGGCGGCGAGGGCAACAGCGGCGCAGCCGATGACGAGAGAACGCTTCATGGGTGTCATCCTCGGTGCATGCGTCCCGTCAGGCCGGGGCGCGAGCGGTGTCTGGTGCACCCTGATTTAGTCCCGCCCCCAGTATGCGGACAAGTGGCCGCGAGAATGGAAGTCACCTCATTCCAAGAACAGTGGCGGGGAAAACACGGAGCCCCGGATGATGTAAATTCATATATTAAATACTTTGCGCTTTATTGGATGGTGCTTGTGCGCAGTTGCCCCAATTTTTGCGCTAAAGAGCTACCCTTTTGGAGTGGAATGGAGTGCGCGGCGGTGCGCCACGCAGCGCCGCATTTCCAAGCTGAAGATGGACAAAAAAAGAGGCGGCGGATTTCTCCGCCGCCTTCACGTTTGCTGCCAGGAACCCGTCCCTTAGAAGGAGAAGCGGGTGTCCCACAGAACGATGTTGGCGTCGTTGTTGCGACCGCCCGACTTGTTGTCGACGTAGCTGTACTCCAGACCCGTGGTCAGGCCCGGGGCCACGGCATAGGTCACGCCGCCCTGGTAGACGTGGGCACGGGCGTAATCGGCGGCGGTGGCGGCACCGGTACCGACATTGGCGCCCTTGGCGTCGGTGTAGGTGGCGGCCAGGATGACCGGGCCGATGGTGTACTGGGCACCGACCAGCCAGACCTGGTTGTCGTCGACGCCGCGATGGCCCTTGGCATAGCCGCTGTCGCCGCTGAAGGCATAGCTGCCGCCGATGGCAAAGGCGCCGTAGGTGATGGTGGCGCCGGTGTGCACCGACGACAGGTCTTCGAAGCCGGTCGGGGCCTGGGCAAACTGGTAGGCAACGCTGGCTTCAATGCCGACGCCGCTGAAGGCGCCCTTATAGTAGGCCTGGATTTCACCCATGTCGTTATAGGTGACGTTCTTGCGGCGCTCGATGTTGGTGTTGCTGCTGCCGTAGGTCGGGGTGTAGGCGGCGGACAGCTTGAAGCCGGCGAAGCTCGGGGTCGAATAGACGATCTTCGTGCTGGCGTCGCCCGACTCGAGGGTGCGCAGCGAGCCGACGACGTACGGCAGCGAGGTCACGCCGTAATAGTTAAACACCCAGCCGTCCGGGCTGCCCGAGATGCCGTCGACGTTCGGGCCGATGACGCCCGAGTCGTCCGACGGGCCGTTGATGACGCCGGCCTGAACCGAGCCGAAGGAGCCGTTCACGAAGATGTAGGCACGATCGGCGTCGGTGGTGCGGACGTTGCTGGCGCCGTTGGAGGCGCGCAGGCGCAGGCGGGCGCCGTATTCCAGGCCGTTGTCGGCCTTGGCCGTCGGGGTGACGGTCAGACGGAAGCGGTTGGCGAACTCGGTCTTGCGCAGGGCGTTGTCGTTGTCCTGGTCGACATAGGCACCCTGGAAGAAGGCGTCGCCGCCCAGCAGGATATCGAACTTCGACTTGGACTGGGCCGAGGCGGTGCCGCAGCCGGCGGCGAGGGCAACGGCTGCGCAGCCGATGACGAGAGAGCGCTTCATGGATTGTCCATCCTTGTGCGTACGCCCCGTTTAACTGGGAGCGCGCGGTTGTCTTATGGTTACGACTTAACCGCGCGCGGCTTCTCCGGACAAGAGGCAAACTGCGTTCTCTTCACGCATTCGCAACATAGTTGCAGCAAAACCACACAGTTAAGCCGTTGAAATTGCAAAGAAAAAGGCGAGCGCCCCATTTCTGGCCTGTTTCGCGCCTGCAAACAGGGCGCAATGCCCAAACGACGGGCGCAAAAAAAGGCGGTGGCCGAAGCCACCGCCCTTTCCGTCCGTTTCCGGATGTTCGATCGAAAGATCGATTAGAACGCCAGGATCGAGCGGACCAGCACAACGTTGCCCTTGTCGTCCTGCAGCGAGGCGTCGTTGTCGACCTTGAAGTAGTCGTACTGAGCCTGCACGGTCAGGCCCGGAGCGACGGTGTAGCCGACACCGATTTCGAACACCTGCAGCTCGCGGTCACCGACGGTGGTGAGCGAACCGGCGTCCTTGCCGTTCTTGTAGTTGGCACCAACCACGATCGGGCCGGTGGTGTACTGAGCGCCGACAACCCAGTTGCGGGTATTCTCGGTGAAGACGCCCGGACGCTTGTTCTGGCCCGACTTGCCGTAGTCGATGTAGCCGCCGCCGAGGCTGAAGCCGGCGTAGCCGACCGAGGCGCCGACCTGCCAGGCATTCAGGTCCTTGTAGTTCGAACCGGCGACGTCGTCGACCGACTTGCCCCAGTTGTAGCCGGCGCTGGCCTTCAGCGTCACGCCGCCGAAGGTGTTGTTGTAGTTGGCGCCGACTTCGACGATGTCGGTGTAGGTACCGTTGGCAGTGCCAGCGAACGTGCCGACCGGCTTGACGCGGTTGATGTCGGTGGCCGAGCTGTCGTTGCGCGGGGTGTAGCTGGCGCCAACCTGCAGGCCGGCGAAGCGCGGCGAGAAGTACACGATCTTGGTCGAGTTGGCTTCCGCCACCAGCGACTGGGTGATGATCGTGTTGCCGTTGGTGACGGTGTTGGCGGCGCCGCTGGAGATGCCGTTGGCGGTGGTGCCAATCCAGGCCGGCAGGGCGTCATAGATGCCCAGCGGCAGATAGTCGAGCGGGGCAGTGGTGTAGGTCTCGTCGTTGAACGAGTTGGTCACACCGAGGCGGACCTGACCGAAGGAGCCCTGCGCGAAGATGTAGGCGCGGTCGGCGTCGGTGTTGCGGGCGTTGTTGGTGCCAGCGTTGGCACGCAGACGCATGCGCGCACCGTACTCCAGACCGTTGTCGGCCTTGGCGGACGGGATGATGTTGATGCGCATGCGGTTGCGGAATTCGGTCGAACGCAGGCCGGAGTCCAGATCCTGATCGACGTAGCCGGCTTCGAAGTAGGCGTCGCCGCCGATCTTGACTTCGAACTTGGCCTGGGCGTTGGCAGCGCCAGCGCCGAGGGCGAGAGCGGCGGCGGCGGCGCCGGCCAGCAGATAACGGTTCATGATTGTTGCCTCCATCCTGGCAGCAGATGTTTCAGCCTGGTTGACGTCCTGGCTGAGACTTTCGTACGCACCCCCGCCCCTGCCAGCAAGCGGCAAATCTCCGGAATTGCTGCATTGGGGGGACAGTGTGTCGCACGGAGCACACTGAGAAGAGCCGGCTTGCAGGCCCGCCACAGTCGAAGCCGGAAGGTCCCGCCTGTCGTCGTCCCGTCGTAACGGGGCCGGGGCAAAGATGCTTCCGCTGTTGCGTGGTGCCGTCCACTTATGGTCTGTTCACCGGCATTCCGCGCGTGACTCGCGCGCGGCAACCCCTTTTCTGATTCGGGTTCCCGACCATGCGCCGTTCGACCGCCCTTCGCCTTGTCCCTGTACTGCTCGCTGCTTCCGTCTCGATCGCCGGCTGCGCAAGCTGGGGCGGCAAGACCGAAACCGTCGAAGAGCAGATGAAGAACAAGGACTACAAGTTCGGCAGCCTGCTCGGCACGGACGGCGGCCTGAACCTGTTCGGCAAGAACAAGCGCGGCGGCGACCAGGACGCGGCCGGCGGCATCGGTGTCAACAGCTTCCTGTGGCGCGCCTCGCTCGACACGCTGTCCTTCATGCCGATCGCCTCGGCCGATCCGTTCGGCGGTGTGATCCTGACCGACTGGTACACTCCGCCCGACTCGCCGAGCGAGCGGTTCAAGGTGAACCTCTACATCATGGACCGCCAGCTGCGGGCCGACGGCGTCCGTGTGTCGGTGTTCAAGCAGCAGCGGACCGGCAACGACTGGCGCGATGTCTCCGTCGGTCCGGAGACCGCTGGTACGCTGGAGGATGCGGTGCTGACCCGCGCCCGCCAGCTTCGCGTGGCGCAGAACGCCGCCGCCCGCTAACGCGGCGGCCGGTCGGGGCTGGTATCCCGGCCTTTCGAGCATCTGGTACAACGGAAAACGGCGTCGCGCTCATGTCGCGTTACAATGTCAAGGAAACCGAGGCGAAGTGGCAGGGCGTGTGGGACGGCAAGGGCTGTTTCACCGCGCGCGAGGACGCCTCCCGGCCCAAATACTATGTGCTTGAGATGTTCCCCTATCCGTCGGGGCGCATCCACATGGGCCATGTCCGCAACTACACCATCGGCGACGTGATCGCGCGCTTCAAGCGCGCCAAGGGCTTCAACGTCCTCCACCCGATGGGCTGGGACGCCTTCGGCCTGCCGGCCGAGAACGCCGCGCTTGAGAAGAAGGTCCATCCCGCAGCCTGGACGCGCGAGAACATCGCCACCATGCGCGGGCAGCTGAAGACGATGGGCCTGTCCATCGATTGGGACCGCGAGATCGCCACCTGCGACGTGGAGTATTATCGCCACGAGCAGAAGATGTTCCTGGATTTCCTGAAGGCGGGCTTGGCCTACCGCAAGGAATCCTGGGTGAACTGGGATCCGGTGGACAACACCGTTCTCGCCAACGAGCAGGTGATCGACGGTCGCGGCTGGCGCACCGGCGCGCTGGTGGAAAAGCGCAAGCTGTCGCAGTGGTTCCTGAAGATCACCGCCTATGCCGAAGACCTGCTGAAGGGCCTGGAGACGCTGGACCGCTGGCCCGAGCGTGTCCGCATCATGCAGGAGAACTGGATCGGCAAGTCCACCGGCGTCCGCTTCCGCTTCCAGATCAAGGGGCGCAACGACGAGCTGGAGGTCTTCACCACCCGTCCGGACACGCTGTTCGGCGCCTCCTTCGCCGCGATCTCTCCGCATCACCCGCTGGCGGCCGAACTGGCCGCGTCCAGCCCGGAACTGGCTGAGTTTATCGCCGAGTGCAACCGGCTGGGCACCAGCGAGGAAGCGATCGAGACGGCGGAGAAGCGTGGCTTCGACACCGGGCTGAAGGTCGTGCATCCCTTCGATCCCTCATGGGAGCTGCCGGTCTACGTCGCCAATTTCGTGCTGATGGAATATGGTACGGGCGCGATCTTCGCCTGCCCGGCCCATGACCAGCGCGACCTGGATTTCGCCCGCAAGTACGGCCTGCCGGTCCGTCCGGTGGTGATCCCCGCCGATGCCGATCCGGCGGCCTTCGAGGTCGGGACCGAGGCCTACACCGGCGCCGGCGTGCTGCGGAACTCCGCCTTCCTCGACGGACTCGACACCGAGTCGGCAAAGGATGAGGCCGGCAAGCGGTTGGAGGCGATGGGTCAGGGCGAACGCACCACCCAGTACCGCCTGCGCGACTGGGGCGTGTCGCGCCAGCGCTATTGGGGCTGCCCGATCCCGGTCATCCATTGCGAGTCGTGTGGCATCGTTCCGGTTCCGGACGACCAGCTGCCGGTCGTGCTGCCGGAGGACGTGACCTTTGACAAGCCCGGCAACCCGCTGGACCACCACCCGACCTGGAAGCACACCATCTGCCCGACCTGTGGCAAGCCGGCGCTGCGCGAGACGGACACCTTCGACACCTTCATCGAGTCGTCCTGGTATTTCGCCCGCTTCTGCTCACCGAAGTCCGAGGATGCGGCCTTCACCCGCGAGGCGGTCGATTACTGGCTGGGCGTCGACCAGTATATCGGGGGCATCGAGCACGCGGTTCTGCACCTGCTCTACAGCCGCTTCTGGACGCGCGCGCTGAAGACCTGCGGATACCTGGACCTGGATGAGCCGTTCACCGGCCTGTTCACCCAGGGCATGGTCAACCACGAGACCTACAAGGACGCCGGCACCGGCGCCTGGCTGGCTCCGACCGACCTGACGAAGAACGACAAGGGCGAGTGGGTCCGGGCCGACAGCGGCGCACCGGTCAATGTCGGCCGCGTCGAGAAGATGTCGAAGTCCAAGAAGAACGTGGTGGATCCGGCGCACATCATCGGCACCTACGGCGCCGATGCCGCCCGCCTGTTCATGCTGTCCGACAGTCCGCCGGAACGCGATCTGGAATGGACCGAGGCTGGCATCGACGGCGCCTGGCGCTACATCAACCGCCTGTGGCGGATGGTAACCGAGGCGCCGGTGGAGCTGCCGGCCGCCGGCATCCCGAAGCCGGAATCGTTCGGTCCGAAGGCCGAAGCCGCCCGCCGTCTGGTCCACAAGACCATCGCCGGCGTGTCAGAGGATCTCGACAAGTTCCGCTTCAACAAGGCGGTCGCCCGTGTCCGCGAGCTGTCCAATGCGCTGGGCGAGCTGGACGGCAAGGGCGAGGGTGAGGCCTGGGTCCTGCGCGAGGGCTTCGAGTCGCTGGTCCGCCTCGTCGGTCCGATGATGCCGCATCTGGGCGAGGAGCTATGGGCACAGCTGGGTCACGCCAGTCTGCTGGCCGACCAACCCTGGCCGGAAGCCGACCCCGCCCTGGTGGTGGAGGACAGCGTCAAGGTGGCGGTCCAGGTCAACGGCAAGCTGCGCGCCACGCTGGAGCTGCCGCGTGATATGGACAAGGACGCGGCGGAGCAGGCGGCGCTTGCCGATGCCAACGTCCAGCGCGCCATGGACGGCAAGCCGGCGCGCAAGGTCATCGTCGTCCCGAACCGGGTGATCAATGTCGTCGTCTGATCCCAGATCGTTCCGCCGGAGCCCGCTCCGTCAGACCATGGCGCGGGGGCTCTTCGCCCTCGCGCTCGGTCTTTCCGCCATTTCCCTGTCGGGCTGCGGGTTCCAGCCGCTCTATGGCGGCAAGGGCATCGGGGCCGCCGCGGCGGACCGGCTGATGGAGGTCGACATCGCGTCGATTCCCGACCGGGAAGGGCAGAAGCTCCGCAACTTGCTGATCGACAATTTCTATCCGTCGGAGCGGCCGAGCAATCCGCGCTACCGGCTGGATGTGTCGCTGTCGGCGTCGGAGCAGAAGCTGGCCTTGCAGAAGGACGCCACCGCGGTGCGGGCCCAGCTGCTGGTCAACGCCCCCTACCGGCTGACCGACACCCAGACCGGTCAGGTGGTGTTCCAGTCCAGCTCGCGCTCGATGGTCAGCTACAACACGCTGGAGCAGCATTACGCCGCCATCGTGACGGTGCAGAGCGCCTATGACCGGGCGCTTGAGGACATTTCCAACGACATCACCACTCGCGTCGCCATGTTTCTCGGCCGCGGGTCCTGACCGGCCGGGGATGCACGGGTGAAGCTCCAGCCCAAGGCGATCGACGGTTTTCTGCGCAGCCCGGACCGCAAGGTTCGGGCGGTGCTGCTTTATGGCCCCGACTCGGGCCTTGTCCGTGACCGTGCCCAGACGCTGGGCAAGACGGTGGTGCAGGATCTGTCCGATCCCTTCCGCGTCGCCGAGTTCCTGGGGCGCTCCCTGGTCGACGATCCAGCGCGGCTGGCGGACGAGGCGGCGGCGATCTCCTTCACCGGCGGCCGGCGCCTGATCCGCGTCCGCGACGCGGAGGACAATGTCGCTGCCGCCTTCACCGCATTTCTTGAGAACCTGCCGCCGGGCGACAGCCTCGTGGTCGTCGAGTCGGGCGACCTGTCGGCCCGCTCCAAGCTGCGGCTCCTGTTTGAGGGGACTGATGCCGCCGCAGCCGTCCCCTGCTATGTCGAGGAGGAGGCGTCGCTCGGCCGTGTCATCGCTGATATCCTACAAGGCCATGGGCTGACCGCCGATCCCGACGTGCTGAGCTTCCTGGCCGCCAACCTCGTCGGCGACCGCATGGTGGCGCGCGGCGAGGCGGAGAAGCTGGCGCTCTATATGGGCGGCGAGAAGCGTGTGCGGCTGGAGGATGCCCAGGCCTGCATCGGCGACAGCGCCGCCCTGTCGATGGACGAGCCGGTCTGGGCGGCGGCGGAGGGCGACTTCGCCACGCTCGACCGTTCGTTGGCGCGGCTGTTCGCCGAAGGCACCTCGCCGGTGCCGATCCTGCGTGGCGCCCAACGCCATTTCCAGCGCCTGCAACTGCTCACCGCCCAGGTCGCCGCCGGCAAGTCGCCGGAGGCCGCCGTCGAGTCGCTGCGTCCGCCGGTCTTCTTCAAGTTGAAGACCCGGCTGGTCAAACATGCCCGCCACTGGTCGCCCAACCATGTCCGTCAGGCGCTGGAGCGGCTGGTCGATGCCGAGGCCGACTGCAAGCGCACCAACATGCCGGACGAGACCCTGTGCGCCCGCGTGTTGTTCCAGTTGGCTTCACTCGGGGCACGGCGCTGACTTGACCGTTGAAAGCCGCGCGCTATCTCGCGAGGCATGAGCCACGCCACCTACACCGCGCCACCGCCCGCCCCCTTCCGGGTGCGCTGGTGGCAACCCCTGCTGTTCTGGGCGATCGTCAACGCCTGGAGCTTCGTCGAGCGCGGTGGACAACCCTTCGGCGGGCATCAGCCGTCACCGTTGCAGCCGCCGGGCTGGGTGTTCCCGGTGATGTGGTTCACGTTGAACATCTTCCAAATCTGGGGCGACATCCGTCTGATCGACCCGGCGCGGCGAATCCGTGATCGCGGGCTGCTGATCGGGTTCCAGGCGGTGACCTGGGTGATCTACGCCACCTTCAGCCTCGTCTACTTCACCTTCGGCAGCTCGATCCTCGCCGCCCTCTGGACCGTGTCCTTCTTCGTCATCACCTCGGCTTGCATCGCGTTGGTGGCGCGGGACGACCGCGGCATCGCGCTGATCTGGACGCCACTGATCCTGTGGACCGGTTTCGCCTCGGTGGTCGGCATCCACAACGCGCTCATCAACCCCGACCCGCTGTTCGGCACGCCGGCTCTCTGGGGATAAAACCCGGATAAAATCTTTGAGCCAAATATCATCCGGGTATATTTATCTGGAGGATGATATGCATGCGGGGAGAGCGGGTGTGGCGACTATGATTGGGAAAGAGGATCGCAAGGCGGCGGTGGCGGCCTACAAGGAGCGCAAGAGCGTGGCCGGGGTGTTCGCCGTCCGTTGCGCATCCGCCGGTGCGGTGTGGGTGGGCGGCGCGCCGGACCTCGACAAGATCCAGAACCGCATCTGGTTCCAGCTGAAGATGGGTGGCTGTCCGCACCGCAGCCTTCAGGCTGCCTGGAACGCCCATGGCGTCGAGTCGCTGGCCTTCGAAATCGTCGAGCGGCTGGAGGATGAGGACCTCGCCTTCGCCCGTGCTGCCGAGCTGAAGGCGCGGGTTGCTCATTGGGCTGTCACGCTGGGGGCGGAAACGATCTGAGTGCGGACACTCAGCCGTGGTAATCGTGGACCCGGCCGGTGAAATCGGCCACGCGGTAGCGATCCTCGCCCTCTGCTTCGATCCAGGCCGGGGCGGCCGGTGCCTTGCCGTGGCCGCCGGGGATATCGAGGACGTAGGTGGGCTGGCACAGGCCGGACAGCTTGCCGCGCAGGCCGGTCACCAACGCCCGCCCTTCCGCCAGGGTCGGGCGGAAGTGGCTGGTGCCAGCGGCAAGGTCGGGGTGGTGCAGGTAATAGGGCTTCACCCGATTGCGGACCATGCCGCGGAACAGCGCCTCCAGCGCCGCGTGGCTGTCGTTGATGCCCTTCAGCAGGACGGTCTGTCCGACCAGCGGGATGCCGGCCTCCACCAGCCGGGCAAGCGCCGCCCGTACCGGCGGGGTCAACTCGTCGGCATGGTTGATGTGGACGGCGACCCAGGTGGCGAGGTCGGGGGCGGCCAGCGCCTCCACCAGCTCCGGCGTGATGCGCTCCGGGTCGGCGGCGGGAATGCGGCTGTGCAGGCGGACGACGCCGACATGCGGCATGGCCGACAGCGCCTGCACGATCCCGCGCAGCCGGCGCGGCGACAACAGCAGCGGATCGCCGCCGGTGATGACGACCTCCCACACTTCCTCATGATCGCGGACATAGGCGAGCGCGGCATTCAGCTCTTCGGTGGTCAGCGCCTCGCCACCCGGGCCGACCATCTCGCGGCGGAAGCAGAAGCGGCAATAGACGGCACAGGCATGCAGCGGCTTCAGCAGCACCCGGTCGGGATAGCGGTGGACGATGCCCTTCACCGGACTGCGGGCCACATCGCCGATCGGGTCCTCGCGCTCCTCCGGCGTGCTGTACGCCTCGGCGGGGGAGGGGACATACTGGGCATAGAGGGGATCCTGCGGATCCGTACGTCCGGCCAGCGTCTCGCGCAGGTACGGGGTCAGTGCCACGGCATAGCGGTCGGCGACCGTACGCACGGCGTCGCCCGCCTCCGGCGTCATCAGCCCGGCGGCCACCAGATCGGAAACGCTGTGCAGGGCCTTCATCGCTCTTTCCCGCTTCGACGGAATGGGTCATGTAGGAAAGCGACCGCTCTTACTCCTGCGAGACCCATGCTGTCGACTCTTCCCCGCCTGATCGGCCACCGCGGCGCCAAGGAAAGCGCTCCGGAAAACACCCTCGCCTCGATCCGCGAAGCCGCCCGCCAGGGCGCCCGTTGGGTGGAGGTGGATGTCATGCTGACCCGCGACCAGCGACCGGTGTTGATCCACGACGACACGCTGGACCGCACCACCACCGGCACCGGCGCCGTCCCGCTGCTCGATCTGGCGGAGTTGCAGGCGCTCGACGCCGGGCGCTGGTTCGATGCCGCCTTCGTCGGCGAACGGGTGCCGACGCTGGAGGAGGCGGTGGCACTGGCCTATGACCTGGGCCTGGGCCTGAACCTGGAGATCAAGCCTTATCCGGGGCAGGAGGAAATCACGGCCGAGGTGGCGCTGAACACCCTGCGGCCGCTATGGCCGTCTGACCGGCCGCTTCTGCTCTCCAGCTTCGAGGTGCCCTGCCTGGAGGTGGCGCAGCGGCTGTGGCCGGAGATCCCGCGCGGCTACCTGCTGTGGGACCCGCCGGCTGACTGGGCGGCGATCGCCGACCGGATCGGAGCAGCAACGCTCAACGTCCATCAGGACCGCCAGACGGCCGACAGCGTGGCGGAATACCTTGCCACCGGCCGGCCGGTGCTGGCCTATACCGTCAACGATGCGGGGCGCGCCCGGACCCTGTTCGGCTGGGGCGTGTCGACGGTCTTCACCGACGCCCCCGGCCGGCTGGCCGCCGAACTGGGGGTGGACGCCTGACTGGTGTCCTGATGATCCGCCGGGGGACTGGCCCATACGCTGACGCTTCCGTTCGCGACTGCGGCAATTCGTGAACGTTTTTTGCGCGAGGGGATGAATCCGCTCGTAGGGCGCGCCAATTCCTCATATATAGAACCGCACTGGCGATCCCGCCGGGACCCACACGGATTCCGGCGGAGCCTTTCGTCGTCTGGTTGTCCGCCGCTTTGGTCCGGTGTCCCGCGGGATGCCACGTTCGGTCTTTGGAGGGTTCGTTGAAGGCGTTGAAGCCGTTGCCGATGTCCGGCCGGGAGGTTCTGCCGCTCGTCGAGGGTGGCAAGGGTATTGCCGTGTCCAACGGCGAAAGCTCCGGCGCCTGGGCGGCGGCCGGCGGGATTGGCACCTTCTCGGGTGTCAACGCCGACAGCTACGATGAGAACGGCAACCTTCTGCCGCAGATCTACAAGGGCAAGACCCGGCGCGAGCGCCATAACGAGCTGATCGCCTTCGGCATCGAGGGCGGCATTGCCCAGGCGCGCATCGCGCACGAGACGTCGAACGGCAACGGCCGTATCCACATGAACGTCCTGTGGGAGATGGGCGGCGCCGAGCACATCCTGCACGGCGTGCTGGAAGGCGCCCAGGGTCTGATCCACGGCGTCACCTGCGGTGCCGGCATGCCTTACAAGGTCGCCGAAATCGCCGTGAGCTACGGCGTCCATTACTACCCGATCGTCTCGTCAGCCCGCGCCTTCCGCGCGCTATGGTTGCGCGCCTACCACAAGTTCCGGGAACATCTCGGCGGCGTGGTGTACGAGGATCCGTGGCTGGCCGGCGGCCATAACGGCCTGTCCAACTCCGAAGACCCGCAGAAACCGGAGGATCCATTCCCCCGCGTCCTGGCCCTGCGCCAGATGATGAACAGCTTCGGCCTGAACGACACCCCCATCGTGATGGCGGGTGGCGTCTGGTGGCTGTCGGAGTGGGAGGACTGGATCGACAACCCCGACCTGGGGCCGATCGCCTTCCAGTTCGGCACCCGTCCGCTGCTGACCCAGGAAAGCCCGATCTCCATGGCGTGGAAGCGCAAGCTGGTTGCGCTCCAGCCGGGCGACGTCTTCCTGAACCGTTTCTCTCCGACCGGCTTCTATTCGTCGGCGGTGAAGAACCCCTTCCTGCTGGACCTGATGGCACGGTCCGAACGCCAGATCGCCTATCTGTCGAAGCCGGTGGGCGAGCATTCGGCCGAATTTCCGGTCGGCCCGCGCGGCCGTCCGGTCTATGTGACCGAAAGCGACAAACAGCGTGCCGAGGGCTGGCTGTCCCAGGGGTTCACCACCGCCCTGAAGACTCCGGACAGCACGCTGGTCTTCGTCACGCCTGAACAGTCGGAGAAGATCCTGCGCGATCAGGTCGACTGCATGGGCTGCCTGTCGGCCTGCGGCTTCTCCAACTGGATGCAGAACGAGGAGGGGACGACGGGCAAGCGCGCCGATCCCCGGTCCTTCTGCATCCAGAAGACGCTCCAGGCTGTCAGCCACACCGACGATTGCGAAAACCAGCTGATGTTCGCGGGGCACAACGCCTATCGCTTCGCCAGCGATCCCTACTACAACGACGGCTTCATCCCCACGGTGAAGCAGCTGGTCGAACGGATCGCTACCGGTTACTGACCGGTCGCATTATGGTACGGGCAGGGCCGTCGGCGGGAAACCGCCGACGGCCTTGGTATTTATACGCTCGGATGGCCCACCCCATTGATCCTCCAATTGACGTTGCTGCGACAATGGCTTGCCTGACCTTTCCGAATGGTTTTACAGTTGAACGGACTGCGGCTTAGTGCCGCGGTCCTGTGTTGGACTCCGAGTCCGATCCTGATGTCGACAGTATGGGGGGCCTCGCCCATGATGACCGCCGAACGCCCCTTCAAGCGAGCACTCGACCGGCTGAACAGTGCCGGACTCCGCCCGACCCGCCAGCGGCTCGGCCTCGCCCGGATGCTGTTCGAAGGCTGCGACCGGCATGTCACGGCGGAGCAGTTGCATGGCGAGGCGCTGGCCGCTGACCTGCCGGTGTCGCTGGCGACCGTCTACAACACGCTGAACCAGTTCACCGCCGCCGGACTTATGCGCGAGGTGGTGGTGGAGGCGGGCAAGTCCTACTTCGACACCAACACCAGCGACCACCACCATTTCTTCGTCGAATCCACCGGCCGGCTGGAGGATATTCCCGCCGACCGGCTGACGGTGCAGAGCCTGCCGGCGGCACCCGCCGGCACCCGTGTCGCCCGCGTCGACGTCATCGTCCGTCTGGTCGAGGACGAGGTCTGAACCTGACCTGCGGTCAGTGCTCGTCGACTGGCGCGGTCTGCCTAGGGTCGGGAGACCGGTCGACGAAGGGCCAGCGGATGAAGGCGAAGGCCCAGACCGCCAGGACGTTGACGTAAGGGAACAGCAGCAGCAGGATCCACAGCGGACTGCGCCCGGCCTTGGCCAGAACCCAGCCGCCGGCGATCAGCATGTACGTCGTGACGATCGACCCGATCAGCAGTTCCCAGAAGCCCAGATGAACCATGGTCTCCGTCATGCCGTCCTCCGTGCCTTGACCTTGCGCGTCTGGCGGGCGGGCAGAACCGGCCAGCGGCTGTGCGCCATCACGCCGATGGGCACCACATGCCCGAGCGGCACCAGTGAGAACAAGGCCCACAGCGGCGAGAAGCCGGCCCGGCGCAGGATGCGCGACAATGGCCAGACGATGGCGATCTGGAACAGCATCAGCCCCAGGAGCGGCACCTGGGACAGGCTATCGATGAAATCCTGCAGCATGCCGGCCGGGACCCTCCTTCACATTCTTGCCGGGCAGAGAAGCGTGGGCGGGTGGCTTTGTCGAGCCAAACTTTTCCGCCAAGTTTTCCGCCAAGTTTTCCCATGCCCTGACGCCCGGCCGCCGCATTCCCGGTCCTTCGGGGATCAGGGGTAAGCGAACGTGAAAATGACTGCACCGGCATGCTACAGTTCCTCGCGTCCGGCCATTCCGGCCTGACGCGTTTCCGGAATCCAGACGCGGCGGACCATTTCCTTTGACGGATCTCTCCGAACCGGACGGTGGCGCACGCCGGAGGTGGTGGCGCTTATCATCCTTGCCGCCTGTCGCCGCCACGCGCATCGGCTTGCTCGTGGCCGTGATTGCCGGCTTCTGGCTGGTCTCCTATGCCGACCTTGAGCGGGCGCGCGACCGGGCGATCCAGGACGGACTGCGCCAGACCGCCAACCTGTCGGCCCTGCTGGTGGAGGATGCCCGCCGCGTCATGGTCGTGGCCGGCTATACCCTCCGGGGCATGGCGGAAGCTGGGCGGCTGCCGGCCTATATGCTGGGTGAGGCGGCTGGCGCAGACGCCGCTCCGGGGATGGCGGTACGGACCCTGCTGATTGCGGATCGGGATGGGCGGGTGCGGCAGTCCACCGGTCTGGACTCCCCGGTTTCGGTGGCGGGAACCCCCCTGGCAGAGGCGGCGACCGGTGGATCGGCGGCTTTCGTCGGACCTTATCGTGAAGCCGGCGGCGGCTGGCGTGCAGCCTTGGTCCGGCCACTGGCGGATGGCAGCGGCGTCGCGATGGTGGTGCTCGACCTCGACCGTTTCGCCCGCCTCTACGCGACCCAGAACATCGGATCGCGCAGCATCATCCTGCTCTATCGCGAGGACGGGGTGGTTTTGGCCCATTCACTCACCGTCGTGCGTCTCGACCAGGACCGCGCTACGTTCGCTGCCGTCCTGCCCCGTCTGCCCGCCGGCGAGTCCGAGCGGACTTTGTCCGGTCTGGACCCGACTGAAGGGCGCGAACGCATCGGCACGGTTCGCCGTGTGGCGGGCTTTCCGTTTTACGTCTATGTCCGGATCAGGACCGAGGACGTGCTATCCGGCTGGTACGCCGATCGTTGGAAACGCATTCTGGAAACTGCGGCGGTGTCCGTGGTGGTGATGCTGCTGGCTCTGCTGGCATTGCGGCAGCTCGGTCGGCTGGAGACGACGACGCAGGCGTTGCGCGCCAGCGAACGCCGCTCGCAGGCACTGTTCGACAGCAGTTTCCAGATCATGGGGCTGCTGTCGCCGGACGGCCGGGTGCTGGCGCTGAACCGGCCGGCTTGTGCCTTGGCCGGGCTGCCGGCCGAGGCACTGGTCGGACGCCGCGCCTGGGAATTCCGAGGCTGGGCCCGCACGGACGAACTGGCGGCGGGATTCCGCCACTCCATCGAGAAGGCGGCGTCGGGACGTTTCGTTCGCTATGAGACCGACGTAGTCACCGATGGCGTTACCCGCGTGATGGATGTGACGATCAAGCCGGTCTACGACGACAGGGGCATCGTCACGGTGCTGGTGGTCGAGGCACGCGACATCACCGAACGGGTCGAGGCTGCCGAACGGCTCGCCACGGCACTTGATCAGGCGGAGGCCGCCAACCGGGCCAAGAGCGCCTTCCTGGCGACCATGAGCCACGAACTGCGCACGCCGCTGAACGCCATCATCGGCTTTTCCGACATCATGCTGCACGAGCTGTTCGGCCCGCTGGGCAGCCCGCGCTATCGCGACTATGCCCGCCATGTGCAGAACAGCGGTCGCCACCTGCTGGACCTGATCAACGACGTGCTGGACATGTCGAAGCTGGAGGCCGGGCGCTACACGCTCGATGAAAGCTGGATGGAGCCGGGCGAAGCCATCGAGACCTGCCGGGCGCTGGCTGCGGTGCCGGCCGATGTGGGTGGGGTGACGCTGGAGGTCGAATGCCCGCCCGACCTGCCCAATCTGCTGGCCGACGAGCGCGCCTTGCGTCAGGTGCTGCTGAACCTGCTGTCGAACGCGGTCAAATTCACCCCGCGCGGCGGCCGGGTGACGGTGAGTGCGGTGCAGGAGGAGGATGGCCGGATCGCCGTCACCGTGCGCGATACCGGCATCGGCATCGCCGCCGACGCACTGGCCCGCATTCTGGAGCCATTCCAGCAGGCCGACAGCAGCATTTCTGGGCGGTTCGGCGGCACCGGACTGGGCCTGTCGATCTGCCGCGACCTGATGGCCCTGCATGGCGGCAGCCTGTCCATCGACAGCGAACCGGGCCACGGCACCGCCGCCACCATCCGCTTTCCTGCCGACCGGACCGGCCGGCCGGTTGCGGCGGACGGGCTGCCGGCGTAAGCCTGTCGGCGGTCAGGAGCATTGAAAGGCGGACGAGATGATTGGGAATGACGGGAAGCCGGTGTCCAAGGAAAAGCTGCGCGAGCACATCGCGGCCTACAACGGCCAGTCGCGCGGCTCCAAGGAATTCGCGGCGATCCCCCGTGCGCTGGTGACCATCCTGGATGGGCTGAAACCGGGCAAGACCGGCTACGTCAAATGCCTGGACGGGCAGGTTCAGCTGTCGCGCCGCAAGGACAACAGCGTCTCGGCCGGCTGACAACGGAAAGGTGCCCTTCCCCGGGCCTGGAGAAGAGCGCCTTTCCGCTAAAAAGTATCGGGCCGTCAGGGGATCAGTGCTTGGCCGCGGCGGCGGCACCTATGCCGGTCTGGGACCGAACGAACTGGTCTTCAAAGGCTTCGCGCTCGGCACGGGCCAACGCGCTGCTGTCCAGCTTCGACACTATGATGGTGACGATGAAGGCCAGCGTCATCGAGAACAGAGCCGGCTGCTCGTAGGGGAAGATGGGGGCCGGGTTGTTCAGCACCACGACCCACACGGCGTTCGACAGGATCACCAGCGTGACGGCGGAGATCAAGCCGGCGATGCCGCCCGCCAGCGCGCCGCGCGTGGTCAGCCCCTTCCAGTACATCGACAGGATCAGCACCGGGAAGTTCACCGACGCCGCGACGCCGAAGGTCAGGCCGACCAGGAAGGCGACGTTCTGCTTCTCGAAGGCGATGCCCAGAACGACCGCCAGCACGCCCAGCACCAGCGAGGCGATCTTGGACACGCGCATCTCCTCGCGCTCCGTCGCCTCGCCCTTGCGGATGACGCGGGCGTAGAGGTCGTGGGCGATGGCGGACGCGCCGGCCAGCGCCAGGCCCGACACCACTGCCAGGATGGTGGCGAAGGCGACCGCCGACAGGAAGCCCAGGAACAGGTCGCCGCCCAGCGCCTTGGCTAGATGCATCACCGGCATGTTGCCGCCGCCGATCAGCTTGCCGCCTTCGAAGAATTGCGGGTCGGTGCCGACGATGGTGATCGCCGCCATGCCCAGCACGCAGACGATCAGGAAGAAGAAGCCGATGAAGCCCGAGGCGTAGAAGACCGACTTGCGGGCCTCGCGCGCGTTGGGGACGGTGAAGAAGCGCATCATGATGTGCGGCAGGGCGGCGGTGCCGAACAGCAGGCCGAGCGACAGCGACACCGCCGACACCGGGTCGGCCAGCAGCGTGCCCGGCCCCATGATCTTCACCCCGTCCTTGTGCGAGGCGATGGCGCTCCTGGCGATGGCCTCCAGGCTGAAGCCGAAGCGCGACAGGGCCAGGAAGGCCAGCAGGATGCCGCCGCCCAGCAGCAGTACCGCCTTGATGATCTGCACCCAGGTGGTGGCGATCATGCCGCCGAAGGTGACGTAGACCACCATCAGCACGCCGACCACGATCACCGCGACGTTGTAGTCCAGCCCGAACAGCAGCTTGATCAGCTGGCCGGCGCCGACCATCTGGACGATCAGGTAGAAGCACACCACCGTCAGCGAGCCGATGGCGGCGAAGGTGCGGATCTTGCCCTGGTCCAGCCGGTACGACGCGATGTCGGCGAAGGTGAAGTGGCCGAGATTGCGCAGCCGTTCGGCCAGCAGGAACAGGATGATCGGCCAGCCGACGAAGAAGCTGATGGTGTAGACGAAGCCGTCATAGCCCTTGGCGAACACCAGGCTCGACAGGCCGAGCAGCGTCGCCGCCGACATGTAGTCGCCGGCAATGGCCAGACCGTTCTGGAAGCCGGTGATGCCGCCGCCCGCGGTGTAGAAGTCGGAGGTGGAGCGGGTGCGGCTGGCCGCCCAGTAGGTGATGCCCAGCGTCATCACCACGAAGGCGATGAACATGCCGATGGCCGACAGGTTGACCGGCTGCTTTTCCAACTGCCCGACATCGCCGGCGGCCAGCGCCGGCAGGGCGAACAGGGTGGCGGCAGTGCCCGCGAGGAGGATCCGGCGGGCGATCATTGCAGCGTCTCCCGCGTGATCTCGTCGGTCAGGTCCTGGAAGCGGCCGTTGGCGAAATGGGAATAGACGCCGGTCAGCAGCCAGGACAGGATGATGATGGCAGCCCCGATCGGGAAGCCGACGCTGAGCGACGAGTCGTCTGACAGCGGCTTGTGCAGCAGGCCGGGCGCAAAGGCGACCACCATCATGAAGGCGTAGTAGCCGGCCAGAACGACGGCCGACAGGATCAGGGCCAGCCGGCTGCGCTGGCGGACCAGTTCGTGGAATTTGGGGTTCCGGCGGACCCGCTCGTAAACCGGAGTGTTCGCGGGAGAGTGCATGTTTCCTCCAGACGCTATACGTCCTTGGTTTGCCTTGAAGGGCTTATGGTTTTTCCGGCTAACAAAACACTGTTTCGCAAATTTCCCGGAAATATGACGAATTGTTTCAGTGCAATTCAGGTAACAATCCCACCGATTCGCGTTGAGCCGCGGTGGCGAAGCTGGGATGATGGCGGTGCTTTCTCCAATGCCCTGAATCCGCCGCCCTGCCCGGAAAAATGATCCGTTCGCCCCTGTTCCTCCGGCTGTTTTCGGCGATCCTGATCTCGCTCGGGCTGTTCTCCGCGGCGGCCTACGTCTTCTCGGTCCCCTTCATCGAGGAGAAGGCCTACGAGATCGAACGCGACGCCAGCCGCACCATCCTCGACAATGTGTTCGAACTGGTCAGCCGCATCCGCGGCGGGCTGGAGGAGCAGCGGGTGGCGACGGTTGACTCCTACAAGACCCGGCTGCGCGACGTGCTGGAGTTGGCGGTCGGCTATATCGAGCATGTCCATGCCCGCGCCGACCGCGGCGAGATCACGATGGAACAGGCGCGGCGCGAGGCGATGGAGGGGCTGCACGCCTTCCGCTACGGCAACGGCGACTATGTCTGGGCCATCGGCTACGATTCGGTGATCCTGTCGCACCCGTCGCCGGACTATCAGGGTCGCAAGGCCGACGATCTGCGCGATAATCTGGGCCGCCACATCCTCCCCACCATCATCGCCACCGCCAAGCGCGAGGGGGAGGGGTTCCAGACCTATCCGTGGTGGCGGCCGAACGGCGACGAGCGGGCGCCGAAGCTCAGCTTCTTCAAGGATCTGCCCAGGCGCGGCATCATCGTCGGCACCGGCGCCTATCTGGCCGACGTCGATGCCGAGGTGGAGCGGCGCAAGGCCGAGGCCATCGAGGATCTGCGCCAGGCCCTGCGCAAGCTGCGTATCGCCCGCACCGGCTATCTCTACATCTTCGATTCGGCGAACCGGATGATCATCCATCCGAATGCGAACATCGAGGGCACGGCTTTCGGCGACCGCCTGAACTCAGCCACCGGCAATCCCATCGCCGAGGATCTGAAGGTCGCCGCGGCGAAGGGTGAGCCGCTGACCTATCTCTGGGACAAGCCCGACGATCCCGGCAACTACGCCTACGAGAAGATCAGCTGGGTCCGGCACTTCGAGGGGTTCGACTGGTACATCGCCTCGTCCGTCTATGTGGATGAACTGCGGCGGTCCTCTGTGGTGCTGGGCAACCGCATCCTTGCCATCGGCATGGCGCTGATGGCGGCGGGAAGCCTGCTGGGCTACGTCGCCGTCGGCCGTTTGGTCCGGCCGCTGCGCCGACTGGCCGACACCGCGGCGCAGGTGCGGGCCGGCGACCTCGGCGCCCAGAGCGGCATCCGCCGCGGCGACGAGATCGGGCTGCTGGCTTCCGCCTTCGACGGCATGGTCCGGCAGCTGCGCGACACCGTCGCCACGCTGGACAGCCGCGTGCGCGACCGCACCGCCGCACTGGCGGAGGCGGAAACCCGCCAGCGCGTGATCCTGGACGCCATACCCGCTTGTATCGCAGGGCTGGATCGCGACGGCCGGTTGACCTTCGCCAACCTGCGCTGGGCCGAACTGGTCGGCCGCGACAAGGCGGACGTGATCTGCCGCGATCTGGCGGCGGTCGTCGGACGGCGGGCGATGGACGCCCTTGCCCCCAATCTCGACCGCTGCCTGTCGGGGGAGGTGGTGACCTTCGAATACGCTTTCCCGCGCTATGAAGGCACGATGGTGACCAAGACCACGCTGATCCCCCATCGCGGCGAGGGACAAGGGGAGGGCCTGGAAGAGGAGGGCACCGTCACCGGCCTGTTCGTGCTGACCCTCGACATCACCGACGAGAAGCAGACCGAACGCCAGTTGGTCGAGGCGCAGCGGCTGAAGGCGGTCGGCCAGCTGTCCGGCGGGCTGGCGCACGACTTCAACAACCTGCTGTCGATCATCATCGGCAACTTGTCGGCGGCGCGCGACCGCTATGCCGCGGTCGAGGGGTTGGACGCCTATCTGGAGCCGGCCCAGCGCGCCGGCCGCCGTGGCGCCGACATCACCGCCCGTCTGCTCGCCTTCTCCCGCCAGCAGCCGCTCAAGCCGGAGCCGATCGAGCTGTGCGGCCTGTTGCGTGACATGGCGGTTCTGCTGCGTCGGTCCTTCCCCAGCTCCATTGCCATCGGCGTACCGGAGGAGGGGCGGGACTGCTGGACCATCGCCGACCAGACCCAGCTGGAGAATGCGCTGGTCAACCTCGCCATCAACGCGCGCGACGCCATGCCCGGTGGCGGGCGGCTCGACATCGCGGTCGGCATCCGCAAGCTGGAGGGCGACCAGTCCTTCGACGAGCCGGTCCGGCCCGACGATTATCTGGAAATCCGCGTGTCCGATACCGGCACCGGCTTTACGGCGGAGGCGCTGGCCCGCGCGGTGGAACCCTTCTTCACCACCAAGGCGCTGGGGTCCGGGCTCGGACTGTCGATGGTCTACGGCTTCGTCAAGCAGTCGCGCGGCTATCTGCGCATCGACAGCCGGCCGGGGCAGGGCACGACCGTCACCCTGCTGCTGCCGCGTGCCGAACCGGCGCCCCGCCTGCAGGACGCCGACCCGGTGGCGGCCGACCCGCAGCCCGCTGACTGGTCCGGCCAGTTGGCCCTGGTGGCGGAGGACAATGACGATGTCCGGCAGGTGATGCGCCAGCAGCTGGTCGATCTCGGCTTCTCGGTTGTGGAGGCGGGGAGCGGCGACGAGGCGGTGGAACTGGTGGAGCAGATCGATGGGCTGTCGCTGCTGGTCTCCGACATCGTCATGCCCAGCCTGTCGGGGGTGGAGCTGGCGCGGCGTGCGCGTCTGCTGCGGCCGGCCATGCGAGTGGTTTTGGTCAGCGGATTCGCGGTCGAGTATGGCGACGTTCCCGCCGATGCCGTCATACTGCGCAAACCATGGGACAAGCGGGAGCTGGTGGCGGCCATCGGCCACGCCACCGAACCCACGCCGGCCTGATAGGGGTGGGCCAACAGAACGCACCTGGAAAAAGCAGGGTGACGAGTGCCGAGGGGAAACGCGCGTGGGACAGAAGAAGCGCATCTATGTGATCGAGGACGAGGCCGACATCCGCCGGCTGGTGACGGAGGTGCTGGAAGGTTACGGTTATGAGGTGACCGGCTGGGCCAGCGGGCGGGAGGCGCGGACGGCGATCCAGCGCCAGGCGCCCGACCTGTGCCTCGTCGATCTCGGCCTACCGGACATGGACGGACTGACCCTGGTGCGCGAGCTGTGGGAGGATGTCCGCTTCGGCGTCATAATCCTGTCGGGGCGCGGTGGCACCTCCGACCGTGTCCTGGGGCTCGAACTTGGCGCCGACGATTACATCGTGAAGCCGTTCGAGCCGCGGGAACTGGTCGCCCGCGTCAACAGCGCTATCCGCCGCCGTGAACAGCTGGCCGGCGCCACCGCCGCTGCGGAAACCGCTCGGGCGCGCTTCGGCCCCTGGGTGTTCGATCTTGGCAACCTGACGCTGACCGCCGACGACGGCCGGCAGGAAAGCCTGACCGCGGCGGAGGCCTCGCTTCTCCTGATGCTGTTGAAGGCACCCAAGCGCGTGCTGTCGCGCGAGCATCTGCAAGGACCGGATCAGGATCGCGACGATTTTCCCTATGACCGCAGCATCGACGTCCGCATCTCGCGCATCCGCAAGAAGATCGAGGAGGATCCGCGCACGCCGCGGCTGATCAAGACGGTCTATGGCGCCGGCTATCTGTTTGCCGGCGATGTGAGCTGGCTGTGCTGAAAGAGGCACCTCCGCTGCGTTTGTGCCGCAACAACCTCAATAACAATTGGTCATAATCCTGAGAAAGTTGCGCAAAGCTGATCTGGTACAGGCTCTTTCCAACACCGCCGCGCCCAATGTCGGCACGCAACAAAGAACCCCTGGGGAGAACGGTCCGATGAGTGCAATTGCCGCCGCAGCCAATCCCAGCGCCAATCCATACGACCTCGACCTCGACCGTAACGCCGCCAATTTCGTCGCCCTGACGCCGCTGACCTTCCTGGAGCGCGCCGCCGCGGTGTGGCCCGACCGGCTGGCCGTCGTCCATGGTCCGGTCCGCCGGACTTGGGCCGAGACCTTCGTTCGCGTGCGCCGTCTGGCCGCGGCACTGGTCAATCTGGGCATCGGCACTGGCGATACCGTCGCCATGCTGGCCGCCAACACGCCGGAACTGTTCGAGGCCCATTTCGGCGTGCCGCTGGCCGGTGCCGTGCTGAACGCGGTCAACACCCGTCTGGATGCCGAGGCCATCGCCTTCATCCTGAAGCATGGCGAGGCGAAGATTCTGATCGTCGACCGCGAGTTCTCCGGCGTCGCCAAGAAGGCGCTGGCCCTGCTCGACGCGCCGATCCCGGTGGTGGACATCGACGACCCGACCTACACCGGCGGGGAGCTGATCGGCGACCGCGATTACGAGTCCTTCATCAGCGATGTCGGCGCCGAGCATCCTTGGACCCTGCCGGCCGACGAATGGCAGGCCATCGCGCTGAACTATACCTCGGGCACCACCGGCAACCCGAAGGGCGTCGTCTACCATCATCGCGGCGCCTACCTGAACGCGGTGTCGAACGCGCTGTCCTGGAACATGGGCGATGCGCCCGTGTATCTGTGGACGTTGCCGATGTTCCACTGCAACGGCTGGTGCTTCCCCTGGACCATCGCAGTCGCCGCCGGCACCGCCGTCTGCCTGCGTCAGGTCCGCCCGGACGCCGTGCTGACGCTGATCCGCGAGGAGCGGGTGACCAACTTCTGCGGCGCGCCCATCGTGCTGAACATGCTGAACAATGCGCCGGCCGAGCTGAAGCAGGGCATCGGGCAGAAGGTCAAGGTGATGGTCGCCGGTGCCGCCCCACCCGCCGCCGTCATCGCCGGCATGGAACGCATGGGCTGGGAAGTCACGCATGTCTACGGGCTGACCGAATGCTATGGCCCGACCGTGGTCTGCGTCTGGCACGACCGCTGGGACGGGCTGTCGCTGGACGAAAAGGCGGCGATCAAGGCCCGCCAGGGCGTGCGCGGCCCGATGCTGGAGGCGGTGATCGTCGCCGATCCCTTCACGCTGGAGCCGGTGCCGAAGGACGGCCGCACGATGGGCGAGATCATGATGCGCGGCAACAACGTCATGAAGGGCTATCTGAAGAACCCCAAGGCGACCGAAGAGGCCTTCGCCGGCGGCTGGTTCCACACCGGCGACCTCGCCGTCTGGCATGAAGACGGCTATGTCGAGATCAAGGACCGCTCGAAGGACATCATCATCTCCGGCGGCGAGAACATCTCGTCCATTGAGGTGGAGGATGTCCTCTATAAGCACCCCGAGGTACTGGAGGCCGCAGTTGTCGCCCGACATGATGAGAAGTGGGGTGAGACGCCCTGCGCCTTTGTCACGCTGAAGGACGGAGCCACCGCGACCGAGGCCGACATCATCGCCTTCTGCCGGTCGCACATGGCCCACTTCAAGTCCCCGCGCACGGTGGTGTTCGGCCCGCTGCCGAAGACCTCCACCGGCAAGATCCAGAAATACGTCCTGCGCAAGCAGACCGAGGGGCTGTAAGAGGCGGGGCGCATTGCCCTCTCCCTAATCTTTTCCCGCATTTCGGCTAAAGCGCCCACTCTCTCCTCCGCCTGACGGAGGAGAGAGTGGGGCAACGCCCTCCCATGCCTGCACGCCGCCCATTTCCAAAGAGACCTGCGCCATGAAGATCCTCTGCGCCGTGAAGCGCGTCGTCGACTACAATGTCAAGATCCGGGTGAAGACCGACCAGTCCGGCGTTGAGACGTCCAATGTGAAGTTCTCGATGAACCCCTTCGACGAGATCGCCGTCGAAGAGGCCGTGCGCCTGAAGGAAGCCGGCAAGGCGACCGAGATCGTCGTCGTTTCCATCGGCCCGGCGCAGGCGCAGGAAACCCTGCGCACCGCTCTCGCCATGGGTGCCGACCGCGCCATCCTGGTCCAGACCGATGTGACGACCGAACCGCTGGCCGTCGCCAAGGTGCTGAAGGCACTGGTCGAGAAGGAGGCGCCGGGGATGGTGATCCTCGGCAAGCAGGCGATCGACGACGACTGCAATCAGACCGGCCAGATGCTGGCGGCGCTGCTCGGCTGGGGCCAGGGCACCTTCGCCTCCAAGATCGCTGCCGGCGACGGCAAGGTCGCGGTCACCCGCGAGATCGACGGCGGTCTGGAGACGGTGGACCTCAAGCTGCCGGCGGTGGTCACCGCCGACCTGCGCCTGAACGAGCCGCGCTATGCCTCGCTGCCCAACATCATGAAGGCCAAGAAGAAGCCGCTGGAGACCATCACGTCGGACAGCCTGGGCGTCGACGTGACGCCGCGGCTGAAGACGCTGAAGGTGGCCGAGCCGGCAAAGCGTCAGGCCGGCATCAAGGTGCCGGACGTCGCCACCCTGGTCGACAAGCTGAAGAACGAGGCGCGGGTAATCTGAGGACTGGCCTCGGTGTCCCAAGTCCTACATCCCGCCCGACACAGGAATCCGTCATGCCCATCCTGATCTTCGCCGACCACGACAACGCCAGCCTCAAGCCTGCCACCGCCCATGCGGTGACCGCCGCTGCCAAGCTCGGCGGCGACGTCCACCTCCTCGTCGCCGGCCGCAATGCCGCGTCGGCCGCGGAGCAGGCCGCCAAGCTGGCCGGCGTCGCCAAGGTGCTGCTCGCCGACGATGCCGCCTACGAGCACGCGCTGGCCGAGCCGGTTGCGGCCCTCCTGGTCTCGCTCGCCCCCGGCTACAGCCATGTCCTGGCCGCCGCCACCTCGGTGGGCAAGAACGTGCTGCCGCGCGTCGCGGCGCTGCTCGACGTGGCGATGATCTCCGACATCACTGCGGTGGTCTCCGCCGACAGCTTCGAGCGGCCGATCTATGCCGGCAACGCCATCGCCACCGTGCAGTCGGCCGACCCGGTGAAGGTGATCACCGTCCGCACCACCGCCTTCGAAGCGGCCGCCGCCACCGGCAATGCTCCGGTCGAGAGTGTCGCCGCCGTCGCCGACCCTGCCCTGTCGAGCTTCGTCTCGGCCGAGTTGTCGAAATCGGAGCGTCCGGAACTGACCTCCGCCCGCGTCGTCATCTCCGGCGGGCGCGGCATGCAGTCGGGCGACAACTTTCCCCTGCTGGAAGCGATCGCCGACAAGCTGGGCGCTGCGGTTGGCGCCAGCCGTGCGGCGGTCGATGCCGGCTTCGTGCCGAACGACTATCAGGTCGGTCAGACCGGCAAGATCGTCGCCCCGGACCTCTATGTCGCCGTCGGCATCTCGGGTGCCATCCAGCACCTCGCCGGCATGAAGGACAGCAAGATCATCGTCGCCATCAACAAGGACGAAGAGGCACCGATCTTCCAGGTCGCCGACTACGGTCTCGTCGCCGACCTGTTCAAGGCCCTGCCGGAACTCCAGCAGGCCGTCTGATCCCCGTTCCCCTCCGTCTTCCGAAGAGGTCCCCCATGACCGCCGCCGCGATCCCCTACACCCCGCCGTTGAAAGAGATCCGCTTCGTTCTCGACCATCTCGCCGGCATGGCCGACGTGGCGGCTCTGCCGGGCTTCGAGGATGCCAGCCCCGACATGGTGGACAGCATCCTGGGCGAGGCGGCGAAGATCGCCGGGAACGTCCTGGCACCGCTGAACCGCATCGGCGACATCCAGGGCGCCCGGCTCGACGCCGACGGCATCGTTCGTACGGCGGAGGGCTGGGGGACGACGTGGCAGGCACTGGTGGAAGGCGGCTGGAACGGGCTGCCCTTCGATCCGGCGCGCGGCGGCATGGGGTTGCCCAACCTGCTGAACACCGCCGTGCAGGAGATGTGGCATTCCGCCAACATGGCCTTCGCGCTCTGCCCGATGCTGACGCAGGGGGCGGTAAACGCGGTGCAGCTCTATGGCTCCGACGCGCTGAAGGACATCTACCTGCCCAGGATGATCTCGGGCGAGTGGACCGGCACCATGAACATCACGGAGCCGCAGGCAGGCAGCGACCTTGCCGCCACGCGGTCACGGGCGGTGCCGAACGGCGACCATTACCTTGTCACCGGGCAGAAGATCTTCATCACCTACGGCGACCATGACCTGACGGAGAACATCGTCCATCTGGTGCTGGCCCGCCTGCCCGATGCGCCTCCAGGCGTGAAGGGCATCAGCCTGTTCGTCGTGCCGAAATTCCTGGTCAATGCCGACGGCAGCCTGGGCGCCCGCAATCAGGTGAAGTGCGTGTCGCTGGAGCACAAGCTGGGCATCCACGGCAGCCCGACCGCCGTGCTGTCCTTCGGCGACGAGGGCGGGGCGACCGGCTTCCTGGTGGGCGAGCCGAACCGCGGCCTGGAATACATGTTCACCATGATGAACCACGCCCGGCTGGCGGTGGCGATGCAGGGTCTGTCGATCGCCGAGCGGGCCTATCAGCAGGCTTTGGCCTATGCGCGCGACCGCGTGCAGGGCAAGCCATTGGGCTGGATCGAGGGCCAGTCGAAGGCCATCGTCAATCACCCCGACGTCCGCCGTCTGCTGATGGGTATGAAGGCGCGGATCGAGGCGATGCGGGGCATCCTCTACACTGCCGCCGCCGCGGTGGATGTGGCACACCACCATGCCGACGAGGCGGCGCGCGGCCGGGCCGCCCTGCTGGTCGACCTGTTGACCCCCATCGCCAAGGGCTGGTGCACCGAGACCGGCCAACAGCTGGCGTCGGACGGCGTGCAGGTTCATGGCGGCATGGGCTTCATCGAGGAGACCGGCGCTGCCCAGCATCTGCGTGACGCCCGCATCACCACGATCTACGAGGGCACGACCGCCATCCAGGCCAACGACCTGATCAACCGCAAGATCCTGCGCGACGGCGGGGCGACGGCCAATGGCCTGCTGGACGAGATTGCGGCGCTGGGCGGCGAGCTGTCAAGCCACGCTGACGAGGCGCTGCGCGTCACCGGGTCGGAGCTGACCGCCGCGGTGCATGAGGCAAGGCAGGCGATTGCCTGGATGCTGACCGCGGCGAAGCAGGACCCGCGCCTGCCGGCCGCCGCGTCGGTGACGCTGCTGGACCTGATGGGCGTGATTGCCGGCGGCTGGCAACTGGCCCGCGCCGCCAAGGTGGCGGTGGAGAAGCTGGCGGAGGGCGATGCCGACATCGCCTTCCTGTCGGCCAAGCCGCTGACCGCCCGCTTCTATGCCACCCATCTGCTGCCCAAGGCGGCGGCGCTGCGGGCGACCGTCGTCAACGGCTCCGCGAGCGTGATGGCGCTGAGCGAGGAGCAGCTGTTCGGCGGAGCTTGACCGGGCCGCGCTTGCCGGTTGGTGCCGGGGCCTTTGGCCCATTGCCGGGTGTCGCGGGCGGTTGGGGGACCTCCCGCCACTGCCCCGGCGCCAGCCCGTCCAGCGTCCAGTCGCCGATCGACCAGCGGATCAGCCGCAGGGTGGGGAAGCCGACCGCCGCCGTCATGCGTCGGACCTGCCGGTTGCGCCCCTCGCGCAGGGTCAGCGCGATCCAGCTGGTGGGGATGGCGGCGCGGTAGCGCACCGGCGGATCGCGCGGCCACAGCAACGCCGGCTCCTCCATCCGCCACACTTCGGCCGGCAGGGTGGGGCCGTCCTTCAGCGTGACGCCGCGACGCAGCGTCTCCAGCGCCTCGTCGGTCGGCACGCCCTCCACCTGCACCCAATAGGTCTTAGGCATCTTGTTGGTAGGCGCGGCGATGCGGGCGATCAGCGGGCCGTCGTCGCTGAGGGCCAGCAGCCCCTCGCTGTCGCGATCGAGCCGGCCGGCGGCATAGACGCCCTTCACCGGCACCAGTTCCGCCAGGGTCGCCCGGCCCTGGTCGTCGGTGAATTGCGGCAGCACGCCATAGGGCTTGTTCAGCAGGATCAGGCGCGGCACGGGCTTGCTTCCTTGCGGAGTTCGGGAAAGGCGCTATCGTTCGCACCCCAACAGCAATCTAGATAGCAGGGGTTCGGCCGTGACGCTTCTGTTCTGCTCCGCCAGCGACAGCGCCGAGGATTGGCGCCGGGAAATCGCCCGTCATCTTCCCGACCTGGAGATGCGCGTCTGGCCCGAGACCGGCGATATCGCCGACATCGAGGTGGCGGTGGTGTGGAAGCCGCCGGCCGGCATGCTGGCGACCCTTCCCAACCTAAAGCTGATCGTGTCATTGGGCGCCGGGGTGGAGCCGATCCTTCAGGACCCGACGCTGCCGGACGTGCCGCTGGTGCGGATGGTGGCGGACGGGCTGACCGTCGACATGGCCGGCTATGTGGTTTTCCAGGTGCTGTACTGGCATCGGTTGATGGACCAGTATGCCACCCTCCAGGCCGAGGCGCGGTGGGAGCAGCTGGACCATCGCCCGGCCTCCGAGGTGACCGTCGGCTTCCTGGGCATGGGCGAGCTGGGGGCGGCGTCGGCCGGTACGCTGCGGACCCTGGGATACCGCCTGATGGGCTGGAGCCGCAGCCCCAAGAGCATTGAGGGGGTGAAGAGCTTCTCCGGTCCCGACGGGCTGGCGGCAATGCTGCCGCAGTGCGATCTCCTGGTCTGCCTGCTGCCGCTGACCGACGAGACCCGCGGCATCCTGAATGCGAAGCTGTTCGCCGCCCTGCCCAAGGGGGCAGTGGTCGTCAACGCCGCCCGCGGCGGGCATCTGGTCGAGTCGGACCTGCTCGACGCGCTGGAGAGCGGGCATCTGCGCGGCGCCAGCCTGGACGTTTTCGCGACGGAGCCGCTGCCGGCCGACCATCCGCTCTGGCGCCATCCGAAGGTCCGCATCACCCCCCATGTCGCCGGGGTTACCCACCCGTCGCGCTGCGTCGATCAGGTGGCGGCAGCGATGACGGCGCTCCGCGAAGGCCGGCCGCTACCCAATGTGGTGGACCGCAGCCGGGGCTACTAAACCCTTACAGCATCTGGACGGCGATCACCGCCAGCAGGGCCGCGATCACCCACAGGGCGGCGCGGTCCGAGCGGCGGCGGGTGTCCCAGCCGTTCAGCATCTGGCGGACGGTCTGCGGGTGCAGGCGCACCCCACCTTCCGCCATGTCGCGGGTCACCCGCTCCGCCTCGCTGACCAGGGCGGGGATGCGGCGGACGGTGGACAGGATGGCGCCGGCATCGTTGATGAACTGCGCCTCCGGCCCGCGATTCTCGCGCATCCATTCCTCGATCAGCGGACGGGCCAGCTCCCACATGTTGATGTTGGGGTTCAGCAGCCGGCCGACGCCCTCCGCCGTCAGCATGCTCTTCTGAAGGAGAAGCAGCTGCGGCTGGGTCTCCATCTCGAACTGTTCGGTGACGGCGAACAGCTGGGCCAGCAGCCGGCCGACCGAGATGTCGGCCAGCGGCTTGTTCTGCAAGGGCTCGCCGATGGCGCGGCAGGCCTGGGTGAAGATCTCGATCGACTGGTGGCGCGGGACATAGCCGGCCTCGAAATGCACGATGGCGACCCGGCGGTAATCGCCGGTCAGGAAGCCGATCAGCATGTCGGCGAGGTAATAGCGCGTCTCGCGGTCCAGCCGGCCCATGATGCCGAAATCGACGGCGGTGATGGTGCCCTGTTCGTTGATGAACAGGTTGCCGGGATGAAGGTCGGCATGGAAGAAGCCGTCGCGGAACACCTGGTTGAAGAAGCTGGCCGAGGCCATCGCCAGGATCTCGTCGCGGTCGAAACCGGCGGCGGAGATGCGGGCAGGCTCGTCCACCTTGAAGCCGCGGATGCGCTCCAGCGTCAGCACCCGGCCGCCGGTGCGCTCCCAATCGACCTTGGGCACGTTGAAGGTTTCATCGTCCTTGAAGTTCGCCGCCAGCTCCGACGCGGCGGCGGCCTCCATCCGCAGATCCATCTCCAGCCGCGAGGTGCGGGCGAAGGTGTCGACCACCTCGACCAGCCGCAGCCGCTTGAGCCGGGGCAGCACCCATTCCGCAAGGCTCGCCAGCCGGTAGAACAGGTCGATGTCGCGCTCGAACGCCTGTTCGATGCCCGGGCGCAGCACCTTGACCGCCACCTCCTGCCCGTCGGCGGTGACGGCGAAATGGACCTGCGCGATGGAGGCGGCGGCGACCGGCTTGTCGTCGAAGCTCTGGAACAGCGCCTGGACCGGCTGGCCGAACTCCGCCTCGATGATGGCGCGGGCCTGATCGGCGGGGAAGGGCGGCAGCTTGTCCTGCAACTCGGCAAGATCGACCGCCATCCGCTCGCCGACCAGATCGGATCGGGTGGAGAGCAACTGGCCCAGCTTGATATAGGTGGGGCCGAGTTCGGCCAGCGCGCGCGCCAGCCGCTCGCCCTCGCGGCCGGGCACGTCCTTGCGGGCGATGCGGCGCCACAGCCAGAGCAGGCCGGGGGCGGTGCCGAGCAGGCTGGTGGGCAGGGCGTCATGGCGGGCGACCGTCCGGCCGATCACGGCCATCCGGACCAGGTTGCGCAGGATACGGAACACGGGGTCTTAGATCCGCCAGCCGGAATGGATGGCGGCGATCCCGCCTGACAGGTTGCGCACGCGCACGGCGCCGAAGCCGGCGGCCTCGATCCGTTTTGCCAGATCGGCCTGCGGCGGGAAGCGGCGGATGCTCTCGGCCAGATAGCGGTAGCTCGCCTCGTCCTTCGCCACGACGCGGCCCATGAAGGGCAGCACCTGGAAGGAATAGACGTCGTACAGCTCGCGCAGCACCGGCAGCACGACGTGGCTGAATTCCAGGCAGTAGAACTTGCCGCCCGGCTTCAGGACGCGGTGGGCCTCCCTGATCGCCTCGTCGATGCGGGTGACGTTGCGCAGGCCGAAGGCGATGGTGTAGGCGTCAACCGAGCGCGAGGCGACCGGCAGCCGTTCCGCGTCACCGACCGTCCATTGCACGCCGGACAGGATGTTGCGGTCGATGGCGCGGTCGCGGCCGACCCGGACCATCGCCTCGGTGATGTCGCAGACCACCGCCGCCCCGCCGCCGCGCTTCAGGAAGCGGAAGGCGATGTCGCCGGTGCCGCCCGCCACGTCGAGCAGGGTCATGTCCGGCTTGGGCGCCACCAGATCCATCAGCGTGTCCTTCCACAGCCGATGGATGCCGCCCGACATCAGGTCGTTCATCAGGTCGTAGTTGGTCGCCACGCTGTCGAAGACGGCGCGGACCAGCCCGGACTTGGCGGACGGATCGACGGGGGTGAAGCCGAACCAGTTGCCTTCGGCACCGGACGCGGGCTTTTGCGGGTCGGGGATGCGGTCGCTCATGGCCGGGAACATAGCGCGGGCAGGGGCCATGCGCCAGCGGGGGCGTGCAGTGCGGAAGGCGCTGCGGCGAATGGCGTAGGGGGATGGGAGTGCGGGCCGGTCCTATTGGGGGATGGAACAGCGTGGAACAGTTTTCCCGATCTGTTCCATGGAGTGCGGCCCGGCAGTGCACCTGCGGTTCGATGCAGCCTGGAACAGGGTGAAACACTCCTCAGGAGGCTGTTCCATAGGCTGCGGTTCAGGGGTGCGCCTGCGGTTCGGGACTGGATGGAACAGGGTGAAACAGTTTTCCGCCGATGTTCCATCCGACACTCCATGGCATGGATTAGGTCTGAAGTCCTAGCATGGTTGACGGACCCGGAGGAAGGAATCCGGCAAACTATGTGTGTTCCGATCCTTGCTTCCCCCTCCTCCCGGCCGCTCGGCGACACATCCCCCTTGCATCCCGCTCTTCCCGCGCGTATAAGCCCAGCCTTCCACGGGCGGCGAGGCTGGGCCGTATGGCTCAGGGCATGCCCACCCGTCCGCTGGAATTCCGCCTCATTTCCACCTAGGAAACGAAAATGCCCAAGCTGAAGACGAAGAGCGGCGCCAAGAAGCGCTTCAAGGTGACCGCCACGGGTAAGGTCCGCGCTCAGGCCGCCTACAAGCGCCACTGCCTGGAACAGAAGTCCCCGAACATGAAGCGCAACGCGCGCGGCATGATGACCCTGTGCGACTCCAACGCCCGCACGGTGCTGAAGAACTGGCTGCGCAACGCCTGATCTCGGCACACTGACAAATTCGGAAGGACTGAACCATGGCTCGTGTTAAGCGCGGCGTCACGACGCACGCCCGTCACCGCAAGATCCTGAAGCTCGCCAAGGGCTACCGGGGTCGCAATTCCAAGAATTTCCGCATTGCGATCGAGAAGGTCGAAAAGGCGCTTCGTTACGCCTACCGCGACCGCCGCAACAAGAAGCGCGATTTCCGCGGCCTGTGGATCCAGCGCATCAACGCCGGCGTCCGTCAGTACGGCCTGACCTACTCGCGCTTCATCAACGGCATCAAGCTGGCCGGCATCGAGATCGACCGCAAGGTCCTGTCCGATCTGGCCGCGCGCGAGCCGGAGGCCTTTAAGACCCTGGTGGACAAGGCCCAGGCCGCGCTCGCCTCCAAGGCCGCCGCGTAACGCGCCTCGCGTTTCCTGAATTCAGGGAACGCTTGCCGTCACGGCGTCAGTTGTAAGAGAAGGGAGCCGGGCCGCTGGGCCGGCTCCCTTTTTCTTTTTGCACCGTTTTCTTCCCCACGCTTGCCGGGAACCGCCATGCTCGACGCGCTGAAAGACGAACTTCTGTCGCAGGTCAACGCCGCCGCCGACCTTTCGGCGCTGGACGAGGTGCGGGTCTCCGCGCTCGGCAAGAAGGGGCGCATCACCGGCTTCATGAAGGAGCTGGGGAACCTCACCCCCGACGAGCGCAAGGAGCGCGGTCAGGCGCTGAACGCGCTGAAGGACGAGATCGCCGCCGCCATCGACGCGCGCAAGGCTGACCTCGCCGCCGCTCATCTGAAGGCGCGGCTGGAGGCCGAGCGGGTCGACGTGACCCTGCCGGTCCGGCCGGAGACGGAGGGGCGCATCCACCCGATCAGCCAGACGATGGACGAGATGGTCGCCATCTTCGCCGAGATGGGATTCTCGGTCGCCGAAGGGCCGGACATCGAGGATGATTTCCACAACTTCACCGCCCTGAATTTCCCGCCCGGCCACCCGGCGCGCGACATGCACGACACCTTCTATCTGCCCGATTCGGGCGATAAGAAGATGCTGCTGCGCACCCACACCAGCCCGGTGCAGGTCCGCACCATGCTGAACAACAAGCCGCCGATCCGCATCATCGCGCCGGGGCGGACCTACCGCTCCGACTACGACATGACCCACACCCCGATGTTCCACCAGATCGAGGGGCTGGTCATCGACGAGGCGACCAACATGGGGCACCTGAAGGGCTGCCTCGTCGAGTTCTGCCGCGCCTTCTTCGACGTGGACGACCTGCCGCTGCGCTTCCGCCCCAGCTTCTTCCCCTTCACCGAACCGTCGGCGGAGGTCGATATCGGCTGCTCGCGCAAGGGCGGCGAGCTGAAGCTGGGCAATTACGGCGACTGGCTGGAGATCCTCGGCTGCGGCATGGTCCACCCGAACGTGCTGGAAGCCTGCGGCATCGACAGCACCCGGTACCAGGGCTTCGCCTTCGGCATGGGGGTGGAGCGCGTCGCCATGCTGAAATACGGCATCCCCGACCTGCGCACCTTCTTCGAAGCCGACCTGCGCTGGCTGAAGCATTACGGCTTCGTCCCGCTCGACATTCCCAACATCGCCCACGGCCTGACGCGCTAAGGAGCCGGACCCATGAAGTTCACGCTGTCCTGGCTGAAGGACCATCTGGAGACCGACGCCTCGCTCGACCAGATCACGGAGAAGCTGACCGCCCTCGGCCTGGAGGTGGAAGGCGTCCAGGACCGGTCGAAGGAGCTGGCGCCCTTCCGCGTCGCCCATGTCGTCTCGGCCGAGAAGCACCCGGACGCCGACAAGCTGCGCGTGCTGATGGTCGATACCGGCGCCGGCACCCTGCAGGTCGTCTGCGGCGCCCCGAATGCCCGCGCCGGCATGAAGGGCGTCTTCGCGCCGGAGGGGACCTATGTCCCCGGTTCCGACATCACGCTGAAGAAGGGCGTCATCCGCGGCGTCGAGTCGAACGGCATGATGTGCTCCAAGCGCGAGCTGAAGCTGTCCGACGAGCATGAGGGCATCATCGAGTTGCCGGACGACGCCCCCGTCGGCGCCGGCTTCGCCGACTATGCCGGGCTGAACGATCCGGTCATCGACATCAACCTGACGCCCGACCGCGCCGACTGCGCCGGGGTGCGCGGCATCGCCCGCGACCTCGCTGCTGCCGGCATGGGCAGGCTGAAGCCGCTGACCGAAGGGCGGCTGAACGCCACCCCGGTTCCCGGATCCTTCAAGAGCCCGATCGGGGTCGAGATCGAGTCGCTGGACGCCTGCCCCTACTATGTCGGCCGCTATTTCCGCGGCGTGAAGAACGGCCCGTCACCGCAGTGGCTGCAGGACAAGCTGACCGCCATCGGCCTGCGTCCGATCTCCATCCTGGTCGACATCACCAACTACATCACTTTCGACGTGTCCCGCCCGCTGCACGCCTTCGACGCCGACAAGGTGAAGGGCGGCATCGTGGTTCGGCTGGCGCGCGAGGGCGAAACCCTGCCGGCGCTGAACGGCAAGGAATACCAGCTCGACCCGGCGATGACGGTGATCGCCGACCATGAGCGGGCCGAGGCGCTGGGCGGCATCATCGGTGGCGAGGCATCCGGCTGCACCGAGGAGACGACCAACGTCTTCCTGGAAGCCGCGATCTTCGACACCGTCCGCACCGCGCAGACCGGCCGCCGGCTGGGCATCGAATCGGATGCCCGCTACCGGCTGGAGCGTGGCGTCGATCCCGCCGCGGTGGTCGAGGGGATCGAGCGGGCGACCCGCCTCATCCTCGATCTGTGCGGCGGCGAGGCGTCGGAGATCGTGACGGCGGGGGCCGAGCCGAAGTGGAAGCGCACGCTGACCCTGCGTCCGGGCCGCGTCGCGGCGCTCGGCGGCGTCGAGCTGCCGCGCGACCGTCAGGAGCGGATCCTGACGGATCTGGGCTTCACCCTGGAGGGTGAGGATGCCGAGGGCCGTCTGGTCGTCGGCGTTCCGTCCTGGCGCGCCGATGTTCATGGCGAGGCCGATCTGGTCGAGGAGGTGCTGCGCGTCCACGGCTTCGACGCCATCCCGGCGACGCCGCTGCCGCGCGAGACGGTGCTGACCCGTCCGGCGCTGACGCTGAAGCAGCGCCGCGTCGCGCTGGCCAAGCGCACGCTCGCCGCCCGCGGCCTGTCGGAGGCGGTGACCTGGTCCTTCCTGTCCGGTGCGGTCGCCGAGCTGTTCGGCGGCGGTGAGCCCGGCCTGCGGCTGGTCAACCCGATCAGCAGCGATCTGGACGTCATGCGCCCGTCGATCCTGCCCAACCTGATCCAGGCGGCCGGCCGCAACGCCGACCGCGGTTATGCCGACGTGCGTCTGTTCGAGGTCGGGGCGGCCTTCCGCAATCCGGCGCCGGACGGGCAGGACAGCGTCGCCGCCGGCATCCGCGCCGGTGCGGCGGTGCCGCGCCATTGGGCGGAGAAGGCGCGCGGCGTCGATGTGTTCGATGCCAAGGCCGACGCGCTGGCGGTGCTGGAGGCGGTCGGCGCCCCGGCTGCCAACCTCCAGGTCACCACCGACGCGCCGGGCTGGTACCATCCCGGCCGGTCGGGCGTGCTGCGACTCGGCCCCACCGTGATGGCCCGCTTCGGCGAGATCCACCCGTCGGTGCTGGAGACGCTGGGCGTCAAGGGGCCGGTCGTCGGCTTCGAGGTGATGCTGGACGCCGTGCCGCTGCCCAAGAAGAAGGGCGGCACCGCCAAGCCGATGGTCCAGCTCTCCGCCTTCCAGCCGGTGGAGCGCGACTTCGCCTTCGTCGTCGACCGCAAGGTGGAGGCCGACAAGATCCTCCGCGCCGTGAAGGGGGCCGACAAGGCGCTGGTCAAGGATGTCGCAGTGTTCGACGTCTATGAAGGCCCGGGCGTGGGCGAAGGGCGCAAGTCGGTCGCGGTGTCCGTCACCTACCAGCCGACCACCGCAACCCTGACCGATGAGGCGATCGAAGCCGTCGGCCAGAAAATCGTCGCGTCGGTGGTAAAGGCGACCGGAGGAAATCTCCGCGCCTGAGAAAAACCCCCAAGGGTTGAAAAAATAAGATCATGTAGGGAAAGGGCCTCCGCTTCGGTGGAGGCCCTTTTCTTTTGTCTGACCTGAAGGATTCCCGAAAGGGTCCTTCTTTCCCCTCGGTTTCGCGATCATATGATGAATCGCTGATTGATGATTCCCGAGTGCATTCGCTAAGGGAAAACTCTGAGGCTGTTTGTTGCAATTCAATGTTTGACGCCACGACGTTGATCCGTGGGAAGATTGGGGTTCGGGATTGTTATCCCTGAAGAGCCCGCCATGCGTTCGATGTCACGATTACGGCACAGGCAGTGCTTGCATTGCCTTGGCAAGTCCAGTGCCCAACACGCTGTAAGCGACAAAGCAGGGGGAGTTGATGGTTGATCCAACGAATGGTCAGGCAACCAAACCGGAGTCCGTCAAACCACTGATCCTGGTGGTGGATGACGACCGTTCGATCGTCGAGGGGCTGGAGATTCTGTTGGACGGCTGGGGGTACGAGGTGGTGAAGGCGCTCAGCGCCGCCGCCCTGGAAGCGCAGCTCGGCGGGTTGGACCGGGTGCCGAACCTGATCATCGCCGACCATTACCTGCCGGCCGGCCGCACCGGGCGGGAGGTGGTGGAGCGTGTCCGCACCGAGACCGGGCAGCAGGTCCCGGCCATCATCCTGACCGGTGACAGCACGCCCGAACGGCGGGACGAAGCCGAACTGATGGGGTGCCAGCTGCTGCTGAAGCCGGTGCAGGTCGGTCCGCTGCGCGAGGCGGTCGAGGCCCTGTGCAGCAAGTGAGGTTGTCGCCGGCAGGGTGGTGAGGGAAGAGTTGCGGCAACTTGCCTGTCAGGCTGCCGGATCCGCTCCGGATCCGGGCGGATCGATGTCCGGCAACACGGCGAGGAAGGCATCGACCACCGCCGGGTCGAAGCGCAGGCCGGCCAGCCGGCGGATTTCATTCACAGCGTGATCGCGGCCCAGCGCCGGACGGTAGGGCCGGTCGCGCGTCATGGCGTCATAGGCGTCGGCAACGGCGACGATGCGGGCGCACAGCGGGATCGCCGCCCCGGTGCGGCCGTCGGGATAGCCGGTGCCGTCCCAGTTCTCGTGATGCCAGCGCGCCACCGCAGCCCCCAGATGCAGGTGGGTCGGGCCGTCGGCCAGATGGCTCGCCTGGCTCAGCAGGTTGGCGCCGGCCACCGTGTGGGCCTGCATGGCGTTGCGTTCCGTCTCATCGAGCGGGCCGGGCTTCGACAGGATCGCCGGGTTGACCGCGGCGTTGCCGATGTCGTGCAGGATGGCGGCCAGCCCGATGATCTCCAGTGTCGCTTCGTCCAGCGACTCGGCGAAAAGACCGCCGGCATGCAGGCGGCGGGCGATCCGCTCGGTGATGGCGGCGATGCGCAGCGACCGGCTGAACCGGCCGCCGTCCGCCGTTTCAGCACCTGTCCCATCCGTCGCCAGCCCGTCTGGTGTCAGGGCGCCGCGGCCGCGTTCGGCCAGTTCGGCCAGCGCCGCCAGCGTGCCCTGCTGGGCGCGGTAGAGCTGTTCGTAATGGTGCAGATTGTCGAAACCGACGGAAATCTTGCCGCAGAAGACCTCGATCAGCTTGCGGTCCAACTCCGACAGCGGCCGGTTGGAGCGCAGATAGACCACCGTCTCGCGGTCGTTGGGCGTGCGGATGTAGAGCGTGCAATGGTCGCCGGCATAGACATGCGCCTGCTTTTCCAGGCAGGTGGTCACCGCGGCCAGCACGGCCGGACCGACGTGGCCGGCGGCGGGCTCGTTGATCAGCATTTCGAACCGGCCCGATCCGGCCAGCACATAGAGGCCATTGACACTACTGTCGTTGACGGGCTGGTTGCAGCTACCCAGGCTGCCGGTGCCTGAACTGCCACTGCCGGCACCGCCGCGCTGCACGCACAGGATGGCGTCCGGTCCCACCCCCAGCAGGCCCGACAGCTGGGTCAGCACGCCGGCCGCGAACAGCTTCATCGAGCGGGCGCGGAACAGCGACGACGACGCCTCGATGATCTTCTCCAGGCCGCGGCGGTTGGCGTCGATCGCCACGATGTCCTCGTAGGAACGGAGCGCCGCGACGGTGGTGGTGAACAGCTGCTGGGCGGTCAGCTGGGTCTTCGCCTTGTAGTCGTTGATGTCGTAGTCGAGGATCACCGCCCGCTCCGGCGCCTGCCCCGGCTGGCCGGTGCGCAGGATGATGCGGACATTGCGGTTCTGCAGCTCTTCCCGGATATGGTGGACCAGCCGCAGGCCGGCGTCCTCCGTCTCCATCACCACGTCCAGCAGGATCAGGGCGATGTCGCTTTCCCGCGCCAGGATCCGCCGCGCCTCCGCCGCCGAATGGGCGGACAGGAAGCGCGCCTTGCGCCCCTTGTAGGCGAAATCGGACAGGACGAGCTTGGTGATCGAATGGACCTCCGGCTCGTCGTCGACGATCAGCATGGTCCAGCGGCTGCCGGGCGGCTCCTCCGCGGCACTGCCGTTCTCCGGCGCTTCATCCGGGGCGGCGTCGTCGAGGAACACCAGATCCTCGTCGGCACTGCCCGGATCGGGGCGGGCCTTATCCGCTGGTCCGGTCGGGTCGGCGTCGGTCATGGCTCTTCAATCCCGAAAGGGTCATGAGGACGGGCGCGGCCGGCCCGGATGCTGGTTACCCATCAAAACGTATCCAGCTCGATCACCGTACAATCGAGTCCGCGTTGCGCCAACGTGCCGCAGGCGGTGTCGACCTGCAAGCGCGTGAAGGGGGCCACCCCGACCACGTACAGCAGCCGGCCCTTGCGGAACACCGGCCAGACCATCGGCGGCAGGTCACGATAGGCGCTGCCCGGGCCGGCGGTGAACTCCTTCCAGGCGCGCAGGCCCTCGGCGTAGCTGACATATTCGCCGAGCTTGATGCCGTAGAGCATGCCCGGCTCCACCGGCGGCATGCCCGGCAGGGGATAGGGGGCGGCGACCCCGACAAGCCCCTGGACCGGCGCCAGGGCGCGGGTGCCGGCGGGCAGGGCCAGCGTCGCCTCGCCATCGGCGGCCCCGATCAGCGCCACCACGTCGCCCTTGCGCAGGGTGAAGCTGCGCCGCTTGCGGTTGGCCAGGATCTCGGTCGCGGAGATCGGGCCGGCGGCAACGACATAGCCTTCCGCCGGGGTCTGCGCCGCCTTGTCCCAGGCGGCGCGCGGCACGACCGCGGCGCTGCGGTGGGGCAGGGTGGCGTCCGCCGGCTGGTTGGCGGCAGGCTTGGGCGGCCGCGGTCCCTCGCCGCCCACCGCCGGCCGGCCGGTGACCATCAGGGCCGGGTCCAAGGAGTCGGCGGGGACATAGCCGATGGGTTGGCCGCCGATGGCGACCTCCGTCCAATAAGTGCCGCGCGGGGTGCCCAGCGCGTTCAGCGCCTTGCCCTGTTTCAGCGTCATGACGATGCGGGCGTCCTCGCTGGGGCCGATCCGCACCTCGATGTCGCGGTTCAGCACCACCTCGCCGGTCAGCGGGGCGCCGATGGCGACGGGGCTCTGCGCCCGCGCCGGCGGGGTTGCTGCAACCGTGCCGGCACAGGCGAGGAGCAGGGCAAGCGCCGGAAGACGGCGGCGGGTCGGCGCGGCAATCATGGCACGGCATTCATTGGGCGGTTTCCCTGGCGGCCGAGCAGTTGGCCGCCGACGAGGTCGTGGATGGCGTCGGCCAGCAGCCGCACCGGCTTGGGCGCCGTGCCGCGGGCGCGGTGCAGGGCGATGTCGATGTCCGGCAGGCCGGGAAACCCCTCCGCCGCGCCGATGCGGCGCAGGCTGGGCGGGATGGTGCAGGCCTCCATCGCCGTCACCCCCAGCCCGCCCATCACCGCGCCATGGACGGCGACGACGCTCTTGCTGGCGAAGGCAACGCGCCAGTCGCGGCCGATCCCGTCCAGGGCGGCGACGGCGAGGTCGCGCACGACGCAGCCCTTGGGGAACAGGGCCAGCGGCAGGGGATCGAGACTTTCCACCGGGCGATGGCCCGGCGGCGATGCGGGATCCAGGGGCGGGGCGACCCAGGACACCGGCTCCTGCCGGACCAGCTCCCCACCGGCCTCGCCGGCCTTGCGGGTCACCAGCGCCAGGTCGTAGCGGCCCTTGTCGATCTCCGCCACCAGATCGGGGCTGTTGTCGCAGACGACCTCCACCATCACGTCGGGATAAGCGGCGTTGAAGCGGGCCAGGACCTCCGGCAGCAGCATGGTGGCGTAATCGTCGGGCGTGCCGATGCGCACGCTCGCCACCGTCGGGCTGCGGTGCATCAGCGCCAGCACCTCGTCGTTCAGGGTCAGCATGCGCCGGGCATAGGCCAGCAGCACCTCGCCGTCGCGGGTCATGCGCACACCGTGGGTGTCGCGTTCGAACACGCGCTTGCCCACCGTGTCCTCCAGCCGGCGCACCTGCTGGCTGACCGCCGCCTGGGTGCGGCCCAGCCTTTCGCCGGCGCGGGTGAAGCTGGCGCTGTCGGCGACGGCGACGAAGGCGCGCAGCAGGTCGGTGTCGAGATTGGCGGGCATGACGGGGCACCGGAAGTTGCCGCCCATTCAAGCAGAGCACCGCCCGGTCCGCAACGGCGCGGTCATCACGGTTCGTGATGACGGCATAATGCCTATTCGTTTCCAAGGGATTGGCGCGCGCCCCATTGTCGGTCTCCAATCCTTATGGAGTGTCCGATCATGTCGCTGTTCGCCGCCTGGACCGGCGTGGTTCTCGGGGCCGCCCGCATCGACCCGCCCGCCGCCGCAGCACCGGAGGTGCCGGAGCCGCGGCGCTTCCACCTTGCCTACAACCCGGTGCCGCCGGCTGCGCCCATCCCGACCCCTGCTCCTGCCCGCCGTCTCGTGGCGGAGCCGGCGCCGGTCTCGACCCGCCGGCTGTGTCTTGAGAAGTAGGTGGGCGTCCGCCTATCCTGCCGCCGACGAAATGCCGGGAGGAGCGGGCGATGGCGCGGGTCTATGTTCTGTACACCGGGGGCACCATCGGGTGCGTGACCAATCCCGAGGGCGCGCTGGCACCGGTTCCGGGAGCCGAGTTCGAACGGCTCGCCCTGTCGGTGCCCGGCCTGTCCGGTCATGGCGTGCAGGGCTATGACGGGCTGAACTGGACCATGGGCTGGTTCGATCGCACGCTCGACAGCTCCAACATGAAGCCGGCGGATTGGGTCGCCATCGCCCGGCGGCTGCTGTCGGTCTATGACGAGTATGACGGCTTCGTCGTGCTGCACGGCACCGACAGCATGGCCTACAGCGCCTCTGCCCTGTCCTTCCTGCTGCCCGGCCTGTCGAAGCCGGTGGTGTTCAGCGGGTCGCAGGTGCCGCTGTCCTTCACGCTGAGCGATGCGCCGGCCAATCTGGTCGGTGCCATCGTGGTGGCGGGGACCCTGCCGGTGCCGGAGGTCTGCGTCTATTTCGACACCAAGCTGCTGCGCGGCAACCGCTCGTCCAAGGTCGACGCCAACCGCTTCGCGGGTTTCGATTCGCCGAACTTCCCGCCGCTCGCCACCGTCGGCAGCGTGGTCGCCCGCAACGAGCCCTATTGGCTGCCGATGCCGGACAAGGGTGTCTCGCTGGCCGAGCCGGACAACAGATCCAGGCGGCTGGCGGTGCTGGACGCCCAGGTGGCGGCGCTGGAGGCGTTTTCCGTCGTCATGCTGTGGCTCTATCCCGGCATCCGGGCGAGCACGGTGTCGGCGATGCTGACCGGCACCAGCCCGGCGGTGAAGGGTGCGGTGCTGCTGGCCTTCGGCGAGGGGAACGGGCCGACCGATCCGGATTTCCTCGACGCCCTGTCGGCGGCGGTGAAGGCCGGGGTCGTGCTGATGGACAACACCCAGGTGCAGCGCGGCGCCGTCCTGCCCGGCGCCTACGCCACCGGGCTGGGCGCCGTGGGGGCAGTCGGCGCCTATGACATGACGCCGGAGGCCAGCTACGCCAAGCTGGTCTGCCTGCTGGCCGGCGGACTGGATGCCGCGGCGGTCAAGGCGGCGATGCCGGTGCCGCAGGCGGGCGAGCTGACGGTGATCGAGGGCTGACGCCTGTCCGGAGGCGGTGGCCGCGCCGGGCCATCCGCCTCCGGCACTGTGTGCCGGCTTGGCTTACTGGCCCATGCCGGGCTGGGTCGGCTGCATGGCGCCGCGGTTCATCGTGCCGCTGCCCATGGAGCCGTTCCCCATCGACTCCTGATTCATGCCCTGGTTCATGGTGCCTTGATTCATCGAGCCCTGGTTCATCGAGCCGGAGCCCATGCCGCCCATCGAACCGCTTCCCATCTGGTTACCCATGGCGCCGCCGGTCGAGCTGCCGTAGCCGATGTTGGCCTGGCTGCTGTATTGGGCGAGTTGCTGAAGCTCCATCTGGTCCTGCATGACGACCACCTGCTTGCCGCGCCGCTCGAAGGAGGCCGGGGGCAGCATGACCGACTGGCCGGACTTGGCCAGCTTCAGCTCGACCATCGTCTGGCCGTCGGAGCCGGTGGTGACGTTCTGGATGGTGCCGGCGACCGGGCCGCCATGGCGGTGGACCACCCGCTTGCCGATCATGTCCCGGCTGGCCTGGACGTCGCGGGCGCCGCTGTCCATCGTGCCGTTGGCGACGGCGTTGGACCTGGGGGAACCACTGGTCTGGGCATGGCCGGGCGTGGCGGTGGCCATCAGCAGCAGGGCCGGAACCGCGGCGGTGAGAAACTTGCGCATGTCATCCTCCCGGATTGAACCAAAACAGGGGAGATGCCGCGCGGGCACGGCACCGTCCTAGGTGTGATGACACCCGGGCGGCCGTTTTGTTGCGTCTGCTTGTGTTGAATTCACCGGCCTTCGTTCCACCCGCCTTCCGAAGAGCTACACCCGCGGCGCAAGATGGTGCGGTTAGAGAGACGCCCTATCTCATTCCTGCTAAAGTGGCTCTCGGCGAGTATCCAACTTATCTTTCTTCGCGTGGCGTGTCTCAATGGCTCGAAGTGACCTGCTTGTATCCCTTGTCCGCGCCGGTATAGCTGGTGAGCGGGAAACGTTGAAGTCGACGGTCGAGGCGATCGTTGCCGACGAGCGCGCCAAAAGCCATCATATTCTGGCCGACCGTCTTCAACGCGCGCTAAGCACGGTTGCCGTCACACCACCGCCTTTGACATCGACGTCCATGCCGACTGGTGGAGGCCGCGATGCCATTCTTGAGATCACGCCGACCGTCCGGCTCGACGAACTGATCCTTCCTCTTCCTGTTCGCCGTAATGCGGACCAATTGATCGAAGAGCATTTCCGCGCTGGCGTTCTGCGAGCCCATGGCTTGGAACCCCGGCACCGCGTTCTCCTCTCCGGACCGCCCGGAAATGGCAAGACCTCATTCGCCGAAGCGATTGCCGAGTCGCTGGGGATGCCTTTCTTTGTGGTGCGTTACGACTCGTTGATCGGCAGTTATCTGGGAGAAACCAACACCCGGCTGCGCAAGCTTTTCGACTACATCCGCACCCAGCCTTGCGTGCTGTTCTTCGATGAGTTCGACGCCATCGGCAAAGAACGCGGAGATACCCACGAGACCGGCGAGATCAAGCGCGTTGTCTCCTTCCTGCTGATGCAACTGGATCAACTGCCGAGCTATGTCATCGTCGTGGCTGCAACCAACCATGCGGAACTGCTGGATAGAGCCGTATGGCGGCGGTTCCAGCTACGGCTTGGATTTCCTGCGCCAGACCAGAGTATGTTGACAGCTTATGTGGAGCGATTGATCGGTCAGTGGCCTGAGAAGCCGAAGGTGGGAGCAAAAGGGATCGTTCGTGTGCTTGGCAAGATCAGCTATGCCGAAGCACGTGAATACTGTCAAAATGTTAGGCGACGCTATATACTCGGTTTAGGAGAAATTCAGATCGATGACGCCGTGAAGGTGGAATCTGACCTTTGGGCGTCGCGTATCAAGCCGACCGAGAGCGATGCCGAGCGATCCGACCAAACCACTTCTGCGCCTGACGCCCAAAGCAAACGGCGACCGCCAAAAAGGTTCGAAGAAGTTCCTCCCACCTCCTAAAGCATTCCCACGCGCCGACCAGATTCAGAAGCTTGGACCGAAATTTGAGCGTTTGGCGGAGGTCATGGCCCGTCCGGGCGCACTGGAACTAACGGCCGATCCCACCGCACTGGCACCGGAGCGGTTGCTGGTGTTCGAAGTTCGCGGTTCGATCCAAGAGTTCGCCAAAGCGGTCAATGAGATCGCCGGTCTGGACTTCATCGACGAGGAGGAACTTGAAGGCGACGAAGGGGATAAGGCTCCGGTCGCGTACCTGCTGGTTCCCGATGCGCAGGCGATGGAGCAGATCCTGTCCTCGTGGAAGCGATGGAGCGCAGGTCGTCTGGACGCCTCAAAACCTTGGGCTAAAGTGTTTGATCTGTTGCGCGATCTGCGGACGTGGGGGCCTGACGACCGCTTGAGCGAGGAGGAGCAGACTTTCCTGGAGGAAGAGATTGAAGGGCGTCCGGATAACGATCTGATCCTTCTGGAAGTCGAACTGGTATTTTCAGATAAACCCGAGCGCGCCATCAGCTATGAAGCCGCTGTTTCGGATTCCATCCTCACCTATGGCGGTCGAATCGCCCATCGCGCTTACGTTGAAGACATTGCGTATCATGCCCTGCTGGTGTCCCTTCCGGCTGTAGCTGTCCGGTCGATTGTTGAGCGGTCACCGGAATCGATCCTCGGACTCAATGCGGTGTGGCACATCCGGCCGCAGAGCTTGGCGCCGTCCATCGATATTGCCGACCCGGTGACCGAACCACTGCGCCCGGGTCCGGTACCGGAAAAGCCCCCGATCCTTGCGCTGCTCGATGGTGTTCCCATCGCACGCCATCCTCTGCTCGCCGACCGCCTGGAGGTGCTGGACCTGTTCGAATTGGAACCGGACACGCCGGTCGCCAACCGTGTGCATGGAACGGCCATGGCGTCGCTGATCGTGCATGGTGATCGGAACCGCCTGGAGGCTCCGCTACCGCGCCGTATCCTGGCCCTTCCCGTGATGGGGTGGGACGGAAGAGACGAGGGCTTGCCCAAGGACCGGTTGATCATCGATGTGATGTATCGAGCGCTCTACGCACTCCATGGTCCTGAGAGCATTGCACCAAGTGTTCTTATCGTAAATATGTCACTGGGGAACAGGAAACGCCCATTCCACGGGCAGATGTCGCCATGGGGTCGCCTTTTGGACAGATTGGCATGGCGATTCGGAGTGCTGTTTCTGGTAAGTGCCGGGAACGCCACGGATGCGTTCACTGTGCCGGCCTTCGCGGGTTCCATGGAATTCGAAGGGGCGGATGGGACTGCGCGTGCCCGTGGCGTCTTGTCCGCATTGAACGATAAAATCGCGGAGCGGCGCTTGATTTCGCCCGCGGAAACCCTCAACGGGCTGACGGTGGGAGCGGCAAATGTCGATGCGGTACCGGCGCACGAGCGGCGTACGGTCGGCATCAACGTCGAACCCTATCCCGAACATCGGATGTCCAATCCGTCCAGCCGGGTCGGTCCCGGCTTCGCCCGGTCGATCAAGCCCGATTTTCTGATGCCGGGATCGCGTGAACATCTGCGGATTCGGGCAAGTGGCGGGAATATGTCCGTTGCGCCGGCAGGCGTTGCGAGAGCGTTCGGGCTGAAGGTTGCAGCCCCACCGGTCGATGGCAACGAAGCCACCGAGCGCTACACCAACGGCACCAGCGCGGCAACAGCCCTCGGCTCCCGAACCTGTCACCGCATCCATGATGCTTTGGAGGATGCCTACGGCGAATCATTCACGGCATTGCCGCGGCATCGGCGCGCCGTGCTGCTCAAGGCGTTGATGGTGCATCCCGCCCGCTGGCCGGAAAGCAGTGCGCTGCTCATTCGGGAAACGTTGGGGCCGAGCGATCCGAAACAGCATGTGCGACAGAAGGACAATGTTCGCCGCTTCCTTGGCTACGGGGTTCTGGATCCCGATGATGCGGTTGCTTGCGCGGCTGATCGCGCCACTTTCTGGGCGGTCGGGATGTTGCCCAGTGAACAGTCCGCGGTCGTCGAGATCCCCATTCCGACCTGTATCGGCGGCCAAGCCCGCCCGCATGGCCTATGGGCAACTCTGGCATGGTTCACTCCGGTTCAGCCGGGCCGGCGTAGCTATCGGTCAGTGCGGTTGAACCTTCTTGATCCTGACCATCTGGCGACGCTTGCTATGAAACCGGCACCGGCCCAACCGGACCATAACCAAGTGCGGCGGGGTACGGTCCTATCGCGCCGTTGGGAGGGCAACCGCGCTCCAGCCGTTACCGAAAATATGACCGTCCGGTTGGTCGTCCAACGGGAACTCGACCAGGGAACACCGATTGACGATCCGGTTCCCTATGGGCTGGCCGTCACCCTGTCGATGCCCGGCGTGAACGAGGTCTATAACCAAGTCCGTCAGCGCCTCACCCCAAGGCAGCGGATCCGATAAAGAAAAGGCGGGCCTGAGCCCGCCTTTCCGTTTTCCTCACTCGTCGCCCATCTTGAGCGCCGCGATGAAGGCGCTCTGCGGGATTTCTACCTGCCCGAACTGGCGCATGCGCTTCTTGCCTTCCTTCTGCTTGTCCAGCAGCTTGCGCTTGCGGCTGATGTCGCCGCCGTAGCACTTGGCGGTCACGTCCTTGCGCATGGCGCTGATGCTCTCGCGGGCGATGATCTTGCCGCCGATGGCGGCCTGCACCGCGATCTTGAACAGCTGGCGCGGGATCAGCTCCTTCAGCCGTTCGCAGAGCTGGCGGCCGCGGCGTTCGGACTGGCTGCGGTGGACGATCATCGACAGGGCGTCCACCGGCTCGGCATTCACCAGGATCGACAGCTTGACGAGGTCGCCCTCCTCGTAGCTGTCCATCTGGTAGTCGAAGCTGGCATAGCCGCGGCTGATCGACTTCAGCCGGTCGTAGAAGTCGAACACCACCTCGTTCAGCGGCAGGCGGTAGACCAGCATGGCGCGGGCGCCAGCGTAGGTCAGTTCGATCTGCTGGCCGCGCCGCTCGGTGCAGAGCTGGAGGACGCCGCCGAGATACTCGTCGGGCAGCATGATGGTGGCCTTGATCCACGGCTCGTCGATGTGGTCGATCCGCATCACGTCGGGCATGTCGGCCGGATTGTGCAGGTCGCGCACCGTCCCGTCGGTCATCGTCAGCTTGTAGACCACCGACGGCGCGGTGGTGATCAGGTCGAGGTTGAACTCGCGCTCCAGCCGCTCCTGGATGATCTCCAGATGCAGCAGGCCGAGGAAGCCGCAGCGGAAGCCGAAGCCCAGCGCCGCCGACGTCTCCGCCTCGTAATGGAAGCTGGCGTCGTTCAGCTTCAGCTTGCCCAGGCTGTCGCGCAGCCGTTCGAAATCGGCGGCATCGACCGGGAACAGGCCGCACCACACCACGGGGATGGACGGCTTGAAGCCGGCCAGGGCCTCGGTCGCCGGCTTGCGATCGTCGGTGATGGTGTCGCCGACCTTGGTCTGGGTGATGTCCTTGATGGCGGCGGTGATGAAGCCCATCTCGCCCGGCCGCAGCTCCCCGGTCAGCAGCGCCTTCGGGGTGAACACGCCGACGCGGTCGACGTCATGGGCCGAGCCGGCGGCCATGAAGCGCACCTTCTGCCCGACCTTCAGCACGCCATCGACGATGCGCACCAGGATGACGACGCCGAGATAGGGGTCGTACCAGCTGTCGACCAGCAGCGCCTTCAGCGGCGCATCGGCATCCCCCTTGGGCGGCGGCAGCCGCTTGACCACCGCCTCCAGCACAGCACCGATGTTGAGACCGGACTTGGCCGAGATCTCCACCGCGTCGGAGGCGTCGAGCCCGATCACGTCCTCGATCTGCTGCTTGATCCGCTCCGGCTCGGCGGCGGGCAGGTCGATCTTGTTGAGGACCGGGATGATCTCGTGGTTGTTGTCGATCGCCTGATAGACGTTGGCGAGCGTCTGCGCCTCCACCCCCTGGGAGGCGTCGACCACCAGGATCGAGCCCTCGCAGGCGGCCAAGGAGCGGCTGACCTCATAGGCGAAGTCGACGTGGCCGGGGGTGTCCATCAGGTTCAGCGTGTACTGCTTGCCGTCCTCGGCCTTGTAGAGCAGGCGGACGGTCTGGGCCTTGATGGTGATGCCGCGCTCGCGCTCGATGTCCATGCTGTCGAGCACCTGTTCGCGCATCTCGCGCGCGTCGAGGCCGCCGCACTGCTGGATCAACCGGTCGGCAAGGGTCGACTTGCCATGGTCGATGTGGGCGATGATCGAGAAATTGCGGATGTGCGAGAGGTCAGTCATCGGGGCCCAAACAAGCGAGAGTTTGCCGGGAACATAGGGCGGACGGGGGATGGGCGCAATGATGGTGTGTCGGTGGGCGCCGCGCAGGGCGTACGGGCGGTTGCGGGACAGCGCGGCGTGGGGCGGATGGAACGGGATGGAACGTTTTTCGGCGGGGTGTTCACTGTTCCAATGCTCCGGAAATTAGGTTGACTATTCATTCTAGAACAAACACTCTAAATTTGTCGGGTAACGGACGACGTCAGGAAAGGCATCGTGATGAGGCCGCAGAAAGCCGAACCTAGGGCCGAACCCAAGGCCGACATGCGCCGCCGCCAAGTTATCGATGCGGCAGCCGAGTGTTTCCGCCGGGAAGGGTTCCATGGCACGAGCATCGCCCGCATCTCGCAGGCGGCCGGCATGAGTTCAGGCCACATCTATCACTATTTCGACAGCAAGGAGACGATCGTCGAGGCGATCGTCAAGCAGGAAGAGGGCGACTTCTCCGAGCTTATGCAGTTGCTTGCACGGGATGAAGGGGAAGGGGACTTCCTGGATGCGATGCATCGGCTCATGGACGAACTCCTGAACCGTATCCTCGACCCTCAACGTGTCGCGCTGATGCTTGAGATCGCCTCGGAGGGCGCAAGAAATCCGCGGGTCGCGGCCATGCTGCAGGAGAGCGACCGCCGGCTGGCCCAGCAGTTCGCTACGCTGGCCGAGGCGCGGGGGGAAACGGCGATTGCGGACGTCGACGACCCGGAGAGCCGCGTGCGCCTGGAAATCTTCGCTCTGCTGCTCTCCGGCCTGACCCTGCGTTCGGTTTACAGCCCGGCGATCGATCGGCCGCGGATCGCGCGATCCATCAAGGCGGTCCTTACCATCCTGTGGAGACCCACCGCATGAAGCCGTCGTCTTCCGCCATTCCCCATATCCGCATCGTCGGCGGGGGCGTCGCCGGTCTGATCCTGGCGACGCGCCTCGGCCATGTCATGGGCCGACGGGGAACCGCACAGATCAGCCTGATCGACCGCAGCCCGACCCATGTCTGGAAGCCGATGCTGCACACCTTCGCGGCCGGCACCTGGAACATCTACCAGCAGCAGGTCCAGTTCCTCGTCCATGCCGGTTCGCATCACTTCAAATATATACCCGGAGAGATGGCGGGTCTTGATCGCGAGGGACGACGGCTCCGTCTGGCGCCGCTGCAGGCGAACGGCGAGGTGATCGCCGATGCGCGGGATCTCGATTACGACCTTCTGATCCTTGCGACGGGCAGCCGCGCCAATGATTTCGCCATCCCCGGCGTCGCCGAGCATTGCCATTTCATCGACAGCCAAAGGGAAGCCGACGCCTTCAACGACAAACTGCGCACCCATGTCGGCCGCAGCTTCCTGCATGGTGACGAAATCCGCATCGCCATCGGCGGCGGTGGGGCGACCGGGGTCGAACTGGCGGCGGAATTGACCAGGATGGTCGAGCTGGCCGGGGGGTATGGCGAGGTCGACATCCGGAGCCGCCTGCGCATCACCCTGCTGGAAAGCGGACCGCGCATCCTTGCGGCATTTCCCGAGCGGGTTGCCGCTTCCGCCACCGAACAACTGCGCGGACTTGGCGTTGATGTCCGTGTCGGCGTCAAGATCGTCGGTGCCGACGCCGGGGGCTATCGCCTGGAAAGCGGGGAAAGGATCGAGGCGGATTTGAAGGTCTGGGCTGCCGGCATCCGTGCGTCCGAAGCGGTCGGGAATTGCGGCCTCGAACTCAATCGTGCACATCAGATCGTGGTGGCGCCCAACCTCCAGGCCCGGAACGACGAGGCCATATTCGCCGTCGGGGACTGCAGCAGCCTCATCCCGGAGGGTGCCGAGCGTCCCTTGCCGTCGACGGCGCAGGTCGCCAATCAGCAGGCGCTGCATCTCGTCGCGCACCTGCCGTCCTGGGTGGGCGAGCGCCGGCCGGTTCCCCCCTTCGTCTTCCGGGACCTGGGCGCCCTGGTATCGCTTGGCGAATACAATGCCTTCGGCACTTTGGGACGCTTCGGTCTCTTCCCTGGCGGATTCGTCGAAGGGCGCTTTGCGCAGCTGAGCCACGCAGCCCTGTACCGGCGGCATCAACTGGCCCTGCATGGTCCGGCGAATGCGGGGCTGCTGTGGATGGCCGAACGCCTGAACGCCCTCACCCAGCCCTCGATCCGCATCACCTGAACCGGACTTCGCACGGTCCCGACGGGCGCGCTTCGGCGCGCCGCAAAGGGGCATGCTGCCCCTTCGCGATCTCCTGGCAAAGGCTGGCGCCTTTGCTGCCCCCTCACCCTGACCCTCTCCCCAGGGGGAGAGGGGATTGGGGGCGTTGCGGTGCAGGGCAGGCCGTTTACCGTCCCCTCGGCTTCGCCCTCGCGGTCGGTTCCGCTTCCAGCGGGTTGTCGGGCCAGTAGTGTTTCGGGTACTGGCCCTTCAAATCCGCCTTCACCGCCTTGTAGGCGTTGGCCCAGAAGCTCGCGAGGTCGCGGGTGACCTGGACCGGGCGGCGGGCGGGAGACAGCAGGTGCAGCAGCAAGGGCACCCGGCCGCCGGCGATGCGCGGGGTCTCGGCCAGACCGAACATCTCCTGCAACCGCACCGCCAGCACCGGCTCCTCGCCGTCATAGTCGATGGGGATGCGGGAGCCGCTCGGCACCTCGACATGGGTCGGGGCCTCGGCGTCCAGGCGGGTCTTCAGCTCCCAGGGCAGCAGGGCGCGGAGCGCGCTCGACAGGTCGATGCGCTCCAGATGGGCGCGGCGCGACACGCCGTCGAGGAAGGGGGCCAGCCACTCCTCCAGACCGTCCATCAGGGCCGTGTCGGACAGGTCGGGCCAGCCGTAAGCGTCGCCCTCGCGGCTGCGCAGGAACATCACGCGGGTGCGCCATTTGCGCAGCTCGTCGGTCCAGGGCAGGCAGCTTGGGCCGAGCGCGCGGATGCCCTCGATCATCGCGGCGGTCATCGCGTCGGTCGGCGGCTTGGCCAGCTTCTCGTCCTTCAGGATCAGGGCGAACAGCATGCGCCGCCGCCGCGCCAGCACCGTCTGCTCGCGCGCGTCCCAGGCGACGATGGTCTCCGTGCGGATGTCGTCGGCGAAGCTCTCCTCCAGATCGGCCAGCGTGACCGGGGCGGCCAGGAAGATGCGCGATTCGCGGGCAGCGCCGTCGAGGTCGGCGATGGCGAGCCATTCCTCGGCCGACAGCGGCTCGGCCTGCTGGAAATAGGCGCCGCGCCCGCCCGACAGGCGGTACTGCGCCGCCACGCCGCCCGGTTGGCCGCCGGGGCGGCGCTGGCCGATGCGGTCGGGATAGGCGAGCGCCAGCAGGATGCCGACGGCGTTGGAATCCATCGCGTCGTCGTCGCGCACGCCAAGCTGGCGGCGCCACTGCCGGGCCTGCTTCACCGCCTGCTGCGCCCCGCCGCGGTCGACGCTGAGGCCGCGCGCCGCGCCCTGGCCGCCGCGCTCCTCGCCGCGCAGCAGATCGACGCGCAGGCGCAGGTCGGCGTCGCGGAAACCCGGTTGGGAGCGGACGATGTCGCGCTCGCCCAGCAGCGCCGCGACCAGACAGGCGAGCGCGCCCTGGCCCATCGCCTTGCCGGCCAGCATCATGTGGGCCAGACGCGGATGCACGCCGAAGCCGGCCATGCGGCGGCCGTGCGGGGTGATCGCTCCCGCCTTGTCGAGTGCGCCGAGGCTGGTCAGCAGCTCGCGCGCCTGGGCCATCGCCGCGGCCGGTGGCTGGTCGAGCCAGGACAGGCTGGCGGGGTCGGAGACGCCCCACACCGCAAGCTCCAGCGCCAGCGGGGCAAGGTCGGCGTCAGCGATCTCCGGCGTGGTGAAGGGGGCCAGCGCCTTGTGCGTCGCCTCCGGCCACAGGCGGTAGCAGACGCCGGGCTCCAGACGGCCGGCGCGGCCGCGGCGCTGCTCGGCCGAGGCCTGGCTGACCTTCACCGTCGCCAGACGGGTCATGCCGCCGCGCGGGTCGAAGCGCGGAACCCGCATCAGCCCGCTGTCGACCACGATGCGGATGCCCTCGATGGTCAGGCTGGTCTCGGCGATGGAGGTCGCCAGCACGATCTTGCGCTGGCCGGGCGGGGTGGGGGAGATGGCGCGGTCCTGCGCCTCGGCCGACAGGTCGCCATAGAGCGGGGCGATGACGGTGTTCGGCCCCAGGTCGGACTGGTCGAGCAGGGACTGGACGCGGCGGATCTCGCCGACGCCGGGCAGGAAGACCAGGGCGTTGCCGGGCTCCTCGCGCAGGGCGCGGCGGACGGCGGCGGCGACGGCGTCCTCAATGCGGGTGCCATCCATTCTTCCTGTGGGCGCGGGCGCGTCGAGGTGGCGGGTCTCGACCGGGTAGGCGCGGCCCTCGCTGGTCACCATCGCGGCGGGGCCTTGGGCGTCGGCCAGCAGGGTGGCGACCGGGGCGGCGTCGAGCGTCGCCGACATCACGACGAGGCGCAGGTCGTCGCGCAGCGCCCCGCGCGCCTCCTGCACCAGGGCGAGGGCGAGGTCGCTGTCGATGCCGCGCTCGTGGAACTCGTCGAACAGGACGGCGCCGACGGCGGGAAGCTCCGGATCCTCCTGAAGCTGGCGCAGGAACAGGCCGTCGGTCACCACCTCGATCCGCGTCTTCGGGCCGATTTTGGTGTCCAGGCGGACGCGGTAGCCGACGGTCTCGCCCACCGCCTCTCCCAGCATCGACGCCATCCGGCGCGCGGCGGCGCGGGCGGCGAGGCGCCGCGGCTCCAGCACCAGGATCTTGCGGCCCTTCAGCCAAGCGGCCTCCAGCAGGGCCAGCGGCACGCGGGTGGTCTTGCCCGCACCCGGCGGGGCTTGCAGCACGGCGGTGCCGCGGCGGTCCAGCGCCTCCAGCAGGGCGGGCAGGACGGGATCGATCGGGAGGGGGGGAAGGGGCGGGAAGGCGGGCTTGCTCATGAGGGGGAGTCTGCTGCCGCGAACCGGCGGGAAAGGCAATGGTTTTCGGGCGACGGAGGGCGAGGCGCGCGCCAAAAGGTCGCAGGGGCGGGGCAGGGTGCAGCGGGGCGGGACCGATGACCGCATAGGCTGTATGGTTTTGCCGTCGTCGGGCTTCTTCGCACTTCACAGGGATCCATGACCGATATCCACGACGCCGCCCTGTTCCTCGCCCACGCCTGCGCGCTGGAGGAGGACGCCGCCACCCGCTTCGCCGACCTGTCGGAGGCGATGAAGACCTATGGCAACCAGGAGGTCGCGGCCTTCTTCGGCCAGATGGCGAAATTCTCGCGCCTGCATCTGGCCGAGGCGCGGGAACGGTCGGGCTTCCGCAAGATCCCCGATCTGGCGCCGGAAGACTTCCAATGGCCGGACGGCGACAGCCCGGAAGCGGCCTCGATGGAGGGGTCGCACTATCTGATGACGGTGGAATACGCGCTGGAACTGGCGCTGGACAGCGAACGGCGCGGGCAGGCCTTCTACGCCGAGGTGGCGAAGACCACCACCGATGCCGAGGTCCGCATGATGGCCGAGGAGTTCGCCGCCGAAGAGGCCGAGCATGTCGCCCAGCTTGAGGTGTGGGCCAAGCGCTATCCGGCCTTGCAGGGGCAGGAGTAGGGGCAGGATGAGGAAGGGGGCGTTGGCTGCCCCCTTCCCTCGTTACTTTGACAGGGCGGACCAGTCGATCTCGTACACCTTGTCGGCCGGCTGGTAGGTCTTGAAGGCGGCGATCACGTCGTCGACGCTGACGCTGCCCGGCACGTTCTGGATCTCGTAGACGACCGAACTGCCGCTGGTCGGGCCGACGTCGGCGTTGCGGTGGGCCTGCGAGACCAGCCCTTCGCCGGCCTTCTTGATCATGATGGAAGCCATGCATCCGTCTCCTGTTGCGACTCGCCCGACAGGAAAACCATAAACAAAAAGTGGTTTAACCGGAAGGCGGAAAGAGCGAGAGACGGTTGCACTGCATCATTTTGGGGGCGGCATTACGGCAGCGATGCAGCCTCCGTCACCGCGGCGCGGCCGGGCATGCGGTCGGGCTGGGCACCGGCCAGCGCACCGGCGATGCCGCCGGTCAGCCAGACGGAGAAGGCGTTGCGGCCGCCGGCGCTGGCCTGATCGCAGGCGGCGGCGGGAGCGGCGTCCTCGTCGTCGTCCGCTGCCGCGGTGGCGCCGCCATAGTTCCACAGCGGCAGTGCGGAGGACGCGGGTTCGGCGGCGGACGCGGTGGCGATCAGGCTGGGAGCCTGCCGGGCCGGACGGCTGTGCACCTCGATCAGGGCGACGCGGATGCCGGCGGCCCAGGCGCGGTCGATGAAGGCGCGGACCTGCCGCTCGGTGGCGGTGGAGCCGGCAACGGCGCCGGGCGACCCGCCGGTCAGCCAGGCCGACGGGGTCGGGCCGCAGCCGTGCCGGTATTGCAGAGCCATCTGATCCTGCACATAGGTCTGTCCGCGATAGAGGCGCATCAGGCCGTTGCCGTAGCGTTGCAACTCGTCCACCGGGCTGCGGCTGGCGGTCAGCAGATTGCGGTCGATCAGGATCAGCGTCGGCTTCACCGCGATCAGGCGGTCGAGCAGCGGCTCGAAATCGGCGAACTGCGCCTGCCGGTGGACGATGCGCAGGAATTCCAGGTTGGGCACGCCACGCTCCGCGGCGATCTTCGCCATGCCGCGCTCGTCCAGCGTGGCGTCGCGCAGCGCAGTGTCGCCCAGCGCCACCACCAGCACCGAATCCGGGGTGCGCGCCGCCCGCTCGGCCACCGCGTTGATGCGGTTCAGGTTGTACCAGGCGAAAGGCTGGTCGTAGAGCTGGGAGCCGGTCCACAGGACCGCCAGCACCGCCAGCCCGACCAGAGCCAGCGGCGCCAGCAGCAGCCCGCTGCCCAGAATCCACCAGCGCCGCCGGCCGCGCCGCGGTGTTGCGGCACCGGTGGTATCCCCGGCATGGGGAGGGAGGGCTTGCGGTTCCGGCTGCGGCTGGGGCTCCTGCGGGGCGAGATCGGACATCGGGCGTCTCCGGGCGTGCTGCGGCTATTCCCACAACGCGCGGGGGAGGCTAAACGACACGCGGTAATTGGGGGTATCCCCAAGGTCCTGGAGCATCTCCGTCACAGGGTCCCGATTTGCCGAACGCCCCATTTCTGTGTAGGCTCCGACCACAGAAGAGGGCCTGACAGCAGGGGCGGCCCCTTACAACAGGATTGGGCGATGAGCACCGAGATCCGCACCTTCTCCATTCCCGACGCCGCCGCCGAAGAGGCCCAGGCACAGCTGTCCGCCTTCCTGCGGACGGTCGAGATCCAGCGCATCGAAACCGCCTATGCCGACGGGGCGTGGCGCGTGCTGGTGCTGTTCACCGACCTTCGCCGCAAGGAGGAATCGCAGCAGATCGAGGCCGCCATAGCCGCCGCGCTGAACGGCTGGCGCGACAAGGCCGCGACCCAGGCCGGGGTGACGCGCGACGCCATTCTGGCCGACGATCTGGTGCAGGAGATCGCCCGCTTCGCCCCGACGACGGAGCATGAGCTGGCGATCATCGTGAATGCCCGCGGTCTGACGGCCTCGCCCCATGGCGGGGAGATCGTGCAGGTGGTGCGCTCGACGCTGGATCTGCTGATCGACTGAACCTGCTGATCGACCGACGGGCTTTTCGCCGGGCGGCGGCCTATCCGGTTCGGCAGGGCTGGTCACAGCCAAAGGCTGTGCCGGTGCTGCCGTAAGCGTCGGTTGGTTCGAGTGTTCCAGTATGCCAGGATGCACCCTTCGCTGGCACCGGTGGATGGGGCGGTTGTGGCTTCGAAGGATCATCCGAAGAGTCGTGGCGCCGCGGACGTGGCCCAGACTGATGTGGCCCGGGCGGATATGGCTTGGACCGCAGTCCCGGACTATCGGAAGATGGCGCAGGAACTGGCACAGCTGGGGGCGGAAGCTGCCCGGCGTGCCCGCATGACCGGCAACGGCCATTACGACCGGCTGGCGCGCACCCTGACCAACCGGGCGGGAGAGATCCTCGACGATCTGAAGCGCAGCGGGAAGGCGTAACGGCCGGGGTGGGAGTTGCGGGAAAGGAAACGGCGCCCTGGTGGGGCGCCGTTGTCGTTTGTGGGGTGGTCCTGATTGTCCCTGCCTGATCCTCCCCGCTGGGTGGGGGAGGGTCAGGGTAGGGGCAAAGTCCCTCAGACCACCTTGGCGTCGTGCATGGCGGCGATCTGGTCCTTGTTGTAGCCGAGCTGGGCCAGGACCTCGTCGGTGTGCTCGCCGAGCAGCGGGGAGCCGGTGATCTCGACCGTCATGTCGGAGAACTTGATCGGGCTGCCGACGGTCAGGTACTTGCCGCGCTGCTTGTGGTCGACCTCGACGACGGTGCCGCTGGCGCGCAGCGACGGGTCGTTGGCGATCTCCTTCATCGACAGAACCGGCGAGCACGGGATGTCGTACTTGCGCAGGATGTCGACGGCCTCGAACTTGGTCTTGTCCTTCAGCCAGTCCTCGATGATCGCGAAGATGTCGAAGATCTTGTCCTGACGGGCCAGCGCCGTGTTGTAGGCCGGATCGTCGATCCACTCCTCGCGGCCCAGCGCCTTGCAGATCGGCGCCCAGGCATGGCCCTGGATGGTGAAGTAGATGTAGGCGTTGGGATCGGTCTCCCAGCCCTTGCACTTCAGCACCCAGCCCGGCTGGCCGCCGCCGCCGGCATTGCCGCCGCGCGGAACCACGTCGGTGAATTTGCCGTGCGGATACTGCGGGTATTCCTCCAGATAGCCGACGCGGTCCAGGCGCTGCTGGTCGCGCAGCTTGACGCGGCAGAGGTTCAGCACGCTGTCCTGCATCGACACGGCGACCTTCTGGCCCTTGCCGGTCTTGGTGCGGGCCATCAGGGCGGTCAGGATGCCGATGGCGAGATGCATGCCGGTGTTGCTGTCGCCGAGAGCGGCGGCGGACACGGTCGGCGGGCCATCCCAGAAGCCGGTGGTCGAGGCCGCACCGCCGGCGCACTGGGCGACGTTCTCATAGACCTTCAGGTCCTGGTAATGGTGGCCGTCGCTGAAGCCCTTGACCGAGGCGACGATCATGCCGGGGTTCAGTTCCTTGATCTTGTCCCAGCTGAAGCCCATGCGGTCCAGCGCGCCGGGGCCGAAATTCTCGACCAGGACGTCCGATTCCTTGATCAGCCGGGTCAGGACTTCCTTGCCTTCGGCCGTCTTGGTGTCCAGCGTCAGGGAGCGCTTGTTGCTGTTCAGCATGGTGAAATAGAGCGCGTCGGCATCCGGGATGTCGCGCAGCTGGCTGCGGGTGACGTCGCCCGCACCCGGACGTTCGACCTTGATGACGTCCGCGCCGTACCAGGCCAGAAGCTGGGTGCAGGCGGGGCCGGCCTGCACATGGGTGAAGTCGATGATCTTAATGCCTTCGAGCGGCTTGGTCATGACTGCAACACTCCCTTATTTCGCGTTGTTTCAGTTCGTCTCTTGGACTTGATCTTCAGAGATCTTGAGAGATCCGCCCTTTGGTCCGCTCGCACTCAGCCGGCCGTCGCCACGCCGGCTTGGGCGGCGGCTTCGAGTTCGGTGAGGCGGCGGCGCAATTTCCGTTCTTCGGTCCAGCGGGCGGTTTCGTCCCGCACCACGGCGACGATCCCGGTCACCGCACCGTCGGTCCCGCGCAAAAGCGCGACGGTGAAGGCGATCGACAGGCTGTGCCCGTCCTTGTGGACCGCCGGAACCCGAAGCAGGTCATGGCCGTAGCGGGTCTCGCCGGTGGCCATGGTCTTTTCATATCCATCCCAATGACGCTGGCGCTGGCGTTCCGGAATGATGATGTCGAGCGACTTGCCCATCGCCTCGTCGGCGGAGAAGCCGAACATCCGCTCCGCCGCCGCATTCCACAGGGTGATGGCGCCGGCCGGGTCGGACAGGATGACGGCATCGCCGATCACCGCCACCAGCTGTTCGCAATCCACAACCGCGGGCGAACCCGCTGCTGTCTTCTCGTGCATGTCGATCTCCATGGCGCCCGCCCCCTCTTGGATTGGGCGCCGGGAAAGCCGGTGCGGCGGTGGCCGGTAAGCCGCTGTCGCACTGACATTATCGATACGGTATACCAGATACCATATCTCTGGCAAGAGGATTTGAGCGGCCTGCGGACTGTTGTTTGCGCGAACCTTTTGGGGGAGGGCAGCGCGCGCCCTGCAATACCCGAGGGATCCCCTCTCCCCCCGGGGAGAGGGTTAGGGTGAGGGGGTCGCGCGGCGAGGATTATCGAGGAACGCCGAGCGCCGGCCCTTCTGTTGGAGCCACGCAGTGCATCCCCCTCACCCCGACCCTCTCCCCGGGGGGAGAGGGGGATTTCCCGGGATTGGAGGGGGGAGGGAGCGCAAAAAGAAAAAGGGCGCCTCGCGGCGCCCCTTCAGGGTTCCAAGGACCATGGCCCTTGGACGGGTGGGTCAAGGGAGGGGCGGAGCCCTCCCTTGCCTCGTTAAGCCCGTTATCTCGGATCAGACGTCCAGCAGCAGGCGGCGCGGATCCTCGATCAGCTCCTTGATGCGGACGAGGAAGGTGACCGCTTCCTTGCCGTCGATGATGCGGTGGTCGTAGGACAGCGCCAGATACATCATCGGGCGGACCTCGATCTTGCCGCCGACGACGACCGCGCGGTCCATCGTCTTGTGCATGCCGAGGATGGCGGACTGCGGCGGATTGATGATCGGGGTCGACATCAGCGAGCCGTAGACACCACCGTTGGAGATGGTGAAGGTACCCCCCGTGAGTTCGTCCATCGACAGCTTGCCGTCGCGGCCCTTCTTGCCGAGCGCGGCGATGGTGCCCTCGACGCCGGCGAAGTCCAGCTTGTCGGCGTCGCGGACGACCGGAACCACCAGACCCTGCGGCGTGCCGACGGCGACGCCGATGTCATAGTAGTTCTTGTAGACGATGTCGGTGCCGTCGATCTCGGCGTTGACGGCCGGGATCTCCTTCAGGGCCTGGACGGCGGCCTTGACGAAGAAGGACATGAAGCCGAGCCGCACCTTGTGGCGCTTCTCGAAATAGTCCTTGTACTCGGCGCGCAGAGCGATCGCCGCCGACATGTCCACCTCGTTGAAGGTGGTCAGCATGGCGGCGCTGTTCTGGGCCTCCTTCAGACGCTCGGCGATGCGCTGGCGCAGGCGGGTCATGCGGACGCGCTCTTCCTGCGCGGCGCGCGGACGGTCGCCCTGGGTGCCGGCGGCCCACTGGACCTTCGGAGCCGGGGCCGGAGCCGCCGGCTTGGCGGCCGGAGCCGGAGCCGGAGCAGCCGGGGCAGCCAGCACGTCACCCTTGGTGATGCGGCCGTCCTTGCCCGAACCGGCGATGGAGGTGGTGTCGACGCCCTTCTCGTCGGCCAGCTTGCGGGCGGCCGGGCCGGAGGCGGCGATGTTGCCCGGAGCAGCGGCAGCGGCCGGGGCAGCCGGAGCCGGGGCGGCGGCGGGAGCCGGGGCAGCGGCCGGAGCAGCGGCAGCCGCCGGGGCGGCACCGGCGCCGGCGCCCTCGTTGATGACGCCCAGCAGGGCGCCGACCTCGACGTTCGCCCCTTCCGGAGCGACGATCTCGGCCAGCACGCCGGCGGCCGACGCATTCACCTCAAGCGTGACCTTGTCGGTCTCCAGCTCGACCAGCGCCTCGTCCATGGCGACGGCTTCGCCGGCCTTCTTCAGCCAGCGGGCGACCGTCGCTTCGGAGACGGACTCACCCAGCGTGGGGACCTTGATGTCGGTAGCCATTTCTTATTCCTCGTTCGTCTTCTTGTTCGCTTGGGTGAGGGTCAGCGGACCGTCAGGGCTTCATCCAGGAGCTTGGCCTGCTCCTTGTTGTGGCGCTTCAGCAGGCCGGTCGCCGGCGAGGCGGTGGCCGGGCGGCCGACGTAGGACGGGCGGCCGGCCTTGTGGCCGACGTCCTTCAGCACGGCTTCCAGGCGGCGGTCGGCGAAGTGCCAGGCGCCCTGATTCTCCGGCTCTTCCTGGCACCAGACCAGCTCGGCGTTCGGATACTTGGCGAACTCGGCCGCCAGCGCATCCTTCGGGAACGGATAGAGCTGTTCCAGGCGCAGGATGACCACATCCTTGATGCCGCGGCTCATGCGCTCCTGCAGCAGGTCGTAATAGACCTTGCCGGAGCACACCACGATGCGGCGGATCTTGTCGTTGGCGGCCAGATCGTTGGCGGTCTCGCCCAGCACACGGTGGAAGCTGCTGCCCGGACCCATCTCCGACAGGTCGGAGATGCACAGCTTGTGGCGCAGCAGCGACTTCGGCGTGAACAGGACCAGCGGCTTGCGGAAGCTGCGGCGGATCTGGCGGCGGAAGACGTGGAACAGGTTGGCCGGCGTCGTCACGTTGCAGATCTGCCAGTTGTCCTCGGCGCACATCTGCAGGAAGCGTTCCGGACGGGCGGACGAGTGTTCCGGACCCTGGCCCTCGTAGCCGTGCGGCAGCAGCATCACCAGGCCGGACATGCGCAGCCACTTGGACTCGCCCGACGAGATGAACTGGTCGATGATGGTCTGGGCGGTGTTGGCGAAATCGCCGAACTGCGCTTCCCACAGGACCAGATTGTGCGGCTCGGCCAGCGAATAGCCGTACTCGTAGCCGACGACGGCGGCTTCCGACAGCGGGCTGTCATGGACCTCGAAGGTCGCCTGATCCGGGCTGACGTGGCAGAGCGGGACGTACTTCTCTTCGGTGTTCTGGTCGTACATCACCGCATGGCGGTGCGAGAAGGTGCCGCGGCCGGAATCCTGGCCCGACAGGCGCACACCGGTGCCCTCGGCGACCAGCGTGCCGTAGGCCAGCGCCTCGGCGGTCGCCCAGTCGATGCCTTCGCCTGTCTCCAGCGTCTTCTTCTTCGCTTCCAGCTGGCGCGCGATCTTGGAGTTGATCGCGAAGTCCTTCGGGTACTCGCAGAGCTTGAAGCCGATCCGCTTCAGCGTGTCGATGTCCACGCCGGTCTCGCCGCGATGGGCGGTGTCGGCGCCCTGCGCCTCCAGCCCGGCCCACTTGCCTTCCAGCCAGTCGGCCTTGTTCGGCTTGTAGGTGCTGGACGCCTCGAACTCACCCTCCAGCTTCTTCATGAAGTCCTGGGTGATCTGGTCGCCCTCGGCCTGGGTGATCACGTTCTCCTCGACCAGCTGCTTGGCATACAGCTCGCGCGTGGTCGCGTGGGCCCGGATCTTCTTGTACATCAGCGGCTGGGTGAAGCCCGGCTCGTCGCCCTCGTTGTGGCCGTGGCGGCGGTAGCAGACCATGTCGATCACGACGTCCCGCTTGAACTTCTGGCGGAACTCGATGGCGATGCGGCTGACATGGACGACGGCTTCGGGATCGTCGCCGTTCACGTGGAAGATCGGCGCCTGCACCATCTTGGCCATGTCGGAGCAATACACGCCCGACCGCGAATAGGTCGGGTTGGTGGTGAAGCCGATCTGGTTGTTGATGATGAAGTGCATGGTGCCGCCGGTGCGGTAGCCGCGCAGCTCCGACAGGCCCAGCGTCTCGGCCACGATGCCCTGGCCGGCGAAGGCGGCGTCGCCATGGATCAGCACGCCCATCACCTGCTCGCGATCCAGGTCGCGGCGCTGCTGCTGCTTGGCGCGCACCTTGCCCAGCACGACCGGGTTGACCCATTCCAGGTGGGACGGGTTGGCGGTCAGCGACAGGTGGACGATGTTGCCGTTGAAGTCACGATCCGACGAGGTGCCGAGATGGTACTTCACGTCGCCCGAACCCTGGACGTCCTCGGGGCTCGACGGGTTGCCCTGGAACTCCGAGAAGACGGCGGAGAAGGGCTTGCCCATGAAGTTGGTCAGCACGTTCAGGCGGCCGCGGTGGGCCATGCCGACGACGGCTTCCTTCAGGCCGAGCTGGCCGCCGCGCTTCAGGATCTGCTCCAGCGCGGGGATCATCGACTCGCCGCCCTCAAGGCCGAAGCGCTTGGTGCCGGTGTATTTCAGCTGCAGGAACTTCTCGAAGCCCTCGGCCGCGGTCAGGCGCTCCAGGATGGCGCGCTTGCCGTTCACCGTGAAGTCGGTGTGGTTGCGGCCGCCCTCGATGCGTTCCTGGATCCAGGCCTTCTCTTCCGGGTCCTGGATGTGCATGAACTCGACGCCGATCGTCCCGCAATAGGTCTTGTGCAGGATGTCGAGGATCTGGCGCAGCGTCGCCGTTTCCAGGCCGAGCGAGTAGTTCAGGAAGATCGGACGGTCGAGATCGTCCGGGCCGAAGCCGTAGGTCGCCGGATCCAGTTCCGGGTGCGGCTCGCGCTTCTCCAGGCCCAGCGGGTCGAAATGCGCGTTCATGTGGCCGCGGACGCGGAAGACGCGGATCAACATCAGGGCGCGGATGCTGTCCAGCGTGGCGGCGCGCAGCTGCTGCGGGCTGATGCCGCCATAGACCTGCTGGGTGTGGGCCAGCATGGCGCCGTTGCCGGGGCCGTTCAGCGCGGCGGCGGCACCGTTCGTGGCGGCACCATTGCCGGCGCCGTTGGGGGCGCCGACGATGAAGCTCTCGGCGACCGGGTCGCGCTTGGCCTTGGGGTCTTCCAGATCGGACACGGTCCAGGACGCGCCGCGCAGCTCGTCCAGGACGGCGCGCGAATCCTCGTCCAGATCCTGGAAGAAGCTGTTCCAGCTGGGGTCGACAGCGGCCGGGTTGGACAGGTAGCTGGCGTAGAGTTCGGCGACGTAACCGGCGTTCGAGCCGAAGAGGAACGAGGTCTGTTCCAGATTTGCCGACATGGTTTCACCTCGGGCCGTGCGCCCGGGTCCCTGTGGGAGATGGTTTTAAGGCGGAAGGGGACGGGGGATCGTTGGATCCCCATGTGCCAGCGCCGGCGGAGCGGGCCGCCGAGGCTTGCATATGGGTCCCCAGGACCGTCCGTCCAAGTGGAGAGCCCAGAGGGGCGGCGGGCGGGGCACCGCAGCGTCCCGCCCGTCGGCCTCTTCAAAAGGCGTCCTCTTTTCAAAGGCCGGTGGCCGCGGGCGTCGCGGAGTGCGCGACGCCCGCAGGCGATCAGCCCTTGAACACCTTCAGCATGGTGGAGCCCAGGCTGGCGGGGCTGTCGGCGACGGCGATGCCGACCGACTTCATGAAGTCGATCTTGAAGTCGGCGGTGTCGTTGCCGCCGGAGATCACCGCACCGGCATGGCCCATGCGGCGTCCCGGAGGCGCCGTGCGGCCGGCGATGAAGCCGACGACCGGCTTCTTCGTGCCCGACGCCTTGATGAACTCGGCGCCGCGGACTTCGGCGTCGCCGCCGATCTCGCCGATCATGATGATGCCCTCGGTCTCCGGGTCCTTCACGAACAGCTCCAGGCTGTCGACGAAGTTGGTGCCGTTGACCGGGTCGCCGCCGATGCCGATGCAGGTGGTCTGGCCCAGGCCGGCCGCCGTGGTCTGCGCGACGGCCTCATAGGTCAGCGTGCCGGAACGCGAGACAATGCCGATCTTGCCGCGCTTGTGGATGTGGCCCGGCATGATGCCGATCTTGCACTCGTCCGGCGTGATGATGCCGGGGCAGTTCGGGCCGATCAGGCGGGTCTTGGAACCGTCGAGGGCGCGCTTGACGCGGACCATGTCCAGCACCGGGATGCCTTCGGTGATGCAGACCACCAGCGGGATCTCGGCGTCGATCGCTTCCAGGATCGCGTCGGCCGCAAACGGCGGCGGCACGTAGATCACGGAGGCGTTGGCGCCGGTCTTCTCGACCGCTTCCGACACGGTGTCGAAGATCGGCAGGTCGAGATGCTTGGCGCCGCCCTTACCGGGCGTGACGCCGCCGACCATCTTGGTGCCGTAGGCGATGGCCTGCTCGGAGTGGAAGGTGCCCTGGGCTCCGGTGAAGCCCTGGCAGATCACCTTCGTGTTCTTGTCGACGAGAACAGCCATGTTACGCGGCCTCCTTCACGGCCTTGACCACCTTCTCGGCGGCATCGGCGAGGTTGTCGGCCGAGAGGATCGGCAGGCCGGATTCGGCCAGGATCTTCTTGCCCAGATCGACGTTGGTGCCTTCCAGGCGCACCACCAGCGGAACGTGCAGGTGCACTTCGCGCGCCGCGGCGACCACGCCCTCGGCGATCACGTCGCAGCGCATGATGCCGCCGAAGATGTTGACCAGGATGCCTTCGACGTTGCTGTCGGACAGGATCAGCTTGAAGGCCGCGGTAACGCGCTCCTTCGTGGCGCCGCCGCCGACGTCGAGGAAGTTGGCCGGCTCGCCGCCATACAGCTTGATGATGTCCATGGTGGCCATCGCCAGACCGGCGCCGTTCACCATGCAGCCGATGTTGCCGTCGAGCTTGACGTAGTTGAGGCTGTGCTTGGCCGCCTCGATCTCCGCCGGATCCTCTTCGGCCTCGTCGCGCAGCTCTTCGACGTCCTTGTGACGGAACAGCGCGTTGTCGTCGAAGTTCATCTTGGCGTCGAGCGCCAGGATGTCGCCCGAGCCGGTGACGATCAGCGGGTTGATCTCGACGATGGCGCAGTCCAGGTCCACGAAGGCCTTGTAGGCGGCCTGGATGAACTTGGCGGCGGCGCCGACCTGCTTGCCTTCCAGGCCCAGCGCGAAGGCGACCTTGCGGGTGTGGTAGCCCTGGATGCCGGTGGCCGGGTCGACCGCGACCTTGACGATCTTCTCCGGCGTGTTGTGGGCGACCTCCTCGATCTCCATGCCGCCTTCGGTCGAGGCCATGATCGTCACGCGGCCGGTGGCGCGGTCGATCAGCATGCCGAGATACAGCTCGCGCTTGATGTCGGCGCCTTCCTCGATATAGAGGCGCTTCACCTCGCGGCCTTCCGCGCCGGTCTGCTTGGTCACCAGGACGCTGTTCAGCATCTCGGCGGCGTTCTTGCCGACCTCCTCGATCGACTTGACGACGCGGACGCCGCCCTTGCCCTCGGGGTTGTTCTTGAAGCGGCCGGCGCCGCGGCCGCCGGCGTGGATCTGGGACTTCACGACCCAGACCGGACCGCCCAGCTCGCGGGCGACCGTCTCGGCCTCCTGCGGGGTGTAGGCGACGCCGCCGCGGGGAACCGCGACGCCGTACTTCTTCAGCAGGCTTTTCGCCTGGTACTCATGGATGTTCATCGGGCGTCCATCTGTTTTTTGTTTCGGCTGACGAGAACGGGTCGACTGAAGGACAAGACGGGCGCACCACCGGCGTCCTCCCGACCCGGATAGGGGCCGGGAGGACGCCGGAGACCGCGCGTTCCGTCTTAGGAAGCGGACTTCTCGGCGTCCAGCTTCTTGACGACGTCGACCAGCGTCTTCACCGCGTCGACGGAGTTCTGGAACATCGCCTTCTCTTCGTCGTTCAGCTCGATCTCGATGATCTTCTCGACGCCGCCGGCGCCGATGATCGTCGGGACGCCGACGTAGAGGTCGTCCTGGCCATACTGGCCGCTCAGGTGGGCGGCGACCGGCAGGACGCGCTTCTGGTCCTTCAGGTAGGACTCGGCCATCTGGATGGCGGAGGCGGCCGGGGCGTAGAAGGCCGAACCGGTCTTCAGCAGCTTGACGATCTCGGCACCGCCGTCACGGGTGCGCTGAACGATGGCGTCCAGCTTCTCCTGCGTGGTCCAGCCCATCTTGACCAGATCGGGCAGCGGGATGCCGGCGACGGTGGAGTAGCGCACCAGCGGGACCATCGTGTCGCCGTGGCCGCCCAGCACGAAGGCGGTGACGTCCTCGACCGAGACGTTGAACTCTTCGGCCAGGAAGTAGCGGAAGCGGGCCGAGTCGAGCACGCCGGCCATGCCGACCACGCGCTCCGGCGGCAGGCCGGACGCCTGCTGCAGCACCCACACCATCACGTCGAGCGGGTTGGTGATGACGATGACGAAGGCGTTCGGGGCGTACTTGCCGATGGCCTCGCCGACGGTCTTGCAGACGCCGCTGTTGATGCCGATCAGATCGTCGCGGCTCATGCCCGGCTTGCGCGGGATGCCGGCGGTGACGATCACGACGTCGGCACCCTCGATGATCGAGTAGTCGTTGCCGCCGGTCAGGCTGGCGTTGAAGCCCTCGACCGGGGAGGTTTCGGCGAGATCCAGCGCCTTGCCGGCCGGCATGCCTTCGGCGATGTCGAACAGGACGACGTCGCCCAGTTCCTTCTGGGCGGCGAGCAGAGCCAGCGTGCCGCCAATCTGGCCGGCACCGACGAGCGCAATCTTCTTGCGAGCCATGGAGCGTTCCCTAAAACGTTTGAGCGTCCCCCATTCAGCGGGAGACTAGAACCGTTGGTCATTCTAACGTCTTAGGGATCCAGCGCCCCGAGATTTCGGAAGCGTAGGTAGCGCGTTTTGTCGCGGAGGGCAAGCATGACCGCAAGCGGAGCATTGCAGCGTTGCGTCGCACCCCCGATGATCCTTTCCAAACGCCGGAGCGTTCGGCTTTATACGTATGGTTCGCGTCCGGTCCTTACCTTGTTCGAAAATGGTCGAAGGAGAGCGCAGATGGCCAAGCTCGTGGCCCGTTTCATTCCCGGTCTGACCATGTCGCTGGCGCTTGCCGCCGGCCTTTCGGCCGCTGGCGCCGCTCAGGCCCAGACGGTCGGCGACTACACCGCCGCCATCGCCGCCGCCCCGATCACCGACGCGGTGGCTGCCCCCAGCGTCGCCTATTGCCAGACGCTGACCAACTACGTCTACACCTCGATCCCCGACAATCAGCGGGCCAGCTGGGTGCTGCCGCTGGTGACGCTGGACGGTTCGCAGTCGGCGGAACTGACCGCCAAGCGCGAGGCCTGCCTGAAGGTGCGCCAGCAGGCGCTCATCGCCTTCGACGCCGGCACCGGCGAGCAGATCGTCACCCCGGCCGAGGCGATGGAAGGCCCGACCGACCGCGGCCCCTATTACAAGGAGGTCTCGCCCGACACCCCGGTCCCGCACACCGGCCGCGCCACGCCGCGCCAGCCGATGCCGCGCGGGGGCGTGCAGTAAGGCTGAACAGTCAGGGCCCGACGCCGTAGCGTTCCAGGTGGCGGGCCATCTCGGCGGGGGACAGCGGGAAGCCGCTGCCCTGCCGGGCGTTCAGCATGGCGCGCGGGTGGATGCCGGCGGCACGCGCCTGGATCTGCATGGCGCAGCGCATCGACAGGCCGGCGCGCCAGACCAGCGCGGTGACCGCCTGCGGGTCGTGGGCGTCGAGGATCAGCTCCACCACCTCCGGCGCCACGCGGGCGCGGAGCGTCAGCGCCGCCCGCACGAAGCCCGTCTCGTTCCATGACATCGCATCGCTGAGCGCGGTCTCGTCCAGCTTGCCCTGCCGGTGCAGGCGGACGGCGCGGCGTTCCGGCGATTCGGCTGATTCCGGCGCTTCGGCCCAGTCGATGCGGCGGCGGGTCGTCGCGGCGATCTCCGCCACCGTGGCGTCGTCGAGATCGGCCCGGCGGCGCAGGGCCTCGACCACCGCCAGATCGACGAAATCGGCCATCCGCAAGGCCAGCCGGCGGGGCAGGGCGGGGCGGCGGGCCAGCTTCTCCCGCCAGTCGGGATGGTGGATGGACTGCTCCACCAGCCTGTCGAGCGTCGGTTCGGCGATCACCGCGCCGCTGTTGTCGAGCAGGATGCCGGTCGCCTCGGCATGGCCGCTGCCGGCGATGGCGTCGGACAGGGCGGCGCCGATGCTGTGGCGCCGGGCGATGGCCGACAGCGCCCAGCCGGCGGGAGCCGCGGCGACGATGTCGAGCAGCTCCTCGTCGCCGAGCGCCGCACAGCAGCGCAGCACCGGCTCGGCCACCGTCCGTTCGACGTCGCGCGCCAGGGTCGCCACCACCGACGGCGGGGCGCAGGCGATGTCCTTGATCGCCGTCGCCAGCGCCTCGCGCACGCGGACGATGTGGTCGCGGGCCAGCTGCTCCAGGGCGCGGACGGCGACGGTGCTGACGGTGTCGGCGCCGCCCGGCGGCAGGTCGGGCAGCAGCCGGCACAGCTTGCGGGCCAGGGTGGAGCGCACGTCCGCATCGCCCATGCCGGCCAGTCGCGATTCGACCAGCACGTCGCCGACCTGCCGGGCGACGCTGCGGCCTGATTGGGGAGCGGGGGCCGGTTCAGGCTCCGCCGACTCGGCGAACAGATAGTCCATCAGCTCGGGCGCGACGCCGCACTCCGTCTCCGGCGGGAGGCTGAGAGAGGGGCGGGACGGGGAGCGCCGGGCTGTCACCGGACCTGGAACCTTGTGGTTGTGCCGCATCCGGGATGGAGCGGCAGTGGGAAGATCATGCGGTCCATCGAAACGCCTCCCTGGTTAACGGCCCCCTAATTCGGCGGCGGTCCCGCTCGTGACATCCATCATGGAGGCGCTCAGCGCCGCTTGGCCGCCGGGGTGGCGCCCAGCATGCTCCGCTGCGCCAGCATCGGGCGCGGCATCTGCCGGCCGCCCAGCACGCGGACCGGCATGGACTGTTCCTGCCGGTGCTTGTCGAACTCGTTGAAGATGCGCAGCAGCGCCTCCGCGGTGCCCTCGCCATACTGGATGTCGGTGCGGGCACGGCCCAGTTCGGTGCGCAGCCCGTCGCGCAGCCGGCCGAACAGCGCGTCGAACAGTGCCTGGAAATGTTCTTCGGCGAAAACGAAATGGCGGTCGCGCAGCTGGTCGGTCATCCGCCGGATGAAGGTCTGGCGCTGCTGGTGGAACTGGCGGAAGCGCAGCATCACCCGGATGAAGGGCGTGTCGGCCAGCACCGCCAGCGTTTCCTCATGCGCCAGCCGGTGCCAGACCTCGGCATCGCGGTCGGTCCCCAGCCGGTTGAACAGGGCGATGACGCTGGCGTTCATCGCCTCCCACTCCTTCTCGTAGAAGAGCGCGGTGAGGGTCGATTGCAGGCCGGGGACGATCACCTGGGGAAAGCTGGCGCCGGTGATCGGGTCCATGCTGTCGGGAAGCCTGGTGCGCAGGGCCGAGACCATCAGGCGGGTGACGAAATCGCGCCGGCGCCCGCCGGCCTCGATCTGCGGGGGCTCCTCTCCCCCAGTCTCGCAGCCGTTTCCACAGCCGCCGCACGACCCTGCGGTACAGGATTGGCAGATCGAGGCGAACAGCGGCAGCACCGACGGCCAGTGCGCCATCATCAGCCCCATGGCGCGCGCGAACTCCTCGCGGGACAGCACGCCCTTTGCAGTGAATTGCGGCTCCAGCGCCTCCTGAAAGGTGCTGACCAGAGCCTGCGCCGTGCGATGATGGCGTTCGAACGGCGGCGGATCGGCGGTCATCCCACGCCCTCCCTTCCGATGCATCCCAGCCGGCCGGCCATGCGGGCCGGTCGTCGTTACCGGAACAATTTATCCGGTATTTTATTGATCTTGGCTGTGATGGCCGTCACAGTGGGCGGAGGGCGCTGCCGGAAGGCAAAAAAAGGGCCGCGACCCAAGCGGGCGCGGCCTTTAGTCTAGGGAGGAAACGCACTGCAAAATGCAGTAACGAGGCGGAGTTTAAGCCTGCGGCCGTGTTAGCGGTACCACCCTTTTCGAATTGGTGCGGTGCGACACCCGCATAACACCGTATGGAATAACGTTTGGTTTGCACAGAGAGTGTGCGGGTAGGCAGATTTTTGCCTTCTCAATGGGCAGGTGGCGCTTTGCGGGTCAGGCAGACGATCGATTTCGAAAACCATCGCGCCTGAAAATGTTCGTAAACGAAAAAGGGGGCGCCCTGCGACATCCCCCTTGTTCGTCCGAATTTGTTCAAATGCCGGAAAGCGCGTCAGGCCGCCAGCTTATTGCGGATCAGCGCCTTGGTCTCGTCGATGCCGTAGAGCTGGATGAAGGATCCCATGCGCGGGCCGGTGGTCTGGCCCAGAAGCACCTCGTACAGTGCCTGGAACCACGCCCGCAGTTCGGTGAAGCCGTGGGCTTTGCCGACCTCGAACACTTCGTTCTGGATGACGTCGGCGCGGGCGTCGGCCGGCAGGCTATCCAGCTTGGCCAGCAGATCCTGCAAGGCGGCGCGCTCGGCGTCGGTGGGCGCGCGGAACCGCTTGGTCGGCTTCACCTGATCCTGGTAGTAGCGCACGGCATAGCCGACCATGCTGTCGAGGAAGGGGCTGTTCTCCGGCGTGGCGTCCGGCGCGTAGCGGCGGATGAAGCCCCACATGGTGTCCTTGGTCTCGGCATTCGCCGCACCCGCCAGATTGAGCAGCAGGTTGAAGGACACGTCGGAGCGCACGGCCGGCGGCTTGCCGTTGTGGATGTGCCAGGCCGGGTTCTCCAGCTTCTTCGCCGGCTCCTCGCCATGGACCTTGTCGACGAAGGTCAGATACTCGTCGACGGCGCGCGGGATGACGTCGAAGTAGAGCCGCTTGGCCGACTTCGGCTTCTGGAACATGTAAAGGGCGAGGCTCTCCTGCGGCGCATAGGCCAGCCACTCCTCCATCGTCAGGCCGTTGCCCTTCGACTTGGAGATCTTCTGGCCCTTGTCGTCGAGGAACAGCTCGTAATTGAAGCCTTCCGGCGGGGTGCCGCCAAGGATTTTGCAGATCTTGCCGGCCAGCTCGGCCGACGGGATCAGGTCCTTGCCGTACATCTCGTAATCGACGCCGAGGCCGAACCAGCGCATGCCCCAGTCGGGCTTCCATTGCAGCTTCACATGGCCGCCGGTGACCGGCAGTTCGACCTTCTTCCCGTCCTCGTCCTCGAAGACGATGGTGCCGGCATCGACGTTGCGCTCCAGCATCGGCACCTGGAGGACCCGGCCGGTGGAGGGGGAGATGGGCAGGAAGGGGCTGTAGGTCGCCTGACGCTCCGCGCCGAGGGTCGGCAGCATCACCGCCATCACCTCGTCGTAATGGCGCAGGATGCCGAGCAGCGCCTCGTCGAAGCGGCCGGACTTGTACCAGTCGGTGGAGGACTGGAACTCATACTCGAAGCCGAAGCTGTCGAGGAAGGCGCGCAGCCGGGCGTTGTTGTGGGCGCCGAAGCTGTCATGGGTGCCGAAGGGGTCCGGCACCCGGGTCAGCGGCTTGCCGAGGTTGGCCGCCACCATCTCCTTGTTGGGGATGTTGTCGGGCACCTTGCGCAGCCCGTCCATGTCGTCCGAGAAGCAGAACAGCTTGGTCGGGATATCGCTCATGGTCTGGAAGGCGTGGCGCACCATGCTGGTGCGCGCCACCTCGCCGAAGGTGCCGAGATGCGGCAGGCCCGACGGGCCATAGCCGGTCTCGAACAGGACATAGCCTTTGGCGGGCGGCGCTTTCGCGAAGCGCGCGACCAGTTTGCGCGCCTCCTCGAACGGCCATGCCTTCGCCTGCAACGCCAGATCCCGTTCGCCGGTCATCGTCGGACCCTTTCGAAACCACAAAGATAGAGTTGGGAATGAGGGCAAAGACCCTAGGGCCGGCGGGACGGGACGTCAACCATGGGTATCTCCGGCATGGATGTCTGGCGTGGCTGTCTGGTGGGGGATGTCTTTGGCGCTACTTGCGGCACCCTTTCGCCCGGTCCATCCTGCGCGCCCCGCAGGATCGGCCTTGCGGGCGTTGGCGGGGTTTTGGGTGATGAGCTGGCTCTATCTGGTGGTGGCGATCCTGTTCGAGGTTGTCGGCACGTCGGCGATGAAGATGTCGGAGGGGATGACGCGGCTTGGTCCGGCGGCGGTCGTGGTGGTGTGCTACGGCATCGCCTTCCTGCTGCTGGCCAAGGCGTTGCGCAGCATGGAGGTCGGCATCGCCTATGCCATCTGGTCGGCGACCGGCACGGCGGCCATCGCCGCCATCGGCGTGTTCGTGTTCGGCGAATCGCTGACGGTGATGAAGGTGGTCGGCATCCTCCTGATCGTCGCCGGGGTGATCAGCCTGCACATGGCGAGCGGGCCGGCATGATCACAATAGTTAGGCGTTGACCTAAGTGTTTTCGCCCGGTAGGGTGCCGTCATGGATGCGGCACTCGATCTGACATTCCGTGCGCTGGCCGATCCCACGCGCAGGGCGGTCGTCCAGGCGCTCGGGCGCGGCCCGGCGTCGGTCGGCGATCTTGCGAAACCCTTCGACATGGCTCTGCCGAGTTTTCTCCAGCACCTGAAGATGCTGGAGGACAGCGGGTTGGTCGAAACGCGGAAGGTCGGACGGGTGCGCACCTGCACGCTGAAGCCGGAGGCGATGGCGGCTGCGGAAAGCTGGCTGGAAGCCCAGCGGAGCCTCTGGACCAGGCGGCTCGACCAACTGGACAGCCTGGTGCTGGACCTGAACAAACGGGAGGAAGGGACACCATGACAGCCCAAACCAATGCCGTCACCGCCACCGTCTTCGATCCGCGGCTCGACCTTGAACTGAAGCGCGAGGTTCCGGTTCCGCCGGCGCTGCTCTGGCGGGCCTGGACCGAGCCCGACCTGCTGATGAAGTGGTTCACGCCGGCCCCCTGGCGGACCACCGCCTGCGAGATCGACCTGAAGCCCGGCGGGCTGTTCCGCACGGTCATGGAAGGGCCCAACGGCGAGAAGAACGACAATATCGGCTGCTACCTTGCGGTCGAGCCGGAAAAGCTCCTGGTCTTCACTTCCGCCCTCGGGCCGGGTTACCGCCCCACCGGCAACAGCTTCCTGACCGCATCCGTCACCTTCGAACCGACGGCCGCAGGCACCCTCTATACCGCCGTCGCCCTCCACAAGGACGAGGCGACCAAGACGCAGCACGAGGAGATGGGCTTCCATCACGGATGGAGCGCCGCGCTCGATCAGATGGTCGCACTGACGAAAGGGATGTAAGGGGCTTAGACCCCCACCCTGAACGGATTCACCTGCCGGGCGGCGCGCTCCACCGCCTCGGCGGGGCCGGGGCGGCCCAGATAATAGCCCTGGGCGACGTCGCAGTGCAGACCGCGCAGGGCCTCCAGCGTCTCGGAATCCTCCACGCCCTCGGCCACGGCGGTCAGGTTCAGGCTGTGGGCCATCTGGATGACGGCGGCGGTGATCTTGGCGCTGTCGTGGTTGCGGGTCAGGTCGGCGACGAAGCCGCGGTCGATCTTCAGCTTGTCCACCGCCAGACGGCCGATGTAGGACAGGTTGGAATAGCCGGTGCCGAAATCGTCGATCGACACCTGCACGCCCATCGCCTTGATCCGGCGCAGATTGTCCATCACGACGTCGGTGTTCTGGATCAGCATCGATTCGGTCAGCTCCAGTTCCAGCAGCAGCGGGTCCAGGCCGCTTTCGGCCAGCGCCCGCGTCACCGTGGCGACGAGATCGCCGCGCTGAAGCTGCAAGGCCGACAGGTTGACCGCAACCGACAGCGACAGCCCCTGGGTATGCCACTGCGCCGCCTGCCGGCAGGCCTCCGTCAGCACCCAGGCGCCGATCGGCACGATCAGACCGCTGTCCTCGGCGATCGGGATGAAATCGCCGGGCGGGACCATGCCCTTGTCGGGGTGGTTCCAGCGCAGCAGCGCCTCCGCCCCCGTCACCGCACCGGTCTCCAGGCTGATCTGCGGCTGGTAATGGATCAGGAACTCCCCCCGTTCCAGCGCGCGGCGCAGGCCGCTGCGGGTGGACAGGTGGGCCACCGCCTCGGCATTCATCGCCTCGGCATAGAAGCGGTGGGTGTCGCGGCCGGCCGCCTTGGCGTGGTGCAGGGCAGTATCGGCGTTCTTCAGCAGGGTGGCGAAGTCGTTGCCGTCGGCGGGGGCCAGCGCCACGCCCGACGACAGGGTGAGGGTCAGCTCCTGCCCGCCGACCTGGAAGGGTTCGGCCATCGCCTCGTGCAGGGAGGCGACGGTTTCCACCACCGCGTCGATGTCGGGCCGGCCGGACAGCAGCAGGATGAACTCGTCGCCGCCGCCGCGGCTGACCGTGTCGGTGTCGCGCACCGCCGCCTTCAGCCGCTCCGCCACCGCGCGCAGCAGAGTGTCGCCGACGGCGTGGCCCAGGCTGTCGTTCACCGTCTTGAAGCGGTCCAGGCCGCAGGCGATCAGCGCCACCAGCCGGCCGTTGCGTTCCGACCGGGCCAGAGCCTGTCCGGTGCGGTCCTGCACCAGGACCCGGTTGGGCAGCAGGGTCAGCGCGTCGTGGCGCGACAGATACTCCATCCGCTCCTGCGCCGCCTTGCGTTCGGTGATGTCGCGGACGAGAACCAGCAACCGGCGGTCGTTGCCGTCGATGACGGCGCGCCGCATGCTGACCTCCACCCAGAACAGCGACCCGTCCAGCCGGCGGGCATGCCATTCGAACAGCTGCGGTTCGCCGTCCGCCGCCTTGCGGATCCAGGCGGCGGCGTCCGCCCGGGTGTAAGGCGGCACGCCGGAGCTGAGCATCCCGACATTGAGGTCGGACAGCGGGATGCCGTCCACCCTGTACATCTCCATCATCCGGTGGTTGACCTCCAGGATGGCGCCGCCGTCCAGATCGTGGATGAAGATGGCGTCGGTGACGCTGTCGAAGATGGTGCGGACGCGCTCCTCGCTGGCGGTCAGGGCGGCGACCGCGGTGCGCAGGCTCTGTGTCTTGCTTTCGACCTGCCGGCGCAGCAGCAGGACCCAGACCAGGGCGCCGATGCCCAGCACGACCAGACCGGCCAGCAGCTTGACCAGCAGGTCCATCGTCTGCGGACTGACCATGCCGGTCAGGCGGCGGCCGACCCAGCGTTCCTCGATCGCCTTGCGCTCTTCCGGGGTGATGCGGGCAAAGCCGTCATTGATCAGGCGGAACAGGGTGGTGTTGCCCTTGTGCACCGCCCAGTGCAGTTCGCCGGTGTAGAGCGGCTCGGTGTAGCGGAAGCGCCCCTGAACCCCGCGCTTGGTCATGTAATAGCGGGCCGAGGGGTCGTCCATGCAGAAGACCCGGGTGTCCTGGTGCGAGGCGGCGTCGACCATCGCCTCGAAACCGGAATAGCGCTGGAAGGCGGTGATGCCCTGGTCGGTCAGCCATTCGATGCAGAAATCGCCGTCCTTCACCCCGACGGTGAAGGCGCGCAACGAGTCCACTCCGGTGATGCCGCTGAGGTCGGCGCTGAACCAGATCGGCACGTCGACGCGGGCATAGGGCTTGGAGAAGTCGTAGATCACCTCGCGCGCGCTGTTGCGGAAGATGGTCTCGATGACGTCGGCGCCGCCCTTGTCCATGGTCTGCCGGGCGAGGCCCCAATCGAGGGGAATCATGCGAACCGGGACGCCGGTCTTCTGCGACCACAGTGCCCACAGGTCCTTCACGATGCCGACATGGCCGCCGTCCGGCGTTTGGAAGCTGTAGGGCGGGTAATTGTTGTCCAGCGTCACCCGGATCTCGGCCGGCCGCGGTCCGGCTTCCGGAAGAGCGGCCGGCACCGGGCTGTTGATCGCCGCCGCCGGATCGCCGGCCAGAAGCGACAGCAGCAGGATCGCCAGAAGCCGCGGGATCGCGGTCCGCGCGGTGCGGATCGCGGTGGCGATCATGGAGGCGCCCCGGCGGGGACGGTCGGCGGACAGCGCGTGGCGGACATGGACATGGCCCTTGCCGAGGTCATTTGCCGAGCTTATGGACAGCGCAGGCGTGTGAGGCCATCCCGTCACGCCATCGCCAACTTATCCAAGAGGGTAACCCGTTCGACGCGCTGCGGCAACGAGGGGTTCTGCCGTCCCTGTGACAAGCTCCCGTAGTGATGGAAAGTGGTCAGCGGGTTCGGTCGGCGGGCGGGATTCCGGCTTGCGCGCGCAGGGCGTCGCGGATTTCCTCCAGCAGCTGTTCCTGCCGCGGCGGGGTCTTCGGCGTTTCCTTGTGCAGGATGTGCAGCCGGTTGACCTGCCGGACGATCAGGAACAGCGCGCCCGACACGATCAGGAAATTGATGCAGGCGTTGATGAAGCGGCCGTAATTGATGGTGGCCGCACCCGCCGCCTCGGCCGCCTGGAGCGAATCGTAGTGGCCACCGGACAGGCTGAAGAAATAGTTCGAGAAGTCGATGCCGCCCATGACCCAGCCGATCGGCGGCATCAGGATGTCCTTGACCAGGGAATTGACGATCCCGGTGAAGGCGGCACCGATGATGATGCCAACCGCCAGCTCCACGACATTGCCGCGGCTGATGAATTTCTTGAACTCTTCGAGCATGGCGTCCCGCGTCTCCGTGGTGATGGATGGGAAACGGGACGGGGAGGGGCTGGTTTCATGAAGCCCCCTCTCCCCGCTTTCGGCGGACCTATGGTCCGCCTGTCGCGTCAGCGCAAACGACGTTTGCGCGTGAGCGGGGGAGAGGGGATAACCACAGTCCTTACGCCATCCGCCCGTGGCAGTGCTTGAACTTCTTGCCCGACCCGCAGGGGCAGGCGGCGTTGCGCGGGGTGTTTTCCATCACCTCGGCCGGCAGCGGCTGGTCTTCCGGCGTGCCGGCGAGCGACGAGGCGCGGACCATGCCGTCGGGCAAGGCTTCAGCGTCTCCCGCCCCCATGGCCGCCATCGCCAGGGCCGGGTCCATGCGGCCCTCGTGCATCTCCTGCATCTGGCGGGCGAACAGTTCCTCCTGCGACGGTGCCATGCGGATTTCGACATGCATCAGGATGGTGGTGACCTGCTCGCGCAGAGCCATCAGCATCGTGTCGAACAGCTCGAAGGCCTCGCGCTTGTACTCGTTCAGCGGGTCCTTCTGGGCGTAGGCGCGCAGGTTGATGCCCTGGCGCAGATGGTCGAGCTGGAGGAGGTGGTCCTTCCATTCCTGGTCCAGAATCTGGAGCAGGATGCTCTTCTCGACATGCCGCATCGTCTCGGCGCCGTAGGCCTCCTCCTTCTCCGCATATTTGCGGTCGGCGGCCTCGCGCACGCGCTCCTCGATCTCCGGCTCGGCGATGCCCTCTTCCTTGGCCCATTCCTGCACCGGCAGGTCCATGCCCAGCACGCGGTTGACCGCTTCGTGCAGGCCGTCGATGTCCCACTGCTCGGAGTAGCTGTTGGCCGGAATGGCGGTCGACACCATGTTGGCGATGATCTGGTGGCGCATCTCGCGGATTTCCTCCGCGATGTCCTCGCTCTCCATCACCTCGTGGCGCTGCTCGTAGACGACCTTGCGCTGGTCGTTCATGACGTTGTCGAACTTCAGCAGGTTCTTGCGGACCTCGAAGTGATGCGCCTCAACCTTCTGCTGCGCCTTTTCCAGCGCCTTGTTGATCCAGGGATGGATGATCGCCTCGCCCTCCTTCAGGCCGAGGCGCTGGAGCATGCTGTCCATCCGCTCCGACCCGAAGATGCGCATCAGGTCGTCTTCCAGCGACAGGAAGAACTTCGACGTGCCGGGATCGCCCTGGCGGCCGGAGCGGCCGCGCAGCTGGTTGTCGATGCGGCGGCTCTCGTGCCGCTCGGTGCCGATGACGTAGAGGCCGCCGGCCTGCTTCACCTTCTCGCGCGCCTCGGCGATCTCGGCCTCGATCTGGGCGATGCGGGCGTCGCGCTCCGGGCCTTCCGGAACGTCGGCAAGCTCGACCTCGATCCGCATCTGGAGATTGCCGCCGAGCTGGATGTCGGTGCCGCGGCCGGCCATGTTGGTGGCGACCGTCACCGCGCCGGCGCGGCCGGCCTGGGCCACGATGTAGGCTTCCTGCTCGTGGTGGCGGGCGTTCAGGACATTGTGCGGGATGCCGCGCTTGGTCAGCAGCTCCGACAGCAGTTCCGACTTTTCGATCGAGGTGGTGCCGACCAGCACCGGCTGGCCGCGCTTGCGCGCGTCCTCGATCAGGTCGGTCATCGCGTGGTACTTCTCCGCCGCGGTGCGATAGACCTCGTCGTCATGGTCGATGCGCTTGACCGGGACGTTGGTCGGCATGTCGACCACTTCCAGCCCGTAGATCTCGCCGAACTCCGCTGCTTCGGTCAGCGCGGTGCCGGTCATGCCGGCCAGCTTCGGATAGATGCGGAAGTAGTTCTGGAAGGTGATGGAGGCCAGCGTCTGGTTCTCGCGCTGGATCGTCACCTTCTCCTTGGCCTCAAGCGCCTGGTGCAGACCTTCGGAGAAGCGGCGGCCGTCCATCATGCGGCCGGTGAACTCGTCGATGATGACGACCTTGTCGTCCTTGACGATGTAGTCCTTGTCGCGCTGGAACAGCATGTGGGCGCGCAACGCCTGCTGCGAATGGTGGACCAGCGCCACGTTCTGGATGTCGTAGAGCCCGCCCGACTTCAGCAGCCCGGCCTGGCCCAGCAGCTGCTCCATATGCTCCTGGCCGGCTTCGGTGAAGCTGACGGTGCGGTGCTTCTCGTCCTTCTCGTAATCCTCGGCCACCAGCATCGGGATCAGCCGGTCGACCTGGACATACATCTCCGACGAATCGGTCGAGGGGCCCGAGATGATCAGCGGCGTGCGCGCCTCGTCGATCAGGATCGAGTCGACCTCGTCGACGATGGCGAAGTTGAAGGGCCGCTGGACCAGCTCCTCCAGCCGGAACTTCATGTTGTCGCGCAGATAGTCGAAGCCGAACTCGTTGTTCGTGCCGTAGGTGATGTCGGCGGCGTAGGCGGCGCGGCGTTCGTCGTCGTCCAGCCCATGGACGATGCAGCCGGTGGTCAGCCCGAGGAAGCCGTAGACCCGCGCCATCCAGCCGCTGTCGCGCGAGGCGAGGTAGTCGTTCACGGTGACGACGTGGACGCCCTTGCCTTCCAGCGCATTCAGGTAGACGGCCAGCGTGGCGACCAGCGTCTTGCCTTCACCGGTGCGCATCTCGGCGATCTTGCCGCTGTGCAGCACCATGCCGCCCATCAGCTGCACGTCGAAATGGCGCTGGCCCAGCACGCGCTTGGCCGCCTCGCGCACGGTGGCGAAGGCATCGGGCAGGATGTCGTCCAGCGTCTCGCCCTTGGCCAGCCGCTCGCGCAGCCAGTCGGTGCGACCCTTCAGCTGGTCGTCCGACAGCGCGGCGACCGACGGCTCCAGCGCGTTGATCTGAGCCACGGTCTTGTGCAGCGCCTTGACCGCGCGCGTGTTGGCGGTGCCGAAAATCTTGCGGGCGAGAGCGCCGAACATGAAAACCTCGGGAGTAAAACGGAATGCGGGCCAGTCTATCGACGGGTCTCACATAGGACTATGGCAAGGCCCTGTCAACGAGACCGGGCCGGCGGGGGCTCCGTTGCGGCATTTGCGCAGGCGGTTGGGGGCGGTTGGGGGCGGCAGGACGGGGCACGCCATGACCGTTTGATGAATTCGCGTCCAGAATGCGCCGTGGCGGTTGGCCGGTGACGGTGAGGGCTGGTATCCCCTGCGCAGGCGCATGAGCTATAGGGCGATGCCGCACCACGGGACAATGGGGACCCTTGCCCCGCGCGGCTTAGCCATGCTTAATCCCCTGCGGAATCGGGCGCGGAGCGGCGGATGGCTCCGATGCCGCAGACCATGCGAAACGGGCGCCGGCCCATCGGCCGCCCATTTGTTGCGAAGCATCCGCCGGAAGGAAACAGACACGCCATGGTTCAACGAGTGTTCCGCACCGCGCTCCTGTCGGTTGCCGCCTGTGGCATCGCGCTGGCCGCCCATGCCCAGACGACGGCTCCCGCCACCCCGGCGCCGGCCGCTCCGGCCCCGGCCGCCGCCGTTGCTCCGGCCCCGGCCACCCCGGCCGATCCGGTCGTCGCCCGCGTCAACGGCGAGGAGCTGCACAAGTCGGACGTCACCCGCATGGTCTCGCAGCTGCCGCCGCAGGTGCAGCAGATGCCGATCGAGATGATCTATCCGGCGGTGATCGACCAGCTGGTCAGCGGCAAGCTGGTCTCCTCGGCCGGCTACAAGGCCGGTCTGGCCGATTCGGCCGAGGTGAAGGACGAGATCAAGCGCGCCGAGGAGCGCGCGGTGCAGCGGGCCTACATCCAGAAGGAAATCAAGGCCCGCGTCACGCCGGAGGCGCTGAACAAGGCCTATCAGGATTACCTGAAGGAGAACCCGGCGCAGGAGGAGGTCAAGGCCGCCCATATCCTGGTCGAGAAGGAAGACGAGGCCAAGGCCATCATCGCCCAGCTGAAGAAGGGCGGCGATTTCGCCAAGCTGGCCAAGGAGAAGTCCAAGGACGCCGCCGCGGCGGCCCAGGGCGGCGATCTCGGCTACTTCACCAAGGACGCGATGGTCGAGCCCTTCGCCAACGCCGCCTTCGCCATGAAGCCGGGCGAGATCAGCAAGGAGCCGGTCAAGACCCAGTTCGGCTATCACATCATCAAGGTCGAGGATAAGCGGACCCAGCCGCAGCCGACGCTCGACGAGGTGAAGCCGCAGCTGGAGCAGACCTTGTCGAAGGACATCGTCACCGCCCTGGTCGAAGAGCTGCGCGGCAAGGCGAAGATCGAGACCTTCCAGCTCGACGGCTCGCCGATGCCGAAGGAAGAGCCGGCCGCCGCCCCGGCCCCGGCTACCCCGGCTCCGGCCGAGCCGGCGAAGAAGTAAGACGGCAGCGGACGGCCGCCCCTTCCCTCGCGAGACGGGGAGGGGGCGGCCGTCCGCATCTTCTCTCCCCCCTTACGCCACCACCACTCCCCCACCACGGGAATCCTCTCCATGGCCACGACCCTCTCCCCCTTGGCTCCCGCCAGCTTCCCGACGTTGCCGCCCATCGCGGGCGTGCGCATCGCCACGGCGAACAGCGGCATCCGATACAAGGGCCGCGACGATCTGCTGCTGGCCGTGCTGGATCCCGGCACCAGCGTGGCGGGCGTGCTGACCCGGTCGCTGACCTGCTCGGCTCCGGTGATCTGGTGCCGCGACAGCCTGCCCAAGGGCTCGGCCCGCGCCGTGGTGGTGAACGCCGGCAACGCCAACGCCTTCACCGGCAAGGCGGGCGACGCCACCGTGCAGGCGACCGTCAGCGCCGCCGCCGAGGTGGCGGGCTGCGCCCCGGACGAGGTCTATATCGCGTCGACCGGCGTGATCGGCATCCCGCTGGCCGCCGACGCCATCGGCAAGTGCCTGGCGCCGATGGCCCCGAGCCTTGCCGCCGATTCGGCAGCGTGGGAGAAGGCCGCCCGCGCCATCATGACCACCGACACCTTCCCGAAAGGGTCGGTGCGCACCGCCAGGATCGGCGGGACGACGGTGACCATTGCCGGCTTCGCCAAGGGCTCCGGCATGATCGCGCCGGACATGGCGACGATGCTGGGTTTCGTCTTCACCGACGCCGCCATCGCCGCGACCGCGCTGCAGGACATGCTGTCGGAATTCACCGAGCGCACCTTCAACGCCATCACGGTGGACGGCGACACCTCGACCAGCGACACGCTGCTGCTGTTCGCCACCGGCAAGGCCGGCAACGCCCCGGTGTCGAGCGCCGATGCCGCCGAGCTGGCGGAGTTCCGCGCAGCGCTGGAGGATCTGCTGCTCGATCTGGCGCTTCAGGTGGTGCGTGACGGCGAGGGGGCGACCAAGTTCATCGCCATCACCGTGCGCGGCGCCGACAGCGACGCCGCCGCCAAGCGGATCGGCATGACGGTGGCGAACTCGCCGCTGGTCAAGACCGCGGTGGCCGGCGAGGACGCCAACTGGGGCCGCATCGTCGCCGCCATCGGCCGTGCCGGTGAGCGCGCCGACCGCGACCTGATCAGGATCACCGTCGGCGGCACCCTGATCTGCGCCGAAGGGATGGAAGTCCCGGGTTACGACGAGACGCCGGTCACGGCCCACATGAAGGGCAAGGAGGTCGACATCGACATCGATCTCGGCCTTGGCAAGGGGACGGCGAAGGTGTGGACCTGCGACCTGACGCACGGCTACATCGACATCAACGGCAGCTACCGGAGCTGACGGCTTGGCGGGCGGCGGAGCGGAGTCCTGGCCCGACAGCGTGGCGACGCCGCGGCTGCTGCTCCGCGCCTTCGGGCATGAGGACGTGCCGGATTTCGTGCCGCTGATCGGCGACTGGGGGGGGGCGCGCTGGCTCGCCCGGGTTCCGCATCCCTACGGGGCGGACGACGGCCGTGAGTGGGTCGAACTGGCGGCCCGGAACTTTGCCGAGCGTGCCGCTCTCAACCTGCTGGCGGTGCGGACCGATGATGGCGCTCCCATCGGCGGCATCGGGTTGCAACTGGACCGGGGAGCGCCGGGCAGGGCCGAGATCGGCTATTGGGTCGGCACGCGGTACCATCGCGTCGGCTACGGGCTGGAGATGGTGACCGCCATGCTGGTGACCGGCTTCGGCCCGCTCGGCCTGTCGCGGATCTGGGCGGTGGCCGATCCCGACAACCGGCCGTCCCAATCCTTGCTGCTCAAGGCGGGCTTCCGGCGGCAGGGGCGGCACCAGTATGACTTCGCAGCCCGAGGGCGAAGCCTGTCGGCGCCGTATTTCGAAATCACCGCCGCCGAATGGCCGGCCCGCCGAGAGGGTTCCGCATGACCGCCTGTTTCGATCCCAGCTCCACCCCCGCACGCGGCTCGCTGCCGGTGCTGCTGGTCGTCGCGGTGGCGCTCGTCGATGCCGACGGGCGCGTGCTGCTGGCCCAGCGCCCGCCCGGCAAGTCGCTGGCCGGCCTGTGGGAATTCCCCGGCGGCAAGGTCGATGCCGGGGAGACGCCGGAAGCGGCGCTGGTGCGCGAGCTGAAGGAGGAGCTGGGCATCGACACGGCGGCCAGCTGCCTAGCGCCCTTCACCTTCGCGTCCCACAGCTATGAGCGTTTCCATCTGCTGATGCCGCTCTATGTCTGCCGGGTGTGGGAGGGCGACGTGATGGCGCGGGAAGGGCAGAAGCTCGCCTGGGTCTATCCGAACCGGATGGGCGACTACCCGATGCCGCCGGCCGACGTGCCGCTGGTGGCGATGCTGCGGGATCTGCTGTGACCCTGCGTTGAAAAATAGTCCGAACGGGACTATAGTGTACGGAGGTGGCCGGCGGGTGCGCTAACACCCGCCGGCACTCTCCCGGTGTCTAGCGACGAGTTAAGCGGATCTTGATCCGCCATCGGCGCCACTGGAGCACCAGGAAGAAGGGCATCTTCTTCATGCCACCTTCCTCCTTCTGAAACGGCGGATGGACCACCCATCCGCCGTTTTCAGTTTACACGCGGGCGATGAGCTGTCGCTATGGTTTCACACCAATGCATGGTGATCGCGGATGGCCGGAGGGGAAGGTCCGACCTTTGTTCCCGGCTGTGGCCCTTTGCGGCTTTGCCCCGCGGGCGATCTGTGCCACATGATGAGTCGTTGAGACGACAAGCCGGATCTCCGGCCCCACTTTCCTGAACCGCATCGGCGTGGATTCGTTGTTTTCCTACAGCAACCGGGGGGCATCGGACGATGCCTCCGGTCAACAGCCGGCCACGGCGCTCGACGCGCTGCGGACGGTGTTCGGCTACGACTCCTTCCGTGGCCAGCAGGCCGACATCATCGACCATGTGGTGCGCGGCGGCGACGCGCTGGTGCTGATGCCGACCGGCGGCGGCAAGTCGCTGTGCTACCAGATCCCGGCGCTGGTGCGCGACGGGGTGACGGTGGTGGTGTCGCCGCTGATCGCCCTGATGCGCGACCAGGTGACGGCCTTGCAGGAACTGGGCGTGCGCGCCGCCTTCCTCAACTCCTCCCTTGGTCCGGCGGAGGCGCGGGAGGTGGAGCGGGCGATGGTGCAGGGCGAGATCGACCTCGTCTATGTCGCACCCGAACGGCTGGTGACGCCGCGCTTCCTCGACCTGCTCGACCGCACCCGGCTGGCGCTGTTCGCGCTGGACGAGGCGCATTGCGTGTCGCAGTGGGGACACGACTTCCGCCCCGAATATCTGCAGCTGTCGATCCTGCACGAGCGCCACCCGATGGTGCCGCGCATCGCGCTGACCGCCACCGCCGACGTGCAGACCCGCGCCGAGATCAAGGACAAGCTAGGGCTGACCGACGCCCGCGTCTTCCTGTCCAGCTTCGACCGCCCCAACATCACCTACCGCGTGGTACCGAAGAAGAGCGAACGCCAGCAGATGCTGGCCTTCCTGCGCGAGAACCATCCGGAAGACGCCGGCATCATCTATTGCATGTCGCGCAACAAGGTGGAGGAGGTCGCGGCCTGGCTGAACCAACAAGGCCGCGAGGCTCTGCCCTACCATGCCGGGCTGCCGGCCGAGGTGCGCGAGGCCAACCAGGACCGCTTCATCAAGAGCGAGGGGCTGGTGATGGTCGCCACGGTGGCCTTCGGCATGGGCATCGACAAGCCCAACGTCCGCTTCGTCTGCCACCTCGACCCGCCCAAGAGCCTGGAAGCCTATTACCAGGAGACCGGGCGCGCCGGCCGCGACGGCCTGCCCGCCAATGCCTGGATGGCCTATGGCATGGCCGACGTGGTGATGCTGCGCCAGATGCTGGAGCAGTCGGAGGCCGGCGACAGCCACCGCCGGGTGGAGCGCGGCAAGCTGGAGGCTCTGCTGGGCTTCTGCGAGACGCCGGACTGCCGCCGTCAGGTGCTGCTGAACTATTTCAACGAGACCCTGCCGGAGCCCTGCGGCAACTGCGACACCTGCCTGGACCCGGTCGAGACCTGGGACGGCACCATCGCGGCGCAGAAGGCGCTGTCGGCGGTCTACCGCACCGGCCAGCGCTATGGCGCAGGCCATCTGATCGACGTGCTGGTCGGCAATGCCACCGAGAAGGTGGTGCAGCAGAACCATGACCAGCTGAAGACCTTCGCTGTCGGCAAGGATCTGACCAAGGTGGAATGGCAGTCGGTCTATCGCCAGCTGGTGGCGACCGGCCTGCTGACCGTCGATCTGGAGTATGGCGGCTTCCGCCTGACCGATGCCGGGGTTGCCGTCATCAAGGGGCAGCGGGTGGTGAAGCTGCGCAAGGACCCGGTGCTGGAACGCCGCCGCGGCGTCCACGACGCGCTGCGCCGCCACACCGCGCGCGGCGGATCGGTTGGTGGAAACGGGGAGGGCGTATCGCGCTCTGGCGCCCGCGGTGCGCTGTCGGCGGCCGACGACGCGCTGTGGCATGCGCTGAAGGACTGCCGGACGGCGCTGGCGAAGGCGCAGAGCGTGCCGCCCTATGTGATCTTCCACGACAGCACGCTGCTGGAGATGGTGGCCCAGCGCCCCCGCGACCACGCCGCCTTCGCCCATCTGCCGGGGGTGGGCGGCCGCAAGCTGGAACGCTACGCCGACGCATTCCTGGAGGTGATCCGGCAGCACGGATGAGGCGTTCGGGTGCATGGCAGGCCTGAGAGCGGGCGGCCGATTTTTCCGAAATTCCCTGCTTGCATCCCGCGAAACACCTCGCTATGTTCCGCGCCACAACGACGCCGCAGTAGCTCAGGGGTAGAGCAACTGATTCGTAATCAGTAGGTCCGGGGTTCAAATCCCTGTTGCGGCACCAGTTTTTTAGAACCCCCCGGAAAGCTCCGCTTTCCGGGGGGTTCTTGTTTGGAGCAGCGGTCGTTCGATTGAGTTTCCATGTCGGATTCTGACAGGTGCGGCCGTTGCTCCCGATGCCGAAAAAGCGATGCCGCTACGTGACTGCCGCTTCATCCCGGCATAAAGAAAGCTCAACCTAAGGCGCTTTTTGCCAAACGTGTCGAGATCGATCCGGCAGTGTTCAGTCGCTGTATGATTGGGTCGTTTCCTTTCAACCTGATCAGGCGGTCCTTGTAGCCGATATCGCCACCGTTCCACCTTGCTACACAGCCATGGAAATCTTCGTCATCGGCGAAGTGATTCAAGTTTTTCCAAGTCCAGAAGGCAGCCAGGATCCTGGGTTAGTACTTATGCTCGGTGGCCAAATCCGGCTGTCCAACAAGATCGAGCCCGCAGCGCTTTCCAACTTGCTCATATCCGTCTCGTCCCGTGATCTGGGGACCGCCACGTCCGATATAGGTCGAGCCGTCATTGCTATTCGGGCGATTGCCCATTCGGTCGCCATAGATTCTATCGAACGCTTTCTTCTGCCAACCGGGAGCCGTGCCGTACTTTTCAATCACGTCCTCAGCCGATTTGAAGCGTTTCGGCCAGAATTCTGCCATGCATTGGGGAGTGTAATTGATATTCTCGGTCAAATTCTTGATGCTATACCCGTCACACTCGTGTTCAACGTTTGCCAGAGCATAGGCAAGGCGCGTGGCCGTCGCGGTGATTCCTGCCTCATCAAGATAACTCGCATCGTCGACGAACGCCTTGATGATGGTGTCCGGCGCCTTTGGGAAGATGTCCCGCCAGTCTTGCGCGGTGAGTACAAGATTCATGATCCACTCTCCTGATTTGTCGGGTATGGAGATCTGGAAAGCGACAACGATGGGATTTATTTCGGTACCTCGAACAAAAGCGGCCCCCCGTCGCACATTCCGTCGGACAGGATAAGGATTTTGTATGGTTTTCCCGCTTCGTCGGAGAGTACAGTCATTGCCTCTGGTTTTGTTTCCGTGTCACAGGATCGTTTCTCTACGGTGCTCAAGTCCAATTCAGCCAGTGGTCTTGCATGGATAATTCCGTTATGCGTCTCGTTGCCGTCCCAAAGGGCGACAATCCATCGGTCGATTTGCTTTTTGGTTCCGTTAGCGGAGAGGATCTCTTTGCTGCCGGGAGAAGCGCCAAGTGTTGCTGGATCATCAGTTTGATCGTCAGGACCGGCAAGTATAAGAATTCCGTCAGAAACCGCTTGCATATCCCGGATGCCTCGACGATTTTCTCCCAGAGAAACACTGAAAAATTTGGCGTTAACGTCACCGTTTCCGAACAAGGGTTCTGCATTGACAGCCATTATCTTTGCTTCAGTGTCTTTTGTGGGGCCACGAAATCCGAAATAAAGTCTGTTGTTCCTGATGGCCAACCCCTCGATATCGATGCCCCTTTTCTCCCCTGCCTGGAGACAGAATTTATATTCGGCGTCGCTGTTGAGACTAGGTTCGGTCTCCATGATTCCCCAGAGATTGGCGACGCTTGCATACTCGACAAGTTGTCCCGCAGAGTCTCGTACCGCTCGTCCTGTACCGGGGTCCATTTTGAAGCGAATCACTTGCCGTGTGTTGGGGCGCACCTCGCATGTTTTACGACCCAAGCTGTGCGATCCCGTGACGTAATAGTACTTGCCGTCCGTTGCTGCGGCTTCCGCGTCGATTTCAGTGTCCTCAGGACCCAGTACGACCCGTTCATTGTCGGCTGAATATTTTCCCCGACCTATCTTGAGGTATCTGGCCTCGGCTTCCTCATCGAAGACCACCAGGCAAAGCTTTTTGCTTCCTTGTCCTTCCGGACACGCAATACCGCTTAGTGATCTTCTGGTTTTCTTCGTCTTCTTGTTGAACGTGAAGCCATCCTCGGTGTCTGCGGGCGGGCCGGCGATGGGTTTGACGGCAATCGGTCCACTATCCGCGAAAGCGGGAACGTGGCACAGCGCCAGGATGATCAACGCACCGATGCCGTTCCGAATCATGGATGCCTCCCTCCGTTGAAAGTGGTTGACCAATCCTGCGAGCGGCCCTGCCATCCGAACATGTCGCGCCGCGGCTCAGAAACGCTCGTTCGCTGCCAATCTGCTTTGGTAGACCAGGGAGGCCGGGGGCGGCAGCGGATGGCGCAGCAGTGCCTCTACGTTCAGAATTCCGGCCCCATATTCGGTGGTGGGCCATCCCTGCGGCACCGTCGCGCTGCGGCGGGCGCATTGGCGGAAGGCCTCGACGATCTGCCATCCTTGCGGATAAAGGGTTGCCAACGCCCCGACGTGGAATGCACGCCACAACGCCGCGGCACCGGCGATCATCGCCGTGGCATAGGAGGTGCCGTCGCCGCCGCCGCCATAGACATAGGCGGTCGTGCCCTTGTCCTTGTCCAGGATCGCATCGGCGCGATGGATTTCGTCGGCCGGGGCGGACAGGTCGACTTTCAGTCCGCGCGAACCACCCTGCCAGGGGGTGTTCATCCGCGTCGATCCGCCAGCGGTTATGACGCGGGAGAAGCGGCCGGGATAGGTCACTTCGCTCGTCACGTTGCCCGCGGCGGCCACGACGATGACGCCGCTGTCATAAGCGGCATCGATCATCGCACCGGCCCCTTCCGCCGGAAGGCAGGGATCGCCCAGGCTGATGCTGAGCACATGACAGCCGGCGTCGAAAACCGCATGCTTCAGCGCCCTGGCGATCTGGGTGTCGTTGTTCAGGAAATCGATGACGACGGTGTTGGTGATCCGGTACGGAATGACCGTGACGCCGGGGGCCACCCCGTAGAACGGCTCGGCCGCGGCGCGGCCGGCGAGAACGCTGGAGGTTCGGGTTCCGTGTCCGGGATAGCCGTCGTAGCTCAGCGGATCGACCGGTAACCTGCCGGGTTCCTTGAAATTGATGCCGCGGTCCCAGCGAACCCAACTGCTTCCCGCCGCATTGAAGAACACGGGGTGCTCTGTTATGCCCGTATCGATATGGCCAACCTTGATATCGCCCCACGGCAGGGTGTCGGGTGACGCACCGAGCAGGCTCCATGCCGGGCGTGCCCTGATGGTGTCTAGATACCACTGACCCGGCCCCGGCCCTGCTGGTTGCCGCGCGGCGTTGCTGCCGTTCACCATCGCATTGCGAATGAAGGCGCCAGGAACGATCCGGGCGTTCTCGACGCCAGGCACCCTCTTGAGCATCGAGATGACGGCGGCGTCGGTGCCGCCCTGAAGCATCAGCAGCTTTTTGTAGGCGGCGCGGGACAGGACGACCTCTACGCCCTCCCTGGGGTTCCGACCGGGGCCTTTCAGCAGGGTTAGAAGAGATTGCCCGGGCCAGGACAGTTGCGCAGCGACGCTGTGCTCCAGGTAAGGAATATCGGCGGTGTTTTTGAGGTGGATGATCAGGAAAGACGGTCCGGTGCCGTCCTCATCAGTGTCTGAATTATCGTTGTCGATATCCGTCATGTCTTCCTCCCCATCTTGCAGTATTTTCATACAGCGGTATGTTGATTTGAAAGACTAAACGGCTTAGCGTGAATTATTGGATTGGATGGATCAAGCGCTCTGTATCGGTGTTTTCCATACATCTTCCGAGTCACGTCCGTTGGGCGTCCGTGCTCCGATGGGGCGAACGGAAGCTCGTGCCCGTCATCCGGCATGACGCGGTCCCGGGTCTGCCCTGCCGGAAGGCTGAAAACAACTCGGGCGCCGCATCCCCCGACACGGCGCCCGCCACTCACCTCACTATGCCCATCGCCCTCACTCCACTGCGTAAGGCGGCTTGGTAAAGCCCGCCGGCGACAGGGTGAAGATCTCCGCCCCGTCGGCGGTCACGCCGATGGAATGCTCGAACTGGGCGGACAGCGACTTGTCCTTGGTCACGGCGGTCCAGCCGTCGCCCAGGATCTTCACGTCCGGTCGGCCGGTGTTGATCATCGGCTCGATGGTGAAGATCATGCCTTCCCGCAGCACCAACCCCTCGCCCGGCTTGCCGTAATGCAGGACCGACGGCGGCTCGTGGAAGACGCGGCCGACGCCGTGGCCGCAGAAATCGCGGACCACCGAGAAGCGGTGGGATTCGGCGAAGGTCTGGATGGCATGGCCGATGTCGCCCAGCGTAGCGCCCGGCTTCACCGCGGCGATGCCAATCATCAGCGCGTCATAGGTGACGTCGACCAGCTTGCGCGCCTTCACCCCGACGTCGCCGCACAGATACATGCGGCTGCTGTCGCCGTACCAGCCGTCGACGATCGGCGTCACGTCGATGTTCAGGATGTCGCCGTCGACCAGCCGCTTGTCGCCGGGGATGCCGTGGCAGACGACATGGTTGACCGAGATGCAGTTGGCGCGCGGGAAGCCGCGATAGCCCAGCGGGGCGGGGATGCCGCCATGGTTGCGGATGAACTGCTCCAGCAGGCGGTCGAGCTCGCCCGTGGTGACGCCCGGCTGCACATAGGGGACGATGTAGTCCAGTGCCAGCGCGGCCAGCCGGCCGGCCTTGCGCATGCCTTCGAATCCCTCCGGACCATGAAGGCGGACGCGGTTGGATTCGACGTGATCCTGTTCCAAGACGAAAGCCCCTATGCCAGATAACCAGATGCCGGATGACGAAGCCCGCCGCAGCGTCAAAGCCGGATCGACAGCGGACGGTCCAATTCAATCGATTCGGGCGTGATCGCGCAAGACCAACACAGCGCCTCCACCCCCGAATCCAGCGCGCGGCGCAGCCCGTCATGATAGGCCGGATCGAGATCGCCCGCCGTGCGGAAATGGGAACAATCGCCGCGCTGGACAAGGTAGAGCATGACCGCGCGGCAGCCCTGCGCCACCATCGCCGCCATCTCCTCCAGATGCTTGGCGCCGCGGGCGGTGACGCAGTCCGGGAATTCGGCGGCGTCCCCATGGGGGCCGTCGGGGCGGCGCAGATGGACGTTCTTGACCTCGACATAGGTGGCAGGCCGGGCGCCGGGCCTGGCCGGATCGTCCTCCAGCAGCACATCGATCCGGCTGTTGCGGCCGTACTTCACCTCGCGCCGCAGCCGGTCGTAACCGGCCAGTTCCGGGATGGTGCCGGCGGAAATCGCCGCGGCGACCAGCGCGTTGGGATGGCCGGTGTTGACGCCGACCAGCCCCTCGCCCCAGGGGGCGGCGGCCTCCACCAGCTCCAGCGTGTAGGCCAGTTTGCGTTTGGGATGGTCGGAGCGCGACAGCCAGACGGCGGAACCGGGAATGTCCAGCCCGATCATGCTGCCGGAATTGGGGACATGCGCCGTCACCTCCACCCCGTCCAGCAGGACATCGGCGAGGAACCGCTTGTAGCGGCGGATCAGGCGGCCTTGAAGAAGAGGGGTGGGAAAGCGCATCTTGGCGGCGACGCTACCCTTGGCCTTCCCGTTCGACAAGGGTGTTCCGATGGAGATCCCCGCCAGATGACGTCCGAGACCGCCGCAACCCCGACTGCCGCCAACCCCACCGCCGCCGTGCTGGTGATCGGCAACGAGATCCTGTCGGGTCGCACCAAGGACGCCAATCTGGGCCACATCGCCGAGACGCTGGCGGGGATCGGCGTGCGGCTGCGCGAGGCCCGCGTGGTGCCGGACGTGGAGGAGGAGATCGTTGCCGCGGTAAACGCCCTGCGCCCCCGCTACACCTACGTCTTCACCACCGGCGGCATCGGGCCGACCCATGACGACATCACCGCCGCCTGCGTCGCCAAGGCCTTCGGCGTGGCGTTGGAGCGCAACCCGGAAGCGGTCGCCCGACTGGAGCGCCATTACGCCGCCGGCCAGCTGAACGAGGCACGGTTGCGCATGGCCAATGTCCCGGCCGGCGGGATCCTGATCGACAACCCGATCAGCCAGGCGCCGGGATTCCAGATCGGCAACGTTTTCGTGATGGCCGGTGTGCCCAACATCATGCGGGCGATGCTGGACGGTATCCTGCCGCGACTGGCCGGCGGTCCGGCCCTGCATGCCCGCACGGTTGCCTGCGAGCTGGCGGAGGGTGTGATCGCCGCCGACCTGTCGGCCTTGCAGGACCGCCATCCGGCGTTGGAGATCGGCAGCTATCCTTACTTCCGCAGCGGCTCCTTCGGCGTCAGCCTGGTGCTGCGCGGCACCGACGAGGCGGAGGTGACGACCGCGGCCGACGAACTGGCGGGGATCGTCCGCCGGCTGGGCGGTACGCCGACCCTCACGGTTGGTACGAAAGGTTAGCGGTGCCTATGACTGCGGCTCAGATGGCTCCTATGTCGGCGGATCGATTGTCGCGGACCGATTCGGTCCTACATTGATTTTTTCTCATCCGCATCAGGCCTGCCGCGGGAGCCCCGCCATGAAGAGCTTCGAGAAAGCAGCGTTGCTGTTTCTTCTCCGCCACCTGTTCGCCGGCATCGTCGGCGCCGTGGTGCTGGCGACCGGGCTGTTGTGGTTCGATGTCGCCAAGCTGGCGACGCTGATCGGCAGCAGCGAATATGGCATCACCGCCACCGTGATGCTCTATGCCGGCCTGATGTTGACCTTCGGCAGCGTGTCGATGGGGATCGGCATCATGACGATGAACGAGGACACGCGTCCCTGATCGGTTGGCCGTGATCGATTGCCGCAATCAGTTGCCGAAAGGTCCGAAGCGGTCATAGGCCCAGACGAGAGCGACGCTCAGCGCCAGCCACAGTGCGGCATTGCGCAGCACGACTCCGCGGTTGCGGCGAAGGGCCGCCGGCACCACCAGGACCGCGACCATCAGCAACGCCACCAGCGACATCCAATCCGTCTCGCTCACGCCGCCTCCTTCCTTCTTCCGTCCCCGTCCGGGCCGGTCTTCCAGTTGCGTGTCCCTCGATATGGGAATGCCTGCGGTTTTGCGAAGGCCCCTTGACCCGCGCCCCTGCGATTGTCTAAGTCATGACCACGGAACGGTGCGTTGCATATTAACGTATGCAATCTCCGCGCGCAGCGTGGGACCGTTCTTGGACATGGGCTTTGCCGTTACGGATCCGGTCGTCTGGACCGGCTTGCAATGGCAGAGTTCGGGACGCGGGCGTGGCGAAACCGGTAGACGCAAGGGACTTAAAATCCCTCACCCTTAGGTATGCGGGTTCGAGTCCCGCCGCCCGCACCATATTGAAATGACTTGAGAAGTCTCGGCATAGCCCGCGACTGGTGTTCGGCGGCCCCAGTGTCAGCGTGAGGAGACTGCCGTGTGGTTGGCGGTTTTCGAAGCCGCTCACTGTCCAGACAGGGGCGGATAGAACAGTCTCCGAAAATCCTGCTACCGCACCAAGCTATCTCCTATCGACCATGCGGCACGCCCCGCAGAGGCATTGTGCGCCCCCCATTTGCCACTTTTCCTGAAAAGGAGGCGAAGGGGGCGGGGATCGGGGTGGACCGCCCGGCGCCCTCTCGGACGGTTCGTTCACGAAGCTTGACCGGAGCGCTGTGCTCGCTCATGAATGGTCCCGGTTCTGGTTCTTCCGGCGGTCTCCGCCGGAAGCTAAGAGGGAACCCGGTGAGCCGCATCGCGCGGCGAGACCGGGGCTGCCCCCGCAACTGTGAGCGGTGAGCCATTCCGTCATCTCCTGCCACTGGCACCTTGCGGCGCTGGGAAGGCTGGACGGAACGGCGATGATCCGCAAGCCAGGAGACCTGCCAGTACCGCAATGAAACGTCCTCGGGCGGGGTGCCCCGGTGGTCGCTTGCTGATGCGCGGCCGCTGGCCGCCCGTCCCCCGCAAGCCGTCTGTCCGGCACGCCGCTCCCGACCCAAGGGATTGCGGATGTCAGGGCTTGCGGACGACTTCGACGGGCACGGCCATCTCGTTCCCCTGCTTCGTCAAACCTCAGGGGGAATCATGGCAAAGACCTTCTGCACCAGTCTTTTGCGCTGGGCCTTCCCAGCCTTTTTCTCCAGCCTCGCCGGGCTTGGTCTTGGGCTTGCGCCGGGATCGGCCGCCGAAGCCGCCGGATATCCGCTGACAGTCCAGAACTGCGGCATGTCCGTTACGTTCGGCAAGGCACCGGCACGGGTGGTCGCGATCGGTCAGAGCACCACCGAGATCCTGCTGTCGCTGGGGTTGGCGGACAGGATCGCCGGCACGGCCGTATGGGTCGGCCCGGTCCTGAAGCCCTTCGAAGCGCAGAACGCCAGGATCAAGCGCCTGGCCGACAACGACCCGAGCTTTGAATCCGTGGTTCAGCAGGAACCCGATCTGGTCGCGGCCCAGTTCGAATGGCATATCGGCTCCAACGGCTCGGTCGGCAAGCGGGAGCAGTTCGCGCAGCTCGGGATCCCGACCTACATCTCGCCCGCGGATTGCGTCGAGAAGGACAATTCCGGCGGCGGCGACGGTCTGCGCAAGCAGATGTTCACCATGGATCTCGTCTATCAGGAGATCCGTGACCTCGCCCGGATCTTCGGCGTCGACGACCGGGGCGAGGCACTGGTCGCGGCGCTCAGGACGCGCGAGGCCGCCGCCATCGCATCCGTCGCCGGCGGCGATGCCAAGGGCGTGCCGGTCGTCTTCTGGTTTTCGAGCAAGGAGGTGCGGGGCGATGCCTTCGTCGCCGGCAGGAACGGGGCGCCGGCCTACATCGTGAAGGCGCTGGGCGCCAGGAACGTCGTCACGACGGAAGAGGAATGGCCGCTGGCGAGCTGGGAGAGGATCGCCGCCGCCGATCCCGCGGTCATCGTCATCGCCACGATGGACCGCCGCCGCTACGCCGCCGACGACCCCGCCGTCAAGCTGGCCTTCCTTGAAAGCGATCCCGTCACCGGCAAGCTGGAGGCCGTCCGCAAGAAGCGCTTCGTGCTGATGGACGCGCAATCGATGAACCCGACGATCCGGACGATCGACGGCATCGAGGCGCTTGCCAATGGCATCAAGGCGTTCGGCCTGGCCGACTGATGCGCAACCCGGCCATCGCCGGCGGATGGACGCTGCGGGCCGTGCCCGCCCTTCCGGTTCCGGCACTCTTCGCCCTGGCCATCCTTGCTTTGGGCATCCTTGTCGTCGCCATCGGACTGGCCGTCTCGATCGGGGAGATGGCGATCCCGCTCGGCACCATCGCCAAGGCCGTCGGCAACAGGCTGTTGGGCACGGGCTTCACGATCAGCCCGATCCAGGAGGGCATCATCTGGGATTACCGGCTCAGCCGGTCGCTGGCCGCCGCCTGCTGCGGCGCGGCGCTTGCCATGTCCGGGGCCATCCTCCAGGCGCTCCTCCGCAATCCGCTGGCCGAACCCTATGTCCTGGGGATATCGGCCGGGGCCTCGACGGGGGCCGTCGCGGTGATGATCGCGGGCCTCGGCGGCGGGGCACTGTCGATGTCGGGCGGCGCCTTCACCGGCGCTATCATCGCCTTCACGCTGGTCTGCGCCCTGGCGGCCGGTACCGGAGGCTTAACTGGGACTGGGGCCGAACGGATCATTCTCGCCGGGGTCGCCGGGTCCCAGCTCTTCAGCGCCCTGACCTCCTACATCGTGACGACGTCGGCGAATGCGGAACAGGCGCGGGGCGTCATGTTCTGGCTGCTCGGCAGCCTCGGCGGCATCCGCTGGCCGGATGTCGGCCTCGCGGCCCCGGTCGCCATCGGCGGCTTCGCCATCGCCATCCTTCACGCCCGCGCGCTGGATGCCTTCGCCTTCGGCGTCGATGCCGCCGTCGCACTCGGGATTCCGGTTACGCGCGTCCGTCTGATCCTGTTCGGCCTGACCGCGGCGATGACGGCGACCATGGTCAGCATTGTCGGATCGGTCGGCTTCGTCGGGCTCGTCGTCCCGCATGCGGCGCGCTTCCTGGTCGGCCCCGGCCACATGCGGCTGTTGCCGGTATCCTTCATGATCGGCGCGGTGTTCATGGTGCTGGCCGACATCGTCTCCCGGATCGTCGTTCCCCAGCAGATCCTCCCCATCGGCGTGGTCACGGCCCTGTTCGGCGCCCCGGCCTTCGCATTCATCCTCTACAAGGCGAGGCGGCGGCTGTGAGCATCGCGACCAGGGACGTGCGCTGGGCGGCCGGCGGGGCGATGATCGTGGATGGCGTCACCATCGAGGCGGCGGCGGGATCGACGCTCGGATTGCTCGGTCCCAACGGGTCGGGGAAATCGAGCCTGCTGCGCCTGATCGGCCGCCTGCGGCGGGCCGATGCCGGAATCGTCACGCTCGGCGGCGCCGACATTGCCGCCCTGCCGCATGCCGCCATTGCCCGGAGGCTCGCGCTGGTCGAGCAGCAGGCGACCACGGAGATCCCGCTCACCGTGCTCGAAATCGTCCGGCTCGGGCGGACGCCCCACCGCGGACCGCTCTCGCCCTGGACCGGTGCCGACGACGCGGCGGTCGAAAGCGCGCTCCGCCATGTCGGCATGGAGGAGAAGCGCGATCGGCTCTGGCACACGCTCTCCGGCGGCGAGCGCCAGCGCACCCACATCGCGCGTGCCCTGGCGCAGACCCCGAGCGAACTGCTGCTCGACGAACCGACCAACCATCTCGACATCCGGCATCAGCTGGAGATCCTGTCGCTCGTCAGTCGGCTGCCGGCGACCTGCATCGTCGCCCTTCACGACCTCAACCTCGCCGCCCTGTTCTGCGACACCATCGCGATCCTATGCGATGGACGGGTGGTCTGCGCGGGGCCGCCGGACCAGGTCCTGACCGCGGAGACGATCCGGGACGTCTATGGGGTGAACGCCCATGTCGAACGCTCGCCACATCACGGCAAGCTCCAGGTCCACTTTCTGATCGGCTGACCAGGCAAGCCTCCGGCCCGGCAGCGGGTACGGAATAGAAGGGGGGTGGCGTCACCTCCCGGCGGTCACCCCTGCGCAACCTTGCGAATTCAATGGTCAAAGAACCAAAGGAACAGGCGCAGACCAAAGACGAGAATGCCGCTGGCGACGATACCCATCAGGGCATCTGCGGCCTCCATATCGGAACCGGACCAAATCATGGAGGCGATCAGTATCAATCCAATCAGCAGGCCGATGAAGAACCATCTGAGAAGACGGTTTCCAAGCAGGATATCCCAGAGGGCTTCCATCAAATCGGCCATGGATTTATCCTCCGACAGCACGGGATCGAGCGTAGCTGACGACGACGCACCGGTCAAATCGCCGTCATGCCTTCATGAACTCGGCCAGTCGCGATCCTCACCGCACCTCGACGGTCCCGCAACTGCGCCGGTGGGCCAGCAGGCAGTCCTCGGTCTTCGACTGATGCATCAGGGCGCCCATCAGCCAATAGCCGAGACCAAGGACGATCATGATGGCGATGGCCGCGCCGAGGTTGGCGGCCATGCGGGTGCGGTCGTCGTCAGGCATCCTGCCGGGCATCATTTCTTACCCGGCTTGCGTTTCGTCCGGCCGCTGGCGGCTTCGCCCTCCTTGCGCTGGAGGAACAGGCGGCCGGCCTGCATCGCGGCGGCGCGGCTGATGTAGCTGCCGCAGTCGAACCGCTGGCCGTCGAACGTCACGGTGAGGGTGAAACTCTGCGGGCCGGCTTCGTCGACGACGATGGAGGAAGGGGCTGGCTTCATTCGACGGTCCGTGCATCTGCCTGACACGGACAGACACATACGTCCGCTGTGGCGTTCAGGCCAGCGGCTTCGACGCCATCGGTTGCGGCGGGGCTGGTCAGCGCTCCACCGGACCGCCGGCATCGGCCCAGGCGGCGAAGCCGCCGCGCAGGCGGTTGACGGTGCCGGTATGGCCGGCGGCCAACATGCGCTCGGCGGCCGGGCCGCAGCGCATGCCGCCCTGGCAATGGAAGACCAGATGCTTGCCGGGGTCGGCCGGGACGCGCGAGGGATCGAACTGCGACAGCGGGTTCAGGATGGCGCCGGGGATATGGCCGGCGGCGTGCTCATGCGGTTCGCGGACGTCGACGATCACCGCCTCGTCCTTGGCTTGCCATTGGATGGCGGTTTGCGGATCGACCTGCTGGATGCGGTCGGCACCGCCCTGCGTCCCGGGCTGGGCGGTCGGGAACAGGCGGCGCATCAGGGAGCACAGGAACATTGCAATCGGTCCTTGCAGATGGTGATGGGGCAACCGGTGGCATCGGAGCGGGGAGGGCCGGTGAAGGGCTCTTGATCTAATAATTAGTACATTCTAATATTAAGTCAATGGAGCGGGGCTGGTGCTGACCGGAAGCCCCGCCTTCCAGCAGGCGCATCTTTCGAAAACAGGAGACGACCATGCACAAGAACTGGCCGCAGATGACCGGCGAGCTGTCGGGCGCCATCCGCGAGCTGCGCGGCGGCGCGCCCGACGTCATGAAGGCCTTTTCCGGGATGGCCCAGGCGGCGCTGAAGGCGAATGCGCTGGACACCAAGAGCAAGGAGCTGATCGCGCTCGGCATCGCGGTGGCGATCCGTTGCGACGGCTGCGTCGCCTTCCATGCCGAAGCGGCGATGAAGCAGGGAGCGACCCGCGACGAGGTGATGGAGACGATGGGAATGGCGGTCTATATGGGCGCCGGACCGTCGGTGATGTATGCCGCCCAGGCGGTCGAGGCGTTCGACCAGTTCGCCGAAAAAGCGATCCCGTAACTTGGGATCGGGTGGTGCGGGCGGTCGGACTCGAACCGACACTCCTTGCGGAACCGGATTTTGAGTCCGGCGCGTCTACCAATTTCACCACGCCCGCAGCGACGCCTCTTCTAGCGCAACAGTCCGCAAACGGAAAGTGCAAAAGAACGGGGCGTCGGGGCATCTCCGTTCGCACCGTGCCGACCCCCCGCTAACGTCCCGGCGACGCCGCCGCGGTGCCGCTTATTCCCCATCGATGCCGCGGCCCCTGTCATGCCGTCGCAGGCTTGCGGCGGGCCACGCGGACGGCTGGCCGAACGGCCCCGCACGCGCTACCTTGTCGGCCATGACGACCAAGCCCTTATCCGACCGTGTCCTGGACGATCCCCGCATTGCCGCCCTGCTTCTGGCCCTGGCCAGCGCCGGCGTGCTGCTGTCGGCCCTGTTCTTCCAGTTCGTGCTGAATTACCAGCCCTGCGTGCTGTGCATCATGCAGCGCTGGCCCTATGTGGCGGTGATGGTGCTGGGGCTGGTGACCTGGCTGTTCCGCCGCTGGAAGGGGCTGGGCGACGCCCTGCTGGTGGTGAGCGGGCTGGCCCTGCTGGCCGGGGCCGGCATCGCCGCCTATCATGTCGGGGTGGAGCAGCATTGGTGGGCCGGCACCTCGTCCTGCGGCGGCTCGGCGCCGGCCAATTCGCTGGAGGCGTTGCGCGCCCAGGTGCTGGCCGCTCCGGTCACCCGCTGTGACGAAGTGGCGTGGTCGCTGTTCGGGATTTCCATGGCGGGCTACAACGTGGTGATCTCGCTGGCGCTGGCGGCCTACGCCTTCGTCGCGGCGCGCATCGCCTACACCCGCACCCCGGTGTCGAGGACCGCATTGTGAGTGAAACGACGTCTCCAGCCGCTGTCACCCGCTCCGATTCGAGCCGGGGGGCGCTGCCCGGTTCCATGCCCGGCGACCTGCCGCGCCGCGACCGGCTGGCCCGCATCGTCCGCGTCGACCATGCCGGCGAATATGGCGCCAAGCGCATCTATGAGGGCCAGATCGCCGTCATGGGCAAGGGCCGGCACGGCAAGACCCTGCGCCACATGGCCGAGCAGGAGCTGGTCCATCTGGAATATTTCGAAAAGCAGCTGAACCGGCGCCGGGTGCGCCCGACGCTGCTACAGCCCTTGTGGCACGTCACCGGCTTCCTGCTGGGCGCCGGCACCGCGATCCTCGGCGAACGGGCGGCGATGGCCTGCACCGTCGCGGTGGAAGAGGTGATCGAGGAGCATTACGAGTCGCAGCTGAAGCATCTCGGCCCGGAGGAGCAGGAGCTGTCCGACAGCATCCGCAAATTCCAGGCGGAAGAGGTCGAGCACCGCGACATCGGCTTGCAGAACGAGGCGGAGCGTGCTGCGGGCTATCCGCTGCTGTCGGCGGCGATCAAGGCCGGCACCCGGGCGGTGATCTGGGTGGCCGAGAGAGTATAAAGGGGCGGGTGTAGGGCGGGCCGGGGGCCAACAGCGGCCCCCATCCGCATCTCTGCCGCATCGGCCCGACATCATTGGCCCTACATCGGGTCCAATTCCGAGTCCCAATAAAGAAAATCCCGCCAACTTTCATGGAGGAAGTTTGGCGGGAAGGCGCGTCCGTTCTCTTGCAGCTCGTAGGCACTGGGCTGGAAGGGCGGACTGAGGGGGATCATGCCGCAGACATGGGGAAGGCGGTCGCCCTTCGCCAGGTTGCAGGCCGAACAGGATGTGATGACGTTCTCCCATGTTGTCCGGCCGCCGCGGGACCGCGGGATCACATGGTCGAAGGTGAGATCGTGGGTGGGGAAAGGGCGGCCGCAATACTGGCAGGTGAAGCGGTCGCGCAGGAAGACGTTGAAGCGGGTGAAGGCGGGGCGGCGCGTGGCCGGGATGAACTCTTTCAGCGAGATGACGCTGGGTAACCGGACTTCGAAACTTGGGGATCGGACGACTCGGTCATAGTGCGATACGATGTTGACCCGTTCGAGAAAGACCGCCTTGACCGCTTCCTGCCAGGACCATAGCGACAAGGGGAAGTAACTGAGCGGGCGGAAATCCGCGTTCAGCACCAGAGCCGGACAGTGATCGGGTGGTGGAGCCAATGGCCACTCCCTTGTCTGTAACCGTTGTCTGGATCCCGGCACGCGACACTGATGCGGCCTCGTGCGCGGGGTCGTGTCTGCTGTGCCCCGGCGGCCGGATCGTCCTCCGGGACAACCAGATACATAGTGGATCAAGCGCCCGGACTCAATATCTTGACCCGGTGCGGCCGAATTTCTTCACCGTTGTGTAACCTTTTCCGCGCTGTGGGCATGCCGCCGAGGCCGTGAAGGGGCCGGCCGCCACCACGCGCGCAGGCTGTGACATCGACAAAAAGACCAGTGGCTTCCCTTGCGCGGTTACCCCTCGTTAACCATGACGGCACCATGGTGGGTCTCGTTGATCCAAGCAGACCCCGCCGGTTGTCCCGGCCGGACGCGACCCCGAGGATAGCCCGCCATGACCGCCGTCATCATCGACCTCGCCCAGAAGCGCCGTGAACGCGAGGAGCGTGAACGCCAGATCCGCATCGACGCGTTCGACCGCGAGCTGCGCCGCCGTCTGGCGCTCTATCTGGAAGGCGAGGAGATCCCGGTCGAGCCGATCCGCGACAATCCGTATATCTAAGCCCGCTCCGCCTTTCACATCCCGCGCCCGATCCGGTGCGCGATCCGCTATAAAGCGGGGATGAGCGATCTCGTCACCCGCTTCGCCCCCAGCCCCACCGGGCATCTGCATCTGGGCCATGCCCATTCCGCGCTGTTCGGCTGGACCACCGCCCGCAGCGCCGCCGGCCGCTTCCTGTTGCGGATCGAGGACATCGATCCCAACCGCTGCCGCCCGAACTACGAGCGCGACCTGATCGAGGATCTGGCGTGGCTCGGCCTCGACTGGGACGGTCCGATCCGGCGCCAGTCCGACCATTTCGACGATTTCCGCACCGCCTTGGCCCGGCTCGAGTCGCTGGGCGTGCTCTATCCCTGCTTCTGCACCCGCAAGGACATCGCCGCCGAGATCGCGCGGGCCGGGGCCGCTCCGCATGGGCCGGATGGCCCGCTTTATCCCGGCACCTGCCGCCATCGCTCCGCGGCGGAGCGCGCCGAGCGGATCGCGCATGGCGATGCCCCCGGCAACAGTTGGGCGTTGCGACTCGATGTGGAGGCCGCCCGCCGGCTGACCGGTCCCTTGCGCTGGCACGACCAAGTGCAAGGCTGGCAGGACGCGACACCGGAGCTGCTGGGCGACGTGGTGCTGGCGCGCAAGGACACGCCGACCAGCTATCACCTCAGCGTCACCGTCGATGACCATTTGCAGGGCGTGACCCTGGTCACCCGCGGCGAGGACCTGTTCTTCGCCTCCCACCTGCACCGGCTGTTGCAGGCTCTGCTGGGCTATGATCCCCCCGACTATCACCACCACGGCCTGCTGCGGAACGCGGCGGGCGAGCGGCTGGCCAAGCGCGACCGTGCCCAGTCCCTGCGTTCGTTGCGGGACGAGGGCCGCAGCCCGGCCGAAGTGCGGGCGATGGCGGGATTTGCAGGATAGGATTTGCCCGGCTGGCGGGCGTACGTGCCGATACCGGGGCGTATGGGGGCTGTACCTGACCTGTACGTGCGCCCCCGCGCCCGCAACCTCAATCCAGTTGCAGTACGATCGCCTTCAGATAAGCCGACTCCGGCAGATGCGGGTGGACCGGGTGGTCAGGGCCGGCACCGGCGCTGCGCAGGATGCGGCCGGTGCGGCCGGCGTCGTTCAGGCCGCGGGCGACCTGCTCGGCGAAGGTCGGCGGGTCGACATTGTGGCTGCACGACCCGCACAGCAGATAGCCGCCGGGAGCGGTGATCTTCGCCGCCAGACGCGCCATCTTGCGGTAGGCGCGGCAGCCGACCGCCAGATCCTTCTTCGACTTCACGAAGGCCGGCGGATCGGCGACCACCACCTGGAAGGTCTCGCCGGCGGCGTTCAGCCGTTCCAGCTCCTGGAAGGCGTCGGCCTTGCGTGCCTCGAAGCGGTCGGCGACGCCGTTCGCCTCGGCGGCGCGGGTGGCGTTCTCCAGCGCCAGGGCGGAGCGGTCGACCGCGATCACCTGGGTGGCGCCGGCCACTGCGCACTGGATGCCGAAGCCGCCATTGTAGCTGAAGAAGTCGATGGCCCGGCCGCCCCTGGCGAGCGAGGCGATGAAGGCGCGGTTGTCGCGCTGGTCGTAGAACCAACCGGTCTTCTGGCCGTCCAGCGGGTTGGCGAAGAAGGTGACGCCGTTCTCCTCCAGCCGGATCGGCCCGTCGATCTCGCCCTTGGCCAGCCGGGTCTCCTCCGCCAGCCCTTCCAGCGCGCGCTGGGTGCTGTCGTTGCGCAGGATGACCGCGCGCGGCGCCATCACCTCGTCGATGGCGGCCAGGATCTCGTCGATCCGGCGGTCCATGAAGACGGAGTTGGCCTGCACCGTCACCACATCGTCGAACCGGTCGACGATCAGGCCGGGCAGCCCGTCCGCCTCGGCATGGACGACGCGGTAGAAGGGGCGGGTGAACAGCCTGTCGCGCAGTTCCACCGCGCGGCGCAGCCGGCCGGCGATGAAGGCGTGGTCCACCACGGTCGCCGGGTCGCCCGACAGCAGCCGGGCGGCGATCAGCGTGTGCGGATTGAAGGTGTAGATGCCCAGCGGCGTCCCGCCGGGGTCCAGAAGCCGCACCGGGCTGCCGGGCGGCACCGCCTTGGCGGTGTTGTCCATCTGGACTTCGTTGGAATAGACCCAGGGATGTCCATGCATGACGCGCCGCTGGCGGCCGGACTGCAGATGGATCGCCGGGTATTTCTTGACGGGTTTGGTGCCGGTGTCGCTCATGGGCCCGCATCCTAGCGGCAAATCGGCGGCGCGCAATGGCGGCGGTGTTTCTACTCTGCTCCGATGGCGTCGCCCGGTTCGCTGTCCGGTTCGCCGACATGGATCGCCAGCCACACCGTCGGCTCGCCGACCGCCGTGGCGACGACGCGGTGGCGGGTGCGGGCGGGCAGCAGCGTCCAGTCGCCGGGCGTCAGCACGCGGTCGCCCGTTCCCTCCACCTGCAAGCTGGCGGTGCCGGCGACCAGCAGGACGAACTCGTCCCAGTGCTGGTCATACCAGAAGCCGTCCGGCGAGGTCTGGCCGGTGGAGACGATCCGCTCGATCCGCACACCGGGCAGCGCCGCCAGCGTGGTGAAGAGTTCGTCGGGCTGCGGGCTTGCGGGAAGCCCCTCCAGCAGGCTGCCGAATCGTGCTCCGCTCATCCAAAAGCTTCCGGGTCCGGTGGTTGCAACGCGACGCCGTCATGGACGGGGCCGGGATCGCGATCCTGCACCAGCGGCAGCGGCCGGTCGAGAGCCGCCGAGCGCCCTGCCATCCGGCTGGGGCTATTCCGCGCCGCGCCGCCCGTCCGCCACCGCCGGGGCGTTGTCGTTGACCACCGCCAGATCCTTGCAGAAGCGGATCGTCTCCTGCCGGTGCCCTTCGGTGCGGAAACAGTCGGGGATCGGGTCGCGGCGGGAGTCCCGCTGGACGGTGCGGTCGGGCAGGGTGGTATGGATGGCCGCACAGCCCAGCTGCCGGGCCAGCCCCTCCATCGCCCGCAGCAGGGCCTCCGCCACGCCGGCGACGTCGAACAGGTCGAGCACCACGAAGTTGTCGACGCACAGCGTCCGCCCGTGCAGCAGATGCGGTTCGGCGGCGTAGGAGAACAGGCCGTGCATGTACCCTTGCGCGTTCTGCACCGTCATGATGCCCCGGTCGGCGGGCCGGCCGGCACCCTCGACCGTACCCTTTCCACTGCCGCTCCCGGTTGCGCTGTCCAGAAGCGCTGCGGCAAATGCGCGCCATTGGTCGACCCCCAGGCCCGGCGCTATGGCGCAGACCAGCGGGTAAGCCTGGTCGATCTGGCGCCGACCAAGGGGTTTAGCGATGAAACCGTCGTCCATTTCAGCCCGGCCGATTGCAAGGACACTGAACGATGGCAGGCCCGGGGCGGAAGGGTCGTTGACGTAGATCAATGTTGCTGAACCCCCCCATCCACATAGTGGGCGCCATTGGAGACAGGCGCGCCCGGCGTCCTTTTCGGCATTTCCGAGTGCAACCTGTCCCGCTCCTTAACAGTACGTACCCAGTGGTGGTGCAACCCAGACGGCGTGGCCTTACGGCTGCCCGGGGCAAACGGGAGAGATTGTATGACATCAGCGACTCTGACTTCAGGGGCCACCCTGGGCAGCCAGCGGGTGTCGGAAGACGTGCGTTACCATGAGGACGCCATCCGACTCTTCGTTATCGCTGCAGTGTTCTGGGGCGTGATCGGTTTCCTGGCCGGTACCTTCATCGCTCTGCAGCTGGCCTTCCCGGCGCTGAATCTCGGGCTGGAGTGGACGAGCTTCGGGCGCCTGCGCCCCGTCCACACCTCGGCCGTGATTTTCGCGTTCGGCGGCAATGTGCTGTTCGCCACTTCGCTTTATTCGGTCCAGCGGACTTGCCGCCAGCATCTCTTCGGGGGCGAAGGGCTGGCCAAGTTCATCTTCTGGAACTACAACGTCTTCATCGTGCTCGCGGCGCTGAGCTATGTCCTGGGCTTCACCCAGGGCAAGGAATACGCCGAGCCCGAGTGGATCCTCGACTTGTACCTGACGGTCACCTGGGTGCTCTATGCGGTCCAGTTCATCGGCACGGTGATGACGCGGCGCGAGTCGCACATCTATGTGGCGAACTGGTTCTTCATGGCCTTCATCCTGACCGTCGCCATCCTGCACATCGGCAACAATGTCAACGTTCCGGTGTCGCTGTTCGGCATGAAGTCCTACACCTTCGTGTCGGGCGTGCAGAGCGCCATGGTGCAGTGGTGGTACGGCCACAACGCAGTCGGCTTCTTCCTGACCGCCGGCTTCCTGGGCATCATGTATTATTTCGTGCCCAAGCGCGCCGAGCGGCCGGTCTATTCCTACCGCCTGTCGATCGTCCATTTCTGGACCCTGATCTTCCTCTACATCTGGGCCGGCCCGCACCACCTGCACTACACCTCCCTGCCGGACTGGGCGCAGACACTGGGCATGACCTTCTCCGTCATGCTGTGGATGCCGTCCTGGGGCGGCATGATCAACGGCATCATGACCCTGTCGGGCGCCTGGGATAAGCTGCGCACCGACCCGGTCCTGCGTTTCCTGGTCACCTCGGTCGCCTTCTACGGCATGTCGACCTTCGAAGGCCCGCTGATGTCGGTCAAGCCGGTCAACGCCCTGTCGCATTACACCGACTGGACCGTCGGCCACGTGCACTCCGGCGCCCTCGGCTGGGTCGCCTTCATCTCCTTCGGCGCGATCTATTATCTGGTTCCGGTGCTGTGGAAGCGGTCGCAGCTCTACAGCCTGCGTCTGGTCAGCTACCACTTCTGGACCGCCACCATCGGCATCGTGCTCTACATCACCGCCATGTGGGTGTCGGGCATCATGCAGGGCCTGATGTGGCGCGCTTACGACAACCTGGGCTTCCTGCAGTACTCCTTCGTGGAGACCGTCGCGGCGATGCACCCGTTCTACGTGATCCGCGCGATGGGCGGCGTCCTGTTCGTCACCGGCGCTCTCATCATGGTCTACAACCTGTGGCGCACGGCGAAGGGCGATGTCCGCATCGAGAAGCCCTATGTCACCACGCCGCACAAGGCGACGGTCGGCGCGGCCTGACGCTAGGGAAGGATGCGAGAAATGGCTCAGGATAAAAAGGGCTTCAGCCACGACCTGATCGAGCGGAACACCCTTCTGCTGATCGTGCTCGTGCTGATCACCGTGTCGATCGGCGGTCTGGTTCAGATCGTCCCGCTCTTCACGATCGAATCGACCATCGAGAAGGTGGAGGGGGTCCGTCCCTACTCCCCGCTCGAACTGGCCGGGCAGAACATCTACCTGCGCGAAGGCTGCTACAACTGCCACAGCCAGCAGATCCGTCCGTTCCGTGACGAGGTCGAGCGCTATGGCCACTACTCGCTGGCGGCGGAGTCGATGTACGACCATCCGTTCCAGTGGGGCTCCAAGCGTACCGGTCCCGATCTGGCCCGCGTCGGCGGCAAATACTCCAACGCCTGGCAGGTCGCCCATCTGGTGAACCCGCGCGCGGTCGTGCCGGAGTCGATCATGCCGACCTACGGCTGGATGAAGGACCGTCCGCTGAGCTACGGCGACATCGCCGATCACCTGAAGACGCTGAAGATCGTCGGCGTTCCCTACACCGACGAGCAGATCGCCAACGCCAAGGCCGACCTGGAAGCGCAGAAGAACCCCGACGGCGACACCGCCGGGCTGATGAAGCGCTATCCGAAGGCCGTGGTGGCGAACTTCACCGGCGAAAAGAACGTCACCGAAATGGACGCTCTCGTCGCCTACCTGCAAGTGCTGGGCACCATGGTGGACTTCACCAAGTACCAGTCCAAGCAGCTGCAGCAGTAATCGGGGGAGGAATCCATGGACTTGGATTCGATCACGGTGATGCTTCGGTCCTTCTGGACGGTGTGGTTGATGCTGCTGCTGACGGGCATCCTGGTTTACGCCATGTGGCCCGGCAACCGCCGCACCTTCGACGACGCCGCCCAGATCCCGCTCAAGGATGATGGTCAGGAGCTTTAGACCATGGCACAGAATTACAAGGACGAGCTGTCCGGCGTCGAGACCACCGGCCACGAGTGGGATGGACTGCGCGAGCTGAACAATCCGCTGCCGAAGTGGTGGCTGTACCTGTTCTACGTCTGCATCGCCTGGGCGATGGTGTACTACGTGTTCTACCCGGCCTGGCCGCTGGGCAAGACCTACACGAAGGGCATCCTGGGATATTCCCAGCGCGAGGAGCTGGACACCAGGCTGGCGGAAGCGAAGGCCGGCCAGGCCAAGTACCTGACCGCCATCGCCGCCAAGTCGGTCGACGAAATCCAGAAGGACAAGGACCTGCTGGGCTTCGCCATGGCCGGCGGCCGCTCCTACTTCAACGAGAACTGCGCCGCCTGCCACGGCGCCGGCGGCCAGGGCGCCAAGGGCTTCCCGACGCTGGCCGACGACGTGTGGCTGTGGGGCGGCTCCTCGGCCGACATCTACAAGACCATCCAGCACGGCATCCGCTCGGATGACGGCGACACCCGCGGCACGCCGAACGTCGGCATGACCGCCTTCGGCAAGGACGGCATCCTCAACCGCGACCAGATCGATCAGGTGACGGACTATGTCCTGTCGCTGAACGGCAAGACCGCCGATGCGGGCAAGGTCGCCAAGGGCAAGACCGTCTATGACGAGAACTGCGCCGCCTGCCACGGCGACGCGGCCCAGGGCTCGGTTGCCGCCGGTGTCGACGGCGTCGGCGCCCCGCCGCTGAAGCAGGCCAACTGGCTCTACGGCAGCGACAAGCAGACGCTGGTCGAGACGGTGACCAACGGCCGCGCCGGCGTCATGCCGGCCTGGTCCAAGCGCCTGGACGACGCGACGATCAAGTCGCTGGCCGTCTACGTCCACAACCTGGGCGGCGGCAAGTAAGCCAAAGTCCGGGCGGACCGTTACGGAACCGACCGGAAAGGGCGTCGGGGAGGTCTCTCCCCGGCGCCTTTTTCTTTGGAAGCTTCAAGGCCGGCAGGCCGGTTCGTTAACTTCCTGTCATTTGATCCATCGCAATGTCCCTGCGGCAATCGGTCGCCATAGTTCCCGCGATCGAACGCCGCCGACCAGTCGAAGGGCAGCCAGCGACCATGAGCATCAGCACCACCACCGGAAACCGTCCCGCCCCCCCGAAACGCCTGAAGGCGCCGCGTCAGCCGGGATGGTACATCCCCTGGATCTTCGTCGGCGTCTTCATGATCGTCCTGGCGGTGAACGGGATCATGGTCCATTTCGCGGTGTCGAGCTGGACCGGGATCGAGACCGAGAACCACTTCATCAAGGGGCTCGGCTACAACAACGACCTCGCCGGTGCCCGTGCCCAGGCCGAGCGCGGCTGGCAGGTCCAGCCGGACTTCACCAGCACCGAACCGCGCAAGGGCGTGATCGCCATCACCGTCCGCGACAAGCAGGGCCAGATCCTGAAGGATGCTACCGTCACCGTGACGATGATCCGTCCGATCTCCGAAGGGCATGACAAGACCCTGTCGCTGCCCTATCTGGGCGAGGGCCGCTATGGCGCCCCGGTGGAGCTGGATCTGGAAGGCCAGTGGGACATGCGCTTCGTCATCACCCACGCCAGCGGCGACTATCAGGACCAGAAGCGCGTCTGGGTGCAGTGACCTGGGTGCAGTGATGGCGGCGAAGACGCCGCGACCGGGACTGTCAGGGTGACGTTGAGATGACCGTCTGCCTCCATTGCGGACAAGAGCTGGGCGAGGGCGCACAGGTCGCCACGATGACGGCCGGTGATGGCGCGGGGCCGTTCTGCTGCACCGGCTGCGCCGCCGCCTACGACCTCGTCCGCGGGCTGGGGCTGGAGCGCTATTACGAGCGCCGCAGCGTCGATCCCACCGCCCGCCCTCTGCGCCCCGACGACGCCCCGGCGGTCGATTACGAACCGCATGCCCGCGAGGAGCAGGACGGCAGCCGCAGCCTGCATCTGATGGTCGACGGCATGCAGTGCGCGGCCTGCGTCTGGCTGATCGAATCGGCGCTCAACCGCCAGCCGGGCGTCGCCCAGGCCCGCATGAACATGACCACGCGCCGGCTGACCGTGCGCTGGAAGCCCGAGGTGACCGACGCCAACGCGGTGGTCGGCACCGTGGCGCAGCTCGGATACCGCGCCGTTCCCTTCGACCCCGACCGGCTGGGCGGTGCCCAGGCCAAGAGCGAGAAGGAACTGCTGCGTGCCATGGCGGTGGCAGGCTTCGCCATGGGCAACGTCATGCTGCTGTCGGTGTCGGTGTGGGCTGGACACAGCCAGGGCATGGGCACCGCCACCCGCGACCTGATGCACTGGATTTCGGCGCTGATCTGCATGCCGGCCATTGCCTATGCGCTGCGTCCCTTCGCGCGCTCGGCGCTGTCGGCCCTGCGCCACGGCCGCACCAACATGGACGTGCCGATCACCATCGGCGTGCTGCTCGCCACCGGCATGAGCCTGTTCGAGACGATCCACAGCGGCGAGCATGCCTATTTCGACGGCGGCGTCATGCTGCTGTTCTTCCTGCTGGTCGGCCGCTATCTCGACCAGCGGGCGCGTGGCCGGGCGCGGTCGGCGGCCGAACAGCTGCTGGGCCTGCGCGCCAACGCCGTCACCATCCTGAACGCCGACGGCACCAGCGCCGTGGTGGCGCCGGAGCAAATCGTCCCCGGCACCACCATCCTGGTCGCGGCCGGCGAGCGCATCCCCGTCGACGGCCGGGTGTCCGACGGCGTGTCCGACCTCGACACCGGCCTGATCACCGGCGAGACGGTGCCCGGCACCGCGCGGCCGGGCGATCAGGTCTTCGCCGGCACCCTGAACCTGACGGCACCCCTGCGCCTGACCGTCACCGCGGTGGGGGAGGGCACGTTGCTGGCCGAGATCGTCCGGCTGATGGAGGTGGCGGAGCAGGGCCGCGCCAAATACGTCGCCATCGCCGACCGGGTGTCGCGCCTCTACGCCCCCGTCGTGCATCTGACCGCGCTGACCACCTTCGCCGCCTGGATGCTGCTGGGCGGGGTGGTGTGGCAGGACGCGCTGATGAACGCCATTGCTGTGCTGATCATCACCTGCCCCTGCGCGCTGGCTCTGGCCGTGCCGGTGGTGCAGGTGATCGCCAGCGGCCGGCTGATGCGCCAGGGCACGCTGCTGAAGAGCCCGACCGCGCTGGAACGGCTCGCCGCCATCGACACGGTGGTGTTCGACAAGACCGGTACCCTGACCGAAGGGCGTCCGGTGCCGCAGCTCGACGGGCTGCCGGCGGAGGATCTGGCGCTGGCGGCCTCACTCGCCGCGGCCAGCCGCCACCCGCTGGCCCGCGCGCTGGCGGCCGCCGCTCCCGAGGTGCCGGTGGCCGCGGGCGTGCGCGAGATCGCCGGTGCCGGCCTATCCTTGCAGACGGCGGATGGCGAGGTGCGGCTGGGCAGCCGCCGTTTCACCGGCGCGCCGCTGGAGGCGGAGGACGCCGCCGGTCCGGAGCTGTGGCTGGCCCGTCCGGGCGAGGAGCCGCGCCGGATCGTCTTCCTCGACGCCCCGCGCCCCGACGCCGCCGCGGTGGTGGCGGCGCTGAAGGCGCGCGGGCTGGAGGTGAAACTGCTGTCGGGTGACCGCCGCGGCGCTGTGGCGGCGGTGGCGGAGCGGCTGGGCATCGCCGACTGGCGGGCCGAGCAGACTCCGGCCGACAAGACCGCGGCGCTGACCGAACTGGCGGCCCGGGGACGCACCGTGCTGATGGTCGGCGACGGGCTGAACGACGCCCCGGCGCTGGCCGCCGCCGCGGTGTCGATGTCGCCCTCCACCGCGGTGGACGTCAGCCAGACCGCGGCCGACGTGGTGTTCCAGGGCCGGCTGCTGCGCCCGATCGTCGAGACGGTGGAGGTTTCCCGCCGGTCCGGCCGTCTGGTGAAGCAGAATTTCGGCATCGCCCTGGTGTATAACCTGTGCGCCGTGCCGCTGGCGATGGGCGGCATGCTGACGCCGCTGCTGGCGGCGCTGGCGATGTCGTCGTCGTCGCTGATCGTCATTCTGAACGCGCTGCGGCTGGCCCGCGGCGCCGTCGTCAAGGATCTTCCCGTGCGGGACATCGCCGTCCGGGAACTGCCGGGTAAGGATTCGGGTGATGGACGAGCTTCTCTATCTGATCGCGATCGCGCTGAGCCTGGGCGGCCTGGGGCTGGCGGCCTTTCTGTGGGCGCTGAAGTCCGGCCAGTTTGACGATCTGGACGGAGCGGCCCACCGTGTCCTGTTCGACGATGATCTGCCGCCGCCCGCCCGCCCGGGCGGCGAAGCGGCCAAGCCGGCGGAGGCCGTCCGCGGGCAATAGTGCCAAATTCCCTATGGGCAAAGATTAGGTTGTATGCGTGCGAGGTTGCGATTCCGCGCGATTGCCACCAATATGAGCCCATGCGGAATGAAAGGCTGGGTTCCTCCATGCCACCTTTTGATATGGTTCGCGCTCGGGAAAAGAGCGCTGCGACGGAAATGAATCCCTGCGGGGCCTGTCCCGTGCGCAGCCTGACGGTCTGCGCCGCGCTGGACCCCGAGGAATTGCGCCGTCTTGCCGACATTCTGCAGAATGTGCGCATCGATGCCGGCCACACCCTGTTCGCCGAGGGCGACGCCGCCGATGCGCTCTACAACGTCACCTCCGGCACGGTGAAGCTGTACAAGCTGCTGCCCGACGGCCGCCGCCAGATCACCGGTTTCCTGGTGACCGGCGATTTCCTGGGGCTGGCGGTCAACGACAGCTATGCCTACACCGCCGAATCGGTGACCAGCGCCTCGCTCTGCCGCTTCCCGCGCAAGAAGATCGACGCGCTGCTGGAGGAATTCCCCAAGATGCAGCGGCGCCTGTTCTCGATGGCGTCGAACGAGCTGGCCGCGGCACAGGACCAGATGCTTCTGCTTGGCCGCAAGACGGCGAAGGAGAAGATCTGCTCCTTCCTGCTGATGCTGTCGCAGCGCGCCGCCCGCCGCGGCCACAAGGAAAACCCGGTCTTCGTGCCGATGAGCCGCGCCGACATCGCCGACTATCTGGGCCTGACCACCGAAACCGTCAGCCGCACCTTCACCCAGCTGAAGACCGCCGGCGTGATCTCGCTCCAGGAAGGCAACAAGGTCCTGATCGCCGATATCGACGCGATGTACGATCTGGCCGAAGGGGCGTGAGCCACGCGCCTTTGCGGGGGGCCGGCGTATTCGGCAATTTTTCCATGGATGTCACGGATTAGAACACGGATGTCGCGGACGTTTCTCCGCAATGCTTCGGCTTGCCGGGCAGCTTCCGCGTCGGCAAGCCATTAAAAAATCCGTGTAATCCGTGCTTAAATCCGTAACATCCGTGTAGATCTTGCCAGCCGCGCCCGCACGCCGGCAAGAATACAGCGCGCGTTACTCCCGACCGATCGGCCGCAGTTCGAACAGCAGCCACACCAGCATCGACACCACCAGAATGGCGCCGGCCTGATGGGCGGCGGCGATGGGGACCCACACCACGGTCAGCAGCGTGGCGATGCCCATGGCGATCTGCAGCAGGACCATGGCGCCCGACGCCAATGCCGCGCGGCCGGCGCGGCCGGGCAGGCGGGCATTCAAGACTCGGGCGGCCAGCACCAGAACCACCACGCCGGTCAGGATCGCCAGCGCGCGGTGGATCAACTGGATCGCCGCAGTGTTCTCGACCGGGTTGAGCCACCAGGGGGTCAGCGTGTCGACCTCCGGCGGGATCCAGTGGCCGTTCATCAGCGGGAAGCTGTTGTAGGCGAAGCCGGCATCCGATCCGGCGACGAAGGCGCCCCAGACGATGGTGACGGCAACCAGCCCCAGCGCCCAGCGGGTGTGGCGGCGGAAAGACGCCGACTCCGGCCGCCAGCCCGCCAGCGGCAGCGGGTCGAGCAGGCCCAGCGCCGTGCGCAGCAGCAGGGCGTAGATCAGGATCGCGGTGCCGAGATGCAGCGCCAGCCGGTAATGGCTGACGTTCGGCGAATCGACCAGCCCGCTCTTCACCATGAACCAGCCGATGCCGCCCTGAAGCCCGCCAAGCAGGAACAGGCCGGCCAGCTTCGGCCAGAGAGCCGAAGAGATGCGGCCCTGCATCCAGAAGCGCAGGAAGGGAATCAGGAAGACGAAACCGATCAGCTGGCCCCACAGCCGGTGGAACCACTCCCACCAGAAGATCGACTGGAAGCCGGCGAGATCCATGTGGCTGTTGTAGATGCGGAATTCCGGCGTCGCCTTGTAGAGGTCGAACACCCGGTTCCATTCCGCCGAGGACAGCGGCGGCAGGATGCCGATCAGCGGTTTCCATTCCACCATCGACAGGCCGGATTCCGTCAACCGGGTGATGGCGCCGATCACGGCCATGGCCAGCACCATGGCGGCGCAGATCAGCAGCCAGACGGCGATCGGCCGGTTCGGATTGGGGCGGGTGTCGGCGGCGAGGCCGTCGGAGGCAAAGGCGGTCAATGCGGCATTCCGGAGCGCGGCGGTGGGATGTCCGCAAATGTGGGGCGAACATCCCGTCCCGTCAAACGGCTCTTGTCCGGTGTCTGCCGGAATGCCGGATCAGGCCCAGGGATCCGGCCCAGAGAACTGGCCCATATCAGGGGGTGCCCTCGGCGGTGGTCACGCCGGCTTTCGGCTGGGCGGTCTGCCCCTCGAACAGCGCCTCCTCCGCCGCGCGGCGGGCGACGAGACCCGGCAGCTTGGTCGGCGTGCCGTTCACCGTGGCATAGACCCAGCGGCCGAACTGGCCGGCGGCCCCGGCGTAATCGCCGGCATTCAGCAGCTTCAGCAGGGTCGAGCTTTGCAGGCTGCCGGCGCCGAGATTGAAGACGAAGGAGGACAGCGCACCACGCTGGTCGTCGTTCAGCGGCACCTTCACCAGGGCGTCGACATGGCCGGCGGCGGCCGTCAGGTCGGAGGCGAGGAAGGCGTCCGCCTGATCGGCGGTGATGGTCTCGCCCATCGTCACGCCGGCGGTGTGGCCGTACCCGATGGTGGGAACGCCGGCCGGGCACAGATAGGCCTTGAGGTACAGCCCCTCGAAATGCTTCACGAGATCGACCGCGGCTTGGCAGACCGGCTTGGTGGTCATGGATGGAAACTCCCGGTTGGCGCGCCGGGCGGAATGGCGCCGCCCGCATCGGGGGCGATGCTATGCGAGATACCCGCCGAGCGGGAAGGTGGGATTTAAATTTGTCGCAAGCCGCGGAAATCCCAGCGGAGAGGGTGCGCAGCAGGATCGGAGCTTCCCAGGATTTCAGGGCGGCAGGGTCTCAGGGTGACAGGGTCTGCGCGGCGCCGAACAGCACGAACAGGGCGAACAGCAGGGCGAACAGGCCGGCGATGGTCGTGAACTCCAGAAGAGCCTCCACCAGCCGGCTCTCCCGGTCCTGCCAACGCGTCCACCTGGTCGGGTTCGGGTTCGAAGCGGTGCGGGCCAGCCGTTTGTCGGCCGGCGGCATTTTCCGGATGCGGCCGGCTGCAGGGCCTCCGGTCCAGCCATCCGCCTTCCGCTTCGCCATCATCGTGCCCTCCGCCTCTCCAATGTCGGTATTGGCTAAAATTTTAGCTAATACCGACGGGTGGCGCTGTGACGGCAATCACAGGCGTGGGAAGCGGGGGCGGAGATCAGTGGAGGCGGAAATCGGCGGCGGCGTGGCGCAACTCGCCGGGGGTGATCAGGGTCTGGCTCGCCAGCCGCACCGAATGCAGCTTGCCGTCCAGATTGCGCTGCCAGAAATCGAGGAAGCGCCGCAGCACCGGATAGTCGGGCGCCTGGTCCAACTCCTGCCAAAGGTAGCACTGCAACAGGCCGGGATGGTCCGGCATATGGTAGAGAATCTCGGCGGTGGTCAGGCGGAAATCGCGGAGCTGAAGGCAGAGATCGGCCATGGACGGTCTCCCATGCAGTGGGTGGATTGGGCGGGCTCTGGCGGCGTCGGTTTCCTCTTTCTGCTGTCCCGGCGCGGGGCGCCGCTGCCGGGCAGGCTGGTCCTTCGTGACCGTTTGAAGAAATCTTGCCTGTGCCCGCCCTCGGGTGCAACGGGAAATATCAAGTTATTTCAGTGTGTTAGCAGCAGGTTTGGGTGAGTGCTGCCGGCATTTGCGGCAAATTTCGAAACGAGCCTCTTGAATCCCAAAACCGCTTCGATTAGCTGTCTGGCACTCGCCGGGAGGGAGTGCTAACAGCAACCAGCCCGCGCCAATTCACGTCAGTCAGAACCAAGCCTTGATCCAAGGAGGCATTCCATGAAGTTCCGTCCGCTGCACGACCGCGTCGTCGTCAAGCGTCTGGAGTCCGACACCAAGACCAAGGGCGGGATCATCATCCCCGATACGGCGAAGGAAAAGCCGCAGGAAGGCGAAGTCATCGCCGTCGGCCCGGGCGCCCGCGACGAGTCGGGCAAGGTCGTGGCGCTGGACGTCAAGGCCGGCGACCGCATCCTGTTCGGCAAGTGGTCGGGCACCGAGGTGAAGATCGAAGGCCAGGATTTCCTGATCATGAAGGAATCCGACATCATGGGCATCATCGAGGCCTAAGTCCTCTGCCCGTATCCTTTGAAATTCGCTAGTTAAAAGGAATCGAGACATGGCTGCCAAAGACGTCAAGTTCGGCCCCACCGCGCGCGAAAAGCTGCTGCGTGGCGTTGACATCCTCGCCGACGCCGTGAAGGTCACGCTGGGCCCGAAGGGCCGCAACGTCGTGATCGAGAAGTCCTTCGGCGCTCCGCGCATCACGAAGGACGGCGTGTCGGTCGCCAAGGAAATCGAACTGTCCGACAAGTTCGAGAACATGGGCGCCCAGATGGTCCGCGAGGTCGCCTCGAAGACCAACGATCTGGCCGGTGACGGCACCACCACCGCCACCGTTCTGGCCCAGGCCATCGTCCGCGAAGGCGTGACCAAGGTCGCCGCCGGCCTGAACCCGATGGACCTGAAGCGCGGCATCGACGTGGCCGTCGAGGCCGTCGTCGCCGACATCCAGAGCCGCGCCAAGAAGGTTACGACCAACGACGAGATCGCCCAGGTCGGCACCATCTCCGCCAACGGCGAAGCCGAGATCGGCAAGATGATCGCCCAGGCGATGGAGAAGGTCGGCAACGAGGGCGTCATCACGGTGGAAGAGGCCAAGAGCCTGGACACCGAGCTGGACGTCGTCGAGGGCATGCAGTTCGACCGCGGCTACCTGTCGCCGTACTTCATCACCAATGCCGACAAGATGATCGCGGATCTCGAGAATCCGTACATCCTGCTGCATGAGAAGAAGCTGTCGGGCCTGCAGTCGCTGCTGCCGGTTCTGGAGGCCGTCGTTCAGTCCTCCCGTCCGCTGCTGATCGTCGCCGAGGACGTCGAGGGCGAGGCCCTGGCGACCCTGGTCGTCAACAAGCTGCGCGGCGGCCTGAAGATCGCCGCCGTCAAAGCCCCGGGCTTCGGCGACCGCCGCAAGGCGATGCTGGAAGACATGGCCATCCTGACCGGCGGCCAGGTCATCTCCGAAGACCTCGGCATCAAGCTCGAGAACGTCACCATCGACATGCTGGGCACCGCCAAGAAGGTCGTGATCTCCAAGGAGACCACCACGATCGTCGACGGCGCCGGCGACAAGGCCGACATCGAAGCCCGTTGCGGCCAGATCCGCGCCCAGGTCGAGGAGACGACCTCCGACTACGACCGCGAGAAGCTGCAGGAGCGTCTGGCGAAGCTGGCTGGCGGCGTTGCCGTCATCCGCGTCGGCGGCGCCACCGAGGTCGAGGTGAAGGAGCGCAAGGACCGCGTTGACGACGCCATGCACGCCACCCGCGCCGCGGTGGAAGAGGGCATCGTCGCCGGCGGCGGCACCGCCCTGCTGTATGCCGCCAAGGCTCTCGACAAGCTGACCCCGGTCAACGACGAGCAGCGCGTCGGCATCGACATCATCCGCCGCGCCCTGCAGGCCCCGGTCCGTCAGATCGCCTTCAACGCGGGCACCGACGGTTCGATCGTGGTCGGCAAGCTGCTGGAGCAGAACGACGCCAACTTCGGCTACGATGCCCAGAAGGGCGAGTTCACCAACCTGGTGGCCGCCGGCATCATCGACCCGGTGAAGGTGGTCCGCACCGCCCTGCAGGATGCGGCCTCGATCGCCGGCCTGCTGATCACCACCGAGGCGATGATCGCCGAGAAGCCGGAGAAGAAGGCTGCTCCGGGCGGCATGCCGGGTGGCATGGGCGGCATGGACGACATGGGCTTCTAATCAGCCCGCGTCCCATAGCCTGTCTGCCAACCGTTCCGCGGTTTGGAAAGGGGCGCCTCCGCAAGGGGGCGCCCTTTTTCTTTTGGACGGACTTCTTTTGGGTGGATGGGCAAGGGGTGGTCGCAGCATTCCGCGATCCTGAAATGTCAAGGCGAAGTCCGCCTTGCTTTGCCGCGGTCGTCTCCCAATAATCCGCCCTCTCTTGCCGGCCCCCCAGCGTGGGGCGCCGGCCTCCTGACTTCCGTATTTTTTACGAGGGCTTGTTCCATGCGCTCCTTCGAGGGCCAGCATTCCGACAACGTCGCCATCAAGCGCAGCCGCGAGGAGAAGCAGCGTCAGCTGGTTCAGCTCAAGGAGCAGCTGGCGACGCTGAAAGCCCACGCGGCCCCCGCCATCCGTGAAGCGTTGGTCAAGCGCATCGCCGAACTCGACGCCGAACTGCGCCAGCCCGCCAAGCCGCCCCGCGAGGGCCGTGAAGGCCGCGAGGACGCGCCGCGCCATCCCCGCCGCGAAGCCCGGCCCAGCGTCTTCCGCGCCGAAGACAGTGGTGACCGCAGCGCCACCGTGACCGCGTCGAGCGTCTTCGCCTCGCCGCGCCGCCGCAGCTGAAAGCACGGGACAGCGCAATGCCCGTCGACCGCACCGTCTCCGTGAAGGGATCCCGTCTCGCCGATCAGGCCTGGCTGCTGATGATGCTGCCACCCCTGTTCTGGGCGGGCAACGCGGTCCTGGGGCGGGCGGTCGCCGGGGCGGTGCCGCCCATCGGGCTGGCCTTCTGGCGCTGGTGCCTGGGCATGCTGGTGGTGCTGCCCTTCGCCTGGCCGCACCTGCGCCACGACATCACGCCGATCCTGGCGCGGTGGAAGAGCGTCCTGCTGCTGGGCACGCTGGGCATCGGCATCTACAACACCTTTCAATATATCGCGCTGAACACGACGACCGCGCTGAACTGCGTGATGCTGCAATCGTCGATGCCGGTGATGATCGTGCTGATGAGCCTCGTCCTGTTCCGCGACCGGATCGGGGCATTGCAGGGGGTGGGAATCGCCGTCTCGCTGGTCGGCGCGATGACCCTGATCTCGCACGGCGATCCGGGCACCCTGCTGGGGCTGGAGCTGAATGCCGGCGACGTCTGGATGCTGGCGGCGGTGGTGATCTATGCCGCCTACACCACGCTGCTGCGCCGCCGGCCGGCCATTCACGGACTGAGCTTCGTCGTCGTCACCTTCGCCATCGGTGCGGTGGAGCTGCTGCCTTTCTATATCTGGGAAAGCCTGAGCGGCCATCCGGTCCAGGCCAGCGGCATCACCCTGCTGGCGGTCGGCTACACCGTGCTGTTCCCGTCCATCGCCGCCTATCTTTGCTTCAACCGGGCGGTGGAGCTTCTGGGTCCCAACACCGCCGGCCTTGCCATCCATCTGGTTCCGGTCTTCGGCAGCCTGCTGGCAATCCTGTTCCTGGGCGAGCAGCCGCACCTCTACCATGGGATCGGCATCGCCCTGATCGCCGCCGGCATCCTCCTGGCGACCCGCCGCCGGGCCTGAGCGGTGCCGGGGGTGTCGTCCGGAAGTACAGCGCGAAACGATAAGTCCCAGGGTTGGTAATTTTCAAACCTGACCAGTGAAACAAACAAACTGGATGATGCTATTTGCCCTGTGATGAAATTCGGACGGCGTTGCTGCTGTGCACAAAGGTTGACTGGATATAAATTCGCCGAAAATACTTGTGCCGTTCGCCGTATGGTTTTGCCATGTGCCGCGGGATAGCGCGAAGATCGGCGTTCTTGTTGGGACGTTCGCCGGTATAATATCCCCGATATCCTTTTAGACACCCCCACTATCCCTCGCGCTTGCGGCGGTCAATAAGGGATGACCGCTAAAATGTCGGTCATGACGGCGGTTCGCTCACGGATCGATCGTCATGTGGAGCCGGCGCTGTTCGCCGGTCCGATGTGGTGGAGGTCCCAAGATGCCCCTGCAAATGTCCGCGCCCGTTTATTCGCAAACCACCTGCCTCGTTCATATCGTCGACGGCGATCTGCTGTCGCGCAGCACGCTGTCGCGGGCGCTGGGCGCCGTCGGCATCGCCTGCCGGGTCCACAGCACCGCCGCCGATGCGCTGGCCGTGCTGGGCACCGGGTCCTCCTGCATCGTCCTGCGCAGCGACCTGCCGGACATGAGCGCCATGGAGTTCATGGCCGAAGCCTCGCTGCACGGCCATGACCTGCCGGTCCTGGTGATGACCGAGCAGGGCGACGTCGACGCCGCCGTCGCCGCGATGAAGGCCGGTGCGGTGGACTGCATCGCCCGCCCCTTCGCCATCCCGGCCTTCCTGGAGCGGCTGCGCGCCTGTCTGGCCTCCGGCAGTCCGCATGCCCAGCAGCGCGACCGCAGCCGCGATGCCGTCCGCCGGCTCGCCCTGCTGAGCCGCCGCGAGTCGGAGGTTCTGGAACTGATCGTCGAGGGCAAGCAGAGCAAGACCATCGCCTGGGAACTGGGCATCAGCATCAAGACGGTGGAGGTCCACCGCGCCCGCATCATGGAAAAGACCTGCTGCCGGTCCATCGTCGGGCTGGGCCGCCTGTGGGAAGCGGCGGAGATGCTGCGCGGCCGCGACCTGCCGCCTGCCCTTTCCATCCGCCAGCCGGCGCAGGCAGCAATGATGGAAGTGGCGGCATCCTGATGCCGCCATCCTCGGGGGCTGCGGCTCCGTCAGCACCGGCCGGTTGAAAATTGAAGACGGAAGAGTCCTTTCCGTGGGATTGATCGGAAGAGGATTGTAAAGTTCCGGGGAAGAGCAACCAGAACGCCGACAGGAGCGGTCCGATGTTCCCCGACCATGGTCACCGTCGCATCGCCGTGGCGTCGCCCGACGATATCGCCACGGCGCGCCGGATCGCGGCGGAACGGGCCGAAGGAGTGCTGCCGGCGGACGAGGCGGCCCGGCTCGACCGGCTGGTGACGGCGATGGCCGATTATGCCCTGGGCCGGCCGGCCGGGACCGTCCTGATCGCCCGGATGCGGAGCGGGGCCGGCGTCGAATGTCTGGCCTATGACCGCGATCCCGCTACGACCGACCTGCCGGCATCGCCCGCGCCGGACTCCGCTTCTCCCGGGTTTGGTGCCGCGCTGGAAGCCGTGCGGGTCCAGGCCGACCGTTTCCACATCCATGCCACGCCGGGCATCGGGTCGGCGCTTCTGGCCCGCGTCCTGCGGCCCGGTGCGGACGATGGGCCGCCGGCCGGCGCCCTGGCACAGGCCGGGGCGGTGATGGTCGAGCGCAGTGGCGGCGAGGCCGCGCGGGGCGGTCCCTTCATCGACCATTGGTTCGTCAGCTGTGCCCCCGCCCGCGGTGGCGACGGCCCCTGCGGCATCGCCTTGATGGTCGATGGCGACACGGCCGGCGACACCGGTTCCGCAGATGCCGAACCGGGAGTGGACGCCGGCAAGGGGCAGGGCTGCCCTCCGCAATCCCCTACGGTGATGACGGCCGCCGTGGTCCGGCAGGTGGAGGCGGTGGTCGCCGCCACGGTGCCCGGTCTGCCGGCTCCGGTCGTGGTGAACGCGATCCGGCGCGACCTGAAGGGGCGGTCCGGATTGGGGCTGTCCCAGGACCGGACCCTGACGCGGATCGGACGGTCCGCCGTCGCGGTTCTGCGCTTCGACGCCGATGCGGTGGATTATACGGCGCTCGGTACCCTGGCCGGGGCGGTGGTGCGCCGGCAGGAGATCACGGCGCTCGGCGCCCGCTGGGCGATGATCGGTTTCAACCCGCTGGCTCCCGCCTCGGTCCATCTGCGCTGGGCGCCGGGGGAACATGTCGTGCTCTACACCGGCGGATGCGCCCGGCTGCCCGCCCTGTTCATCCACCGCGACCTGCACGAGGTCGAGCCGACGCTGGCAGCGCTGGTCCTGCTGCGCGACGGTGCGGTGAGCGACGACGACCACACCGTGCTGGTGCTGCGCAACCGCGCCGCCTGATCAGCGCCAGCCCCGCGGTCCGCCCGGACCCCACCCGCGTCCCCGCCCATACCAGCCGCGGTCGCCATGCCAATGGTCATGCCAGGGGCGGCGGTAATAGTAACCCGGCCCGACCACCACCGGCGGCGGCACGGCGTAGACGGTCGGCGGCGCGACGACGGCCGGCTCGCTGTAGGTGGGATAATAGGGATCATAGGCGACGCAGCCGGACAGGGCGGCGGCGCCGGCAGCCAGGAGCAGGGCGGTCAGGATCCTTGGACGAGTGGTGCGCATGGCCGTGCTTCCTGTCTTGCGAAGGACCGGCTTCGGCAATGAGGCCGGTCATCTGTACGAACACCCCGACCCAGCCGGCTATTCCATACCCCTTTGGCGCCATGCTCTTCGAAGCGGGTTTCTCCGACCATCCATCCATACATTGGCCGTCCATCGCGGTTTCGGATGGATGAAACAAGAACTATGAATTTCACCCATCGGGCGGCTGCCGCCATCCTGTGTCTCGACTTCCTCCCCTTTCAGAAGACGAGGCCATCATGAAAGCCGTTGGTTTCCGCAAGTCCCTGCCCATCACCGATGCCGGCGCGCTGATCGACATCGAGATCGATCGGCCCACCCCCGCCGGCCATGACCTGCTGGTCCGGGTGGAGGCGGTGTCGGTCAACCCGGTGGACACCAAGGTTCGCCACAACGCCGCCCCGGCCGAGGGCGATCTGCGCATCCTGGGCTTCGACGCCGCCGGCATCGTCGAGGCGGTCGGACCGGAGGTGACCCTGTTCCGCCCCGGCGATGCGGTGTTCTATGCCGGCTCCATCGACCGTCCCGGCACCAACGGCGAATATCATCTGGTCGACGAGCGTATCGTCGGCGCCCGCCCGGCCAGCCTGAGCGTCGCCGAGGCCGCCGCCCTGCCGCTGACCGCCATCACCGCCTGGGAGATGCTGTTCCACCGGCTGGGCCTGCCGCGTGACGGTGGCGAGGGCAAATCACTGCTGATCGTCGGCGGCGCCGGTGGCGTCGGCTCCATCGCCATCCAGCTGGCCCGCCGGCTGAGCAAGGTTCGGGTGCTGGCCACCGCGTCCCGTCCGGAGACCGCCGACTGGGTGCGCGAACTGGGCGCCCATGACGTGATCGACCACAGCCGGCCGATGGCGGAGCAGGTGAAGGCGCTGGGGCTGGCCGGTGTCGATTACATTTTCTCCACCAACGCGACCGACCGTCATTTCCAGGATCTGGTCGAGCTGGTGGCGCCGCAGGGCCACATCGGCCTGATCGACGACCCGGAGCCGATCGACGTCCGGCTGCTGAAGCGCAAGAGCGTCTCGCTGCACTGGGAGCTGATGTTCACCAGGCCGCTGTTCAAGACCGACGACATGGTCGCCCAGCACGAGCTGCTGACCGAGGTGTCGCGGCTGGTCGATGCCGGCACGCTGCGTACCACCCTGACCGAAACGCTGGGCCGCATCGACGCCGCCACCCTGCGCAAGGCGCATGCCCTGATCGAATCGGGCAAGGCGCGCGGCAAGGTCGTGCTGGAAGGCTTCTGACCGGTTGTTCCGGCTCAGCCCGCCCCCTCACCCGGCGAGGGCGAGCGGCGGGCGGGCCGGACGCATCGCCGACAGGCTTTCCACAATGAAGCCGACCAGCGGTTCGGCGAGGCGGCGGTTGCGCGGCGTCTCGCCGAACACCGCCATTTCGACATTGCCCAGTTCGGGCAAACCGTCCTCCACCCCCAGCCGGCGCACGCCGTCGGGCACCGAGGACTCGCTCAGTACAGCAACCCCCAGCCCGGCGCGGACGGCGGCCTGGACCCCCATGACGCTGGCGCTGGTGTAGACCACCCGCCAGGGCCGGCCGGCCTCGCCCAACGCCGCCAGTCCGCGGTTGCGGAAGACGCAAGGGGCGGGCAGGGCGCAGAAGGGCAGGGGGCCGTCGGCGGGGATCTCCAATCCGGGGGCGGCGATCCAGCGCATCGGCTCGGTCCAGATGACGCGGCCGCGGGTGTCGCCAGCGTCGCGGCGGGAGATGACGAGATCCAGATCGCCCGTGTCCAGCGCCGCGACCAGATCGCTGCACATGCCGACCCGCACGTCGATGTGCAGGCGCGGGTGCAGCTTGGCGAAGCGGCGCAGCACATGGGGCAGATGGTCGGACAGGAAATATTCGGCCACGCCGAGGCGCAGTTCGCCCTCCGCCGCCGGTTCGGTGAAGCGGCGCACCGTCTCGTCGTTCAGGTCCAGCAGCCGGCGGGCATAGCCCATCAGCAGCTCGCCGTCATGGGTCAGTGCCAGCGACCGGCTGGTGCGTTCGAAGACCCGGCGGCCGAGCGTGTCCTCCAGCTTCTTGATCTTCACGCTGACCGCCGACTGCGTCCGGCCCAGCCGGTCGGCCGCCGCGGTGAAGCCGCCGGCCTCCGCCACGGTGACGAAGGCGCGCAGCGCGTCGATCTCCAGGTCGGGCAGGGACATCGGGGATACATTCCGGATCATGATCGTTGCCGCGTATCCTATCGCGAACGCTCATGGATGGCGAGCGGCGCATCGGGACAAACCATCAGGCGGATGGCGCCGGGCCATTGAAGCCGGCCCGTTGAAGTTGGGCGGGGGCGTTCTCATTGTCAGCCCTCCGGGCCTCGCCGCCCGGATGCCTGACGATGCTTGAGGAGAGAAACGTTTGATGACCCGTTTTCCTGCGCCGGCCGGCAGAGTGGCTCTCAAACGCCTGGTCCTTGCATTTGCCGCTGCGGCTCTGCTCGCCGGTTGCCAGATGCCGGGCCTGACGCCGCCGCCGCAACAGACCGCCGCCCTTCCGCCGCCGGCAGCGCCCAAGCCGCCACCGGAAGCCCGTGGCATCTGGATCGTCGGCAGCCCGGCCCTGCGCGGCACCATCGATCAGGCGACTGCCAGATACTCCGGCGGCCCCGACACCAAGCCGCATCTCGACGCCCGCGGCACCGCCGCCGGTTTCCGCGCCTTCTGTGGCGGGGTCGGGCTGGACCATCCCGACATGGTGGCCTCCGACCGGCCGATCGGTGCGGCCGAGTACCAGCGCTGCCGCGCCGCCAGCATCACGCTGACCCAATATGATTTCGGACCGAAGCGCTTTGTCTACGTCAAGGACTCGCACATGATGGCGGTCCCCGGCGTGAACGACTTCGTCGCCAGCTGGGGCCAGACCGGCAAGCCGGTGAGCGCACCGACGGCCGGGAGCTGAGCGGCCGGGAGCCGAGGGGTGCTCACCCCGCCGCGAACAGGCCGCCCTCGTCGGACGCGTCGGCGGCATCATCGGCGTTGGGATCGCCCAGCGCGGTTTCCCAGCCCAGCGCCGGCAGGGCGATGGCGCGGGTGTTGCCCAGGCCGCTGCGGCTGGCGATGAAGCCGCGCTGTTCCATGTAGGTCAGCAGGCGGCGTCCGCGTCCCTTCGACCGGCTGCCGCAGGCGCGGGCCACGTCGGCGTCGGACGGGCAGGGAGCGTGGTCGAGGGCCGCACGGGCCAGCAGCAGGAAGACCGGCTGGATGTCCTCCGCCAGGGTGGCGGCGACCTCCGTCGCGCGCTGCCAGGCGGGATCGTCGCCGCTGCCGGCCCCGGCGCGGGCGGTCGCCAGACGGCGGCGGAAGGCGGGCAGGGCCAGCCGGTCGCCATCCACTCCGCGGCCCCGGCAGCGCACCAGGAAATCCTGGTACAGAACGGCGAGCGAGCGGTAGGGCGCCTCCGGGTCGGCCAGCACCTCGGCCAGCACCTCGTCATACCGGGCCTCGCGCTCGGCAGCCTGTTCCGGGGTTTCCTCCGGCTCCAGCGGCAGTAGAGCGGGTTGCTCGGCCTCATCGTCCGGAGAGGGCGGCGGGGCGGCGGGACGGCCGCGCGCCAGCTGCGCCATCAGGTCGGCGCTGGCCGAGGTGGAGGGGCGGCGCACGTAGCGCGGCGGTTCCGGCCCGGTCGTGGTGAAGATCAGGTCGCGGGCGTCCTCCACCGGGGTGGCGGGGGGCGGCATCAGGGTCGGGCTGCCGGTGCGGCCCTGGGTTTCCACCGCGCCGATGCGCAGCGGCAGCGGCCGGCGCGACAAAGCGGGGCCGAGCGCGATGAAATGGCCGCGCTCCAGGTCGCGGAACATTTCCGCCTGCCGGCGTTCCATCCCCAGCAGGTCGGCGGCGCGCGCCATGTCGATGTCGAGGAAGGTGCGGCCCATCAGGAAGTTCGACGCCTCGGCCGCGACGTTCTTCGCCAGCTTCGCCAGACGCTGGGTGGCGATCACCCCGGCCAGTCCGCGCTTGCGCCCGCGGCACATCAGGTTGGTCATGGCGCCGAGCGAGACCTTGCGCGCCTCGTCCGACACCTCGCCGGCGGCCGACGGGGCGAAGAGCTGCGCCTCGTCCACCACCACCAGCATCGGATACCAGAAATCGCGGTCGGCATCGAACAGCCCGCCCAGAAAGGCGGCGGCGTGGCGCATCTGCATTTCCGCGTCGAGCCCTTCCAGGTTCAGGACGACGGAGACGCGGTGCTGGCGCACGCGGGCGGCGACCGATTGCAGCGCGGCCTCGCTGTGCGCGTCGGCCTCCACCACCACATGGCCGAAGCGTTCGGCCAGGGTGACGAAGTCGCCCTCCGGGTCGATCACCGCCTGCTGCACCCATTGGGCGCTCTGTTCGATCAGCCGGCGCAGCAGGTGCGACTTGCCGGAGCCGGAATTGCCCTGGACCAGCAGACGGGTCGCCAGCAGCTCCTCCAGGTCGAGCGTCGCGGCACTGCCCGCGTTCGTCGCCCCCATGTCGATGCCGACCTTCATCCCGCTCGCCTCCCACTCACCCGAACCGCCCCCTTGAAGACGGGGGACTTCCTATAGCGCAGGCAGACGCGGCGATACGAGGATTCGATTCGGGACAGGTGGGTTTGCCGGGGAGAGAACAACGTGGCGCTGCGGTCATGAAACCGCAAACAAGCTCTGTTACAAGCAAGTGCTGATCTTATGTCGGATCGGCGCTGGCGGACCGAGCGATGACTGTGCTGACCACCATAGAAGCCGGGGCCAAAGCCGGAAGGCCGGAAAGCGAGCGTGCCGAGTCCTATGGCGCGCATTGGGATGCCGTCGGCTCGGCTGAGGGCGAGGCCGCATCGTTCGATTGGGCATCGGCGGTCGGGGCCCTGCGCTACGCCTTCCAACCCATCGTCCAGCTGCGGTCCGGCCGCTGCCATGGCTATGAGGCGCTGCTGCGCGGGTTCGAGCGCACTGGCTTCGCCAACGCGGGAGACCTGCTGGACGCCGCCGAAGCCGCCGGGCTGCTGGCAACGGTGGAGACCGCGCTGCACGCCAAGGCGGTCGCCGCCTACTGCGCGCTGTCGGGCTGGAACGAGGCGAAGCTGTTCCTGAACCTCGACGCCCGGCTGATCGGACGGCCCGACTCGCCCTGGCTTTCCCGTGACCCGGCCGCCGCGCGCAACAGCGGCATCGTGCTGGAGCTTTCGGAAAGCCGGCCGGTGCCAAGCGAGATCGTGGTCGACAGGGCGGTCGACCGCTACCGCCAGAGCGGGGCCGGCATTGCCATCGACGATTTCGGCGTCGGGCATTCCGGCCTGCGCACGCTGTATGAGGCGCGGCCGGATTATGTGAAGATCGACCGTTTCTTCATCGCCGGCATCGATGCGGATGCGCGCAAGCGGGCGCTGGTGGCGGCGCTGGCCGGCCATGCCCATGCGCTGGGCATCCAGATCGTGGCCGAGGGGGTGGAGACCGTCACCGAGTTCTACACCTGCCGCGATCTCGGCTGCGACTTCGCCCAGGGCTTCCTGATCGCCCGGCCGCGCGTCGATCTGACCGCCGTGCCGAACCGCTATCCGGTGGTCGAGGATCTCAACCGCAAGGACCGCCGCCAGCCCAGCGAGTCGCACCGCCGGCTGTCGGAGGTGATCGAACGGCTGCCGCCGTTGCGGGTCGATTCGCGCAAGACCGATTTGCTGGACTATTTCCGCCGCGAGGGCAGCGCCGCCATCGCGCCGATCATCGACGAGCATGACCGGCCGCTGGGCCTGATCCGCGAGCGCGACCTGAAGCGCTTCGTCTATTCGCGGTTCGGCGGGGAGCTGCTGCGCAACCGCGGCCTGGGCGACCGGCTGGACGATCTGGTCATCCGCTCGCCGGTCTGCGACATCTCCACCCCGCTGGACCGGGTGATCGAGGCCTTCTCCACCGAATCCGCCGCCGACGGGATCGTCATCGTCGAGGGTGGCGCCTATGCCGGGGTGCTGTCGAGCGGTGCGCTGCTGCGGCTGGTGCATGAGCGCAATCTGGCGATGGCGACCGACCAGAACCCGCTGACCCGGCTGCCCGGCAATGCGGCGATCCTGCGCCACATCGAAGGGGCGCTGGCCGACTCGGGGCGCGGCCATGTGCTGGCCTATCTGGATTTCGACAACTTCAAACCCTTCAACGACAATTTCGGCTTCCGCCAGGGCGACCGCGCCATCCTGATGTTCAGCGAGCGGCTGAAGGCCTGGGCCGGCAGCGCCGGGGCCGCCGCCAGGGCTGCCGACGCCTTCGCCGGCCATATCGGTGGCGACGACTTCTTCCTGGGCGTCAGCGGCGGCGAGGAGAGCGAGGTGCTGACCCGTCTGGCGGAGTTGCTGGCGCTGTTCCGTTCGGATGCCGAGAGCCTCTACGACGCGGAAACGCGGGTCAGCGGCGGCTTCCTGGCGAAGGACCGTTATGGTGCGTTGCGGCGCTTTCCGCTGCTGGCGGCCAGCGGGGTGGCGGTGGTGATCCCGCCCGGCCTGCATGGGCTGACACCCGACGCCATCAACACCGCCATCGCCGACCACAAGGCCGCCGCCAAGGGGGCGGAGGACAAGCTGTGCGTGGTACGGCTGGCGTGAGGGCTGCTACGGCGCCCCCCTCACGCATAATCCCGGAAGCTTTCCGCCGTGGCACGGTCGTAGCCCTGGCTGGCGCGCAGAAGCTGCAACGTGTAGGGCTCGCGCGCGGCACCGCGGCGCAGGTCCTCCACGCTCATCTCCTCTACCAGCCGGCCGCGGTTCATCACCGCCAGCCGGTCGCACAGGTTGGCGACGACGGCGAGGTTGTGGGTGACCAGCACCAGGGTCAGGCCATGCTCCATCCGCAGCCGGCGCAGCAGGTTCAGGATCTCCGCCTGGACCGACACGTCGAGCGCCGAGGTCGGCTCGTCCAGCAGAAGCACCCGCGGTTCCAGCACCAGGGCGCGGGCGATGGCGACGCGCTGGCGCTGGCCGCCGGAGAGCTGGTGCGGGTAGCGGAAGCGGAAGGAAGGACCGAGCCCGACGTCGCGCAGTACCCGGTCGATGCGGGCGTCGGCATCGCCCAGCCCGTGGATGGCGATCGGTTCCGCCAGGATGCGGTCCACCGTGTGGCGCGGGTGCAGCGAGCCGTAGGGATCCTGGAACACCATCTGGCAGAGCTTGTAGAAACCCTTTTGCCGCACCGGTCCCTGTTCCGTGCCGGCGACGGCGATGCGGCCGGTCCACTCGTCGTTCAGGCCGCTGACCGCGCGCAGGACGGTGGATTTGCCCGAGCCCGACTCGCCGACGAGGCCGAAGCTCTCGCCCTCGCGCACCGACAGGGTGACGCCGTCCACCGCGGTGACGGTATCGACGCCCTGGCCGAAGCGGACTCGCAGGTCCCGGATGTCGATCATCATCCTCAACCCTCCAGCCAAGCGGGATCGCGGCTCAGCACCGGCAGATCGCCGGGCGGCTCGTCGATCCTGGGCAGGCTGGCCAGCAGGCCGCGGGTGTAGGGGTGCTGCGCCGCGTGCAGCTCCGATGCGCGGCAGCTCTCCACCACCCGGCCGGCATACATGATCAGGATGCGGTCGCAGAAGGAGGCGACGAGGTTCAGATCGTGGCTGACGAAGATCATGCCCATCCCGCGCTGGGAACAGAGGTCGTCGAGGATCGCCAGCACCTGCATCTGCACGGTGACGTCCAGCGCGGAGGTCGGCTCGTCGGCGATCAGCAGGTCGGGGTCGGGGATCAGCATCATCGCGATCATGATGCGCTGGCCCATGCCGCCCGACACCTCGTGCGGGTAGCGGTCATAGACCCGCTCCGGATCGCGGATGCGCACGGCGGCCAGCATCTCCAGTGCGCGGCGCTTCGCCTCGGCGGCGCCGGCCTTGCTGTGGACGCGGTAGGCTTCGGCGATCTGGTGGCCGACGGTCATCACCGGGTTGAGCGAGTATTTCGGATCCTGCATCACTATGGCGATGCGCCGGCCGCGGATGTCGCGCATCCGCCTGGCCGACGCCGCCAGCAGATCCTCGCCGCGGAAGGCCAGCCGGTCGGCACTGACCCGGCCCGGCGGCGGCACGAGGCGCAGGATCGAGCGGCCGGTCATCGACTTGCCGGACCCCGACTCGCCGACGATGCCCAGCTTCTCCCGTCCCAGAGTGAAGGAAACGCCGCGCACCGCCTCGGCCATGCCGGTGCGGGTGGGGAAGGCGACACGAAGGTTGGAGACGTCCAGAAGGGGAGAATTATCGGCCATGGCTCAGTCCCCTTTCGGGTCCAGCACGTCGCGCAGCCCGTCGCCCAGCAGGTTGAAGCCCAGGCTGACGATGAAGATGGCGAATCCCGGCATGGCGGCGACCCACCATTGCTCCAGCACATATTGCCGGCCGCTGGCGATCATCGCTCCCCATTCCGGCAGCGGCGGCTGGGCACCGAGGCCGAGGAAGCCGAGGCCGGCGGCGGTCAGGATCACGCCGGCCATGTCCAGCGTCGTCCGCACGATCAGCGAGGCGACGCACAGCGGCATGATGTGGCCCAGGATGATGCGCAGGCTGGAGGCGCCTTGCAGCCGGGCGGCGCTGATGAAGTCGGCGCGGCGGACGGTCAGCGTCTCCGCCCGCGCGATGCGGGCATAGGGCGGCCAGGAGGTGATGGCGATGGCGATCACCGCATTCTCGATGCCGGGGCCGAGTGCTGCGACGAAGGCCAGCGCCAGGATCAGCTTGGGGAAGGCCAGCGCGATGTCGGTGATGCGCATCAGCACGGTGTCGACCCAGCCGCCGAAATAGCCGGCGGCCGTGCCGATCACCAGCCCGGCCAGCGGCGCCGTCGCCGCCACCAGCGCCACGATCATCAGCGTCAGCCGCGCGCCATGGATCAGGCGAGACAGGATGTCGCGGCCGAAGGCGTCGGTCCCCAGCCAATGCGCCGCACTGGGCGGCAGCAGCCGGCCGTTCAGATCCTGGGCATAGGGGTGGTAGGGCGCCAGCACCGGCGCCAGTGCGGCGACCACCACCAGGGCCAGCACGATCAGCAACCCGGCGACCGCCAGCCGGTTGCGGCGGAAGGCGGCCCAGCCGGCCCAGGCGCGGCCCAGGCGGGCCTGGGCGCGGGAGTGCGGCGTGTCGGTGGTCAGCCAGTCCCGCCAGCCGGCGGAGGGAGTGTCGGTGCGCGCGGTCATCGGGCCCGGGGATCCAGAAGGCGATAGAGCAGGTCGGACAGCAGGTTCAGCGCGATGAAGACCGCGCCGACCACCAGCGTCCCGCCCAGCACCGCGTTCATGTCGGCGCTGAGCAGCGAATTGGTGATGTAGAGCCCGAGGCCGGGCCAGGCGAACACCGTCTCGGTCAGCACCGACCCTTCCAGCAGCCCGGCATAGGACAGGGCGATGACGGTGATCAGCGGCACCGCGATGTTGCCCAGCGCATGGCGCCAGACCACGCGGGTCTCCGACAGGCCCTTCACCCGGGCGGTGGTGACGTATTCCTGGCGCAGCTGGTCCAGCATGAAGCCGCGCGTCATCCGCGCGATGTAGGCGACGCTGTAGAGGCCGAGGATGGCCGACGGCAGCACCAGATGATGCACCGCGTTCCAGAAGATGTCGGTCTCGCCGGCCAGCAGGGCGTCGACCGTGACGATGCCGGTCACCGCATCGACCATCCCTTCATAAAAGACGTCGACCCGGCCCGGCCCCGGCACCCAGTCGAGCCTGGCGTAGAACAGCAGCAGCGCCATCAGCCCCAGCCAGAAGATCGGCACCGAATGGCCGATCAGGCCGAGCAGGCGGATGGCGTGGTCGGGCCAGCGCCCGCGGTGGGTGGCGGCGAACACGCCGGCCGGCACGCCCAGCAATGCACCGATGACGACCGCAACCGTCGCCAGTTCCAGCGTCGCCGGGAAGACGCGCAACACATCCTCCAGCACGGGGCGGGAGGTCAGCACCGAGGTGCCGAGGTCGCCCTGAATCACGTCGCCGACATAGCGGAGGAACTGTTGCCACAGCGGCAGGTCGAGGCCCAGCTGCGTGCGCATCTGCGCATAGCTCTCCGCACTCGCCCGGTCGCCGAGCGCGGACAGCACCGGATCGATCGGCACGACGCGGCCGATCAGGAAGGTGACCAGCAGCAGGCCCAGCAGGGTGGCGGCGACCGTGACCAGCAGGGTCAGGCCGCGTTTCAGCGTAGGCAAGAGGACTCCCTCGCGGTTGGAGGCGCTAGGGAATCACAGTCGGGGCTTTGTGCAAAGCCCGTCAAGGGCATAGGGGAATATTCGCTCGCCTCCCCGTCCCGGAGCGGGACGGGGAGGGAGTGTTTTTTCAGTTCACCAGGTACCGGCCGGGCTCTGGTCGCCATGGGCACCGGCGGCGGGCTCGTGGTGGGCGAGCCAGCGCTCGGCCTCCAATGCCGCCATGCAGCCCATGCCGGCGGCGGTGACCGCCTGACGGTAGACCTTGTCCTTCACGTCGCCGGCGGCGAAGACGCCGGGGATGTTGGTGGCGGTCGAATCGGGCACGGTGACGATGTAGCCCGCCTCGTCCATCTCCACCTTGCCCTGGAAGATGCCGGTCGCCGGCACATGGCCGATGGCGACGAAGACGCCGGCCACCGGGATGACGCGCTCCTCGCCCGACTTGACGTTCTTCACGCGCACGCCGGTGACGGCGCGCGGGTTGCCCATGGTGCCGTCGCCCTCGCCGACGATCTCCTCCACCGTGCTGTCCCACACCACCTCGATCTTCGGGTGGCGGAACAGGCGGTCCTGCATGATGCGTTCGGCGCGGAAGCTGTCGCGGCGGTGGATGACCGTCACCTTGCTGGCGTGGTTGGTCAGGTACAGCGCCTCCTCGACGGCGGAGTTGCCGCCGCCGACGACCGCAACCTCCTTGCCGCGGAAGAAGAAGCCATCACAGGTGGCGCAGGCCGACACGCCGAAGCCGCGATAGATCTCTTCCGTCGAGATGCCGAGCCAGCGCGCCTGGGCGCCGGTGGCGATGATGACGCTGTCGGCGGTGTAGGTGTCGCCACTGTCGCCCTTGCAGACGAAGGGACGCTTGGTGAAGTCGACGTCGGTGATCAGGTCGAACACCATCTTCGTGCCGACATGCTCCGCCTGCTTCTGCATCTGCTCCATCAGCCAGGGGCCCTGGATCGGATCGGCGAAGCCGGGGAAATTCTCCACATCGGTGGTGATCATCAGCTGGCCGCCCGGCTGCATGCCCTGGACCATCAGCGGTTCCAGGTTGGCGCGCGCGGCATAGATCGCGGCGGTGTAGCCGGCCGGGCCGGCGCCGATGATGAGGACCTTGGTGTGGTGCGTGGTGGCCATGGGTCTGATCCCGCAAGATATCGGCAGAAAGGGGTCGCGATTGGAACGCTTCTAAGCTTTACATGACGGGCCGATTCACGCTTCAAGGCGTGTCCGCCTTTTCGCGATCGGCCCTAGAAGCCGAACATATGGTCGAGGCTGAAGGCGCTGTCACCGGCCGCAAGGCAGCCATGGTAGCCGAACAGGCGGCAGGTGGTGTCGCGGATCAGCACATAGGCGTGGTCGCCCGCCGCCAATCGTTCCGCCTCCGTAAACATCTCGTGGTAGCGCCAGAAGCGCGAGCCGCCGCAGGGGATCGCCAGCCGCTTGCGCGCCACTTCCACCCCGTCGCGCCGCATCAGGACGAGGCTGGTGTCGGACGTGGCATGCCACCGGGTCGAGGCAGGGTAGACGAGGTGGCAGAGCGTATCCCACGGGTCGGTGCCCAGCCGCAGGAACAGGCGGGTCGACAGGCCGGGCGGCCGGCCATGGTAGCTTTGCGGTTCGTCGCGATAGACCATCGCCATGTTGAACATGTGGCTGCCGAAGCTGGTCTCGGCCACATGCCCGGTCGTTACGTCTTCGTAACGCACCAGCGCGTGCAGCCAACCGTCGGCGATCGTTCCGGCTTCGAAATCATAGACCAGTTCGACATGGCCCCAGCCATCGGCCACGACCTTGTCGGCGACCAGCCCGGTGACGTCCAGCGCCACGCTGTCGGAGCGCTTGAGGTTGCCGAAGCGGTGTTCGGCCACGGCGGCGCCGTTGCGGTCGTAGACGACGGCCTTCACCGGCAGCTCGGTCTGCGCCGTGCTCATCGGCGTCGGCAGCAGGATGGTGCGCCAGCGGCCCATCGGCAGCAGCGGCGCCGGCAGGATGTGGCCCTTGCCCACCACGCCCTTGTCCACCGCACCGCCGGTCAGCAGCGGCAGCCTGGGGTCCGGCTTCAGGTCGGTGCGCTCGACATTGGCGTGGGCCATGCGGCGGCGGCCGTCGGCGGCGACGATCTCGTAGCGCGGGCGGACGAAATGCTTGCCGGCCTGCACCTCGAACTGCTGGGGCCAGCGCGCCTCGGGGAACAGGCTGGCGACATCCAGCTCGACGGTGGCGAAGGCCGGGACCGTCTGGTCCAACGTGCGGATGTCGGCCGAACCCATCAGGTTCAGGCCGACGGCGCCGGCCGGGATCGGGGTCGGGTGACTGTTCTGGATCCACAACGACACCCGCTCGCCCTCGCGCGGGGCGGGCAGGCCGGCATAGAGGTCGGCCGGCCAGGCGTTGGCGTCGTGGGTGCACGACATCACGCCGTCATCGTCGCCATAGGTGTCGAGCGCGTATTTCACCACGTCGTGCCCGGCGGCGCCGATGACGTGCAGGAACAGCGACCCGCAGAAGGCGGACAGGTTGAAGCGCTCGCGCACCTGCCGGCTGTCGATCACCACGGTGCCGTCGGTCGGCGGCATCGGCTCCGTCCAGTCGGCAAGCGGGCGGCCCTCGCCATCGAACAGGCAGGCCCACAGCCGGGTGCCCTTGGCGCCGTAGCGCGGCCAGTAGTTGGCCGATACCACGCGGGTGTGGTGGCCGTCGCCGTCACGGAACCAGGCGAAGTTGGTCGCCCAGTTGAACTTCGACAGGTAATGGCCGGGGTCGTTCAGCATGTCCTCCGGCACGCGCATGGCGTCGAGCGAGACGACGCCGGCCTGCTTCGGGATCAGGTGGGCGATGTGGCCTTCCAGTCGCTGCGAATCGAAGGCGACGACGAAAACGGTGCGGGCGCCGCTGGCTGGCAGGTCGGTGACCGGGCGGGCAGCATGGCCGAACATGTCCCGGCCCACCTGCTCCACGTCCTGGACATAGATGCCGCAGATGTCGATCGACGACAGGTCGTAGAACTCCGCCAGCCCCGACAGCAGGCCCAGAGGGTCGTAGACCGCCACCGGGCCGAAGGAGGCCAGACGCGCGATCAGGATCGCCGCCTTGGGGGCTGCCAGCGGGTGGCCCACCGCCTTGAAGAAGCTGGAGCCGCCGGTGACGTTGGAAAAGGTCTCGATCCGAAGGGACATCAGGGCACACACGCGCGAAAGCAAAGCCAGGGCGTCGGTTATAGCCCCTTCGGCCGGGCAGGCGACAGTGATTTGCAGGCGGACACGATTTGTCCGGAGCGCAAACAGCCGGTGTGCGTGCGGCCGAACGGTTGCCCCTTGTCAGAGAGCGTGTTTCGATATATCTAAGTTTTCGTTATATCGAAACTGCATCAAGAGAGGGTTCCATGCTTCGGCATCTGTTTCACAAACACGGGCGCCGCTTCTCGCGTCCGGATTTCGACGACGAAGCGCCGGAAGGGCGCGGCCGCCATGGGCGCCACGGTCATCGCGGCGGCTGGGAAGGCTGGGGCGGTCAGGGTCGGGGTGGCCGCGGCGAGCGGCGGGTCTTCGACCATGGCGACCTGCGCCTCGTCCTGCTGTGGCTGATCGCGGAGAAGCCGCGGTCGGGCTATGACCTGATCAAGACGATCGAGGAGATGGTCGGTGGCGCCTACAGCCCCAGCCCCGGCGTCGTCTATCCGACCCTGACCCTGCTGGAAGAGCAGGGGCACATCCGCGTCGGCGCCACCGAAGGCAACAAGAAGCTCTACGAGATCACGCCGGAGGGTTCGGAGGCGCTGAAGGCGGCGGAACCGTCGGTCGCCGCCGTGCGCGAACGCATCGCCCATGCGCGGGCCCGCCAGCAGCGCGAATCGTCGCCGCAGATCCACCGCGCCATCGAGAATTTCAAGCTGGCCCTGCGGCTGCGGCTGTCGCGTGGCGATCTGACGGCGGAGCAGACCCAGGCCATCGCCGACATCATTGATGACGCCGCACGCCGCGTCGAACGCATCTGAACGGACAGGAGGCAAAGACCATGGCTGCATCGACCGCGCGCATCGCTACTCCGAACGGGCGCCGCTACATGACCCAGCTGTGCAAGCACTGGGCGCACAAGTTCGAGGTCGTCTATGACGAGACCCGGGGGCTTGTCCCCTTCGCTCCCGACCGCCGTTGCCGCATGGCGGCCGACGCCGAGGGGCTGACCCTGACGATTGAAATCGAGGACGCCGCACAGATGGAGCGCATGCAGGAAGTGGTGATCGACCACCTGAAGCGCTTCGCTTTCCGCGAGGATTTGGGGAAAGTGGCCTGGATGCCGGTGGGCTGACGGCACTCCTTTGGACGAGGCGGCGCATTTTCCCGAGTCTGTCTGCGACAAATCCTGTTGAGAATTACCGCATCTGCGGTGTAAAACGGTTTTTAACCAACAGGCGGAAGTGGGAGAGGGGCGGTGGTTCCACCGTCGGCCACCCACGGTCAGAATACCGGGAGTCGTTCGTGATGCTCCGCATCTCCAAGAAGCTGATGTTCGCCATCGAGGCGGTCCTCGACATCGCCTACAACGCGGGCACCGAGCCGGTGCAGTCGGGGGAGATCACCCGGCGCCAGGGCATTCCGAAGCGCTATCTGGAACAGGTGCTGCAACAGCTGGTGCGCGAAGGCGTGCTGGCCGGGGTGCGGGGCCCTCGCGGCGGCTACCGGCTGGCGCGCGAGCGGCGGCGGATCACGCTGGGCGAGATCGTGAAGGTCGTCCGCGCGATGGAGACCGCCACCGACCCGATCGAAGAGCCGGCCGGTTCCGTGCTGGGCCATCAGGTGGTGCGCCCGCTGTGGGGCGAATTGCAGGAGGAATGCATGGCCAAGCTCGACACCATCACCATCGAGGATCTGTGCATGCGCGCGCGGCGCGCCGGGGTGGAGAGCGAGACCGAGGACCGCATCGACTTCACCATCTGACGTCATCACTTCCCGTTTGACAGGTTCCCTGTGCTGGATAATGCTCCGCCTGGGGTGTTGAAATCGCATATAACACAAATTTCAGAGGTGGAATCATGGCTGCACCGGAGTTCCGCGGCAAGATCTACGACAGCATCCTCGACACGATCGGCGCCACGCCGCTGGTGCGGCTGGACCGCCTGGCTGCGGAGGCGGGGGTGAAGGCCCAGATCATCGGCAAGCTGGAGTTCTTCAACCCGCTGGCCAGCGTCAAGGACCGGATCGGCCGCGCCATGATCGAGGCCGCCGAGGCCGCCGGCACCATCGCCCCCGGCCGTACGACGCTGGTCGAGCCCACCTCTGGCAACACCGGCATCGCGCTGGCCTTCGTCGCCGCCGCCAAGGGCTACAAGCTGATCCTGACCATGCCGGAAAGCATGTCGGTGGAGCGGCGCAAGATGCTGAAGCTGCTGGGCGCCGAACTGGTGCTGACCCCGGCGGCGGAAGGCATGAAGGGCGCCATCCGCAAGGCGGAGGAGATCCTGGCCGCCGACCCGAACGCCTATCTGCTGCAGCAGTTCAAGAACACCGCCAACCCGGCCGTCCACCGCGCCACCACGGCGGAGGAGATCTGGAAGGACACCGACGGTCAGGTCGACTTCCTGATCTCCGGCGTCGGCACCGGCGGCACGCTGACCGGCACCGCCGAGGTCCTCAAGGGGCGCAAACCCTCCTTCAAGGCGGTGGCGGTGGAGCCGGAGGACAGCCCCGTCCTGTCCGGTGGCATGCCCGGTCCGCACAAGATCCAGGGTATCGGCGCCGGCTTCGTCCCCGACATCCTGAAGAAGGAACTGATCGACGAGGTGGTGCGGATCTCCAACCAGCGCGCCTTCGAGACCGCCCGCGCCGTCGCCCGTCTGGAAGGCGTGCCGGTCGGCATCTCGTCGGGTGCGGCGCTGGCCGCCGCGCTTGAGGTTGGCGCCCGTCCGGAGAATGAGGGCAAGCAGATCGTCGTGATCCTGCCGTCCTTCGCCGAACGCTACCTGTCGACCGCCCTGTTCGAAGGGCTGGAGTAAGCGAGCATCGATGTGGAATGGGGGTGCCCCCTGCACCTCCATTCCGCAGCTTGAAGGCGAAATTCCGGTCGGAAATTTGACGGATTTCGCCCTTTCGGCTATTCTTCCCGGCAGTCGCCTTGCTTTTTATGTCCGCGTCGCCGGGGGAGTGACCGTCATGACGGATATTTCCGCTTCCACCTATGTCCCGAACCTGTCGAGCAGCGCCTTCTCCCAATTCAAGGGGAAGACGACGGGGGTAGGTGCCGACGGGGCGAATGCCGACAGCCAGACCTTTACGGTCAGCAAGGCCGGCGAGTTCAATTTCAAGATCAACAACAGCTTCACCAACGTCGAAATCCGCAACGACCGCAACGAGGTGGTGACCACCCTGCGGTCGCAGGAATCGACGGCGGACGCCAGCGCGCGGCTGGGGCCCGGCACCTATACGGCGACCTTTTCCCAGGCCAACCGCGCGGCGGGCGTGCGCGACTATTCGATGGACGTCACCGAGCGCCAGAACATCCTGGTGACCGGCGGCGGCGCGACGCTGAAAGGCACCGCCCAGCCGCCGGCGAACGGCGACACCGGCATTCAGAAGCACACCTTCAACGTGGTGCAGGGCGGCACCTTCACCGCCAACATGACCCTGCCCAACACGCGCTGGGCGATGATGGACAAGGATGGCAAGGTCGTCGCCGCCAGCGACTCGGGCAAGCCCGACAACCAGGAGAGTTTCCTGCAGAAGCCGACCTACAAGCTGGAGCCCGGCCAATACACGATGGTGGTAGTGCCGCCGTCCGACCTGAAGTCGCCGACCGATTTCCAGATGAGCCTGGTGCCGCGCAACCCGACGCTGACGGAAAGCGGCTCCAACCAGGAAAGCGCCATCGCCAAGACCCTGCGCGAACGGCAGGACCGCCTGCGCCAGTGGGCATCGGAAGCGAAGCCGACCACCACCAAGGTTTGAGCCTGGGGTCTGGGCCCGGGGGCTGAGCCGGTCCCGCTGGGCCGGCGGCACTGCCGGCTTGCGGAAAGCGCCGCGTCGAATGTTGCTGCAACGGCGCGTCCTTGCGCTATGCTGCCGGCCATGGACTTCACGGATACCCAGCTTCACCGCTATTCCCGCCACATCGTGCTGCCGGAAGTCGGCGGCATCGGCCAGGAAAAGCTGTTGCAATCCAAGGTGCTGGTCGTCGGCGCCGGCGGCCTTGGCGCGCCCTTGCTGCTGTATCTGGCGGCGGCCGGCGTCGGCACCATCGGCATCGTCGATGACGACACGGTCGATCTGTCGAACCTGCAACGGCAGGTGATCCACGACGAATCGACGCTCGGCCATCCCAAGGTGGAGAGTGCCGCCGCCCGCATCCATGCGCTGAACCCCGACGTCAGGGTCGAGGCTCACCGGACGCGGATCAACCGCGGCAACGCGATGGAACTGATTGCCGGCTACGACCTCGTCGCCGACGGGTCGGACAATTTCGCCACGCGATTCCTGCTGAACGATGCCTGCTTCCTGGCCGGCAAGACGCTGGTGTCTGCGGCGATCCTGCGCTTCGACGGGCAGCTGAGCACCTTCAAGGCACATCTGGGGGCGCCGCACCCCTGCTATCGCTGCCTATTCCCCGAACCGCCGCCGCGCGGCACCGTGCCGTCCTGCTCGGAAGGCGGGGTTCTGGGAGCGCTGGCCGGCTTCGTCGGCTCGCTTCAGGCGACGGAGGTGCTGAAGGAGTTGCTGGGGCTGGGCGAGAGCCTGTCGGGCAGCCTGCTGATGATGGACACGCTCTATGCGTCCTATCAGCGCATCGCCGTCAAGCGGGATCCCGACTGCGCGCTTTGCGGCGATCATCGGACGATCCGCGACCTCTCCGCCCACTGACGGGCGCCGCGGCAATGACGGGAGGCGGCCATCATGTCCACTGCCCTGCCTGAGACGATGCCGGAAACGATGCCTGTGACGGGAGCCGGCGGCACGTCGGCTCTGTCCATCGTGCTGTTCGCCGGCGGCTTCGACCGTGTCCATTACGCGCTGGTGATGGCCAGCGCGGCGGCGGCCACCAACCGGAAGGTCACTCTGTTCTTCACCGGCCGCGCCCTGCGCGCGCTGGTGCATGAGACGGAACCGGGCGTGCTGGGCTGGCACGATCTGGACCCGGCGGACGACGGCAGCACGCCGGTGGCGCGCGACCGCTATTTCGCCACCCACGGTCTCGCCACCTTCGAGGAGCTGCTGGAGGCCTGCGTCGCCATGGGCGTCACGGTGATGGCCTGCGAGATGGGGCTGCGGGCGCTGGGGCTGCCGCCGGGCGTCTCGCTGCGACCGGACGTGCCGGTCGCCACCGGCGGCGTCGTCACCTTCCTGAATGAGGCGCCCGGCGGCGGCGCCATGCTGTTCGTCTGAAACCGGGGGAACGGGCATGAGCGATAACCGCGAGATTCTCGACCTCGCCAACCGGTTCGAGTCGATCGCCACCGACGGGTTCGAGGGGCGCCCCTACCGGCCGGCGCTGACCGAGCTTGCCACCCGCTTGCGGGAACGGCCGGGGATGGCGCCGCGCGTCGCCCATGCCCTCGGCATCATGATCCAGCTGATCGGCGAGAGCGATCCGGAGGGACGCTTCGCCGCCAAGGTCGCGATCCTCCGCGAGGCGGTCGGGCTTCTCAGCGATGCTTGAGCTGGGCGCAAGCCAGCCATGCGTCACGCCGGAGCGCCATGTCCCGTCATGGGGGCGATGACACTCCAGACGAGGATGACCACCATGGCTTTCCGTTTCACCGTCGCCGCCGACGCGCCGTCCCTGTTCGCCACGCTGTATGCCGCCTCCAAGGCTATTCGCGGCAGCGGCCTGCCGACCGGGCTGATTCACTTGATCGACCTGCGCGTATCGCAGATCAACGGCTGCACCTATTGCATCGACTTGCACAGCAAGGAAGCCCGCCACGACGGCCAGTCGGAACAGCGCATCGCCGCCCTTGCCGAGTGGGAGCGGTCGGAGCTGTTCCTGCCGGACGAGCGCGCCGCCTTCGCCTGGGCCGAGGCGCTGACCCGCACCCAGCATGACCGCATCGACGACGCGTACCGGGAGCTGCAACGCCATTTCAACGCCGAGCAGATTGCCCAACTGACGGTGACGGCGGCGCAGATCAACGCCTGGAACCGCATCGGCATCGCCCAGCATATCGAGGGCACCGCCGTCGGGATGGCGGCGTGACGGCGCTGGCCGACCCGGACACCGCGCTCGCCGCTTTCGCGGGCGAGCGGGCGCGGCTGCGCGCCCTGGCCTACCGGCTGCTTGGCTCGGTGGCGGAGGCGGAGGACACGCTGCAGGACGCCTGGCTGCGCTGGTCGACGGTGGCGCCCGGCAGTGTCGGGTCGGCCCCCGCCTATCTCACCACCCTGGTGACCCGGCTGGCGCTCGACCGGCTGCGTTCCGCCCGGGTTGCACGGGAACGCTATTACGGGCTTTGGCTTCCCGAACCGGAGGTCGCCGGCTGGGACGCCGAGGCGGACGACGGAGCGGAGCCCGAGTCGGTATCGCTGGCGATGCTCCTGCTGCTGGAACGGCTGGCGCCGGACCAGCGTGCGGTCTTCGTCCTGCGCGAGGCGATGGATCTGGACTATGCGGAGATCGCGGCGATTCTCGGCAAGTCGGTCGACGCCTGCCGCCAGATCATGCGGCGCGCCCGTGCCCGTATGGCCGAGCCGTCCGCAGCGCTGACCGATCGGGATACCGGGCGGCGTCTGGCCACGGCCTTCGCCGAGGCCAGCGTGCGGCGTGATTATGCCGCCATCGTCGCCCTGCTGTCCGACGACGCCCAGTGGCTGGGCGACGGCGGCGGGATGGTGCGGACGGTGGTCAACCCGCTGTTCGGCGCCGACCGCATCGCCCGTTTCCTGGTGGGCGTCCAGCGCAAGCGCGGCGTCAGCTTCGCTTTCACCCCGGTGCGGGTGAATGGCGGGCCGGGGCTGCTGTCCGAACTGGGCGGGGCGTTCCGCAGCGTGCTGGCCTTCGACATCGCCGATGGAAGGATCCTGCGGGTCTACCAGATCGCCAACCCACAGAAGCTGGAGCATGTTGCCGTCTTTTAAGCCGTCGCCTCGTCCAGCCAGCGGTCCAGCGCGGTCAGGTCGACCGGGCGGGGCAGGATGGGGAAGGGCAGGTTCGGCATGCGCGGACCGGTCATCAGGATGCGCGTCTGCGGATAGAGCATGGCCGCCAGCGCCGCGGCACGGTCGCCGTCGTCCCCCTCATGATCCAGCGGCAGCAGGGCCACCATCGGCGCCTCCGCACCGATGATGGTCAGCGCGTCCAGCGCGTCGTCGGTCTGCGAAACCTGAAAGCCGCGGCCGGACAGATGGCCGGCCAGCGCCTCGCGCTGGATGCGGTCGGCATCGGCGACCACTGCCCGGCGCCCGCCATAGCCCGGCATCCGGATGTCGGCATCGATGCTGAAAGCCACGTTCCCCCTCCGTCCATCATGTTTTTGTCATGGACGGACGGAGTATGCGGACGGGCGGCGGGGTTGTAAACGGCTGCTACCTGCGGTTCGACTTTCGTCGAATACGCACCACTTCCCCCTTGTGCATCAGGGCCAGCATCGGCAGGTCGCTGGGATGGTTGCCATAACCCCAGGTGGCAGCGACCGGGCCGTGGCCGGCGATCCAGCCGGTCACCCGCTCCGCCTTGTCCAGCCGCACGCAGTTGGCGGTGCTGAGCCGGCCGGTCAGCCGGCCGTCCACCACCTCCATGCCGGTCGCCAGCAAATCGTCGACCTCCAGCCCGTGCAGCAATGCCGGCATGTAGAGGTCGAGCGCGCCGGTCGCGACCACCACGCGGCGGCCCTGGCGGCGGTGTTCCTTAAGCACGTCCAGCATCGGCTGATGCCAGCGCACGCGCGGCACCATGCGTTCCGCCGCGGCCAGCGCGTCGGCCACCGGCAGCCCGCGCAACGTGCGCTTCAGGTAGATCGCCTTGACCGACCCCGGAAAGTCGCAGCCCGGTCCACGGCCGCGGACATGGCGGTGCAGGGCCGAACGGATGGCATCGGCCAGCGCCAGGGCCGCACGGCGCCGGCCGATCACCTCGCCGACGAACATCGGCAGGCTGTCGCCATGGATCAGCGTCCCGTCGAAGTCGAAGAAGGCGACGCCGGCCGGCCCTGAGATCGGCGAGCCGGCGATCGATGGCCCGGAATTTGGCGAATCGGGCGACTCCCCCAGGAACGGCGAAGGCGGGGTCAGGCCATGCGGCGGGGATGACGTCGTGTGCATGACCGCAGTTATCCGGCCGCCGCGGTGCGGCGGGCAAGGACTTTCAAGGCGACCCTGTGCAATCGGTCCACTGCTGCAATCGGTCCACTGCGGCACCGGACAGGGGCGTCCGGATCAATGCAGCATGGTGGGGCCGCAGGGCACCTCGAACAGCGCTCCGTCTTCGGAGCCATCGTCGGTGCCTGCATCATGCCCGGCGCTGTCGTCGGCTTCCTCCAGCTGGGCGATCAGGTCGCCCGACGCTTCCTCCAGCCCGGCCTTGACGGCGATCAGCAGGTTGATGATCTCGCCATTGTCCTGCTCCAGAGTGCGGACCCGCTCTTCCAGCCGGTCGATGCGGCGCATCAGCAGATCCGACAGGCGGTCCAGCCGCTCCAGGACGGGGTCGGCGCTCTGTATGGATTGAGGGGCCACCGTCCCGGCTGGCCCGGCCGTGCTGGGCGGGCTTTCGGGCCGGGTGTGGGGGGGCTGGCCTTGGCGGTTGTCGGGACGGTCATCCATGGTGCGGCCGGTTCCGGTCAGTGAGGTTTGCTCCTCGCCTAACCTTGGGCCAGCGGCCGGCAAGGTCCAGACCGGCACCCGATGCACCCCGCAAGCGATGTCCGCCTGACCCGCCCGTCCCGCGTGTGGCGATTCCGGGTGGGTGGGGAGTCGGCCGCCACCCCTTGTGCGCATCGCAAATGAGTTCCGTTTATAGTCAAGACTCAGATTTGTCGGCACGGCGTTTGCGCGGGACACCGTACAGTTCCAACCGATGGCCGATCAGGTCATAGCCCAATTCGCGGGCTATGCTTTCCTTCAGCCGTTCCATTTCATCGTTGGTGAACTCGATCACTTCCCCCGAATCGACATCGATCAGATGGTGGTGATGATCGGTTCTTGTTTCTTCATAGCGGGCGCGGCCGTCACCGAAATCGAGCCGGTCGATGACATGCGCCTCTTCGAACAACCGCATCGTCCGGTAAACCGTGGCGATGGAGATGCGCGGGTCGATGGCGGATGCACGGCGATGCACCTCCTCCACATCGGGGTGGTCCGTCGCCTCCGACAGCACGCGCGAGATCACGCGGCGCTGGTCGGTCATCTTCAACCCCTTCTTCACGCACAATTCTTCGAGGCGCGAGGGCATGGACATCCCCTGTATTCCTGTCTTTGTTCGACGGGCGGTGGCTCGCCCCTCTGGTCTCCCTGATGCCCGGAATGCCAACAGCAAGGACCGGCAACGGCGCTGATTGTTCAGTCCGCTCCGGCCGGCCGTTCGCGGCACCCCGAATACCCGACCATCATACTGTGTTTCGGAGGCATTCTCAAACCCCCACGCCCCCGTCGGACGGCCGAGCGGAGGGCACGGCCTTCGCCGACGGCATAATACTTTCAGACTATTGTCCGGTGAAATGACGGGGTGGGGCAGAAACCAATTGCTCATAATCCGCTGCTAGGTTTTTCCAAGAGGAACGCCGTTCGATCCGGTAAGGCGTCCTTGCCGGACATTATCCAGCCGGACCTGACCACCCCCGACAGGAAGGAGGGAAGCCGCAGTGACGCCGTTCGATTCCCATCCTTCCACCCCTTCGTTCACGGCGGAGCCGCATATGGACGAACCCGCCTTCACCGCCGCCGGTCTCGCCGTCCCGGTTCCGCCACTGGCCCCGTCCCAGGACTGCGCCGCCGCCCTCGCCCGCTTCCAGCGCCAGCCCGAGCTTGCCGCCCTGCCGGTGGTCGATGGCGATGGCCATGTCGCCGGGATGCTGGAGCGCAGCCGGCTGCTGCCGGACGGTGGAGGGGAGGGGGGTGGCGTACTGACGGTCGCCGATGCGATGGACCCGCTTCCGCTGCTGATCGACGGGGCGACTCCGCTGGCGGAGATCGGGCGGCGGCTGGCGCGGCTGAAGCCGGCGGCGCTGGTGACCGGTTTTCTGGTGGTGGAGCAGGGCCGCTATCTCGGCGTCGGCACGGTGACCGGGCTGATGGCGCGCTCGGCCGAACAGACGGAACTGCGCGCCCGCCAGCTGGACGAGGCGCGCCGGCAAGCCGAACAGGCGATCCGGGCCAAGACCGCCTTCCTCGCCAACATGAGCCACGAGATCCGCACGCCGCTGACCGCGATGATGGGCTTCGCCGAACTGCTGGAGCAGGAGGTGCTGGGGCCGCACGCCGTCCCGCTCTATCGCGAATACTCCCGCGATATCGCCGAGAGCGGCCGGCACCTGATGGAACTGATCAACGACCTGCTCGACCTGTCCAAGGCCGACGCCGACCGGCTGGAACTGGTGGACGGGACGGTGGATGTGGTGCGGGTGGCGATCGGCACGGCGCGGCTGCTGACCGAACGGGCCTCGCGCCATGGCGTCAGCATCGCCACCGAGGTGCCGCTGGATCTGCCGCCGCTGCGGGCGGACGAGCGCAAGCTGCGCCAGATGCTGCTGAACCTGCTGTCCAACGCGGTGAAGTTCACGCCCGCCGGCGGGATCGTGACGCTCCGCGGCCGCGTGGCGGCGGACGGTGCCTTGTGGCTGTCCGTGCACGACACCGGCATCGGCATGACCGGGGAGGAGCTTGCCAAGGCGCTGGAGCCCTGGGGGCAGGTGGACAATGCGCTGGCCCGCACCCAGGTCGGCACCGGTCTGGGCCTGCCGCTGACCAAGCGGTTGATCGAACTGCATGGCGGCCGGCTGGACGTCGTCAGCCGCCGCGACGAGGGCACCGCCATGTCGCTGGTCTTCCCGGCCCGGCGGGTGAGGCGGGGGTAGAATGGCCCCCCAGATCTCCCTCTCCCGGGGGGGAGAGGGAGCTATCGCGATGCGCGGAGTCCTTACGCCAGCCCCTTCTCCATCGCGCTCGCCAGGCGGCGGGCGAAGGCGGCGGGGTCGGGCAAGGGCTCGCCCTCGACGATGCGGGCCTGGTCGAGCAGAAGCCACGCCGCATCCTCCAGCGCGTCGGTGGCGCCGCTGCCCTTGGCCCGCTCGGCCAGACGCTTGATCAGGGCGTGGGACGGGTTGATCTCCAGGATGCGCTTGCCGACCTCGCCGTTCAGCTGCTTGTGCTGCTTCAGCAGGCGCTCCAGATGCATGTCCATGTCGTTGTCGTCGGCCACCAGGCAGACGGCGCTGTCGGTCAGGCGTTCGGACTTGCGGACGTCCTTCACCGCGTCGGACAGGGTCAGCTTCAGCAGGGCCAGCAGGTCGGTCAGCTCACCCTCCGGCGTCTTCTCCTCCGGCTTTTCGGCCTCCTCGCCCTTGATCTTGCCGAGGTCGGCGCCGCCGCGGGTCACCGACTTGAAGGGCTTGCCGTCATAGACGCCGACCGACGGCATCCAGAACTCGTCCACCGGGTCGGTCAGCAGCAGGACCTCGACGCCCTTGGCCTTGAAGCCTTCCAGCTGCGGGCTGCGCAGCAGGGTGTCGATGTCGTCGCCGCTGATGGTGTAGATGGCGTCCTGGCCGTCCTTCATGCGGGCGACATACTGCTCCAGCGACACCAGCTCGTCGCCGGCGGTGGTGCGGAAGCGCAACAGCTTCAGCAGTTCGTCCCGGTGCTCATAGTCCTCATAGAGGCCTTCCTTCAGCACCGCGCCGAAGTTCTCCCAGAAGCTGTCATACTCGGCCGCGTTCTCGGTATCCTTGGCCTTCTTCGACAGCTCCGACAGGACGCGCCGGGTGATACCGGCCTTGATCTTGGCCAGCATCGGGTTGTGCTGGAGCATCTCGCGGCTGATGTTCAGCGGCAGATCCTCGCTGTCGACCACGCCGCGCAGGAAGCGCAGGTAGGGCGGGATCAGCCCTTCCGCCGCGTCGGTGATGAAGACGCGCTTGACGTACAGCTTCACCCGGTGGGCGCGCTTGGGGTCGAACAGGTCGAAGGGCTTGGTCGAGGGCACATAGAGCAGGTTGGTGTATTCCAGTGCCCCTTCGGCCCGCCAGTGCAGGGTCAGCCACGGATCGTCGAAGGCGTGGCCGACATGGTGATAGAATTCCTTGTACTGGTCGGCGGTGATCTCCGACTTCGACCGGGTCCACAGGGCCGACGCGCTGTTCAGCGCCTTGGCGTCGTCACCCTCGCCGAACAGGATCGGGATGGCGATGTGGTCGGAATATTTGCGGACGATGCCGCCGAGCCGGGCCTCGTCGAGATACTCGTCATCGCCTTCGCGCAGATGCAGGACGATCTTCGTGCCGCGCGGCAGGCCGTCGGCCTCGGCGATCGTGAACTCGCCCTTGCCGTCGGATTCCCAGCGCCAGCCGGCGGCCTCGCCGGCCTTGCGGGTCAGGACGGTGACCGTGTCGGCGGCCATGAAGGCGGAATAGAAGCCGACGCCGAACTGGCCGATCAGGTTGACGTCCTTCTTTCCGTCACCCTTCTCGGCCCCTTCCAGCGACTTCATGAAGGCGGCGGTGCCGGAGCGGGCGATGGTGCCGAGATTCTCGACCAGATCCTCGCGGTTCATGCCGATGCCGTTGTCGGCGACGGTCAGGGTCCGCGCGTCCTTGTCGACCAGCAGGCGGACCTTGAGGTTCGGATCGTCGGCCGAGAGTTCGGGCTGGGTCAGCGCCGCGTAGCGCAGGCGGTCGCAGGCGTCCGACGCGTTGGAGACCAGTTCGCGCAGGAACACTTCCTTCTCGCTGTAGAGCGAGTGGGCGACGATGTCGAGCAGACGGCTGACCTCGGCTTGAAAACTGAGCCGTTCCTCGGTCATGGGGGCACCTTCGTTGGTTTTTGCACGGGTGGTGGCGTCAAGACGGCGGAGATATGTGAAAGCGTCCCGGCCGTTCAAGAGGCTTGTGCCGTGCAACCGCGGGAGGTGTGCGGTCAGGTGTCGCGGGTGGGGGTGTTGTGGAGGCGGTGGCGTGGGGGAAACGGTCCCCCACGCCCAGCGCACCCCTTACTTCTTCTTCTTCGGCTGCTCCGCCGGGGCCGGGGCAGGCTCGCTGCCGCCGGCCAGCAGGGCGGTCATGTCGGCGCCGTTCAGCAGGAGCTGGCCGGCCTCCGTGATGTCGATCTTGTAGGTGCGGGTGTCGGCGCCGGTGTCGTCCTTGCCGGCCTGGCCCAGGGCCTGGATCATCGCCAGACCGCCCAGCAGATCCTGAGTCTCCTTGTCGGGCTTGGCGCCGGGGGCCGGCTGCATCGCCTTCACCGCGGCGTCGATGCCGCGCAGCAGGACGGTGGCGCCGCCGGTGACGCCGAACGCGGCCTGGGTGGCGACCCTGACCGCGCCGGTGGCGGTGCCGGCCGTCGCCGGGGTGTCCAGGTTCAGAGCGTCGATGCGCAGTTCCGTCCCCGCCTCGCCCATCGCGGCCATCGCCTGCTGCATGACGACGTCCGACGAGGGCGGCGTGGGGGCGGCGGCCTTGGCCTTGGCGCCCTTCTTCGGCGGCGGAGCCTCTTCCGCCTCGGCGGCCTTGGCCAGTTCGGTGAAGGCCTTCCACAGGGCGCTGTTCGGCAGCTTGGCGACCGACAGCTTCATCTCGAAGGCGCGCGGGGTGAAGGCGGCGGGCGCCGGCGACGGCGTCATGGAGAAGTCGCGCGCCTCCATGCCCATGCTGACGGTGGACAGCGCCTGATCGAGATCGGTCAGGCCGCTGCGGAAGGCGAGCTGGCCGAGAGAGACCTGGGTGCCGTCCTCCGGATTGACGAAGGACAGGTTGGACAGGCGCATCGCGCCGGTGACGCCGCCGAACATGCCCTGAAGCTTCGGCAGCAGCTCGGAAGTGCTCGGCGCCACGCCCTTGGCGGCGGTCTGTTCCGACAGCTTCTGCAGCGCGCTGACCTTGGTCAGGTCGACCCGGGTATAGGCGGCCTCGGCGGTGACGCCGCCGATCTTCACCAGTTCCTTCTTCTTCTCGTCCTGCACCGACAGGCCGCCGAAGGCGAAGGCGGCCGGGCCGCTCCACAGGGTGGCGCCGTTGGTCCCGGCCTCCGGTTTCAGATCCTGGACCATGGTCATGGAGGCGATGGAAACCTTGCCCTTGCCATCGGCGGCGGTGACCGCGATGTCGTTGAAGGCGCCATCGACCGCCAGCAGGGTCTCCAGCGCGCCCGACCAGGTGCTGGTGAAGGACTGCTTGCCGATGGAGATGGTGGCGGCGTCGACATACTCGTCGTTGTCGTCGAGGTTCTGCACCTTCATGGCGCTGGGCAGCGTGATCGACACGCCGTACTGGCTGTCGTCCTTCGGCGTCACCGCCAGCAGGATGGTGCCGATGTCGAACAGGGTGCCTTCGGCATCCTCGGCCGACAGGCGGGGCAGGGCGACGTCGTAATGGTCGCCGGCCGGCTTGACCGTCGGTTCGCCCTGCCATTCGAAGCCGATGCCCTCGCCATCCTCGGTGGGCGGCGGGAACCAGCGCGGCAGATCCTTCTTCAGCGACGCGGCGAGCGCCTTGGCGCCGGCATCGTCGACGGCCGGGGCGGCCTGGACGGGCGACCAGCCAGCCACCAGCGCCAGCATGCCGCCGGCGATCAGGGCGGGCTTCAGGGAACGGACCGGCAGGGCCGGGACGGGCGAAAGACGGCTCAGGCGCATCGAGGAATGACTCCCAACTGCAATTTTGAGAGCACGTTAAGCTTGATACGCTCGGCCGGTCCATGCCCCTAATGGGCGAAATCTCAAGAGGGCGTTAAAAATCCAGGTCGGCATAGTGCCTGGGCGGCGGACAGCCGGTGATGTTGTCGGCCAGCAGCGCGCGGAAGCTGGGGCGCGACTTGATCCGGGCGTACCAGTCCTTGGCCTCCGGGCTGCGGTCCCACGGCACGTTGTCGATGTAATCCAGGCAGGACAGCTGCACCGCGGCGGCGATGTCGGCCAGGGTGAAGACCGGCCCGGCCAGCCAGGGCCGGCGTTCCGACAGGAAGGCGATGTAGTCGAGGTGATAGGTGACGTTGGCCAGCCCGGCGCGGATAGCCGGCGCGAAGGGATGGCCCTGGCCGGACAGCCGCTTGATCAGCTTTTCGCCGACGAGGTTCTCGGTCACTTCGCGTTCGAATTTGGTGAGGAACCAGTCGGCGACCCGCCGCACCTCGGCCCGCGCCGCGATTTCCCGCGGCAGCAGGGGAGTGTCGGGATAGGCCTCCTCCAGATATTCGATGACGGCGAGGCCGCCGGCGACGACCGTCCCGTCCTCCTCCACCAGAACCGGAACCTCGGCGGCCGGGTTCAGCTTCAGGAAGTCGGTCCGCCATTCCCAGGGCCTTTCGACCACGGGTTCGAAGGGCAGCCCCTTCTCGGCGAGCATCACGCGCGCGGTGCGCGACAGGGCGTGGATCGGGTGGTGGTACAGGGTTCGCATGGCGGCGCGACTTTACCGCAACGCGGTAAACGAAAACAGCCTGCGCATCGGAGCCGAAGAGTCTCGTTGGAGGAAGTTTCGCGAGGCAAGCGGGAATAAGGGGAGGTTGCCTACCCCGCCCGCGACAGGCGGTAGAGCACCAGCGCGTCGGGCTGGTTCGACGGTTCGCCCACCGGCGTCCAGCCGTTGCGCTCGTAGAAGGCGCGGGCGGCGGCGTTGCGGGCGGCGCAGGCCAGTTCGACCGGTCGGGCACCGCCTTGCAGCAGGCCCAGCGCCTCGCGCAGCAAGGCCGATCCGATGCCGCGCTTGTGCCATCCGGGGTCGATGAACAGGTTGTGGATGACACCGGCTGCGGGATCGAGCGAGACGAAGCCGACCACCGCGCCGTCCACCTCGGCCACCAGCACCGAATCCTCGCGGACGCAATCGTAATAGTCGTCCAGCCCGAATCGGTCGGCAGGCTGCCAGGAGAAGGCCTGTCGGCGGCCGTGCAGGAAGATCTCGGCACAGCGGGCGGAGTCGGCGCCATGGGCGGAACGGATCGCGATGCGCACCCCTTCCCCGGCCGGCATGCCTGTCTCCTTCTGTCCGCTGCGCCCGATCCTGAGGATCAACCGGATACCGGTCAGACTATTCCACCGGCGGGTTTCGCGGGAACGGTCCTTTCGTCCTGTCCGGCGAGCGGTGCGCTCAGAGCGGCGGCTTGTCTCCGGCGCTTTTCCCAGGGGCGCTTTTCTCGGCAGGAGGTTTTCCGTTCGCGGCCTTGTCCCCGGCGGCGGAGGCGTCGGTCCCGCTGGCCGGCGTGCGCACCGGTTCGTTGGCTGCGTTGCCGATCAGGCCGGCCTCGCGGTAAAAGCGCTCTGCCCCCGGATGCAGGGGGACCGATACGTTGGCAACCGCGCGGGCGGGGTCGAAGTTGCGGCCCTGCGGGTGCCCCTCGGCCAGGACGCGGCGGGTGTTCTCGTGCCACAGTGCGCGGACCACGCCATAGATCAGGTCGGGGTCGCGGTCGGCGCGGGTCAGCAGCTCCGCCCCCAGGCTGAGCGTCGGGGTGGGGGCGCTACCGGGATAGGCATTGGCCGGGATTTCGTGCTCGATATAGAAGCGCTGGGTGCGCAGCAGCCGTTCGGCCGGTTCGCCGTCCAGCGGCACAAGCCGGATCGGCACCCGCGCCGCCACGTCGCTGACCGCCGCCACCGGATAGCCGCCGACCATGAAGAAGCCGTCCAGCTCGCCCTTCGCCAACCGGTCGGCCGCCGTGCCCGGCTTCAGGTAGAGCGGGGTGACCGTGCTTTCCGACAGGCCGTAGGCGTCCAGGATCAGCCGTGCCTCCACCAGCGTGCCGGAGCCTTCCTCGCCCAGCGAGATGCTGCGGCCCTTCAGGTCGGCCATGCGGTCGATGAAGCCGTCGGAGCGGACGACGACCTGGATCGCCTCGGCGTAGAGCATGCCGAGCGAGCGCAGTTCGGTGAAGGGGCGCTTGCCGGTGAAGCTGCCGGTGCCGCTGTAGGCCCAATAGGCGACGTCGGCCTGGGCGAATCCTGCCTCCACCGTGCCGGCGCGCAGCATCTCGACATTGTCGACCGACCCGTTGCTGGCCTGCGCCACCACGATCAGGCCGGGGATGCCGCAGCTCCCCCCCTTGTCGCAGGGGCGGGAGCCCGGCGGGTTGGAGATGGCGTTGGCGATCAGCCCGCCGATCGGGAAATAGGTGCCGGAGGTGGTGCCGGTGCCGATGCGGAAATAGCGCAGATCCTGGGCGGAGGCAGAGCCACTGAACAGACCGCCACCCAGCAGAGGGCCCAAGGCCACCCCGCCCATCAGGCCGCCCAGCAGATGGCGGCGGGTCAGATGGCCGCGGGTCAGGGAAGCCGCATCGGAATGCATAGGAAGCCCCGGTGAGGGGAGCCCCGGCGGGGGAGGGCAGGCTTTGGCGGCTGCGCGGGGCACCGGATCGTTCCGTTCGTCTGGCCCGTCGTCCGGAGTGGGAAGGGCGTGCCTTCAAAGATTTCCGCGCAACCCGGCCATTTCAAGGCGCAACCGGTCAAATCACGCCGACGAGGTCGAGAACGCCGGCGACTGCTACCGCACCGCCACACAGACGCACCGCCCGGTCCGACTCGGCCTGGGTCACCGCGATGGACAGACCCAGCCCGCCGCAGGCGACCAGCATCAGCCCGGATGCGAATCCGGCCCAGTAGAGCGGCGGTCCCTGATGGGCATGGCCATGGAACACCGCGGCGACCGCGGCGACCAGCACCGCCACCACGGCCGGCGCCCGCACCCCCAGCGCCACCAGCGACCCGACCACCACCAGCGAGGCGGCCAGTCCCGGCCCGGCATAGGGCAACCGCACCCCCATCTGCGCGGCGAAGCCCGCCGCCAGCGCGGCGGTCACGGCGGCGGCCGGCACCTGCCAGACCGCGGTGCCGCCGGCCTGCCCGGCCCACATGCCGATGCCGAGGATGCCCAGCAGATGCTGCAGCACCCATACCGGCGTGGTCAGCCCGTTGCCGAAGGCCCCCGTCACCGTCGTCATGCGCCCGCATCCCCCGTCCGTTCAGCTCCAGGGGCCGGTATGGCGGCTGAGCAGGGGCGGGGTCAAGCCGTCAGGATCGGGGCTGCCAAGGTGGAGGTGGGGTTGCCGCTACCGCGCCAGCGGGTCGCCGAATTGGCGCAGGTCGTTCTCGCGCCGCATCAGGTCGCGCTGGCCCAGCGGGTCGAGCCGGCCCATGGCGTCGTCGGTGCGCATGCGGTCGACCTCCGGCCGGATCAGGTCACGCTTGAAGGCGTCGGTGGCGCTTTGCGACGAGGGCGGGGGCGGCACCGGGATCGGGCGCGGCGGCTGGGGCAGGGCGGCGGGGTCGGGCGGCGACGACGAACTGCCGCGGCGGCGTTTGGGGGGCGGTTGGTCGGTGCTGTCCGGGTCGCGGCGCATCTGGCGCTCGTCGGCCTGCCGGGACTGTGCCGCGGTGGCGGGCTTCGAGTCGGCACGCGACTGTTCCGCCTGGATCTGGCTCCAGGTTCGCCGCTCCCCGCCTCCTGGAATGACCGTCTGGTTGTAGACCGGCGGGAAGGCCTGGGCGCGACCGGGCGTGTCGTCGCGCAGGTCCGACGGTGCGCAGGCGCCTGCCGCCAGCAGGAGAAGGAGCGGAGCCAGTCGAGTGGCGAGGGGCGGGAGAGGTGGGGGCATTGATGGAATGTCGGTGCTGCTGATCGTTTCGGCAAGATGACCCCAAAGGAGGGACTCCCTTTAAGGCCAAGCCGGCGCTAGAATGTTCTTTGTTTGTTCTTTGGTGTCGAGTTTCGCATGACGCATCCCTTCTCACACCCGGACCCATCTCCCTCTCCCCCCCGGGGAGAGGGGCGGGGTGAGAGGGATGCATCTCAGGATTTCTGCAAAGGTCCCGTGGCGTGCCCCCCTCACCCTGACCCTCTCCCCGGGGGGGAGAGGGGATTATTCCGCGGTGGGGAGAGAACCAAGCGCCGCATCCTCGCCCTGTGGCTTCCGCGCCTGCCGACCGACGCGCGGGAGCGGCTCATGCCGCCTGAACTGCGTACCCGCCCCCTCGCCCTGCTGCGGACGGAGCGTCAGCGGCGGATGGTGGTGGCGGTCAACCGGGCGGCGGCAGGGCGGGGCATCTCGCCCGGCCATACCCTCAGCGATGCCCGCGCGCTGGAACCAACGTTGGAGGTGGCGGAGGCGACGCCGGAGGCCGATTCGCTCCTGCTCGGCCGCATCGCCGACTGGGCGCGGCGTTACAGCCCCTGGACCGCGGCGGACGAGCCGGACGGGGTGGTGATCGACATCACCGGCTGCGCCCATTTGTTTGGAGGCGAGCCGGCGCTGGCCGCCGACCTGACCGGCCGGCTGCGCGCCGCCGGCTTCGCCGCCCGCGCCGCCGTCGCCGATACCCCGGCCGCCGCCTGGGGGTTGGTGCGGTTCGGCAGTCCGGAGGAGAGGCGGCACGAGGCGTTGGACGGCCTGCCGCTCGCCGCTCTGCGGCTGCCGGCGGAGATGGTGGAGGGGCTGCATGCGCTGGGCCTGCGCCGGATCGGCGATCTGCATGCCATGCCGCGGGCCGGGCTCGCCGCGCGGTTCGGGGGCAGGTTGCTGCAACGGTACGATCAGGCCTTCGGCCGGCTGGACGAGCCGATCTCGCCGCGCCGGCCGGTTCCGGACCACCGCGAGCGCCTGACCTTCGCCGAACCGATCGCCACGCCCGAATCGATCGCCGGGGCGCTGCGCCATCTGCTGGGGCGGCTGTGCAAGGGGCTGGAAGCGGCGGGGCAGGGCGCACGCCGGCTGCGGCTGGACGCCCACCGCACCGACCAGCGGGTGGACGACGAGCCGCAGAGCCTGTCGCTCGGCACCAGCCGCCCGACCCGCGACCCGGCGGCGCTGGCCCGGCTGTTCGCCCCGCTGCTGGAGCGTATAGAGCCGGGGCTGGGGCTGGAGACCCTGGTGCTGTCGGCGACGGAGACGGGACCGCTGTCCGCCATCCAGACCGGGATCGACGGCGAGGACGCCAATAGCGGGCTGGCCGAACTGGTCGACCGGCTGACTCTGCGGCTGGGGGAACGGGCGGTGCTGCGGCTGGTGCCGCGGGAAAGCTGGCTGCCGGAACGTTGCGTCGCGCCGCATCCGCCGCTGGAAAGCCTGCCGGCGCAGAAGCCCTGGCCGGCCGGGCAGCCGCGTCCCCTGCGCCTGCTGACCCCGCCCGAACCGGTGGAGGCTACCGCCCCGCTGCCTGACGACCCGCCGCTGCAGTTCGTCTGGCGCGGCGTGCTGCATCGTGTGCGCCGGGCCGAGGGTCCGGAGCGGATCGAATGCGAATGGTGGCGTCCGGAAGGGTCGCTGGGGCTGGCGATGCGCGATTATTACCGCGTGGAGGATGACGGCGGCCGGCGGTTCTGGCTGTTCAGGGCCGGGCTTTACCAGCCGGAGGAGAACCCGCGCTGGTTCCTGCACGGGTTTTTGGGGTGAAATGCCGGGGGGCGGCGCCCCTTACCCTGCCCGGTCGAGCTGCTTCAGGAAGGCGATGTAGCGGTTGATATCCTCCATGCGGCGGGCATGGTCGTTCATGTCGGACAGGCGGCCTTCGATGGCTTGCTGGGCGCCTTCCACCTCGTCGATCACCGCCTGGATGTCGGTCTGCAACTCCTGCGAGGCGGTGGCGGCCTCGTCCATGCGGGCGCTGGTGTCGTCCAGCTGGCCGCCGACGGAGCGGACCGACGTCACCACCTGATCGATGGCGCGGCGGGTATCAGCCAGCGTCTGCTTGGTGTCGTTGGCCAGCTTGCGCACCTCCGACGCCACCACGGCGAAGCCCTTGCCCGCCTCGCCGGCGCGGGCGGCCTCGATGGTGGCGTTGAGCGCCAACAGGTTGGTCTGGCTGGCGATGCCGTCGATCACCGACAGAACCTTCTCGATGCTCTTGACCACGGTGGACAGCTGGTTGAACTCGCGGACCAGTGCCTCTTTGCGCTCGGCATGGCCGTCGAACAGGCTGGCGTGGCGGTTCAGCGTCGTCTCGATCGCCGACATCGAGCCGCCGATGCGCGCGGCGTAGCTGGCGGTCTCCTGCACCCCGCTGTTCAGCGTCACCAGCGCGTCGAGATAGCTGTGCATCCGCTCGATCACGCTGTTGCGGATTCGGCTGAGCAGTTCCAGCCGGTTGTAGCGGGTGGCGATGAAGTAGCTCTGGAACCGGGCGTAATGCACCGGGAAGCGGTCGACCATGTCGTCGGAGAACCCGGTGCCGGGCGGCACCTCGAAGAACATCAGCGCCGACAGGGTCTGGTTGATGTTGATGCCCAGCAGCTCGCCGAAGGTGGAGAAGCCGACGGCGCTCAGCCCGTCGAAGGCATGGACCCGCGACAGCTGGTCCGGGTTGTTCAGCCGGCGCAGAATGCAGTCGTTGAGGATGGCGCCGAGGGGGCGTGGCTTGCCGCGCAGATAGGCCGCGAGGTCGTCCTCCGTCTGGCGGACGAAATCGGTCGCCTCCACCAGACACAGCGAATCGCCGGGATTGACGTCGCAGTAGAAGCCGACCTCCCCCTTCTCGAAATCGAAGCCGGAGATCGAGCGGACGAACAGCTCCCCCTCCATCTCGATGGCGAAGGTGTTCTTCGCCAGCTTGCCCGGCAGTTCCTGCGGCTTGCAGCGTAGCGCCTTGGCCAGCGCGTCGATGAAGCCGATGACCTCGAAGCTGTCGCGGTCGATCACGCTGCGCACGATGCGGCGCATCGGGTCGGCGTCGACCACGGCGAAGCGGGTCTGGGTCGGGCGGAAATTCTGCGACTTGAAGATGCCGTAGCGGATGCCGGGTGCCATCTTCAGGAAGATGGTCACCGCCGCGTTCTCCAGCACGCGCTGGCCGTCGAACAGATGGGTGTTGCGGAAGTCGAGCTTGCCGCCGGCCGAACCGCCGATGAACAGGCAGGGGAAATGGCCGGAGCGGTAGACTGCCTCCATGAACCAGCTTTCGCTGGCCGACAGCCCGTCGATGAAGGTCAGCGCCACCGTGTCGTGGCTGTCGATGGCGAAGGGGACGCGGATGCGGTCAAGCTCGCCACGGATCGCCTCCACCCGGGCCGGAACGTCGCGGGTCGGGCGTCCGCCGCGCAGGTCGTCGCAATGCAGCGGGACCGTGTGGACGCTGATCCCGGTGAACAGGCGCGGGCTGAAGGATTGCAGTACCACGCTGTCCCAGCGGTCGCCGGCCTTGCGGTAGAGCGGCTGGCCTTCGGCCGCGCACAGCTCACCCGCGGTGGAGACCAGCACCAGCTGGGTCGCCGGCGGCAGGGCGGAGCGGACCGCGCGGGCGGTAACGGCGAAATCGACATGCGGCGACACGAAGCCGACGACCAGCGCCGGCGCCCCGGCGGCGAAATTCAGCCCGCCCAGCGCCGCGGCACCGATCTGCGCCGCCGGCAGGCACAGGCTGCGGATCGGCTGTTCCGCCGGATCCGAAGCCCCACCTGCGGCATGCGCTGCCGGTTCGGACTTGCCGGCCGAGGTGCCGGAGACGGGGGCGGTCGGAGAGTCCGAACGGAAGAATGACAGCATGCTGGCGAATCCTCGGTCGTCTTTGTTGTTCATTCTGCTTGCCGAAGGCGCCCGTTCATTGCTGCGAGTGCCCCCGACGTGGCTCATTTTGCAGATGATTTAGCTGCGGATTGGTAGCGTTTCTTATCCGGGGGACTCCCTATTGGGCTGTGACATGTGGCCGCAGCGGTGGGACGGGGAGACGGGACGGGCGAGACTCGATTCCGCTTGTGGGGCCAGCGAAAGGTTGGCATAAGGCAAGCCATAGGCCTGGGGTGCCGCGCGGTGGTCGTGCGGCTGAGAACACACCCATCGAACCTGTCTGGGTAATTCCAGCGAAGGGAGCCGCCGCATGATCCATGCGCCAAAGTCACATCCATTTTCCGTTTCCGAATCCGGACTCCGTCCCTCCGTCGCCATCATCGGTGCCGGCTGCATCGGCCTCGCCATCGCCTGGAGACTGGTGTCGGCCGGCTGCCGGGTCGATCTGTTCGAGCGGGGGGAGGCCGGGCGCGGCGCCACCCACGCCGCCGGCGGCATGCTGGCCGCCTGTGTCGAGACCGAACCGGGGGAGGACGGGCTGCTGCCGCTGACCCGCGCTTCGCAGGCGCTGTGGCCGGACTTCGCCCGCGACCTGGAAGCCGCCAGCGGCATGGCCGTCGATCTGCGTACCGAAGGCACCATGGTCATCGCGTTGACTGCCGACGATGCCGCCAAGGTCCGTTTTCTGCATGGCTTCCAGCGAGACCTGGGCCTGCCGGTGGAGTGGCTGAGCGGCGCCGAGGTGCGGCGGCGCGAGCCCTTCCTTCAGCCCGGCGTCGCCGGTGCCCTGTTCTGTGCCGGCGACCATCAGGTCGACAACCGCAAGGTCGCGGCCGCCCTGCGCCGCGCCGCCGAGGCCGCCGGGGCCCGCCTGCATGAGCGGTGCGGCGAGGTGGCGCTGGCGGTGGAGGGTGGGCGCGCCGTCGGTGTGCGGGTTGCCGAGACGCTGCACCGGGCCGACCGGGTGGTGCTGGCCGCCGGGGCCTGGTCGGCCGGGGTGCCGGGACTGCCGCCCGCCGCGAAGCCGCCGGTGCGGCCGGTGAAGGGGCAGATGGTCTGTCTGAGGATGGACACCCGCCTGCCGCTGCTGCGCCATGTGGTGTGGACGCCCGGCACTTACCTGATCCCGCGGCTGGACGGCCGGCTGCTGATCGGCGCCACGACGGAGGAGCGCGGCTTCGACGACCGTCTGACCGCCGGTGGCCAGTTCGCGTTGCTGGAAGGGGCTTGGCGGGCGCTGCCGGGTATCGCCGAGCTGCCGATCGAGGAGGCCTGGGCCGGTTTCCGTCCCGGCAGCCGCGACGATGCGCCGATCCTGGGAGAGAGCGGCATCCCCGGCCTGATCCACGCCACCGGCCACCACCGCAACGGCATCCTGCTGACCCCGGTGACCGCCGACGGCATCGCCCTTCTGGTGCTGACCGGCGAGACCGACCCGCTGCTGCGCCCCTTCGCTGCCGACCGCTTCGTTGTGGCGGGAGCCGCCGCATGAGCGCCGTTTCACGTGAAGCCATCCGCGTCAATGGCCGCGAAGAGCCGCTGTCCGCCGCCTCCGTCGCCGATTTCCTGGCCGGGCGCGGCATCGCTCCCGGTGCTCTGGGCGTCGCGGTTGCCTTGAACGGCGCGGTCGTTCCCCGCCGCCGCTGGTCCGAGACCCCGCTCCAACCCGGCGACAGCCTGGAAATCGTCCGCCCCATCCAGGGCGGCTGACCGTCACGTTTCCCTCTCCCTCGCCCCGGATGCGCACGTCCCGCAACATGGGAAGCGGAAGTCCGGCTGTGCGAAGCAGGAGAGGGCCTTTGCAAAGGCTCTCCCCATGTCCCAGACCGACATTCTCACCATCGCCGGGCGCAGCCTCGGTTCGCGGCTTTTCCTCGGCACCGCCGGTTATCCCAACCAGCAGGTGATGCTCGACGCGCTGGAAGCCAGCGGCAGCGAGCTGGTCACGCTGGCGATCCGCCGCATCAGCCTGGACGGCTATTCGGAAAGCCTCGTCGACGTGCTGGCCCGCGCCACCGCCGGGCGGCCGGGCGGCCCGGTCGGGCTGCTGCCCAACACCGCTGGCTGCATGACCGCCAAGGAGGCCGTGCTGACCGCCCAGCTGTCGCGCGAGGCGCTCGATACCCCCTGGATCAAGCTGGAGGTCATCGGCGACCGCGAACTGCTCTATCCCGATGTCGAGGAGCTGCTGCGCGCAACGGAGGAGCTGGTGAATGACGGCTTCGTCGTGCTGCCCTACTGCAACGACGATCCGGTGACCTGCCGCAAGCTGGCCGACCTGGGGGCGGCGGCGGTGATGCCGCTGGGCGCCTTCATCGGGTCGGGCATGGGCATCCGCAACCCGCACGCCATCGAGACGATCTGCGCCCGCAGCCCCGTGCCGGTGGTGCTGGACGCCGGCATCGGCACCGCGTCCGACGCGGCGCTGGCGATGGAACTCGGCTGCTCGGCCGTGCTGCTCAACACCGCGGTGTCGAAGGCGCGCGACCCGGTGCGGATGGCGGCAGCGATGCGCGATGCGGTCAATGCCGGACGCGCCGCCCATCTGGCCGGCCGCATGCCGATGCGCGCCTATGCCGAACCGTCCAGCCCGCAGATGGGCCTGATCGGGAGCTGACGTCGGGAGTTGATATCGGCGGCTGACGGGTGGAGCGGGGCGGGCAAGGTGACCCGCACTCCAATCGGCCGCTTGATCCGGCGGGGCGGCTGACGCAGGCTGTGGCGCACCGCCCCGATTCCCGGAGATCCCTCCTTTGCCCGCCACCTTCGAACCCCGCACCCCCGACTGGAAGGCGCGCTGCCTCGCGTCCTTCGAACAGCAGCCGATCTGCAGGACGCTCGGCATCGAAATGGCGGCGATGGAGCCGGGCTTCTGCGAGATGCGGCTGCCGTTCCGCGTCGACCTGACGCAGCAGCACGGCTTCTTCCATGCCGGCATGGTCAGCACGCTGGCCGACAATGCCGGCGGCTATGCCGCGCTGAGCCTGATGCCGGCCGGAGCGGAGGTGCTGGCGGTGGAGTTCAAGATCAACCTGATGTCGCCGGCCAAGGGCGAAGTGATGATCGCCCGCGCCCGCGTGGTGAAGCCGGGGCGCACCCTGGTCATCACCCAGGTCGAGGTGTCGATGCTCGACGGCGGTGTCGAGAAGGACTGCGCCCTGATGCAGCAGACCGCCTTCTGCGTGATGCCGAAATGACGTTCCAACCGGTTCGAAAGGGCTTTTCCATGCTGTCTGCCCGTCTTCCCTCCCAACGTCTGCTCTCTGCCGCTTTTCTGCTGGCCGGCGGCATCGCCGCGCTGGCTGCCACCCCGGCGGAGGCCAAGGACCCGCCGTCCTGCGCCGCCATCTCCTTCCGCTCGCTGCCCAACGGCGCGCCGGACGGCGAACAGGATGCCGGCCTCTACAAGTCGCGCTTCGGCAAGATCGAGGTGAAGGCCGACGTCAAGGGCGGGCAGGCCACCAATTATTACATGGTGCTGAACGGCAAGAAGGTGGACGGCCCGGCCAACCCGCCGAAGATGTCGGATGCCTGCCTGAAGTCCAAGCACGTCAAGGTTCCCGTCGCCAAGCAGACCCAGGGTACCTGCACCGGCAGCCGCTTCCGTGTCGTCGTCGACCGCTCCAGCGGCAAGCCGGTCGCGGCGTTCTTCGGCTTGCAGGGCGAGGATTGGGCCTATTGCAGCGCGGCGACGCTGTAGGAACTGGACCGAAGGGGGGCGGAACCCCGCCCCCCTCACTTTCTCAGATCGTCATAGCCTTCACCCGCTCCCGCAGCGTCTGCCGCGCCGCCTCCGCCTCCGCACGGGCGGTGGCCATGTCCCGCGCCAGAGCCTCCAGGCGGGTCTCTGCCTCCGCCATCTTCGCCAGGGTGCGCTTGTGCAGGTCGCTGCCCGCCGGCAGTGCCTTCAGGTTCTCGCGCAGACGGTCCTGGTCGGCGATGCGTTCGGTCCGCTCGCGCTCCAGATCGGCGATGCGGCGTTCCTTCTCGGCGACGGCGGTGCGCAGGCCAGCCAGCATGGTCAACGCCTGACGCACCTCCGGCGGCAGTTCGGGGGCGGAGGCGCGGGCGGCGATCTGGTCGGCGGTCAGGTCGGTCAGGACGATCCGCTCCTGCCGCGGCCGTTCCAGCGTCGCGGTCAGCGTCACCGTCTTGCCGGCCGGCACCGCCAGCGGCAGGCGATAGGCATTCGCGGTCACTTCCGGCTTGCCCTCCGCCGGCACCGCCAGATCCCAGCCGGGGCGGCGCGGATGCTCGATCACCACGCTGCGGTCGCCATCCGGGGCGCCGGCCACCGTATAGAGGGTGCTCTGCCGGTCGGTGACCGACAGGGTCAGCACGCCGTCGGCCAGGGTGGCGCGGGACAGCCGGCGGCTCGGCTTCTCCTCGCGGTCGATGGTCACCGCCTGATCGACGGCGAAGGACAGCAGCCGGCTGTCGCCCGCCGGCAGGGTCGCCATGCGGGCGTCGCCGACATAGGCGCTGGCCGCTGCGTTGCGGTCATAGAAGGTCAGCAACCCCGGCGGCAGGGCGGTGTCGCCATCGTTGCGCAGCCGCAGCGAGGCCAGCGGATGGCGGGCGTCGGTGCCCGGCTGATAGAGCGCCACCCGCTCCACCGGCAGGGCGCGGGCGACGATCGGCATCATCAACGTCCCGCCATTCGGCACGCTGACCGGCTGCGGGTAATGGAACAGCACCTGGGCACCCTCCGCCGCCCCGGCCTCGGCACCGCTTACCGCGGCCATGGCGGGAGTTCCGGCGGCGCTGCCGTAGGGCGCCACCTTCGCCAGCGGTTCGGCCATCGGTGCGGGGGCCGGCGCCATCGGCGTGGCCTGGGGCGGGGGAGCGGCCATCGCCGTGGCGGGCGGCGCCCCGGCGCGCGAGGCCTCCGACTGCGGCCGCATCGCCTGGCGGGCATCGTTCAGCGTCACCGTGCCCTCGTCGGCCGTGGGCTGAATCCGGCCCAGCACCTCCACCGGCACCTCCGGCCGCTCGACGAAGTAGGGGGTGTAGAGCGCCTGACGCAGGGTCACCGGGTTGCCCGACACCACCGTCAGATCGACGCCCTGCCAGTCCTCGCCGCTGAGATTCTCCAGCACCGCCCAGCCCTGCAAGGCGCCGCTGCCCTCCTTCGCCGGCCCGTTCGGTGGCTGTCCGTTCTGCGGCTGCCCATTCTGCGCCATGCTGAGCCGGTAGGTCGCCTTCCACAGCGGCATCTCCGCGACATAGCCGACGCGGACGCGCCGATCGCCGGCCTGCCCATCCTGCGATGTCTTGTCTTGGGGCGCCCGGCTGTGGACGGTCAGCCGCCGCCGCTCGCGCCGGGCATTCTCCGCCACCGCCGACAGCGCCCGGTCGATCTGCGCCTGCACCGCCGGATCGGTGAAGCGCAACGCGTCGGCCTCCTCCAGCACCAGCTGGCGCAGGCCCTCGGTGGTCATCAGCGTTACCCGGTGGCGCGTGGTGGTGGTGCCGTCGTTGCCCGGCAGCCGCACCGTCTCCTCCGTCACCGACATCAGCCGGCCGGTCAGCTGGCGGGAGCCGCCGGACGTCACCTCGGCCCCGCGCATGGCGTTCAGCAAGGCGGCGGGGGAGGAAAGGTCGCCCGCCGAGAAGGGCAGCTCGCGGAAAGCGGTGTCCAGCGGCTCGGCGCCGGGCAGGCCGATGGTGCCGACGCCGCCCTTGTCGTCATAGACGACGATGCTCTTCAGCACGTCGTCGACCTGATCGCGCCGCACCTCCAGCGACAGGTCGGCATCGCCGCTGACCGTCGCCTCATATTCGAAATACCCGACGCCACCGGTCGACAGCAGGACCCGCGTCAGCGCCAATTGCCCGCCCGCCGGCCGCCCACCCACCATTTGCTCGCCGGCCGGCTGCCCGCCGGTTGGTCCGTACCCGGCAGCCAGGGCAGCCGGGGCCGTCATCAGCAGGGCGGTGGAGGCGAGAAGGATGGCACGGGTCATGGTGGGTCTCTCCGGTTCTGTGACTCCCGGCCATCGGCATAGGTGCGAATTCGGGCGGGATTAGGGAGAGCTTTGCAGGACGGGCCGGAAAGTTCAGGGTACCGCCGCCAGCCAGCGTTCCATCATCATGCGCCACAGCGGCATGGCGTTATGGGCCGTCACCTGAATCGTGCTCGGCGCGCAGCCCGAATAATGGCTGCAACGCTCCGTCACCGGACGGCGGTTGCCGTCGGCGGGCAGGCGCCTCGCGGTCCGGAGATGGGCCGGGGCGCAGGATGCGGCGCGCTGGGGCGGCATCAGCGTCGCCGGGGCGTTGCGGACGGGCATGATCGCGCTCTTGTCGAAGTCCGTCAGCCCGGCCGTCCGACCGAACGCGCCGAGTCGAGATGGCGCCTCGCTTCACCCAGCAGCAGCCGGTGTTGCGCCAGCGTTTCGCGGATCGGGCCATGCTGTCCATAGACGCGCACCTCGTTCAGCAGACGGTCGGCGCGGTCGAGCAGGGCCAGACGCTCCAGGCAATGATCGATGTTCGACATGGCGGTGCATTCCCCCATCACGGCATTGGTCCGGCGCCCTTCGCCGGGCAGCCGTTCCCTGTTCGATGATCGGGATTTAAACCGCAGACTGTTTCTGGTTAATGTCTGTGCAGGGGTATTTTCATGTCGCCGGCACGGCGGGCGGTTTCAACCAACTCATGCGGTCGGCGAATTGGCCGCGGCTGTTACGGGGTTGTAACGCATTGCGTGGCGCTCGCGCGTGAGATAAGAAGGTTTGGGGAGGTAACAGGCATGCACATTCTCGCGGTCGACGACGACGAACCGATTCGGGAGCTTTTGGCCTCATATCTGGCGGGAGAGGGCTACCGGGTCACGACGGCGCAGGATACCGCATCGGCCCGGCAGGCCCTGGATGGCGAGCCTGTCGATCTTGTGGTCTGCGATCTGCGCCTGCCCGACGGCGACGGGCTGGGCCTCGTCCGCCAGATCCGCACTGAATCGCAGATCCCCGTCATCATCCTGTCCTCCAAGGACCAGGACGTCGACCGTATCGTCGGGCTGGAACTGGGTGCCGACGATTACCTGACCAAGCCCTTCAACCCGCGCGAACTGCTGGCCCGCATCAAGGCGGTGCTGCGCCGCGTCTCCAACGACGCCCGTCCGCCCCGCAACGCCGACGAACTGCGCGCTGTCGTGCAGTTCGCCAATTGGGAACTCGACCTCACCGCCCAGCGCCTGCGCGGGCAGGAGGGGCGCGAGGTGGAGCTGACCAAGGCGGAGTTCGGCCTGCTGGCGGCCTTCGTCAAGCGGCCGCAGCGGGTGCTGACCCGTGACCAGCTGCTCGACCTCACCCGCGTCGACGGGGCGGAGGTGTTCGACCGCTCCATCGACGTGCTGATCCTGCGCCTGCGCCGCAAGATCGAGACGAACCCGAAGGAACCCCGCATCATCAAGACCGAACGCGGTGCCGGCTACGTCTTCGACGCCAAGGTCCGTACGGTCTGACCGGGGGTGGGAAGCAATCCCCCGGACGCACCGCTAGACGCCTCTCCACACCCGCGTTAGCCTCTCCGGAAAACCTGTCGGAGAGGAAACGCGTGTGCCTGATCCCATCGATTTCTATTTCGACTTCGGCTCGCCTTACGGCTATTTCGCCAGCCTGCGCATCGACGAACTGGCGGCGAAGCACGGCCGCACCGTCACTTGGCACCCGGTCCTGCTTGGCGCCATCTTCAAGGTGACGGGCATGAAGCCGAATCTGGAGCAGCCCTTGCGCGGCGAGTATCTGACCCATGACGTCGGACGCATCGCCCGCCTGACCGGCGCGCCCTTCACCTTCCCCGATTCGGCTCCGGCCAATGGCGTTGCCGCCTCGCGCGCCTTCTATTGGCTGACCGATCATCATCCGGAACAGGCCAAGCTGGTGGCCCGTGCGCTGTTCCACGCCCATTTCGGCGAAGGACGGGACATCGGCCCGGCCGACACGGTGGCGGAGGTCGCGGCGAAGACCCTGGGCAGCCTCGGCATCGACCGTGCCGCCGTGACCGCCGCCATCCAGGATCCGATCGTCAAGGACCGGCTGCGGAGCGAGGTTGACGATGCGGTGGAGCGCGGCGTGTTCGGCTCGCCCTTCTTCATCGTCGATGGCGAGCCCTTCTGGGGCTGGGACCGGCTCGACATGGTCGATCGCTGGCTCGCTACCGGCGGCTGGTAGGGGCGGGCCTGCGGAATCCTTCCAAACTCCTTGCGAGCCAAAACTGCTTATCGGGCGGGTGGAAAGTGCTGACGGTCGGTCCGGTCTAGCCGCTATAACCATGGGATAAGACTTTCGGTTGGGCGCCGGCCGCGGTGCCTGCTCTCGCTTCGGTTGACCGCCCCATGGATCAGATCGTTCCCGACCGCCGTCCCCGGACCTCCAGCCCGCCCCCGGCAGTCCCCCCCGGCGGTCCGCACGGCAGTCATGGCGGTCCGCACGGGGGCAGGGGGGCATCGAAGTCCTGGCTGGGCGGTGCGCTGCTGACAGCATTGCTGCTCGGCCTGATCGCGCTGTCGATCCGCTCGGTGTCGGGCGACCTCACCTTCGTCCTGCTCGGATCGGTCGGGCTGGTGGTCGGCGCCTTCCACTACCTGTTCCCGGGCAGCCAGTTCTTCACCCTGGCGCTGACCAACTTCATCGGCGTCTATGCCTGCATCTTCGTCTTTTTCGCCGAAAGCAACTTCCACAACATCAGTCCGCTGATTCAGGCGATCGCCTTCGTCCTGCCGCTGGTCGCCTTCCTTGGCGGGGCATGGTGGCGGGCGGAGGACATCCGGCGCATCGTGATGTCGCGGCGGCTGCGCGAGGGCGGCCATTTCGACCGCGTCTTCCTGTGGATGGCGCCGGTCTGGGGCATCGGCGCCCTGACCTTCCTGGTGCCCGAACAGGACATGGACACCCAGACTATCGGCGCGATCTTCCTGCTGGCCATGTCGGCCATCGCCGCCATCGTCGCCCTGGTGTCGCGCGACATTGCCATCTTCCTGCTCGACGCCGGCCTGCTGTTCGAAGGCTTCTTCCAGCAATCGGCGCGTCTGGTGCTGCCGGCCTTCGCCTTCCTGACCTTCTATTCGCTCTGCATCATCCTGTTCGGCGCCATCTACACCATTATGGACCGCTTCATGGCGGAGCCGAACTTCGTAATCGAAGGCGTCCGGCGCGACATCACCTTCGCCGAGGGAATCTATTTCTCGATCGTGACCTTCGCCACCGTCGGTTACGGCGACATCCATCCGGTGTCCGGGCTGGTCCGTCTGATCTGCGGCATCGAGATCATCATGGGCGTGCTGCTTCTGCTGTTCGGCTTCAGCGCCATCATCGGCCATGCCCGGCCGGCCGGACGATCCGACCGCAACGATCCGCTCTGACGGCTACTCCCCTCCGCTGCGAAGCTCACGGGACAATCCGGCATAACGCACTATGTCAGGAGGCGCGCTATGCTGGGCGCGCTTCCGTTCATACCGTCAGAGACGACACAGCCTCCATGCCTCTCCATCTCATCAAGCTCGCCGTCGGCGTCCGCGACCTCGACCATTTGGCGGAGCTTCAGGACCGCCGCGCCGTAACCACCGGTGGTCAGACCCGTATCCCCGTCTACACCCGCCGCCTGCCCAAGCGTGGTGACGAACTGCTGGCCGGTGGATCGATCTATTGGGTCATCAAGGGCAGCGTTCTGGTGCGCCAGCCGATCCTCGCCATCGACACCGATACCGATGAGGAAGGGGAGAGCTACTGCACCCTGCAACTCGCCGCCGACCGCGTGCAGACGGTTCCGACCGCGCATCGCCCGTTCCAGGGCTGGCGTTACCTGGCGGCCGAGGCCGCTCCTCCTGATCTCTCCGCCGTCGGCGGGACAGGGGAGGAGTTGCCGGCCGAGATGGCGGCGGAACTGCGGGCGCTCGGCCTGCTCTGACGAAAACATCAGTCGGCTCAGCGAACATAAAAATGCGGGAGGCGACGAAAAAAGCTCTTGCGCGTTTTGGGGGAGGGCGCCTATAACCCGCTCCACCGACGGCGGGGCGCTGAACGACAGTGCGGCGCCGGCGGAGAAACGG
>NZ_JALJXJ010000009.1 GCF_024170005.1 Azospirillum lipoferum
ACTAAGGCCCCCCGAAGGAAACCCTCGTTCGACTTGCATGTGTTAGGCATGCCGCCAGCGTTCGTTCTGAGCCAGGATCAAACTCTCAGGTTCAGTTCGTGACAAAAGCCACGACCGACAGGACCGCCTTAACGATCTCCTGATACGTCGATACTGTTCACAGTCTCTCTGCTCAAAAGATGCACAGACGATCCTCATTGCGCCGATCCCCTTCAGGAAACCAGCACCCCAAGGCCGCAACGGCTACCAACTGCCGCCGCCTGCGCATCCCTTCTCACAACACGGTATTAACTTGTCAAAGAGCCCGCCCGATGCGGAAACCGGAAGCTCGCCCGAACCCTGGGGTTCGGATCGCAAGCACCGGTTTGTCGGGCTTCCCGTTCGCGGGTCGGTCGCTGCCGGTTCGGCGGCGCCGGCGTCGTTCGCGTCGGGAGGCGCTTTATAGGCGACACCTCCCAAACCGCGCAAGTACTTTTTTCGCCCCTCATGACGATTCCTTGACCAGAGGGGTCCGAGGGGGCGCCGGGCGGATCGGCGCCCCCCTCTGCCCGTCAATAGGCGGCGTGGTCCCAGAACTGGGCCATGCTGCTGTCGGCGTGGTAGCCGTCGGTTCCCATCGACGACCAGCTGAGGTCATGGATGCCGTGGGACAGGACCGGGGCATGGTCCTTCAGCGAATAGTCGGCATGGGCGCTGTCCCGGAAGCCCGGATTGAAGACCGCGTCGTTCGGGCCATAGGCACGGCCGTTGGCAGCCACGTTGCCGTCCATGGTCAGCCGGCCGGGGCTGAGCAGCTTCCAGTACTGATCGATCGGGCTGTCGCCGGCGGCAAGATTGTGAATGACCATATTGTCGTGGGGGCGCGCCTCGGCGCCGGCCTTCGGCACCCACTCAAGACGGATGAAGGCGTCCTCCGGGCGGCTGGCGATGCCGAAGTTGTTTTCCAGCAGATTGTTGTCGCCGCCATGGACATAGATGCCGGCCCAGGCAAAGCCCTTCACGAAATTGTCGCGAACGATGACACCGCTGGTCAGATCGTCGAGCGAGATGCCCCAGCCCTTGTGGTCGGTCAGCCAGTTGCCCTTGCCGTCGGTGGCGAGGCCGCCGGTGTCGATCACCTCATTGCCGCGAATGATCGAGCCCATGTCCTTGGCCGAGCGGCCGAGCATCTCGATGCCACCACCATCGGCGGTTTCCTGCCCGACATGGTGGATCTTGTTGAACTCGACGGTGTTGTTGCGGTTCAGCTGGCCGTCATCCCATTCCTTGAAGGACACACCATAACGGGGGGCATCGGTGATGTCGTTGTGGCTGACCAGGGTGTTGCTGCTGCCGACGGCGCCGATGCCGGCCCCGCCCTTGGTGATCTGGCCGATATGCTCGATGGTGTTGGCGTAGATGCGGTTGCCGTTGGCGGCATGGATCATCGACACGCCGTTGTCGCCGAGCTGCTCCATATGGTTGCCGGCGATGCGGCTGTCGTCGGTGCCGTCGAGTGAAACCGCGGTCCCGACATTGACGAAGTGGTTGCCACCGACCGAGTTGCCGTGACCGCCCTGCATCGACAGCGCCGCGCCGTCATAGCGGGTGTCGGAGAAGGTCAGCCCTTCGATGCTGACGTTGCTGGCATTGCTGGCCTTGATCAGCGTGCCGAGCCGGGCGACGACCACGCCGTCCGACTGGAAGCTGCCGGCATGCTCCGGCTTCACCACCAGCTTGCCGTCGCTGGCGCGCCAGCCGAATTCACCGGCGTCGCGGATCAGCGAGGCGTCGTTCATCAGCCGATAGGTGCCACCGGTGCGCAGGCCGTAGGAGGCCGCGTCATCAAGCGTCACCGTGTGATGATACTGGTCGATCGACTTCACAGGCGAGATGTCGTCCTTCAGCCGTTCGGTGTCGAAGGTCTGCACCACCAGACCGGCATGGGGCTTCAAGCCCGAGGGAATGTCGCCGTTCGAGAAGTTGAAGCTGGTCTTGCTGGCGCCGGTGGAGTTGGCCTTCAACACATGCCAGCCGCTGGTCGCGGCATGGGCCGGATCGAAGTCGCCGGTCTGCGCCGCATGCTGGCGCTCGCCGCCGATGCTGACATCCAGGCCATTGGCGGACGAGAGCTTGGCGGAATAGAGGCCTTTGCCCTCATAGGTGAAGCCGGTCACCCGCTCCCCACCGCTCAGCACCGGCGTCTCGCTCTTGTAGGCGAGGAAGCTGTGGCCGTCGTCATGGGAGTCGAGGGTCAGGGTCTTGTTCAGGCGATAGGTGCCGCCACGAACATAGGTGGTGTCGATGTCGCTCGCCCGCATCGCGTCCCGCGCCTTTTCCAGGCTGGCGAAGGGACCGTCGGTGCCGGCGGCGTTGGGAGCGGCGAGCCGCCCGGACCAGCTGTCATTGCCCTTGGTGGACACGAAAAAAGCGGCCTGGTCGGTGGTCGTCATAAGTCAATCCTCCGTTCTGATGGAGGCATGAGTCCAATTTTTTAGTTAAAATTTTATTTACGGCGTAAGTACCGCTGATGGACAGGTTTGAGCTACAAGATCAGTAATTTGCAACGCGATGAACAGACGCGATTTGGTGGCATTGTGATGCGGCTTTGTTTATGAAACCGAACCATCGATGCGGACACGCTTTCGCTTTCCCTAACTCGCGCATTGCGAGTATCGGCCCGTCGCCAAGTGATGCCGCCCATCATCGGAGCGTTACAGGGCATCACCGCACTGGTCATTTTCTGGAATTTTATGATAAGCTCACGGACGCCGGGGCCTTGTTCTTGGTCATACAGCGGTGCCGCGCCCAGTTCAGCGTCAGGGCCGCCCCTCCCCCGGCTACAGGACGTGAAAGGGACCTGTCTTGAGCGAAGAGTTGAAGAACGTCACCGCGACGAACGTCACCGCGACGGTAAAGTGGTTCAAGCCGGAAAAGGGTTTTGGGTTCGTCCGCCTCGCCGATGGCTCCGGCGAGGCTTTCTTGCACGCTTCGGTCCTGGCCGCCGCCTCCCTGCCCAACCCGGTCGAGGGCACGACGGTCGTCTGCGATCTGGCCCAGGGCGCCAAGGGACCCCAGGTCGTCGCCATTCACTCCGCCACGCCACCGGAAACGCCGCCTGCCCCGCGTGCGCGCAACCAGCGCCCACCGCGCGCCACCGCTTCGGCACAACCGATGGGTCAGCAAGGCGGTCAAATCCCCGGAACGGGCGCACAGCCCGAGGAGGGCGGAGAGGCCTTCGCCCGCCCGCCGAAGCCGCCGCGCGAGCGGCGCGAGCGCCATGCGGAGCCGGCCGGCCCGGCCACCATGGCATACGGCACGGTGCGCTGGTACAATCTGGACAGCCAGTCCGGCCTGATCGAACCGTGGGAAGACGGCGCGACCGTCTATTTCGACCGTGCCACCCTGCGCCAGTCGGGTCTGGACATCGTTGCCGACGGCGAGGATGTGCGTTATCTGGCCGTCGGGTCGGAGGATGCGCCGGTGGCTCAGCGGGTCGAGCTGATCTGACGAACTGCCCTTTGCCGTGGTCACCGCCGCGGTCCGGCCGCAACAGGCCGGCCGCGCGGTGGTGACTGTGCGTGACGTCAGAACCGCGTCGACAGGGTGAAGAAGGCGCGCGGGGCTCGGTCCTGCGTGCTGAACGGCGTGGTGATGAAGGGCTTGGCCAGTTCGACGCTGGCGTCGATGCGCTGGAAAACGCCGAATCGCAGGCCGATGCCGGCCGAGGCGAGGGAGCGGCGGCCATGGCGCGTGCCGCCCTCGTAATTATACACCGCCCCATAATCGCCGAAGCCGTAGGCAACCGCGTAATCGAGACCGTCCTCCTGCACCGGCAGGATGTATTGCAGTTCCGCCCGGCCGGCGAAGCCGCTGTCGCCGGTGATCTCCGACGGATCGAAGGCACGGCCGTACTGCTTGCCGCCCAGTCCGTATTCCTCCGCCGACAGCAGTTGGTCGGGGCTGTATTGCGCCTCGCCGGAGAGCACAAGGATCAGCTGATCGGTCAGCGGCTGGTTGCGCTGGGCCGACAGCAGCAGCTTGCGGAAATCGCTGCGCCCACCGCTGCGCGTCAGGTTGGCACTGCCGGATTCGGTGGCGTTCAGGATGTCCAGGCCCTTCGACAGCTCTGCCGTCAGCAGGTTCGACCCGCCCCAGCCGTCGGCGAAATCGTAAGCGACATTGGCGGCGACGATGCGCAGACGGTCCTCTGACAGCTTGTCGCCCAGAGCGTCGGTGCGGCTGTCGCGGATGGTGACGCTGAGGCCGGCGCGCAGCGTCTCCGCCCGGCTGCGGATGAAGGGGTGGGACACCGCCAACCGGCCGGAGGTGGTCAGGCTGTAGAGGTCGAGCGGCCGGACGCTGTCGCCGGGCTGTGACCAGGACCGGCGGACACCATACTCCACCGTCGTGCCCTCGGCATCCACCGGCACGAGTTGGCCGACGTCGAAGAAGCGCAGCTCACGGATCTGCGGGGTGACGATGCCCTGGGCGGTGGTGCGCTCGAACAGGCCGAGCTGGTCCTCGACGCTGGCGACGCCGGTCAGCTGGAACGGACCGATCGAGCGGGTGCCGCGGTTGTCCAGCGACAGAAAGCCGTTGAAGGGCGTCCGCTCCAGCGCCAGGGTCAGGCGCGAGGCGCCGGGCGTGTCGGGCGACGCCTCCAGCACCGTCTTCACGGCGACGCCGGGCAGATCGTCGGCCAGCAGGACGTAGCGTTCCATGTCCGCCATGCGCAGCGGGCGGGAGGCCTTGATCTTCTCCCCCATCCGCCGCAACAGGCCGAGCCGGTCAGTCGCTTCGCCCTGGACGATCACCTCGTCGACATAGCCCTCCACCACCTGGAGGCGGACGACGCCATCGCGGATGCGCTGGGCCGGCACCACCGCCTGCGACAGCACATAGCCGTCGTTGCGGTAGCGCGCGGTGATGGCGTCGCGGATGGCGTAGAGGTCGGCCAGCGTCACCGGCTTGCCCAGCTTGTCGCGCCACAGGGCGGACAGGCTGTCGCCGTCATAGACGCTGTTGCCGTCGATGCGGATCTCGGTCAGCGTCAGGGTGATGCGCTCGGCATCGCGCGGTGGCGGCGCCTTCTCCGGCGCCGGCATCTCGATTTCCGGCGAGGATTGCGGCACGGCCGGCCGTTCGAAACGCTGCTCCAACCGGTTGGGGTCGAGCGAGGGCGGCAGCACCGGCGACGGAGCAGGCGCAACCGCCTGGGCCAGCGCCGGCAGCGGAGCGGCGACGCCCGCCAGCAGCAGGGCGGACAGACGGGCGATGCGCCGGAAGCGGCGGGGCGCGAAAATGGGCATGACGGTTCGGGACACGGCTTGTCGTCGGTAAAGTGTTTGGCGGCAGGCTATTTATCGGTGGACTATTTGTCGGTGAGGGCGGTCACGCCGGCCCAGCCCGGCTCGGCCGGCAGACCGACGCGCTTTTCCGCCTTGTGCAGCATCGCCAGCGCGGCACCATCGGCGGCGACCAGGGCACGGAAACCGACGGTGGCGGCCTCGAACCGGCCGGCGCGCCAGTCGTCGAGGGCAGCGGCGTAGGCGGTGCGCTGGGCGCGATCCTCCTCATCGGCGCGGCGGGCGTCGGACAGCGGTTCGAATACCTCCACCGGTTCGCTGCGGCCGACGACCTGGACGATATCGAGCGCGCGGAAGGCATCCGGGTCGCCATGGTGGCGCATGGTCTCGCCACTGACCATCAGCGCGGTGTTGTAGTATTTGTTGGCACCTTCCAGCCGGGAGGCCAGATTCACCGTGTCGCCCATCACCGTGTAGTTGAAGCGTCGGGGCGAGCCGATGTTGCCGATCAGCGCCGGGCCGGTGGCGATGCCGATGCGGTTGGAGCCGCGCCCGCTGGAGGTCGCCAGCAGGGTCGGATCGTCCGCCATCGCCTGACGCATCGCCAGGGCGGCAGACACCGCGGCGCGGGCATGATTGTCGATGGCATAGGGGGCACCGAACACCGCCAGCACCGCGTCGCCGATGTATTTATCGACAAAGCCGCCATGCGCCTCGATGATGTCGGTCATCACCGTGAAATAGCGGTTGAGGACGGTCACCAGCGCTTCCGGCTCCATCCCCTCCGACATCTTGGTGAAGCCGGCGATGTCGCAGAACAGGATGGACAGGTCGCGCTCCTCCCCGCCCAGGCTGGGCGACTGGCCCGACGCGATCATGTCGTCGATCAGCGATCCCGGCAGGTAGAGCTTGAAGGCGTTGCGGATGTGCCGCTGGTCGCGGTCCAGCACGGCGAAGCGGAAACCGAGCGCCAGCGGAAAGACCAGCAGCGCCGCCAGTGCCGCTTGCAGATAGGGCAGCACCAGGCCGCCTTGGAAGGCTTCCACCGCTATGCCGCTCCATCCCGCCAGCAGCAGGAGCAGGCCGGCCGCGGCCACCAACGGGCGGGTCGCCAGCGTCACCAGGGCGGCCAGACCGGCCAGCAGCAGGACCAGCGCCGCAGCGGCCGGCCGGCCGGCTTCCTCCAGCGCATCGTGCGCGATCAGGTTGGAGATGGCGGCGGCATGGATATAGACGCCGGGAATGCTGTCGCGGGTGCGGCCGGCAACATACAGTTCGCTCATCACCGGCAGGGCGCAGCGTTCGGGAAGACCAACCCCTTCCGGCTTGGTGACCCAGCGGTTGGAGGAGAGCTTGCGGTCCTCCACATCCAGCACGGTGCCGACCATCACCGCCTTGCCCTTGAAGTGTTTGGCGAAAAAGTCGGTCTTGCCGGCTTCGGCGCAGGCATACAGGTCGGCCAGCGAATAGGTCGGAATGGACCCTGCGGCCGTGGCATGGTTGACCAGCAGCCGGTTGCCCTCCCCGCCCGGCACCCGGTAGCCGCCCAGCGTGGCGGAGCCGTCGGCCCCACGCTCCAGCGGTGCCTTCAGCGCCCGCGACGCCACCTCTACCGCCATGCCCGGCTCGGCCTTCGGCTGGCCATCCGGACCGGTCACGCCCAGCGTCAGCGGCACCCGGCGCAGCACGCCGTCGGCATCCTCGACCAGATTGACCGAGCGGACGTTGTTGACCCCGGCGGCGATCATGTAGCCGCGATAGGGCATCAGCGGATCGCTCTGATGCTGCACCTTGGCGAGCACCAGCCGCCCCTCCTTGCCGCCGCGGCGCAGAGTCAGCAGATAGTCGCGCTCGAAACCCGGGATCAGCGTCTCGACCGAGGTCGGGTGGACGAGGTCAAGCCCGATGGCCGCCGCCCCGCCGTCGAGCATGGCGCCGAGCACCGTACCCAGCCGCGGCCCCCACAACGCCTGCGGCGTGCCGGCAAAGGGCGGGCGGCGGTAGGTTTCCTCATCGATGCCGACCACCACCACCGGCGACAGGTCGGGCGCCGGCCGGGGACCATGCACCCGCTCCCTCAGCCAATAGAGGCTGTCGATCGACGGCCCCTGCAACATGGACGAGACGGCCAGCACCAGCAGCGATGCGACTACCGGCGCCACCGCGCCGAGCAGGACCAGCCGGACGCGCCGGGGCAGCCTCATCCTGTCCAATGGTCGTGCCCGCCGCTCAGAAGCGGATCAGCCGGCCGAGCGCCGGGCCGCCACCGGCCGACGCCTTCTCATCGATCTTCACCACGAAGGATTTTTGTCCGGCAGAGATCCTGTAGAGGCCGCCCGGCTCCAGCCCGGCACCGGTCTTCGCGGTGTCCAGCGTGCTGCCGGGGACATTCACCGTGCTCAGCGCGATGCCCTGCACGTCCAGCCGGTCGATGGTCACCGGGCCGGGGGCCGACAGGATCAGCACCGGGTGGGTCTTGAACAGGGTCAGGTCCGGCTTCGGCAGCTGCGCCTTCATGCCCGGCAGGGCAATGGGCGCGCTGCGGAAGACGGTCACCCCCGCCTTGCCCGCCTCGTTGGAGGCCAGCAGCAGCTTGCCGCCGTCGCAAGGCAGCGTATGGCGATCGATGCTGCCGCCCTGCACCGCCGACTCGCGGGAGCCGATCGTCACCGAACCGCCGGTGATCGTCTCGTTCACGCAGGATTCCAGATAGCTCAGCGTCAGCGTCTGGCCAGCCTTCAGAGCCACGGTCCGACCGGCCGCCACGTAATCCATCGGCTGCACGCCGTCGACGCCGTCCGACACATCCTCGACCAATGCGGTGGGCGCCGCCGTCGGATCGGCAGCGAGCGCCAGCGGCGATGCAGCCAGGAGAAGCAGGGCTCCTGAGGCAACGGCGCGGGCAGGCATCTTGAAGGCTGGCATCTGGAACGCGACGGACATGAAGGAACGGCCTCCCGGTCAAAGCAGGGGGCGATACCCCCTACGGACGGCTTCAATACGGCTCCCGTTCCCTTTAGCGAAGTTACCGAGTTACTTCAAATCCAATACGCTGCTGCTGGCGACGGTCACGGCGACGGCACCAGTATAGACCGGCCGCCCAAGCGACACATGATTGTCAAGGAAGTGAAATAATCCCGCCACACCGCCGTCATGACCAGGGGCTAATATACACGTCCCGCGCGTGGCGACCTTCCGGAGCGCTGCGCATGGAACGGACATCATTGGAGCGTCGCGACCGAACATGGGTACCGAACACATCGTCCGCTCCTTCGCGCAGGAATTGCAACGCCTGTCCAACCTCGTCACCCAGATGGGCGGCGTGGCGGAGGCGCAGGTGGAGGCCGCGGTGAAGGCGGTGACCCGCCGCGACGTCGGGCTCGCCTCCCAGGTGATGCAGGCCGACGCCCGGCTCGACGCCTACGAGCGCGACATTGACGCGGAGGCGGTGCGGCTGCTGGCCCTGCGCCAGCCGATGGCGCAGGATTTGCGCGAGATCGTCTCGGCCCTGAAGGTCTCCGCCGATCTGGAGCGCATCGGCGACTATGCCGCCAACGTCGCCAAGCGATCGCTGGCGCTGGCCCAGGTGCCGGTGGTGCGCCCGGCGGCCGGCATCCCGCGCATGGGCCGGCTGGTCGAGGCGATCCTGAAGGACGTGCTCGACGCCTATATCGAGCGCGACGTCGACAAGGCCATCGCCGCCTGGGAGCGCGACGAGGAGTTGGACGACCTCTACACCAGCCTGTTCCGCGAGGTCCTGACCTATATGATGGAGGATCCGCGCAACATCACGCCCTGCACGCACCTGCTGTTCATGGCGAAGAATCTGGAGCGCATCGGCGACCACGCCACCAACATCGCCGAGATCATCCATTTCCTGGTGGTCGGCTCGCCGCTGACCGTGCTGCGCCCGAAGAACGACGGCAGCAGCTTCGCCGTGGTGTCGCCGACGGCACCGGACATCGACCCGGCGCTCCCGCTCGACGAAGACGCCGGCCCCGCCGACGCCGGCTGAGTCCCGACAGCCATAATCGCCCTCTCCCGCCCCGGGAGAGGGAGCGATGCTCCCTGCCCCCCCTGCGCCCTTGTTCCCACCGCCACCGGCAGCGACACTTTGTCCGGCCGCCTGCGGCGGATCCGCCCGCGCAGGGGAGATACCGCCACGGTGCGGGGCTTTTCCGTTTGCATGCGGCGCGGGTGTCGGGTATTAGCCCGCCCCGTGTGCCCGACATTCGCCGCGGCATCCCTGTCCCTGCCTGCAACGAGACACGCTGGTCATGCCCGCCGACGCACTGAGCTCCGCCCTGCTTCCCGCCGGACTGCACGACGTGCTGCCGTCCGAAGCGGCGCATGAGGCGGCTGCCGTCGAACGCCTGCTGGCGGAATTCGCCGCGCAGGGCTACCGCCGCGTCGACCCGCCGCTGGTGGAGTTCGAAGAGAACCTGCTCTCCGGCCCCGGCGCGGCGATGTCCAAGCAGACCTTCCGGCTGATGGACCCGCATTCGCAGCGGATGATGGCGGTCCGCGCCGACATCACCCCACAGATCGCCCGCATCGCCACCACCCGCCTGAAGAACGAGGCCCGGCCGCTGCGCCTGTGCTACGCCGGACAGGTACTGCGGGTGAAAGGGTCGCAGCTGCGCCCCGAACGCCAGTTCACCCAGGTCGGCGTCGAGCTGATCGGTGCGCTGGAGGCGGAGGCCGACGCCGAGGTGGTGCTGCTGGCGGTCCAGGCGCTGACCGCCATCGGCGTGCCGCACCTGTCGGTCGACCTCTGCGTGCCCACCATGGTGTCGCGCATCTGCGCCGGGCTCGGCCTGGGCGATGACGAGATCCGCCAGCTGCGCGCGGCGCTCGACCGCAAGGACTCGGCCGCCGTGGCGGCCGTCGGCGGCCCGGCCGCCTCGCTGCTGGAAACGCTGATGAACGCGTCCGGCCCGGCCGACCGCGCCATGCAGGCGCTGGCCGACCTGCCGCTGCCGGAGGGCGCCGAGAAGGACCGCCGCCGGCTGACCGACACGCTGGCCCTGCTGCGCGCGGCGATGCCCGACCTGACGGTGACCATCGATCTGGTGGAGCATCGCGGCTTCGAATACCAGACCGGCCTCAGCTTCACGCTGTTCTCCCGCGCTGCGGGGGAACTGGGCCAGGGCGGGCGCTACCGTGCCGGCGCCCAGGGTGAGGATCGCGGCGAGCCCGCGACCGGCTTCACGCTCTATATGGACACGCTGCTGCGCGCGGTTCCGGCGGCCAAGGCCCCAGGCCGGGTCTATGTGCCGCATGGCTGCGGCTGGGAAGCGGCGCGCAGGCTGCGGGCCGAAGGATGGGTGACGGTCGCCGGGCTGGCCCCGGTGACCGATGCGGCCGCGGAAGCCAGACGGCTCCAGTGCGGCCATTGGCTGGCTGGCGGGGACGTCAAGCCGGTCGGATGACCCTGGGTTCACATGACTTGAGTTCAGGCGATTTGAGTTCAAGCGAGTTGGGTTCAGGGTGAACGGGCCCCCACGCCGCGCGGATGGTACCCTGCGGTGGATCGGGAGGCTGAGCGGTTCCTTTTGAAGTTTTGCGGAGACGAGAGATGGCCAACGTTGCGGTGGTCGGCGCCCAGTGGGGCGACGAGGGCAAGGGCAAGATCGTCGACTGGCTGTCCAGCCGGGCCGATGTGGTGGTGCGCTTCCAGGGCGGTCACAACGCCGGCCACACGCTGGTGATCAACGGCGTCGAATACAAGCTGAGCCTGCTGCCCTCCGGTGTCGTGCGCCAGAGCAAGCTGTCGGTCATCGGCAACGGCGTCGTCTTCGACCCGTGGGCCTTCATCCGCGAAGTCAACGCGATCAAGGAAAAGGGCGTCACCGTCAACCCGGAAAACCTGATCGTCGCCGAGAATGTCCCGCTGATCCTGCCGGTGCACAGCGCTCTCGACAAGGCACGCGAGGAGGCCAAGGGCGCCGGCAAGATCGGCACCACCGGCCGCGGCATCGGCCCGGCCTATGAGGACAAGGTCGCCCGCCGCGCCATCCGCCTGTGCGACCTGACCGACGACGCCGTTCTGGTCGAGAAGGTCGACGCCCTGCTCGCCCACCACAACGCGCTGTTCCGCGCGCTGGGCGCGCCGGAGATGACCCCGGCCGACATCCTGGAGCCGCTGCGCGAGATCGCGCCGCAGGTCCTGCCTTACGCCGCCGTCGTCTGGAAGCAGCTGGACGAGCTGCGCCGCGCCGGCAAGCGCATCCTGTTCGAAGGCGCCCAGGGCACGATGCTGGACATCGACCACGGCACCTACCCGTACGTCACCTCCTCCAACACGGTGGCCGGCAACGCCGCCGCCGGCAGCGGCATGGGCCCGCGCGCCGTCGGCTATGTGCTGGGCATCTGCAAGGCCTACACCACCCGCGTCGGTTCCGGCCCCTTCCCGACCGAGCTGACCGACGACATCGGCGAGCTGATCGGCCAGAAAGGCAAGGAGTTCGGCGTCGTCACCGGGCGCAAGCGCCGCTGCGGCTGGTTCGACGCCGTCATGGTCCGCCAGGCGATCAAGACCGGCGGCATCGACGGCATCGCCCTGACCAAGCTGGACGTGCTGGACGGCTTCGACGAGGTCAAGGTCTGCGTCGGCTACCGGCTGGACGGCCAGGAGATCGACTATTACCCGGCGAATGCCGGCGCCCAGGCCCGCGTCGAGCCGATCTACGAGACCTTCGAAGGCTGGAAGGACACCACCCGCGGCGCCCGCTCCTGGGCGGAGCTGCCGGCCCAGGCGGTCAAGTATGTCCGCCACATCGAAGAGCTGATCCAGGCCCCGGTCGCCCTGCTGTCGACCAGCCCGGAACGCGACGACACCATCCTGATGACGGACCCCTTCGCCGACTGAGTTGGCGGGAGGTTCCCAAGAAAAAAGGGCCGGCATTTCGCCGGCCCTTTTTCGTTTCTACGGCCCCCCACTCAAACCGACCGCGTCAACCCGCCATCGACCCGGATGTTCTGGCCGGTGATATAGCCGGCGCCCGGCGAGGCCAGGAAGGCCACCGTCGCCGCGATCTCCTCACTGCTGCCATAGCGCTGCATGGGCACGCTCTGGCGCCGTTCCTCGGTCGCGGGCAGGCTGTCGATCCAACCGGGCAGGACGTTGTTCATCCGCACATTGTCTGCCGCATACTGCTCGGCGAAGATCTTGGTGTAGGCGGCCAGACCGGCCCGCGCCACGGCGGAGGTCGGGAACATGGCGCTCGGCTCGAACGCCCAGGCGGTGGAGATATTGACGATCGAGCCGCCCTTCTGCCCGACCATGATCGGCGCCACCAGCCGGACCGCCCGCACGACATTGAGGAAATAAACCTCGATGCCACGGTGCCAGTCCTCGTCGCTGATCTCCAGCAGGGGACCGCGCGGACCATGGCCGGCGCTGTTGACCAGCGCGTCGATGCGGCCCCAGCGCTGCATGGTGGCATCGACCAGCCGCTTCAGGTCGTCGCTGGACTGGTTCGACCCGGTGACGCCGAGGCCGCCCAACTCATCCGCCAGCGCCTCGCCCTTGCCGGAGGAGGACAGGATCGCGACCTTGAACCCGTCGGCCGCCAGCCGGCGCGCCGAGGCCGCTCCCATGCCGCTGCCGCCGGCCGTGATGACGGCCACCTTCTCGTCAGACATCCGCAACCCTCCTGAAACCACGTTGGTCCCGCCAACCATAGGGATGCGGGAGCATGGTCTCAAACGCGAATTCAGGATGGAAGGGCGGAGCCGGACAGCGTCAGATGTCGAAGTTCGCGGCGATGTTGCCGGTGGACTGGCGGTGGCGCAGCGCGTCGGCCAGCGTCCGGTTGTCCAGCACCGCGGCGGTGGCGTCGCGGACCTGGACCATCAGCCAGCGGACCGAGCAGGTCTCCGTATCGATGCAGTCCTCGCACGGCCGGAAGGAGGCCTTGCTGGCACAGGGGATCGGGGCGAGATGGCCGTCGATCAGGCGGATCACCTCGCCGAAGGTGATCTCGGCGGCGGGACGGGCCAGCCGGTAACCGCCGCTCTTGCCGCGCTTGGCGAACAGGACGCCTTCCTTGCGCAACTCGACCAGGATCGCTTCCAGGAACTTGCGCGGGATGTTCTCACGCTCGGCGATGTCGGCGATCAGGATCAGGTCGCCATTGTCCTTCTCCGCCAGCATGATCAGGGCACGCAACGCGTATTTGGCTTTCTGCGACAGCATTCCGGCGGAATCCGTATGATTTGCGGCGACGGCAAGATGGTCCGCCCCGATCTAAAGCTTCAGTGGTTAACATTTCGTACCGGCCCGCTATTCCACCCAAAGGCGCAATCCCGGCCCGGATCAGCGGACCTTAGCCAGATTCTCCGGGCAATGCGACCGGCTTTGCGCGAATGGTTTGCGGCAGCCGTCGCGGGCGCGTTAAGGTCGCCCTGCCCATGGGGTCAATCCGCCATTTTCCCGCAGAGTCGAAGGTCAGGACATGCAGTACGCCATCGTTCCGGTCACCCCGTTCCAGCAGAACTGCACGGTGCTCTGGTGCCCCGAGACGATGAAGGGTGCCGCCATCGATCCCGGCGGTGACCTTGACCGCATCCTGGCGGCGGCGAAGGCGAAGGGCGTGACGCTGGAGAAGATCCTGGTTACCCACGGCCACATCGACCATGCCGGCGGCGTCGCCGATCTGGCCGACAAGCTGTCGCTGCCGATCGAGGGGCCGCAGCGCGAGGACCAGTTCTGGATCGACGGTATGCCGATGCAGAGCCAGATGTTCGGCTTCCCGCCGGTCCGCTCCTTCACGCCCGGCCGCTGGCTGGAGGAGGGTGATACGGTGACCGTCGGCCACCAGACGCTGGAGGTCCGCCACTGCCCCGGCCACACCCCCGGCCATGTGGTGTTCGTCCACCGGCCATCGAAGCTCGCCATCGTCGGCGACGTTCTGTTCCAGGGCTCGATCGGCCGCACCGACTTCCCCAAGGGCAACTTCGCCGACCTGATCGCTTCGATCCGCGACAAGCTGTTCCCCTACGGCGACGACATCGCCTTCATCCCCGGGCACGGCCCGATGTCGACCTTCGGCGAGGAGCGGCTCTACAACCCCTTCCTGAACGACTGAGGACGCCCAACCCCTCAATCCACCGCCGGATCGTCGCCCAGCAGCAGGTCGATGCGCCGGCGCAGGCTGATCAGTTCGCGCCGCTGCATGTCGTCGACATAGGCGCGGTGTTCGCGCGGATCGCCCAGCCGGGCGGTGGCGCGGCGGAGCGCGTCGAGAAAGCGGCCGACCGCCGACATGGTGCGCAGCGACGGCTCCTTGGCGGCGTCCTTGCGGCTGCGCGCGGCCTGGACGGTGCCGTCGCCGGCCTTCACCTGCTCCCACAGGGCGATCTGCTCGTCCAGATCCTTGATCCAGGCGATCTCGATCAGGGTGGAACGGGACACGTCGTGGTGGGCGGCGGCATATTCCTGCTTGATCGTCTCCGGCAGGCTGTTCAGCCGCAGGGTATGGCTGACGTTGCTCTGGCTCTTGCCGATGATGCGGCCCAGTTGCTCCTGGGTATAGCCGAAACGCTCGATCAGCCGGGCCAGCGCCTCAGCCAGTTCCAGCGCGTCCAGATCGACGCGCTGCACATTCTCCACCAGCGTCAGCTCGTCCGGGTTGCCGGAGGTGACCAGCGCGTAGATGGTCGCCAGCCCCAGCATCTCGTGCGCCCGCAGCCGCCGTTCGCCGGCGACCAGACGGTGTCCGCCGACGACCTCCTGCACCAGGACCGGCTGCTTCAACCCGTAATGGGCGATCGAGTCGGCCAGCCCCTGCATTTCCTGTGGGTCGAAGTGGCGACGCGGCATGCTGGGGTTGCGCATGATCCTGGCGACGTCGAGTTCCAACAGCCGGGGCGGCTTGCCCGTATCGTCGAACAGATCCGAATGATCGGGTGCGAGCGTCGGCATGTCCTGGTCTGGTCCCCTGGTCCCCAATCCGTCCGGTGTCCTTCCGGTTCCGCAACGGTGCCCGGCACTCACGGCCCTGTCAACGGTACAGTGGAAGAAAAGGAGAACATCGCCCCCACAATGCCTCTGCTATGCTGCGGTTGCGAGAATCCGACTTGAATAGTCGATGAAAAGGAACCGTCATCGCGGAGTCACCGTTTTGTTAAACGATCATTCAAAATCCATTCGGCTGGCGCAACGAAACGTAACTGAGTAGAAAGGGTTTAAGCAGAGCCGAGGAATTGATCCGGCGTCTGTTGGGAGGTCGGTCGATGTCACTTGCTGAACGCAAGCTTTTTGTCGAGCGCTGGATTCGCTCACCCCTGAAGGTCGCGTCGGTAACTCCAAGCGGACCTGAGCTGTGCCGGACGATGGCGAAGGCCGCCGGTTGCAGCCCAACACGGCGGGTGGTGGAGTTGGGGCCGGGCACCGGTCCGGTCACGTCGGCCCTTCTGGCCCATGGCGTCACCCCCGACAATCTGCTGATGGTCGAACTCGACCCCGCCTTCGCCGACCATCTGTCGATCCTGCACCCCAACGCCACGGTGGTGCGCGGCGACGCGACGCGGGTCCACCGCATCGTCCAGGCCCATGGCTGGGAGACCTGCGACGCGGTGGTGTCGGGCCTGCCGCTGATCGCCATGCCGCTGTCGGTGCAGGCACGGATCGTGCGCGGCGCCTTTTCCGTGCTGGCGCCCGACGGGGTTTTCGTGCAATTCACCTATGGTCCCTTCGCCCCGGTCAATCCGGAACTGATCCGGCGGCTGCGGCTGAAGCCGCGGCGTCATGCCTGGATCGCCCGGAACCTGCCGCCGGCGTCGGTCTGGACCTTCCGCCGGCTGCCCTGACGACGAGTCATTTTGACCGCTGACCCTGTATTGCACGAGGCGCGCGCCCTGATCGACGCGCGCCGTTACCGCCCCGCCCTGCGCCTGCTGCGCGGTGCAACCACATCCTCTGGTGTCGAGCGGCTCCATCTGCTCGGTCTGGCCCATCTTGGCCATCGCGGTCCGGCGGCGGCCATCGCCTGCCTGCGTCGGGTGCTGGCCGACAGCCCCGCAGACGCCGACCGGCTGGCCACCCTCGCCAGAGCCCATCAGGCCGACAACGCTCCCCTCCCCGCGGTAAACTGGCTGGAGCGCGCACTGCGCGTCGCTCCCGGCCGTCCGGACCTGACCGCCGCGCTGGCCGGTGCCTTGCGCCGCGACGCCCGCTACAGCGACGCGATCGCCCTGACCCGCGAGGCGCTGACCGCCGGCGACCGCTCCCCCGACATCCGCTTCGAAGCCGCGACGGCCGCAGCCTATCTCGGGCATGACGACGAGGCTCTCGCGCATTTCAACGCGCTCCTGGCCGACGACCCCGAGCATGCCGCGGCATGGTTCGGCAGCCACGCCCAGGCACTCCACCATCACGGCCCGGACGAAGCGCTGCGCCGCCTGCGCCGCGCCACCCGCTGTGGCGGCGCCGCCGGCAAATACTGGGGCTATCTCGCCGCCACCCTGCGCCTGCTCGGCCGGGATGCCGAGGCCGACGCCGTGGAAGCGGCGGAGGTCGGCGACAACCCGAAGCGCCGCCCGCTGCCGGACGGGGCCAAGGCGCTGCTCCCCAGTCTGTCGGCCGACTTCCGCCTGTTCGGCAACAGCGGCCGGCTGCTGCGCCACGCGCTGGCCTGTGCCGCCACACCGGGTCTGGTGCTGGAGTTCGGCGTGCGGCGCGGCACTTCGCTCGACCATATTGCCGCGGTGGCGGGCCAGGAGGTCCACGGCTTCGACTCGTTCGAGGGGCTGCCGGAAGGCTGGGTGAACTCGCCCCGTGGCGTGCTGACCACCGGCAGCCAGTTGCCGCCGGTGCGCGACAACGCCCGCCTGCATGTGGGGTGGTTCGAGGACAGCCTGCCGCCCTTCCTCGCCACCCATCCCGGGCCGGTACGCTTCGTCAATGTCGACAGCGACATCTACGCCTCGGCCCGCACGGTGCTGACCGCGCTCGCGGATCGGGTGCGGCCGGGCACCGTCATCGTGTTCGATGAATATATCGGCAACCACAGCTGGCGCGATGACGAGTATCGGGCGTTCCAGGAATTCGCCGCGGAGAATTCGGTAAGGTACGAGTATTTCGCGGCCAGCCCCTACACCAAGCAGGTGGCGGTGCGCATTCTGGAAATTAGGCACACAGGTTAGGGTGCGGCGGGGACGAAACGCCCCCGCCACCGAAATATACTCAACCGGCCGCCTTCACCTGACGGCGGCGCGCATGCAGGACCGGCTCGGTGTAGCCGTTCGGCTGGACGCGGCCCTTGAACACCAGATCGCAGGCGGCCTGGAAGGCGATGCTGCCGTCGAAATTGCCGGCCATCGGCTTGTACAGCGGGTCGCCGGCATTCTGCTTGTCGACGACGGCGGCCATCCGCTTCATGACCTCCATCACCTGGGCCTCGGTGCAGATGCCGTGATGCAGCCAGTTGGCGATGTGCTGGCTGGAGATGCGCAGGGTGGCGCGGTCCTCCATCAGCCCGACATCGTGGATGTCCGGCACCTTGGAGCAGCCGACACCCTGGTCGATCCAGCGCACCACATAGCCGAGGATGCCCTGGGCGTTGTTCTCCAGCTCCTGCCGGATCTCGTCCTCCGACCAGTTGGGGCGGTCGGCGAGCGGGATGGTCAGGATGTCGGACAGGGCGGCAGCCTGCCGCTTGGCCAGCTGGTCCTGCACCTCGGCCACATTCACGGCGTGATAGTGGGTGGCGTGCAGGGTGGCGGCGGTCGGCGACGGAACCCAGGCGGTGTTGGCGCCGGCCTTCGGGTGGCCGATCTTGGCGACCAGCATGTCCGCCATCAGGTCGGGCATCGCCCACATGCCCTTGCCGATCTGGGCACGGCCCTTGAGACCGGCGCGCAGCCCGACATCGACATTGTTGTCCTCATAGGCCGAAATCCACTTGGTGGCCTTCATCGCCGCCTTGCGGACGACCGGGCCGGCCTCCATCGAGGTGTGGATCTCGTCGCCGGTGCGGTCGAGGAAGCCGGTGTTGATGAACACCACGCGGTCCTTGGCGGCGCGGATGCATTCCTTGAGGTTGACGCTGGTGCGCCGTTCCTCGTCCATGATGCCGACCTTGAGGGTGTTGCGGGCCATGCCCAGCAGATCCTCGACGCGGCCGAACAGCTCGTCGGCGAAGGCGACCTCTTCCGGCCCGTGCATCTTCGGCTTCACGATGTAGACCGAGCCGGCGCGGCTGTTGCGAAGCCCACCCTCGGCCTTCAGGTCATGCAGCGCGATCAGCGAGGTGAAGACGCCGTCGAGGATGCCTTCCGGCGCCTCGCTGCCGTCGGACAGCTTGACCATGTCGATGGTCATCAGGTGGCCGACATTGCGGACCAGCAGCAGGCTGCGGCCGTGCAGGGTGACGCTGCCGGTCGGCGTGGTGTAGGTGCGGTCCGGGTTCAGCCTGCGGACGATGGTCTTGTCGCCCTTGGGGAAGCTGGCCTCCAGCGTGCCCTTCATCAGGCCCAGCCAGTTGCGGTAGGCGACAACCTTGTCCTCCGCGTCCACGGCGGCGACCGAATCCTCGCAGTCCTGGATGGTCGACAGCGCCGCTTCCAGCACCACGTCGACGATGCCGGCCGCGTCGTCCTTGCCGATCACGCTGCTGCGGTCAATGCGGATTTCGATGTGGGTGCCGTTCTGCACCAGCAGCACGGCCGACGGCGAGGAAGCCTCGCCCTGCCAGCCGACGAAGGCGGCCTTGTCCTTCAGCCCGGTCTTGCCGCCGCTCTTCAGCGTCACCGCCAGCGCGTCACCCTCGACGACGTAAGCAGTGGCGTCGGCATGGCTGCCCTCGGCCAGCGGAACGCTGTCGTCGAGGAACTTGCGGGCCCAGGCGATCACCTGCGCGCCGCGGGCGGCGTCATAGCCGCCGGCCGCCGGGGTGCCGGGGATGGCGTCGGTGCCGTACAGCGCGTCATACAGGCTGCCCCAGCGCGCATTGGCGGCGTTCAGGGCGTAACGGGCGTTGGTGATCGGCACCACCAGCTGGGGGCCGGCGAGATAGGCGATCTCCGGATCGACGTTGCCGGTGCCGACGGCGAAGTCGCCGCCCTCCGGCACCAGATAGCCGATCTCGCGCAGGAAGGACTCGTATTCGGCCTGATCGAAGACCTTGCCGCGGCGGGCGGTGTGCCACCCGTCGATCTGCGCCTGCAAATGATCGCGCTTGTCCAGCAGAGCCTTGTTGCGCGGCGCCAGCTCGTGCAGAAGCTGGTCGAGGCCGGTCCAGAGACGGTCGGCGTCGACACCGGTCCCCGGCAGCGCCTCGTCATTGATGAAGTCGTACAGCGGTTGGGCGATTTCGAGGCCGCCGCGGCGGATCCAGTTGCTCATCTCGTTGCGTGTCCCATTCTCTTGCGCTCGGTTCGCAGACTCCTCTCCGGGAGTCTTGGTTCATCGGTTATCGCGTCTTCCGCGCGAGCCGGTCAACACAATGTCGCACCGCAGCGTATGGAGAAATGGTAGCAGACGGCGACGGTCCAATAAGTCGCAGAAGGCCAGCAGTTTCAGGCCAGCAGATTCAGCACCGCGGCCGCCTGGGCGCCCAATGGGGCGGCCGAAGCGGCGGCGGGCGAAACGGCCGCAACCTCCGTTCCATCCTCCTCGCCATCGCCGAGCAACCCCGCGGCCCCAAGCGCCTCGCCGGACCCAAGCGCCGCCATGCGCAGGGCGTTGACCTCCTTCTGGGCGGCCTCGACCATCTTGTCGTCGGCCTTGAACCCTTCCCGCCGCTCGCGCCGCCGCTTTTCCGACTCGTCCAGCATGTTGGCGGCTTTCGCCTCGCCGATGATGCGCTTAGAGGTGGCGAGCACCCCCTCCACCCGCTGGCCAAAGGTGTCGGCCTCGCGGTAACGCGACATCTTCATGGTGTTGTCGGCCATCAGCTGCTGGATCATGGCACTCCGACCACCGGTGCCACCCGTCGCGGCGGATGCCGAATTGCCCCCGCTCAAGCCGCCGCCGCCCAGGCCCGACAGCACATCCTGCACCAGAGTCTGGATATCGTCCGGCAGTTGGCCGTCCTGCCCCGCAGCCGCAACTGCGGAATCCGACTCCGCCCCGGCATCGGCGGCCATCAGGTCGGCAGCACTCTCCGCCGAAGCCCCCTCCCCCGTCGAGACGCCGATGGTCAGCGTCACCTCGGTCTGTTGCAGGGTCAGGCTGGTGCTGCTGCGGGTGATCGTCGTCTCCGACGACAGCATCGTGCCGCCGCCGGTAGCGGCACTGCTGTCGCCGGGCAGCCCCATCTCCGCCGCGGCCTTCATGCCGGCGCCATACTCCTTGGCGGCGCGCCCGGCCTCGCGCGCCAGCAACGCCGCCTCCCGCGCCAGGGAGGCCAGCTTCTGCGGATCGCCCTGGGCGAAGCGCATCGCCAGTTTCAATTGCTCGATCTTGCGTTCGACCTGCTCCAGCCGGGTGGCGGCGGCCTGCTTGGGCCCGCCGACCCGCCGCGCTTCCTCAAGCGCCGCCTGGGCACTGGCATGGTCGCTCTGCCATTTGGTGGCGGCCTGGGTCAGCGCCTGCGCGCGCTCCGCCTTCTGGGCGAGCTGGCCCTGGGCGTCTTTCGCCTGAAGCTCCTTCTCCCACGGCTTCTTCGCCTGTTGCAGGCGGAAAAGTCCGGCCTGGCCGTCGGCCACCACGCTGAAGACACTCATGCCGCCACCCCCCGGCCCGGCCGCACCAAGTTGTTCGCGGGAAAGTTTAGCACATTCGCGGCAACTGTCCATTTCGCGCAGGGCGTGCGTGGAACCCTGAAGGCATGGCTGGTGTTTCACTTCCCGACACCCGCTTCCGCAACGGGCGGTTTGAAGCCGCAGGCGCGGAGCCACGGAATACCGGAATCCCCGAGGAGGAAAGACAAGATGCCGAACCGCGACATGACCGGCACCGGCGGACCGACCCCGACCGGCTCCACCACCGGAAGTTCCACCACTGGAAGTTCGACTGCCGGAAGCCCGTCTGCCGGGAATTTCGCTGCCGGCAGCTCCAATACCGGCTCCAACATCGGCAGCAGCGTCGACGAGATGAAGAAGACCGTCAACCGCGCCGCCGACGACGTGATGTCCACCGGGCGCGAGACGCTGGGCAATGCCCAGGGCCGCATCCGCTCGCTGCTGGAACAGCAGACCGGCCGTGCCGCCGACCAGCTGGGCGGGGTTGCCAACGCCCTGCACAAGGCCGCCGAGCAGCTGAACCAGGAGAATGGCGGCGTGGTGGCCGACTATGCCGAGCAGGCCGCCGGCCGCGTCGAACGCGTCGCCGACATGCTGCGCGACGCCAATGTCGACGACATCGTCGGCGAGGTGGAGAGCTTCGCCCGCCGCCAGCCGGAGGTGTTCATCGGCGCCGCCTTCGCCGTCGGCTTCCTCGCCGCGCGCTTCATCAAAAGCTCCAGCGACCGCCGGATGCACCGCGCCTCGACCTCGCTGCGCGGTAACGCGCACCCGTCGCAGACCGTCCGCACCGCACGCGGCGCCTCCTACGACACCGGGCGCGACCAGAACCGCGATATGGGACGCGGTTCCACTCCCAGCCGCGGCATGGCCGGCGGCATCGGTGAATCCGTCAGCCGCAGCACGCCCTCCCATAGCGCCGACACGCCGACGACCGGTTCCTCCAGCGTGAACACCGGCCATCTGGCCGGCCGTATGGAGTCGGAACGCGGATCGGAGCGCCTGGGTGAGCCGAAGCCGGCCGCCGGCCGCATCGGCATGCCGTTGTCCACCGCCCCGGCCTCCGTCACCGGCCGCAGCGCCTCGCCGTCGGCTGATACGGCGCTCGGCACCAGCACCCTCGGCACGCCGGCCGGCGTTTCGGGTGCCACCGGCAGCGCCGGCAGCACCGCGAACTCCGGCACCACCGGGATCAGCGGCACGCAGGGCGGGGCCGCTGGAACCGCCTCCTCCACCTCCAAGCCGCAGGGACAGCGTCCATGAGCGCCGCCGAGAACCGCTATGACGAGCCGCGGGATCCGCGGCAGGACCGGCCGCTCGCCGGCCTGTTCGCCGATCTCGCCCGCGAATCCGCCAACCTCGCCCGATCCGAGATCGCGTTGGCGAAGGCCGAGCTGACCGACAAGGCCACCGAGGCCGCCGGCGGCGTGGCCTTCATCGCCGTCGGCGGACTGGTCGCCTTCGCCGGCGTCCTGGTCCTGCTTGCCGCTGCGGTTCTCGGCCTGTCCAACGTCCTGGCCCCGTGGCTGTCCGCGCTGATCGTCGGCGTGGTGGTTCTGGCGGTGGGCGGCATCCTGGCTTACGTCGGCAAGAACCGGCTGAGCCCCGCCAACCTCCGCCCCCGCCGCACCATCAAGACGCTGGACGAGGACAAGCGCTGGGCCAAGTCCCAGCTTGCCCGCTGAGGGGCCGCCCTATGACGGACGACGATCGTCAATCCAAGGATCTCGACGCCCTGGAGGGCGACATCCGCGCCAGCCGCGCGCGCATCGGCGGCACCGTCGAGGCGCTGCGCGACCGGACATCCCGTCTGCGCGGCAGTCTGACGCGGTGGTCCCCCCAATCCCTGATGGAGAATTCGATGAAGCATACCTATTCGCCGTCGACGCCGGACACCCCGTCCCAGCGTGCCCACCTGCATCAGAACGACCGTTACGAAAGCGGTCAGGCCGTCCACTACAATCGCCGGCACTCCCAGTCCTCCGGCTCCATGCTGAGCAGCGTGACCAGCAACCCCATCCCGCTGGCGCTGGTCGGCATCGGGTTGGGTTGGCTGGCCCTGTCCAGCACCGGCTACGACCGCCGCATCGCCCGGTCCGGCACCATCCGCTCCGCCCGTCACCGCATGGGCGACGCCGTGGACTACGCCCGCGAATCGCTGAGCGGTGCCGGCGAAAGCGTCCGCAACGCCGCCAGTTCGGCCTACGACAGCGCCTCGGGCGCGGTCAGCTCCGCTTACGACAGCGCGTCCGGCACCGTCAGCGGCATGATGGGCGGTTCCGACAACGACCACCCGTCGGGCCGGAGTGACCTTCATAACCAGCGGCAGTCGCAGGGCTATGTCAGCCGCGGCATGTCGCGCCTGTCCTTGATGACGCCGTCGACCGACCATCTGCGCCACCGCGCGCATGACATGTCGACCGGCTTCTGGGACCTCGTCGAGGATCATCCCATCGTCGCCGGCGCCATGGGTGTGGCGCTGGGTGCGGCCATCGGCGCCGCCCTGCCCGGCACCCGCTATGAGAACCAGTGGGTCGGCGACTATGCCGACGAGGCGACCGAGCGCGCCAAGGCCATCGCCATGGATGCGCTGGACCGCGGCACCCGCGCCGCGCAGGCGGCGGCCCAGACCGTGGTCGAGTCGGCCAAGGAAGACGTCCGCGACGTCGTCTCCGAAGCCACCAGCGCCGCCCGCGAGGAAGTGAAGAAGCCGGGCTGACCGCCCGCCCTCACCCACACCGGAAAACCCCGCGCCCTCCCGGCGCGGGGTTTTCCGCATTTGAAATGCCCCTGCCCCCGCGACAAACCGCCGCACCACCTCCCCTCACCTGCGGCTTCGCAGTAGCGTGACGGCAGACACCACGCTATAACCAAGCGCCGTTGACGGGTATTGCCGGCGTATCAGCCATGCAAGGCTGCGAAAGCCGCGGAAACCCTGCACTTTAATCGACAAACGCCCCTTGCCCCCCGGAGCAATCAGGACTAAATTGGTCCTGTATTCGAAACCGGGGCGGAACGGGGTGCGGGCATGATCCGGCTGAGCAAGCTGACCGACTATGCCATCGTCGTGTTGAGCGAGATGGCGCGCCAGGTCGGCACGGTCCATACCGTCGCCCATCTTGCCGACCGCACCGGCGTTCCCGCTCCCACCGTCGCCAAGCTGATGAAGGCGATGACGCCGGCGGGGCTCACCACCTCGCAGCGCGGCGCCGCCGGCGGTTATGCGCTGAGCCGGCCCGCCGATGCAATCTCCATCGCGGAAATCATCACGGCGCTCGACGGTCCCATCGCGCTGACCGCCTGCGTCGACGGCGCCGACAGCCAGTGCGGGGTGGAGCAACTTTGCCCCATGCGCGGCGGTTGGGAAAAGGTGAACCGCGCCATCCGCGGCGCGCTGGAGGAGGTGACGCTGGCCGACATGATGGTCCCGATCACCTTCCCGGCCCCGGCAGCCGCAACGACTTCCACAGCCGCCCAGCCGGCCCGCCCTGCGCACTGAACGGCGCGCACCGAACAGCATTCTTGAGAAGGACGAGGCAAAGCCATGGCCGCCCAACCGGAAACCGTCGAGCAGGTCCGCGCCGTCACGGAGCAGAAGTACAAGTACGGCTTCACGACCGACATCGAGGCCGACGTCGCGCCCAAGGGCCTGAACGAGGACATCGTCCGCTTCATCTCCGCCAAGAAGGAGGAGCCCGAGTGGCTGCTGGACTGGCGCCTGAAGGCGTTCCGCGTCTGGCAGACGATGGAGGAGCCGCAATGGGCCGCCGTCAGCTTCCCGCCCATCGACTATCAGGATGCGCATTACTATGCAGCACCCAAGAAGAAGGTCGGGCCGAAGTCGCTGGACGAGGTCGATCCCGAACTGCTGAAGACCTACGAGAAGCTGGGCATCCCGCTGCGTGAGCAGGAGATCCTGGCCGGCGTCGAGGGGTCGGAGGGCAAGAGCCCGGCCATCGCCGTCGACGCCGTGTTCGACAGCGTGTCGGTCGCCACCACCTTCAAGGCGAAGCTGGAAGAGATGGGCATCATCTTCTGCGCGATCTCCGAGGCGGTGCAGAAGCACCCGGAACTCGTGAAGAAGTATCTCGGCTCGGTGGTGCCCTACACCGACAACTACTATGCGACGCTGAACTGCGCGGTCTTCACCGATGGCAGCTTCGTCTACATCCCCAAGGGCGTGCGCTGCCCGATGGAGCTGTCGACCTACTTCCGCATCAACCAGGCCAACACCGGCCAGTTCGAGCGGACGCTGATCATCGCCGACGAAGGCGCCTATGTCAGCTATCTGGAAGGCTGCACGGCGCCCAAGCGCGACGAGAACCAGCTGCACGCCGCGGTGGTCGAGCTGGTGGCGATGGACGACGCGACCATCAAATACTCGACGGTCCAGAACTGGTATCCGGGCAACGAAGAGGGCGTCGGCGGCATCTACAACTTCGTCACCAAGCGCGGCGCCTGCCGCGGCAGGAACTCCAAGATCTCCTGGACGCAGGTCGAGACCGGCTCCGCGATCACCTGGAAGTACCCGAGCTGCATCCTGCAGGGCGACAATTCGGTGGGCGAGTTCTATTCCGTCGCCATCACCAACAACTTCCAGCAGGCCGATACCGGCACCAAGATGATCCACATCGGCAAGAACACCCGCTCGACGATCGTGTCGAAGGGCATCTCGGCCGGCAAGGCGCAGCAGACCTACCGCGGCCTGGTCAAAATCCTGCCGCGGGCCGAGGGTGCGCGCAACCACACCCAGTGCGACAGCCTGCTGATCGGCGACAAATGCGGCGCCCACACGGTTCCCTACATCGAGAGCCGCAACCGCTCCGCCCGCATCGAGCATGAGGCGACGACGGCCAAGATCAGCGAGGACCAGCTGTTCTACTGCCGCCAGCGCGGCATCTCGGAAGAGGACGCGGTGTCCCTGATCGTCAACGGCTTCTGCAAGGAGGTCCTGAAGGAACTCCCGATGGAATTCGCCGTGGAGGCGCAGAAGCTGGTGGGCATCAGCCTGGAAGGCAGCGTGGGCTGACACCCACCGAAGGAAAATCGACAGAACGTGAAGACCGGACGGCGTGCCGGCGGCCTGAAGAAGACAACGAGGCGAAGACGATGATCGAAATCAAGAACCTGCACGCCACCGTGGACGGCAAGGAAATCCTCAAGGGCGTCGACCTGACCATCCGCCCGGGCGAGGTCCATGCCATCATGGGGCCGAACGGCGCCGGCAAGAGCACCATGTCCTACGTCCTCGCCGGCCGCGACGGCTACGAGGTCACGGAAGGGTCGGTCACCTATTATGGCAAGGACCTGCTGGCGATGGAGCCGGAGGAACGGGCGGCCGAGGGCGTCTTCCTGGCCTTCCAGTATCCGGTCGAAATCCCCGGCGTCGGCAACACCACCTTCCTGAAGACAGCGATCAACGCCATCCGCAAGCATCGCGGCGAGAAGGAACTCGACGCCATGCAGTTCCTCAAGCTGATCCGCGAGAAGACCAAGGCGCTCGGCATGAACGACGAGATGCTGAAGCGCGCCGTCAATGTCGGCTTCTCCGGCGGTGAGAAGAAGCGCAACGAGACGCTGCAGATGGCGGTGCTGGAGCCGAAATTCGCCATCCTCGACGAGACCGACAGCGGTCTCGACATCGACGCGCTGAAGATCGTTGCCGAGGGTGTCAATGCCCTGCGCTCGCCGGACCGCTCGATGCTGGTCATCACCCACTACCAGCGCCTGCTCGACTACATCGTTCCCGACCATGTCCATGTGCTGGCCGCCGGCCGCATCGTGAAGTCTGGCGGCAAGGAACTGGCGCTGGAGCTGGAGAAGAACGGCTACCGCGACTTCGGCGCGAGCGAGGCGGCGTGATGACGGCCCACCATTCCCCTCTCCATCCGATGACCTACTCGACGCGCGGCGCCGATCCGGCGACGGCGACGGCCTTCCTGGCGCCGCTCGATCAGGTGGGCGCCGGCCTGCCCGGCAGCGGCCTGTCCTGGCTGACCGAGTTGCGCGCCGCCGGCCGCGAGCGCTTCGCCGCCGTCGGCCTGCCGACGATCAAGAACGAGAGCTGGCGCTACACCAACCTGCGCGACCTCGCCAAGGTCAGCTTCCAGCCGGCCGCTCCGGCGGCGGCCACCATCGACCTGCTGCCGACCGTACGGGCCGAAGGGCAAGATGGCCCGCGTCTGGTCTTCGTCGATGGCCGTTTCCGCGCCGACCTGTCCTCGGTCGAGGGCCTGCCGCCGGGTGTCGAGCTGCTGAGCCTCGCCGCCGCCCTGACCAGCCACACGGATCTGCTAGCCGACCACATCGGCCGCCTCGCCGCGGCGGACGACCGTCCTCTGGTCGCGCTCAACAGCGCCTACCTCGCCGACGGTCCGGTGCTGCATGTGCCGGCCGGCGTCCAGGTCGAACGCCCCATCGAGCTGGTCTTCGTCTCGGTCGGGACCGAGGCGCAGGCGACCTCCTGCCACCCGCGCAGCCTGCTGATCGCGGAAGCCGGGTCGAAGGCGGTGGTGGTCGAACACCATGTCGGCCGCGGCGCCGGCACGACGCTGGCCAACCACGTCACCGAGGTCTTCGTCGGCGAAGGCGCCACCCTGCACCATTACAAGTCGCAGCGCGAAGGCACCGGCGCCATCCACCTGTCGCACATCGCGGCGACGGTGGCGACCGGCGGCTGCTACGACAACTTCATCCTGACGACGGGTGCCAAGCTGTCGCGCAACGAGGTGGTCAGCCGGCTGGACGGCACCGAGGCGCGGACGCATGTCAGCGGCGGCTATCTGGTCCGCGGCACCCAGCATGCCGACACCACCACACTGATCGTCCATGCCCAGCCCAACGGCACCAGCCGCGAGGTCTACAAGGGCGTCATCGACGACACGGCGCGGGCAGTGTTCCAGGGCAAGATCACGGTCTGCCCCGACGCCCAGAAGACCGACGGCTATCAGTTGAACCGCGCCCTGCTGCTATCGGACGGGGCCGAGATCGACAGCAAGCCGGAACTGGAAATCCACGCCGACGACGTGAAATGCAGCCACGGCTGCACGGCGGGCGAACTGGACGACGACGCGCTGTTCTACCTGCGCGCCCGCGGCATCGACCGCGACACCGCCCAGGGCCTGCTGATCGGCGCCTTCCTGTCGGAATCCCTTGAGGAAATCGCTGAAGAGTCGATCCGCGACGCCTTCCAGGGGATCGTGGCCGGCTGGCTGGAGGAGCAGAAGTAACCATGTCCGATGCCATCCTGAACCAAGCCTACGACGTGCAGCGGGTGCGGGAGGATTTCCCCATCCTCGCCCGCAGCGTCCACGCCAGGAAGGGAAAGCCCGGCAAGCCGCTGGTCTATCTGGACAGCGGGGCCTCCGCCCAGAAGCCGCGTCAGGTCATCCAGGCCATGACCCGCTTCCTGGAGGAGGATTATTCCAACATCCACCGCGGCGTTCATTTCCTGTCGCAGACCGCGACCGACCAGTTCGAGGCGGTGCGTGCCAAGGTCGCGCGCTTCCTGAACGCGCCGAACGACCGCTGCATCGTCTTCACCCGCAGTTCGACCGAAGCGATCAATCTCGTCGCCAGCAGCTATGGCCGGACCTTCCTGAACGAAGGCGACGAGGTCATCCTGTCGATCATGGAGCATCACGCGAACATCGTTCCGTGGCAGCTGCTCCAGGCCGAGAAGAAGATCGTCATCAAGGTCGTGCCCTGCGACGAGGACGGCGTCCTCGACATGGACGCCTACCGCGGCCTGCTGTCCGACCGCACGAAGCTGGTGGCGATCACCCACTGCTCCAACGTGCTGGGCACCGTCACCCCGGCGAAGACCATCGCCAAGCTGGCGCATGAGCGCGGCGTGCCCGTCCTGTTCGACGGCAGCCAGGCGGTGGTGCACGGCATGGTCGACGTGCAGGACATCGACGCCGACTTCTACGTCTTCACCGCGCACAAGCTCTACGGCCCGACCGGCCTCGGCGTGCTCTACGGCAAGTACGACCTCCTGAAGAAGATGCCTCCCTACCAGGGCGGCGGCGACATGATCGAGAGCGTCACCTTCGAAGGCACCACCTTCAAGGCGCCGCCGTCGCGCTTCGAAGCCGGCACCCCGCCGATCACCGAGGTGATCGGCCTGGGTGCCGCCATCGACTATGTCGAGGCTCTTGGCCGCGACGCCATTGCCGCGCACGAGCACGACCTGCTGCAATACGCCACCCAGCAGCTGTCGCAGGTCGAGGGTCTGCGCATCGTCGGCACCGCACCCGGCAAGGGGCCGATCATCTCCTTCGCGCTGGAGGGGGTGCACCCGCACGATGTCGGCACCATCGTCGACCAGTATGGCGTCGCCGTGCGCGTCGGCCGCCATTGCGCCGAGCCGCTGGCCGAGCGGTTCGGCGTCGGACCGACCGTCCGCGCCTCCTTCGGCCTCTACAACACCCGGGAGGAGGCCGACGCGCTCGTCCAGTCCCTCCAGGCGGTCAAGGAGTTCTTCGGAGCATGATGGACGATCTGCGCGAGCTGTATCAGGAAGTGATCCTGGATCACGGCAAACATCCCCGCAACTTCCGCCATCCCGACGACGCCAACCGCGAGGCGAAGGGCGAGAACCCGATGTGCGGCGACCGCTTCATGGTCTATTTGACCCTGAAGGACGGGGTGGTCGACGACGTGGCCTTCCAGGGCCGCGGCTGCGCCATCTCCACCGCCAGCGCCTCGATGATGACGGAGCTGGTGCACGGCAAGACGGCGGCGGAGGCGGAAAAGCTCTTCCACGCCTTCCACGAGCTGTGCACCCAGGACGAGCCCGACATCCCGGAGGGTGTCGATGACGAGACCATGGAAAAGCTGATGGTGATGTCCGGCGTGCGCCAGTTCCCGGTGCGGGTGAAGTGCGCGACGCTGGCCTGGCACGCCATGAACGCCGCACTCCATGGCGAGGCTTCGGCCTCCAGCGACCAGTTTTGACGGAAGGGGATCGAGATGCCCGATGAAGCCCTGACCCAGCGCCCGATGGCTCCCAATCCGGCCGAAGCCGAGGCGCAGTTGAAGGCCGACGCGGCGGCCAATGCGACGAATGCGGCTCCGGAAGCCAAGGACTTCGCCCCGATGCCCCAGCCTCCCGAGGGCTACGACCCGCGGGAGGAGATCATGGATCGCGTCGTGGCGGCCATCAAGACCTGCTACGACCCGGAAATCCCGGTCGACATCTGGGAACTCGGCCTGATCTACCGTGTGGACATGGATGGTCAGCGCAATGTCGAGATTGATATGACGCTGACCAGCCCCATGTGTCCGGTGGCCGGCGAACTGCCCGAGCAGGTCCGTCAGGCCGTGCTGGGCGTCGAGGACGTCAACGAGGTCAAGATCGAGCTGGTGTGGGAGCCCCCGTGGCACCAGGGCATGATGTCCGAGGAAGCCCGCCTGCAACTGGATATGTTCTGAGCCGTATTAGGAGACCGTCACCATGGCCCGCCCCCTGCCCAAGGCGCTCACCATCACCGACGCCGCCGCGGAGCGCGTCAAGACGCTGATGTCCAAGGCCACCGACGACATGGTCGGCCTGCGCATCGGCGTGAAGGCGCGCGGCTGCTCCGGCCTCAGCTACGACGTTCAGTATGCCAAGGAAAAGATGAAGTTCGACGAGGTGGTGGAGGACAAGGGCGTCACCATCCTGATCGACCCGGCCGCCGTGATGTTCCTGATCGGCAGCGAGATGGACTATGTCGACGACAAGTTCCAGACCGGCTTCGTCTTCAAGAATCCCAACGAGAAGGGCCGCTGCGGCTGCGGCGAGAGCTTCCACGTTTGAGTCCCCTCTCCAGCCCCTTAGTCCCCTCTCCCCCCCGGGGAGAGGGTTAGGGTGAGGGGGTCGCGAGGCGAGGACGTTCAAGGGTCGCGCACTCTCCACCTTACACAAGATGCACCCCGTGCATCCCCCTCACCCCGACCCTCTCCCCAGGGGGGAGAAGGGAGAATTGAGAGGCAGAACTCCCCCCTCACGACATCGGATTGGCCGCCGGCTTCGGCATCTCCGGCAGCGGAATGAACTCGCTGTTGTCGAGATCCGGCAGCTTCATCCGCCCGGCCCGCCAATCGGCCTTGGCCTGTTCGATCCGCTCCTTCGACGACGACACGAAGTTCCAGTCGATGAAGCGCTGCCCCAGCGGCTCGCCGCCGATCGCCATCACGATGGCCTGCGTGGCGGCGGTCAGTTCCGCCGGATATCCGGGGGCAAAGACGACCATCCGTCCCGCTTCGAAACGCTGCCCTTCCACCTCGACCGCTCCCGTCACCACATAGGCGGCACGCTGCCACCCGTCCTCCGGCAAGGACACGCGGGCGCCGGGGGCAAGGTCCCAGTGGATGTAGAACAGCGGCGAATGGGTCCTCACCCCCGCCTTCGCCCCGAACGCCTCGCCCGCCACCAGCCGGCCGCGCACGCCGCCCTCCTCGAAGACCGGAAGATCGCCGGTGCCGTAATGGGCGAAGGCCGGGTCGGTCTCCTCATCCGCCTCGGGCAGGGCGACCCAGGCCTGGATTCCGTGCATCGTCCCGCCTTCCATCCGGGCGCGCTCGAACCGTTCAGAATGGGTGATGCCGCGGCCGGCGGTCATCCAGTTCACCTCGCCCGGCCGGATCGCCTGTTCGGAGCCCACGCTGTCGCGGTGCATGATCTCGCCCTCGAACAGGTAGGTGACGGTGGACAGGCCGATGTGCGGGTGGGGGCGCACGTCGACGTCGCGGGGAAGGCCCGGCTGGAAATCGACCGGCCCCATATGGTCGAAGAAGACGAAGGGGCCGACCATCCGGCGCTGAACGAAGGGCAGAACCCGCCCGACCTCGAATCCCCCGAGGCTCTTGCGGCGCTGTTCGATCACCAGATCCAGCATGGGTCTTCCTCCCGACGGTTGTACCTTGTTTCGTTCAGGCGTTCGGATCGCGCGGCACGGTCTGGATGACCTCGAACCCCTCGAACTCCGGCGGCCCGACATACAGCGGCTTGCGGGCGCCGGCGTTGCCATGGGCGTTACGGAACGCCTCCGACCGCGTCCAGTCCAGGAAGGCCGCCTCCGACTCCCACACGGTGTGGGACGAATAGAGCCGGTATTCCTCGCGGTCCGGCCCGCGCAGCATGTGGAACTCGACGAAGCCCGGCACCTTGTGCAGATGCACCTCGCGGTTCAGCCACACCTCCTCGAACTCCTGCTCGGCCCCGTGGCGGACCTTGAAACGGTTCATCGCGATGAACATGCGGCTTTCCTTATCCAGGGTGACAACGGGTCCGACTCGTTCGAGGATAGAGGTTGGGAGCCTTGCCCGGCAATCAACCTGACGCAAGTCCTCCACCATGGCGGAAGCCCGCCGCGCCCGGAATGCTGGAGCAGCAGGATTTCCCAACGCTATCAACTGTTTGGAGCGTGTTTTCTTCGTCACTTCCACAGGGCATCATGGGCTGGGGTAAAATCCGCGCTCCCTCCCCTGTCCTGGGCGCCCCCGCATGCACCACCCCCACAGGCTCCCGCCTTCTCCGTTCCCTCCCGGCGGATGGAACCATGGAACACCCCTGGAAAAACGTTTCACGATGTTTCAAACGTTCAATCCGGTAAGGGTCGGCAGTCTATGGACCACTTACGTCGTTAAGCTCTAATATACGCAAAAGAGGTATAAGAACCGCGGACCGGGCAATCGATCCAGCGGCCGGGGGAAGAAAAATGACTGAAGCAGGCCCAAAGCAGAGGGGAGAGGCGCAAGGACGTGCCGAAGACCGTGCCCAAGGCCGTTCCAGGCCACCCGGCGCCATCGCCACACTCGTCACCCTCTGCGTTCCTTTCCTTCTGGTGCTTCAGGCCACCCGGTTTCCCGGATCGGTGGAGCTGGCGCACTACCTGCCGCTGCACAGCTTTTTCGAAATCTTCGCCATCGCCGTCGCCACCCTGATCTTCGCCATCGGCTGGCACGCCCACACCGACGAGACTCCGCCCGCCCTGCTGGTGCTCTCCACCGCTTTCCTCGGGGTGGCTCTGCTCGATTTCGGGCATCTGCTGTCCTATGCCGGGATGCCCGATTTCGTGACGCCGTCCGGCCCGGAAAAGGCGATCGCCTTCTGGCTCGCCGCCCGCCTGATGGCGGCACTCGCCCTGCTGATGGCGGCTGTCCTGCCTTGGCGGAAGGGTTCGGCGACGCTGCGCTACCCGCTGATCGGCGGCGTGCTGCTGGCGACCGCGGCGGTCTTCTGGGTTGTGCTGTGGCACCCCGACCTGATGCCCCGCACCTATGTGGCCGGCGATGGACTGACGTCGCTGAAGGTGGCGGCCGAATATGTGCTGGTCCTTCTCTATGCCGGCGCGGCCCTGATCTTCCACCGCCGCCGTCGCGGGGCACACGCGCTGGATGTCCGCCGTCTGGTGATCGCCGCCATCGCCATCGCGATCAGTGAACTGTGCTTCACGCTCTATCTCAGCGTCTACGACCTCGCCAATGTCGCCGGGCATGTCTACAAGGTCATCGGCTACTGGTATCTGTACCGCGCGGTGTTCGTCACCGCGGTCCATCACCCCTACGACGCCCTGCACCGCTCCCAGCGCGACCTGTGGCGGGAAAAGGAGCAGGCGCGCGTCACGCTGCTGTCGATCGGCGACGGGCTGATCGCGACCGACACCGCCGGCCGCGTCACCCTGATGAACCCGGTGGCCGAGCGGCTGACCGGCTGGACGGTGAGCGAGTCCGCCGGCCGGCCGGTGGCCGAGGTGTTCGACATCGAGAATGCCGAAACCGGGGAACGGGTGCCGGTGCCGGTCCAGCAGGTGTTGGAGAACGGCGAGATGGTTGGCCTCGCCAACCACACCGTGCTGGTGGCGCGCGGCGGGACCCGCAGCCACATCGCCGACATGGCCTCTCCCATCCGCGACCGCGACGGCGCGCTGCACGGCGTCGTGATGGTCTTCCAGGACGTCACCGAGACCTATGCCGGCCGCGAGGCGCTGAAGGACAGCCTGTCGCTGAACACCGGCATCCTGGAAAGTGCCGCCTGCGGCATCATCGCCACCACGCTGGATGGCGTCGTCCGCGTCTTCAATCGCGAGGCGGAGCGCATCTTCGGCTACCGGTCGGCGGAAATGGTCGGCACCACCGACCTGCCGCGGCTCTATGACCAGGACGAACTGCGCGCCCATGCCAAAGGCCTCGCCATGGAACTCGACCGTCCGGTCCAGCCGGATTTCGCGGCACTGGTCACCCGCACCCGCTGCAGCGGCCGGCCGGAGCCCAGTGAATGGACCGGCCTGCGCAAGGACGGTGCCCGCATCTCCGTCTCCACCGTCACCAGCGTGCTTCGCGACAGCGGCGGTGCGGTTCGCGGCTACCTGACCGTGGTGATGGACGTCACCGAGAGGAAACGGGCTGAGCGGGAGATCGAAAAGCTCGCCTATTACGACCCGCTGACCAACCTGCCGAACCGCCGCCTGCTGCTGGAGCATCTCGACGTCCATCTGCGGGCGGCCCGGCAGGGCGGGCGTTGCGGTGCGCTGATGTTCCTCGACCTCGACGACTTCAAGGGGCTGAACGACGCCCGCGGCCACATCGTCGGCGACACGCTGCTGCGCGAGCTGGCGGCGCGGCTGACCGCCACGCTGCGCAAAGGCGATCTGGTCAGCCGGCTGAGCGGCGACGAATTCGTCATCCTGCTGCCCGACCTGGGCGCCACACGGGAAGAAGCGACTGCGATCGCCTGGCGGGTGGCGGAAAAGCTCCGGCTGGCCGTCACCCAGCCTTTCCAGCTCGACCGTTGCGAACACAGCATTTTCGCCAGCATCGGTCTGACCGTCTTCCCCAAGACGCCGGACGAGTCGGTGGAGGATCTGCTGAAGCAGGCGGACACCGCCATGTATGCCGCCAAGGACGGCGGGCGGAACACCGTCCGCGACTACGACCCCGCCATGCTGATCGATGCTCAGGCCCGCCTGCTGCTGCAACAGGATCTGCGCAAGGCGGTCGATGCCGGGGAATTCACCCTGTTCCTACAACCGCAGACCCGGGCCGACGGCACGCTGGTGGCGGCGGAGGCGCTGATCCGCTGGCAGCATCCGCAACGTGGCTTCGTCGCCCCCGGCGCCTTCATCGCGGTGGCGGAGGACTCAGGCCTGATCCTGCCGCTGGGCGACTGGGTCCTGATGGAAGCCTGCCATGTGCTGCGCCGGCTGGCCGACGCCGGCAGCGATTGCCACCTGTCGGTCAACATCAGCCCGCGTCAGTTCCGTCAGCAGACCTTCTGCGCCGGCGTCATCGCCGCCCTGCGCACCACCCGCACCGATCCGGGCCGCCTGACGCTGGAGATCACCGAGGGCATCGCGGTCGGCGACTGTGCCGACACCGTCGCCAAGATGTCGGAGCTTGCAGCCTTCGGCATTTCCTTCTCGCTGGACGATTTCGGCACCGGCTTCTCTTCGCTGTCCTACCTGACGCGGCTGCCGGTGGGAGAAATCAAGATCGACCGCTCCTTCGTCCAGGATGTCGACCGCAACAGCCACAATGCCGTGCTGGTGGAGACGATGCTGTCGATCGCCAGCCGTCTTGGGTTGAAAGCGGTGGCGGAAGGGGTGGAGACCGTGGCGGAGCGGGACTTTCTGGAAGACCGTGGCTGCACGATCTTCCAGGGCTATTACTTCGACCGGCCGATGCCCGTCGAAGACTTCATCACCAAATACGCGAAAGAGCCGGCCCATGCATGAAAGATTGGAATGAAAGATGGGCCGGCTCCCTTGGCGGGATTACTTCTGGGCCATCATCTTGGGTTGACCGTTGCTCCAGACATACATGACGTAGTTCGGCTTGGTGATGTCGCCCTTCTTGTCGAACTCCACCGGGCCGACAACCGTGTCATAGCTGCCGGAATGCAGGGTCTTGGCCAGCTTTCCGCTGTCGGCGCTGCCGGCCTTCTGCAGACCCTCGGCGATCACCTGGACCGCGGCGTAGCTATAGAAGGCGAAGTTGCCCGGCTCCGGCAAGCCGGCCTTCTTGAACGAGGCGATCAGTTCCTGGGCCTTGGGATCGCTGGCCGCCGACGGGCTGTCGGTGTACAGCGTGCCCTCGCCGGCCGGACCGGTGATCGACCAGTATTCCTGGTTGTTCAGGCCGTCGCCGGCGATGAACTGCGGCTTCATTCCCTGTTCCTGCGCCTGACGGACGATCAGGCCCAGTTCCGGATGGTAGCCGCCGTAGTAAACGGCGTTGATGCTCTTGTCCTTCAGGCTGGTGATCAGCGCCGAAAAGTCCTTCTCGCCGGCCGTGACCGACCCGCGATAGGCGACCTTGCCGCCGGCCTTCTCCAGCGTCTCCACCACGACGTCGGCCAGCCCCTTGCCATAGGCCTGCTTGTCGTCCAGCACGGCGATGTTCTTGCCCTTGAAGGTCTGGGCCAGATAGTTGCCGGCAACCACGCCCTGCTGGTCGTCACGGCCGCAGACGCGGAAGATGTTCGGATGGCCCTTGGCGGTCAGCAGCGGGTTGGTGGCGGTCGGGGTGACCATCACCACGCCCTCCTCCTGGTAGACGTCGGCCGCCGGGATGCTGGCGCCGGAGCAGAGATGGCCCACCACCGCCGTCACCTTCTCGCGCACGAACTGGTTGGCGACGGCCACCGCCTGACGCGGGTCGCAGGCATCGTCGCCCACCTTCAGCACCAGCTTCTGACCCAGCACGCCGCCCTTGGCGTTGATGTCCGCGACCGCCTGCTTGGCACCATACACCGACTGCTCGCCCAGCGCCGCGACCGGGCCGGTCGTCGCCGTGCCCAGGCCGATCACGATATCGGCCTGCGCCGTGCCGAAGCCGGCCAGCAGCGCCGTCGCGCTGACGAAGGAAAGGACGGTGAGACGCATGATTGGTTCTCCCAGGATGACCATTTTGTGCGGGACCATGTCCGCCAGCCCCGGCATGGTTTCTTTTCTGACCGATACGACAGGATTTTGAAAGCGCGATCATGGGTTTCGCAGCGCTCCGACGGCAGCCGCGACCGTTCGTCGCCACCGCCATTTGTCCCACTATTTGGAACATATGAAAACTATTTGACACATTCGCCGGCCTGCGCCAGCATCCCGCCACCCTAAGTTTGCTGAACGGACCACAGGCGAAGCGATGGCGGAGGCGGAGTCAGAGTCGGGAAAGCCGCAAGGAGCGGGAACGCAGACCCTGCTGCGTGGCTTGACGCTGCTGAACTGCGTGGCGGCCGGCGTCGGCGATGTGAAGGGCATCGCGGCGCACCTGGGCACTCCGCGCAGCACCACCAACCGCATGCTCGCCAGTCTGGTGGCGGAGGGGTATCTCCACCACGTCCCCTACAAGGGCTATCTGCTGGGGCCGAAGCTGATCCAACTGGGCATGAAGGCGCTGGAGCAGCGTCCGCTGGTCGCCATCGCCCGCCCGCATATCGAAGAGCTGGCCCAGGCAACCGGCGACACCATCCATCTTGGGGTGGAGGAGAATGGCGAGGTCTTTTACCTCGACAAGATCTCCGGCACCCGTGGACTGGAAATGCGGTCCCGCACCGGACAACGGATGCCGCTCGCCTCCACCGGCTTGGGAAAGGCCCTGATGCTGGGGATGGTGCCGGCACGGTGGCCGGCACTCCACGCGCTGACCTGTCCTCCCGGCTTGCCGGACGGACGGCCGCGTCCGGCGGACTGGCCGGAGTTCGAGGCACAGATGGCCCGCTATGTCGCCCAGGGCTGGGCAATGGATTTGGAAGAGAACGAACTCGGTATCCGCTGCGTCTCCGCACCGGTGCGCGATGGCCGGGCGCAGGTGGTGGCGGCGATCAGCATCGCCAGCGCCGTCCCCTACATGCCCGAAGACCGCATGGCGGCGCTGGGCCCGCTGGTCCGCGCGACGGCCGAGGCAATTTCCAAGGATCTGGGATGGACCGCTCCGTGACCTCTTCACCTGGACTTTCCACCGGCGCTGCCGTGCTGATCGCGCTGGATTGGGGCACGTCGAGCCTCCGGGGCTTCCTGATGGACGGCTCCGCCCGCATCCTCGCCGAACGGTCGAGCGCCCAAGGCATCCAGAACCTGCCGCAGCCCGGCGCCGCCGGCTTCGAGGCGGCGTTGACCGGTCTGTGCGGCGACTGGCTGGATGCCCACCCCACCCTGCCGGTGGTGGCCGGCGGCATGGTCGGCAGCGCCCAAGGCTGGGTCGAGGCCCCTTATGTCGCCACGCCGGCCGATGCCGCGGTCCTGGCCGACAGATCGGCTCAGGTCGCGATGGCGGCCGGTCGCCGGGTCCTGATCGCGCCGGGTGTCCTGCACGATCCCGCCGGCGGCATCCCCGACGTGATGCGGGGAGAGGAGATCCAGATCGCGGGCGCGCTGGCCGAGGATGCGAGCTGGGCTTGCAACGCCTGCATTGCCATGCCTGGCACCCATTCGAAATGGGTCCGGGTCGCCGACGGCCGGATCGCCAGCTTTTCGACCTACATGACGGGCGAGCTGTTCGCGGTCCTGAAGACCCATTCCCTGCTGGGCCGCCTGATGCCAGCGGGAGTAGACGCCAAGCCGGAGGACGGGGAAGAGGCTTTCGCCATCGGCCTCCGCACCGCCCAGTCCGCCGGACCGGGCGACCTGCCGCACCAGCTGTTCGCCACCCGTACCCTGGGGCTGACCAAGCGCCTGCCACCGGAAGCTCTGGCGCATTACCTGTCGGGCCTGCTGATCGGGCACGAACTGCGATCCGGACTGACGCTGCTTGCGGAGATGCCGGCCGGCACGCCGCTGCTGCTGATCGGCGATCCAGGGCTTTGCCACCGCTACACCTGCGGCCTTGCCGCCTTCGGCATTACACCCACGGCGCAACTCGGCAATACCGCGCCGCGGGGCCTGTTCCAGTTCGCCGCGTCGGCGGGAGTGCTGCCACCCCCTTCGGCCAACTCCTCCAGCATCAAGAGCACACCATGACACAGCTTTCGCTTCCCGCCCGCTTCGACAGCGCCTTCGCCGCCCTGCCGCTGGTCGCCATCCTGCGCGGCCTGACCCCGGCGGAGGCGGAGCCGGCGGGACGGGCACTCTATGACGCGGGCTTCCGGCTGATCGAGGTGCCGCTGAATTCGCCCGATCCGTTCGACAGTATCGCCGCCATCCGCAACGCTTTGCCTCAGGATGCCTTGGTCGGGGCCGGAACCGTCCTGGCCCTCGATCAGGTCGACCAATTGGCCAACATCGGCGCCGATCTGGTGGTGATGCCGCATGCCGATACCGCGATCATCCGCGCCGCCAAGTCGCGGTCGATGATCTGCGTTCCCGGCATCGCCACGGCGACGGAAGCCTTCGCGGCGCTCGCCGCCGGTGCCGACGCGTTGAAGCTGTTCCCGGCTGAGCAGATCGTCCCGCCGGTGGTGAAGGCCCTGCGCGCGGTCGTGCCGCACAGCGTACGCCTGCTCCCCGTCGGCGGTATCACGCCGGACAATATGCAGCCTTACCGAGCGGCGGGCGCCGCCGGCTTCGGACTGGGCTCCGCCCTCTACAGCCCCGGCCTGCCGGTGACGGAACTGGCCGCCCGCGCTGCCCGCTTTGCCCAAGCCTGGGCGGCCGATTCCGCCAAGCGGTAGCCACCACCTGCCGATCTGCTATAAGGCGATGCCGGAGCGTCTGGCCATGCTTGCCCGGACGCACGGAAGCGGAATGGAAGGACCGAGGGTATGCCCGCCTACGTCATGATTTTCGTAGCTGCAGCGCTGCTCCTCCGCCTATCCACGCTTTATGTGTCGGTTAAGCATGAAAAGGCGCTGAAGCGGGCTGGTGCCACCGAATATGGCGCGGGCAACAGCATCGTGCTGGCACTGGCCCACACCGCTTTCTACATCGCCGCGATTGCCGAAGGCGTCCTGCGCACGGCGCCTTGGAACGATGCGCTGTCCTGGCTGGGCATGGCACTCTATGGGCTGGCAGCGCTGGCGCTGGGCGCCGTCATCCGCTCGCTCGGACCACTCTGGACGATCAAGATCATCGTCAGCCCGAACCACCGGCTGGTCCGCAGCGGTCTGTTCCGGCTGGTCCGGCACCCGAACTACATCCTCAACATCCTGCCTGAACTGGTGGGCTTCGCATTGGCGCTCAATGCGCCGGTGACGCTGATCGTCGGCGTTCCACTCTACCTGATCCCGCTTTTCATCAGAGTTCGGCAGGAAGAAGCGGCTATGCGCCGCCATTTCAGCGACTACGCCTGACCGCAGGAAAGACGGCGGCAGGACAAGCGCCGCTCCCCGCTGTTGTCTCGAAGGACACAGGTAGGAGAGGAACGAACATGGCCTCGCGGATTCCGTTGTCGGAGGACAGCAGCGCGATCGATCCGGCTCTTGACGCGCTGCGCGGCGACCACACGCACGAGATCGCACCCGACCTCGCCTATCGGCGGCTCGGCATCGTCAATGTGGTGTTCTGGGGGCCGCCAGGGGCGGGCGACCGTGGCTGGGTGCTGATCGACGCCGGGCTGATGGGCACCAAGGGCTTCATCCGCTCCGCCGCGGCGGAGCGGTTCGGCCGCGACTCCCGGCCCGCCGCCATCGTCATGACCCACGGCCATTTCGATCATGTCGGCGTGCTGGAGGATCTGGCGGAGGAGTGGGACGCCCCGGTCTACGCCCACCCCCTGGAGCATCCCTATCTGAACGGGCAGGCCGCCTACCCGCCCGGCGACCCGTCGGTCGGCGGCGGAGCGATGGCAGCGCTGGCGCGCTTCTACCCGCGCAAGCCGGTGGATGTCGGACCACACCTGCGCACCCTGCCGGACGACGGTTCGGTCCCGGTGATGCCGGGCTGGCGCTGGATTCACACGCCGGGGCACAGCGTCGGGCATGTCTCCTTCTGGCGGGAGCAGGACCGCTCGATGATCGTCGGCGACGCCTTCGTCACCACGGGCCAGGAATCGGCCTATGCGGTGGCGGTGCAGCGGGCCGAGATGCACGGGCCGCCGATGTATTTCACCGTCGAATGGGACAAGGCGCGGGAGTCGGTCGCCCGACTGGCGGACCTGGAACCGGAACTGGTCATCACCGGCCATGGCGAACCGATGCAGGGGGCCGAGATGCGCGCCGCCCTGCACAAGCTGGCGGACGAATTCGACAGCATCGCCATCCCGCGCCAGGGCATCTATCTGGAAAATCCGGCGCGGGCAGAAGACCGCAGCGCCTATTGCCCGCCCTGACTTTTGCCTTGGAAGTGCCGGAAAGGAAACCCCCGCCGGAGCGCTCCGGCGGGGGTTTCCTTTACCAACCGCTTTGCCGGCCATCAGGCCGGGACTTCCGCGCGGTGATCCATTCGGCATCGGCCCAGGACTGTCACGCCCGTGAGCGTGGCACAATGGGTTCTTTGCTGCTGACGCCGCCGATGCCCCGGTCGTCAGTTGACCATGCCGAAGAGGCCGACCTCGATGACCAGCAGCATAAGCACACCGCCGATGCACGTGGCGCCGGCAAAGGCACCCAACGGCAACACCCGTTCTCGAAGTGCGGCGCGAGCGACCAGCAGCGAAACGGGAAGGTACAGCAGCACCGCCGTCATCAGACCCGGCGAGTACCGGCCGTAAAGAGCGGTGGTCACCAGATGGAAGACGGCGTTCCAGAACAGGTTCCCACTGGCCCACGACAGCAGGACGAAGGCGGTTACCCGCGACGGCCGCCAAGTGGCCAGGGCGGTCAGGCTCAGCAGGATGACCATGAACAGCGCGTTGTTCGTCAGGAACGCTCCGGCCGTCATCGCTCCGCCCAGCGTCTGCGTTACCCAGTCTGGAAAACCAGTGCCGTACTCTTCTGCGATATGCGGAGCGAAGGCCGCTGGCATCAGCCAGATCAGCCGGTGAAAGCGCATACTCCGCTGCGTGACGACAGTTGCCGACATGCTCTCATTTCCCCTTCGCCCGTGGCTCAAAACCGGTAGGTCGCCATTGCCGAGACGACGTGGTGGCGGGCGTTGCCAGCCTCGGTGGTCAGACCACCCGTCGTCGCCGATGTTGCCGAATCCGTCCAGATGAAGCGGTAGCGCGCACCGACGGAGATGGTATGGATCACCGCATAGTCGAAACCCGCCAGCGCATTGGTCGCAAAATCGGTATTCGTGGTCTTCGAAGAGACCGCGATGCGGCCGAGACCGCCGACGCTGATGGCGTCGACCGTCGCCTCATAGGAACTGAACCCGATACCGGCGCCGACATAGGGGGTAAAGGCGGAGCGGCCCAACGGCGTGACGACGGCATTCACAAATCCCAGCCAGTTCGATACGTGGCCGTCGAAGGCGCTTTCACTGATCGGCAGCGGGCCGGCTGTCAGTTGCCCGACGACCTTGTCGTAGGAGTAACGGGCGTAAGCGAGGTCACCCTCTACCGCCAGATAGGGATTGACGTGGTAGCCGGCCCGCAGATCGACGATGAAGCCGGGCTTGAAGCGAAGCTTGCCGGAACCGGACACCGGCACACCGAAAAACGTCCCACTGATCTTCTGGTCGGTATCACCGGGAATCAGGACGCCAGTCGAGAGGCCGAAATAGGCATTGCCAAAATCTTGGTGCCGCCCTGCGTCGTCCGGGCGGAGGCGTGCGTCACCGTGGCGGCGAGTATCACCGCGATCATCGCGATATGCTTCATCTCGTGTCTCCCCGAGAATGCATCGTGTTTGAGCGGTGGGGAAGAGGTGACGACCGATCGCGCTAACGCGTCAGTGCGTCCATGCGTTCGATCTGCATATAGTGTTCATAGACACCGGCGTTCTCTGCGGGCACCACCTCCAGCAGGATACGGTTCTCGACCCAGAACTCGACGAGGTGGAAGACCGCTGGCTTACCGGCCGGCGCACGGCCGAAAAAGCGGGTCCGCCAGCCCTCCCGCGTGCCAATTTGCTCGATGGCGGCGCGATCGAGCGGGACGGAGATCAACGCGTGGAAGGAGACATGGCGCGGCGGCGTTTCGGCGTGGCTGTAGACGACCGGCGCCTCGTCCTCACCCGGGGCCATGACGATGGTGTCGGGGTAGACTTCGATCATCGTGCCGTGCGGGTCGCCACTCACGGCCATACGCGCGCCGGGAAGCGGACCGGTGAAGGGGTAGTCGCGTCCTCCCATCAGTTCCGCCAAAACAGCGGCGACACGGACCGGGTCGCGGGCCGGAATAGAGACATGATGGATCATGACTGCTCCTCTGCAGTGGCGGGTGGGGCGGAGTCGACAGGGGCGACGGCGCCCATCGGCCCATCAAGGCCGGACGGGTCTGTTTGCAACGCTGTGATCACGGCACGGATGCTCCAGGATGCGACGTTCCTCGCCTCTTCGGGCGTGAAGCGGCAGGTGTCCATCAGCCAGCGCCAGTGGGTGGGCGTCCAGAAGGAGGCGATCACCAGCGCACCACGACGCAGCTGCTCGGCCGACAATCCAGGAAATTCAGGGGCCAACTCCTCGATCCAGGCGCCGTGGCGGCGGCCACGGTCGGCGTGACGCTGGCGATCCCAAAACGGCCGGTTCATCAGGCTGCGCAACAGCGCGCCGTGTTCGTCGTACAGCGGAAACAGCCGGGCCGGCATCGAAGGCAGCTCGGCCAGCGGCGGCTGCGGTTTGTCCAAACCCAGGCGGGGCTTCAACCAATGGAAGAAGGCACCCACCAGATCATCCATCGTGGGAAAATGCGTGTAGACCGTTGGCGGTGAGACACCGGACAAGTCGGCGACCCGGCGCAGGGTCAGTGTCTCGATATCGTGCTCCTCCAGATAGGCCTTGGCCGCCATCAGAATACGCTCACGCGTCAGGGCCGCCTGGGCCTCCCGCAAAGGGCTTCGGTAGCGATGTTTGCCTGCCATGGCACCCGGATTTTAGCATTTTGTCAGTTATTTGAATTTACGCATGTTATGCCAATTTGTCCATGTCTTATTGTGTGGCGGATCCCCCCGCCAATGGCCGACGATGTGTGGCTGACGGGCTGGATAAGGCAACGGGCAGCAACTCCTTTGCAGCACACATCGTCAACCGGAACAGCGTCCCGTCACCCGTGACGGGACGTTCGGAGTTCGACAACAGCGTTCGTTGCTGCATAGGTTTTGAAAAGAAAAACCCCCGCCGGAGCCGATCCGGCGGGGGTTTTCTTTATCGACCGCTCTGTCGGCTATCAGGCCGGGACGGCGACCTTTTCCGCGACTTCCTGGAAGGCCGGGATCTGGTCGAAGTTCATGTAGCGGTAGATGTCGCCAGCGGACTTGTTCACCACGCCGACCTGGGCGAGATACTCCTCGGTGGTCGGGATCCTGCCCAGCAGCGCCGCGACGGCGGCCAGCTCGGCCGACGACAGGTAGACGCGGGTGTCGATGCCCAGACGGTTCGGGAAGTTGCGGGTCGAGGTCGAGACGGCGGTCGAGCCCTTGCGGACCTGCGCCTGGTTGCCCATGCACAAGCTGCAGCCCGGCATCTCCATGCGGGCGCCGGCCTTGCCGAGGGTGGCGTAATAGCCCTCCTCGGTCAGCATCATCGCGTCCATCTTCGTCGGCGGCGCGATCCACAGACGGGTCGGGATGTCCGAATTCCCGTTCAGGATCTTACCGGCGGCGCGGAAGTGGCCGATGTTGGTCATGCAGGAGCCGATGAACACCTCGTCGATCTTGTCGCCGGCGACCTCGGACAGCGTCTTCACGTCGTCCGGATCGTTCGGGCAGGCCAGGATCGGCTCCTTGATGTCGGCGAGATCGATCTCGATCACCGCGGCGTAGTCGGCATCGGCGTCCGGACGCAGCAGCTGCGGATCGGCGATCCACGCCTCCATCGCCTTGATGCGGCGCTCCAGGGTGCGCGCATCGGCGTACCCGTTGGCGATCATCCACTTCATCAGCGTGATGTTGGAGGTCATGTACTCGATGATCGGCTCCTTGTTCAGGAGCACGGTGCAGCCCGCCGCCGAACGCTCGGCCGAGGCGTCGGTCAGCTCGAACGCCTGTTCGACCTTCAGGTCGGGCAGACCTTCGATCTCCAGCACGCGGCCGGAGAAGATGTTCTTCTTGCCCTTCTTCTCGACCGTCAGCAGGCCGGCCTTGATCGCGTAGAGCGGGATGGCGTTGACGAGGTCACGCAGGGTGACGCCCGGCTGCATCTCGCCCTTGAAGCGGACCAGCACCGATTCCGGCATGTCCAGCGGCATGACGCCGGTGGCGGCGGCGAAGGCGACCAGACCGGAACCGGCCGGGAAGCTGATGCCGATCGGGAAGCGGGTGTGGCTGTCGCCGCCGGTGCCGACGGTGTCCGGCAGCAGCAGGCGGTTCAGCCAGGAGTGGATGACGCCGTCGCCCGGACGCAGGGACACGCCGCCACGGGTGGAGATGAAGTCCGGCAGCTCGTGGTGGGTCTTGACGTCCACCAGCTTCGGATAGGCGGCGGTGTGGCAGAAGGACTGCATCACCAGATCGGCCGAGAAGCCCAGGCAGGCCAGATCCTTCAGCTCGTCGCGGGTCATCGGGCCGGTGGTGTCCTGCGACCCGACCGTGGTCATCTTCGGCTCGCAATAGGTGCCCGGACGCACACCCTTGCCTTCCGGCAGGCCACAGGCGCGACCGACCATCTTCTGGGCCAGCGTGTAGCCCTTGCCGGTGTCGGCCGGGGCCGCCGGCTGGCGGAACAGCTCCGACGCCGGCAGGCCGAGCGCCTCGCGGGCACGGGCGGTCAGGCCGCGGCCGATGATGAGCGGAATGCGGCCGCCGGCACGCACCTCGTCGAAGATCACCTCGGAGCGCACGGTGAACTCGGCGATGACCTCGCCGTTCTTCAGCGCCTTGCCCTCATAGGGGCGCAGCTCGATGACGTCGCCCATCTCCATCTTGTTGACGTCGAGTTCGATGGGCAGGGCGCCGGCGTCTTCCATGGTGTTGAAGAAGATCGGGGCGATCTTGGTGCCGAGGCAGACGCCGCCGAAACGCTTGTTCGGGACGAAGGGGATGTCCTCGCCGGTGAACCACAGCACCGAGTTGGTGGCGGACTTGCGGGAGGAGCCGGTGCCGACCACGTCGCCGACATAGGCGATCAGGTTGCCCTTCTGCTTCAGCGCTTCCAGCTGCCTGGTCGGGCCGCGCTGGCCCGGCTCGTCGGCCTCGATGCCCGGACGCGGGTTCTTCAGCATGGCGAGCGCGTGCAACGGGATGTCCGGACGGCTCCAGGCGTCGGGGGCCGGCGACAGGTCGTCGGTGTTGGTCTCGCCCGAAACCTTGAAGACGGTCAGCGTCATCGACGCCGGGACTTCCGGACGCGAGGTGAACCACTCGGCATCGGCCCAGGACTGCAGGACCGCCTTGGCGTTGGCGTTGCCCTTGTCAGCCAGTTCCTTGACGTCGTGGAAGAAGTCGAAGACCAGCAGGGTCTTCTTCAGGCCTTCCGCCGCGGCGGTGCCGCACTCGGCGTCCGACAGCAGGTCGATCATCGGCTGGACGTTGAAGCCGCCGAGCATGGTGCCCAGCAGTTCGGTGGCCTTGACCTTGGAGATCAGCGGCGAGCTGTCGGCGCCCTTGGCGACGGCGGCCAGGAAGCCGGCCTTGACGCGGGCGGCATCGTCGACGCCGGCCGGAACGCGGTGGGTGATGAGGTCGAGGAGGAAGGCCTCCTCACCCGCCGGCGGGGCCTTCAGCAGGTCGATCAGCTCCGACGTCTGCTTCGCGGTGAGGGGCAGGGCCGGAATTCCGAGGGCGGCGCGTTCGGCCGCGTGCTGGCGATAGGCTTCGAGCACGGCAGGGTTCCTCATAAATGAAAGGCCGGCCCTTGGATGGGAACCGTGAGACGGCCCGCTTGAACTCATGGCGGGTTTATATGCCTGCTTAAATGAAAGTGCAAGGGGCCGCCCCGCTTACGTGAAGCGGACAGGACGAAGCAGCCATTCTTTTTACACTGGTATTACCGGTGCTTGGTATGACCACTTCGGCACCCATGCTTTACTTCAAGGTGGCGGCTTGCTCCGGCGTCAGCAGGACGATGCCGTCCTCGTCGGCGAACAGGATGTCGCCGGGACGCACCGCCGCGCCCGGCAGTTCCACGGCCACATCCACCAGCCCCTGGTCGCGGCGGGTGGAGGCACGCGGGATCGACGCCAGCGCCTTGATGCCGAACGGCAGGGTCGCCAGTTCCGCCACATCGCGGACACAGCCCCAGATGACCACGCCGGCCCAGCCGTTCCTGACGGCCGACGCGGCGATCATGTCGCCCATCAGGGCGCAGCGCAGGCTGCCGGCGCCGTCCACCACCAGGACGCGGCCGGCACCGGGGGTGGCCAGCAGCTCCTTGACGCGGGAATTGTCCTCCAGGCACTTCACGGTGACGACCTCGCCGGTAAAGCGGGTGACGGCACCGAAGTCGCGGAAGCCCGGCAGGACATAGCGGGCATCGTCCTTGAAACGATCGAACAGGTCGCAGGTCGGGACGAAGGCAGTGGGCTGATTGGCCGTGGTCTGATCGGTCGTTGTCTGAGTGGTGGTCATGGGGCTTGGAACTCCGCAGCGTGAACGGTGCAGGGACTTTCTCGCGTCACCTCTTGCGCCAAAGGCGGATGGGAGGCAAGAGCCGCGCGCCGCACGGGATGCCGGTCGGCGAACGTGACGCAGGAGACTTGCCGAACGTGCAATCGACGCCGCCGCATCCGCCACCCATATTTCCAAAAAGACAAAGAAAGCAAATGGTGTCTTCCCCCATGAAAATGCCGAACTTCACGGCCACCGCCGCAGCCGGTGCGCTGACCCTCCTGGTGTCGGCCTGCGCATCCTCCCTCTCGCCCCCGCCGGTGGCACAGCCCGATCCGGCCGTGCTTGCCGTCGTCAACAGCAACGTGACCAATGACTGCAACCCGCAGACCGCCGCGGTCCTCACCGGCTTGCGCCTCCCTGCCGGCAATATCCGTGGCGTGAACTACGGCATCTATCGCGATGAATTCCGCGACAAGATCGTCCGCTGGGACGCCTGGGTGTATCTGAAGGATCAACCGGGCGCGCTGGTGGTCACGCTCGACGAGGATTGCCGGCCGATCCAGGTCTACGCCCGCGAAGGGGCGAAGCTGCCGGGCGGGCAATGAACTCTCCGTTCGGGACGGGGGATGGAACGGTGTGGAACAGGATTCCGGCTGTTGTTCCACCCATCGGCCATTTCCCGTCCGGGGCGGACGGCTGCGGGGCAGGTGAAACATCCTGGAACGGACTCCCGCCCGTTGTCCCATGTCGCGCCAAGGCGCCGGCCGGGACGGGGAACCGCCGGGTGAATGAAACAGCGTGGAACAGTTCCCCGGCTGTTGTTCCACCCAAGCGGCGAAAGGCTGGCTGTCGAACGGCACGGCGGGCCTCCGCAACAGGTGCAATCGGCCGCAGCTTATAGGACTTCCATCCTTTCCTGGGCTTTTTGTTGAAGGGAGCCACGCAGCGGCTCCGCTTCATGCGAACCTCTGACCTGTCTTAACTATTGCCGGCCCGTTCCGATACATGAGCGTCGACGGCGCGGTCGTGGCGCTTCAGCCGCTCTTGAAGGGTGTCGCCCATCCGCAGCGCCACGGCGATCGACAGGATGTCGCCCAGGACCAGATGGGCGATGCGGACGGTCATCGGCGAATGGATGTCGAAATCGTCGGCCACGTCGGCGACGAGGCTGACCGTCGCCATGTCGGCAAGCGGCGAACCGGAGCGGGTCAGGGCCACCACGTCGGCGCCGGCCTTGCGGGCGTTCTGCACGGCGTCGAGGATGTCACGGGTGCGGCCGGTGCTGGACACCGCGACGACGGCGTCACCCTTCGCCAATGTCAAGGCGGACGCGAAATAGACATGGGAATCGGTGTAGGCGACGGTCGGCATGCCCAGCCGGAAGAACTTGCGCTGAATGTCCTCCGCCACCGTGCCGGAATTGCCGGAACCGTAGAACTCGATCCGCCGGGCCGAGGCCAGAACGTCGGCGGCCCGGTCCACCGCCTCGGCCGGCAGGTTGTTGCGCACCTGCATCAGCGTGGCGATGGTGCGGTCGAACAGCTTGCCGGCCAGCACGGCCCCCGGCACACCCCCTGGAACCTTGCCATCGGCATCCGACTCCCCGCCCACCGACAGGTCCTGGTGCAGGAACGGCATGCCGCCGGCGATGTCCTGCGCCAGCTTGATCTTGAATTCGCGGAAGCCGCGGCAGCCGAGCGCCGCGCAGAAGCGCGCCACCGTCGGTTCACTCACCCCGACCCGGTCGGCCAGTTCGGCCATGGACAGGTTGATGACGTCGCCCGGATGGGCCATCGCATAGTCGGCCAGCTTGCGTTCCGAAGGCCGGATCTGGTCGCGGACGGCGGCGATTCTCGCCAGCATGTGGGGGTCGCTCCCTTCTGATTGTGGGTCAGCCTAGCACATGTAGCAAAGCTACATATACAGCGCTGCGAACGACCGATTCCGTCGCGCGGCCGACGCGCCCTTTCCAAGCATTTCCAACCGTTCCACGCCTACCCTGCGACAAAATGCCGGGTCGGTTCGCCTTGTCCGGAAGGCCGCCCGGGAGTATGTAGTAAAACTACAGAGCGGGCGCAACGCACGGCATCAGCCACTCCGCGCCCGGCCTGAAAATATGACGTGTATCAACGAATTCGGCGCCGATCGCGCCTATGCTTCCAATCGTCCCGCGCGGTTCGCGGGCACCACGAGACCGCCGACACGGCATTCGACCCGCGCCGACGGCTATATCTCTGAGGAGTCATCATGGACACCCTGCTGATGGACGGACTTGCCCAGACAACGGAGCAGCAGTCCGCCGCCGACCCCTGGCGCGGCTTCGCCCCGGGCGTCTGGCGCCGCTCGGTCGACGTCCGCGATTTCATCCAGCGCAACCTGTGCCCCTATGAAGGCGATGCAGGCTTCGTCGCCGGTCCCACCGCCCGCACCACCGCGCTGTTCGCCAAGGTCACCGACCTGCTGAAGCAGGAACGCGCCGCCAAGGGCGGCGTGCTGGATGCCGATACCGAAGTCTTCGCCTCCATCACCTCGCACGCCGCCGGCTATATCGACCGCGAGCTGGAAGTGATCGTCGGTTTGCAGACCGACAAGCCGCTGAAGCGCGCGATCATGCCGTTCGGCGGCTGGCGCATGGTCAAGACCGGGCTGGAGGCCTACGGCTACACCCCGTCGCCGAAGCTGGAGGAGGTGTTCCCGGCCCTGCGCAAGACGCACAATGACGGCGTGTTCGATGTCTACACGCCCGAGATGCTGCGCTGCCGCAAGTCCGGCGTCATCACCGGCCTGCCCGACGCCTACGGCCGCGGCCGCATCATCGGCGACTATCGCCGGCTGGCGCTGTACGGCGCCGATTTCCTGATCAAGGACAAGAAGGCCCAGCTGGCCTCGCTGGAAGTCAGCCGGATCGACGAGGACATCCTGCGCCTGCGCGAGGAGATCTCCGAGCAGATCCGCGCGCTGAAGGAGCTGGTCACAATGGCCGCCTCCTACGGCTTCGACGTCAAGCGTCCGGCCGCCACCGCGCGCGAAGCGGTGCAGTGGACCTATCTGGCCTATCTGGCGGCGGTCAAGGAAGCCAACGGTGCCGCCATGTCGCTGGGCCGCGTGTCCAGCTTCCTCGACATCTATATCGACCGCGACCTGCGCGACGGCGTCATCACCGAAGCCGAAGCCCAGGAGATGATCGACCATTTCGTCATGAAGCTGCGCATGGTCCGCTTCCTGCGCACGCCGGAATACGACCAGCTGTTCTCGGGCGACCCGACCTGGGTGACGGAATGCCTGGGCGGCATGGGGCTGGACGGCCGGACGCTGGTGAGCAAGACCAACTTCCGCATGTTGCAGACCCTGCACAATCTGGGTCCGGCGCCGGAACCGAACCTGACGGTCCTGTGGTCGGAGAAGCTGCCGGACGGCTTCAAGCGCTTCTGCGCCGACACCTCGATCAAGACCTGCTCGGTCCAGTACGAGAACGACGACCTGATGCGCGGCTATTGGGGCGACGATTACGGCATCGCCTGCTGCGTCTCGGCCATGCGCATCGGCAAGCAGATGCAGTTCTTCGGCGCCCGCGCCAATCTGGCCAAGACGCTGATGTACGCCATCAACGGCGGCAAGGACGAGGTTTCGGGCGAGCAGATCGGCCCGGCCTTCGCGCCGATCACCGGCGACGTGCTGGACTATGACGAGGTCATGGCCCGCTTCGAGCCGATGATGGAGTGGCTGGCCAAGGTCTACATGAACGCGCTGAACGCCATCCACTACATGCACGACAAGTACATGTACGAGCGGATGGAGATGGCCCTGCACGACCGCGACATCCTGCGCACCATGGCCTGCGGCATCGCCGGCCTGAGCGTGGTGGCGGACAGCCTGTCGGCGATCAAGCATGCCAAGGTGAAGGTGATCCGCGACGCCAGCGGCCTCGCCACCGATTTCGAGATCGAGGGCGACTATCCGGCCTTCGGCAACAACGACGCCCGGGTCGACGACATCGCGGTGTGGGCGGTCGAGCGCTTCATGACGGCGCTGCGCAAGCAGAAGCCCTACCGGAACGCCATGCCGACCCAGTCGGTGCTGACGATCACCTCCAACGTGGTCTATGGCAAGAAGACCGGCAACACGCCGGACGGCCGCAAGGCCGGCCAGCCCTTCGCGCCGGGCGCCAACCCGATGCACGGGCGGGACAGGAAGGGCGCCATCGCGTCGATGGCCAGCGTGGCGAAGCTGCCCTACTCCCATGCGCAGGACGGCATCAGCTACACCTTCACCATCGTCCCCGGCGCTCTCGGCCGGACGGAAGACGAGCGTGTGAGCAATCTGGTCGGCATGCTGGACGGCTATGCCGCCCAGGGCGGCCACCACATCAACGTCAACGTCTTCGACCGCGAGACGCTGCTGCACGCCATGGACCATCCGGAGCTGTATCCGCAGCTGACCATCCGGGTGTCCGGCTATGCCGTGAACTTCATCAAGCTGACCCGCGAGCAGCAGCTCGACGTCATCAGCCGGACGTTCCACGACAAGCATTGAGGGGTATCGGCTTCCCCTCCGCCCTAAAGCGAGATCCCCTCTCCCCCCTGGGGAGAGGGTTAGGGTGAGGGGGTCGCGCGGCGGCCCTTTACCGAGAATCCTCCAGATGCATCCCCCTCACCCCGACCCTCTCCCCGGGGGGAGAGGGGGATATCCGGGCACAAAGTTTTAAAATTGGATCGGTTATGACACCCCCCCTCCCCCAAGCCCGCCCCGGCTCCGTTTCCGGCTGGGTCCATTCGGTCGAGACCGGCGGCACGGTGGACGGGCCGGGGATCCGCTATGTGCTGTTCATGTCGGGCTGCCCGTTGCGCTGCCTCTACTGCCACAACCCCGACACCCAGCACATGCATGACGGGACGCGGACGACCTCCGCGGAGGTGCTGGACGACATCGCGCTCTACGCCACCTTCCTGAAGCGCGCCCATGGCGGGCTGACGCTGAGCGGAGGCGAACCGCTGGTGCAGCCGGAATTCGCCGCCGCCATCCTGCGCGGGGCGAAGGCGCTGGGGCTGCATACCGCACTCGACACCTCCGGCTTCCTCGGCAACCACGCCGACGACCATCTGCTGGAGGATGTCGATCTCGTCCTGCTCGACATCAAGGCGTTTTCGGAAAAGACCTATCGCCACCTGACCGGCGTTCCGCTGCGCCCGACGCTGGAGTTCGCGGAGCGGCTGGCCGGGATGAACAAGCGGATCTGGCTGCGCTATGTGCTGGTCCCCAACCTGACCGACGACGCGGCCGAGATCGATGGGCTGGCGGAGTTCGTCGCCGGGCTGGGCGTGGTCGACCGGGTCGACGTGCTGCCCTTCCACAAGATGGGCGAGCACAAATGGAAGGCCCTTGGTCGCAAATACATGCTGACCAATACCGAACCGCCCTCGCGCGAGCTGGTGGAGCGCGTGCGCGGGCAGTTCCAGGCGCAAGGACTGCGGGCGGACTGAGCCGCAGCCCGGCCTGGGACGTTACGCCGGACGGATCGCCTGGGCGAAGGTGAAGAGCATGGTTGGGTCGACCGCCTTCTTCACCTGGGCCAGCCTGGCGAGATTCTCGCCGTAATAGGCCCGCTGCCAATCGGCCAGCGACGGGTCGGGGAAATTCTGGAAGGCGCCTTGCGCCTTGGTCCGGCGGTTGACGTCGTCGTAGAAGCGCTGCTGCCACTCCAGCGCCTGCTCGATCAGCAGGGCCGAATCCGTCGGCCGCCACCAGTTGGCCTCCACCGAGAACAGCCAGTCATAGCCGCGGTGGACATAGGCGGTCTCCGTCGGGCCGACGCGGTTGATGGCACCGCCGACCTGGAAAAATTTGAAGGCCACCGGCATCGAGGTGGCGGGCATCCTCGCCGCCCAGTCGAACATCGCGGCGATGGCCTCGTCGCCGATGTCCGCCGCCTTCATGAAGCTGGATTTTTCCTGATAGTAATAGGGGAAGGTCGTCTCGGTCAGGAAATCCTGCCCCGTCCAGTAGGGCACGTTCTCCTTGATCTGCGACTGGTCCTTGTCGATCAGTTCCCAGGTGGATTTGAAGATTTCCTTCAGCGTCATGCTGGATTTGTGCAGCTGGCCGAGGATCGACAGCTTCAGCGGCACGTTGGCGCAGCGCTCCTGCCAGCTGGGAATGGTGACGTTGATCTTGCTGCCGAACTCGTCGGGGGCCGCCGCCAGTTCGGTCAGCAGGAGCTTCAGGACCTTCGGCAGATCCTTGGTCCACACCAGATTGAAGACCGTCACCGGCTCCGCCGGGCGGGTCTCCAGGGTGAAGGAGGTGTTGATGCCGAAATTGCCACCGGCACCGCCACGGCAGGCCCAATAAAGGGCGGATTCGGTGGTGGCATCGGCCTTGAGGTGGCTGCCGTCGGCCGTCACCAGCTCCGTCCCCCGCAGCAGGTCGGACGCCATGCCGAACTTGCGCATGTTGAAGCCGATGCCGCCGCCCAGCAGGAAGCCGGCCGCACCGACCGAATCGCAGCGCCCATGGGTGATGGTGCGGCCCAACCGCTCCATCTGCTTGTAGACGTAGGAGTTCAGCGTGCCGCCCAGCACCCTGACCAGCCCGTCGGAGCCCGTCACCGGCTCCGCCCCCGCCATCAGCGTCATGTCGATCAGCAGGCCGGGCGTAGTGGAGAAGCCGGCATAATTGTGCCCGCCGGAGCGCACGGCGAAGGGCATCGCCTGCTCCTTCACCCATTTGATGCAGGCCTGGACATCCTGGGGAGTGCCGCAACGGGCGATGCCGGCCGGCAGGGTGGCGCCATAGCGCAGGTTGTTGGGACGGCAGATATCGGCGAAGAAGGGATCCTCCGGCCGCAGCACCGCCCCACCCTTCACTGCCTTCGCCAGATCCGTCCAGGCCGAGGGCGGCGGGCAATAGGCCCCGCCCGCCTCCGCCGCGAAAGCGGCGCCCGGCATCAGCCGGACCGCGGCGGCGGCGCCCGCGAAACGGCCGGCCCCGACGAGGAAATTGCGGCGGGAAGAATGCAGTGCGAGCGCCATGAGCCTGTCCATCCTGCGTTATAAGTTGTATTTTTCTATATTTACTATCCTATTGATAATAATTTCCGTCAACCGCAGGCGGGGCTCAGGGGCCGAACACCTCCTCCGCCACCGCATCCAGCAGGGCGTCGTCGCTCTGCTGGTTGCCGTTGGTCAGGAAGATCAGCGCGGTGCGGCGGCCGGGGTAATAGCGGACATCGGCCTCGAACCCGTCATAGCGCCCGTCATGGCCGGCACCGCGTCCCCAGCGGTCCTTCCACAGCGCAACGCCCAGTCCCTGCCCTTCCTCGTTCTCGGACGGGGTCAGCATGCGCCGGACGGTCGCCGCCCCCAGCAGCCGGTTGTCGCGGAACAGGGCGAAGACGAAGCGTTCCAGATCGCTGGCGGTGGTGACCAGCGGTCCGTCGCCGGTGGTCGCCGCCCAGGACCGGCGGCTGACGTCGCCCTCCTCGGTGTAGCCATGGGCGAGGCTGCGGTCACGCGGATCGGCGCCGACGCTGGTCGAAGCCATCCCGGCCCGCTCCAGCACCCGGCTCCGCAGAACCTGCGCAAAGGGAACGCCGTCGCGCCGCGACGCGATGTGGCCGAGCAGCACATAGTTGCTGTTGGAATAGTCGTAATGCCCGCCGACCGGACCGGTCGCCTTCTCCCCCACCGCATAGGCGAGCAGGGTGCCGTCGCGCGGCAGCTTTTCCGGCCTGTCCGCCTCATCCTGCTGATAGGCTTCGGTGATGTAATCGGGGATGCCCGAGCTGTGGTCGAGCAGGTGGACCAGCCGCGCCCGATTGGCATTGGCGATCCTGTCCAGCGGCAGATCCGGAGCCAGCTCCCGCACCGGCTGGTCGAGCGAGAGCCGCCCCTCCTCCACCTGTTGCAGGACGGCGGCGGCGGTCGCCATCTTGCCGACGGAGGCGACGTAGAAGCGGGTGTCCTCCGTCACCGGCCGCTGCCCCTTGCGGTCGGCGATCCCGGAGACCACCAGCCGCCGTCCGTCGGGACCAGACACCAGCAGGATGCCGCCATCCAGCTCCTCGTCGGCAAGGAAGCGATCGAGCAGCCGTTGCAGGCGGTCGGGCTTGGCGGCTCCGGCATCGGACAGCGGAACCGCAAGGGTCAGCAGGAGAGCCAAGCCTGGTATCAGCCGGGGCAAACGCCCGATGAGACGCTGGAAACCGTTGGATCCGCCCCGCCCTTGCGCCTGCATGAACACTGCCCCGTCCAATTACGCCGAAAGCCATAACCGGAATTGAGGGTATGCCACACAATCGGGAAACAACAAGGTAGGGAATCTACCGCTTCGCCACCGGCCGGGTGCTGCCGCGGATCACCAGTTCGCAATCGAGGTTGTGGTGCTTCGGCGTCACGCGGACGCCATCCAGGGCCGCCAGGATTTGCGTGGCGCTGAGACGGCCGATCTCGCGCTGGGGCGGGCGGACGGTGGTCAGCGGCGGCGGGCAGGAACTGCTGAAGGGCAGATCGCCGAACCCCACCACCGCCAGATCGTCGGGCACGCGCAGGTCGCGGCGGGTGACCTCGAACAGCACGCCCAGCGCCAGCGCGTCGTTGGAGCAGACCACCCCGTCGATGTCGGGATGGCGGGTCAGGATCTCGTCGATCAGCCAGCGGCCGACCTCGGTGGTGGCGGCGTCGGGAACGGTGAAGTCGATGGGCTCGTGCAGGCCGCGGCGCAGAACCTCCGCATCGTAGCCGTCGGTGCGGCTGCGGACGCGCAGATCCTGGTGGGCGGCGGCGCCGATATAGGCGACTTTGCGGCTGCCCTGGTCGTAGAGGTGGCTGGTCTGCATGCGGCCGACCTCGAAATGCGAGAAGCCGACGCTGATGTTGACCGCCTCGCCGGGGTGGCCGGGCATATCCCACATCTCCACCACCGGCACGCCGCAGGAGGCCAGCATGGCGCGGGTCCGTTCGGTGTGGTGGAAGCCGGTCACCACCATCGCCGCCGGCGACCAGGCTAGGAAGGCGCGGATCAGGCTTTCCTCCTCCTCCGGGCTGAACTCGCTGACGCCCAGCAGGGTCTGGTAATGCGCCGCCTGGAACATGCCCTGGAGCGTGTTGTAGGTCTCGGCGAAGAAGGAGTTCAGGATCGACGGCAGGATGACGCCGACGGTGCGGCTGCGCGCGGCGGCGAGGCTGCCGGCGACCAGATTGGGCACATAGCCCATCTCGTCGATCACCCGCGCGATGCGTTCGGCCAGATGGCTCGATACCGACTCCGGCCGGCGGAGATAGAGCGAGACCGTGCTGGGCGACACGTCGGCGGCGGTCGCCACGTCGGTCATCGTCACCCGCTGGGTGCCGCGGCGCGTCCGCTTCCTGGTCTCTGTCGTCTGCATCGTCGGTCTTCCTCACGCATCGGGATTGCGGCCCGTCAGTGCCGCGTCGGCGGACCGGCGGAAGCAGGCACGCGCAGGGTGAGATCAGCCAGGGCCTCTATCGCTTCGTGGACAAGCTGATAGGCGGCCTCGATCCGGCTGAGCGCCTCGTCGCACTCGCTCCCGTCGTCGCTGTCGCGCGTCTCCCGCCGGACGGCCCGGAACAGGTTCAGCGCTTCGCGGCCGATGATCCTATGGCTTGCCCGCAGGTTGCAATCCTCTTGCATCGCCAGCGGAATATGCAGCAGGCGATGGCGCAGCACCGCCGCGTCGAGTTCCAGTTCGGCGATGCGCCGGTTCAGAAGGGGTGTCATCTCTTCACACCTTTGGGGGCGCGCCGCATCGGACGCGCCCCCCGTCTTACGGTCACGAGCGCCGGATCAGCCGGCAACCAGTTCCGCCATCGCCGCCTTCATGCCCTTGGCCTGGATGGCGGCGAGGCTGTCGGCCACCCGTGCGGCAAGGCCGGGGATGGCGGTCAGGTCCTCCTTCCACAGGCGGAGGTCGGACAGGACGGCAGACACCAGGGCCTTCGGATCGTCAGCGTTGGCAGCCCAGGCGGCGGCCATGGCGGCGATCACCTCGGCATTGTCGCTGATCGGGTAGGACCCCGCCTCGCGCGTGCCGGTATAGGCGCCGTCGGCCAGAGTGCCGCGGTAGAAGCGCAGCAGCGCCGCCAGCGAGAAGGACAGGCCGGCGGGGGCCGCGCCGTTGCGGACCACCGCGTCCTTCAGGCTGGGCAGGACGCGCACCTGCCACTTCGACACCGAGTTCAGGGTGATCGAGATCAGCTCGTGCTGGATATAGGGGTTGCCGAAGCGCTCCATGATGGTGCGGGCATAGTCCTGGCGCTCGGCCTCCGGCAGGGGCACGTAGGGAACGATCTCCTCGAACATCACCTTGTTCAGATAGGCCGACACGGTCGGGTCGTCCATCATCGACTTGACGGTGTCCAGCCCGGCGCAATAGGCGGCCAGCGCGCTGGCGGTGTGGGCGCCGTTCAGGATACGGACCTTGCGGGTGCGGTAGGGCTGAAGGTCGTCGGTCCACACCACGTTCAGGCCGACCTTGTGCAGCGGCAGTTCGTCGGCCAGATGGGCCGGACCCTCGATCACCCAGACATGGAAGGGCTCGGCGGCGACGGCCAGCCTGTCCTCATAGCCCCACTTGGCGCTGAGGGCGGCGGCCTCGTCCTTCGGGTAGCCGGGGACGATGCGGTCGACCAGCGTGTTCAGGAAGTGGTTGTGCGTCCCGACCCAGTCGGCGAAGCCGGCTTCCAGCCCCCAGCGCTTGGCATGGGCCAGCACGATGCGCTTCAGGTTGGCGCCGTTGGCCTCGATCAGCTCGCAGGGCAGGAAGACCAGACCGCTGTCGGCCGTGCCGCCCAGCGCCGTGTAGCGGGCGTGCAGCAGGGCCGCGACCTTGGCCGGGAAGCTGTCCGGGCAGGCGCCGGGCGCATAAGCCTCCTCGCGGTCGGCGATGCCGGCCTCGGTGGTGTTGGAGACGAAGAAGCGCAGCGCGGGAGAACTGGCCAGCTCGACCATCCGCGCCCAGTCGGCATAGGGGTTCAGCGCCGCCGAGACACAGGAGACGACGCGGCGGGATTCGACCTCCTGCCCGTTCTCGATGCCGCGCAGCAGGACGGTGTAGAGGTTGTCCTGCGCCTTCAGCAGGTTTGCGACGCCCTGGTCCAGCGGCTGGGCGATGGCGACGCCGGCTTTGGTCAGCCCCTGCCCGTTGGCGACATCAACCATCCAGTCGACGAAGCCCCGCAGGAAATTGCCGTCGCCCACCTGGAGAATGGTCACGGGCAGGGTCGGAGCGCCGTCGGTGTGGGAGACGTCGAACGCGCCACCGGCAAGCTGGTCACGGGTCAGGGAACGCATGACTGGGCATCCTTACAGGAGCTGAAGATCGGAGCCCGGTGCGGCAGAGGCAGGCGCGGGCGATGGCGTAAATATACTAATATATTAATGGGCAGGGCAAGGGGAAAAGGGTGCGGCATTGTGGTGGGGAGGGTGTGGAAGATTCTCGGTAGAAGGTCCCCTCTCCCCCCGCTCACGCGCAAACTTCGTTTGCGCTGACGCGACAGGCGGACCTCCGGTCCGCCGAAAGCGGGGAGAGGGAGATTCCTGCCTACTCCTTGAAGCCCGCCATATGCTCGAACAGGTGGCGCTTGCGGCGGATCTCCGCTTCGGCTTCATCAAGGAGCGCGTGGTAGCGTTCGGGGTTGCTGCGCTCCACCGCGCTGAAGCGGGATTCGCCAGCCATGAAGGCGGCCAGACCGGCCGACGGGGCTCCGCTGTCCAGTTGCAGCGCGGTCCTGCCATCGGCCAATTGGCGCGGATCGCGGCGGTAGAGCGACCAGTGGCCGCTGTCCACCGCCAGCTTCTGGTGTTCCAGCCCGTGCGACAGCTCATAGCCATGGGCGACGCAATGGCTGTAGGCCAGGACCAGCGACGGGCCGCGGTAGGCCTCGGCCTCCATCAGCGCGTTCAGAGTGTGGCTGTCGCGGGCGCCGAAGGCGGTGCGGGCGACATAGACATGGTCGTAGGCCATCGCCATCAGCCCCAAATCCTTCTTGGCCGCCGACCGGCCGGCAGTGGCGAATTTCGCCGAGGCGCCGATCGGGGTGGCCTTGGACTGCTGTCCGCCGGTGTTGGAATACACCTCCGTATCCATCACCAGGATATTCACGTCGCGACCTGACGCCAGCGCATGGTCGAGGCCGCCATAGCCGATGTCGTAGGCCCAGCCGTCGCCGCCGACGATCCACACGCATTTGCGGACCAGATAGTCGGCCAGTTGCTCCAGCCGCCGGGCCAGCGGATCCTTCAGCGGAGCGAGCTGCACCATCAGGGTGGCGACACGGGTCCGCTGGGCGGCGATCCCGGCGGCGTCATGCTGGTCGGCCTCCAGCAGCGCAGTGACCAGACCGGGCTCCAGCTGCGCGGACAGCAGCGCCAGCGTGTCGCGCGCCTGTTCGGCCATCTGGTCGATGGCGACGCGCAGGCCGAGGCCGAACTCGGCATTGTCCTCGAACAGCGAATTGGCCCAGGCCGGCCCGTGGCCGCCGGCGTCGGTGGTGTAGGGCGTGGTCGGCAGATTGCCGCCGTAGATCGACGAGCAGCCGGTGGCGTTCGCCATCACCATGCGGTCGCCGAACAGCTGGGTCAGCATCTTGATGTAGGGGGTCTCGCCACAGCCGGCGCAGGCGCCGGAGAACTCGAACAGCGGCTCCAGAAGCTGGCTGTGCTTGACGGTGACGGGCACCGACTCGCGCGGGATCGCCGGCAGGGTCCGGAAGAAGTCGAAGGCCTCCTGCTGGCCGGCCAGTGCCTGGATCGGCCGCATCTCCAGCGCCTTGCGGCCGGAACCGCCCTTGTCCTGCACCGGACAGGCGGCGACGCACAGCGTGCAGCCGGTGCAGTCGGCCGGCGAGGCTTGCAGGCGATAGCGGCCGCCGGGGAATTCACGGCCCTTGTAGGGGATGGTTTCGAAACCGGCGGGCGCGCCGGCCAGCGCCGACTCTGCCACCACGGTGGCGCGGATGGCGGCATGCGGGCAGACCAGCACGCACTTGTTGCACTCGATGCAGAGATCGGCGTTCCAGCCCGGCGCCTCCGCCGCAATGCTGCGGCGCTCATATTTGGAGGTGCCGGTCGGCCAGGTGCCGTCGACCGGGAAGGCGGACACCGGCAGCCGGTCGCCATGGCCGGCGATCATCATGGCGGTGACGCGCTTGACGAAGTCGGGGGCGGTGTCCGGCACCGGGGCCGGGCGGCCATGGTCGGCGGTGACGTGGTCGGGAATCGGAACGGGACGCAGATGGGCCAGCGCCTGATCGACGGCGGCGATGTTGCGCGTCACCACCTCCTCGCCGCGGCGGGCATAGGTCTTGGTGATGGCCGCCTTGATCTCGGCGATGGCGTCCCCGACGGGCATCACGCCGGACAGCTTGAAAAAGCAGGTCTGCATGATGGTGTTGACGCGGCGGCCGAGGCCGACCTCCCGCGCGACGGCGCCGGCGTCGATGGCGTGCAGCGACAGCCTGCGCTCGATGCAGAGGCGCTGCACCTCCGCCGGCAGGGCGTCCCACACCTGCTCCGGCGTGCCGGGGGCGTTCAGCAGGACGGTGGCGCCGGGGGCGGCCATCTCCACCACCTCCACCCGCTCCATCAGCGGCAGATGGTGGCAGGCGACGAACCGGGCCCGGCCGATCAGGTAGGGGGCGCGGATCGGGTCCTTGGAAAAGCGGAGATGCGACACGGTGGTCGAGCCGGACTTGCGGCTGTCATAGACGAAATAGGCCTGGGCATGGCCGCCGGTTTGGGACTGGATGATCTTGATCGAGTTCTTGTTGGCCCCCACCGTGCCGTCGGCGCCCAGGCCGAAGAAGACGGCGCGGGAGACGCCCGGCTCCTCCACGCCCCAATTCGGGTCCCAGCGGATCGAATGGTGGGTGACGTCGTCGGTGATGCCGATGGTGAAGCGGCGCTTCGGGCGGTCGCGTCCCAATTCGTCGAACACCGCCTTCGCCATGGCGGGGGTGAATTCCTTGGACGACAGGCCGTAGCGGCCGGCAATCACCATGGGATCAATGGCGGAGCCGATTGCGGACGAGTCGGCGGCGCGGGCTTCGGCCAGGGCGGCGACCACGTCGAGATAGAGCGGGTCGGCGACCGCTCCCGGTTCCTTGGTGCGGTCGAGCACGGCGATTCGCCGCACCGTCGGCGGCAGGGCGGACACGAAGTCGGCGATGGCGAAGGGGCGGAACAGCCGGACCGTCAGGCAGCCGACCCGCTCTCCCTGCCCGACCAGCCGGTCCACCGTGCCGTTGCAGGTCTCCGCACCCGACCCCATCACAACCACCACCCGCTCCGCCTGCGGATGGCCGTGATAGTCGAACAGGCGGTAGGCGCGGCCGGTGCGGGCGGCCAGCCGGTCCATCATCTCCTGCACGACGGCCGGGCAGGCGTCGTACCAGGGGTTGGCGGCCTCGCGGGCCTGGAAGAACACGTCGGGATTCTGCGCCGTGCCGCGGACCACCGGATGGTCCGGCGTCAGGCCGCGGCGGCGGTGGGCATCGACGCAGGAATCGTCGATCAGAGTGCGCAGGTCATCGTCGGCCAGGGGTTCGACGCAGTTGAATTCGTGCGAGGTGCGGAAGCCGTCGAAGAAATGCAGGAAGGGCACGCGGGCCCGCAGGGTCGCGGCATGAGCGATCAGCGCCAGATCCTGCGCCTCCTGCACGTTGGCCGAGGCGAGCATGGCGAAGCCGGTCTGGCGGCAGGCCATCACGTCGGAATGGTCGCCGAAGATCGACAGCGCATGGGTCGCCAGCGTCCGCGCCGCCACATGCATGCAGAAGGGCGTCAGCTCTCCGGCGATCTTGTACATGTTGGGGATCATCAGCAGCAGGCCCTGCGACGCGGTGAAGGTCGTCGCCAGCGCCCCGGCCTGCAAGGCGCCATGGACCGCCCCGGCGGCACCGCCCTCCGACTGCATCTCCACCACCTGCGGCACGCTGCCCCACAGGTTGGGACGGCGCGCCGCCGACCATTCGTCGGCGAACTCCCCCATCGGCGAGCTTGGCGTGATGGGGTAGATCGCGATGACGTCGCTGACGCGATAGGCCACCGAAGCCGCCGCCTCGTTGCCGTCCATGATGCGGGCAGCAGGGATGGGCCGGGTGGAGGTGGTGGAGGTCGGGCTCTGGATCATGCCGGAAAAATCCTTTGTGCTGGCGACAGTCGTCTCCGTGAGGCGTCTTCGATGGCGGGGGCCGGCGGAGCTTTGAAAAGCCGGCGGGGCGGGCGGCAGGAAACGGCGATCGGCCAGGGAGAATGGTCGGCCTGGAGCGGGTCGGACACATTGACGCTGGTCAGTCCGACGCGGATTTTCCGGCCGCCGCTGTTCTGCGCTGCACCAAGGTCTGATATATTACTTTTGCAAGGAAGGTCTCAATTTGTCGCACCGCAGCATCGGCCGCGGATCCAGCAAGCCTGGGGGAGAGGCAACGGCGCACGACCTGAAGCGGATGACCGAAGAGACAGAAGACGTCACATAGCCCTTTGATCCAGGTCATTTATGGCGACCTGATGCTGTGGCTTCCTACAGGCGGATGAACCGGGCCACACAGCCCGCCTTCAAAATCCGAACAGCAGAACCGCCTTTTCAACTCACGTTTACATTGCGTTGCAACACGCGACCGGCCTCGGGCAAAGGCCGCGACTATGCTGCAACTGCGAAGAAATCAGCGCACCGCATCATTGAACTGCGACATTTTCGCAAGCACCGAAGGCGGCCCCGGAAAACCGCTTGCATCCAACACTGATATATTAATATAACTCCGTCAGCGATGCTCCCGCCCCTCTTGATACGATGCGGAAGCGACCCCGTCGCCCGGCACCGAACACCCGCCGGCCAGGCATCCCGCCCGAGGACCGCCGCCTGAAGGGCCTGTACGTGCGCACCGGCGCCTGCCGTGGCAGGCATGTGAGGAAAACATGAACAAGATCCGTGGTTTGCGGTGGCAAATCCTTGCCCTGATGATGCTGGGCACCGTGGTCAACTACATCGACCGCAACACTCTGGGCATCCTGGCGCCGACGCTGAAGGAACAGCTCCACTTCTCGACCGAGCAATATTCCTTTATCGTCAGCGCCTTCCAGCTCTGCTACAGCCTGATGCAGCCGGTGGCCGGCTACATCACCGACCTGATCGGGCTGAAGCTGGGCTACGCGATGTTCGCCGGCGTCTGGGGCCTCGCCGCCGCCATGCACGCGCTGGCCGGCAGCTGGCAGTCGATGGCCTTCTTCCGCGGTCTGCTGGGCGTCAGCGAAGCGGCGGCCATGCCGTCGGGCGTCAAGACCTCCACCCTGTGGTTCCCGGCCAGGGAACGCTCCATCGCCACCGGCTGGTTCAACACCGGCAGCTCGATCGGCGCGATGATCGCCCCGCCCTTCGTCATCTGGCTGTCGCTGACCTATGGCTGGCAGGAAGCCTTCCTGGTCACCGGTCTGCTGGGCGTCGGCATGTCGGCCCTGTGGTACATGCTGTACCGCAACCCGGAGAACCACCCGCGCCTGACCAAGGAAGAGCACGCCTACATCCTGGAAGGCCAGGAGCATGCCGAGCTGCCGAAGCCGTCGATGAAGCGCGTGCTGGGCAAGGGCAAGTTCTGGAGCATCGCCGCCGCCCGTTTCCTGACCGAGCCGGCCTGGCAGACCTTCAGCTTCTGGATCCCGCTGTACATGGTCTCCACCCGCGGCATGGACATCAAGCAGTTCGCCCTGTTCGCCTGGCTGCCGTTCCTGGCCGGTGACATCGGCTGCATCCTCAGCGGTTACCTGTCGCCCTTCTTCGTCAAGCGCTTCCGGATGTCGCTGGTCAACTCCCGCATCGCCGGCGTCGGCGTGGGTGCGGTGTGCATGGTCGGCCCGGCGCTGATCAGCTTCGCCGCCAGCCCGATCACCGCGATCTTCCTGTTCTCCCTGGGCGCCTTCGCCCACCAGATGCTGTCGAGCCTGCTCTATGCCCTGGTCACCGACACCTTCGAAAAGCAGGACGTCGCCACGGCGACCGGTTTCGGCGGCATGGCCGGCTATCTGGGCGGCATGATCTTCTCGCTGATGATCGGCCAGCTCGCCACCACCATCGGGTACGAGCCGCTGTTCGCCTGCCTGACCGTGTTCGACCTGACCGCCTTCGCCATCATCGCCCTGGTCCTGGGCCAGCGCGGCACCAAGCATGGCGCCGTCCTCCCGAACGCCACGGCCGGCGCCGACTGACGATCCTTCCGAAACCTCTCTGAACAGTGACAAGGACGCCCTCCGGCACAGCGCCGGGGGGCGTTTTCCCGTGCCGGCAGACCGGAAACGATGGCGGGCAAAAAAGCTGACCGCGGGAAGAGAAGTCGCTTGCCACGCGGATGGGATATTAATATATTAGTCCTGTACCGCTGGATGCGCCGTGGGTTGACCCGGCACAACTTGTTGGACGTTCCTCTCGGACTTCAGAGCCGCCGGTGTTTCCGAGCGGCTCTTTTTTTGTCCGGTTCGCGCCCATTTTGGCAAACTGCCGAGATCGATGGTGCTCTCGACGCCAAGCCTTTTTCACTGCGCCAACCCGCGGCGGCCACCGACTTCATCCAGGTGGTCCAGCATGTCGGCCGGATCCTCGTAGACACGCAACGCGCCGGAGCGCTCCAGCTCCTCGCGGCCATAACCGCCGGACAGCAGGCCGATACCCAGCGCCCGCGCCCGCTTGGCGGCGATCATGTCCCAGATGCTGTCCCCGACGACGAAGGCGCTGGCGATGTCGACGCCGATGCGGGCGGCGGCGGCCAGGAACAGGTCGGGATCGGGCTTGGCATATTCGACCTCGTCGCGGGTGACGACCGCGGCCTTCGCCGGATCGACGCCCAGTTTCTCCAGCGCCGGCCGCGCCGTCTCCATCCGGCCGCTGGTGGCGATCGCCCAGGGAATCTTCAACTCCGTCAGCGTGTCCAGCAGGTCGCGTGCACCCGGCAGCGGAACCACGCCGGACGCCAGCCGCTTGTAGGCCTGGGAATGGCGATGGCGCAGCCGGTCGAGCAGATCCTGGTCGGCTGCCAGTCCGGTCTCGCGCAGGAGCATGTTGGTGAACAGCCCGCCGCTCATGCCGATCTTGCGGTGGATGCGCCAGACCGACAGGGCGATGCCCTCCTCGTCCAGCGCCTCCTTCCAGGCCAGAACATGCTGATACACCGTGTCGGTCAGCGTGCCGTCAAGGTCGAACAGAAAGGCGTTGGTCACACGGGGATAGCCGGTCATGTCCAGTGTCCGCAGTTTGTGAGGGTCGGACCAGAGGTGGGACCGGCCAGCCGCTTTCGCCAAGGATTTGCCGCGGACAGCAATGGATTTTCGTCAACGATAACCAGCGAGAATCATCATCATACTTTCTCCACGCAGGCGCGAAGACTGCCGCTTCCGCTGGCGCGTTGACTTCGCTACAGTCCGCGGCCAAGCTTGCCGCCGTTCGTGCGGTTTCGGGGAGGGGGAAGAGCGCGTGTCGGAAAAGCCGGAGGATGGCGACGTTTCGTCGACAGACGATGATCTGGTCACATTGCTGGACCAGGTCAGCCGGCTTGTCTATGGCATCAGCTTCACCGACGGGCTTTTCCCGGCCCAGTGGGTGGCGCTGCGCTATTTCCATGACGCGCCGGAACCGGCCCGCACCCTGACCGCGCTGGCGCGGTTCCAGAAAATCCACCTGGCACCGGTGTCGCGTACCGTCTCCACCCTGGTGGACAAGGGGCTGCTGGCCCGCCGCCCGCATCCCGGATTCAAGCGCGGCTGGCTGTTCGACCTGACGGAGGACGGGCGGACCCTGCTGGACCGCGATCCCCTGCGCCAGTCGCTGAGCCCGCCGATCGCCGCCATGGCGGAGAACGAACGGGCGATGCTGGGCCGCCTGATGAAGCGCATCATCACCCACATGCAGGCGGGCAGCGAAAGCGGCGGGGAGAAGACCGACGGCGCGCCGGTCGCCTGAACCCGCCCGCCGTCCCCTCCCCTGTCCACCCCTCTGCCCTGCCCCATCAGAACGTCAGCCGTTCGATGTTCTGCAACACCAGCTGGTGATGGTTCTGGTCCTCCAGCGTGACGGTCGTCTCCTGGGTGAAGGTCAGGCCGTGGCCGGACGGGTCCAGGGTGTAGGCATGCCCGTCGAGCTGTTGCAGCCAGTTGGTGCCGGCGTTGGCGACGAAGGCGCCGACCTCCACCACGTCGGTCCAGCCCACCCCGCCATTGATGGTCAGGTCGCCGCCGCGCGGGGCGAAGACGAACAGGTCGTCACCGGCCCCGCCGGACATGCTGGTCGTTCCGGCGCCGGCATGCAGGATGTCCGCGCCTGAGCTGCCGGTCATCGTCGCACTGGTGGAGACCAGCACCTGCACCGCCAGCGGATCGCTGGACAGCCCCTGATCGTCGCTGACCGTCACCTCCAGCGTCCGGGGACCGCCGCCATTCGGCGTCAGGGCCAGATGGTGGAGGATGTCGCTGTAGGTCGCGGTCGACGCCGTGCCGGACAGCGACAGCTGATGATTGGTGTCGTCCCAGCTGACCTCGATCCCGGTGCCGGCCACCGTCTTGCGCCCGGTCGACGCATCGGTGGCGATGGTCAGGCTGTCGAGGTTCAGCGTGTCGCCGGTCTGCGACCCGGCGGAAATCCGGATCGACATGCCGGACATGACGCTGCTGTCCACATCGGTGATCGTCGCGTCGGAGACCACGGCCGGATGGTCGGTGGCGTCGGCGGCGATCACGGTGGTGGCGTGGGCGGCGGCCAGTGTCGGCTTGTCGTTCACCGGATCGACCGTCACGGCAAGCGTCTGCGTCACCGCCGCACTGCTGGACCCGTCCTGGGCGGTCGCGGTGACCGATAGGGTGACGGTGCCGTTGGCGTTGGTGGGCGGGGTGTAGGTCAGGCCGGTCAGGTCCGACGCGCTGAGGGTCCAGCTGCCGTCGCTGTTGTGGGTGCCGTGGTTCAGGCTGGCGCCGGTGGGCATGCCGGTGATCAGCACCGTCACCGTCTCCGACCCGTCCGTATCGGTGGAGGCGGCGGTGATGGTCAGCGGGATCGCCGTATCCTCCGAGCCATGGACGGCCGGTGTGGTCAGCGTCGGCGTGTCGGCGACCGGCGTCACCGTCACCGCGAGCGAGCGGGTAAGGCTCGCCGGCGTGGCATTGCCGTCGGTCGAGGTAGCGGTAACCGACAGGGTGAAGCTGCTGCCGCTGTCATGCGGCGGTGTGATCGCAAGGCCGGCCAGCTTGTCCGGCGTCAGCGTGATCGAGCCGTTGACGATGGTCAGCGTGTCGCCCGCCGTGTTCGACAGGTGGGCGCCGGTCGGGATGTCGGCGATGGTGACGCTCAGCACCTCCGACGGGTCGGTCAGGGCCGGGGTGATCGACAGGGCGACCGTGCCGTCCTCCGTCACCGAGGCCGGGTCTACCTGCAAGGTCGGCGTATCGGAGACCGCCCGGACCGTGACCGGTAGCTGCGCCACGGTGGAGGCCGGAGCGGCGCTGCCGTCGGTGGAGGTGGCGGTGACGGTCAGGGTGAAGCCGGTGTGGTCGTTCTGCGGCGGCATGATCTTCAGCCCGGCCAGTTGGGCCGGAGTCAGGGTGATGCTGCCGCCGCTGACCGTCAGGCTGTTGCCGGCGCTGTTGATCAGGGTGGCACCGGTCGGAATGCCGGCAATGGTGATGCTCAGCACCTCCGAACTGTCGGTCAGGGCCGAGGTGATGGACAGCGGGATCGCCGTATCTTCATCGCCCGTCGCCGCCGACACGGTCAGGGTCGGGGCGTCGGACACCGGGTTGACGGTCACTGCCAGGGTCGAGGTGACGGAAACCGGAGCGGCGCTGCCGTCCCTGGCGGTGGCGGTCACGGTCAGATTGAAGTCGGCATCGCTGTTCGACGGCGGCTTGATCGCCAGCCCGGCCAGTTGGGCTTGGGTCAGGGTGATCGAATTGTTGCTGATGGTCAGCGTGTTGCCGGCACTGTTGGTCAGGGTGGCGCCGGTCGGGATTCCGCTGATGGTGATGCTCAGCGTCTCCGAGCCATCCGTATCGGTCAGCGCCGGGGTGATCGTCAGGGCAATGGGAGTGTCTTCGTCGCCGGTGGCGGGCGTGACGCTCAGGGTCGGCGTGTCGGTGACCGGGTTCACCGTGACGACCAGCGGCGCGCTGGTGCTGGCCGGCGTGGCGGTGCCGTCGGTAGCGGTCGCGGTGACGGTCAGGGTGAAGTCGTCGTCGCGGTTCAACGGCGGCGTGATCTTCAGCCCGGCGAGCTGTGTCGGCGTCAGCGTGATCGAACCGTTGCCGATGGTCAGGGTGTCGCCGGCCGTGTTGCTGAGGCTGGCACCGGTCGGGATGCCGCTGATCGTGACCGTCAGCGTTTCCGAGCCGTCCAGATCGGTCAGCGCCGGGGTGATCGTCAGCGCGATGCTCGTGTCCTCGTTTCCGGTCGCGGCGGACAGGGTTAGGGTCGGGGTGTCGGACACCGCGGTCAGGGTGATCGGCACGGTGACCGTCCTGGTCGCCGTGCTGCCGTTGGACTCGATGCTGACGGCGGTGACGGTCAGATTGATCGGTGCGTCGCTGTTGGCGGGCGGGGTCAGGGTCAGGCCGTTGATCTGGCCCGGCGTCAGGGTCCAGCTTCCGTCGGCATTGTGGGTGCCGGCCGACAGCAGCGCGCCCGTCGGCACGCCGGTGATCGTCAGGAGACCGAGCCGCTCCGACCCGTCGGTGTCGGCCAGCGCCACCGAGAGGTTCAGCGGCACGGCAGTGTCCTCCGTCCCGGCCAGCGGCGCCCAGGTGATGATCGGCTGGTCGGCGACCGGATCGACGCCGACCCGGAACAGTTGGCTGGTGGTGGCGGTGGCGCCGGTGGAGGCTTCCGTCGTCGTCGCCGTCAGGGTCAGGTTGAAATCGATGCCGGCATTGGCCGGCGGCAGCAGCTTCAGCCCGGACAACTGGGCGGCGGTCAGGCTGACTGACCCGGCGGTGGGCGTCAGGGTGGTGCCGTTCGCATCGATCAGCACCGCGCCCGCCGGCAGGCCCGACAGGACGATGGCCATCGTCTCCGACCCATCGGTGTCGACCAGGGCCGCCGTCAGGGTCAGCGCGATGGCGGTGTCCTCGCTGCCCGAGGCGTTGGCGACGATGACGGTGGGCGCGTCGGTGACCGCGGTCACATCGACATGGACGGTAGCGGTCGTGCTCGCCGTGTCCTTGTTCGAGCTTTCCAGGCTGGTGGCGGTCAGCGTCAGGTCCATGCCGCCGGAATAGTTGCGCGGCGGCGTGACGGTCAGGCCGGTCAGCTCCGACGGCTTCAGGGTCCAGGACCCGTCGCCGTTGTTGGAGCCGTGGTTCAGAACGGCACCGGCCGGCAGGCCCGACAGGATGACGGCCATGGTTTCCGACCCGTCGGTGTCGACGAGGCTGGCCGACAGGTTCAGGGCGATGGCGGTGTCCTCCGCCCCGGTCGCGTCATGGACCGTGACGTTCGGCGCGTCGGCGACCGCCGTGTAGGTGACGGAGACGGTCTTGGTCGACCAGGCGGGGGCCGCCGTGCCGTCCTGGGAAGCCGCCTCCACCGTCAGCGTCACCGTGCCGGAATAGTTGGCGGGCGGCGTCAGCTTCAGCGCCGCGCGATCGCCGGCGGACAGGCCGGTGAGGTCGTAGACGCCGTTGCCGAGCGACGTGCCGCCCGACAGGGTGAAGCCGGCCGGAACCGTCACCCGTAGGGCGGTGATCACCTCCCCGGTGCCGACCAGATCGGTGACCGCGGCGTCGATCGACAGGCTGGCGGCGTGATCCTCCTGCGCGGTGGCGGCGGTGGCGGAAATGGCGGGCGCATCGCTGACCGGCGCCACCTCGACGGACAGGGTCCTGGTCGTGGTCGCGCGGTCAGCGTTGCTGGTCTCCCGCGAGACCGCGGTCACCGTCAGCTGGATGGTCCCGCTGGCGTCATGGGGCGGGGTGAACTTCAGTCCGGCGAGCTGGCCGGGGGTCAGCACCCAGTGCCCGGTGGTGGAGTCCAGATAGCCGGCCGACAGCGTGGCGCCGGTCGGCACGCCTGCGATGACGATGCTGGCCAGGGTCTCCGACCCGTCGGTGTCGGCCAGTGCTGCGGTGATGTCCAGCGCGATGGCCGTGTCCTCGTTGCCGGACGCCGGCTGCACCGTCAGCAGCGGGCTGTCGGCGACGGCGGTGACCGTCACCGCCTGGGTCAGCGTGGTGTGGGCGTTGCTGCTGCCCGAAACCACCTCGATGCCGATCGTGAAATCGGCATCGCTGTTCGACGGCGGCGTCAGCTTGAGGCCATCCAGCTGCGCCCTGGTCAGCGTGATCGAGCCGCCGGTGATGGTCAGCGTGTCGCCGGCCGTGTTGGTCAGGCTGGCACCCGTCGGGATCCCCGACAGGGTGACGGTGGACACATCCTGCCAGTTCGCCAGGCCGTCCTTCAGGCCGAGCGCCACGGCGGTATCCTCGGCGGTCGTCACAGCCGCCGGCCGGTCGCTGCCGACGCTGGGATCCGGAACCGGAGGCGGCGGAGGGGGAGGAGGCGGGGGCGGGCTGGTGCCACCGCCGGTGTTTCCCCCGTTGCCCGGATCGGTCGAACCGCCGCCCGAGGAGGCCGAACTGGTCCAGCTCACCATGAAGCTGTCGGACACGCTGGTGTTGCGGTCGCCCTCGCTTTCGATGCTGTAGGGGTTGACGGTCAGCGTGATGCTGGCCGTGTCGACATGGGTGGTGCTGTCGACGCTGTGGGTGATGCCGGTGGCGTTCGCATCCTTGACGGTCAGCTTCAGGCCGCCCTCGGCCAGTGCCGCGGTGTAGTCGTCGGCAGTCAGCGTCCAGGTGCCGTTGCCGTTGTCGAGGCCGCGCGACAGCACCGTGCCCTTCGGCACGCCGCTGATGGTGACCGCCAGCTTTTCCGACCCGTCGGTGTCGGCCAGGAAGGCGTTCAGGTTCAGCACCATCCCGTCCGGCACGCCGACCGTCGACTGGTCGTCGACATGGTAGGGCACCGCCGACCCGTCGGCCGCATGCGACACCGGCGCGTCGGCCACGGCGGTGACGGTGACAGTCGGGGTGTAGGTTCTGGTCAGGCTGTCGGTGCCGTCGACCACCGTCACCTTGACGGTGATGGTGAAGTCGTCGGCGTTGTTGGCCGGCACGATCAGCCGCAGATTGCCGAGCTTGGCCGGATCGACCGTCCAGCTGCCGTCATGGTTGTCGGTCAGCGCGCCGGCATCGCTGCTGGTCAGCGTCGCCCAGGCCGGCAGGCCGGAAATGACGATGGCGGAGATCTGCTCCGAATGGTCGATGTCGCTGGTCAGCGCCGAGATGGTCAGCGGGATGCCGCCGACGGCGTCCTCCAGTGCGCTGGCGCCGATGGAAACGACCGGCTCGTCCGCCTTGGGGTCGATGGTGACCGTCAGGTCGCGGGTGTCCTTCAGCGTCCCGCCGGAGGTCACGCCGTGCACCGTGATGATCGGCGCGCCGTTGCTGTCGGTGGTGATGACGTCCACCTTCAGCGAGATGGTGCCGGCGAAGTCCTGCTTGGTCGTCAGGGTCAGTTCGTTGCGGTAATCCACATCGACCGACCAGCGGCCGTTGCCGAGATAGACCAGACCGCTCTCGTGCCCCGGCGCCAGCGACAGCCAGGAGCCCGACGGCAGGTTGCTGACCACCAGCGACAGCCGTTCCGACCCGTCATTGTCGGTCATCACCAGATCGCCGAGCCGCAGGTTGATCGCGGTGTCCTCGTCGCCGCGGGCGCTCAGCGCACCGTTCGGCGTCACCACGTCGGCCACGCCCTGCACCTCGACATGGACGCTGACCGACGCCGCGTCGGCGAAGGAGCCGTTGGAACCTTCCGTCGCCCGCGCGGTGAAGGTCAGGGTGAAGCCGGTGTTGGAGTTGGCCGGCGGGGTGATGGTCAGGCCGCTCAGCTCGGCCTGGGTCAGCACCCATTTGCCGAGTGTCGCGTCATAGTGGCCATGGTTCAGCGTGGCGCCGGTGGGCACGCCGCCGACCAGGATGCTGAGGCTTTCCGAACCGTCGCGGTCGGTCAGGGCGGCGACCACCGACAGTGGGATGGCGGTGTCCTCGCGCCCCACCGCGTCGGAGGCCGACAGCACCGGCGTGTCGGCGACGGCGTTGACGGTGACCGACAGCGATTGCTGCGCCGAGGTGGCGGTGGTCGCCCCCTCCACCGAGGTGGCGGTGATCTTCAGCGTCACCGTGCCGGAATAGTTCAGCGGCGGGGTGAAGGTCAGGCCGGTCAGCTGCGCCGGGGTCAGGGTCCAGCTGCCGTCGGCATTGTGGATGCCGGCGGACAGCGTCGCCCCCTCCGGCACGCCGGTGATGGTGATGTGGTCCAGCATCTCGCCCGTCAGGTCGGACAGGTGGGCGTCGATGGTCAGCGGGATGGCGCTGTCCTCGTTGCCCGTCGCCGCTGTGGGGATGACGATGGGAGCGTCGGCAACGCCGGTGACGGTCACCGACAGGGTCGCCGGCGCGGAATCGGCGGTCGAGCCGTTATCCCGCTCCACCGAGGTCGCGACGACGCTGAGGGTGATGGTGCCGGAGAAGTCGTGCGGCGGGGTCAGGCGCAGGTTCGCGACATCGGCCGCGTTCACCTTCCAGATGGTGCTGCCGTCGCCCTGGGTGCTCAGCACGGTGCCGAGATTGAGGCTCGCCCCCGCCGGCACGCCGGAGATGGTGACGTAGCCGATGCTCTCCGACCCGTCGGTGTCGGTCAGGGCCGGGGTGATCGTCAGCGCGACCGAAGTATCCTCGTTCGTCGCGGCGGCGGCGGCGGTCACGGTCGGCGCATCGGCCACCGCATCCACCGTGATGGTGCCGGTCGCCGACTGGGTGCCGGTCACCGTGCCGGCGCTGGTGCTGTCCTTGGTGCCGACCGTCAGCGTGTAGGTGAGATCCGCGTCTGAGTTGTGGCTGGTGACGATCTTCAGTCCGGAGACTGTCCAGGTCCCCGCCGATCCGCCGACCGCCACCAGGGCGCTGGTCGGGATCGTCCAGCTGTAGGTGCCGGTCCCGCTGCGCGTCAGCTCCGTGCCGTTCAGGTAGAGCCTGGCGCCGGCAACATCCAGCTGCGAAGCCGACATGCTCAGAGTGACCGTCTCCACCGTCTCCGGGCTGGCGGCATCGACGTCGCTCAGCCTGATGGTCGGGGCGATGGCGATGCCGCCGGCCGCGTCCTCGTCGCCGCGCGCGTTCAGCGTGGTCAGGGTGATGGCATCGGCGACCGGGGTCACCTGGATGGTCTGGATGGCGGTGGAGGTGCCGCCATAGCCATCGGTCACCGTGAAGGAGAAGGTCTCCGTCCCGCTGAAATCGGCGTCGGGCGTGTAGGTGAAGGTGCCGTCGGCATTCACCACCAGGGTCCCGTGCGCCAGGCGCACCGGCTGGCCGTTCACGCCGGGCCCTTTGAAGGTCATCGTCTCGTCGGTGCGGAGGTTGACGGTGTCCTGGTCGGTGGCCGCCAGCCGGCCGGAGATGGCATTGTCTTCCGTGGTGGTGGTGGTCGCCGCGGTCGCCGTCGGGGCGTAGTTCAGCGCGGTGCGGACATCGACCGGCTGGCCGTCGACATACAGCTCCAGCTTCTCGAAATCCGCCAGCTTGATGCCCAGCGCCGCCAGGGTGGCGGCACCGGCGACGTCGGTGTCCCTGGTCGCGGCGTTGGGATCGGCCGCCGCCGTCTCGATCCGGTCACGCAGGGTGCGCAGGTCGGCCAGGATCGACGCGTTCGACAGCTGGGCACTGGTCAGCATCACCCGGAAGGTGTCGATGCCGGCATCGCCGTCCTGCTGCTCCGGAACGGACGAGCTGCCGCCATCGGTGCCGACGGTGAAGATCGACAGGTCGTCGCCGGTGCCCCCATGGATGGTATCGGTCCCGGCCCCGCCGGTGATGGTGTCCTTGCCGCCACCGCCGAGCAGGATGTTGGCCCCGCCGTCGCCGGTGATGACGTCGTCGAAGGCCGAGCCGGTGACGTTCTCCAGATTGCGCAGGGCATCGGTGCCTTCGCCGGTGGCGACGCCGGTCGCGAGGTTCGCATTCACCGCGGTCGCCGAACCGGCGTAGGTGACGGTGTCGTTGTCGGTGCCGCCGTCCAGACTGTCGTCGCCGAGGCCGCCGGCCAGGGTGTCCTTGCCGGCGCCGCCGAAGATGGTGTCGTTGCCGGCGCCGCCGTCCAGGCTGTCATTGCCCTTCGGCGTGTTGGTGAAGCTGATGGTCAGCGTCTTGGCCGTGCTGTCGGCGGTGCTGCCATTCTCCCGCTCCTCCGACGTCGAGACGACGGTGAGGGTGATGGGGTGGGTGCTGTCGCCCTCGTTGGCGGTCAGCTTCAGGCCGGACAGCTGGGCCTGGGTCAGGGTCCAGCTGCCGTCGGCGTTCAGCGTGCCGGCGCTCAGCGTCGCCCCGGCCGGGACGCCGGTGATCGTCACCTTGGAGATGAATTCCGACCCGTCGGTGTCGGTCACCGCGGCGGTGATGGACAGGGCTTTGGTGAAGGTGCCGCTGCCGTCGCCATAGATCAGGTCGTCGCCGGCGCCACCCTGAATGGTGTCATTGCCGGCGCCGCCCGACAGCGTGTCGTTGCCGGCGGTCCCGGTCAGCGTGTCGTTCTGCCCGACGCCCAGATCGTAGGAGACGGCGGTGACGGAAACCGTCGGCTTGTCGGCCACCGCGATGACGGTGACGGCCAGCGTCGACTGCACCGAGACCGGGGACAGGCCGCGGTCGGTCGCGGTCGCGGTGACGGTCAGGGTGAAGTCGACGTCGCTGTCGGCCTTGGGCGTGATCTTCAGGCCGGACAGCTGGCCCTGGGTCAGGGTCCAGGTGGTGGTGCCGTTGCTTTCCGTGACATAGGTGCCGGCGCTGAGCGTCGCCCCGGCCGGAACGCCGGCGATCTTGATGCTCAGCGTCTCCGACCCGTCGGTGTCGGTCAGGGCCGAACGGATGTCCAGCGGGATGCCTGTATCCTCGTTGCCGGACGCGGCGGTGACGCTCAGCGTCGGGGTGTCCGTCACCGGATTGACCGTCACCACAAGAGACTTGGTCGTGGTCGCCTCCGCGGCGCTGCCATCCTTGGCAACGGCGGTCACCGACAGGGTGAAGTCGTCGTCGCTGTTCGACGGCGGTGTGATCTTCAGCCCGGCAAGCTGATCCGGATTGAGCGTGATCGAACCGTTGGTGACCGTCAGCGTGCCGTTCAGCGTGTTGGCGAGGATCGCCCCGCCAGGGATGCCGGTGATGCGGATCGTCAGCAGCTCCGACCCGTCGGTGTCGGTCAGGGCCGGGGTGATGGTCAGCGGAATGGCGCTGTCTTCATTGCCGGTCGCCGCAGTGACGCTCAGCGTCGGCGCATCCGACACCGGGTTGACGGTCACCGGCAGAGTCTGCGTCACCGAGACGGGGTCGGCGACGCCGTCCTTGGCCGTCGCCGTGACGGTCAGGGTAAAGTCGTCGTCGCTGTTCAACGGCGGCGTGATCTTGAGGCCGGCAAGCTGCTCCGGCGTCAGGGTGATCGAACCGTTGCTGATGGTCAGCGTGTTGCCCGCGGTATTGGTCAGCACCGCACCGGTCGGGATGCCGCTGATGGTGATCGTCAGCGTTTCCGACCCATCGAGATCGGTCAGCGCCGGAGTGATCGTCAGCGGAATCGCAGTGTCTTCATTGCCGGTGGGGGCGGAAACCGTCAGCGTCGGCGTGTCGGTGACCGGGTCGACCGTGACATGCAGGGTCTGCGTCGCCGTCGCGACCGGCACGTTGCGGTCCTGCGCGATCGCGGTGACCGTCAGATCGAAATCCACGTCGCTGTTCGACGGCGGCGTGATCTTCAGGCCGGCAAGCTGCTGCGGCGTCAGCGTCCAGGTCGTCGTACCGTTGGCTTCGGTGACCGACGTGCCGGCACTGAGCGTCGCCCCGGCGGGAACGCCGGAAATCCTGATGCTCAGCGTCTCCGACCCGTCGGTGTCGGTCAGCGCCGGGCTGATCGTCAGCGGGATGGCGGTGTCTTCGTCACCGCGGGCGGCGGACACGGACAGGGTCGGGGTATCCGACACCGGGTTGACGGTGATGACCAGAGGGGCGCTGACGCTGACCGGATCGGCGACACCGTCCTTGGCCGTCGCCGTGACGGTCAGGGTAAAGTCGTCGTCACTATTCAGCGGCGGCGTGATCTTCAGCCCCGCGAGTTGCGTCGGCGTCAGCGTGATGGAGCCGTTGCTGACCGTCAACGTGTCGCCGGCCGTATTGGCAAGAGTGGCACCGGTCGGAATCCCACTGATCGTGATGCTCAGCGTCTCCGACCCGTCCAGGTCGGTCAGGGCCGGGGTGATCGTCAGCGGAATGGCAGTGTCTTCGTTGCCAGTGGCAGCGGCGACCGACAGCGTCGGCGTATCGGTGACCGCGTCGACGGTAACGTGCAGGGTCTGCGTCGTGGTCGCGACCGGCGCATTGCGGTCCTGCGCGATCGCGGTGACCGTCAGATCGAAATCCACGTCGCTGTTCGACGGCGGCGTGATCTTCAGGCCGGCAAGCTGCTGCGGCGTCAGCGTCCAGGTCGTCGTACCGTTGGCTTCGGTGACCGACGTGCCGGCACTGAGCGTCGCCCCGGCGGGAACGCCGGAAATCCTGATGCTCAGCGTCTCCGACCCGTCGGTGTCGGTCAGGGCCGGGCTGATCGTCAGCGGGATGGCGGTATCTTCGTCACCACGGGCGGCGGACACGGACAGGGTCGGGGTGTCGGTCACCGGATTGACCGTCACCGGCAGGGTCTGCGTCACCGAAACCGGGCTGGCGCTGCCGTCTTTGGCCGTGGCGGTGACGCTCAGGGTAAAGGTGCCGTCACTGTTCAGCGGCGGCGTGATCTTCAGACCGGCAAGCTGCCCCGGAGTCAGCGTGATCGAGCCGTTGTTGATCGCCAGCGTGTCGCCGGCCGTGTTGGTCAACACCGCACCGGTCGGGATGCCGCTGATGGTGATTGTCAGCGTCTCCGACCCATCGGTGTCGGTCAGGGCCGAACGGATGTCCAGTGGGATGCCTGTATCCTCGTTGCCGGACGCGGCGGTGACGCTCAGCGTCGGGGTGTCCGTCACCGGATTGACCGTCACCACAAGAGACTTGGTCGTGGTCGCCTCCGCGGCGCTGCCATCCTTGGCGACGGCGGTCACCGATAGGGTGAAGTCGTCGTCGCTGTTCGACGGCGGTGTGATCTTCAGACCGGCAAGCTGATCCGGATTGAGCGTGATCGAACCGTTGGTGACCGTCAACGTGCCGTTCAGCGTGTTGGCGAGGATCGCCCCGCCAGGGATGCCGGTGATGCGGATCGTCAGCAGCTCCGACCCGTCGGTGTCGGTCAGGGCCGGGGTGATGGTCAGCGGAATGGCGCTGTCTTCATTGCCGGTCGCCGCAGTGACGCTCAGCGTCGGCGCATCCGACACCGGGTTGACGGTCACCGGCAGAGTCTGCGTCACCGAGACGGGGTCGGCGACGCCGTCCTTGGCCGTCGCCGTGACGGTCAGGGTAAAGTCGTCGTCTCTGTTCAGCGGCGGCGTGATCTTCAGACCGGCAAGCTGCTCCGGCGTCAGCGTGATCGAACCGTTGCTGATGGTCAGCGTGTTGCCCGCGGTATTGGTCAGCACCGCACCGGTCGGGATGCCGCTGATGGTGATCGTCAGCGTTTCCGACCCGTCGAGATCGGTCAGCGCCGGGGCGATCGTCAGCGGAATCGCAGTGTCTTCATTGCCGGTGACAGCGGAAACGGTCAGCGTCGGCGTGTCGGTGAGCGGATCGACCGTGACATGCAGGGTCTGCGTCGCCGTCGCGACCGGCGCGTTGCGGTCCTGCGCGATCGCGGTGACCGTCAGGTCGAAATCCACGTCGCTGTTCGACGGCGGCGTGATCTTCAGCCCGGCAAGCTGCTGCTGCGTCAGCGTCCAGGTCGTCGTACCGTTGGCTTCGGTGACCGACGTGCCGGCACTGAGCGTCGCCCCGGCGGGAACGCCGGAAATCCTGATGGTCAGCGTCTCCGACCCGTCGGTGTCGGTCAGCGCCGGGCTGATCGTCAGCGGGATGGCGGTGTCTTCGTCACCGCGGGCGGCGGACACGGACAGGGTCGGGGTATCCGACACCGGGTTGACCGTCACCGGCAGAGTCTGCGTCACCGAAACCGGGCTGGCGCTGCCATCCTTGGCCGTCGCCGTGACGGTCAGGGTAAAGTCGTCGTCTCTGTTCAGCGGCGGCGTGATCTTCAGACCGGCAAGCTGCTCCGGCGTCAGCGTGATCGAACCGTTGCTGATGGTCAGCGTGTTGCCCGCGGTATTGGTCAGCACCGCACCGGTCGGGATGCCGCTGATGGTGATCGTCAGCGTCTCCGACCCATCGAGATCGGTCAGCGCCGGAGTGATCGTCAGCGGAATCGCAGTGTCTTCATTGCCGGTGGGGGCGGAAACCGTCAGCGTCGGCGTGTCGGTGACCGGGTCGACCGTGACATGCAGAGTCTGCGTCGCCGTCGCGACCGGCGCGTTGCGGTCCTGCGCGATCGCGGTAACCGTCAGGTCGAAATCCACGTCGCTGTTGTGCGGCGGCGTGATCTTCAGACCGGCAAGCTGCTGCGGCGTCAGCGTCCAGGTCGTCGTACCGTTGGCTTCGGTGACCGAACTGCCGGCGCTGAGCGTCGCCCCGGCCGGCACGCCGGAAATCCTGATGGTCAGCGCCTCCGACCCGTCGGTGTCGGTCAGCGCCGGGCTGATGGTCAGCGGGATGGCGGTGTCTTCATCGCCGCGGGCGGCGGACACGGACAGGGTCGGGGTGTCGGACACCGGATTGACGACGACCAGCAGCGGCGCACTGGTGTTCGCCACGGCGGCGCTACCGTCCTTGGAGGTCGCGGTGATGGTCAGGGTGAAGTCGGCGTCGCTGTTCACCGGCGGCGTGATCTTCAAGCCGGCCAGTTGGCCCGGCGTCAGGGTGATCGAGCCGTTGCTGATGGTCAGCGTGTCGCCGGCCGTGTTGGCGAGAGTGGCGCCGGACGGAATCCCGGCAATGGTGACGGTCAGCACCTCCGACCCGTCGGTGTCGGTCAGCGCCGGGGTGATCGTCAGCGGGATGGCGCTGTCTTCGTTGCCGGTCGCCGCCTGAACGGTCAGCACGGGCGCATCCGACACCGCACTGACGGTCACCGGCAGCGACTGCGTCACCGAAACAGGGACGGCGACACCATCCTTGGCAGTCGCCGTGACGGTTAGGGTGAAATCAGCATCGCTGTTCAGCGGCGGGGTGATCTTGAGGCCGGCAAGCTGATCCGGCGTCAGCGTGATCGAACCGTTGCTGATGGTCAGCGTGTTGCCGGCCGTATTGCTGAGGCCGGCGCCAGCCGGGATGCCGCTGATAGTGATCGTCAGCGTCTCCGACCCATCGAGATCGGTCAGCGCCGGAGTGATCGTCAGCGGAATCGCAGTGTCTTCATTGCCGGTGACAGCAGTAACGCTCAGCGTCGGCGTGTCGGTCACCGGATCGACCGTGACATGCAGGGTCTGCGTCGCCGTCGCGACCGGCGCGTTGCGGTCCTGCGCGATCGCGGTGACTGTCAGATCGAAATCCACGTCGCTGTTCGACGGCGGCGTGATCTTCAGGCCGGCAAGCTGCTGCGGCGTCAGGGTCCAGGTCGTCGTGCCGTTGGCTTCGGTGACCGACGTGCCGGCACTGAGCATCGCCCCCGCGGGAACGCCGGAAATACTGATGCTCAGAACTTCCGACCCGTCGGTGTCGGTCAGCGCCGGGCTGATGGTCAGCGGGATCGTGGTGTCCTCGTCGCCGCGCGCAGCGGTGACGGCAAGGGTGGGCGTGTCCGACACCGGATTGACCGTCACCGCCAGTGGCGTGCTGACACTGACCAGAGCGGCTACGCCGTCCTTTGCGGTCGCGGTCACGGTCAGGGTGAAGTCGGCATCGCTGTTGGCCGGCGGAGTGATCTTCAGGCCGGCAAGCTGCTCCGGCGTCAGCGTGATCGAGCCGTTACCGATCGTCAGCGTGTTGCCAGCCGCGTTGCCAAGAGTGGCGCCACTGGGAATGCCGCTGATGGTAATCGTCAGCGCCTCCGACCCGTCCGTGTCGGTCAGCGCCGGAGTGATCGTCAGCGGGATGGCGCTGTCTTCGTTGCCGGTCGCCGCAGCGACACTCAGCGTCGGAGTGTCGGTCACCGGGTCCACGGTGACCGACAGGGGCACGCTGACGCTCACCGGAGCGGCGGTGCCGTCCTGAGCGGTCGCGGTGACGGTCAGGGTGAAGTCGACGTCGCTGTTGGTCGGCGGCGTGATGGTCAGACCGGCCAACTGATCCTTGGTCAGGGTCCAGGTGATGGTGCCGTCCGGTTGGGGAACGGAAGTGCCGGCGCTGAGCGTCGCCCCGGCGGGAACACCGGCGACGGTGATTGTCAGCGTCTCCGAGCCGTCGGCGTCGGTCAGAGCCGGAGTGATCGTCAGTGCAATGGCGGTGTCTTCACTCCCCCAGGCGGCGGACACGGACAGAGTCGGGGTGTCCGTCACCGGGCTGACGGTCACCGGCAGCGTCTGCGTCACGGAGACCGGATCGGCGACACCGTCCTTTGCCGTCGCCGTGACGGTCAGCGTGAAGTCCGCATCGCTGTTCGACGGCGGGGTGATCGCCAAGCCGGCCAGTTGGCCCGGCGTCAGGGTGATCGACCCGCCGGAAATGGTCAGGACCTCGCCCGCCGTGTTGGTCAGCACGGCACCGGTCGGGATGCCGGCGATGGTGATCGTCAGTGTTTCCGAGCCGTCCAGATCCGTCAGGGCCGGCGTGATGGTCAGCGGAATGGCGCTGTCTTCGGTGCCGGTGGCCGCCGTGACGCTCAGCGTCGGCGTGTCGGTGACCGGGTTCACCGTGACCGCCAGGGGCGCGCTGACGCTGACCGGATCGGCACCGCCATCCCGGGCGGTGGCGGTGACGGTCAGCGTGAAGTCGACGTCGCTGTTGGCCGGCGGCGTGATCTTCAGGCCGGCAAGCTGGCCGGGCGACAGCGTGATCGAGCCGTTGCTGATCGTCAGCGTGTCACCGGCCGTGTTCTTGAGGCTCGCGCCGGTCGGAATGCCGCTGATGGTGATGCTCAGCGATTCCGAACCGTCCGTGTCCGTCAAGGCCGGATTGATGACCAGCGGAATACCCGTGTCCTCGTCGCCACGGGCGGCGGCGACGCTGAGCGTCGGCGTATCCGTGACCGGGTTGACCGTCACCACCAGCGGCGCACTGACACTCACCGGCGCGGCGTTGCCGTCCCGCGCGGTCGTGGTGACGGTCAGAGCGAAGTCGACGTCGCTGTTGGCCGGCGGCGTGATCTTCAGGCCCGCCAGTTGGCTGGGCGTCAGCGTGACCGAACCGTTGCTGATCGACAGCGTATCGCCGGCCGCATTGGCGAGGCTGGCACCGGCGGGGATACCGCTGATGGTGATGCTCAGCGTTTCCGACCCGTCGGTATCGGTCAGCGCGGGGGTGATCGTCAGCGGAATCGCGGAGTCTTCGTTGCCGGTCGCTGCGGCGACACTCAGCGTCGGGGTGTCGGTCACCGGATTCACCGTGACCGGCAGCGGCAGGCTGGTGCTGGCCGGGGCGGCGGTGCCGTCGCGGCTGGTGGCGGTGACGGTCAGCGTGAAGTCGGCGTCGCTGTTCAGCGGCGGGGTGATCGCCAGACCGGCGAGTTGGCCCGGCGTCAGGGTGATGGAGCCGCCGGAAATCGTCAGCACGTCGCCGGCCGCGTTGGTCAGGACCGCACCGGTTGGAATGCCGGCAATGGTGACCGTCAGCGCCTCCGACCCGTCGGTGTCGGTCAGGGCCGGGCTGATGGTCAGCGGGATCGCCGTGTCCTCGGAACCGCTGATGGCGGAGACGCTGAGCGTCGGCGTGTCGGAAACCGGGTTGACGGTAACCGGCAGCATGGCGGTGACGCTGCTGGGCGCGGCGGTGCCGTCGGTGCTGGTGGCCGTCACGGTCAGGCTGAAGCTGTCACCGCTGTCGGGCGGCGGGGTCAGCGTCAGGCCCGGGATCTGCGAGGCGGTCAGCACGATGCTGCCGTTCACCACCGTCAGCACCGTGCCGGAGGCGTCGCGCAGAATAGCACCGTCCGGGATGCCGGCCAGGGTGACGGTCAGCACCTCCGTCCCGCCGGTGTCGGTCAGGGCGGCGGCAATGTTCAGGGCGATGGCACTGTCCTCGTCGCCCGACACCCCGTTCACCGTCAGGCTGGGCGTGTCGGACACCGGCGTCTGCGCAGTCCCCTGGGCCGATGTCGTGGGGGTGGCGATGCCGGCAGCGATGTTGGCGGCGATGGCGGCGGTAGCCGCCGCGCCGTCCTGGAGGATGGTCACGCCCTCGGCATTGGGAACGGTTCCGTCGTCGATCACCTGATTGGGCGAGCCGGGCATGGGAATGGCCGACTGCGCGGCCTCAAGCGGGTCGTAGGTCGAGGTCGTGCGCGCGTTCGACAGCAGCTCCGCCCGTTCCACCGTCTTTTCGCCGGCCTCGCGCCGCTCGCCATCCGAGATGCCAGAGCCTTCGGGACCGGTCGGGCCGGAACCGCGGGTGCCTTCGGTGCGCAGTACGTCGCCGTCCAGAAGCAGTGCGTTCACCGCCTGATCGGTGGTGACCGCCACGGCCTCGCCGACGACGGTCCCGGTCTGGACCGCGCCGCCGACCATCAGATCCTCGGCACCGCGATAGTCGGTCTGGACGTAGCCCAGCGTATCGTCCGGCCGCTGCAACTGGACGGTGCCCGCCTCATGGATGACGCCGCCCAGCCGGGTGCCGTCGACCTGCTGGAGAAGGGTGAGATCGTCCAGGATCTGACGATCGTCGACCGTCGGGACATTCCCCTGAACCGCTTCCTCAGCCATCGGACCGCTCCATAAGTCGGGTGCAAGATCGCACCACGCCACCCGTCACGACCCTAGGTTCTAGCGCTCTCACTTGCTTGTGATAAGAAACATCCTGTGATGAGTTTCAACAGCTTGGACGCTGAACCGGCCATCGCGTCCACCCCGCCGCGAGCATCCGCCAGCAACGAATTCCCTTGGGACGCTTGGGTTTTTACCGCCTTCGAGCAAACTCCGAAGGGCCGCGCGGCAGGCGCTTTGTCACTCGGTTGCCTTTTGTTGCTATTCGCGGATTTACCTATCACTAGCAATTATGGTGTTGATTAGCGCCCGGTTAACTCCGTGAACAGGTTGGTCGTTTTGCAATCCGCCGCTCCGCCCGCTCCCCCCACCGCACCGCCCGCCGCCCCGGCGACCATCTCATCGGGGCGCAACGGGTCGAAGCGCGATCAGGCCGACCGTGACCGGGCGGCCGAGACGGCTGCGCGGCGCCTGCTGTCGGGCATGCTGGGTCCGCGCCGGGACCGGGCGATGCTGATCCTGGCCTCCTTCGCGCTGAACATCTTCGGGCTGGCCCTTCCGGTCACGCTGCTGCATGTCTACGACCGCATCCTGCCGAACGAATCCTACGGCACCATGCTTCTGCTCGGCATCGGCTGCGGAGCGGCGGCGGTGATGGAAGCCATCCTGCGGGTCGCGCGCTCGGCGCTGACCACCTGGATGGGGGCGAGGATCGAGCACCAGTCGAGCGCGTCGCTGATCGACCGGCTGATGCACATGCCGCTGAACGCCTTTTCCCAGCAGGGCATCGGCACCCATTTCGAGGTCTACCGCGCCATCAAGCTGGTGCGGGAATTCTATTCGGGCCAAGCGCTGCAATCGGCCATCGACATCCCCTTCGCCGTTCTCTACCTCAGCCTGATCGCCCTGCTGGCCGGCTGGCTGGCGGTGATCCCGCTGGCGGTGCTGGGGCTGTTCCTGATCGTCGGCGCGGTGCTGGGCCGGCGCATGCGCCGGGCGCTGGAAAGCCGCCACACGCTGGAGGAGCGGCGCCTGAACTTCATCAGCGAGGTGCTGGGCGGCGTTCACACCGTGAAGGGGCTGGGGGCAGAGGCCGGCCTGCTGCGCCGCCATGAACGCCTGCAACAGGGGTGCAGCGAGGAGGATTTCGCCGTCGCCCGCCTCAGCGGCTCCGCCTCCGTCGTTGCCGGCACGCTGGCGCAGGCGACGATGATGCTGGTGGTGCTGCTGGGCAGCGTGTCGGTGATCGACGGGGCGATGACCACCGGTGTGCTGACCGCCTGCTCGATGCTGGCCGGGCGCTGCGTGCAGCCGGTGCAGGCGCTGTTCGATCGCTGGGTCCGCTACCAGTCGGTGTCTTTGGCCCTGCGCCGCATCGGCCATGTCCTGCTGGAGGTCGGATCGGACCGGGCTGCGCCTCAGCGGCACCACGACACCAAGGCGGAAGGCGAGCGCTCGCTCGCCACGCCGCTGGCCCCCGGCTCCATCGAGATGGACAAGGTCGGCTTCGCCTACGACCGCGGGCCGGAGATCCTGAGCAGCCTGTCGCTGAGCGTCGGGCCGGGCGAATTCCTCGGCGTGGTGGCGACCAACAGTTCGGGCAAGACGACGCTGCTGCGCCTGATCCTGGGCGTGCTGCGCCCGACCGCGGGCGAGGTGCGGGTCGGCGTGCGCACCCTGGCGGGCGCCGACGCCATGATCGGCATCGGCGGCGTCGTCTATGTCGGCGAGCATCCGGAGCTGTTCAAAGGCACCATCCTGCAGAACCTGACGCTGTTCGACCCCAGCCGGGCCGATCTGGCGATGGAGGTCTGCCGGCGCCTGGGCCTCGACCGCCGGATCGCCAGCCTGCCGCAGGGCTATGAGACCATCGTCGGCGACGCCTCGCAGGAGGCGCTGCCGCGCGGCGCCCGCCAGATGATCTGCCTTGCCCGCGCGCTGGTGCGCGAGCCGGCGGTGCTGCTGCTGGACGAGCCGAACTCCTCCCTCGACGTCGAGTCCGACAAGGCGTTCCGCCGCGCGCTGGACGAGCTGCGCGGCAGCGTCACCATCCTGCTGGTCAGCAGCCGCCCGTCGCTGCTGTCGCTGGCCGACCGGGTGGTGCAGATCGTCGACGGCCATGCCGTCGCCCGCAATCCGGCCGCAGAGGGAGGCCCTGGGAGCATCGGCGCACAGCCGGCCCTGATCGCCACCTCCCCCGCCGTCCCGGCGGACGAAGAGCCCCCCAAGCCCGCCCCCAAGCCCGATGCGGAGCCGATCCGGGCCGCCCATGACGACGGCGACATCCTGCGCCGCCGGCTGGCCGAAGCCTCGGCGGTCGGCGCCTGCATGGTCCCGCTGCTGGACGCCCTGGGCTGGCGCGGTGCACCGCAGACGCTGGCGGAGGCCCTGCCCCACTTCTCCGAGGTGCAGACGGTGGAGGAGCTGTGCGACGTGCTCCAGCGCCTGCATTTCGAGGGGCGCAGCCTGCGCTTCGACCTCGGCCGGCCGGAGCCGTCGCTGCTGCCCTGCCTGTTCCGCGCCCGCGACGGCGGCATCTACACGCTGCTGTCCGCCGATGCCGACGGCGTCACCGCCTTCAGCGGCCGGTCGCGCGAGACGGTGCTGCTGAATTTCGGCAAGGGAACGGCTTACGTCTTCACGCCGCTGGAGACCGCTGCCGGCGCCGGCAGCCAGAACTGGGTCGGCACGGTCATCCATGCCTATTTCCCGCTGCTGTGGGCGGTGCTGGGGCTGAGCGCGGTCATCAATGTGCTGTCGGTCGCCGCCCCGCTCTTCACCATGGCGGTCTATGACAAGGTGATCGGCACCGGGTCGTTCGACACGCTGGCGACCATCGCCGTCGGCGCCTTCCTGGTGATCGCCGGCGATTTCGCCCTGCGCCAGATCCGCGGCCGGGCGCTGGCCCATGCCGGGTCGCGCATCGCCCGCAGCATCAGCAACGCCACCATCGAGCGCATCCTGATGCTGCCAGTGGGCATGAGCGAGCGGGCGGCCATCGGCACGCAGATCGCCCGGGTGAAGGATCTGGAATCGATCCGCGACTTCATCAGCCAGGGGCAGGTCGCCGCCCTGTTCGACGTGCCCTTCGCCCTGCTCTACCTGGGCGTGATGGGGGTGCTGGGCGGGCCGCTGGCGCTGGTGCCGCTGGCTGCCGTGCTGGTGACCGCCGCCATCGGCGGCGCCGTCCACCCGCTGGTGCGCGCCCGCACCGGCACCACCGCGCGGGCCGACACCGAGCGGCAGGAATTCTTCGTCGAGATGGTCGCCAAGATGCCGGCGCTGCGCGCCATCGGCGGGCTGGCCCACTGGCGCGACCGTTATGACCGGCTGTCGGCCCGCACCGCCCGCTCGGGCCACACCGCCGCCAACCTGTCGGCGACCCATGCGGCGCTGGCCGGGCTGGTGGTGCCGGTCGCCGGGCTCGCCACCGTCGGCGTCGGCGCCATGCAGGTCTTCGCCGGCACCATGACGCCGGGCGCGCTGATGGCGTCGATGATGCTGCTGTGGCGGGTGATGGTGCCGTTGCAGACCGCCGTCTCCATGCTGCCGCGCATCGAGCAGCTGCGCGCCAACGCCCGCCAGATCAACGGCCTGATGAGCATCCGGCCGGAGCGCGAGCCGCGCTGCGCCACCTTGCAGCCGCGCCGGCTGAAGGGCGAGGTGTCCTTCTCCCGCGTGTCGCTGCGCTACCGCAACGATGCCGATCCGGCGCTGGTCGGCGTGAGCTTCACCGTCAAGCCGGGGCAGATCGTCGCCATCGTCGGGCCGGACGGTGCCGGCAAATCGTCGCTGCTGAAGGTGATGCTGGGGCTCTATGCGCCGCAGGCCGGCAATGTGCGGGTCGACGGCGTCGACATCCGCCAGATGGACCCGGTCGACCTGCGCAAGTCGATCGGCTATGTGCCGCAGGCCAGCTCGCTGTTCTACGGCACCATCGCCCAGAACCTGCGCTTCGCCGACCAGACCGCCGACGAGGCCGAGCTGCGCTGGGCGCTGTCGCTGGCCGGCGCGCTGGACGAGGTGGAGACGCTGCCGCGCGGACTGGACACCCGCATCGGCGACAACCAGTCGCTGCGCCTGTCGCCCAGCCTGACCCAGAAGATCTGTCTGGCCCGCGCCTATATCCGCCGGCCGCGCATCCTGCTGCTGGACGAGCCGGCGAGCCGGCTGGATTTCGAGGGCGACAAGGCCCTGCACGCGGCGCTCGCCGCGCTGCGCGGCCACAGCACCATCTTCCTGGTCACCCACCGGCCGAGCCACCTGACGCTGGCCGACACGGTGCTGACGATGGACGCCGGCATGATCGCCCCCGCCGCCCCGGCCGGCGGCCTGCCCGGCCCCCGTCCGGTCGGCCCCGGGGCAGGTCCGGGCGGCGGTGGCAGCAGCGTCGCCAACGGCATTGCCGGGGCACTGCTGAACGGGATCGGGCTGCAACGCCCGCCCGGCGTCGCCGCCACGCCTCAACGCTGACCGGGCGCCGACGCCTTCCGCTCCTTCCTCTCTTCCCATGTGAAACGCAAGATGGCCGCTTCAGACCTCGCCCGCCCCACCGGCAAATCGCTCAGCGCCGACGATGCGACGCTGTCGCTGGTCCGCGCCACCATCCTCGTGCTGGTCGTGCTGATGGCGGCCCTGCTGACCTGGGCCACGCTGATGCCGGTCAAGGAGGCCGTCGTCACCGCGGGCCAGGTGGTGCCGTCCGGCAATGCCCAGGTCGTCCAGCATCTGGAAGGCGGCATCGTGTCGTCGATCCTGGTGAAGGAAGGCGATCTGGTCGAGGCCGGCCAGCCGCTGATCGTCTTCGACCCCAAGCAGGTCCAGGCGGAGCGGGAGCAGATGAACGCCCGCCTGCTGACTCTGGAGCTGCGGGCGGAACGGCTGCGCGCCTTCGCCGCCGGGCGGGCGCCGGACTTCGCCCGCATCGCCGGACCCGACACGCCGCAGGCGGAGGCGCAGACCGCCGACCAGCGCCTGATCTATGACACCCAGCGGCAGGCCCGCGACACCGCCATCGCCGTGCTGCGCGCCCAGGTGTCGCAGCGCGAGGCGGAGCTGGCACTGTATGAGGGGCAGCTGGCCAGCATCAAGGACCAGATCACCTTCATCACCGGATCGGTCGACATCCGCAACAAGCTGGAATCGATGGGCCTGTCGTCCAAGCTGCAATCGCTGGAAACCCAGCGCGAGCAGTCGCGCCTGATGGGCGAGCAGCGGCGGATCGAGGGGCAGATCATCGCCACCCAACAGGCGATCACCGAGGCCGGCAACCGCATCCTCGACCAGTCGGCCAAGCTGTCGCAGGACGCCGTCACCGAGATGGGCACCGTCACCGCCGAGATCGCCCAGCTGCGCGAGGCGCGCGCCAAGCTGGACGACCGCGCCCAGCGCCTGACCGTGCCGTCGCCGGTGCGCGGGCTGGTGCAGGATCTGCGGATCAACACCATCGGCGCCGTCGTGCCGGAGGGCGGCGTCCTGATGCAGGTCGTCCCGGTCGACCATGAGATGACGGTGGAGGCGCATGTCACCCCGCGCGACGTCGGCCATCTCCAGGTCGGGCAGGAGGCGACGGTCAAGGTGCTGACCTACGACTTCGCCCGCTATGGCGCCATCACCGGCACGCTGCTGCGCATCTCCGCCTCCACCTTCCTGGACGAGCAGCACCGCCCCTACTACAAGGCGGTCGTGGCGCTGAGCCGCAACCATGTCGGCCGCGACGAGGTCAGGCACCCGGTGCTGCCCGGCATGACCACCCAGGTGGAACTGCCCACCGGCGAGCGGTCGCTGCTGGAATATCTGCTGAAGCCGATCTACTTCGCCCTGTCCGACAGCTTCAACGAACGGTGAGGGTGGAAAAGTGCTCAAAGTCCCCTCTCCCCCCGGGGAGAGGGGGATTCAGGGCACGCGCTCACACGCCACAAACGCAAAAAGGCCGCCAATCCTCATCAGGACGGGCGGCCTCGGGGCAGAGTAACCGGTCAGTAGGCGCCGAGCGACCGGGCGGCGGCGGTGAATTCCTCGGCGAGCCAACCTTCCTGACGGATCAGGTGCCTCATCAGGTGCTTCAGCGCCGCCTCGTAAGCCTCGGCGCGCTCCTCGACAGGCAGGCCAGCCGCGGACAGGCGGGCGACGAAATCGTCTACGGCCTGCTCGGGCGCGACCTGCTCAGCCTTGCGGGAGTCGACTGGGGGCATGATTTTGAACAACCTGGGGGTGGTGTCGGCGATCTGCTGCGGAACCATGTGAGCGCCCTGATGCTGGAGGCAATGCCTGGAGGAATAATGAGTGCAGGGCCGCCGGGTGTGAAGGGATGATTTAGCGCTTAAATGAAATAAATTTGTGTAGCATTTGATACATATCGTTTCATTTGTATTCGCGCGGTGGCGAAAAGCGGTGGCGGTACAGCCCCGAACGGTTCCGACACAGCTCGACAGAATATGTCACCACATGCCAGTAGCAATCATTCGTGCCAGTACCTAAAATTGCCGTGATTCAGCAGCGCCCGTGAACGCCATGGCCGGCCGCCTTAACCGCAGCGTCTCCCTTCAGACCGTACCGCTCCGCGCGGTGGAACCCGATCCGGCTGCCGTCAGCCTGGACAAGGTGAAGGCGATCCTGGCGCCGCTGGACCGGGCGCAGAAATCCAAGCTGTTCGAACTGGTGCAGGCCGGCCATCTGGAAGACGACCAGATGACGGTGGAGGTCGGCCGCCTGATCGTCGCCATGCTGAACGGCCCGCGCACCGAACATGCGCGGCGCATCTGGACCGGCTGGTTCGATCCGGTGATGCTGCGCACCGACGCGCTGATGCTGGCGGAAAGCCGGCCGCCCGGCTGCATGCATGTGGTCGACGCCAGCGCCTGGTGGTTCGCCCTGCTGCCGCACCTGCGTGAACTGGCCGGACGGGTGCAGACCGACATCGCCGCCCGCGCCAGCGAACATCCGCTGGACGCCGTCCTCGCCTCCCCTGCTGCCGCGGACTGGGCGGAGGAGCTTCGCGTCCGCTCGCTGGCGGTTCTGCGTCAGCGCGGCGGGGCCGGGCCGCTGCTGGCGACCGCCAACGCCGAACGGCTGACGCTGCTGCGCAAGCGCGGGCTGTCGGGCGTGGCGCCGCTGTCGATGGGCGATCTGGCGATGCTGGATTCCATGCTGGAGCATGCGCCGCTGTGGAAGGGTGCCGCCCGCCCGCGCGACACCATCGGCATCCTGCACGCCGTATCGGGGATGACCGACCGCGGTTTGATGGACGGCGGTACGGTCGACGGCGCGATGCAGTACGCGCTCGCCCTGATCAACGGATCGCGCGATCCCGATCAGGCCCTGGCGCTCCATGGCATGTCGCCGCACCCGGTTTTGGTCGAGGCGGCGGTCGGCCATGTGCAGTTCGCCTGGCAATGCCTGCGCCAGAAGCTGGAGGATCTGCATCTCGGCCGCCCTGCCCCGCCGCAGCTGACCGCGGGTGAGACGGTGGACCGGTTGCAGGAGCGGGCCTTCCGCTGGTACGACGCTTTGCAGGGCTTCGGCGTCGAGCGCGGCGGGCGCAACTGGGCGGCGGTGTCGGCCGCCGTCGGCCGGGTGACCGGGCTGGTGGAGGGAGAGGTGGTGCCGGTGCTGAGCCACCGGCTGCTGACGCTGAATGCCAGCAGCACGGCCCGGCCGCTGATCGACCCGGTACGCTTCATCAACGGCTTCAACCACCGCCTGCGCCGCCGCGGCATCGCCGCTTCCACCAACCCGTGGCTGACGGCGATCGGCGAGCATCTGGCCGGCCTGTTCCGCCAGATCGGCGCCTATGGCCGCGAGGATGCGCTGACGGCCATGGCCGAACTGTGCGAACTGGCGGAGGAGACCGGCTATCCCATCGAGGTGACCGCGATTGACAAGACTCTGCTGGGCATCACCGAGCGGGCGCTGCGCGACGGCCGCGAGTTGAACGCCGGGGAAAGCAGGCTGATCGGGCGCGTCGTGACCGTCGCGACCGAGGAACGCCGCCGCTGCCGCTGGTGGGTGTCGGGCGAACTCGTCAGCCTGCTGGACGCCGCCCAGCAACGCGGCATCGGCCCGACACCGCAATAGGCTTGGCTCGGGAGGAGGCGCACGGGTAAGTCCCCTCTCCCCCCCGGGGAGAGGGTTAGGGTGAGGGGGATGCGCGGCGAGGATTCTCGGGAGAGGCACGCGGTGCTCCCCCCTCACCCCGACCCTCTCCCCGGGGGGGAGAGGGGGATTGGGGCGCGCCCCATTGTTAAGACGACAGCTTGATGCCTGCCTTCATGGTGGCGAGGGCCAGCTGGGTGCGGTTGCGCACGCCCAGGCGCTGCATCACCGTGCGCAGATGCACCTTGATGGTGCCCTCCAGCACGCCCAGCGCGCGGGCGATCTCCTTGTTCGACTGGCCTTCCAGCAACAGCCGCAGAACCTCGCGCTGGCGCTCGGTCAGACCGTTGACGGCGTCGCTTTCGCTGCGCACCGAAGCGGGAGCGGAGGTCAGGGCGATGCGGACCGGGCGGCCGTCGCGCGCGGCGGGTGGCGCCGGGGCGAAGATGCCGCCCTCCAGCACGATCGGCAGCGCCTGGTCCAGCACCGTGCCTTCGCAGCCCTTGTGGACGAAACCGCGGGCACCGGCGCGGATGCAGGAGGCGATGACGTTGCCGTCGGTCACTCCGGAAACGACGATCAGCGGCACCTCGCCGGCCGCCTCCAGCATCTCCGACAGGCCGCTGTGCTCGTCGCTGTCGCCCATCTGCAAGTCATAGAGGATGGCGGTGAGCCCCGGTTCGGAGCGCGCCTTGCGTGTGGCCTCGGCCAGCGATCCCGCTTCGACGATCGCGACGTCCTCGTAGCGCTGACGCAAGGCCAGCGCCAGACCGTAGCGCACCAGCGCGTGATCGTCGACAATCAGGAACTTGAGGGGATCGGCGGACAGACTCCGGCGGTCAGACATCAGGTCCAGCTCTGCGGAGCCATGGGCGTGCTGCACGTGATGATCCACGTTTGTTCCCCTTCACTCGTCTAAAGTGCTGTAACCCGTGAAAACTGCGGGCCATGATGCGACCTTAGTGCCACTCGGCGGTCGGGAGATACCGCCCCATCGGAATGCCCTAAGGGTCATGTGTATAGCATCATTCCAAACCGAAGGTGGCAAAGGCCGCCGTCATCGGCGACGCCGCCGCTTGGCCGCAGGAGCAAGCGGAACCGTCACCGAAAAGACCGATCCCCGGTCCGGCCAGGAGCGCAGACCGATCTCGTGACCGAGCCGGCGGGCGAGCCGGGCGACGATGGCCAGCCCCAGCCCGACGCCGCGCGTCTGGTCGCGGCCGGAGTTGTCGAGCTGGCGGAACTCCTCGAAGATCGCCTTCTGGTTTTCTTTGGCGATGCCGGGGCCGGTGTCCCACACCTCGATGCGCAGGCAATCGCCGCAACGCCGGCAACCTATCAGGATCGTGCCGGAGACGGTGTATTTCAGCGCATTGGCGACGAGGTTCCGCAGGATGCGCTCAAGAAGCTGGGCATCGCTGGACACGATCGCCCTGCTTCCCACCATGCGGAAGCGCAGGCCGCGCATTTCCGCCTGGGGCATGAATTCGCCATGGATGATTTCCAGCATCAGCGCCACCGGCAGCGGTTCGATGACCGGCTCCAGAACCCCGGCGTCGAGCCTCGCGGTGTCGAGCATGCCTTCCAGCAGGGTACGGATCGACAGATGCGCCGCCAGCAGCCCGCCCAGGATCGGCCGGTCCGCCTCGCCCAGGCGGTTGCGCAGGACATCGAGGAACAACCCCATCGACATCACCGGCTGCCTCAGGTCATGGCTGGCCGAGGCCAGAAGCTGCAACTTGTCGGCGTCGGCGGCCTGAAGGCGGCGCAACTCCTCATTGGTGCGGCCCAGCTGGATGTTGGCCTCCTCCATCTGCTCCAGCGTGAGGCGAAGTTCCTCGTCCATCGCGCGCAACTCTTCCAGCGAGGCATTCAATTCGAAGTCGGAGCGTTCGAATTCCTTGCCCCGGCGCTCCAGCGCGTTTTCGCGGATGGCGAGCCTTTCCTGGATCGCATCCAGCTGCGCCAGGGAGTCGCGGTAGCGCTCCGTCACGATCGCCAGTTCGCGGTTCTGGCGGTCGATGATCTCGTCAGCCTCGCTCTGGCGCCGTTCCAGATCCTCGATCAGCGTTTGCGCCTGTTCCAGTTCGGCCGACAGCCGTTTCACCGTGTCGGGCACCCGATCCTCCTTCAGGGCCTCCGCCACGCAGATGAAATGTTCGGTCTCGCCACGTGGCCCCACCAGCGGCGTAATGATGAGGCTGCACAGATAGTACCGGCCGCCCTTGTGCCGGTTGACCAGGGAGGCGCGGGTGGCATCCCCCTGGCGCAGGTCGCGCTTGATGGTTGCGGTGACGGCGGGATCGGTGCGCCGGCATTGCAGGAAACGGGGCGAGCGGCCGATGGCCTCGTCCGCCCGATATCCGGTCAGGGTGGTGAAGGCCCGATTGACATAGAGGATGGTCGGCCCCGGAGCGTCCAGGTTGCAGTCGGTGACGATGACCGCATGGTCCAGACTATCCCAAAGGGGCTGCACGATCAGCGGCCTGGCTTTCACGCCAGTGCCCGCGGCCCCATTGCACGCCTTCATTCCATGCGCGTCGGACATTTCGCCCAGCCCCCGCTCAGCACCCCGCCGAGCCACCGTGCATCAAGTTGTCGGGGTAAACCAGCAGTAAGTTCCACCTCTAAACTGTCCAAAGCGGCTACAGTTCCCGCAATATTTCTTTAGGCCAAACTGAAAGACATAGGCCTCGGGTACTTCGATACCTACACCCGGATGCAGTCCCTGATCTAAGCCGCCACCGAACCGTCAGCTTGCCGTGTGTTCCGCCCGGCTGTCGTCGAGACCGATACGCTGCCGTTCCGTCACGTCGTGGGCCAAGGCGACCAGGATCGGCGGCTGTTCCTCGCCGAAATACTGCATGCAAAGCTCAATCGGACGAATCGACTGGTCGGGACGCTCGATCGTCGTCTCGAAGACGATCTCGTCTTTTTCGCCGGACAGCAGCGGACCGACCAGCCTGCCGAAGGCGGCCGCGTCGATGTCGGGCATCAGGTCGTGCAAGGCGATCTGGCGCAGTGCGTCCAGGGAATAGCCGAGCTTTTCCTCCGCCCCCTTGTTGACCAGTTGAAACGTGAAACTGGCGGCGTCGAGGAAATAGACCTCGTTCAGCGACTGGCCGATGATCCGCCCGAGATATTCGGCGAAGGTGTCGGACCTTGCCCGTTCCGTCACGTCCTCGATGATCAGGACGGCGCCACGGGCCGCCCGGTTGTCGTAGAGCAGCGGCGACAGTCGGATGCGGCAGGTGATGCGCCGGCCGCGGCGGTCCATCGCCTCCATCTCCACCGGTTCGGCCGGAGCCTGCGTCTCCAGGATATCGTGCAGCGGACGGCGCAGCCGCTGCACCGGCAGGCCGATGTCGAGGTCCAGGAACGCCTCGCCGGTCACCTCCTCGTTCCGCAGGCCCCAGACATTCTCGCTCCAGCGGTTCCAGGACTGGACGGCCAGAGTGTCGTCCAGAACGATGATGCCGACGTCGATGCTGCGCAGGATCGATTCCGAATAGCGGCGATATTCGCCCGCCTCCTCGCTCTGCCGGCGCATCTCCTCGTTGGCGACCTCCAGCTCTTCATTGGTGGAGCGCAGCTCCTCGTTCATCGTCTCCAGTTCTTCGTTGGTCGACTGGAGTTCCTCGTTGGTCGTCTCCAGTTCCTCGTTGGTGGACTGAAGCTCTTCATTGGTTGTCTCCAGCTCCTCGTTGGAGGATTGAAGTTCCTCGATGGTGGTTTCCAGGCTTTCCTGCGCCGCCTCGATCTCCTGCTGCAACAGGAAGATCCGGCTGGTGTCGAAGAAGCTGAGCAGCGTGGCGAAGGGCTTGCCGTCGCGGCTGTAGAGCGGCGCCACCTCGATGGTCAGCCGGCTCGGCTCGGCCCCTGGCCGGGTGAAGGACTGGTGTTCGATGCGGACCATGCGGCCGGAATTGCGCACCTCCTCGATCCGGCTGCGCAGTTCCGTCGGACGGTAGGAGATCGTCAGGTCGTGGAAGGGCCGGCCAATGTCGGTTTCCTCGACGTCGAACAGGCGCCGGGCGTGGGTGTTGGCGAATACCAGAACCCCTTCGGCGTTCACCGCCAGATAGCCGGTGGAACTGCTGTCGACGATGCTCTCCAGCAGCCGCGCCTGCTGGCTGTTGCGGGAGCCGTTGGCGTCGTTGGCCAGCGACAGGCTGCCGCCGGCGGTGCGCCGCCATTCCTGCGGCACCTTGGCGAAGATGCGGCTTTTCAGGTCGACCGGCTCGAACATGCGGGACCGGGCCAGCTGGGTCTCCGCCTTGCCCAGGAACAGGAAACCGTCATTGACCAGGGCGTAATGCAGCCGCGGCAGGACGACGCCCTGGGTGTCGGCCTCCAGATAGATCAGCAGGTTGCGGCAGATCAGCAGGTCGATGCGGGAGATCGGCGCATCGCTGACCACATTGTGGCGGCCGAAGATCACGCATTTGCGCAGTTCGCGCTGGAAGACATAGTGGTTGTTGGTGCGCTCGAAATAGCGCTCCAGCAACGCTTCCGGCACCGACTCCACGTCGCGCGGCGCATAGGTCGCGTGGCGCGCCGTGTTCAGCGCCGCATCGTCCAGATCGGTCGCGTAGATCTTGACCCGCCGACAGAAGTCCACCGTCCCCAGTGCCTCGGCGAACATCATCGCCAGCGAATAGGGCTCCTCGCCCGATGCGCAGCCGACGCTCCAGATGCGGATCGCTCCCTTGTCGCCCTTGCGTTCCAGGATGCGCGGAACGACCTCCCGCCGCATCACCTCCCACGCCTCGTTGTCGCGGAAGAAGGAGGTGACGTTGATCAGGACGGTGTTCAGAAGATCGACGAATTCCTGCGGATGGGCTTCCAGGAAGGCATGGTAGGCGGCAAAACTGTCGCAGCCGACCTCTTCCATCCGCCGGCGGATGCGCCGTTCCAGGCTGGTCCGCTTGTAACCCCGGAAATCGATGCCGCGACTTTCCTGGATGTGGCGGATCAGATTGGTGAAATCGCTGTCAGGATCGTCGGTCTTCTTGGTCATCGTCTTGCGTCGTCACGGTGTCGGGCGGAGCATAATCGTCTGCCCGCCTCCTGCTCAAGCGGTGTGGAGACCTACGCCCCTTTCGGGAAACGTTGGTAGGATGGGCGGAATTATTCAGAGCATCGTGAGACGCGGCAAGAGCGGATCTGTTGTTGATCCATGGAGAAACGCGACATCATCACCATCGGCGCGTCGGCCGGCGGACTGACCGCCCTCAGACGCCTGTTCGGCGCCATGCCCAAGGATTGCGCGCCGACGGTGTTCGTCGTCCTCCACATCACGCCCAATGCGCGCAGCGTCCTGCCGCTGCTGCTCGACCGGATCGGCTGGCTGCCGGCCTTCCATCCCCATGATGGGGAGCCGATCCGCCCCGGACACATCCATGTCGCACCGCCGGACCACCATCTGCTGGTGCATCGCGACCGGGTGCTGATCCGCCGCGGCCCGCGGGAAAACCGCACCCGGCCGGCGGTGGACCCGCTTTTCCGTTCGGCCGGCGTCGCCTTCGGCAGCCGCGTCGTCGGTGTCGTGCTGTCGGGCACGCTGGACGACGGCACGTCGGGCCTGCGGGCGATCCGCCGCTGCGGCGGGATCGGCGTCGCCCAGGACCCGGACGATGCCGAATGGCCGGGAATGCCGCAAAGCGCCATCGATCGCGGCGAGGCCGATCACGTCTTGCCGCTGGACCGGATGCCTGCCCTACTATCCCGGCTGGCCGCCGAACCGGCACCGCCCAGCCCGCCCGTGCCGTTCGACATTGCTACGGAGGCGCGGATCGCCGAGCAGGAGTTCACCACCGTGTCCGACGACACCCAGACGGTCGGCAAGTCGACGACCCTGTCCTGCCCGGAATGCGGCGGCGGCCTGAGCGAAATCCACGACGGCCCGGTATTGCGCTTCCGCTGTCAGGTCGGCCATGCCTTCAGCCCCGACAGCATGGAGGCGGCACAGGCGGAGGCGATGGAGAACGCCCTGTGGGTCGCCCTGCGCACCCATGAGGACCGGGTGGAGCTGTTCCGGCGGCTGGGCGACCATGCCCGCGAGCGCGGCCAGACCCACCTTGCCGCCACCTGGGACAAGGAGATGCGGGAAGCGCGCAGGAATGCCGAGCTGCTGCGCGCCGTGCTGTCCAAGCCGGAGATGCGGAATACCAGTTCACCGAAGACGCGGTGAGCCGGGAGGGGGAACCGGATGCCGTCCGGCGGGTTGGATTCCAGTGGAACAGCCCCACCACCTCCAGAAGCTTGGCCCCAAAATGCCGGAAGACCACCCCCACGAGCATCGCCCCATGAGCATCGACGGACTGTCGGACGACAAGGACACCCCGCATTACGACGGTCCGGCCGGCGGCTGGGGGTCGGTTGGCTCCATGGCCCGCATCATGGGGGAGGAGCGGCCGACCCCCGCCGTGCTCGACACGCTGCGCCGGCAGAACAAGCCCGGCGGCTTCATGTGCGTGTCCTGCGCCTGGGCCAAGCCGGCCAAGCCCCACACCTTCGAGTTCTGCGAGAACGGCGCCAAGGCGACGATCTGGGAACTGACCAGCCGGCGCTGCACCCCCGACTTCTTCGCCGAGCACACGGTCACGGAGCTGAAGGGCTGGAAGGATTACGACCTGGAACAGCAGGGGCGGCTGACCCACCCCATGCGCTATGACCGGGCCGGCGACCGCTATGTGCCCTGCGGCTGGGACGAGGCCTTCGCCGCCATCGGGGCGGAGCTGCGCGCCATCGACCCGGAGCAGGCGGTGTTCTATTCGTCGGGCCGCGCCAGCCTGGAAACCTCTTATCTCTACGCGCTGTTCGCGCGGCTCTATGGGCACAACAACCTGCCCGACAGCTCCAACATGTGCCATGAGACCACCTCGGTCGGGCTGAAGAAGGTGATCGGCTCGCCGGTCGGCACCTGCGTGCTGAGCGATTTCGACAGCTGCAACGCCATCTTCTTCTTCGGTCAGAACACCGGGTCGAACAGCCCGCGCCTGCTGCACCCCTTGCAGGACGCGGTGAAGCGCGGGGCGAAGATCGTCACCTTCAACCCCGTGCGGGAAAAGGGGCTGGAGAGCTTCCGCAACCCGCAGAGCCCGCTGGAGATGCTGACCGGCAAGGAGACCCGGATCTCCACCCTCTATTTCCAGGTGAAGGCGGGCGGCGACATCGCCGCCATCACCGGCCTGATCAAGCATGTGCTGGCCGCCGAGGAGGAGCGGAAGGCGGAGGGCAGGCACGTCCTCGACCAGGATTTCATCGCCCGGCACACAGTCGGCTTCGAAGAGATGAAGGCGCGGGTCGACGCCATCGGCTGGGAGGAGATCGAGGAGGAGTCCGGCCTGACCCGCGATGATCTCAAGCAGGCCGCCGACATCTACATCGAGGCGGAACGCTCCATCGCCATGTACGGCATGGGCCTGACCCAGCAGGTGCGCGGCTCGGAAACGCTGGCGGCGCTGGTCAATCTGTGGCTGCTGAAGGGCAACATCGGCCGCGACGGCGCCGGCATCTCCCCCGTGCGCGGCCACTCCAACGTCCAGGGCCAGCGTACCGTCGGCATCTCCGAAAAGCCGGAGCTGGTGCCGCTCGACCGGCTGGCCGAGCAGTTCGGCTTCGAGCCGCCGCGCAAGGAGGGGCTGAACACCGTCAAGGCCTGCGAGAAGATCCTGTCGGGCGAGGTGAAGGCCTTCATCGGTCTCGGCGGCAACTTCGTCCGTGCCATCCCCGAGCGCGAGCGGATGGAGGCGGCCTGGACCCGCCTGCGCCTGACCGTGCAGGTGGCGACCAAGCTGAACCGCAGTCACCTGATCAACGGCGAGGTCGCCTATCTGCTGCCCTGCCTGGGCCGGTCGGAGGAGGATATGCAGGAGAGCGGCGCGCAGGCGGTGACGATGGAGGACAGCCTGAGCTGCATCCACGGCTCGCTGGGGAACAACACGCCGGCCAGCCCGCATCTGAAGTCGGAAATCGCCATCGTCGCCGGCATGGCCAAGGCGACCCTGCCGCCCAACCCGAAGGTGACATGGGACGCGTGGGTGGCCGATTACCGCCGCATCCGTACCCTGATCGAGGAGACCTATCCCGACCAGTTCCACCGCTTCAATGAGCGCGTCTTCACCCCCGGCGGCTTCTACCGCGGCAACCCGGCGCGCGAGCGGATCTGGAAGACCAAGTCCGGCAAGGCCCACTTCACCCCGCCGGGCCGGCTGCGCGCCGTCGGCTTCGAGGATGCGCCGGGCCGCTGGCGGCTGATAACCATGCGGTCGAACGACCAGTTCAACACGACGATCTACGGCTATTCCGACCGGATGCGCGGGATCGAGGGCACACGGGATGTACTGCTGATGAACCCGCTGGACATCGCCGCCGCCGGCTTGCGCGAGGGTCAGGTAGTCGCACTGGCGAGCGATGCCGGCGACGACGTCGACCGCCGGGTGGGCGGCCTGACGGTGACGCCCTTCCACCTGCCGCGCGGCTGCGTCGGGGCGTATTACCCGGAGATGAACCCGCTGATCCCGCTGTGGTATTATGACGAGGCGTCGAAGACGCCCGCCGCGAAGGGGGTGCCGGTGCGGATTGTGGCGGAGGGCTGAGAACACGCCCTCTCCCGGGACGGGAGAGGGGATTCTCGCCCCCCTCAGTGCGCCTCTTCCCAATTGTCGCCGATCCCGGCTTCCGCCACCAGCGGAACGCCGAGATGCGCCCCCCCCTCCATCACCTCGCGCACGATCCGCGCGGCGTCCTCCGCCTCCGCTTCCGGCACCTCGAACAGCAGTTCGTCGTGCACCTGCAGCAGCATCCGCGCGCTGCTGCCGGCGGCGGCCAGCGCGCCCGGCATGCGGTTCATCGCGCGCTTCATGATGTCGGCGGCCGTGCCCTGGATCGGGGCGTTGATCGCCTGACGCTCGGCGAAGGCGCGGCGGGCGGCGTTCTTTTCCTGGATGCCGGGCATGTAGCAGCGGCGGCCGAACAGCGTCACCACATAGCCGTGCTGGCGGGCGAAAGCCTTGGTCGCCTCCATCCACACCTTCAGTTCGTGGAAGCGCTCCAGATAGGTCTTGATGAAGGCGTTGGCCTCCCCCGGCGCGATGCCGAGCTGGCGACCCAGCCCGAAGCCGGAGATGCCGTAGATGATGCCGAAATTGATCGCCTTGGCCTTGCGGCGGATGTCCGGCGTCATCTGCTCCAGCGGGATGCCGAAGACCTGGGCGGCGGTGGCGGCGTGAATGTCCAGCCCGTCGCGGAAGGCATCCTTCAGCGCCTGGATGTTCGCCATCTCCGCCACCAGACGCAGCTCGATCTGCGAATAGTCGACGCTCAGCAGCTTGTGGCCGGGCGACGCCACGAAGGCGCGGCGGATCTTCTTGCCCTCCTCCGTCCGCACCGGAATGTTCTGCAGGTTGGGGTCGGTGGAGGACAGGCGGCCGGTGTTGGTCGCCGCCAGCGCGAAGGCGGTGTGGACGCGGCCGGTGACCGGGGAGATCTTCTCCTGAAGCGCGTCGGTGTAGGTGCTCTTCAGCTTGGCGAGCTGGCGCCAGTCCAGCACGCGCTGGGCGATGCTATGGCCCTGCTCGGCCAGCTCCTCCAGCACGCTGCTGTCGGTGGAATAGGCGCCGGTCTTGCCCTTCTTGCCGGTGCCGAGCTTCAGCGTGTCGAACAGGATCTCGCCCAACTGCTTGGGCGAGCCGATGTTGAAGCTCTGCCCGGCCAGGGCATGGACGTCCTTTTCGATCTCGACGAGGCGTTCGGACAGGCTGCGCGACAGGTCGGACAGCGCCGTCTTGTCGATGCGCACGCCCGCCCGCTCCATGTCGGCCACCACCGGGACCAGCGGGCGGTCCAATGTCTCATAGACGGTGACCATGCGGTCGTCGACCAGCCGGGGCTTCAGCAGCGTCCACAGGCGCAGCGTGATATCGGCGTCCTCGGCGGCATAGGCCAGCGCCTTGTCCAGCGGCACGCGGTCGAAGGTGATCTGGTTCTTGCCGGTGCCGCAGACCTCCTTGAAGGGGATCGGCGTGTAGGCGAGGTGCAGTTCCGCCAGCTCGTCCATGCCGTGGCCGTGCGACCCGCCTTCCAGCACGTAGGAGATCAGCATGCTGTCGTCCACCGGTGACACCGCGATGCCGTTGCGGGCGAACAGCTGGTGGTCGAACTTGAAGTTGTGGCCGACCTTCAGGACCGACCGGTCCTCCAGCACGTCCTTCAGGATCGCCATCGCTTCGTCGGTCGGGATCTGCACCGGCGGGGTCGGAGCGTCGAAATCGAGCTGGCCGGCGGCAGCGGCTCCCTCCGCCTTGTGGGCCAGCGGGATGTAGCAGGCAATGCCCGGTTCGGTCGACAGCGAGACGCCGACCAGCGTAGCGGTGGCCGGGGTCAGGCTGTCGGTCTCGGTATCGACCGCCAGCACCCCGGTCTCGCGCGCCCGCTCGACCCAGCGGCGCAGGGTGTCGGCATCCTGCACCAATTCGTAGCGCACCTCCGGCACATGCAGCACGGTCTTGCGGGCCGGACGATCTTCCGCGGCCGGGCTTTCGGCCGGCGCGGGAGACTTCGCGGCGGGCGTGGGTAGCGAACCGGGGGACGGGATCGAGCCGCCGCCGGCCCCATCGGCGATGCGGCCGTCCTTCTGCATCTCCATCTCGACGCGGGAGACGATGCTGCGGAAACCCTGGGCGCGCAGGAAGTCGATCAGCCGCTGGTGGTCCGGTTCGCGCACGCGCAGCTCGTCCAGCGGCTTGGGCGGCGGCACATTCTCATCCAGCAGGACCAGACGGCGGGAGATGCGGGCCTGCTCGGCGAACTCGATCAGCTTCTGGCGGCGGGCCGGCTGCTTGATCTTGTCGGCATTGGCCAGCAGGGCTTCCAGGTCGCCATATTCGGTGATCAGCTGGGCGGCGGTCTTCACGCCGATGCCGGGCACGCCGGGGACGTTGTCGACGCTGTCGCCGGCCAGCGCCTGGACGTCCACCACCTTCTCCGGCGGGACGCCGAACTTCTCGAACACCTCGTCGGGGCCGATCGCCTTGTTCTTCATCGGGTCGAACATGCCCACACCGGGACGGACCAGCTGCATCAGGTCCTTATCCGACGACACGATGGTGACCGGCCGCCCGGCCTCCTGCGCCAGACGGGCGTAGGTGGCGATCAGGTCGTCGGCCTCGAAGCCCTCCAGCTCCAGGCAGGGCAGGCAGAAGGCCTCCGTCGCCTCGCGGATCAGGGCGAACTGGGGCTTCAGCTCCTCCGGCGGTTCCGGGCGGTGGGCTTTGTAGTCGGGATAGAACTCGTTGCGGAAATTCAGCCGCTTGCTGTCGAAGACCACCGCCACGGCTTCCGCCTTGGCGTCGGCCAGCAGCTTCAGCAGCATGTTGGAGAAGCCCAGCACCGCGTTCACCGGCGTGCCGTCCGGCCGCGTCAGCATCGGCAGCGCATGGAAGGCGCGGAAGATGAAGCCGGAACCGTCGACCAGATACAGGCCGCTGCCGTCGCCGCCGGGGGTGGCGCTGCCGGTTGCGGTGGTGTTCTCGGAGGCGGCGGTGGCGCCAGCGGTATCGGCGGTCATGATGGTCTCTCGTCCCTTCCTTGCGGGCGCTACCATCGCCGAAGGAGGGCCGGGAGTCGAGTGCCGAGACCGGGGTAGCGCCCCCCGCCAATGGCCCCTTGCCGTCAGCCGGCGCTGTCCTCCACCGCGCTGGTCACCACCGGGCCGACGAAGGCATAGCCGACGCCGTGCACCGCCTGGACCGGCAGGGCGCAGCCGCTGCGCTCCTCCACCTTGATGCGCAGGCGGCGGACCAGCGAATCGATGGAGCGGCTGTAGGGGTCCCAGTCGCGGCCGGTCAGGGCGATGGAGATGTCCTGGCGGCTGACCGCCTCGCCAGGTGCGGTGACGAGCAGCGAGAGGAACTTGTACTCCGTCGCGGTCAGCGGCACAGCCGACCCGGTCGGCGGCTGGATGCGCCATTCGATGTCGTCGAACATCCAGGCCTTGCGCGAGTCCACACGCGCGTCCGCGGGGGCGGCGGCGCAGGGCGATGCGGGGGCGGGTTCCGCGGCCGGGGACGGGGCGGCGGCCTTCTGCATCCGCCGCATCAGCGCCTTGACCTGCGCCTCCACCTCGCGGAAGTCGACCGGCTTCACCAGATAGACGTCGGCGCCCAGTTCCAGCCCGATGACCCGGTCGATCAGGCCGGACCGTGCCGTCAGCATGATGATGGCGGCCGACGAGCTGGCGCGGACTCGGCGGGCGACCGAAAAGCCGTCCTCATCCGGCAGGTTGATGTCGAGCACGATCACATCGGCCGGCCCTGCCTCCAGCAGCCGGTCCAGCTCCGCGCCACGCGACGCTCCCAACACCTCGAACCCGCAGCGGTCGAGATATTCGACGAGATCGTCACGAAGGTCGGCTTCGTCTTCGACCACAATGATCCGGGCCACGACGCCTCACGCCCCCATGCACATTCGTATGACGTTATATTAAACACCGGAACGGGTTACGCAAACCATATCGGACGAGCGGGATAAACCCCGGCCCACGCAATTCCGGTTCCGATGCCTCACCTTTGGGGCAGATAGCGGTCGCCGACCGTTGCGGCATAGCGGGCGACCCACTCGCGGTCGATGGCGTCGATGCGGCCCCTCGCCGTCATCTCTGCAAGGCAGCGGTCGAAGTCGGCGCGCAGCGACTCGTCGCGGAACACCATGCTGTAGGCGGTGGGCGGGAAGATGGCGGTGAACTGCACCGGCTGGGCCGGGTCGAAGGGCAGGCCGCCGGCCGATTTCGCCTTTTCCTGAAGCTGACGGTTGTATTCGGCGAAGATCAGGCCGTCGGCCAGCACCGCATCCACCCGGCCGGCGAACAGCAGGTTGGAATGAACCATCTGGTCGGCGCGCTCGCGGAAATCGCCGAAGCTGGGTATGGCGGCGCGCAGGCCCGGCAGCACGTCCGGCGCGCCGGAGAAGGTGATGACGCGCTTGCCCGCCAGATCGGCCAGAGACTGGACGTTCAGGCCGCTGCTTTTCAGCACCGACGCCCCGTTCTGATAGAGGATGTAGGGGGCGGAGCGGGCCCCCGGCATCTCCACGCCCGCCGGAACGGTGGAAACGGCATCCACCTGCGCGGTGCTCTGGCCGCTCCCTTGGCCACTGCTCCGGACGCTGTCGCGGTAGTCGTTCCAGTGGCGGCCGAAGGGCACCACCTTGAAACGCGCCTCGTGCCCGCAGGCGGCCAGCGTCTCCCTGATGATGGTGGCCTCGCGCCCGGTGCCGTCGGCGCTGACCATCGGCGGCAGTTCCGGCGCCAGCACGGTCACCGGGCGCGCCGCAACAGGCAGCGCCATCCCGGTCAGAGCGGCGAGGGCAACCCCGCTGACGGCGGCAAGGCGGGTCGAAACGATCCGCGGGGCACCGAATGCACGAACACCGAACGCCATCCCTCGCACTCCCCCATGAATGCCGCTGCAACCACCGGGTTTCCTCGAACGCGGCAGTATCGGAAAATAGCATGGGCAGTGACGCGGGCGTCCACGGGAAAAGCCCGTGTCCGGTAAAGGCTTCAGCCGTTTGGCAGCGCCGATGTTACACTTCGTCGCAATTGGACGACATTGGTCGCCGACGGTTGCCGGTTGTTCCCATTTTCCTGGGCGTTCCGACAATGAACGAAATCATTGCCCAATGTTATTTCACGACTGACCAAACCGACTGTGCTATCTGTAGGCTCATCCGCCACATGCGTCATGCCCGCCGGCCGGTTCGATGACTGTCGGCATATTGCACGCAAGGGTGGATTTACTGAAGAACATGGGACTACCGCGGTCCCGGACGACCGGACCGGGGCTGTATTGAAACCCGCCATGAATACGGTGAACACCGAACGCCCGAACGGCAGGGTCAGGAGGATGTGGATGAGCGTCACGGGATGGGACGACACCGAATCCTATACGCTGCGCGGCGCCGGCCCCCGCGGCACGGGTGACGAAGCCGCCCGCGCCGGCGGGTCGTCGCTGCTGACCCGCGTCATCCTGATGATCGTCGGCTGTACGCTGCTGGTCGGGCTGATCGCCATGGGCGTGTCCTCCATCCTGGTCGGCCGCCAGCAGCGGGACGCGCTGACCCACCGCGCGACACTGGTCGGCACACTCCAGGCGTCGGCCATGGGACAGGCGGTGTGGGAGTTCGACACCCGTGCGGTGGAGGCGATGATCCGCGGCCTGATGGCCGAGGATCCGGCGGTGCGCAGCGTCAAGGTGTGGGCGGCGTCCGGCGGCCGCGGCGGTCATGGCGAACCGCTGGTGGCGCTGGAGCGTCCGGCCGGCCGGGCGGAGCTGACGACGGTCGAACGGCAGATCGCCATCTCCGGCGGCAACGGCGAACGCACGCTGGTCGGCCTGCTGCGCCTGACCTACTCGCTGGAGGAGGCGGAAAGCGCCACCATGACGGCGCTGGCGCCGATGGCCGGTCTGGTCTTCTTCTCGCTGCTCGCCGTCATCGGCATGATCAGCGTCCTGCTGAACCGGCTCGTGCTGGCGCCGCTCGCCCGGCTGACCCGCTCGGCCGGGGCCATCGCCGCCGGCGACTACCGCGTGCGCCTGCGCAACAGCCGTGCCGACGAGATCGGGCAGCTGACCGTCGCCTTCAACCATATGGCCGAAACCGTCCGCGACTATACGGAGCGGCTGGAGCAGCGCGTCGCCGAACGGACGGAGGAACTGCGCCAGTCCAACGACCAGCTGGCGGTGGTGAACCGGCAGGTGATGGACAGCATCCAGTATGCCAGCCTGCTGCAATCGGCCATCCTGCCCGACGAACGGGAGATGGCGCGGCATCTGGACGGCGTCTGCGTGCTGTGGCGGCCGCGCGACGTGGTGGGTGGCGATTTCCACATCTTCCGCGCACTGGAGGACGGCCGGTTCCTGATCGGCGTCGCCGACTGTTCCGGTCATGGCGTGCCCGGCGCCTTCATGACGATGACCGTGTCGGCCATCCTCGACCATGTGCTGTCGGAGACGCCGGACAGCGATCCGGCGGCGATCCTGGGCGGGCTGAACCGCATGGTGCGCGCGGCCCTGGCCCGCGGGCGCGACAACCCGCGCTTCGACAACGGGCTTGACATCGGCCTGTGCCTGGTGCGGCCGGACCGGGGCGACCTGCTGTTCGCCGGCGGCCGCATCGGCCTGCACATCGTCGATCCCGGTGCCGAAACCGTCGGCGAGGTGAAGGGCGACGCGCAGAGCCTGGGCTACCGCCGCTCCGACATCGGTCACCGCTTCACCACCCACCGGGTTGAACTGGTCCCCGGCCGCAGCTTCTACCTGACCACCGACGGCTTCCTCGATCAGGCCGGCGGCGCCCGCGGCTTCGGCTTCGGCAACCGCCGCTTCAGCGCCATGCTGCTGGAACACGACACGGCCCCGATGGCCGAGCGCCGCACCGCCTTCGCCCAGGCCCTGGCCGAGCATCAGGGTGAGCGGGCGCAGCGCGACGACATCACCCTGGTCGGCTTCACCGTTTCGCCGGCCGTCGCGGCGTCAGCCATTGCAGGGCATGGCGCTGTCGAAGCATCCTCATCCCACCCCGTCCACCCGTAAAGCAGGTCGTCAAGGCACGATGAAAGGCAACGAACTCTTCAACCTGCAGGAACTGCTGTCGCGGCAGAAGCTGCTGATCTGCTTCAGCGGCCCCTTCAGCCACAGCGTCATCGAGGAGCTGGGCAAGGCGGTCCGCAACCATCTGGAAAATGAGCGGATCGAGAAGTCGGCGATCATGGACGTCTTCTCCGTCTATGTGGAGCAGGCGCAGAATGTCCGCAACTACACGACGTCGCGGGAAACGCTGGGCCGGCCGATCCCGGCCAACAGCGGCATCGTGGTGATCGGCAAGGAGGACGACCATTATGTCGTCAGCTCCGGCAATCTGGTGGAGGCGGACGACGTCCCCGGTCTGTCGGCGATGCTGGAGAAGCTGCGCGGGCTGGACAAGGCCGGCCTGAAGGCGGTCTACAAGGAACAGTCGCGCAAACCCCGCGAAGCGGGCGCCAGCGGCGCCGGGCTGGGGCTGATCGACATGGCGCGCAAGGCCACCCGGCCGCTGGAATATTCGCTGCGCGCGGTGGACGACGCCTATTATTTCTTCAGCCTTGAAGTCCAGCTATAAGAATTTATGGAACACGCATAATGGAAAAATTGCGGATCGAAGCATCCTCCTGCTCTCCCCTGATCGATTTCGATCCGGCGGCCGGGCTGCTGCGCATCGACGGCGAATCCTATCCGGAGAATTCCTTCGATTTCTACGCACCGGTGTTCAGCTGGCTGGAGGAGTATCTGAAGGATCCCGCCCCGGCGGTGGTGCTGGACATCGGGCTGAGCTATCTCAACACCAGCAGCATCAAATGCATGATCGACGTGCTGGAGATGCTGGACGGCGCCCACCAGAAGGGTCGGACGGTGTCGGTGCGCTGGCATTACGACAGCGACAACGACCGCGCGCTCGACATGGCCGAGGAGTTCGCCGAGGACGTGTCGCTGCCCTTCGAAATTCTGGCCCACTGATGGCGCACTGAGCACCCGGAATGACGATGCGGTCGCAGGAACAGGAGCTTCGTCAATGGGTTCAGCGGCTGGCCGAGGATCCGGCCAATGCCGGCAACCCGCTGCTGGCCGAATTCCAGATGCTGGCGGAACGGCACGGCAAGCTTCTGCGCCAGTTCCGCAAGATCGCCAAGATCAGCGACCGGCTCCAGACCGAGACCAAGGAGATGGCGCGCCAGCAGCGTCAGTTCGTGCTGATGGTCAGCCACGAATTCCGCACGCCGCTGGCGATCATCGACAGCGCCTCCCAACTGCTGGAGCTGGAGCCGAAGCTGCCGGTCTCGGCGATGCCGCGGGTGGGCAAGATCCGCAACGCGGTCCAGCGGATGCTGCATCTGATCGAACGCTGCCTGACCCACGACCGGCTGGGCGCCGCGGCGGCACGGCCGACCGCCTTTGACCTCGCCGCGATGCTGACCACGCTGGTGTGCGAGATGGCGGCGGCGGTTTCCAGCCACCGGATCGAGCTGCATGGTGCCGACCGGCCGGTGCCGATCCCCGGCGACCGCGACCTCCTGGCCGTCGTGTTTTCCAACCTGCTGGAAAACGCCGTCAAATATTCACCCAACGGGGGGACGATCCGCCTCGACCTCCTGACCGGCGGGGAGGCCGGCGAGGGGCAGGTGACGGTACGGATCACCGACGAGGGGATCGGCGTCAACGCGGCCGATGCGGCGCGGCTGTTCGACAAGTATTTCCGCGCCTCCAACGCGGCCGGAACGACCGGGGCCGGGCTCGGCCTCCATCTTGCCCGCTGCATCGTGGACACCCATGGCGGCGGCATCTCGGTGGCGAGCGAGCCGGGCCGGGGATCGGCCTTCACCGTCCGGCTGCCGGTGGCGCGTGCCACGGCGCCGGCGGTCGTTCGGGTGGAGGCGGTTCCGGTGACGGAGACGTCGTCATGACCGGCGGCAACGGGGGTGGCAACGGCGATGGCGGCATGGCGCTGACGGGCTTGCCCAGGCGCTGGGCCTTGCGGCGGGGAACGGTGGGCATGATGCTGCAGGAACAGAAGCTTCAGGACTGGCTCGCCCGTCTTGCCTGCCACGAGGAGTATGCCGGCCATCCTCTGATGGACGAATTCCGCGCGCTCGCCGACGAACACATGAAGCTGATGCGGCAGTTGACCAAGATCGCCAAGATCAGCGACCGCATGCAGACCGACACCCGCCAGATGGCGCGGGCCCTGCACGCCGCATCGCAGACCGATCCGCTGACCGAGCTGCCCAACCGCCGCCACATGATCGAACGGCTGGAGGCGGAGCTGTGCCGCGTCGGCCGCAACGGCGGCGGCTTCGCGCTGATCATGCTGGACATCGACCATTTCAAGGAGGTGAACGACGCCTTCGGCCACGCCGCCGGCGATTTCGTGCTGGTGGAGACGGCCGACCTGCTGCGCCGGAACCTGCGCGGCCACGACCTGTGCGCTCGCTGGGGCGGGGAGGAATTCCTGATCCTGCTGCCCGACGCCGATCAGGTCCAGGCCGAAGCGGTGGCGGAGAAGCTGCGTCAGCTCGTCGCCCACCATCCCATCGTCCATCAGAACCACGGCATCTCCGTCACGCTGAGCCTGGGCGTCGCCGCCTATCACCAGGGCCGGAGCGCCGACGCCTGCATCCAGGCGGCCGACGACGCGCTGTACATCGCCAAGCGCGCCGGCCGCAACCGCTGGGCGGCGGCTGCCTGAGATTCCTTGCGGGGATCCCCCTCTCCCCCGCTCACGCGCAAACGAAGTTTGCGCTGACACGACAGGCGGACCTGTGGTCCGCCGAAAGCGGGGAGAGGGTCGGGGTGAGGGGGATGCACTGCGTGGCCATCCCGAGAATCCTCGCGGCGCGCGCCCCTCACCCTAACCCTCTCCCCGGGGGGGAGAGGGGATTTTTTCGGCTTCGCGAGACGGCACCGCCGTCGCGCCGATGTTCAACTCCTCCAGCTGCGCCAGGGCGCCGGCCATGCCGGTGGCGACCAGATTGGCGTCCGTCTCGGCACTGGCGCGCTCCGGGACCTCTGCCTCCGGATGGGCGCTCCACAGGCAGAGCAGGATCGGCACATGCGGGCCGAAATGCAGGCGCAGGCGGCGCAGCATCCGCCGGCAATGGCCGAGCGCCGACGGGTTGAGCGAGGACAGCACGACGGCATCCACCCCGGCGGTGCCGAGGCTGGCGATGGCCCGGGCCGACGCCTTCTCGCACGGGATGACATCGGCACGGATGCCGCGGCCGGCCAGCAGATAGGCGAGAAGCCCGGCCGCCGCCTCGTCCAGATTGTTGCGGGCACCGACGCAGAGCACGCGTAGCGCGGCGTCGGCGGGGACCGTCGTCTCCGTCAGTTCGTCCAGCAGGCTTGCCATGCCCTCGGCCACCGCCTGCCGTCCGTCCGGGTTCAGGCTGCCGCGCTGGCGGTCCTGTTCGGCCAATGACAGGGCGGGCAGCAGCAGCCCGTCGGCCAGTTCGACGGGAGTGGATTTGCCGAGCCGTTCCTCCGCAAGCTCCGTCGCCTCGGTGGGATCGCGGGCCAGCAGGCGCTGGTACACCTTCGCCTCGTCGGGCAGGACGGGGCGGTCGCCCAGCATCACCTCCAGGAAGTGCAGCTGCGGCACATGGCGGCCGAGCACCACGAGGCAGACGGTCAGCGGCGTCGCCAGCAGCAGGCCGACCGGCCCCCACAGCGTCGTCCACACCACCGCCGCAATGATGATGGCGAGCGAGGACAGACCGGTCGCCGTGCCGTAGAGCCAGGGCTCCACCACATTGTTGGAGAACAGCTCCACCGCCACGAACAGGGCGATGCACAGCAGCGGCAGCGTCCAGCCGGTGTCGACCGCGAAGGACAGCAGGATCGGAAAGGCGGACGCGATCACCGGACCAAGGAAGGGGATGAAGCGCAGCACCGTCGCCAGCAGCCCCCACAGCAGCGGGTTCGGCACGCCGAGCAGCCAGAGCCCGACGCCGATCGGCAGCCCGTAGGTCACATTCACCACCACCTGCATCAGCAGATAGCGGCTGACCCGCTCACCGGCGTCGTTCATCGCCTCCGTCGTGCGGCTGAGATCGCCGGAGCCCACCAGCCGGATCAGGCGGTCGCGCAGATCCTCCCGCTGCAACAGCATGAAGATGGTGAAGACCAGCACCATGCCGGCGGTGGCGACCGGCGTCATCGCCGGGCCGAGCACCCGGCCGACGAGGTCGAAGACGCCGGTGTCGGACTGGTCGATGCGGACCGGCACCGGTTCGCGGTGCGGTGGTGCCGTCGGGCTGGTCTGCGGCGCGGGGGCGCCGGACTGCTGCCCGGCCGGTGCAGCGCCGGCGGTGGCGCGTTCCAGCTCCTGCTGGAGATCGCGGAAGGCGTCGGTGGCCTGCTTCAGCGCGCCGCGGTCCCCGGCCGACGCGGTGACGCTGCGCAGGGACTCGATCTTCGTGTGGATGTTGCGCTGGTAGGCCGGCAGGTTGTCGGCCAGATCGCCCAGCTGGCTGCCGACCACCGCGCCGAAGCCGATGATGGCAAGGAACAGCAGAACCACCACCGCCAGCACCGACGGCACCCGGCCGAGACGCCAGCGCTCCAGCCGGCTGACGATGGGCGTCAGCACGAAGCCGAGCAGCACCGCCAGCGCGATGGGCATCAGGATGTCCGCCGCCACATAGAGCGTCACCACGATCAGCGTGATGATCAGCAGGATGGTCTGGGTGGAGGCGGGGGGAGCGGCCTTCGTCACCGCGATGGGGCGTGCCTGCAGCCGGCGGGCGGTGTCCTCGGCCATGGTCGTCGGGCTTTCCGGAAAGGAGAATGCCCGACAAGAACACCGGCCCTGCCGGCACGTTCCCTCGCCTGCCCTGCCGCGGCGGCGGGGCCGGCCGAACCGTCAGGGAAGCGGCTGCTGCTGGGTGATGCAGTGGCTTACTCCACTGAAAATAACCCGCTGTTTTCACCACACTTTTCAGCCCGCTTTGGCAGTTCGCAACGTGTTCGCAACATTGCGGGCGCGAGCCCAGAAGCAGTACAGTCCCTAATACTCGTCTGCCAGCATGATCGTCAGCACCCGCACGCATGAGCTGGGATCGGCGGCATCAGACGATAGATAGCTCATTGTGGGATAGTAGTAGTTGATCTTCCACATGACGCCTCAAGGACCTCCGGCGGATCGCAGCCCGCTATGAACGATCCGCCATCAATTCCAGGGTAATCGTCCACATCGCGGCAACCGCAACCTACTGGCTATGAACTCGGACTCCAGTAATAGGAGAACTCCATATCGCCTTCATGAACCCAAGTGTGATTGGCTACCCTGATCACTGAAACCCGTGTGCGGATTACAGGTACGCTCCATATATGCGGCTTGTACCATGCGGCTATCACACGGGGTTGCGCTTCGCAAAAATTTTTGCTACCTGCTCATCATATCAGTGAGGTGCATATGGTAGACGTTACGGACGATACGCAGGTTTATCAGCGTTCTTTGGATAGCGATATCGGGCGGATCAAATCGGCTCTGCTGCGGCTTGGTCGCTTCCACGACCGCAATTATTATTGGATGAACCCTCTTTTCACGGTTTCAACAGCCGTCTTTGGGTCTTTTGCAACTTACGATTATAGTAAGTGGGTGCCATCGAGTGTTCTTGGGAAGATCGCTCATGATATTCTTTCTGAATACATTGCTTTTATAGTTGTACTGTCTGGGACGGTCCTCCTCATATCCTTGATTAGAAGGCATATAGAACAGAAGACAATAGATCAGCTTGAGACTGACAATATAGAACTTCGTAACAAGGTCGAAACGCTGTCGGATCGGATCGAAGAGTATCCACAGAACGTACATGCGGTCCTCAAAAGCATTCTTTACCTTATTGGGAATGAACTGCAGTTTGGAGCGGTTGACAAAAACTGCGAGCGAATTTCGCTTCATGTCTACAACCCAGCAAGGCAAAATTTCAAAGCCTGCGGTGTTTGGTCACCAAATCCTAAATACGATTGTCACGAGCAGCTGACCTGCACAGCGCACAAAGGTTTTGTGTCCAAGGTTTGGGAACAAGATTGGTACTTCGACGATAAATTTACGGGAAATAGCAAGATTTACAACAATCGCCAGGCAAATGAATACGGCTATACAAAAGAAGAGATTAATCGCCTCATAATGCGCTCCAAGGTTTATGGTGGATTAAAGATATTTGATCCCGCGCATAAAGAAGCGTTGGCGGTAATATTGGTTGAGTCAACCACTAATGCACGGTTCTCTGAAGAACAATTAAGGGGCAAGCTGGCTCAGCAGTCACCTTACATTTCTGAAATGATTACGTTATTTCGTAGTTTTCTACTCAGTGATGCAGTTAGCGCGCAGCACGAAGGAGTGTAAAAATGGCTAAACTTTCCGATGTGCTAGCGTATGTTTTGGGTAGTTACCCTCATAAGCACGAGCTCTCAAATGCGCGTGTGAACAAAATTATCTACTTAGCCGACTGGCATCATGCGTTGAACTATAATCAGCAGATAACTCCAATATCCTGGTATTTTGATAATTACGGCCCTTACGTCGACGACGTTAAGGTGACCGCACGCAAGCATCCAGAAATTTTTAAGACGGAAGAGACATCAAATTTCTATGGAAATCCAAAGCTTTCCTTCTCTCTAATTTGCGACAAGCCCGCTAGGCTCACCGAAGCAGAGCGAAAATCATTGGATTTCGCCATAGAAAAAACGAAAAAGCTATATTGGGATGACTTTATCAAACTAATTTACTCCACACATCCTATAGCCTCCTCCCCCCGGTACTCCACTCTTGATCTTGTCCAAAAGGCGAAAGAATATAGAAAACTCAATAAAACTACATAATAAGCTCCAACGATTTAGTCAAAGGTTCCTTGACTGCCATGACGATTTAAAAGTACTTGCAATACAGTTGCGAAGACACCCGGTTACCGGTAGCGGATGCGCCAATTCTGATGGAGAGTCCGCTATCAGCTTTTCGGGTCTCTGACCTCTCTACTCCATCATAATGGCCATGCTCCTGCCCAGAATGAACGTTGTGAGCAGGTGCCAAGCCCAACCAGCCATCAGCCAATGGTTGGCGCGCATGAACGCTATGGAGGTCAGGTGATGGCTCCTTACTGCGGCGCCTTGGCGTGCATTTTTGTCGCTGTCGGCTTTCTTAGTGTACGCTGCCGTCGTGCAATCGCCTCGGCCATTGCCTTGTCGAGTTCACCCGCTACCACCGCCCGCTTGATCTGCTCCAGCGTGGGCAGCAGGTTGTCCATCGCACCGACCGTGATCGCGGCCTTGCCAGGCTTGAGTTCGAGCGGCCTGTTGCCGTAGTGAATATGGAGGTGGATCGTTCCCGCCTCGTCCTTCCACCACCAGGGCCGGAACCGCACCGGCACGTCGCGGCGTTCCTTCGTGCCATTGACCTCCACCCACCGGCCGACCCGGCGGATGAACACCTCTCCTTTGATCGTCGCCGTCGCAGCCTCGATTTGAAGGGCCAGGGCATCGAGCAACTTGTGGCGAGCGGTGCCGACTGGACTGGTGTCGATGCGCTTCGCGGTGCTCGTCAGCGTCAGGCTGTCCATGATGCTCATTGACGTTCTCCATACGTTCGATATTCGTATGGTAATGCCCCGGCAACGCCACTCAACACCAAAGGTTGAGCCAATGCCTCAAATCTCAAAAAGTTCGCTTCACCTGACGTGAAGCGCTCCGTGTCGTATTGAGCTAAATACACGTGCTACTCGTGTAGTAGCTCCACATTCACAGAAGGAGACCATACATGGACAAGACATATATCGATGACATCCAGAAAATCGATGCGGACTTAGCAATCCCAACCCAGCCCGGAAGCACGCCTCTGCCAGAGGAAATCATGAAAAATCTTGAGGCGCGCGTTCACCTCATCCCGCGTCGATGTGCCGCCAACACTGAATTCGCACGCCAAGCGCGCCAGAAGCGTAACCAGTGCGATTGATCGTCAAGGCTGCTACTGGGCAAGCACGGAGGTGGAACGCACTGCGCGGCGACGTGGTGTGCGGCAAAGACTACGCTGGTCAATGTCGATCCACACGGCGTCTGCACAATGCCGTAGGCGGGTAGCTATCGCCGAATGCGGGTTGAGTTCCACCAACGCGGTAGAGAGCCGCTTCAATCGAAGCGCAAGGCTCGTCAACACCTGTATGCTGGGGGTACGACCAGTAGCAAGAAGATTGCTGTAATAGCGACTGCTGCATCCGAGCCACACGCGGCTAAATTCAACCTGGGACGAGCAGAAGCTGTTAGACAAGAGAATGTTGTAGATATCGCTCAACACTTTTTCACCTTTATGTAATTTTATGTCGAGCACCGCTGTGTGCGGCGCATAAATACTTATCGAAAAGCACATATCTGGACTGTATGGCGGTGAGGTTATCCGCTGTGTGGAAGGACCGGCGGGAGCCGATAGGAACACACGAAGGCCGAGAGGAGAGTAGGCCAGCCCACCAGAAGGGCACCGCAAAGTAACCCCTGTAATGGCACCAACCTACCCAGGGCGGTCGGCGGTATAAGGTGGCTGGTAACGGTCCCGTAAATAGGACACCCCTGCTGAAGGCAGGGCGACAAATGACGGTGGCTCTGTGATGACACCATAACCACCACCCACGCGACGATCACCTTCCGGGTCGGCGAGTGGCACCGAAACTGGCGTGAGCCAGGGAATGAGAGGATGGCAGGAAATCGGGTTTCCGCCTGCTGTGAATGCCTCGACGGAAGGGGCGATGACGGCTTTATACGCAGAACGAACAATTCCCCCCTGTGATAACCGACAAGCACATATGTGCTTCACTTCAAGTGAACGGCTATCACAGGGGGGAATGTGCTCTGTCCAGCATTGACGCAGGACGAGAGATTTGAAGACACCACGTTTGGTGGTTTGCCGGACGAGTTTACGAGGCCGAGAAACCACCAAACGGTCGCGAATGCGTGAGCGTTCGCGCATTAAGCTACAAACATTATACGGAGAAATAAGATGCGGCTACACGAGATTATAGGTGTATCAGGAGTTGAAGGGCATCAGAACCTCAGTGAGATCGGGCCTTCCGATACGGCCGCTGATGCAGCGAGCCGGCAGGCTGACGGGATGATGAAGCGCGCCAAGCTGGCGAAGATGCGTGCGGCTGTGGTGAAGGCACAAAAGGCTCTTTCCGCCAAACAGCAAGCTCTCTCAACGGCGAACCGAAACGTATAAGCCGGTCTCTACCCCTTATCTGCTGCGGCCAATCATCCGACCACTAAATGAGGGTTGCAGCCACCACACGGCGCGCGCGATATTCTATCGATAGGATAGGCGTTGGGGACGTAGCCGATGAGCAACGAAGCGTTTTCCAGGGTGAAGATCGATGCCCAGCTTAGGGACGTGTCCTGGAACCTCGTAGACGGCAAAAGCGTCCGCTATGAATACGTTCTTCCGGACGGCACCCGCGCCGACTATGTGCTTTGCAACCGGCACGGCCATTCGCTGGCGGTCGTCGAGGCCAAGAAGGCAACCACCAACCCGCCCGAGGCCGAAGGGCAGGCGCTCGCCTACGCAAAGCAACTCGGCGTGCCCTTCATCTTTCTCGCCAACGGCGAAGAGGTGTGGTTCTGGGAATGGGAACGTGAGGCCCACCCCCGCAAGGTTACGACCTTCTTCAACCAAGCCGACCTGGAACGGACCGAGGCGCTGCGCAAGCTGCGCGTGGACCCGCTGACCATTCCCATCGACACCAAGATCGCAGGCCGTCCCTACCAGAGTGAATGCATCGACGCCTTGTGCCAAGCCATCCAGCACGGGCGGCGAAAGCTGCTGGTTTCGATGGCGACCGGCACGGGTAAAACCCGCACCGCGGCCGCCTTCATCAAGCGGCTTTTCGAAGCCAATCTCGTCAGCCGCGTGCTGTTCCTCGTGGACCGCATCACCCTCGCCAAGCAGGCCGAGGACGCTTTCGCCGAATACCTTCCCGACTATCCCGCTTATGTCCTGCGGGGCGGCCGCCGGTTCCAGGACGAGAAGCGTATCACCGTGAGCACCCTTCAGACCTTTATCGGTGAATACGCCAGCCTGCCCAGCAGCTATTTCCAGCTTATCATCGTTGATGAGTGCCACCGCTCGATCTACGGCCAGTGGAGCGGCAGCCTGAAGCATTTCGACGGCATCCAGGTCGGCTTGACCGCCACCCCATGTGTGCTGAAGGACCCCGACCAGTTGCCCGATCCCGAAGACGGCAAATTCATCCGCGACACGCTGCGCTTCTTCGAGGTGGCAGAGCCGACCTACACCTATTCGCTCAAGCAGGCCATTCAGGAAGGCCACCTCGTTCCCTACCACATCTTCAAGGCAATGACCGTCAAGACGGCGGCGGAAGGGGGCTTCGAGGTCAAACGAGAAGAACTCGACTGGTCGGCTATGGACGACGATACCCGCACTGAGTTCGAAACGTTGTTCAACGGCGACGACACGATCACGGTCGATCCCTCGGCTCTCGAACGGAAGTTCACCATTCCAGAGCGCAACCGCGCCATCGTTCGCGAGTTCCGGCAGGTGTTGGAAAAGGGCTTTGCGGGCAAGGACGGCGTGCGTCGCGTCCCCATGTGGGGCAAAACCATTGTTTTCGGTGTCACCAAACGGCACGCCGAAACTCTGGCTCAGATGTTCGACCAGGAGTTCGCCGACAAGAAGCCCTCGCCGGAAGTCCGCTACGCCGACTTCGTCGTGTCGGGCACGGGTGATGGCGACAGCCCGGACGGCATGACCAAGATCAAGCGGTTCAAGGACGAGCGGTTTCCGCAGATCCTCGTCAGCGTCAACATGCTTGACACCGGGTTCGACTGCCCCGAGGTGGTCAACCTCGTGATGGCGCGCTTCACCAAATCGACCATCCTCTACCAGCAGATGCGCGGGCGCGGCACGCGGCAAGCCCCGCACATCAAGAAGCCCAACTTCACCCTGTTCGATTTCGTCGGCGTCACCGACTACCACGGCGACGACGAGGATATGCCCGAAGGCGGCTTCGTCACATCGAAGCCAGTCGGCCCAACTGGCAAGCCGCGCAAACTGCTCGTCCTCGATGTCAACGACCACATCGATCCGACGACGCGCAATTGGGTGACGCTGGACGAGAATGGCAATTTCGTGCTCACCGACGAGCAGGAAGCTCAGGCGTCGGTGCTCGGCTTAAGGTTCGAGGCGTGGCTTGCCACCCAATCCCCCAACGCTGACCAACTGCGCTGGTTGCGCATGATGGAAAGCCAAATCCGCGCCAATGTGGGCGATATGGAGAGCGTCGAGCTTTACCACTTCACCCTGCCGCCCTTCTCGCTGAACGGCGGTCTTCAGCGGGCGCGGCAGCTTTTCGGCGACGACGCCAAGCTGGAGGCGATGCTTGCCAGCCTCAACGCGGCTGTGCTCCAAGATGAAACGGTCGGCGACCACGACACGGCCTCCGCCCCAGCACATTAACCCGTTAGGACCAAGACCCCATGCCCATGACCCCCGAGCTTCGGCGCGGCGTCGAGCAAATCCGCGACTACCTCTATGGTGGCGGCTATCCCGATCCGATGGCGAACGCCGAACAATTGTCGTTCCTGTTCTTCTTCTATCTGGTCGAGGGCATCGACGCCGACAATGCAATGCGGGCCAAGGCGACCAAGCGCGACTACGCCAGCATGTTCGCCGGGGATTGGACACTACGGAACCCGCTCAATGCGCCTGCACCAGGGGTGACAAGCGTTCCCGCCGCGCGCATGCGCTGGTCGCAATGGAACGTAATGGCCGGGGAACCTTTGGTCCGCTGGATGCGAGACGAGGTATTCCCCTTCTACACCGAGGTTGCCGAACGGTCGGCGATGAACTTTATGACCGGGGCGCGTCTCGGCATCGACGAGCCGGTGGTGCTGACCCAGGTAGTCGGGCTGATCGACGGGCTGCGGCTTGACGAGGCCGACGCCGATACCAAGGGCGACCTGTTCGAGCATGTGTTGCGGCAGATCAAGCAGGCCGGTGAACTCGGCCAGTTTCGCACCCCGCGCCACATCATCCGCGCCATCATCGAGATGGTGGACCCGCAGGTCGGCGAAACCATCTACGACCCCGCCGCCGGCACCGCCGGCTTCCTTGTCGGGGCCTACAATCACATTCGCCTCGCCAACTCCTCGGTCAACGGCGTTCACGAAGCCGAAGTGGATGGCAAGCTGGTCCGGCGCGGTTGGGGCGACCGCCTCAGCGCGGCAATGACCAACGTCCTGAACAACGCCACCTTCTACGGCAACGACGTGGACCCCAAGATGGTCCGCCTTGCCACGATGAACCTGACCCTGCGCGGCCTACCCGCTGTCCACATTCTCAAGCGCAACGTCCTGACCACCACCATCGACCGGACGGAGAAGGCCGAGATCGGCCTGCCGCTCGACGGCTTCGACGTGGTGCTCGCCAATCCGCCCTTTTCCGGCCGGGTGGACAAGGACCGCATCGTCGATGACGTGAAAGTCGGCACCACGACCGCGACGGAACTCCTGTTCCTCAAATACATGCTGAACACCCTGAAAGATGGTGGGCGCTGCGGTGTTGTTGTGCCCGAAGGCGTGCTGTTCGGCAGCACAGGCGCGCACAAGGAATTTCGCCGCCAACTGGTCGAGAACAACACGGTCGAAGCAGTGCTGAGCCTACCCGGAGGCGTGTTCCAGCCCTATTCCGTGGTGAAGACCTCGGTGTTGCTGTTCCGCAAGGGCGGGACGACCGAGCGGGTGTTGTTCCTGCACGCCGACGCTGACGGTTACAAGCTCGACGCCAACCACGACACTCCCATAGAGGCCGACGACCTTCCCGCTTTGGTGGACGCTTACCGCGACCGTGCTGCTTTGGTGCAGCGATGGGATAGCCGCGATGCCGACGCCGAATGGACCGAGAAATGGTGGTTCGCCGAGAGCGGCGCGATACGGGGCAACGACTTCAGCCTGTCGGCGGGCCGGTATCGCCCACAATCGCAGGCACAGGTGGAACACCGTAACCCGCTGGAATTGCTGGACGAGCTTCGGGCCATCGAGACGGAGATCTTGACCGAACTGGATGCGCTAACCGACAAGCTGCGGGAGCGCATGAGATGAGCGACCAGTGCGCGTGGCCTATTGTCCGTCTTGGCGACATCATCACGGATGCCGCTTATGGAACGAGTGTGAAGTGCTCGGACAATCCTGAGGGCGTGCCTGTCTTACGAATGGGAAACGTGCGATATGATGGGTCTCTTGACCTGTCGAATTTGAAATATGCCCATTTTTCCCAATCCGAATGGCGCAAATTTGGGCTGGCTACGGGTGATATACTGTTCAATCGAACGAACAGCAAAGAGCTTGTGGGAAAGACCGGGCTTTGGGATGGCCGTTTCAAGGCCGCAGCCGCATCCTATTTCATCCGCATTCGAGTTAACAGTGATCGCGTGCTCCCCGAATGGGTCTGGTGGTTTCTCAACTCACCGCAGATGAAAAAGTGCCTGTTTGCGACAGCGCGCGGTGCCATCGGACAAGCGAACATCAACGGCGAGGAACTGAGGGCATTCCCTATCCCCTTGCCGTCCCTGACTGAACAGCACCGCATCGTGGACATCCTGAACAACGCCGCCAGCATCCGACGGCTTCGGGACGAGGCACGGGCCAAGGTGCGGGAACTCGTGCCCACGCTTTTCGTCGAGATGTTCGGTGATCCGGCAACGAACCCGAAAGGATGGCCCAGCGCTATGCTCGACGACGTCGCGTTCATCGGCTCTGGCGTTACCAAAGGGCGCAAGCTGGAAGGGGTTGAGACCGTTAACGTGCCTTATCTACGGGTTGCCAATGTTCAGGACGGGCGGCTTAATATGGCTGAGATCAAAACAATTCCGATCCGGCTGGATGAACGAGCGAAATATGCGCTCCTTCCTGGCGACCTCGTCATGACCGAAGGAGGAGACCCTGACAAATTGGGTCGTTCTGCCATATGGAAAGGCGAGATTGATGGGTGTGTCCATCAAAACCACGTGTTCCGTGTTCGACCGCGTAACGAAAAGGTATTGTCTGACTACCTCTGCGCCCTGACCAGTAGCGGATATGGAAAAGCATATTTTCTTCTGGTTGCAAAGCAGACAACGGGGATTGCTTCGATTAACCGGACCCAGTTGGGGCGTTTCCCGGTCCTGCTCCCGCCGCTCGCCCTTCAACAGGAATTTGCTGAGCGTATCACTGAAATCGAAGCAATGGCTGCGCTCAGCGACAAGGCCGTTGCCGCCGCTGAACAACTGACCCAATCCCTGCTCGCGCAGGCATTTGGCCGCATTCCATATCGTCAATCAGTGGAAGCTTGATCCATGCCCTTTACCACTCAGGCGTTCGCCCGTAAGCTGTCCGATTTGCGCGCCTCATTCGGAGAGACTTTGGGTGATGTCGCCGCAGCCGTGGGCATTGGATCTCAAGCGTTGCAGGCGTTGGAAGCTGGCATGGCTACGCCGACAGGTGACGAGGTATTGATCCTCGCCGACTACTTCAAGTGTGAGTTCTCTTGGCTGATTGAGGATGATGCCTCAAACCCTGACGAAAACGCCGCTATGATGCTTCGCTCGGAAAGCGGGCGATTGGCAGCGGCTGATCGTCACGTGATCGCCGAGTTCATGTATCTCTGTAAATCGCAGGCTTTGCTCGAAGATTTGCTTGAGCTTCGGCCTAGCGAGGATGGTTTCTCCTTTACCACGCGCGGTACTTTCTTTAAGGCTCACGGAAAGGATTGCGCTCATGCCTTCCGTCAGTGGCACCGTTTGGCGCCCAACGCAGTCATCCCCGATGTTTACCAATGGTTGCGAAAGGCGGGGCTCCGTGTGTTCCGGCGGCCATTGGCTAACTCAAACATATCCGGCTTGTTCATCCGGCACCCAGAAGCGGGGCGCTGCATCCTGATCAACGCGAATGAAGACATCTACCGCCAACGGTTCAGCGCTGCCCACGAGGCCGGGCATGCCCTAATGGACACCGACCGGGGATATAACGTTTCCCAGGACGCCGATGTATCCAGCGCCGACCTTCGTGAAGTCCGCGCCAGCACGTTCGCTTCCTGCTTTCTGATGCCGCCCGAATTACTGACCATGCTGGGAACGCCTGCACAGTGGCGGACGCCTGAAAAAATCGTTGAAGCAGCCGACCGACTGTCAGTGTCCATACCCGCTCTTCTTTCAGCCTTGAAGCGCGACAACATTCTTGATCAGCCAGCAATCACCCGACTACGTGATATACGCCTGCACCTACCGAATAAGCGTGATCCCGAGTTGGTGGGAGATTTTTCGCCACACGAATTGGAACGGAAACGGATCTTGCTCGCGAAAGGATTGCATGCCGAATTTGTGCATCACGCATTCGAGGCATATCACCGGCACCTGATTTCGTTGGCCAAGCTCGCGGACATTTTGCTGGTTGAACGATCCGATGTTGAGGAACTAGCGAGACTATTTGGTGTGAGTGAGCGCCATGGTTGATGCTCCGCGTGATGACGCCCTACGGGTATTCCCGGCCGTTTCCGCGATCGATACTTGTGCAGTATGGAATATTTTGTCCAGCCGTACTCTAAGCGCCGCGATCTCGCGGAAAGGGTGTCATTTCGTCCTTGCGGAATATGTCCGTTATGAATGCCTTGGCAAGCCAAGAACGAATTTAACTGAGGCTGATGCCGCGCTGTGTGAGAAGCTGAAGACTGAAATTACAAGCAGCAAACAGTTCAGCGTCCATCCGCTGGGGGTAGACGACCTCCGGGATTTGGTAGCGACCGTCGGTTCTCCGAAGCGTTTTCATCATGGTGAGGTCGCTGCTCTTGCCCTTTCCAGAAAACTCGGCAACGGCTTTCTCACGGATGACTATGCGGCACGGAAGGTCGGCGAAAACACCCTTGGTCAGGATCGTGTCCGATCAACGCCGCTTCTGGTTGGATGGCTGGTCTATGATGGGCAGCTTACCGATGGGGATATCCCTGTGATTGTTGCCGACAACAAGGCGTATCGCAACAAGCGGGGATTTCTCGGCTCTTTCATCCAGAAATGCTATGAGCACGCAATGGGCCTTCGCTTGCGCGACCGTAAAGGCGTGTAGAGAGATTTGCCGTGACCATTCCCGATTTCCAAACCGTGATGCTCCCAGTCCTGCGCGCCGCCGCTGATGGCGAAGTGAGGATCACCGACATCGTAGAGCGGCTCGCCGACGAGTTCGGGCTATCGCAGGAAGAGCGCGCTCACCTGCTGCCATCAGGTCGCCAGACCACCTTTGCCAATCGTGTCCATTGGGCCAAGAGCTATCTGGGCAAGGCCGGGCTGGTAGAGTTGACCCGGCGGGCGCATTTCCGCATCACCGACCGGGGCCGCGAGGTGCTGGCCGCCCCGCCCGAACGGATTGACATCAAATTCCTGAACCATTTCCCAGACTTCCAACGGTTCCGGCAAGCCGAAGCGGAAGCGGCAACCGAGGCCGGAACGGCACAGGCACCATCAGCGAGCCAAGGTGACACCGTGCTGACCCCGGACGAGGTGATGCGGGGGGCACATCGTCAACTTGAAGCCGCCTTGGCCGATGACCTGCTCCAACGCATCCGCGCCGGGACCCCGGCCTTTTTCGAGAGCGTAGTGGTCCGGCTGCTGGTCGCCATGGGCTATGGCGGCTCAATGGCTGAGATTGACAAGGCGCTGGTCGGTGGCACCGGCGACGGCGGAGTGGATGGCGTGATCGACCAGGACCCGCTCGGTCTGGACCGGATCTATGTCCAGGCGAAGCGCTACGCCGATGGCAACAGCGTGGGAGCTGGTGCGATCCGCGACTTCTTCGGCAGCCTGGACCGTTTCAAAGCCAACAAGGGCCTATTCGTCACCACCTCCACCTTCTCCCCTTCCGCCCGCGAAACCGCCGAACTGCTGAGCAAGCGCATCGTCCTGATCGACGGTACCCAGTTTACCCGCCTGATGATCCGTCATGGTGTCGGGTGCCGCGTAGAAGATGTGCTCCACATCAAGAAGCTGGACGAGGAATTCTTCGAGGCATAGCGGCAAAAAGCCGACTACCCAGTAAATCTCATAAAACATACATTTTGTGAGGTTCGCGCTACGAGCCGCACCAATCCTCGGGTTCTTTCATGTCTTGAGCACGGCGCATTCAGAAAACATAATGTCTTGTGCGGGATAACTACGCACAGTGAGGTTTCCGATGAAGCAGGCGCGGGTGTTGACAGAGCAGGAGCAGAAACGGCTACTGGCCGTGGTCGCACAGGGCAGGCACGCCGCCCGCAACCGGATGGCCGTCATGCTGTCCTACCTCGCGGGTCTACGGGTTGGGGAAATCGCGGCGCTGACTTGGGGAGACGTGCTGGACAGAAACGGTATCGTGCGCGAGCAGATCAGGTTGGATGCAGAGATCACCAAGGGCGGTCACGCCCGCGTAGTGTTCGTAAACGACCGGCTGCGGAAGGAGATCGAACGCTACTGCGTCACTCGGAGTGAAGCCCCGGCGCCGACATCCCCCCTGCTGCGCACGCAGAAGCGGACGGCGTTCAGCGCCAACACCCTGTGCCAGTTGATGGGGCAGCTTTACGAGCAAGCTGGCCTCGACGGGGCGACCTCCCATAGCGGGCGGCGCTGGTTCATCACCAAACTCGCCCACAGTGGTGTCAGCCCGAAGGTGATCATGGCTTTGGCTGGACACAAACACCTAACCACCACCCAGCGCTACATCGAATTAAATGACGATTTAATGCGTGCCGCCGTTCGAGTATTATGACAATAATTTACGACGAATTCACTAGCAATCATTAAAGCTCACGCCCAGACATTTCGCTCATAAAACTTGTGAAGTCTTCCGAATCGTCATTTACCATAGTTAAAGCCACTCCAATTGCTTTAACATTAAGTCCGTACAGATCCCTCATTTCGATTCCGAGACCCCAATAGGAATGGAGCAATCTAATCCATTCTCCAACGATTACTACAGCTGCGCCAGCGGAATTGTCAGAAATCCAAATATCGACAGCCATTTCTAACGTAGGGTATTTTTCAGTAAGGGCCTTAAGATCTTCCTTCTCATCCCAGTAATCTGGATATTCATTCCAATGTTTGATTTCTTCAATAAATACCTCTTTCAGGAAATCTGAAAGTTTTCCGTCTTGCTCCACCTGCTGCAGGAACGAATTGATTTTGGCTCCACCTGCTAGAGCAAGTAGCTCTTGCGTATAAGCGTCATGTATGTTGATTGAGGTCATAATCCCCTCGCATTTGGCACATTGGAAAACTTCTATGCTATGGTTTACCTCTGAGGCGTTAGTAATTGGTTAAAGATTATGAGCCCCGCAGCGGCTTCACTCCGAAAGCCCGGATCCAAACCTCCGCCAATCTGAGCAAAAGCAATAACTTGGCTTCATAAATGCAGGGCTTTGATGGGCGTTCAAGATACCGCAAGTGAACATCCTTGATAATTTACATGTCTTCAGTCAAGCGTACCTTGTGATAATAGGTTTACGAAGCATGGATCCAAGATAGCTCTAGAACGTCAGGCCAACACAACTCAATTTCCACTCGTTGGAAATCAATTTCGCCCCGATTGATGTGCAATCCAGGGTTCGATATTCTCAAAATTTTCTTTATCTTGTGAATAGGTTAGCACGGACGCTTTGTCGAGGTTCGCAATGTGAGCGTAGTGGTCCATGATTGTCTGCACGCTCGTCCGCATATTCCGAGCAAGGTCCTCAATAGGCACTCCACGATCAAGGGCTTCAGTAGCCGCTGTATGCCGCAGACTATATAGAGACCGAGGCGCACCGTCGGCGTTAAGCCAGAGATCGAACCTCTTCAGGCAGTTGCGGAAGCTCTGCTCAAGCAAGGGCATTTCCCCCTTCTTGTAGGCGAACACAAGGTCGTCCGGCTCCGTGTGCGGGCAGATATTGCGCCATTCGATCAGCAGCGGCCCGGCATCATGCTGGACCACCACCCAACGCGGCTCGACCTTGCCGCGTAGGAAGAACTGCACATACCAGTGGCTGTCCTTGTCGCTCCAAGTCGCCTTGACGTCCCGCCACCGCAGCAAGGGCATGTCGTTTGTCCGCATGCCGCTGTAGTAGACCAGTTTGACAGCGTAGTAGAGCACCGTCCGAACCATTCGGTCGCGATCGTTCCTCGCTTCGTTCTGCCAGAGCTTCAGGAGCGCGAAGAGGGTCTTCATTTCCTGCGGCATGAAGGCAGCGCGCCGGTTCACCTTGGTTTTGGCGAGGGCTTTCGGCTTCTTCAATCGGGGCACGACGGCACGCTTCAGGTGGCCCTTAATCTCCGCCCACTCGATGATCTGGTTGATGGTGTTCAGTTCGGCGCCGATGGTTACCTTGCTCGGCTGGGCGCTACGGCGTGCATTGGTGAGCCGCCATGTCCAATAGCGATCCGCCTCGGCATGGTCGATGCTGCTCAAAGGCCGACCTTTGAAGTAGGATTTCAGGTATCGCTTGATCGCTCCCTTGGCAACGCGGAGCACGCTGGCCTTATAGGCACCCTTCTTTGCCAACTCCTCCTTCTCCGACAGCCATAGATCGCACGCCTTCTCGATGCGCATCTCGAAAACGGGCAGGTTGTCCTCAACGCGCACCTGAAGCCGCATCCATCGCTTGCGTGCCTCCACGACAGCGGTGTGGATATCGGTGGTCTTGAGGCTTTGCCGGACGTAGCGGCGTGTGCCGGGCACGTAGGCACGCATCTGCCAGAACGGGCTCTTGCTGTTGCGCCAGATCAAGAGCCCGTCCTCAATCTCCTTGCGCTCCGCCTGGGTGGCCGCCTCGGCTTCCGACATCGACACCTCGAAAGTTCGCAACTACTTCGCAACAATGCGCGCCACTTCCGAGGAAAATCAAGACCTCGCAACAAGTTCGCAACAGGCCAACTCAACCTTGCATCTGGAAAATCTTTTAATTTTCAGCGTATTAGCGAGCGGCTGGTTGCTGTTGCGTAATGCAGTGGATGCCGCCGCCGCCGCGGACGATGTCCAGGGCTGCGATCTGCACCACCTCGCGGTCGGGAAAAGCCTTGCGGACGACGCGGAATGCCTCGTCGTCGGCCGGATCCTCGAAGGCCGGCATGACGATGCCGCCGTTGGCGATGTAGAGGTTGGTGTAGGACAGGGTCAGGCGCACGCCGTTGACGTCGCGGCGGGCGGGCTGCTGGAGTGTGATGACCTCCAGCTCACGGCCCTTGGCGTCGCGGGCGCGCTTCAGCCGGTCGAGATTGTCCTGGAAGATTTTGAAGTTGGGATCGCCGGGATCGTCGGTGGTGATCGCCATCACCACGCCGGGACGCACGAACAGCGCGATCTCGTCGATGTGGCCGTCGGTCTCGTCATCCTGATAGCCCTGGCCCAGCCAGATGACCGTCTCGACGCCGAGATGATCCTTCAACTGCCGCTCGATCTCCTCCCGCGACAGGCCGGGATTGCGGTTGGGGTTCAGCAGGCATTGTTCGGTGGTGATCAGCGTCCCCTCCCCGTCGACATGGAAGGAGCCGCCCTCCATCACCAAAGGCGCGGTGAAGCAGGGGAGCTTCAGATGGTCGAGGATCAGGCGGCCGACCTGCTGATCCTTTTCGCAGCCGTCGTAATTGCCGCCCCAGGCGTTGAAGCCCCAATGGACGCCGGCCAGCCCGCCCTTGCCGTCGATGACGAAGCTGGGGCCGGTGTCGCGGATCCAGGAATCGCTGATCGGCAGCGGCAGGATCTGGATGCCCGGACCACAGGCAAGCGAGGCCTCGGCCACATCCGCCGGGTCGCACACCATCGTCACCGGCTCGAAGCGGGAGATGGCCTGCGCGACCTCGGCGTAGGCGTCGCACGCGGCGTCGAAGGCGCCCTCCGGCCAGGTTTCGGGCCGGCACGGCCACGCCATCCAGCAACCGCTGTGGCGGGCCCATTCACCGGGCATGCGGAAGCCTTGGCCCGTCCCTTCACCCGGCGGCATCGGGGCGTTCGATGTCGTCATGCGTCGATCCCTCTACTCTTTTTCAAAGTCCCTGAACTTTCGCGGCCGCAGCACGAAATACCGGCCGGACAGCCGCGTGGGATCGGGACATTTTTCATCCCCATCCACCCTAACCACGGGAGCGCGCGTTTGGCAATCGCGTCCACCGCAGCGGGCACTTCGCCTTATGGCAGAGGGGCCTTATGGCAGAGGGACTTTTGAAAAGGACGCGGAAGACTGTCGCGTCGGCATGCCGGGAGAGGGAGCCGGCATGGGTCCGGGCTAGCGGCCGGACGGCGGGCGCAGGGCGCGGCGGGCGGTGACCGTACGGTTGGTCGAATAGGCAGAGGAAACGGGACTGAAGAATCCGAGTCTCAACAAGGGGAACCACAGGAGCGCGCGCATGGCACAGCCTCTTTCGCTGTTGACGATGACATCAACATAGCAAAAGAAACGGGCAATTGCCATCCGCGGCGGCAGAGGTCTGCCGCGCGCGGATGGGTAGGCTTGCGGAACGGCCCCCGAATGGCCAGGAGACGGCCGGTCAGCCGTTCTGGATCGCCATCTGTTCGTCGCGTTTGCGCTGCCGGTCCTGGCGGGCCATGACGATGCTGGCGATGAAGATGCCGGTCGCCACCACCAGCACCATCAGGGTCGCCAGCGCGTTGATCTGCGGGCTGATGCCGAACTTCACGCTGGAGAAGATCACCATCGGCAGCGTCGTCGATCCCGGGCCGGAAACGAAGCTCGCCACCACCACGTCGTCGAGCGACAGGGTGAAGGCCAGGAGCCAGCCGGCGACCAGCGCCGGGGCGATCAGCGGCAGGGTGATGACGAAGAAGACCTTGGCCGGGCGGGCGCCGAGGTCCATCGCCGCCTCCTCCAGGCTGCCGTCCATGCCGGCCAGCCGCGACTGGATGACCACCGCGACATAGGACATGGTGAAGGTGGTGTGGGCGATGGTGATGGTGGTGACGCCGCGCCCGTCGGGCCAGCCCAGCCATTGCTCCATCGCCACGAACAGCAGCAGCAGCGACAGGCCGGTGATGACCTCCGGCATGACCAGCGGCGCGGTGATCATGCCGCCGAACAGGGTGCGGCCACGGAACCGCCCGAAGCGGGTCAGCGCCAGCCCGGCACAGGTGCCGAGCAGGACCGACAGCGTCGCCGACACCGCCGCCACCTGGAAGGACAGACCGGCAGCCGACAGCAGGGCATCGTTGTGGAGCAGCTCGGCATACCATTTGGTCGAGAAGCCGCTCCACACCGTCACCAGCCGCGACTCGTTGAAGCTGAAGACGACCAGCAACGCGATGGGGACATAGAGGAAGGCATAGCCGAACAGCAGCGCCCAGGACAGGAACCCGATCCGCCTCTTCATCGCCCGGCCTCCGCCTGTTTGCCCTGAACATGCTGGAAGATCATGATCGGGATCACCAGCACCAGCAGCAGCGCGATCGCCACCGCCGAGGCCACCGGCCAGTCGCGGTTGGCGAAGAACTCGTTCCAAAGCACGCGGCCGATCATCAGCGTGTCGGGGCCGCCCAGCAGTTCCGGCGTCACGAACTCGCCCACCGCCGGGATGAAGACCAGCAGCGAACCGGCGACGATGCCCGGCAGCGACAGCGGCAGCGTGATCGACAGGAAGGACTTGAGGGGACGGGAGCCGAGGTCGGCCGCCGCCTCCAGCAGGCTGGGGTCCATCTTCTCCAGCGTCGAATAGAGCGGCAGGACCATGAAGGGCAGGTAGCAGTAGGTCATGCCGATATAGACCGCCCAGTCGGAATAGAGGATCTCCACCGGACCGCTGGTGATGCCCACCCATTCCAGCAGGTTGCTGATGACGCCGTTGCCCTTGAGGATGCCGATCCAGGCATAGATGCGGATCAGGAAGCTGGTCCAGAAGGGCAGGATCACCAGCATCATCAGCGGCCCGCGCCGCGCCGGGTCGGCCTTGGCGATGGCGTAGGCCATGGGATAGCCGATGGCGAGGCACATCAGCGTGGTGACCGCCGCGATCCTGAGCGAGTTCAGGTAGGCGAGGATGTAGAGATCGTCCCCGCCCAGCCGGAAGTAATTGCTGATGTTCAGCAGGATCTGCAGCTTCGAGGTGCCGGCGTCCTCGTCCCGCAGCCACTCCACCAGCGACGAATAGGGCGGCTGGGCGATGATCGATTCGGAGAAGCTGATGCCGAAGACGATCAGGAACGGCACCATGAAGAACAGCAGCAGCCACAGATAGGGGACGGCGACGACCACGCCGCGGCCCCACAGCCCGATCCGGCTGAGGCCAGAAACGAGGATGGCGACGACCGTCCTCATTGGGTCAGCACCACGCCGGCGAAGGGGCGCCAGGTCAGGGTCACCTCGTCCTCCCAGGTGATCGGCATTTCGGTGCGGCGGGTGACGTTGGGGGCGGTGACGCGCACCGTCTTGCCGGTCGGCAGCTGGACCAGATAGATCGACACGTCGCCGAGATAGGCGATCTCACGCACGATACCCGTCGTCTGGTTGCGGCCATCCCCACCACCGGCAACCGGTTCCTTCGAGAGGGCGATCTTCTCCGGCCGGATGGCGACGGAGACCGGCGAGCCGGCCGGCGCCGGGGTGGCATGGGCGATCAGCAGTTCGCAGCCGGCCTCCTCCGAGGCGACCAGGACCTGATCGCCTTCGGTCGAGACGACGCGGCCGTCGAACATGTTGATCGAGCCGATGAACTCCGCGACGAAGCGGCTGTGCGGATATTCGTAGATCTCCGTCGGCGTGCCGACCTGCGCGATGACGCCGTGGTTCATCACGGCGATGCGCGAGGACATCGTCATCGCCTCTTCCTGGTCGTGGGTCACGACGATGAAGGTGACGCCCAGCTTCTCCTGGATGTTGACCAGTTCGAACTGCGTGCGTTCGCGCAGCTTCTTGTCGAGCGCGCCCAGCGGCTCGTCCAGCAGCAGCAGCTTCGGCCGCTTGACCAGCGAGCGGGCGAGCGCCACACGCTGGCGCTGGCCGCCGGACAGCTGGTGCGGACGGCGCCTGCCGAAGGCCGACAGCTGCACCATCCCCAGCATCTCCGCCACGCGGTCGCGGATCTCCGCCTTCGCCACCCCGTCCTGTTTCAGGCCGAAGGCGACGTTCTGCTCCACCGTCATGTGCGGGAACAGGGCGTAGGACTGGAACATCATGTTGACCGGCCGCTCATAGGGCGGGATGCCGGCCATATCGACGCCGTCGATGTAGATCCTGCCCTCGGTCGGCTGTTCGAACCCCGCCAGCATGCGCAGCAGCGTCGTCTTGCCGGAACCGGAACCGCCCAGCAGGGCGAAGAACTCGTTGCGGTAGATCGACAGGCTGACCTCGTCCACCGCGACGAAGTCGCCGAAGGTCTTGGTCACCTTCTCGATGCGGACATAGGGCGTCTGGCCCGCGTCCTGCCATGGTTCCAGGCGGGTGGGCTTGCGAATCGGCTGACCGGCCATCCGGTATCCTCTTTCATGACAACGCCCCGGCCGCTCCCCATCGCTGGGGGTCGGCCGGGGCGGGCCAGCGCCATGGGGCGGCGCTTCTCAGGGTGCCCGGCTTACTTGCCGGTCTTGACCTTGGTCCACACGCGGGTGCGGGCGCGGTCGGTGGCCTGCTTGATCTGTTTCAGCGAGAACAGCTTCAGCTTGCTGTCGGCCGGCAGGAAGATGCCGGGGTTCGACTTGATGTCGTCGGAGACCATCGGCAGCGAGGCCGGCACCGCGTTGGCGTAGCTGACCTTGTTGGAGATGTTCGCCATGTTGGCCGGGTCGAGCACGAAGTTGATGTACTGGTACGCCCCGTCCTTGTTCGGCGCGTCGGCGGGAACCGCCAGCGTGTCCCACCAGACCTGCACGCCTTCCTTCGGCGTGACGTACTCGACCTTGGCGCTCTTCGCCTCGGCGGCGCGGGCGGCGCCCTGGATGGCGTCGCCGTTGTAGGCCATCACGACGCAGGCGTCGCCGCCGGCCAGGATGTTGATGTTCTCACCCGTCACGAAGCGCTTGATGTAGGGGCGGACCGCCATCAGCGTCTTCTCGACCTTGTCCAGATCCTCCTTCTTCTCGGAGTTCGGGTCGAGGCCGAGATAGTTCAGCACCGACGGGATGACGTCGATGGCCGAATCCATCACGGTGATGCCGCAGGCGGCGACCTTCTTCGCCACCTCCGGCTTGAAGATCAGGTCCCAGCTGTCGAGCGCCACGTCGGGGGCGACGGCCTTGATCTTCTCCGGGATGACGGCGATGCCGACGGTCCCGCCGAGATAGGGCACGGCGTACTTGTTGCCGGGATCGGAATTCTCCAGCAGCTTCAGGACCTTGGGGTCGATGTTCTTGTAGTTGGGGATCTTCGACTTGTCGAGCGGGCCCACCACCTTGGCCTGGATCAGGCGGGACAGGGTCGGCTCGGCGGTCGGCACGATCACGTCATAGCCGGACTTGCCGACGAGCACCTTCTGCTCCAGCAGTTCCAGGCTGTCGTACAGGTCGACCTTCGTCTCAGCGCCGGTGGCCTTGGTGAAGTCGGCGAGGGTCGTTTCACCCAGATAGTCGTTCCAGATGTAGATGTTGACCGGCTTCTTGGCCTGGGCCATCGCCGGGCCGGCGATGGCGATCGCCGCGACCGCGCCGATGAGGCTGAGAGCGATTTTTTTCATGATTTGCCCCGACCTGTTCGTGAGTGTTGCGGGCGCCGCCACATCCCAACGGCACACCCGGCTCGCGGGCGCTATTGCACCCACGCCCGGCCATGTTGTCAACGGTTTGGGTCGAGGTTTCAATCGCCTGCGGGTCAGGCCGGGAAAAGAAGGCGCGCAGCGCGCCGGGAGTGGCGACCGGCCGCGCTCCCTGCGGGCGAAACAGCCCGCATGACGGGAGACGCGGCCGGCAAAGGAAAGCCTTTTCCCGGTCTGAGGCCGGTTGGCCGGCGATCGGGCTGCCAATCCTTAAAATTGCATACGCCAGTATCTTAACTCGCAACTATGTCGCCAGTTATAACCGTGATGTTTTTCCGGTCAATGCGGCAATTGTCGCAGCCTGTTTCAATCATGAAAGATGAGATGCCGATATTCGTTTCCATACCCCTTTACTCACCAAGAAAAGACGAAGAACCGATAGTTTGGTTAACATAGAGTTACCAAGTGTCGCACCGAGCAGTGCTTCTGTTCTCTGGCGCCCGTCACCCGACAATGCCTGAAAGTTGCAGCCCCTTCAGCTCTGCGCGGTCAGAACCACGCCCAGCACCACCAGCAGCGTGCCGATCAGCCGGGTCAGGCTCATCGTCTCGCCCAGCAGCAGGACGCCAAGCGCCAGCGTGACCAGGAAGCCGAGCCCGACGAAGGGATAGGCCATGGTGACGTCGACCTTCGCCAGCACCGCCAGCCAAACCACCATGCCCAGCCCGTAGCAGGCCAGCCCGGTCAGGATGTGCGGCGTGGCGACGACCGACAGGGCGATCTGCCCCGCCTCCCCCCGCGCCAGCGCGGTCGACACCGCGGGGCTGGACATGCCGATCTTCAGCGAAATCTGGGCGATGGCGGACAGGGTGACGCTCAGCAGGATCAGTCCGACGATGGCGATGGGCATGGCGACTCCGGAACGCTGACGAAGGGAAGGGAAACGGCGTTTCAGGCCCGGCCGAGGATCAGGGCGACGCCGCAGACCAGCCCGATGGCGAGGCTCCACTTGTCGCGGGCGGCGAACACCACCGGATCGTCGTGCATCAGCCCGCGATGGGTCTGCAGCCACACCCGTCCGATCCAGAAGAGCAGAAGCGGGCAGATGATCCACAGCGCCTGCGGCTGGTCATAGACGCGCCCGACCTCCGGGCTGTTGATGTAGAGCGCCATCACCAGCACCGACAGGAAGCCGGCCGACACGCCGATGGATTGCAGGACCGGCATGTCGGCGGTCACATAGCCCCGCCCTTCCGCCTGCCCAAGCCCAAGCTTCAGCATGCTGTCCATTTCCGAATAGCGCTTCACCATGGCGAGGCTGAGGAACAGGAACATCGAGAAGGCGAGCAGCCAGAAGGACGGGACGATGGCCGTCGCCGTGGCGCCGCCCAGCACCCGCAGCGAATAGAGCCCGGCCAGCAGCATCACGTCCCAGATCACCCGGTTCTTGGCGAACAGGTTGTAGAACAGCGACGAGGCGGCATAGGTCGCCAGCGCCGCCAGGAACAGCGGCGGCAGCGCCACCAGCGAGAGGGCGAGGCTGGCCAGCAGCAGGCCGGGGATCAGCGACAGGCCAAGGTCGAGCGGCAGGTCCCCGGCGGCGAAGGGACGGCGACGCTTGCGCGGGTGGCGGCGGTCGGCCGGCAGGTCGAGCAGGTCGTTCAGCACATAGATGCTCGACGCGCACAGCCCGAAGGCGAGGAAGGCCGCAGCGGCCTGAAGGGTCGGGCCGATCTCCCCCAGCTTCTGGCCGGCCAGAAGCGGCACGAAGACCAGCAGGTTCTTCAGCCACTGGTGCAGGCGCAGCGCCTTCAGGATCAGCAGCAGGCGCGGCCGGCGCGGGGTGGCGATGGTCTCCAGCGGGCACAGTGTGGCGGCATGGCGCACCACGGCGGCCGACGCATCCACCGCGATGCCGCGGCGGGCAGCGCGCCAGACCGCATAATCGGCCTCGTCGTTGCCGATATAGTCGAAGATGCCGGAGGGAACCTGCGCCCGGATCGCCGCCAGCTTGCGCTCGCTCTTCAGGTTCAGGCCGTCGCTGCTGGCCAGCACCTGATCGAACAGGCCGAGATGGAGCGCGATGGCGTCGGCGTAGCGATGGTGGGCGGCGGTCGCCAGCACCAGCCGCCGGCCGCGCTTGCGCTCGGCCTCCAGCCGTTGCAGAACGGCGGGGTTGTAGACGAGGCCGGCCGGATCGATGTCCACCCGCCGCGCCAGTTCCGCCTTCAGCCGTGCCTTGCCGCCGGCCAGCCAGACCGGCACCAGCAGCGCCGCCCAGGGCTGCGCCTTGATCAGGCCGAACAGCGATTCGTAGAGAAGGTCGGTCTTCAGCAGCGTACCGTCGAGGTCGACGAACAGCGGCGGCTCCTGCTCGGCAACCGGCGGGATGGTCGTTTCAGCCACGGCGACACGGGGAATGGCCACGACCGAGGGGGCGGCAGCGCGTTCGACCGGCGCGGGGACACCCCAGAGGACCGCGGCGGCGCGGTCATGCCGGCCGGCAAGGGCGATGGTCAGGCCCAGCAGCATCAGGGTGGCGAAGAACAGGTAGGATTGCAGGAAGTTCAGCGGCGTGTCGGCCAGTGCGTTGATCGGCCAGAACAGGACGTTGCCGGCCAGGAAATAGGCTGCCGCCAGCAGGGCGACCGCCCCCGCGGGACGCCGCAGGCCGGGCTCCAGCAGGATCAGGAAGGCCAGCGCGAAGGCCGGCAGCAGGATGCCGAAATGATGCACCCAGGCCACCGGCGACCCGACGGTGAAGCAGATGCCGGCGACGACGAAGGGCAGGATCCGCTCGGCCCCGCGGCCGCTACGGCGCCACAACAGGCCGAGCGCGACGAAGGCGAGGCCGGAGATCTGCGTGGCGATATGGACCGCCGGATGGTAGGGGGCGAAGGCCTCCGCCGACCAGTCGAGGTTGTTGCCGTTGTGCAGCAGGCGGTTGACCAGCCCGTTGACGGTCTGGTTGACGTGATAGCTCTCGCCATGCCGGCCGATGAACAGCAGGACCTCCAGGTAATCGACCATCGGCGCGAAGCCGTAGAACAGCGTCGCCAACGCCACGCCGGGCACCACCACGGCGGCCCAGCCCGCCGCCATCCGCCAATCGCCGCGGATGACGGCCCAGACGAGGAACAGCGACATCTGCGGCTTCATCAGGGTCGAGGCGCCGAGCAGCGCGCCGCACAGGGCCCGCCGGTCGCGCAGCAGGGCGATGCAGGCGAAGACGAAGGCGGCGTTCAGCCAGACCTGCACCTGCCCCAGCGAGAAGGCCTTCAACACCGGGTAGAAGCACAGCGTCGCGACGAAGCCGAAGCCGCCCAGCAGCACCTGGGTGATCCGATCGTCCCGCGCGCCGGGCAGGCGCAGGTGGGCCGCCATCTCCAGCATCAGGATCGCCATGCCGGCGGCGGTTGCCAGCACGAACAGCAGGTTGATGCGCTCGAACGCCACGAGATTCAGCACCCCCAGCGCCTTCATCGCCTCCAGCGGCAGCAGCGAGGTGACCGGGTACTGGAACTTGATGTGCTGCTTGAAGAACACGCCGTCATAGACATTCTCGCCCGGCCGTTCATGCAGCCAGTCGAGCGCCGCGATCATCGGGTCCCAGCTGTCGACCGGGATGAGGTCGGGGTTCTCCAGCACGAACAGGTTCTGGATGTCGGTCAGGTTGCTGGCATGGCCGCCGCGATGCAGAGCCAGCCCCAAAAGCAGGGTCGTCAGCACGATGAACATCGACGCGAGGATGACGCTGCGCTGGACCCAGCCAACGCCTTGCAGGCCTGTTCGGAGGGACGGGATCGCAGGTTGCATGCTCATGCTTGGCCATCCATCGTTGCGTCATGAAATAGCTGCCGCGGCGATAATCGCCCTCTCCCGGGGCGGGAGAGGGAAACGCCGCGACCGCGTTACGGCTGCATGCCTTGACTATTTTCAAAGGAGATAACAAAGTACGGCGATGCAAATTCGCCCGATCGCGACTGCACCCTCACTGACACGGTCGAAAATACACCGCGGTTTTGCTTTGAAAGTCTTCGATTCCGTGTGCCGTTGCTCATAGATGGATGAGCAGGGATTTTGCGTTTTTGAGCTTTCGCAACAATACTGGACTGCGCAGTCGTGGCAGAACGCCGTGCCAGCCGGCCGACCGGTCAGGGTGCCTCAGCCCGTCGGGGTAGAACGGCTGGCGCACGGCACCAGGCGGTGGAGCTTTCCGGCCGAACTTTCGAATTTCCTGGGTGGATCGGCACACGAACGGGGTGCCGACGGGCCGATGCCGGAGATGCCGGACCGACGCAGGAAACGGGAACCAAATGCGTAAAGGGGCGGCCGGCGGATCACTCCGCGGGCCGCCCCTTCGTTCGTCAACCTATGATGTCAGACGTTCAGCAGCAGGTTTTCCCGCTCCCACGAGCTGATGACGCGGTTGTAGGCCTCATATTCCGCCTCCTTCACGCAGGCGACGGCCTCGATGAAGCGTTCACCGAGGATTTCCTTCAACGGCTTGCAGGCATTGAACTTGGTCAGCGCTTCGGACTGGTGGCGCGGCAGGGTGAAGGCAAGGCGATAGGCCGAGCCCTTGATCGGGTCGTTCGGCTCCAGCCCCTGGGCCATGCCGATATAGCCGCAGGCCAGCGACGCCGCGATGGCGAGATAGGGGTTGGCGTCGGCGCCGGCCACCCGGTTCTCCACCCGGCGGGCGTCGGGCTGGGAGACGGGGACGCGCAAACCCGTGGTGCGGTTGTCGCGGCCCCAATGCACGTTGATCGGCGCGTCGGAGTTCGGGACCAGCCGGCGGTAACTGTTGACGTTCGGTGCCAGCAGCGGCATCACGTAGGGCAGGTATTTCTGCAACCCGGCGATGTGCGACATGAAAAGGGCGCTGTCGGTGCCGTCGGGATTGGAGAACAGGTTGCGCCCGCTGTCGGCGTCCACCACCGACTGGTGGATGTGCATGGCGCTGCCGGGTTCACCCTGCATCGGCTTCGCCATGAAGGTGGCGTAGACCTGATGGCGGATCGCCGCCTCGCGCGCCGTGCGCTTGAACAGGAAAGCCTGGTCGGCCAGTTCCAGCGCATCGCCGTGGTTGAAGTTGATCTCGATCTGGGCGGCGCCGGCCTCGTGGGTCAGCGTGTCGATGTCGATGTCCTGCTTCTCGCAGAAATCATAGACCGCTTCGAAGATCGGATCGAATTCGTTGACGGCGTCGATGCCGAAGGCTTGGCGTCCGCTTTCCATCCGGCCGTTGCGCCCGACCGGCGGGACCAGCGGGTAGTCGGGGTCCTTGTTGACCTGGACCAGGAAGAATTCCAGTTCCGGCGCCACCAGCGGCTTCCAGCCGCGCTCCTCGTACAGCGACAGCACGCGCTTCAGCACATGGCGGGGCGACACGTCGACCGGCCGGCCGTCGGCATAGACGCAGTCGGTAATGACCTGGGCCGTCGGCTCGGTGTACCACGGGACGAAGCGGATCGTGCGTTCGTCCGGGATCATGTAGATGTCGGAATTCTCGTCCGAGGTGATGTCCTCGTCCTCGGGGAATTCACCGGTCACGGTCTGGACGAAGATCGCCTCGGGCAGGCGCAGGCCGCGGTCGCGCAGGATGCGGAGGAACTTTTCGGCAGGGACGATCTTTCCCCGCGCGATGCCCGACATGTCGGGCACCAGGCATTCGACTTCGGTAATGCGGTTCTTCTTGATGAAGTCTTCCATAAAACCCATGGGTATGGCGGACCGCTCCGGGCGATGGGCAGCCCCCTCCGTGCTGTGAACGACAGCGACACTATGACGCCGTTGCGGCGGACCGCGCCAGTGGGTTCAGCATGACGGTTCGGTGAAATATCCGCCTTTCCGTTGACCTCCGTCATCGGCTGGGACTTAACTGCGGCCATGCCGAAAGCCTCATACCTGAACAGCTGGTACGCGGCCTCCGCCGCGCCGCGCATCGATCGCCCAATCCTGGAAGGAGAGGTCGCCTGCGACGTCTGCGTCGTCGGCGGCGGCTACACCGGCCTGACCGCGGCGCTGGAACTGACGGAGCGCGGCTTCGACGTGGTTCTGCTGGAGGCGGAACAGTGCGGCTGGGGCGCCTCGGGCCGCAACGGCGGACAGATCATCACCGGCTACAACAAGCCGATGGCGACCATCGAGGGATGGGTCGGCAAGGAGGATGCCCGCCGCCTGTGGGAGTTCGGCGAGGAGGCCAAGGCCCAGCTGGCCGGGCGGGTGGAGCGCCACGCCATCGCCTGCGACCTGACCTGGGGCTTCGCCTATGCCGCGCTGAAGCCGCGCCACATGCAGGACGTGGCGGCGCTGGAACGCGAGATGCGCGACGACTACGGCTATGACCGCGTGCACCGGCTGGACCGCGCCGGCATCCGCACCCATGTCGGCAGCGACGCCTATATCGGCGGCCTGCTGGACGAGGGCAGCGGCCATCTGCACCCGCTGAACTACGCGCTTGGCCTCGCCCGCGCCGCCGATGCCGCCGGGGTGCGCATCTTCGAGAACAGCCGCGCCCTGGCCATGGACAGCGGGGCGAAGCCCTGGGTCCGCACCGAACGCGGGCGGGTGACGGCGAAACACCTGATCCTGGCCGGCAACGCCTATCTCGGCGGGCTGGCCCCGGCGCTGGACCGCAAGATCATGCCGGTGGCAACCTACATGATCGCCACCGAACCGCTGGGCGAGGAGCGGGCGCGCAGGCTGCTGCCGACCAACATCGCGGTGTCGGACATGAAGTTCTCGCTCGATTACTTCCGCCGCTCCGCCGACCACCGGCTGCTGTTCGGCGGCGGCGTCAGCTATTCGGGGGTGGATGGGCCGGGGCTGAAGCAGGCGATGCGGTTGAAGATGCTGGCGATCTATCCGGAGCTGAAGGACGCCCGCGTCGATTATTTCTGGGGCGGGCGGGTCGCCATCACCATGAACCGCATGCCGCATCTGGGCCGGCTGTCGCCGACGACGCTGTACGCCCACGGCTATTCCGGCCATGGCGTGGCGCTTGCCGGCATGGCCGGGCGGCTGATGGCTGAAACGGTGAGCGGCACCGCCGGCCGCTTCGACGTGTTCGCCCGCATCCCCCACACCCCCTTCCCCGGCGGGCGACGGTTCCGCACGCCGGCGCTGGTCCTCGCAATGATGTGGTTCCGTCTGCGCGATCTGCTGTAGGCTGGGGAAGCAATCGACCGTCTCCTCCCCTGCCCCTCCCTTCGCCGAGTTCCACCCCCGCCCATGACCGAGATCTCCAGCAGCGACGAGACGCCCCCCTCCGCGGATAAGGATGCCGCTCCGGACGATGCCATCGCCGAGAAGGCCGCGCAGGAGAATGTCCTGGTCCAGCCGATGCGGGACACGCATTTCGATTTCCAGCACAAGGTCTTCAGCCTGCCGGGCGCTTTCTTCTGCCAGGATCCGAACAGCAAGGACGCGGTGCTGAACATCCTGCTGGGCGATCTGAAGGTGGCGCTGGCCTTCCCCACCCTGATGGAGTCCTTCCAGATCGAGGAGGGCTGCCACGACGCCCGCCTGCTGGAGGTCATCGAACAGGGGCTGGCCTTCGTGAAGCAGATCCGGCCGGGCGAGGAAATTCCCGGCGAACTGCTGGACGGCCGGGCCTCCTGGTCGGTGGAGGACAGACACCGTATCACCGCCAAAGGGCGGCTGACCATGCAGATCGTCTCCTCCTTCACCGGGAACGAGATCATCGTTTCCGACCAGTCGCAACTGGAACAGCTGCTGGATGATCCGCAGACGCACGAGAAGATGAAGGCGGCCTTCGCCAAGATTGCCGAGCGGCTGAAGCTGACCAATAATGCCGAACAATATCTGACCGACCGCATCGACGATCTGGCGCAGGAGCTGTCCTACATCGAGGCACTGCGCGACCGCTTCCGGCATATCCGCCGCATCGATCAGGCGATCGGCAAGCTCGCCACCATCTACCGGACGGACCGCACCTTCTGCAGCGAGCTGAACCGGATGCAGGGGCTGATCCGCAAGCCGGTGCGCGAATACGACATGATCTTCGATCAGGCCGACGCCCAGACCGGCGACATCGTCGGCGCGCTGCGCAACTTCCATCCGACCGTGCAGTTCATCCGCAAGATCCGCGACGACCTGCGCGCCAAGCTGCTGGAATGGGAAGACCTGCTCCGCGGCTGGGACGACATCTCGATGGAACGCTCGCCGAAGGTGGAGGCGTTGCAGAAGCAGACCTACCGGTTCCTGGCGAGCCGCTACATCGAGACGACGGTGTGGAAGCGGGGGGGATGAGGGTCTAATCCCACCCTACCCCCCTCACGCCACGCCCCGAAGCTCCTCCGCCCGGCTCAAGTCCACGCTGACCAGCTGCGATACCCCCCGCTCCACCATGGTCACGCCGAACAGGCGGTCGACGCGCGCCATGGTCAGGCGGTGGTGGGTGATGATCAGAAAGCGGGTGTCGCCCTGCCGCGCGATGTCCTCCACCAGATCGCAGAAGCGGCCGACATTGGCCTCGTCCAGCGGGGCATCGACCTCGTCCAGCACGCAGATCGGCGCCGGGTTCGACCGGAAGACGGCGAATAGCAGCGACAGCGCCGTCAGCGCCTGCTCGCCGCCCGACAGCAGCGAGAGCACCTGAAGCTTCTTGCCCGGCGGGCTGGCGTAGATCTCCAGACCGGCATTCAGCGGATCCTCGGCGTTGACCAGTTCCAGATAGGCCTTGCCGCCGCCGAACAGGCGGGTGAACAGCTCCTGGAAATCGCGGTTGACCACGTCGAAGCTGGCGACCAGACGCTCACGCGCCTCGCGGTTCAGGCTGGAGATGCCCTGGCGCAGGCGGGCGATGGCGGCGGTCAGGTCCTCGCGCTCGCCATGCAGGCCGGTGATCTGGGCCTCCAGCTCCTCCGCCTCGATCTCGGCGCGCAGGTTGACCGGCCCCATGGTCTCGCGCTCACGCGTCAGCTTGTCGAGCCGGGCCTCGACCGCCGCCGCGTCAGGCATTAGTTCGGCGGGATCCAGGTCGGCGGCGGCGCGGGTGTCCTCCGGCCGGCAATCCAGCCGTTCGGCGATGCGCTCCGTCAGGGTGCGTTCCTGCTGCTGGGCCGCCGACACCGCGGCCTCCGCCCGCGCGCGCGCCTCGCGGCCATCGGCCAGCGCCGCTTCGGCATCGTGCAGCGCCTGTTCTGTCTCGGCCAGCCGGGACTCGGCCCCGGCCAATGCCTCGGCGGCGCGCTTGCGGTCGCGGTCTGCCAGTGCGATGCGGTCGAGAAGCCCCTGACGCTCCGCCGCGATCTCGGCCGGGCGGCCGGACAGGATGGCGATCTCGCCCTCCGCCTCTGCTGAGCGCTGGCGCAGCTCGGCGACCCGGCCGCCGGCCCCGGCGGAGCGGGTGTCCCAGGAGGCGGTTTCCGCCTGGATGGCGGCCAGACGCTGGCGGCGGGCCTGCGCCTCCCGCGTCAGGCGGTCGAGCGCGCTCTGCCGTTCGGACAGAACCGCGCGGCGTTCGGCGAGTGCTGCGCGCTGGTCGTTCACCCGTTCCCGCCCCTCGCGCGGGTCGGGCAGCGAATCCAGCAGTTCCAGCGCTTCGTCACGGCGGGCGGCGGCCTCGCTCTCTTCGGCAGCAAGCCGATCCACCGCCTCCACCAGGGCAGCAAGGCGGGAGGACGCAGCATCGGCTTCGCGCGCCAGCTTGGCATGGCGGTCGCGGGCGGCGTTCAGCGCAGCGAAACCCTCGCGCACGGCGTCGCGGGCGCGGCGGTCGGCCTGCGACGCCTCCTCCACTGTCTGTCTGGCGGCGTCCAGCGCCTCGCGCGCCAGCTCGACCTGCTCCTCGGCAAGCTCCAGTTCGCCGCGCAGTTCGGCCAGACGGTTGCGCTGCTTCAGGCGGATGGCGGCGGCGGTCGGGGCGCCGGCCTGCACGGTCAGCCCGTCCCAGCGCCACGCCCCGCCGTCGCGGCTGACCAGCACCTGCCCCGGCGCCAGCCTGTGGACCAGCGTCGCGCCCTGGGCGACATCGGCGACCACCCCGATATGGGCGAGCGCACGGCCGGCGGCCGGCGGTCCCTGCACATGGTTCGACAGCGGTTCGGCACCGGCCGGCAGCGGCGCCACCGCCTCATAGGCCAGCAGCAAGCGCCAATGCACCGGCGCCGCCTCGTCCAGCGGTGCCGTCAGCGCATCGCCGAGCGCGGCGGCGAGCGCCCCCTCATAACCGGGCGACACTGTCACCGCGTCGACCAGCGGCGGGAACAGCCCGCCCGCTCCGGCTTGCAGCAGTTCGGCCAGCGCGCGCTCCTCGGCGCGCAGCTTGGCGCGGGCGGACTCTGCGGTGGACAACGCCTCGCGGGCGCGGGACTGGGCCGGCTCCGCCTCCGCCTTCGCCTGTTCGGCGGCCTCGGCGGCCTCGCGGGCCTGTTCCAGCCGCTGTTCGGCCAGTTCCACCGCCAGTTCGGCCTCCGACAGGTCGGCGCGGGCGGCGATCTCCGCCTCCAGCGCGGCGCGCTGGGCCTGCTGTTCGGCCAGCCGCCTGGCAAGGCCGGCGGCGCGGGTTTCCAGCTCGGCAACCTGACGCTGGGTGGCGGCGCGGCGGGCCTCGTCGGTGGCGACCGCTTCGGTCAGGCGGGTCAGTTCGCGGTCGAGGGCATCGACCTGCTCGCGCGCCTCGGCCAAAGCCTCCGCCGCGGCTTCCTCCAGCATCTCCTCGTCGGCCTGCGCCGCGATCAGGCGGTCACGTTCGGCCACCAGCCGGGCCAGCGCCTCGCCGGCGTCTGCGGCCAGAGCCTCCTCGCGGCCGAGATCGCCGGCGATCTGGCGCAGCCGGGCCTCCAGCGCGCGCTGCTGGTCCGCGACGCGCTTCTCCTCGGCATCAAGCTGTTCGCGGGCGATCACCAGCCGTTGCAGGGCGGCGGCGGCGCGCGCCTCGTCCTGGCGCTTCTCGGGCAGGCCGGCGGCGGCCTCGGTCCGGCGGGCGGTCAGCTTGCTGACGGCCAGCATGCGGTCGCGCACTTCGGCCTCGGCTGCGGCGAAGGCGGCATGGGCGCGGGTGCGCTCCTCCTGCGCGGCGAGCCAGCGCAGGTGCCACAGCACAGCCTCCGCCTTGCGGATCTGGTCGGACAGGTTGCGGTAGCGGGAAGCCTGCCGCGCCTGCTTCTTCAGGCTTTGCAGCTGGGTGTCCATCGCCCCGATCACATCGTCGAGGCGGGTCAGGTTGGTTTCCGCCGCCTTCAGCCGCAGCTCCGCCTCGTGCCGGCGGGAATGCAGGCCGGTGATGCCGGCGGCCTCCTCCAGCAGGGCGCGGCGGTCCTGCGGCTTGGCGGAGATGATCTGCGCCACCTTGCCCTGGCTGACCAGGGCCGGCGAAGCGGCGCCGGACGCATTGTCGGCGAACAGCAGCTGGACGTCGCGCGCCCGCACCAGCTTGCCGTTGATGCGGTAGTCGGAGCCGGAGCCGCGCTCGATCCGGCGGGTGATCTCCAGCTCGTCATGGTCGTTGAAACCGGCCGGCGCGGTGCGCGACCGGTTGTCGACCGCCAGCGTCACCTCGCCCAGATTGCGGGCCGGCCGGCTGGAGGTGCCGCCGAAGATGACGTCGTCCATGTCGTCGCCGCGCATGCGCTTGGCCGACGTCTCGCCCATCACCCAGCGCAGCGCCTCCACCAGATTGGACTTGCCGCAGCCGTTGGGACCGACGATGCCGGTCATGCCGGGTTCGATGACCAGATCCGTGGCATCGACGAAAGACTTGAAGCCCGACAGGCGGAGACGCGTGAACTGCACTGGGAAAGAACCTTCGGTGTCCTGAGCTTTGACGAGGTGCCGCGTTCGGGGCGGATCCGAACGCGGCGGCCCCTTACTTCAGCAGCTTGTCGATCGCCTTCGAGAATTCCTCGAACGACTGGGCGCCTTCGATGCGGGCCTTGCCGTCGTTGAGGATGAAGGTCGGGGTGGCTTCGACCTTGTACTGGTTCTGGCCGGTCAGGCGGCTGTTCAGGATGGCGTCGGCCAGCTCCTTGTTGGCGAGGCAGGCGTCGATGGTCTCCTGGCTCATGCCGGCCAGCTTGCCGTACTGGCCCAGCGCCTTGGCCGGGTCGGCCGCGCGGCTCCAGGTCGCCTGGCTCTTGAACAGCACGTCGGTCAGCGGATAGTAGCGCTCGGCCGGGGCGCAGTGGGCCAGCATGCTGGCGCTGAGTGCCGCCTGATCGAAGGGGAAGTCGCGGAAGACCAGCTTGGCCTTGCCGGTGTCGATGTAGGCTTCCTTGATCTTCGGCAGGATGTCGGTGTGGAAATGGGCGCAGTGCGGGCAGGTCATCGACGAATAGTCGAGGATCGTCACCGGCGCCTTCGGGTCGCCCATCACGCGGTCGGCCATCAGCTCCGACACCGGCGGCAGGGTGGCGGCGGCCTGTGCCGCCGTCGGCGCCGCGGTCATGGCGGTGCCGACGGCGGCGGCGAAGCCCATGGCGAGAAAGCCGCTCAGCGCGAAATACCTGCGTCCCAGAATTTTGCGGTTCACTTTGCCCTCGTTGCTACCAGATGTTGACGTATAGACAATGATGCACCGGTGCGTCCAGCCGGCCGGCTATCGCGCCGCCCGTTTCGGACGGGCCATCAGGGAACGGCCGAAGCGCTCCAGCGTGGCGCGCAGCTCCTCGTCCTCGATGGCCGCGGTGGTGGTGGTGATGCCGATCTCCTCGTCCATCGTCAGGGCGCGCGGGCGCACCACCGGCGACGGCGTGGACGGCAGGGCCGCGTGGATCAGCTTGATCTTCGCCACCGCGCGGTAGCCGAAGAAGCTGTTGATCCGCTCGATGATCTGCGGTTCCAGATGCTGCAACTCCAGCGCGATGGCGCCCATGGCGCGGATATGCAGGGTCGCCTCCTCCCGCTTGCCGCGGGGGAAGCTGAGCTTGTCGGGAGCGGTGCGCAGCGACAGCTGGTGGCCGACGATCGACGGCCAGTCGGTGATCAGCGCACCGAAGGCAAGCCCGCGCTTGCCCAGCACCTTGCCGGCGACCTCCGGAACGGATTGGCCGATGCGACGCGGTCCGGTCATGCTCTGTGATCACTCCTGTGCGGCCCCGGCCTTGGCGACCGGTTCCGGGTCATGTGGGTTGGCGGCACCCTAGCGCAAGCGTGGGCCGATGCCCAGCTTCCGGCCGGCTCCCTTCCCCTGACGCTCCGGACCCTCTATTTCTTCCCATCATGATTCCAGATTCCATCGAGGCCGCCCGGCGGCTGCTGTCCTGGTACGACCGTCACCGCCGCGACCTGCCCTGGCGCGCCAGGCCGGGGGAGACCGCCGATCCCTACCGGGTCTGGCTGTCCGAGATCATGCTGCAGCAGACGACCGTCCCCGCCGTCGCGCCCTATTACCGCAGCTTCACCGAACGCTGGCCGACCGTGCGCGATCTGGCCGACGCCCCGCTGGACGATCTGCTGGTGGCCTGGGCGGGGCTCGGCTACTACGCACGGGCGCGCAACCTGCACAAATGCGCCCGCGTGGTGGCGGACGAGCATGGCGGCCGCTTTCCGGGCAGCGAGGCGGCGCTGCTGGAGCTGCCGGGCATCGGCGCCTACACCGCCGCCGCCATCACCGCCATCGCCTTCGACCGCAAGGCCACCGTGGTGGACGGCAATGTCGAGCGGGTGATCGCCCGTATCTTCGCGGTGGAGGAACCGCTGCCCAATGCCAAGCCGACCCTGCGCCGGCTGGCCGCCACCCTGACGCCCGACTTCCGCCCCGGCGACTATGCCCAGGCGATGATGGACCTCGGCGCCACCATCTGCACCCCGCGCAAGCCGAAATGCATGCTCTGCCCGTGGGCCGACTTTTGCGAGGCCCGTGCCGCCGGCATCGCCGAGAGCCTGCCGCGCAAGGCCGCCAAGGCGGAGAAGCCGACCCGGCGCGGCGTCGCCTATTGGCTGCTGAACCCCGACGGCGCCGTCCTGCTGCGCCGCCGGGCCGAGGAGGGGCTGCTGGGCGGCATGGCGGAGGTGCCGTCGACGTCCTGGGGGCCGGAACTGCCCGGCGAGGCGGCGGTCGCGGCGCAACAGCCCCTGCCCACACGCTGGCGCCGGCTGCCCGGTCTGGTCCGCCATACATTCACCCATTTTCACCTGGAGCTTGAGGTGGTCGCCGGACTGGCCGGTGCCGACTGGCATCGGGCCGACGGCAACTGGGTGCCGGTCGACCGGCTGGGCGATCACGCCCTGCCGTCGGTGATGGTGAAGGTGGTGCGCCACGCCCTCTCGAACGCCTGAGACGGGCGCGTGAGTTGGTCGGGCGTCCGATGGAGTGCCGATGGAAATGCCGCGTGCCGTGATTGCCGCCCTGGTCGTCCTGCTGGCCTGTTGCAGCGGGGCGACGGCCGCTCCGCCGGAGGAGAAGGGGGGTAAGGCCGGGGTGGCGCTGGTTCTGGCGCTCGACGGCTCCGCTTCGATCACCACCGGCGATCTGGAGTTCCAGTTGCAGGGCCATGCCGCCGCCTTCCGCGATCCGGCGGTGGCCGACGCCCTGGCCTCGGCCGGGACTCGGGTAACGCTGGCCGTCTATTCCGGGCCGAACAGCCTGCGGGTGCTGATCCCCTGGACCGCTTTGAACAAGCCGGAGGATGCCGGCCGCTTCGCCGACCGCATCGACGCCCTGCCCCGCGGCTTCCAGGGCGACTCGACGGCCATCGGCAGCGCCATCGTCGAGGCGGCGAAGCTGTTCGACCGCGGCAAAATGGATCGTGGGGGAAAGGCGCCGCGGCAGGTGATCGACATCGTTTCCAACGGCTTTTCCAACGGCGGGATCGATCCGGCCGATGCGCGCGACCGGGTGACCAGGCGCGGGATCGTCATCAACGGCCTCGCCATCCTCGACGAATTCCCCTGGCTGGAGGAGTATTTCGAGGAGAATGTCATCGGCGGGCCGGGCAGCTTCGCGAAGAGCGCCATGGACAAGGACAGCTTCGTCGCGGCCTTGCGGCAGAAACTGATCCTTGAAATGGTGGCCCTGCCAGATCAAATGCCCAGTCAGATGCAGAGCCGAAGCGTCGCCGTGCGATAGGCGGCCAATAAGAATACGAGGAGCGGGACGAGTGGAGCGCGTCGATTTCCTGGTGGTCGGGGCCGGCATCGCCGGTGCCTCCGCCGCCTATGAGCTGGCCGCATTCGGCCGGGTGCTGGTTCTGGAGCGTGAGTCGCAGCCCGGCTATCACTCGACCGGCCGCTCCGCGGCGCTCTACACCCAGACCTACGGCCCGGCGCCGATCCGTGCCCTGACGGTGGCGAGCTGGGACTTCTACACCAACCCGCCCGCCGGCTTCGCCGAACACCAAATGCTCACCCCGCGCGGCGTGCTGATCGTCGGGCGCGGGCATGAGACCGACCGGCTGGATGCCGAATATGAGCAGGGCCGTAGCCTGACTCCCTCGGTGGAGCGGTACGACCGCGAACAGGTGCTGGCCCGCGCCCCCTTCCTGCGCCCGGACTATGTCGCCGGCGGCGTGTGGGAGCCGGATGCCCGCGACATCGACGTGCATGCGCTGCATCAGGGCTATCTGCGCGGGTTGAAGGCGCGCGGCGGCCGGGTGGTGACCGATGCCGAGGTGCGGGCGCTCACCCGGAAAGACGGCTTGTGGGTGGTGGAAACCACGGCCGGCAGCTTCGCCGCACCGGTGGTGGTGAACGCCGCCGGCGCCTGGGCCGACGCGCTGGCGAGGCTGGCCGGGGTCGTCACCATCGGGCTGGTACCGAAGCGGCGCACCGCCATCACCTTCGATCCGGTGTTCGAGGATCCGGCCGACAAGTCCGGGCTGGACGGCTGGCCGATGGTGTCGGACGTGGCCGAGACCTTCTATGTCAAGCCGGACGCCGGACGCCTGCTGGCCTCCCCCGCCGACCAGACGCCGGTCGAGCCCTGCGACGTGCAGCCGGAGGACATCGACGTCGCCATCACGGTGGACCGGCTGGAACAAGCGTCGCGCTTCTCCGTTCGCAGATTGGCCCACCGCTGGGCCGGCCTGCGCAGCTTCGTCGCCGACAAGGTGCCGGTGGTGGGCTTCGCGCCGGACGCGGAGGGGTTCTTCTGGCTGGCTGGCCAGGGTGGCTACGGCATCCAGACGGCGCCGGCCATGGGCCGGGTGGCGGCGGGGCTGGCGACCGGCCGCGGCCTGCCGGAGGATGTGAAGGCGCTGGGCGTAGCCGTGTCCGACCTGTCGCCCGCCAGGAAGCGCTAAAGGGCAGTCGCTTTACGGCATTCCCCTGTCGGGTTGGAGGAGGCGTGCGATGCGTGTGCGTCAGTCGGTAAAGGGACGGATGGCGGGTCGGGCACTTGGCATCGTGGCCCTGACCGCCACCGGGGTGCTCGGCGGCTGCGCCAATCCGGCGGCGGACGAGGCGCTGGTGGCGCAGACCGCGCTCGTCGGCATGCCGAAGGAAACGCTGCTGTCCTGCGCCGGGGTGCCGGAACGGCAGGCCAGCGTCGACAACCGGGACTTCTACACCTACCGCAGCTCCCGCATCGTTTCCTACCCAAGCCCGCCGCCGCTCGGCTATTACGGCGGCGGCTGGGGCCGACCCTATTACGGCTATGGCGCCGGATGGCCGTCCTATGGTTATGAAGTCAACAGTTTCGACTGCGAAGCAACCTTCAGTTTGAGGAATGGCGTGGTCGAGCGCGTCGTCTATGGCGGCGCCACCGGCGGCTCTGCGCGACTTGGTCAATGCTATGCCATCGTCCAGAACTGCATGGCGCTGATTCCGCAACGGACGATCAAACCAAGCCCTTGATTTCATTGTCCATGCGACAACTCGTCACTGTTGCATAGCTGCTGCATAAGGAGAGGAAGGGTTGTAGCCCCCCTAGTACCCTTACACGGTGTCTGGTAATAGCTCCATCGGCTGATGCCACAGAACAGCAACAACGCATTGCCTGGAGCAGACCCCATGACCATCCTGTCGCGCGCCGCCGCCGCCCTGCTGGCGACCTCGGCCCTCGTCGCCATCGCATCCCCGTCGCTCGCTCAGGACTTCAAGGGCAAGTCGGCCGGCGACATCGTCGTCCGTGCGCGCGGCCTGGCCGTGGTGCCCCAGGAAAAGGGCACGATCAACAATACGACGCTGGGGGACGTCGGCTCGGCCAAGGTCGGCAACGACTATATTCCGGAAGTCGATTTCTCGTACTTCTTCACCGACAACATCGCCGCCGAGCTGATCGCCGGCACCAGCCGCCACCGCGTCAAGGGCAACCTGATCGCCGCCGCCGGTGGCGTGACCGAAATCGGCAAGGTCTCGCTGCTGCCGCCGACCCTGACCGTGCAGTACCACTTCCTGCCGAAGGAGCGCATCAGCCCGTATGTCGGCGCCGGCGTCAACTACACCCTGTTCTACAACGAGGATGCGGCCGAGAACCCGAATGCCGGTGGTCTGCGCATCACCGACACCAACTACAAGAACCGTTTCGGTTGGGCCCTCCAGGCCGGTGTCGACGTCGCCCTGACCGGCAACTGGTCGCTGAACTTCGACGTCAAGAAGATCTTCCTGAAGACCGACGTGACCGCCAACGCCCGCGTTGGCACCGCCGTCCTGCCGGTCACCTCGAAGGTCACGCTGGACCCGTGGCTGGTCGGCGTCGGCGTCGGCTACCGTTTCTAAGAACCGGTTCCGGAGTTCGGCAACGGACCCTGCCGTCCGACAGGCACCCTCCCCCATCCGGGGGAGGGTGCCTTTTTCTTTTTACCATCAGTCTTGCGGATTGTACGGTTATTCCCAAGATTCCGTTATTGGGGTTATCGGAAGGGAGGCCGTACCGTCATGCATGTTGCAGCCGTTTTGAAACGCAAGGGCAGCCGGATCGTTTCCGCCGCACCGGACGACAGCGTGGCCGCCGTCACCCGCCTGCTGACCGAACACCGGATCGGCGCCGTGCTGGTGATGGGCGATGACGGGCACCCGGTCGGCATTCTGTCGGAGCGCGATGTCGTCCGTGCGGTCGCCCGCGACGGTGCCGCGGCGCTGGACCGTCCGGCGGCCGACCTGATGACGCGCGAACTGATCACCGCCGCCCCCGACGATACCGTCGCCGACATGATGGCGGTGATGACCGAGCGGCGCATCCGCCATGTGCCGATCGTCGAGTCCGGCCGGGTGGTCGGCGTCATCAGCATCGGCGACGTGGTGAAGGCCCGCATCGACGACGCCGAACTGGAGGTCGAATCGCTGCGCGGCTATGTCGCCGGCATGGGATGACGCGATCGGGGGATGACGCGGCGCTCACCGCCTGAAATGGAAACGACCCGCCGGATCGCTCCGGCGGGTCGCTTTCTTTTGCCCGGGAAGAGCGGTGTCAGGCCGAATGCGACTGCGGGAAGGCCATCGCCGCCTGGGTGCGGTTGCGCACGCCGAGCGACTTGAAGATCGCCGTCATGTGGATCTTCACGGTGCCTTCCGACAGGCCCAGCTCATGCGCGATCTGCTTGTTCGACTTGCCTTCGCGCAGGCGGTCCAGCACCTCGCGCTGACGCTGGGTCAGCAGCTGCTCCAGCTGCGGATCGGTCGGCGGGATGACCGAGCCGCCGCCGCGCTGGTCGGCTTCGATGCCTTCGCGCAGCACCGTCGCCGGCACATAGACGCCGCCCGAGAAGATCAGGTCGAGCGCGCTCAGCATGATCTTCACGCTGGAGGATTTCGGGATGTAGCCGGCGGCGCCGTTCTCCAGCGCCTCCCGCACGTCGGACTGTGCCTCCGACGCGGAAATCACCACGACCTTGGCGTTCGGCTGCCGGTCGCGCAGCATGCCGATGCCGGAGAAGCCGGGCCACCCCGGCATCCGCAGATCGGTCAGGACGAGGTCATAGGCCTCATCCTTCGACGCCGCCATATCCAGAAGCTCGTCGAAATTGCTTGCCTCCGCAAAGGTAGCATTCTCGCGAAGCTGCTCAAGCAGACGGCGAAGACCTTCCCGGAACAGGACGTGATCATCACCGATCAGGATCTTCATCGTTTAAACTCCTGAACCATGCCTGCCCCTCCGAAAGACGCCCAAGGGGCCTGAGAAAAGGAGGAGGCTGTCGCCACCCGCATATTCCCTAAAATCCAAAGGATATAGCAGGCACCGGCCGAACGTAATCTCTATTGAGATGTAACACGCAGGGACGAGGACCGACAACCGGAAATTAACTTTTGTCACCGCTCCGAAGGCCTATCAGCTAGGGTCGGCACTTCCCAGCAGTGATATTTCCAAAGAGCTATGACAATTTTAGGTCAATGTGCGAATGCGTATCTGGACCCTGAAATTGAAGAAAAAAAGCCGGCCGGTGCCATGTCGCGGCACCGGCCGGCTTGGAAGTCGAGCGTCCCGGAGGACGATCGGACTAGGGATCGACAGGCCTGTCAGAAAGCGGCGTCTTCCAGTTCCATCAGCGGCTTGGCGCCGGCGGCGATGGTGATGAACAGGCTGTTGGTCTGCGGCAGCAGCTTGGCCATATAGAAGCGCGCGGTCTTGATCTTGGCCTCATAGAAGGCGGCGTTGCCCTCCCCGGCCGCGAGCCTGGCCTGCGCCTTCTCCACCATGGTCAACCAGCTCCAGCCCAGCGCCACCAGACCGAACAGGCGCAGATAGTCGCTGGCGGCGGCTCCCGCCTCCTCCGGATCCTTCAGGCCCTTCTGGGCGATCAGGGCGGTGGCCTGCTGGAGCTTGGCGAAGGCCTTGGCCAGCGGCATGACGAACTCACCCAACTCGTCCTTTTCCATCGCCGCCTCGATGTCGCGGCCGACGGGGTGGAAGAAGTGGCGCAGCAGGCGGCCCATGTCCTGCGGCAGCTTGCGCCCGACGAGGTCGAGCGCCTGGATGCCGTTGGTGCCCTCATAGATCTGGCAGATGCGGGCGTCGCGGACATACTGCTCGACACCGGTCTCCCAGATGAAGCCGTGGCCGCCATGGACCTGCACGGCGATGTTGGCCGACTCGAAACCGATGTCGGTGAACAGCGCCTTGACGATCGGCGTCATCAGCTGGACGAACTCGTCGGCATCGCGGCGGGTGCGCTCGTCGGGATGCTTCTCCGCCACGTCCAGGTGATAGACGACCAGCGCGCCGAGCGCACGGGCGCCTTCGCCATAGGCGCGGGCGGTCAGCAGATTCTTGCGCACGTCGGGGTGGACGATGATCGGGTCGGCCGGCTTGTCCGGCGCCTTCACCCCCGACAGCGACCGGCCCTGGAGCCGTTCGCGGGCATAGTTGACGGCGTTCTGGTAGGACACCTCGGCCAGACCCAGCCCCTGGATGCCCACGGCCAGACGGGCCGCGTTCATCATCACGAACATGGCGCGCATGCCCTTGTGCGGCTCGCCGACCAGCCAGCCGGTGGCGTCCTCGAAGTTCATGACGCAGGTCGAGGATGCCTTGATGCCCATCTTGTGCTCGATGGAGCCGCAGGCGACGCCATTACGGGCCCCCGGCGTGCCGTCGGCGTCGGGCATGAACTTCGGCACCAGGAAGAGGCTGATGCCGCGGGTCCCGGCCGGGGCGTCCGGCAGGCGGGCCAGCACCAGATGCAGGATGTTCTCGGTCAGGTCATGCTCGCCGGCCGAGATGAAGATCTTGGTGCCGGTGATCTTGAACGACCCGTCTTCCGCCGGCACCGCCCTGGTGCGGATGATGCCGAGGTCGGTGCCGCAATGCGGCTCGGTCAGGCACATGGTGCCGGACCAGGTGCCGTCGACCAGCTTGGGCAGGAAGCGCTGCTTCAACTCGTCCGAGCCATACATCGCCAGCGCGTTGTAGGCGCCGAGCGACAGGCCGGGATACATGCCGAAGCTGAGGTTGGCGGAGCAGATGAACTCCTCCAGCATGATGTTGACCAGCTTCGGCAGCCCCTGCCCGCCATAGGCCGGGTCGCAGGCCAGACCCTGCCAGCCGGCCTCGATGTAGGTGGTGTAGGCCTCCTTGAAGCCCTTGGGCGTGCGGACCTCGCCATTCTCGAACCGGCAGCCCTCGCCGTCGCCGGACTGGTTCAGCGGGAACAGCACCTCCTCGCACAGCTTGGCGCCTTCCTCCAGCACCTGGCCGACGAGTTCCGGCGTGGCGTCCTCATAACCCGGCAGGGCCGACAGCTTGTCCAGACCGACGATCTCGTCCAGGACGAAGCGCACATCCTCAAGCGGAGCCTTGTAGATCGGCATCTCTCGTTCCTCCCCCCTCAGTTCCGCAGCGGCTTGCCGGTGAGCAGCATATGCTCGATCCGGTCGATGGTGCCGCCGGTGCGCACCAGCCCCATGAACGCCTCACGCTCCAGCCGCAGGATGTGGTCCTCGCCGACCGGCTTGGAGATGTCGGCCTCCTCGCCGCCGCTCAGCACCTCGGCCAGGGCGGCGCAGACAATCTTGTCGTGCGGCGTGACCTTGCCCTGCAGGGCGAAGCCCTCCACCGCCAGTTCCATCGCCGCCTTGGCGCTGGGGCCGGGCAGGACATAGGAGGTGGTCTTCTCCGGCGGGGTATAGTCCGCCGCCAGTTCCAGCGCCTTGGCCTTGGCGTCGGCCAGCAACCGGTCGCGGTTCATGGTGATGCCGTCGGTGGCGCGGAAATACAGCAGCTCCTTGGCCTCGGCCGCCGACTTGGCGACAGTGGCGGTGCTGATGATCTCGAAGGCCTTGGCGATGCCCGGCATCGGCCCGCGCGGCGCCTTCGGGTTGGCCTGATGGCGGGCCAGCATCTCGGTGCAGCCGCCCCAGGCCGGGATCAGGCCGACGCCGACCTCGACGAGGCCGACATAGGTCTCGGCATGGGCCTGGACATGGTCGGAATGCAGCAGGATCTCGCAACCACCGCCCAGCGCCATGCCGCTGGGCGCCGCAACCACCGGGAAGGGCGCGTATTTCAGCGCGCGGTAGGTGCGCTGGCCGCCTTCCACCATCTCCTCGATCTGCGGCCACAGACCGATGTTCAGTGCGAACAGCGCGAGACCCAGATTGGCGCCGACCGAGAAATTGTCGGCCTCGTTGTGGATGACCAGCGCCTTCCAGTCACCTTTTCCATCGCCGATCAGCCGCATGGCCTTCTCGTAGGCGGCCATGATGTCGCCGTCGACGGCGTTCATCTTGCTGGTGAACTCGACGCACAGCACGCCGTCGCCGATGTCCCACAGGCTGGCCGAGCCGTTCTTCCACACCGGCTTGCCGGCGGCGCGCTTGATGTCCGACAGCAGCAGCACGCCGTCCGGACGCACCACCGTGTCATAGACGCCGGCCGTGGTCAGGTGCTGGAGCCTGCCGTCCTCGACGCGGTAGAAGGGACGGCCGGCTGCCGTCTCGACCAGCGCCGGGACCGGAATGCCTTCCGAGCGGCACAGCTCGGCGAACCACTCGGTGCCCAGCCGGTCGATCAGCTCGAACGGACCCTGCTTCCAGTTGTAGCCCAGCCGCATGCCCTCATCGACGGCGACGATGCTGTCGGCGATCTCCGGCACCAGGCTGGCGGCATAGGCCAGCGTCTGGGCCAGGACGCGGCGGGCGAAGCGGCCGCCCTTGTCCGGATGCTCGCACAGCTTGCGCAGGTCGCGGCCGGCGGATGAGACGCTGTCCAGCCGGGCCTTTTCCGACGGGGCATAGTCGCCGGTCAGGAGGTTGACCGACTCCTTCACCTTGCCGCCGCCGGCCTTGTTGATGCGGTAGAAGCCGCCCTTGCCCTTGCGGCCGGTATAGCCCTCGGCGATCATCCTGGTGATGACCGCATGTTCGCGCATCTGGCCGCGATAGGCATCGTTCGCCGGCAGGGTCGCCGACATGCTCTTGGCAATGTGCGGCATCAGGTCCAGCCCGACGAGGTCCATCAGGCCGAAGACGCCGGTCTTGGGGATGCCCATCGGACGGCCGCCGACGGCGTCGGCTTCCTCGACCGTCAGGCCGAGATCGACCGCGGCATTCACCGCCGATTGGATCCAGAAGACGCCGATGCGGTTGGCGATGAAGCCCGGCGTGTCCTTGCAATGGACCACACCCTTGCCCAGGCGGCGGTCGCAGACCTCGGCGATGGCGGCCATGGCATCGGCGCGGGTGTCGGCGCCGCCGACGATCTCCAGCAGCCGCATGTAGCGCGGCGGGTTGAAGAAGTGGGTGATCAGGAAGTCTTTGCGGAACTGCTCGCCCTGGCCTTCCGTCAGCACCGCCAGCGGGATGGTGGAGGTGTTGGACGACACCACCGAGCCGGCCTTGCGCACCGGGTCGATGCGCTTGTAGAGGTCGGCCTTGATCGCCGGGTTCTCGACGATGGCCTCGACGATCCAGTCGACGTCGGCCAGCAGAGCCAGATCGTCCTCAAGATTGCCGGGCGTGATCAGCTTGGCATTCTTGGGATGCATCAAGGGGGCCGGATCGGTCTTCAGCAGCTTCGCCACCGCACCCTTGGCGATGGCGCTGCGGTCGGCACCTTCCTTGGCAGGGATGTCGAGCAGGACGCAGGGGATGCCGGCGTTGGCGAAATGGGCGGCGATGCCCGCACCCATCACGCCCGCACCGATCACGGCGGCGCGTTCGATCTTCATGGTCGTTTCCTCCCCGATCCCGTTCGTCAGACCGCTTCCAGGATGGTGGCGATGCCCTGGCCGCCGCCGATGCACTGGGTCGCCAACGCGAACTGCTTGCCCTCACGCTTCAGCAGGGCCGCGGCCTTGCCGGTGATGCGGGCGCCGGTGGCCCCCAGCGGATGGCCGAGCGCCAGCGCGCCGCCATCCGGGTTGATGCGGGACGGGTCGATGTCGAGGTCGCGCATGCAGGCGATGGCCTGGGACGAGAAGGCTTCGTTGATCTCGATGATGTCGATGTCGGCGATCGACAGGCCGGCGCGGGCCAGCGCCTTGCGGGTCGCCGGGACGGGGCCGAGACCCATCAGTTCCGGCGCGCAGCCGGCGACGGCGACCGAGCGGATCTTCGCCAGGATCGGCAGGCCGTTGGCGCGGGCATACTCCTCCGTCGTCACCAGCACGACCGACGCGCCGTCGGTGAGCGGCGAGGAGGTGCCGGCAGTCACGGTGCCGTCGGCGGTGAAGGCCGGCTTCAGGCCCGCCAGCCCTTCGGCATTGGTGCCGGGGCGGATGCAGCCGTCCTTGTCGACCAGACCGGCCGGGGTCTCGATGCCGACGATCTCATCCGACAGGCGGCCGGCGGCCTGGGCCTCCGCCGCCTTGGCGTGGGAGGCGACGGCCAGCGCCTCCTGCTCGGCGCGGGAGATGGCGTATTTGCGGGCGACATTCTCCGCCGTGATGCCCATGGAGCAGTAGGCTTCGGGATAGGAGGCCTTCAGCGCCGGGTTCGGCATCGGGTTGAAGCCCATGATCGGCACGCGGGTCATCGATTCGACGCCGCCGCAGACGAACACCTCGCCGGCACCCATCTGGATGGCACCGGCCGCCTGATGGATCGACTGCATGGAGGAGCCGCAATAGCGGTTCACCGTGGTGGCCGCCGCGGTCTGCGGCAGCTTGGCCAGGAAGGAGATGCTGCGGGCGACGTTCAGCCCCTGCTCGCCCTCGGGGAAGGAGCAGCCGACGATGACGTCCTCGACATCCTCGGTCTTCAGGCCGGTGCGCTCCACCAGCGCCGCGATGACGCGGGCCAGCAGATCGTCGGGGCGGACCTTGGTCAGCTCGCCCTTGTGGGCAAAGGCGAAGGGCGAACGGGCGTAACCGGCGATGACGACCGACTTCATGAGTGCTTCTCCTCCATGTCCTGCGTCTCCGTGATGCCGTTGCGGCGAAGATGCTCGGAGATCTGGGTGTCGATGGTGCACAGCTCCGCCAATGTCTGTTCGACGTCGGCAAGCTGCTGTTCAAGCGCGGAAATCCGGCGGCGCGCGATCGTGCGCATGTAGCGCATCTGTTCGATCTGGGCGTCGTCGGTGTCGTAGAGGTTCAGGAAATCCTTGATCTCGGCCAGGCTGAAGCCCAACCGCTTGCCCCGGCAGATCAGCGCCAGCCGGGCACGGTCGCGGTGGCCATAGACACGGGCGCCTCCAGGGGCGCTGCCGATCCGCTCCGGCGACAGCAGCCCTTCATCCTCGTAATGGCGGATGGTGCGGTGGGTCAGACCGAACTCCCCGGCCAGTTCGCCGATGGCGAGCCGCGGGCCGGACAGGCGGCTGTCGCCGGCCCCCTCCCCCGTCTCCATCACGCCGTTGCCGACCGAAAGCCGATCCACTCCGCCTGCTCCCTTCCTTGACGTTTACGTAAAGGTAAGGTCTATGCCGCTTGCTGTCAACAGACTTGTTGACCATGCCAACCAGTTGGCAGGCCAGCAGGCCGGGGCCAAGTGACTGTTCAGCCACGAACGGGTGCGGCGCGCCCGCACAGTGACAGGATGCCACGCCCTGACACTCCCAATAGCTGTGGCAGGCTTTGCGGTGAACCTACGCCTCCGCTCCCCTTCCCTCTATCGGATGTGGGAAGCGGAGGCGGCGAAAAACAGGCGGCCGGAAAGCCGTGACGGGTTCAGGGCGGGTTTAAAACTCTTACGCGAATCAGGACAGGGGACAGGAGACAACCCATGTCGGCGCGCACCATCGTATCGTTGGGCGTCTGGATACTGGCCATGGTGCTGATCGGCACCATGACGGTCGGCCTCGCACTGGCCTTTTACCTGATGCTGACCCTGTGCTGCACCGTGGTCGTGGCGGGCCTTACTCTGCTCGCCCGTCGGCGGGAGAACCACCGGGGAGAGCAGAGCTACCTTTAGGCACCATTCGCCGACTCCGGCGGGGACGCCGTCGGCGCCCCCCCTTGGTCAGCAATGGTCACTCTCACTCCGGCAGAACGCGCAGCCGGGCGACAGCGGTACGGGCGGACAGGTGGGGACGTTGCAGATCCTGCACCTGGGCACCGGGGGCCGCGAAGTCGCCGGGGGTGACGGCGCGGACCAGATAGACCAGCCGGAAACGGGGGGCCGCCTTCGGCAGGTCGACGGCGGCCAGGAAGCGATCCTCGCGGAACTCGACATTGCGGGCGGCCGACAGGTCACCCAGCCAGGACAGCTTGCCGAGCTGGCCGCTGTTGGCGAGCCGGACATTCTCGATCTCGAAGCCGGCCGGCAGCGGGTCGCTGACCAGCACCGAATGGTCGAGCGGGTCGCCGACCTCGCCCTCCAGGATCACCACCAGCAGGTCGTTGTGGCGGATGCCGGCCGGATCGACCGGACGGCCGGCCATGTCGAACAGGCGCCGGCGGATGGTCATCCCCTGCTCCTCCGCACCGGCCGGCTGGTCCGGCACGCCCGCCACCGACACGGTCTGGCGGACCTCGCCGCCCAGGTTGCGGATGGCGGGCGGGGCGGCCGGGTCGACGGCCAGGATCTGCGGCTTGGCGTTCTCCACCGTCTGGTCGCCGATGGCGAGCTTCATCGGGGAAGCGCGGTCGATCAGCGCCTTGCCCGCCAGCAACAACCACGCCTGCTCCTGCGGATTGGTGGTGCGGACGGCGGCAAAGGTCTTCGCCACCCGTTCGGCCGCCTGGAAGATGCGGTCACGCTCGACCGCGCCGCTTTCGGCCATCAGGACCACGACGCCGGCCTCGTCCCGCAGGGAAGAGCCCTGGTCGCGCAGGCTGGCGGTCACCATGCGGGCGCCGGTCAGCTTGGAGAAGGCCTCCGTCGCCCCCGGCTGGTCGCCCAGCACGGCGGTCGCCGCGGCGATCTGCGCCCGGCCGAAGTCGGTCTGCAGCCGGTCCCAATAATTCTCGCGGAAATAGCGCACCGCACCGGCGTCGATCATCTTCGCCCGCGCCAGCACATAGAGCGCATAGGCGCGGCCCGGCAGGTCGGCGGTCTCGACCCAGGCGTTGTCGATGGCCTGCTTCAGCCAGTCCAGACCCTTGCGATAGGGCTGGTCGGGAATGCGGTAGCCCGCCGCCTTGGCCCGCCCCAGCACATCGACCGCATAGGCGGTCAGCCAGGGATCGAGATCGCCCTTCGGCGACCAGGGGGCGAAAGCACCGTCGATGCGCTGGAAGGTCAGCAGACGGTCGACGCTGCGCTGGACGCGCGCCTTGATGCGGTCTTCCGGCGCGATGCCGAGGCCGGCGGCCACGTCGCTCATCGACAGCAGCGGCAGGATGCGGCTGGCGGTCTGCTCCGCCCCGCCCGCCGCCACGCGGTCGAGCGCGAAGAGCAGGCCCGGCACGTCCAGGTCCGGCAGCGGCGCCACCGTGGCACCCACCGAGACGGTTTCCGGCCGCAGCCCGGCGGTAATGTCGGCGGGAACGGTCAGGCTCCTGTCGGTCGGCAGGGCGGCGGCGTTGCGGCGGGAGACCAGCGGCGTGGCCGGACGGACGGTGACGTCCCAGCGGCGGGTGACGCGCACGCCCTCCGGCCCGGTGACGTCCAGCGTGACATGCCCAGCCCCCACCGCGGTGGCGGTCAGCACCCGGCCGGCGGTCGCCCGCTTGCCGCGCTCCAGCTTCGGCACAGTCAATTCGTTGCCCGAGTCGTTATTGACGATGGCGACGGCGCCCTCGGCGGTCAGGGTCATCCGGTAATCGCCGGACGGACCGTTCAGATTGTCGAGCGACAGCAGGACCTGCGCCGAATCGCCGGGGGCGAGGAAGCGCGGCAGAACGGCGTCGGTGACGACCGGGTCGCGGACCAGCATCTGGCTTTCGGCATGGCCGATCCGCCCCTCGCTCCAGGCGACCGCCATCAGGCGCAGCCGCCCCTGGAAGTCGGGCAGGTCGAAGGGCACCGAAACCTTGCCTTCGGCACCGACGGTGAGGATGCCGGAATAGAGCGAGACCACCCGTTCCGACTTGGGCGGCACCAGCCCGGAGATCTGGCGCAGGCGCGGCGTCGGCTGAACCGGCGGGCGGGCGGCATCCAGGCCGGCCGGGTCGATCAGGCGGCCATAGGAATCGCGCAGCTCGACGGTGAGCGGGCGCTTGCGCAGGTAATGGCGGGCCGGATCGGGCGAGGGCTGGTCGGTCAGCTGCATCACCGATTCGTCGACGGCGGCCAGGGTGACGAAGGCCTGCTTGCCCTCGGGCACGCCGTCCACCGTGATGTCGGCGGTCATGGCACGGCGCGGTTCCGTCTCCGCCGGTGCGGAGAGGCGGACGTCCAGGGTGCGCGGAGCCTTGTCCATCGCCAGCCAGGCGAGGCCGACGGCGCGGCGCGGCGGCTTCTTCGACTGCGGGTCGGAGGTGGCGAAGGCGGTCGCCAGCACATGGGCGCCGCTGGTCCAGCCCTGCCCGACCGGGATTTCCAGGAAAGCGCCCTGCGGACCGATGGCGCGGGTGACGGCATAGGTGACGCCACGGTCGGCGACGGCCACCAGCACCTGGCTGTCATAGGGCGGCTTGACGAAGACCCAGGCGCTTTCCCCGGCGCGGTAGGCCGGCATCATCACCGAGACATCGACCGCGTCCGGCCGTTCGCCGGCGGTCGGGGTCATCCACCAGCCGGCGGCGAAACGGAAGCTGCTGGCGACGCCGGTCTTGGAATCGAACACCTCCAGCCGGTAGCGGCCGGCGGCGACCGGGGTCTCCACCGAAGCCGGGGCGGCGGCCTGGGCCGACAGGGATCCGCCGGTCACCCGCTGGTCCTTCACCGTGACCTTGTAGTCCCAGCGGCCGTTGGCCTCGTACCACGCGTAGTCGTACTCCTCCTCGAACAGCTCGTAGGAAAGGTCGGCGCGGTCGGCCGGCTTGCCGTCCGGTCCGACGGCGATCACGTCGAAGCCGGCGGTAGCCCCCTCCGGCACGCCGTCGCCTTCGAAGCGCGGCTTGATGCCGATGGCAAAGGGCTGGTGGCGCACCGGCAGCACGAAGTCGCGGCCGACCGGACGGCCGCCGATGTCGAACAGGGTGGCGCGCACCACCGCCTCCAGCGGGCGGGTGCTGTCGGGCGGACGCGGCAGCTTGACCTTCAGGCGGGCCGAGCCGTTGGAGTCGGTGATGAAGCCCGGCAGGTCGGCGCGGGCCGGCTTCACATCCTCCTGCACCAGACCGAAATGATAGCCCGGCAGGTTCGGATAGGGGTTGGCGGCGGCGCGCAGGGTCACCGTCAGCTCGCCCGGCAGGCCGGAAGCCGGCGCGCCATAGAGGTAATGGCTGTCGAGCGCGATGTCGGCCTCGCCGTCGGAAGCCAGTTCCGTCGTCGGGGAGGCGAGTGCCACGTCCAGCCGCGGCGGCACGAAATCCTCCAGCAGGAACTCCGTCTTGCCGATGGCCGGGCCATCCGGCTCGGCATGGGCGGTGACGATCCAGTTGCCGGGATAGGCGTTCATCGGCAGGTCGATGCGGGTGGCATAGCCGCCGGCCCCGCTGTCGGTCAGGCTGCGCCGCTCCACCTCGAAGCCGTCGGGGCGCAGGACGCGGATGGTCAGCTGCTTGCCGGCCGGCGGCGGGTTCAGGTCGGCGTCACGCAGCAGGGCGGTCAGCTGCACCGTCTCGCCCGGCCGGTAGATGCCGCGTTCGGTATAGAGATAGGTGTCGAGTCCGCCGGCAGCCGGGCGGACGATTGTGGCGGCGGGCTTGTCCGGAGTTTCGGCCGGCGGAGCGCCGCCGGCGGTCAGGTCGAGAACGGCGAAGTCGCCGTCGCCGCGCGCGGCGAACAGCGCCTGGACCGGCTCGGTCCCGGCGGCGCGCAATGCGGCGAGGTCGAAACGGCCGAGCCCATCCTCCCCGGTCTGGACGCGGCCCAGATCGGTGCCGTTGCGGGCGACCAGACGCAGCTCCACCCCGGCGGCCGGGGCAGCACTCTGGGCGGAGCGGGCGAAGACCACCAGCGAATCCTCGCCCAGGATGGTGTTGAGGCCGAGGTCGGAGACGACGAACCACTGGGTCGCCTTGCGGTCCCAGCCGCCCGGCTTGATCTCGTCGGCACCGGCGACGGCGACATAGACGCCGGGGTCGAGCTTGCCCAGCACGGCGTCGATGGGGAAGGCGGTGGTGACGCTGCGGTTCGGCTGGTTGCCGATGCCCATCTCGCCGCGCCAGACCTCCTGGCCCGACTTGTCCAGGATCTCGCCGATGTCGTAGTCGGTCATCTGCTGGGTGATGCGGCCGAAATAGATCTTCTCGACCAGCGCGCGGTCGGCGATGCGCAGCACCTGCAGCTTCGCCCGGTCCAGGTTGATGGAACGCAGCGGCAGCCCTTCGGCCCCGACCCGCGGCAGGATGTAGCCGGCGCCGCGGAAGGCCAGCGACGGCTTGCGGTTGGGCACCTGCACCTCGCGGGTGTCGGCGGCCGGCAGGCGCTTGCCGTCGGCGCCGGGAAGCCCGTCCTTCAGCGTGACGCGATAGGTGTCGCCGTGGCGCAGCCCTTCCACGCACAGCGTGCGGTCGCGGGCGATGGCGGCGCCGTCCACCGCCGGCTCCACCGCGACATAGTCGCGGTAGTTGACGGCGCGCGAGCGCTCCAGCCGGTCGGTGAAGGTGAAGCAGGCCTGTGGCGTATCGCGCTCCGCCACCACCTCGACGCTGGACACGCCGAAGGGCACCGGCTCGGCCGGCGGGTCGGCGGCGAAGGTCTGGGATACGGCGAGCGTGCCGGAGCACGCGACAAGAACGGCACAGACACGCGCCAGCGCACGCAACATTCTAGACAGGCCCCAATTCCGCGGGTGGATCCGAAAGCACGCGGCCGGGGACAGCCCTGGCGGCGGCTCGGACCTGGACAAAACCGGCGCGGAGTATGCCCAAGCGGCAGGGGTTTCGCCATGGCTTTGCGGCACCGCCGCGAAGATCGCTTTGGTTGCGGGCCGGAGCCGGGGCGGACATGGTGGATCAGGCGGCGAATTTCAGGCGGCGAATTCCAGCGTGACCTGACTGCCCTGTCCCGGCCGGCTGTCGATGCGGAGGCTGCCGCCATGCGCCTCGATCAGCGACTTGACGATGGGCAGGCCGAGACCGGTGCCGCGCCCGGGATGGGTGGTGAGGGCGGAGGTCTGGCCGAAGGGGATGGCGGCCTGCCGCAACTCCTCCGCCGTCATGCCGATCCCGTTGTCGGTGACGCGGACGACGCAGCGGCCGTTGCCCCCGCGGGCGACGCTGACCAGCACCCGCCCGTTCTCCGGCGTGAATTTCAGCGCGTTGCCCAGCAGGTTCAGCAGCATCTGCTTCAGGGCGCGCTCGTCCGCACGCACCAGCGTCGGGGCCGGCGGGCGGCTGATCTCCAGCCGGATCGACTTCTGCTCCGCCTGGGGGGCGACGATGCGGATGGCCCATTCGGCGGCGGCGACGGGATCGACATCCTCCATCAGCAGGGCGAACCTGCCGGCCTGGAGGCGCGACAGGTCGAGGATGTCGTCGATCAAGGTCAGCAGATGCTGGCCGGAGGCATGGATGTCGCGGGCATAGTCGGCATAGCGCTCCCCGGCATCGCGCCCGAACATCTGGTCCCTGATGATCTCGGAAAAGCCGAGGATGGCGTTGAGCGGCGTGCGCAGTTCGTGGCTGACGCGGGCCAGGAAGTCGCGATTGACCGCCAGCGCCGCCGCCAGCCGCTCGGCATTGCGCTGCTGGACCAGCAGGAAGGCGGCGACCAGCAGGATGGAGACGCTGAGCAGGGCGGCGATGATCCGCATCTGTCCGCGGAAGCCGGCGACCGCAGCATCGATGTCCTTCAGGGCGACGCCGACGACGAGGATCAGCGGATAACCCTCCACCGGCCGGAAGGCGTAGGCACGGCGGATGCCGTCGGAGATGCTGTCCTGCCAGAACACACCGGTCAGCGACCGCCGCGCCGCCTCCCACAAAGCCGAAGCCGAGCCGTCCACCCCGACGGCATCCTGCCCGTCCTTGGAACCGCGGGCGCGGATGATCCGATCCAGCCCGATCAGGGTGACCACGCCGTTGCGGCCGACATCGGCCTGCCGGTAGAAGCCGGAGAGATAGTCGGGATCGACATTGGCGACCACCACCCCGGCGAACCCGCCCGCCGCATCCTCCATCCGGCGGGAGAGACGCAGCAGCGGCCGGCCGGTCGCCGATCCCCTGAAAGGCAGCCCGACCTTCATCAGCGCCTGCCCTTCCCCCTGGTGGTAGGCGAGCAGATCGGTGCCATCGAGCGTGTCCGGCGGGCCGGTTCCTTCGCTGCGGAAGAGCTGGGCGCCGTCGGGTCCGAAGACGGTGAAGTGATGGATCAGCGCGGCGTCGTAGAGCCCCTGGTCGATGATCACGCGAGCGCGCGGCAGCCCGCCTTCGGCATAGCGTTCGGCAAAGGAACGCAGCGTGGTGTCGACGTCGTGCAGAGTCCGGCTGGTGCTGCTTTCATAGGCACGGGCCGTTGCCCCGGCATTGACCAGCGCCTCCCGCGTCTGGCCTTCCAGGATGGAGGACGCCATCAGCCCATAGCCGCCCCATACCCCGGCGAGCGCCAGGGCGGCCGCCATCAGGATGAGGTTCCGGACGGACGGCATCCGGATGGCGGCAAACCGAAAGATCGGGAGACGTGGCATGACCTGCGCTCCGCCGTTCCATCGCCCCCGCACCGGGCCGCAAAGCCGGTCCATCACATCGGGCGGCGACCAGTGGGGGTGGAGCCGATCATTGTGCCAATCGGTTAAGACTTGTCAAATACCCGAACAGTTGGGGCGTGCAACATTCATATGGGAACGTGTCTAGCTCGACACGAAGCGGTTGCGCAGGCGGTCGATGGCGGTGTCGAGCACTTCATCCTTCTTTGAGAAGCAGAAGCGCACGACGTTGGTGGGGGCATTCTCGACGAAGAAGGCGCTGACGGGGATGGCCGCCACCTTCGCCTCCGCCACCAGCCAGCGGCAGAACGCCTGATCGTCGCCGTCGAAGCCGAAACGGGAGATGTCGGCGGCGACGAAATAGGTGCCGGCGCTGGGCAGAACGTCGAAACCGACGGAGGCGAGCCCGGCCGACAGCCGGTCGCGCTTGGCCTGGAGTCCGGCGGCGAGCCCGGTGAAATAGCCCTCCTCCTTGCCCAGCCCGTAGGCGACGGCGGCCTGGAGATTCGGCGGGGTGGTGAAGGTCAGGAACTGGTGGGCCTTGGCGACCGGCTGCAGCAGATGCGGGGCGGCGGTGACGTAGCCCACCTTCCAGCCGGTCAGCGAGAAGGTCTTGCCGGCCGAACCGATCTTCAGGCAGCGGTCGCGCATCCCCGGCAAGGACATCAGCGGGATGTGACGGCGGCCGTCGAAGACGAGGTGTTCGTACACCTCGTCGCAGACGGCCAGCGCATCATGGCGCTGCACGAACTCGGATATCAGCTCCAGCTCCGCCCGGTCGAAGACCTTGGCCGCCGGGTTCAGCGGGTCGTTGATCAGCACCAGCTTGGTGCGGGGGGAGAAGGCGGCCTCCAGGTCGGCGCGGCTGAAGCTCCAGTCCGGCGACTTCAGCGAGACGAAGCGCGGCACGCCGCCGGCCAGCCGGACGATCGGCAGGTAGCTGTCATACATGGGCTGGAACAGCACCACCTCGTCGCCCGGATTGATCAGGCCGAGCAGGCAGGCGGTCAGCGCCTCGGTGGCTCCGGAAGTGACCATCGTCTCGGTCTTCCAGTCGATGCCGAGGCCGTAGAAGCGGCCGTAGTGGGCGGCCAGCGCCTGACGCAGCTCGGGTGTGCCCATCATCGACGGATACTGGTTCCAGCCGGTCAGCAGCGCGTCGGCCGCGGTCTGCAACACGTCGGCCGGCCCGCGGTCGTCGGGGAATCCCTGGCCCAGATTGATCGCGCCATGCTCCTCCGACAGGCGGGACATGACCTCGAAAATGGTGGTGCCATAGCTGGACAGCAGCGCGTTGCCCGACTTCACCGGAAGACCTCCTCATGCGAACGGACGCACAAGATGGCCGCTGGGAGGCGATGCTGTCCAGTGAAGGTTGCGGCCCTGCATGGAGCGATGGAGACGGCGATGGTACGAGCGTTGCATACTGAGGTACGTTTTCCGTCCCAAGGAGTGAAGGTCCGATGTCAGTCTTCTCCCGCTGCTGCGGTGCCGCCCTGTCGGCTCTGCTCCTGTTCGGGCTGAATGGTCCTCTTCAGGCCGCAGAGCCGATCAAGGTGAAGGTGTTCGTCGGCTCGATGTTCGAGATCGGCAAGAACACCGGCGACCGCGCCGGCGAGTTCCAGCACTGGTACGAGCGTTACTGGCAGACGGCCGAGCCCGTCACGGTGAAGGGCGCGCTGAACCCGGTGTACTGCAATGCCGACGGCGTGTGCGGCTCGGTGCTGGGCATGGGCAAGGTCAGCTCCTCCGCCTCGATGCAGGCGATCCTGCTGAACCCGCAGCTCGACCTGTCGCAAGCCTATTTTCTGATCACCGGCGTGGCCGGCACCCCGCCGTCGCGCGGCACTATCGGCGAGGTGAACTGGGCGACCTGGGTGGTCGACTATGACCTGGGCCACCGCTGGGCGCCGGAGGAGAACAAGCCGGGCGAGCCGACCTTCATGCCGCGCAAGGGCTACGAGGCGGTGCGGCTGTTCCCGATGAACCCGGCGCTGGTGTCCTGGGCGATGCGCCTGACCGCCGGCACGCCGCTGAAGGACAGCGAGTCCGCCCGCGCCTACCGCAAGCGCTATCCGCAGGAAGCAGCACAGCGTGCTCCGTTCGTAGGCACCGGCACGCACATGACCGGCGACACTTTCTTCCACGGCCCCGGCATGTCGGCCCAGGCGCAGTACATCGCCAAGCTCTATGGCGCGGACGACTATGTCATCACCGAGATGGAGGCGGCGGCGATCACCCTGGTCATCAAGCGGCTGCAAGGCTCCGACCGGGTGATGAGCCTGCGGGGTGCGGTCAATTTCGACCAGGGCAACCCGAACGAGACCACGCTCCAGCACCTGGACCCGAAGCCCGGCGAGACTGCCGGCGGGTTCGCCGAGACGGTGGAGAATGTGGAACTGGTCGGATCCCGGATGGTCGACCACATCGTCGGCCATTGGGACCAGTGGAAGGACGGCGTTCCGGCCCTGCCGTCGCCCTGACCGTCAGCCGGGAGACCGCCCGCCCGGCAGGCGCGGGCGCGCTCCCCTTGTTCAGTCGCCGTAAATCTTGCGCAGGCGGCGGTTGCGCAGCTTTTGCCGGATGCGCTCGACCGGGCTGAACATGCGGGGGTAGCGGCGCTTGCCCCGTACGAACAGACGGCGGGCATCGGCGGAGTTGCGCAGCACCAGCACGCCGCCGAGCAGCATCACCGGCAGGCCGCCGGGACCGGGAAGGGGGGCGATCAGCAGGCCGAGCAGGATGATCGTGCATCCGGCGCCGATCAGGGCCAGCTGTCGCACGCGCGCGAAAGACAGCGTCTGGGCGGTATCGGGAGGACTCATCTGCGGTTCGCCAAGCTCCATGCTTTCCGTTCGTCTGCATATGGGCCGGCGGACGCGGGTCGAAAAGGGGGGCCACTCCTTTGCGGGAGTGGGGGATCGTCAATGCAGAGTGGGCACCGGTTCCGGCGGGGCGGTGCGCAGGCGGGCGGGATCGAGGCGGCTGAGGGCGGCGTCGCGCTCGTCGGGCTTGGGTTCCCAGCCGAATTCGCGGATCAGCTGGTCGCGGGCGGCGACGGCGCGGCGGGACAGGTGGGCGCAGTTGCCCTGGGCGGCTCCCTGGCGCGGCGGGGGACAGCGGCGGTCGGCACAGCTTTCCAGCATCAGCCGGATCATCCGCTCGCGCTTGGCGGCGTCGACATACCCCATCTGGTCAAAATAGAGCTTGGTGAAGGCCAGTTCGGTGACGCGGGCGTGGGCCTTGTGGTCGCCGACGATCACCGCCGCCACCACCTCCACACAGCGGCCGGCGAAATGCGGCAGCGGCGCCGTGCCGTCGTCGGCACGGTCGAGCAGGCTGCTCGGCAGATCGACCAGCCGGCCGGTCACGTCCTTCACCAGATACCGGCGCCACACCGACATATCAGCCTCCTGTCCGGCCAAGCCGGTTCGTGGGCCTTGCGATGGCAAAAGCCTACATCAGACTGGCAGGTGACGGAATATCGCAAAGCGGTGGGGCGAAACTGTGGCGCAAAGCGGGTGGCCGCGGCGGGGTCCGGCCACTCTCGATGCGATGGCCCGGAAGACCGCTTCCAAATGCCCTGCCCCCCTTGCGCTTTGCCGAGCAAGCCGGCATGTGGCGCATGTTCACTGATCCCCGCAATGTACGGATGTTGCCGTTCAAGAGAATTTTAACTCTTTCATTACGGTGCATACAGCATGTTTCATACGCTCACAGTAGAAACTTGATGACACACCTTGATTACAACATTACCGTAATCCTAGTTCAAATGCTCAGACACTGATATTCCAGAGAGGAGCCGCGCGAATGAAGCTGTCTGTCAGGAAAACAATCTTTGTCATGGCGCCACTCCTGATTGCCGCTTTTTCCGCCAACATCCTGTCATTCTTTCTTTTAAGCAAAGCAAACGAATCCCTGACGGCTGCACAGGCGACAAGATACAATTCATATTTGCTGGCCGATGAACTTCGGCAAAGCTCCGATGATTTGACACGGCTCGCCCGCACCTATGTCGTCACCGGCGATGCCAAATACGAAACCCAGTATTGGGATGTGCTCGCCATCCGCAACGGGCAGAAGCCGCGCCCACTGGCCTACCACCGCATCTATTGGGATTTCGTCGCCGCATCCGGCACCAAGCCGCGCGCCGACGGGCCGACGGTCCCGCTCCAGACCCTGATGGAGCAGGCCGGCTTCACCGCGGCCGAGTTCGGAAAACTCAAGCAGGCCCAGGCCAATTCCGACGGCCTGGTTCAACTCGAAACCAAGGCGATGAACGCGGTCAAGGGACAGTTCGACGACGGGCGCGGCAACTACACCGTCAAGAAGGACCCCGATTTCGAACTCGCCCGCAACCTGATGCATTCGAAGGAATACCACGCCTTCAAATCGCAGATCATGGCCCCGGTCGACGAATTCTACGTCCTGCTGGAACAGCGCACGCAGGGGGCGATCGACGCCGCGGAACGGAACGTGGCCTTCTACCACATGGTCACCGTGACGACGCTGGCCCTGCTGGGCGTCATCCTGGCTCTGGCCGGCTGGATCCTGATGGTGAGGGTCTCCTCCCCGCTCCACGCCCTGAAGGTCGCCATGAACCGCCTGTCCCGCAACGAGCATGGCGTGTCCATCCCCTTCCTTGAAAGGAGCGACGAGATCGGCGAGATGGCGCGCGCCACCGACATCTTCAAACGCGGTCTGGAGGAGGCCGAGACGGCCCGTTCCACCCAACAGGAGCGGGACCGGCTCCAAGAGGAGGAGAAGCGGCGGACGATGGCCAGGCTGGCCGACGAGTTCGAGGCGTCGGTGTCCCGCATGGTGGCCGAGGTGCGCGCCGCCACCGGCAGCGTTCAGGAGAATGCGCGCAACCTGTCCACCACCGCCCAGGACGCGTCCCGCCAGTCGGACACGATGTCGGCAGCCGCCCTCCACACCACGACGAATGTCGAGGGTGTGGCGGCGGCGGCGGAGCAGCTGGCCGCTTCGGTCGCCGAGATCGCCCGTCAGGTGTCCAGCGCCTCCTCGGTCGCCAGGGATGCGGTGAGCGAGGCCAACAGCACCAACGAAAGCGTGAAGGGGCTCGCCGCCACGGCACAGCGCATCGGCGACGTGGTCAACCTGATCCAGGTGATCGCCAGCCAGACCAATCTTCTCGCCCTCAACGCCACCATCGAGGCGGCCCGTGCCGGCGAGGCGGGCAAGGGCTTCGCCGTCGTGGCGAGCGAGGTGAAGAATCTCGCCAACCAGACCGCCAAGGCGACGGAGGACATCCAGGCCCAGGTCAGCGCCATCCAGGAGGAGACCGCCCAGGCCGTTCAGGCCATCGACGGGATCACCCGGACCATCGGCAACATCTCGAACATCACCGTGGCCGTCGCCTCGGCGGTGGAGGAGCAGGGCGCCGCGACCCAGGAGATCACCAGGAACGCGCAGGAGGCCGCCCGCGGCACGCGGGGCGTGTCCGACACTGTCGACGGCGTCACCGACGCGGCCAACCGCACGCGGCGCTCCGCCGACACGCTGCTGGCCGCCGCCGACACCCTGTCGAACCAGAGCGCAGCACTGAGCGGGGAAGTCGACGCCTTCGTCCGCAAGGTCCGGCAGCCCTGAGCGGCAGCGGGGCCGGCTATCGCGGGATGAGCGGCCAGAACAGGGCGATGGCCGCCGTTCCGATGATCACCACCATGATCGACAGCGGCAAGCCCAGCCGCCAGTAATCGCCGAAACGGTAACCACCCGGCCCCATCACCAGCGTGTTGCACTGATGGCCGATCGGGGTGAGGAAGTCGCAGCCCGCCCCGATCGCCACCGCCATCAGGAAGGCGTCGGGGCGCAGCCCCAGATGGGTGGCGAGGCTGGCACCGATCGGCGCCATCACCAGCACGGTCGCGGCATTGTTCAGGAAGGGCGTTACCGCCATCGCCGCCACCATGATCATCGCCAGCGCCCCCACCGGCGGCAGGCCCTGCGCCGCCTGCGACAGGAAGCCGGCGATCAGCTCGGTGCCGCCGGTGGTGCGCAGGGTCTCGCTGACCGGGATCAGCGATCCCAGAAGCACCAGGATCGGCCATTCGATCGCCTCGTAGGCATCGCGCAGGCTGACCACCTTCAGCGCGGTCATCGCCACCGCCGCCCCGAAGAAGGCGAGGGCGACCGGCACCAGCCCGGTGGCGACCAGCGTGACGGTCAGACCCAGCACCGCAACCGCCACCGCCCGCTTCGGCGTTCGGCCGATGGCGAGGTTGCGTTCGGCCAGCGGCAGGCAGCCCAGCTCGGCCAGCGTGTCGGACACCGCGGCCTGCCGGCATTGCAGGACCACCAGATCGCCCGATTGAAGGCGGACCCGGCGAAGCCGCTGGCGGATCGGCCGGCCGCGACGGCTGAGCGCCAGCAGGTTGGCGCCGAACCGTTCGCGCAGGTTCACCTCCTCGATGCTGCGGCCGATCATGGCGGAGCGCTGTTCCACCACCGCCTCGACCACGGCGATGTCGTCCTCGTTCTCAACCCCCTCCTGGTCCTTGTCGTGCATCATGCGCAGGCCGGCGCGCTTGACCAGATCGGCCAGCGCCGTGGTGTCGCCCTCCAGCACCAGGATGTCGCCGGCGAACAGCACCCAATGGCCCGACGGGACATAGCGGCGGTAATTCTCGCGCACGATCGCGGCGACGGTCACCTCGCTCTCGCCGAAGGATTCCAGCTCCGCCACGGTGCGGCCGACGAACTGGGAGCCGGTGGGCAGCCGGGCCTCCGCCGTATAGTCGTCGATGTTGAAGGCGGGGCCGGCCCCCGCCGCCCTGCCCTTCGGCAGCAGCCGGTAGCCGACTGTCAGGAAGGCGACGCCGAACAGCGCGATCACCAGCCCGACCGGCGTGAAATCGAACATGTGGAAGGGCTCGCCGGTCATCTCCGCCCGCACGCGCGAGACGATGATGTTGGGCGAGGTGCCGACCAGCGTCATCAGTCCGCCCAGCAGCGAGCCGAAGGCCATCGGCATCAGCAGAATAGACACCGGCGTGCCGGTGCGCCGCGCCACCTGGAGGGCGATGGGCATGAAGATGGCGAGCGCGCCGATGTTCTTGACGATGGCCGACAGCATGGTCACCGCCCCGGCCAGAACCGCCACCTGGGTCCAGACCCCGGTCATCCGCGCGGTCAGCGGGCGCATCGCCGCCTCCACCACGCCCGACCGGCCGACCGCGGCGCTGACCACCAGGGCCGAACCGACGATGACGACGATGTCGTCGGAGAAGCCCTGGAACGCCTCTTTGGCCGGCACGATCCCGGCGGCGACCGAGGTCAGCAGGGCGATCATCCCGACGAGGTCGTAGCGCAGCCGGTCCCAGATCAGCAGCGCGATCACCGCGCCGATGATCCCGAACGATAACATCTGGTCGATGGTCATTGGGAGGGGACGCGTCCTTATCCTGTAGTCCGGAGCCGGATCGGACAGGGGAACGCGGATCGTCGTCCGGTCAGCGCGCCGAACCCGACGCCGTCCCGTCTCCACGGCCATTGCCCGACTTGCCGGAGGCCGGCGCCCCCTTGTCGGGGGACCGGGCATCCCGCACCAGCCGGCCGCACTGTGGCTGTTCATCACTGCCCGGGTCAAGGAAGGGCAGCACGCCGGCCAGCGGGGTCAGCAGCACGCCGAGCGCCACCGCCGCCGCCCCGCGCGCCGCCGACTCGGTGGGATCGACGCCGATGTCCGGGTCGCCCAGCGTGCCGCCGACCAGCACCGGGACATGGGTGGCGAAGACCTGCGGCGACTTCGAATCGCCGACGATGCGCAGGTCCAGCGCCTCGTTGCGCAGGCTGATGCGGCCCTTGCCGGTGACCAGCGTTTCCGGCGTGTCGAGCACCAGCGCCTCGACCTGGGCGATGCCGTTCTGCACCGCCATGTTGCCGACCAGGCAGTTGAAGGGCATCGGCTTCGACCCGGAGATGACCACCCCCAGCGTCTCCAGGATGTTGGTCTTCAGCCCCTTGACGGCGAGGCTGGTGACGCGCCCGCCGTCCACCGCGACGCCGATCTTGCCGTCGGAGGTCGCCAGCAGGTCGGCCACCGTCTTGCCGGTGCCGGCAAGCTGGATGCGCCCGGCCACCGTGCCGCCGATCTGCCCGGCGAAGGAGGTCTCGCTGAAGAAGGCGGAGAGCTTCATGGAACGGATGTCCAGGTTGGTGCGCATCGCCGGCACCTTGCCGCTGCCGTCGAGCTGCACCGTGCCGGCGATCCGGCCGCCGCCGATGCCGAGCGTCAGCGGATCGACATGCAGGTCGCCGTTCGCCAGCCTGACCTTCATGTCCAGCCCTTCCAGCGGGGCGAAGGGCGCCTCCACCCGCTTGCCGCGCAGGCGGACGTCCATGTCGGTGTTGCGCAGCTTCTCCACCGGGATCGGCGTCGCCGGGATGACGCGGCCGTTGCCGCGCGTCGGGTAATCGCCGGCGCCGCGGGGCGAGGCGCCGATCAGTCCGGCGAGATCGAGCGCCGCCAGCCGGTTGGAGGTCAGATCCGCCTTCACCATCGGCCGGTCGCCGCCGGTGTCGACCAGCACGTCGCCGGACAGGTCGCTCTCGCCCACCTTGCCGTTCATGCCGCGGAAGGTCCAGACCTTGCCCTCTCGCCCGAGATGGCCGGAGATGGAATAGGGCCGCGTCTTCGGCGTCGGGATGCCGACGATGGGGAAGATCTCCGCCATGTCGTCGCCGCTGAGCGCCACCGACAGGTCGACGCCCTCCATCTTCACCGGCTCGCCCACCGAGCCTTCGATATGGCCCTTGGTCTTGCCGACGGCGGCGTCGATCTTCAGCGGGTAGGGCTTCGGGTCGTCGCGCAGGGTGAGCAGCGAGCCGCCCTCCACCGCCAGGGTGAAGGGCTTGCCGGCGAAACTGCCCTTGCCGTTCAGCTGCACCGTGTCGCTGTCGTTGCCGCCGGTCGCGGTGTTGATGCTGTTGTCGATGTCGATGTCGCTGGTGGGGTCGCGGTAGCGCAGCCGGCCGTCGGCGATCAGCAGCCGCTCGATCACCGGGATGTCGCCGCGGTCGTCGGGGGTGGCGGCTTCCTTCGCCACCGCCTTCTCGGCATTGGGCGGGCCGAAATTCCAGTTGGCTTCGCCCTTGTCGTTCTTTTCCAGGATCAGCTTCGGCCCCTGGACCTTCAGCTCCGGCAGTTCCCAGTCGCCGCGCAGCAGCGGCCAGGGGCGCAGCGTGGCGTCGAGCGCCTGGATCTCCGCCATCGTCCTGTCCTGCGCCCATTCGGCATTGGCGACGCGCAGCCCTTCCAGATGGATGCGGATCGGGTTGCCGAGATGCACGCGCAGGTCGCCGTCGATGGCGACCTCGCGGTTCAGCGCGGCGGAGGCATGGCGGGCGACAAAGCCGCGGGCGTCGTTCCAGTCGAACAGCAGCAGCACCGCGCCGATGCCGACGACGACCAGACCGACGAGGCCGAGCAGGCCGTAGCCGATCCATTTCAACACCGATCCCGCACCCGCTTTCATCCCCCCGCCCTCCCCGCACCGTCCTCTTCCCTGACAACGGACGAGGGGACGGAACAGCGAGGGCCGCAGCAGGGGATTACCGCAAGAGATCCGGCCAGACTGTCCGAAGGTGATATATTCCCGTTGCCGCTTATATTGGATTTAACGCAAAATTCAGTATCGCAGCGCCGTAATCGACGACGACCAGACTCCGACACCACCCCGCAGCCATGGCCGCAGGATACGATGCGTTCCCTGACCAATTTCGCCCCGTCCACCTTCGAGGAACGCGGTGCCGCCGTGGCCTTCACCACGCCGGTCCTGGCCCAGACCCGCGTGCGCAAGGACAGCCGCGACCAGCTGGAGGTGCTGGTGCCCAACCTGTCGGAAGGGCGCGGCGTCTATGTGGTTCCATGGAAGTCGCTGCCGCTGGCCTTCCCGATGACCGTGCATGACCGGATGCTGCACGACCTGATCGCCAAGGCCGACGGCTGCTCGCCCGACGACATCCGCAAGGCGGTGCTGGAGGCGGCGCGCTGCGGGCTGGCCGGCGGCGGGGCGGTGGCGGCGGCCGAAGCGGCGCTGAGCGACGACGAGGACCAGCGGCTTCTGATCAACTATCAGCTGATCGTGGAGGCGCTGAAGGCGGTCGGCCTGGAATCGACGGAGATCCTGCGGGTCGGCCTGACCTCCGCCGAGGGGCAGAAGCTGACGCGCGACCTGATGATGAAGGCGGCGCAGCGTCTGGCGCTGGAGCCGACCGAACTCTATGGCCGCATCGCCGAGCTGGCGGTGATGATGGAGGCCATCGGGCTGGCCAGCTCGCCCAAGCCGGCGCGATTGCGGCGGCTGATGCGCGACCTGAACGGATTCCGCGACAGCATGACCGACTGGGCGACCGACAATGTGTCGGAAGCGGCCCCGATCGGCGGCTTCTGCGCCGAGGTGGCGGAACACACGGTCAACCATGCCCGCAACGTCATCGGCCAGCTGGATCAGGCGATGGCGTCCTTCGAGGCGCTGCTGCGCCAGTGGGAGACCAAGCGTCCGCAGATCCGCAAGGCATGCAGCCGGCTGTCCTGGCTGCTCGACGGCTGGGAATATCTGATCCTGCTGTGGAGCGATGCGCTGACCCAGGACCGCTACACCCAGGACATGGCGGTCCACGACATCTTCCGCGTCATCCCCCTGCTGCCCAAGGACGAGGGCCGCGCCGACCAGTCGATGCTGGCCGACCAACTGATCTCCAGCCACAAGCGCTCGGTGCGCGCCTATGTCGACTGGCGCAGCGGGCAGCTGGATGTCGATCTGGTCATGCGGATCGAGACGATCAAAGGGAAGGCGGCCTGACCATGGAGATGAGGGATCTGGTCGCGCTGGGCGACAAGCTTCTGGACATCGACGAGGCCAAGTTCCGTCAGGTCGTCACTCTGCTGGAGCAGATGAACGACCATCCCGACATCCAGCGCACCATCGCCGTGATCCGCCCCCGGCTGGTCGAGCTGCGGCTGCACCGCCGGCCGACCTTGAAGCGGCTGTTCTGCGACCCGTTCGAGGATCTGTTCGAAGCGCTGGGCAAGGCCGATCCGGTGCCGCTCAGCGTGATCGAACGGTCGCTGATGAACGGCCTGTGGCCGCTGGTGGAGGCGCAGGTCGGCAAGGAGCGGCTGCGTGCCTACCGCCCCGCCCTCCACGACGGGCCGGAGCGCAAGGCGCTGACCGACGCCTTCTGGGCGGACTGCGCGGCGGCGGTGGCGAAGATCGCCGAGGGGGCGGTCGCCGGGCATTTCAGCGAAGCGCTCGACCTGCGGATGAATCCCAGCCGGACGCGGGCGCTGGCCGACATCGCCACCATCCTGTCGATCGCCCCCGAGGTGGCGGAGCTGAAGGCGGCGCTGTCGCCCAAGCCGGTGCCGAAGCTGCATGGCGACCATGTCGAGGCGATCCAGTCCATCGGCCGCCGGATTTCCCGGGCCAACCCGGAGGCGTTGAAGATTTTCGTGCTGCTGGCCGCCTCGCGCCTGACCGACCCGTCGGTTCTGCTGAGCGGGCTGTGGGACATGGATCTGGGGCAGAAATCGGCTGATCGTGCCACCCTGTTCATGCAGCTGAGCGGCACCGTGGTGGCCCAGATCGAGGACCGTTCCCGCCTCTGGCAGGACACTCAGGCCAGCGACCGCATGGCGGTGGCCGATCTGGCGCTCGACCTCGTCGCCAGCCTGGACGCCACCCGGACGGCGATGGAGCACAGCCGCAACAAGGAGTTCGACCAGCGGCTGAAGCAGGTCCGCAACTCCGTCCACGCCATGGTGAAGAACCAGGTGCTGCAGGACGCCGACGCCGGCATCGTCGCCGCGGTCGGCGCCCTGGACAACGGCGCCATTGGGTCCAGCGAGGGACGCGCGCAGCTGGCTCAGGCGGAGAACCACGCCCGGGCGCTGCGCAAATGCGCGACCATCGCCGATTCCCTGGGGCTGCGCGGCGAGTTGCGGGAGGTGACGCAGAAGACCACCGCCTCGCTGACGGAGAAGGCGCAGCAGGCGCTTGGCGGCCCCGCCGGCAACGCCCGCACCGGCTACACCGCCATCCGCATGATCGAGCTGATTGCCGGACCGGCCGAAGCGAATAAGATCATGGACGGGATCATGAACGGCGGCCGGCGTTGAGTTCGTGTCGGCGCCTTGGAGTTCGGGGAGTCGGGTGATGGGATCGGGATACAGCGGATGGGAACTGCCGGCGGAGGAGCGTGACCGTCTGCTGGCCCAGGTCCCGCCGCATTACGAGAGGCTGGTCGCCCACCATGTGACCTATCGGTTCGGTGCCGGCGCGGACGAGCCGCTGCCGACCGCCACCGAGGCCGAGGTGATCGGCTGCGCCGACGACGGCGAAGGGGTGCAGGCGCTGGTCGTCGCCATCGACGGTACCAGCGACCGGCCGGACGGCTCCACCTACCACATCACATGGTCGTTGGCGGACGGGCGTCGGCCGGTGGAGTCCAACGACATCATCCACGATTATGGCTGGCGCCCGGTGGAACCGGTGACGGTCAGGCTGGTGCCGCGCTATTTCGGGGGGTGATTTGGGGGGTGGGGCGGCGCCTCACGGCACCTCCGCCACCCCTTCCGACGCGACGCCACGCTTCAGGCGCTGCTCGCGGTAGACGATGTAGAGGCCGCTGCCGATGATCAGCGCCGCCCCCACCCCCATGCGGGCGGTCGGCGTGGTGCCCCAGACGGCGAGGTCGAGCACCACCGCCCACAGGATCGACACATACTGGAACGGCACCACCACCGCGGCGGGGCTGAGTTGCAGCGAGCGGTTCATCATGGCGTGGCCGGCCAGCGCGGTGACGCCCAGCAGTCCGAGCAGGAAGAAGCCGAGCCAGCCCGGCGCCTCCCAGCTCCAGGGCAGCGTCACCCCGCCGATCAGCAGGCCGCCGACCATCTGGTTGCCGACCAGCGTCAGGCTGGAGGCGGAGCGCAGGACGCGGGTGGAGATCACGCCGCAGGAGAAGATGAAGGCGCCGAGCAGCGCCACCAGCGACGGCCACAGGTCGAAGCGGCCGGTCGGGTTCAGCACGATGACGACGCCGAGGAACCCCACCAGCACCGCCACCCAGCGGCGCCAGCCGACGCTCTCCCGCAGGACCAGCACCGACAGGGCGGTGACGATCAGCGGCGCCGACATGTAGATGGTCATCACGTCGGCCAGCGGCAGGTAGCCGACCGCCCAGTAGAAGCAGGCGACGTCCACCGTCATCAGCAGCACACGCAGGATGTGCAGCGGCAGCCGGTCGACGGCGAAGACCGCGGCGACACCCTCGCGCCAGATCATCGGCGCCAGCACCGCCAGCCCGAACAGGCTGCGCACGGCCAGCAGCATGGCGACCGGATGGTCGGCCACCAGCCATTTGCCGAGCGCGTCGTTCAGCGTGAAAAGCGTCATCCCGCCCAGCATCATCAGGATGCCGGGGCGGGTGTCGGTCGCGGGGGCCGCGGTCATGGACAACTCTCGGGGGTTGTTTAACGCGTGAACCGCAGGAGTCGCAGGCTGAAGACCGCGATCGGACCTGTGGGCGAGCGATATTGCGGGAATGGCGGTCGAACGCAACCCCTGCCTGAGGGACGGGAGCGATGACGAATGGGCACTGGCGCGTGCCGACTGACGCCGGTGCGCCCCGAGCAAGGCGGGGCACCGCCTTTCTTCCCGTCCCGAGCCTGACCGCGGAGATCGTTCCAGGGCGACACCGCAGGTTTTCGCCGCCGTGGAACAAAATATCTGCGCCACGAAATTATCATCCAAGATTATGGAGCATTCGGTTGCGGGCTCAGACGCTTTCTTACAGATGACCGCAAAATAGACGGATATCCCTCCAGATTTCGGAAATATCAACGAGATGAATCAATGATCATCCGGATATGACTTATTAACTACTCTTTAATTTTGCGCTCAGAATACTTCACAAAACCTTCTACCGAAAACACCAACTGAAGTTTGTTTTCTTCTGTTTCTACTATCACAAGATGCAAAACCACCAACGCACTCTTGGCGTATGGATTGGGAGAGGATGAGACAATGTTCAACCTTGCAAACCTGTCGATTGCCAAGAAAATCTCTGGCGCATTTGCATCCATGGTTGCAATCGCCTTGGCCGTCGCTTTCTCCAGCCATTCGAAGCTTTCGTTCATCGAGACGTCGAGTAGCTGGACGACCCACACCTACGAGGTGCTCGAAGAGGTCTCCAGGATTCTGGGATCCGCGGTGAACCAGGAGACCGGCGTCCGCGGTTATCTGATCTCCGGCGACGACAAGTTCCTCGATCCGTACCGGGAGGGCCGGCGCCGCTACGCCGAGACCTTTGCAAAGGCGAAGCAGCTGACGGCGGACAACCCGGCGCAGCAGGCCCGCTTCGCCGAGGTCGATCGCTTCTATCAGACGTGGTTGACCACGGTCGCCGAGAAGGAGATCGAATTGATGGCGAAGCCTGAAACCCGCGAGCAGGCCCGCGCTCTGGCGGCCTCCGGTGTGGGAAAGGTGTCGATGGACGGTCTGCGCAGCAAACTCGCGGAGATCGACAAGGCGGAACGCGATCTCCTCGACAAGCGCGCAGCCGATCAGGCACAAGCCTTCTCCACCTCCTATATCGTCAATTTTGCCGGCAGCGGGGCCATGATCATCCTCGCGATCACGGCCGGCATCCTGCTGTCGCGCGGCATCGCCACGCCGATCCGCGGCATGACCGCCGTCATGGGACGGCTGGCCGCCGGCGACAACGGCGTGCAGATCGAGGGCCAGGAGCGCCGCGACGAGATCGGCGCCATGGCGCAGGCCGTCGAGGTGTTCAAGCGGAACGCCATCGAGAATGCCCGTCTGGAGGCCGAGCAGGAGCAATTGAAGGCAAAGGCCGAGGCGGACCGCAAGGCGTCGATGGCGGCGCTGGCCCGGAGTTTCGAAGCCAGCGTCAAGGGTGTGGTGGAAAGCGTCGCCACGGCATCGGGCAACATGCAGTCGGTCGCCACGACGATGGTTGGAACGGCGGAGCAGACCAGCCATCAGGCCAGCGCCTCTGCCGCCGCGGCCGAACAGACCTCCGCCAACGTCCAGACCGTTGCCGCCGCCACCGAGGAGATGTCGGCATCGCTGCTTGAAATCTCCAAGCAGGTCAGCACCTCGTCGCAGATCTCCGCCCAGGCGGTCAAGGATGCGGAACGGACCAACGACACCGTCGCCGGTCTGGCGAACGCCGCACAGAAGATCGGCGAGGTGGTGAACCTGATCCAGAGCATCGCCGGCCAGACAAACCTGCTGGCGCTGAACGCCACCATCGAAGCGGCGCGGGCGGGCGACGCCGGCAAGGGCTTCGCCGTGGTCGCTTCGGAGGTGAAGAATCTCGCCACCCAGACCGCCCGTGCGACCGACGAGATCGCGACGCAGATCGCGACGATGCAGGCGGTGACCACCGAAGCCGTCGACGCGATCAAGGGGATCGGTGCGACGATCACTCGGATGAGCGGGATCGCCACCGCGATCGCCTCGGCGGTCGAGGAGCAGAACGCGGCGACCGGGGAAATCTCGCGCAACGTGACCCAGGCGGCTTCCGGCACCATGGAGGTCTCCACCAACGTCATCGAGGTGCAGAAGGCCGCCAGCCTCAGCGGCAGCATGGCGGGTCAGGTGCTGGACGCCGCCGGAGAGCTGTCGCGCGAAGCCAGGACGCTCAGCTCCGCGGTCGACGAGTTCCTCCGGGGTGTCCGCGCGGCCTGATGCCGCGTCCCTTCACGAAAGCGCCGCCCCGGCATCGTACAGGATCGGAGATTGCGCAAAGGCATGGCGCGATCTCCGCTCTACCCGATGACGGGCAGCCTGTTCGTCGCCTTCATCTCGCGCAGGGACAGGTTCGAACGGATGCTCGCGACGCCCGGCAGTTTTCGCAGAACCTTGTCGACGAACCCGCTGTAATCGTCGAGATCGCGCGCGACGACCATCAGCAGGAAATCCGCCTCGCCGGTCGTGTTGTGGCAACTCAGCACATAGGGGCAGTCCTGGATGATCCGCTCGAACGCCGCGGTCACGTCCTCGCCATGCTGCGTGCAGACGATCTGCACGAAGGCCATCACGCCGAAGCCCAGCTTCCGCCGGTCGAGAACCGCCTGATATCCCTTGATGACGCCGCAGTCCTCCAGCCGTTTCTGGCGGCGCCAGCAGGAGGCTTCGCTGAGCGACAACTGCTCGGCGAGCTTGGCGTTGGACAGGCGGCCATCCTGCTGAAGCTGGTCCACGATCGCGGCATCGATTTTATCAAGCGTATCCATTTCGAAGCAGTCTTTCAGAAAATCTCCCATTTCTGAAAGACTGCTTCACATTTCCGGAACGATCAATCGCGGATTGAAAGGCAATTTCAGGCGGTCGGCCGTACAATGCCGGGACGTCCCAGGAGGAGAGCCCGATGAAAGCGGTGGTCTACGAGGCATTTTCCGCGCCGCCCCAGATCATGACCGTGCCCGATCCGACGCCGGAGCCGCATGGCGTCGTCGTCAAGGTGATGGCGACCGGGGTTTGCCGCAGCGACTGGCATGGCTGGGTCGGCCATGACACCGACATCCGGCTTCCGCATGTTCCCGGCCACGAGCTGGCCGGCATCGTCGAGGCGGTCGGCAGGGACGTGACGCACTGGAAGGTCGGCGACCGGGTGACCGTCCCGTTCGTCGGCGGCTGCGGCGCCTGTCCCGAATGCCATTCCGGCAATCATCAGGTCTGCGACCGGCAGTTCCAGCCCGGTTTCACCCATTGGGGGTCCTTCGCCCAATATGTCGGCCTCCATCAGGCGGACATCAATCTGGTGCGGCTGCCGGAGACGATGGACTTCACCACCGCCGCCAGCCTCGGCTGCCGCTTCGTGACCTCGTTCCGCGCCGTCGTCGACCAGGGCAAGACCTCGGCCGGCCAGTGGGTGGCGGTCCATGGCTGCGGCGGCGTCGGGCTGTCGGCGATCATGATCGCCAACGCGGTCGGCGCCAACGTCGTCGCCATCGACATCTCGGAGGACAAGCTCGCCCTGGCCCGCGCGCTCGGCGCGGTCGCCACGGTGAACGCGTCCGAGGTCGGGGAGGTCGCCGAAGCGGTCATCGAGATCACGCGCGGCGGCGCCCATGTCTCACTCGACGCGCTGGGCCACCCCGCCACCTGCTTCAATTCGATCAGCAACCTGCGCAAGCGCGGCAAGCATGTGCAGGTCGGCCTGATGCTGGCCGAGAACAGCACGCCGGCCATTCCGATGAGCCGGGTCATCGCCAATGAGCTGGAGATCCTCGGCAGCCACGGCATGCAGGCCCATCGTTACGGCGCGATGATGGAGATGATCCGGTCCGGGAAGCTGGCGCCCGAGAAGCTGATCGGCAAGACGATCACGCTGGAGCAGTCGATCGACGCACTGACGACCATGGACAGGTTCGAGGGCGCCGGGGTGACCGTGGTGACCGAGTTCTGACGATGGTGCCGGAAAGTCAGCGCTTTCCGGCACGTCGATCCGACGCTCAGATTACGCCCTTCTCACGCAGGGCGGCGATGTCGGCCTCGCCCAGCCCCAAAGAGTCCGCCAGCACCGTGTCGGTGTGCTGGCCCAGCGTCGGCGGGGCGGTGTCGTGGACCAGCGGGGTGCCGCTGTAGCGGATCGGGCTCGCCACCGTCGGCACGCTGCCCTGGGTCGGGTGCGGCAGATCCTGGTGGATGTTGCGGGCCTTCACCTGCGGATCCTCGAAGACCGCCGCCAGATCGTTGATCGGGCCGCAGGGCACGCCGACCTCTTCCAAGGCACTCAGCCAGTCCTGGCTGTCGCGGGTGCGGATCAGCTCCTCCAGCAGGGCGACCAGCTCCTTGCGGTTGGCGACGCGGGCCGGATTGGTGGCGTAGCGTTCGTCCTTCGCCAGATCGGGGCGGCCGGCGACCGTGCAGAACTTGGCGAACTGGCCGTCATTGCCGACCGCCAGGATGATGTGGCCGTCGCGGGTGGCGAAGGCCTGATAGGGCACGATGTTGGGATGGGCGTTGCCGAGCCGCTGCGGCGCCTTGCCGCCGACCAGACAATTCATCGCCTGATTGGCCAGCACCGCCACCTGCACGTCGAGCAATGCCAGATCGACCTGCTGCCCCTCGCCGGTGCGGTCGCGGTGGGCCAGCGCCCCCATGATGCCGATGGTGGCGTAGAGGCCGGTGAAGATGTCGGTCACCGCGACGCCGACCTTGACCGGACCACCGCCCGGCTCGCCATCAGGCTGGCCGGTGATGCTCATCAGCCCGCCCATGCCCTGGATCATGAAGTCGTAGCCGGCGCGGTTGCGGTATGGCCCGGTCTGGCCGAAGCCGGTGATCGAGCAGTAGACCAGCCGTGGGTTGACCGCCTTCAGGCTGTCATAGTCGAGGCCGTATTTGACCAGCCCGCCGACCTTGAAATTCTCGATGACCACGTCGGCCTGGGCGGCGAGCCTACGGACAAGCTCCTGACCCTCCGGCCGTTCGAAGTCGATGGTGATCGACCGCTTGCCGCGGTTTGTGGAGAGGAAATAGGCGGACTGATCGCCGGCCCAGGGCGGCCCCCAGGCGCGGGTGTCGTCGCCGGCACCCGGCCGTTCCACCTTGATCACGTCGGCGCCGAGATCGGCCAGCGTCTGCGCCGACCACGGCCCGGCCAGCACGCGCGACAGCTCCAGCACCCGGATGTGCGACAAGGGTCCGGCCAAGGTCTTCCTCCTGTTGGTGTTATTGCCCTCTCCCGCCCTCAAGTCCCCTCTCCTCCTGGGGAGAGGGTCAGGGTGAGGGGGATGCATTGCGGAGCGCCAGCGGCAAAGCCGGCGCTCCGCGCTGCTTGATAATCCTCGCCATGCGTCCCCCTCACCCTTCCCAAGCTTCGCTTGGGCCCCTTCCCTCTCCCTGGGGGAGAGAGGGGGGTACAGGCGGGAAAACGAGCCTGTTACGCCGACACCAGTTCTTCCAGGGAACGCTCGATGATGTCCAGGCCTTCATCGACCAGGGCGTCCGAGGCGGTCAGCGGGACCAGGATGCGGATGACATTGGCGTAGGTACCGCAGGACAGCAGGATCAGGCCCTTTTCCGCTGCCTTGGCGACCAGCGCCTTGGTCAGGTCGGCGGCCGGCTCCTTGGTCTCGCGGTCGGTCACCAGCTCCATGGCGACCATGGCGCCCAGGTTGCGGACATCGCCGATCACCGACAGGCTGTTGCGCTGGGCCATGGTGCGGAAGCGGCCGGCGATGCGCTCGCCGAGCTGCTCGCTGCGCTCGACCAGCTTCTCTTCCTCGATGACGTTGATGACGGCCAGTGCTGCGGTGGTCGCCAGCGGGCTGCCGGCATAGGTGCCGCCGAGGCCGCCGGGGATCGGGGCATCCATCAGCGCCGCCTTGCCGGTCAGCGCCGACAGCGGGAAGCCGCCGGCCAGGCTCTTCGCCATGGTGACGAGGTCCGGCTCGATCCCGGCATGCTCGAAGGCGAACATCTTGCCGGTGCGGGCGAAGCCGGTCTGGATCTCGTCGACGATCATGACGATGCCGTGCTTGTCGCAGACCGCGCGCAGCGACTGGAGGAAGGACGGGCTGGCGATGTTGAAGCCGCCCTCGCCCTGCACCGGCTCGATGATGATCGCGGCGACGCGGGCCGGATCGACGTCGGACTTGAACAGGGTGTCCAGCGCCTTCAGGCTCTCCGCCTCGCTGATGCCGCGGTAGGTGTTGGGGAACGGCACATGGAAGATCTCGGCCGGGAACGGACCGAAGCCGACCTTGTAGGGCACGACCTTGCCGGTCAGGCCCATGGTCAGCAGCGTGCGGCCGTGGAAGCCGCCGGAGAAGGCGACCACGCCCGGACGGCCGGTGGCGGCGCGGGCGACCTTGACGGCGTTCTCGACCGCCTCGGCGCCGGTGGTGAAGAAGGCGGTCTTCTTCGGCGTCGGGCCGGGGACCAGCGCGTTCAGCTTCTCCGCCAGCTCGACGAAGCTGTCATAGGGCGTGACCATCGCGCAGGTGTGGGTGAAGCGGTCGAGCTGGGCCTTCACCGCCTCCATCACCTTCGGGTGGCGATGGCCGGTGTTCAGCACGGCGATGCCGCCGGCGAAGTCGATGAAGCGCTTGCCCTCGACGTCCCACATCTCGGCATTCTCGGCGCGGTCGATGTAGAAGGGCATGCCGGCGGAAATGCCGCGGGAGACGGCGGCCTCGCGACGGGCGACGAAGGACTGGTTGGTGCTCATGGTCTGTTTTCCTTTGACGACAGTCAGGCGCCGAGGCCGACGCAGAGATATTTGACTTCCATGAAATCATCGAGGCCGTACTTGGAGCCTTCGCGGCCGATGCCGGACTCCTTGACGCCGCCGAAGGGGGCCACCTCGGTCGAGATGATGCCCTCGTTGATGCCGACGATGCCGTATTCCAGCTTTTCCGCCACGCGCCAGACGCGGCCGATGTCGCGGCTGTAGAAATAGGCGGCAAGCCCGAACTCGGTGTCGTTCGCCATGCGGATGGCGTCCTCTTCCGTCTCGAACTTGAACAGCGGGGCGACCGGGCCGAAGATCTCCTCGCGGGCGACGCGCATCTCGGTGGTGATGCCGGTCAGGATGGTCGGCTCGAAGAAGGTGCCGCCCAGCGCGTGGCGCTTGCCGCCGAGCGCGACGGTGGCGCCCTTCTCCAGCGCATCGCCCATCAGCTCTTCGACCTTGGCGATGGCGTCGGCGTTGATCAGCGGACCCTGGGTGACGCCCGGCTCGGTGCCGTCGCCGACCTTCAGCGCCTTGACCGCCTCGGCCAGCTTGGCGGCGAAGGCGTCATAGACGCCGGCCTGGACCAGCAGGCGGTTGGCGCAGACGCAGGTCTGGCCGGCGTTGCGGTACTTCGACGCCATGGCGCCCTTGACCGCCTCGTCCAGGTCGGCGTCGTCGAAGACGATGAAGGGGGCGTTGCCGCCCAGCTCCAGCGACACCTTCTTGACCGTGCTGGCGGCCTGACGCATCAGCAGCTTGCCGACCTCGGTCGAGCCGGTGAAGCTGACCTTGCGGACGATCGGGCTGTGGGTCAGCTCGTTGCCGATGGCCGCCGGATCCTGGCCCATGACGATGTTGAAGACACCGGCGGGGAAACCGGCGCGCTCGGCCAGCTCGGCCAGCGCCAGGGCGGACAGCGGGGTGTCCTCGGCCGGCTTGACCACCACGGTGCAGCCGGCGGCCAGCGCCGGAGCCACCTTGCGGGTGATCATGGCGTTCGGGAAGTTCCACGGCGTGATCGCCGCGACGACGCCGATGGCCTCCTTCAGCACGACGATGCGCTTGTTGGCGGCGAAGGTCGGGATGACATCGCCGTAGGCGCGCTTGCCCTCTTCCGCGAACCACTCGATGAAGGAGGCGCCATAGACCACCTCGCCGCGCGATTCGGTCAGCGGCTTGCCCTGCTCGGCGGTCATCAGCTGGGCCAGATCCTCCTGCGCCGCGAGGATCAGCTCATACCAGCGGCGCATAATGGCCGCACGCTCCTTGGCGGTCTTGGCCTTCCAGCCCGGCAGGGCGGCGTTGGCGGCGTCGATCGCCTCGCGCGTCTCGGCAGCGCCCATGTCGGACACGTCTGCGATGACGGCGCCGGTGGCGGGGTTGGTGACCGGGAAGCTCTTCCCGGAATCGGCCGCGCGCCACGCACCGTTCACGTAGCCCTTGGTTCGGAGAAGGCCCTGGTCGTTCAGCGACAGCATGTTCGATCCGCCCTGGATGAAGGAATGTGGAACCGGCCGGCCGCACCCGGCGAAAATGCCCTTGCTGTTCAAGGGTTTCCTGCGCGGGGGCCTGGACCTTGGAGAGAGCCTACCATGTTTAATAAATTAAACAACCCCTGTTTAACTGTTCATATTCTGATGACGGGGTTGCGCGAATGGGCTATTGCCTTAATGGAAGTGGAGCAGGAGTCCGGTGATGGAATTCGATGTCGGCGCCAGGTTGAAGCAGATCCGCGAACAGCATGGGCTGTCCCAGCGGGCGCTCGCCCAGCGAGCCGGAGTGACCAACGGCACGATCTCCCTGATCGAGCAGAACCGCAGCAGCCCGTCTGTTTCGTCGCTGCGCAAGGTGCTTCAGGGCATCCCGATGACCTTGGCCGAATTCTTCTCCTCCGACGATTTGCCGCCGCCCGAGCAGATCTTCTTCAAGGGCGGCGAACTGATCGAGCTGGCTGGCGAGCTGAAGGGCACGGTCGGCCAGATTTCCTTCCGGCAGGTCGGCGACCTGCGCAGCCGCAACCTGCAAATCCTCCACGAACGCTACGCCCCCGGCGCCGACACCGGTCGCACCATGCTCCAGCATGAGGGCGAGGAAGGCGGCATCGTCATCAAGGGCCAGATCGAGCTGACGGTGGGTGACCGCAAGCAGCTGCTCGGCCCCGGCGACGCCTATTTCTTCGACAGCCGCGTGAGCCACCGCTTCCGCAACATCGGCGAGGTGGAGTGCGAACTGATCAGCGCCTGCACACCGCCCTATCTGTGAGCGGGTTGGGGAGGAGCACAAGCCCCTCCCCCAAACACTCCCCTACTCCGCATTCCCCTTCAGCCGCTCGTTGCGACGGCGGAGCAGTTCCAGCGTCGACAGCATGCAGACCGAGATCACCGTCAGCACCACCGCCACCGCGGTGATGGTCGGGCTGATGTTCTCGCGGATGCCGCTGAACATCTCACGCGGCAGGGTGCGCTGCTCGGGCCCGGCGAGGAACAGCACCGTCACCACCTCGTCGAAGCTGGTGGCGAAGGCGAACAAGGCACCCGACGCCAGACCCGGCAGGATCAGCGGCAGGATCACCTTGCGGAAGGTCAGCAGCGGCGGCGCCCCCAGCGAGGCGGCGGCGCGCGCCAGCGTCATGTCGAAGCTCTGCAGGGTCGCCGACACCGTGATGACGACGAAGGGCGTCGCCAGCGCGGTGTGGACCAGGATCAGACCGAGATAGTTGCCGGTCAGACCCAGCGGCGCGAAGAAGAAATAGACGCCGACCGCGGTGATGACGACGGGGACCACCATCGGCGACAGCACGACGGCCAGCACCAGCGGCTTCCACTTGCTCTTCCACTGGGCCAGACCCAGAGAGGCCAGCGTGCCCAGCGCCATCGACAGCATGGACGACGCCACGCCGATGATGACGCTGTTCTTCAGCGCGTTCATCCAGCGCGCCGAGCCGAGGAAATCCTCGTACCAGCGCAGCGACAGGCCGGGCAGCGGATAGGTCAGATAGGTGCTGGAGCTGAAGGAGAGCGGCACGATCGCCAGGATCGGCGCCATCAGGAAGATGAACACCAGCGTGGCGGCGACCACCGTCGTGACCCAGGCGATGCGCTGGCTGGCGGTCTGGGGGGAGTGGTTCGCGCTCAATTCTTCAGACCTCCCGTCGTCTGGCGGCCGAGCGCCAGCTTGCCATAGACCAGCGCCAGCACCAGCGTGGAGAGCAGCAGAACCGCACCCAGCGCCGAGGCGAGGCCCCAGTTGACCGTTTCCGTGGTGTAGAAGGCGATGAAGGACGAAATCATCTGGTCGGCGGCCCCACCGACCAGCGCCGGCGTGATGTAGTAGCCGATGGCCAGGATGAAGACGAGCAGGCAGCCGGCGCCGATCCCCGGAATGGTCTGCGGCAGGTAGATGCGCAGGAAGGCGGTCGTCGGCGGCGCGCCCAGCGAGGCGGCGGCCCGCATGTAGGCCGGCGAGATGCCGCGCATGACGCTGTAGAGCGGCAGGATCATGAAGGGCAGCAGCACATGGGTCATCGCCATGTAGACGCCGAAACGGTTGTAGATCAGCCGCAGCGGCTCGTCGATCACGCCAAGCCATTGCAGCGAGCCGTTGACGATGCCCTCGCTCTGCAAGATCACGATCCAGGCGCAGGTGCGCACCAGCAGCGAGGTCCAGAAGGGCAGCAGCACGAAGATCATCAGCAGGTTCGACCGGCCGGTCGGCAGGTTTGCCAGCAGATAGGCCACCGGGAATCCCAGGATCAGGCAGAGTGCCGTGACGCCGAAGCCGATGGTGAAGGTGCGGATGAAGACATCGCGGTAGATCGCCTGATCCGGCGGGGCGGCCACGATGGCGCCGTCCGCGTTGCGGGTCAGGTCGACCGCGGCCAGCAGGTAATAGCTGGTGACCGGGCCGCTGGCGCTCTTGATCGCGGTCCAACTCTCGCGCTCGCCCCAGGCCGGGGCGATGCCGATCAGCGTGTCCTTGGCGGTGCCGGGAGCCGGCTGCTCCTTCAGCTTGCGGCCGGTCGACAGCAGCGTCGTGCGGTAGCCGTTGATGATGTAGTTCAGCCGCTTGGCCGCGACGGCCAGCGTTCCGGCCTCGCGCGCGGTGCGGATGTCGGCGGCGAGTGCGGCGAAGGCGGCCTCGTCGGGCAGTCCCTGGCCGTTCCACTGCTTCAGCGCCGCGACGGTCTGCGGCATCACCTGCGGCACTTCCCAGTCGTCCGCCGACTTCCAGATCATGCCGGCGAGCGGCACGACGAAGGTGAACAGCAGGAAGGCCAGCAGCGGCAGCACCAGACCCAGCGCACGGAACTGCCGGGCCCGCTCGGCCCGTTTCAATCGACGCTTCAACGGCACGTCGGCGCCGGCAACGAAGGCGGCTGTCATCGGCATTGTCCTGTTGAGAAGACGCAGAAGGCGCTTGCGCGCCATCCCCTCTCCCCCCCGGGGAGAGGGTTAGGGTGAGGGGGACGCGTGGCGTCCGGTCACCGAAGGGCGGGTAGTAATCCGCCGGAAAGCATAGTGGGGGAGGCGCTTATCGGCCCGATGCGTGCCACTGTGCGTCCCCCTCACCCCGACCCTCTCCCCGCTTTCGGCGGACCGGAGGTCCGCCTGTCGCGTCAGTGCAAACTTCGTTTGCGCGTGAGCGGGGGGAGAGGGGGTATAGGGCGGTCCTCAGACAAAGCTTACTTCGCCGCCCACTTGTTGAAGCGTTCGGTCAGGCGGTCGATGTTCTCCAGCCAGAAGTCGGTGTTGATCTCGATCGCGTTCTTCATGTTGTCCGGCGAGGTCGGCAGATCGGCCAGAACGGCCTTCTGCAACAGCGCCGGGGCCTTCTTGTTCGAGGTGCCGTAGGCGATGCCTTCGGACAGCTTGGCCTGGTTCTCCGGCTTGCCGACGAAGTTCAGGAACTTGTAGGCGGCGTCCTGGTTCGGGCTGCCCTTCAGGATGACCCAGCTGTCGATGGTGAACAGCGCGCCGTTCCACACCATGCCGAAGTTCTTGTTTTCCTTCTTGTTGGCGGCGTCGATGCGGCCGTTGTAGACCGAGGTCATCGCCACTTCGCCCGAGGCCAGCAGCTGCGGCGGCTGGGCGCCGGCCTTCCACCAGACGATGTCGTTCTTGATGGTGTCCAGCTTCTTGAAGGCGCGGTCGACGCCGGCCTCGGTGCCCAGCACCTTGTAGACGTCGGCAGGCGCCACGCCGTCGGCCATCAGCGCGATTTCCAGCGTGGTCTTGGCGCCCTGGCGCAGGCCGCGCTTGCCCGGATACTTCTTGGTGTCGAAGAAATCGGCCCAGCCCTTCGGCGCGTCCTTCAACTTGTCCTTGTCGTAGCCCAGCACGAAGTCATAGACGATGGCGCCGACGCCGCAGGCGTTGACGGTGGACGGCAGATACGCGTCCTCGCCACCGATCTTGGAATAGTTCAGCTTCTCGTACAGGCCTTCGTCGCAGCCGAGAGCCAGTTCCTCGCTCTCGACCTGGACGACGTCCCAGGTGGAGGCGCCACCCTGGACCTTGGCGCGCAGGACGCCGACGCCGCCGTCCCAGGACTCGTCGCTCATCGGCGTGCCGGTGGCCTTGAACGGCTCGAAATACACCTTCTTCTGGACGTCCTGATAGGCGCCGCCCCACGACACGACGGTGAGGTCGCGGGCGCTGGCCGCCGATGACAGGGCCGTGAGGGCGGTGAAGGTCGCAGCGAAACCGAGAGCCACCTTAATCTTCGACATGATCCCCGTCCTTATTCGTCGTGGTCGTTATTGCTGGAAGGCACCCTGGTTCTGAGAACCACGTCCTCAGACCGGATCGAGCGCCCGGCAGTCCTCCGGGCGGAAAGCGATGTAGACATCCTGGCCCGGCACCAGACCGGCGTAGGAGCCGGCCGGCAGCTTGACCATGAATTCCGGGTTGGCCGGTGTGTTCAGCACCGCCAGCGTGTGGTCGCCGAGATAGATCAGGTCGGTCAGCGTCGCCGGCAGCCGGTTCATGCTGCTGTCGCCGCTGTCGCCGGTCTCGATCGCCACCCGTTCGGGACGGAGCGACAGCGAGGTGCGGTTGCCGGCGCCGCCGATGTTCACCGCCTGCGCGACCACCGAACCGCCGGCATCCAGCGCGACCCGCGCCCAGCCCTGTTCGATATTTTCGACAACGCCGCTCAGAACATTGTTCTCGCCGATGAAGTTGGCGACGAAGCTGTTCACCGGCCGCTCGTACAGCGCATCCGGGCGGTCGATCTGCTGGACGATGCCGTCGTTGAAGACCGCGATGCGGTCGGACATCGTCAGCGCCTCGCCCTGGTCGTGAGTGACGTAGACGACGGTCAGGCCCATCGTCTCGTGCAGGCGCTTGATCTCCAGCTGCATATGCTCGCGCAGGCGCTTGTCCAGGGCCCCCAGCGGCTCGTCCATAAGCACCAGGGCCGGGTTGAAGACCAGGGCGCGGGCAAGAGCCACACGCTGCTGCTGGCCGCCGGACAGCTGGCCGGGACGGCGGTTGGCGAGGTTGCCGAGCTTGATCATGTCGAGCGCGGCCTTGACCCGCTCCTTGACCTCGGCCTTGGGAACGCCGCGCACCGACAGCGGGAAGGCGACGTTCTCCTCGATCGTCAGGTGGGGGAACAGGGCGTAGTTCTGGAAGACCATGCCGATGTCGCGCTTGTGCGGCGGCATGTTCTTGATCGGCCGGTCGCCGATGAAGATTTCGCCGTGGGTCGGCACCTCGAACCCGGCCAGCATCATCAGCGTGGTGGTCTTGCCCGACCCCGACGGCCCGAGAAGCGTCAGGAATTCGCCCTTGCGAATGTCGAGATCGAGGCTTTTCACCACGAGATGCTCGCCATCGTAGGTCTTCTGCACCCCGGTGAAGCGCACCAGAGTATCTGTCGTCGCGATCATCCCGCCGTCCATCCGTCCGCTCCCGTCACAGGCGACCTAAAGCCGGGTACGCCACCCCGGTCCGGTCCGTCTTTCTGGCCCTGACGGTAACACGCGTTTAAGAAAATAGACAAGAGGAATGACTATGTCGTGATCAATTCAACGCTTTGCCCATTTTTTGTGCAATTGCGAAGGCGATGCCCACGCTTAGACCGGCAGTGTGCTCCATTCGCGTGCGATTGAGAAGGCCGATGATCGAGATAACGGACATACGGCGGCGTGAAAATCAGCGTTTGCCGCGAAGGGAGAGGCGAATCGCCGCAGGTGATCCACCCTCCCGTCCGGCCCGGCGCTCCGGACTTATTTCTGCTGCGTCGCCTGGCTGTAGACGAAGCTGTCGAAGCCGTTCTCGGCGACGCGGAACCACAGCCGCTCCTGCTCCAGGAAGGGCTTCCAGCCGTCATAGACCTTCTTGAAGCGCGGATTGCCGGCGGCCAGCTTGTCGTAAAATTCGAACGCCGCCTTCTCGCAGGCCTGCATCATGTCGCGCGGGAAGGGGCGCAGCACGGCGCCGCCGCCGACCAGCCGCTTCAGCGCCGCGGCGTTCAGCGTGTCGTACTTGGCGATCATCCAGCTGTTGGCCTCCCAGCAGGCCTGTTCCAGGATGGTCTGATAGGATTTCGGCAGGGATTCCCAGGCCTGCATGTTGAACATCAGCGGAATCTGGGCCGAACCCTCCCACCAGCCGGGGTAGTAGTAGTATTTGGCGACCTTGTGGAAGCCGAGCTTCTCGTCGTCATAGGGGCCGACGAACTCCGCCGCGTCGATGGTTCCGCGCTCCAGCGCCGGATAGATGTCGCCACCGCCGAGCTGCTGGGGCACGAGGCCGAAGGGCGTCAGGATCTGGCCGACCAGACCGCCGATGCGCATCTTCAGGCCCTTCAGATCCTCCAGGCTCTTGATCTCCTTACGGAACCAGCCGCCCATCTGGGCACCGGTGTTGCCGGCCGGGATGTGGTGGATGTTGTAGTCCTTGAACACCTCCCGCATCAGCTCCAGCCCGCCGCCATGCATCATCCAGGCGATGTGCTGGCGGGTGTTCAGGCCGAAGGGCATGGCGGTGTCGAAGCAGAAGGTCGGATCCTTGCCGACATAGAAATAGGCCGCCGATTGGCCGCACTCGACCGTGCCGTTCTGCACCGCGTCCAGCACCTGCAGCGCCGGGACGATCTCGCCCGCCGCAAAGGTGCGGATCTGGAACCGGCCGTCGGTGGCGTCGGACACCCGCTTGGCGATGAATTCGGCCGCGCCATAGATGGTGTCGAGGCTCTTGGGATAGCTCGACGCCATGCGCCACTTGATTTCAGGCTGGGAGGACTGGGCGATGGCCGGAGCCGCAACGGTAGCCGCAACAGTCCCGGCGGTCCCGGCGGCGGCAAGGCCGGCACCGGCGCTGGTGAGGAACGCACGCCGTTTCATGATGAGGACTCTTCCCGATCTTATGGTTCGTTGGGCTGACATGATAGCGCAACCAACCGTTCGGGGAATCCCCCTTCCACAGGAGCAACACGGATTGTGGGAAGATTCTTGCGGCTGAAACGAAAAATCCAGCCGCAACGGGCTGGATTTTCGGCGACGCAGCATTATTTGTTGTTTCGATCGCCTTTCAGGCGTTTCCTCCCTAAACTCGGGCCGCGGCTGTATAGCTAGCGGCCTTTTCCTTTTTTCGCAATATGCTGAAAGTCAGCTTCGCGAACTTTTTCGATGGACACACGTCCGGAGCATGCCGGACGTCGCGACAAAATCCCTTCAAGGTTGCAGACAAAAGCTGCGGTTCCGCTTGACCCTTTATAAAGGTCAGGGATGATACAGTGTATTGACTGATCGTCCCCACCTCGGACCGGGCGAGGCCACCCGAAAGGATCATGCCACGATGACGGCCGTTGGACAGCCGAGCGGCAGGACCGCCGAAGAGCGCAGCGTGTCATTCCGCAGGACGGGACGGGCCATCGGCCTGCGCGCGACCGTGGCGGTCACCGTCGCCGTCCTGGTGCTCGGGTCGACGCTGGTGAAGGGGCTGGTGGTCGGAAGCGGTGCAGCGGACGCACTGGCGACGGAAATCGGCAATTCAATGACCGGGTTGGCGCAATCACTGGCCCGGCAGCTCGATTCGACCATGTGGGCACGCGCCAACCAGATCGCCGCACTGTCGCGAATCGACGCGCTGAAGGACCCGGCGGTGGCGCAATCGACGATCGACGAGTTGAAGCGCCGCGACCCGACCTTCGCCTGGATCGGCATGACCGACGTGAACGGACGGGTGATGGCCGCCTCCAACGGGCTGCTGCTGGGGGCCGACATCTCCACCCGGCCGGTCCATCAGGAAGGCATGAAGGGCCTGTTCGTCGGCGACGTGCACGAGGCGGTCGCCCTGCGCGGCAAGGTGCCCTATCTGGTGGGCGAGACGCCGAAATTCGTCGATGTGTCCGCCCCCTTGCAGAAGGCGGACGGCACCGCGGTGGGCGTGCTGGCCGCCCACTACAGCTGGGAATGGGCCCATGCCTCGATCCGCCAGCTGATCGAGCCGCTGGCCGACCGCAAGGGGCTGACGCTCTACATCCTGTCGGCCGACGGCACCGTGCTGATCGGCCCCGATTCGGCGGTCGGCAAGCCGCTGCCGGTGCCGACGCTGACCGCCAGGCTGCGCGACGGCTGGAGCAGCGAGGTCTGGCCCGACGGCGTCACCTATGTGACCGGCGTCGCCCATGGCAAGGGGCTGCACGATTACGCCGGGCTGGGCTGGACCGTCGTCGCCCGCCAGCCGGCCGACATCCTCTATGCCGAGACCAACCGCCTGCGGGCAATGATCATCGGGTCCGGCGCGGTGCTGGCCCTGCTGTTCAGCGGGATCGGCTGGCTCGCCGCCGGCCGCATCGCCCGTCCGCTGGGCGCCATCGCCGACGCCGCCGAAGGCATCGGCAAGGGTGAGCGCGGGGTGGCGATCCCCGATGTCGGCGGTGCGGCGGAGATCCGCCGGCTGTCGGTGTCGCTGCGGGAGATGGTCGACAGCCTGACCAACAAGGACGCCGCCCTGATGCGGCTGGAGGACATCGCCTATGAGGACCGGCTGACCGCCCTGCCCAACCGGCGCTATTTCGAGCAGTATGTCGAGGCGTCGACCGGCACCGGCGGCGGGTCGGCGACGGTGATGTACATTGACCTGGACGGGTTCAAGCCGGTGAACGACCGGCTGGGCCATGATGCCGGCGATGTCGTGCTGCGCCAGATCGGCGGCCGTCTCGCCAGCATCTTCCGCGACGACGACGTGGTGGCCCGGCTGGGCGGCGACGAGTTCGCCGCGGTGCTTCCCCGCCGCGCCGGCCGCCCGGCCCCCAACACGGAGGAACTGGCCGCCCGCATCATCGCCGCCGTCAACGAGCCGGTGTCCTTCAACGGCGAGATGGTCCGGGTCGGTTGCTCCATCGGCATCGCCTCCTGGCCGGAGGACGACAGCGACATGCCGACGGTGATGCGCCATGCCGACGCCGCGCTCTACAAGGCCAAGCGCGACGGGCGCAACCGCGCAGTGCGCTGGGTGCGGAGGGTGATGGGGGTGGAGAGCTAAGCAGAGGCGGTCTGGCGCCCCTCCAGCCCCCGTACCATCGCGTTCATGAAGCCCAGCTTTTCAATCACGGATGCCGACAGGATGAAGGGGTAGAGGTCGGGCTGGCCCATGCTGCGGTTCAGGCTGTTCACCGCGTAGGTCAGCGGCAGCCAGGGGTCGATCAGATCCTCGATCCGCCGGGCCCTGTGGGGGTTGAAGTCGATTTCCGATTCCAGCTCCGCCCCCTCGCTGATGCGCGGGCGGATGCGCAGGCCGAAGGCGCGGGCGGTTTCCAGCGTGTCGACGATGTGCAGGTAATGCGCCCAGGTCTCGGCGAAATCCTCCCACGGGTGGGCGGTGGCGTAGCTGCTGACGAAGTTGGCCTGCCAGTCGGCCGGGGCGCCGTTGGCGTAGTGGCGCTTCAGCGCCTCGCCGTAATCCTGCCGCTCGTCGCCGAACAGGGCGCGGAAGCGTTCCAGCAGCGCCGGGTCATCGCGCACCAGCCGGTCCCAGATGTAATGGCCGATCTCGTGGCGGAAATGGCCGAGCAGCGTGCGATAAGGCTCGCCCATCTCGGTGCGGCGCTTCTCGCGCTCGGCGTCGTCGGCCTCGGCGACGTTGATGGTGATCAGGCCGTTGGCATGGCCGGTCAGCACCGGCGTCACCGTGCCGTCGGGGGCAACCGTGTCGGAGAGGAAGTCGAAGGCCAGCCCCTCCTCCGGATTCTCGATCCGGGTCTGCAAGGGCAGCTTCAGGTTGGTCAGCGTGTAGAACAGGTGGTGCTTGGCCAGTTCCAGCTTGCGCCAGCGCGTCAGGTTGTCGGTGTCGGACAGGTCGGGGATGATGTGGTTGTGCCGGCAGGCGGCGCAGTGGGTGTCGGCGGAGTCGGCCGGCAGCATCCAATTGCAGGCATTCAAGTCCGCATTCGCGCAGAATTTGTAGAGCGGTTCGCCGGTGGCGAGTGCGGTCCACACTCCGTCATGGTCGGTGGGGTCGACGGCCGACAGGATCCCCGCATCCGGCAGATATCCCAGCCGGTAGCCGCAGCGCTCGCACAGCGTGTTCTCGAAATAGAGCGGCTGGTGGCAGTTCTGGCATTCGTAGAGTTTCATGGCGGGGATTCCGGGAGTCGAGGGATCCCCTCTCCCCGGGGGGAGAGGGGGATTGAGCGTTGGTTCAGGTAGGACTCAGGTGGGCTTCTTCGCGGGAGCTTCGGTCTTCACCGGCACAGGCTCCACAGCCGCTTCCGCCTTTACCGGTTCTTTCACCGGCTCCTTCACCTCCGCCGGCTTCTCCTCCTCGCCGCTTTCCTCGCCGAAGGACAGCGTCGGGCTTTCGGCGACGTTGCGCAACGCGCGGGCGGCGCGGCGCAGCGCGAAGGAGGTCTTGCCTTCCGGCTCCAGCGCCAGCAGAAGCAGCGAACGGCCGGTCACCATATAGCCCTCGCCGGTGTTGACGCGCGGCACCTCGTCCGGGTCGGGCAGGTTGGTGTCGACCAGACAGCGCCAGACGCTGCCGCCGGTCACCTCCGGCAGGGTGAACTCCACCACGTCGTGGTGCGAGTTGATGACCAGCAGCAGCGTGCCGTCCATCGCCGGGCGCTTGATGCCGCTGGCCTGGGCGCGGCCGTCCAGCAGCATGCCGAGGCAGCGGGCGTTGCCGTCGTGCCAGTGGCTCTCCTCCATCTCGTCGCCGGCGGGGGTCAGCCAGGTGACGTCCTTCACGTCGAACTCGGCGTTGTATTCGCCCGACAGGAAGCGGCCGCGGCGCAGCATGGGGAAGGACTGGCGCACCGCGATGACGCGGCGGACGAACTCGATCAGCGACTGCCCGTCCTCGTCGATGTCGTCCCAGTTCAGCCAGGCCGTCTCGTTGTCCTGGCAATAGGCGTTGTTGTTGCCATGCTGGGTGTTGCCGAACTCGTCGCCGGCCAGCAGCATCGGCGAGCCCTGGGACAGCAGCAGCGTCGCCAGCAGGTTGCGCTTCTGCCGTTCGCGCAGGGCCTTGATCTCCGGATCGTCGGTCGGCCCCTCCACCCCATGGTTCCAGGACAGATTGTGGGAGTGGCCGTCGTTGTTGCCCTCGCCGTTCGCCTCGTTGTGCTTGTCGTTGTAGGAGACGAGGTCGTTCAGCGTGTAGCCGTCATGGGCGGTGATGAAGTTGACACTGGCCCAGGGCTTGCGCCCGCGCTTGTTGAAGACGTCGCCCGAGCCGCAGAGGCGCGGCGCCACCTCCGGCAGCTTGCCCTCGTCGCCCTTCCAGAAGGCGCGCACGGTGTCGCGGAACTTGTCGTTCCACTCCGCCCAGCCCGGCGGGAAGTTGCCGACCTGATAGCCGCCGGGGCCGCAGTCCCACGGCTCGGCGATCAGCTTGACGCTGTTGAGGATCGGATCCTGCAAACAGCTGTCGAGGAAGCCGCCGCCCTCGTCGAAGCCGTAGGGCTCACGGCCGAGGATGGTGGCGAGATCGAAGCGGAAGCCGTCGACATGCATCTCCGTCGCCCAGTAACGAAGCGAATCGGTGACCATTTGCAAGACGCGCGGGTGGCTGAGATTGACGGTGTTCCCGGTCCCCGTCTCGTTGATGTAATAGCGCTTCTGGTCGGGGATCAGGCGATAGTAGGAGGCGTTGTCGATGCCCTTGAAGGACAGGGTCGGCCCGCGCTCGTTGCCCTCGGCGGTGTGGTTGTAGACGACGTCGAGGATCACCTCCAACCCGGCATTGTGGAGATGGGCGACCATCTCCTTGAATTCCTTGATGGCGTTGCCCGAGGCGGCATAGCGCGGTTCCGGCGCGAAGAAGCCGATGGAGTTGTAGCCCCAGTAATTGGCGAGCTTCTTGTCGACCAGATGCTGGTCCTGGACGAAGGCATGGACCGGCAGAAGCTCCACCGCGGTGACGCCGAGCGAGCTGATGTAGTCGATCACCTCCTTCACCGCCATGCCGCCATAGGTTCCGCGCAGGCTGTCGGGCACCGCCGGATGCAGCCTGGTGAAGCCCTTCACATGGGTTTCGTAGAAGATGGTGCGGTCCCAGGCAGTGCCCGGCTTGTGGTCGCGGCCCCAGGTGAAGGCGGGGTCGATCACCTTGCATTTCGGCATGAAGGGCGCGCTGTCGCGCTCGTCATAGGTCAGGTCGTCGCCCGACTCCATCACATAGCCGAAATGGGCCGGGTTCCAGCGGATCTCGCCGACCAGTTCCTTGGCATAGGGGTCGAGCAGAAGCTTGTTGGGGTTGAAGCGGTGGCCGTTCTCCGGTTCGTAGGGGCCATGCACGCGATAGCCATAGAGCAGGCCGGGGCGGGCATCGGGAAGATAGCCGTGCCAGATCTCGTTGGTGAATTCGGGAAGCTCGATGCGCTCAAGCTCCTCCTCGCCATTTTCGTCGAACAGACACAGTTCGACCCTGGTCGCGTTGGCGGAAAACAAGGCGAAGTTGACGCCGAGTCCATCCCATGTCGCACCCAGCGGAAAGGGCAAACCTTCACCGAGCCGCGTTGCCTGCCTCAGGATATTTGCCATGATCGCCCGTTTCTCCGCCTGGATCGAAAGTCATACCCGTTCCTCTGGACAGTGAGGCGCACGAGCCGAGCCTTCAACCCGGCCGATGGGCGCTTGTTCCTTCCTCCGTCACTCATCTCTTTGGGCTAGGACGGATTCCGTGCCCGGCGGCAGGGTGCGGCGCAGCAAGGCCGCCAGATCGCGCAGGCCGCGGTCGCGCGGATCGCTGACCCGCCGGACCAGACCGACAATGCGGCCGGGCGGGCGGGAGGCATCGGATGTGCTGTCGAAGGGGCGGTAGTCGACCAGCCCGCCGACGGTGGCCAGGCGGCCGTCCTCCCCCGTCGCCGCCAGCAACGGCATCAGTGTGCAGCCCGCCCCGGCCGCCACCATGTGGCGCAGGGTCTCCAGCCCGGTGGCATGGACGCCGCCGCCGCGCGCGCTGAGGCCGCAGGCGGCCAGCGCCTGATCGCGCAGGCAGTGCCCCTCCTCCAGCAGCAGAAGCTCCGCCGGGTCGAGGTCGTTCAGCGACAGGGTGGGCATGGCGCACAGGCGGTGCCCGGCGGGATGGGCGAGCAGGAAGGGCTCGAAGAACAGCGGCTCCGCCACCAGCCCGTCGCTCTCCACCGGCAGGGCCAGCAGCACGGCGTCGAGCCGGCCGTCGCGCAGCTCCTCCAGCAGAGTTTCGGTGCGGCCTTCCGACAGGATCAGGGTCAGGTCGGGCCAGCCGTTGCGCAAAGCCGGCAGGATGTGCGGGAACAGGTAGGGGCCCAGCGTGTGGATCGCCGCCAGCCGCAGCCGGCCGGTCAGCGCCCCGTCCGACCCGTCGGCCAGGACCAGCAGGCGCCGCGCCTCCTCCAGCACCACACGGGCCTGGGCGACGATGGCCTCGCCGCGCGGGGTCAGCAGAACCTTGCGGCTGGTGCGTTCGAACAGGGAGAGACCGAGCGCTTCCTCCAGCTTGCGGATCTGGGCGCTGAGCGAGGGCTGGCTGACGGCACAGCGTTCGGCGGCGCGGCCGAAATGGCGCAGCTCGGCGACGGCGACGACATATTCCAGGTCGCGCAGGGACAGGGCGGAGAGATTCATAGACGGTGCCTATTGGTACATTTCCTTCTATGTCTTGGATATATCGTTCAAGACGCCGGATAACCAGAGGCGAGACAATGATGCCGCTTCAGGCAACACCGCCTTCGAGAGGATGACCCGGATGAGCACCCTGACCACCAGCTTCGGCCAGCCCGTTCCCGACAACCAGAATTCGCTGAGCGCCGGGCCGCGCGGTCCGCTGCTGCTCCAGGACTTCCACCTGATCGAGAAGCTGGCCCACTTCAACCGCGAACGCATTCCGGAACGCGTGGTCCATGCCAAGGGCGCCGGCGCCTACGGCAGCTTCCGCGTCACCCGCGACGTGACGCAATGGACGAAGGCCGCCTTCCTGTCGACCGTGGGCAAGGAGACGGGCGTCTTCCTGCGCTTCTCCACCGTCGGCGGCGAGAAGGGCTCCGCCGATGCCGAGCGCGACCCGCGCGGCTTCGCGCTGAAGTTCTATACGGAAGAGGGCAACTACGATCTGGTCGGCAACAACACGCCGGTCTTCTTCCTGCGCGATCCGCTGAAGTTCCCGGACTTCATCCACACCCAGAAGCGCAACCCGGCCACCAACCTGAAGGACCCCACCGCCATGTGGGACTTCTTCTCGCTGTCGCCGGAGACGATGCACCAGCTGACCATCCTGTTCAGCGACCGCGGCACGCCGCGCAGCTACCGCCACATGGACGGCTTCAGCAGCCACACCTTCTCGTGGATCAACGCGGCGAACGAGCGCTTCTGGGTCAAGTACCACTTCAAGACCCGCCAGGGCATCCAGAACTTCACCGCCGAACAGGCGGTGACGATGGGCGGCATCGATCCCGACCACGCCACCCGCGACCTGTACGCCTCGATCGAGGACGGCGACTTCCCGGCCTGGACCGTCTCGGTGCAGATCATGCCGGAGGCCGAGGCCGACGCCTACCGCATCAACCCGTTCGACCTGACCAAGGTGTGGCCGCATGCGGACTATCCGCTGATCGAGATCGGCGAGCTGGTGCTGAACCGCAATCCGGAGAATTTCTTCGCCGAGACCGAGCAGGCCGCCTTCAGCCCGGCCAGCGTGGTGCCCGGCATCTCCTTCAGCCCGGACAAGATGCTGCAGGGCCGGCTGTTCGCCTATGCCGACGCCCACCGCTACCGGCTGGGCGGCAACTATGCGCAGATCCCGGTGAACAAGCCGCAGGGCTGCCCGGTCCACAATTACCAGCGCGACGGCGCCATGCGCACCGACGGCAACGGCGGCGGCCGGCCGAACTACGAGCCGAACAGCTTCGGCGGTCCGACCCAGACCGGTGTCGCCAGCGAGCCGCCGCTGCGCATCAGCGGCGACGCCGCCCACTATGACCACCGCGAGGGCAACGACGACTACGCCCAGGCCGGCGCGCTGTTCCGCCTGATCGGTGCGGAGGCCCAGGACCGGCTGATGGACAACATCGCCGGCAGCCTGGGCAAGGCTCCGCTGTTCATCCAGCAGCGCCAGTTGAAGCATTTCCTGGCCGCCGACCCGGCCTATGGCGAGGGCGTGGCCAAGCGCCTGGGCCTGACCGTGGCGCAGGCGGCCGAATAACCTGAGTGTGACGTGAACGTTCCGGCCCTTCCGCGGCATCGCGGAGGGGTCGGCCTTGAGATGCCGCGCCCGCCAATCCCCTGGGCGGCGGCATGATTGCCGGCATCCTGCCGTGCATTTTCCCCGACTGACTTGCAGCCCTCTTCCCCATGGCGGGGAGAGGGCTTTTTTCATAGGGGCCTGCTATGCCGCGCGGACGCCGTCGAGGAACCCCTTGACCTCACCCGCCAGGATTTCCGCCTGATGCGACAGTTCGCGGGCCGCGCCCAGAACTTGGTTGGCCGCTCCTCCCGTCTCGTTGGCAGCCTCGCGGACACTGACGATATGCGAGGAAACCTCCTGGGTACCGACGGCCGCCTGCTGGACGTTGCGCGAGATTTCCTGCGTGGCCGTCCCCTGTTCTTCGACCGCCGCCGCGATCGCCGCGGCGATTTCGCTGATCTCGCCGATCACACCGCCGATCCCCTTGATGGCATCGACGGCACCATCCGAATCCTGCTGCATCTGGGCGATCTGCTGCCTGATCTCTTCCGTCGCCCGCGCGGTCTGGGTGGCGAGCGCCTTGACTTCGGAGGCCACGACGGCAAATCCCTTCCCGGCCTCGCCGGCGCGCGCGGCCTCGATCGTGGCGTTCAACGCGAGCAGATTGGTCTGGCTGGCGATATCCTGGATCAGATCCACAACCTGCCCGATCCGTTTCGCGCTGTCGGCCAGTTTGCGCACCGCCTCGTCGGTCTGCCTCGCATCGGTCACCGCCTTGCCTGCGACCCCCTGCGACTGCGAGGCCTGGCTGCCGATCTCGGTGATGGACGCGGCAAGCTCCTCGGTCGCCGCCGCCACCGTCTGGACATTGGCGGACGTCTGCTCGGAGGCCGCCGCCACCGCCGCGGATTGCCGGTTGGTCTGCTCCGCCGTGGTCGACATGGAGCCTGCCGAAGCCTCCATTTCCGTCGCCGCAGACGAAAGGGCTCCTACCAGACGGCCGATCCTCTCCTCGAATCGGTCGGCGAGGCCGAGCATCGCCGACCGCCGCTCCTCCTGCGCCCGCTGCTTCAGAATCTCCTGCTCGGCCCGCAGCGCCTCGGTTTCGATCATGCCGCGGCGGAACACCTCCAGCGCATCCGCCATGGCCCCGATCTCGTCACGGCGCCCGATCCCGGAAACGCGGATGTCGGTATTTCCCCTGGCGAGGTTGCCCATGGAGTCGGTCATCGCCTGGATGGGACGGGCGATTCCCCGGTTCACCAGCCAGGCGACGCCGAGCGCCACCGCGAGCACCGCCAGTCCAATCAGGATCGCCGAAGTCCGCGCTTCCGCGATTTGAGCGTCGAACGCGCTCCGGTCCATCGCGATGGTGTAGAAGCCGATCGCGGTGCCGCGATAGTCCCGGACCGGAGCGAGCCGCATGGCGAAGCTGGCGCCACCGGCCTGGTATGTCTGCACCTCCGATTCCCGAGCCAGGGCGTCCTTCATCCGATCCTGGCCGATGGCGGGCGCCTCGCGGAAGGTCGAGGCGAAGGTTTCGAAGCCGCCGTCCTTGACGATGTGGAACGCGACGTCGGCACCGGTCTCCTTATGGAACGCCTCGAAGAACGGTTTGCCGAACGACAGCCCGATTTCGAAGGAGCCGATCTGGGTACCCTGGCTCACCATCGGCACGACGCCGCGGATGCCAAGACCCTCGACACCGTTCTCCAGCCCGAAGACCGGCTTGTGGGTCTTGTTCACCTCGACGACGGTGAAGCGGAACGAGGACAGGTCATCCCCGAATTTCTCCGGCCGATGCACCCGCAGGAACGAGACCGAGGCCGATGTATGGAACTGCATCTGGGTGACGCCATGCTGTTCCTTGAGGTCCTTGAACCCCGTCACCAACATGCCGGCCAGCCGGTTGCGGTCCTGCGCGGCGAACGCCGCCTGGATTTCGCCGTTCCCCGCCAGCCCCTGGGCGAGCGTCAGGGCTCGCCGGGCCTCGCTCGAGACATTCGCGTCCAGGAATTCCTGGAGCGTTCTCAGTTGATTGTCGGCCGCATGTTCGACGAGCAGGCGGCTGAGCCACAGATTGCTGAGCGTGGTCGCGCCGACCGCGAGCACGACGCTTCCTGCCAGGGCAAGCGCCAGACGGGCACCGATCTTCATTCCGCGGAACATGCTCGCCCTCCCGAATGGAGCGCAGGATCGGGTAATGCTGCCTTGGCGTTCGCCCGGCCATACCGTCTCTGCATACTAAGATATTAATTACGGGAGAGAATTATGAAGAAAGCACTAACTGTATTTGAGGGGGTATGACCCCACGGAAAGAATCCGTTTTCATGCCGGAAATATACTGACCAAACATAGAGTGAACAGCACAGCCTTTGCACAGATATTCATCATATGCCCTGGGAAAGGCGCCGCCAACCATGCTTACTGCTCTGGCTTCGTCCGACGAGAGACCTTACTTCTTGTACCCCTAATGAACAGTGCGATAGCGTTCCGTCGCGCTGCAATTGGCTTCGTGGATGGTGGACGCTCCAGACACCCAAATGGCGTGGTCCCCGCTTGGGGGCAGACAAAGCGGCGCCCGGCGTCCTAAAGTCCGCCTTCAGCGCGACAGCTTCGATGACGGAATGGGACGGGACCGCGACACCGACAGACCCGCTGGAGATCCATCCAGTGGGGAACGATCCACCAGCGCCTTGACCGGCAAGGGGCTGGATACACTGCTGGCGGCGGCGGAAACGCTGCCGCATGCGCCGGAGGATGCGTGGCGGCTCGACCTGCTGCGGGTGGCGCTGCGCATCGCCCGCTCCACCGAGGATGCGGTCGACCTGGAGCGCGCGAACCTCGCCTTCAAGGCGCTGCCGCGCCGGCTGCGCAACCCGCTGGTCGACCGCGCCGCCATGCTGGCCCGGCGCGAGGCGGAGCGCGCCCAGTTGACCGGGGAACCGGAGGAGGAACCGAAGTCCGGCGGGCTGCTGGGCGGGCTGAAGAATGGCTTGTTCGGGCGCGGCGGCGGGCGGCCGAGCCGCAAGACCGCCAAGGAGCGGCTGCTGCGCGAACTGGCGACCCGGCGCGATCCCGACGACGACCGGGAAAGCTGATGGCCGAAAGCCCCCGCAATGGGACTCCCGCCATAGACGGCATCCGACGGCAGATGCCCGTCAGTCCGCTTGTCCGCCCGAAGGACTCACCCCCGCCCTCCCCCTCCGCGTTCTCCGGCCGCGTCGAAGGTCACAGCTGGGACGGTTTACGGCGGGCCGGGAATGTGCAAAGGTCGGTACCTCCAAATCGGGCTTACCCAAAAGATTGACCTGAACGATGACCGGGGGTTCCGTGCGTCGCCTGAAGCCGTTGCTGACCTGCGCCGCCTTGACCGCCCTGCTGAGCGCCTGCGCCAGCGGTGGCGGTTCGCATCGCGTTGCCTCTCCGGCGGAAATCGACGCCCATGTCGCGGAGGCCTCCAAGCGGTTCGACATGCCGGAGCTGTGGATCCGCGAGGTCATCCGCCAGGAGAGCGGCGGGCGCACCACCGTCAACGGCCAGCCCATCGTCAGCAAGGCCGGCGCCATGGGCCTGATGCAGGTGATGCCTGCGACCTATGACGAGATGCGGCGCAAGCACAATCTGGGCTCCGACCCCTTCGATCCGCATGATAACATCATTGCCGGCACCGCCTACCTGCGCGAGATGTACAATCTGTTCGGCGCGCCGGGATTCCTCGGCGCCTACAATTGCGGGCCGGGCTGCTACGGCGACTATCTGGCCGGCAAGCGCAGCCTGCCGGGCGAGACCAGGCGCTACATCGCGTCGGTCGGGCCGCGGCTGAACCGCACCCCGGCGCCCAACGGTGCCGACATCGTGCTGGTCAGCGCGCCGCCATCCACCTCGTCCGATTCGCCGCCGGACTATGGTTCGCCCTATGCCCGGCCATCCTCATCCTATTCGGCGCCGTCCAATCCGGCTCCGTCCTACGCGCCACCGGCCAGCAGCAGCCGGCCGGTTGCCAGCCGGCCGCCGATCGCGGTGGCGGCCCTCCCCTCCCCGGCACCGGCACCGGCCCCGGCACCGGCAGTCCGCGTGGTGGCGCCCGACACCTCGACCCCCGATGCCCCGGCACCGCGGCCGGTGGCGACGATGGCTGGTGCCGCGACCGCCGGCGGCGGGGTGTGGACGGTGCAGCTCGGCGCCTTCCGCTCGCCCGACGACAGCCAGCGCGTGATCGACCGCGCCCGCAACTCCATGCCGGTGCTGTCGCGCTCGCAACGGATCGTGCAGGCGGTGGATACCCAGACCGGGCCGCTGTACCGTGCCCGGCTGTCCGGCCTGTCGCAGCAGGACGCCGCCAGCGCCTGCAACGGGCTGGTCAACCAGGGCATGGCCTGCTTCGTGGTGGCGCCGGGGGCCTGAGCGGCCCCCGGACACAGGGCGATCAGCCTTCGGTGACGCGGCGGCAGCGGCGCTTGATCAGGGCCAGCGCCTCCTGGGCGCGGTCGCCGGTCAGGTCGAAGCTCCGCTCGTCCAGCAGCACCCCGTCGGAGTTGTAAGCGCGGAGCTGCAAGCCTTCCGACCCCTCGCTGACCGTCACGTCGAGGATGCCGTCGCCGGTCTCGTTGCCGGCGATGTCGAGGAAGTCGTTGACCTCGTCGAAGTTGGCGTCGACATCGTCCGGCCATACGCCTTCGGCGGTGAAGTCCAGCAGGTCGTTCAGCCCGCCGACCGGCTCGCAGCGCTTGACCCGTGGGTCGGCGGCGGAGACCGCCTCGGCGAAGGCGGCCATCGACTGGCGGATGCGCTCCTGCTCGATCGGGTCGATCTCCATCTCCTGGCCCTCGCCGGCAAAGCCGAGGTTGAGCGGGTCGGGCATCGCCTCGCCCTCCTGCTCGGCATCCTCCTCGATCACCAGACCGACGACGCTGACGAGGCGAAGGCCGATGTCATCGGCAGCCGCGACCAGATCCTGTTCGCGCGCGAAGGATTCAGCCGCCTCGGTCGAGTCGATCAGGCGGCGCAGCAGGGTGCGGCGGTCGGCGGCCTCCAGGTAGGACAGCGGTTCCGGATCCAGCCACAGCGGCAGCAGCCGCATGTCGGTTGCCTTTTCCAGCAGCCCGGCGGAATCGAGCGCACGTTCGATGGCGTCGACCGACGGCGGCTGGTCCAGCCGGCCATCCACCTCCAGGGCCAGCCAGAACAGGGTGGACAGGGTCGGGTCGCCATGCTCGTCGGTGCTCTGCGCCGTTTCGGAGAAGGCCTCGACCTCGTCCATGAAGTCGTAGCTCTCCTCCTCGCGCAGCTTGCCGACCGCGGCTTCGATCACGCCCTGGCGGTTGGTATCCAGAACCTCGTCCAGCAGGGCGCCGAAGCGCTCGTCGTTGTTGCGCCACAGGCGGACCAGCCGGTCGGCCGGCGTCCCGCTGAACTGGCCGCCCTTGCCGTTGACTCCGTCCTTCTTCGCCATGATGCGCCCGTTCCTTTCTGGTATCGCTCGTCCGGTCGGCGTGACCATAGGAGCGCCGCGCCGTCCTGTCGACCGCGATATGGTGACGGATTACCCGGCGGGAAGCGGTGCCCCGCACAGCCCCGGCAGCGGCGATTGGCCCCTTCCACCCGGACGGGAAAGGGGTAGGATTCGCAGCATCCTTCCTTCGGGTGACCCGCCATGGCCGAACGTCCGGTTTTTCCAAAAGACTTCCTGTGGGGCGCCTCCACCTCCGCCTACCAGATCGAGGGCGGGGCCGCGGCCGACGGGCGGGCGCCCAGCATCTGGGACAGCTTCTGCAAGCTGAAGGGCCGGGTCGACAATGGCGACAGCGGCGATGTCGCCTGCGACCACTATCACCGGATGCCGCAGGACGTCGACCTGATGGCGGAGCTGGGGTTGCGGGCCTACCGCTTCTCCGTCTCCTGGCCCAGGGTGCTGCCGCGCGGACGCGGGGCTCCGAACGAAGCGGGGCTGGATTTCTACGACCGGCTGATCGACCGGCTGCTGGAGAAGGGGATCGAGCCCTGGCTCTGCCTCTATCACTGGGACCTGCCGCAGGCCTTGCAGGACATGGGCGGCTGGGCCACCCGCGACAGCATCGGCTGGTTCGGGGATTACGCAGCCCTCTGCGCCCGGCGCTATGGCGACCGGGTGAAGCGCTGGGCCACCTTCAACGAGTTCTCGGTCTTCACGCTGTTCGGTTGGGCCTTCGGCTGGGGGGCGCCCAGCATCGCCGACCGCGCCACCCACCTGAAGGTGATCCACCACGTCAACCTCGCCCATGGCGCCGGAGTGGATGCGCTGCGGGCACTGGTGCCGCGGGCGTCGATCGGTGCGGTGCACAGCGTCCAGCCGATGCGGCCGGAGACCGACCGGCCGGAGGATGTCGAGGCGGCGGCCCTGTTCGACGAGCATTGGAACCGCGCCTTCCCCGACGCGCAGCTGCTGGCCCATTACCCGCGCCGCATCGCCGAGGCGATCGAGCCCTACGTGCAGCCCGGCGACATGGCGCGCATCGCCCGGCCGGTGGACTGGTTCGGGCTGAACCATTACGCCCCGGTCTATGGCCGCAGGGACGACAGCCTGATCTGGGGCTTCGGCTTCGGCTCTCCCCCGCCGGGGATGAAGCGGACGGCCATCGACTGGCCCTATGATCCCGGCTGTTTCCGCGACACGCTGCTGGATCTGACCCGGCGCTACCGCCTGCCGATCTATGTGACGGAGAACGGCTACGGCACCAAGGCGGCGGAGACGCCGGACGCCGAGGGCCGCGTGGTGGATGCGGAACGGCTGGCCTATCTCCAGGCCTACATCGCGGCGATGTCGGAGGCAAAGGGGCTGGGGGCCGATGTGCGCGGCTATTTCGTCTGGTCGCTGCTGGACAATTTCGAATGGGGCGGCGGCTACGGCACGCGGTTCGGAATCGTCCGGGTCGATTTCGAAACCCAGGCGCGGATCCCGAAGGAGTCCGCGCGCTGGTATTCGCAGCTGATCCGGGGGGTGTGAGTCTAATCAGCGACGGATCCCCTCTCCCCGGGGGGAGGGAGAATCCCCCGAGGCGCCAGTTACTTCAAAAACGGCAGGTTCAGCCCCTGCTCCTTGGCGCACTCGATGGCGATGTCATAGCCGGCGTCCGCATGGCGCATCACGCCGGTGGCCGGATCGTTCCACAGCACGCGCTCCAGCCGCCTGGCCGCCGCGTCGCTGCCGTCGCAGACGATGACCATGCCCGAGTGCTGCGAGAAGCCCATGCCGACGCCGCCGCCATGGTGCAGGCTGACCCAGGTCGCCCCGCTGGCGGTGTTCAGCAGCGCGTTCAGCAGCGGCCAGTCCGACACGGCATCGGTGCCGTCCTTCATCGCCTCCGTCTCGCGGTTCGGGCTGGCGACGGAGCCGCTGTCGAGATGGTCGCGACCGATGACGATGGGCGCCTTCAGCTCGCCCGACTTCACCATCTCGTTGAAGGCGAGGCCGAGGCGGTGGCGCTGCCCGAGCCCCACCCAGCAGATGCGCGCCGGCAGGCCCTGGAACTGGATGCGCTTGGCCGCCATGTCCAGCCAGTTGTGCAGGTGCGGATCGTCGGGGATCAGCTCCTTCACCTTGGCGTCGGTCTTGCGGATGTCCTCCGGATCGCCGGACAATGCTGCCCAGCGGAAGGGACCGATGCCGCGGCAGAACAGCGGGCGGATATAGGCGGGGACGAAGCCGGGGAAGTCGAAGGCGTTCTCCAGCCCCTCTTCCTTCGCCATCTGCCGGATGTTGTTGCCGTAATCGACGGTCGGGATGCCCATGCCGTGGAAGGCCAGCATCGCTTCCACCTGCACCCGCATCGACTTGCGCGCGGCGGCGGCCACCGCGGCCGGCTGGCTTTCGCGGGCGCTCTCCCACTCCTCCAGCGTCCAGCCCTGCGGCAGGTAGCCGTTCACCGGATCATGGGCGGAGGTCTGGTCGGTGACGATGTGCGGCCGGGCCTTGATGTCGGTCTCGGCGCGGCGCGCCAGTTCGGGGAAGACGTCGGCGGCGTTGCCGAGCAGGCCGACGGAGATCGCCTCGCCCCTCGCGCAGGCCTCGTTGATCCAGGCCAGCGCCTCGTCGAGGTCGGCGGTGTGGCGGTCGAGATAGCCGGTGCGGATGCGCATCTCGATGCTGCTGGGGCGGCATTCGACCGCCAGCATGCAGGCGCCGGCCATGGTGGCGGCCAGCGGCTGCGCCCCGCCCATGCCACCCAGGCCGCCGGTCAGGATCCACTTGCCCTTCAGGTCGCCGTTGTAATGCTGGCGCCCGGCCTCGACGAAGGTCTCGTAGGTGCCCTGCACGATGCCCTGGCTGCCGATGTAGATCCAGCTGCCGGCGGTCATCTGGCCGTACATCGCCAGACCCTTGCGGTCCAGCTCGTTGAAATGCTCCCAGGTCGCCCAGCGCGGCACGAGGTTGGAGTTGGCGATCAGCACGCGCGGCGCGTCGGCATGGGTGCGGAAGACGCCGACTGGCTTGCCCGACTGGACCAGCAGGGTCTCGTCGTCGTTGAGAGTCTTCAGCGTCGAGACGATGCGGTCGAAGCTTTCCCAGTCGCGGGCGGCGCGGCCGATGCCGCCATAGACGACCAGCTCCTGCGGCCGTTCGGCAACGTCGGGGTCGAGGTTGTTCATCAGCATGCGCATCGGCGCCTCGGCGAGCCAGCTCTTGCAGCTCAGTTCGGGGCCGTGCGGGGCACGGATGACGCGCTGGTTGTCGAGGCGGGATGACATCTGGTGATGGCTCCTGGTGGGAGGGATGTGCTGTTCGAGGATCTGTTTTTGCTAATGGGGCGGCAGCTGGAAGCGTGCGCCGAGCCGGTAGCGGCTGCCGGGATGAACCAGCATCGCCACCGTCACCACCCGCCCCTGCACCCCATTTACACCGACCCAGGTGCGGCGGGTCACGCGCAGGCAGGGTTCGGTGACGGGAATGTCGAGCAGCCGGGCGATCTCCGCCGTCGGCGCCACCGCCTCGATGACATGCTCGACCTGCGGCGAGGACTCCAGCCGGATCAGGTACTCGCCCGGCGTCTGGCGGGTGAAGTCCTGGTCGAGATAGTCGGGTGCCACCGCCGGGTTGACCCAGCGTTCCTCCAGCTGGACCGGCACGTCGCTTTCGCTGTGGACGACGACGGAATGGAACAGCCTGGCCCCGACCGGCAGGTTGAAGCGGCGGGCCAGCCCGGCATCGGCGGCAACCGCGAGCAATTGCTCCACCCGGCAGGCGTGGACGTTGCCGCGCTCGGCGATCTCGTCGGCGATGCTGCGCAGCTCCACCACGTCGGTGCTGGGCGGCCGTTCGGCGACGAAGGTGCCCAGCCCCTGCACGCGGGTCAGCAGCCCCTCGTCGGTCAGGTCGCGCAGCGCGCGGTGGACCGTCATGCGACTGACCGAGAATTCCTCCAGCAGCTTGTGCTCCGACGGGATCTGGAAGCCTTCGGGCCAGTCGCCGGAGCTGATCCGGCGGCGGATCGCCTCCTTGATCTGGGCGTAGCGCGGCTGGGCGGTGGAGATGGTGTCGCTCATGTGGCCTCCACACGGGGGCTCCGGACCACCCCGCCATTGACCACCGCCATGCAGGGGTTGAGGCCGATGGCATAGGCCAGTTCCGCCGGATGCTCGATGCGCCAGACCGCCAGATCGGCGCGCATGCCCGGCGCGATCACGCCGCGGTCGTCCAGCCCGAGAGCCTTGGCCGCATGGCGGGTGACGCCGGTCAGCGCCTCCGCCGGGGTCAGACGGAAGAAGGTGCAGCCCATCGACAGCATCAGCAGCAGCGAGGTCACCGGCGAGGTGCCGGGATTGTTGTCGGTGGACAGCGCCATCGGCACGCCATGGCGGCGCAGCAGATCGATCGGCGGCAGCTTGGTCTCGCGCAGGGCATAGAAGGCGCCGGGCAGCAGCACCGCGACCGTGCCTGCCTTGGCCATGGCGACGACGCCGTCCTCGTCCAGATGCTCGATATGGTCGGCCGACAGCCCGCCGAACTCGGCCACCAGCCGGGCGCCGCCGAGGTTGCTCAGCTGCTCGGCATGCAGCTTCACCGGCAGGCCGAGCCGCTTCGCCGTCTCGAACACCCGGCGGGTCTGGGCGACGGAGAAGCCGATCCCCTCGCAGAAAGCGTCCACCGCATCGGCCAGCCCGGCTTCGGCGATGGCCGACAGCGTCTCGGCGCAGACACGATCGATGTAGCCGTCCGCATCGCCCTTGAACTCCGGCGGCAGGGCGTGGGCGCCGAGATAGGTCGTCCGCACTTCCACCGGGCGGACCTGGGCCAGCCGGCGGGCGACGCACAGCATCCGCGTCTCTGTTTCGGTGTCGAGGCCGTAGCCGGACTTCACCTCGACCGTCGTCACGCCTTCGGCCAGCAGGCTGTCCAGCCGCGGCAGGGTGGCGGCCAGAAGCTGGTCCTCCGACGCGGCGCGGGTGGCGGTGACGGTGGACAGGATGCCGCCGCCGGCCCGCGCGATCTCCTCATAGGTGGCGCCGTTCAGCCGCATCTCGAACTCGCGGGCGCGGTTGCCGCCATAGACGAGGTGGGTGTGGCAATCGATCAGGCCGGGAGTCATCCAGCCGCCCTGCCCCGAATGGACCTCGGTCGCCAGCGCGTCCGGCGCATCGGTCAGGTCGGCGCGACGGCCGACGAAGGCGATGCGGCCATCCTTGATGCCCACCGCCGCGTCGGCGATGGCGCCATAGCCTTCCCCGTCGTTCATCGTCGCAACGGACAGGTCGATCCACAGGGAATCCCACGGCGCACTGGTCGGCATCGGTTCGGCTCCTTCCCTAAGTTCCCTCACCCTCCCCGCCTCCGGCGGGTCCCCTCCCTCTCCCGAGGCGGGAGAGGGAAAGTTCGTGCAGCAACCCTCTTGGCAGCAGGTTGCCTATACTTGTATAGTGTTGTCTATAATAGCGAGGGCGCCCTCATGAGCAACCTGTTTTTTGCCTCGGCGCTGCTGCCGGACGGCTGGGCGGAGGATGTGCTGGTCACGGTGGATGGCCGGGGCCGCATCGTTTCGGCGACGCCCGGTGCCGCCTGCCCGGCCGATGCGGAGCGCTTCGCCGGGGCGGCGGTCGCCGGCATCGCCAATCTGCATTCCCACGCCCACCAGCGCGCCATCGCCGGGATGGGCGAGTCCTCCGGCGAAGGATCGGACAGCTTCTGGAGCTGGCGCGAGGTGATGTACCGCGCGCTCGACCGCATGGACCCGGAGGATTTCGAGGCGGTCGCCGCCCAGCTCTATGTCGAGACGCTGAAGGCCGGCTTCACCGCCATCGCCGAATTCCATTACCTGCACCATGACCGCGACGGCCGCGCCTACGCCGACCCGGCGGAGATGAGCCACCGCGCTGTTGCCGCCGCGCGGGCCGTCGGGCTGCCGATCACGCTGCTGCCGGTGCTCTACAATGCGTCGGGATTCGGCGGCACGCCGCCGACCGCCGGGCAGCGGCGCTTCATCCATGACGGGGCAGGGTTCGCGCGGCTGACCGAGGCCCTGCGGGGCACCTACGGCAAGGCGGACGACGTGCGGCTGGGCATCGCTCCGCATTCCCTGCGAGCCGTCCCGGACGGGTTGCTGACCGAGACCGTCGCCGCCAACCCGCAAGGCCCGATCCACATTCACATCGCCGAGCAGCGCCGGGAGGTCGAGGACTGCCTCGCCCACCATGGCCGCCGCCCGGTCGAGCATCTGCTGGAGACCCAGCCGGTCGATGGCCGCTGGTGCCTGATCCACGCCACCCACATGACCGAGACCGAAGTGACGGGCGTCGCCACCAGCGGTGCCGTTGCCGGCCTGTGCCCGACCACCGAGGCCAATCTGGGCGACGGCTTCTTCGCCGCCGAATCCTACATGGCGCAGGGTGGGCGCTGGGGCATCGGCTCCGACAGCCACATCTCCGTCAGCCCGGTGGAGGATCTGCGCTGGCTGGAGTACGGCGCGCGGCTGACCAGCGGCCGGCGCACCGTGCTGGCCGGCGGCCCCCGCCGCTCCACCGCCCGCCGGCTGGTGGAGGACGCCCAGGCCGGCGGCGCGCAGGCCAGCGGATTCGAAGCCGGACGCATCGCCGCCGGTCTCCGCGCCGACCTCGTCGTGCTCGACACCGACCACCCGCTGCTGGCGGCCCGCAAAGGCGATGCGCTGCTGGACGGCTGGATTTTCGCTGGAAACGCTCCCCTGGTGCGGGACGTGGTGATCGCCGGACGCGCCGTCGTCCGCGACCGCCGCCACCCGCGCGAGGCGGAGATCGCCGACCGCTTCAAAAAGACACTTGGGAGACTTCTGGGATGAGCGAGAGCATCACTTTGGTTCCGGGCGCGCTGTCGCTCGACACGCTGCGCAGCATCTATCGCGGCCGTCCGGCCCTGACGCTCGACCCGGCGGCCTATCCGCGGATGGAGCGCTCCCGTGCCCTGATCGACAAGATCGCCGGCGGCGACGAGGCGGTCTATGGCGTCAACACCGGCTTCGGCAAGCTGGCCCACACCCACATCGCCGCAAGCGATCTGGAGACGCTCCAGCGCAACCTGATCCTGTCGCACGCCACCGGCGTCGGTGCCCCGCTGGCCGATGGCGTCGTGCGGCTGATCCTGGTGATCAAGGCGGTCAGCCTCGCCGTCGGCGCCTCGGGTGTCCGTCCGGCGCTGGTCGATGCGCTGCTGAAGCTGTATGAGGCCGACGTGCTGCCGGTGGTGCCGGGCAAGGGCTCCGTCGGCGCGTCCGGCGATCTGGCGCCGCTGGCCCATCTCTGCGGCGTGCTGCTCGGCATCGGCCACGTCCGGGTGAAGGGCGAGACGCTGCCGGCGGAAGAGGGGCTGCGCATCGCCGGCCTGCCGGTCTTCGACCTGAAGGCCAAGGAGGGTCTCGCCCTCATCAACGGCACCCAGGTGTCGACCGGTCTGGCGCTCGCCGGCCTGTTCGAGATCGAGCGCACCTTCAAGGCGGCGCTGGTCGCCGGTTCCCTGTCGGTGGAGGCCGTGATGGGCAGCCACCGCCCCTTCGACGCCCGCATCAGCGCATTGCGCGGCCAGCCCGGCCAGATCGCCGTCGCCGCCGCCTTCCGCGAGGTGCTGGCCGGCAGCGAACTGAATGCCAGCCACCAGGGCCCCGACTGCCACCGGGTGCAGGACCCCTACAGCCTGCGCTGTCAGCCGCAGGTGATGGGCGCCGTGCTGGACCAGATGCGGCAGGCGGCGCGCACGCTGGTGATCGAGGCCAACGGCGTCACCGACAACCCGCTGGTGCTGGTCGATACCGGCGAGGTGCTGTCCGGCGGCAACTTCCATGCGGAGCCGGTGGCGATGGCCGCCGACCAGCTCGCCATCGCCGCGTCGGAGATCGGTGCCCTGGCCGAACGCCGCATCGCCATGCTGATCGACACCACCATCAGCGGCCTGCCGCCCTTCCTGGTCGCCGAACCGGGGCTGAACTCCGGCTTCATGATCGCCCATGTCACCGCGGCGGCGCTGGCGTCGGAGAACAAGACGCTCGCCCACCCCGCCAGCGTCGACAGCCTGCCGACCTCCGCCAACCAGGAGGACCATGTCAGCATGGCGACCTTCGCGGCCCGGCGGCTGGGCGACATCGCCGGCAACGTCGCCGACATCGTCGGTATAGAGCTTTTGGCCGCGATTCAGGGTCTGGAGTTCCATCGCCCGCTGAAGACCACCGAGCGGCTGGAACAGGCCATCGCCACCATCCGCGCCCAGGTGCCGCGCTATGAGGTCGACCGCTACTTCGCCCCGGATCTGGCCGCCATCGGCGCGCTGGTGCGCGACGGTTCGCTCGACCATCTGATGCCGGTATCCCTGGAGACCGCACAATGACCGATACCATCTTCGATCTGGTACAGGGCGACGGGCCGCTGGTCATCAGCATGCCCCATTGCGGCACCGACCTCTCCCCCGGTCTGGCCGGGCGGCTGACGGACGAGGCGATGACCCTGCGCGACACCGACTGGCACATCCCGCGCCTGTATGGTTTCGCCGACGGAATGGGGGCGACGCTGCTCAGCGCCCGCTATTCCCGCTATGTCATCGACCTCAACCGGCCATCGACCGGCGAAAGCCTCTATCCCGGACAGGCGACCACCGGCCTGTGCCCGGACGTGCTGTTCGACGGCACGCCGCTCTACCGTGACGGTCAGGAGCCCGACACGGCCGAGATAGCGGAGCGGGTCGAGGCCTATTGGCGGCCCTACCACGACGCGCTGGCGGCGGAACTGGAGCGGGCGAAGGCGCGGCACGGCTTCGCCCTGCTCTATGACGCCCATTCGATCCGCAGCCATGTGCCGCGGCTGTTCGACGGACGGCTGCATGACCTGAACCTGGGCACCGCAAGAGGCACCAGCATCGATCCGCAGCTGGCTGCCCGCGTCGTCGCGGCGATGGAAGCCGCAGCGGCGGCGGAGGGTATGACCTGCGTCACCAACGGGCGCTTCGTCGGCGGCCATATCACCCGCGCCTATGGCCAGCCGGCGGAGGGCGTCCACGCCATCCAGATGGAACTGGCGCAGGACAACTACATGGACGAGGACGCGCCGCCCTTCGCCTACCGACCGGACCGGGCAGAGCGGCTTCAGCGGGTGCTGACGGCGGTGCTTGACGCCTTCGCCGGCTGGCGGCCGGCGCAGATCTGACCTTCAGCGGGGGCGCGGAACCGCCCCCGCACCCGCCGCGTTCCCCTGCGGCGCCGATAACGCGGCGCAGGATGCAGGGGACCGGCGTTGAGCGACATCATCGAACGGAACGGGGAACAGAGCGGCATCGAGAATCCGGGCGGCGGCATCGGCTATGGCGGACAGCCTGCACCCGCCATGCTGCAACCGGCCTTGACCGCCGTCGATGCGCTGGATGCCCAGGTCCATGACATCGTCACCTGCGATCCCGGCCCGGTCAGCCATGCGCTGGCGACCGCGGGCCATTACGCCATAAAGCGCCATGTGCTGATCCCCGGCTTCGCCATTGCCGGCATCGTCGGCTTGCTGACCGGCCAGCCGGATCTGCGCCGGGCCGGCAGCGTCGGGGTGGCCGGGCTGGTGGCGACCGCGACCGCCAGCCGCTCGATCAAGCGCTATGTCAAACGCCGCCGGCCCGACGAATGCGAGCCCCGGCGCAAACCGGGATGGCGGATCAGCGCCCGCTCGCTGCCGTCCGGTCATGCCGCGAGCGCCTTCGCCGCAGCGACGGCACTTGCCACGGTCAGCCGGTCGCCGGCGCAGAGCATGCTGATCTATGGAACGGCGGTGGCGCTGGCCAGCGGCCGGGTGGTAAGGCACCGGCATTGGGCCTCCGACGTGCTGGCCGGCGCCCTGCTGGGGACAGCGGTTACTCTGTTGGCACGACGGCTCCTACCGCGCTGAGCCGCTACTTCTTCGGCAGCGGCAGGGCGGTCTGCTCCGGCTTGGCGGAGTCGGCGAGCCGCTTGGCCCGCTTGTTGCGCATCTCCGCCACCTCTCCCGCCTTCAACGGCACGAAGCCGTCGGGATGCATGGCGTTGCCGACGATCTGCTTGAGAAGGTCGATGTTGGTGGTCTGCACCCGCCGGCCGCGGCGGACCTGATCGAGGAACTTCTGCGACGGGGTCAGCACATAGTCGATGGCGTCGATGCGCTTGCCGACCTTGGTGTATTCCTTGTCGGCGATGTCGAGGATCCCCTCCTCCACCAGCGCGTCAACGGCGGAGGTCACCACGCGCAGCGTGTCGCGGCGGCGCGACCACTCGTTCATGCCGCTGTTCTTGATGATCTCGTCGGCACTGATCGATACCGGCTTCGCGTCGTCGTCGGCAGTGTCGTATTCGATCGACAGACGGTTGTAGAGCCAGCGCGACACCGGCGACTTCAGCTTCATCAGCCAGGCGTAGGACACCGGCTTGAACTCCAGGTCTCGGATGGCGGCGGAGACCAGCGGGTTGAATTCCAGATAGGTCTCTTCGACCCCACCATCCTCGTCGACCAGATCGGGACGCGAGCGGATCGCCAGCACCGGGAAGGCGGTCGATTCCAGCAGGTTCTGCCCGCGGCTCTTCTTCCCGGGCTCGGCGCTGCCGCCGGTGGAGATGATGATGCGCGAGCGCGCCAGGATGGTCAGGGATTCGCGGATGTCCTGAATCGACAGGGTGTGGTTGACCGCCCGCAGCTCCCGCTGGATTTCGTAGAGGCTGAAGCGCATCTGCACCTTGTCGCGGTTCTCGCCGGTCAGCGACAGGCGCGAGCGGTCCATGGCGAGGCGGCGGACGACCTGCTCCACCACCTGTTCGCGCTCCGACGGGAAGATCTCGACTTCGACCAGATCCGGGCCGGCACCGGGGGCGCGGTCGTCCTTCTTCGCCATGCTGAGCCGGTCGATACGGGCGGGTTGGACGGTCAGGCGGTAGTTGCGGCCGCGGAAGGCGAACTCGCGCCGCACCGACTTGATGAAGTTGTCCTTGGTGACCAGTTCGCCCTTGTCCTTCGCCGCCTTCTCCTTGTCATTGTCGCGGGAGACGAAGACGAACCGCGGCGCCAGATCGTAGAGCGCGATCAGGTGCGATTGCGAACGGTCTTCCAGCTCGAACAGGATGAGTTGCGCGGCGCTGGTCGGGGCCATCTTGGTCATGAACGTCTCCGGATGTCGGGAGTAACCATGGCGCGGCGGACCCGCCGGTGCAACAGAACGCAGTGAAATTACCGCATCCGGGATGGAGCATCAGCCCGCGCATAGGACGCCGCACCCCGCGATGATGGAGCAATGGCCCGCGGTCATGGAGCGATAGCCCGCGATAGGCGCGCCAAGCCTGCCCCGCCGGGGTCGCCAACCGCGACTCCTTGAAGAATCGCGGAGAATCGGCGCCGGAGCAGATCGGACACCGAGGGCGGAAACGCGGGCTGCCGCTCCATGGCGGCAGGGCACGGATGCGCGGACGGCCGGATTGCTCGTGATTGCTCCTAAATCAGGGGGCAATCGCGGGCTGTTGCTCCAGCATCGCGGGCGATGGACGGGTTCCCAATCGCGGGCAAAGGCTCCATGACCGCGGCCAAAGGCACCAGGATTCCGATTCGGCGGAGAACCGCGGGCCGATGCTCCATGGTCGCGGGCAGGGGCTTTACGGTCGCGGGCTATCGCTGACGATGCGCGGGCTACCGCTCTATGGGGTGTCCATGGAGTTCCTGCCCGCGATTCGACTCTGCCGCGGACCGCTTCGAATCCTGTGAGCCAATCGCGACAGCCGACAAGGCGGCCAATCTTGCGCCGACGGTGCGGAGGAGTATCGCCACAGATGACCGAGAACAGCACAAATCCCAACCGCTGGGGCCGGATCCCGGCTTGGTGGCTCGACCACCCCGACCTCGACGCTGACGGCCTCGCCGTGTTGGCGGCACTCAGCACCTACGCCGACGAGGCGGGGGTCTGCTGGCCGTCGCAGGCGACGCTGGCGGACAAGCTGAAACGCAGCCGGCCGACCGTCAACCGGATCCTGGGCCGGCTGGAGGCCCTTGGACTGGTCAGCATCGAACATCGCCGCTCAGCCAATGGCGGGCGGCTGAGTTGTCGGTATCGGCTGGCCCTGCTGGCCGAAAACGCGGCCGGCGAGGGTGCAGGGGTGAACATCCCCGCTGACTCAGCAGCGGACTCCCCCTGTTCAGCAGCGAGTCACAAACAGCCTGAACCAGAACAGATTCCGGACACGCTCCACCGGCGCGCAGACAAAGGGGCGACGATCGTGGCAGAACCGGTTCCGCAGGACTGGACGCCGCCGCCAAGCGACCGGCAATGGGCAGCGGACCGCTTCCCCGGCATCGATGTCGATGGACATGCGGAGCGTTTCGTTCAGCAATGCCGCGCCCATGACTACCGCTACCGCGATCCGGCCGCGGCCTGGAAGTCCTGGCTGCTGCAGGACGCGGGGCGTATGGCGCAACAGGCCGCGGCAGCGGTCCGCGGACCGGACAGCCGCGGTCCGCGGACAGCTTCTCGTCCGGTGGCGATTGCGGCAGCCGCCGCGGCCGAACAGCGCCTGTCTGCCTGGGCCAGCGTCGCAGCGCGTCTGAACGGCAGCCAGCCCAACACACCCGCCAATCCCTGGGGAGTCGCATGAGCAACCTGCACCCGTTTCCCGCATCGCAGGCCACTCCGCCGAGCCTGCCGCTGCCCTTCGATCCGGCCATGGCGCCAAATGTGCGCAGCCGGATGCTGCGCGAGGCGTTGCCGGAGCCCTTGCAGCGGTTGCTCGACTGCGGGCAGACCGGACGCCACAGCCGCTTTACCGAAGACGGCTTCGCCGACGTGATGGAGGACTGGACGCCGCCGGACGGAGTGACACCACGTCATGCTTCCCTGGCTCGGCGCGCGCTTGCGGAGATCGACGACACCATCCTGGCGCCGGCGCCGGCCAACCATCTGCTGGGCCGGGTGCTGGCGCTGCTCAGCCATTTCCCGGCGAAGTCGACGACGCCCGAGGTGGAGCAATTGCTCGCGATGGATTGGGCGGACGATCTGGGAGAGTTCCCGGCCTGGGCCATCGATCAGGCGGCACGCCAGTGGCGGCGGACCCGCAAATGGCGGCCGAGCATCGCCGAAATCCGCGCCCTGTGCGAGGAGGCCTGTGCGGCGGAACGGGCTTTGGCCGACCGGCTGCGTGCCATCGCGGCGGCGGGGGAACAGGCCGGAGAGACAGGGGGAGGCGCGGTGCGCCCGGTGCTGGCGTCGGCAATGCGCCGTATGCGATAATTAAGATGGTTTCTGTCTTAACTTGGTGGTCTGTGGCTGGGGAGACACCCTGTCCGGGCCATACGAAGTTAAGACATGTCTTAGATTTGCGCCACGGCCGGGCTTTGATAAAAGGGGCCGGCAGCCGATGGCGATAAGGGGCACTGCAATGAGCAACGACACGGGACACGGGCCGGTGAAGCGCTTGCTGGTCAATGGCCCGAAGGGCGGGATCGGCAAGACGACGCTCAGCCGCAACATCGCGGTGGCGGCGGCGCTGGACGGCTGCGCGGTGGCGACGCTGGACCTCGATCCGCAACGCAGCCTGACCAAGTGGTTCGCCAAGCGGCCGGACGGCATGGCCTCCATCACCCATTTCGAGGCGGGCATGACGCCGGTCGATATCCGCGCGGCCCTCGACGGCATCGAGGGCTTCGACCTGCTGGTCATCGATACGCCGCCGTCGATCGAGGACCATCCGGAGGAGTTCAAGCTGCTGGCCCTGTCGTCCGACCTGATCGTCGTGCCGACCGGCCAGAGCGACGACGACCTCGACTCCGTCCGGCCCTGGATGCGCTTCGTCCGCCGCTATGGCAAGAACGCGGCCTTCGTCATGAACCGCGTCAAGCCGCGCACACGCGGTTTCACCGAGGCCCAGCGCAGGCTGCTGGGCGACGGCCGGATCTGCCCGGTCGAGGTGCCGGATTACGAGGACATCCAGTTCACCGCCAGCCGCGGGCTCGGCCTGCTGGAGTTGAAGGGGGGCAAGGGAGCCGAGCATGTCGCCGGCGTCTGGGCCTTCGTCCGACACGAACTGGAGCTGGCGCAATGAGCGGGTTCAAGCAGGTATCCAAGGCCCAGGCCCGCCGCCACATCGCGGTGGACGAGCGGATCGAACGCATGGCGGAGGCGACGGTCGACCTCGTCCGGCGCGAGGAATTCGTCCAGGAAATCTCCACGCTCTGGCGCAGCGCGCAGGAAAAGTTCCTGCTGATCGGCCGCTATCTGGTTCAGGCGCGGGCGCGGCTGCCGCATGGCGAGTTCCAGGCGATGGTCGAGAACGAACTGCCCTTCGGCTATCAGGTCGCCTACCAGCTGCGCATGGTGGCGGAGGCGGTGGACAGCGGACGCCTGCCGGGCCCGAAGCTGCCGCCCAGCTACGCCACCGTCTACCAGCTTGCTACCCTGACCAGTGAGCAGCTGCGGCTGGCCGATCAGCGCAACCTGATCCGGCCCGACGTCACCCGGCCGGAGATCGTCCGTTTCAAGCGCGACCTGCGCAACCGCGCCATCGACCATGTCAGCCGCCGCGAGGCGCTGGAGGCGGAGCGCGACCGGCTGCGGGAACGGCTGGCGGTGATCGAGGTTGAACTGGCGACACTGGACGGCCGGGACTGACGGATCAGCGGCGACGGAGACGAGTGAGGCATGCTGGACCTGAAGTCGCTGGAGACCTTCATCTGGACGATGCGGCTTGGCGGGTTCCGCCGGGCGGCGGAGCGGCTGAACACCACCCAGCCCGCCGTCTCCGCCCGTATCGCCCAGCTTCAGGACGAACTGGGCGTGGTGCTGTTCGAGCGCGTCGGCCGGCGGGTGGCGCCGACGCCGCAGGCGATGGTTCTGCTGACCTATGCCGAGAAGATGATGGCGCTGCGGTCGGAGCTGCTGACCGCGGTGGCCGACCGCAGCGCCATCCGCGGCGTCATCCGGCTGGGGGTGGCGGAGACGGTGGTCCACACCTGGCTGAGCCGGCTGATCGAGCGGCTGAACGCCCTCTATCCAGCCGTGTCGCTGGAGATCGAGGTCGAAACCTCCCCCAGCCTGCGCGATGCCCTCGCCCGGCACGAGTTGGATGTTGCGGTGATGCTGGCCTCCTACACCGACGTGCGGTTCAGGGCGATCCCGGTCGGCAACTATCCCTTGGGCTGGGTGGCGAGTCCGGCGCTGTCCCTGCCGGTAGAACCGGTTTCGCTGAGCGATCTTGCGGCTTGGCCGATCATCACCTTTTCCCGCACCACCCAGCCCTATGGCGTGATCCGCGAGATGTTCTCCTCCGTCGGATTGCCGGTGCGGATGTTCGGCAACAGCTCGCTCGCCAGCGTCGTGCGCATGGCGGTGGATGCGGTCGGCGTCAGCGTGATTCCGACGGTGATCGTGCAACGGGAATTGGCGGAAGGCCGGCTTCGGCTGATCCGTTCGCAGGCGCCCTTGCCCGGCATGACCTTCTGCGCCGCCCATTCCGCCACCGCGGAGAACCACATGGCCTCGGTGGTCGCCGATCTGGCGGCAGCCGTGGCCGCTGAGTATGAAGCGACGACCGGCAACGAGGCGCCCCGGGTGGCGGAGTGACTGCGGCGGACTAAGCAAGGACGGTCAGCCGGCGATTGATCGCCGTTGCTTATCAGTCGAGATCAAAACATACGATTGGACGGACCCAAGACTGTTCGTGTCATCATCCTGTCAGAAGCGCAACCGAACAGCCGCAAAGGCAAGCGCTGCAAGCCACCAAGGCACTGAACAGAGGAGATTTCACGATGCGGTTCGCGGCAGCGATCACCGAACCCACCCGCACGCCTACCCGCCGCCAGACGATCAAGCGCATGCTTGCCGCGGCGGCCCTGCTGACGACGACCGCGCTGACTGGCATCGGCATCGGCGCCGCTCCAGCCCATGCCGAGGATGAAATCCGCATCGGCGTGATCTATCCGCTGACCGGTGCCGCCGCCTCCACCGGCGTCGAACTGAAGGCCGCCGCCGAACTGGCTGCCGCCATCGTCAACAAGGAAATCCCCGCCCCGCCCGGTCTGGTCGCCGGCATCGGCCTGCCGAACCTGAAGGGGGCCAAGATCAAGCTGATCTTCGGCGACCACCAGGGCAATCCGCAGGTCGGCGCCACCGAGGCGGAGCGGCTGATCACCAGCGAGAAGGTCGTGGCGCTGACCGGCGCCTATTTCTCCAACGTCACCGCCACCGCCAGCCAGGTCGCCGAACGCTACGGCGTGCCGTTCCTGAACGGCGAATCCTCCTCCGCCTCGCTGACCCAGCGCAAGTTCAAGTGGTTCTTCCGCACCACGCCGCATGACGACCTGTTCGTCGGCAACTTCTTCACCTTCCTCGGCGACATGGAGAAGAAGACCGGCGACAAGCTGCGCACCGTCGCGCTGTTCAACGAGAACACGCTGTGGGGCAACGAGACGACCAAGCTTCAGGTGAAGCTGGCGGAGGAGCAGAAGTTCACCATCGCCGAGAAGATCCTCTACCCGGCCAAGACCACGCAGATGACGTCCGAGGTGCAGCGCATCAAGGCCGCCGCCCCGGCGGTCATCATGCAGTCCAGCTATCTCGGCGACGCCATCCTGTCGATGAAGACCTACAAGGAACTGGGCTTCTCGCCGAAGATGCTGCTGGCCAACGACGCCGGCTTCAACGACAGCGAGTTCCTGAAGACCATGGGCAAGGATGGCGAGTTCGTCATCAGCCGCGAGGTCTGGGCGCTCGATCAGGCCGAACGCAACCCGCTGATCAAACAGGTCAACGACCTGATGCAGAAGCGCTCGGGCGTGAATTTCAACGGCAACTCGGCCCGCGCCTTTACCGGCATCGCCGTGCTGGCCGATGCGCTGGACCGCGCCGGCTCGACCAGGCCCGACGCGATCCGCGAGGCGCTCCAGAAGACCGACATCCCGGCCAGCGGCCTGATCATGCCGTGGAAGGGCGTCAAGTTCGACGCCAACGGCCAGAACGAGCTGGGCACGGGGATCATCGTCCAGGTCCAGGGCGGCCAGTATGTGACGGTGTGGCCGTTCGACGTGGCGACCAAGCCGGTCGTCTACCCGATGCCGGCCTGGGACGGCCGCTGATACCGCTCCTTTCATCGGGCTGCTGCTTACCCTTTCCCGTTCCGGAAAAGGGGGAGCCCGTCGCGTCGCGACGGGTAGGGCTTCGGAGATGTCCAGTCGGTTCCGCGCTTCGATCCACGATGCATCTCCCGCCCGGCGCCACCGGCGCCACCCTTTCTGGGATGGGAAAGGGGATTTTCCAGCACAGTTCCTCCGGCCCACCCTGACCGCAAAAGGGGTGCTGCAATGACCGCAGACATTCTCATCCAAGTGCTCGTCTCGGGCCTGCTGATCGGGCTGATCTATGCCCTGGTCGCGGTCGGTCTGACGCTGATCTTCGGCGTGATGGACATCGTCAATTTCGCCCATGGCGAATTCCTGATGCTGGGCATGTATGCCAGCTTCTGGGCCTTCGCCCTCTTCGCCATCGACCCCATCGTGGCGCTTCCCCTGACCGCGCTGCTGCTGTTCGCGGTCGGCGTCATCGTCTACCAGACGGTGATCCGCCGCATCCTGAAGGCGCCGATGCTGTCGCAGATCTTCGCGACCTTCGGCCTGATGATCCTGCTGCGCGGTCTGGCCCAGTTCTTCTGGAAGCCGGACCACCGGCTGATCCCGCACAGCCTGGTCAGCGGCAACATCGCGTTGGGCCCCGTCCAGTTCGGCCTGCCGCAGTTCGTCGCGGCGCTGGGGGCCGTCGGCGTCACCGGTGCCCTGTGGATGTTCCTGCACCGCACCCGTCTCGGCACCGCGCTGGAGGCCACCGCCATCGACCGTGAGGCGGCCACCCTGATGGGCATTGACGGGCAGAAGATGTTCGCGCTCGCCTGGGGCATCGGCGCCGCCTGTGCCGGTCTGGCCGGCGGGTTGATTGCCACCTTCTTCCCGATCTTTCCGGAGGTGGGGTCGAACTTCATCCTGATCGCCTTCGTGGTGGTCGTGCTGGGCGGCTTCGGCAGCGTCACCGGCGCCTTCCTGGCCGGCATCATCGTCGGTCTGATCGAGGTGCTGGGCGGCTTCCTGGTCGGCCCGGAATACAAGACCGCCATCGTGCTGTCGCTGCTGCTGGTCGTGCTGCTGGTGCGTCCGCGCGGCCTGCTGGGGAAAGCCTGATGACGACCGGAACCAACTCCTCCCGCAAGGCGATGGGAACCGCCGCCCTGCTGGCGCTCGCCGCCGTCCTGCCGCTGGCGATCACCGAACCGTCGCAGCAGAACTTCCTGATCCTGATGGGCGCCCAGATGGGCGTGGCCTGGAACATCGTCGGCGGCTATGCCGGTCAGGTCTCTCTCGGCCATGCGGTGTTCTACGGCATCGGCGCCTACACCTCGACCATGCTGCTGACGGTGCTGGGGCTGACGCCCTGGATCGGCGCCCTGGCCGGCGGGCTCCTGGCCTCGGTCTTCGCGCTCGCCATGGGCTGGCCCTGCTTCCGGCTGAAGGGGCATTATTTCGCCATGGCGACCATCGCGGTGGCGGAGATCATGCAGATCCTGGTCACCAACAGCGACTTCCTGGAAGGGGCCGTCGGCCTCTACCTGCCGATGGACCGCAGCGGCTGGGGCTGGCTGATCTTCCTGTCGAAGCTGCCCTACTACTACGTCATCCTCGGCCTGCTGGTGTTGACGGTGCTGGTGTCCTGGGCGATCGAGCGCAGCCACATCGGCTATTATTTCCGCGCCATCAAGGACGAACCGGAAGCTGCCCGCGCGCTGGGCGTCAGCCTGACCCGCTACAAGCTGATCGCGCTCTCGGTGTCGGCCTTCCTGACGGCGCTGGGCGGTAGCTTCTACGCCCAGAAGGAGATGTTCATCGATCCGGGCTCCGTCTTCGCCGGGACGATCTCGATCAAGATCGCGCTGATCGCCATCCTGGGCGGGGTGGGCCGGCTGACCGGGCCGGTGTTGGGTGCCGTCATCCTCATCACCATCGAGGAATACAGCCGCACCCTGTTCGGCAGCACCGGCTCCGGCACCGACATGATCATCTACGCCGCCATGATCATCCTGGTCGCCGTGTTCAGCCCGTCCGGCGTGCTGGGCCTGCTGGGCGACCTGCATCGCCACTTGGGCCGCCACCTGCCGGGCGCCAAGCCGGCCGAAGCCAAGACCAGCGCCAAGGAGATCCGCCCGTGAACACCGCCCCCCTGCTTGCCGTGGACGGTATGGGCAAGGCCTTCGATGGTCTGATCGCCAACCGCGACATCAGCTTCGTCGTCCACCATGGCGAGATCATCGGCCTGATCGGCCCGAACGGCGCCGGCAAGACCACCCTGTTCAACTGCCTTGCCGGCTTCCACACCCCCACCACCGGCCGCATCGCCTTCGAAGGCCACGATATCACCGGTTCGACGCCGGAGGCCGCGGCGGCGCTGGGCATAGCCCGCACCTTCCAGATCGTCCGCGTCTTCCAGTCGATGACGGCGCTGGAGAATGTCATGGTCGGCGCCATGCTGCGCAACAAGCGGGTGGCCGAAGCCCGTGACCGGGCGGAGGAGGAACTGGCCTTCGTCGGCCTGTCGCACCGGGCGGACACCCCGGCGTCGGATCTGACGGTGTCGGAGCAGAAGCGGCTGGAGGTTGCCCGTGCGCTCGCCACCGAACCGAAGCTGATCCTGCTGGACGAGGTGATGGCCGGCCTCAACCCGACCGAGGTGCGCGAGGCATCGGCCCTGGTCCACCGCATCCATCAGCGCGGCATCGCCAGCATCATCGTCGAACATGTGATGGAGGGCATCATGCCCATCGCCCACCGGATGCTCGTGCTGGATTATGGTGCCAAGATCGCCGACGGCACACCGGCCGAGATCGCCGAGAACCCGGCGGTGATCGCCGCCTATCTGGGGGAGTGAGACGATGCTGCAATCGACGCTGTCCGAACCGGTCCGCCCCGTCGCCCCCGCTCCCGCCGGCGAGGCGATGCTGCAAGTCCGCAACATCCAGTCCAGCTACCGCCGCGTCCCGGCCATCCGCGACATCAGCCTGACGCTGAACCGGGGGGAGATCGTCGCGCTGGTCGGCGGCAACGGCAACGGCAAATCCACCACGCTGCGCGCCGTCGCCGGGCTGAATGCGCTCGACGGCGGATCGGTCCTGCTGAAGGGCCAGGACATCTCGTCCGTCCCCGCCCATGAGCGGGTGAAGCGCGGGCTGGTGCTGGTGCCGGAAGGCCGCCGCCTGTTCCCGCGCCTGACGGTGGAACAGAACCTGATGCTCGGCGGCTTCACCACCAGCGATGCGGCGAAACGCGAGCAAACGCTCCAGTTCGCCTACGACACCTTCACCGTGCTCGGAGAACGTCGCCGCCAGCAGGCCGGCACCCTGTCGGGTGGCGAACAACAGATGCTGGCGATGTGCCGCGGCCTGATGAGCCAGCCCGACCTGCTGATGCTGGACGAGCCCTCCTGGGGTGTGGCGCCCAAGCTGGTCACCCGCATCTTCGAGACGATCCAGCTGATCCGCCAGCGCGGCATCACCGTGCTGCTGGTCGAACAGAACGTCCACCGCGCGCTGGAGATCGCCGACCGCGGCTATGTCATCCAGACCGGCCGCGTCGTGATGGAAGGCAGCGGCCAGGACCTGTTGGGCAACGACGAGGTGCGGCAGGCGTATCTGGGCATGTGAGAGCGCCCGATCCATTGTCGGACCTCCGCTCCTTCTCTCCCCTGGGGAGAAGGTTGGGATGAGGGGGTTCGGCGAAGCCGAAGAGATCCTCGCAATGCATCCCCCTCACCCTGACCCTCTCCCCGCTTTCAGCGGACCTATGGTCCGCCTGTCGTGTCAGCGCAAACTTCGTTTGCGCGAGAGCGGGGAGAGGGAACAACCAAAACCCCGGACCACCCCCATGACCAGACCCTTTCTCACCGCCGCCGCCGAACGCCTGCGCATCCGCAGCGGCGCCAACAGCGGCCAGACCGCCGGCCTCGCCCCCGGCCATGTCCAGGCCAACCTCGCCATCCTGCCGGCGGACTGGGCCGGTGACTTCCTGCGCTTCTGCCAGGCGAACCCGCGGCCCTGTCCGCTGCTGGCGGTGTCGGAGGTCGGCGACCCGCGCCTGCCGACGCTGGGCCACGACATCGACATCCGCACCGACGTGCCGCGCTACCGCGTCTACCGCGACGGCTTGCTCTCGGCCGAGCCGACCGACATCACCGACCTGTGGCAGGACGATTTCGTCGCCTTCCTGATCGGCTGCTCCTTCTCCTTCGAGGAAGCCCTGCTGGCCGACGGGTTGCCGGTGCGCCACATCGCGATGAACCGCAATGTGCCGATGTACGAGACCAGCATCCCCTGCACCCCCGCCGGCCGTTTCAGCGGCAGCATGGTGGTGTCGATGCGGCCAATGGTGCCGAAGGACGCCATCCGCGCCATCCAGATCACCTCGCGCTTCCCGTCGGTCCACGGCGCCCCGGTGCATTTCGGCGATCCGGCCGCCATCGGCATCCGTGACATCGCCCACCCCGAACATGGCGAGGCGATCCCGATCGAACCGGGTGAAGTGCCGGTCTTCTGGGCCTGCGGGGTGACGCCACAGGTCGCGATCCGCAATGCCCGCCCGCCGGTCGCCATCACCCACAGCCCCGGCGCCATGCTGATCACCGACCTGCTGAACACGCACCTGTCGGTGCTCTGACCGCTCCATCCCTGCCCATCCCCTGCATGACCGGCCGCCGCGCGGGCATTCCGCCTTGCGCGGAGACGGTGGAGGCTTGCCCGATGCCAACCCCGTTTTCTCTCCGCCTGCTCCCGTCCAGTGTTCTGGGCAGCGTTCTCCTGCTGACGGCCGTTGCGGCGCCGGCTTCCGCCGACCAGCTGCGCATGGTGGCGCTCAGCTTTCCGCCGCTGATCTATGACGACGGCGGCAAGCCCGCCGGCATCGCCTATGACATCGTGACCGAGGCGATGAAGGCTGCCGGACACAGCGTGACGGTGGAGATCATGCCCTGGGCGCGGGCGCTCGACACCGTGCGCGAGGGCGGGGCCGATGCCATCTTCACCGCCTACAAGACGCCGGAGCGCGAGCAGTTCCTGACCTACTCCACCCAGGTGCTGGTGCCGCAGGTGGTGTCGCTGTTCGTGGCGAAGGACAGTCCGGTCAGTTTCGACGGCGACCTGTCCAAGCTGGCCGACCGCAAGTTCGGCGTGGTCAACCAGATCAGCTACGGTCCGATCCTCGACGAGGCGATCAAGGCCGGCGTGCTGCCGGCGGTGGAGAAATCCAACGACAGCGACAGCAACGTCAAGAAGCTGGTCTCCGGCCGCTTCGACGTGATGCCCAGCAACCGCTACGTCGCGCAGTATTTCCTCAAGCAGGCCGGTGCGCTCGAAAAGGTGAGGGAACTGACCCCGGCGGTGCAGGACATCCCCAGCTACATCGCCTTCACCAAGGCGCGCGACACCAGCAAGCTGCGCGACGAGTTCGATGCCGGGGTGGCGGCGATGAAGGCCAGCGGCGCCTATCAGCAGATCCTGGACAAATACGCCCGCTAAAAACGCCTGCTGACCGTCGGCAACTTTCCCCTTCGACCAGCTTTCGAGAAGCCGCCATGAGCGTGACCACCCCGTTCCCGGCGCCCGTTCTGCGGGCGGCCGGGGACAGTGCCCTGATCGTCGAGTTGGGCGACGGCATCGCCCCGGACCTGAACGCCGCCGTCCACCGCCTCGACCGCCGCATCGCTGACGCCCGTTTGTCCGGCATCGTCGAGACGGTACCGACATACCGTTCGATCCTGGTGCAGTTCGATCCGGCGGTGACGGCGGCGGAGCCGCTGGGACAGGCCCTGCTGGGGTTGGTGGCGGAGCTGACGCAATCGACGGCGGAACCGCAGCTGCGCTGGATCGTCCCGGTCTGCTTCGGCGGCGCCCACGGCGAGGATCTGGACGAGGTGGCCCGCCGGTCGGGATTGAGCACGGAGGAGGTGGTGCGTCTGCACTGCGCCGCCGACTACCGGGTCTATATGCTGGGCTTTTCCCCCGGCTTCGCCTATCTCGGCGGCCTGCCGGAGCTGCTCCACCAGCCCCGGCGCGAGAACCCGCGCATGGTCACCCCGGCGGGCAGCGTCATGCAGGGCGGGGCGCAGGCGGCGATCTCCCCTATCGCCATGCCCAGCGGCTGGCACCTGCTGGGCCGTACCCCGGCGCGGACTTTCGATCTCAAGAGAGAGCCGCCCTTCCTGCTGGCGCCCGGCGACCGCATCCGCTTCACCGCGATCAGCGCTGCCGAATATGACCGGCTGGAGGGCATCAGTGGTTACCTGCCCGACTGCGAGACGATCACCCCGTCCGTCGCCCTGATGCAGGGAGCCGCCGCATGACCACCCATCTGCGTATTGTCGCCGCCGGTCCCAGCTCCACTATCCAGGACCGCGGGCGGGTCGGCTATCAGCGTTATGGCGTCTCGGTCGCCGGGGCGGCCGACCCGCTGTTGCATGCCGCCGCCAATGCCCTGGTCGGCAACCGGCCGGGGGAGGGGGCGGTGGAGTTCACCCTGGCCGGCGACAGCGTGACGGTCGAAGGCGGGCCGGTGCGCATCGCCGTTGCCGCCGATGCCGAGCTGGCGGTGGATGGCGAGCCGGTGCCGGGCTGGACCAGCCTGCGCCTGACCGATGGACAGACCCTGCGGATCGGTGCCTTGCGCGGGGGCATGCGCGGCTATTGGGCGGTGGAGGGTGGTTTCGCCCTTCAGCCGGTGCTGGGCAGCGTCGCCACCCACATACGCAGCCGTATGGGTGGGATCGACGGCGGTGCGCTGAAGGCCGGCGACCGGCTGCCACTGGCCCTCGACCAGGCGGCGGACAGGGGCGAGCGCTGCCTCGACCCCTCCCTTCTGCCGACGCGCGGCGACCGGCTGCGCGTCATGCTGGGGCCGCAGCAGGATTACTTCACCCCCGCCGGGATCGAAGCCTTCCTGGAGGAGGACTATACAGTCAGCCATGAGGCCGACCGCATGGGCTGCCGGCTGGATGGGCCGGCGATCGAACATGCCCGCGGCTTCAACATCACCTCCGACGGCATTCCGCTGGGGGCCGTGCAGGTTCCCGGCACCGGGCGGCCCATCGTTCTGCTGGCCGACCGCCAGACCACCGGCGGCTATCCCAAGATCGCCTGCGTCGTCGGGCCGGACGTCGCGGCGCTGGCGCAGATGCGGCCCGGCGAGCGGCTGCGCTTCACCGCCGTCGATGCGGCGGAGGCCGGCCGCATTCAGGCCCGCCATCGCGAACTGGTGGACGGCCTGCCGGCGCTGCTGCAATCGGCCGGCGGTTTCGCGCTGTACGACAGCGGCCGGCTGCTCGGCTTCAACCTGATCGGCGGGGCGGTCACCGGCTGGGACTGACCCCTCATATCCGACGCCCCAACACCCACAATGGAGTGGACCTGATGCTGCAGCGTGTGGGCCGTACCCTTGCCATGCGTGTCGTCGTCCCGATCGCCCTGATGGTCACCATCATCAGCGCGACCGGCATAGCCGCCGTCGTCACCGTCAACCGCGAGGATGCCCGCACCGCGTTGGAGGACAGGGCGGCGGTCACCGTCCGCGTCATCGCCGGCGGGCTGGCCGAGCCGCTGTGGAATGTCGATGCCGAATCCGCCGCGGCGCAGCTGGCGGCGCTCGCCAACGATCCCGACTATCTCGGCAGCCGGGTGCTCGATCCCAAGGGACAGGTCTTCGCCAAGAGCGGCGACGTGTCGGATGGCGACCCGTCGGTGCTGGTCCGCCGCGCCGACATCCAGCGCAAGGCCGGCACTCGTACGGACAAGCTCGGTACGGTGGAGATCCACCTGTCGCCCCGCCGGGCGGAGCGGCAGGCGGCGGAACGGGCCTGGCTGCTGGCCGGCGGTGGGCTGGCGGCGTTGGTGGCGCTGTGCGGCGTGCTGTTCGTGATGGTGCGCGGCGCCACCCGGCCGATCGTCCGCCTGACTGGGGTGATGACCCGGCTGGCGGCCGGCGAGCGCGCGGTCGAGGTGCCGTCGCTCGACCGCCGGGACGAGATCGGCCGGATGGCCGAAGCGGTGCAGGTCTTCAAGGAACAGGGGGCCGCCAAGCAGCGGCTGGAGGCCGAACAGATCGAACTGCGCCGGCAGGCGGAGGCGGAGCGCCATGCCGCCATCGCCGCGGTCGCCGACGATTTCGAACGCCGCGTCGGCAGCGCTTTGGGCGAGGTGCTGCGCACCACCGACGGCATGGGGGCGGCGACACGCAGCCTTGCCGGGGTGGCGGAGCACAACGGGCAGGTCAGCCGGCAGGCCGCCGGCAACGCCGCGGCGGTGAACGCCTCGGTCGACGGCATGGCCGCCGCGGTGGACGAACTGGTCGCCTCCATCCGCGAGATCTCGGCCCAGGCCCAGCAGTCGCAATCGATCGCCGACGAGGCGTCGCGCCGCGCCACAAAGGCGACCGAACAGGTGGCGGGACTGGTCCAGGCCTCCGACCGGGTGTCGGCGGTGGTGACGCTGATCCATGCCATCGCCAAGCAGACCAATCTGCTGGCGCTGAATGCCACCATCGAGGCTGCCCGCGCCGGAGAGGCCGGAAAGGGCTTCGCCGTGGTGGCCGGCGAGGTGAAGGCGCTGGCGACCCAGACCGCCAGGGCGACCGAGGACATCGAGACGCAGATCCGCGCCATCCAGGGCTCCACCGGCTCCGCCGCCGACGAGATCGTCGAGATCGCCCGCGTGGTGGAGAGCCTCAGCCAGATCAGTGCCTCGATCGCCGCGGCGGTGGAGGAGCAGAACGCCGCGACGGCGGAGATCGGCCGCGGCGTCAGCGAGGCCGCCCAGGGGGTGCGCGCCCTGCTGGGTGACGTGAACGCGACGTCCGAGGTGGCCGGGCAGACCGGCGATGCCTCCAGCCAGCTGGACAGCGCCGCCGGCACGCTGAGCGAGCAGATGGGGGCGATGCGCAGCGAGGTTGCCGGCTTCATCCGTTCCCTGCGACAGTCGGAAGCGGCGTGAGAGCGCCCTGCCTTTTTCCGTGAATGACCTGAGAGAAATGCCATGCCAAGCATCGATCTGAACTGCGACATGGGCGAGGGGTACGGCGCCTGGACCATGGGCGACGACCGGGCGATGCTGGACATCGTCACCTCCGCCAACATCGCCTGCGGCTTCCATGCCGGCGACCCCACCATCATGGCCGACACCGCCCGGCTGGCGGGGGAGAGGGGCGTGCGCATCGGCGCCCATCCGGGATTCGAGGACCGCTCCGGCTTCGGCCGCCGGGTGATCCGCGGCATCAGCGCCACGGAGGTCGAACGGCTGGTCGCCTATCAGGTCGGGGCGCTCCAGGCCTGTGCGGCGCTGTCGGGGCAGCGGGTGACCCATGTGAAGCCGCACGGCGCCCTCTACAACATGGCGGCGGTGGAGCCGGATCTGGCCGGCGCCATCGCCCGCGCCGTCAAGGCGGTCGACCCCGCTCTGCTGTTCGTCGTTCCGCCGCTGAGCGCCATGGAGCGCGCCGGGCAGGATGTCGGCCTGCGCGTGGCGCGCGAGGCCTTCGCCGACCGCACCTATGAGGATGACGGCACCCTGACGCCGCGGTCGGTGGCGGGATCGGTGATCCACGACCCGGATCTGGCGGCGGCACGGGTGGTGCGGATGGTGCTGGACGGGGCGGTGGAAAGCCGCCACGGCACGCGGCTGCCGATCGTGGCGGACACCATCTGCGTGCATGGCGATACGCCGACGGCAGTCGCCATGGCGGCTACGGTGAGGCGTGCGCTGGAGGCGGCAGGAGTGGCGGTTCGGGCGGTGGGACACGATTGATCCCAGGCAGATCTTTGCCTTCGTCCTGACACTCTCTCATTACGAGAATAAGCCCGTATTTCTGCATCGCAACATGCAAAAGGCGGGTCACAGTTTTGTCAGAATTTTAGACGAACATCTCTCAAACCGGAAAGGATACACAGGGGCCGTCTCGACAAAACGGATAGTCGATCCCGGCCAAACAGCACAGGGTTTGCCCAATGAAACACCGAATTTCCATGCCTGTTCTGGCGGCAATGGCGATTTTATGGGCAAGCTCTGCGTCTGCTGATATCCTATACCAAAAGGGTAGTTTTGCGGATCAGAGGCATTTCTTGGCTGTCGATGTCTCGTGGGGTGAGCTGGAGATCGGGCAGGCCGACAGCGCCCGCAACCGTCTGGTGGGAGCGGCGGCCTTGCCGGCCTCCACCGGCGCCGGCAGCCGGACGGCGAAGCTGACCTACTACACCCCGCCGCTGCGCGGCTTCGAACTGGGCGCCAGCTACACGCCGATGCCGCGCGGGGCGGGGGACATGCCCGACCCGCGCGAGGCGATGCATCTGGTGGAGGCGGCGGTGCGCAAGACCATCCTGATGGGCGGCATCAGCACCCGCTTTTCCGCCGGCACCAGCCGGGCGCGGGTCCGCAGCGACAGCCGCCGCCTGCCGCGCCAGTCCTGGATCGTCGGAACCCAGTTCGCGTGGCAGAGCGTGACGCTCGACGGCGACCTGCGCCAACAGCAGGAGGCCGATGGCCTGTCGGTCCGCAGCCTGAACGCGGCGCTGGCCTATGGCCGCGGCGACATGACCCTGTCCTTCCGGGCAAGGCGGACGCTGCCGGAGAATGGCGCGGCCAGCGACCATTACCTTGCCGATCTGGCCTATCACATCACGCCGCGCTGGCAGGTGGTGGCCGACACCAACGTCGACACCGGTGCGGAGTCCATGGGCACGGTGGTGAAGGTCGGTGCCCGGCTGGTGTTCTGAGCAATCAGGCTGTCAGCACTGACGCCAGCCGGTCGGCCGCCTCGTCCACCTCCGCCGCCGTGGTGCCACGGCCCAGACCGAAGCGCAGGCTGGCATGGGCGTCCGCCGCCGACAGCCCGAGTGCCAGCAGAACATGCGACGGCTCCCCCGCACCGCTGTGGCAGGCGGATCCGGTGGCGACGGCAAGCTCCGGCAGATCCAGCAGGAGGTCGGCGGCGTCGATCCCGGGAATGGTGACGTTCAGGCAGCCGGCCAGCCCGTCCGCTGCGCCATTGCGGCGGATGCCGGGCAGCCGCTCCTGCAAGCGCTGCCACAACCGGTCACGCAGCGCGGCACTGCGCCGGGCATCCTCCTCCCGCCGCTCGCGCGCCAGCCGGCAGGCGGCGCCAAGCCCGACGCAGAGCGGCGTCGGCAGCGTTCCCGGCCGCAATCCCCGCTGCTGCCCGCCGCCGGCCGAGGCCGGCACCGGCCGGAAGGGCGGCCGGACGATCAGGGCGCCGATGCCCATCGGCCCATACAGCTTGTGGCCCGACAGGCTGAGCCCATGCAGGCCGAGCGCCGCCATGTCGAGGACCCGTGTGCCCAGGGCCTGCACGGCGTCGCTGTGCATCGTCGCGCCATGACGGGCGGCGACCGCGGCCAGTTCGGCCAACGGCTGCACCGTTCCGACCTCGTTGTTGGCGGCCATCACCGACACCAGGGACGGCTTCGGCAGGTCGGCCAGGGCGCTGTCCAGTGCGGCGGGATCGACGCGGCCGGTGCCGTCCGCCGGCAGAATGACCACCGGATGGCCGCGCCGCCGCAACTCCGGCAGGTAGCCCAGGATGCTGGCATGCTCCACCGCCGAGACGACACAGCCGCCGCCCGCCGGCACGCCGCCCAGCAGGGCCAGCGCGTTCGCCTCGGTGGCGCCGGAGGTGAAGACGACCTCGCCCGGCTGCGCGCCGACCAGGGTGGCGACTTCGCCCCGCGCCTCTTCGATGGCGTCGGCGGCGCGCCAGCCGGCCGGATGGGCGGCATGCGGGTTGCCGACGGCTTCCGGCCGCATCCAGGGCAGCATCGCCTCCAGCACCAGCGGGTCGAGCGGCGTCGAGGCCAGATGGTCGAGGTAGATCATGCTGCGCAGTATCGCGCCATTGATGGTGGAAGGGGAGGGGGAGCTGCGCCCTCTCCGTCATTCCGAGCGGTCGCAATCGAAATGCGGGTGCTGTTTCAGGCAGGAGACGCCGGGGCCGCGAAGGCGTTGAGCATCGCGCGCCAGTTGTCGGCCGTCATCGATGCCCTGTACTCGTTCTGCATCTCGGGCGTCATGACTTCCATCATCTGGCGCCCTTCGATCCAGATCTCGACGACGCCGAACATGCCGCCGCGATTGCGGTACTTGGCCGGCCAACCCTCCCGCGCCGCGATCTCCAGCACGGCCTCCTGCGAAAGCGACGTGCCGATCGCCGCATGGGTGGCGGTGAAATTCACCTGCCCCGTCGCCTCTCCGTACGCGTCCGCATCTCCCGTGGCTTCGCGCAGCACGGTATCGATCGGATAGACCTCCAGCGCGGTGCGGCGGTCGTCGCCGGCAAGCACGATCCACCCGTTGTCCGAGACAGGCGGGAAGAACAGAGCCTCGCCACCCCAGAGCTCTGCGATGACCCCGGCGACATGCTGCGGGTCGTGAGCGGCGATTGAAACGTGGAACAGCATGGATGCCCCCCTTTTTTTCTGCGATGGCTTGATCTACAAAGTGGCACGGATTGTGTCAATATAATTTTGGCACAGCTTGTGCCATTTTTAGAGGGCCTTCCCATGACCGCAGATCTCCAGCCCGCCTCCACCCTTCGGGAACAGAAGAAAAACGATGCGCGGACGAAGATTGCCGATGCCGTCATTCAGATGATGGCGGATGGGCGCACGGACATCAGCCATGACGTCGTTGCGGAAGTGACCGGCATCAGCCGCCGCACGGTCTACCGGCATTTCGCGGATCGCGAGGCCCTGTTCTCGGGCGCCAGCACCCGGGTGCGCGAACTCGCCGGCAATCGCGTGACCTTCCCGTCGAGCGAGAAGGACCTGCTCGACACGGCCGCGATCTATGAGGGGTTCGATCGTATCGCGCCGATCGTGACCCTGGTGCGGTCGACCCCGCAGGGACGCGCCATGCGCAAATCGCAGAAGCTTGAGCGGCAGGAGAGCTACCGGGCGGCCACGGCCGACGCGGTGAAGGATTTGCCCGAGCCCGACCGCACCTTGGCCACGGCGATGCTTCAGGTGCTGCACACCACGCCCTGGCTTGAGATGCGCGACCACTGGGATTTGAACGGCGAACAGATCGCGCGCGCGACCGCCTGGGCGATCAGGACGCTGCTCAACGATCTTCGCACGCGGAAAGGCAAGCCTCTCGACCAGTGAAGCACCGGCTTCCCGTCTTGGCAGGGGCGGGGGGCTCCCCCTGCCGCCGGACCGTCACTGCGCCGGCTGGTCCGGCCGCTCGGCCGACTGGGCGGTGCCGCCGCTGACGCGCCAGATGGCGTTGCCGACATCGTCGGCGACCAGCAGGGCGCCCTTGCTGTCCAGGATCACGCCGACCGGGCGGCCCTGGGCCTTGCCGTCCTTGTCGAGGAAGCCGGTCAGCACGTCGATCGGTTCGCCCGCCGGCTTGCCGTTGCGGAAGGGCACGAAGATCACCTTGTAGCCGCTGGCCGGCTCGCGGTTCCACGAGCCGTGCTGGCCGATGAAGGCGCCCTCCTGCAAGCTCTGCGGCAGGTCTCCCTGGCGTGCGAAGGCCAGACCGAGCGACGCGGTGTGCGGGCCCAGCGCATAGTCGGGCGGAATCGCCTTGGCGACGAGGTCGGGGCGCTGCGGCTCCACCCGCTGGTCGACATGCTGGCCGTAATAGCTGTAGGGCCAGCCATAGAAGCCGCCGTCCTTCACCGAGGTCATGTAGTCGGGGACGAGGTCGCTGCCGATCTCGTCACGCTCGTTGACGGCGGTCCAAAGGGCGCCGGTGGTGGGTTCCCAATCCATGCCGTTCGGATTGCGCAGGCCCGACGCGAAGATGCGGTGGGCGCCGGTCTTCAGGTCGATTTCCCAGATGGCGGCGCGGCCCTGCTCCGCCTCCATCCCGTTCTCGCCGACATTGCTGTTGGAGCCGACGGTGGTATAGAGCTTGGCGCCGTCGCGGCTGGCGATGATGTTCTTGGTCCAATGGTGGTTGATCGGCCCGCCCGGCAGGTCGACGACCTTCACCGGCTTGGCGGTGATCCGGGTGTCGCCCTGCTGGTAGGGCACCTTCACCACCGCGTCGCTGTTGGCGATGTAGAGGTCGTTGCCGACCAGCGCCATGCCGAAGGGGGAGTTCAGCCCCTCGAGAAACGGTTCGCGGACATCGGCCTTGCCGTCGCCGTCGCTGTCGCGCAGCAGGGTGATGCGGTTGGCGCTCGGCGTCTTGGCGCCGGCCTTGCCCATCACCAGCCCCATGACCCAGCCCTTGATGCCCTTGCCGTCTTCCGGCTTCGGCGGGGCGTTGGTCTCCGCCACCAGGATGTCGCCGTTCGGCAGCGCCAGCATCCAGCGCGGATGGTCCAGGCCGGTGGCGAAGGCGGTGACGCTCAGGCCCTGGGCGGCGGTGGGCTGCGCGCCCTGCGGCCAGCCGATGGCGTCGGCGATGTTGACCGTCGGGATCAGCGAGGATTTCGGCGCCGGCAGGGTCGGGTTGGGGCCGGTGCCGGCCGACACCGGCAGTGACGCCTGATCGCCGCAGCCGGCGAGCGACAGGACGGCGACCGTCGCCGAAAGCATGAGGGCGAGCCGTGTGGTGCTGTTCATGCGCCGAAATCCCGCGTCTGTAGGCGTGGAGGGAGTACCCACGCTCAACGCCGGCGCATTCGGGTTGGTTCCGTTGCGGGATTCAGCGGGCGGGCATCAGCGTCCGCAGTTCGGACGTCAGGGCTGCGGCCAGCCTCTCGCCATCGCACAGCGGCCCGGCGGCCATGCGGGTCCGCAGGGTCCGGCGCAGATCCGCCAGCCGCTGCGGGTCGGCGGTCCAGGCGACGGCGCGATCGACATAATCGGCCGGGTCGGCGGCGATGCAGCCCTCCACCCTCGCCACGGTCAGGAAGGCCAGAGAATGGCGGCTGGAGAAGGTCTCGCCCGGCAGGGTGACGACCGGCACCCCCATCCACAGCGTTTCCAGCGTCGTCGTGCTGCCGGAGAAGGGGAAGGGATCGAGCGCCACGTCGACCGAGGCGCACCAGCGCATGTGGTCCAGGCTGCTGGTCGCACCGACCATCGTCACCCGATCCGGATCGATGCCGGCGGCGGCCAGCCGGCCGCGCCACAGGGCGGCGGTATCGGGGCAGGACAGCGCCTTGGTCTTCATCAGCAGGCGCGAGTCCGGTACCCGCTCCAGGATCGCCGCCCAGGCCGCCAGCAGACCGTCATTCAGCTTGGTCAGGATGTTGAAACTGCCGAAGGTGACCGGCTTGCCCGACAGCGAGGGCGGCGGCGTCAGCGGTAACTCGTCCTCGCCGCCCGGCGGGTCGTAGGCGATGAAGGCGTCGGGCATGCGCAGAACCCGTTCGCAATAAAAGCGTTCCATTCCGTCCGGCACATGGTGGCGGTCGGCGACCAGCGCATCCATGGCGGCAAGCCCGGTGGTCGCCATATAGCCGGACCATGCCACCTGCACCGGTGCCGGCTTGCGCGCGAAGACGCCGGGCCGGCCGCGGGCGTTGTGCCCGGCGAGGTCGATCAGGATGTCCGGCCGGTCGTGGCGGATCCGGGAGGCCACCTCCGCGTCCGTCAGGCCGGCGACCGGGATCCACTGCGCCGCCGCCTTGCGGAAGCGGTCGGTCACGTCGTCGGATTCGGTCTGGTTGGCGTAGAGCAGCAGGCGGATGTCCCGGCCGGGCAGCGCCTCCACCGTGCGGACGGCGAACAGGCCGGCGGGATGACGGCGGAAATCGCCGGACAGGATGGCGACGGTCAGCGGTCCCTTCCGCGCGCCGGCCTTTCCCGGCTTGACCCAGCGCCCGCGGTGCGGTGCGCCATGGACGCGGTCCCAGTCGCGATGCGCCTCCAGCACTGCCGCCGCCGTCACCCCCGGCCGGAACAGCAGCAGATAGGCGAGGTTGGAGCGCACGTCGGCCAGCGTCGGATCGAGCGCCAGCGCCCGCCGGTTCCCGGTCTCCGCCGCGTCGAGCAGCCCCTGGCCCTGCCGCACCAGGGCGAGGTTGGCGTGCGCCTCCGCCAGCGCCGGGTTCCAGGCCAGCGCCGCCCCGTAGGCGTCGGCGGCGGCGCCGAGCCGGTCGGCGCGCTGGCGCACCTCGCCCAGCCGCAGCAGGCAGTCGGCGAGATCCGGCCGCGAGGCCACGGCATGGCGGGCCGCAAGCTCCGCGCCGTCGCGGTCGCCCAGCGCCAGCCGGGCGGCGGCGAGGTTGGACAGGGCGGGGGCGTGGTCGGGGCGCAAGGCCAGCGCGCGGGCCAGATCCGCCGCAGCCTCCCGCGGGCGGTCCAGGGCCAGCAGCAGGGCGCCGCGGTTGGCATGCGCCTCGACGAAGGTCGGATCGTCGGCCAGGGCGGCGCGGTAGGCATCGTCCGCCTCCACCCGGCGTCCCAGTGCACTCAGCACATTGCCCAGGTTGAAGCGGGCGCGGGCATAGCCGGGGCGGCGCGCCGCCGCCTGCCGGAAGGCGGTCGCCGCCTCTTCCAGCCGGCCGAGCGCCTCCAGCGCGTTGCCGAGATTGTAGAGCGCCTGGGCGAAATCCGGCCGCAGCCGCACCGCCTGCCGGTGGGCGGCGACGGCATCCTCCAGCTTCCCTAGCGCTTTCAGCGCGGTGCCGAGATTGTCGTGATAGTCGGCGACCCGGTGGTTGTGCTGGATGGCGCCGCGGATCAGGGTGACGGCGCGGTCCGGCTGGCCGGATTGCAGATGGACCACGCCCAGCAGATGGGCGGCGTCGGCATGGCCGGGCAGGGCATCGAGCACGGCGTGGTAGAGCGCCGCCGCCTCGCCGAGCCGGCCGGCCTGATGATGCGCCACCGCGGCAGCCATCGCTTCCTGGATCGTCGCCATGACGACCGTCATACCGGTTGGCGGAGGCGGGCGCCAGCGCTTTCCCGGCTCGATATGTCCCCCCTGTGGAGGCCGGCAGTTTTCAAGACTTGACCCGGCGGGCCGGGGCGGTCAGCTTGCCGGCCGTATACAGCCCTCGGCCGCCGCCCGCGAACAGAAGCCTACGAACCGAAGCCCATGAACCGACTGCAACGGTACCTGTTCCGCAACCTGCTGATCGCCACGCTCTATTCGACGGCCGGCCTGACGCTGACGATCTGGCTCAGCCAGTCGCTGCGCCTGATCGAGATCGTGGTCAGCGCCGGCGCGCCGATGGGCATGTTCCTGTGGCTGCTGCTGCTGACCGTGCCGACCTTCCTCGGCATCGTGCTGCCGCTGGCGCTGGTCGGGGCCATCCTGTTCACCTACAACAAGATGGCGACCGACAGCGAGCTGGTGGTGATGCGCGCGGCCGGCGTCGGTCCCTTCTCGCTGTCGACGCCGGCTCTGGTGATGGCGGCGGGGGTGATGGCCGTCGTCTTCACCCTGAACATCTGGATCACCCCGGCCGCCCACCGCGAGCTGGTGCGGATGGAATACACCGTGCGCAGCGACTATTCGCAGCTGTTCCTGCGCGAAGGCGTGTTCAACGAGGTCGGCGACCGCTTCAGCGTCTTCCTGCGCGACCGCGACGCCGACGGCAACCTGCACAAGGTGCTGATCCATGACGGCCGCCAGCCGGACAAGCCGGTGACGATCATGGGCGACCGCGCGGTGATGCAGACCGGGCCGGACGGCACGCGCTTCGTCGTCTATGACGGCAACCGGCAGGAGCTGGACCGCAAGACCAACCGGCTGTCGCAGCTGTTCTTCGAGCGCTATGCGGTGGACCTGAAGGCGGTGGCGCCCCAGGCGGCGGAGCGCTGGCCCGACGCCCGCGAACGCACGACGGCGGAGCTGATGGACGGCAACGTCCCGGCCCAGGACGACCGCATGCGCCGCGGCCTGATCGCGGAACTGCACCACCGTTTCTCCTCGCCGCTGCTGGCCCTGACCTATGCGCTGGTGGCGCTGTCGGCCCTGCTGTCGGGCGAGTTCAACCGGCGAGGCCAGTCCTCCCGCGTCACCATCGCCGTGCTGCTGGTGATGGGGCTGCAGGCGGGCGCGCTGGGGCTGACCAGCCTTGCCGGCAAGGCCACCGTCTTCGTGCCGCTGATGTACGCCATGCCGCTGCTGGCGCTGCTGCCGGCGCTGTGGGTGATGTCGCGCGGCCTGAGCCTGCGGCCGGGACGGCGGCAGGGCGCGCCCGATGTTGGCCCCGGTGCCGGCCCTGCCGGGTCGGTGTCATGAGCCGCATCCTCTTCATCACCTCCAACCGGCTGGGCGACGCGGTGCTGTCGACCGGACTGCTCGGCCACCTGACGGAGGCCTATCCCGGTGCGCGGCTGACCATCGCCTGCGGGCCGCTGCCGGCGCCGTTGTTCCGCGCCGTGCCGGGGCTGGAGCGGCTGATCCCGCTGGCGAAGCGCTCCTACGCCCGGCACTGGCTGCGGCTGTGGCTGGACTGCGTCGGGACGCGCTGGGATCTGGTGGTCGATCTGCGCAATTCGGCGGTCGGGCGGCTGGTGCCGGCCCGGCGCCGCGCCTTCCACGCCAAGGCCGCCCGCCCGATGCACAAGGTGGAGGAGAATGCCGCGGTGCTGGGCCTGTCGCCGCCGCCGGCCCCGCGCCTGTGGATCGACCGGGAGGCGAAACGGCAGGCCGACGCCCTGATCCCCGCCGGGACCGGGCCGTTCCTCGCCATCGGGCCGACGGCCAACTGGCTGGGCAAGGAATGGCCGGCGGAGCGTTTCGCCCGGCTCGCCCTGCGCCTGACCGGGGAGGGCGGACCGCTGGCCGGCGCCCGGGTGGCGGTGCTGGCCGCCGGGCCGGAGCGGGAGCGGGCGCGGCCGGTGCTGGACGCGCTGGGGCCGCGCGCCATCGACCTGACCGGTCGCACCGACCCGATGGCCGCCGCCGCCTGCCTGGAGCGGGCGGCGCTCTATGTCGGCAACGACAGCGGGCTGATGCACATCGCGGCGGCGGCGGGCGTGCCGACGGTGGGGTTGTTCGGCCCCGGCTATCCCGCCATCTACGGCCCCTGGGGGCCGCGCGGGCGGGTGGTGACCAGCCGCGTTCCCCAGCCGGACCTGCTGGCCCGCGTCGCCGCCGATCCCAATGACCGCGGTCTGATGGACGGCATCGACGAGGGCCAGGTGGCGGAGGTGGCCATGGATCTCCTATCCGAAGCGCATAGGACTTGTGACCAGTTTGCGTCAGGGTCTTCCGCAACTGCCGAACTACCCCCGTCGCGTTGACAAAGCCGGTCGGATAACCGACACTTCCGGGACGAAGCAAAGGGGCAGGTGTGCCCCGACGGATGGGTTTTCCCCCGAGGGTTTGGAATGAAGCCGACTCCCACCTATGCCAACAAGCCGACCTCGGACAATCCGCGCGACGTCGAGGCTTGGGCCCTGGCGGAAGCGGCGCGTCGTATGATCGCGGCCGCCCATGCCAAGGACGAAAAGGCCTTCCGCGAGGCTCTTCAACTGAACCAGCGCCTGTGGACGATCTTCCAGGCGGCGATCACCGAAGAGGATTGCGGCCATCCGCCGGAGGTCCGGACGAACATTGCGGCCCTGTCGCTGCTGGTCGACCGCGAGACGACCAACCGTCTGATCGACCTGGATTTCGACAAGATCGACACGCTGGTCAACATCAACCGCAACGTCGCCAGCGGCCTGACCGCCCAGGGCGAGTTCATCGCCGCCCAGCAGGCGACCCAGCCGCATCCGGGCACGCCGCAGACGGCCGCTCCGCAGGCTCCCCAGGCGGCTGCCCCGGCGCCGGGCCAGCCGCCGGCCGGGATGCGCCCGGCCGTGCCGCCGCGCCCGATGACCAGCCCGGACGCCGCCCCGGTCAACCGCGAGTCCCTGCGCATTTCGATCTGATCGGTATCGGGATCGACAAGGAAAAGGCCGGCGCTCCGATGGGGCGCCGGCCTTTTTGATTCCGACGTTCGGCTGGACTTTGCGGATTTTCCGGCATCCGGGCGCCGGGGCCTTGCCGGTCGGGCTGGACGGCGACTGGCTGGAACGGGTGGGGGCGCTGCTCGGCGAGCGGGGACGATGCGGCGTTCGGAAGCTTGGCGGTGTGACCCGGGCGAATGGGCCTTTGGGGCCTGCTTTGCAGTCCCTTGCAAGGCACCGCTGGCCGGATTAAGTAATACTTGGAATTGCGCAGGTATTACCGGAGGCGGTCATGGCCACGACGCTCACCACCAAGGGACAAGTCACCATTCCGAAGCCGATCCGCGACCGATTGGGGCTCGGTCCAGGCAGTGCCGTGGAATTCGAAATCGCTGAGGACGGGCGCGTCGTTCTGAGACGGGCGGACCGAACGGTGCCGACAAGGAGCCGGTTCGAGCGGCTGCGGGGCCGCGCCACCGCGGGCCTGAGCACGGATCAGATCATGGCGTTGACGCGTGGCGAGGACTGAGCGCCAATGACCCTGGTCGATACCAACGTACTTCTCGATCTCGTCACGAACGATCCGGTATGGGCGGATTGGTCCATCCGGCAATTGGACGGTGCCGCAGTCAAGGGACCGCTGATCATCAACGACGTCGTCTATGCCGAATTGTCCGTGGGCTTCAAACGGATCGAAGATCTTGACGACCTGCTCGACGACGCCGGGGTCGTCATGGACGAGATCCCGCGCGAAGCCCTGTTCCTGGCCGGCAAGGCGTTTCGCCGCTATCGGACCGCGGGCGGCGCCCGTTCGGGTGTGCTTCCGGATTTCTTCATCGGTGCCCATGCCGCCGTACTCGGACTGCCGCTGCTGACCCGCGATGCCAAACGCTACCGTTCATATTTCCCGTCAGTTGCCCTGGTGGCGCCGGAAGCGCAGTAGAGTCGATAGGGTTCGATCGAAAAACCAGCCTGAGAGCTGAGTTCACCGCTGGCCGCCCCGTCCCTCGACCCTCCTCACTCCGTTGGCACTTCGCGCTCCAGTTCCTCCAGCCAGATGCGGGCGTTGCCGTCCGACGGTGCCCGCCAGTCGCCGCGGGGCGACAGCGAGCCGCCGGCGGTCACCTTCGGGCCGTTCGGCATGGCGGAGCGCTTGAACTGGCTGAAGCCGAAGAAGCGGCGCAGGAAGACGCGCAGCCAGTCGCGGATCTCGGCCGGGCTGTAGGCGCGGCGCTTCTCCAGCGGATAGCCCTCCGGCCAGTCGCCTTTGGCAACGTCGGCCCAGGCATGGCGGGCCAGGAAGGCGATCTTCGACGGGCGGAAGCCGTAGCGCAGAACGTAGAACAGGTTGAAATCCTGCAAGTCATACGGCCCGACCACGGATTCGGAGCTTTGCAGCGCCTTGTCGGAGCCGGCGGGGACCAGTTCCGGCGAGATCTCCGTCTTCAGGATGGCGTCCAGCGTCTCCGACACCTCCTGCTGGAACTGGCCGGTGCGGCCGACCCAGCGGATCAGGTGCTGGATCAGCGTCTTCGGCACGCCGGCATTGACGTTGTAATGGGACATCTGGTCGCCGACGCCATAGGTGCACCAGCCCAGCGCCAGTTCCGACAGGTCGCCGGTGCCGAGAACGATGCCGTTGTGGTGGTTGGCGAGCCGGAACAGGTAGTCGGTGCGCAGGCCGGCCTGCACATTCTCGAAGGTGATGTCATAGACCGCCTCGCCATGGGCGTAGGGGTGGTCCATATCCCGAAGCATCTGGTTGGCGGCCGGCCGGATGTCGAGTTCCTTGGCTGTCACTCCCAGTGCCGTCATCAGCCGCCAGGCGTTGGACTTGGTGCCCTCGCTGGTGCCGAAGCCGGGCATGGTGTAGCCGAGGATGCCCGAGCGCGGCAGGCCGAGCCGGTCCATGGCGCGGGCGGCGACGATCAGGGCATGGGTGCTGTCCAGCCCGCCCGACACGCCGATCACCACCGTTCTGATCCCGGTGGCTCGCAGCCGCTGCACCAGCCCGGCCACCTGGATATTGTAAGCCTCGTAGCAGTCCTGCTCCAGCCGTTCGGCGGCGGCCGGGACGAAGGGCAGGCGCGGCACCACGCGCAGCAGCCCGACATCCTCCTCCGGCGCGTCGAGGCGGAAGGCGACGGTGCGGAATCCACCCGTCGCCTCGCCGAACAGGCGGCGGTTGTCGTCGAAGGTGCCCTGGCGCAGCCGTTCCTGGCGCAGCAGGTCGAGGTCGACGTCGGCCACCGCCATCTGGGCGCCGTCGGGGAAGCGGTCGGTCTCCGCCAGCTTCTCGCCATTCTCGAAGATCGAGGTCTGGCCGTCCCAGGCGAGGTCGGTGGTCGACTCCCCCGTCCCGGCCGACGAATAGAGATAGGCGGCAAGGCAGCGCGCCGACTGCGATTTCGCCAGCAGGCGGCGGGTGTCGGACTTGCCGATGGTGATGTTGCTGGCCGACAGGTTGGCGAGAATGGTGGCGCCGGCGAGCGCCGCCATGGTGCTGGGCGGGGCCGGAACCCACAGATCCTCGCAGATCTCGGCATGCACGACCAGACCGGGCTGGTCTTCGGCGGAGAACAGCAGGTCGGGGCCGAAGGGGGCGGTCAGGTCGCCAATGCGGATGGTCCCGCCTTCGGTGCCGGTGCCAGACGCGAACTGGCGCCGCTCGTAGAATTCGCGGTAGTTCGGCAGATGCTGCTTCGGCACCACGCCCAGCAGCTCACCCCGGTGGATCGCCACCGCCGTGTTGTAGAGCCGCCCGTCATGGAGCAGCGGCGCGCCGACCAGCAGCAACGGCATCAGCCCGGCCGAGGCCTGGACCAGATCGAGGATCGCCTGTTCCACCGCATCGATCAGCGGGTCCTGCATCAGCAGGTCGTCGATGGCGTAGCCGGACAGCGCCAGCTCGGGGAACAGCGCCACCGCCACCGACTTGTCGTGGCAGGCCCGCGCCGCCTCCAGCACCGCAGCGGCATTGGCCGCCGGATCGGCCGGAGTGCTGCGCGTGGTGCAGGCGGCCACCCGCGCGAAGCCGTGGCGATAGATCGAGGTGAAGCTCATGACCCGTTCCCGCTGCCTTGCATGCCCTAGGGCGCTCCAGGATGTGGCGCCCGGGGGAAGCAAACATAGCAGGAATTTCGCGTGCGTCAGGTCTCCCGTCCCGATGACAGCCGGCTTTCCGGCCTTTTGGATGGGCCGATGAGGCCGCTTGGCGGAAAATGCTTAAGACGCGATACATTCGTTATAAAACCAAAGTCAAATCGATGCGGAGATGCAGGCATTCCAGTTAAAATGAGGACATTGCAGGATGATCCTCTGCGATAGTCAAGTTGACCAAATCAAGTGCGTTGGATATAGCCAGGGGCTCGCTTGCATCGGGAACCGGCAGGCCGACGCCAGAAGGACTCGTTTATCATCGTGACAACCGACGCACCGGTCACGCAGCCGACCCAGAGCAACGGCGCATCGCCCGATGCGGACATTGCGGCCGTGCCGGTTGAAGAGGCGGCGGCACCGGAACAGGCCTGCTGCATCGTCGGGATCGGCGCCTCGGCCGGCGGGCTGGAGGCGTTGCAGCGATTCTTCGACGCGGTGCCGGGTGACAGCGACCTCGCCTATGTCGTGGTCCAGCACCTGTCGCCGGTGCACAAGAGCCTGATGGTCGATCTGCTGGCGAAGCACACGGCCATGGAGGTGGTGCAGGCGACCGAAGGGGTGCCGGTCCAGCGCAACACCGTCTATCTGCTGCCGCCGGGCAAGCATCTGAGCATCGAGGATGGCCGGCTGCGGCTGACCGCCAAGGATGCCGGCAGCGGCATGAGCCTGCCGATCGACATCTTCCTCACGGCACTGGCCCGCGACCAGGGTCCCTTCGCCATCGGGCTGATCCTGTCCGGCACCGGGTCGGACGGGACGCGCGGGCTGATGGCGATCAAGTCGGCCGGCGGCTTCACCGCGGTCCAGCAGCCGGAAACCGCGCAGTTCGACGGCATGCCGCGCAGCGCGCTGGCTACGGGCCAGATCGACGCCACCCTGCCGCCGGAGGAGTTGCCGGCCCGGCTGATCGAGCATGCGCGCAAGGTGCTGGCCCGCGCCCGGCCGATGCGGATGTCCGGTCAGGCGGGCCGGCAGCGGCGCGAGGATGGCGACGATCCGCTGGCCCAGATCATCGCCGTCATCCGCTCCGTCACCGGCGTCGATTTCTCGCATTACAAGCTGGCGACGCTGCTGCGGCGGATCGAGCGGCGGATGCAGGGCGCCGGGCTGGACTCGATGGAGGAGTATGCCGCCCTGCTGCGGCGGAACAGCGCCGAGACGGTGAACCTCTACAAGGAGATGCTGATCGGCGTCACCCGCTTCTTCCGGGACGAGGCGGCCTTCCGCGTCCTGGCCGACCGGGTGATCCCCAGCCTGCTCGCCAACCGCAGCCCGACCGACATGATCCGCGTCTGGGTCTGCGGCTGCGCCAGCGGGGAGGAGGCCTATTCCCTCGCCATCCTGTTCGCCGAGGCGCAGGAACGGCTCGGCCGCAGCATCGACGTCAAGATCTTCGCCACCGATATCGACCAGGACAGCATCGAGGTCGCGAGCCTCGGCGAATATCCCCGCTCGATCGCGGAGGACGTGTCGCAGGAACGGCTCGGGCGCTTCTTCACCGCGCGGGGCGACGGCTATGTGGTGGCGCGCGACATCCGCCGCATGGTGGTGTTCGCCGCCCACAACATCATGCGCGACCCGCCCTTCACCAAGATCGACCTGCTGAGCTGCCGCAACCTGCTGATCTACATGGACCAGCCGTTGCAGCGGAAGGTTCTCAGCCTGTTCCAGTACGCGTTGCGCCAGAGCGGCTTCCTGTTCCTCGGCACCAGCGAGACGCTGGGCGACCTCCAGTCCGATTTCCACACCGTCGACAGCCGCAACAAGCTGTTCCAGAGCCTGCGCGCCGGGTCCTTCCGGCTGTCGCGGCTGCTGGTGCCGACGGTGGCGGCACCGCCGGCCCGCCATGGCGAGGATGGCGGCACCCAGGCGATGGAGGAAGGGGCGGTCATCGACGAGGCGATCGGCGCCCTGATGAAGGCCTATGTGCCGCCCTGCCTGCTGGTCAACGAACAGATGACCATCATGCACGTGTTCGGCGACGCCTCCTCCCTGCTGAAGGTGCCGGCGGGCGAGGCGACGCTGAACGTGCTGAAGCTGCTGCCGTCCTCGGTCGCCATGGTGACCGGCACCGCGCTGAACCGCGCCTTCCGGTCGGGCGAGGAGTTCGCGCTGTCCAACATCCCGGTGAAGGACCGCGAGGGGGTGGCGGCGCTCAGCCTGCGGGTCCAGCCCTATGTCGCGCGCAAGACCGGCCGCCGCTTCGCCCTGGTGGTGCTGGACCGCGCCAACATGCTGCCGCTGGCGGTGCCGGACTCCGACTTCGACCTGAATGCCGACGCCGCCGAGCGCATCCGCGGGCTGGAGCAGGAGCTGCTGTCGCGCGGCGAGAACCTCCAGGCGACCATCGAGGAGCTGGAGACAGCCAACGAAGAGCTGCAGGCGACCAACGAGGAACTGCTGGCCTCCAACGAGGAATTGCAGAGCACCAACGAGGAGCTGCAGTCGGTCAATGAGGAGCTTTACTCCGTCAACGCCGAATATCAGGCGAAGGTGGAGGAGCTGACCGAGATCACCAACGACCTGGACAACCTGCTGCGCTCGACCGAGATCGGCACGGTGTTCCTGGACGGCGATTTCGTCATCCGCCGCTTCACGCCCGCGGCGGCCGGATTCATCAACATCATCCCGCGCGACATCGGCCGGTCCATCGCGCATCTGTCGACCAACATCGACTATCCCGATTTCCTCGGCGACATCCGCAAGGTGTTCGACGGGCAGGAACCGGTGGAGCGCCATGTCCGCGTCCATGACGGCCGCTGGGTGCTGACCCGCATCCTGCCCTATCTGACCGACAAGAGTCAGACTGCCGGTGTGGTGGTGACCTTCGTCGACGTGACGGACACCAAGCAGGCGCAGGAGCGGCTGCAAAAGGTGCTGGACAGCCTGCCGGAACATATCGCCGTCACCGACCGCGAGGGCCGGATCGTCATGGTGAACGCCGCCTGGCGCGGCTTCGCCCAGCGCAACGGCGCCCCGGCGATCGAACGCTGCGGCGTCGGCACCAACTACCTTGAGGTCTGCCTGGCGCCGGACGCGGCTTCGACGGACGGCATCGCCCGTGCGGTGCATGACGGGCTGCGCCGCATCCTGGACGGCAAAGCCGACGGTTTCTCCATCGAATATCCCTGCCATTCGCCCGACGAGCAGCGCTGGTTCCTGATGCACGCCACCCGCCTGAAGGACCATGACGGCGGCATCGTCGTCAGCCACATCAACATTACCAACCGCAAGCTGATGGAGTTGCAGCTGGACGGAACCGGTGAAGGTGATGGCACGGGCGATGGCAAGGGCGATGGAGGAGAGGAATGAGCGAGGACTCCTCCGGCCGCCTGCGGCGCCGTGCCGAAACCATCCTCAGCGACGGGCATTTCGAGGTGTCGGACATCACCGCCACCTCGATGAAGGAACTGCTGCACGAGCTGTATGTCCATCAGGCCGAGCTGGAGATTCAGAACGAGGAGCTGCGCGGCGCCCAGCAGGCGCTGGAAGCATCCCGCCTGCAATATCTCCAGCTTTTCCAGTCGGTGCCGCTGGCCTGTCTGGCGGTGAACGCTACCGGCATCGTCGGCGAGGCGAACGCCGCGGCCGAGCGGCAGTTCGGCCTGCCGATGCTGCGGCTGAAGGGCCGTCCGCTGACCCTGCTGGTCGACGGCGTCGATCATGGCCGCCTGTTCACCGCGCTCGGCCGGCTGCGCGACCATGGCGAGTGGGCCCGGCAGGAATTCCGCTTCCTCGGCCCGCAGGGCACGGTCATCGACGGGCTGACCGACGCCCGCCGGGTGACGCTGGACGACAGCGACCGCGGCGACGTGCTGCTGACCATCACCGACCTGACCGAACGCAACGCCTGGCTGCGCGAGGTGCAGCAGGCCCGCGACGATGCCGAGCGGGCGCGGGCCGACTATCACCATATCCTGCAATCGGTCGGCGACGGCATCCTCGGGGTCGACGCCGACGGCCGCATCCGCTTCGTCAACGCCGCGGCGACGGCGATGACCGGCCATCTCGACCTGGACCTGATCGGCCGTCCGCCCTCGGACCTGCTGGCCGGCCCGGCCGGGGAGGCGGAGGGGCTGCCGGGCGGACTGCCGGACGTCGAAGCGGCCTCGCCGGCTGCCGGCGGGGCGGCCCGTGCGCTGGCCCTGTCGCTGACCGACGGCCGGCCGCGCAGCATCGCCTGCGAGAAGCTGCGCCGGGAGGATGGCGGGACGCTGCTGGTCGAGGTCACCATCTCCCCCATGCTGTCGTCCGGCATGCGCTTCGCCCCGATGGAGGAGCGCATCCAGGGGGCGGTCGTCGCCTTCCGCGACGTCACCGCGCGGCGGACGGCGGAGGCGGCGCTGAACCTCAGCGAGCGGCGGCACCGGGTGCTGGTCCAGTCGCTGCACGATGCGCTGGCGATGACCGCCGTCGACGGCCGCAGCCTGCTGGCGAACGCCATGGCGGAACGGCTGCTGGGCGGACCGGCCCGCGCGCTGCTCGACCCCACCGCCCCCGCTTTTGATGGAGAGGGCAAGGGAGAAGGCCGGGCGGACGGGCAGTTGGCGCCGGCCACCGCCCCCGACATCATGGTGCCGACCACCGCCGGCCGCCGCTTCATCGACGCCAACGGCAACCGCCTGCATGGGCTTCCCCCGGCGGCCGAGGCGGTGCGCAGCGGCAAGCCGGTGGCCGAACGCATCATCGGCGTGGTCGAGGGGGAGGAGGCGACCGCCCCCACCCGCTGGCTGCGGGTGTCGAGCCGCCCGGTCGCCGATCCGGCCGGCCGGGTGGAGGCGGTGGTCTCCAGCGTCGCCGACATCACCGCGGTGAAGGCGCTGGAGCGCGACCTGAACGTGGCGCTGGACGCCCGCGAACGCTTCCTGGCGGCGGCGAGCCACGACCTGCGCCAGCCGGTGCAGGCGCTGTTGCTGCTGTCCGACCTGCTGATGAAGGAAGAGCTTTCCGACGGCGCGCGGCGGATGGCGGAGCAGATCCAGTCCTCGCTCGGCGGCCTGGGCGGCATGCTGGACGGGATGCTCGACATCTCCAAGCTGGAAGCCGGGCTCGTCGCCCCCAATCCGGAGACGGTCGACATCACCGCCCTGCTGGGCCGGCTGCACGGGGAATTCGCCCCCCTGGCCGAGAAGGCCGGGCAGAACCTGCGTCTGGTGGCGCCGCATCTTACGACGCGGACCGATCCGCGCCTGCTGGAACGGGTGCTGCGCAACCTGCTGGCCAACGCCTTGCGCTTCGCCCCCGGCGGGCGGGTGCTGCTCGGCGCGCGGCGGCGCGGCGACCGCTTGCAGATCGAGGTGTGGGACAGCGGGATCGGCATCGCCGATCAGCACATCGACCGCATCTTCCAGGACTTCTTCCAGGTCGGCAACGCCGCCCGCGACCGGCGGGAAGGGCTGGGGCTGGGGCTGAGCATCGCCAGGCGGCTGGTCACCATGCTGGGCGGCACCATCGACGTGACCTCCTCGCTCGGCCGTGGCAGCCGTTTCACCGTCTGCCTGCCGTTGACCGAGGCGAAATCCGACACCGTCGAACAAGCGGACAGCGGCGGCACGGCGGGCGACGGGACCGCCGGCGATGGTGGGCGGCTGGTCATGCTGGTGGAGGACGACGCCGTCATCCGCATGGCGCTGGTGCTGATGCTGGAGGACTGGAACTATCGCGTGGTGGAGGCCGGCAGCGGGGCCGAGGCGGAGGAGCTCCTGGGCAGCCTGATCGACAGCGGGCAGGAGCCCGACCTGATCCTGGCCGATTACCGCCTGCCGGAAGGAACCACCGGGCTGATGGTGATGGACATGGTCCGCCGCCGCCTGTCGCGCGACGTTCCCGGCGTGCTGCTGACCGGCGATACTTCGGCCGACCGGCTGCGCGAGGCGGCGGGCGCCCAATGCGCGCTGCTGCACAAGCCGATCCAGCCCAGCCGCCTGCAGGACACGCTGGCTTCGGCGCTGAATTTGTCAGGCGGGTGAGGAAAATCGGGTGGGAGAGCCATATTGATTGTTCATCAACTTAACTTGTTTTGACTCACGTCAATGCCGCCGATGCGGGAAGATCCAGACTGTGCGGGCTGTTCCGAGAGGTGAGTGACGGCGCGAAGCGGGGACGGTCCATGCCCATGAACACCGATGCCAGCCTTGCGCGCCGCACCGTGCGCGCCCGTGCCGCCGGATTATCGGCGTTGCTGCTCGGCGGCCTGTTCATCGGCTTCCTGCTGCTCGTCATCGTCTTCCTCGAATATCGGCGCGCCATCGACTGGGTCGACCATACCCACGAAGTCATCTCCACCGTCGAATCCTTGCAATCCACCCTGTACGACACCGAATCCGGCCAGCGCGGATACCTGCTGTTGGCGGACCCCGCTCATCTCGCCGCCTATGAGGAGGGGAGGGATCGCAGCCGGCTGCTGCTGGACAGCATCGGGTCGCTGACCGCCGACAACCCGGTTCAGCAGGATATGTTGAAGGCCCTGCGCTCCCTGACCGCCGACCGGCTGCACCAGATCGCCGAGGTTCTGCGGCAGGCCACCGAAGCAGGGCTGGAGCAGGCACTTGCGACCATCCGCGAGGGGAAGGGCGCCAGCACGATGGCCGAAATCCGGCGCCTGACCGCCACCATGCGGGCGGAAGAGGACATGCTGCTCGCCCGGCGCAGCCGGCACGCCACCATCCTCGAATTGCTGATGATCGCCTACGGGATCATCTTCGTCACGGTCATCGGCTGGCTCGGCTACTCCACCGTCCGGCGGCTGGAGCGGGATTACCAGGCCGAGCGCGCGGAAGGGGAGGCGCTGTCCGCGGCGTTGCAGGAGAACAGGATCCTGCTCGACGAGGTCAACCACCGGGTCAAGAACTCCCTGCAGATCGTCGCCAACCTGCTGCGGACCCAGGCGATGAGGCATCGCAGCCAGGAGGTGCGGGAGGAACTGCTGGACAGCAGCAGCCGCGTGCTGGCGATCGCCGAGGTTCATCGCCGCCTCTATGGCGAGGGCGCGGTGTACGACACGGTGGAGCTGTCGGACCTGATCCGCAGCATCGCCGAGAACGCGATCCCGCCCACTGGCAGCGGCGAGCCGGCGATGACCATGGCGGTCCAGTCGCCGTTGCCGGCCTCGGTCGACACCGCGGTGCCGGTGGCGCTGATCGTCAACGAACTGCTGACCAACAGCTACAAGCACGCCTTCCCCGATGGGCGGCACGGCACGGTCAAGCTGGACATGGAGGTGGCGGGGAACGAGGTCCGCATCGACGTCGCCGACGACGGCATCGGCCTGCCGGAAGAGGTCGCGAGCGGCGGAGGCGGCGGCTTCGGCCTGAACACGGTCCGCAATCTTACGCGGCAATTAAGGGGGCATCTGGAGATCGAACGTTTGACACCGGGGACGCGCTTCCTTTTAACTTTCCCCATGAAGCCGGGAGCGCCAACCCAGGCGTGACGTCTCCGGCCATCCTGCGAAATTTACAAGAAAAACAATGAAGATATTGATCATAGAGGATGAATTTCTGATCGCCGAAGGGGTGTCGCTGACCCTTCAGTCGGCCGGCCACGAGGTGACGGGGATTGCCGAGGATCTCCCCACCGCGCTGGCCCTGGCCGGGGAGGAGAAGCCCGACATGGCCTTCGTCGACATCAAGCTGGCCAACGGGTCGAACGGGCTCGACGTCGCCCGCGCCTTGAAGGCGATGGGGATTGCTTGCGTCTTCGCCACCGGGAACCCGCCCAGCAAGGCCCAGGCCGGCGGGGTCGGGCTGGGCTATATCGCCAAGCCCTTCTCGCCGCGTGTCCTGGTCCAGACCGCCGCCTTCGTCGCCGGGCGGCTGTCGCCCTGCGCCCCGGCCGCGGTGGCGCCGAACGGGTTCGTCACCCTGTAGGCCGCCTTGTTCAGAAGCCGGTGAAGCGAGTGAAGCCTTCGGCCGGTTCGCGGTCGGTCGGGAAGTTGTTCTCCGGTGCCGACCAGTCGGCGAAGCCCAGCGCCATGCCGCTGGCGATGATTTCCGTATCGGGCAGGCCCAGATGCCGTGCGGTGATGGCGTGGCGGTAGCAGAAGGCCGCCTGCGGGCAGGTCTCCAGCCCAAAGCCGCGGGCGACGATCATGACGTTCTGCATGAACATGCCCAGATCGAGCCAGGCGCCCTTGCCCATGTCGCGGTCGATGGCGAAGAACAGTCCGACCGGCGCGCCGAAGAACAGCCAGTTGCGGCCATGCTGGCGCGCCATCCGTTCGCGGTCGCCCTTGCCGATGCCGAGCGAGCCGTAGAGCGCCCAGCCGACCGCCCGCCGCCGGCCGAGATAGGGCTCCCGCCAGTTCTCCGGGTAATAGGGATATTCCGGCACCTCCGGCTCTCCCGCCTCATGGGCGGCCAGCAGCTCCGCCGACAGGGCGGCCCGCGCCTCCCCGGCGATGGCATGAACCTTCCAGGGCTGGATGTTGGTGCCGCTCGGCGCGCGGGCGGCGAGGTCGAGGATGCGCAGGACCGTCTCCCGCTCCACCGGCGTGGGCAAAAAGGCGCGGATGCTGCGCCGGCCGGCGATGGCGTCCAGCACGGACAGGGCGGGGGTGTCGGTCATCGGCGTGGGCTCGGCGGTCATTGGCCGCCACCCCCTCCCTCCACTTCCACCTCCGGTTCGTGCCGGACCGGGAAATTGACGGAGCGGGCGATGAAGCATTTTTCCGCCGCCTCGTGATGCAGGGCAAGCGCCCGCCCGGCGTCCGATCCGGGCGCCAATGTCACCCGCGGCCGCAGGACGACGGCGGTGAACTGGCCGCCGCCGTCGGTCTCCTCCTCCATCACCCCGTCGGCATCGTCGCTGTAGCCGGTGACGACGATCCCGGCGGCCGAACAGAGATGCAGGTACCAGAGCTGGTGGCAGGACGACAGGGCGCCGACCAGCATCTCCTCAGGGTTCCAGCGCGCCGGATCGCCGCGGAAGGCCGCGTCGGAGGTGGCGGGGATCGCCGGCTTGGTCCCGGCGCTCAGCGTGTGGTCGCGGCTGTAGGCCCGGTAGGCCGAGGTGCCGGTGCCGAGATTGCCGGTCCAGTCGATCCGGACGGCATAGCGGTGTTGCCTGTGCGCCATGAGACCCCTCCCTTCTACTGCATCACGAACATCAATAGCGCCGGCAGGCCGACGAAGGCCATGGCGGTGGACCCGAGGACCATGCCGGCGACATCCTCCGGGGAGTTGCCGTAGCGCAGCGCCCAGAGATAGTTGAAGACCGCCACCGGCATGGAGCTTTGCACCAGAACCACGCCGCGCGCCGCGCCGGTCAGCCCCATCGCCCAGGCGACCAGCAGCCCCATGGCGAAGCCGACCGCCAGCCGGAAGGCCGACATCGACAGCGCCCGCACCGCTCCGGAGAGGCGCAGCTTCGACAGCGCCACCCCCAGCGAGAACAGCATCAGCGGCACGGCGCAGTTGCCCAGCAGCGTGGTGGTGTTGCCGATCCACACCGGCAGCGGCAGCCCGGCCAGCTGGATCGCCACGGCCAGCGCCACCGCGTAGATCGTCGGGGTGCGCGCCATCTGCCCCAGGTCGAACCGTCCGGCGGCCAGCGCCGGACCCAGCGTGAACTGGCCGACCGACATCACCGCATAGAACAGCACGGCAAGGCTGAGGCCGTTCTCGCCGAAGGCGAACAGGCAGACCGGCAGGCCCAGGTTGCCGGCGTTGGGAAAGGCCATCGCCGGCACATAGACCCGCAGCGACAGCCCCGACGCCAGCAGCACGGGGATGGAGGCCAGTGCCGTCAGCGCCATGCACAGGGTGGCGGCCAGCGCGATCTCCCCCATCACGTTGGCCGACAGGTGCAGCCGGGTCAGGGCGGAGAAGACCAGGCAGGGGGACGACACGTTGATCGCGAAGGTGGTGATGAAGGCGCTGTCGTAAGGCAGCTTCCCCCGGGTCCAGCCATAGCCCAGCGCGGCCACCACGAAAACCGGGGCCAGCACGGCGAAGGCGTCGGAGAGAAGGGCTGACATGGGCATTGAGGCGGGCATGGAGGCTGGCGGAACCCTGTGCTGCAACCGATGGGTCGGCGGATTGTCGGCAACCATGGCGGCATTCCCGCCCGCCGTCATCCCCCAAGCCCAAGCTGCGGCGCAGGGCAGCCGCGCGTAGGGATCGGATTGCGGCCGCGTCCCCGCCTTCATCGGCAAAGGCCGTCCGCGGCTGCTCCCGAGTCGCACACATCCGGATGCACAGGTGAGGCTGCACAGGGGGCGGCGGAGCCGGACGGACCGTAATCCCGACGACACAGGTCCAATGAAATATGGCATTTGAGCAAGCTTCATCACAAGTCGGTAACGATTTGTAACGGAGCTTGAGCCATAAGGGATCACCCAACTAGGGTGTGATGGCCCCATTCTGCGGAACCGCATGACGACCTCGCCAAGCGCCAAGACCGTTGTTCGACCTCTGAACAATAAGGCGCAGCAATCCAAACGACAGCCGAACCTGAACAGTCGTCGCTTCTCACTGCGTTCGGTTCTGCTCTGGATTCTATTGTTGCTGTCGGCGGGTTTGTTTCTTGCGCTGGCGGCGTTGCCCGTTGGAAGATTTGCAAGCGCCGCCATCTCGGCCGGCGTGGTGGCGGCGGCCTTCGTGCTGGGACGCTTCGCCCAGCGCTTCTGGCATGCCCGCACGCTGACCGTCCTGCTGCTGGCCTTCGTCACCTTCCGCTATTTCTTCTGGCGGCTGACCGGCACGATGCCGCCGGTGGACGACCTGGTGAACTTCATCCCCGGCGTGACCCTGTTCGCGGCCGAGGCGCTGTCCTTCGTCCTGTTCCTGACCTCGCTGTTCGTCATCATCGACCCGCTGGCCCGCGAACCGTCGGAGCCGACGGGCGACCCCGCCTTCTGGCCCAGCGTCGACGTCTACATCCCCTCCTACAACGAGGAGCCGGAACTGCTGGAGACGACGCTGGCCGCCGCGGTCTGCATCGACTATCCGCGCGACAAGCTGCGCGTCTATCTGCTGGACGACGGCGGCACCGACCAGAAGCTGGCCCACAGCAACCCCGAACAGGCCGCCGCGGCTTCGGCCCGGCGCGAGACGCTGACCGCGCTGTGCGAGCGGCTTCAGGTCACCTACATGACCCGGCCGCGCAACGAGCATGCCAAGGCCGGCAACATCAACCACGCCTTCCAGAAGACGTCCGGCGATCTGGTGCTGATCCTGGATGCCGACCATGTGCCGACGGTGGGCATCATGAAGGCGACGGTCGGCTTCTTCCAGCAGGACCCCGGCCTGTTCCTGGTCCAGACCCCGCATTTCTTCGTCAATCCCGACCCGGTCGAATACAACCTCGGCACCTTCGAGCGGATGCCGAGCGAGAACGAGATGTTCTATTATTCGATCCAGCCCGGGCTGGACCGATGGAACGGCTCCTTCTTCTGCGGATCGGCCGCCATCCTGCGCCGCGCTGCGCTGGAGGAGGTCGGCGGCTTCAGCGGCGACACGGTGACGGAGGATTGCGAGACGGCGCTGGAGCTGCATGCGCGCGGCTGGCGCAGCGTCTACCTGCCGCGCCCGCTGATCGCCGGGTTGCAGCCCGAGACCTTCGACAGCTTCATCGCCCAGCGGTCGCGCTGGACCCAGGGCATGATCCAGCTGTTCCTGCTGAAGAACCCGCTGTTCAAGCGCGGCCTGACCATCGCCCAGCGGCTTTGCTACACCAGCACCATGCTGTACTGGTTCTTCTGGTTCTGGCGGCCGATCTTCCTGCTGTCGCCGCTGTGCTACGCCCTGTTCGGGCTGGAGATCTACCGCATCAACCTGCCGGACTTCGCCTGCTTCGTCATTCCGCATGTCTTCGCCGCCGCCTTCCTGTCGCAGTTCCTGCACGGGCGGATGCGCTGGCCGCTGTTCTCGGAGCTGTACGAGTATCTGCAGTCCTTCCACGTCGCGCGCGCCGCGCTGGCGACGCTGATGCGGCCGCGCGACCCGGTGTTCAAGGTGACCGCCAAGGGCCAGTCGGTGGAAGAGGATGGCTTCTCCCCGCTGGCCACGCCCTTCATCGTCACCACCCTGCTGCTGGCCGCCGGGCTGGCGGCCTGTGCGTGGCGCTATTCCATCTTCCCGGAACACCGCGCCGCCATCGTCCCGGTGGCGGTCTGGTGTTCGCTGAGCTTCCTGCTGGCGCTGGGCGGCCTCGCCGTCGTCTATGAGCGCAAGCGCGTCCGCCGGCAGGAGCGCTTTTCCGTCGACCGCCCGGCGGTGCTGAAGTTCGACGACGGGACCAGCATCGACCTGCTGGTCGCCGACGTGTCGGCCGGCGGCGTCGGGCTGCTGGTCGATCCGGCATGGCGCGACCTGCTGAGCCGGCCCGACCAGACCCCGGTGCTGACCATCGGCGCGACGGAAACGGAGGCCGCGACCACCACCGGCGTCCGCATCTTCCGCATCGAGATGCGCAACGGCGAACTGGCGGTCGGCGCCGGATTCGCCCCGCGCGACCGCCAGGACATCGTGGAGATGGCGCGCTTCGTCTTCGGCAACAGCGTCGGCTGGGACATCTTCCTCGACCGCAAGCGGGTGGCCGCCCCGACCTTCTTCGGCGGGCTGCTGTTCTTCGCCACGCGGGTGGTGCCGCGGCTGGGCCATGTGCTGCTCGCCCTGCCCGGTGCGCTGCGCCGCATCCTGACCTTCCAGGCCCCCTGATGGCGACGGGAACGGCGATGGCGGGCATGGGCAACCATACCGGCGCGGGCCGGCTGTTGTGGGCGGTGCTGGCCCTGCTGGCGCTGCTGTCCCAATGGATCGGCGGTGCGGTGCCGGCGCTGGCCGCCGACCGCCGGGTGATTCCGCTGTCGAACCTGCGCGACGGCCAGCCGGAGGTCACCCTGCATGGCGAGACCGAGACGGTGGTGCTGCGCGCCGTGCTGCCGCCGGTGATCGGGCTGACCAGTGCCGTGCTGGCGCTGACCTACGAGAACGGCATCGACATCCTGCCGGAGAAGGGCGCGATGTCGGTCTTCATCAACGGCTCTCCGGTGGCCGACCTGCCGCTGGCCGCCTTCCGCGGGCCGGTCAACGCCTCCATCACCCTGCCGAGCAGCCTGATCCGTCCCGGCGAGAACCAGATCGTCTTCCAGACCAGCGCCCAGCACCGCGCCATCTGCACGGTGCGCGGCACCTACGATCTGTGGGCGCGGGTGAACCTTGCCGCGTCGTCGCTGACGCTGCTGTCGGACGGCGGCGTGCCGGAACCGGATCTGGCGATGATGCGCCAGCTTCTGGCCTCCGCCGACCGGGCGCGGGAACCGCTGGCGATCATCCAGCCCGGTGGCGAGATCGACGCCGACCATCTCGGCTGGGGTTCCATGGTGGCGCAGTCCTACGGCCTGCTGCTGGGCGACCAGACGCCGCGGGTGGTGGCTGTACCGGTGAAGACCGCCGGCAACGCTCCCGGCAATTTGCAGGTTAATTCCCAGGGCAATCCTCCTCCTCCGGGCGGTTCAGGAGCGACGCTGGAAAGCCTGCCCCTGCCGGGCGGCAAGAACATCCTGATCGGCACCCGCGACCGCATCGCCCCCCTGCTGGGCGACGCGCGCGCCGCCGCCATCACCGGCCCGTTCCTGGCCGTCTATCCGCTTCCCGCCGGCAAAGGCGGTCCGGAGGGAAGCGGCGGCGCCAACCCCGGTGGCGGCGGCTTCGTCGCCGTCGCGTCGGGACGGACGCAGCAGGAGGTGGATCAGGCGGTGATGCGGCTGTCCGACGTGACCCGGCCGCTGCCGACCCAGAGCGCCACCATCGTCACCGACGCGGCGATCCCGGCTGCCCCGCCGGCCCCGCTGGTGCAGGCGGAGGGACGCTACCACCTGTCGGAACTGGGCTTCCAGACGGTGCAGCACAGCGGCTACCGCTATACCGGCCGCTTTGGCCTGACCCTGCCGGCCGGGTTCGCCCCGGTCAGCGACCGCTCCATCCTGTTCCACGTCAACGCCGCGTTCGAGGGCAATCTCGGCCCCGGCGCCATACTGAATGTCCAGGTGAACGGCAAGTCGGCCGCCGCGATGGAGGTCGACAAGCGGTCCAGCGGCATCATCGAGAATGGCGAGATGCCGCTGCCGATGGCGCTGTTCCGCCCCGGCCCCAACGTGATCGAGGTGGAGGCGGAACTGCCGCCGGCCGGCGGCACCGACTGCGTCTTCGCCGTGCGGCGCCCGACCTTCACCCTGCTGGATACGTCCAGCATCGAGATCCCCGGCTTCGCCCGTCTGGTCACGCTGCCGAACCTGGGCGGCTTCGCCAACACCGCCTTTCCCTATGGCGGCACCGCCGGGGGAGAGCAGGCGCCGCCCTTCGACCTCGTCGTCGTCGGACGCGATCCCGCCTGGTTCGGCGCCGCCTGGAGCCTGACCGCCAAGCTGGCGCAACGGGCGGGCGACCTGATGGCGGTGGTGCCCTATACCGGCTGGGACGGCGCGCCGAACGACAATGCTCTGATCGTCGGCCCGGTGGCGGCGCTGCCGCAGGCGGTCTTCACCGCTGCCCCGCTGCCGGCCGACCGTCTGGCCGGTCTGCTGGAGGCAGGCGCCCTGATCGCCCAGGCCAAGGCCCGCGGCGAGCCGATGGCGGCATCCGACCGCCGCGCCCTGGCCGAGCGGCTGCGGCTGGGCTGGTCGGGCAACGCCGTCCGTTCGGGGCCGGCGCGGCCGGGGACCGTGCCGCAGGGGATGGGCCAGGGAATGGGACAGCCGATGGGCATCGCGGGGGCGGCGCTGGCGGCCGATGGCGGTGCGGCGAACCGCTGGCAGCGGATGGCCGGCGATGCCAAGGACCCGGCCGCCACCGGCCGCGGCTGGGTGCCCGACTGGGCGCGGCGGGTGATGGGCGCGGCCGCGCGCTACATCAACCACTGGACGGTGGAGGAGGCGCCGGTCGACGTCGTCGCGCTGACCGAGAATGCCGAGACCCTGCCGGAGGCGGCCCTGCTGCAATACCGTGCGCCGGGGGCCGATCCGCTGACCTGGACGCTGCTGACCGCAGCCGATCCGCGCGCCATCGACCGCGCGATGCGCAGCCTGGGCGAGGCCGGGCAGTGGGACAAACTGCGCGGCGGCGGGGCGCTGTGGAGCAGTGCGGCACCGGCCATCACCACGCTGGAAACGTCGCGTCCCTACCAGATCATTCTCAATCCCTTTGACATCGGCAACCTGATCCTGATTCTGGCCCGCAACCTGTCGCAGCGGATCGAGCTTCTGTTCGCCCTGCTGCTGGGGACGGCGGTGGTGCTGACGGTCAGCATGCGCCTGCTGCTGAAGGGCGGTCATCGGGAACGGAGCGGGTCATGACGTCACCTGCCGGAACATCGCGGCGCGACATGCTGACCGGAGCAGCCTCCCTCGGGCTGGCCGCCTTCGGGTTGACTGCCTTCGGGTTGACTGCGGCATTGCCTGGGACTGTGCGCGCGGCCCCCTACGACGGGAACGCGTGGCGCCGCTATGCGGAGCGCTTCCTGCTGCCGGAAGGCCGCATCGTCGACACCGGCAACAAGGGCATCAGCCATTCCGAAGGGCAGGGCTACGGCATGCTGCTGGCGGTGGCGGGGGGTGACCGCGCCGCCTTCGACCGGCTGTGGGGCTGGACCCAGCGCGTGCTGATGGTGCGCGGCGACGGGCTGGTGGCGTGGCGCTGGACGCCCGACGGCGGGGTCGCCGACCGCAACAACGCGTCGGACGGCGACATGCTGATCGCCTGGGCGCTGCTGCGCGCCGCCGAGACCTGGCAGGCGGAGGCCTACCGCACCGCCGCCATCGCCATCGTCAAGGCGCTGGCCTCCGGGCTGCTGGTGGAGCAGGGGGGGCTGACGGTGGTGCTGCCGGGACGCGACGGCTTCCGCAAGGGCGACACGCTGGTCCTCAACCCCAGCTACTGGATTTTCCCGGCCATCCGCGCCTTCGCCGCCCTGCCGGGCGGCGAGCGCTGGGGCAAGCTGTCGGATTCCGGGCTGGTCCTGCTGTCGAAGGCGCGCTTCGGCGGGTTCCAGCTGCCGCCGGACTGGATGACGCTGGACGCCTCCGGGACGGTGGGCATCGCCGAGGGCTTCAAGAAGCAGTATGGCTACGACGCCGTGCGGGTGCCGCTCTATCTGGCGCTGGACGGCTACCGCGACCCCTATTACTTCCGCCCCTTCTCCACGCTGGCGGCGAAGTATGGCGGCAAGGCGGTGCCCGCCACCGTCTCGCTGCCGGGCGGCACCACCACCCAGGTGGCGGCGTCGGTCGGCATGCTGGCGGTCTACCGGCTGGCCTGCCAGCTTGCCGGAGCCGGCGGCGAGGCCGTAACGGTGCCGCCGCTGGCGCCGGACGAAGACTACTACTCAACCACCTTGGCCCATCTTTCCGCGCTGGCGGCGCAAAGCCTGGGGATCGCTCCGTGACCCGTCCTGTCCTTCTTCCGGCCCTTCTCCTTGCCGGCATCGCCGTGGCCGGCGGCGGGGCCGGCGTCTGGTCCAGCGCCTGGGCCCAGTCGAACGGCGGCGCCCGCGCGCTGGCTCCCGGCGTGAAGGTGGAGGTGGCGCCCGCCCCCGGCAGCGGCTCCGCGCCGGCCGCCGGCAAGGTGGACGAGACGGCGCTGCGCTACTATGCCCGCATCGGCGACGGCGAACGGCTGGAGGCGGAGATCGCCCGCCTGCGCGCGCTCGATCCCAGCTGGGAACCGCCGAAGGATCTGTTCGCGCCGCAGCCGACCACGGCGGGCGTCGACGAAAGCCCGTTCTGGACCCTGCTGTCGGCCGGCAAGGTGGCGGAGGCGCGGGCCGCCATCGCCGAGCAGCGGCGCAAGTCGCCGTCCTGGCAGCCGTCGGACAAGCTTCTCCAGGAACTCGACCTCGCCGAGAGCGCTGGGCGCATCCGCTCGGCCAGCGACACCAAGCGCTGGCAGGAGGTGGTCGATGCCGCCGCCGCCCAGCCGGAGGCGGTGGCCTGCAACCGGCTGGACAATGCCTGGCGGCTGGCGGAGGCCTATGCCGAGCTGAAGCAGGCCGACCGTGCCTTCGACACCTACAAGACCATCGTCACCACCTGCCCCAAGGCCAAGGAGCGGCGCGACACCATCTTCAAGGCGTCCCGCTATCTCAAGCCCGAGCAACTGCGCGAACTGAGCGCGCTCGGCGCTACCAGCAACCCGGCGACGGGCGAGGATTACTCCAGCGTCCGCACCGCCGAGGCGGAGCTGGAGACCGGCCGCCTGCTGGAGCGTCTCGGGAACGCCAAGCCCGGCGCGCTGTCGGCGGCCGACCTCTCGCGCGTCCAGGGCATCGTCCGCGACAAGCAGGATGCCGACGGCGCCATCGCGCTCGGCTGGTATTTCCAGAAGCAGAAGAACTATGCGGAGGCGCAGAGCTGGTTCTCCCAGGCCAACGGCTGGGCGCCGTCCGACAAGGCGGCGGAAGGGCTGGTGCTGGCCTATAACGGGTTGGGCGAGAAGGCGCAGGCCCGCGCCGCCGCCGAGCCCTGGAAGGGCAAGTCGAGCCGTATCGATCAGGTGCTGAAGGCGGTCGACCCGCCGCGCGGCCCCTCCACCCCCGGTGGTGGACGCAGCGCGCCGCAGGGGCCGAGCGAGCTGGACCGCGCGCTGGCCCGCCACGACTTCGCCGGCTGCATCGCCATCATCCGCAGCAGCATCGAGCGGAGCGGGCCGACGGCCGCCCTGTTGCAGCAGCGCGGCTGGTGCCTGCTGGAGCTGAAACGCCCGTCGGAGGCCGAGGCCGCCTTCGTCGAGGCCCAGGCCCTGGCCGCCCGCGAACCGGCTCCAAAACCGGCCAAGGGGGGAGCGTCGGCCACCGGAAAGGGAAGCGACCGCAATCCGGCCGCATCGGGACCGCCGCAGACGCCGACGCGCGAGCAGGAGAACGTCTATGGGCAGGCGATCGCCCGGCTGACGACCGGCGACGTCACCGGCCTGACCCGCGACCTGCCGCGCGCCAACCTGACCCCGACGCAGAAGGCGGAAATCCGCGCCTCGCTGATGGCGACGGAGGCCGGCCGGGCGCTGGAGGACAAGCGCTACCACGACGTGCTGCGCCTGCTCGACGCCCGCAGGGAGATCGAGCCGGAGCCGCGCAACCTCGGCATCCTCCGCGGCTGGGCGCTCTACAACCTGATGCGCTATGACGAGGCCTATGCCCAGTTCAAGTCGATCGACGACCGGCTGAGCACCGAGGACTCGCGCGAAGGCGTCAGCACTGCCTGGAAGACGATCTACCATGACTGGTAAGGGAGCCCCGATGCCCGAAACTGCGAGGCGCGCCGCGCTGTGGGCCGTGCTGGCGGCGGCCACGCTGCTGACCTCCGGCTGCGCCGGCTGGGTGCGCGACAACCTGACCCAGTCGCCCACCCCCTGGCGCCGCATCCAGCCGGCGGCGCTGCCGGTGACGCTGGGGGAAAGCCGCGACTTCCCCATCGTCGCCGCCCGCATGCGCGACACCGGCGCGGTCTACAAGACCTACAACGTGGCACTCGGCAACCCGACGACCCTGCCGGGCGAGAACCGCCTGACGATCGACGTGCAGACCCTGCCCGACAGCCTGTTCGGCGCCCTGGTCCAGCCGCCGCGCGTCTTCCCCGTGCCGCTCTACACGATGGAGACGCTGACGGTGACGACCCGGCGCGAATTCCCGGACATGAAGGTCAAGGTCGCCGACGCCGCCCGCCGCAACCGCTACGGCGATTACGACTACGCCACCGCCCAGGACGAGCAGAACACCTGCGTCCTGGCCTGGCAGCTGATCAACGACCACAAGCGGATGCTGCCGGAACGGATCGAGGCGGTGCGGGTGGAATACCGGGTCTGCGGCGTCGGCTCCAACATCCGCGCCCTTCTGGCGCCCTTCGACGGCATGACCCTGACCCTGCCCGAGACGATCCTGGAGGCGCAGGATCTGGGGGGACTCTAGGAGCGCGCCTGCCATGACCACCGTATCCGAAGCCTTGCGCATCGCCGTCGGCCTGCATCAGGGCAACCGGCTGGCCGAGGCGGCGGACATCTACCGGAAGATCATCCAGGCGGCGCCCGAGGTGGCCGATGCGTGGCACCTGCTGGGCGTCCTGCACCACCAGTCCGGCCAATCCGCCGAAGCGGTGCGGCTGATCGGCGAGGCGATCCGGCGGGATCCCCTCTGCGCCGCCTATCGTGACAATCTGGGATCGGCCTTGCGGGCGGCGAAGCAGACCGGACCGGCGGTCGGCCAGCATCGGGCGGCGATGGCGCTCGATCCCGCCTGGGTCAAGCCGTTCGGCAACCTCGCCGGCGCCCTGACCGACCTCGGCGACGGCGGCGGGGCGGCCGAGGCGCTGCGCCGCGCCCTGCGGCTGGCGCCGGACAATGACGGCTACCTGATGCGGCTCGGCGACTGTCTCTACGCCCAGGATCGGATGGCGGAGGCCGAGGAGCAGTACCGGCGTCTGGACGCGCTCCACCCCGGCCGGCCCGATTGTCTGTACCGGCTGGGCCTGTGCCGGCTGGCGGCGAGCCGGCTGATGGCCGCCGGGCTCGCCAACGCCGGGCGGCTGGTCGACCGGGTGGCGCTGGGCGAGGCCCTGGCCGCCTTCGGCCGTGCCGCCGAAGGCGGGCATGGCGATGCCGGCAAGAACCTCTATGGCACGGCGATCGTCGCGGTTCAGACCGGGGTGATGGACGACGGAACGCTGGAGCGGGTCGCTGCCGCCGGGCGCCGCCGGCTGATGGCGGAGCCGCGCGACAGCGTCGCGCTGTCGGTGGTCTGCTATGCCCTCTACCGGCGGCGACGGCTCGACCTGGCCCGCCGCTATTTCCGCAAATACGCCCGCCATTGGACCGCGCAGGACATCGCCGCCGATTTCGAGATGCTGCTGTGGTCGATGGTGCGCAGCGAGCCGGCCTTCTTCGACCGGCTGTCCGCTGCGCCGCCGGGATGCTTCGCCCGCGCCGTCCGCCATATGCCGGTTGCCCCGAAGACCGATGACCGGCCGATCCTGCTGGTCGGCTGCGATGGGGAATATTGGCGGCGGTTCGGTGCCGGCTTCCTCGAAACCCGGAGCAGAACGGCCGCGTCCTGCGCCCCGCATGTCCATGTCGTCAACCCGCCGGATGATGTCGCGGCGGAACTGATGCGGCTGGCGGGCGACGGCGAGCTGCCGCTGTCCGTCTCCTTCGAGACCGTCGATCTGAGCGCTCTGTCGGAGCCGGTGCGGCTGACCTATTTCGCCTCCGCCCGTTTTGCCGTGACGCAGCAGCTTCTGCGCCAGGGGGCGGGGCCGGTGATCCAGGTCGATGTCGATGCGCTGCTGCTGGCCGATCCCGGCCTTGCCATGGCGGAGTGGCGGGATTGGGACGTGGCGGTGATGCAGGACCGGCGGAGCCGCGGGCCGACCCGCGATTTCCTCGCCGGCTTCCTCGCCTTCAACCGGACGCCGGCCGCCCGGCGCTATCTCGACCTCGTCGTCGCCTATATCGGCCGGCATTTCGACGAGGGCCGGGCCTTCTGGGGGCTGGATCAGGCGGCCCCCTACTGCACCTACGACCATCTGGTCCGCAGCGGCGGGGCGCCGGCCCTGATCCGCTTCGACTTCGAAGCCTTCCCCTTCCTGCACTTCCTGGAAAAGTAAGGCGGCCTTACGCCGTCCCCCTACGCCGCTTGGGCCGGCCGCTCGCGCAACCGCTGTTCCAGCGCCCGCCAGCGCGGCTCGACCGCTTCCATCGCCCGGTGCTTCACTGGACCGAAGCCACGGATCTCCTGCGGCAAGGCGGCCAGCTCCACCGCGGTGGCGAGCCGGTCGGCCGACAGCCGCTCGGCGATCTCCGCCACAGTGGCCTCAAACCGGGCGATCAGGGCGCGTTCCATCCGGCGCTCTGCCGTATAGCCGAAGGGGTCGAGCGCCGTCCCGCGCAGCCGTTTCATCGCCGCCAGACCGCGGAACACCGGCAGGATCCAGGCGCCGAGCGCCATCTTGCGCGGCTCGCCATAGCCGTTGGTCTCGCGCGCCAGCAGCGGCGGGGCGAGGTGGAAGACCGGCTTCCAGTCGCCGTCGAAGCGGTCCTCCAGGCTTTTGCGGAAGCTGGGGTCGCTGTGCAGGCGGGCGACCTCATACTCGTCCTTGTAGGCCATCAGCTTGAAGGCGCTGCGCGCCACCGCTTCGGCCAGCGCGGTCGAACCGGGGGCGACGCGGGCCTCCGCCTGCCGCGCCCGCTCCACCAGGGCGCGGTAGCGGTCGGCATAGGCGCGGTCCTGGTACTCGACCAGGAACCCGGCGCGCCGTTCGACGATGGTGGCGAGGTCGGCGGCCGGCGGTGTCTCCTCCGCACCCAGGGTCGCCAGCAGATCCGGCCGGTGTGCGGCGAGGCGGCCGAAGGCGAAGGCGCGCAGGTTGGCGGCGACGCCGGTGCCGTTCAGCTCGATGGCGCGGGTCAGCGCCTCCAGCCCCACCGGCAGCAGGCCTTTCTGGAAGGCGACGCCCATCAGGAAGACATTGGCGAGGATGCTGTCGCCGAACAGGGCGGTGACCACCCGGTTGGCGTCCACCACCTCCACCCGGTCGGGTCCGGCGGCGCGGCGCAGGCTGCGCAGCAGCGATCCGGGATCGGGCAGCTTGCTGCCGTCGCGGGTGAAGGCGCCGGTCGGGGCGACATGGGCGTTCGCCACCACCCGCGTCCGGCCCAGCCGCACCGTCTTCAGCGCGTCCGGCGACGCCGCAACCACGGTGTCGCAGGCCAGCACCAGCTGCGCCTGTTTCGGGTCGATCCGCGCCTGATTGAGCCGCGCCGCGTCGCCTGCCACGCGGAGGTAGCTGTAGACGGCACCCCCCTTCTGCGCGAAGCCCATGAAGTCCAGCACGGAGGAGGCCTTGCCCTCCAGATGCGCCGCCATCGCCAGCACCGCCCCGATGGTGACGACGCCGGTGCCGCCGACGCCGACAATAAGGATCTCGGCCGGATCTTCGGCGGCGGAGTAATGCGGCAGAGGCAGCGCCGCCAGATCGTCGGCGAAGCGGGCGGCGACCCTGTCGGGGTTCGGCTTGCGCAAGCTGCCGCCGACCACCGAGACGAAGCTGGGGCAGAAACCGTCGGCGCAGGAAAAGTCCTTGTTGCAGCTGGACTGGTCGATCTGCCGCTTCATGCCGAATTCGGTCTGCTTCGGCTGCACCGACAGGCAGTTCGACTTCCTGCCGCAATCGCCGCAGCCTTCGCAGACCAGATCGTTGATGACCATGCGCCGCGCCGGATCGGCCATGGTGCCGCGCTTGCGCCGGCGGCGCTTTTCGGCCGCACAGGTCTGCTCGTAGATGATGGCGGTGACGCCGGGGATGTCGCGCATCTCGCGCTGGACGGCGTCCAGTTCCTCGCGGTGGTGCACGGTGGTGAAGGGGGCAAGACCGGACCGGCTGTCGTACTTTTCCGGTGCGTCGCTGACCACGGCGATGCGGGTGATGCCCTCCGCCGCCAGCTGGCGGGTGATGGCGTCGACAGAGATCGGACCGTCCACCGGCTGGCCGCCGGTCATGGCGACGGCGTCGTTGAACAGGATCTTGTAGGTGATGTTGATCTTGGCGGCCACCGCCTGCCGGATCGCCAGCAGGCCGGAATGGAAATAGGTGCCCTCGCCCAGATTCTGGAAGATGTGCGGGCGCTTGCTGAACGGCGCCTGCCCGATCCAGCTGACGCCCTCGCCGCCCATCTGGCTGAGGCCCACCGTGTCGCGGTCCATCCACGACGCCATGAAATGGCAGCCGATGCCGGCCATCGCCTTGCTGCCCTCCGGCACCTTGGTCGAGCTGTTGTGCGGACAGCCGGAGCAGAAATAGGGGGTGCGGGGCAGGGCAGGGGCGGCGGGCGCCTCACCCGGCAGCAGATCGGCGAGCCGGCCTGAAAGATCGCGGTCCGGGAAGCGATGGCGGATCCGTTCCACCAGCGCCTTGGCGACGATCCAGGGGCGCAGCTCCCCGGTGGCGGGCAGGAGAGGGGCGCCGAACTCGTCGGTCTTGCCGACCACGGCGCGCGGCCGCTCGCCGGCCGGCAGGTGGAACAGCAGATCCTTCAGCTGGCCTTCGACGACCGGCGCCTTTTCCTCCACTACCAGGATCTCTTCGGCGCCACGGGCCGCGGTCAGGGCGAAGTCGGGCTCCAGCGGCCAGGACAGGCCGATCTTGTGGACCGACAGGCCGATTTCAGCGGCCTCGACGGGGCCGATGCCCAGGATCCGCAAAGCCTCCATCAGGTCGAGATGCGCCTTGCCGGTGGTGACGACGCGCAGCCATCCACCCTTTCCAAGCACGCTGCGGTCGATGCGGTTGACGCGGGCGAAGGCCTTCACCGCCGCGACCTTGGCGGCGAGACGCTCCTCGATGGCGAGGCTGGGCAGGTCGGGCCAGCGGTAATGCAAGCCGCCCGGCGGCGGATCGAACTCCACCGGCAGGAAGCCGCGGTCGAGCGACGGCAGCCGGACGGTGGCGGAGCTTTCCACCGACTCCGAGATCGCCTTGAACCCCACCCAGGCGCCGGAAAAGCGCGACAGGGCATAGCCGTAGAGGCCGAAATCCAGATACTCGCGCACGCCCGACGGGTTCAGCACCGGCATCGACCACGCGATCATCGCGAGGTCGCTCTGGTGCGGCATGCTGGAGGACACGCAGCCATGGTCGTCGCCGGCCACCGCCAGCACCCCGCCGCGCGGCGAGCTGCCATAGGCGTTGGCATGCTTCAGCACGTCGCCGGAGCGGTCCACCCCCGGCCCCTTGCCGTACCACATCCCGAACACGCCATCGACGGTGACCTCGCCGGAGGATTCGACCTGCTGGGTGCCCATGACGGCGGTGGCGCCCAGATCCTCGTTCACGCCGGGGACGAAGGTGATGGCGTGGGCGTCCAGATGCTTGTGCGCCTGCCACAGCGCCTGATCCAGCCCGCCCAGCGGCGATCCGCGATAGCCGCTGACGAAGCCGGCGGTGTTGAGGCCCGCCCGCCGGTCGCTTTCCGCCTGGAGCAGCAGCAGCCTGACCAGCGCCTGGGTGCCGGACAGATAGACCTGCCCCTCGGCCCGGCCGTAGCGGTCGTCCAGGCGATAGCTCCGGTCGATCTCCACCTGTTCCGCCCGCAGGCCTTTCGGCATGCCGTCCATCTCTCGTCCCCTCGGATTTCTTTTCTGGGAACAAGTCTGCGCCTTTCGCAGGCAAATGATTTTGCGGGTTGGCCGGGGATCTGGGGTGTTCGGAAAATCCTGTTGCGGATTGTTGAGGCGTGCAGCGAAATTTTTGCGCAGGATCTGGCGTCTTCCGGACGGATTACCCTTTCAGGGCGGCGCGGCGGTCGGCCCGCATCAGGGCGGCACCGCGCTCGGCGATCATCACCGTCGGCGTGTTGGTGTTGCCGGAGGTCAGCGTCGGCATCACCGAGGCGTCGATCACCCGCAGGCCGCGCACGCCCTTCACCCGCATCTCCGCATCGGTGACGGCGGTGGGATCATCCTTGCCGCCCATCCGGCAGGTGCCGACGGGATGGAAGATGGTGGTGCCGATGTCGCCGGCGGCCCGCGCCAATTCCTCCTCGGTCTGGAAACTGGGGCCGGGCTTGTATTCCTGCGGGTGGTAGGGGGCGAGTGCCGGCTGCGAGACGATGCGGCGGGTCAGCGCCAGCGCCTTCGCCGCCTTCGTCCGGTCGGCCGGATCGGACAGGTAGCAGGGGGCGATGGCCGGATTGGCGCGGTGATCGGCGGTGGTGATGCGGGTCCAGCCGCGCGATGCCGGGCGCAGGTCGCAGACGCTGGCGGTGAAGGCCGGGAAGGCGTGCAGCGGGTCGCCGAACTTCTCCAGCGACAGCGGCTGCACATGGTATTCCAGGTCGGCGGTCGCGACCTCCGGCGATGATTTGGCGAAGACGCCGAGCTGGCTGGGCGCCATGGTCAGCGGCCCCTTGCGGAACAGGGCGTATTCCAGCCCCATCATCGCCTTGCCGAACAGGTTCCCGGCCCGCTTGTTCAGCGTGACGATGCCATCGACCTTGTAGATCATCCGCAGTTGCAGATGGTCCTGCAGATTGGCGCCGACGTCCGGCGCGTCGAGCACCACCGGAATGCCGAGTGTCTTCAGATGCTCCGCCGGGCCGATGCCGGATCGCTGGAGGATCGCCGGGCTGCCGATGGACCCGGCGGCCAGCACCGTCTCGATCCTGGAGGTCGCCCGTGCCGGTTCCCCCTTCACGGTGAAGCGGATGCCGGTGGCGCGGCCATCGGCGATCTCCACCCGGTCGATGGCGGCATCGATGACGAGCTTCAGGTTGGGGCGGTCGAGCGCCGGGCGCAGGAAGGCCTTGGCCGCACTCCAGCGGATGCCGCTCTTCTGGTTCACCTCGAAGCTGCCGACGCCGAGATTGTCGCCGCGGTTGAAGTCGTCGTTGCGGGGAATGCCGACCTGCTGCGCCGCCTCGGCGAAGCGGTCGAGCAGGTCCCAGCGCAACCGCTGCCGCTCCACCCGCCATTCGCCGCCGACGCCGTGCATGTCGTCGGCGCCGCGCCAGTAATCCTCGCTGCCCTTGAAGACCGGCAAGACCTCCTTCCAGCTCCAGCGGCTGTCGCCGGTGATGGAAGCCCATTCGTCGTAATCGCGGGCCTGCCCACGCATGGCGATCATGCCGTTGATCGACGAGCAGCCGCCCAGCACCTTGCCGCGGGCGTAATGGATGCTGCGCCCATTCAGCCCCGGCTCGGCCTCCGTCTTGAAGCACCAGTCGGTGCGCGGGTTGCCGATACAGAACAGATAGCCGGCGGGAATGTGGAGCCAGACCCAGCTGTCCTTGCCGCCGGCCTCCAGCAGCAGGACCGAGACGTCCGGATCGGCCGACAGCCGGTTGGCCAGCACGCAGCCGGCGGTGCCGCCGCCCGCGATGATGTAGTCGAAGCTGCCGAAGTCCAAAACGTCCGCCATCGCGTCCCTGCCCCAAAGGATTTATCGATTTGTCAGACGTATTAAATTGCTGACCGGGCGGACGATCCAGCGAAATCTTGCCGCGGGGGTACCGTCCGGTGCGGAATTCGGCCACCCTCCATCCTCAAGATGACGCTCGCTGCCGTTCGCGCTCGGTCAGCAAATCGACGAAGGCGCGGACCTTGGTCGGGCGGAAGCGGGCGGCGGGGAAGACGGCATGGATGCCGCCCGACGGCAGGGTCCAGCCCGGCAGGAGATGGACGAGGCGGCCGGATGCCAGATCGTCGGCCACGCAGTAATCCGGCAGGACCGACAGCCCCGCCCCCTGGCGAACCGCCTCGCGCACGGCGAAGGTGGCGTCCAGCGCGATGGCCGCCCGGGGCGTCACCATGTGCGCCCCGCCGGTCTTTGCGGTGAACTGCCAGGTCAGCGGGTTGCGCAGCGCCGTGTTGGCGATGAAGGGCAGGGCGGCGATGTCCTCCGGCCCAGCCTGTTCGCCGATCCGCCGGGCCAGCGCCGGGGTGCCGACCAGTAGCTGGCGGAAGCTGCCGAACTGGCGGGCCTGGAGGCTGGTGTCGGCCAGCCAGCCGACGCGGATGGCAAGGTCGAAGGTGCCGCCGACGAGGTCGAGCGACTGGTCGGACAGGGCCATGTCGGCCTTGCAGGCGGGATGGGCGGCGACGAAGGCGGAAATGGTGGGGACGACGACCGCCACCCCGTAATCGAAGGGTGCGGTCAGCCGCAGCAGGCCGGACGGCGCCGCCGCATTTTCCGCAAGTTCGCCGAAGGCATCCTCGGCCTCGCGCAGGATCACGACGCAGCGGCGGTGAAAGGCCATGCCGGCCTCGGTCGGCCGGACCTTGCGGGTGGTGCGGACCAGCAGGCTGGCGCCGACCTCCTCCTCCAGCTTCGCCACCTGCTGGCTGACCACCGCCTTGGTGATCCCCAGCCGCGCCGCCGCCGCGGTGAAGGAACCGGTTTCCACCACCGCGGCGAAATAGGCGATGCGGTTCAGATGCCTCGGATCGCTCATTGGGGATCGCTCATGGTGAGGGACGTCCCTATTGTTTGCCTACAGCATACGATATGTCGGTTTTATGCCGGCTACACAGCACAATCGGTACCGGTTAAGGTCGCACCATCACGTCATCGCCAGCCACGGATGCGACCATGAGCCGGACCAGGACCGTCACCTATCTGTTCGACCCGCTCTGCGGCTGGTGCTATGGCGCCTCGCCGGCGATCGCGTCGCTGCGGGAGATCGGGGATCTGGCGCTGGAGCTGCTGCCCACCGGCCTGTTCTCCGGGGCCGGCGCCCGGCCGCTGGACGAGGGCTTCGCCGCCCATGCCTGGGCGGCCGATCAGCGTATCTGCGCCCTGACTGGGCAGGTCTTCAGCGAGCGCTATCGCACCGATGTTCTGGCCGACCGGCGCCAGAGGCTCGACAGCGGTCCGGCGACGCTGGCGCTGACCGCGGTGGCGCTGACCGCCCCCGCCCGGGAATTCACGGCGCTGGCCGCCATCCAGGCCGCGCGCTACGCCGACGGGCGCGACATCACGGCGATGGCGACGCTGGCCGATGTGCTGGCCGGCCTGGACCTCGGCGCCGCGGCGTCGCTTCTTGCCGAGGGGACGGAGGAACTGACCGTCGCCGACGCCGCGCGGGTGGAGCGCGGCCGGCAGCTGATGGCTGCCTACCGCGCCAACGGCGTGCCGACCCTGCTGTATGACGACGGGTCGCACCGGCGCAAGCTCGACTCCGAAATCCTCTTCGCCAAACCCGGCAGGCTGGCGGCGGTTCTGCGCGTCGCCTGACCGCGAAACCAGAAAGAAGGACATCGATGATGATGACGCGCAGGGACATCCTTGCCACCGCTTTGCACGCCTCGACGCTGGCGGGGGCCGCAACTCTTCTGGCCCCGGCCGGTGCGCTGGCGGCCACCGCGGCGCCGCTGGGCTGGCAGGCGTTTCCGGCTGGGGAAACCGGCTTCTTCCGGGCGCCGGTCCTGCTGTCCGGCAGCCGTGAGGCGATCCTGATCGACGGCGGCTTCACCCTCTCCGACGGCAAGGCGCTGGCGGAGGCGATCAAGGCGACCGGCAAGAGGCTGACGATCATCTATGTCAGCCAGAGCGATCCCGATTATTATTTCGGCCTGGGTCCGGTGAAGGCGGCCTTCCCCGATGCCCGCGTCATCGCCGCCTCCGCCACCGTCGCGGCGATCAGGGGCAATGTCGAAAAGAAGCTGGCGGTCTGGGGGCCGAAGCTGAAGGAGAACGGCCCGCAGACCCTGGCCGACGTGGTGATGCCGCAGCCGTTCGACGGCGCCGCCCTGACCCTGGACGGCCAGGCCATCGAGATCGTCGACGCCCAGGGGCTGCCGAACCGCCGTCACCTGTGGGCGCCGTCGTTGCAGGCGATCTTCGGCGGGGTGCTGGTGTTCTCCGGCCTGCATGTCTGGACCGCCGATACCCCGACGGCCGAGGCGCGCGCCGCCTGGGTCAAGGCGCTGGACGCCATGGCCGTCCGCAATCCGGCGGTGGTGGTCGCCGGTCATGCGGCACCGGGTGCGGCGCCCGATGCGGCGGCCATCGCCCACACCAGGGCCTATCTCCTGGCCTTCGAGGAGGAGCTTGCCAAGGCGAAGAGCAGCGCCGAACTGATCGCCGCCATGAAGCGGCGCTATCCCGATGCCGGAATGGGCATCGCGCTCGACATCGGCGCCAAGGTGGCGACCGGCGAGATGAAGTGGGGCTGACGCCCCACCGTCTCCCGCCGTTCGATCTTCACTTCCTGTTGACCAGCGCCACGCCGCAGACCGCCACCGCCATGCCGGCCAGGGCGACGATGCCCAGCTTCTCGCCGAACAGGATCCAGGCGATCAGCGCTGTCACCGGTGGCGTCAGGTAGAACAGGCTGGCGACCTTGGCCGCCGCCCCGCGGCGGATCAGGGCGAACAGCAGGAAGATGGCGCCGACCGACAGCACGAAGCAGAGCCACAGCAGGGCGAAGACGAACTCGCCCGTCCACTGGATCCGCATGGTCTCGGTCAGCGGGGCGGCGACCGCCAGGGCCAGCGCGGTGGCGCCATACTGGATGGCGGTGCCGCTGCGCAGGTCCATGCCGCCGCCGTGGCGCTTCTGGTACAGCGTGCCCAGCGTGATGCCGACCAGCGCCACCAGGGCATAGCCGAGCGGCACCAGATGCGCCGCGTCGATGGCCAGCTTCTCCCGCACCACCAGACCGACGCCGGCAAGGCCGAGCAGCAGCCCGGCCCATTGCCGGCCGGTCACCCGTTCGCCCAGCAGCGGGCCGGACAGGGCGGCGGTCAGCAGCGGCTGGATGCCGACCACCAGCGCGGTCACCCCGGCCGGCAGGCCCTTCGCCATGGCGATGAAGATGCCGCCCAGATAGACGCCGTGCACCAGCAGCCCGGCGAGCGCGATCCGCCCGGCGGTCGCCCAGTCCTTCGGCCAGGGCGCCCGGCTGACCAGCGCCACCAGCGCCAGCACCACGGCGACCAGCCCCAGCCGGAGCAGCAGGAAGGTCAGCGGCTCCACATAAGGCAGGCCGTATTTCGCGCCGATGAAGCCGGTGCTCCACAGCAGCACGAAAAGGCCCGGCATCAGGCGCAGCCAGGTCTGGCCGCCCGTCGCGGTCCCGCTCATCCCTTAAGTCCCTTTTCCGTCCGGTCAGTTCACCGCCGGAACGGCCTGAGACGACGGGGTCGGCTGGCGGCGCGCTTCGGCGACCGCCTGGATGTGGGACTGCAAATCCGCGTCCTTCTGCACCAGCCGGCGGAAATCCTTCTCATCCAACACCAGCAATTGGCAATAGCCCAACGCCCGCACGTCTGCATTGCGCCGCTGGCGGGACAGGAGCGCCATCTCGCCGAAGAAGTCGCCGGTGCCCAGCTTCACCGGCTCCGCCAGCATCGGCACCAGCACCTCCACCGCACCCGATGCGATGAAGAACATGGCGTCGCCGCGGTCGCCCCTGCGCACGATGGTCTCGCCCGGCAGCGCCAGCTGGGCGCGCAGCAGCGTGGCGATGGTCGCCACCCGCTCCGACGGCAGGCCGGCGAACAGCGGCACCCGGCGCACCAGCTCCGCCACATCGAACCGCACGTCGAGCTTCGGCAGCCGTTCCAGTGCCCGGCGGCGCTGTTCCAGGTCGCGCTCCAGGTCGGTCAGGACCTCCTGGCTGATGATCGATTCGGCGTGCATGGCGCGGTATTCGGCATGCTCCAGCCGCAGGGCGGCGCGGCCGACATAGCGGCTTTGCAGCACCACCGCATAATCCGGGTATTGCAGCTTCAGGGCCGACAGCGCCTGTTCGACGATGCCCAGCCGGCCGACCAGCATGCCTTCCAGCTCGAACGCCACCTCCTGGCCCAGCACGCGGGCCAGCCGGTCGCGGGTGAAGGCCAGCAGCTCGCGCAGCACGGTGCGCACCGCCACCAGCACCTCGAACCGCATCGACAGGCGCCGGGCCAGCGGCCGGTGGACGCCGAAGCGGCGCTGGAGCCAGCTGGCCGTCCGCATCCAGGGGGAGAAGGCGATGAAGGGTTCCTCGAAGGCGCGGTAGCCGTTGCGGCCCTGGCTCTTGACCGCGTCGAGCAGGCGCCCGCTGCGGCCGGCCAGCATCTCCATCACCGCGCGCGACACCACCCCTTCGGAGAAATGGGCGTAATAGAGTTCTTCCTCGCGATTCACCAGGATGACGAGGCCGATGGTGACGCGGTCCTCGTCGCTCAGCTTGGCCTCCTCCTGGCTGTCGCGGTCGATCCGCTTCAGCCGCTCCTCGTAGCGGGCGACCATCACGTCCTTGACGGCGCCGTCGACCTCATAGGTCTGGGCGACGGCGGCGACGCGGTCGCGGATGCTGTCGGTGGACAGCGCCAGCGCGCGGTTGCGCATGGCGCGCTCGACCGGCGTCAGCTCGTCCAGCTTCAGCAGGCGGATCAGCCAGCGCAGCGTGGTGCCGTTGACGAACAGCGTGACGAAGACGAAGCCGGTGACGATCACCGCGATGAAGCTTTGCAGCCGCTCGGGAACGCGGAAATTCTCGGTCACCGCCAGGGCCAGCGTCAGCGACACCGCCCCGCGCATGCCGCCCCACAGCATCACCGCCTTGTAGGAGTTGCTGACCTTCTGCGCCAGCCCGGCCCAGGACAGCACCGGCAGCAGGCCGAACAGCACCACCGCCCGCGCGGCGAAGGCCGCCAGCACCACGACCAGCACCAGCCCGACCTCCGCCCAGCCGGCATCGGCCATCAGCCGCGGCACCAGGATGGCGGTCAGCAGGAAGATCATCGAGTTTGCCCAGAAGCCCAGCTGCTGCCAGACATGCTCCATGGCGCCCCAGGTGGCGGGGGAGATGCGGGTGCGCCCGACCGATCCGATGACCAGCGCCGAGGTCACCACCGCCACCACGCCCGACGCGCCGACATAATGGTCGGCCAGCACGTAGGACAGATAGGCCAGCGCCACCGTCAGCGTGATCTCCGCCATCGGCTGGTTGCGCACCGGCTCCACCAGCATGCAGACGATGCGGCCGCAGACATAGCCGGTGACGACGCCGCCGGAGAAGTCGCGCAGGAAGTCCAGCGCCGCCGCTCCCGCCCCGCCGTGGGAGGTGCGCGTCAGCATGTCGAGCAGCAGCGTGAACAGTGCGATGGCCGCGGCGTCGTTCAGCAGGCTTTCGCCTTCGACCAGCGTGGTCAGCCGCCGTGGTGCGCCCAGGTCGCGGAAGATGCCGATCACCGCCGCCGGGTCGGTGGAGGCGACGATGGCGCCCAGCAGCAGGCAGGCGACCAGCGGCATCGGCGTGAACAGATTGACCGCATAGCCGACGGCGAAGGTGCAGACGAACACCGCCACCACCGCCATCAGCAGGATCGGCCCCAGATCGTCGAACAGCCGCCGCACGTCGACCGCCAGCGCGGTTTCGAACAGCAGGATCGGCAGGAAGATGTGCAGCAGCACGTCGGACGAGACGTCCAGCTCCGCCAGCGAGGTCAGGAAATCGTGGAACGGCCCCGTGCCCGGCGTGCCGGCGAAGGTCTGGATCACCGCACCCAGCGCCACGCCGACCCCGGCCAGCAGCACCGTGTAGGGCATCTGGAAGCGGGCGGCCAGCGGCGGCAGGAAACTGACGAGGGCGAGAAGCCCGGCAACACCGAGGACTTGAATGACGATGTCGTGCATGTTTCCACGGGGACGGCTGCGGCGTGGGCTGCACGGTATCGCCGCACTGTGGCGGGAGCAAGACCGGGAACCACGCAGTGCTGCGGCAAAAAATGGTCCGCAGCGATGCGCCGGCCGCGAGCAGGAAAGCTATTCCGCTCGCCGTATTCCGGACCCACTTATTCCGGCTGCCCGCTTTCCGCCCCTCAACGCCAGCCGCCGTCTCGCGTCAGGCCGGCCAGGATCTCCGACAGGAGGGCATGGGTGGCGCGGGCGGCGGCCGACAGCGGCCGGCCGGCGGCATGGGCCAGCAGGATGGTCCGGTCGATCTGCGGATCGACGATGGGCAGGCCGGTCAGCCGCTCCGCCGCCACGCCATGGCGCGCCACGCGGTCGGACAGGACGGTATAGCCGCAGCCTTCCGCCACCAGCGCCTTGATCTGCTCCAGCGCATCGATCTCCAGCGCCACGGTGACGCTCGCCCGCGCCAGCAGGGCGGCATGCTCCACCTCCTCGCGCACGCCATGCGGGCGGCCGGGCAGGATCAGCGGCAGGGCCAGCGCCTCGGCGAAGGGGATGGCGGTCCGGCCGTGCAGCAGCGGGTCGTCCGCCGGCCCGACCAGATGCAGCTTTTCCCGCGCCACCAGCTCGGTCTCCAGCCCGCCCATCTCCTTGGTGCCGAACACCAGGGCGAGGTCGAGCTGCCCGGACAGCACCCATTCCAGCATGTGGCCAGACAGCCCCTCCACCACCCGCAGCCGGATTTGCGGGTGGGTGCGGCGCACCGCCAGCGCCAGCGGCACGGTCAGCACCGGCCCCAGCGAGGTCGGGATGCCGACGGTGGCAGGACCGGCCGGCACCGCCTCCACCGCGCGGACCTCGTCGCGCAGCCCGTCCATCTGGTCGATCAGTGCCGCCGCCCGCTGCGCCAGCCGCCGCCCGCTTTCGGTCGGTACCACGCCGCGCGCCGTGCGTAGGACGAGCTGGCAGCCGAAATCCTCCTCCAGCCGCTTCAGATGCAGGCTGAGCGCCGGCTGCGCCACCCGCAGGGCGTCCGCCGCGCGCGAGATCGAGCCATGCTCGACGATGCCCAGGAAATAGCGAAGCTGCCGTATGTCCATCCCGCCGGAACCCATATTGTCCATATCGTGACGGTATGAAGAGGGTGACAGGGATCGTGTGTCAATATGGGTGTGGGCGAGTTGCCGCCCATTTGATCGTGCACGAAATAGTTTAGACTGATTGGCGGAGAGCGGTGAGCCGGAACCCAAACGCGGAGGTCAGCCTGTGATTTTGGGACCTGTGGTTTTGGAGCCGATCCATATGCCGGGGGAGGGGCCGGAATGGATGCGGCGCCATCCGGAGTTTCCCGCGGTGCTCGCGGAGTTCTGCGGCGGGCTGGTCGCTCCGCTGCGTGGACAGCGGCTGATGATCAAGCTGTTCGGCCAGCGGGCGCCGACCGAGATCGTCGCCTGGATCGTGTTGATGCACGCAACCGCCCGGAGGCCGGAGGAGCGGCCGACGCTGACCCGTCTTCAGGAGCGCCTGCCCGGCACCAGGCAGACCGCCGCCTTCGTCGCCTTGCTGCGCGGGTTCGGCATCGTCCAGACCGAACGTGATCCGCGCGATGGGCGCATCCGCTATCTGGTCCCCGGCCCGATCATCCTGGATGGCCTGTGCGACTGGCTGGTCCTGCATCTCGCCTGCCATCGCCGGCTGGCCGGCGGCGAGGATGCGGGGGAGAGGCTGCGCTGCGACCGCGATTTCTACGACCGGATGCTGTGCGAATGCGAAGCCCTGCTTGATCCGCGCAACCGGGCGCTGCTGCTTTTTCCCGAACTGGCATGGCTCGACGAGCATGACAGCGGCCTCTATCTGGCCCTGACGCTGGTGGAGCGCAGTCTGACGCAAGGCGCGGCGGACGATGCGGCGGGCGGTTGGGTGGAGGCTTCGGCCAGCGGGCTTGCCGGGCTGCTGGGGGTGTCGCGGTCCCACATCCGCAACCTGATCAATGAGATGGAACTGCGCGGGCTGGTGCGCCAGGACGAACGCCGCCGCAGACTGCTGCCGACGCCGCACTTCACCGAACTGGTGGAACGCTGGGTCTGCCACCAGCTCGACGGTATCGCGGCGGCGGCGCGCCGGGCGGAGCGGGCAGAAGACGGCATGTCTCCGCCGCCGCTTCCCCATCCGCCCGGCGCGCTTCCGATAGGGACGGCTCAGACCAGCGCCACCTTGCCGGTGGCGATGTCGTAGAGGCCGCCGACGATCTTCACCCAGCCATCGGCCGCCAGCGGGGCGATGAGCGGTTCGGCCCCGGCGAGGCGCCGGACATTGTGCCGGACATTCTCCACCGTCGCGTCCGCCATCAGGTCGGCGGGCTTGCGGGCGATTGCGGCTTCGACTCCGGGCTTCAGCGCGTTCACCAGTCCCGGCAGATGACCGGGAAGCTGCGTCCCGTCCTGGATCGCCTTGATGGTGGCGCCGATGGCGCCGCAGCCGGTGTGGCCGAGCACCAGGATCAGCGGGATGTTCAGCGCCTTGACGCCATACTCCAGGCTGGCGAGTCCGTCGTCATTGACGAAATTGCCGGCCACGCGGACGACGAACAGCTCTCCCGGCCCCTGATCGAACAGGATTTCGGGGGAAACCCGTGAGTCGGCGCAGCTGACGATGCTGGCGAAGGGGAACTGCGCCGCCGCCCGCGCCGCCCGGCCGACCGAATAATCCCGGTTGCGCGCGGTGTTCGCCGCATAGCGCGCGTTGCCGGCGGCCAGTTTCCGCAAGGCCTTGTCAGGCGACAGCGGGGATGGCGGCACCGCCGCCTCCTTGGCCATAACAGTGGTAGGCGTCAATGCCAGGGCGCCGGCCGTACCGGCGAGCGCCGCACCGGTCTTGAGCAGATGCCGGCGCGACAGCCCAAGGCCCGCCGTTTCGCACAACAGACACATACCTAACCCTCCGCTTTGGGATCACCGGTCGTTGCGGACGATCGGCGGCGCCGGTTGATCCCGGCGGCCCGTCCACGCCCGCCAGTGTTGGCATGGCTCCTGACCCTGCGGTCGTCCAAAAATTGCAGGCATCGGGCAAGGGGGGCGCTTGTCACAGCCCGGCTTGCGCCGGTTTGGCGAGCCGCGGGTTTGGACCGTACCCCCTCTTGATCGCCGCAATTCCGTTAACCATTTACCCATCAGGCGCCGGGCGATCGCGCATTTTGCGGATCGCGGACGCGCCGTCCCGCGCCGGATGGCTGGGCGGGAGACCATGGAAACGGAGTGCCGGATGGACTTCGGTCAATTCACCGATCGCGCGCGTAGCGTCATTCAGGCCGCGCAGATCGCCGCCCTTGCCGAGCGGCACCAACAACTTCTCCCCGAACATCTGCTGAAGGCCCTGATCGACGAGGGCAGCGGCGTGGCGGCGCGTCTGGTGCGCGACACCGGCGGCGACCCCGATCTGCTGAAATCCGCGACCGAGGAACAGCTCTCGCGCGCCCCGGTCCAGGCCGGCGCCGGCGAAGGCCCGCAGCCGCTCTACATGTCGCCGGCCCTGGCCGCCGTGCTGCAGGGTGCCGTCGCCTCGGCGCGCACCGGTGGCGACCGCTTCGTCACCGCCGAACGGCTGCTGGAGAGCCTCGCCCGCCAGAGCGGCCCGCTGCGTGCGCTGTTCCGCCGCGCCGGCGTCGATGCCGACGCGCTGGCCGCCGCCGCCGATGCCCAGCGCAAGGACCATCCCGCCGACGCGGAGACCGAGACGACGGCCGGCGAGGCGCTGGCCCGCTACACCCGCGACCTGACGGAAGAGGCGCGGCAGGGCCGGCTCGACCCGGTCATCGGCCGTGACGACGAGATCCGCCGCACCATCCAGGTTCTGGCCCGCCGCACCAAGAACAACCCCGTGCTGATCGGCGACCCCGGCGTCGGCAAGACCGCCGTGGTCGAGGGTCTGGCCCAGCGGCTGGCCTCCGGCGACGTGCCGGAAGGGCTGAAGGACCGGCGCGTCCTGGCGCTCGACCTCACCGCGCTCTTGGCTGGCGCCAAGTTCCGCGGCGAGTTCGAGGAGCGGCTGAAGTCGGTCCTGAGCGAGGTGCAGGAGGCCAACGGCCGCATCATCCTGTTCATCGACGAGCTGCACACGCTGATCGGCGCCGGCCGCACCGACGGGGCGATGGACGCCGCCAACATGCTGAAGCCCGCCCTGGCGCGCGGCGAACTGCGCTGCGTCGGCGCCACCACGCCGGACGAGTACCGCAAGTACATCGAAAAGGACGCCGCACTCGCCCGCCGCTTCCAGCCGGTGACGGTGGATGAGCCGTCCGCCGACGACGCGGTGTCGATCCTGCGCGGCATCAAGGGCAAGTATGAGGTGCACCACGGCGTGCGCATCGCCGACGCGGCGGTGGTCGCGGCGGTGAGCCTGTCGGCGCGCTACATCGGCGACCGCCGGCTGCCGGACAAGGCGATCGACCTCGTCGACGAGGCGGCGAGCCGCCTGCGCATGGCGATCGACAGCAAGCCGGAGGCGCTCGACGCCGTCGACCGCCGCGTCGCCCAGCTCAAGATCGAGCGCGAGGCGCTGAAGGCCGAGCCGGACGCCGCCTCGCAGGAGCGCCTGCACGTCCTGGAGGGCGAGTTGGCCGAGGCGGAAGCCCGCCAGTCCTCGATGGAGGAGGAATGGCGCGCCTCGCAGTCCCGCCGGACCGAGGGCCGCCGCCTGAAGGAGGAGCTGGACCAGGCCCGCACCAGGCTGGAGCGCGCCCAGCGCGACGGCGACTGGGCCAAGGCCGGCGAGCTGGCCTATGGCGTGGTGCCCGACCTGGAAAAGCGTTTGGCCGACGCCGAATCGCGCGCCAGCGCCGAGCGTGACGAGGTGACGGCCAAGGACATCGGCGCCGTCGTCACCCGCTGGACCGGCATTCCGGTCGAACGGATGCTGGAGGGCGAACGCCAGCGGCTGAAGGGCATGGAGGACAAGCTGGCCGAGCGCGTCGTCGGCCAGAAGGAGGCGGTGCGCGCGGTGTCCAAGGCGGTGCGGCGTGCCCGCGCCGGCCTGAAGGACCCCAGCCGCCCGACCGGCTCCTTCCTGTTCCTCGGTCCGACCGGCGTCGGCAAGACCGAGCTGGCCAAGGCGCTGGCGTCCTTCCTGTTCGACGACGAGACGGCGATCACCCGCCTCGACATGTCGGAGTATATGGAGAAGCACGCGGTCAGCCGCATGATCGGCTCGCCGCCGGGCTATGTCGGCTATGACGACGGCGGCTCGCTGGCGGAACGCATCCGGCGCCGGCCCTATCAGGTCGTGCTGCTGGACGAGGTGGAGAAGGCGCATCCCGACGTGCTGAACGTCCTGTTGCAGGCGCTCGACGACGGGCGGCTGACCGATGGGCAGGGCCGGACCGCCGACTTCCGCCACGCCATCCTCATCATGACCTCCAACCTGGGGGCCGAGGCGCTGAGCGCCTTGGGCGATGACGAGGACATGGCCGGCGTGACGGTGGAGGTGATGGACGCGGTGCGCAAGGCCTTCCGGCCGGAGTTCCTCAATCGGCTGGACGATGTCCTGATCTTCCGCCGGCTGGGCCGGGACCAGATGTCGCGGATCGTCGACATCCAGTTGTCCCGCGTCAACGAGCGGCTGGCCGAGCGCGGCGTCACCCTGGCGGCGGATGCGGCGGCCAAGCGACGGCTGGGCGATCTGGGCTGGGATCCGGCCTTCGGCGCCCGTCCGCTGAAGCGGGCCATCCAGGGCCTTGTCGAGGACCCCATCGCCGAGCGGCTGCTCGACGAGGAGGTGGAGGGCAGGACCACGATGAGCCTGTCGGTGGTCGACGGCCGGCTGGCGCTGGACGGCGTGGTGGTCGAGGAGGACCGGGCGCACGGCTTCAAGGCGCCGGAACGTCCGCCGCTCGGCTTCGCCCTGCCGCCGGTGGCGAGTTCCGCCGCCAGCCGCGAGGCGTCGGTCCACTGAGCGTTTGAGGTGTGATGGGGAAGGGGGCGCAGGCTTTGCGCCCCCTTTTCCATTTCCGGGGCTGCCCTTGGCCCACCGCCTCTGCTAAATGTCTGCTGCAACGCCGCAATGGACAGGGAGGCAGACATGGCCGCGACGAGTCCTTCCCACTTGGCCTACCTGTCGAATTTCTCGCTGGCCGGGCAGGTGGCGCTGGTCACCGGCTCGGGGCGCGGCCTGGGGCTGGAGATCGCGCAGGCGCTGGCCGGGTCGGGCGCGCATGTGCTGTTGAACGGCCGCGACGCCGCAACACTGGAACCGCGGGTGGCCGAGATTGAAGCAGCCGGCGGCAGTGCGTCGGTGCTGGCCTTCGACGTGTCGGACCGGGCGGCGGTGCGTGACGCCTTCGCGCGGATCGACAGTGAGCATGGCCGGCTCGACGTGCTGGTCCAGAATGTCGGGCAGCGCAACCGCAAGCCGCTGGCCGATCTGACCGACAACGAGATCACCAGCCTGCTCGACGTCGATCTGGCCTCCGGCCTGATCCTGGCGCGGGAGGCGGCGCGGCTGATGCTGCCGCGCGGGCGTGGCCGGCTAATCGCCGTCACTTCCGTCGCCGGGCAGATCTCGCGGGCCAACGACAGCGTCTATGCCGCGGCGAAGGCCGGGCTGAACGGCATGGTGCGGGCGCTGGCCGCCGAATATGGCTCGCAGGGGCTGACCAGCAACGCCATCGCGCCCGGCTTTTTCGCAACCGAAACGAATGCGGCGATCACCGGCGATCCGGAGCGCTCGGCCTATTTTGCCAACCGCACCCCGATGCGGCGCTGGGGCCGGCCGGAGGAGATCGCCGGGGCGGCGGTGTTCCTCGCTTCGGCGGCGGCGTCCTATGTCAACGGTCACGTCTTGGTCGTCGATGGCGGCGCCACCATCTTGATGTAAGCCGCCGGCCGACTGCCACCGCCATGCTGACGATTCCGATTTCCTGCGGCGATCCCGCCGCCCTGTTCCGCCCCTGGAGTGCCGAGCCCTGGGCGATGCTGCTCGACAGCGCGGCGGCCAATCCGCGGAACGGGCGCTACTCCTATATCGTTGCAGAACCGTTCCAAACTGTCGAAGCGATTGGCGGCCAGACGCTGGTCGACGGCCGGGAGGTGGGCGGCAGCCCCTTCGACGCGCTGGAACAAGCGCTGGCGGCCCATTTGCTTCCATCTGCCGGCCCGGTTCCCTTCACCGGAGGGGCGGTCGGCTTCGTTGGTTACGAAGCCGGAACAGCTTTGGAGGGGCTACGCTCCCGCCATGGCAATTCGGGCGGCCAGCCGGACTTCGCCTTCGGCCTCTACGATGTCGTCGCCGCCTTCGACCGGCAGGAGAGCCGGGCCTGGGTCATCGCCGCCCGGCCGGAGGCGGAGGACCGCGCCCGCCGCATGGCGGCGCGGCTGTCCGTTCCGCCTCCGGAACAATCGGCAGGGCCGGCACCGCTGCGCTGGCGGTCGGAACTGTCGCGTCCCGACTATCTCGACCGGGTCGGACGGGTCTTGGAGTATATCCGGGCCGGCGACATCTATCAGGCCAACTTCACCCAGCGCTTCCTCGCCGATACCGGTGGGGTCATCGACGCCTACGCGCTGTATGAACGCCTGCGCCGTCTCAGCCCGGCCCCCTTCGCCGCCTTCCTGAATTGCGGTCCGAAGCTGCGTCTGGCCGGGGCGTCGCCGGAGCGCTTCATTCGTCTCGGCGCCGACCGCACTATCGAGACGCGGCCGATCAAGGGCACCCGCCCGCGTCACGCCGATCCGGCGGCAGATGCGCGGGCGGCGGCGGACCTGTCCGCCAGCATCAAGGACCGGGCGGAAAACCTGATGATCACCGACCTGCTGCGCAACGATCTGGCGCGGGTGTCGGAGATCGGCAGCGTCAGGGTGCCGGTGCTGTTCGGGCTGGAGAGCTTCGCCACCGTTCATCACCTCGTCTCGGTCGTCACCGCGCGTCTGCTGCCGGGGCTGGGGCCGGTCGATCTGCTGCGCGCCGCCTGCCCCGGCGGGTCGATCACCGGGGCCCCGAAGATCCGCGCCATGCAGATCATCGACGAGCTGGAGGTGGCGCGCCGCGGCGCCTATTGCGGGTCGGTCGCCTGGATCGGTTTCGACGGCGCCATGGACAGCAACATCGTCATCCGCACCCTGTCGGTGACGCCGGACACGGTGGTCGCCCAGGCCGGCGGCGGCATCGTTGCCGATTCCGATCCGGCAGACGAGCATGAGGAAATGCTGGTCAAGGCCCGCGCCCAGCTGCGCGCGGCCGGAGAACTGGTGGGGGAAATGGAATGACGATCTGGCTGAACGGGCGGCTGTTGCCGGCGGCTGAGGCACGGATCGACCCGGCCGACCGCGGCTTCACCCTCGGCGACGGGCTGTTCGAAACGATCCGCATCAAGGATGGCAAGCTGCGCCACCTGCCGCGCCATCTCGACCGGCTGGCCGCTGGGGTTGAACTGTTGCACCTGCCGCTGCCCCACGGCGCCGCGGAACTGGCCGGGGCGATGGCGGCACTGATCGAGGCGACCGGCGTTACCGACGGCGTCCTGCGCCTGACCCTGTCGCGCGGAACCGGCGCCCGCGGGGTGCTGCCGCCGGCCGATGCCAAGCCGACCCTGCTGATGACCGCCGCCCCCGCCGCCCACATGACCGCGCCGGTCGCCGCCATCATCGCCCGCTGCACCCGCCGCAACGAGCATTCGCCGCTGTCGCGCCTGAAGTCGCTGAACTACCTTGATTCCATCCTGGCCCGGCAGGAGGCGGCGGAGCGCGGCGCCGACGAGGCGCTGCTGCTGAATGCCGCCGGCCGGCTGGCGGAATCGAGCGTCGCCAACCTGTTCCTGTCGATTGGCGGCCGCCTGCTGACTCCGCCGCTGGCCGACGGCGCCCTTCCCGGCATCCGCCGCGCCCTGATCCTGGAGCGCCATGGCGCCGAGGAGGCGCCGCTCACCCCCGACGACCTCGCCCGCGCCGACGAGGCTATCCTGACCAACAGCCTGGGCCTGCGCTCGCTGGTGGCGGTGGACGGCCACCCGGTCGGCGCCGGCTCCCCCGGTCCGGTTCTGGCCCGCCTGCTGGCCGACCTTGACCTGTAATCCGCCATTCAAGGGATCGAGATGATCGACACCGTGACCTTCCCCGAACTGACCGTCATCGGCTGCATGGTGGAAGCGAGCCGCGAGGACTTGCCCGCTGCGGTCGCCGCGGCGTGGGAGCGCGTGTTCGCCGCCGATGTCGGAACCGCCGCCTTCGCCGCGGTGTCGCTGCCGGAGGAGAATGGGCAGGAGCGCCGGCTGGTCGGCTTCATGGCGGCCAGGGCCAGCGAGATCCCGGACGGCATGGTCCGCGTCGATCTGGACGCCGGCCGCTATCTGCGCACCGCGCAGGACGGCCCGCAGGCGGCGATCGCCGACGGCTTCGCCCGGCTCCACGCCCATGCCGCGGCGAACGGGATGAAGCTGTCGGGCATCGCGCTGGATTTCGGCTACCGGCCGAGGCAGCCGCATCCGGGACAGGCAGGCGGGCGCCACGAACTGCATCTGGCGCTGGCCCCGCAACTGCCGGCTCTCGGCTGACGCCTTAGAGGCAGGTCACCGCGCCGTGCTGTAGACTCCGTGGATGCCGAACTCCACTGGCTGCCCGGCCAGATGCCGGTTCAGCAGGCTGGCGACCTCCGCGGCGGCCGGCTTGCCATCGAGCGCCGCGAGGTCCCGTTGCAGCGCCGCCATCGGCTTGGGCGAAGCGATGGCGATGAAATGGTCGGCGCCGAAGGGCGGCTCCACCGTCAGCGCCAGCCGGTAGGGGCCGCCGCGCGGGATCTGCGGCGGGTCCTTGCGGTCCGCCAGCGGATAGAGATAGTTGACCGTGCCGTCGGCGGCGAGGTTGATCAGGGTGAAATAGGTGCCGCTGTTGCCGCCGATGTCGAGCGAGACCGTCTCCCCCTTGTGGTAATCGCGGTCGCCCGGCTCCACCGCCAGGGAGAGCGAGCGATCCTGCGCCGCCGCCTTCACCCGCCCCACCAGCGACCATTTGTCGATCACCCCCTGCACCCTTTGCCGGGTTTCCGGGGCCGACGGATCGCCGGGAATGCTGGCCAGCACGTCGCCGGTGGAACTGATCACCTCGCCGGTGGCGCTGTCCCAGACCAGGGCGGCGTCCTCCTTCCCGGCCATCTCGACGCCGGTGAAACCCGCCGCCAGCTTCTTGACCGCCGCCGGCTTGCCCAGGATGCGCAGCGGGATCGGGCCGGCGGCCGGCAGCAGGGAGGGGGGCTTCGGCCGGCCGGCCACCGGGTCGATCAGCGGAAGCTCGCCGCGGCCGCGCGGCTGGACCTGCGGATGCTGCCGCCCTTCCAGCGCCATGCGGACGGCGCCGCGGATGTGGGCCTCCAGTTCCCCCTTGGTGACGACGCCGTCGCCGTCGCGGTCGGCCTGCCCGCGCAGCGCATTGGCGAAGGCCCAGCTCAGCGCGCCGCGCGGCCTGCGGTCGATCATCACCTCCGGCGCCAGCTCGTGGTCGGCCACCGCGGCGAAGAAGGTGACGTTGGGCTGCTCCTCCGCCTCCGCCTGCAAGGCGGCGCGGGTGGGCGGGGGCAGGGCGTCGTCCTCGATATGGTCGACCGGCACGCCGTCGATGGTCGCCGCCCGCGTGCCCAGCATGCCGGCGCGGTCGTCGAAGGCGCGGGTCATCGTGCCGGAATGGCAGGAATCGGAGACGAAGATCACCCGGCGGGGGGCCGCCTCCTTGAACAGGACGGCGATCTCGTCGTCGGTCAGGCGCTGGGCGGTGCCCGGTCCGCGCGGGGCGAAATCGGCCAGCACCAGGAACTCGTCCAGCCCGTCGGCCTCGCTGCCGCGGACGCGTTCCGGCTGCTGCGCGCCATGGCCGGCAAAGGTCATGATCAGTGTCGAGTCGGGCGGCGTGTCGGCGATCAGCTGCCGCCACGCCGCGATGATCCGGCTGCGCTCCGCCTCGCCGTCGATGAACAGGCGCAGTTTCCGCACGCCCAGACCCTTCAGGGAATCGGCGATGTCGCGGGCGTCGTTGACCGCCCCCTGCAACGGATTGATTCGGCTGTAATTGTCGATGCCGATGACGAGAGCCGCGATTTCCGCCCGCGCCGGGCTTGCGGCCAGCCCCATGCCGGCGGCGAAGCCAGCCACAATGATCGCCGCCGCTCGGCAGCGCTGCATTCCTACGAACATCATAGTCCCCAAATATAACCTATGACAAAAGCCGGGTATACGCAAAGGTACATAAAAACCCGCGCGAATTCGTAGTAATGACCCCTTCCGTTACAGTTGTTGCTGTGGCAGCGTTGCAGCCGGTCCTGATTGGCGGGGAGCCTCATCCACTGTGGGGGTGGTGTGGACCGCCTGGAATTCTGGACTGAAACGAAAGCCATCTTAAACAGAAAAGTAAACGGGAATTCAGGTCATGCGAAGCAACCGTGCCAAGCGCGCCAGGGCCAGCCTCCTCTCCGTCACCATCGTCGCCATGGCGCTCAGCGGCTGCGTGACCACGCAGCAGGACCGCATCGGCGCCAATGACGGGTCCGACGCCTGCTATCAGTACCGCGTCGCGCTCGACTCGACCGGCAACTACTATGCCGAGGACATGCTGAAGGGCGCGGCCATTGGCGCTGGCGCTGGCGCGCTGACCGGTGCGCTGGCCGGCGGCAACCTGAAGAGCGCGCTGATCGGCGCCGCGGCCGGCGCCGCCGTGGGCACGCTCGGCGGTTACTGGAACTCCCGGATGCAGCAGGGCCGCGATCAGGCGATCCTCGGCGTGGCGAACGACCTCGACACCGAGAACCAGAATCTCGACCGCACCCAGGTCGCGCTCGACCAGCTGGTGAACTGCCGCCGTGCCGAGATCGCGCGCGTCAAGGCCGACTATAAGGCCCAGCGCATCGGCAAGCCCGAGGCCGAGCAGCGCCTCGCCCTGATCCGCGGCCAGCTGGACAAGGATTACGCCATCGCCAGCGGCATCAACCAGAACATCGTCAAGCGCCGCGACGAGTATCTGATCGCTGCCGACAACATCGAACCGGGCGCCGCCGAGAGGATCCGCACCAAGAGCGTGGCCAAGGCGCAGACCAAGAAGAAGCCGGTCAAGCAGACCACCACCGCGTCTTCGTCGCAGGTGGTCCAGCGCACCAACACCGCCTTCGAGACGTCGGAGCGTATCAACGCCGCCACCAACAGCATCCAGCAGATCGCCCAGAAGGAAGCGACCCTGGACGCGGTCTGAGGTGCTGTCTGACCTGCGAGCGGACTTGTAAGCGGAACGGATGATGGCCGGCAGTCTCTCTCCCCCGATCACGCGTCTTCGGTGCGGCCTCCGTGCCGGCACCTTGCTGCGGGCTTTCCTCGGCATCCTGCTGGGGTGGCTCGCGGCCGGCTCCGCGCTGGCCGGCGATGCGTCGACGGGTGCATTCCTGCGGATCGAGACTGGCGGCCACACCGCCCGGATCAACCGGCTGGCCACGGACGCGCAGGGCCGGCTGATCGCCACCGTGTCCAACGACAAGAGCCTGCGCCTGTGGAGCCGCGACGGCGAGCCGCTGGGCGTGCTGCGCGTGCCGATGGAGGCGGGGGACGAGGGGGCGCTCTATGCCGTCGCCCTGTCCGCCGACGGTTCGCTGGCGGTGGCGGCGGGGAACACCGGCGGAAGCTGGGGCGACGGCATCACGCTCTACCTGTTCGACGTGAAGGCGCAGCGGCTGAAGGCCCGGCTTCCCGGCCAGCCGCAGGTGCTTAACGATCTGGCCTTCTCGCCCGACGGGCGGTTCGTCGCCGGGGCCTTCGGCGGCACCGCCGGGATCCGCGTGTGGGACAGCGCCGGCTTCAAGCTGGTCGCCGAGGATGCGGGCTACGAGGCGCGGGTCTCGGCGCTGGCCTTCGCCCCCGACGGGCGGCTCGCCACCGCCTCCTTCGACGGCAACATCCGTGTCTATGACCTCAACTTCAAGCAGAAGGCCAAGCGCAAGCCGGGCAACGGGATGCCCTATTCGGTGGCCTTCTCGCCCGACGGGTCGCTGCTGGCCGTTGGTTATGCCGACCAGACGCGGGTCGACGTGCTGGCCGCCGCCGACCTGAAGTCCCGCCAGTCGCCCAAGACCACCGGCATCACCGGCGGCAGCTTCGCCGCCGTCGCCTGGGACGGCACGACACTGGTCGCGGCCGGTACCGCCACCCAGGACGGCAAGCGCAACGTGGTGCGCCGCTGGGCCGATGCCGGGAAGGGTGCCTTCGCCGACGTCGCGGCGGCGCGTGATTCGGTGACCCATCTGCTGGCGCTGCCCGGCGGTGGGGTGGCCTTCGCCGCCGCCGATCCGGCATGGGGCGTGATCGACCGGACCGGCCGGCTGCAGTTCGCCCGCACCGGCGATGTGGCCGATTACCGCGACATCCATCTCGGCCGCTTCGGCCTGTCGGACGACGGGCTGGTTCTGGAATTCGGGATGGAGCAGGGCGGCCGGCGGCCGATGCGTTTCGACGTGCTGGCGCGCAGCCTGACCCCGGCGCCGGATGCAACGCCGGGCCTGAACCGCCCGACCGCCGAGGGGCCGGGGATCGGCGTCGCCGACTGGCGCAACAGCCGCACGCCCAAGGTCAACGGCCAGCCGGTGAAGCTGGACAGCGGCGAGTGGGCGCGCAGCGTCACCGTGCTGGGAACGCAGCGCCGGGTGCTGCTGGGCGGGGAGTTCAGCCTGCGCCTGCTCGATTCCGCCGGGGCCGAGCTTGCCCGTGCCGAGGTGCCGGCCGCCGTCTGGGGCGTCGTCGCGACGGCCGACGGCCGGGTCGCCGTGGCGGCCCTGGGCGACGGCACGCTGCGCTGGTACGCGCTGTCCGGCGGCGCCCGCCCGCTGGAGGAGCTGGCGGCGCTTTTCCCGCACCGCGACGGCCGCCGCTGGGTGCTGTGGACGCCGGAAGCCTTTTTCGACCATTCCGAAAGCGGCGGCGAGACGCTGGTCGGCTTCCACCTGAACGATCCGAAGAAGAAAGGGCTTCAGTGGGTCGAGTTCAAGCAGGTCTACCGCGTGTTCGACGCCCCCGAACTGGTGCGCGCCAGGCTGCGCCAGACCGGGCAGGCGGAGATCGCGGCCCGCCTGTCCGCCATCGGTGATATCCGCCTGCTGACCCAGCGCCGTCCGCAGGTGACCCTGCTGGATTACTGCACCGTGCCCGCCGCCTCCCGCGGCCTTTTGCTCGGCACCGGTGCGAACGAGGGGGCGACTGCGACCCCGGCCCCAACCCCACCCCCACCCCCACCCCCGGCCCCGACCGCGGCGGCGGATGCCGAAACCTGCCATCCGCTGGACATGACGCCGGTCAGCCGCGCCTTCGCCCGTGCCAAGGAGCCGGCCGCGGCGGCACCGGCCCCGGCGAAGGCCTCGCCGCAGAACGGGGCTCAGAGCGGATTGCAGGCGGTGGAGGCGGACACCGTGACGGAGGAGCCGCGCCTGACCGTCACGCTGCCGGAGGGAATCGGTGCGGTCCGCCTGCGATACCGTCTGGCCGACACCGGCGGCGGCATCGGGACGGTCGACCTGTTCCGCAACGGCCGCAATGTCAGCGGCCAGGACAAGTCCCGTGCCTTCGCCCGCGCCAAGGATCCCGCCCCGCAACAGCCGGTGCCGCAGCCGGCGCCCCAGTCGTCGCAGCAGGGCGTGGCGGACGGACCCAAGGATCAGGCTGCCGGCGGCCCGGCACCGGAGGAGCGTGTCAGCACCGTCCGGCTGGATCCCGGCAGCAACCGTGTGCAGATCCGCGCCTACAACGGCTCCGACGCCATCTACGAGCGCTCGGCGCTGGTCGATTTCGTGCTGCCGAAGCCGGTTGCACCGGTGGACGACGGCAAGACCGGGCGGGAGGTTCCGGAGCGGCCGCGGCTGATCACCTTCGTCGTCGGCATCGACAAGTACCGGCCGGCCGGCACGCAGCTGCGCTTCGCCCGTGCCGATGCGACCTCCTTCGCCGACGCGCTGCGCGACCGCATCCCCGCTGCTTACGACCGCGAGCAGTCGCTGGCCTTGTCCAGGACGCTCTATGACGAGCAGGCGAGCCGCGACGCCATCGTCGCCGGGCTGGAGGCGCTGGCCGCCAACGCGCGGGAGCAGGACACCGTCGTGCTCTACCTCGCCGGCCATGGCGTGATCGTGCCGTCGCCGAAGGACCCGTCGGTCAAGCTGTACCATTTCATCACCCAGGACGTGACCGCCGCCACGCCGGCGGCGATCGTCCGCGAGGGCCTGTCGGAGAAGGAGCTGAACCGGCTGGTCAGCGCCATTTCCGCCCGCAACGTGCTGGTTCTGCTCGACACCTGCCATTCGGGCGCGGTGTCCGCCGGCACGGTGGACAAGCTGTACCAGGACATGGGGCAACGCTACCTGCTGGCCGCCTCCTCGGAGCAGGAGCAGGCGCTGGACAGCTATGACGGCCGCAACGGCATCTTCGCCCACGCGGTGCTGGAGGGGCTGAAGGGCAAGGCGCTGCTGCCGGGGGACGAGGCGGTCTACAACCTGACGCTCGGCCAGTACGTCAACCGCGCCGTGCCGCGTCTGGCGCGGGAGAAGCAGTGGCAGCAGTCCGCCATCTTCAAGACCGGCGGCAACGAACTGAACCCCTTCCCGCTGGCCGCGCCGCAGGCGGCCAAGCCGTGACCCCGATGCCGCGGATATCCTTCACCCTTTTCCCGACTGGCATGGCGCGGTTCGTCCGGTGCCTCGGCGGTGCCCGTCTGGCGGCAGCCGGCATCGCCGCCTTCCTGCTGTCCGGCCAAACCCTGGCACAGTCGCAGCCGGATACGGCAACCACGCCGGCCGAGGCGGTCAGGCTGGTGTCGGCGACGGCGGGCGGCTTCACCTGTGCCGGCGTCACGGTGGCGGAGACCGGCAAGGGGCTGCGGGTCGGCGGCTATGTCGGGACCGGGGAGGATGCCGCCGCCCTGAAGGCGGCGCTCACAGGACTGCCGCCGGGCATCGATGTCGATGCCCGGGTGGCCTTGCGGCCCTGGCCGCTGTGCGAGGCGCTGGGCGTCGCCGGGCCGCTGGACAGACAGGGAGCCGGTACGCTGGATCTCGCCTTCAACCGGCCGTCGATGGTCTACCGCAAGGACGAGAAGCTGGAGGTCACGGTCAGTGCCGGGACGTCGGGCCATCTGACCGTCGATTACATCGACACCGACGGCAGCGTGATCCACATGGTGCCGATGCGTCTGCGCCGCGACGACCGGCTGGAGGCCGGCCGGCCCGTCACGCTGGGTGGAGGGAAATCGGCGGCCGACCGCGTCTATACCATCACCCCGCCCTATGGCCCGGCGATGATCCTGGCGCTGGTGACCCGCGCCCCGCTGTTCCCCGCCGATCGCGAGGAGGTGGAGCCCGCCGGACCTTATCTGGCCAGCCTGCGCGCGGCGCTGGCGAAGGTGGAATCTGGAGCCAACCCGGAGGCCGATGGCGGCGCGGTCGCCCGGTCCGCCTTCTTCACCACCGTCGCGGAGTAGCACGGGCGCCGCACTCCCGACGATTCCACCACCGGCCCATCATGGCGTCCATTGCCAGATGCCGGCGCAAACACTATGATTCAGCTGGTGCAACCCGGGTGTCCGCAAGGGCTGGCCCCGGTACCGCTAGAGACGATCGGAAGACCCGTATGGACGCTCACGACCTTTCGCTGGACGACAGCCGTACGCTTCAGGCCATCGGCATCCTTGCCGACGTGCTGGACGGTGTCGAGGGGCCGGGCGGTCTGGACACGGTGCTGGTGTCCAAGGCGCTGCGTCAGGTGATCGCCACCAAATCGCAGCCGGCCTTCGAATTCGCCTCCCGCGCCTTCAACACGCTGGAGCCGTCAGTCCGCCGTCAGGTGGCGGAAACCGCGGACGAGGCGGCGCACCATTCGGTCGAGCTGCGCAGCCGGGTCGGCGGCTTCCTGTCCACCGCCCCGAAGAAGCCGGTCCCCCAGGGTCCGGTGGTCGGCCAGCAGCCGAACTTCATCACCGCGCTGAACCTGCGTTCCCGCCGCCGGCCGAACTCGCCCACCTGAAATTCGGGTGCCTAAGCCGGTTCAGCCGGCCTTTTGCGGCCTTCCACTTTCCGGCCAGGCTTCCTCCGGCAGCGTGTCGAGCAGCGCGCAGTCCCAATAGGGGCGCGGGCCGAAGCGCTGCACCAGGAAATCGACGAACACCCGCACCTTCGGCGACAGGTGGCGGTTCTGCGGATAGACCGCGTTGACGCTCACCTCGGTCGGGACGTGGCGGTGCAGGATGCTGACCAGCTCGCCGCGCGACAGCGCCTGTCCGCACAGGAAAGTCGGCGACATGATGAAGCCGACGCCGGACGCCGCCGCCTCGCGCAGCAAATCGCCGTTGTTGCTGCGGATCGGGCCGGAGACCCGGACGCTGCGCGTCTCCCCGTCGACGATGAACTGCCACAGATCGGGGGTGGGGACGTTGGTGTAGATCAGGCAGGCGTGGTCACTCAGCTCGTCCGGTGTCTGCGGCACGCCATGCTTTTGCAGATAGGCCGGGCTGGCGCACAGCGCCATCCGCGCCGGGGCCAGCCGCCGGGCGATCAGCGAGCTGTCGCGCAGCCGGCCGATGCGCACCGCCAGATCGTATCCTTCGTCGACCAGATCGACCGTGCGGTCGTTCAGGTCCATGTCGATCTCGATGGCTGGGTAGCGCTCCAGGAACTCCGCCACCGCCGGGGCCAGATGCAGGATGCCGAAGCTGACCGGCGCGTTCAGCCGCAGCCGGCCGCGCGGGGCGGCATGCAGGTCGGCCACCGCCTGCTCCGCCTCCTCCAGGTCGGCGAGGATGCGGGTGCAGCGCTCGTAATAGGCCTGCCCCACCTCGGTCAGGCTGAGCTTGCGGGTGGTGCGGTTGAGCAGCCGCGCGCCGAGCCTGTTCTCCAGCTCGCCGATGCGGCGGGAGACCACCGATTTCGACAGGTTGAGCCGGTCGGCGGCGGCGGTGAAGCTTTTGGTGTCCACCACCTTGATGAAGGCGAGCATGTCGTCGAGGCGATCCATGGCATTGTTCTACACCCGGAAACAATGAGGTGCCAAGATCCGGTATTACCGGAAGCGTCGCCGCGCCCTATTTCTGGTGTCACCGCCGCGCCGGCACCGGCCGCGGTGACGCGATCCATGCAACCAAACAGGGAGTGATGGCGATGGCGAAGGTTCTGGTCCTCTATTACAGCAGCTGGGGCCATGTGTCGGAGATGGCGCAGGCGGTGGCCGAAGGCGCCCGCTCCGTCGCCGGGACCGAGGTGGCGGTGAAGCGCGTGCCCGAACTGGTGCCGGAAGCCGTCCGCCAGTCCGCCCACTACAAGGACGAGAGCAACATCCCCGTCGCCACGGTCGACGAGCTGGCCCAATATGATGCGATCGTCATCGGTACGCCGACGCGCTACGGCAACATGGCCTCGCAGATGAAGAACTTCCTCGACCAGACCGGCGGGCTGTGGGCCAAGGGTGCGCTGAACGGCAAGGTCGGTGCCGCCTTCACCTCCACCGCCACCCAGCATGGCGGGCAGGAGAGCACCATCCTCAGCACCCACACCGTGCTGCTGCATCTGGGCATGGTGATTGTCGGGCTGCCCTATTCCTTCCAGGGCCAGATGGGCCTTTCGGAAGTGATGGGCAATTCGCCCTATGGCGCCAGCACCATCGCCGGCGGCGACGGTTCGCGCCGGCCGAGTGCCGTCGAGCTGGACGGCGCCCGTTTCCAGGGCCGCCATGTCGCCGAGATCGCGACCAAGCTGCACGGTTGATGCCGGGTAGGCAGTAGAGAAGGGGAGGGAGCCGTGGGCCTGCTGATCGATGGACAGTGGCAAGACCAGTGGTACGACACCAGGAAGACCGGCGGTGCGTTCGTCAGGACGGAGGCGCAGTTCCGCGACCGGGTGTCGGCCGACGGCTCCACCCCCTACCCGGCGGAGGCCGGGCGCTATCACCTAATGGTGTCGCTGGCCTGCCCCTGGGCGCACCGCACGCTGATCCTCCGCAAGCTGAAGCGGCTGGACGGGGTGATCGGTGTCAGTGTGGTCGATCCGCTGATGCTGGCGGACGGCTGGACCTTCGCCGAACCGGAGCCGGTCACCGGCGCCCGGCGGCTCTATGAGGTCTACCTGAAGGCGAAGCCCGGCTACAGCGGCCGGGTGACCGTTCCGGTGCTGTGGGACAGGAAGACCAACAGCATCGTCAACAACGAGTCGGCGGAGATCATCCGCATGCTCAACCGCGAGTTCGACGCCTTCACCGACGTGCGCACCGATTTCTACCCGGCGGATCTGGCGGAGGAGATCGACCGCGTCAACGCCTTCGTCTATGACGCCGTCAACAACGGCGTCTACAAGGCCGGCTTCGCCACCTCCCAGGACAAGTATGAGGCCGCCTTCGACGCGCTGTTCGCGGCGTTGGACGACCTCGACGCCAGGCTGGCGACCCGGCGCTGGCTGGTCGGCAACCGCCTGACCGAGGCGGACTGGCGGCTGTTCACCACGCTGGTGCGCTTCGACGCCGTCTATGTCGGGCATTTCAAGTGCAACCAGCGGCGGATCGCCGACTATCCGCACCTGTCCGGCTATCTGCGCGACCTGTATCAGGTGCCGGGCGTGGCCGGGACGGTGAATTTCGACCACATCAAGCGCCATTACTACGGCAGCCACGCCACCATCAACCCCACCGGCATCGTGCCGAAGGGGCCGGCGCTCGACCTCGACGCGCCGCACGGCCGTGGCGGGCTGGGACCCGACCCCGTGTGAGGCGTGACGGATCGGCTCCCCGGCGGTTGTCAGAAGGAAACGACAACCGCATGAGGGAGTTCGTCCAATGCGTACACTCATCCTGGCTGCCGCGGCCGTCCTGGCCCTCTCGTCGCCGGCGCTGGCCCAGACCGCCCAATCCCAGAACGGCCAGGGGGGATGGGGCGGGGCGCTCGACCAGCTGAACCGCGCGGTCAACCCCAACGCCTATCCGCAGGACCGCAACGACCGGGCGGCCGAAGACCGCGACCTGAACCGCGACGGCCGCCGCTACGAAGGCTCCTCCGGCAACCGCCGCAACAGCGCCTACAGCGACTATTCCGACCGCGACCTGCGCAGCCAGTACGACCGGCTGGGCGAGGAACAGCGCCAGATCCGGCAGAACCGCCGCGCCATCGAGGACGAGATGGACCGCCGCGGCATCAACCGCTGACGATAACCAACCGTCAGGGCTTGTAGCAGCGGGCCATGTCTTCCGGGTTGCCCATCGCCTCGCACTGGAAGCCGTTGGAGAACTTGAAGCGCAGCGGACCGGTCTTGCGGACGCTGACCACCGGCTTCTTCCCCGCATCCTGGAATTCCACCCAGGCGGAACTGTCGAAGCGGGTTTGCAGCCCGTTGCTCAGCTGCACGCGGCCCTGACGGTCCTTCATGACCTGGATGCCGGTGTTGAACAGCAGGTTCGGGCCGTCGGGTTTCGCCGACAGGCCGTTGGTGCAGTTCACCCCCTCCGGCTTCACCGCGACGCATTCGTAGGGGTGCGGCTGGCTGGCGGTGAGGACCATGGCATAGATGGCGATTTCCAGGACATTCATCGGCATCGGCGTGCACCGGCAGGAAGGCGGGTCTTTCCCTCTTACCGACCATGTGGTTACGAAAGAGATAATGTCGCGCCCGCGGTCGAATCTTGCGTGGATTGCCTTCGGGATGGGCGCAGGGGCGGCTGCGGCCATCCGCCGCCGTGACATGATCGGTGCAACGCCCCCGCGCCTGGACTTGCGCGCCCCGGACCGGTAGAAGCGGTGGCAACAGCCATCTACTTCCGCGACAGGGGGCGGGCGCAATCCCATGACGTTCCAACAGCGTTTGATCCTGCTGGTCACCGGTCTGGTGCTGCTGGCGGTGGTGGCGGTCACCACGGCGATGGCCTTCACCACGCGCGCCGTCCTGACCGAGCGGATCGGGACGGAGGCGCGGCTGGCCGCCGGCCTGCTCGCCCGCGGCGCCGCCCAGGCCCGCGACATCCCGCAGGAGGTCGACGCCCTGCTGTCGGAACGGCTGCTGTCGGAAGCGACGCTGACCGCCCATCTGGTGGCGCTGGCGGAAACCGCGAAGCTGGCGCCGCGCGCCATCAACGACCGGCTGAAGCAGATCGCCGAGGCCGGCGGCCCGGACGAGATGTGGATCACCGACAACCGCGGCCGGGCCTATCTGCACAATCTGCCCGGACCCGACCCGCTGTTCGGCCAGGATGCCAAGGGCGGTCCGCGCCACAGCGCCTATAGCGGTTTGCTGAACCGTTCCCCCGCCTCGCTGGCCTCCGAACCGGCGATGGAGAACGGCAAGCTGATGAAGTTCGCCGGGGTGGCCGGCGTCGACAAGCCGCGCATCGTCCAGGTCGGCGCCGACATGCGCCGCCTCGGCGACATCGTGCGCAAGTCGGGGACCGACGGGCTGATCGACGGGCTGCTCGCCACCCGCGCGGTGGAGGCGGCATGGCTGCTCGACCGCGACGGCCGGGTGCTGGCCCGCGGTGCCGTGATGGCCGATGGCGCCGGCAATCCGCTGTCCGACGCCGACACCGCCGCCGCCAAGGCGGTGCTGCCCGGTTCCGAGGTTTCCGTCCGCCTGTCGGGCGGCAGCCTGCTGGCGCTGGCGCCGATCAAATATGCCGGCCTCACCGCGGCCGCCGCTTCGGCGACAGGCGTGCCGGCGGTGGCCGTGGTCCGCGTTCCCTATAGCGAGCCGGGCGCGATGCTGAGCCGCCAGCTGAAGATCGGCGGGCTGGTCGGCATCTTCGCGCTGGCGCTCGGCGTCTATGCCTGCCTGCGCTTCGCCCGCGACCAGATGGCCCCGGTGGAGCGGCTGAGCGAGGCGGTCAAGGCGGTGGAGGCCGGACGCTTCAACCCCTTCACCCTGAACGAGGCCGCCGACCGCGACGACGAGTTCGGCCGCCTGTCCCGCGTTTTCCGCCGCATGGCGATGGAGGCGACGGCGCGCGAGGAAACCCTCGACGCCCAGCTGGTCATGCGCGGGGCGGAGCTGGAAACCAAGAGCGAGAAGCTGGCCGCCGCCGAACAGCTGATCGAGGAGGAGCAGCGCGCCGCCCGCGACGTGCAGTCCGGCCTGCTGCCGCGCCAGCTGCCGGTCGGCCGCGACAGCCAGTTCTACGGCATCCTGGTGCCCGGCCATGCGGTCAGCGGCGACTTCTACGACGTGATCGAGCTGGACGAGCGGCACAGCCTGCTGGTCGCCGCCGGCGTGTCGGGCGGCGGCGTGCCCGCGGCCTTCCTGATGCTGATGGTGCGCGGCGCCATCCGCGAGGCCGCCCGTCCCGGCACCGGCCCGGCGGCGATCCTGACCCATGCAAACGAGCGTCTGTGCGGCGAAAGCCCCTTCAACGGCTTCGCCACCGCCTTCGTCGCCGTCTATGACCGCGTCACCGGCACGCTGGTCCATGCCTCCGCCGGCCATCGCGGCGCCGCCCGCATCGCGACGGACGGCGCGGTGCAGTATCTTTCCGAGGCCGGCGGCCAGCCGCCCGGTCAGCCTCTGGGCGTGCGCCGCGGCGCCCCCTACACCGAGGCGACGACGGTGCTGGCCCAGGACGAGACGCTGTTCCTGTGCACCGACGGCGTGCTCCAGTCCGTCGACGGCCATCGCGAGCCCTTCGGCGAGGCCCGCCTTGCCGCGGCCCTCGCCCACAGCCGCGGCATGTCCGTCCGCGACCGCACCGAGATGGTTCTGCGCACCGTGCAGGCGCATGTCGGCACCCACGGGGTTCTTGCCGGCGATCTGGTCTGTCTGGTCATGCGCCGCCTGCTGCCGGTGACGGAAACGGCGGAGGCGGTTTGAGGAGGGGGGCGTCCCGACGGCGCCCCTACGTCTTCTTCCGCCGCGCGCCCTCCCGCGCCCGCGCCGCCGTCTCCCGCTCCAGCCTTTCGCGCAGGAAGGCCAGCACCGCGGCCTCCTCGCCGCTGAGGCCGGCCAGCTCGTCGCGCAGTTCCGCCTCCACCTCGCGCTTCAGCGAGTCCAGCAGGCCGCCCTCCAGATAGGCGTCCAGCACTTCGGGGTGGACGTAGCTCTTGCGGCAGACGCTGGGGGTGTTGCCCAGGCGGGTGGCGACCTGTTCGATGGCGCGGGTGACGTTGCGCTTGGCGGCGCTGGCGCTGTCGAAGCTCTCGAACTCCCGCAGCGCCATGGCGGCCAGCACGGTGCCGGCCCAGGTGCGGAAGTCCTTGGCGGTGAAATCGGCTCCGGTGGCCTCGCGCAGATAGGCATTCACGTCGCCCGAGGTCACGGCATGGCGCTGGCCGTCGCGGTCGAGATACTGGAACAGCTCGTCCCCCGGCACATCGCGGCAGGCGGCGACGACGCGGGCCAGACGGCGGTCCTTCAACGCGACGTTCCATTCCTTGCCCGACTTGCCCTTGAAGGAGAAGCGGACCTCCGATCCCTCGATCTCGGTGTGGTCGTCGCGCAGGGTGGTCAGGCCGTAGCTCTGGTTCTCGCGGGCGTAGGTCTCGTTGCCGACGCGGATCAGCGTGGTTTCCAGCAGCCTTACCACGGCGCCCAGCACCTTCTCCCGCGGCAGGCCGCGATGGCCGAGGTCGGCATTCACCCGCTCGCGCAGATGGGGAAGGGCGCGGCAGAAATCGAGCATGCGGCCGAACTTGGTGCCCTCGCGCAGCTCGGTCCAGCGGCGGTGGTAGCGGTACTGCTTGCGCCCCTTGGCATCGCGGCCGGTCGCCTGGAGATGGCCATCGGGATCGGGGCAGATCCAGACGTCGCGGTAGGCTGGCGGGATCGCCAGCTTGCGGATGCGGTCCAGCGTCTCCTCCTCCGTCACCTGACTGCCGTCGGGCCAGAGGAAACGGAAGCCCTTGCCGTAGCGTCGTCGCCGGATGCCCGGCATCTCGTCGGAGCTGTAGGTCAGCCCGGCACAGGCGGCCTCCTGTTCGGGCGAGGGGCTGTCGGCTTCTGGGGAGGGGAGGGTGCTGTCCATACGGCCATCAACGGCCGGCACGGGGTTTGGTTGCCGCTACCCCTTACGGAGAGGGTTTCTTCGCAGTTGCAAAAACCCTATCCTCGATCGGGCAAATCCGCCCCGTTTCCGATTGGAGCGCCTGACCATGGACCGCAAGCCGGACGAGACGATTCTGACCGCCCATCTGCCGAACCTGGAAATCCAGATCCGCCACCGCGAGGCCGGCGACGATGGCGCGGAGGTGATCGCCATCCAGTTCCGCGCCACCCCGTCCTTCGATGCGGTCGCAAAGCTGCTCGCCCCCGGTCTGATGAACCCGCTGCTGCTGGCCGGTCCCGCCGCAGGGAAGCCCGGTGCCAACCCGATGGCGTCCGCCGCCGGGATGGCGGAGCTGTGGATGGCACCGATGCGGCTGTGGGGCGAGATGGTGCGGCAGGCCTGGGCGCCCTGGCTCCAGATGGGGCAGCGCCGCTAAGTCAGCCTGGTCAAATCAGGGCCACTTCACCTCGGGCGGCAGGCTCATCAGGATCGCCTCGGTGTTGCCGCCGGTCTTCAGGCCGAAGGTGGTGCCGCGGTCGTAGAGCAGGTTGAACTCCACATAGCGGCCGCGGCGGATCAGCTGGTGCTCGCGCTGCTCGGCGGTCCAGGGCCGGTTCATGTGCCGGCGCACCAGGGCGGCGTAGGTGTCGAGGAAAGTGGTGCCGACGTCGCGGGTGAAGGCGAAATCCGCCTCCCAGTCGCCCGAATCGAGCTGGTCGTAGAAGATGCCGCCGACGCCGCGCGTCTCTCCCCGGTGGGGCAGGAAGAAATAGCGGTCGCACCATTCCTTGTAGCGCGGGTAATAATCCGGGTCGTGCCGGTCGCAGGCGGCGCGCAGGCCGGCGTGGAAGTCGGCGGTGTCCTGGTCGTCCGGCACCATCGGCGTCAGGTCGGCGCCGCCGCCGAACCAGCCCTGGGTGGTCACGATGTGGCGGGTGTTCATGTGCGTCGCCGGCACCAGCGGCGAGCGCATGTGCGCCACCAGACTGATCCCCGCCGCCCAGAACGCGCCGGTTTCCGCAGCACCGGGGATGTTGCCGCGGAATTCCGGGCTGAAGGTGCCGTGGACGGTCGAGATGTTGACCCCGACCTTCTCGAACACCCGGCCCTTCATCACCGACATGGTGCCGCCGCCGCCCTCGCCGCCGCCGTGATCCGGGCGGGTCCAGCTCTTGCGCTCGAACCGGCCGGGGGACAGGTCGGCATGGGTGCCGGTCAGCTCGTCCTCCAGCGCCTCGAAGGCGGCGCAGATGCGGTCGCGCAGTTCCTGGAACCAGGCGGCGGCGCGGACCTTGCGGCTTTCGATGATGCTGGCGTCTGCGGGCGTGGCGGCAGTCATGGCGTATCCGGCTGTGCGCAAGAATAAGAGGCGAATGCGGCAGTCTGCCGCAAGGCCTCACCCAACACCATCGCCGCGCTGACCGCAACGTTCAACGACCGGGCGGGCGGCACCATCGGGATGACCAGCCGGGCGTCGGCGGCCTCATGCACCTCGTCGGGCACGCCGGCGCTCTCCCGCCCGACCAGGATGCGGTCGCCGGGGGAGAAGCGGAAGTCTGTATAGGGGATCGCCGCCCGCGTGGTCAGCAGCACCAGCCGGCCCGCCTGCGGGGCCGCCCGGTACGCGGCCCACGAGCTGTGCCGGACCCAGTCGAGATGGTCGAGATAGTCCATGCCGGCGCGGCGCAACCGGCGGTCATCCAGCACGAAGCCGCAGGGTTCGATCAGGTCCAGTGCCACGCCCAGCCCCGCTGCGAGTCGCATCAGGGTCCCGGCGTTCTGCGGAATGTCGGGTTCGAACAGCACAAGGCGCAACGTGGGCCTTGCCTCGAAGTGTTTGTTTTGCATACAAATGTTCTTGCCCTTCGCACACGCGACAAATTGTCTCCCGGCCAAGGACTTTCCAAGATGCCGACGCGACGGTATACCGCAGGTTCGAAACTGGAGATACCCACTCCGGACGGACGCGGCGTGCCTCGGGGGTTTTCTTCCGGCGGGCGGGCTTGCCGCGTCATAGAATAGATACGGTCCATCGGTCGTCCGGCGCGGGCAAAGGGCGTCGGGCATGCCTTGAGGAGAAACAGGCTTATGGCTCAGACCACGCATCCGCCCGGGACGGGTGGCCACGCGGCCTCCGGCGGCGAGGGGGGTTCCCGCCGCGATTTTCTGTATCTTGCCACCGGTGCGGTCGGCGTCGTCGGGGCGGCCTCGGCGGCCTGGCCCTTCATCGACAGCCTGAACCCGGCGGCCGACACCCTGGCGCTTGCCTCCATCGACGTCGATCTGGCCCCCGTGGCCGTCGGTCAGGCGATCACGGTCACCTGGCGCGGAAAGCCTGTCTTTGTCCGCCACCGCACCGCCGAGGAGATCGAGTCCGCCAAGACCGTCAATCTGGGCGACCTGCGCGATCCGGTTGCCGACGATGCCCGCGTGAAGAAGCCTGAATGGCTGATCGTCATCGGCATCTGCACGCATCTGGGCTGCGTGCCGCTCGGGCAGAAGGTCACCGATCCGCGCGGCGACTATGGCGGGTGGTTCTGCCCCTGCCACGGCTCGCACTACGACACCGCTGGGCGCATCCGCAAGGGCCCGGCCCCCGCCAACCTTGTCCTTCCGACGTACGCCTTCACCGGCGATACCAAGATCCGGCTCGGTTAACGCGGCCCAACGGTTCTGGAGACCCCCGAGATGGCTCAGGTTCAAGCCACCAAGTTCAAGAATCCGGTCGTGAACTGGATCGACAGCCGCCTGCCGATCTTCACGATGCTGGATCACGAGTACAACCACTACCCGATGCCGCGGAACGTCAACTATCTGTGGGCGTTCGGTGCCATCGCCGGCATCATGCTGGTCATCATGATCGCCACCGGCCTGTTCCTGGCGATGCAGTACTCGTCGCACACCTCGCTGGCCTTCGATTCGGTCGAGCGCATCATGCGCGACGTGAATTACGGCTGGCTGATCCGCTACGTGCACGCCAACGGCGCGTCGATGTTCTTCATCGCCGTCTACATCCACATGTTCCGCGCGCTCTATTACGGCTCCTACAAGGCGCCGCGCGAGATCCTGTGGATCCTCGGCGTCATCATCTTCCTCGTCATGATGGGCACCGCCTTCATGGGCTATGTGCTGCCCTGGGGCCAGATGAGCTTCTGGGGCGCCACCGTCATCACCAACCTGTTCTCGGCCTTCCCGATCGTCGGCGACCCGATCGTCACGCTGCTGTGGGGCGGCTTCTCGGTCGACAACCCGACGCTGAACCGCTTCTTCGCGCTGCACTTCCTGCTGCCCTTCGTCCTGCTGGGTCTGGTGATCCTGCACACGGCGGCGCTGCATGTCTGCGGCTCGAACAACCCGCTCGGCATCGACCCGAAGGGCCCGCAGGACACCGTTCCGTTCAACCCGTACGTCACGGTCAAGGACGGCTTCGCGGTGGTGATCTTCCTGATCGTCTTCGCGGTGTTCGTGTTCTTCATGCCGAACTACATGGGCCACCCGGACAACTACATCCCGGCCAACCCGCTGGTGACCCCGGCGCACATCGTGCCGGAATGGTACTTCCTGCCCTTCTACGCCATGCTGCGCGCCATCCCGGACAAGCTGGGCGGCGTTCTGGCGATGTTCGGCTCGATCGCGCTCTTGGCCTTCCTGCCGTGGCTCGACCGCTCCAAGGTCCGCAGCTGCAAGTTCCGCCCGGTCTACCGCCAGTTCTTCTGGATCCTGGCGATCGACGCCCTGATCCTGGGCTATGCCGGTTCGCAGCCGGCCGAGGGCTCCTGGCTGCTGATCGCGCGCATCGGCACCTTCTACTACTTCTTCCACTTCCTGGTCCTGCTGCCGGTGCTGGGCAAGCTGGAACGCACGCGTCCGCTTCCCAACAGCATCTCCGAGTCCGTTCTGAAGGGCGGGGGTGGCATCGCCGCCGGCGCCCATGCCAAGCCGATGGAGAAGGCCTGATGCGCGCGTTGAAGACTGCAATCCTTTCGGCGGCGCTGGCTCTCGGCATCGCCGGGGCCGCGCAGGCCTCCGAAGGCGTGCACATCCCCAAGCAGAACTGGCCGCATGCCGGCATCTTCGGCACCATCGACAAGTCGTCGGCGCAGCGCGGCTTCCAGGTCTACAAGGAAGTCTGTTCGGCCTGCCATTCCATGCGTCTGGTGCCGATCCGCACGCTGGCCGGCATCGGCTTCAAGGAAGACGAGCTGAAGGGCATCGCCGCCGGCTACGAGATGACGGCCGGTCCGAACGATGCGGGCGAGATGTTCAAGCGTCCGGGCCTTCCGGCCGACCGCTTCCCGTCGCCCTTCGCCAACGACCAGGCGGCCCGCGCGTCGAACAATGGCGCCCTGCCGCCGGACCTGTCGCTGATGGCGAAGGCCCGCGTCGGTGGCGAGGATTACATCTACGCCTTCCTCACCGGGTTCGAGGAGCCGCCGGCCGACGTCAAGCTGATGGACGGCATGAACTACAACAAGGTGTTCCCCGGCCATCAGGTCGGCATGCCGAACATCCTGCAGCCCGACGGCGTCACCTTCGCCGACGGCACCAAGGCGACGGTGGAGCAGCAGGCGCACGACGTGGCGACCTTCCTGACCTTCGTCGCGGAACCGCACCTGGATGCCCGCAAGCAGATGGGCGTCAAGGTGATCCTGTTCCTGCTGGTGCTGGCCGGCCTGATGTACGCCGCCAAGCGCAAGCTGTGGAGCACGCTGCACTGAGCCTAATGGGTTCGGTAAAGTGATTTAGGACATGGACAGGGCGCCCCATCGGGCGCCCTGTTCCTGTTTGGGGGAACGGGTCGTCGGGCGTCGGACATTGGTGTGGAGAGGATGATGGTGGACAAGCTGATCGACGAGATCGTCGATTTCTGGTTCGACGAGGCGATGAAGCCCTACTGGTTCCGCAAGTCGGCCAGCTTCGACCGGGCGGTCGCCGACACGCTGGGACCGCATTACGAGGCGGCGGCCCGTGGCGACTACGATCACTGGATGGACGACGTCGACGGCTGCATCGCGCTGTGCGTGCTGCTGGATCAGGTGCCGCGTAACATGTTCCGCGACGACGCGCGGGCCTTCGCCACCGACGACAAGGCACGGAGCGTGAGCGACCATGCCGTCGCCAACGGCTTCGACCTGGAATGCACGACCGACGAGCGGATCTTCCTCTATCTGCCCTACGAGCATCATGAGGACATGGCGAGCCAGGAGCGCTCCGTCGCCCTGTTCACCGAGCGGGTGGGCGATGAGGACACGCTGCGCTATGCCCGGCGCCACCGCGAGATCATCGAGCGCTTCGGCCGCTTTCCCCACCGCAACGCGGTTCTCGGCCGCCCTGGCACGGTGGAGGAGGACGCCTTCCTGAAGGAGCCGGACTCGTCGTTCTGACGCTTGGCGCCGATGCAGGCACCGGGACGGCCCACCGGGGCGCGATCGGTCAAGCGGGCCTGCTTGACCCATGAAACCTGCGGAAAATCAGGAAACCGGAGTCTCAAGAAACCGGAGTCTGCCGGATGCTTCAGTGTGACGTTGACAGGCCCTGGCAGCGGGCATGGAGCCACTCGACTTCATCGCGGTCAAGTTCGGTGAGCACCGTGCCCGCCTTGAGCGATTCCTCGCAAAGGGCGCAGAAGCGGTCATGCAGCATCCGGCGCGTGCGCTGGTCGCTCTCCAGACTCCAGCGGACCACCGCATGCTCGACGGCGAGCACGGTGGGATAGCCGCCGGAGGTCACGCGGGGCTCCATCTCCGCCAGCGCACGCTCGACCATACCGACCGGCAGTCCGCGGATCCCGTCCTCCGGCCCGACATGCCGGAGATATGCTTCCAGGCTGATGATGTTGGCGTAGAACTGCGTATCGACGACCTTCAGAATGTCGTCGGCCGCGTCCGTCGGGATCCCGGCGCGGGAGGTCGCCGCGTCTTCGATCTGCCGGACGGTATGACGGATGTGGTCCGCCGCGTCCGCAGCCGTTTCGGACGGGTTGCGCGCCCTCATCCTGATCGCATAGGCGGCCGTGAGATTGAGTGCGCCCAACTCGGATTGCGCACGATAGCAGCCGAGCGCGTCGTCCATGCGCTCGAAATAGCGCAATCCGGCCTCCAGCAGCCGCTTCGCTTCCTGGGTGAACTGGTGGATCTGTGCCAAGTCGCTGTCCAGCGACAGCGCGAAGCGCAGGGTACAGGCAATCAGGTGCTCCGCTTCGTGGCGGTCGGCGGCGCAGCCGGGCCGGGTCATGCCGTCGAGCGAGGAGAGAAGGGCGATCGCGCGCTCGGCATAATGGCGGGCGGCGGGCCAGTCTTCGCACCGGTAGGCGGCGCAGGCCGCGAACAGCATTGCTTCATGGTTGAAGTTGGCGCGCAGGGTCTCCGCCACCCGGGTGATCCGCGCGATGCCCTCCTCTTTGGGCTCCCGGTCCAGGATCGAGACGAAGGCGTTGAACGAAACCGCCCCGGTCAATGCGGTGAAATCGACGCGGATGGCCATCGGGCCGCGTCCGGCGCGATGGGCCGCCTGCGGCAGCATGCGGAAGTAATTGTTGAAGATGCTGAATTGCGTGTGCCGTGCTTCCACGCTCTGCAGCAGCTTGCGCTGCTGGGCGACCAGGGCGTCCCGCAGGCTGGCATTCTCCTTCAGCAGCGTCGCCAAAGGTTCGAACTCGGCCCGTGCCCGGTTCGCCATCAGCTCCGCATTCAGAACCTCCGCATTGCGGTAGGCCGCCGCCCAGTCATTCTTGATGCCACGGAAGACTTCGGGATCGCCGTGGATTCGGTAAAGATCGAGATTGAAGAACTGCCGGAAGGTTTCCCGCCGCGTCGCTCCGTCACCCATCTGCTTGCGGACATGGTCGCGGAAATCCAGGCCGATGTGGTACGGCAACGTGTAGGGATACTTGTTCCGGTCCACGGTGTGGATATTCTTCAGGAGACCGTCGAGTGCCTCGCTCGTGCGCTTGATGATGTCAGAGTTCTCGACGCAGTTCGGCATCTCTTCGATTTTGAGCACGGGCACATACTGTGTCGGAAGCCGGAGGGCGAAATGCGCCGGTTCCGGGTTTTCCGCGTTCTGCGTCCAGAACCAGAAGGCATAGGCGCGGAACAGGGAACGATCGGCGGTGATCAGGACGTAGCGCGTGCGGGGAACGAGATCGGTGTCGGCCGCTGCCTTGTTGAGCAGTAGCAACTGCACGATCGATACGGCGTCGCGCGTCATATTGTCGCGAAGCCGATGGAGGTCCGTGTCCTCCTTGCCCTTTCTGGAGGCGGCCGGGCGCTGCGGCGCGTTCGCGGCCTCGGCCGCCGCCTGCTTCTGCAACAACCGGCGCCGTTCGGTCAGCCTGCGTTCCTCGTTGATCAGATTCACCCAGTCGTTGATCTCGGATTGCGGCGGGTCGAGGATGCCGGCGGTGGCCGCGGGATGCAGGTCGAGCGGCCGCAGCAGATCCGTTTCATAGAGGCGGAGCAACTGGTTGGCGATGCCGAGCCGGCCGTGCAGCAGATGGTTCAGCAGGACGGGCACGTCCCGGCGCAGGTGGTCGATCACCGCCTCGCGCGTAACGGCGCCGACCCGCAGCCTGTCGACCAGATCCTGGAGCGCGAGGCGCTTGCGCGAACCGACGCTTTCGTCAGGTTCCGGCATCTCCGGCTCGCTGTCCTGGTCGTTCACGAAGTCGACCACCTCGTGAAAATGGGCGGGCGTGATGAAGACCGGTGTGTTCTGCTGCCCCGCCAGCATGCGTGAGAACAGGAACTCCGCCGTGATCAATGCCGTCCCGGCCAGATGGTCGGACCGGCTGTCCGAAACGAACGGCGTCACATGCCGCGCCTGCTTCGTCGGATTGAGGAACAGGTTGACCACATTGGCATCGACCAGATAGACGATGCGGTTGCCCTCCTTGGCGAATTCGTAGTCATCCTTGCTCATCTGGACATTGAATCGCAACTCGGCGGCGTCGCGGAAATATCGCGAGTTGTCCTCGTTCTGCGGGGGAGGCAAGCTGGTCATGCTGCCGTGCCCATGCGGAGGGGGACGGTATAGGCATCTGCCAGCGCCCTCAGGCGCGGCTGGTCCATCAGCCGTTCCGGTGCCGTCTGGCCGGGTGCCGGCGTCCTGCCGGCTTGCGCGCCTCCCCGACCGCCGCCTTGGAGATCCCGGTCGTCGCCTTCGAAGGTGGCGTGTGCGTGCTGCCTCACCACGGACAGGATCGCTGCCGCAAGCGAGTTCGGTTGCATCAGGTCGGTGCCGTCGGGGGCGAGTTCGTATGCCTGTCGGGCCGACCAGGCCGCGACCGCCCATGCGTCTGCCCATGCGTCCGCCGGTGGCGCCGCCGCATTGTCCGGCGTCAGGGGAAGCACGCCGAAGCAGGGCAGCGGGCGGGTGAATTTGACCGCCCGTCTGGCATAGTCGGCGCATTGCTCATAGATCTGCCGGCTCCAGTCGGGAATGTCGGGTGGTGCATGGAGCACCCTGTCCAGATCGGCATTGAACCATGCGACGAGACGATGCATCACCATGGCCGGCGCTTCGGCCAGCATGGTGAGGACGATCGGCGCAAGCCGGGGCTGCCAGTTGCTGGAATGCGGCAGCGACTGCAACCAGTCGATGATGACGCTCTCCCGCGGCAGCGTCGGGTGTTGCTTGACGCCGAGGATGACGGCAAGCAGCTCATCGGGGTTGCGGTAGAGGATACCGTCCTCGATCTGCAGAAGGCGGAGCGGCCTGGCAATGTCCTGCACCCCGAGCGCCGCCATGACCGCCGTCGCCACGCGGACCACCGGCTGTTCATTCGCACAGCTCGCCCGCGCCAGCGCCACGAGCAGGCCGCCGCTCAGGTAGCCGCTTTGGCTGTCGGTGAGCCTGCGTGCCTGCGCGGCCATCAGAGCGGCGACGAAGGCGTCCGGCAGGCGGGGCTCGCCCCGCTCGCGGCAGCACCCCGTGATCCAGGCGGCGGCTTCCGTCACCGAATGGAAGGGAGGCGGATGGCGCTTGCCGATCCTCATGTCGACGTCGACGATGGTTTCGAGCTGCCGGTCCGGAATCGCCACGCCGGAGGCGGCGTAATCCTCGACGTCCTCCCAGGCGAGGGTGAGCCAGGAGCGTGCATTGCGTTCGTGCAGGCGGACCAGTTCGACGTCGTCGTCCTGCCGCGCAAGATCGGCCGCGGCGAGGCTTTCCCACGACGTCTTGAGGCTGTCGGGCCAGATGGCCTGCGGACCCAGCCCCTTCAGTTCGCTTTCGGCGACCGCGGCGGCAACCTTCGGATACAGCTCCTCGAACTCTCGCTTCACCAGGGCGCTGCGGTCGTCGGCCAGGCGCCAGATCTTCTGCGGGCGGCCGCGTTTGCCGGTCTCGCTCCTGCTTTCCAGCACGAACCACTCCTTGTGCCGGTTCAGCCAGGAGGAGACGGTGTTGGCGGACAGGCCAGCATAGCGGGCCAGCGTCGATACGGTGAATCGTTCGAGAACAAGGATACCGCTGAGGATGCTGTAATCTTGGCTGGCCACGGTGAACCGCCCCCTTGTACCGCGGAGCACCGGACGTCACGCGGACGGCCGGATTTAATTTCCATTCAATCGCACGAAAAATCAATCATGTCAAGTTGAACGCGGTCAGCACGCTGTCCAGGTCGCCGTACCTACAAAAGCGCTGGACCGCTCTTTTGCGTTCCAGATCCTTCCGGGTGAGCCGTTCGGCGTCACGGGTGAGTGCCTGTTCGAGCATCCTGATGAACTGCAGCCGCTTGTCGCGGTCGAGGTCGAGCAGGTTGATAGCCAAGGCAAGGCGGGTGGCCGCGTCGGATATCGCTTCATCCACCAACCCTGCAAATCCCCCGAGCTTCTGGAAGGTCTGCCTGCCGCTCCAGCGCTGTCCCAGAATGGTGCGTTCCCGTTCGGCGGTCGGGTCGAACGGCATGGTCGGCGGAATCCTGTCCGGGTCCGTGCGGTCGCCGTGTTCCTTCATCACGCCGTCGCGGAGGCGCGCGGTCAGGCCGACATGGTCCAGATGCCCGACCTGCTCGCGTTGCGGCTCCGGCAGGGACGCCGCATCGTCGATCGCGGCGAGGAACGCCTGCACGGCGGCGCTGTCGATGAAGCCTTCGCTGAATGGACAGTCGTCGCCTTGCGGTACGCGCGAACCGGCAATACCCAGGGTCTGCGGTGCGTGCACGATCACCTCATGCAGCAGCCCATAGAGGGTCTGGTAGTAGTTCGCGATCTCGAACTTCTCGGCGGGCAGCCAGATGCTCACGTCGGCGGCGCGCGCGGCGGCATGGTCGTCCGGCGGGAAGTGCGTCGCGGCGTTGACCTTGAGGTCGCGCCCCGGCAGGGTTTTGAGGCCTACGGTGATGGCCTTGTCTCCGCCGCTATGGGGGACGGCCGCGTAGGCCCGGTTGCCCACGGCCACGGCGAACTCGAACAATCCGCGCAGATGGTCGAGGCAGCGCGCGTTGCCACGCTGTATCTTGCCGTCCTGCCAGCGGCCATTGCACGGCCGACGTGACGCTTTGCCCGCGCAAGTCTCGCAGTCGATCCTGCCGATTTCCGCTTTCAGCCGTTCGATGCGGGCCTTGAGTTCGTCATCCCCAGTCTGGACCTCGCTGTCGCCCTCGGACGTGGCGGCGGCGCCCGGAGCCATTTCTCCTTCCAGCGCGGTCAGCACTGCGCGCAGGTGGGCATCAAGGCGAAGCTCGTTGTTCCGGACGTTCCGCACGCTGCAGGCCCGCTGGATTCCGGCCGAACGCACGCTATGGTGCTGATGTAGCAACCTTGTCCCTGTGGACGGCAGCGGAGCGTCCAAATGCAGTGTGACGAGTATGCGCGCGACCAGCACCTTGAGTTCCGCGAAATCCAGGTACACATCCCGGTCTCTGGACGTCAGGAGGCTGATCATTCCCGTCGGACTAGCCTTTGATGCGATCGCCGAATTTCTTCTGGAGCCGCGGCAGGATGACGCGGTTCCATAGTGTGTCCAAGGCGCGGACGCCATATTGGGCCGAGATTCCGCCGGCGGCGGCGATCAGGATCGTCGTCACCAACCCCGTGCCTTCCGCATTCGGCTTCGCCTGGAGGGGGGCGGCGGCTTCCTGCTCCAGTCCCGCGAGCACCGCGTCGTCGCCGACACTTTCCTGCCGATATTCGGGATCGTCGCGGAAGTCCTCCCACACCGCCTGGATAAGGGCCTGCACCTCATCGACGGATATGCCGGGATCCACCGACAGGACATGCTGAAACGCCGGTTCGTTCATGGCTCCCCTCCCATCGCCGCTTATGACGCTTGCCTTCGTCTCCGTTGCCTCGTCTTCGGCTCTTCGTTGCCTCGTCTTCGGCGTTGCCGATCCAGGGATGTTTTGAAAAAATCATAGCGTGGCGCGTGGCGGGGCGCAACCAGCGAGTACAATTCCAATGATGGAATACCGCATCGGAGGCGGCGGAGACCTGGATGCACGGCTATAGGGCGGCGGCGGGGTGTTTTCCTCGGCATTGCTGCCGTCGCCGTCGGCAGACTGCCGCAGCTTGGCGGCCGTCCGGGCCGGGACCGCGCCGGATCAGGGCGCCAGCCAGCGTTCCAGGGCGCCCAGCAGATCGGCGCGCCGCACCGGCTTGGTCAGATAATCGTTCATGCCGGCGGAGAGGCAGCGGAGGCGGTCCTCGGGCTGGGCGTTGGCGGTGACGGCGATGATCGGGATTCGGGCGCGCTCGTCGCCGAGCGAGCGGATGGTGGTGGTGGCCGCCACCCCGTCCATGTCCGGCATGGCGACGTCCATCAGCACCGCTTCGGGCGGGACCGGCGCCTGGGCGACGGCCTCCACCGCCTCCGCTCCGCCGGTGGCGGTCTCGACCGAGAAGCCGGCCTTGGCGAGCAGTCCGGCGACCACCATGCGGTTGGTGGCGCTGTCGTCCACCACCAGCAGCCGGCCGCCGCGCGAGCGCGCCCAGCTCATCAGCCGCTCGGCATCGGTGGTGCGCGACGGCAGGGCGACCGGCAGGTCGAGGATCGCCCGCCGCATCCCGTCCGCTCCATGTTCCACGCTCATCTGGGCACCCAGCGCCGCCAGCAGCCGGCGGGCGAGTTCCTGACCGAACCCATCCTCGCCGGTCGTGTCGAAGCGGCCGCTCAGCTCGGTCCGCAGCGTCACCCGCTCCTCCCCCGCCGGCAGGGCCGACAGGCGGATGGCGAGCCGGCCGGGGTCGGCAGTGGCGATGGCGCTGGCGGTCAGCGCGTTGCACAGCGCGCCCGCGGTCTCCGCATCGCCCAGCAGCCGTGGCGGCGTGCCGGTCAGCACGCTCACGTCCAGCGCGATACCCCGTCCCTGCGCCAGCGCCGCGCTCGATACCGACAGCATGCGGGCCAGCGCTTCGGGAGCGAAGGCCGTCACCCTCCCGCCGGGAGCGTGATGCAGATTGTCACCGTTCATGACCCGCCATTGGCAAAATGCAACGCAGCTTGCAGCGACCGGGTTTGGAAATGCCCGAAGGCACAGCCTTTCCGATCTTGCGACCTGTTCTCAGCAAGTCGCGGGCCAACCGGGTGCCCGTTGCGGTGGTGTGGTCAGCGGGGCGGCGCGTCCGGCGGGTTGAAGAGGTAGGGGACGAAGCTGCGGTGATGCTCGTTCACCCGCAATTCGCTGCCGATCGGCGGGAAGGCGCGCTGCTGGCAGTCGGTGCGCTCGCACAGGCGGCAGTTGACGCCGATGGGGACCGCCGCCTTCAGGTCGGTGATGTCGATGCCGGCGGCATAGACCAGTTCCGGCGCGTGGCTCGCCTCGCAGCCCAGCCCGACGGCGAATTGCCGCGACGGCTTCAGATAGGCGCCGCCGCGCTTGGTCACCGTGCGGGCGATGCTGATGTAGGCGGTGCGGTCCGGCATCTGGGCGAACTGCACCAGGATCTTGCCGGGCTGGGCGAAGGCCTCGTGCACGTTCCACAGCGGACAGGCGCCGCCGAAGCGGGCGAAATGGAAGCGGGTGGCGGAATGGCGCTTGGTGATGTTGCCGGCCATGTCGACCCGGACGAAATAGAAGGGCAGGCCGCGCGCCCCCGGCCGCTGCAAGGTCGACAGCCGGTGGCAGACCTGCTCGAAGCTGGCGGAAAAGCGGCTTTGCAGCTGCTCCACATCGTGGCGCAGCGCGCGGGCCTGGGCCGCGAAGGCGCGGTAGGGCAGCACCAGCGCCCCGGCGAAATAGTTGGCGAGCCCGACCCGGCAGATCGACCGGGCGTCCTCGCTGGAGAATTTCGCCTGATCCACCAGCTCGTCGATCTGGTCGCCGAACTCCAGCAGGGCGATCTGGTTCGCCATGTGGAAGGCGCGGCTGGAACTGGTCAGCAGGGCCGACAGCCGCAGCGTGCCGGTGGTGGCGTCATAGCTGCGCATGGCGGTGTCGCCGGCCTCGTCGGCGACGATCTTCACCCGCACGTCGTGGCGCCGCTTCAGATAGGCGGCCAGTTCGTTCAGCAGCGACCCGGAATGGATCTTCTCGGCATCCCACAGCCGTTCCGCCGCCTCGTCCAGCGGGCCGATGTAGTTGTTGCAGTAATGGAAATAGTCCCGCACCTCCTCATAGGGGAACTGCGGGCCGGCAAAGCTGTCGCCCTGTTGTTCGCTGTTGGACAGGCTGTCGGTCAGCGACTGCACCCGCTCATGCAGCTTCTGATAGGCCTGATGCAGGCTGAGCACCCGGCGGGCCAGTTCCGGGCTGGACCCCACCACGCTGCGCAGTTCCGCCGCGGTCAGCGGGGCGCCGGCGAACAGCGGGTCGGCCAGCGCCTCGCGCAGGTCGGAGACCAGCCGGCTGTCCTCATCCTCCAGGAAGGCGGACAGCTCCAGCTCGAAGGTGGCGGCGATCCGCATCAGCACCGGCAGGGTCAACGGGCGCTGGTTGTTCTCCAACTGGTTGAGATAGCTGGGAGAAAGCTCCAGCGTCTTGGCCAGCGACGCCTGGGTCAGGCCGCGCTGCTCGCGCAGGCGGCGCAGCTTGTAGCCAAGGAACAGCTTCTTTTGCATGCGTATAAAATCCTGCCCGGCGCCGGCCCTGGAAATCAGCCGTTCTTCGCAATCTTAGCAAGCGCAAATCGGCCTTTGCAAAGGGCTTCGCAACTTCGCACGTTTTTGCGAAGAGGCTGTTTGAAGCGCTGCGAAGTTTGTGAATAATCCGCGTCGTTCCGGTGAACCATAGCGTCGCCTGCCGCCGGAACGGGGACCGTCACTGAGACGACAAGGAATGGGAACGCCCGATGCAAGACATTCTGGCCAAGTTGGAGTCCAAGCGCGCCGCGGCGCGGCTGGGCGGCGGTGAGAAGCGCATCGCCGGCCAGCACGCCAAAGGCAAGCTGACCGCGCGCGAGCGGATCGAGCTGTTCCTCGACGAAGGGTCGTTCGAGGAGTTCGACATGTTCGTCGAACATCGCTGCATCGACTTCGGCATGGAAAACCAGAAGGTTCCGGGCGACGGGGTGGTCACCGGCCACGGCACCGTCAACGGCCGCCTCGTCTTCGTCTTCAGCCAGGACTTCACGGTCTTCGGCGGCGCGCTGTCGGAAGCGCATGCCGAGAAGATCTGCAAGATCATGGATCAGGCGCTGAAGGTCGGCGCCCCCGTCATCGGCCTGAACGACAGCGGCGGCGCCCGCATCCAGGAGGGCGTCGCCTCGCTCGGCGGCTACGCCGAGGTGTTCCAGCGCAACGTCGACGCCTCGGGCGTCATCCCGCAGATTTCGCTGATCATGGGGCCGTGCGCCGGCGGTGCCGTCTATTCGCCGGCCATGACCGACTTCATCTTCATGGTGAAGGACAGCTCCTACATGTTCGTCACCGGCCCCGACGTGGTGAAGACCGTCACCCACGAGGTGGTGACCGCGGAAGAACTGGGCGGCGCCGTCACCCACTCCACCAAGTCGGGCGTGGCCGATCTGGCCTTCGAAAACGATGTCGAGGCCCTGCTGCAACTGCGCCGCTTCATCGATTTCCTGCCGTCGTCGAACCGCGAGAAGGCGCCGGTCCGTCCCTGCGCCGACCCGCTCGACCGCGAGGACTTCTCGCTCGACACGCTGGTGCCGGAGAACCCGAACAAGCCCTACGACATGAAGGAGCTGATCCTCAAGATCGTCGACGAGGGCGACTTCTTCGAACTCCAGCCGGAATACGCCAAGAACATCCTGATCGGCTTCGCCCGCATGAACGGCTCGACGGTCGGCATCGTCGCCAACCAGCCGATGGTTCTGGCCGGCTGCCTGGATATCGACAGCTCCAAGAAGGCGGCGCGCTTCGTCCGCTTCTGCGACGCCTTCGAAATCCCGATCCTGACCCTGGTCGACGTCCCCGGCTTCATGCCCGGCACGTCGCAGGAATATGGCGGCATCATCAAGCATGGCGCCAAGCTGCTGTACGCGTACGCCGAAGCCACCGTACCGAAGGTGACGGTCATCACCCGCAAGGCGTACGGCGGCGCGTACGACGTGATGTCGTCCAAGCATCTGCGCGGCGACGTCAACTATGCCTGGCCCTCGGCGGAAATCGCGGTGATGGGCGCCAAGGGCGCCGTCGAGATCATCTTCCGCGGCGACATCGGCGACGCCGAGAAGATCGAGGCACGTACGGAAGAGTACAGGCAGAAGTTCGCCAATCCCTTCGTCGCCGCGTCGCGCGGTTACATCGACGACGTCATCATGCCGCACGGAACCCGCCGCCGCATCACGAAGGCGCTGTCCATGCTGAAGAACAAGCAGCTCCAGAACCCCTGGCGCAAGCACGACAACATTCCGCTGTGAGGGCCGGCAGCATGTTCGAGAAGATCCTCATCGCCAACCGTGGCGAGATCGCCTGCCGCGTCATCCGCACGGCACGCCGCATGGGCATCAAGACCGTCGCGGTCTATTCCGACGCCGACAGGAACGCGCTCCATGTCGAGATGGCCGACGAGGCCGTCCATATCGGCGCCGCCCCGTCGGCCCAGAGCTATCTGCTGATCGAGAAGATCGTGGAGGCCTGCAAGCAGACCGGCGCCCAGGCCGTCCATCCCGGCTACGGCTTCCTGTCGGAAAAGCGCGAGTTCCAGGAGGCGCTGGCGGCTGCCGGCATCGCCTTCATCGGCCCGGACGCCCATGCCATCCAGGCGATGGGCGACAAGATCGAATCCAAGAAGCTGGCGAAGGCGGCCGGCGTCTCCACCGTCCCCGGCTATCTCGGCGTCATCGCCGACGACAGCGAGGCGGTGACCATCGCCCGCGACATCGGCTATCCGGTGATGATCAAGGCCTCGGCCGGTGGCGGCGGCAAGGGCATGCGCGTCGCCTGGAACGACGAGGAGGCGCGCGAGGGCTTCCGCTCGGCCACCAACGAGGCGCGCTCCAGCTTCGCCGACGACCGCGTCTTCGTCGAGAAGTACATCCAGCAGCCGCGCCACATCGAAATCCAGCTGCTGGCCGACGGGCAGGGCACCTGTCTGTACCTGCACGAGCGCGAATGCTCGATCCAGCGCCGCCACCAGAAGGTCATCGAGGAGGCGCCGTCGCCCTTCCTCGACGCCGCCACCCGCAAGGCGATGGGCGAGCAGGCGGTGGCACTCGCCAACGCGGTTCAGTACAAGTCGGCCGGCACGGTCGAATTCATCGTCGATGCCGACCGCAACTTCTACTTCCTGGAGATGAACACCCGCCTTCAGGTCGAGCATCCGGTCACCGAGCTGATCACCGGCCTCGACCTCGTCGAACTGATGATCCGCGTCGCCGCCGGCGAGAAGCTGACGCTCCGCCAGGAGGATGTGCAGCTGAACGGCTGGGCCGTCGAGGCCCGCGTCTATGCCGAGGACCCCTTCCGCAACTTCCTGCCCTCGACCGGCCGCCTGACTCATTACCGGCCGCCGGTAGCCATGTCCGCGTCGACACCGGTGTGTTCGAGGGCGGCGAGATCTCGATGTATTACGACCCGATGATCGCCAAGCTCTGCAGCTGGGGGCAGACGCGCGACGAGGCCATCGCCGAGATGCGCGAGGCGCTGGACCAGTATTACATCCGCGGCGTCAGCCACAACATCCCGTTCCTGGCCTCGCTGATGGCGAACCAGCGTTTCGTCGACGGGCGGCTGACCACCAACTTCATCGCCGAGGAATATCCGACCGGCTTCCACGCCTCCGACCTGCCGCCGGAAGACCCGGCGGTGCTGATCGCAGTGGCGGCGGTGATCCACCGCAGCCTGAACGACCGCGACATCCAGATCTCCGGCAAGATGGCCGGCAACAAGGTGACCGTGCGCGACGACTGGGTGGTGGTGCTGGACGGCACCCAGCATCCGGTGCACCTGCATCCGGCGGATGGCAATGCGCAGCGCATCGGCTACACCGTCGAGGTCGACGGCACGCGCCATACGGTGCTGAGCGACTGGCGGATCGGCGAGCCGCTGTTCCGCGGCACGGTGAACGGCACGGCCGTCTGCGTGCAGATCGACCGGGTCGGCATCGGCTACCGCCTGCACCACAGCGGCTCGCAGGCGGTGGTCAAGGTGCTGACGCCGAAGGCGGCCAAGCTGGACGCCCTGATGCCGGTCAAGGCGCCGCCGGACATGTCGAAGTTCCTGCTGTCGCCGATGCCGGGCCTGCTGGTGTCGCTGGCGGTGTCGGAAGGCCAGGAGGTCAAGGCCGGCGAGGTGCTGGCCGTGGTCGAGGCGATGAAGATGGAGAACATTCTGCGCGCCGCGCAGGACGGAACGGTCGCGAAAATCCACGCAGCTCCGGGCAGCAGCCTGGCGGTCGATCAGAAGATCGTGGAATTCGCGTAACCGTATAACAATAAGAAACGCAATCGAGAGGAAGCGTCGCCCCTGCCCCCTTCCACCGGCCGTCCGTCCGGCGGAAGGGGGCATCGGGGGGAAACGCACTGCCAACACCCTGCGCCCATAAGAAGCCATCAGGAGGCGTCGATGACCGAGTTCCCGCAGAAGACCCTTGCCGATTGGGACAAGCTGGCCGCCAAGGATCTCGGCGCCGACGGCGACATTTCCAGGCTGGTCTGGAAGACCCCGGAAGGGCTGGACGTCAAGGCGCTCTACACCGCCGCCGACCTGGAAGGGCTGGAGCTGGACACGCTGCCCGGCTTCCCCCCCTTCACCCGTGGCCCGCGCGCCACGATGTATGCGGTGAAGCCCTGGACCATCCGGCAATATGCCGGCTTCTCCACCGCCGAGGAGTCGAACGCCTTCTACAAGGCCAACCTCAAGGCCGGCCAGATGGGCCTGTCGGTGGCCTTCGACCTCGCCACCCACCGCGGCTATGACAGCGACCATCCCCGCGTCGTCGGCGACGTCGGCAAGGCCGGCGTCGCCATCGACAGCGTCGAGGACATGAAGATCCTGTTCGCCGACATCCCGCTCGACAAGATGTCGGTGTCGATGACGATGAACGGCGCCGTGCTGCCGATCCTGGCCGGCTACATCGTCGCGGCGGAGGAGCAGGGCGTCAGCCAGGACAAGCTGAGCGGCACCATCCAGAACGACATCCTCAAGGAGTTCATGGTCCGCAACACCTACATCTACCCGCCCGAACCCTCGATGCGGATCATCGCCGACATCATCGAGTACACCTCCCAGCACATGCCGAAGTTCAACTCGATCTCGATCTCCGGCTACCACATGCAGGAGGCGGGGGCGACGGCGGTGCAGGAGCTGGCCTTCACCATCGCCGATGGCCTTGAGTATGTCCGCGCCGCGATGTCGAAGGGTCTGCCGGTCGACAAGTTCGCGCCGCGCCTGTCCTTCTTCTTCTCCATCGGCATGAATTTCTTCATGGAGATCGCCAAGCTGCGCGCCGCGCGCCTGCTGTGGTCGTCCCTGATGCAGGAGAAGTTCCAGCCGAAGGACGCGCGCTCGCTGGCGCTGCGCACCCATTGCCAGACCTCCGGCGTCTCGCTGACCGAGCAGGACCCCTACAACAACGTCATCCGCACCACCATCGAGGCGATGGCCGCGGTGCTGGGCGGCACCCAGTCGCTGCACACCAACGCCTTCGACGAGGCGCTGGGCCTGCCGACCAAATTCTCCGCCCGCATCGCCCGCAACACCCAGCTGATCGTCGCGGAAGAGACCGGCGTGACCAAGGTGGTCGACCCGCTCGGCGGTTCCTACTACATCGAGCACCTGACCCACAGCCTCGCCAATGCCGCCCTGGAGCTGATCGGCCGGGTCGAGGAGATGGGCGGCATGACCAAGGCGGTCGAGAGCGGCATGCCCAAGCTGCTGATCGAGGAGGCCGCCGCCCGCCGTCAGGCCGCCATCGACCGCGGCGAGGAGGTGATCGTCGGCGTCAACAAGTACCGTCCGGAGAACCCCGAGGGGGTGGACGTGCTGGACATCGACAACACCGCCGTCCGCGAGGCGCAGATCGCTCGCCTGAAGCAGATCCGCGCCAGCCGCGACGAGGCCAAGTGCCAGGAGGCGCTCGCCGCACTGAGCAAGGCGGCGGCGGAGAAGACCGGCAACCTGCTGGCCCTGGCTGTCGAGGCCACCCGCGCCCGCGCCACCGTCGGCGAGATCTCCGACGCGCTGGAAAAGGCCTTCACCCGCCATGTCGCCGTCATCCGTTCGGTGTCGGGCGTCTACGGCTCGGCCTATGAGGGCGACGAGGGCTTCAGGCGCATCCAGGAGGAGGTGGCGGCCTTCGCCGCCGAGGAAGGCCGCCGGCCGCGCATCCTGGTGGTGAAGATGGGCCAGGACGGCCACGACCGCGGCGCCAAGGTGATCGCCACCAGCTTCGCCGACATCGGCTTCGACGTCGACATCGGGCCGCTGTTCCAGACCCCGGACGAGGCGGCACGGCAGGCGGTGGAGAACGACGTGCATGTCATCGGCGTGTCGTCCCAGGCCGCCGGCCACAAGACGCTGGTGCCGCAGTTGATCGAGGAGCTGCGCCGCCAGGGCGCCGGCGACATCCTGGTGGTGTGCGGCGGCGTGATCCCGCCGCAGGATTACGACTATCTCTACAAGGCGGGGGCCGCGGCGATCTACGGGCCGGGCACCAACATCCCGAAGGCGGCGTCGGACATCCTGGGCATCCTGCGCAAGCAGAAGGCGGCGGCGTGATGTCGTCCAAGGATCGGCATGACCCCTCGGCTTCGGAGGCTTGCACACACCGCGAGCGAGCGCGTATGACCGAAGCCGAGAAGCAACGCTGGACTGAGGAAAACCGTGGAGCCTTCAAGGCTTACGATGAGTTGGTCGACAAATACGGCCTTTTCGGCAACGGTAAGCGCCTGTTCTAAAGGCCGTCTCCCTCTCCCCCCCGGGGAGAGGGTCGGGGTGAGGGGGATCCGCTTCGAGGATTCTTCAACCATCGCGCAGTCCCTCACCCGGCTGCTGCGCAGTCACCCTCTCCCGCAAGCGGGCGAGGGTCGGCCCCCCTCACCCGGCCGGCACAGCCGGCCGACCTCTCCCCACTTTCGGCGGTTCTTCGATCCGCCTGTCGCATCAGCGCAAACGAAGTTTGCGCGTGAGCGGGGGGGAGAGGCGGATTTGCGGACCTTCGGTGGATGACCGTCACCGCCGAAACCGACCTCTACGCCCCCGTCAAAGCCTTTCTCGAAGCCCAGGGCTACGACGTGAAGGCGGAGATCCGCGGCTGCGATCTCGTCGCCACGCGCGGCGGCGAGCCACCGGTGATCGTCGAACTGAAGAAGCGCTTCACCCTCGACCTCGTGCTCCAGGGCGTTGACCGGCTGGCGGTCAGCGACAGCGTCTATCTCGCCGTGCCGCAGCCGGGGCGCAAGGCCACCGGGGCCTCTCCCCTGGACGGTGACGTGAAGAAGCTCTGCCGGCGGCTGGGGCTCGGCCTGCTGATGGTCGATCCGGGGCTGGCGGAGGGGCGGCAGGTCACCGTGCTGCTCGACCCTATTCCTTACACCCCGCGCAAGGACAAAAAGCGCGCCCACCGCCTGCTGGGGGAGCATGCCCGCCGGGTCGGCGATCCCAACCGGGGTGGCTCCACCCGTGTCGCCATCGTCACCGCCTATCGCCAGGACGCGCTGCGCATCGCCCGTATGCTGCGCGACGGGCCGCTGACCGTCGCGGCCCTGCGCAAGGCGGGGGCGCCGAAGGATGTCGGACCGATGCTGCTGCGCAACGTCTATGGCTGGTTCGAGCGGGTCGGGCGCGGCACCTACGCGCTGACCCCGGCGGGCGTGCAGGGGGTCGAGGCCTTCGCCCATGCGCTGGCGGAAGACAGTTCCCAATCCGTTATAGTCCCCTCTCCCCCCCGGGGAGAGGGTTAGGGTGAGGGGGACGCGTTGCGGGACCTTTGGGAAATCCACGCGGTGCATCCCCCTTACCCCGACCCTCTCCCGGGGGGAAGAGGGGGATATACCCGGCCAGGGCGTGACACCCCGCACAGCCAAGCCTATGATTAGTGTTCCCAATCCACAATCACACCAAGCTGGAGCCCGCTTTGTCGGACTACATCAGCAATCTCGTCGTCTTTTTCGTCGTCGTCGATCCGCCGGGGCTGGTGCCGCTGTTCATCGCGTTGACCCGCGGCTTCGACGACCGGCACAAGCGGATCATCGCGTTGCGCGGCACCGCCATCGCCTTTGTCGTCCTGGTCTTCTTCGCCTATTTCGGCAAGGTCGTGCTGGAAACGCTGTCCATCGAGATGCCGGCCTTCCGCATCGCCGGCGGGGCGCTCCTGTTCTGGATCGCCTTCGAGATGCTGTTCGCCAAACGCTCCGAACGCAAGGAGCGCGATACCGGCGAGGCGATGACCGACGAGGACGCCCACGACGTCGCCGTCTTCCCGCTGGCGGTGCCGCTGATCGCCGGGCCGGGCGCCATCACCTCGATCCTGCTGCTGATGGACCGCGTCGGCACCACGGCGGCGGGACAGGTCAGCGTCCTGGGTGCGGCGGCGACGGTGATCGGCGGGGTGACGCTGATCCTGCTGGGCGCCGACCGGGTGGGCCGTCTGCTGGGCCGCACGGTGATCCACACGGTCAGCCGGGTGCTGGGCATCGTACTGGCGGCGCTGGCGGCGCAGACGGTGATTTCCGGCATCACCGCGGTCTATCCGCCCCACTGATCGCCGGGCGCCTAAGGGCTGAGACTACCGTCGGGCAGGCCGCGCAGACAGTCCAGGCTCCTGCCTTGGGGCAAGCCGGAACTCGCGGGAGCCGAGAGCGCGACCGTCCTGGGCCAGCAGCCGCAATTTGGCGAGCGGCAGTCCGCTTGGTTTGTCGACCACCGCGATGTCAAGTTCACCGGGCTCGAAGCAGTTTTCCTCACCCCATTGCCAGAGCGCAATGAGGATGACATGGAGTTGCTCCCCCTTCGGGGTGAGCACGTAAAGGTGACTGAGCGCGGAGTCCGGGTCCGGCTCGATGACGAATATTCCATTGTCGACCAGCTTCTTGAGGCGGCTTGAAAGGATATTTTTCGCAAGCCCCAAGCTCTTCTGAAATTCGCCGAATCTCTGCTTTCCTCCGAAGGATTCGCGCACGATCAGCAGCGACCACCAATCGCCGATGACCTGAAGGGCACGCGCGATCCCGCAGTTCGCCTGCCCCAGGTCCTTGCGCTTGCCCTTCATTCGGTTCTCCGTTCGCCGCGATCAATAGGGTTGCAAAGTTAAACCATTTCGGTCAGATGTCGAGAGGTTGCAAAGTTAAACCATTCGGCGCGGATGCCCGTGCCGGAAACGGAGGCATGGAATGAGTGACCTGTTGGAACTTGCTGTTTCGGCGCATGGCGGTTGGGACCGCTGGCAGAGGGTCAGGACGGTGAGCGCGCATGTCTCGATCGGCGGCGGCGTCTGGCATCTCAAGGGCTGGCCGGACGTGTTCAGGGACGCTCGGGTCTCGATCGACCCTCACAGGCAGCACACCGAGTATTCGCCCTTCGTCCAGGCTGGCCGGCGCACGCTGTTCGACGCCGGGCGCACGGCGGTCGTGACCGATGAAGGGGAGGTCGTCGAGCAGCGTGAGGAAGCGAGGAAGGCGTTCGCGGGCCATACCCTGACGACGCCGTGGGATGCCCAGCATCTGATCTACTTCACCGGCTACGCCATGTGGACCTACCTGACCACGCCCTTTCTCTTCAAGCTCCCGGGGGTCGAGAGCGAGGAAGTCGAACCCTGGGTGACGGAAGAGGGAGAGACGTGGCGCCGTCTGAAGGTGACGTTCCCGTCGGGCATCGAGACGCACTCGACCGAGCAGACCTTCTATTTCGACGCCTCGGGGATTCTTCAGCGTCATGACTACAGCGCGGATGTCCTGGGCGGGACGTCGAGCGCCAATTACGCGACGGAACACAGGACGTTCGGCGGTTTCGTCTTCCCGACCAGGCGGCGCGTATATGCGATCGGCGAGAACAACCTGCCCCTGCGTGAGCGCGTGGCGGTTGCCATCGACTTCCTCACCGTCGACGTGGTGTGAGAGGGGATCTGTCGATGGCCTGATCAGCTCCCTTTTCACCTTTGAAGCTCGGCGCCGGGTTCGACGATGTCGAGCTTCACGGGGCGAACGGCTGCCTCATCGACCAGGTCCTGCGGTCGAACACGAATCAACGGACGGATTGCTATGGCGGCTCGATAATACCTTGTTCTGTCGGGTTTAAGACTGAAAGACTAGTCCCCCTTTCCGCGGCAGTCGCCCACCCTACATCGCCTCCTGCCACGCCGGCGCCGGCTATTGTTCCGGTGCCGGCGTATCATCGCGCCCAACAAAAGAGGCGGCGGCCATGGAACTCGATCCATTGATCCTGTCGCGAATCCAGTTCGCGTTCACGATCTCCTTCCACATCCTGTTTCCCAGCTTTACCGTGGGACTTGCCTGTTGGATCGCGCTGCTCGAAGCGCTGTGGGTCGGCACCGGCAAGGGCATCTACCGCAGCCTGTCGGAGTTCTGGACCCGCATCTTCGCCCTGTCCTTCGGGCTGGGCGTGGTGTCGGGCATCGTCATGTCCTACCAGTTCGGCACCAACTGGAGCCGCTGGTCCGACACGGTGGGCAACGTCCTTGGTCCGCTGATCCAGTACGAGGTGGTGACCGCCTTCTTCCTGGAGGCCGCCTTCCTCGGCATCCTGCTGTTCGGGCGCGACCGGGTGCCGCGTGGCATCCACCTGATGGCGGCCTGTCTGGTGGCGCTGGGCACGCTGCTGTCGTCCTTCTGGATCCTGTCGGCCAACAGCTGGATGCACACCCCGGCCGGCTTCGAGATCCAGGACGGACGTTACTTCGTCACCGATTGGTGGCAGGTGGTGTTCAACCCGTCCTTCCCCTATCGCCTGACCCACATGGTGACGGCGATGTTCCTGACCACCAGCTTCGTCGTCGCCGGCATCAGCGCCTTCTACCTGCTGAAGCGCCGCCATTCCGACCATGCGAAGCTGGGGCTCGGCATGGCGCTCGGCCTCATCACCGTGCTGGCGCCCTTGCAGATTTTCCTCGGCGACCAGCATGGGCTGAACACGCTGGAGCATCAGCCGGCCAAGATCGCCGCGATGGAAGGCAACTGGGAAGGCGGCCCGCGTGCGCCGCTGGTGCTGTTCGCCATCCCTGACGTGAAGGCGGAGACCAACCATCTGGAGATCGGCATCCCTGCCCTGTCCAGCCTGATCCTGACCCACGACTTCAACGGCACGGTCCCCGGCCTGAAGCAGTTCCCGGCCGATCAGCGCCCCGATCCGCGCATCATCTTCTGGACCTTCCGTCTGATGGTCGGCATCGGCATGTTGATGCTGACGGTGGCGGTGGTGCATCTGGTGCTGCGTTTCCGCGGCCGGCTCTACAGCAGCGACTGGTTCCACCGCATCCTGGTCGGCTGCATGCCCATCGGCTTTGTCGCCATCCTGGCCGGCTGGTTCACCACCGAGATCGGACGCCAGCCCTGGGTCGTCTACGGCCATCTGCGCACCGCCGACGCGGTGACGCCGTCGCTGACGGTGGAGGCGGCGCTGGTCTCGCTGATCTCCTTCGTCGTCGCCTACGCCATCATCTACGGCGCCGGCACCTATTACCTGATCCGCCTGCTGCGCACTGGTCCGACGCACATCCACGATGCGAAGCAGCCGCCGGAGGCGCAGCGGCCCAAGCGGCCGCTGTCGGCTGCCGACCAGTCCATCGAAGCCGCGGAGTAACCCCCATGCAGGAAATTGCGGAAGGAAGCCTGCTGACCCTGATCTGGGTCGGGATCGTCGGCTTCGCGGTGTTCATGTATGTGCTGATGGACGGCTTCGACCTCGGCATCGGCATCCTCTATCCCTTCGCCCCGACGGAGGAGGACCGCGACACCATGATGAACACGGTGGCGCCGGTCTGGGACTTCAACGAGACTTGGCTGGTGCTGGGTGGGGCGGGGCTGTTCGCCGCCTTTCCCATCGCCTATGCCGTGGTCCTGCCGGCGATGTATCTGCCGCTGCTGGTCATGCTGATCGCCCTGATCTTCCGCGGCGTCGCCTTCGAATTCCGCTTCAAGGCGCGGGCGGGCCGTCCCTGGTGGAACCGCTCCTTCTTCCTCGGCTCGCTGCTGGCGACCTTCGCGCAGGGGGTGGTGCTGGGCTCCTTCATCCAGGGTATCCCGGTGTACGAGAGGCAGTTCATCGGCGGCATGCTGCACTGGCTGTCGCCCTTCAGCCTGTTCTGCGGGGTGGCTCTGGTGGTCGGCTATGCTCTGCTGGGGGCGACGTGGCTGATCTGGCGGACCATCGGACCGTTGCAGGACTGGTGCTTCCGCATGGCGCGGCGGCTGATGCTGGTGGTGCTGGCCGGGGTTGCGGCGGTCAGCCTGTGGACGCCCTTCCTGCTGCCGCAGATCGCCGAGCGCTGGTTCTCCCTGCCCAACCTGATCTTCCTGTCGCCGGTGCCCATCGTCACCGCCGTGCTGGCCTTCGCCCTGTGGCGGGCCATCGACAACAGCCGGGAGGTGGCGCCCTTCGTGCTGTCGATGGCGCTGTTCGCCCTTTCCTATCTCGGCCTCGCCATCAGCCTGTGGCCGCACCTGATCCCGCCCGGCGTCACCGTGTGGGAAGCGGCGGCGCCGCCCAAGACCCAGGTGTTCCTGCTGGTCGGCATGGCCTTCCTGATCCCGGCGATCCTGGGCTACACCGCCTATTCCTACTGGATCTTCCGCGGAAAGGTGACGGGCGCCTTCGGTTACCATTGAGCGGACGGGGCGCCCCGGCCTAAAAAGGGCGCCTTCAGACGGGAAAGGGATCCGCCATGGACATCGACATCAGCTTCGCCGAGGCCATGCTGCGCCGTGGCGCCGGCCTGCTGGAAGCCGAAGCGGGTGCGGCGGACACCGACGATCCCTTCGCCGTGCTGGCCCGTCTGCTGGCCGCCGCCGCGGCGACCGACGCGCCGCTGGTGGTGCTGAGCGAGGGCGGCAGCCACCCCGCTTTGTTCGACGAGGCCAACCGCCGGGCGGCGGAACCGCTGACCGCCCGCCTCGCCGGCCTCGCCGCCACCCGCCAGGGCGAGCGCGCCGCCATGTACGAGTTCGACGGCACCGGCCCGCTGACCGGCAACCGCATCGTCGCCGCCCTGCTGCGGCCGGAGGAGCGGTCCGACCTGCTGCATGTCTACATCGCCGTCGGTCGCCTGCGCGGCGGCGAGGCGCAGATCACCGTGCCGCCCGCCCTGCTGCGCTTCGACGCCGCGGCGCTGGGCCAGACGTTGGGGCTGCTTGGCGATGCGGTGTCGCGCAGCCCCAACGCCGCCACCGCGGCGCTGGCCCATGCCGCCGCCATCCTGCCGATGAAGGGCCATGAGGAAGGCGGCATGCCGGCGGCGCTGCTGGACCTCTACTGGCATGCGCTGACGCTGGCGTCGGTGCGCGCCGCTGGCGGCGCTGCTGGAGGACTGGCCGGGATGACACCGGAGGGGAATGCGTAAATGCGTTGAGAGCGCCTTTCTCCCGTTTTGCACAAAATCCACCAATCAAGGAACAAAATCCCATAATCTCTCCGCAAATGGTCCCACCACCTTGCGGAGCGACGCCATGCCCCTCGACAGCCGTACCTTCCAGAACGACTACTTCCCCCTCTGGGCCGAAGAGCCTCCGGTGCCGTCCGAAGGCTCGCTAGTTCCCGGATCGCAGTTCCATGAGGAGCAATGGATCATGGCCGCCGGCATGCTGGCCCGCGGCAGCAGCTTCCTCTATGTCGCCCGCGCCATGGGATGCAGCCGGACGACTCTCTGGCGGGCCTATTACGGATCCAAGGATTTTCGTCACAGGGTCTGGTGGGAAAGGCAGGCGCTGAACCGCGAGGCCGACCTGCGCCTGTCCTCTCTGCGCAGTCTGGTCGTCGAACAGATCGAACGGCTGGTCTCCTCCGGCGATCCGTCGACCGTGCGCTGGCTGGCCGAACGGCTCGGCCTTCTCGACGGGCTAGGCGTTCACCCGGCTCAACGACCGGCGCAACAGCCGCAAACCCGGCAGCCGGCCGACTCCGTTTCTCCGCAGCCGTCGGAAGACCCGTCCGCCGAAGTCGTCCCAGAACTCGACGATGACAGCATCCCCGGCGCCTTCCGCGAACGCACCCCGCCCAACCCGCGCGCCGTCGCCGCCATCCTCGCCCGCCCGGAATCGGAGGGGCCGAAGGGTGTTTACCCCTTTACCTTCAACCCCGACGATCCCTATCCCAATCTCGGCTCGGCGCTGGAACGGCAGGGCGGGAAGGGCGCCTTCGGCAAGCGGTAAGGCGGGCGGGCTGTCAAATGGACCGGCGGCCAGGATGGAACATCCGCCGGAAACCGTTCCACGCTGTTCCATCCCCCGCCGGATGCGGTTGGCATCGTCGCCAAGGAGGCCCGCGCAACGCCGCTCTTTTGCAAATCGTTTGAAACTCTTTCCCCCGCTGCCGATCTGGTGACAGAGTCAACGTCAGTGAAATACTGCGTCATATCGTCCCCAGTTCATCGGGAGCAGCCATGCGCCAGCGCCTCCGCTTCTATCTCGGCGACGAGCTTCGGGAGATCGACGCGGTCGACCCGACCCTGACGGTGCTCGACTGGCTGCGGCTGTCGGAACGGCGGGTCGGCACCAAGGAAGGGTGTGCGGAGGGCGATTGCGGCGCCTGCACCGTGGTGGTCGGACGGCTGGACGGCGACACCCTGCGCTACGAGGCGGTGAACGCCTGCATCCGCTTCCTCGCCACGCTGGACGGCTGCCGCCTGCTGACGGTGGAGCATCTGAAGGGACCGGACGGCGCGCTGCACCCGGTGCAGCAGGCGATGGTCGATTGCCACGGCTCGCAGTGCGGCTTCTGCACGCCGGGCTTCGTCATGTCGCTGCTGGCGCTCTACCTGAACGAGGAGCGGCCGGACGGGCAGAGGATCGACGATGCCTTGGCCGGAAACCTGTGCCGCTGCACCGGCTACGAGCCGATCGTCCAGGCCGCCCATGCCATGTACGACATCGGCGGCCAGGGCGGTGACCGGACGGGCGATCGCTTCGCCGACCGCGCCGCCATGGCGGAAAAACTGAAGGCCCTGCGCGACGAGGAGATCCTCAGCGTCGGCGCCGCTGGACGCCGCTTCCTGGCCCCTGCCACCGTGCCGCAGCTGGCGCAGCTTCTGCTCGACAATCCCGGCGCCACCCTCGTGGCGGGGGCGACCGATGTCGGATTGTGGGTGACCAAGTTCCAGCGCGTGCTGGCGACCGTCCTCTACACCGGCCGTGTCCGCGCCCTGCGGCGGATCGAGGATCGCGGCGACGCGCTGGTGATCGGCGCCGGCGTCACCTACAGCGACGCGGGCGAGCGGATCGCCGCACTCTACCCCGATTTCGGCGAGCTGATCCGCCGCATCGGCGCGGAGCAGGTGCGCAACATGGGGACCATCGGCGGCAACATCGCCAACGGTTCCCCCATCGGCGACACGCCGCCGGCCCTGATCGCCTGCAGCGCCACCCTGCGGCTGCGGCGCGGCGACGAGACGCGCGAGCTGCCGCTGGAGGACTTCTTCCTCGAATACGGCAGGCAGGATCGCCGCGAGGGTGAATTCGTCGAGGCGGTGGTGCTGCCCAAACCGGCGGCGGGCGAGCGGTTCCGTGCCTACAAGATCGCCAAGCGCTTCGACCAGGACATCTCCGCCGTCTGCGGCGCCTTCCGCCTGACGCTCGACGGCGACGGCCGCGTCGCCGACATCCGCGTCGCCTTCGGCGGCATGGCCGGCACGCCGAAACGGGCCGCCGGAGCCGAGGCCGTGCTGCTGGGCCGTCCCTGGACCGAGGAAAGCGTCCGCCGGGGAATGGAAGCGCTGGCGGGAGACTACACGCCGCTGTCGGACTGGCGGGCCAGCGCCGGCTACCGCTCCACGGTGGCCGCGAATTTGCTGATGAAGCTGTATGTCGAGACCAGCGACCCGGCGGCGGAGACCCGTCTGGTCGGCGACCGGAGGCTTGCTCATGCCTGATGCACTGGGGCCTGACGTGACGACCCCCATCGCTCCAGCCCCCGCCCCGGACCGCATCGAGGGCGCCGTCCATGACTCCCGCCGGCACGAGAGCGCCCACAAGCATGTCAGCGGCGAGGCGGTCTATGTCGACGACATCGCCGAGCCGGCCGGCTTGCTGCATGTCTATCTCGGCCTCAGCAGCCGGGCGCATGCCCGCATCCGCTCCATCGACCTGTCGCCGGTCCGCCAGGCGCCCGGCGTGGTGGGGGTCTTCACCGCCGACGATGTGCCAGGGGTGAACGACATCGGCTGCATGGCCAAGCATGACGAGCCGCTGTTCGCCTCGACCCTGGTCCAGCATGTCGGCCAGCCGATCTTCGCCGTCGCCGCCGAAACCCGCGATCAGGCCCGCCGCGCCGCCCGGCTGGCGGTGATCGAGTATGAGGATCTGCCGGCCGTCCTGACCATCGCCGCCGCCCGCGATGGCGAGCGGACCCTGGTCACCGCGCCGATGACGCTGCAGGTCGGCGATGCCGGCGCGGCGCTGGCTGCCGCACCGCACCGCGTGGAGGGCCGGCTTGCCATCGGCGGGCAGGAGCATTTCTACCTGGAAAGCCAGATCGCCATGGCGGTGCCGGGCGAGGATGGCGAGCTGCTGATCCATGTCTCCACCCAGCACCCGACGGAGGTCCAGCACATTGTCGCCCATGTGCTGGACCTGCCCGGCGCCGCGGTGACGGTCGAGGTGCGCCGCATGGGCGGCGGCTTCGGCGGCAAGGAGACGCAGTCGAACCTGTTCGCCGCCTGCACCGCGCTGGTCGCCAGACGCACCGGCCGCGCCGCCAAGCTGCGCCCCGACCGCGACGACGATTTCCAGATCACCGGCAAGCGCCATGATTTCGAGATCGACTATCGCGTCGGCTTCGACGGCAGCGGGCTGATCCAGGGCGTCGAGATGCTGTTCGCGGCGCGCGCCGGCTATGCCGCCGACCTGTCCGGTCCGGTGACCGACCGCGCGCTGTTCCATGCCGACAACGGCTATTTCTATCCGGCGGCGCGGCTGGAATCGCTGCCGCTGAAGACCAACACGGTATCCAACACCGCCTTCCGCGGCTTCGGCGGCCCGCAGGGCATGGTGGCGGCGGAGCGGGTTATCGATGAGATCGCCTTCGCACTGGGCAAGGACCCGCTGGAGGTCCGCAAGCGGAACTTCTACGGGAGCGATCCCGAGACGGACGGCCGCAACCTGACGCCCTACCACCAGACCGTCACCGACAACATCCTGCCGGAACTGGTGGCGCAGCTGGAGGAGACGTCCGGCTATTGGCAGCGCCGGGAGGACATCCGCGCCTTCAACGCCACAAGCCGCATCCTGCGCAAGGGGCTGGCGCTGACGCCGGTGAAGTTCGGCATCTCCTTCACCGCCACCCATTACAACCAGGCCGGCGCCCTGGTCCATGTCTACACCGACGGCAGCATCCAGCTGAACCATGGCGGCACCGAGATGGGGCAGGGGCTCCACACCAAGGTCGCCCAGGTGGTGGCGGAGGAGTTCCAGGTCGACATCTCCACCATCCGCCCGACCGCCACCAACACCGGCAAGGTGCCCAACACCTCGGCCACCGCGGCGTCGTCGGGGGCCGACCTGAACGGCAAGGCGGCGCAGGCGGCGGCCCGCACCATCAAAGAGCGGCTGGTGGCCTTCGCGGCGGAGAACTGGAACGTGGCACCCGACGCGGTGCGGTTCGAGCGCAACCGGGTGCTGGTCGGCGACCGCGAGATGAGCTTCGCCGATCTGGTGCGCGCCGCCTATATGGCGCGGGTGCAGCTGTCGGCCACCGGCTTCTACAAGACGCCGAAGATCCATTGGGACCGCGCCGCCGGGCGCGGCACGCCCTTCTATTATTTCGCCTATGGTGCGGCCTGTGCCGAGGTGACGGTGGACACGCTGACCGGCGAATATGTCGTCGACCGGGTGGACATCCTGCATGATTGCGGCCGGTCGCTGAACCCAGCCATCGACAAGGGGCAGATCGAGGGCGGCTTCGTCCAGGGCATGGGCTGGCTGACCATGGAGGAGCTGTGGTGGGATGCCCAGGGCCGCCTGCGCACCCACGCCCCCAGCACCTACAAGATCCCGGCCTGTTCGGACCGTCCGCGCATCTTCAACGTGGCGCTGCTGGAGAATGCGCCGAACCGCGAGGACAGCATCTTCCGCTCCAAGGCGGTGGGCGAGCCGCCCTTCATGCTGGGCATGTCGGTCTTCCACGCCCTGTCCGACGCGGTGGCGAGCGTCGCCGGGCACCGGGTCTGTCCGAGGCTGGACGCGCCGGCGACGCCGGAGCGGGTGCTGGCCTGTATGACGGCGTTGCGGGAGCGTGATGGGTGCGAGCGTGAGGGGCGGGAGCGGGTGGCGGCGTCTCCCCAACCATGACCCCGCTTTCCACCACCCTCTCCGACTGGCTGCTTCAAGACCGGCCGGCCATCCTCGTCACCGTCGCCGAGGCGCGCGGCTCCACCCCGCGGGAGGAGGGCGCCGGCATGCTGGTAGGCCGGGAGGCCTGCGCCGGCACCGTCGGCGGCGGCCGGCTGGAATGGACCGCCATCGCCACCGCAAGGCGGATGCTGGAGGACGGCAGTGCCGCCGGGACGCTCGACTTGGCCCTGGGACCGGCGACCGGGCAGTGCTGCGGCGGGCATGTCGTGCTGCGGCTGGAGCGGGCCGATCCTGGCACCCTCGCTGCCTTGGAGGAGCGCGAACGCCGGGCGCGCGATGCCCGTCCCACCCTGCTGCTGTTCGGTGCCGGCCATGTCGGACGCGCGATGGCGGCGGCCTTCGCCCCGCTGCCGCTACGCCTTCTGTGGATCGACGGCCGCGCGCAGGAGTTTCCCGAAACGATCCCGGCCGGGGTGGAGCGCATCCTGACCGACAGCCTGCTCGACCCGCTGGCGGCAGCACCCGCCGGGGCCGGCTATCTGGTGCTGACCCACAGCCATGCCCTGGACTTCGAAATCGCCGAGGCGGCTCTGCGCCGCGGCGATGCCGCCTATGTCGGCATGATCGGCTCGGCGACCAAGCGGGCGAAGTTCGAGCGCTGGTTCCGGGCGCGCGGGCGGGAGGTGAACGCGCTGGCGGGGCTGACCTGCCCCATCGGTGCCGCCCTGACCGGCGACAAGCGGCCGGAGGTGATCGCGGCCCTGGTGGCGGCGGAACTGCTGGTGGCGTTCGCGCGTCCTCTCACCCCATCGCCTCGGCCCCCGACACCAGCTCGATCAGTTCATTCGTGACCTGTTCCTGGCGCAGGTGGCGCGCCGTGGCGGTCAACTCGTCCAGCGTGGCTTCGATGTTGTGGCGAGCGGTCATCATGGTGGTCAAGCGCGCGGCATTCTCTGCGGCGAAGCTTTCCATTGCCGCGTCGGCCAGCAGGGCGAAGACATATTCGTCCACCAGCCGGGCGATCAGGTCGCGCGGCGGCATGTTGATCAGTGGCGGTGCCGGCCGGGCACCGGTCCGCGGCAGGCCGAGCGGCAGCAGCGGCCGGTGCACCAGTTCCGGCGGCGCCCCCGCGTTGGTCCGGCCATAGAGCAGCTCCACCCGGCCCAGCCGCCCCTCTGCCGCAGCGTGATAGAGCGCGTCGGCGATGCGCCGGGCGGTGGCGGTCACGGCGTCGGTGTTGGTCGCCATCGCCGTGCTCCAGTCCGGCGGACGGCCACGCTCCTCCAGCAAAGCGGCGCCGCGCAGGCCAACCACCCACAGCGCGCAATCGTCCGGGGCGGCCAGTGCCGCATCGGCCAGCTTTTCCGCAAAGGCGCCGACGAAGCCATGTTCCGGTGCGAACAGCACCAGCGCCGAAGGACCTTGCCCGTTGGCCGGCCACTGCAGCGGCGCGTCGTCCAGCAGCGCCGCCGCCTGGGCCAGGGCTCCGGCGATCACCTCAGCATAGGTGCTGGTGCCGGCCAGCGTGCCGAGCGCCTGTTGCAGCCGCATTGCGGCGAGGGAGCGCATGACGTCGGTCACCGCCTCCAGCTCCTGCACGCTGGCCCGCCGGGCTTCGACCTCCGTCAGCCGTTCGGTCATGGCCCGGCCCCGGCCATTGCCTGGGCGATCAGGTCGCGCAGCGCCGTTCTGGTGGCGTCGTCCAGCGTCCCGGCGATCCGTGGCGGGCGGGTTGCTGCCAGACCGGCCAGCGCCGCCTGGAAGCGGGGGATCGCCTCCAGCGGCAGGCTGTCCAGCGTCCCGTCGGCGAGCGCCAGCAGCTGCGCCGCCTGGACCGCCAGCGGACGGGGCGACAGGTGGCGCTGGGCCAGCAGGGCCCGCATGCGCCGGCCATGCTCCACCGCCTTGCGCGTCCGTTCGTCGACCAACCCGCCGAAGCGGGTGAAGACCTCCAGCTCCAGGAACTGGGCATAGGCGAGACGCAGCGGCTCGGCCAATGTGCGCAGCACCGGCGGCTGCGCCTTGCCGCCGACGCGCGACACGCTGCGGCCGATGTCGACCGCCGGCTTCTGCCCCTCGTAGAACAGCTTGGCGTCCAGGCAGACCTGACCGTCGGTGATCGAGATCAGGTTGGTCGGGATGTAGGCCGACAGGTTGCCGCCCTGCGTCTCGGCGATCGGCAGCGCCGTCAGTGATCCGCCACCCCTGGCGGGGCTCAGCTTTGCCGCCCGTTCCAGCAGGCGGCTGTGCAGGTAGAAGACGTCGCCCGGAAAGGCCTCGCGTCCCGGCGGGCGGCGCAGCAGGAGCGACAATTGGCGGTGGACCGCCGCATGCTTGCTCAGATCGTCGACGATGACCAGGGCATGCCGGCCGCTGTCGCGGAAATGCTCGGCCATGGTGAAGCCGGCATAGGGGGCCAGCCATTGCAGGCCGGGAGCGGAATCGGCGGCGGCGATGACGAACAGGGTGCGCTCCGCCGCCCCGCCCTGACGCACCGCCTCGATCGCCGCGCGCACGCCGGACGCCTTCTGGCCGACGGCGACATAGACGCAGAACACGTCGCCGTCCGTCTGGTTGAGGATGGCATCCACCGCGATGGCGGTCTTGCCGGTGGCGCGGTCGCCGATCAGCAGTTCGCGCTGGCCGCGGCCGAGCGGGAACATGGCGTCGATGACGGCGGTGCCGGTCAGCAGCGGTTCGGACACCGCCGCCCGTTCGGCGATGGTCGGGGCGGGGCGTTCGACCGGCTCCCAGTCTTCGGCCTCCACCGGCGGCCCGTCATCCAGCGGGTTGCCGAGCGGATCGACCACCCGGCCCATCAGGTGATCGCCGACCGGCACCCGCAGGACCGTCCCGGTGCCGTGGACGGTGCCGCCGGCGGTGACCGTCGTGGAATCGCCGAGCAGGACGCAGCCGATCCGGTCGTCCAGATCCGTCGCCAGCCCGGCGACGCCGCCGGGGAACAGCAGCAGTTCGTCAACTCTAACGTCGGGCAGGCCGGAGACATGGGCGATGCCGTCGCCCACCGACTCCACCCGTCCCACCGATTCCAGCCGCGCGGCCATATCCAACCGATCCAGCCGGCGCAACGTGCCCGGCATCCAGGCGTCGAGCGCGTCCTCAAGCGACGGCGTCGGCCGTGTTTCTAGCGGAGTCATGACGGGTCATCTCCTCCCTCGCCTCGGCCAGCGTCTGCTTCCAGCTGCGGCGGACGACGCTGTGGGCAAAATGCAGCTCCACCCCGGCGATCAGCGACGGGTCCTCGGCCGGCTCCAAGGCCACCGGACGGCCGAACGCCGCCGCCAGCCGTTCGCGCGTCCGGGCGGTGTCGCTTTCCCGCAGCGGGGCGGCCATGGCAAGCCGCACCGGCACCGGGTCGATCCCGTCAACCAGGGCGTGGCGCTGGTCGCCGCTCAACGCCTCTACCGCCGCGCAGGCCTCGTCGAGCAGGGAGCGGGTCAGGGAGCCGGCCGGGGCGTCGCGCAGAAGCCGGGTCGCCAGCTGGGTGCCGAGATCGACGGCATGGCGCTGCAATGCCTCCAGCGCCTGCGCCCGCTCGTCGCTCAGCCGCTTGCGCGCCTCCTCCAGCGCATGGTCGGCCTCGACCCGTGCCTTCTCCAGCAGGACGTCGCGCTCGGTCTCCGCCTCGGCGCGGGCGGCGGCGATCAGGCGGTCGCGCTCGGCGGGCAGGGCGGTGCGCTGGTCCTCCAGGCTGCGGCGCGTGGCTTCGGCGGCCTGCCGCGCGGCCTCGGCCTCACTGCGGACACGCTCGGTGGTGGCCTGCCGCTCGGCGATCACCGCCAGGACCGGGCGGTAGAGGAAGCGGCGCAGCAGCCAGACCAGGATCAGGAAATTGATCGCCTGGAGCAGAAGCGTCCAACCGTCGATGTGCATGACGAACCTCGGGGTTGCGGCACTCAGGCGAACGGGTTGGCGAACAGCAGAAGCAGCGCCACGACGAGGCAATAGATCGCCATCGTCTCGATCATCGCCAGACCGACGAACAGGGTGCGCGACAGGGTATTGGCGGCTTCCGGCTGGCGGGCGATCGCCTCCATCGCGGCGGCGACGGCGCGGCCCTCGGCCAGCGCCGGGCCGATCGCGCCGACCGACACCGCCAGTGCCGCACCCAGGATGCTGATGGCATGGACGTCCATGGTTGCTACCCCTTCTCGATGGTTCCAACAGCGCCGCCGATGAAGACCGCGGCGAGAATGGTGAAGATGTACGCCTGGACGAGGCCCAGCAGTGCCTCCAGCGCCATCAGCGGCACCGGCACGAACAGGCCGGCCAGCGACAGCACGATGGCGATGACGAACTCCCCGCTCATCACGTTGCCGAACAGGCGGATCGACAGCGAGAAGGCCCGCGTCAATTCCGACAGGATGTTCAGCGGCAGCAGCAGCGGGGTCGGATGGGCGAAGCCCTTCAGATAGGGCCACAGGCCGCGCCGGCGGATGCCCAGCGCTTGCGACGCCAGCACCACCACCAGTGCCAGCGCCGCCGCCGTCTCCAGAAAGGCGGTCGGCGCCTTCAGGCCCGGTACCAGCCCCGACAGGTTGGCGACGGCCAGATAGAGGAACAGCGTGCCCAGCAGCGGCAGGAAGGGTGTGGCGTCGGTCTGCATCGTCTCGGCGATCTGCCGGCGCAGCGTCTCCACCACCAACTCCAGCACGGTCTGGACCGCACCGGGCCGCTCCACCCGCAGGCGCCGGGCCGCCAGGGCGGACCCCAGCGTCATCGCCGCCATCAATCCCCAGGTGACGACGACCGGCAGGGTGACCGGGACCGGACCCAGCAGAAAGACCACCGGCGTCGTCAGCGGGGACTCGGTCATGGCGTCCCGTCCTGAGTCCGCCGTTCGCGCCTGACCACGAGACTGCGCGCCAGCTGGAAGCCGGCCAGCATCGCCAGCAGCGGTGCCGCTCCGCCCCAGACCGCGGCGATGGTGAAGCCGGCGGTGGCGCCGGTCAGCCGCATCAGGTAGAGCGGCATCGCCCGGCGCACCCCGCCCAGCACATAGAGCCGCGCCGTCGCCGCCAGCCCGCGGAAGAACAGGGTGCCGAGCGCCAATCCGGCCAGGGCCCCGGCGATGAGGGGGAGGAGAAAGAGGGTCGTCATGTCAGCGTTCCTGTTCGATGCGGTTCCAGGCGAGCCATCCGCCGAGCACGACACCCCCGAACAGCAGCGCCGCCGTCCAGAAGATCCCGCCACCGGCCCGCTCGTCGAGCCAGCGCCCGGCGAACAGGCCGGCCAGGGTCGGCACGATCACCAGCCAGCCCAGGGCGCCAATCAGGGCGAGATTGCGGCCGATCGGCCGTTCGCCTTCGCGCTGCCACCGTTCCCGCCGCTCGCGGTGGCGTCGGACGCTGCGGGGAAGCGGATCCTTGTCGTCGGTCATGGCCTGTCCTCCCCTCCGTCGGGCGTGGGTGCGAAAGGACCGGGCGAGCGGCGATCCGGGCGCAGATAGGTCAGGATGTGGCGGAGTGCCGCCAGATGCATGCGGCGGGCGCCGCTACGGGCCTCCCCCTCCTCCTCCATGTTGCGGCGGAAGCGGGCCAGCACGTCGCGTTCCAGCGCGTGCAGATCGCCGCCGGTCACCGCCTCGCGCGTCGCCACCGCGATCTGCGCGCCATCGCGGATGGTCAGCACGCCGCCGCGCACGGCGCAATGCCCCTCGCAACCGTCGGCGGTTCGCCAGCTGATGACGGAAATTGCCAGCGCCGTCAGCAGATCGGCATGGCCGGGCCAGATGCCGAAGGCGCCGCTGGTGTCCTCCGCCCGCAGATGGCGGATGCCGGTGAGCTTCGCGGCGACGGTGGTCGGAGTGGTGATGATGAGGGAGAGGTCGCTCATGCTTCCCTCCCGGCGCGGTCGCGCTCGCGGATCTGGTCCAGGGTGCCGGTCATGAAGAAGGCGCTTTCGGTCCAGTCGTCGCAGTCCCCGTCCAGGATGGCGCGGCAGCCCTTCAGCGTCTCCGCCAGCGGCACGCTGACGCCGCCCTGGCCGGTGAAGGCCTCCGTCACCAGGAAGGGCTGGGTCAGGAAACGTTGCAGGCGGCGGGCGCGGCGCACGGCCAGCCGGTCGGCGGCGCTCAGCTCCTCCATGCCCAGCAGCGCGATGACGTCCTGGAGTTCACGGTAATGGGCGATGGTTTTGCGCACCTCCTCCGCCAGCCGGTAATGCGCCTCCCCCACCACCAGCGGGTCGAGCAGGCTGGAGGTGGAGGCCAGCGGGTCGACCGCCGGATACAAGCCCTCTGCCGCCATGGCGCGCGACAGCACGATGGAGCTGTCGAGATGGCTGAACAACTCCGCCACCGCCGGGTCGGTGAAGTCATCGGCCGGGACATAGACAGCCTGGATCGCCGTCACCACCGCGCCGAGGGTGGAGGCCACGCGCTCCTCCAACTCGGCGATCTCACTGGCGAGCGTGGGCTGGTAGCCGACACGGGACGGCAGGCGGCCCAGCAGCCCCGACACCTCGGCACCGGCCTGGACGAAGCGGAAGACATTGTCCATCAGCAGAAGCACGTCCAGCATTTCCTCGTCGCGGAAATGCTCGGCGATGGTGAGTGCTGTCAGGCCGACGCGCCAGCGGGCGCCCGGCGGCTCGTTCATCTGGCCGAAGACGAGCGCGGTGCGGTCGAGCACGCCGGAGCGCTTCATCTCTTCCCACAGCTCCTGCCCCTCGCGGGAGCGTTCGCCGATGCCGGCGAAGACGGAGATGCCGGTGTGGCGCTCCACCATCTTGCGGATCAGTTCCATCACCAGAACGGTCTTACCGACCCCGGCACCGCCGAACATCGCCGCCTTGCCGCCGCGAGCCAGCGGGGCCAGCAGGTCGATCACCTTGATACCGGTCTCCATCAGGTCGCGGCGCGGGCTGCGGCGGGCGAGCGGTGGCGGGGCGCGGTGGATCGGTGCCCGCGGCGTGTCGGGCGGCAGTTCCGGCCCGTCGTCGCGCGCCAGACCCATGACGTCAAGCAGCCGGCCCAGCACCGCCTCGCCCACCGGTGCGGTCAGCGGGCCGCCGGTTGGACGGGCCGGCGTGCCGCGCCGCAGGCCGGAGGTTCCCTGCAACGCGATGGCGCGGGCAGTGCGGGCGTCGAGATGGCTCTGCACCTCCGCCACCAGCCGCTCCGGGCCATCCCACAGGATCTCTACGGCGTCGAACAGCGGCGGCAGGGCCGCTTCGGGAAAGCGGAGGTCGATGACGGAGCCGCGGACGGCGACCACCTGCCCGTCGACAATTTCAGCCGGGCCGAAAGAAGTGGAGGATGGAAGGGGGTTGGGCGATGGCGCGGACATGCTCACTCCAGCCGGCTGGGAACCGTGCAGGGCGGTGGCACTCGCCGCATCGCCGGGACAGGAAGCTCCACCCGCCCCTCCCCCGGCGGGCGGGGGAGGGGGCGCCCGCATCCTTCCCGGATGTCTCCGATGAAGGCGGCGCTGTCGGGATGGAGGGCAACGCGTCAACCAGTTCGACCACCGGATCCGACGATAGACCCGATCCGCCGGTCGCTGCATTGCGTCAAATCAAACCCTGTCCCCACGAATTGTCTTGACCTTAGCGGGGGACGGCCCCCGCCGCCGGCCGAGCACCCGGTCCTCCGCCCGGATGCGCGCGGCGAGCATCGCTGCGTTGAGGATGGAGAAGACGATGGCGTAGCCGACCATGCCGAAGGCGAGCGGAAGAGCGGCGATCTCCACTGCGACCGCCAGATAATTGGGATGGTCGGTGAAGCGGTAGGGGCCGGTGCGGACCAACGGCGCTCCGTCAAGCACGATGATCCGGGTGGTCCAGCGTCGTCCCAGCGTCACCTGCACCCACAGGCGGAGCGCCTGCATGGCGAGCAGGACCGCCAGCCAGACCGGCTCGACCGGCCCCGGTCCCGGATTCCACGGGGAACCTTTCAAGACGGCGTCCCAGAGACCCGCCAGCCAGCCGACATGCAGCAGCACCATCCACGGGTAATGGCCGCGCCCATATTCCCGCGCGCCTTGGGCCAGTAGTGCCGCACGGTTATGCCGGTCGATGAGCAGTTCGCTCAGGCGCTGCGCCGTCACCAGCAGCATGATGACGATCGGCGCGGTCATGGCCGGAGCCGTCATCGCGGCCCCCGCCGCACCGTGATCAGGTTGGCGGCAAAGCCGGGGCCAAGCGCCAGGAGCGCCGCGCGGTCCGGCAATCCCGCCCGGCGCGCCCGGTCCAGCACGAACAGCACCGTGGGGGCGGACATGTTGCCGTGATCGGCCAGCACCGCCCGTTCATGGTCGAGGCTGCCGGTCTCCAGCCGCAGCACCTCCTCCAGCGCCGCCAGCACGCGGGTGCCGCCGGGATGGCAGATGAAGCGGCCGATCCGCTCCTCCTCCACGCCGCATTGGGTGAGCAGCCGGCCAAGGGCGGGGCGGAGACGGGTTTGCAGGAATTGCGGCAGTGTCGCCGACAGGACGATGCCGAAGCCAGCATCATCGATGCGCCAGCCCATGATGTCCTCCGATCGCGGGAACAGATGCTGGCCGGCGCCGTCGATGACGGCGAAGGCGCGCTCGTCCATACCGCCGCGCAGCACGCAGGCGGCGGCACCATCGCCGAAGAGGGCGGTCGCCACCAGATTGGCGCGGCTGCCGTCATCCTGCCGGAAGGCGAGGCTGCACAGCTCCATGGTCACGAACAGCACGGTACGGTCAGGTGCCGTCGCCGCCAGCCGCGAGGAGGTTGCCAGCCCCGCCACGCCGCCGGCGCAGCCGAGCCCGAACAGCGGCAGCCGCTCGATGTCCGGCCGGAAGCCCATGGCTTCGGCCAGCTGCGCTTCCAGGCTCGGCACCGCGAAGCCGGAGGAGGAGGAGACGACCACGCAATCGACCTCCGTGGGATCGACGCCGGCATCCGCCAGAGCCGCGGTCGCCGCCTGGACGAACAGAGCCTTGGCCGCCTGCCGGTAGGCGCCCATGCGGTCGCTCCAGCCATGGGGGGCGACGTACCAGTCCGCCGGCCGGGCACAGTGCCGCCGGGCAATGCCGGTGTTGGCGAAGACCCGTCCGAATTGGGGAAAGCCGGCAAGCCGCTCGCCGAAGATGCGGATGGTGAGGAGGGCGGCCTCCTCCTGGGACAGGACATGGGGCGGCAGGCCAAGGCCCAAGCCAAGCAAAGCCACGGGTGGGAACAAGGGGCGGCTCCATTCGGGACATCACGGCCGCAAGCGGGATGCTGGCGGCGCGGCGGGTGGGGAACACGCCGGGGCGGTCCTCTATTCGGTGCCGCGACGGGGCCGAAAAAATCGATCTGCGACCGAATAGCCGCCGGGGGTGGGGTGTTGTCCGCCAGCGCCGCGATATGGCCGAACCGTCACCCATCGAAATCCAGGAGAAGTCATGATGAGCACTCGTTCCAAGGCCGGAAGCAGCGTCCTTGCCGGTCTGCTGTGCGCCGCCGTTCTCGGCACCGGCCTGCTGGCCCCCGTCTCCGCCCGCGCCATGGGTGACGACACGACCCCGACCTGCAAGCCGGGGGAGGTCTACGACAAGAAGACCAAGCAGTGTGTCAAGCAGAGCGGCGCCAACCTCACTGACGACAACATCGCTGACTACGCCTATTCGTTGGCGAAGGCGGAGCGCTATCAGGAGGCGCTCGACATCCTCGCGACGGCGCGCAACCAGGACAGCCCGGTCGTGCTGAATTACCGCGGCTACGCCACCCGCAAGCTGGGCCGCGTCGACGAGGGCATCGGCTATTACCTGAAGTCGGTGGCGGCCGATCCGTCCTACGCCAAGGTCCGGGAATATCTCGGGGAAGCCTACATGCTCAAGGGGCGTTCCGATCTGGCGCGGGAGCAACTGGCGGCGATCCGCTCGATCTGCGGCACCGGGTGCGAGGAGTACCGCGACCTGGAAGAGGCCATCACCGCGCCGGCCAGGGGCTGACGGGTATCGGCGGGTGTGCTTCCCACCGCATGCGGGAGGCGCTCCCGCCGCTTTGTTCGGTCACCGGAAAGGCGGATGATGGCTATCGTCGAGAGTGGCCGTGAGGCATATGGTTGGGCGGAGCCGACAGGGCGCCGGCCAGATCCGATCGGTCAAAGCCGGATCGGCCGGGATGCCATGCGAGGGAGCGGTGAGATCGCCAGCGAAGCGGAAGTCAGGCACGGTTTGTCCGTCACCTTGCCGCGCCTTTGGCGTTACGGCTTCGTCCTGTCGCGCCAGCGCGACTGGGCGGACGATCTGGTGCAGCAGACCTGCCTGCGGGCATTGGAGCGGCACGGCCAGTTCCAGCCCGGCTCCCGCATCGACCATTGGTTGTTCACCATCCTGAATTCGGTCTGGCTGAACGAGGTCCGGGCGCGGCGGGTCCGCTTCGGCCAGGGAACCGTCGAGGCGGAGACGAGCCTGGAAGTGGACGGCGCGCGTGAGGCTGAGGCGAAGGTTCTGGCTGGGCAGGTGATGAGATTGGTCGGCGACCTGCCGGAAGCGCAGCGGGCGGCGGTGTTCCTCGCCTATGTGGAAGGCCTGACCTACCGCGAGGTCGCGGCGGTTCTCGGCGTGCCGGTCGGAACGGTGATGAGCCGTCTGGCAGCGGCGCGGGCAAAGCTGGCGGACAGGATGAGCGACGGAGCGGCAAAATGACCGGAGAGAGCGACGAGTCCCGGATCCCCTCCGACGAGGAACTGACCGCCTTCATCGACGGCGAACTGGAGGAGGAGCATCGCGCCCGCCTACTCGGCCTGATGGAGCGCGAGCCGGCGGTCGCCGCGAGGGTCGAGCATCTCTCCCGCGCCAGCCTACCCTTCGGCGAGGCATTCCAGCCCTTGCTGGACACCGCCCCGACGGCGGAGCTGCAACGCATGCTTGACGGGATGTCCGTGCCGCCGGTTGCCGCCAACGCGGTCGTTCCGCTGACCCGCCGCCGCCTGTTCGGCGCTATCGCCGCGTCGGTGGCGGCGGGTGTGCTGGGGGACCGGGTTCTGGTCCGGCTGCTTGGAGCCGGCGACAGCGACGATCTGGCCGACGATGACGGCGGACCGGACCGGGAGCACCACTGGCATGGCGTGGTCGCGCAATATATGGGGTTGTACACGCGGGAAACGCTGGGCGCGACCACGCCCGGCCGCGACGCCCAGTCGGCACAGCTCGCCGCCCTGAACCGGCCGCTCAACCTGTCCCTGACGCCGGAGGCGGTGGAGGTCGCCGGAGCGGAGTTCCGCCGCGCGCAGATCCTGGCCTACGACGACATGCCGCTGGCCCAGATCACCTATCTCGACCCGCGCAACGGTCCGCTGGCACTCTGCATTCTGCGCCGTCCCGGCACCGTGCGTGGGGTGGAGCAGGAGATGCGTGGCGGGTTGTCCATCGCCTATTGGAACGGGCCGGACCATGCCGCTCTGCTGATCGGACGGCTGCCGCTGCCGGACCTGACGGCCAAGGCCGAAGCGGTCCGGCAGCGGCTGGCGATCTGATGCTATGGCCGATCCGGCCGGGACAGGCTCGCCAACGGCGGCCCCGCTCCGGCCGGAAACGCCTCAGCCCATGATCTCGAACTTGATGCCCTGGGCGAGCGGCAGCGCGGAGGAGTAGTTCACCGTCGCGGTCTGGCGGCGCATGTAGGCCTTCCAGGAATCCGACCCGGACTCGCGGCCGCCGCCGGTCTCTTTCTCGCCGCCGAAGGCGCCGCCGATCTCGGCACCGCTGGGGCCGATGTTGACGTTGGCGATGCCGCAGTCGGACCCGGCGGCCGACAGGAAGCGCTCCGTCTCACGGACGTCGGTGGAGAAGATGCAGGAGGACAGGCCCTGCGGCACCGCGTTCTGAAGCGCGATGGCCTCGTCCAGCGTGTCGTATGTCAGGACATAGAGGATCGGCGCGAAGGTCTCGTGCCGGACCACCTCGGTCTGGGCCGGCATCTCGACGATGGCCGGGGTGACGTAGTAGGCATTCGGGAAGCGGTCGGCCAGCGTGCGCTCGCCGCCGGTCACCGTGCCGCCCTCGGCCTTGGCAGAGTCCAGGGCGCGCTGCATCGCCTTGAAGGCGTCGGCATCGACCAGCGGTCCCATCAGCACGCCGGACTCCAGTGGGCTGCCGATCGAAACCGAGGCATAGGCCGCCTTCAGGCGCGGCAGCAACTGGTCCTTGACCGAACGGTGGACGATCAGCCGGCGTAGCGTGGTGCAGCGCTGGCCGCAGGTGCCGACGGCGGAGAAGAGGATGGCGCGCAGAGCCATGTCGAGATCGGCCGACGGTGCCACGATCATGGCATTGTTGCCGCCAAGTTCGAGGATCGAGCGGCCGAAGCGCTCCGCCACCACCTTGGAGACCTCACGGCCCATGCGGGTGGAACCGGTGGCCGAGACGATCGGGAAGCCGGGGTGGGCGACCAGCGCCTCGCCGACCTCACGGCCGCCCTGGACGATTTGGGACAGATTGGCCGGCGCATCGCCGAATCGGGCGACGGCGCGGTCGAAGATCACCTGGCAGGCGGCGGCGGTCAGCGGGGTCTTCTCCGACGGCTTCCACACGACCGGGTCGCCGCAGACCAGCGCAAGCGCCGCGTTCCATGACCACACCGCCACCGGGAAGTTGAAGGCGGAGATGACGAGGCAGGGGCCGGCCGGGTGCCAGGTCTCGCGCATGGAGTGGCCCGGACGCTCCGACGCGATGGTCAGGCCGTAGAGCTGGCGCGACAGGCCGACTGCGAAGTCGCAGATGTCGATCATCTCCTGCACTTCGCCCAGGCCTTCCTGGTAGATCTTGCCGGCTTCCAGCGAAACCAGACGGCCGAGATCCTCCTTGGCGGCGCGCAGTTCCTCGCCCAGCAGGCGGACCAGCTCGCCGCGGCGCGGGGCTGGAACCGAGCGCCACGCCTCGAAGGCGCGGGCGGCGTTGGCGACGATGTCCGACACCTGCGACGGCGCGGTCTCCGCCACCGTGGCGAGCGTGGCGCCGTCGACCGGCGACCGGGCGGTCAGCCCGGCTCCGCTGGAGGTCAGGCCGAAACGGGAGAGGATGTCGCTGTGCTGCACCGGGGTGGCTCCTTGGATCAAAAGCGAGGCGTTACTGAAAGGATCTCGGAGATCTCCCTCTCCCCCCGGGAGAGGGACAGGGTGAGGGGGACAGGTGGCGGGACTTTTGCAAAAATCCTGCGGCGCTTCCCCCTCACCTTAACCCTCTCCCGGGGGAGAGGGGACTTAAGGGCGGGAAGGTTAAATCACTTCCCCATTGCCGCCGCGCGGATCTCGGACAGCGTCCGGGTCGGGGTCAGGGCTTCGGGGTCGAGCTTGATGTGGATGATCGCCGGCAGGCCGGACGCGCGGGCGCGCTCGAAGGCAGGGACGAACTGGTCGGTGGTCTCCACCGTCTCGCCATGGCCACCATAGGCGCGGGCGAAGGCGGCGAAGTCGGGATTCTGCAAACGGGTGCCGGACACGCGGCCGGGATACTCGCGTTCCTGATGCATGCGGATGGTGCCGTACATGCCGTTGTCGACGACCAGCACAATCACGGCGGCCCCCTCCTGCACGGCGGTGCCGAACTCCACCCCCGTCATCTGGAAGCAGCCGTCGCCGGCGAAACACAGCACGTCGCGGGTGCGGTGCTGAAGCTTGGCAGCGATGGCGGCGGGCAGGCCGTAGCCCATGGACCCGCAGACCGGCGCCGCCTGGGTGCCGAAGCGGCGGAAGCGATGGAAGCGATGGATCCAGGTCGCGTAATTGCCGGCGCCGTTGGTGAAGATGGCGTCATGCTCCAGCCGTTCGTCCAGCCAGGCCATGAGGCGGCCCATCTGCACGTCGCCGGGGATGGCGTCGGGCGGGGTGCTCCAGGCTTCATAGGCGGCATGCGCTGCCTCGGCACGGGCGGCCCAGCCGGGCTTGGCCGTCACGTTCAGCCCGGCCACCGCCTCCAGGAATGCGGCGGGCGTGGCGACCATGCCCAGCGTCGGGCGATAGACGCGGCCGATCTCCTCCGCACCGGGGTGGATATGCACGACTGCCTTACCGGGGTCAGGGATGTCCAGCAATTCATAAGCTTGCGACGGCACTTCGGAGAAGCGGTCACCCAGCAGAATCAGCAGGTCGCTGTCCCTGACCAGCGCCGCCAGCTTTGGGTTGATGCCCAGCCCGATGTCACCGGCATAGAGTGGGTGGCAGTGGTCGAACAGCATCTGGCGGCGGAAGGTCACCGCCACCGGCAGCGACAGCGTCTCGGCGAAACCTTGCAGTGCTGCGACCGACTCCGCGGTCCAGCGGGAGCCGCCGACGACCAGCATCGGCCGTTCCGCCTTGGCCAGAAGCGCGCCGAAGGACGCGATCTGCGCCGGGGTGGGGGCGCTGTCCACCGGCTCCGCCCGCGCGGATGCTGCGACATCGGCGGTCTCGGTCAGCGTGTCTTCCGGCAGGGCCAGCACTACCGGGCCGGGGCGGCCGGCCATCGCGGTGTGGAAGGCGCGGGAGATCATCTCCGGCACGCGGTCGGCGCTGTCGATCTCGGCGACCCATTTGCACATGCCGCCGAACAGCTTGCCGTATTCGACCTCCTGGAAGGCGTCGCGACCGCGCATTCCGCGCTCGATCTGACCGACCAGCACGACCAGCGGGGTTTCATCCTGCTGGGCGACGTGGATGCCCGATGCGGCGTTGGTGGCACCCGGGCCTCGGGTGACGAGGCAGACGCCGGGGCGGCCGGTCAGCTTGGCCTGCGCCTCCGCCATCATCGCCGCACCGCCTTCGTGGCGGGCGACGACCATCTCGATCGGGCTGTCGTGCAGGGCGTCCAGCACGGCGAGATAGCTCTCGCCCGGCACGCCGAACACCCGCCGCACGCCCTGCGCCTCCAGCGCTTCGACGATCAACTGACCACCGGTCTTCATCGCGATCCCGCCCCGCCCTGACTATGGGAATTTTCCGGATCTCCAGGATATCGACCGTGCCGCGCCGCGCGCCAGAGCGCAAACGACTTTCTTTCCACAGGTCATGAGCTTTGGTAATGAAGCGGTCATGGATTTGCAGCGCCGCCTCCTTCCCTCGATGAGCATGCTGACCGCCTTCGAGGCGGCGGCCCGTACCGGCAGCTTCACCGCCGCGGCGGCGGAGCTGTCGCTGACGCAAGGGGCGGTCAGCCGGCAGATCAAGGCGTTGGAGGATCAGATCGGCACCGCGCTGTTCATCCGCAAGGGGCAGCGGGTGACGCTGACCCCGACCGGCGCGCTCTATGCCGACCCGATCCGTGACGCGCTGCGCCAGATCGCGGCGGCGACCGTGCGGACCATCGCCGCACCCAAGGGCGGCGTGCTGAACCTTGCCATCCTGCCGACCTTCGGCACGCGCTGGCTGGTGCCGCGGCTACCGGCCTTCCAGGCGGCCCACCCGCAGGTGACGATCCACTTCACGACCAAGCTGGCGCCCTTCGATTTCCGCCTGCACGACCTGGACGCGGCGATCCATTACGGCTTCGGCGACTGGCCCGACGCCGTCTGCGACCATCTGCTCGACGAGGAAGTGCTGCCGGTCTGTTCCCCTGCCTTCCTCGCGGCGCATCCGGTCGCAGAGCCGGGGGACCTGCTGTCTCTGCCGCTGCTGCACACCAGCACGCGCGCCGATGCCTGGAACGACTGGCTGACGGCCCAGGGTCTGCCTCCCCGCCCCGGTGCCGGCATGGTGTTCGAACAGTTCGCCACCACCGCCCAGGCGGCCGAGGCCGGGCTGGGTGTCGCCTTGCTGCCGACCCTGCTGGTGCGTGCCGAACTGGATGACGGCACTCTGGTCCCAGCCATCGACCGGCCACACCGCAGCGCGCGGGCCTATTACCTGGTCCACCCCCGCGGCAAGGCCAACCACCCGCCCTTCGCCGCCTTCCGCCAATGGCTACTGGTCGAGGCGCAGGGGGAACGGTCTCCGGCGTAGATCACACCGCTGCCAGTTCGCCGACCCCCTCGCCATTGCGCCGTACCGCCAACCGGCGGTCGTGGAAGGCGGCGAGGCTGGGGCGGTGGCCGATGCTGACCAGGGTGGTGCCAGGCAGGCGGGCGCGCAGCAGGCCGTAGAGCCGTTCCTCCGTCTCCGGATCGCAGGCCGAAGTCGCCTCGTCCAGATAAAGCCAGTCGGGCTTGTGCAGCAGGGCGCGGGCGATGGCGATGCGCTGCTGCTCGCCGCCGGACAGGCGTTGCGACCAGTGGTCCTCTTCCGCCAGACGGTCGGCGAAGCCGGCCATGCCGACGGCGTCCAGCGCCTCGTGCACCGCCTCGTCCGGGAAGGAATCGGGGGCTGCGGGGTAGGTGACGGCGGCGCGCAGACTACCGATCGGCAGGTAGGGCTTCTGCGGCAGGATCATGCTGCCGTTGGACGCGGTGGTACCGTTTGGCAGCGCGATCCGGCCGCGGCCGAAGGGCCAGATGCCGGCGATGGCGCGCAGGAGGGTGCTTTTGCCGGAACCGGACGGGCCAGTGATCAGCAGCGTCTCGCCCGGCTTCACCGTCAGGTCGGCGCGGACCAGCGGCGTACCGCCATGGGGCAGGGTGAGCGCCAGCCCGTCCAGCGTCAGGGCGCCGTCGGCCGCCGCCGCGCGCTCTACCCCGGCATGATCGCGGGCGTCGGCGCGGACCGCATCCACCGCATGGTGGAAACCGGTCAGACGGCTGGTGGTGGCGTGCCAGTCGGCGAGGTTCACATAAGCGTCGATGAACCAGGACATTGCCCCCTGCACCTGCCCGAAGGCCTGCGAGGTTTGCATCAGCGAACCCAGCGGCAGGGCACCGCTGAAATAGCGCGGGGCGGCGACCAGCAGCGGGAAGATGATGGCGATCTGCCCATAGGCGGAGGTGAACCAGACCAGCCGCTTCTGCGTGCGCATCAGCGACCACCAGTTGGCGACGACGTTGGCGAAGCGGTCGCCGAAGCCGCGCGCCTCCTGCGTCTCGCCCTGTTGCAGGGCGACGCTCTCCGCATTCTCGCGCAGGCGGACCAGGGCGAAGCGGAAGTCGGCTTCGTAGCGCTGCTGGTCGAAGCTGAGCCGGGCGAGCGGCTTGCCGATCCTGTGGGTGATCCAGGTGCCGCCCACGGCATAGACCAGCGCCACCCACACCATGTAGCCGGGCAGGTCGATGCCCAGCCAGGGAATGGTGACCGACCCCGACAGGCTCCACAGGATGGCGAGGAAGGAGACCAGCGAGACCAGATTGGTCATGAAGCCCAGCGACAGGCTCAGCGTCAGCTGGACGAAGCTGCGCAGATCCTCGGCGATGCGCTGGTCCGGGTTGTCGGTGCCGGTGTCGGCGAATTGCAGGCGGTAATAGGTCTGGTTCTCCAGCCAGTCGCCGAGATAACGCTCGGTCAGCCAGCGGCGCCAGCGGATTTGCAGCATCTGGTTCAGATAGAGGCGGTAGACCGCCACCGCGATGAAGACCAGCGCCAGTCCGCCGAACACCAGCAGGGCCTGGATGAAGCCGTTCTCGTCCTTGTCTTGAAGTGCGTTGAAGATGTCGGCGTTGATCTGGGTGAACCAGACCTCCATGAACACCGCCGCCAGATTGAGGACGACGATCGCCGCCAGCAGGCCGCGCGCCGCCCATTTCTCCTCCGACGACCAGTAGGGCTTGGTCAGGCGCCAGACATCGGCGAGGAATTGGCGGGCGGCGGACAGGCGTCCGGTGGATACAGGCTGGGGATACGCACGCGCGGGCATCGGTCGGGCACTCGCAAGCGGTCGGGACGAGGATTGCCGATTACCACCCTTTGCCGCGGCTGCGCAGTGAATTCGCTGTCACTTGCGCCGATCACCTCTCAACTGGCCGTCAGCGCTGTCCTGCCGAAGCGCGGCAGTCGTTCAGGATGTTGCCGACCGTCACCCGCTCCCGTTCGTCCATGCTGAGGCTCCAGCGTGCCTTCACCAGGACCCAGTCGGCGACATAGAGGCAGATGCCGTCGCGCTTGGGTGGCAGCCACTCCTCCGGCCCCTTGGAGCCCTTGGCGCGGTTGGCCTCGCGGCTGGAGACCAGCAGGGTCAGGGGATCGCTGGTGTCGTTGGCGTAGGCGGCACGCTTCTCCCTGCTCCAGTCGTAGCCGCCGCTGGCATAGGCCTCCTCCAGCGGCACCCGGTGGTCGATGTCGACCATCTGGGGATCGGTGAAATGTTCGCCGGTATAGGGGTCGATCCAATCGCCGGACTTCACGCCGCAATCCTTGGCGTCGAGCGTTGCCGGGCGGCGGGAATCGCGGATCAGCACCTTCTCGCGCGCGTTCAGGCAGCCGCCGTCGAGCGCCAGCCAGTGCGGCCACTCCTCCCGCTGGTAGCCGCGGCGCTTTTCCGGCTCCACCCGGATGCTGTCGAGCTGGCGGGACACGTCGGCATAGTCGATCCGGTCGGTGACGCGGGCGACGACCGGAGGAGGCGGTTCGGTGGGCTCCTGCTTGCGCGGCTGGCGGGGACGGTGTGTCTCCTCCCCCAGCAGGCGGTCGAGCGTGCCGGGCGGGATCACGTGAAGCCGCTCTGCCACCGCGACGACAGCAAGGATCGCAAGGATGACGAACAGGGCTCGCAGGGGGAGGGATCGGCGGCGGGCCATGTCAACCCCCCCGGAACAATTCCCCTCTCCCCCCCGGGGAGAGGGTTAGGGGGAGGGGGTTCCGTTGGCCGAACGCATGCCGCAGCGCGTCCCCCTCACCCCGCCCCTCTCCCCGGGGGGGAGAGGAGGATTGCGTCGACGTCTTCGTCATGCCCCGCTCACCTGGATCCAATCCGCCCCCCGTCATACCCGCCTATGGTCGCTGCCTCAAGGCATGCGGCCAGTGAGGGTCGCACTCAGCCCCTGGAGCAGTCCGACCTGACACATCGTGTCGAAGGTAGAGCGCAGCAGCGACGGGTCGCCGATCGACATGCGGATGTCGCCGGCGCGCGGTTCGGTGTGGCGGCGGCGAACCTTGCTGCCGCACAGTTCCTGCAGCACCTCCAGCAGCATGACCAGCGAGGTCGCGCGGCCGGTGCAGAGATTGTAGACCTGCGCTCCGGCGAAACGCCGCTCCATCGCCAGCGCCAGGATGCGCACCACGTCGCCGACGAAGACGAAATCACGGACCTGCTGGCCGTCGCCATGGATCTCCACATCCTCGCCGCGGGCAACCCGGCGGGCGAAGATGGAGATCACGCCGGAATAAGGCGACATCGGGTCCTGGCGGGGGCCGTAGACGTTGAAGAAGCGGAAGCCGACCGTCGGCACCCCCTGGATTGTCCAGGCGACGCGGGCGTGCATCTCGCAGCCCAGCTTGTCGACGCCATAGGCGGACAGCGGGCGCGGCAACTCGTCCTCCTTCAGCGGGGTGTTGGTGTTGTCGCCATAGATGGCAGCGGAGGAGGCGTAGACCACCGGGACCGGACCGCCGCGCCTGGCGTCGCGCGCCGCCTCGAAGACTGTGACGGTGCCCAGGAGGTTGGTGCGGTGGGTCTCGGCCCACAGCTCCCGCGACTTCTGCACCGACGCCACGGCTGCAAGGTGGAAGACGCCGTCGACCCCTTCACCATCGTCGCCGGCCATCGCCTCGCGCACCGCGTCGGGATCGGCCACGTCGCCGACCACCAGCCTTGCGGTGGCCGGCTTGTTCTCCAGCCGGCCGCTCGACAGGTTGTCGAGGATCGTCACCCGATGCCTGTCGGCCAGCAGCCGGTCGGCCAGATGCGAGCCGATGAAACCGCAGCCGCCGGTGATGAGGTAGTGCGCCATGGTCCGTCCAAGCCCTTCCTTCGTTGCGCCGGCTTTGCCGCACTGCAGCGGGGTGGCCGGAAATCCCCTCCAAGAGTCGGGACACAACCGGCAGCTTGCCAGACCATCTTCGGGATAGGGCGGTGCCTCAACCGGAGAGACAACTCTGCCCATCCGGCGATGACGGGGGCGAATCGGTCCCGCTTCCTCCATGACGGTTTTGGGACAGGCGGGACCGATGGTTCAACAGGCTTATCCACCACCTTGTCCACGGTTCTGTGGATAACCATGGTCAAGCTCGTGGGTCTTCTCCGCGCGTCGGGCCGGTCACACTGGTGCAGAAATGCTGCTGTGTACGAACGGCTGCTCGACCGGATCCTTTGCTGCAAAGCACAAAAGCTGTCCATGCAAAAGGCCCCGCTGTGGCGGTTCTGCCACAGCGGGGCCTTTTGCGATCTCTGGACAGGCCTGTGGATTGCGGCCGGGCTCGCGCTTATCCCGGCCTCAGCTCTGCCTGGGACCGAGGGTCTCCGCCTTGACGGTGGCGAAGGCCCAGTCGAGCCAGGGCAGCACTGTCTCCATATCCTCGTTCTCCACCGTGGCGCCGCCCCACAGCCGCAGGCCGGGAGGTGCATCGCGGTAGGAGCCGGCGTCGAAGGCGGCCTCCTCCTTCTCCAGCAGGGCGGACAACTTCTTGGCGAAGGCGGCCTGGGCCTCTTCCGGCAGGGCGGTCACCTCGGGATCGGTGAAGCGCAGGCAGATCGAGGTGCAGGAGCGGTTGGCCGGATCCTTGGCCAGGAAACCGGCCCAGGGGCTGGTCTCCACCCATGCGGCGACGATGCGCAGGTTCTGCTCCGACCGGCGGATCAGCTGGGTCAGGCCGCCCAGCGACAGGGCCCAGCGCAGGCCGTCGATGGCGTCCTCGACGCACAGCATCGACGGGGTGTTGATGGTGTCGCCTTCGAAGATGCCTTCGATCAGCTTGCCGTTCTTGGTCATGCGGAAGATCTTCGGCAGCGGACGGTCGGGCTGGAAGCTCTCCAGCCGTTCCACCGCACGCGGGCTCAGCACCAGCATGCCGTGCGCCGCCTCGCCACCCAGCACCTTCTGCCAGGACCAGGTGGCGACGTCGATCTTGTGCCAGGGCAGCGCCATGGCGAACGCGGCGGAGGTGGCGTCGCAGATGGTCAGCCCTTCGCGGTCGTCGGCGATCCAGTCGCCGTCGGCCACCCGTACGCCCGCGGTGGTGCCGTTCCAGGTGAAGACGACGTCACGACTGAAATCGACTGCCGACAGGTCCGGCAACTCGCCATAGGGAGCGATCAGGTTGCGGACGTCGGGCAGCTTCAGCTGCTTGGCGACGTCGGTCACCCATTCCTTGCCGAAGCTCTCCCAGGCCAGCATGTCGACGCCACGGGCACCCAGCAGCGACCACAGCGCCATCTCCACCGCACCGGTGTCGGAGGCCGGGACGATGCCGATCCGGTAGTCGCCGGGGATGCCCAGCGCCGCACGGGTGAGGTCGATGACTTCCTTCAGCTTGGCCTTGCCCGGCTTGGAGCGGTGGGAGCGGCCGAGCAGCGCGCCGTCCAGCGCGTCGAGTGACCAGCCCGGACGCTTCGCGCAGGGACCCGAGGAGAAGAGCGGAGTGTTGGGCCGGCGGCTGGGCCGGCTGGCGCTGCTGGCAGTCATGGGGCGAACTTCCTGGGGGCGAACTTCCTGTCCCGAAACAGGAATGTGCGGAGGTCCGGACCTTAAAAGCTGCGCCTGCCGTCGTCAATCGAGGGCGTCGCGAGCGACGCGGGACCCAGCTGTGCCGATTACTTGCTGCGGCCGATCTTGCCGTTGCGGTAGGTCCAGGCGGCATCGCCACCGCCGCCCGGCTGGGGCATGGAGACGGTCAGGGTGTCGTTGTCGATGGTGACCTGGGCGGCGTCGCTGCACGAGCCGAAGGGGTAGGAGACCGTCGGCTGCGGTCCGCCAACCTCCAGGATGCGGAAGCGGGTCGGGCAGTCCCTGGCGCCGGTGTCGGCCTGGAACAGGGCAATCCAGCGGTCCTTCAGCGAATAGGCGCCAACGAAGGACAGCAGGTCGCTCTCCTTGTCCTCGAACACCGGCTTGTCATTCACCGCCACCTGGGTGTGCTTCGGCCCGATGTCGGTCATCGTCAGCACGGTGTTGCCGAGCGCCGCCATCAGGCGCGGCTCCGCCGCGCTGGCGGCGGTCACGATCCCGGAAGCGATCGAAAGGCTGCCCACCACCGCGGCGCACACACTGATAACCCGCAAAACCCGTCTCCCTGGCTGCTGCGCCCCGGCGGGGCGGCTTTACCGAACGTGGGGCACCATAATGCGGCGGGCGCCCCTCCGGAAGCCGTCCTTTTCGCCGGTGGCGAGGCAGAGGGCTCGGCGCCCGATCAGCGGATGTTGACGCTGAGGCCGAAGCCGGGAGCGACCGGCTGCGGCGCATAGACGACGGGCGGCGGGGCGTAGATCACCCGCGGCGGCGGGGGTGGTGCATAGACGACCGGGGGCGGAGCGTAGATCACGCGCGGCGGGGCGTAGAAGGTCTCGCGCTCGCGCCAGTGGCGGTGATGCGGGCGGTCCCAGCCGCCGCGCCATTCGCGGCCGTAGTCGCCCCGCCAGCCATCGCGCCAGCCATCATGGGCGGCGGCCGTGCCGGCGGTGGCTCCCAGCATCGATCCGGCGACCAGAGCGCCCAGAACCACGGCTTTCAATCCAGAACCAAAGCGGCCAGTCATTCCGGCGTCCTCCTGGTGTCGGGGTATCTCTTCCCCTCATGACCCGATGAACGTCGACGCTCCGGCTTTCATTCCACCTGTTCGAAAAGGATTTCGTCTTACTACTTTAGTCATAGTAAGGAGCGGATGCCGATTGTCACCGGGCCTCCCTCTTTTTCGGTCCGGGCATTTATAGTAAATGATTGGGTATGGTAGAGACCCGACGCACCGGCGACCGTTCGAACGAGCCGATCCGCCCAGACTCCGGCGGCGGACGGGTTCCCGCGTCCGGTGCACGTGCCCGGGCGGACGGCGTCGTCCCTCAGGGGCGGCAGCGGGTGCCCAGCCTGCGCGAGTTGGCCGCCCTGGTGGTCAACGGGGTGCTGACGCTGCCGCGCAACTATCGCCGCGGCATGTTCCTCGACGTTCAGGTGTAGGCGGCCGCATTGGAGCCGAACAGCCGCTCCATCAGCAGCGGCGGCAATTCGTATTGTGGCAGGCACAGGCTGGTGCTGCGGGCGTGCAGCGTGTGCAGGCACAGTCCCTCCGCATCCGGAAAGGCGCCGACGCGGAAGCGCTCGCGGGCGGCCTTGACGAAGGGCGCGTCCTCGCAGGCGTTCACCGCCGGAAAGCGCACCGATTCCCAAACCGACCGGCGGTAGGAATAGGAGAAGCCGTAACCGTCGAGATTGTCGTAGGAGAACGGGGCGTCCGGCGCCTCGACATAGCTGCAACCCTGCCGGCCCCAGCGATGGTGCGATCCGCCGCGCGCCGTATCCCAATAGCCGAACCGCCGGTGCGGCACGCTGTAGAGGAACCAGCCCGACAGCTTCACGAGGTCGTGTCCCTGGTCCAGCCAGTCCAGCATGCGCTCCACATAGGTCGGTGCATAGAAATCGTCGTCGTCCATGTGGACGATCACCGATCCCCTGGCATGCTCGGCCAGGATGTTGCGCTTCTCGCCGATGGAGTAGCGGCTGGGCGAGTAGAAATACTTCAGCCGCGGGTTCGCCAGCGGCTTCAGGTAGGACGAGGGGCGCGGGCTGTCGTCGAACACCAGCCACTCGATCTCGCCGTGGGTCTGCGCCTGGATGCAGGCGTGCAGGCGGGGCAGGAACTCCGCCCGCTGCCAGGTGGGCGTGACGATACTGACCAGGGGGCTGGCCGGAGGGGCGGATGCGGTAGAGGTCATGCTGCTTTCTTGCTCGCGCGCAGGGCCTGCGTGTAGACAGGCGGCAGGATAGCATCTGCGCTGCCGCCTTGCACAAGGGGCCGGCAGGGCGTTGGGATAAGGGAAGGACGCCCCCTTGGGACTGATCGACCGCATCTGGATCGTCTTCGCTGCGCTGAACGGCGCCATAGCGGTCGGCACCGGTGCCTATGCCAGCCACGCGCTGGCCGCCCAACCGCAGGCGCAGGAATGGTTCCGCATCGCCGGGCAGTATCAGATGGCGCATGCGTTGGCGCTGATGCTGCTGGTGGCATTAGGGGACCGGATGGACAGGGCCGCTTTGCGGATCGCAGGCTGGCTGTTCGTCGCCGGGATCCTGCTGTTTTGCGGTACGCTCTATGCGCTGGCGACCGTTGGGCCGCTGCCGGTGCCGATGACGGCGCCGGCCGGGGGATGGAGCTTCATGCTGGGCTGGGTGGCGCTGGCGGCCGCGGCGCTCAGGGCGCGCGGCTGAAGCTTGCGCCGTTCGATGTGGCGAAATCAGCCGGCCGCGGCGGCACGCAGGTCGGAGCGGTCGGTGGTCTGGTCGCCGCCGCGCTCCTCGCCGTCAGCATCTTCGGCGGCCGGGGTGCAGTAGAGGCCATGCAGAGTGGTCATGATGGTCTGCGCTTCATGGCCGTTCAGCGAATAGTAGATGTTCTGGGCGCTGCGCCGCGTGCGGACCAGATTGTCGTTGCGCAGCCGGGCCAGATGCTGGGACAGCGCCGACTGGCTGAGGCCGACCAGATCCTCCAGTTCGCCCACCGACCGCTCGCCCTGGCTCAGATGGCACAGGATCAGGAGACGCCGCTCGTTGCACATCGCCTTCAACAGCGCACTCGCCCGGCGGGCGTTAGCCTGCAAATCCTCGATCTTCATCGCTTTACCGTCGCCCTGTCCGTTCCGATTCGTTTTGCGCCCGAGCCGTCGTTGCGCGGCCCGACAAAGAAAAATGCTCGTATCCTAGTATATTCGTACATTGCGGGAATTGTCCACCTGTGGGAATCCGCCGCTCGGACCATGCCGCTGCTTGGTCCAAGCGGCGGCTTGAGCGTCGCCGTCATCGTCCGGCGCCGGTTTTTCTCGCATCACGAAGCAAAGCCGACAGAGATATATCAGCTTCCGGTTGTGATCGATAATCATCCGCAATAGGGCGTGCCCCCGGCCCACCGTCTGCCGTGACAGTCGTTTGCGGGTCGGGTAGCATTTCCCCATGACAGACCATCCATTGAATACCAAGGGCTTGCAATGCCCGCTCCCTGTCCTGCGCGCGCGCAAGGCGATCAAGGCGATTGCCATCGGCGACACGCTGACCGTGGAGGCGACCGACCCCGGTGCCCGCAAGGACTTCCCCGCCTTCTGCGAGGCGACCGGCAACCGCCTGCTGTCCATCGCCGAGGAGGACGGCGTCCTGCGCTTCGTCATTGAGCGGGTGATCTGACGCCGGTCGCAACCTGCATTGCATCCGCCCTCATCGCATTCGTTCGTACCCCAATCCTGCCGTGTTACGGATTGCCCCGGCCCCCGAAAGTGGGCTGTGACGAATCGTCCTGGAATCAGCCTGTACTTTCATTAGCGATGCGGGAAGAATGGTTTTCGGAAACGCCGCCGATACCGCCCGAAAACCAACGATAACGACCGAAAAATCGATGTTCACCACCCTGTTCACCCACCCGGCGTGCCTGGAGCACGATACGGGTCTCGGTCATCCCGAATGCTCCGACCGCCTGCGTGCCGTGCTTGCCGCGCTGGAGACGGAGGAGTTCCACATGCTGGAGCGGCAGGAGGCTCCGCGCGCCACGGTTGAACAGCTTCTGCGTGCGCATCCGCAGTCGCACATCGACCGTGTGCTGTCCCTGATCCCGGAGGTGGAGCATGCGGGCGTCGATGCCGACACCGTCGTCTCGCCCGGTTCGGGGGAAGCGGCGCTGCGCGCGGCCGGTGCGGTCTGCGCCGCGGTGGACGCGGTGGCGACCGGCCAGTCGCGCAATGCCTTCTGCGCCGTCCGTCCGCCCGGCCACCATGCGGAGCGGGAGAAGGCGATGGGTTTCTGCCTGTTCAACAATGCCGCCGTCGGCGCCTTCCATGCCCGCGCAGTCCACGGGCTGCAAAGGGTGGCGGTGATGGACTTCGACGTCCATCATGGCAACGGCACGCAGGACATCCTGCAGTTCGACCCCGACATGCTCTATTGCTCCACCCACCAGTCGCCGCTCTATCCCGGGACGGGCGACGCGGGGGAGAAGGGGGAATACGGCAACTGCGTCAACGCGCCGCTGCCGGCCATGGCCGGGTCGCCGGAGTTCCGCCACGCGATGACGCACGTCATCCTGCCGGCCATCGACCATTTCAAGCCGGATCTGCTGATCATCTCCGCCGGCTTCGACGCCCATTCGCGCGACCCACTGGCCGGCCTGCACCTGATCGACGACGATTTTGTCTGGGCCACACGCAAGCTGGGCGAATTGGCCCGCACCCATTGCGGCGCCCGGATCGTCTCGGTTCTGGAGGGCGGCTACAACCTTCGCGCCCTGGCGTCGGCGAGTGCGGCCCATGTGCGGGAACTGATGTACTGCTGATCGGGCCGCCCCCGGCGAGGAAGCGGTTTCATTCTCCCGAAAGGGGGAGGGGCTGCCCGAACGCATAGGCCGCACAGCGGCGGCACATAGTCCGCAAGGGCCGGGGTACGGGAGTGCCTCGGGCCTTGCGCCCGACGTGGGCGGGGCATACCTTCGCGGGCTTGAGGTTCCATCGATGGTTCTGCCCGACATGCCCCCTTCCGCCGCTTCCATTCCGAATCCCGGCATTCCCATTCCGCCCGACATCGCCACCCTCAGCTTCGAGGATGCGCTCGCCGAACTGGAGCGGATCGTCCGCCAACTCGAGGAAGGCCGCGGCAAGCTCGACGACGCCATCTCCTCCTACGAGCGGGGCACGGCGCTGAAGCGCCATTGCGAGATGAAGCTGCGCGAAGCGCAGGCCAAGATCGACCGCATCACCGTGAGCGCCGACGGCTCCCTCGGCACCGAACCCGCCCGGATCGACTGACGTGCAGACCATTTCCCAATCCGATTTGAAGTCCGCCATGGCCGAGATCGCGCAGGCCGTCGAGGTGAAGATCGGCGCCCTGCTGCCGACCACCGAGCTGGCGGAGGCGCGCGTGTTCGACGCTATGCGCTACGGCTGCCTGAACGGCGGCAAGCGGCTGCGCCCCTTCCTGGTGATGCAGTCCGCCGCCCTGTTCGGTGTCAACCCGGACTGCGCCATCCGTGCCGCCGCAGCGGTGGAGATGGTCCACAGCTATTCGCTGGTCCACGACGACCTGCCGGCGATGGACGACGGCGAGCTGCGGCGCGGCCGGCCGACCTGCCACCGCCAGTTCGACGAGGCGACCGCCATCCTCGCCGGCGACGGGCTGCTGACGCTGGCCTTCGAGGTGCTGGCCGATCCGGCGACGCACGAGGACCCCAACATCCGCTGCCAACTGGTGACGGCGCTGGCCAAGGCGGCCGGCGGCCACGGCATGGTCGGCGGCCAGATGCTGGACCTGATCGCGGAGCATGAGACCTTCGATCTCGGCACCACCACCCGGCTGCAACGCATGAAGACCGGCGAGATGATCGCCTTCTCCTGCGAGGCCGGCGGCATCCTGGGCAAGGCCAATCCGCCGCAGCGCACGGCGTTGCGCGCCTATGCCCACGACCTCGGTCTAGCCTTCCAGATCGTCGACGATCTGCTGGACGTGGAAGGCACGGCGGAGGAAACCGGCAAGACCGTCGGCCGCGACGCCCAGGCCGGCAAGGCGACCTTCGTGTCGATCCTGGGGCGCGACCGCGCCCGTGCCCAGGCGGAAATGCTGGCCAATCAGGCGGCACAGCACTTGGACATTTTCGATGGGCGTGCCGATATGTTGAAGGCCGTCGCCGACTTCGTCGTCGCGCGCCGCGCCTGACCAGAGCTTTGAGGACCATCAAGACGTGACCGCCACCAAGACCCCGCTGCTCGACCATTGTCCGACGCCAGCCAAGCTGCGGGCCCTGAAGCCCGAGCAGCTCCGCCAGTTCGCAGACGAGTTGCGCACCGAGACGGTGGACGCCGTTTCGGTGACCGGCGGCCATCTCGGCGCCGGGCTGGGGGTGGTCGAGCTGACGGTGGCGCTGCATTACGTGTTCGACACGCCTTTTGACCGGCTGATCTGGGACGTCGGACATCAGTGCTATCCGCACAAGATCCTGACCGGGCGACGCGACCGCATCCGTACGCTCCGCATGGGCGGCGGGCTGAGTGGCTTCACCAAGCGGTCGGAGAGCGAATACGACCCGTTCGGCGCCGGCCACAGCTCCACCTCCATCTCCGCCGGCCTTGGCATGGCGGTCGCCAGCAAGATGAAGGGGGAGCGGCGCAACGTCATCGCCGTGATTGGCGACGGCTCGATGAGCGCCGGCATGGCATATGAGGCGATGAACAACGCCGCCTCGACCAAGTCGCGGCTGATCGTCATCCTCAACGACAACGACATGTCGATCGCCCCGCCGGTGGGTGCGATGAGCGCCTATCTGTCGCGGCTGATCTCGTCCAAGCCCTACCTGTCGCTGCGCCATCTGGCGAAGGAGATCGCCGACCAGCTGCCGCGCCCGCTGCGCAACGCCGCCCGCCGGGCGGAGGAATATGCCCGCGGCATGGTCACCGGCGGCACGCTGTTCGAGGAATTGGGCTTTTATTACATCGGCCCGATCGACGGGCATAACCTGGACCATTTGCTGCCGGTGCTGCAGAACGTCCGCGACGCCGACGACGACAAGCCGGTGCTGATCCATGTCGTCACCAAGAAGGGCAAGGGTTACGGCCCGGCGGAGGAGTCGGCCGACAAGCTGCACGCCGTCGCCAAGTTCGACGTGGTGACCGGTACCCAGTCCAAGCCGAAATCCAACGCTCCCACCTACACCCGCGTCTTTGCCCAGAGCCTGATCGCCGAGGCGGCGGCCGATCCGACCATCGTCGGCATCACCGCCGCCATGCCGTCGGGCACCGGGCTGGACCTGTTCGGGGAGCGCTTTCCCGACCGCTGTTTCGATGTCGGCATCGCCGAACAGCATGCGGTGACCTTCGCCGCCGGCATGGCGACGGAGGGTTTCAAGCCCTTCTGCGCCATCTACTCCACCTTCCTGCAGCGTGCCTACGATCAGGTCATCCATGACGTGGTGCTGCAGCATCTGCCGGTGCGCTTCGCGCTGGACCGCGCCGGTCTGGTGGGGGCGGACGGGGCGACCCATGCCGGGTCCTTCGACACCGCCTATCTCGGCTGCCTGCCCGACATCGTGCTGATGGCGGCCAGCGACGAGCTGGAGCTGATGCACATGGTGGCGACCCAGGCCGCCATCGACGACCGCGCCTCGGCCCTGCGCTATCCGCGCGGCGAGGGAGTGGGGCTGGAACTGCCGGACCGCGGTAGCATCCTGCCGATCGGCAAGGGCCGCATCCTCCAGGAAGGCACCAAGATCGCCATCCTCAGCTACGGTACCCGGCTGGGCGAGGCCCGGCGCGCGGCGGCGGAACTGGCCGCGCGCGGCCTGTCGACGACGCTGGCCGACGCCCGCTTCGCCAAGCCGCTGGACGAGGATCTGGTCCGCCGCCTTGCGCTGGAGCATGAGGTGCTGATCACCATCGAGGAAGGGTCGGTCGGCGGGTTCGGCAGCTTCGTGCTGCAGTTCCTGGCGACGGCCGGGCTGCTCGATGGCGGGCTGAAGATCCGGCCGATGGTTCTGCCCGATGCCTATCTCGACCACGACTCGCCGGCCAAGCAGTATGAAACCGCCGGGCTGACCGCCCAGCACATCGTCCACACCGCACTCCAGGCGCTGGGAATCGAGAGTGCTGCGGCCCGGGCGTGAGCACTGTTCGGATTAAGCCTTCCGAACGTCGTAATGCCATTTGTCTAGCAAGGTTTCGGGTTGTTGGACTGGTGCGGAGCGCGAGCCACGCCTTACACTGTGTCCAAGCTGAAATGGTAGCCCGCCGGTAACGGAGGGAAGGGCCGGCGGCGGGGGGGCGGCGACGAGGTCAGGGGCGATGGCGCATATCATGGCGGTCACGGCATTCCGTAACGCGGAGTTCGGCACCGATCCGGGAGCGGATTGGCCGGCTGGCACCGATGTTGCGGTCGGTATCGACGATCCTGCGATGCTGCGCTGCCTGCTGGACCAGATGCCGACGCCCACCGCCCTGGTGGAGGGGGAGGGTGACCACTGTGCCTTCGCCAATGCCGCCTTCCGCGCATTGGGCGTGGTTGCGGGGGCCGGCCTGACGGAGCGATTCCCGGCCCTGGCACCCTCCATGTTGGCCGAAGCGCGGCGGACCGGCCAGTTGCAGCGCAACCGTGCCACCGGTGATCGCTCGACTGAGGGCGAGCGGTTCTGGGATGTGCGCGTCACCCCGATGTTGGGCGTCAACGGTGTCGTCCGGGCCCTGATCGTCACCGCGGAGGAAACGCCGGAATCGGTGGCCGAGCATGAGCGCCGCCTGCGTGACGTCAGCCACCGCTTGAAGAACACCTTGCAGCTGGTCTCCAGCCTGCTGACCTTGCAGACTCTGTCGAGCAAGGATCCGGAGGTGCGGCGGGCCTTGCAGAGCGCCAGCGGCCGCGTCGGCATCGTCACGCAGGCCCATCAGCGCACCCACGGCTCCCTGCGCGCCGGAACCATCGACATGGCGGTTCATCTGCGTGAGCTGTGCCAGGAGCTTGAGGCGACTCTGCCCGGCGCCCACCGCATCCAGGTCACGGCCGACGCCACCGAGATGCCGACGGACACTGTGATTCCCTTCAGCCTGATTGTCAGCGAACTGGTCGGCAACGCGGCGCGCCATGCCTTCCCCGCCGGGGCGCCTGGGGCTATCGACGTGCGGCTGGGGCATGGGGAGGGGGGCGCCATCCGGCTGGAGGTCATCGATCGCGGCATCGGCCTGCCGCCCGGCCTGGACCTGTCCCGTGCGACAACGCTGGGTCTGAAGGTGGTGCGGGCCTTCGTCGGCCAGCTGCGCGGTAAGTTGACGGCGGACAGCAGCCCCTATGGCACCCGTGTGGTGGTGGAGTTCCCGCCCGCCTGAGGGCTTGCCCTTCCGTCCGTTCCGCGTCAGGAATGCGCCATTGCGGGAGAGCGAAGGGCGACGGCATGGCACGGGTGAGGGTTGACGTGGCGCTGGTGGAGCGTGGGCTGGCGGAAAGCCGTGCCAAGGCGCAGGCGCTGATCCTGGCCGGGCTGGTCTATTCCGACACCAGGCGCATCGACAAGGCCGGCGACCAGATCGCGGCGGAGGCTCCGCTGGCGGTCAAGGGGCAGGACCATCCCTGGGTGTCGCGCGGCGGCTTGAAGCTGGTGAAGGGCCTGGACGTCTTCGCCATCGACCCCACCGGCCTGACCGCGGTTGACGTCGGCGCCTCAACCGGTGGCTTTACCGACGTACTGCTGACCCGCGGGGCCGCCAGGGTCTATGCCGTTGATGTCGGCCATGGCCAGCTAGCCTGGAAGCTGCGTAACGACCCACGCGTGGTGGTTCTGGAAAAGACCAACGCCCGCCACCTGACAACGGCCGAGATCCCCGACCCCATCGACCTCGTGGTGTGCGACGCCAGCTTCATCGGGCTGGAGATCGTGCTGCCGGCGGCGCTCGATCTGGTGGGGCCGGGCGGCAGGCTGGTCGCCCTGATCAAGCCGCAGTTCGAGGTCGGCAAGGGCCGCGTCGGCAAGGGCGGGGTGGTGCGCGAACCCGAACTGCATAGGGAAGTTTGCGACCGTATCCGCGTGTGGCTCGATGCATTGCCGGGCTGGCGGGTGCTGGACATCACCGAAAGCCCGATCACCGGGCCAGAAGGAAACAAGGAGTTCCTGATCGGCGCGGTGAAGGACCGGGCTTCAGCATAACCGGGTTCGGCAATGGTGTCGGTCGCGGCCCGCTCAGCGCGGGGGCGTCCCCAGCCGATGCTCAAAGAAAAAGCGCAGCATCTCCGCCGTTGCGTCCGGGCCTTGCGGGTCTGTGTATGAACCGGACGGGCTCCCGCCGGCCCAGGCATGCCCGGCACCATGGATCGTCCATTGCTCGCACAAGGCCCCACCGTCACGGTCGCGGAGGATGTTGCGGCTGTAGGTGTGCCCCCCGGGGATTCGGCCCTGCTGCACCTCCCGTCGCAGGCTGGATCCTCCGGTGGCCTGAGCGGCGACGCCGTCGCCGTTGCCGGGATGAACGACATGGTCGCGGTCGCCGTGAAAGACGATGGTGGGCACCGCACGGACGCTCCGTGTCGTCCCCCGATGGCCTTGGCTGCCGCCCTGGCGCATCGCGGTGAGGGCGGATGGGAGGTCGTGTGCTGCGCCGGCGGGCAAACCGGAATGCACGCCGACCGCAGCGTAGAGGTCTGGATAGGCTGCCGCCATGATCGACGCCGCAGCCCCGCCGGCCGACAGCCCGGCGATGTAGACCCGCTGCGGATCGACGCGATGGTCGCGCATGATCTGGCGGGTGATGCCGGCGAGCAGCGCCGGTTCCCCCTGGTCGCGCCGCTGGTCCTCCGGCTTGAACCAGTTCCAGCAGCGTTGCGCGTTGGCCGAAGCCGGCTGTTCTGGGTAGGCGACGAGGATGCCGTACCGCTCGGCAAAGGCATTCATCCGGGTGCCGGCGGCGAAATCGTCGGGCGACTGGGTACAGCCGTGCAGCATCACCACCAGCGGACGCAGCCCATCGCCCAGGGCAGCCGGCACATAGAGCTTATAGGCCCGCGTCCCGGCCGGCCCGCTGTGCGACAGCATCGTGAAAGACGCCCCGTCCGGCAGCGGATCGGGTGCGGGGTGTGGAGCGCCGCCATGAAGACCGGTCGGCTTGAAGCGTGCGGCTAAGCCGCGAAGGGTGTCGCCCAGTCCGGTGCGCGGCCTGGCTGCGGTCTTCTGCCTCCCGCTTTTGGGAGAGGGCCGTGGACCGTCCTCCGTTGCTGGCGGCGCCGGGTCGAGCCTTACGAATTCACCCTCCAGGGTGGCCCCTGGGGCAGCCGTGTCGGGCGGCGGCTCGGCCTTGCCCTCTCCCCGCAGGAGGCGCTGGAGGAGGGTCGTCGCCTCCGTGAGCTTGCCAGCCCGGGTCAGGCGGGCGGCTTCGGCCATGCCCGTGGGCAGGTTGGGGGGCAGGCCGGGCGGAACGATGTGGCGCATGTCCATGCTTTCCTGGTTCGGGTCGGGCGCAGGCGTCGGCCTGGGGCCGAAATGTTCAGCGGATGCGGTCGGCGAGGGCGGCCTTGACGGCGGCCGGGGCATGCAGCGCGCCCAGCACGCTCAGCGAGGCAATGGTGGCGCGGGCCAGATCCGGGGTGACATCCTGGGCGATGGTTGCGAGGCCGAGGACACGGATATCCAGCATCTGTCCCGCCGCCTGAACCGCTTCCAGATCCGTGCGGGTAAAATGGCGCAGGCCGAGATCGACGCTTTTGCGCGCCACGGTCTGCCGGACGACTTCGGCGTGCCGGTCCACCTGATTGCGGATGGCGGTGCGGATGAAGTCGGTGCGGTTGGAATAGAACCCCTCCTCAACCAGGAGGTCGATATGGCCAAGATCGACATAACCGAGATTGATCGTAATCTTCTCGGTATCACCCGTCTTGGGTCGCGGGGTCTGCTCGGTCTCGACCATCGCTATTCCATCCATTAACCATCCAGCTGGATGGTATATGGAGGATAAGGCCGGCCCATTCAAGGGTGGGCATCATGGTTTCCGCGGACGGGCGTCCGGCGCGGGTTCAGAGCGCCAATAGAAAAGGCGCGGCCCCCAAGGACCGCGCCTGATCTGCTCGTCTCGCCCCGCCACGATCAACCGGGCGGCCCGCAAGGCAAACGGGTCGGGGTTATCGGTGGACCGAATGCCGCCGATCAGCCGATCAGCCCGATGTCGTGGGTGGGGATGTGGTCAAAGCCCATCCCGTAGACCGGCGAGTTCGATGCGAGGCTGTAGTCGTGCGCCCCCGGATTGACGAAGCCCGGATCCAGTTGCACCGAGCCGTTGTCGTAGCCTGCGGCCTTCCACTCCGCCAGATCGCCCTTGCCGCCGCCGGCCAATACCTGCGGCCAGACGTCGAACATGTCCTTCGACGTGTCCAGGTTGCTGTAGAAATTGTTGTGGAAGCTGCCGACATTGGCCGGGCCGTAGATGTGAACGGCGGTGCCGTCGCGGACATCGACGACGTTGCCGGAGATGTCGTTGCCGGTCATCTGATGACCCTGCCAGCCGCTCCAGGCGACTGGCTGCTGAAGGCCGATCTGGGCGCCGCTGTTGTCGGCGATCACGTTCTCGGTGACCGTGTTGTCCCAGCCGCCATGGAGGAACACGCCGCCGATATTGCCGTGGACGATGTTGCCCTTCACCGTGGCGCCGCTGGTCCAGTCGTCGAGATAGATGCCCCAGCTGGCGACGTCACCCGACGGGTTTGTCGCGGTGGTGCCGGTCACCTCGTTGTTGACCACGGTGTGGTCGGTCAGGTCCTGCTGGCGGTTGATCAGGTAGATGCCGCCGCCGTCGTTGGACTCCAGATTGGCGTCGACCACCTTGTTGTTGGCGATGGTGACCCGGTGGGTGGCGTCGCTGCCGTCCGTCTGGACCGAACCAACGGCGATGGCCTTCTCCGGTGAGTCCTCGACCAGATTGTGGGTGACCTTGACGTCGGAGCTGCCGTTGATCCAGATGCCGGCATCGCCGCGGTCGGCGGCGTTGGGGTGCGTGATGTGGTTGTCCGACACGATTGTGGCGTTGGAACCAGCCTTGACGAAGATGGACTCGGCGCCGGTGCTGTCGAACTGGTTGCCGACGACCTTGCTGTTGGCGCTGTTCTGCACCGTGATGCCGTAACCGCCACCCTTCACCGCGTTGTTCGCGAAAGTGAGACCGGAGGCATTGTCGGCGAAGACATAGTGGCCGCCGACGACACCGTCGGCGAAGGTCAGCCCTTCGATGGTGACGTTCTTGGCGCCGCCGAGGCCGAAGGACACCGTGGCGTTGGAACCGCCGTGGATCACCGCCTTCTCATTGCCGTAGCTAGTGAAGGTGACGCCGGAATCCTGGCCGTCCAGCCACAGCCCGTTCTGGTGATAGTCGCCGCCGCGGATGTATGTGGTGTCGATGTTCGGGTCGGCGCGCATCGCCTGCTGCGCCTTCTGCAACGAGGCGAAGGGACCGTCGGTGCCGTCGGCGTTGGGAGCGGCCAGCTTCCCCGACCAGCTGTCGTTGCCGTTGGTGGCGACATAGAAGCCGGGTTCGGTCGGCTTCGGCACGGACGGCGCGGGCGTGGACGGTGTCGGCTCGCTCGGAGGCACTTCGCTGACCGGCGGGATGGTGGGGGGCGTCACGCCGGATGCGGGGAAATAACCCTTGTCCGCATCGACGACCAGGGTGCCGTTCCACCACAGGCCGGCCTGACCGTCGGCGACGTCGTGGCCGTCCAGGGCGCCCTTGTCATAGGTGACATGGTCGGCAGTCGGCAGGACCGACTTGCCGTTGATGGTGATCTCGTTGACGATCAGGTTGCGGTCGGTCCCGTGGAAGATTCCGTCATTGTCGTACTGAACCTCCACCTTATGGCCCTGGCCCTGAACGATGTCCGTCTTGAAGACGAAGTCCTTGGCCGTGGCATCCGTGGTGCCCTCACCGATCTTCTTGCCGTCGACCAGCAGGTTGAAATGCGCGTCGAGAGTGCCCTTCGCGCTCACCGTGATGGTCGAGTTCCCGGAGGTCGTGGCCATTGATCCGTATCCTTAGCGGTTTTGATGCGGCGCCAAGATGGTCAAGACGGCTGGGGCAATGGTGAGGCATTTTCCGTAGATTTGACGAATAAGGGGTAAATTCTGTTATAACTCTGCGACTAAACATAAACTATCTTTGGGTATAGTACGCATAGTCCTGAATAGAATCGGTAAGTAGCACCTCTGTAGACCGTATGATGCTTTTTCTATTCTGAATGAGGCGACGGGATGATCGGCGACTATGGGGCGGGAGCTTGCCGATTCGTTCTGTGGAAGCCGGCGAAGCAGTGTTCCTCTGTCTAATGCTGCTTGGCGCCGGCTGCCGAGAATGGCTGGTAACGCTCCCTACACTCCTTCGCCCTGCTGTCCCTGCTGGGTCAGGGTGGCGATGAAGCGTTGGGTGCGTTCGCGGGCGGGATGGGTGAACAGGGTGTGCGACGGGCCGGATTCCACGACCTGTCCGGTATCGAGGAACACCACCTCATGGGCGATGCGCGAGGCGAGGCGCAGGTCGTGGGTTGCCATCACCATGGTGGTGCCCTCTGCGGCCAGCGTGCCCAGCACCTCCACCACCTCGCCCGACAGTTCCGGATCGAGGGCGGAGGTCGGCTCGTCGCACAGCAGCACCCGCGGTGACGGGGCCAGCGCGCGGGCGATGGCGACGCGCTGCTGCTGGCCGCCCGACAGGGTCGCCGGCCAGGCATCGGCCTTGTGGTCCATGCCGACCTTGCGCAGCAGGGCCATGGCGCGGTCGCGCGCCTTCTCCGCCGGCCATTTCTGCACGGTCACCAACCCTTCCATCACATTCTCCACCGCCGTGCGGTGCGGGAAGAGCTGGAAGTTCTGGAACACCATGCCGGTCTGGCCGCGCAGCCGCTGGATGTCCCTCCAGCCGGGCTTGCCGCCGGGCTGGAAGGACAGCTCCTCCTCGCCGATGCGGACAGTGCCGGAGGTCGGGATCTCCAGCAGGTTGATGCAGCGCAGCAGCGTGCTCTTGCCGCCGCCGGACGGGCCGATCAGGGCGGTGACGCGGCCTTCGGCCACGGTGACCGACACGCCCTTCAGCACGGTCAGGTCGCCGAAGCGCTTTTCGATGTTCGTCAGCCGGATCACGACTTGGCCTCCAGGAAACCGCCATACTGGTTGAGCCGCTTTTCCAAGCGGACCTGCAACGCCGATAGGACGGAACTGAGCGCGAGATAGATCAGCGCCGCCTCCACATACAGGATCAGCGGCTCGTAGGTGGTGGCGACGATGCGCTGGGCGGCCTGGAACAGCTCCGGCACCGTGATGGCGGCGGCAAGCGAGGTGTCCTTCACCAGCGAGATGAAGCTGTTGGACAGCGGCGGAACGGCGACGCGAGCGGCCTGCGGCAGGATGGTGCGGCGCATCGCCTGCGACCAGCTCATGCCGATGGAATAGGCGGCCTCCCACTGGCCCTTGGGCACCGAGCCGATGACGGCGCGGATGATCTCGGAGGTGTAGGCGCCGACATTCAGCGTGAAGCCGATGAGCGCCGCCGGGAAGGCGTCCAGCACGATGCCGGCGCTGGGCAGGCCGTAGAAGATCAGGAACAACTGCACCAGCAGCGGCGTGCCGCGGATGATCCAGACATAGAAGCGGACGATGGCGGCCAGCGGAGCCGGCCCGAACAGCCGGACCACCGCCGCGACCAGCCCGACAATCAGGCCCAGCGCGAAGGAGGCCAGCGTCAGCGGAACGGTGAAGACCAGCGCCGCCCACAGCAGCGACGGAAGCGAGTCCGCCATCAGGGTAAGCCAGTGCAGCACGGGGAAGGTGCCTCTTATGAAGATGGAACGACAATGCCCCCGGCCCGGAGAGGGCAGGGGGCATCGTGGAAGGCTTGGATATAAAGCGGGAAGGTTACTTGGAAACGTCGGCGCCGAAATACTTCTGCGAAATCGCCGTGTAGGTGCCGTCGGCCTTCATGGCGGTCAGCGCCTCGTTGATGGCGGCGACCAGCTTGGCCTCGCCCTTGCGGACGATGATGCCGGACTGGTCGGCATTGTCCTGGGTCGCGGCGATCTTCACATTGGCATCGGGCTTGTGCTTCTTGAAGTCGAGGAAGGACAGGCTGTCGTTGACCGTCGCATCGGCCCGGCCGTTCAGGACCAACTGGATCGACTGGTCGAAGCCGTCGGTACCGACCAGCTGCGCGCCCGACGCCTCGGCCAGCTTGCCGAAGTTGCTGGTCAGCGACTGGGCCGACTTCTTGCCCTTCAGGTCGGCGAAGCTCTTGATCGCGCTGTTGTCGCCCTTCACGATCAGCACGGCGCGGCTGGTGATGTAGGGGTCGGAGAAATCATACTTCGCCTTGCGCGCCTCGGTGATGCCGACCTGATTGATGACGGCGTCATAGCGGCGGGCGTCCAGGCCGGCGATCAGCCCGTCCCATTTGCCCTCCAGGAACTCCGCCTTCACGCCGATGCGCTTGGCGATCTCGCGCCCGATCTCCACATCGAAGCCGACGAGCGCGCCCGAGGCGTCATGATAGGTGAAGGGGGCGTAGGTCCCTTCGGTGCCGATCTTCAGCACGCCGTCGGCCTTGATGCGGTCCAAATCGGCCTGAGCGTGAGCGGCGGAGACGGCGGCGACCTGAAGGAGGCCGGCGATGAGAAGCGATTTCAGCCATTTCATCGGTTGATGCCCAATGTTTCTTGCGTGCGAGGTTAGGTTGGTCCGCCGCCCTTGGTGCGTTCCGGCCGAAGCCTTCCAGCGGATGCTCTGTATGGCGTTGGGCGGCTGTGGCTACGCTACAGGAAAGAATATATCCTAACAAGGGAATATAGAACTTATTTAGCGAAAATAAACTGTATTTATTGTTTGCTGCATTCGGGAGGCAGTGGAGAATCTGTGTTGCCGCGTGGAGAGGCCCAGGCTGAGCCACCGTCTACCCGGTGCAAGACCCTTGTATAGTGGGTCGGGCGATGCCGGGGCTTGTAGGCTCCAAACCATCAAGGTTGCCCCATAGAGCTTCTCCCATGGAGGTTCCATGTCCCTGATCGACACCCGCAGGCGGCAGATGTTCCCGACGCTCAGCGTCGGACAGCTGGAGACCGTCCGGCGCTTCGCCGGTTCCGGGTCGCGCCGTTTCGCGCCGGGCGAGCCGGTGTACGGGGTTGGCGACCGTCACCCACCGGCCTGGTTCGTGCTGGAGGGCAGCATCGAGACCAGCCATCGCAATGGGCTGGGGCATGAGACGGCGATTGCCCCGGTCGGTCCCGGCCAGTTCACCGGGGAACTCAGCCAACTGGGCGACCGTCCGTCACTGGCTGCGGGAACCGCCGGCCCCGATGGATGCATGGCCTTCCCCTGTGATGCCGCCCATCTGCGCGCATTGCTGGTCGGATCGGCTGAGATCGGCGAGATGGTGATGCGGGCGCTGATCCTGCGGCGCGTCGGCCTTCTGGAGTCCGGGGATGCCGGATCGGTGCTGGTCGGGCGGGCGGACGCGCCGGATGTCGTCCGGCTCCAGGGCTTTCTGCTTCGCAACGGGCATCCCTGCTCCGTCCTCGACCCCGACGGGGATGCCGAGGCCGGCGCGCTGGTGGAGCGTGCCGCGGTCCGGGAGGACGACCTGCCGCTGATGATCTGCCCCGACGGTACGACGCTGCGCCGCCCCACCAACGCCCAGGCCGGATTCGCGCTCGGCATGACCGCTGGGTTGGAGTTGGGCAAGCTGTATGACGTCGCCGTGGTCGGCGCCGGGCCGGCCGGACTGGCGACCGCCGTCTATGCCGCGTCGGAGGGGTTGTCCGTCCTCGTCCTCGACAGCCGTGCCATCGGCGGGCAGGCCGGGGCGTCGGCCCGCATCGAGAATTATCTGGGCTTTCCGACCGGCATCTCCGGGCAGGCGCTGGCGGGACGGGCCTTCAACCAGGCGCAGAAGTTCGGGGCCGACATCGCGATTCCTGTCGAAGTCGGAGAGATCGACTGCTGTGACGGCGGTCCCTTCCGCATCCATTGCGACGGTGGCAAGGACGGCGGTTCGGTGATCCAGGCGAGAACCGTGGTGGTGGCGTCGGGCGCTCGCTATCGCCGGCCGGATATTCCGGGGGTGGAGAGGTTCGAGGGGGCGGGGGCCTCCTATTGGGCCTCGCCCATCGAAGCCAAGCTGTGCGCCGGCCAGACGGTCGCCCTGATCGGCGGCGGCAACTCGGCCGGGCAGGCGGTGGTCTTCCTTGCCCCTCATGTCGAGACGCTTCACCTGATCGTGCGCGGCGGCGGTCTGGAGCTGTCGATGTCGCGCTATCTGATCGACCGCATCATGGCGCTTCCCAACGTGGTGTTGCACACCGGAACCGAAGTGGCGGCGATGGAGGGAGACAGCGCTGGGGGCTTGAGCGCCGTCACTTTGCGGGACCGCACAACGAACGCGCAACATCGCCTGCCGGTGGGCCATCTGTTCCTGTTCATCGGCGCCGACCCGCACACCGCATGGCTGAAGGACTGCGTGACGCTGGACCGCAGGGGATTCGTGCTGACCGGCGCCGAGATCGGCGATGCTGTCCCCCGTCTGCCGCTGGAAACCAGCCGGGCCGGCATATTCGCGGTCGGTGACGTCCGCGCCGGATCAACCAAGCGTGTCGCTGCCGCTGTGGGGGAAGGGGCGGCGGTCGTCTCGCAAATCCATGGTGTGCTTGCCCAGGTCCGCTGACCGCAGAACCGCTTCCCGGCTTCCAAGCGGCTTGTCCCGGGTCAGGATGCCCCCTAAGTGACCGGCCGACGAAGTGTCTTTAAACTCCCGACAGTTACCGGACACAGCAGAATCCGGATTCAGCCGCTTGGGGGGAGTCGCATGAATATTCGTACGAAAATTCTGTGCGCGAATATCCTGATTGCCGCTTTTCCGATCTGCATGGCGGTCGTCCTCGCATGGGATGCGGTCGGCGCCTTGCAGCAGCGCCATCGGACGGAACGCTCGCTCTATGCCTTCGAGGCGACGTTGCAGATCGGCCCGTTGCTGGCGAGCGAGCGCGGGCGCTGGGCGGTGGCGTTCGACAATGACAAGCCGCTGGAAGCTGCCGCGGCCAAGCCGCTGGACGATGCCGTCGCCGTCACCGACGCAGCGATTGAAAAGGCGCGGGTGCAGATCGAGGCCGCCGGTCTGTCTACCGGCCCCATCCTGAACGCCGCCAACCAGATGAAGGCCGCCCGCACGGCGGCCCGGCAGGCGGCGGAGCAGGCGAAGCCCGCCCGCCCGGCAACCATCGCCGCGGTCACCATCGATGCCATCGCTGCAGCCAATCAGAGTGTCGGCAAGGCGATCGACGACACCTACCGGTCCACCATCGTCAACGGCTCCGACCTGTTCGGACACGTCAATCTGGCGCGGCTGGCACAGGACATGCGCGACATCGGCGGCACCCGCTCAGCGTCGGTCGGGTTGTTCGTTGCCGGCATGCCGTTTGGACCGGACCGCTTGCAGGCCGCGACGGAGATGACCGGCAAGGTCGCCGTCCTGTGGCAGATGATGCAGCAGGCGGTGCTGAATCTCGGCAATCCGCCGGAACTGACAAAGGCGCTTGACCATGTGCGCTCCACCATGATGACGGAGGGGGAGCAGCGTTTCCAGAGCGTGCTCGACGCGGCGCGGAAAGGCGTGCCGTCTCCGGTCGCGCTGGCCGACTGGCGTCCCTGGGTGACGCCGATGCTGAACAACATCCTGGTGATGCGCGATGCGGCCATTGCCGTGGCCCATCAGCGCAACGACGAGAGCGTTGCCGAAGCCTGGACACAGCTGATCCTCGCCGGTCTGGTTCTCGCCGCGGTATGCATCACCTTTGGCATCGTGCTGATCATGCTGTCGGTGCAGGTGACGCGCCGCCTGGGCTCGCTGACCTCAACCGTGGTGCGGCTCGCCGACGGCGACCTCGGCGTCGATATCGCCTACTCAAAGCTGCCGGACGAGATCGGTGCGATGGCGCGGGCCATCCAGGTGCTGAAGGAAAGTGCTGTGGAGCGCGTTCGGTTGGAGACCGAACAGGAAACCCAGCGCGCCGCCCGCGAAAAGCGTACCGCTTCGGTCGAACGGCTGGTGCAGGACTTCGATCGCACCGTGTCGGCCATCCTGAGCAGCGTCTCCGGCGCCTCCGCCCAGTTGAGCGACACCGCCGGTTCCATGGCCACGCTGGCGGAGGAGACCAACCGGCAGGCGTCCGCCACCACCGCGGCGGCGGAGCAGACCTCGATGAACGTGCAGACCGTGGCCTCCGCGACCGAGGAGATGACGGCGTCGATCCGCGAGATCAGCGAACAGGTCTCCCGCTCCAACAGCGTCGCCGCCCGGGCGGTGCGGGAAGCGCAGGACACTACCGGGTCCGTCCGCAATCTGGCCGGAGAGGTCGCGCGCATCGGCGAGGTGGTGAAGCTGATCCAGAACATCGCCAGCCAGACCAACCTGCTGGCGCTCAACGCCACCATCGAGGCCGCCCGCGCTGGCGAGGCGGGCAAGGGTTTCGCCGTTGTGGCGAGCGAGGTGAAGCAGCTCGCCAACCAGACCGCCAAGGCGACGGAGGACATTTCCGCCCAGATCGACAGCGTCCAGACCGCTACCCACGGCACGGTCAGCGCCATCGAGGGGATCGGTGGTACCATCGGCACGATGAACGAAATCGCCGCGACCATCGCTGCCGCCATCGAGGAACAGAGCGCCACCACGGCGGAGATTTCCCGCAACGTCCAGCAGGCGGCCCAGGGCACCGGCGAGGTCAGTGGCAACATCGCGCAGGTACATGAGGCCGCCGCGCAGACCGGGCAGGCGGCATCCCAGGTTCTCGACGCCTCCACCGGCCTGACCCGTCAGGCGTCGGACCTGCGTCGGGAGATCGAGACCTTCCTGTCCGGCATCCGCGCCGCCTGAACCGCTGACGGCGCCGTAATACGAACGGCAAGGCCGATATGACCAATCGGCGCGCCGCCCTGTCACCAGTTGCCCTGACGTTTCAGACCCTTATGATTGTCTGCAACGACCGCCCGGACGTCCGTGAGCGGTCTGACAAGGATGAGGGGTCGGGACATGAGTGACGCGACGGCTGCCGGCTGGATCGAACTGACGGCGGCGGACGGCCATCGGATGCGCGCCTATCGCGCGCCGGCCAAGGGCGAGGAGATCGGACGTCTGATCGTGGCGCCGGAAATCTTCGGCATCAACCATCACATCCGCAGCGTCTGCGACGGCTTCGCCCAGCAGGGCTTCACCGCCGTGGCGCCGGACCTGTTCGACCGGGCCGAACGCGGCGTGGAACTGCCCTATGACGATGCCGGCATCCAGCGGGGCATCGCCCTGAAGGGAGCGGTGGCGACCGCCGACGCCTTGCAGGACATTGCGGCAGCGCTGGCCCACCTGGGCGGTGAGGGGGCGGCGGCCATCGTCGGCTATTGCTGGGGCGGCAGCATGGCCTGGGCCTCGGCGGCGGTGCTGCCGGTGCGGGCGGCCGTCTGCTATTACGGCGGCGATATCGGCAAGACGCTGGACAGCGCCCCGCGGGTGCCGACCCTGCTGCATTTCGGCGAACAGGACCACGCCATCCCGCTGTCGGTCGCCGAGGGCGTGCGATCACGTTATCCATGGGCGCCGGTGCATGTCTATCCGGCTGGCCACGGCTTCAACTGCGACGAGCGGGGGAGCTTCCATCCGGAAAGTGCGGTTCTGGCGCTTCGCCGGACCGTCGGGCTGCTGCGGGCCGTGTTCTGACCGGAGCCTGCCGAGCTTCCTTCCGCCCCAGCCGGATCGGCCAGCGGCGGAAGGCCAGCAGCCCGATGCAGATCAGCGCATAGACCAGCGGTGCCGTCTGCCAGCCCTTCACCAGCATGACGAAGTGCAGGCAGCCGGCCAGCCCGGCGACGAAGACCGCCTTGTGCAGGGCGCGCCAGCGCTTGCCGCCCAGCCGCTTCACCATGCCGTCGGTGGAGGTGGCGGCCAGTGCCGTCAGGATCAGGAAGGCGCCCATGCCGACGGTGATGTAGGGCCGCTTGACGATCTCCTTCCAGATCGCCGGCCAGTCGAAGAACTGGTCCAGCCCGACATAGGTGGACAGATGGACCAGGGCGTAGAAGAAGGCGAACAGCCCCAGCATCCGGCGGAAGCGCGCCAGCCCCGCCACCCCCGTCAGCATCCGCAACGGGGTCAGCGCCAGCGCGATCAGCAGGAAGCGCAGGGCCCACAACCCGCTGGTCTTGACGCTTTCCAGCACCGGCTCCGCCCCCAGCTCGCCGGTATAGGCGAGCCAGACGGTCCAGCCCAACGGGACGAGGGCGAGGGTGAAGACGGCGGGCTTGGCCCAGTGCGAGGTGAGGGCGGCGTTGGCGGCGGCGCGCCAATCGCCGCTAGGGGACGCGATCGGGGTGGCCATGGTCAGTAATTCGCCTTCAGGTCCATCCCGGCATAGAGCGACGCGACCTCCTCGCCATAGCCGTTGAAGGGCAGGGTCTTGCGGCGGGAGAATTCGCCGACCCGCCGTTCCGTCGCCTGGCTCCAGCGCGGGTGGTCGACCTCCGGATTGACGTTGGAATAGAAGCCGTATTCGCGCGGCTGCGACTTGTTCCAGGCGGTCGCCGGCTGGTCCTTCGTCAGCGTGATCTTGACGATCGACTTGATCGACTTGAAGCCGTATTTCCACGGCACCACCAGCCTGATCGGCGCGCCGTTCTGGTTGGGCAGCACCTCGCCATACATGCCAACGGCCAGCAGGGCCAGGGGGTGCATCGCCTCGTCCAGCCGCAACCCCTCGGTATAGGGCCAGTCCAGCACCCAGGAACGCAGGCCCGGCATCTGCTTCGGGTCGTTCAGGGTCTGGAAGGCGACATATTTGGCGTTGCCGGTCGGCTCCACCCGTTTCAGCAGCTCGGCCAGCGGGAAGCCGACCCAGGGGATCACCATCGACCAGCCTTCGACGCAGCGCAGGCGATAGATGCGCTCCTCCATCGGGAACTTCAGCAGATCCTCGATGCCGATGGTCATCGGCTTGGCGACCTCGCCACCGATGGCGATCTCCCACGGGCGGGTCTTCAGCGTGCCGGCATTCTCGGCCGGGTCGCTCTTGCCGGTGCCGAATTCATAGAAGTTGTTGTAGGTGGTTGCCGACTTCATCGGAGTCGTCGGGTCGAACTTCGGATCGGCCGGCTTGATCGTCGTCTGCGCCTCGAAGGCAGCGGCCAGCGCATTGCCGCTCCACACCGGCAGGCTGCCCAGCGCCATGGCGGTGGCACCACCAACCATCAGGCTGCGGCGCGACAGGAACAAGTCCCGCGGCGTCACCTCGTCTTCGCGCGCCTGCGACGCGGCAGGGAACCTGAACAGCATCGACCCTCTCCCGAACGGACCATTCCTGCCACTAACCATAGGGCTGCGGCGGGCTGTCGGCAAATCACAGGGTCTACACGATTGCGTGAGCGGGTGCGTGAACCGGGGATTATCAGCGTCGGCCGAGCGGAATCACCACGGCCGGTCCACCGAACCCGCCGCCACGCACTGCGCGGCGTGTGGGAAAGGGCAGCACGTCGGCGGGCGGACGCGGCGGGCTGAGCAGCGGCAGCCCGGTGAAGGAATGGGCAAGCGCAGCGCCCTGGTGGCAGGCGCGCATCCAAGAGAGCATGCAGCACATCGAAGCCTGCATGGTAAAAGTCCAAAGATTCATCGCCGAGCCTCGGGCTGTGATGTGTCGGATCGTTTTGCCCTGCGGGAGGCGGCCGGTGCCGGAGGGGCCCGCCGTGGCTGGATCCATAACGATGGCGGCCATGGAATCGTTCCGAAGCCTGGGCTTCGTGCGTCTGCCGTCCGGCTGAGTTAAGCCGGTGACAAAGCCCGCCAAGCTCAAGAAAACGCCTCCTCCGTCCTAAGTCATAGGCATAATCCTTACGCCGGAAGGCGGAGTGCCTACCAAAGGCCAAGTTGACCGGAATCGCCTTTACTTCATCGTGCGGGGCTGTAGGACTGCGCAGTCACGCTCCGGATGAGGATGGAGTGCGCACGCTGCTGGTGCGGACGTTCGGAATCCCGGTTGTGGTGGCTTGCGTTTTCTTCGACCGCGCAGTGGGGCGGTCCTTGGAGCGATCCTACAGATGGGCGGAGCGCGGTCCATGGTGGGCACGGCGCGGCGATTGGGGAACAGCATGACGGCGATGGTCGAGACGGCGGACGCGTTGGATCCGAAGGTTCTGCTGATGGCCCTGCGGCAACTGCGCAAGGGTGAATTCTCGGTGCGGCTGCCGCTGGACCTCACCGGAATCGACGGCGAAATCGCCGCTGCCTTCAATGACGTGGTCGAACTGAACCAGAACCTGACCACCGAGGTCAGCCGACTCAGCGTCGCCATCGGCAAGGAAGGCCGCATCAGCCAGCGCGCCAAGCTGAACAATGCGTCCGGCGGATGGGAAACCTGCGTCGACAGCATCAACACGCTGGTCGGCGATATGATCCAGCCGACGACGGAAATCGCCCGCGTCATTGGTGCCGTCGCCAAGGGCGACCTGTCCAAGACCATGGCGCTGGAAATTGAAGGCCGCCCCTTGCAAGGTGAATTCCTGCGTACCGCCCGCAACGTCAACACCATGGTGGAGCAGCTCGTCACCGTCACCACCGAACTGACGCGCGTGGCGCGCGAGGTGGGTATCGAGGGCAAGCTGGGCGGTCAGGCGCAGGTGAAGGGCGTTGCCGGCACCTGGAAGGATTTGACCGAGAACGTCAACGTGATGGCGGCGAACCTGACCGGTCAGGTCCGCAACATCGCCGAGGTGACCACCGCCGTCGCCAAGGGCGACCTGTCGAAGAAGATCACCGTCGATGTGAAGGGCGAGATCCTGGAACTGAAATC
>NZ_JALJXJ010000010.1 GCF_024170005.1 Azospirillum lipoferum
CTGAACAGCGGCAACAACGTCTCGGTCAACGGCGCCATCGAGATCGAGGGGCAGGCCTATGGCCGCCTGCGCGGCTCGGAGGACTTCAAGGAGGGCGTCGCCTCCTTCCACGAGAAGCGCAAGCCGGTCTTCAAGGGCTGCTGAGCGCAACGGTTGGCATTTCATGAGGCGCGAGCTCTGGCGGTCATAATCAATTAATGCGTGCACCGCCCTCTCCCTTTGCTGCAGGAGAGGGAGGGGCATGCCCGGAGATAGACTTTGTCGGATTGCGTTCCATAATAATTCTTTTACAAGAAAGTAATATTTCGGCTTCATCATCATCATCAGTAGAAATCCGCCTTTGGATTTGAAAATCGTCGTAAATAGTCTGTCTTGAGGAACGTCTTATGAAAATCCGGGCAGTATTTCTTTCTTGCGTACTGGCAATGGCGACGGTGGCAGGGGTGGTGTCGATCACCTTCGTGGCCGCAGAGTGGGGCAACTACCGCCGGTCCGTTGACGCCGGAACCCTCTCCGAGGCGTTGGGCGCGGTGCTGCGGGTCACCGAAAAGGTCGTGCTGAGCCGGGGTGTGCAGAATGGAGCCCTGCTCGCGGACGCTCCGGCCGGTGACGAGTCGCGCGCCAAGATCGATGCCGCCCGTCGCGAAATCGTCAAAACGCTGGCGGAGGCCAACCGCACTGTTCAGGCCGCCGATTATGCCGGCAGACCGACAGCGCTCAGTAAATTGCGCGCGGTTGAACAGGCCTTGGCGGCACTCCACAGTGAGGTTGACGCAGCGATTGCTCGTCCCAAGTCCGAACGCGACCAGGCTTTTGTAAAGGGATTCGGTGAGCGCGTGGTTGCGCGGGTCACGGAGCTGAACGGCATCGCCAATGGGTTGGAACAGGGCATGGCGCTCGCCGACGCCGACGTTGCACGGCTTGGCGGCATCGCCCGCCTGTCCTGGGACATGCGTGAATCTGGCGGGCGCCGCGTCGCCATCTTCACCACAGTTGTCGGTGCCAAGCGGATGCTGACCAGCAACGAAATCGAACTGGCCGCCGCCCTGGCCGGAGAGACGCGTCATGCTTGGGCGCGCCTCCAGGCCACCGCCACGCAGATTGACGACGCGCCCGCCCTTGCGACGGCGTTGAAAGGTACCGAAACGACCTTCTTCGGCGCTACCGACGCGCTCATCGCCGATCTGATCGCCAGGGGACGGACGGGTGGTGACTACGAGATTTCCTTTCAGGACGCTTGGTCGCGCTTGGTTGGCGGCGTGCAAACCGCGCTCGCGGTGCGTGATGCCGCTATTGCGGAGGCGCTGAGCCAGGCGGAGGCGGCGCGCGGCAGCGCATTCGTCCGCTTGCTGCTCGCTGTCGGCGGTTTGGCGCTTGTCGTGCTCACGGTGATCGGCATCGCGATCCTGATAGGCCGGCGTATTGTCGACCCGCTGGTTGGCATGACCGCAGTGCTGTCAAAACTGGCGCAAGGCGAACGCGAGGTGGTGGTGCCGGCGCGTGGGCGCGCGGATGAAATCGGCGAGATCGCTGCGGCGGTCGAGGCGTTGCGTGTGACCGCCAAGGAAGCCGATCGGCTGGCTGCCGAACAGGCGAGCGAGCACGCCCGACGTCAAGAACGGACGCGTGCGATGGAAGCGGCGGTTGCCGGCTTCGACAACTCGATCACCGCCATTCTGGTCGCAATGGACGGCGCCACGACCGAACTCGACGGCACGGCGCGCACCATGACGGCGGTCGCCGACGAGGCGAGCCGACAGGCGGCCACGACGGCGGCCGCAGCCGAGGAGACGGCTGTGACGGTGCAGACGATCGCCGCGGCAACTGAGGAAATGACCAGCTCGATCCAGGAGATCGGTCGTCAGGTCGCCGGCTCCAACGCTGTCGCCGCGACGGCGCTGGCGCAGGCCCAAGAGACCACCGGTACGGTAATTCACCTTACGGAGGCGGCGTTGCGGATCGGAGAGGTCGTGAAGCTGATCCAGGACATCGCCAGCCAGACCAACTTGCTGGCTTTGAACGCGACCATCGAGGCGGCGCGCGCCGGCGAGGCCGGCAAGGGCTTCGCCGTGGTCGCCAGCGAGGTCAAGCAACTGGCCACGCAGACGGCCAAGGCCACCGAGGATATTGCGGCGCAGATCGCGGCGGTGCAGCAGGCGACCCAGGGGACCAGCCTGGCCATCGACGGGATTGGCAAGACAATTGCCAGCATCAACGAAATCAGCTCGGCGATCGCCGCTGCGGTGGAGGAGCAAAGCGCCACCACCAGCGAGATCGCCCGCAACGTCCAGCAGGCGGCTCACAGCACCACCGAAGTCAGCTACACCATCGCCGACATGAACCAGACCGTCGGCCAAAACAGCAGCGCGGCAACTCAGGTGACCGGCGCGTCGAGCGCGTTGGCGAGCGAGGCCAAGGTTCTTCGCCAGGAGGTCGAGAGCTTCCTTGCCAGCATTCGCGCGGCCTGATCCTTCGACCGGCCCCTGAACTGATGGTGCGGATGCCCCCTCTCCCCGACATCGGAGTATACCAGGATGCGGTGTTTGTCTGAGAGCATGTTTGTAGACGTCATGCGCCGAACATCCTGGAATGTGACCGCCCCAGACGGATCATACTGCTCTACATACATAAAGGTCCGTCTGGCGCAGTCCACTGGGTTCTTCATAGGTTCAACTGATATGAAGCCGGGATCCAGCGGTAGCCGGCCTCCTGCCGCTCGACAAAGCCGACGGAGGGAAAAGTCATGTGATAGCCGATGACTGGAAGCCGGTCGGCCGAGGCCATGCCGTAGATGCGCCGGCGGGTTGCCGCTCCCCTTTCCTTTTCCATGTCGAAGAAGGCGTGCCATTCAGGCCGCGCCAGCGACGCAACCTCATGATGGGCACAGTCGCCCCAGAGCAGAAGCCGGTTGCCCCGGCTTTCGATGTGGAAGGCGAGATGACCGGGTGTGTGCCCATACGCCTCCACCGCACGGATGCCGGGAGCGGCTTCCTCGCCGGGTTTGAGGAAGCCGGTCCGCTCCGCGAGCGGGACCACCGTCTGCTGGAACAGTCTGGCCGACTTGAACTCGTTGCCCTCGCGTGGTGCGGACAGCCGGTCCTTGGAAGCCCAGAAATCATACTCGGTTCCGCCGATGGCGTAGCGCGCATTCGGGAACAGGGGCCGGCCCTCCTCCATAAGCCCGCCGATGTGGTCTACATGCCCGTGGGTCAGGACCACGAGATCGACCTGCTCGGGTGCGTAGCCCGCCGTCTTCAGCGTCCGCGCGAGCCAACCGCCGTGGGGTCGGGGCACGAAGCCATCGGCGCCGTTGCCGGTGTCGAACAGGATCAGTTCGCGCCCAGTGTTCACCAATGTAGGCGTAAATCCGGGCTGGAAGCGGGTTTCGGGCAGCAGGTTGTCCCGCATAAGCTGCTCGACCTCCGCCTTGGGCCGGTCCTCGCCGACGATCGGCCAGGGACCGTCGATCATAGCCCCGGCGTCGAGGATCGTCGTTACTTCGAAGTCTCCGAGCTTGAAACGGTAATGGGTAGGCGCCGAGGGGCCGAGCGGCGGGGCGGCGGCCCGGACTTGCATGGGGAGCCCCCCGATGATGGCGGGGGCGGCGAGCGCAGAGACAGTCGTGGAGAGGAGCCGTCGGCGAGTGATCGCCGCGCGTGGCGATGGCATGGGGGCGGACATGGTATTCGATCCTCCCAAATGGTTTTCTTTCTGTCTGTCGCGGCGGCGGTTTCCATGTTGTGATTTCCATCCACCACGGCGGGGAGTCTAGCGATGGCGGAGTCCGGGCGCTTGTACAAACGTGCTGCGGCGGAGGACGGTGCCCCCGGCCCGCTCTGGCATCTCGGCGGCGGGCTGACCTTCTTCGCGGGGCCACTGGACTACAATGCCAGCCACCAGCACGGCGCGCCTGTCTATCTGGCGGGCCTTGATGGTCCCTTCGGACTGCGGATCGGGGGCGGGCCGTGGCTCACCTGCCGGACCGCCGCCATTCCCGCCGGCGTGCCGCACGAACTCGATCTCGGCGGCAGCCCTCTGGCGGTCTTCTACGTCGAGGCGACCGTCGCAGGCTTCGACATCCTGGCATCGCTCCTGCGCGGTGCAGAAGAAACGGGCGGTGCCCTGGTCGGAGGCCGCGGGGAAACGAGGCTGCTGCGCGACCTTTACGAGGACCGCCATGCCACCCGATGGGCCGGCGAGGCGCTCCGCGATCTGCTGGACTTCTCCGGAAGACGGGCCACCCGCACCATCGACCCGCGCCTGTCCCGCGCGCTCCAGGCGCTGCAAGCGTCCAGCGATGAACCCGGCGACGCCCCCATGCCGGTCGCCTGCATCGCCCGGGCCGTCGGCCTGTCGCCGTCGCGTTTCCAGCATCTCTTCACCGAAGAAATGGGTGTTCCCTTTCGACGCTATCGCGCCTGGAGTCGGATGCGCACTGCCATTGCCGAGATCGTGTCGGGGGCCAACTTCACCACCGCCGCCCACACTGCTGGCTACGCCGACCAAGCGCATTTCGCTCACGACTTCCGCCGCACCTTCGGAGCTCCCGCCTCCCGAAGCCTGACCGGAATACGTTCCTGAGGTCGTGTATTTATATAGCGGGTTTATGCAGCCGTCCGACCGGATAGTGAACCGTACCGAGTTTGTTGGAGACCCCCTCTTCTGAGACAGCGACTCCACTCATTTTTTAAGAGAGATAACGCTGCCAGTTTGGAATTGTGGCTTCAATTAGTCGCAAGAATCGTTGGTTGCGTGGCCCCCGCAACCACCATTACTGAACGCACCTATTCCCGAAGGCCGGCCATTTCCGCAGCGCCGGTCTTCGTTGTTTTTGGGGCCGGCCCAAGGCTGGGCAGCCCACAAGATCGCCCTCCGGCTTGATCTCGATGCCGTGGGTCCCGGCAGCGTTGAAGCGCACCGCCACCCGCTCGATTAGCGGGCGCAGCCGGTCGCGTGCTTCGATCCGGTGACCCGGGTTCTCCAGCGTCGCTGCCGGGTAACCGATCCGTTCCCTTCATCGAGAAATGGCACGAAGAAAAGAAAGAGCCCTACACCAAAGCCTAGCTGTAGCTTCCTCGCTGTAATCCGCCGAAGTTATGTCTGTGAAGTAATGCCCCGAGTTTTGGTAGGTGAAAACATCGGCCGAAAGTTTGGCCTCAACCGTTTTTGCCTTCCATGCATGCAGTTCTGTATCCGTGAAGATCGGATCGTTTAAGCCGATGTGCAGTTGCACCGGCGTGCCGGCGCAGACGCCCGCCGGCAACGAGGCCAACCCATGAAGCAACAGCACCCCCTGAACGTCCGGCCGGAGCTTCCACATTTCAGCAACGACACCTGCGCCCATCGAGATGCCCATCAGGACCAACCTGTCGGGAGAATCCGCAAGCGCAGTCCAGGCTCTCTCGCGAATGGTCTTCCAACCGATTTTTGCCTTTATCGCGAATCCCTCGTCGAGATCATCGGTTTTCGTGCCGTCAAACAGATCCGGAAGAAGCACCTCGTGTCCAGCGTCACGCAGTCGTGCCGCAGCCTCCATCTCGACCTCGCGCAGCCCCAGCACCGAATGGAACAAGGCAATGCTTGCCACGGTACGCCTCCTATCGGATGGAATTCATGCAACACCGGCGCCGGGCTTTCTCATCGTGCTTCGTTCGGATGCTCATGCTCGTCGCGCAAGAGGACCGGGTCGGCCGGCGCAACCATATGACTCATTCCCATGGAGGTCTTTCGGCTTCGTATCGGGATGCCCGCAAATGCCCCGATGATGTTCCTGTCGCCGCGACCCCAGGATGGAAAACGTCCGAACTCCCACATTTCCTAGATAGGTTGCGCAAGGCTCTTGCTTCAAGCCCCCCGCCATTCACTACAAGACGGGTCACCGACCGAATCTATGAGGTGGCACGATGCAGGTGACCCAACATGACGTGATCATCGTCGGAGGCGGTCCAACCGGGTTGATGCTGGCCGGCGAACTGGCGCTCGCGGGAGTTGATGTCGCGATAGTCGAGCGGCGCAAGAACCAGGACCTTGAGGGGTCGCGCGCGAGCGGCCTTCATCCCCGCGCGATCGAACTGCTTGATCAGCGCGGCATAACGGACAAGTTCCTCCCCCAGGGAACCAAGCACCATTCGGTCGCCCTCGCCGGCATCATCCTCAATGCCGGCGACCGGGCGACCCGCCACAGCTACACGCTTGGACTCTGGCAGGAGAAGATCGAGCGCGGGCTGGCCGACTGGATCTCCGAACTGCGGGTGCCGTCCTATCGCGGGTGCGAAATGGCGACCTTCGCCGAGGGCGAACAATGCGTGGACCTCCATCTGACGGACGGGCGAAGGTTCCGCTCCAGCTATCTGGTCGGCTGCGACGGCGGCCGCAGCCTTGTCCGCAAGACGGCGGGCATCCGCTTTCCGGGAACCGAGGCGCGGGCGAGCTACCTCATCTTTGAGGCCGACATGGAGGATCAACCGCCGCTCGGCATCCGGTACGGGGAGCAGGGCCTGTACGCCCTCGGACGGCTCGACGAGGGACCGCGCGTGCGCGGCATAGTGACGGAGCAGCGGCTGGAGCGGGGGGGAAGCCCCGGCGGGGAGGATCTCAGGGCGGCGCTCACAGCCGCCTACGGATCGGACCTGGGCATCCATCGGATCACCTGGATGTCGCGCTTCACAGATGCGGCGCGGCAGGCGGAAGCCTATCGGAAGGGCCGCGTCCTGCTCGCGGGAGATGCCGCGCACGTTCATTCTCCCGTTGGCGGGCAGGGGCTGAATGTCGGGCTGCAGGACGCCGTGAACCTCGGATGGAAGCTGGCCCAGGTGGTGAAGGGCATTTCGCCGGAAAGCCTGCTCGATACCTACCATGCGGAGCGGCACCCGATCGGCGCCGCGCTGCTCGAGCTTACTCTGGCGCTGACCGCACTCAACCGCGGCGACGACCACACAACGGCGCTCCGGGCATTCGTGGCAAAAGCGATGCAGATGGACGAGCCGAGGCGGTGGTATTCCGCCATGGTGTCCGGCCTCGACATCCGCTATGGCCCGGAAGGGGGGCACCCTCTGCTCGGCCGTCGCATGCCGGATCTGGACATCGTCACCGCCGAGGGGCCGACGCGGGTCTTCGCGTTCCTGCATGATGCGCGGCCGGTGCTGCTCGATTTCGGTAAAACGGGCTTCCCGGCCATCGACGCGTGGAAGGAGCGCGTCAAACTGGTCGATGCGGAATTTGAGGGTGTGTGCGAGCTTCCCGTCATCGGCATCGTCCGGACTCCGACCGCCCTCCTGATCCGACCGGATGGACATGTGGCATGGGTCGGAGAAGGAAGCACTGAAGGCCTCCTGACGGCCCTTGGAGACTGGTTCGGCAATTAGTGCGCATCGCGTGAATCCGGCTTCGATCTGAAGCGTGAAGCCGATCGCCGAACGAAGGGATGGATCATCGTGGACTTGGAGCCAGGGTCCTTCTGGTGCTTGTCGAAGCGCCGGAAGAACCCTGCGCTTCCGGTCTTCAGTGCAACCGGTTCACGCGGTCCCGCTTGATCCGGCTTTACTCTGAACACACGAAATTTCATAGCGGCGCACGGCATCCATCCGCCGCGCCTGGCCAAAAAGCCGCGAGAGACAGCCCAGGACGTCGGGTGCGTCCGCCGACATCTGGCGGTCGGGATTGAGCAAACATTTTCCAGCGATGATGGGCAGGCACACTCTATCCGCTTGACACCATACCAACCAGTCGGTACACAAACCAACCAGTGGGTATGGTGGGTGGGTAAGCGACATGCAGCCTGATTCAAAGTCCAGACTTCTCGACGCGGCGCTGAAGGTCGTGCGCACCAAGGGCTATACGGCAACAAGGATCGAGGATCTCTGCGCCGAGGCCGGCGTCACCAAGGGAAGCTTCTTCCATCACTTCAAGAGCAAGGACGACCTGATGCTTGCGGCTGTCGCCCATTGGGATGCGGTGACCGGCGGCCTGTTCGCACGGGCGCCCTACCATGATCTCGCGGACCCGCTGGACCGGCTGCTCGCTTACCTGGAGTTCCGCAAAGAGTTGCTTGCCGGGGACCTTCCCGATTTCACCTGTTTCGCCGGCATGATCACCCAGGAAGCCTATGAGACCCGTCCCGAGATCGTGGCCGCATGCGCCGGCAGTATCGCCGGCCATGCCAGGACACTCGAGGCCGACATCCGCGAAGCCATGCGGAAATATGGTGTGGATGCCGATTGGAGTGCCGAAAGCCTCGCACTGCACACCCAGGCCGTTCTCCAGGGCGCCTTCGTCCTCGCCAAGGCCAAGGGTGGTGCGTCCATCGCCGCCGACAGCATCGACCATCTCCATCGCTACCTGACGCTTCTGTTCCGCTCGGACAGCGGCAAGAGATCCAACCCCGCAACGAAGGTGAACTGACATGCCCAACACCGTCCGCCTGCATCGCGTCGTTAATGCCAAGCCGGAGAAAGTCTACCGGGCATTCGTGGAGCTGGACGCCATTGCCAGCTGGCTGCCGCCCCACGGCTTCATTTGCACCGTACATGAACTGAATGCCGTGGTCGGCGGCACGCACAGGATGTCGTTCCGCAATTTCACCACCGGCCACAGCCACGCCTTCGGGGGCGAATATCTCGAGCTCGTCCCCAACGAGCGGCTCGTCTACACGGACAGGTTCGATGATCCTAACCTGCCGGGTGAGATGAAAGTGACCGTTACCCTGAAGGCCGTGTCGGTCGGCACGGACATGACGATCGAGCAGGCGGGCGTTCCGGACGCGATCCCGCTGGAGGCCTGCTATCTCGGCTGGCAGGAAAGCCTGCGGAAATTGGCAAAACTGGTCGAACCCGAAATCAATATGTAGTGCGACACCGATCGCCGCACGCAAGCAACCAAGCCAGTAGGAGCACCGGAGATGCCCGATCTCGTCACCTGCCTGTGGTTCGACCATGGCCAAGCCGCCGAAGCGGCCAGGTTCTACGCCGCCACTTTTCCCGACAGCCATGTCGACCGTGTGAACATGGCGCCCGGCAATTTCCCCGGTGGGCACGAAGGCGCCGAATTGACCGTCGAATTCACGGTGCTCGGCCGGCGGTTCGTGGGCCTGAACGGTGGACCGAATTTCACGGCGAACGAAGCGGTCAGTTTCATGGTCGTTACCGAAAGCCAGGAAGAGACCGATCGCTACTGGAATGCAATCGTCACCAACGGCGGCACTGAGAGCGCTTGCGGTTGGTGCAAGGACCGGTGGGGTTTCTCCTGGCAGATCACGCCGAGGCGGCTGCTCGAGTTGACGACGGGTTCCGACGGCGTCGCGGCGAAACGCGCCTTCGACGCCATGATGACGATGCGCAAAATTGACATCGCTGCGCTTGAGGCGGCCGTCCGCGCCGGATCGGCGCCTTGAAACGTCCAGCCGGGAATGGAACCTTGGAATGACTGTCACGATCACCGTGTTCGAGCGGTCACCTGACGGCGGCAGGGGCTTGGCGCGTGACACGCGCGTCCGCTGGGCACTTGAAGAGGTGGGCCAACCCTATGAGGCTCGCCTTGTTTCCTTTGCTGCGATGAAGGAACCCGCGCATCTGGCGCTTCATCCTTTCGGGCAGATTCCAACCTTCGAGGATGGTGACTTCGCCCTGTTCGAGACGGGTGCGATCGTCTTCCATATCGCTGAACGCCATGCGGGCCTGTTGCCTGGTGACGCGCAGGCGCGGGCGCGGGCAATCATGTGGATGTTTGCCGCGCTCAACACGGTCGAGCCGCCGATTCTCGATCTCGTAACCACCAAGGTTCTGGAAAGCGACCAGCCCTGGAGCAAGGAGAGGTTGCCGCTGGTCGAGGGGCGGATTCGCGTCCGGCTGCAGCAACTGTCGGATCGCCTCGGCGATGCCGAGTGGCTCGACGGCGCATTCAGCGCGGGTGATCTGTTGATGGTGTCGGTGCTGCTGAGGCTGAAAGCTTCGGGGCTGCTCGGCGAGCATGCGAACCTTTCAGCCTATGTTGCCCGCGGCGAAGCCCGCCCCGCCTACAAGCGTGCATTCGACGCCCAATTGGCAGTGTTCACCGCAAGCCAGTGACGGGCCGGATGTTTGACGATCGGGTGCATGGGGCACCCCGCCGGCCTCTCACCGTTCGGGGGCGGCGAAGAAAGCGCCTGTTGCGAGGCGCTCAAATACTCATCCAAGGTCGCGTTCAGGCACTCGCCAAACACGCGATCGACGGCGGCGAGACGGTCGATCACACGAACCTTCTTCCGCTGGATCCGGGCCTGTGCGCTGAAATCGAACAAGCGCCTGCGGCCACACCTTCACTTGATCATCCCACCCAAAGGGTCGCGATCGATGCAGTCATACCGGTGCATCAGCCAGGGTCACGGGGCGATTTGGCCGAAGGCGAAACTTGCGCTGGCGGTTTCGCTGCGAACTGGATTGGTCAAGGGCGTCGGCAATGGTGGCAGAGATTTGATCAGCTGCGGTTAGGACTGGATCATGTGCCAGGTGGGCGTAACGCTGGGTGGTCGTTGGCTGGGTATGTCCAAGAATCTTCCCAATGACCAGCAGACTGCTTCCGTTGGCGGCTCCGACGCTGGCGAAGCTATGTCGAAGATCATACAAACGAACATCGGGTAAACCGGCTGCGGTGCGGATCTTGTCCCAGGTCCGGTCGATGTTGACCAGCTGTCCATCTTGCCCTTTGCCAGAGATGACATAGTGATTTCCGGGCTGGCGTTGAAGCATGGTCAGGATATCGAGTGCGGCCCGTCCCAGTGGTACAACCGGCAAGCGAGGCCGGTCGCGCTGACGTTGCCGAAGACCGCCGGACGTGGCGCAGCCACCGTCAGCCCCGGATGCACGAAGAGCCGGATCGGCTGGTGTTCCTCGACGAGACGGCCACCACCACGAAGATGACCCGGCTGCGCGGGCGGGCCAAGCGCGGCCAACGGTTCAAGGCCAAGGCACCCTTCGGCCACTGGGGCACCCAGACCTTCATCGCCGCCCTGCGCTGCGATGGCCTGACCGCCCCCTGGATCATCAAGGGCGCGATGAACCGATGCTCTTCGAGACCTATGTCGAGACCCAACTCGCCCCGACCTTGCGGCCGGGCGACGTCGTCATTCTCGACAACCTGTCTTGCCACAAGAGCGAAAAGGCCAAGGCCGCCCTCAAGCAGCGTGGCGCTTGGTTTCTCTTCCTGCCGCCTTACAGTCCCGACCTCAATCCCCTCGAGATCGCTTTCGCCAAGCTCAAGGCCCATCTCCGGCGCATCGGCGCCCGCACCATCGACGAACTGTGGAAAGCCGTCGGTTCAATCTGCGACCTCTACACACCCGAGAAATGCTGGAACTACCTCAGGCACGCAGGATATGCGGCAGATTAAACGCTCGAGACTCTAAGGAAGCAGGAGGACGCCGCCAAGCCGGCATCCCCGGTGACGCGGGCGGTTCTTCACGCCATAGAGTCGCCGAAACCCCGCACACGCTATCCGTTGGACAGCATCTGGCGTGTCGGCCGCCATCTTCCCGATCGCGTGTTCGACCGCCTGATTTTCAAGGCTCTTGGAATAGACCGGCTCATGCGGCCGAAGCTCGGCCGACCCGCATGAGCCGGCCGGTCATTGCTGAAGCAGGGCATCGCGGTCCGTCTTCACCACATCACCGGATCCTACACCACATCGTGGGACACGATCGACCTTTCTGGCGCTCGATATCGACGACTATCGTTGGCAACTGCCTTTCGACAGGTTGGATCAGTCGAGCGCGACCGGCGTTCCTTTGATTCTGATCAGCCTCAGCGGCGACCGCTCCGTGAGATTGGTTCCAGCCGAGGCGTTGGTCGCTCTGTTCGGACTGACCGTGGCGGAGGCCAGTCTGGCCAACGTCTTCGTGTCCGGGCTGACGTTGGAGGAATATGCGCAACGCCGTGGAGCCGGGTTGGGAACAGTCTGTTTCCAGATGAAGCAAGTGCTGGCCAGGACGGGAACCAACCGGCAGGCCGATCTCGTCCGCCGTGTCCTTTGCTCGGCGGCGGCTCAGCTTGCAGTCTCGACCTGAAGATCTTTTCCAGTGCCTCCCTCCTTGCAGGGGGCTGGATCCTTTTTGGTAAACGGTGACTCGCCCGATGTATCGGAAACGGGAACGCCCCGCCCGGTGAAAGGACGGGGCGCTCCTGCCGATGGCGGCGTGAAGCAGCAGCTTTGTCAATCGATGCCGGTCGTGGCCGGCAGTGGAGCGGCGAAGGACGGTGCGGCCGTACCGGCCTGATGGGTCGGTTGCGGTGCGAGATTGCCCTTCAGGACCATGAACAGCCCGGCCAGGATCACCGGAACACCGACGATGGCGAAGGCGATCGGCAGGCCGAGGCCGCTGGACAGGATGGCGCCGCCCACCATCGACCCGAGAACCGATCCGCTACGCCCCACCGCATTGGCCCAGGCCACCCCGGTCGCCCGGTTCGCCGTCGGGTAGAAGCCGGCCGCCAGAGCGTTCACACCGACCTGCGCACCGGCCAGGCAGAAGCCCGCACCAAACACCGCGGCGGCGAGCAGAGCGGGGGAGGCGGTGGCGCTGCCGATAAGCGCGATGAACAGCGCGGCGGTCGCATACGCGACGCCCAGCACCTTGTGCGGATCGAGGCGGTCCATCAGGGCGCCGATCACCAGCGCTCCGACCGTGCCGCCCAATTGAAGCATCATCGTCATCAGCGAGGCGTCCTTCAGGGTCATCCCGGCGCTGCTGATCACCGTCGGCAGCCAGCTCGACAGCAGGTAAAAGACCAGCAGGCTCATGAAGAAGGTCGACCACAGCAGCAGCGTGCCGGCGACCAGACCGGGTTGGAACAGTTGCCCGACCGGGGAGCCGGCCGGCCGGTGGACGCCGATGAAACGCGCGCCGGCAAGGTCGGCCTCCGGCGCGATCCGGGCCAGGATGGCGGCCACCCGCTCCGCCGGGGCGTGGCGCAGGACGAGGAAGCGCACCGATTCCGGTAGGGCCAGCAACAGCACCGGCACCAGCAGCAGCGGCGCCAGTCCTCCCAGCAGCAGCACCGACGACCAGCCATAGCCGGCCACGAGTTGTGCCGCCGCCAGCCCACCCAGTGCCGAGCCGAGCGTGAAGCCGCAGAACATCAAGGTGGTCAGGAAGGATCGGCGCTTGTCCGGACAGAACTCCGAAGTCAGGGTGATGGCGTTCGGCATCGCGCCGCCCAGCCCCATGCCGGTCAGGAAGCGCAGCACGGTCAGCTCGGTGACGTTGGTCGTCCAGGCCGATGCCAGGCTGGTCAGCCCGAAGAACAGGACGGTGAGAACCAGGGCGCGCTTGCGCCCGATCATGTCGGCCAGCGGCCCGAAGATGAAGGCGCCGATCATCAGCCCGAACAGGCCGGCGCCGAACAGCGGCGCCAGCTGGGCCGGAGCCAACTGCCATTCGGCGCGGAGCGCCGGGGCGATGAAGCCGATGGCCGCGGTGTCGAAGCCGTCGATGGCGACGATCAGGAAGCAGAGAGCGATCAGCATGCTCTGAAAGCCGGAGACCCGATGGGAATTGATGAAGTCCTGGACGTCGATGACCTTTTGTGTCGATGACACGGGCGTTCCTCCCTGGTGACCTGATGGACGGAAATGGCCGCGACGTTGCGCGGTTTGGCCGGGTTCGCCTGCCGCCCTGACCGACGGGGCGGCAGTCTCCCGGATTTTCGATGCCGGATTTTTGGCGGTCAGCCGATGCTGCCGCCGGCGACGAAGCAGGTCTGGCCGGTGATGTAGGAGGCCTCCTCCGAGGCGAAGAAGCAGATGGCGGCGGCGATCTCGTCCTGGGTGCCCATCCGTCCCATCGGCGTGTCGTGCATCACCTGCCCGTAGGTCTCACGCTGCCAGACCGTCTCCTGGGCGCTCATCGGCGCCGGGTTGCGCGGGATCGCCCGCTCGCCGTTGTCGACCGCGCCGGGGGAGACGGCGTTGACCCGCACGCCCTTGTCGGCCAGTTCCATCGCCATGCAGGCGGTCATCGCATGCACGCCGCCCTTCGCGGCGGAGTAGGGGACGCGGTAGATCCCGCGGGTGGCGTTGCTGCCGACATTGACGATGCTGCCGCGCCCCTGCGCGATCATGACGGGGATGACCGCGCGGCAGGACCACAGGGTCGGCCAGAGCGACCGGCCGATCTCCTTCACCATCTCCTCCTCCCGGTACTCCCAGAAGGGCTTCATCCAGATGGTGCCGCCGACATTGTGGACCGAGATGTCGATGCGCCCGAACGCCTCCATCGCGGCATCGACCATCGCCCGGGCGCCGGCATAGCTTTCCAGATCGGCGGTGAGCGACAACGCCGACGCCCCCCGATCCGCCAGTTCCTCCGCCACCCCGTGAACCAGATCGGAGCGGTCGACCAGCAACAGCCTGGCACCCTCGCCGGCCGCCCTTGCGGCCACCGCCCGCCCGATGCCCTGGGCGGCGCCGGTCACGATCATCACCCGATCCTCGAACCGTCCATGCCCGGTCATCGGCCGTTCCCCTCGCTGGCGCTGAACTTCTCGTAATGGAAGCTGGCCGGGGCGATCCCCTGGTCGCGGAAATGGCCGCGCACCGCCTCTACCATCGGCGGAGGGCCGCAGAGATAGACGTCCACGTCGCCGCCGTTCAGATGCTCCGGCCGGAGATGGTGGGTGACATAGCCGGTCAGCGGATGGCGGCTGTCCGGATCGGCCACGCAGGTGGCGAAGGTGAAGCCGGGGCAGCGGTCCGCAAGGCTTCGCAGAGCCTCCACCTCCACCAGATCGCGGTCCAGCGTGACGCCGTAGACGAGATGGACCGGCTGCGGGCTGCCGCCCTCCATCGCCGCGATGCGGCCCAGCATCGACAGGAAGGGCGCCAGCCCGGTCCCGCCGGCCAGCATCAGCACCGGCCGCCGCAGGTCGCGCAGATAGAAGCTGCCGAAGGGGCCGCCCAGGGTCAGCCGGTCGCCCGGCTTGGCCCGGTCGGTCAGATAGCCGCTCATCAGCCCGCCCGGAACATTGCGGATCAGGAAGGTCGCCACCTCCGCCCCCGGCGGCGAGCTGAAGGAATAGGAGCGCGTCTGCCCGCTGCCGGGGACCTCGATATTGACGTACTGGCCGGGAAGAAAGGACAGCCGGGCGTTCCCGTCCAGCCTCAGCGCAAGGGAGAGGGCGCTGTCGGACAGGCGTTCGACCGCCGCCACCTCGGCGGCGACGGTCATCGCCTTCGTCTTGCACAGATCCGACGACGCGGCGATGCGCAGCGTCAGGTCCGATGCCGGACGCATCTGGCAGGTCAGGCAATAGCCCTCCGCCGCCTCCGCGTCGGTCAGCGCATCCTCGATGTAGGAGCCGCCGTCGTAGCGTCCGGCCTCGCAGAAGCTCTTGCAGGTGCCGCAGGCGCCGTCGCGGCAATCCAGCGGAATGTTGATGCCCTGGCGGTAGGCGGCGTCCGCAACCGTTTCGCCGGGATGAGCTTCGATGAAACGGGTTGGCCCGTCCTCGAAGGTCAGCGCGATTTGAAAGCTCATGAATGATCTCCCCGGCCCGGCGGGCATGATCGGGCATGCCGGGCCGGTCTTCTGCGGTCCTGGCTGATCGGAGCCGGTGGTACCCGATCGGATGTGGCCGATCAGATGTGATAGATGTCGATGACGTGGTGGATGTAGTCGTTCTTCAGAACCACCGTCTTCTCCTTGATCAGCGGCGTCTCGCCCGAAACATCCAGCGTGTAGAAGGACGTGCCGAAATAGCTGTCGGTCGTCTTGTAGCGGAAGCTCAGCGTGAACCAGTTGAAGCGGAGCCTGCACAGGCCATTGGCCTGCTCCAGCACTTCGAGGTTGCTGATGTTGTGGGAGGTGCGCGGCTCCGGCAGGCTGGTGGCGCTCGACCGTTCGGTCTTGATGCGGAAGATGCGATCCTCCAGGCCACCACGGTTGCCGTAGTAGATCAGCGAGATTTCCCGCTGCGGATCGGTGGTCAGGGCGCCGTCATCGTCCCAGGCCGGCATCCAGAACACGGCATCGGCGGCGTAGAGGCCGAGCCATTCGTCCCACTGCTTCTCGTCGAGCAGGCGCGCTTCGCGGTGCAGGAAGGCTTGCAGGGATTCGAAGGTGATGGTCATGAAGCTGCCCTCCCTCAACCCTGCGTCGCCGGAACGTCGGACGTATCCGTGGCGGCGCGGCGCATGGTGTCCAGCCAATGCTGATGCTGGACGACGAACAGCCCTTCGTCCTCGGTGCGCAACCCGCTCATCAGCGGGTGCAGGTCGATGGCCTTGGCGGCCTCGTCGGCCCCCTCCACCCAATGGGCAGCGCCGCGCGACAGGTCGTTCCACGGCGCCGCACCGGCCAGGTAGCCGGTCTGGCAGGAGCGGAACTCCTCCAGGTCGTCGGGGGTGGCCATGCCGCTGGCGTTGAAGAAATCCTCATATTGCCGGATGCGGCGGGCGCGGGCCTGGGCACTTTCGTTCTTCGGCGCGATGCAATAGATCGTCACCTCGGTCTTGTCGACGGACAGCGGCCGGTAGGTGCGGATCTGCGAACTGAACTGATCCATCAGATAGACGTTGGGATAGAGACACAGGTTGCGCGAATTGCCGATCATCCAGTCGGCCCGCTCGGCGCCGAACCGCGCCGCCAGCTCGTCCCGGCGCTCGTACAGCGGCCGGTCCTCGGGATTGGCCCAGCGGGTCCACAGCAGCAGATGCCCGTTTTCGAAGGAGTAGAAGCCACCGCCCTGCTTGGCCCAGCTTCCGGCATCCATCGCCCGCACGCTGTCGCCGGCGGCGGCCATCTTGCGGTGGTTGGTGGTCGCCGCATAGTTCCAGTGGACCGCGGTGACATGGTAGCCGTCGGCGCCATTTTCGGTCTGGAGCTTCCAGTTGCCGTCATAGATGTAGGTGGAGGAGCCGCGCAGCACCTCCAGCCCGTCCGGCGACTGGTCGACGATCATGTCGATGATCTTCGCCGCCTCTCCCAGATGCTCGGTCAGCGGAGCTACGTCGGCGTTCAGGCTGCCGAACAGGAAGCCGCGGTATGATTCGAAGCGGGCGACCTTGGTCAGATTATGCGAGCCCTCGCGGTTGAAGCTCTCGGGATAGCCGGCGCAGTCGGGATCCTTGACCTTCAGCAGCTTTCCGGAATTGTTGAAGGTCCAGCCATGGAAGGGGCAGGTGTAGGTCGCCTTGTTGCCGCGCTTGTGCCGGCACAGCATGGCGCCGCGGTGGCTGCAGGCGTTGATGAAGGCGTTGAGTTCGTTGTCCTTGTTGCGGGCGATGACGATCGGCTGCCGGCCGATGAAGGTGGTGAAATAGTCGTTCCTGTTGGGAATCTGGCTTTCATGGGCGAGATAGATCCAGTTCCCTTCGAAGATGTGCGCCATCTCCAACTCGAACAGCGCCGGCTCGGTGAAGATGTCGCGCCGACAGCGATAGAGTCCTCGCTCCTTATCCTCGACGACGGCGTCGTCCAGACGTGCCAAGAGGTCGGCGGTCATGATCCTGGTCTCCACAAGAAGGGGGCGATGGGCGGCGGCAGCCGTTCGGTGGCCGCTATCGCGGACGGCGGCATGGGTGCCGCCGCGCGGGCCGGCGCGCCGTTTCGATGTCTTCGGGAAGGTTTTGTTGCGAAACCAAGCTATCCGTTGCCGGGCGTAATGTGAAAGACTGTGTTGGTCTGGTTTGATACCATGCAGGTATGACGCGTTGCGGCAGCTTACCCCATGCCCGCAGCCCCATGCCCGCAGCGTCCGAACACCGAAGAGGCCGGCCCATGGAACTTCGCCACCTGCGCTACTTTCTGGCGGTCGTGGCCGAGCGGAACTTCACGCGTGCGGCGGAGCGTCTGAACATGGCGCAGCCGCCGCTGAGCCGGCAAATCCAGCAGTTGGAGGAGGAGCTTGGCCTTCAACTGATCGAACGGGACAGCCGCCCCCTTCGCCTGACGGAGGCGGGCCGGCTGATCTATGAACAGGCGGTTCAGGTGCTGGAACGGGTGGACGAGATCAAGGCGCTGGCCCGCCGCCTGCGTCACGCCGAAAACAGCCGCTTCACCATCGGCTTCGTGGCATCGACCCTGTATGGCTGGCTGCCGGAGATGATTCGCCGGTATCGCTCGATCCGCCCATCCGTCGAAGTCTCATTGGTCGAACTGACGACGGTGGAGCAGGTCGCGGCGCTCAAGGAGGGACGCATCGACGTCGGCTTCGGCCGCATTCCGCTGGAGGATTCGGCCATCGCGCGGACCCTGCTGCGCTACGAAGCGATCATTGCCGCCATTCCGTCAGGCCATCCACTGTTGGAACGGCAGGGACCCCTGCGCCTCGACGATCTGACGGCGGGGACATTGGTTGTCTACCCCAAGTCCCCGCGGCCGAGCTTCGCCGATCAGGTTCTCGCGCTCTATCGGACCCGCGGGCTGAAGCCGGAGTCCATTCTGGAGGTGCGGGATGTCCAGACGGCTTTGGGATTGGTGGCGGCCGATGTCGGGGTCAGCCTGGTCACCGCGTCCGTCCGGCATCTGCGCCGGGACAAGGTCGAGTATCGTGAGATACAAGAAGAACAGGCGGTTTCACCGCTTTTCATGAGTCACCGGGTCAACGATGCATCTCCGGAGATTGCAATAATGCTGGAGGCGATCCGGCATGTTTATCGCGCCAATGACGTGAAGAACGAACTCGGTGTTTAGGCCGTCTCCGTTCGACACGGTCTTATCCGGCGGCCATGAATCCATCCGTGAATAGGATCATGCATTCCGTCGACCAGCAGCGGACCGGCCAGATAACTTTCCTGGATCATGCCAAGTTCGTTGCCCAATCCCATGATCTGCCCGTTGAGCTTGGTCGCGGCGACCAGGGTCTCCATCGGCGTGGAGCCGAGAAGATCGATGAAGCTCGCGCGGTTGCGGACGGTGGTTCCGTGCGGTTGCCACGCGAAGCCGCCGCCGCCGGGAAGAACGCGGACACCATCTACCTTTCTCCAATGACAGGCGGGATCACACCACGCGGCTGGCGTTTTGACAGATGTGCTTGAGTTCCTTGAAATCGGCAAGGGTATCATAGCCATGCAGCCGGCCCAGGCCTCTCCGGTGGCAGCCGCCGGTCTCAGCCTCGGCGAAGAGGCGGTTGTGCCGTTGATCCAGACGGTGCCGTTGCGCAGGGTGCGGGCGATGCGCAGCGCGCGCCGTCCGTCGTCCAGACGCTGGCCCACAGCCCGAATACCGTGTGGTTGGCCTTCGCCACCGCTTCGGCCTTGTCCTCGAAACGTTCCAGCTCCAGAAAGGGGCCGAAGATCTCCTCCTGGCAGAAGAAGGCGGAGGTGTAGCCGTGCGCGATCAGCGACGGGGTGAGGAAGGCGCCCGCCGCCGGCAGGCCGTCCGGGACGCCGCCGCGAAGGACCACCTCGTGGCACAGGTCGAAGGCGCGTTCCACCTGATCCTGGACCTGGGCGAGCCGCCACCGTTCCCGTGACAGCACCGATGGCCGGCATCGGTTATCGCTGGTCACCAATCGGTTAGCCAAGTGCCGCGCGGGTGCGTTGGAACGGCGCCCTGGCGAGATGGGCGAACAGACCGCCCAGCAGGATGGCGGGAATGGCGGTCGCCGCCATCGAGCGGGGCAGGGCGGTGGGATCGCCGAAGACATGGTCGGTCAGCAGCGCGACCGCCGTGGGGCCGAGCGTCAGGCTCAGCAGGTTCTGGGCGAAGAAGTAGAAGGCGATCGCCTGGCCGCGCAGGCGGTTCGGCGTCATGTCCTGCACCACCGTCGGCCCGATGCAGTTCAGCACGCTGCTGAAGAAGCCGGAGATACCGAACGCCGCCAGCGCCAGCCAGGGGCGCCGCCTCCCGTCGCCAGCGCCACCGCCGCCATCCAGACCGGAACGCACAGGATCGACAGGCGCAGCCGCCCGTCCGGCGTCTTCACCATGATGGCGAACACGTCGCTGCTGGCGGCGTAATGCGCGGTCAGATAGGCGCTGTCCCGGTTGTAGCGCGAGCCGGGGCGCAGTTCCGGCGCGCCGGGGTCGCGAGATCGCCGACCGCCAGGCGCTGGCTGACGGCATAGCCACCCACCGCCAGGGCGACCGCCACCGCAACGGCAACCGGGGGAAGCTAGGCGTCTTCTCGCCCTGGCTCTGGTTTTGGAGGGGCGATCTCGGGAGGACGCGGCTCGGTCTTGCGGGATGGATCGGCAAACGCTGCGGGATTGGGTTCACCGCTACAACGCCCAAGGCGTGGCGGGACTGCGGGATCGCAAAGCACCGGGTGCCAAGCCCAAGCTGTCGACGGCGCCGGGTTCCCTAATCCCGCACGACGCTGTACTGTCCGATCGTGCCCTGCTCAGTCCTCGTCCTGCCACCTGCGCAGATCAGTCTGGTCATGGTAGGGCATGCGGTCCGGTGTGGTGATGAATTCCATCGTCGTGCCCCAGGGCATGCGGCAGTAGCAGACCTTGTTTCCAGGACCTTTCTCGGTTGCATAGGGAATGGCGCGCGGCGCGGTGAGGGGGGTGCCCCCAGCCTTCTCGAAGCGCTCGACCGATGCGTCGATGTCGTCGGTGTAGAGAGCGAAGTGCGTGATGCCGAAGTCGCTCGCCCGGATCGGCTGGGCTTGCTCGGGGCCGTGCATTTCGAAGAGCTCGATATCGGGTCCGGTTCCGATCTTGACCATCGCCTGCGCACGCACGACCGTGCCGGGGAAAGCGCCGACGGCCCGCTCGAATTCGGGTCCCTGCCGCGGCGGATCCTGTGGTCCGAAGGATTGGTAGATCACCTGGGCGCCAAAGGCTTCCACCAGGAACGATTTCGCCGCTTCGATGTCGGGCACCGTGATGCCGATATGATTGACGCCGCGAATGAGGGGTGCGGTCATGACAGTCTCCTTGATTTTGTCGATCCATTGCGACCGCTTCGGGTGCAATTCGCCCGCAGCGTCGCGATCCGCCCGGCCCGCGACGGCGCGGGCGCGGAGTTTCAATTGGCCTTGAGGAAATCGATCAGAGCGGCCGCGACTTCATTGGGTCGCTCGTCCGCGACATAGTGGCTGCACTGCGGGATCGAGCCACCTGTCACATGACTGGCAAACTCTTTCAGCATCGGCACCATCTGCGCACCGAACCGCTGGTCCCCACCCAGGCCAAGCACCGGCATCTCGAGGGGGTGCTTCTTGTACTCAAGAGCAGCCGCATGATCGGCGGCGAGGGTGCGATACCATTCCATGCCGCCGCGCGTGCGGCCAGGAAGAGCCATCGCCTTCGCGTAGATCTCGATGTCCGCCGGATTGAAGGTGCTGTGATCGTAGAACCGCTCTGCCATGAAGGTCGAAACATAGTCATATTCACGGCCATGGATCAGGCGTTCTGGTAGATCCCGGTTCATGTGGAAGCTGAAGTGCCAGAGCCCCGCGGTCGTCGCCTCCCATCCGGTCCAGCCGGGAAGCGGAACGTCGAGGACGGCCAGGTGGGTAACAGCCCCCCGGTAGATGGCGGCCTGCGGCAAGGCGACCATTCCGCCGATGTCATGTCCGCACACGGCGTAGCGTTCATGCCCAAGGGCAATCATGACCGCGTGCGCGTCGCGCGCCATCATTGCCTTGTCATAGCCGTCGAGCGGGCAGTCGGAAAAGCCCGCACCGCGCAGATCCATGGCCACCACGCTGAAATGCTCGGCCAGCAGCGGCATCACGTTGTGCCATTCCCACCATGTTTCCGGCCAGCCGTGAAGCAGAAGGATCGGCGGGCCCGAGCCTCCCGTGACAGCGTTGATCTTGATGCCGTTCACCGGCACCAGTTGCTGGGTAAACCCCTTCAAGGTTGCGATCATGATCGCTTTCCAGTCGATGTTGACGTTTGAGCAGAACTCGCGGCCTGCGTTCAGGACCGATCGAAATCGGTGGCGATCGAGATGGCGTGCCAAGCGTCGATATCGCTGTGGAAGGCAGCCAGCTTTCGCTCGGCGATCGAGCGCGAGGCGCTGTCCGAAGCCGCTTGAGCAGCCGGTGATGAGCCAAGTCTTTATTATTTCTTCTCCGGGTTGCTTTCAGACGACGCCAGGCTGTCGCCGTCGCGAATCGTCATGTCGGCCATGATCGACCAATCCTTCTTCCCGAAGCCCGCCGAGACAGCTTTGCTGAGCCCCTCGCGGACAGCTTCGAGCATCGGGAGCGTGCGTCCGATCTCGTTGCCGGCCTCAGTCGCCAGACGCATGTCCTTGAGCGCGAGCTCGGCTTTGAAACCCGGCTCGAATGACCGTTCCGTGATCTGCGTGCTGTAGCTCTCATAGGCGCGACCCGAGAAAAGGGTGCCCAGGATGAGTTCGAAGAAATCCGCACGGTCGAGGCCGACGCTCTCGGTCAGCACGACACCCTCAGCCATCGCCTCGATGGCCATGGCGATCATCATATTGCAGGCGAGCTTCGCCGCATTCGCCCGAGCAGGGTTCTCCCCCAACCTCCAGACCTTTTTGCCGAGTGATGCGAGCAGCGGCTCGATCGCGGCAACTGCATCGGCCCTCCCGGCCGCCAGGATGTTGAGCTGGCCACTCGCCGCTACGTTCGGTCGCCCGAGGACCGGCGCGGACACATAGCCAAGGCCTGCCTCTTCGTGCAGCAGCTCCAGTTCCCGCGCGAATGCGACCGAGATCGTCGATGTGACAACATGGGTCAGCCCTGGTTGCGCGCTTGCCAGCAAGCCGGCATCGAGAATCACCTCCCGAATGGCGTGGTCGTCGGATAGCATCGTGAAGACTGCGTCAGCCTGGAAGGCATCCGCCGCGCGCTTGGCCAGCGTTACCCCGGGGACGCTATCCTGCGCGGCCTTGCTACGGTTCCAGGCCCGCACGTCATGACCTGCCTTCACGAGGTTCAGGGCCATTGCCGAGCCCATATTGCCGAGACCGATGAATCCGATCTGCATCTTCTACCTCCTGTCGTTCGGATGAGAGCTGTACGCGGGATCGGACGCAGGCTGCCGGGCGACCATGAGGCCGAGACCTGCGCCGACGAGTTGGCCGGTGGCGATGCAGAGGAGAGCCGCAACGAAGACATGAGCAGGTTGGCCGGCATCGCCGCACGCCCCGCTGAGCGCATGGAAGACACCGCCGGTCACGGTGACGCCGGCCGGGGGGCAGAGCTGGGAAGATCAGCGGCCCCCGCAATCGACAGGCACCGCTGTGCCGCTCAGAGTGGCTTCACGATGCTGCGCTGCGGTTTGACGGCGGTGACGATGTCGACGTCAGCCATGATCTGGGCGGCCTCCGGCGAATTGAGCGCCGCTTCCATGGCGGCCTCGTCGCGGAAGTTGACGACCCCGACCGCGATCAGTCCGACACCATCACCTTGCGGGAAGAACCCGCCGGCGCTGACCAGCCCATAACGTCCCCAGCTTTCCCGAACGAGCGGGAAGTGCACGTCGATCCAATGGTCGCGGTCGAATGGCGTTTTCTCATCGCCCGCATAGGTCACCAGCATCGTGATCATCGTCGAAGTCCTCATTTGCGAGTACCGAGGCGGGCCGCCGCGTTCCGCGACCTCTCAGGAAAATCCTCTCAGTTCGGTCCGGAGGAGCGTCCCTTGGGTGCCGCAGCCAGGGTCACGTTTCCTTCACCCGAGCGACGGTCCCTTTCGGTCCAGCGGACCTGCAGCAGGGCTCATCTCCCAGAGGATGAGAGCAATCTAGGCATTTAGATTTGTTCCGTAAGTGACATAACTGTACTCTCGGCGTTCAGTTTTGTGTGGGTGGGTGTGATGGAATGGAGTGATGTCAGAGTCTTTCTCGCCATTGCGCGATCCGGCACGCTCGGCGCCGCCGCGCGTTCCCTCCAGATAAGCCATCCCACCGTCGGCCGGCGCCTCCGCGCACTTGAGCAGGCGATCGGTCACACGCTCTTCCAGCGCACAGCGGACGGTCTTGTTCTGACCGAAGAGGGCCACGGGATCATCGCGCTGGCGGAGCAGATGGAAGAAAGCGCGCTGGCGATGGAGCGCCGGCTTGCGGGGCAGGAGCAGAATCTCAAGGGCAATCTGCGTATTTCATCCGCTGACTGGTTCGGGGCCTATGTCCTGCCTCCCATCCTGGCGGATTTCTCGAAAGCCCACCCCAATGTCGACGTCGAGATCCTGACCGGCACGCGCCTGTTCAACCTCGCCCAGCGGGAGGCCGACGTCGCTTTTCGCATCGTTCCGTTCGACACTGCCGACGTTGTTCAGCGACGGCTCTTCCGCCTTGAGTATGGCGTTTACATCGCGGAAGAGGCGCAGGAGCCGGAATATGGCGATGGGACCGGTTTCCGGCTGATCACCCACGACACGTCCACGGGCCATTTTCCTGACATCGCGTGGCTCATCGAGAGTTTCCCCAACGCGAGACCGGTCCTGCGATCGAACAACCGCAACGTCCAGGGGCGCATGTGCAGGCAAGGCGTCGGCATCGCCGTCCTGCCCCGCGTGGTCGGCAATCAGATCCCCGGTATCCGCAGACTGGAACTGCCGACGCCGCCGCCGGCGCGAGACATCTGGATGGGATATCACCGCGATCTACGGCGTCTTCAGCGTCTTCGTGCGTTCATCTCGACCGTATCGGACCATCTGGTGAATGCGACCGCATGATGTACGGCTTGGAGATGATTCAAGGTTGCCCGAGAAACTTCAAGATCGCTGCAGTCGTCTCGGCCGGTCGCTGGTTCCGTCAGGTTCCGCGCCAGGTCTGGCAGCCCGTTTTGAAAGTTGATGCTGACAGTGTGAGGGTCTGAAGTGAGGGCTGTTGGCAAGGGAGAATCCCTGCCGGACGCCCGAAGACCGCCGGCTGGTTGGCGCTTATGGCGCCGGCCAAGCCCTGAGCGCCGACCAGTATCATCTGATCGAACCGCTGATCCCACCACCCAAACCGGGTGGGCGATCGCGGACCACCGACATGCGCCATCTCCTGGACGGCCTGTACTACGTGGTGCGCGCCGGCTGTCAGTGGCGCCTCCGGATCTGTCAGCCTTCGCGCCAGACATCCAGATGATCACCGAGCGTGGCCGGCTCGGCTGGCAGCGGGACGTGCAAGACGGTCGCCGGTCCCTGGCCGAGGTGGCGATGTTGCGCTACAAGCACCTGATCGACCGCAGCCTCCGCGCTCAGACTCTGCCCGCGCAGAAAATCGAAGCGGCCATCGGCCGCAAGGTCATGAACGTCACGACCAGCTTGGGCATGCCGGTCACCCGCAAGGTCGCCTGATTACCTCTGCCCTGGGAAGGACGCCGCTGGCACGCCCATTTGCGCACCAAAGCCCTTCCGAGCGCTTTCCCACCGTCTCCGACGGAGGCCTTTGGCTTGGAGCGCCCGGCGGCTTTGCAGGCGGGGCGTCCGGCCCTGCCGTCCCGGTTACAGGCTGGCGCGGTAGGCCAGCCAGCCGCCGAAGCGCGAGATGTCCGGCGCCCCGGCGATGTCCGCCGCCTCGCACAGGAAGCCCTTGACCATGCTGCCGTCGGACAGCTCCACCGTGCCGACCGACAGCGGGCTGGGAATGCCGGCGACGATGCGGCCGAAGGCTTCGGGGGTGAGCGACCACACCTCCCCCTCCACCGCGACGCCGCCGCTTGCGACCCGCAGCATGCCCGGCCGGGCCGGCTCGCCGGGCAGGGCATGCAGGCGGTAGCGCGGCGCGGTGACGACGCTTCCCAGCCGCCGTCCGCCGGCGTCGGTCAGGTGGCGGTTCAGCGGCTGCCCCGACAGATGCGCGCCGACCACCAGCAAGGGCACCAGCCCGCCGCCGCCGTAGGTCACCGGGCGGGCGGGCGGCAGCGCGGCACCGGTCGCCCCCAGCGTGACGCCCGCCGCGCGGTGGGCGGCCGACGCCACCGCGGCGACGGCGGCCTCGCGGAAGGCCGGGGCGAGCAGGGTGATCCCGGCCGGCCGGCCGTCGGCCTGGAAACCCGAGGGAACAGCGATGCCGCAGAGATCCAGCAGGTTGGTGAAGTTGGTGTAGGTGCCGAGGTTGGTGTTCAGCGCGACCGGATCGGCCAGCACCTCCTCGATCGTGTAGATGGTGCCGGCGGTGGGGACGGCCAGCACATCGATCGCGTCCCAGACCGGCGCGGTGTCGCGCCGCAGTTCCTCCAGCCGGTACATGGCACGATAGGCGTCGATCGCGCTGCGCGTCCGCCCGCCTTCGACGATGCCGGCCACCACCGGGTGCCCGGCGCCGGGATGCGCCGCGAGGAAGTCGCCGACAGCCGCCGTGCGTTCCGCCACCCAGGGGCCGTGGTAGAGCAGGGCCGCGGTCTCGGCGAAGGGGGCGAAGTCGATGGCCACCGCTTCGCCGCCCAGCCCGCGCAGCCGCTCGACCGCCTCGCCGTAGAGCCGCCCGGCCTCGGCGTTACCGAAGAAGCGGAGTTGCTCGGCCCGCGGCATGCCGAAGCGGAAGGGCGCCCGCAGCGCGGCCGGGACCACCGGGGCGCTGCGGCTGTAGGCGTCGCGCGGGTCGGGGCCGGCCATCACCGCCAGCACCTCCATCGTGTCCTCCACCGTCAGGGCGAAGACCGACACGCAGTCGAGCGAGCGGCAGGCCGGCACCACCCCGGCCGTGCTGACCAACCCCTTGGTCGGCTTCAGCCCGACGATATTGTTGAAGGCGGCCGGCACCCGGCCCGACCCCGCCGTGTCGGTGCCCAGCGCGAAGCTGACCAGCCCCGACGCCACCGCCACCGCCGATCCCGAGCTGGACCCGCCGGGGACGCAGGCCGGATCGAAGCTGTTGCGCGGAATCCCGTAGGGGGAACGGACGCCGACCAGCCCGGTGGCGAACTGGTCGAGGTTGGTCTTGCCGACCAGCATGGCCCCGGCGTCCAACAGCCGCTGCACCGCGGTCGCCGATTCGTCCGGCTGGTAGGCGAAATCCGGGCAGGCGGCGGTGGTCGGCAGCCCGGCGGCGTCGATGTTGTCCTTCACCGCGAAGGGCACGCCGTACAGCGGCAGGGCGGCGCGCTCCGTCTGGCTCAGGCCCTCCAGCGCCGCAGCGCGGGCCAGCAGGTCGGCGGCGGACACCCGGCTGATCCACACATGGTCCTCGCCAGCCGCCCCGATCCGCGCCAGCACGGCGCGGGCCACTCCGGTCGGGGTCGTGCCGCCGTCGCGATATCCGGCGGCGAGCGTCGCAAGGTCGAGACTGCCCACATCACCGCCGCTGGAAGAGGATTGCATCGGGAAAACTCCTGGATCGAGGGAAAGGGCACGCAATATTGCATGCAACTTGACGGCCAACCACGAAAACCGCGGAGGTCAAAGCGCTGTATCCCGTCAACTTGCATGCAATCGCCCAGTCAACGCGCTTCTGCTGCACAAATCGGCGGCAGCGGGGGTGGAGGGCGCGGAACGCAAGGGGTTTGGCGCCGCGTATCGCCCGGAAAGCCATGGGAATCTCCTCCACTCGCACCGTTTCTGCACAAAAACCGTCCCAGGGCCGGCCTGCCGCCTGGCCGGCCGAGCAGGCGGAAACCGCGGTTTTCCGCAGGATCGGAGCGGTCCAACAGGCTGGCACGGTGCTTGCGAGGACTTGCATACAACTTGGCGGTCCCAGGGCCGGCGCTCGGCAGCGAGAAGGATGGAGACTCATGGCAGCTTCCTGTAAGGCACCCTCACTCCCACGCTTCATCCTCGGCCTGGCGGTCGGCGGCGCGCTCGGCAGCGTGGCACTGTTCGCCACTGCCCCCGCCGCCGCGCAGAGCCGCGAGGAAACGCTGCTGGTCGTCGTCGAATCCGGGACCAACAGCCTGGACATCCACACCGTCGGCGCCAACCCGGCCAGCTACGGCGTCACCTGGAACACCTACGACCGGCTGATCACCTACGGCACCAAGACGCTGCCGGACGGCTCGCTCAGCTACGACCATTCCGTCCTGAAGCCGGAACTGGCCGAGAGCTGGGAAGCGACCGAGGAGGGCATCGTCTTCCATCTGCGCAAGGACGCCAAGTTCCATGACGGCACCCCGGTGACCGCCAAGGACGTGAAATGGTCCTTCGACCGCATGGTGACCGTCGGCGGCTTCCCGACCTTCCAGATGGCCGCCGGCTCGATCACCAAGCCCGAGCAGTTCGAGGCGATCGACGACCACACCTTCAAGGTGAAGCTGCCGGTGAAGGACAAGCTGGCGCTGCCCGACCTCGGCGTGCCGGTGCCGGTGGTGATGAACTCCGCCCTGGTGAAGAAGAACGCGACGCCCGAGGATCCCTGGGGCCTGGAATGGACCAAGCGCAACGATGCCGGCGGCGGCGCCTACAAGGTCGAGAGCTGGAAGCCCGGCCAGGAGCTGGTGCTGACCCGCTACGAGGAGTGGAAGTCCGGCCCGCTGCCCAAGCTGAAGAAGGTGGTGATGCGCGAGGTGCCGTCGGCCGGCAACCGCCGCGCCCTGCTGGAGCGCGGCGACGTCGACGTCTCCTTCGACCTGCCGCCGAAGGATTCGCAGGAGCTGGCGAAGGGCGGCAAGGTCAGCGTCGTCGGCACGCCGATCGAGAATTCGCTGTGGTTCGTCGGCATGAACGTGAAGATGCCGCCCTTCGACAACGTCAAGGTCCGGCAGGCGGTGTCCTACGCCGTTCCCTACCAGCCGATCATGGACGCGGTGGTCTATGGCCGCGGCATCCCGATGTTCGGCGGTCCGGAAAAGGTGACCAGCGCCGCCTGGCCGCAGCCTTCGCCCTACAGGACCGACATCGCCAAGGCCAAGGCGCTGATGGCGGAGGCGGGCTTCTCCGACGGCTTCACCACGACGCTCAGCATCAACCAGGGGGCCGCCCAGATCGCCGAGCCGCTGGCGACCCTGCTCCAGGAATCGCTGGGCCAGATCGGCATCAAGACCACCATCAACAAGGTGCCCGGCGCTAACTGGCGCGCCGCCATCCTGAAGAAGGACCAGCCGATCCTGGTCGATACCTTCTCCGGCTGGCTGAACTACCCGGAATACTACTTCTTCTGGGGTTATCACGGGCAGAACGCGGTGTTCAACGTGATGTCCTACCAGAATCCGGCGATGGACAAGCTGATCGACGCCGCCCGCCTGGAATCCGACAAGGCCAAATACGAGGACGACATCAAGAGCTTCGTCTCGCTGGCCTTCGAGGAGATGCCGCGCGTCCCGCTGTTCCAGTATTACCTGGACATCGCCATGCGCAAGAACGTGACGGGCTACACCTACTGGTTCCACCGCGGATTGGACTTCCGTCCGATGGCCAAGGGCTGATTTTTCGCCCTCTCCCGGGACGGGAGAGGGCGACCACCCCACACGAGAGGCACCCAAATGGCATCCTCCGTTCCGCGCATGGTGGGCCGTCGCCTGCTTGCCGCCCTGCCCAGCATCGTGGCGGTGGTGGTGGTGACGTTCCTGCTGACCCGCGCCCTTCCGGGCGACCCCGCCGCCTTCTTCGCCGGACCGGCCGCCACGCCGGAAGCGGTGGAGGCCATCCGCCACAGCCTGGGGCTCGACCGGCCGCTGCCGGTGCAGTTCGCCTCCTACGTCGCCGGGCTGGCGCGCGGCGATTTCGGCACCTCGCTGACCACCGGCCAGCCGGTGGGGGCGGAAATCCTGCAGCGGCTGCCGGCCTCGGTCGAACTGACCTTGGCCGGGCTGGTGCTGGCGCTGCTGATCGCCGTGCCGCTCGGCGTCGCCGCCGCCACCCGGCCCGGATCCTGGATCGACCATGGCGCCCGCGTCGTCTCCACGGCGGGCGTGTCCCTGCCGGTCTTCTTCACCGGGCTGCTCGCCACCTATGTCTTTTACTATCTGCTGGGCTGGGCGCCGGCGCCGATGGGGCGGCTCGACCTGTTCGCCACGGCGCCGCCGACCGTCACCGGCTTCTACCTGATCGACAGCCTGCTCGCCCGCGATCTGGAGGCCTTCCGCTCGGCCTTCGCCCAGCTCGTCCTGCCGGCGCTGACGCTCGGGCTGTTCGCGGTGGCGCCGATCGCCCGCATGACGCGCGCCTCGATGCTGGGGGTGCTGTCGTCCGACTTCATCCGCACCGCGCGCGCCAGCGGCCTGTCGTCGGGCAAGGTGCTGTTCGCCTACGCGCTGCGCAACGCTCTGCTGCCGGTGGTCACCACCATGGGCATGGTCTTCTCCTTCCTGCTCGGCGCCAACGTACTGGTGGAGAAGGTCTTCGCTTGGCCGGGCATCGGCTCCTACGCCATCGAATCGCTGATCGCGTCGGACTATGCGCCGGTCCAGGGCTTCATCCTGACCATGGCCATCCTCTACGTCCTGCTCAACCTGTTGATCGATGTGCTCTACGGCCTGATCGACCCGCGCGTGAGGATCGACGCATGACCGACACGGCAACCCCGGCCCCAGCACCGACCACGGCGGCGATCGCGCCACCCCTCAGCCCCGCCGCCGCAACGCTGAAGCACATCCGCTACGTCCTGTCCGAGAATCCGGTCACCGCGATGTCCTTCGCCGGCTTCGGAATCATGATCCTGCTCGGCATCTTCGGGCCGCTGATCGCCCCCTACGATCCGCTGGCCAGCGACACCGCCGCCGCGCTGCAGCCGCCGTCGGGCGCCCACTGGTTCGGCACCGACCATCTCGGACGCGACATCCTGTCCCGCGTGATCGTCGCCACCCGGCTCGACCTGACCATCTCGCTGGCCGCCGTCATCCTCGCCTTCGTCGTCGGCAGCGTCGCCGGGGTACTGGCCGGCTTCCACGGCGGCGTGACCGACCGCATCATCGGCCGGCTGGTCGACACCATCATGGCCTTCCCGCTCTTCGTGCTGGCGATGGGGATCGTCGCGGCGCTGGGCAATACGATCGGCAACATCGTGCTGGCGACCGCCGTCATCAACATCCCCTTCTACGTCCGCATGGCGCGGGCCGAGACCAACGCGCGGCGCGAGGCGGGATTCGTCGAGGCGGCCCGGCTGTCCGGCAACGGCACGTTCCGCATTCTCGGCTGGCACGTCTTTCCCAACATCCTGCCGCCGATGATGGTGCAGGTGTCGCTGAACATGGGCTACGCCATCCTGAACGCCGCCGGCCTGTCCTTCATCGGGCTGGGCGTGCGGCCTCCGACCCCGGAATGGGGGATCATGGTGGCGGAGGGGGCCGGCTACATCGTGTCCGGCGAATGGTGGATCGCGCTGTTCCCCGGCACCGTGCTGATGCTGGCGGTCTTCTGCTTCAACCTGCTCGGCGACGGGCTGCGCGACATCATCGATCCGCGGAGGCGCACATGACCGGAACCCCGCTTCTGGACATCGACGGGCTGTCGCTGTCCTTCCGCACCCGCACCGGCACGGTGAAGGCGCTGGAGGCCGTCACCCTGTCGCTGGCGAAGGGCGAGACGCTGGGCGTCGTCGGCGAATCCGGGTCCGGCAAGTCGGTGCTGTCCTTCGCGGTGATGGGCATCTCCGACCCCGCCGCCACCGTCACCGCCGGCCGCGTGCTGTTCGAAGGCCAGGATCTGCTGACCGCCTCGTCCAAGGATCTGAACGCCCTGCGCGGCGCCGAGATGGCGATGATCTTCCAGAATCCGCGTGTCGCCCTCAACCCGATCCGCCCGGTCGGCCGGCAGATCGAGGACGTGCTGCTGCGCCACGCCGGCCTGACCCGCGCCGAGGCGCGCGAGCGGGCGGTGGAGATGCTGCGCCGGGTGCGCATCCCCGACCCGCAGCGCCGCGCCAACGCCTACCCGTTCGAGATGTCGGGCGGCATGTGCCAGCGGGTGATGATCGCGCTGGCGCTCGCCTGCAGCCCGAAGCTGCTGATCGCCGACGAGCCGACGACCGGGCTGGACGTCACCACCCAGGCGGCGATCATGGATCTGGTCGACGATCTGGCGAAGGAGACGCAGATGGCGACGATCCTGATCACCCACGACCTCGGCCTCGCCGCCCAGCATTGCGACCGCATCGCCGTGATGCACGCCGGCCATGTGGTGGAGGTGGCGCCGACGGCCGAACTGTTCGCCGCCCCGCGCCACCCCTACACTGCGCGGCTGATCGCCACCACGCCGCGTCCCGGTGTGACGCTCGACGCGCTGGAGCCGATTCCCGGCATGCTGCCCGACCTGCGCGGCACCCTGCCGCCTTGCCGCTACGCCGCCCGCTGCGGCCGGCGCGAGCCGGTCTGCGACGGCGGCGCGCTGGCCGCCCATCTCGCCGCCCCCGCCCACTCCGTCCTTTGCGCGAGGCCGCTATGACCGCTCTCCTGGATGTCAGGGACCTGTCCCGCCGCTTTCCGGTCGCCGCCGGGATGCTGCACGCCGTCGACCATGTCAGCCTGCGCATCGAGCCCGGCGAGTCCGTCGGGCTGGTCGGCGAGAGCGGCTGCGGCAAGTCCACCCTGGTCCGCATGCTGACCCGCGTGCTTGACCCCAGCGACGGCGCCATCACCTTCGACGGGGCCGAGATCGGCGCCATCCCGGCCGGGCGTTTCACCCACAGGCCGGAACGGGCGGCGATCCAGATGGTCTTCCAGGATCCGACCGACAGCCTGAACCCGCGCTTCACCGCCTTCGATGTGATCGCCGACCCGCTGCGCCGGTTGAAGGGCCCCTGGACCCGCGAGACCCTGCGGGCGCGGGTGGAGGAACTGGCCGACATGGTCGGGCTGCCGCGCCCGCTGCTCGGCCGCTTCCCGCACCAGATGTCGGGCGGGCAGAAGGCGCGCGTCGGCATCGCCCGCGCGCTGGGGCCGCAGCCGCGCCTGCTGGTGCTGGACGAGCCGACCTCGGCGCTCGACGTCTCGGTCCAGGCGGTGGTGCTGCGGCTGCTCGACGAGCTGCGGCGGACACTGGGGGTCAGCTACCTGTTCGTGTCGCACGACCTGAACGTGGTGCGGCTGGTCTGCGACCGGGTGGTGGTGATGTATCTCGGCCGGGTGGTCGAGAGCGGGCCGGTGGCCTCGGTGTTCGACCGGCCGGGGCATCCCTACACACGGGCGCTGCTGGATGCGATTCCCGCGGCCGACCCGACGCGGGTGCGCAGCCGTATCCGCCTGACCGGCGAGCCGCGCAGCCCGATCAACCCCGATCCGAACGTCTGCCGTTTCTATGGCCGCTGTCCGATCGGGCAGGAAGTCTGCGCGGTGACGATGCCGGCGCTGGCGGAGGTGGCGCCGGAGCACCACGCGGCGTGTCACTTTTCGGGCGGCGAGGGTCCGCTGTCTTGAACCTACTTCCTCCCACCCCGCCCCTCCCCCGCCGGGCGGGGGAGGGGACGAGGAGCTTTGTCGGCGTTCGGCGGCGAAGAGGAAGCGGTCCTCCTTTCGGTGGTGAGGATCAGGGCAGCGCACGCGAGGCGTCGCCCAGCCGGTGATAGGAGCGGTTGAAATAGACGAGGCCGTTATGGTCGTCCGTCGCCCCCTCCGGGCCGGCCGCGCGTTGGCGGATGTCGACGACCTGGCAGTAGAAGACGCTGTGGGTGCCGACCGGGTGGGTATCGACGATGCGGCAGTCGAAATTGACCAGCGCGCCGGCCAACGCCGGGCTGCCGGTCTCCAGGCTGGTCCAGTCGGCGTGGGCGAACCGTTCGTCGGCCGACAGGCTGCGGTTGGAGAAGACCTCGGACAGCGACTGCTGCCCGCCGCAGAGCGGGTTGACGCACAGCACGCCGTTGGCGGTGAAGGCATGGTGCACGAAGGAGGACTGGTTCAGGCAGACCAGCAGGGTCGGCGGCTGGTCGGTCACGCTGCACACCGCGGTGGCGGTGAAGCCGGCCCGGCCGCCGGGACCGGCGGTGGTGACGATGTTCACGGCACCGGTCAGCATCGACATGCCGTTGCGGAAGCGGGAAACCTCAACCATGGGGATGTCCTTGGTCTCAGATGTCGAGGACGAGCGTGTCCGTGCGGGCGCGCGAGCAGCAGAGCAGGATCTGGTCGTTGTCGGCCTTCTCCTCGTCGGTCAGGAAGACATCGCGGTGGTCGGGCGTGCCCTCCAACACGGTGCACAGGCAGGTGCCGCACACACCCTGCTCGCAGGACATCTGCACCTTGATGCCGATGCGGCTTAGCGCCTGGACGATGGTCTCGTCCTCCGCCACCCGGACGGTCTTGCCGCTGCGCCGCGCCACCACCTCGAAGCCGCTGCCGCCGGTGGCGGCCTCGGCCTGGAAATATTCGCGGTGGATGTGGTCGGCCGGCAGGCCGAGGCGGGTCGCCTCGCCGATCAGCCACTCCATAAAGCCGCTCGGGCCGCAGACATAGAGGTGGGTGCCGGCGGGTGTGGAACCGAGCAGGGCGGGGAGGTCGAGGCGCTGGCTGGCGGGGCCGTCGTCCAGATGCAGGGCGGCGCGGTCGCGGAAGGCGGCCTCCGCCAATTCGTCCAGGAAGGCGCAGGCATCGCGGCTGCGGCCGCAGTAATGCAGTTCGAAACTGCCGCCGGAGGCCGTCAAGGCGTGGGCCATGGCGATCATCGGGGTGATGCCGATGCCGCCGCCGATCAGGATCGAATGGGCGGCATCGCTTGCCAGCGGGAACAGGTTGCGCGGCAGGCTGACCGCGACCTCCGTTCCCTCCTGCAAGCCCTCATGCGCCGTGACCGAGCCGCCGCGGGAGGCGGGATCGCGCAGGATGCCCAGCCGGTAGCGGTTGCGGTCGGCCGGGTCGCCGCACAATGAATATTGCCGGACCAGCCCCGGCGCCAGATGCAGATCGACATGCGCCCCGGCTTCGAAGGGTGGCAGCGGCCGGCCGGCCCGGTCGACGAGGTCGAGCAGCAGCACCCCGTTCCCTTCGACCCGGCGGCGCGCCACCGTCAGCGTCAGCGTTTCTTGCGTCATCGTGACCGTCTTTCCTCAGCGCATGAAGATGCCGCCGTTGATGTCCCAGGCCGCACCGGTGGTGAAATCCGCGTCTGGAGAGGCCAGCTCCACCGCCATCCGCGCGACGAAGGCGGGGTTGCCCAGCCGCTTCACCGGGATCATGCCGATCAGCGTTTCCAGCCGTTCCGGCGGGACCGAGGCGCGGACCGACGGCAGCTCCATCGGGCCGGGGGCGATGGCGTTGACGGTGACGTTGAAGACCGCCAGCTCGCGGGCGAAGATCTTGGTCAGCGTCAGGATGCCGGCCTTGGAGGAGGCGTAATGCGCGCCCGACGCGGTCCCGCCATTCTGCCCGGCGAGCGAGGCGATGTTGACGATGCGGCCGTAGCCGGCCTTCGCCAGATGGGCGCCGAAGACCTGGCAGCCGAGGAAGGTGCCGCGCAGGTTGACGGTCAGCACCGCGTCGAATTCCTCCGGCGTGATCTGCATGACCGGGGTCATCGGCGTCATCGCCGCATTGTTGACCGCCACATGCAGCGCCCCCCAGCGGGCCAGCACGGCGTCGAGCGCCGCGGCGAAATCCGCCTTGCGGGTGACGTCGAGCCTAAGCGGCAGCACAGCCTCGCCCGACGGGTCGAGGACTGCCGCCGCCTCCCGCACCGCTCCTTCCGCGACGTCGGTCAGGGCGACGCGGTAGCCGGCGGCGAGGAACTGTTCGGCGATGACCCGGCCCAGCCCCTGGGCCGCGCCGGTGACGAGAGCGACCTGTGCCATCCCTTGGGCTCCTTGTCAGAGGATGTAACCGATGCTGTGCAGCGCGTCGGTGGAGTTCACCAGCCGGACGATCTTGCTCTTCAGCCGGAAGCCGTCGCCTGTGCGGGCGAGTTCGTAGGTCACGTCGGCGGTGTAGTCGCGCAGCGTCTCCTTGCGGAACTCGCGCAGATGCTGGGCGGCACGGACGGTGATCGCGGCGCCGTCGTCGGCCAGGATGCGGAAGCGCGACAGCGAGCGCACGGTGCGGGACGCCGGCTGCGTCGAGACGGACTCGCCGCTGGTCAGGCGGGCGACGCGCTTGGCGCGCATGTCGGCGTCGTCATAGGCGTAGTTCAGCCGGTCGGCGAGATCGGCAGGGCCGGAGGCGACATCCGGGTCGATCGGCACGATGTAGAGGCCGTCGGCGGTCCATTGCGCCAGCCAGTCCTGATAGTCGTGGTGATCGAGCATGTCGGCCTCCTGCCAGAGGAAGGCGCTGACCTCGGTGAGGAGTTGGGTGTTCATGGGGGTCTCCGGGGTGTCAGGGGAGGGTCAGGGTGGGGGCATCACCCCCGGTTCACCCTCGCCCCGTCATCAGCTTCTTCCACTGCTGGTAGGCGGCGCGCATGCCGGTTTCGGCGCTGACGTCGCCGGCGCGGCCGTCTTCGGTGACGCGCTCGCCGGGCAGGCCGCGGTTCAGCAGGATCCACAGGTCGGTGCCGGCCTGGGCGCCCTTCTGCACCCGCTCCCACGCCTCGGAATCGTCGGGCGTGCCGAAGCCCATCGGACCCTGGAAATGCTCGTGCAGGCGAAGGCGGGCGCGATTGGCGGCGGCGGGGCCGCCGTCCATGGTGATGACGGCGTGGTGGATCTCGGTCTCGTTCACCGACACCGGCCGCAGCACGCGGAAGAAGGCCATCGAGCAGGCGATGTTGGGGAACAGGTTCAGGTTGAAGCCCGACCCGCCGACGGCGCGGACGATGCGGCGCACCTTGGCCTCGTCATGGCCTTCCTTGCGCAGCTCCTCCGCCAGCTCAGCGAAGCGGGCGGGGACGGGGGCGTCGAGATTTTCCTCCAGATCCACCAGCTCGGGGATCATCACCATGACGCTGTGGCCGTTGCCGAGATCCTCGACGAAGCCGGGGCCGTTGACGAAGTCCAGCATGCGTTCGGTCTGCTCATCGACCGACGACAGGAAGGATTTGTGGACGACCGGGAAGTGATAGCCGTCGGTGGTGTTCTCCAGCTGGATCTTCCAGTTGCCGGGGAAGCGGAAGCGGTGCTCGCCGGCCACCTTGATCGGATAGCCGCCGCCCTGCTTCATGAACAGGTCCATCCACTTCTTCGCCGGGCCGAGCCAGTCGGCCAGAGGCTCGATGTCCTCGCGGAAGGTGGCGAAGACCATGCCGGCATATTCCTCAACCCGAAGGCTCTTCAGCGGATACTCGCCCTTGTCCAGGCACTGGCCGTAGCTTTCCGGATGCGGCACGCCGCGCAAAGACCCGTCCAGACCGTAGCTCCAGCCGTGATAGGGGCAGACGAAGCTGTTGGTCCGGCCCTTCTTCTCCTCGCAGACCGTGGCGGCGCGGTGGCGGCAGCGGTTCAGCAGGACGTGGATCTTCTGCTTGCGGTCGCGCACCACCACCACCGGCTGGCGGCCGACATAGGTGGACTTGTAGTCGCCGGCCTCCTTCACCTCGCTGACATGGGCGACCCAGACCCAGCAGCTGGCGAAGATCCGGTCCATCTCCTGCTCGAAGATCGCCGGATCGGTGTAGAGCGAGGTGTGGGCACGGTCGGCGCGCACGAGGTCGGCGAGGTCGCGGGACGCTGCCGGGGGAGCCTTGAGGTCAATAGCCATCGCGATGGTCTTTCCGTCAGGAGGCGGACAGGAAGGGAGGATCAATCCGGGACCGGAACCGGGTCGGGACGGTTCCAGCCGTCGACCGGGCGGCTGAACAGGTTTTCGGTGCGGAAACGGCTCATGCGCCAGGCACCCTCCTCCAGGCGGAAATCCACCGTCAGCCGGGCGGCGTTCAGGTGCGAGGCACCGGCGGCGAAGGTCGAGGTCTGCAGCATGACCCAGGAGCCCTCCGCTTGGTCCGGCCCGGTGGACCGGATCAGCTCGGAGGTCAGGAAATGGACGTTGAGCGCGAAGTGGGAGGGTTCGACCATGTACTTGGCGAACATCTCCCGCAGAGCGGGGCGGCCGGTGAGACGGCCGAAGGTCTTCGCGTATTTCTCGCCGATGCCCTCCCATACCGCGTCGCGCGTGAACAGGCCGGCGAGCTCGTCCAGCGGGGTCGCCGGGGTCAGCGCGTCGCACAGCGCCATGTAGCGGACCATGCAGGCGCGGACGGCGGCCTCCGCCTCGAAGCGGGCGAGGCGTGCCTGCAGATCGGCGATGTCTGTTTCGGCAATCCCGGCGGGGAGGGTGGCGGTCATTGCGGGATCACCAGCTCGCGTCCGACGCGGGCCTCGACGCGGCAGTATTTCCACAGCTTGAAGGTGCCGTCGCCGACCGGGGTGACGCGGAACAGATTGCAGGCGGCGGTCACCGTCTCGATGTCCGGCACGTCGGCCAGCACATAGGTGGTCCAGGGCCAGTTGGTCGACGGGCCGACCATGATCTGGTCGTCGTCCAGGTTGCCCAAGACCTTGACGCCCGGCAGCTCGCCGATGCCGCGCATCATGGTGGAGAAGGCGCCCCACACCTGCTTGGCCTCCTCCGCCGTCGCGTCGAAGAAGTTCTGGTTGACGCCGATGCAGAACAGGACGCGCAGGGGCTTCTTGTCGCTCATGGAAGATCTCCGGGGTTGGGGTCAGAGATAGCCGGGCAGGGGGGAGAGGCCGAACAGCATGGCGCCGGCGTTCTGGTAGGTGACGTCGCCGAGGAAGGCGTGCTGGGTGATCATCTGGACGTCGCGGACATGGCGGGCGATCGGGCAGCGCTCGTAGACGCCGGCCATGCCGGTCAGCATCTGCGCCCGGCGCGTCACGTCGGCGGCGGTGCGGGTGGCGTGGGTGGCGGACAGGCGCAGCATGCTGACCTGATCCGGCGCCGGCTCGGCGCCGGCCAGCAGGCACTGCCACACCTCGTCGATGGCGCCGTAGAACCAGGAACGGGCGGCGCGCAGCTCGGCCTCCAGCTTCGCGGTCTCCAGCTGGGAAGCGACGCGCTCGCCCAGTTTCGGCGCGCCGGTGACCGACGCGCGCGAGCCCATCGAGCGCAGTTCGTCCAGGGCCGCCCGGGCGATGCCGAGCGAGACGACCGACAGGACCTGCGCCGCGAAGGCCAGCGTCGGATACCGGTAGAGCGGCTCGTCCAGCGCCGACTTGCCGCCGCGCACGAAGGTCCACTCCTCCGGCACCACCACGTCATCGACCACGAGATCGTGGCTGCCGGTACCGAGCAGGCCGACGACGTCCCAATTGCGTTCGATCCGAACCGCGCTGCGCGCCATCACTGCCATGCGCGGCAGGCCGCCGGTGCCGTCGCTGTTCTTCGGCGCGATGCCGACGCCGACGATGTCGGCGCCCATGCAGCCGCTGGCCCAGCTCCACCGGCCCTTCACCTTCAGGCCGCCATCGACGAAGACCGCCGGCTGCGGCGGGAAGATGCCGCCGGCGAAGACGAGGTCGGGCGTGCGGGCATAGAGGCTGCGCAGCGTGTCGAGCGGCAGAGCCGACAGATAGACCGCGCCGATGCCGAAGCTGGCGACCCAGCCGGCCGACCCGTCGGCCTCGGCGATGCGTTCGACCAGCCGGCAGAACTCGGCGGGCGAGCGCTCGTCACCGCCGAAGCGCCGGGCGACCAGGGCACGGTAGACGCCGAGCTTGCGGTACCGCTCGATGATGTCCTGGGAGACGAACTGCTGTTGTTCGAACTCGGCGCGCCGGCCGCGGATCTCGGTCAGAAGCTCCGCGAGCAGAGCGTCGTCGAAGCTCCGGCCGCCGTCAGGTGTCTGCACGGGCAGAGTCGCCAACATGGGGGATCTCCATGGCAGGCGATGGAGGAAGGGCGCGCGTCCGCATTCGGAGCGCGGCTCCGTCCCTCGCATCGGGTTTGGGGCATCAGGATTGGGAATTCGCAGGGACCCGGAGGCGGGCCGGGTCAGTCGGGAGGCGGCAACCGGTCGGCGATGCGGGTGGCGACCGCGCAGAGCAGCTCGTCGGCGCCCTTGGCGGCGACCAGCTGCAGGCTGGCCGGCGCGCCGTCGACGGGGGCGAGCGGGATGGCGATGGCCGGGTGGCCGGACAGGTTGAAGGGTCGGACCAGTGTCGTCATGCGGACCAGACGGCTGGTGTCGCCGGCTTCGGCGACCAGCGGCGGCGGGCCGGCCATGGTCGGCAGGGCGATGACCGCGACGCGGTCCAGCAGCGCGTCGACCTCCGCGGTGAAGGTGGTGCGGACCTCCTCGGCGCGCCCCACGTCCTCGACCGTGGTGCGGGCGGCGTTGCGCAGGCGGAAGGCCACGTCCTCGCCGACCAGACCGGTCTCCACCAGGGCGGCGCAGGCGGCCCAGGTCTCGACGTTGATGATCGAAAGCCCGGCCTCGAAGGCGGCGCGCATGCCGGTCAGCCGCACCGGCTCGACCGGCAGGCCGGCGGCCTCGACCGCCGCGCGCACCGCCGCCGCGATTCCGGCATCGGCGTCCGTTTCCAGCAGGCCGATGGCTACGTCATCAACGGACGGCAGCGGGCCGGAGCCGGAGCGGAAACTCGGGTCGATGGCGGCCATGCAGGCGACCAGGGATCGCATGTCGGCAGCGAAGGGGCCGACGCAGTCCAGCGTGCTGCGGGCCGGCATCACGCCCTGGCGGCTGACCCGGCCGAAGGTCGGTTTCAGCCCGAAGACGCCGCAGCAGGCGGCCGGGATGCGCACCGATCCGCCGGTATCCGTGCCTATCGAGGCATCAACCATGCCCGCGGCGACGGCAGCGGCCGATCCGCTGGACGAGCCGCCGGGCACGAAATCGGGGAATTTCGGGTTCGGTGCGGTGCCGGCCCAACGGTTGATGCCGGTGGTGCCGAAGGCCAGCTCATGCATCGTAGTCTTGCCGGCGATCCGCCAACCGGCGGCCAGCAGGTTGCGCACGATTTCGGCATGCGCCGGGGCCGGCGGGGCATCATCAAGCGACCGGCTCCCGGCGCGCGTCGGCGTGCCGGCGATGTCGATGGTGTCCTTGAGCGCCACCGTCGGGAGGGCGTCGCGATCCGCGGCGTCGCCGGCGATGTCGAGCGTTTGAACGAAGATCGTCATGGCAATGGCCTTCCCCGGTCCTGCCGGTTTCCCCGCGGCTCTCACGATACCGGGCTTGTCCTGGCGGCCGGATCGGAGCGGTTCGGGGTGGATGGGATGCCCAAAGCCTAACGACGAAAAACGTGATTAGTCAATTGACTTTGGGAAAATAATTTCCGATGGCGAAGCACAAAAACCGAGCAATGCCTTGGGCGGCAAAAAAGGGGGCGCGGGCCTGAAGTCGGGAGAGATCGAGAGCTATATCATTGTGAAAAAACATATTTTCAGAGGTTTACACTTTTCGGATAGGGAGCCATTCCAAAGTACCTGATTGTCCAACTTGGTGGTTATCCGCCTGAAAGGCATGCAATCGAGTGTTAAAAAATGGGCGGTTTTTCTTGAAAATTCGATTGCGAATTCACGGAACTCTGGCTTAATGGACGGAAAGGGCAGCCGGCATCCGGCGTTACCGCCGCAGGTCTTCGGAGGCGGAACGCGGCGGCGGCTCCAATCGAAATCTTCAAGAGCAGAGTTGCCGGACGTTCGATCCGGTACCGTACGGAAGCTTCGATCCTACCCGTATTTCCACCGAAACTTTGCCGGCTGGCCGGACATGGACTGTTCGCGCCTTCTATTGTCGACGTTTTCTGCAATCGATGCGATGGCGTTCCGGCTTCCACTGGCGCGCTCTTTGCTTTGTTCTTTCAGCATAACAAGAGGTTGGACGGTGGAAGCGGCCCCGGCGGGCGCCTGCCGGACCGGCCCGACGGGTCCGATGGCCAGTCCATGCGGACGACAACAGACGGGCAACACAGAACGGAGGGTGCGGTGTTTGCAAAGAAACTGGCGGTCTCGCTGCTGTTCGGGGCACTCGCGGCCGGTGCCGCCGCTCCGGCGGACGCGCAGGTGAAGGTCGGCGTGGTGACCTCCTCGACCGGCCCCATCGCGCTGGTCGGCATTCCCCAGAAGAACAGCGTGCCGCTGCTGCCCACCAACATCGGCGGCCAGACGGTGCAGTACATCACGCTCGACGACGGCAGCGACCCGACGGCGACCGTCGCCGCCTTCAAGAAGCTGATCACCGAGGAGAAGGTCGACGCCATCATCGGCCCGTCGGGCTCGCCCAACGCCATGGGGGTCATCCAGTTCGCCGCCGAGGCCGGCGTGCCGATGCTGGCCCCAGTGGGCACCGCCGCCGTCGTGCTGCCGATGACCGAACAGAAGAAATGGGTGTTCAAGACCACCCAGAACGATGACCTGATCGCCGAGGCGCTGCTGGCGCATATGGAAAAGGCCGGCATCAAGTCGGTCGGCTTCATCGGCACCGCCGATCCCTATGGCGACAACTGGCTGAAGGTGTTCGGCGAGGGGGCGGCCAAGCGCGGGATCAAGCTGCTGGCCAGCGAGCGTTTCCAGCGCCAGGACACCTCGCTGACGGCGCAGGGGCTGAAGATCCTCTCGTCGTCGCCCGATGCGGTGCTGATCGCCGCTCCCGGCAGCTCGTCGGTGCTGCCGCAGACGACGCTCTACGACCAGGGTTATCGCGGCAAAATCTATCAGACGCACGGTGCCGCGCTGCCCGACTTCCTGAAGCTGGGCGGCAAGAAGGTGGAGGGCACGATCCTGGCCGCCAGCCTGATGCTGGTGCTGGATCAGGTGCCCGACAGCCATCCGTCGAAGAAGATCGCCAGCGACTATGTCGCCGCCTACGAGAAGCAGAACGGCTCCAAGCCCGCCACCTTCGGCGCCAACGTCTATGACGCCGGCCTGCTGCTGGAGCGCGCCATCCCGGTCGCGCTGAAGGGCGGCGAGCCCGGCTCCGCCGCCTTCCGTGGCGCGCTGCGCGCTGCGCTGGAACAGGTGAAGGAGCTGCCGGCGACCCAGGGCGTCTACAACCTGACCGCCGCCGATCACAGCGGCTTCGACGAGCGCGGCCGCGAGCTGATCACCGTTTCCGGCGGCAAGTGGACGCTGGTGAAGTGACCTCGTGAAGTGATCCGGCGGCGGCCCCGACTTTTCCCGGCATCGCCGCCGGAGCGAAGGGATACCGGTCATGAACTTCCAGATCGTCATGCTGCTGGGCCAGGACGGGCTCACCAACGGCGCCATCTACGCATTGCTGGCGCTGTCGATCCTGCTGGTCTTCACGGTGACCCGCATCCTTCTGATCCCGCAGGGTGAATTCGTCGCCTTCGCCGCCCTGACCATGGCGGCGATGCAGGGCGGGACGCCGGTCCGGCTGGGCTGGCTGCTGCTGGCGCTGGCCGCCGCCGCGATGGTCATGGACATCCACGCCACATGGCGGCGCGACGGCCGGCCGGCGGTGCGGCGCGGGTCGGTGCTGGGCGTCGGCTATGCCGCGGCGCTCACCGTGCTGACCACGCTGGTGCCGCTGGGCGATGCCGGCGTCGCGGTGCAGGCGCTGGTGACCATGGCGCTGATCGTGCCGCTTGGGCTGGCGCTCTACCGCGTCTTCTACCAGCCGATCGCCGCGGCGCACCCGCTGGTGCTGCTGATCGTCTCCATCGCCGTCCATGTGGTGCTGGTCGGCGTCGGGCTGCTGATGTTCGGGCCGGAGGGTGCGCGGACGGAACCTTTCTCCGACGGCGGCCTCAGGCTGGGCATGGTGATGCTGAACAGCCAGACCCTCTGGGTGGTGGCGGTGTCGCTCGGCCTGATCCTGGGTCTCTACCTGTTCTTCGAGCGCAGCCTGTACGGCAAGGCGCTGCGCGCCGCGGCGGTCAACCGGCTGGGGGCCGAGCTGGTCGGCATCTCGCCGGAGCTGGCGGGCAAGGCCAGCTTCGCGCTGGCGGCGCTGATCGGCAGCCTGTCCGGCATCCTGATCGCGCCGATCACCACGATCTACTACGACAGCGGCTTCATCATCAGCCTGAAGGGCTTCGTCGGCGCCATCATCGGCGGGCTGGCGAGCTATCCGGTCGCCGCACTCGGCGCCCTGCTGATCGGTCAGGCCGAATCCTTCTCCACCTTCTGGGCCAGCAGCTACAAGGAGGTCATCGTCTTCACGCTGATCCTTCCGGTTCTGGTCTGGCGCTCCCTCTCCCACCATGGCGCGGAGGACGAGGAATGAAGCCCGGCGTGCTGTCGAAAACTCCCGCTGCGAGGCCCGTCCCGTCGATGCCCAGGCTGTCCCCGTCCGGCTGGATCGTGCTGGCCCTGCTGCCGGTGCTGGCCGCCGCCCCGCTGCTGCTGCCGACTTATCAGGTCACGCTTGCCAACAACATCGGCATCTTCGCGCTGGCGACGCTGGGCCTCGTCCTGCTGACCGGCGTCGCCGGGATGACCAGCTTCGGACAGGCCGCCTTCATCGGCGTCAGCGCCTATGCCACCGCCTATCTCGCCAGCGTGTCCGCCGCCGACCTGCCGGCGTCGCTCGCCTGGATGGCGGGGTCGCCGCTGGCCGGGCTGGCGGTCGGCCTTGTGCTGACGCTCGCCATTGCGACGGTGCTGGGGGCGGTGACCCTGCGGCTGTCGGGCCATTACCTGCCGCTCGGCACCATCGCCTGGGGCCTGTCGCTGTTCTACCTGTTCGGCAATCTGGAGTTCCTCGGTGGCCATACCGGCCTGTCGGGCATTCCGGCGCTGAGCCTGTTCGGCATCGCCTTCGACAAGGCGGAGACCCTGTTCTACCTGATCTGGGCGGTGCTGCTGCTGGCGGTGGTGGCGACGCTGAACCTGCTGGATTCCCGTGTCGGCCGCGCCATCCGTGCCCTGCGCGGCGGGCAGCGCATGTCGGAATCGATGGGCGTCAACAGCTTCCAGGCCAAGATGACCGCCTTCCTGGTCGCCGCCCTCTATGCCGGGCTGGCCGGCTGGCTCTATGCCTACACCCAGCGCTTCGTCAGCCCGGCACCCTTCAGCCTGCAGGCGGGCATCGACTTCCTGTTCATGGCGCTGATCGGCGGGGTGGGGCAGGTCTGGGGCGCGGTGATCGGGGCGGCCGGCGTCACTTTCGCCAAGCAATGGCTGCAGGATCTGCTGCCGCATCTGCTGGGCCGCACCGGCAACTTCGAAGCCATCGTCTTCGGCCTGCTGATCGTGCTGCTGATGCAGCGCCTTCCCGGCGGCATCGCCGGCTGGATCGCCAAGACCTTCGAGCGTCGCCGCCATCGGCCGGCTGTACTGGAGAGCATGGACCTGCCCGACGCCGAGCCGCTGCCCCGCCGACCCATGCCCGAAAAGGGCGAGGTCGTGCTGGAAGCCAGGGGGGTGACACGCCGCTTCGGCGGGCTGGTTGCCAACCACGACATCAGCTTCGCCGTGCGGGCCGGCGAGATCCTGGCGGTGATCGGTCCGAACGGGGCGGGCAAGAGCACGCTGTTCAACCAGCTCTCCTGCGTCGACCATCCGACCTCCGGCGAGATCCTGTTCCGCGGCGAGCGCGTCGACGGCCGCACCGCCCGTGCCATGGCCAGCGCCGGCCTCAGCCGCAGCTTCCAGCATGTCAAGCTGTTGCCCACCATGTCCGTGCTGGAGAATGTCGCCATCGGCGCCCATCTGCGCGGTTCCAAGGGCGTGGCCGCCGCGGCCCTGCGGCTGGACCGCGCGGAGGAGGCCCGGCTGCTGGCCGAGGCGCGCCGCCAGCTGGTCCGCGTCGGGCTCGGCCAATATCTGCATGCCGAGGCGGGCAGCCTGGCGCTCGGCCAGCAGCGCATCCTGGAAATCGCCCGCGCGCTGTGCGCCGATCCCTGCCTGCTGCTGCTCGACGAGCCGGCCGCCGGGCTGCGTTTCCTGGAGAAGCAGGCGTTGGCCGAACTGCTGGTCAAGCTGCGCTCGGAAGGGATGGCGATCCTGCTGGTCGAGCATGACATGGACTTCGTCATGGGGCTGGTCGACCGCGTCTATGTCATGGAGTTCGGCGAGCGCATCGCCGAGGGGCCGCCCGCGACGATCCAGACCAACCCGGCCGTCCTCGAAGCCTATCTGGGAGGTGTCGAATGAGTGCGCCGCTGCTGGAAGTCTCCGACCTCTGCGTCTCCTACGGCAAGATCGAGGCGCTGAGCAACGCCAGCCTGCGGGTGGGCGAGGGGCAGATCGTCACCGTCATCGGCCCGAACGGTGCCGGCAAGACGACGCTTCTGTCCGCCATCATGGGCGTGCTGCCGTCGCGCGGCCGGATCCGCTTCCACGGCCATGACCAGCAGTCGCCGGCGATCCAGGACATGGTCGCCCGCGGCATGAGCCTGGTGCCGGAGAAGCGCGCGCTGTTCGCCACCATGAGCGTGGAGGACAATCTCCGGCTCGGCGGCTTCCGCTTCCATTCCCGCTCCAGGCGGGAGCAGGACGCCGCGATGGAGGGGCTCTACGCCCTGTTCCCCCGGCTGAAGGAGCGGCGCGGCCAGATGGCGGCGACGCTGTCGGGCGGCGAGCGGCAGATGCTGGCGCTGGCCCGCGCCCTGATGGGCGGGCCGAAGCTGCTGATGCTGGACGAGCCGTCGCTGGGGCTGGCGCCGCTGATCGTGCGCGAGGTCTTCCGCATCATCGCGGAGCTGCGGCGCAAGGGGGTGTCGATCCTGCTGATCGAACAGAACGCCTGGGCGGCGCTCCGCGTCGCCGACTATGCCTATGTGCTGGAACTGGGGCGCATCGCCATGGAAGGGCCGGCGTCGGAACTGGCGCATGATCCGCGCGTGGTGGCGGCCTATCTCGGCATGGCCGGCAAGCATCAGGAGATGCTGGCCTCATGACGGAGCCGGACTGGCGGACGCAGCGCGACGCCGGGCGCTGGCATGTCGGGATCGCCGGGGCGGGAGCCATCGGCACCACGCTGGCGGTGCGCATCGCCCGGGCCGGCCACCGGGTCGGCGTGCTGGCCCGCGGAGCGACCCTGGACGTCATCCGGCAGGACGGGCTGCACCTGACCGACCGTGAGGGGGAGCATCATGTGCGGGTCGAGGCCGGGGCGGCGGGGGAGCTGGGGCAACCGGACCTGCTGTTCCTCTGTGCCAAGGCGCAGGATCTGCTTGCGCTGGTGCGGTCGGCCCGGCCGATGATCGGGCCGGACACGCTGGTCGTCCCGGTGGTGAACGGCATCCCCTGGTGGTATTTCGAGGGGGAGGGCGGACGCCATCAGGGCCGCGCCGTCCGCGCCGTCGATCCCGACGGCGCGCTGAAGGATCTGGTGCCGCTCGACCGACTGATCGGTGCCATCGCCTATATCACGGCGGAGCGGATGGCGCCCGGCGTCGCCCGCAGCTTCAACCCGCTGAAGCTGATCCTGGGCGAGATCGACCACCGTCCCAGCGACCGGCTGGCCCGCACCGCCGCCATGCTGACCGCCTGCGGCATCCATACCCAGGCGAGCGGGCGCGTGCGCGATCCCTTGTGGACGAAGGTGATCGCCAACCTCAGCTCCAACCCGCTGTCGGTGGTGTCGGGGGCGACGCTGCAGGACATCTACGGCGACCCGTCGCTGTCGCAGATCGCGCGCCAGATGCTGTCGGAGGCGCTGCTGACCGCCGCCGCCTATGGCGCGCGGATCGAACTCGACCCGGCATCGCTGCTGGCGATGGGCGCCGGCATGGGGCCGGTGAAGACCTCCATGCTCCAGGACTTCGAGAAGGGGCTGCCGCTGGAGCTTTCCGCCATCTGCGAGGCCGTCATCGAACTGGCCGAGCTGCAGGGGCTGTCCATGCCGCTGACCCGCAACATCGCCATCCTCGCCCGCTTCAAGAGCGACAGCGCGCTGCGCGCCGCCGCGGGCCTGTAACCTCCATCCGACGAGGACCGCAAACCATGATGACCGCCACCGCCTCGAAGCCCGGCCACAACAGCGTCGTCAGGCCCGATCACATCGGCGAGGAGGAGTGGGCGCTGCGCTGCCGGCTGGCCGACTGCTATCACCTCGTCGATTTCATGGGCTGGACGGAGACGATCTTCAACCACATCTCCGCCCGGCTGCCGGGGCCGGCGCACCATTATCTGGTGAACCCCTTCGGCCTGAACTACACCGAGGTGACGCCGGCCAACCTGCTGAAGGTCGGGCTGGATGGGGAGAAGCTGGAGCCGTCGCCCTACGACGCCAACCCGGCGGGCTTCGCCCTGCACAGCGCCATCCACGAGGCGCGCGACGACATCCACTGCGTGATCCACACCCACACCACCGAGGTGTCGGCCATCGTGCAGAAGAAGCAGGCCTTCTCGCACAACGACTTCTACGGCGCCCAGCTCTATGGCCGCGTCGGCTACCATGCCTTCGAGGGCATCACGCTCTTCGCCGACGAGAAGCCGCGCATGCTGGAGAGCCTGGGCGACAAGCACATCCTGGTGCTGCGCAACCACGGCATCGCGGTGGGGGAGTCCAGCATCGCCAAGACCTTCTTTCTGCTGTGGACGGTGCAGCGCGCCGCGGAGATCCAGACGCTGGCCGACAGCATGCGCGGCGAGGACGTGGAGCTGTCGGCCGAGGTCCGGCAGAAATGCAGCGACCTGACCGCCATGCTGATCCGCGACAGCGGCTTCGCCGTCAAGTTCTTCGACGCCATGGTGCGCAAGATGCGGGCGGAACGCGGACCCGGCTGGTGAGCGGGCACCCGACCGCAAGGCGTTTGGCAACCGAACCGGCGGTTGGTACAAGAGGGCCCCGGCCTCGCCAAACGCCGGCCAAACGCGGGATAGACACTGGGCATCATGGCCATCACCAAGAAGCTGCGCCGCTACATCCCGTCGGACCCCGAGTTCCAGGTGGAGGAATTCCCCTTCTACTGGCTTGCCCGCGTCCAGGGCATCTACACCCAGAAGATGGAAACGGCGCTGAAGCGGATCGGCACCGACATCCCGACATGGCGGGTGCTGTTCATTCTGAAGACGCACGGCACCTCGAGCATTTCGGAGATCTCGACGCACGCCATCGTCAAGCTGTCGACGATGACCCGCATCGTCTACCGCATGAAGGCGGAGGGGCTGGTCGACACCGGCACCAACGCCGAGGACGGCCGCGTCACCGAAGTGACGATGACGCCGGCCGGCCGTGCGCTGGTCGAGCGCATCCAGGAGGCGACGGGGCGGCTGTTCGCCCGCAGCTTCGAGGGGCTGTCGGAATCGCAGATCAGCAAGCTGAACGCGACCCTTCAGCAGCTTTACGGCAATCTGGCGGAGGATTGAGCCGCCCCCACCCGGCTTTCGGTCGCGGCGGAATTCGCGCCACGGGGTGATCGAGGGCAGGACAGGGCCGTGACAACGTCATCGCCAGTCTCTCTCCCCGGCCGACCATACGGGGAATCGCGTATTCCCGCCGACCGGCCGCTCCCCGATGATCGGTGGCGACGAAGAGGCGTGCAAAAACAACAGGGAAGCCGGGAGTTCGGTCCGCTTCCCGCACGCTCCGCCCCATGCCCGGTCATGCAGGGAGACCCAGATGATCCACGGCGATATCACCAGCAGCAACGACACCGTCGGCGTCGCCGTCGTCAATTACAAGATGCCCCGCCTTCACACCAAGGCGGAGGTGCTGGAGAATGCGCGGAAGATCGCCGACATGCTCATCGGCATGAAGACGGGACTGCCCGGCCTCGACCTCGTCATCTTCCCCGAATATTCGACGCATGGAATCATGTATGATTCCAAGGAGATGTACGAGACGGCCGCCACAATTCCCGGCGACGAGACCGAGATCTTCGCCGAGGCCTGCCGCAAGGCGAAGGTATGGGGCGTGTTCTCGCTGACCGGCGAGCGGCATGAGGACCACCCGCACAAGGCACCCTACAACACGCTCATCCTGATGAACGACCAGGGCGAGATCGTGCAGAAATACCGCAAGATCATGCCCTGGGTGCCGATCGAGGGCTGGTATCCCGGCACCTGCACCTATGTGTCGGAGGGGCCGAAGGGGCTGAAGGTCAGCCTGATCATCTGCGACGACGGCAATTATCCCGAAATCTGGCGCGACTGCGCCATGAAGGGGGCGGAGCTGATCGTGCGCTGCCAGGGCTACATGTATCCGGCCAAGGACCAGCAGGTGCTGATGGCCAAGGCGATGGCCTGGGCCAACAACGTCTATGTCGCCGTGGCGAACGCCGCCGGCTTCGACGGCGTCTATTCCTATTTCGGCCATTCCGCCATCGTCGGCTTCGACGGCCGCACGCTTGGCGAATGCGGTGAGGAGGAGTACGGCATCCAGTACGCCCAGCTGTCCAAGACGCTGATCCGCGACTTCCGCAAGAACGGCCAGTCGGAGAACCACCTCTTCAAGCTGGTCCATCGCGGCTACACCGGCATGATCAACAGCCATGACGGGGTGAAGGGCGAGGCGGCCTGTCCCTATGATTTCTATCGCCAGTGGGTGAGCGACCCGGAGGGGACGCGGGCCATGGTCGAGTCCTTCACCCGTCCGACGGTCGGCACGCCCGAATGCCCGATCGACGGCATCCCGGCGGAAGAGCCGGCGCACCGCTGATCCTCGGGCAATTCCATCGCGAAAGGCCCGCGCATGGCGCTCCAGACCTACCGGATCGAGCGGGAGCCCTTCTATCGCCCGACCGGCGACGAGATCGCCCTGTTCGAGGCGGCCCATGCCGCCCGCATGCCGGTGATGCTGAAGGGGCCGACCGGCTGCGGCAAGACGCGCTTCATCGAACATATGGCCTGGCGGCTCGGCCGGCCGCTCGTCACCGTGGCCTGTAACGAGGATTTGACGGCTTCCGACCTCGTCGGCCGTCACCTGCTGGAGACCGAGGGAACGGTGTGGCAGGACGGGCCGCTGACCCTGGCGGTGCGCCATGGCGCCATCTGCTATCTGGATGAGATCGTCGAGGCGCGGGCCGACACCACCGTCGTCATCCATCCGCTGACCGACGAACGTCGGGCACTGCCGCTCGACAAGCGGAACGAACTGGTGACCGCCCACCCGGACTTCCAGCTCGTCGTCGCCTACAATCCGGGATACCAGAGCGTGGCGAAGGACCTGAAGGAGTCCACCAGGCAACGCTTCGCCGCACTGGAGTTCGGCTATCCGGCGGCCGGGATCGAGGCCGACATCGTCGCGCGTGAGGCCGGGATCGGACAGGCCATGGCTGCGCGTGTCGTGGCGGTGGGCGAGCGCAGCCGCAACCTGCGCGGCCGCGGGCTGGAGGAGGGGGCGTCGACCCGCATGCTGATCCATGCCGGCCGGCTGATCGCCCGCGGGGTTGCGCCCGAAGCCGCCTGCCGCATGGCCATCGTGCTGCCCCTGACCGACGATCCCGACCTGCGCGATGCGCTGGCGGCGGCGGTCGGCGCCTGCTTCTGACCGGCGATGGAGGACGGGGTTGCGCTGGCCGATGCCGAACGCCGGCTGAAAGCCTATGTGGCGGCATTGTGGGGAGTCGATCCACCGCTGCGGCCTCTGGTGCAGGATGGCGACCCGGCGGCGATGCGGCCCCGTTTCGATGCCGACCTCGTCCGGCTGCCCGCGGTCTGGCCCGGCATGGATTTCTACCGCGCGGCGCTGGCCCATGTCGGGGCGCATCGGATGTTCTCGCAGCCCCGACCGGCGAGGGGGCTGAAGCCCCTGCTGACCATCGTCGTCTCGCTGGTCGAGGATGCGCGGGTGGAGCATCTGGCCATGCGCCGCCTGCCGGGACTGCGGCGGCTGTGGGCTCCCTTCCATCGGGTGGAGCCGTCGGCGTCGCTGATGGCGGCCGATCTGATGGAGCGGATTGCACGGGCCCTGTTCGACCCCGCATACCGGGACGGCAACGCCTGGGTCGACAGGGGGCAGCGCCTGTTCTTCGAGCGGCCGGACCGCTGGGACGACCCGGATTTCAGCCTGATGCTCGGCGGCATCCTCGCCGACGACCTCGGCAAGACGCGGGTCCAGATCAACGCCCGGGGGCACCGCGTCGAACCGCCCTATCGCGACGACAACAGCGGCCTCTGGCTGTACGACGCTCCACCGGAGCCGCCGCGCGATGCCGACGATCCGCTCGATGCGGTCCGGCCGGAGCGTATGGAGGCGGAGCAGAGCGACCGCCGCGACGGGCCGCCACAATCCCCGCCACAATCCCTGCCACGGCCAGCCCCGCTTGCCGTGGCGGATGCGGCTGCCATGCGACCGGTGGCGCGCCATCCGGAATGGGACCACCGCATCGGTCTGCATCGGCCCGACTTCGTCCGGGTGGTGGAGTGCCTGCCGGAGCGGCGGCCAACGCCGGACGGACCTGCCGACCCGCGGCTGACGAACCGGGTACACGCCCTGGTCCGCCACGCCGTCGTCGCGAGGCCGGAGCGGTGGCGGCGGCAACGGGAGGGCGACCACCTCGACATCGACGCCTGCATCGCGGCGGCCGTCGCCCGGCGCCACGGCCATGCTCCGGACATGCGGGTCTACCGGAGGGCGAGGCGCCGCGATCGCGACCTGTCCGTTCTGCTGCTGCTCGACGCCTCGCAGTCCACCAACGATCCGGCGGGAGACGGCACGGTGCTCGACCTCGAACGCCGGTCGGCCGACCTGCTGGCCGGTGCGCTGGCCGCGGCCGGCGACCGCTTCGCGCTTGCCGGCTTCCGGTCCGACGGGAGGGAGGCCGTGCAGTGGCTTCCGGTCAAGCGCTTCGGTGACACCTATGACGAGGCGGCGCGCGGTCGCCTTGCCGGGCTGGACGGGCGCTGGTCGACGCGGATGGGGGCGGCGATCCGCCATGCCGGTTCGCTGCTCGCCGGCCAGCCGACGCTTCGCCGCCTGCTGCTGCTGGTCACCGATGGCGAGCCGTCCGACATCGACTGCCCCGATCCGCGCCATCTGGTGGAGGATGCCCGCAAGGCGGTGCAGGAGCTGGCCGGCCGGGGCATCGACGTGGTCTGCGTGGCGCTGGGCGGTGATCCCGGGACGCACCATCGAATCTTTGGCCGGCGCAACGTGCTGCCGGTCGGCCGGGTGGAGCGGTTGCCGGAGCTGCTGCCGGCCGTGTACGCCAAGCTGACCGGGTGAGATTCCCGGAGGCCACCATCCATTTACCGGCCGTCCATTTACCGGCCATTCAGTGCCCGCACCGCCATCGCGGCGGCGGCGGCCCGGTTCTCGACGCCGAGCTTCGCATAGATCTGCTCCAGATGCTTGTCGACCGTGCGCGGGCTGAGGCCGAGGATTTCGGCGATGTCGCGGTTCGGCTTGCCATTGGCGACCCACATCAGCACCTCCGCCTCGCGCGGGGTCAGGGACAGCTTGTCCTTCAGCAGCCTGTCCTCGCCGGCACCGGATTCCTCGGCCAACTGCAGCAGGATCTCGTCGGGGCCGGTCTGACCGACCGGGCTGAGGCGCAGGCGGCGGCCGTCGGCAAGGGTGGCGATCACCACGCTGTCGGGCTTGCGCCCGGCGCCGCCGGCCTGACGGTCCGCCAGCCAGCGGCGCGCCTCCTCCGGCAGCGAGACGCCGGTGGCGTGGCCATCGGCGGCGGAGGGGCCGAAGGCGGCCTCCAGCATGCGGGTGGTCTGCGGCGTGCACCACAACACCTCGCCCCGGTGGTTGGCGGCCAGCAGGGTGCGGCCGGTGACGTCCAGCGCCGCCCGCGTGCTCTGGGCGACACGGGCGTTGGCGAGATGGGCGTACATGCGGGCGATCAGCGTTTCGGCGACGATCGGCTTGGTGACGTAGTCGACCCCGCCGGCGGCGAAGCCCTTCAGGATATGCTCCGTCTCGGTCAGGCCGGTCATGAAGATGACGGGGACATGGGCGACCTGGCTGCTGCGCTTCAGCTGGCGGCAGGTTTCAAAGCCGTCCAGCCCCGGCATGATGGCGTCCATCAGGATCACGTCGGGGGTCACCTGTTCCAGCAGGGCCAGCGCCTTGCGGCCGTCCAGCGCCACCAGCACGGTCACCCCGGCCTCTTCCAGCGCGTCGGTCAGGAAGCTGAGGGCTTCGGGCGAATCGTCGACGACGAGGACGACGTCACGCGGTCTGGTTACGGATTTCATCGTCATGGCTGGCATCATCATGGCTGTCATCGCGGTACACCGCCTCCAGCGCGGCCATATACTGGTTCAGGTCGTAATTGCTGACGAGCGTCCGCATGCGGCCGACGAAGCGCTCCAGCTCCGGATGGGCGGCGGCGATCTCGGCCAGCTTGGCCTGCATGCCGCGGACATAGCCGATGCGGCCCAGATGGATCAGCTCGGCGATGTGGTGCTGCGGCGGCAGTTCGGACGCGGCGAAGTCCGGCGGGCCGTCGTCGGTGCCGGCGGGCGTCTCATACTCCCAGTCGATGCCGCGCAGCCGGCCGATGCAGGCCAGCAGCTTCGGGATGGAGACCGGCTTGGCAACGAAGCCGTCATGCGGTAGGCCGCCGTCGGCGCCGGTCCCGACCCCCGGCCCGTTGGCGGGACGGTCCTCCCGCGTGTCGGCGGACACCAGGACGATGGTGGTGTCGCCATGGCCGGAGGCGCGCAGGCGCCTTGCCACCTCAAGCCCGTTCATGCCGGGCATGGAGATGTCGAGCAGCAGGATGTCCGGCCGGTGCAGCTCCGCCATGGTGAGGCAGGTCGGGCCGTCGGTCGCCTTGAAGACGGTGAAGCCAAGCTCGGCCAGCAGATCGGCCAGCAGGTTGCGGTGGGCGAGGTCGTCATCGGTGACCAGCACGGTCAGGCGCCGCCCGCGATAGCCGCGGATCGGAAGATCGGGCTGGGATGAGGCGGTGGAGAGCATCGCCGCGGACATCATCAGCCGCACCCGGAACAGGCTGCCGGTGCCGAGCGTGCTGGTCACGGTGATCTCGCCGCCCATCACTTCGGTCAGCAGCTTGGTGATGGTCAGGCCGAGTCCCATGCCGGGCACCATCGGATTGGCGGCCGAGCCGCGCTCGAAGGGCTGGAAGATACGCTCCAGATCGGCCGCGGCGATGCCGGGACCGGTGTCCTCGACCTCGAACTCGGCGATCTGGCTGCGGTGGCGCACGCGCAGGCAGACGGTACCGCTGTCGGTGAACTTGATGGCGTTGGACAGCAGGTTGATCAGGATCTGGCGGATGCGGCCCTCGTCGGTGAAGACCACCGGCGGCAGATCCTCCGGCGCCTCGAAGCGGAAGGCGATGCCCTTGGCCTCCGCCTGAAGGCGGAACATGCCGACGAGCTGGTCGAGGAGGTCGCCGAAGCGCACCTCTGCCCGGTTCAGCTGCAGCCGGCCGCTCTCGATCTTCGACACGTCGAGCAGCCCGTCGAGCAGTCCGGACAGATGCTCGGCGCTGCGGCGGATGACGCGCACCGCATCCACCCGGTGCGGCGGCATGGCCGGATCGCGCTCCAGCATCTGTGAATAGCCGAAGATGGCGCTCAGGGGCGTGCGGAACTCGTGGCCGATGCCGACCAGATAGCGGCTCTTGGCGAGGTTCGCCGCCTCTGCCGCCTCCTTCGCCTTCTGAAGCTGGGCGTCGGTGCGCTCATGTGCTTCGATCTCCTGCATCAGCAGGGCGGTCTGCTTCTGCGTCTCCTCCTGCGCCACCTTCCGGCTTTCGCGGGCCAGCACGAACAGCCAGGTGGCGACGCCGGCCACGATCATCAGGATGAAGAAGACCTTCCACAGTGTACTGCGGATCAGCGCCTGCGCCTCGGCATTGACGGAGGCGACCTCGACATAGACCAGCGACAGCACGGCGCCGACCGCCAGCGCCAGCATCAGCAGGACGCCCAGATAATGGCCGAGCCGGGCTTTCAGCGCTGTCGCGGCCCGCGGCGGCAGGACGGCATCGAGCGCGTGCCGCAGCTGCACGCCGAGCCGGGCGTCGCGCTTGCAGCCGTCGCCGCAACGGGCGTCCAGCGAGCAGCAGAGCGAGCAGATCGCCCCGGCATAGACCGGGCAGAAGGCCATGTCCTCCGGCTCGAAGGCATGCTGGCAGATGCGGCAGCGGATCGCCTCCTCGCCGTTCCAGTCCTCGAAGGGGCGGCGGGCGATGTAGTAGCGGCCACGGGTCGCCCAGGCGATGGCGGGGGCGGCGAGAAAGGCGGCGGCGAAGGCGAGGAAGGGGGCGCAGACCTTCAGGGTCGTCCCCAGCCCGCCCAGGAAGGCCAGCATCGACAGCACCGTCGCCAGCAGCATGGCGCCGACGCCGACCGGGTTGATGTCGTAGAGATGGGCGCGCTTGAACTCGACATGGCGCGGGCTGAGGCCGAGCGGCTTGTTCACCACCAGATCGGCGACCAGCGCCCCGATCCAGGAGGCGGCGACGCTGGAATAGAGCCCGAGCACCGGCTCCAGCGTCTTGTAGATGCCGAGTTCCATCAGCATCAGGCCGATGACGACGTTGAACACCACCCACACCACCCGTCCGGGATGGCTGTGGGTCAGGCGCGAGAAGAAGTTCGACCAGGCGATGGAGCCGGCATAGGTGTTGGTGACGTTGATCTTCAGCTGCGACAGCACGACGAACAGGCCGGTGAGGCCCAGCGCCAGCTGCGGCGACGGCGTCACATATTGAAAGGCGACGAGGTACATCCGCGTCGGCTCCGCCGCCAGCTCCAGCGGCACGGCGTTCTGGAGCGCCAGCACCACCAGGAAGGATCCGAGCAGAAGCTTGATCGTGCCGATGACGATCCAGCCTGGCCCGGCCGCCACCAGCGCCGCCCACCAGCCGAGCCGTTTGCGACCTTTCGCGTCGGGATCGTAGGGCAGGAAGCGGATGAAATCGACCTGCTCGCCGATCTGCGCCAGCAGCGAGAACACCACCGACGCCGCCGCGCCGAACAGCATCGGGTCGAAGCCGCCGCCCCCGCCGGCGCCTGTGTCCGATGCCCGGCCGGGGAAGCGGGTCCAGGCGGCAAAGGCCTCGTCGTCCTGAACGGCGATGAACAGGAAGGGCAGGGCGTGAAGCGCCAGCCAAAGCGGCTGGGTCCACAGCTGGAGGCGGCTGATGACGGTGAAGCCGTAGGCGACCAGCGGAATGACCAGAAGCGAGCTGACGACGTAGCCGGCGGCCAGCGGCAGGCCGAAGACCATCTCCAGCGCCGTGGCCATGATCGCCGCCTCGATGGCGAAGAAGATGAAGGTGAAGGAGGCGTAGATCAGCGACGTGATGGTGGAGCCGATATAGCCGAAGCCGGCGCCCCGCGTCAGCAGATCCATGTCCACGCCGTAGCGGCTGGCGTAATAGCTGATGGGCAGCGCGCTGGCGAAGATCAGGATGGCGGCGGTCAGGATGGCGAAGAGCGCATTGGTGAAGCCGTAATTCAGCGTGATGGCCCCGCCGATGGCCTCCAGCGCCAGGAAGGAGATCGAGCCGAGTGCGGTGTTGGCGACGCGCGACGGCGACCAGCGACGCGCCTTGCGCGCGGTGAAGCGCAGCGCGTAATCCTCCAGCGTCTGGTTGGCGACACACCTGTTGTAGGTCCGCCGGACCGCGATCACCCTCTGGCGCCCCGCCGTCGGCCCCATTCGCCCTCCCTGAAATCGGTTAGTGTAACAGATTGTTTAAGATTTCCTCTTTTTGGTCGTGCTCATAGTAAAGCTCGCTCCTCTGTCAGTCTGTCATAAATAAAGTGGTCGAACAACAAAGCCTGAGGGTCGGTATATTCTGCGAGAGAACACGAAGGCGTCACTCGCTTTTGGGTGGTTGCGAGCGCCGGATCGAATTCAGACTCCTGCAATTTTATAACGATTTGCCGTCCGCCACCCCTATACGCAAATCCACGTATTGCTGCACCGCACCGTTCGGCCAACCATCGGGCCGTCCTGTCGCGGATGGTTCCGCCAACTCCCCCGAAAAAATGCCTTTCAAAACAGCCGTCCCCGGTTGCGGACGGTCTTTGCAGGGCGACAACGGCCAACATCAGGAGGTTTCATGTCCTCGGACAAGATCGATGCGGACAAGCTCACCAGCTTGCCTTCGCCGCTCCGCCGCAAGCTCCTCCTCGGCATGGCGGCGCTGCCGGCCGTCGGCCTGCTGCCGCGCGGCGCGCTGGCCCAGGCGCTGCCGACCGACGCCGTCAACACCACGAAGCTGGCAGTCACCGACAGCACGGTGAAGGTCGGCATCCTGCACTCCACCACCGGCACCATGGCGATCTCGGAGACCGGGTCGGTGCAGGCCGAGAAGCTGGCCATCGCCCAGATCAACGAGATGGGCGGCGTGCTGGGCCGCAAGATCGAGGTCATCCAGGAGGACGGCGCCAGCGACTGGCCGACCTTCGCCGAGAAGGCGCGCAAGCTGCTGGTCGAGGACAAGGTGGCGGCGGTGTTCGGCTGCTGGACCTCGGCGTCGCGCAAGGCGGTGCTGCCGGTGTTCGAGCAGTATAACGGCATGCTCTATTACCCGACCTTCTACGAAGGGCTGGAGCAGTCGAAGAACGTCATCTACACCGGGCAGGAAGCCACCCAGCAGATCCTGGCAGGTCTGGACTGGGTGACGAAGGAGAAGGGGGCGAAGAGCTTCTTCCTGATCGGCTCCGACTATATCTGGCCGCGCACCTCCAACAAGATCGCCCGCAAGCACATCGAGATGCATGGACAGAAGGTGGTCGGCGAGGAATATTTCCCGCTCGGCCACACCCAGTTCAATTCGGTCATCAACAAGATCAAGCTGACCAAGCCGGACGTGATCTATGCCTCCGTCGTCGGCGGGTCGAACGTCGCCTTCTACAAGCAGCTGAAGGCCGCCGGCATCGACCTGAACAAGCAGGTGCTGATGACCATCTCCGTCACCGAGGACGAGATGCTGGGCATCGGCGGCGAGAACATCGCCGGCGCCTATGCCTGCATGAAGTATTTCCAGTCGCTGAAGAACCCCAACAACGAGAAGTTCGTCGCCGCCTTCAAGAAGATGTGGGGCGGGGAGAGCGTGATCGGCGACGTCACCCAGGCCGGATATCTCGGCCCCTGGCTGTGGAAGCTGACGGCGGAGAAGGCCAAGAGCTTCGACATCGACAAGATCGCCGCCGCGTCGGCCGGCATCGAGTTCACCGGTGCGCCGGAAGGCTATGTCCGCATCCATGAGAACCATCACCTGTGGAGCAAGACGCGCGTCGGCCGCGCCCGCACCGACGGCCAGTTCGACGTCGTCTTCGAGACCGCCGACCTGATCGAGCCGAACCCGTTCCCCAAGGGCTACCAGTAAGGGGCGGCGGGGCCGGACCTGCCCCCGCTCCGGCCTTTCCCCGTCCAACGGCGGCGGGCCGGAGCGGGGGCCTCTCTGACGGGAGTTCCCATCATGTTCGAAGGCTACAGTCTGGCCGAACTCGGCTCGATCTTTGCGATGCAGGGATTCGCGGGGCTCATCCTGTTTTCCGTTTTCGTGCTGATGGCGCTGGGCCTCGCCATCATCTTCGGGCAGATGGGCGTCATCAACATGGCGCACGGGGAGTTCATGATCCTCGGCGCCTATGTGACCTATCTCTGCTCCAGCTTCATCTCCACCTACGCACCGGCCCTGTTCCCGGCCTATTTCTTCATCGCCATGGCGCTGGCCTTCCTCGCCAGCGGGGCGCTGGGCATGCTGGTCGAATGGGGGATGATCCGCTTCCTCTACCGCCGCCCGCTCGACACGCTGCTGGCGACCTGGGGATTGAGCCTGATCCTCCAGCAGATCTTCCGCTCGGTCTTCGGCGCGCGCGAGGTCGGCGTGGTGCTGCCCGACTGGCTGATGGGATCGGTCGCCGTCACCGACACCATCGAGGTGCCGATCAACGGCCTGTTCGTCATGGGCCTGACCATCGCCATCACCGTCGTGATCTATGCCGTGATGTTCCGCTCGCGCTGGGGCCAGGGCGTGCGGGCGGTGATGCAGAACCGGGTGATGGCCGGCGCCGTCGGCATCAATACCGAGAAGGTCGACCGCTACACCTTCGGGCTCGGCTGCGGCATCGCCGGGGTGGCGGGCAGCGCCTTCACCATGGTGGGGTCCACCGGGCCGACCTCGGGCCAGCTCTACATCGTCGACACCTTCCTGGTCGTGGTGTTCGGCGGCGCCCAGAGCCTGATCGGCACCATCGCGTCGGCCTTCACGATCAGCCAGGCGCAGTCGACGCTGGAGTTCTTCCTCAGCGGCTCGACCGCCAAGGTGCTGACGCTGCTGACCGTCGTCGTGATCCTGATGCTGCGCCCGCAGGGCCTGTTCGTCCTCAAAGTCCGCCGCTGAGGAGCCAATCCCATGACGCGCACCCTCCAAGGTCGCCTTTTCGGCCGCATTGACGGCGACATCGCGGGCATCCTGCTGCTGGCCGCCCTGCTGGTCATCGTCCTGCCGCTCGGGCTCGACATCTTCCGCCTGAACATGGTCGGCAAGTATCTGACCTACGCCTTCGTGGCGCTCGGGCTGGTGCTGTGCTGGGGCAGCGCCGGCATTCTGTCGCTGGGGCAGGGCATCTTCTTCGGCATCGGCGGCTATTGCATGGCGATGTTCCTGAAGCTGGAGGCCTCCAGCCCGGAAGCGACCAAGATCCAGTCCACCCCGGGCATCCCCGACTTCATGGACTGGAACCAGCTGAAGGCGCTGCCCTGGTTCTGGGAGCCGTTCCACAGCCTGACCTTCGCCACCGTCGCGGTGGTGGCGGTCCCGGCGCTGCTGGCCTTCATCGTCGGGCTGGCGATGTTCAAGCGGCGGGTCGGCGGCGTCTATTTCGCCATCATCACCCAGGCCTTCGCCGCCATCCTGACCATCCTGATCGTCGGCCAGCAGGGCTACACCGGCGGCATCAACGGCATCACCGACCTGCGCACGCTGAAGGGCTGGGACATCCGCACCGACGAGGCGAAGCTGGTGCTGTACTTCGTCAATGCAGCATTGCTGATCGGCTGCATCCTGCTGTGCCTGTATGTCCGCCGGTCCAAGCTGGGCCGCATCCTGGTGGCGCTGCGCGACAAGGAGGACCGGGTCCGCTTCTCCGGCTACGACGTCGCCAACTTCAAGATCTTCGTCTTCTGCTTCGCGGCGGCGCTGTCGGCGGTGGGGGGCGCCATGTTCACGCTCCAGGTCGGCTTCATGTCGCCGTCCTTCGTCGGCATCGTGCCGTCGATCGAGATGGTCATCTACTGCGCGGTCGGCGGCCGGCTGTCGCTGCTGGGCGCCGTCTACGGCACGCTGCTGGTCAACTGGGCCAAGACGATGCTGTCGGAGAGCTTTCCGGAGCTGTGGCTGTTCGCCATGGGCGCCCTGTTCATCGGCGTGGTGATGGTGTTCCCCAACGGCCTTGCCGGGCTCTACCAGCAGTTCATCGCCCCCAGGCTTGGTCGTCTGCTGCTCCGTACGGGGACCAGAGCCGGCGCGCCGATCATCCCGCCCCACACCGCCGCCGACTGAGGAGGGACGGATCCCATGGCGAATTCCACCGATTACCTGCTGGCGGTCGAAGGGCTGACCGTCTCCTTCGACGGCTTCAAGGCGGTCAACGACCTGTCCTTCTACGTCGACAGCAACGAGATCCACGTCATCATCGGCCCGAACGGCGCCGGCAAGACCACGGTGCTCGACCTGATCTGCGGACGGACCAAGGCGTCCGGCGGCTCCATCAAGTTCCGCAACAAGGAACTGACGGCGATGAAGGAGCACCAGATCGTCAAGGCCGGGGTCGGGCGCAAGTTCCAGAACCCGTCGATCTACGACGACCTGACGGTGTTCGAGAATCTGGAGATCTCCTACCCCCGCGGCCGCAGCGTGTTCGGCGCGCTGGCCTTCAAGCGCGATGCCGCGGTGCGCGAGCGGGTGGCGGAGATCGCCGAGATGATCTTCCTGGCCGACCATCTCGACCAGCGCGCCGAATATCTCAGCCACGGCCAGAAGCAGTGGCTGGAGATCGGCATGCTGCTGATCCAGGACCCGGAACTGCTGATGCTGGACGAGCCGGTCGCCGGGATGAGCGTCAACGAGCGCAAGAAGACCGCCGAGCTTCTCAACAAGATCATCCAGAACCGGTCGGTGCTGGTGATCGAGCACGACATGAAGTTCGTCGAGGACATCGCCCACCGCGTCACCGTGCTGCACCAGGGGAAGATCCTGTCGGAAGGCAGCATGGAGCGGGTGAAGAACGACCCCAAGGTCGTCGAAGTCTATCTGGGCCACTGAACGGGGGATCAACAGATGCTGTCCGTCAACCAACTCCGCGTGTCCTACGGCGAGAGCGAGGTCCTGCACGGGCTCGATTTCGCGGTGGAGCCGGGCGAGATCGTCGCCGTCATGGGCCGCAACGGCATGGGCAAGACGACGCTGATGAAGTCGCTGATGGGGATCGTGCCGGCGCGGTCCGGCGCCGTCCGCATCGGCGGGACCGAGATCACCGGCCTGAAGAGCTACGAGCGGGTGGCGCAGGGCGTCGCCTATGTCCCGCAGGGCCGGATGATCTTCCCGGCCATGACCGTGCAGGAGAACATCGAGACGGGGCTGGGCGTCCATGGCGGGCGCAGCGTGCCGGGCGACCTCTACGAGCTGTTCCCGGTGCTGCTGGAGATGAAGGGCCGGCGCGGCGGCAACCTGTCGGGCGGCCAGCAGCAGCAGCTTGCCATCGCCCGCGCCCTGGCGACCAAGCCGAAGGTCCTGCTGCTGGACGAGCCGACCGAAGGCATCCAGCCCTCGATCATCCGCGAGATGGCCCGGACCCTGCGCCGCATCCGCGACGAGAAGGGGTTGAGCATCATCGTGTCGGAACAGGTGCTGAGCTTCGCACTCGACATCGCCGACCGCGTGCTGGTGATCGAGAACGGCGAGATCGTCCATGAGGACAGCCGCGACCGGATCGACGAGGCGAAGGTCGCGCGGCTGCTGTCGGTCTGACCGCCGCCTTCATCCCTTTCCGCATCCCGCCTCTCCACCACAGAGGGAAGCGCCATGTCTGCTGCGAAGTCCGCATCCACCGCCTGTGCCGTGGTCGCCCTGCTGTCCGCCATGGCGGTGCCGCTGACCGGCTCGACCGGCGTGGCAACCGCCGGCCTTGTCGTTTCCGCAGCGCTGGCCGGCGCCGCCGCCGCCTTCGTGCACCGACGGGACGCAGCACTCGGTCCGCTCGGCGCCCGCGCCGCGGCGCTGTCCGGTTCGGGCGGTGAAGCGGGCGGCGACCCGGTGCGGGAGCTTGCCGACGCGCTCGACCGCATCGCCGCCGCTGCGGAGCTGCGCGACGCGCGGGAAGCGGAGCGCGAGGTCGAGCGCAAGGCGACCGAGGAGCGCGCCGCCCGGCTGGAGGCGCTGACCCGTGCCTTCGAGAGCAAGGTCGGCCGGCTGGTGCAGACCGTCTCGTCGGCCGCCCGCGAGATGACCGGCACCGCCACGGCGATGAGCGAAACCGCCGAGCGCAGCAACCGGTTGTCCACGGCGATGTCGCAATCCTCGGCCCAGGCGTCGATGAACGTCCAGACCGTGGCGACGGCGACCGAGGAGCTGTCGGCCTCGATCCAGGAGATCGGCCGGCAGGTCGCATCCTCGGCCGCCATCGCCGGCAAGGCGGTCGCCGATACCCGCCGCACCGACGCGGTGGTGCAGAGCCTGGCCGACAGCGCCGGGCGGATCGGGCAGGTCATCGGGCTGATCCAGGGCATCGCCGGCCAGACCAACCTGCTGGCGCTGAACGCGACCATCGAGGCGGCGCGGGCGGGGGAGGCCGGCAAGGGCTTCGCCGTCGTCGCCAGCGAGGTCAAGACGCTGGCCAACCAGACAGCCAGGGCGACGGAGGACATCGCCACCCAGGTCGGCGCCATCCAGTCGGCGACGGCCGAGGCGGTGGCCGCCATCCGCTCCATCGCCGGCACCATCGCCGAGATCAACGAGATCGCCGCCGCCATCGCCGCCGCGGTCGAGCAGCAGGGGGCGGCCACCGGCGAGATCGCCCGCAACGTGCAGGAGGCCGCGCGCGGCACCGAAAGCGTGGCATCCAACATCGCCGGCGTCTCGGACGCGGCGTCCGACACCGGCATGGCGGCCGGGCAGGTGCTGGGCGTCGCCTCCCAGGTCGCCGGCCATGCCGACGAGCTGAGCCGGGAGGTCAACAATTTCCTGGCGGAGGTCAGTCTGCAATCGGCGCTGCGCCGCCGCGCCTCGGTCGCCGGGCGGATGGCGGCGGCCACGGTGCGGCGCACGCGGGGGCTGGCTGCCGGCGCGCCGGCCACCGCCGCGGTGAACAGGAGCGGCATCGCCGTCACCGACGAGGCGGTGAAGGTCGGCATCCTCCATTCCGCCACCGGCACCATGGCGCTGAGCGAGGGCGGGTCGATCCAGGCGGAGATGCTGGCGATCCAGCAGATCAACGAGGCCGGCGGCGTGCTGGGCCGGCGGATCGAGATCGTCCAGGAGGACGGCGCCAGCGACTGGCCGACCTTCGCCGGCCGCGCCGACAAGCTGCTGGCGCAGGACAGGGTGGCGGCGATCTTCGGCTGCTGGACCTCGGCCTCGCGCAAGGAGGTGCTGCCGGTGCTGGAGAAGCGCGACGGCCTGCTCTACTACCCGACCTTCTACGAGGGGCTGGAGCAGTCGAAACACGTCATCTACACCGGGCAGGAGGCGACGCAGCAGATCCTGGCCGGGCTGGACTGGGTGATGCGCGAGAAGGGGGCGAAGAGCTTCTTCCTGGTCGGGTCGGACTATATCTGGCCGCGCGCCTCCAACGCCATCGCCCGCCGCCACATCGAGGCCAAGGGCTGCCGCGTCGTCGGCGAGGAGTATGCCGAACTCGGCGACACCCGTTTCGAGACCATCGTCGCGCGCATCAGGGCGGCCCGGCCCGACGTGATCTACGCCATCGTCGTCGGCGGGTCGAACGTCGCCTTCTACAAGCAGCTGAAGGCCGCCGGGATCGAGCTGGACCGCCAGATCCTGATGACCAACAGCGTCACCGAGGACGAAATGATGGGCATCGGCGGCGACAACATCGCCGGCGCCTTCACCTGCGCCAAATATTTCCAGAGCCTGGAGTTGCCGGCCAACCGCGCCTTCGTCGCCGCCTTCAAGGCGATGTGGGGGGCGGACAGCGTCATCGGCGACGTCACCCACAACGCCTATCTCGGCCCCTGGCTGTGGAAGCTGGCGGTGGAGAAGGCCGGCAGCTTCGACGTGGCGCGCGTCGTCGCCGCCTCGCCCGGCATCGAGTTCGCCGGGGCGCCGGCCGGGCCCCTGCGCATCCACGAGAACCATCACCTCTGGACCCGGACCCGCATCGGCCGCGCCCGGCGCGACGGCCAGTTCGACCTGGTCTTCGAGACACGGGACCTGATCGAGCCGAACCCCTTCCCGGACGGCTTCCGGGAACTGGCGGCCTGAGTCCTCCCGCCTTCCCCCGTCACCCATCAGTCCACCAATAAGGAAGAGCAAACCATGGCTGACACCCTGATCAAGGCCGACCTGTCGCAGTCTCCCTACGAGAACGACATGATCCACAACCGCTGGCATCCGGACATCCCCATGGCGGTGACGGTGAAGCCGGGCGACGACTTCATCCTGGAATGCTACGACTGGACCGGCGGCCAGATCAAAAACGACGACGATGCCGCCGACGTGCGCGACGTCGACCTCAGCCAGGTCCATTTCCTGTCCGGCCCGGTCGGGGTCGAGGGGGCGGAGCCGGGCGACCTGCTGGTGGTTGATCTGCTGGACATCGGCGCCTTCCCGCAGCAGCAGTGGGGCTTCAACGGCTTCTTCTCCAAGCAGAACGGCGGCGGCTTCCTGACCGAGCACTTCCCGCTGGCCCAGAAGTCGATCTGGGACTTCGAGGGCATGTTCACCAAGTCGCGTCACATCCCCGGCGTGCGCTTCGCCGGGCTGATCCATCCCGGCCTGATCGGCTGCCTGCCGTCGCACGACCTGCTGGCCAAGTGGAACAAGCGCGAGCAGGCGCTGATCGACACCAACCCGACCCGCGTCCCCGGCCTCGCCAACCCGCCCTACGCCCCGACCGCCCATATGGGCCGGCTGAAGGGCGACGCCCGCGACAAGGCGGCGGCGGAGGGGGCCCGCACCGTGCCGCCGCGCGAGCATGGCGGCAACTGCGACATCAAGGATCTGTCGCGCGGTTCGCGCATCTATTTCCCGGTCTATGTGAAGGGTGCCGGCCTGTCGATGGGCGACCTGCATTTCAGCCAGGGCGACGGCGAGATCACCTTCTGCGGCGCCATCGAGATGGCGGGCTGGGCTCATCTGAAGGTGAACCTGATCAAGGACGGCATGGCGAAGTACGGGATCAGGAATCCGATCTTCAAGCCGAGCCCGATCGTCCCGACCTACAACGACTACCTGATCTTCGAGGGCATCTCGGTCGACGAGGCGGGCGAGCAGCATTACCTGGACGTCCATGTCGCCTACCGGCAGGCCTGCCTGAACGCCATCGAATACCTGAAGAAGTTCGGCTATTCCGGCGCCCAGGCCTATTCGATCCTCGGCACCGCCCCGGTGCAGGGCCACATCAGCGGCGTGGTCGACGTCCCCAACGCCTGCGCCACCCTGTTCCTGCCGACGCAGATCTTCGACTTCGACATCACTCCGAACGCCGACGGCCCGACCAAGTTCATCAGCGGCGACATCGACATGCCGATCGCGCCGGACCGCGTGTAACCGGGGAAGGGGAGGCGACGCCATGCCGATGTACGACTATGAGTGCCCGACCTGCGGCGACTTCACCGAGATGCGGCCGATGGCGGAAAGCAGCCTGCCGCAGCCCTGCCCCTACTGTGAGGTGCCGTCGCCGCGGGTGATCCGCATGGCGCCGGCCTTCTCCACCGTCTCCGCCGCGACGCGGACGGCGCACGCCACCAACGAGCGCAGCGCCGACCGGCCGAGCCTGCTGTCGGAGGTCGGGCCGAAGCATAAGCACGGCCCCGGCTGCGGCTGCGGAAGCGGCGGCGGAAAGGGGCGGTCGGTGCTGCGCACCCCCGACGGGGCGAAGGGGTTTCCGACGGCAAGGCCGTGGATGATCAGCCACTGACCCATCAGGAACGGAGGCACCATCAACTTGTCGGCCGACTGGTCGCCGGGGCCTCCGATGGGGACACGGAAAGAGCAGGATGGCGCCCCGCCGGCCGCGCAATCACCCGATCGTCCGGGATCGAACCGCTTTGCCTTCCGCGCGGATCGTGGGCGCCGTCCAGGGTGGCTGCATCGGTTCCGTCAGGTGTAGCGCCAAGTGTCAGAGCTTGTTCGTGACGGGCTCGTCCTGACCGGTGCTGTGCGGGATGCTACTTTAAGCTGAACAGGGGTGTGCGCCGGGTAGCCGGTCTGGTAGGGCTGTGAGCGTCGTCAACAGCTCCTGGGAGCTGGGAGGTCGTGTCCCAGGAGGTGGTGTAGGAACTGTGGGGAACCGGCCCGCCACAGCGCCCTTCTCTGGCTGGCGTAGGCGGGCCGGTTATCCATAGCGGGCGGTCACCATGGTTCTTCGGTGGAGTCTGGTCACCACAACACAACCTCGACCGAGGGTGACCACGATGACCGACAAGATGATGGCGCTTCGCGCGATGCTTGAGAAGGGCATGGATGCCGATGTTCTGCGCGAAATGATCGGCTTTGCCGCCGAGCGGCGCATTCCCAAACTGCGCAGGGGTTCTTACTTTTCCGGCTTTCTGGAGCCACGGCGGATGGCCGAAAAGGCGCTGACGGCGGTGATCCAGGAGGCCTATATCCAAGGCATCTCGACCCGCTCGGTGGACGATCTGGTCCAGGCGATGGGAATGTCCGGCATCTCCAGGAGCCAGGTCAGCCGGTTGTGCGCCGAGATCGATGAGCGGGTGAAGACCTTCCTCGGCCGCCCCATCGAGGGCGACGGGCCCTGCCTGTGGTTGGATGCCACGTATGTGAAGGTTCGCCAGAACGGGCGCATCGTCCGCCGTCACCATCGCCGTGGCGGTCAACAGCGACGGCCGCCGCGAGGTGCTGGGGATGGACATCGGGCCGTCGGAGGCGAAGACCTTCTGGATCGAGTTCCTGCGTAAGCTCAAGCGCCGGGGGCTGAACGGCGTCAAGCTGGTGATCTCCGATGCCCATGCCGGCAAGAGCGGGCGCCGTGTCGTGGCGGCCTTCATCGCCACTGCTTTCGCGCAGGATGATGCGGCATCCGCACGCACGCAGTGGCGGCAAGTGGCCGATCAGGTCCGGGCCAAGCTGCCGAAGCCGGCGGCGCTGATGGGTGAGGCGGAAGAAGACGTCCTGGCCTACATGACCTTTCCCAGGGAGCACCGCGCCAAGATCCACTCGACCAACCCGATTGAACGCCTCAACGGCGAGATCGAGCGACGCACCGAGGTCGTGGGTATATTTCCCAACGAGGAAGCGATTACGCGCCTCATCGGCGCCATCCTCTTGGAGCAGAATGACGAGTGGGCCGTTCAGCGGGCGCGATACATGACCCGGGAAACCATCGCCCCGCTCGGCGATCATCTCCTTGCCAGTTTGCCTGCCGTGGCCGCCTGACAATCCCGGCCAGACCAGCCGGAGGCCATGAGCGCCTTTCCGCTCCTACACCACGGCCAGGGGTACGATCCGTTTCAAGCGATTCCGCTTGCAACGATCACACTCTAGATCTCGTCCTCGAACCCCATGTGCCTTCTCGACTCATCGTAAGCACGTTGCGCCTCTGCCAGCTTCGTTCCGTTGGCGAGCGACCAGCTGTAAAGCGCGGCGAAGGGTTCGCGCAGCGAGGCGCCAAGGGCCGTGATCGTGTACTCGACGCCGACCGGCTGCGTCGGGAGTATTCTGCGGCTGATGAGACCGTTCCGCTCCAACCGCTTCAGGGCATCCGAAAGCGCCTTGTGGGTGATGCCGTCGAGGCGACGTTTCAGGTCGTTGAACCGCGCCGGCTGCGTGCATAGGACGCTGAGGATCAGCACGGTCCACTTGTTGGCGATCTGTTCGAGGATGGGCCGCGTCACGGCCACGTCGAGCGGCAGTTCAAGCGCATCTGCGGACATGGGTATACGCCTCCATATCTAGGCACTACTAGGTGCGTTCTTGTGCCTAGATATAGGAATGATACCGTTATGTCATCACTTCCGATGTGAGGACATATGGGCAGGCTTTCAGGGAAGATCGCCGTCGTCGTCGGCGGCCATGACGGCATCGGCGGCGCCATCGCGCGACGCTTCGCAGAGGAGGGCGCCACGGTCTATGCGACCAGCCGCCGTGCCGAAGAGGGCGACGTGGGCCACGGTGCCGGCACGCTGCGCGCGCGCCGCGTCGATGCTTCCGACGTGCCAGCGCTCGCCGCCTTCTTCGAGGCGGTGCGCAACGAGGCCGGACGGGTGGACGTGCTCGCCGTCAGCGCCGGCATCTCCGAGTTCGCGACCCTCGATACAATCGGCGAGGATCATTTCGACCGGACGTTCGGTCTCAATGTGCGCGCGCTTCTGTTCGCCGCCAAGGCCGCGACCGCGATCATGCCGGACGGCGGCTCAGTGGTGCTGGTGGGCTCGATTGCCGACAGGATCGGCACCAAGGGCTATGGCGTCTACGGGGCGACCAAGGCGGCGGTGCGCTCGTTCGCGCGCACCTGGGCCAACGAGCTTGCTCCCCGCAACATCCGCGTCAACGTCGTGGCGCCGGGACCAACCGACACCGCCATGATGGCGGCGACGTCCGACGAGGTGCGCGAGACGCTGACGAAGCTGATCCCGCTGGGCCGCATGGGCCGGGCCGACGAAGTGGCCTCCGCCGCGCTATTCCTCGCCAGCGAGGAGGCGAGCTTCATCACTGGGGCCGAGCTGCCGGTCGATGGCGGAATGGCGCAGGTCTGATCCCGCCAAAAAGAGAAAGACGCACCATGACCCATTCCTCATCGTGGATGGCCCGGCCCCTCGCAACTGCCTTCCTCGCCCTCGCGCTCGGCGCCACCAGCCTTTCTCCGGTTGCGGTGGCCGATGCCGGCCCTTCGCCGATCGCGCTGCGGTCGGTGACGGCGCAGCCGGCGGTCCCTGGCGTCAACGCCGATATCCGACTCCTGCACCACACCATGCTCGGCGTCGGTGGACAGCCGGTGCCGGCCACCACGCTGCTGCTGACGCCGAAGGGCGCGCCTCCGGTGGGCGGTTGGCCGATCGTCGCCTGGGAACACGGCACGACCACGCCGGGACAGAAGACGTGCGCGCCGAGCCAGACCGCAGAACTGGACGGCGGCCTGACCCGCGACGGGTTCAAGAGCGATTATGCCTGGCAGATCGGCCAGTTCGTCGACGCGGACTATGCCGTGGTCGCGCCTGACCTCGAAGGGCTTGGCCCCGATGCGACCACTCCATACCCCTATTACAGCCTGTCGAGCCTTGCCCGCTCGCTGATCGCGGGGGTCGTGACGGCGCGCGCGTCGGAACCACGCCTGTCGGACCGCTGGGCGGTCGTCGGCCATTCGGACGGCGGCCACGGCGTCCTGGGCGTCGAGGCGCTTGCGAGGGAAGCCACGGGTCTTGCCTTCGTCGGCACGGTCGCCTCGGCGCCCTACGTCGCGATCGAAGCTCACGCCGCGCGCTTCGGAGCGGACGGCAGGGCGGCGTCGAGCCAAGCGGCTGCGCAGCAGCGACTGATGATGCAGCAGTTCCAAGGCGCGCTGATGGCGACCGGCCTGAAGGCCGCACAGCCATCCTTCGATGAGGCGTCGATCATGGGATCGGACCTTGCCGCGACGCTGCAGCACTTCCGCTCGCTTTGCTCGGTCGCGGCGATCGGGGTCATTGGCGAGGCGGTGAAGGCGAAAGGCAGCGCCTTCCAGGGGTTGAACGCCGATTGGGCCAACCAGCCGCAGATGCACGCCTTCCTGGCCGCCAATGATCCGGCGGTGGCGCCGGGCTTTGTGTTGCGCCAACCCGTCCTGATCGTCCAAGGCAATGCCGACCCGTTCGTGCTTGAGGCGCTTCAGACGCCGTTCGCGGACAAGCTGAAGGCCGATGGCGCGCCTCTCACCTACAAGGTCTACGACGGCGCGGACCACTTCAGCATCATCCGCCTGGCCAACGCCGACGTGCTGGACTTCCTGCACCAGCAGTTCGCCCGTTGATCCGCAACGCGCCGGCCCCGGCGCCGGCACGCCAACCCGACTGCACGGGGACCATCCATGATCCGAACCCTCAACCGTCAGGTACGGCTTGCCAGAAGACCCCGGGGCGCACCGGTGCCCGACGACTTCCGCATCGTGGACGGCCCTGTGCCGGTGCCCAACGACGGCGAACTGCTGCTGCGCAACCTCTACCTGTCGCTCGATCCCTACATGCGTGGCCGGATGAACGACAGCCACGGCTCCTACGCGTCACCCTATGCGCTGCCCTTTGCGCTGGATGCGCCGCCCGGCGGCGGGACGGTCGCGCGGGTGATGCGGTCGCGTCTCGACAGCTTCGCCGAAGGTGACCTGGTGGTCACGCCCGACGCCGGCTGGCAGACCTTCGCGATATCGGATGGGACCGGTCTGCGCCGCCTGCCGAACGACATGGCGCAGCCGTCGCAGGCTCTCGGCGTCCTCGGCATGACCGGCTTCACGGCCTGGTGGGGGCTGACCGCGATCGGGCGGCCACAGGCCGGCGAAACGCTGGTGGTGTCGGCGGCGGCCGGCGCAGTCGGCTCCGTCGTCGGACAGATCGGAAGGCTTCTCGGTTGCCGCGTTATCGGCATTGCGGGCGGGACCGACAAATGCCGTCAGGTTGTGGAGGAACTTGGTTTCGACGCCTGCCTCGACTATCGCGTGCCCGACCTTGCCGGCCGGCTGCGCGAGGCCGCGCCCGATGGGATCGATATCTACTTCGAGAATGTCGGCGGCGCCGTCCGCGAAGCCGTCTGGCCGCTTCTCAACAACGACGCGCGTGTGCCCGTATGCGGGCTGGTCTCGGGCTACAACGGTGTCACCGAGGAAGCGGGCGGTATCCACGCCCTGCTCATGTCCCTGATCGTCAAACGCATCCGTCTCCAAGGCTTTATGAACGCCGATCACCTCGACAGCTTTCCGGATTTCGAGCGGCAGATGCGGGGCTGGCTCGACGCTGGCCAACTCCGTGCGCTCGAAACGATCGTGGACGGGTTGGATCAGGCAGCCACCGCCTTTGTCGGGTTGTTCGAAGGACACAACACCGGCAAGCTGGTGGTCAGATTGTCGGAGTAAGCTGGTGTGACCCGCTACTCAAATGGCCTCCGGCAAACCCGAAGCGATTTACCTCGAACACCCCGGCATCGATCCACTCGCGCAAGCGACGGTAAGCGGAGGACGGTGAGCAGAGCCCGGTCGCCCGCAGGGCCTGTCACTGGCTGCCGGTCCGCAGGATAAAGAAGATGGCATCCATCGCCGCACGATCCGGGACCCGCGGAATATCTTACTCATCTCGGCGGATGCCACCTCCGCCGGGAATGGTCCGTGTCTGGAACAGGTCGACGCAAACCCCACGCAGCCATCGGCTGGCGGCGTCATGGTGATAGCGGGCGTGCCAATGCTGCTTGACCGTGAAGGACGGGATCGGCACCGGGCAGGGGAACACGGTCAAGCCGTTGATCCTGGCCAACATCTCGCCGCTCTGGCGCGGCAGGGTGGCGATCAGGTCCGTGGTTCCCACGATGGCGGCCATACCGAGAAAGCCGGGAAGCTCCATCACCACACGCCGGTCAACTCCGTGACGGTCCAGCGCGGATTCCAACAGCGCGTGGCCGGTTCCCGAGACGATGCCGATATGCGCCTCCGCCCGGTATCGCTCGATGGTCAGACCGTCGCCCAGCCTTGGATGGCGCGCGTTCGCCACGCAGACCCAATCCTGATCGAAAAGAGCCTGCTGGTAGAAACCGGACTCCAATTCCGGGATGAGGCCGATCGCCATGTGGACGGCGCCCGACTGTAGAAGATCGCCGATATCCGCCTCGATCTTCGCCGCCTCGAAGCGGGCGAGCGGAGCCGCCGCGCGCAGATGGGCCAGCAGTTGCGGAAGCAGGGTGATGTGGCTGGCATCGGTCATGGCGATCCGGAACCGGTCCCGCGTCGTGCCGGGGACGAATTCCGGCTGCCAGGACGACAGGCGCCGCAGCGCTTCGAGCGCTTCCCGCACGGTCTGGATCAAGGCGTCGGCCCGCGGTGTCGGCTGCATTCCGGTCGGTGTGCGCACGAACAGCGGATCATGCAGGTCGTGCCGCAGCTTGCCGAGCCAGATGCTCACCGTCGGCTGGGATTGTCCAAGCTCCTCGGCGGCACGGGTGACGCTGCGCGTGCTGTACAGAACCTCGAACAGTCGCAACAGCTTGGCGTCGAGCAGAGCGGGCGCGCCGGCATTGGATTTGCTCATCACGGCATCAGCATCATCTTATTGACGGTCACAATACTGCACACCGATTCGGTCCCATGGATGACCATCCCCGCGGATCGGAACCGACCCATCCGGGCTGATCGACGTCCAGCTTGGCCCTAAGGCCGGCGAAGCGCTATTGCAATCCACAATACTCCCTATTGCATCGTTCGCATCGACAGCAATCCGCAACCCCCCGTAACATTCGAACATCACGACGATGACGTGGCCGGGGCCAAATCACCTGCGCAATCAGTCCCGCCCGTATCGAAGCTGTCGAAACGCCATCCTCAGGAAGCGCTGAAAAGGCGCGTTTTTCAAAGGGAAGACCAGCAATGGCCTACTCCGGGAAATCCTATGTCGAGCATGTCGCCATCCGTGTGAAGGACATCCGCTGGCACATCAATTTTTTCCGCGAGGTGCTGGGCATGACGGTCCGCGAAATCGACGGTCCCGAGGACGCGCCGCGCCAGTTCTGGACGATCGGCGGCATCCAGCTGATCGCCGATCCCGCTTTCGAGGGACCGGAGGGACGCTGCGCCCATCTCGGGGTAATGACCGAGGATCTGGAGGCCGCACTGTCGGAAGCCCGGAACTGGGGCGTGGTGGAGATGCCCCAGGGCCGCAACTGGCTGCGCCTGCCTGACGGGCTTGCCATCGAACTGATCCAGGCCCACGGCGCTTCGGTCGCTGAAGCGCTGGCCGTCCAGCCGCGCGCCTGAAGAGACTCCAAAGGAAAGACTCGCATCATGTCGGTCGAACGCTATTACGAGGACGCCCGGGTGGGCGACGAGTGCACCAGCCCCAGCTTCACGGTGACCGAGGCGCACATCAACGCCTACGCCGACCTGTCCGGCGACCGCACCCCGATCCATCTCGACGAGGAATACGCCAAAACGACGCCCTTCGGGACTCGGGTGGCGCACGGCCTGTTCGGCCTGTCGATCGCCGACGGGCTGAAGACCCAGGCCGACTACCGGTTCCTGCCGGGAATGTCGCTCGGCTGGACCTGGGATTTCCTGGGGCCGATCAAGATCGGCGACGTTCTGCATGTGAAGTTCCGGGTCGGCAGCATGCGCACGACGAAGAAGCCCGGCTGGGGCATCGTGGTCCTGCCGTCGGAGCTGATCAACCAGGATGGCGTGGTGGTCCAGCGCGGCGAGCACCGACTGATGATCCCGCGCCGGCCCAACGCCTGATTTATCGGAGTTCCCTGATGGCGACCCAGCCTCTTCCCCGCCGGCCTCTTCCTCTTGAGGGCATCCGCGTCATCGACTACAGCCATTTCCTGGCCGGTCCCTTCTCGTCCCGCTGTCTGGCGGCACTGGGCGCCGAGGTGATCAAGGTGGAACGCCCGACCGCGGGCGATGCCGGCCGTGCCCACCCCTATTTCATCGACGGGCAGAGCGGCTATTTCCTCCAGCAGAACATGGGCAAGCAGGGCCTCTGCGTGAACCTGAAGGATCCGCGCGGCCTGGAACTGCTGCACAAGCTGGTCGAAACCGCCGATGTCTTCGTCGAGAATTACCGGCCGGGTGCGCTGGCCAAGCTGGGGCTGGGTTATGAGGAACTGTCGCGGATCAATCCCCGGCTGGTCTATTGTTCGGTTTCCGCCTACGGACACACCGGACCGGATTCGGCGCGGCCGGGCTTCGGTCTGATCGCCGAGGCGAAGAGCGGGGCGATGGCGCAGCTCGGCATGCCGGGCGAGGCTCCGCCGCTTTTCCGCATGCCGCTGGCCGACATGTACACCGGAATCCACGGCGTTGCGGCGATCTGCGCCGCGCTGGTCGGCCGGGCGACGTCCGGCAAGGGCCAGCACATCGACATGGCGCTGTATGATTGCATGGTGTCGATGCACGATTATGCGGTGCAACGCTACACGCTGAGCGGCGGCGTGGAAATCCCGGTGCAGACTGGCCGGGACCAGCCGGAATCCACGGTCTACGGCGTCTTCTCCAGCCGCGACGGCCATCTGGTGATCGCAGCACAGGTGGACGATGCCTGGAAGCGGCTGGCCAGACTGATCGGCGGCGACGCCCTGGCTGCCGACGCGCGCTTCCTCGACCCGGCGAGCCGCAACGCGAACCGCAAGGCGGCGCTCGCCCTGGTGGAGGAATGGACGCTGGCACAGCCTTCGGTCAAGGCCTGCATCGCGGCGCTCGATGCCGCCGAGGTGCCCTGCGCTCCGGTGCAGACCATCGACCAGGTGCTGGCCGACCCGCAGATCCAGGCCCGCGGCATGGTGGTGGAGCAGGATCATCCGGTGCTGGGCCGCATCCGCATGCCGAACCTGCCGTTCCGCTTCTCCGACTGCGACACGACACCGCGCAGCGTGGCGCCGCTGATGGGACAGCACAACCGGGACATCGCCGCCGGCCTCGGCTACTCGGCGGCGGAGATCGCGGCGATGGAGCGCGACGGCGTGCTCCATGCCGAACCGGCGGTGGAACGCGCGGCCATGGCCTGAGCGAAAGGAACCGCTTCATGACCGACCAGTATGCCGTGATCGGGAATCCGATCGGCCACACCAAGTCCCCGTTGATCCACATGAGCTTCGCCGGGGAAACCGGGCAGGACATCACCTACACCGCGATCGAGGGGCCGCTGGGCGGTTTTGCCGCCGCCGTCGATGCGTTCAGGGCCGGCGGCGGGCGGGGGCTGAACATCACCGCCCCCTTCAAGCTGGATGCCTTCGCCTACGCCACCGACCTGCGGGAGCGGGCCAGGCTGGCCGGTGCGGTCAACGCGATGAAATTCGAGGATGGCCCTGAGGGCGGCCCTGAGGGTGGACGGGTGATCGCCGACAATTTCGACGGCGTCGGGCTGGTGAACGACATCCAGCGCAACCTCGACTCCCCCCTCGCCGGAAAGCGGGTGCTGCTGCTGGGAGCCGGCGGGGCCGCGCGCGGCGCCATCCTGCCCATCCTGGAACAGAAGCCGGCCGAACTGGTGATCGCCAACCGGACCCTGTCCAAGGCCCAGGCACTGGAAAGCCAGTTTTCGGGCCACGGCCGGCTTTCCGGAACCGACTATGCCGCCCTGACCGGCGGACGGTCCGGCCGTTTCGACGTCGTGCTGAACGCGACGTCCGCCAGCCTGCGCGGCGAGTTGCCGCCGGTGGACACGGCGGCCTTCGCCGCCGACGGCCTCGCCTACGAGCTGGTCTACGGCAAGGGCCTGACCCCGTTCCTGCGTCTGGCGCAGGGGGTGGGCGTGCGGCGCCTCGCCGACGGAGTCGGCATGCTGGTCGAGCAGGCGGCCGAGGCCTTCGCCTGGTGGCGCGGCATCCGCCCGGACACGCGTCCGGTCATCGAACGGCTCACCATCCCCTTGGTCTGACGGGGCCGGCGCCGAGCCGGCTTGCAGAACGATAAGGCCGGCAATGGCCGCAGGAGGAAATGCCCTTGGGCTACACACTTGATTTCAGCGTCGTCCTCGACGCTCTGCCGGCGCTGCTGTGGGGCTGTGCCGGCACGATCGGACTGGCGCTCGCCGGGATGGCGCTGGCGCTGGTCATCGGCATCGGCGGGGTGGTGCTGCGCGGCTCGAAGCACCGGCCATTGCGCTCGCTCGTCATCGTCTTCGTCGAGCTGATCCGCAACACGCCCTTCCTGGTGCAGATCTTCTTCCTGTTCTTCGCCCTGCCGAACATCGGGCTGGTCCTGAACCCGACCGTCACCGCGATCATCGCCCTTGGCGTCAATGGCGGCGCCTACGCCATCGAGATCATCCGCGGTGGCGTGCAGAGCATTGACAAGGGTCAAGTGGAGGCCGGCCTCGCGCTCGGCCTGCACAAGGGACAGGTCTTCCGCATGATCGTGCTGAAGCCGGCGTTGCGCGCCATCTACCCGTCGCTGACCGGCCAGTTCATCATGCTGACCCTGACGTCGAGCATCTGCTCCGCCATTGCCGCCTATGAACTGACCTCGGTCGCCCAGCGGATCGAATCCGAGACCTTCCGCAGTTTCGAGGTCTATTTCACCATCACGCTGATGTATCTGGCGATCTCCTGGCTGTTGATGACCGGCTTCTCGGTCTTCTCGCGCCGCTATTTCCTCTATCCGACCCGCTAGGAGCCGTCGCCATGGGGAATTCTTTTGGCTTGGGCGAACTGGGCTTCCTGATCCAGGGGCTGAAATGGACGGTGCTGCTGGCGGCGATCGCCTTCATCGGTGGCGGGATCGGCGGACTGGGCGTGGCATTGGCCCGCACCTCGACCTCGTGGGGCTTGCGGCGGGCCATGGCCGGCTACATCGCCGTCTTCCAGGGCACGCCGCTGCTGATGCAGCTTTTCGTGATCTATTATGGGCTCGGGCTGATTGGCCTGACCCTGCCGGCCTGGCTGGCGGTCGCCATTGCCTTCACGCTGCATGCCAGCGCCTTTCTCGGCGAGATCTGGCGCGGGGCGATCGAGGCGCTGCCCAAGGGCCAGTTCGAGGCGGCCAGGGCGCTTGGCCTGCATTACGTCCCCCAGATGCGCGACGTGATCCTGCCCCAGGCGCTGCGCATCGCGCTGCCTGCCACCGTCGGCTTCCTGGTGCAACTGATCAAGGGCACCTCGCTGGCCGCCATCGTCGGCTTCATCGAACTGGCCCGCGCCGGTCAGATCGTCTCCAACCAGACCTATGCGCCGCTGTTCGTCTTCACGGTCGTGGGCGCGATCTATTTCGCGCTCTGCTGGCCGCTGTCGCTCTACGGCATGCACATCGAAAACAGGATTTCACGCACCGCACGCTGACGCCTTCCCCGCAGGTCGGGGCAGTGCGGACGTGAAGATTTGCGGACGTGAAGACCGGGGCCGTCTCTCAAGAAACATCCCTCAAGAAACAAAGGAAACGCCATCATGACCGATACACCGATCCGTCGCCCCACCCGCCGCGGCTTTCTCGCTACCGGCCTCGCCGTGCTGGCCGCTCCGGCCATCCTTTCAGTGAACGCCCGCATGGCCGCCGCCCAGACGGTGTCCGAGATCAAGAGCAAGGGCAAGCTGATCGTCGGTATCCAGGGCGACAACGCCCCCTGGGGCTTCGTCAATTCGCAGGGCGTGCAGGAAGGCTTCGATGCCGACGTCGCCAAGCTGTTCGGCCAGGAACTGGGCGTTCCGGTCGAATTCGTGCCGACGGCGGTCGCCAACCGCATCCCGGCGCTGGTGACCGGGCGCGTCGACATCCTGTTCGCCACCATGGGCATGTACCCGGATCGCGCCAAGGCAATACAGTTCTCCAAGCCCTACGCCGCCAACGACGTGGTGCTGGTGGCGCCGAAGACGACGGTGATCAAGACGGCGGCCGACATGAAGTCTTTCGTCATCGGCGTGGCGCGATCGAGCGCCCAGGACACCGCCGTCACCAAGGCGGCGCCGGAAGGCACCGTCATCCGCCGCTTCGACGACGATGCGGCAACGATCCAGGCGATGCTGTCCGGCCAGGTCCAGGCAGTCGGCGCCAACCAGTTCTACCCGATCCGCCTCAACAAGGCGCAGCCCGACACCTACGAACGCAAACTGGATTTCCTGCGCCAGTACAACGGCGCCGGCACCCGCCTCGGCCAGAAGGAGTGGAACGAGGCGGTGAATGCCTTCATCGACAAGATCAAGGCGAACGGCGAGCTGGCGAAGATCTACCAGAAATGGATGGGCTTCGCGCCGCCGGAGTTCCCGACCTCGATGGAAGGCGTTCCCTTCACCGTCGGCTGAGCCTGGCCGGCCGGTACCGGACCTTCGGGACCCGGTGCCGGCCGCCTCCCCGATCCTTGAAGAGCAGAGGTCTCCCCCCGTGCAGGACACCCCATGCAGGACACAAGCGTGATGCGCCCGACCGTCCCCGCTGCCCCCGCCGGCGATCCCCTCATCGTGATGGAGGCCGTGAACAAATGGTACGGCACCTACCACGCCCTGCGGGACGTGAACCTGTCCGTCGGCCGTGGCGAGAAGATCGTGCTGTGCGGTCCGTCAGGCTCGGGCAAGAGCACGCTGATCCGCTGCATCAACCAGCTCGAGACGATCAAGAGCGGCAGCATCACCGTGGACGGCACCCGCCTCGACGACAGCAGCCGCAGCGTCGACGCGGTGCGCAGCGAGGTCGGCATGGTTTTTCAGAGCTTCAACCTGTTCCCGCACATGACCGTGCTGCAGAACTGCACGCTGGCGCCGATGCGGGTGCGCGGCATCGCCGCCGCCCAGGCGGAAGCGACGGCCAGGCGCTATCTGGAACGGGTGCGCATCGCCGAGCATGCCCACAAATACCCGGCCCAACTGTCCGGTGGGCAGCAGCAGCGCGTCGCCATCGCCCGCGCGCTGTGCATGGAGCCGAAGGTCATGCTGTTCGACGAGCCGACCTCGGCGCTGGATCCCGAGATGGTCAAGGAGGTGCTGGACACCATGGTCGGGCTGGCCCGCGACGGTATGACGATGGTCTGCGTCACCCATGAGATGGGCTTCGCCCGCCAGGTTGCCGACCGGGTGATCTTCATGGCCGAGGGCGAGATCCTGGAGCAGGCCGATCCCGAGACCTTCTTCCGCAGCCCCCGGCATCCGCGTGCCCGCAGCTTCCTCGGCGAGATCCTCGCTCATCATTGAACCGGACACGATCCCGAATTCGAGAGGATACCATGAGCCGCCTTGTCTATGTCCTGAACGGCCCGAACCTGAATCTGCTGGGCAAGCGCCAGCCTCACATCTACGGCCATGTCACCCTGGCCGACGTGGAGGCCGAATGCCGGGCGCTCGCGGCGGAACTGGGCCTGGATCTCCGCTTCCACCAGAGCAACCGCGAATATGAGATCATCGACTGGATCCACGAGGCCAGGGAGACCGCCGGCGGCATCGTGATCAATCCGGCCGCCTTCACCCACACCTCGGTCGCGATTCTCGATGCGCTGAACACCTTCGAGCCGCCGGTGATCGAAGTCCACATCTCGAACGTCCACAAGCGCGAGGAATTCCGCCATCACTCCTTCATCTCGGCACGGGCCGACGGAGTGATGGCCGGCTTCGGCACCCAGGGTTACACGCTGGCGCTGCGGCGCGTCGCCTGGCTGATCGACGAAAAGGCCAGACTGGAGCGCTGACGCGGTCTGCGTCCGGTTCACCGCCCTTCGATCGCAGCAGCCCTATCCTTTTCAAGCCTACAGAAGTTTTCCTGCTTCGGCCGACGGTGTGCTTGGGGACATCCTCCCTCTCTCCCCGCCGAAAACTGCAAGCCCGCCGCCGTGACCGACCCGACCGCATGTCGAACGGATCGGTTCCGGCAGGCCGAAGCAGGGATTTTCCTTCCTCTCCCCATCTTACCCGCGGCCCGGGCCATGGTCCGTTGCCAGGAGTTTCCGATGCGGCAACCCTCCCGTCCTTTCCTGAAATCGATCGCCACGGTTTCGCTGAGCGGCACGCTTCCGGAGAAGCTGGAGGCGGCGACGGCGATCGGCTTCGACGGCGTCGAGATCTTCGAGAGCGATCTGCTGACCTTCGACGGTTCCCCCGCCGACGTCCGCCGCATCGCCGAGGGGCTCGGGCTCGCCATCACCATCTTCCAGCCCTTCCGCGATTTCGAGGCGATGCCCGACCCGATCCGCGCCCGCAACATGGACCGCGCGGAGCGCAAGTTCGACGTCATGCAGGAACTTGGCACCGACCTCGTCCTGGTCTGTTCCAACATTCATCCGGCCGCCATGGACGACCCGCTTCGCGCCGCCGCCGACCTCGCCGAGATGGCCGAGCGGGCGCACCGCCGCGGCTTGCGTGTCGGCTACGAGGCGCTGGCCTGGGGCCGCCACGTCAACCGTTGGCGTCAGGCCTGGGACATCGTCCAGCGCGCCGACCATCCGGCCCTGGGGCTGATCGTGGACAGCTTCCACACCCTGTCGCTGGAGGACGATTTCGCCGGCTTGGCCGAGCTTCCGGGCGAGAGGATCTTCTTCGTCCAGCTTGCCGATGCGCCGAAGCTGTCGATGGACGTGCTGTCCTGGAGCCGCCATTTCCGCAATTTCCCCGGCCAGGGCCAGCTTTCCGTCATCCCTTTCCTGAAGGCGGTGCTGGATTCGGGTTACAGCGGTCCGCTGTCGCTGGAGATCTTCAACGACGAATTCCGCGCCGCTCCGGCCCGGCTGACCGCGCTGGACGGGTTGCGCTCCCTGATCCATGCCGAGGCGGAAGCCGGCTACGGTCCCGGCCTGCCCGAACCGCCGGTCTGCCACGGCGTCGAATTCCTGGAATTCGCGGTGGATGCCGCGGAACATGACAAGCTGGCCGCATTGCTCGGCACGCTGGGTTTCCGCCACGCCGGCCGGCACCGTTCGAAGGCGGTGGATCTCTACCGTCAGGGTGGCGTCAACCTCGTGCTGAACAGCGAGCAGGATTCGGCGGCATCGGAACATTTCCAGATGCATGGCGCCTCGGTCTGCGCCATGGCCTTCCGGGTCGACGATGCCCAGCGTGCGATGGAGAGAGCCGAGGCGCTGCGCTGCCTGTCCTGGCGCGAGCGGGTGGGGGAGGGCGAGCGCCGCATCCCGGCCCTGCGCGCGCCCGACGGCACCCTGATCTATCTGGTGGAAGACGGCGCGGCCGGCTCCAGCATCTGGGAGGACGACTTCCACCTGTTGCCGGAGGACGGTGGGACCGTCGCCGAAAGCTTCACCGGCATCGACCATGTGGCGCAGGCGCTGCCCTTCGGGCGGATGGACAGCTTCGTGCTGTTCTACCGAAGCGTCTTCGGCTTCCTGCCGGACACGCTGTGGGAATTGCCCGACCCCTACGGGCTGATCCGCAGCCGGGCACTGGTCAGCCCGAACGCGCAGGCGACCACGGGGGTGCGGCTGCCGCTGAACATCTCGGAGAGCCGGCGCACGGCGACCGGGCGCTTCGTCAGCGCCACCGCCGGGGCGGGCGTCCATCATGTCGCCTTCGCCACCACCGACGCCGAACGGCTGCTGGAGGAGCGGCTGGCGGCCGGTGCGCCCTTCCTGGCGATTCCCGCCAACTATTACGATGACCTCGCAGTCAAGCATCCGCTGGATGACGACACCCTGGCGGCCCTGAAGCAGCGCGAGCTGCTGTACGATCGCGACGGCCAGGGGGACACGGGCGGCGAGTTCCTGCACGCCTACACCGACAGCTTTGAGGACCGCTTCTTCTTCGAGGTGGTGGAGCGGCGCGGCGGATACCGCCAGTTCGGTGCCGTCAACGCGCCGGTCCGCATGGCCGTCCAGGCCCAGCTCCGCGAGGACCGCTGGCCGGCACGCTACCTCGACTGATTGGCGAAGGCCCCGCCCACCGCGGCCTTCATCCACACCCATGACCATGGACGCATCAATGACGGGCAAGGACTCTCGAAGCCGCATGACGGCGGGTGGGCGGGCATGATCACCGGCCGCACCACGATCATCGCCCATCTGGGCTACCCGACCTTCGGGTTCAAAGCCCCAATGATCTACAATCCCTGGTTCGAGGCAAAGGGGATCGACGCGGCGGTCGTCCCGATCGGCGTCGAAACACCCTTCTATCCGGACCTGATCCGCTCGCTGTTCCGCACCACGAACGTGCATGGTGCGCTGGTCACCATGCCGCACAAGGTCACGACGGCCGGTCTGGTGGACGAGGTGACGACCACGGGCAGGATCGCCGGTGCCTGCAACGCCATCCTGCGCCGCCCGGACGGCTCGCTGCTGGGCGACATGTTCGATGGTGCCGGCTTCGTGCGCGGCGTCGAGCGCAAGGGCAAGCGCCTTGCCGGGGCGCGCGCTCTGGTCGTGGGATCGGGTGGGGTCGGATCCGCCATCGCCGCATCCCTGGCGGCGGCGGACGTGTCCGCCATCGGCCTGTTCGATGCTTCGGCCGCTTCCGCGGAGGCGCTGGGGAACCGCCTCCGGCAGCATTACCCGGCGCTGGAGATCCGCACGGGATCCAAGGATCCGGACGGCTACGATCTGGTCGTGAACGCGACCCCGCTCGGTATGAATGATGGCGATCCCTTGCCGGTCGATGTGGAGCGGATCGCCCCGACCGCCTTCGTCGGCGAGGTTGTCATGAAAGAGGAATTCACGCCTTTCCTGCGGGCGGCCAGAGCGAAAGGCTGTAGCGTTCAAGTCGGCACGGACATGCTGTTCGAAATGATTCCCGCCTATCTCGAATTCTTCGGCTTCGGAGACAGCACTCCGGAGGAACTGCGCCAAGTATCAAAACTAAAATACTGAAGCAGTGGCAGAGCCGACAATGGGATAATCTCTCCATTGCATTCTTCAATAGCGTTCATTGCCGGGTGCTCATGGTCGGGAAGAGCGTTCGCCAAGTAACTTGATCCCCACGTCACAGTCGGCAACGGCTCAGCCGGAATTGGAGAGGAAACGATGAAGGTTTGCATCGTCGGCGCGGGTGCGCTGGGTTCGACGATTGGCGGGACCCTGGCAGCGGGTGGCTGCGACGTCTGCCTGATCGACAGCCATGGCGCGCATGTGGACGCAATCAACCGGTCCGGGCTGCGCATTCTGGAAGGCGACAGGGAGCGCACAGTCGCCGTCGGCGCCCGGACGAGCGCCGAAGGGTTGACGCCGGTCGATCTCGTCATCGTGCTGGTGAAGTCCTTCCACACCGAGGCGGCGGTCGTCGCCGCGGCACCGGCAATCGGTCCGGAGACGCTCGTCATGTCGCTGCAGAACGGGCTTGGGCATGAGGACATCATCGCCGGCGTGGTCGGGCGCGGGCGGGTTCTTGCCGGCAAGACCTACGTCGGCGGGGTATTCCTCGGGCCGGGCCATGTCCGCAGCGGCGTGGCCGGCAAGGAGACGGTGATCGGCGAACTGGACGGCGGCAGCTCGGAACGCGTGGAGCGGATCGCCGCGGCCATGAACGCCGCCGGGCTGCTGACGATCGTCAGCCCGAACATCATGGGCACCATGTGGGACAAGCTGCTGATCAACGTGGCGGGCGGAGCGCTGACCGCCATCACGCGGCTGACCTATGGCGGGCTGTACAGCCTGCCGGTTCTGGAGGAGTGCGCACTGGCCGCGATCGCCGAGGCGATGGCCGTGGCCCGGGCGGGCGGCGTGCAGTTGTCCATCACCGACCCGAGGGACGCCTGGGACAAGGCCTCCGCCGGTCTGCCGCCGGAATTCAAGACCTCCATGCTTCAAAGCCTGTCCAAGGGAGAGGCGACGGAAGTGGATTTCATCCACGGCTCCGTCGTGCGTTGGGGAGCCCGCTGCGGCGTGCCCACGCCGGTCAACAGCACCCTGGTCGCCTGCGTCAAAGGGATCGAGTACGCGGCGACCGACTATCCCGGCAAGGCGTGACGAGAAGCGTAGCGAACTTGTCGAAGAGAAGGTGAATCGGGATGGCGCAGAGCAACGACACCCCGGTCAGGCTGGCCGTCCTTGGGGCGGGCCTGATCGGCAGGCGGCACGTCGATCATGTGTTGAACGAGGACTGCGCCGAGCTGATGGCGATCGTCGATCCATCGGACGTCGGCAAGGCGCTGGCGGCGGAAAAAGGCACGGGCTGGTACCCGGATTTCGCCACCATGATCCGGCGGGAGCGGCCGGACGGTGTCATCATCTCCACGCCGAACCAGATGCATGTCGCCAACGGGCTCGAAGCCGTCGCGGCCGGCGTGCCTGCCCTGGTGGAGAAACCGCTGGCGGATAACGTGGCGGCCGCGACCACTCTGGTCGAGGCGGCGGAGAAGGCCGGTGTGGCTCTGATGACCGGGCACCACCGCCGGCACAATCCCATGATCCGGCAAGCGAAGGCGGTGATCGCCTCGGGCCGGCTGGGCCAGCTCGTCTCCGTCCATGGCAGTTGCTGGTTCTACAAACCGGACGATTATTTCGATCTCCCGTGGCGACGGGAGAAGGGTGCGGGACCGGTGTTCCTGAACCTGATCCATGATGTCGACCTGCTGCGCTATCTGTGCGGCGAGGTGGCCGAGGTGCAGGCCATGGAAAGCAACGCCCTGCGCGGCAATGCGGTGGAGGAGACGGCGGTCGTCCTGCTGCGCTTCGCCAGCGGCGTGCTGGGCACCGTGAACGTGTCCGACAAGATCGTGGCGCCCTGGAGCTGGGAGTTCACCGCCGGCGAGAACCCGGCCTACACGCACACACAGGAGACCTGCTACATGATCGGCGGGACCCTGGGCTCGCTGACCGTCCCCTATCTCGATCTCTGGCACAATCCGACCAAGCCGAGCTGGTGGGAGCCGATCGTCAGAGAACGGCTGCCGGTCGAATACAGGGACCCGCTGGGCTTGCAGGTGAGAAACCTGTGCGAAGTGGTGCGCGGCACGGCCAAGCCGGTCGTGTCGGGGCGCGAGGGGCTGGAAACGCTGAAAGTCATCGAAGCGGTGAAGCAGGCGGCGGCGACCGGACGTCCGGTGCGGACGAACTGAGGGCGTCGTCAGGGAGAGGGCGCCAGGGAAATGGAGGGAGGATGGCGGACGGAACCATCGCCGCATCCCATACTTCTCCCATCCCCACCAGCGCAGCGAGGCGAGCATGAGCGAGAAAACCGAACCCAGGATCGTCGTCGTCAGCGGTGCGAGCCGGGGGATCGGCTTTGCCATCGCCAAATCCTTCGCGCACACGGGCGCGCAGACCATCCTGGCCGCATCGTCCGAAAGCAACCTTGCCGCCGCGGTGAGCCGCATCGCGCAGGAGACCGCCGCGCCGCCGCCGGTCGCCGTCGCGGCGGATCTGCGGACCATCGCCGGCTGCCGGACCGTCCACGACGTCGTCGCGGAGCGGTTCGGCCGATGCGACGTGCTGGTGAATTCGGCCGGAGCCACGCGGGCCGGAGCCTTCCTCACCCAGCCCGACGAGGAGTGGGACGACGGGTTCGCTTTGAAGTTCTTCTCCTGCGTGCGGCTGTGCCGCCTGTTCTGGCCGATGCTGCGAACCGCCGAGGGCTTCGTGGTCAACATCATCGGCGGGGCGGCACGGACCCCCGACCCCGAGTTCCTGGTCGGCGGCTCGGTCAATGCGGCAATGGCGAACTTCACGAAAGGCCTGTCGGGGCTCGGCAAGCGCGAAGGCGTGAACGTCAACGCCATTCTTCCCGGTCTGACGGAGACGGAGCGGATCCAGGCCCTGTTCGAACAGCGCGCCGCGGCGACCGGGATCACCGCCGATCAGGCGCGCCGCGATCAGATCGCCAGGGAAGGCATCCGCCGGCTCGGCCGGCCGGAAGACGTGGCGGAGCTTGCCCTGTTTCTGGCCGACGACCGTGCCCGCCATATCCAGGGTACCGCGATCGCCGTGGATGGCGGCGGAACGGCCGGCCTTTACTGAGTCCGGCGACGGATCGCCATCTGGAAGCACTTGCCGGCCGCCGCGTGAGACCCCCGGAAAAACAGCATGCCAAAGGAGAGGATCATGGGCGGAGGCCGCCGCAAGAGCACCAAGGAGCGTCGCGGATTCGGCATCCGCCGCAGGCTGTTCCTGAGTTTCGGGGCGGTGGCGCTGATGACTTTGATCAGCGGACTGGTCGCCTGGATGTCTTTCGATTCCCTGAGCCGATCCCTGGCGGCGATCACCGGACGCAGCATCCCGGTTCTTTCGACGGCCAACCGGCTTGCCGTGGAAGGAAGTCGGATGGTGGCGTTGGCGCCGCTGCTCGCCAATGCCGCCCAGTCCGCCGAACGCCAGAGGATCATGGAAAGCATCGACGACCATGGTACCCGGCTTTCCCGGCTGCTCGCGGCGGTCGAGAAGGCCGGTACGGCACCGAAACCGCTGGCCGCGCTGCGGAGTCAGGTCGATCGGATCACCGCCAACCTGGACGCCCTCCACACGTCGGTCATGTCGCGCATGGATCTTCTGGACGATCAGGTCCGTGCGGTCAGCACCGTCCGCACCACCCAGGACGCGCTGCTCAAGGCATTGACGCCGCTGATCGACAAGACTGCCTCAAGCCTCGAGACCGGAACGCCCGATACGTCGGTCGGCGGCTTCCGCAAACTGCTGGAACTGGAGACCACCGGCAATCTGCTGGTCGGCCTGATCGTCGAGGCTGCCAACGCGCCGGATGCGCAGAGCCTGGGGAAATTGGCAGAACGCTCGAAGCCGGTCGCCACGCAATTCGCCGGACAGCTCGAGGCACTGGGCGATGCGGCCGAGACCAAGCCGGCGGCCGAACTGGGGCGGCGGTTGCTGGGCTTCGCGCAAGGATCGTCGGCGATGCCGGTGCTCCGGCAACGATCGCTCGACGCGCTGGAACAGGAACATGCCCTCCTGACCGCCAATCTCGACGCCTCGGCCCTGTTGTCGGCGGCGGCGGCGGACCTTGTGGCCGCCTCGCAAGACGACGTCGACCATGCTTCGGAAGTGGCGGCGGACACTCTGCTGCGCGGCCGCCTCTGGATCGGCGGCCTGGCGACGGCCAGCGTGCTGGCTTCGCTTCTCCTGGTCTGGCTCGTCGTCACGCGCGGAATCACGCGCCGTCTGGTCGGTCTCTCCGGCGCCATGCGTGCGATCGCGGGGGGTGATCTGTCTCCGGTCGTCGAAGCCAGCGGACGCGACGAGATCACCGAGATGGCCCGCGCCCTGCTGGTCTTCCGCGACAACATCCGGGAGATCGACGCCGCCAACGCCCGGACAGAAGACGAACGGCGGCGCGGCGCAGCCGATCGGCAACGGGCCATCGGGGCATTGGCAACCTCTTTGGAGGACGGCGTCAACGCGGTGGTCGTCGCCTTGTCGGGGCGGGCGGGTGAAATGCACGCGTTGGCGAACGTGATGACGGCGGCGGTGGAGCGGAACGAGGCCGAGGCATCGGGGGCGGCGGCGACCGCCGTCGAAACCCAGGCGAACGTCCGGCAGGTGGCGGTGGCCGCCCAGCAACTGTCCGGGGCGATCGACGAAATCGCGCGCCAGGTCGATCGGTCCCGCCGACTGTCGACCCAGGCCGTCTCCGAAGCGAAGGCGACGGATGCGACGATGCACGAAATGGAAGACGCCGCGATGGAGATCGGCAAGGTCGTCGACCTGATCACCGAGATCGCCGGGCAGACCAACCTTCTTGCCCTGAACGCGACGATCGAAGCGGCGCGGGCCGGGGAAGCCGGCAAGGGTTTCGCCGTGGTCGCCTCGGAAGTGAAGAGTCTTGCGGTCCAGACGGGCCGGGCGACCGAACAGATCACCCGGAGGATCGCCGCGATGCAGGCGGTCAGCAACACCGCCTCCGAGGCGATCCGTCATATCGGCGAAACCATCGACGCGATCTACCAGATCGCCGCCGGCGTCGCGGCGGCGGTGGAGGAACAGACGGCCGCGACGCGGGAGATCGTACGCAACGTCGATCACGCAGCCAACGGCACCCAGTCGCTCTCGACCAGCATCGCCGAGGTGTCGGCCGTCGCAGGCCAGACCGGGACGGCAGCGCTTCGTGTCCGCGACGTCTCGGGCGACGTCACGGATCAGGCGCGAACGCTCGAGATCCTGCTGAAGGACGCCGTCGACCGCTTCCGTGCAGCGTAGCCCACGCCTCGGGAATGATGACGGCGGGCTTCGAAGGGACCATGGGACGCCGACGGCAGGCGTCAATCGCTGAAGATGGCGCTGTCCATCAGGGCAGGCTCTAACGTCACGATGCCTTCCTCGGTGCGGATTTCACCGCCGCCAAGTAGGCCACGCACATCAGGATCAATTGGTGTTGAACGGCGTGAGCTTCGAGAGGTGGAAGATCACGCTCAAAGACGCTGCGAACCGCGCCGAATATCGTCGTCAGCAGCGTGAGATTTACGGTCCGAAGGTCGGCGAAAGCCGCGTCCGGAGCCGTGGCCAACATCGCCGCCGTCGCCGTGTCGACGCGTTGCGCGAACGCTTCGATCAACGACTCATTGTCAAGTTCGACGACCGAGCGATAGAGCGCGCGGGTTACCTCGGGCCGCTCCGTCTTCACGGTCCAGTAGGTGGTGACGATCGCCTTGACCATCTCGCTGACAGGCGCGCCGTGCTGCGCTCGGGCCGCGCCTTCCACCCTCTCGGCGAGGGCTGACAGGTACCGTTCGTTTACGGCATAGAACAGAGCCTGCTTATGCGGAAAATACTGGTACATCGTGCCGACCGAGACGCCGGCGCGCTCCGCCACCCGCGTTGTCGTCAGCCGGTCGGGACCATCGGCCACCAAAACCTGAATGGTCGCCTCGAAAATGGCGTCTACCGTCGCCGCGGCACGCGCCTGACGCGGCCTTTTCCGGGGGGTTAGATGCATCGGCGCGTTCGAGGGCATAAGCGAATCCAAAAACTGAGGAGTTCTTTATATCTTGAGTCCTCGTCATGATCTAACACCGCAGAGGATTCAAGCATGGTCTGCAATGACCGCGTCGCCCTCGTCACAGGAGCCAACAAAGGCATCGGGCTGGAGATTGCCCGCCAACTCGCCGCGGCCGGCGTCTTCGTCGTTGTCGGGGCCCGTGATCCGGGCCGTGGCCGCGCCGCAGCGGAGACTCTCGCTTTGGAAGGGTTCGGCGTCCAGTTCGTCAGGCTCGACGTTACCGATCCAACGAGCGTCGAAGCGGCCGCCGAGGTCATCGATAGCGAACATCGCCGGCTCGACATCCTGATCAACAACGCCGGCATCGTCGATGCGCAGGACGGCCCTCCGACTACAGCGGCCCCCGATGCGGTACGCCGCATCATGGAGACCAATTTCGTGGGAGCTTTAAGGGTTACCCAGGCGATGCTGCCGCTGCTGCGCCGCTCGAAGGCGGCACGGATCGTCAATCTGGCAAGTTCGCTCGGCTCGCTGGCGGTCAATGGGGATCCGACCTCGCCTTATTACTCTGCGCGGCTGATTGGCTACAATGCATCCAAGGCCGCAGTGAACATGCTGACCGTCCAGCTTGCCGCGGAACTGCGCGACACACCGATCGTCGTCAATTCGGTAAGCCCGGGTTATGTGAAGACCGACCTGACCGGCGGCACCGGCTTCATGACGCCCGAGGAAGGCGCCAGGTTGCCGGTCGAATTTGCGCTGCTCGGCGAGAATGCAGCGTCCGGCCGGTTCGTGGAACCCGGCGGCGAAACTCCGTGGTGACCCCACCAAGGGAACCAGCGTGGATCCTGGCGTCCGATCGGCCAAGCATCCCACCGGCAGCCATAGAGTGTGATCGGATCAAGCGGAATCGCTTGAGGTGTGAATCACACGGAAAAGCAAAAGCTTAGAGCCTTTCACCATAGGCCGACCAATTCGACGACTTCGGCTTCCGGGCATTCTGCTCATCACCGAAGACCGGCCCGCGGCAATCATCGATCCGTGGGCCACGTGGAGAGATGCCGTCCGCGAAATCCAGACAGCGGTAGCCGTAAACAGCAGCTTCCATGACAATCGGCCCATGGTCTTAGAGGCTCGGCCTTGCGCCGAGCCAACTCAATCATGCCGGGATAGTGGCGTCGGCGATGGCGGAGGAAGGGTATCGAGTGTGAGCTTTCCAAACCGCTCCACGAACAACGCCTCCGCTGCCGCCATCGTATCGGCCAATGTGGCGTTGACGTTGCGCGCAATAAGGCAATCCGGTTCATCGGAGCGATTGACTATGGCAAACAGCGTCGGACGGCCGAGAGCTTCGTAGACATCGAGCAGAGTGATCCGGTCGAGGGACCGTCCAAGCATCCAGCCTCCTCGGTACCCCTCTCCTGACTGGACGTAAGCCTGCCTCCCGCAAGCCAGCCATCGTCCGTCGAAAGACCGCCGCATTGGTACCGAGTGCAGCGGCCAGCACCTCGGATGTGACCGGCTTTTCCACGACGCTCAGGTGGAGCAGGATGTGCAGCACATCCGACAATCGCGTGTCCTTGTTCATCGCAATCTGTTCATCGCAATCAGCTGGCCCGCCGCGGGAGTTGATACGTCGCCGCATTCCTTATATGTATCATCAATTGTTACATGAAGGAGCCTGCCCATGTCGTCCTTCTCCGATCCCGCCGAGGTCGCCAGCTACGCCGAGCGCGTCGCCCGCCATGTCCCGGGACTGCGCGATCTTCACCGCATGGTCGGCCTGCTGCTCGCCGAGTGTGTTCCGGCCGATGGCAGGATCCTCGTCGTCGGCGCCGGCGGCGGCCTGGAACTGAAGGCGTTGGCCGAGATGCAGCAGGGCTGGCGCTTCGATGGCGTCGATCCCTCTCCCCAGATGCTTGCGCTGGCGCGTAGCACGCTCGGTGAATTGGCGGCGCGCGTGACCTTCCACGAGGGCTATATCGACGACGCGCCTGAAGGTCTGTTCGACGGGGCGACCTGTCTGCTCACCCTCCATTTCCTGCCGAGGGACGAGCGTATCCGCACGCTCAAGGAGATTCACCGGCGGCTGAAGCCGGGCGGACGTCTCGTCACCGTCCACCACAGCTTCCCCAACGACGATCTCGGCAAGGACAAGTGGCTCGGCCGCAATGCCGCCCTGGTATCGACCGGCGGGATCGATCCCATCAGCGTCGCCGGCAACATCAAGATCATGAAGGAGAAACTGCCGGTCCTCTCCCCCGACCAGGACGTCGCCGTCCTGGAGAACGCCGGCTTCGGCGATGTCGAGCTGTTCTATGCCGCCTTCACGTTCAAAGGCTGGGTTAGCGAGCGATGCTGATGCGCCTGCGAGGACCGGGGATTAGAGTCTGTCTGGTGCTTATTGAAGCACCAGACAGACTCTAATCTTTTGGTTTTCCGTGCGTTTCACGCTTCAAGCGATTCCGCTTGAAGCGATCACACTCTAAGCGGACAGGATCGTTTTCCTGACCGCCGCCGCAACCGAGTATTTCGGGTCGACGAAGTTTCCCAGCCTGACGATGCCGCATTGGCTCAACAGCATGTAGGCGTCCCATTTGTCGAAACCGAACTCCGCCACCATCCAGCGGATCAGTTCGCGGTAGGCGATGCGGGTGGCGTCTTCCAGCGGTCTGGCGCTGCCGATCGCCATGATCATGTCGGCGGTCTCCAGCCGCGGCCAGTCGATGGTCCAGCCCTTGATGAGGTCGACGCGGATGGTCACCGTCGCCGCATATTCGACCGCGACCCCGCACACCTCGCCGTCGCCCTGGCAGGCGTGGGCGTCCCCGATGAACAGCCTCGCCCCCGGCGACCGGACCGGCAGGTAGGTCACGCTGCCCGGCCCCATGTCCGGCAGATCCATGTTGCCGCCGTGATTGTCGGGCGTCAGAGAATTGATCGAATCGATCTCCGGCGAACAGCTCAGCGTCCCGATGTGGGGCTTGTAGGGAAGCGTGACCCGGTCGCTCCAGTAGACGTGCTGCTCGTCGAGATCGATCTTGCGCACGATCTCGGGCAGCGGATCGTTGAGCATGGCGGTGTAGGCCGTTCCGGTCAGGCCGCCGAATTCCTCGATCATGCAGCAGGTCCCCCGGGGATTCTGTCCCCTGGGCACCATCGATTCGATGTAGACGGCCACCGTGTCGCCTTTTTCGGCGCCTTCGACCATGATCGGTCCGTTCTGGGGATTCAGGAACGGCATGCGCAGGAGCTGCGACGGCTTGTCGGATTCGTTGCGGAGGGCGCCTTCGAACGCGTCGCGCGTCTCGATCACGATGCGGTCGCCCGGCGAAATGTCGAGCACGGGCTCCGAATAAGGTCCCATGGTGTAGTGGAACTTGCCCTGCCGCTCTTCGGTCAGGTGGTGCGTGTGCTGGGCCGACGCGCGGCCCAGGCCCCGGGTCGCCATGATCGAGCCTTCGATCCAGGGATGGGTGAAGGGCACCGAGGGCGCGGGATTGGGATTGTCCATGGTCATTGTCCTCAGGGCAAGGAATGGCACAACGAGGGGCAGGCGCGCGCCGCCGCGGCGGTCGCACGTTGGCGGCCGTGTGTTCCAGTTGGGTTGGGGTGTCAGTCCTGGCCGCGTCGCTGATCCATGGCTCGTACGTCCACGAATTCGTCCATGACGGCCGGCACCTGCTCGGCTTCCCCTGCCACTGATTTCCGCACTTCATGATAAGGAGGCCGAGATGGTCGGTAGCCTTTTGCTCCGCGGCATGCTGGTGGGCCTGGTTGCAGGGCTGCTGGCCTTCGCCTTCGCCAAGGTCGTCGGCGAACCCCTGGTGGATCAAGCCATCGCCTTCGAGGAACAGCTGGCCCAGGCCGCAGGGGAGGCGCCGGAGCCCGAGCTGGTGAGCCGCTCCACCCAGGCCGGGTTGGGGCTGCTGACGGGCACGCTGGCCTACGGCGCCTCCATCGGCGGGCTGGTCGCGCTGGTGTTCGCTTTCGCCCAGGGGCGGGTGAGCGCCTTCGGACCGCGGGGCACCGCCGCCCTGATCGCGCTCGCGGGCTTCGTTGCCATCGTCCTGGTGCCGCAGATCAAATATCCCGCCAATCCGCCCGCCGTCGGCAGCGGCGAAACGATCCAGGCACGTACGGAGCTGTTCTTCATCCTGCTTGGCCTGTCGGTGGCCATCGCGGTCGCCTCGATCGGGCTCGCCAGACGGTTGATGGTCCGTCACGGCGGCTGGAACGCCTGGATCGCCGGCGGCGCGGCCTATGTCCTGGTGATGGGAATCGCCTTTTCCGTGCTGCCGTCGGTCAACGAAGTGCCCGAGACCTTTTCCGCCGTGCTGCTTTGGAACTTCCGCATCGCGTCCCTGGCCATGCATGCCGTCCTCTGGACCACGATCGGCCTCGGTTTCGGGGTTCTGGCCGAACGGCGCCTGATCCGGCCGGCCTCCGGGCGGCGCTTGGCGGCTTTGGCGATCCGTTAGGGGGCAAGGCGATGTCGCGATGCCTCGGCACGGTCATTCGCATCGCGGCCGTTCGCATCGCGGCATCGTGCCTCTGGCTGGTCCTGGCTTGCGGGCTGGCCTGCGGATTGGCGGGCGAGGCCGCGGCCCATCGCCGGACGGCGGAGCAGAACAGCCCCGGCCTCCGCATCCCGGCATTGACCCATGGCCAGATGGCGGTGATGGCGGATTACCGCAGCCGGATCGTCGATCTGGCTGCCCGGCAGACCCGAACCGACGAAACCTTCCGTCGCCTGCTGAACTTCGTCCATCTGCAATATGCGGCTTGCGTATGGGGATGGCTGCCCGGCAGCGTCACCGACGAAACGAGCCCCTTCAACGAATGCAGCCACGCCTATCTCTCGGCGACGCGGGCGCTTCTGCTGCATATGCGGAGCATGGACGGAGACCGGTCCGCTGTCGGTTCGCTGATCGACAGGATCGATCGCGATATGCTGGAAAACAGCACCGCATTGGTGCTGTGCCTCTATAGCGACGAGTCGTTCAACACCGCCGACCTGATCGATCCGCACTGGGCCGACGTGCCGTTCCACGGACCCAGCCTGGGAGCGCTTCTGGCCCTCGTCGCCGGACTGGCCATCGGCATCGGGATCCTGGCGTGGAGCACCCGGCCTATGCCTCGCCGTGCCCCCGCAACACCCAACGCGTTCCGTTGAAGCGCAGGTCGGTGACGCAGAGCGGAGGCGTGTCGATTTTCCAGAATGCCGTCAGCGGCGCGTCCAGCACTTGCAGGATCGCACCCCTGGCGACGGCGCCGTGCGTCACGGCCACGACATGTCCGGCGGCGCCGCGCATCTCATCGAGAAAGCCAGCGGCCCGTCCGGCGACATCGGTCACGGACTCTCCGGCCGGCGGCGCAAAGCCGGGATCGGACATCCAGGCCAGAAGACCGTCCGGGTCGGTTCGCTCCAACTCCTCCAGGCTGCGTCCGCTCCATAGCCCATAGTCCTGGTCGCTGAGATCGGCCCGGACCGACGGCTCGATCCCCAGCAGACCGGCGGTCTCGCGCGCCCGGATCGACGGAGCCGCGTAGGCGATATCAGCCTGTGCAAGATCCTTTGCAAGCTTCCGTGCCAAGCTTTCCGAGCGGGATTCCAAGGAGTCGTCGGCAGGAAATCCCTGATTCCGCATCGCCTGCGTGATGCCGCTACAGATTATGGACAGACGGACCATCCTCATTGGATTGCTCTTTCCTTTAAATATGGCTGGCATCACTTTGCAGTCGCCCCGGAGCGGCAGCCATTATAGGAAAGTAGAAATTATAAATACAGCAGATAAATTTAAGTAAACCGAATTATGGGTAAGTGCGCAGGTGCAATGTCGAGGCGTGGATGGATGGCTGACGACCGTTTCGCCGGCGCCTCGGCCGCCAGTTGCCCCGGCAATCCGGATGCGGGCTCTATCGGGTGTTGCCCCAAAGGCAATGCTCCGGAAGAGAAAATAGGCGCCTTATTTGCTGGGCCGTCTGTTAGGCTTCTTCTTGGCCGGTTTAGAAATCGAGCGAGATTTTTAAAATAACTAGCGGATTTAAACTGCTGAGATCGGAAATATAAAAATGAATTTTAAAGCATATATTTGAAATCTCGGCCAATTATTTGAAGATCGGCGCTGTATTTTATAGAGGCCAACGCAGGGACTCATCGAATCCCCCAAAGACAGTTTTTGTGAATCGCATCTGCTCATCATACCCACAGCAAGGGAGTTGGTGTCAATGAACCAGAACGCCGGAGGGGCAGTCGGTTCGCGTGATCGGCGCTTTCGTGTGGGAACGAAGTTGCTTCTGGCGTTCGCCTGTATGTCAGGCTTGACGATCGCCGCCGGTGGCGTCGGGTTTCTGTCTTTCGCCGCGGTCCAGGGGCCGTTGGAGCGCATCGTCGGCACCAGCCTGCCCGGGATGGAACTGGCGGAGCAGCTGTCGCGGGAAAGCGGCACGATCGCCGTTGCGGCTCCCACGCTCGCCGGCGCCGACAGCCAGGAGACCCTGGCGGCCGCCTACAGCGACATCGAGGCGCATGGGCAGTCGCTGCTGGCCCTGGTCGGCAGCCTTGCCCGGAAGCGGCCGGACGATGCGAATGTCCAGGAGGTCACCCGACAGGCAACGCGGTTGATAGAAACCCTCGATGCCGAAAGGGCCGCCGCCGCGCGCCGGATCGAGCTTCGCACCAAGCGGGAGGAGGCTGCGGTCGAACTGTCGCGGCAGCATTCCGCCTTCGTCGCCAAGCTGCGTCCGCTGGTCGAAGGGACGGGCAATCGGCTCAGGGATCTCGGCAGCACGCTGGGAGCCGCCAACGAGAAGGATCTGGATGATCTGGAGCGGGTCGCCGCCGGGCTCGATCCTGCCGATGGCCGCATCGCCGACCCGAAAGCCGAAATCGACCGGGTAGCGCGTTCAATCCGTGCAAGATCGAAGGACATGGTGGACGAGCTTTCGGGGAGCGGGCTGCGGCGTTTCCGTGCCTATCTCGATCTTGCCGGCTACGGAAATGTCGTCGCCGGAACCCTGAGCGAGGCCGCACAAGGGCTGACGGCAAACCGGATCGACGCGCTGGCGGGGACTCTCAGGAAATCGGTCTTCGCCGTCACCTCCATCTTCGCCATGATCGGCCGTGACGGTGAGAACGCCGAACTTGCCAAGGCATTCGAGGCGATCGTCGCGTTCGGCGCCGGAGAGCGGAGCCTGTTTGAAATGCGCAAGGCCGAGCTTGCCGCCTCCGAGCACGAGCTTTTCACCGTTCTGGCGGAGAACCGGGAGGCGGCACGGCAATTCGCCCTGGCGGTCAATCGGCAGATCGCGACCATGAAGCAGGAGGCGGACGATGCGGCCGGGGAAGCCATGTCGGCGATCGTCGCCGGCCGCTGGATGCTGGCGGGGTTTGCCGCCGCCAGCCTCGTGGCCGCGGGACTGCTGGCCTGGATTGTGGTGGGCCGCATGATCGTACGGCGGCTTGACATGCTGACGAGGGCGATGCGGTTGATCGCGGGAGGGGATTTGACCGCAGCGATCCCCGGTGGCGGAAACGACGAGATTGCCGAAATGGCCAAGGCGCTGATCGTGTTTCGCGATACCGCCCACAAGGCCGCCGAGGCCGGCACCCGCATCGAAGCCGAACGTGCCCGTGCCGGCCAGGAACGCCGACGGGCGATGATCGAGATGGCGGAGAGCTTCGAGGCGCGGGTGAAGAGCGTACTCGACCGGGTCGGTCTGGCGGTCGGCGAGATGGGCGAGGTCGCCAGGCGCATGAACGGCAATGCGGAAACGACGTCGGGCGAAGCGGCGACCGCTGCGGCGACCTCGCAGCAGGCGGAGGGTTGCGTGAAGGCGGTGGCGATCGCCGCCGAGGAGCTGTCGGGATCGATTGCGGAGATCGGGGTGCAGCTGGCCGCTTCGAGCCGGATCGCCCACGAGGCGGCCGGTGCCGCGGAACGGACCGACCGCACCGTCGACGGTCTGGCGCAGACCGCGCTGAAGATCGGAGAGGTGGTCCAGCTGATCAACCAGATCGCCAAGCAGACCAACCTCCTGGCGCTGAATGCCACCATCGAGGCGGCGCGGGCCGGTGAGGCGGGGCGCGGATTTGCCGTGGTGGCCCAGGAGGTGAAAAACCTCGCGACCCAGAGCGCCCGTGCAACCGACGAGATCGCCGGCCAGATCCAGGCGATGCAGGCGGTGACGGACGAGGCGGTGGAGGCCATCCGCAACATCGCCGGCACGATCCGCGAGATCAACGGGATTGCCGCGAGCGTGGCGTCGGCGATGGAGGAGCAGAGCGCCGCGACGCGGGAGATCGCGCGGAACGTGGTCGAGGCGGCGACCGGCACGCAGCATGTCCGCCGCACCATCGATCTGGTGACCCAGGCCGCGACGGAGTCCGGTGACTCCGCCAATCGCGTCCTCGGCGCATCGGCGACGGTCGCCCGGCAGGTGGAAACGCTCGGCTCCGAGGTCGATGCCCTGATGCTTCACATGCGGGCCGGGTGAGTTGCCGGGAGCCGGCCCGCCCGGCATCGGCCCGCGACGGTGTTGCCCGCCGGGCAACGAACTTCGACTCCTACAGTTCTTTCTGCATTCGCTGGTCACTGCTATCGTCAGTGCTTGAGAGCGATGCCGGTTGATTGTGGCGCCACGCCGTTCAGTCGGCCTGATCTGACCGATCCATAAACAAGCCCTGAAAAAGGCAGTGTCTCTGGAATTGTTTGTACCGACCGGCGTGGGCAACGCCGGCGGCAAGGACGGGTGCTGCGCTTCCGGTGGTCCAGCTGCCGGTTCGGCAATCATGCATAGCGGTTAGGAGGAGCTATTGGAGCAGACGGTTCTTTCCGTGCGCAACCTGACGACATCGTTTGCGCGGGATGGCCTGTGGCAGCCGGTGGTCAGGAATCTGTCCTTCGACATCCGCCCGCGGGAGACGCTGGCGATCGTCGGGGAATCCGGATCCGGCAAGAGCGTCACGGCTCTGTCGATCATGCGTCTGCTTCCGCCGACGAACAGCCGCATCGCCGGGAGCATCAACCTGATGGGGCGGGATTTGCTCCGCCTTCCGGACGAGGAGATGCGCAGGGTTCGTGGCAACGAGGTCGCCATGATCTTCCAGGAGCCGATGACCAGCCTCAATCCGGTGCTGCCGGTCGGGTTCCAGATCGTCGAAGCGCTGATGCTCCATCGCGGACTGACGCGGGTCGAGGCGGAGGCCGAAACCGTCCGGCTGTTCGACAAGGTGAGGATTCCCGCCGCCAAATCGCGGCTCGGCGAGTATCCCCACCGCTTTTCCGGCGGCATGCGGCAGCGTGTCATGATCGCCATGGCGCTGGCCTGCAAGCCGAAGCTGCTGATCGCCGACGAGCCGACAACTGCGCTGGACGTCACCATCCAGGCGCAGACGCTCGAACTCATCAAGACGCTGCAGGCCGAAGAGGGCATGTCTGTCCTGTTCATCACCCACGATATGGGCGTCGTGGCGGAGATCGCCGACCGCATGCTGGTGATGTACCACGGCGACGTCGTGGAGACGGGCGAGACCGCCGAGGTCTTCCGCAATCCGTGCAAGCCCTATACGCGGGCGCTGCTGTCGGCGGTTCCGCAATTGGGGTCGATGACGGGCCGGGAGCGCCCGATGCGCTTTCCCGTGGTCGATATCAAGACCGGAGAAGCGGACACGCCGGTGGAAACGCCGGACACCATCGCCCAGGCCGACCGCCCGGTCCTGGAAGTGCGCGGCCTGACGACCCGCTTCGACATCCGTTCCGGCATCCTGCGCAAGCCGGCCGGCTGCGTGCATGCGGTCGAGAATGTTTCCTTCAGCGTCCAGCCGGGGGAAACCCTGTCGCTGGTCGGAGAAAGCGGGTGCGGCAAGTCGACCACCGGGCGGTCGATCCTGCGCCTGATCGAACCGAGGGCGGGAACGATCCTCGTCGAGGGCACCAACATCCTGTCATCCAGCGCGCGCGCCTTGTCGGAGGCGCGCAAGAAGATGCAGATGATCTTCCAGGATCCCTTCGCCAGCCTCAACCCCCGCATCAAGGTCGGCAACGCGATCGCCGAGCCGTTCCTGGTCAACCGGATGGGAACGCGCGCCCAGGCGCGCGACAAGGTGGCCGACCTGCTGGTCCGGGTGGGTCTCAAGCCCGAGATGGCCTCGCGCTATCCCCACGAATTCTCCGGCGGCCAGCGCCAGCGCATCTGCATCGCCCGCGCGCTGGCGGTCGAGCCCAAGCTGATCATCGCCGACGAGGCGGTTTCGGCGCTGGACGTGTCGATCAAGGCGCAGGTCGTCAATCTGATGCTCGATCTCCAGGCCAGCCTGGGGCTGGCCTATCTCTTCATTTCGCACGACATGGCGGTGGTCGAACGCCTCAGCCACCGCGTCGCGGTGATGTATCTGGGCGAGATGGTCGAAATCGGGCCACGCGCCGCGGTCTTCGGCAACCCGCAGCATCCCTACACCAAACGCCTACTTTCCGCGGTCCCGGTGCCCGATCCCGCGCGGCGCCGGATGGCGCGGTCGATTTCGAATGCGGAGATCAAGAGCCCGGTGCGCAGGCTCGACTACATACCGCCGGTCCGCGAATACCGCGAGGTTTCGGCGGGGCATCTCGTCCAGTCATGGGGCGAGGAATGGGCCGCATAAGCTTCGGCATCTTACGACCGAGGGAGCGGCGGCCGAACAGGAACAGGGAAAAACCATGCTCGCATTCATCATCCGGCGATTGCTCGGTGCCATACCGGTCGTCGTCCTCGTCGCCCTGATCATCTTCTGCCTTCTGTATTTCGCGCCGGGCGACCCGGCCACCATCATCGCCGGGGATCTGGCGACACCCGAGGAAATCGACCGGATCCGCGTCGCCCTGGGGCTGGACCAGCCCTTTCACGTCAGGCTGGGGATCTTTCTGCTCAACCTCGTGAAGGGCGACCTGGGGACGTCGATCTTCTCGAACCTGCCCGTCACCCACCTGATCGCACAGCGTCTGGAACCGACCTTCTCGCTGGGTGTGCTGACCGTCCTGCTGTCCGTGGTGGTCGCGGTGCCGCTGGGTGCGCTGGCGGCATGGCGGGCGCGGCGGGCGGTGGATCGGCTGGCGCTCGTCGTCAGCGTGCTGGGCTTTTCGGTTCCGGTCTTCGTGGTCGGCTATCTGCTGATCTGGGTGTTCGCCATCAAGCTCGCCTGGTTCCCCGTGCAGGGCTATACGCCGCTGTCGCACGGTGTCGGGCCCTGGCTGTCCAACCTCGTCCTGCCGACGCTGTCGCTCGGGATGGTCTACATCGCGCTGATCACCAGGATCACCCGCGCCGGCGTGCTGGAGGTTCTGTCGCAGGATTACATCCGCACCGCCCGCGCCAAGGGGATGGGCGACCGGGTGATCATCTGGCGGCATGCCCTGCGCAATGCGGCCGTGCCGATCGCGACGGTGGTCGGCATCGGCGTGGCGCTGCTGCTCGGCGGGGTCGTGGTCACCGAGACGGTCTTCGCGATCCCGGGCGTCGGGCGGCTGCTGGTCGACGCCATCCTGCGCCGCGACTACCCGATCATCCAGGGCGTCATCCTGCTGCTCGCCGGCATCTACATCATCGTCAACCTTTGCGTGGACATCAGCTATGCAATCTTCGACCCACGCATCCGCTACTGAAATGGCTCCGGCCACCTCCCCCGAACCCGAGCGTGTCGGCTCGGCATGGGTGCTCTTCCTGCGCCATCACGGCCCGATGGTCTTCGGCGCCCTGGTGCTGGCGCTGATCGTCGCCGCGGCGCTGCTGGCCCCCTGGCTCGGGACCGCCGATCCGCAGAAGCTGGCGCCGGCGGCGCGGCTGAAGCTTCCGTCCGCCCAATACTGGTTCGGGACGGACGCGCTGGGCCGGGAGCTTTACAGCCGGGTGCTGTATGGCGGGCGGGTTTCCCTGCTGGTCGGCTTCTCGGTGGCGGCGCTCGCCATGCTCGGCGGGTTGGTGCTCGGACTGCTGACGGGCTTCTTCCGGCAGCTGGACGCCCTCCTGATGCGCGTCCTTGAAGCCTTCATGGCGATCCCGGCCATTCTTCTGGCCATCGCCCTGATCGCCCTGACCCGCGCCAGCGTGGAGAACGTGATCATCGCGCTGGCGATCGCCGAGACACCGCGGGTGACCCGTCTGGTCCGTGCCGTCGTCCTGACGCTGCGGGAACAGACCTATGTGGAGGCGGCGATCGCCATCGGCACCCCGCCGATGCTCATCCTGCTGCGCCACATCGCGCCGAACGCGCTGGCGCCGCTGATCGTCCAGGGCACCTTCATCTGCGGTTCGGCCATCATCTCGGAATCGATCCTCAGCTTCATCGGCGCCGGTACGCCGCCGTCGGTGCCGACCTGGGGAAGCATCATCTCCGAGGGCCGCAGCTACTTCCAGCTGTTCCCCAACATCATCTTCTTCCCGGCGGTCTTCCTGTCGCTGACCGTCCTCAGCATCAACCTGATCGGCGATGGTCTGCGCGACCTGCTGGATCCGCGCCTCTCGCGCGAGCTGTAACCGGCAAACCCCATTTTCTCGGAGAATTCGTGCCATGACTGTTACCCGGCGTGCGTTTCTGGCAGGATCGGCGATGGCGGCAGGGGCGCTGGCAGGGTCGGCGGGGCTGAGTGCCCCGGCGATCGCCCAGACCAAGAAGAACGTATTGCGCGTCGTGCCGGCCTCCAACCTCTCGGGCATCGATCCGGTAGTCACCAGCGGCCAGCCCGTCCGCAATCACGGCTACCAGATCTACGACACGCTGTTCGGGATGAACACGCGGTTCGAGGTCAAGCCGCAGATGGCCGAAGGGGCGGAACAGTCCGCCGACGGGCTGACCTGGACGATCCGGCTGCGCGACGGGTTGAAGTTCCATGACGGCGAGAAGGTCCTGGCGCGCGACTGCGTCGCCAGCCTGAAGCGCTGGGGCGCCCGCGACCCGCTGGGCCAGACCATCTTCGGATTGACCGACGAGCTGCGGGCGGTCGACGACCGCACCCTGGAGTTCCGGCTGAAGTCGCGCTTCGGCCTGCTGACCAAGGGGCTGGCCAAGATCGGCGGGCCGGCGCCCTTCATCATGCCGGAGCGGATCGCCCAGACCGATCCGAGCGTATCGATCAAGGAGGCGATCGGTTCCGGCCCCTTCCGCTTCCTGGCCGACGAATGGGTGCCGGGCAGCCGCGCGGTCTATGCCAAGTTCGACGGCTACGTTCCGCGCGACGAGGCGCCCGACTGCACCTCCGGCGGCAAGATGGTCCATGTCGACCGGCTGGAATGGCATGTCATCCCCGACGCCGCGACGGCGACCGCGGCGCTCCAGCGCGGCGAGGTCGACTGGTATCATGGGCCCGACCTGACGCTTCTGCCGCTGCTGAGCCAGGATCCGGCCATCAATACCGAGGCTTACGACGATCTCGGCTATATGACGGTCATCCGCTTCAATCATCTCCAACCGCCGTTCGACCGTCTGGAGATGCGCCGGGCGATCCAGATGGCGGTCAATCAGGTCGATTACCTCCAGGCCCAGGTCGGCATGCCCGATCTGTACAAGGAATGCCGGTCGGCCTTCTTCTGCGGCACGACGATGTCCACCGGCGCCGGTTCGGAGGTGATGGCGGCCAATTTCGAGAAGGCCAAGGCGCTGCTGAAGTCCTCCTACAAGGGCGAGAAGGTGGCGATTCCGACGGCGACCGACCTGTCCTGGCTGCATGCCGCCTCGCTGGTGACGGAAGATCTGCTGAAGCGCATGGGGGTGAATGTCGAGTTGCAGGCGATGGATCTCGGCACCTTCTACAAGCGCCGCACCAGCATGGAGCCGGTGGACAAGGGCGGCTGGTCGATCTTCCATGCCGGCTTCAGCGTGACCGACATCCTCGACCCCTCGACGCATCTCGGGCTGCGCGCCAACGGCAAGCAGACCTGGCCGGGCTGGCCGACCGATCCGGTGATCGAGCAGCTGCGCGACGAGTGGATGACCGCCGATCCGCAGGACCAGGGCGCGATCGTCCGGAAGATCGAGGCGCGTGCCTTCGAGACGGTGCCCTTCGTTCCGCTGGGGCAGTTCCAGACGCCGTCCGCCCGGCGGCGCACCGTGACCGGCATGCTGAAGGCGCCGCTGCCTTTGGCCTGGAACATCAAGCTGGCCTAAGTCCCGTATGGGCAGCAGGGGCTGAGGGGGAGGCGGAATGATGATCGGAAATCGAGAGGCCAGACGAGAGGCCAGAGCGAGCGTCACCGGCTCCCCAGGGCCTTCGCGGCAGAGCTTTTTCCTGTCCGAAAGCGCCTTGCGCCGGCGGGGCTCGCTCAAATGGGACCGCTATGATCCTTCGGTCCTGCCCTGCTGGGTCGCCGAGATGGATTTCGACATGGCCGAGCCGGTCCGCCGGGCCGTGGCGGATCTGTCGGCGGCGGGCGCCTTTCAATATCCTCTGCGCGGAGGCCGTCCGCCGGACCGTCTGGTCGCCGATGCCTTCGCGGAACGGATGGAGAGGCGGTATGGCTGGCCGGTCGATCCCGACTGCACGCTGGTCGTCACGGACCTCGTGCAGGCCATCTATGCGGCGGTGACGGCCTTCACCCGGAAAGGGGAGGGCGTCGCCGTCCAGCTTCCCGCCTATCCGCCGTTCAGGGCGGCTGTGGAGGATACCGGACGGCACGCCGTCGCATGGCCTGCCGATCCCGGTCCGGGCGGCTATGGCTGGGACCTGGGCCGGCTTTCGCAAGACTCACGGCCGGCTGCGAAACTGCTGATCCTGTGCAATCCGCACAACCCGACCGGCCGGATGCTCAGCCGGACGGAGCTGGCGGCGCTGGCCGACCATGTGGTCCGCAACGATCTGATCGTCGTCGCCGACGAGATCCATGCGGACATCGTCTATGACGGTCGTGCCCATATTCCGTTCGCCTCGCTTGGGCCGGAGGTTGCCCGGCGGACTGTCACGCTCCATTCGGCGACCAAGAGCTTCGGCATTCCCGGTCTTCGCTGTGCGGTGATGCATTTCGGGTCGCGCGCGCTGCTGGAGCGGTTCACGGCGGTGCTGCATCCCAGATTGCTGGGGCAAAGCAGCATCGCCGGCATCGAGGCGACGCTGGCCGCGTGGCGGGACGGGCAGGAATGGTTCGACGCCGTGCTGGCCCATCTGCAAGGGATGCGGGATTATGTCCGCGCGGTTCTGCGGGCGGAGATGCCGGAGATCGGGCTTCATCCGCCACAGGCAACCTATCTGGCCTGGCTGGATTGTTCGGCGATGGGATTGGACCGGCCGGCCGGGGAGTTCTTCCTCCACCATGCGAAGGTCGCGTTCAGCGCCGGCGAAACCTTCGATCCGCAGGCATCGCAGTTCATCCGGATGAATTTTGCGACGTCGAAGCCCCTCATCGACGAAATTCTCGACCGGATGCGGCAGGCGATGAGGAGCCGCTGACAGGAGCCGATCGCGGCCGCCCGGCTCGCGGGACATCCCGCAGGGCATCGCGACGATGCGCCGGATGGTGGTTCAGGAAGCACCCTTGTTCCGTTTTGCGGAGAATGGAAAGCCCGATGCGGGAGATCAACCAGCGGCGGCTGCGTTACTTTCACGAAGTTCTGACGCACGGCTCGATCCGTCGGGCCGCCGATGCGATCAACACCGCCCCGTCGGTGATCACGCGCCAGATCCGGCTGCTCGAAGAGGAACTGGGGGCCGCCTTGTTCGAGCGGGGAGCCAGCGGCGCCACCCCGACCGAAGCGGCGCAATATGTCCTCGAATACTGGCGCTTCTGCCGATCCCAGCAGGAGAATCTCGAGGAACGGATTTCCGAGATCAACAACCTGCAACGCGGAAGCCTGCGTCTGGCGATCAGCGAGGGATATATCGACGAGCTGATGGAGAAGGCGCTGCTGCCGTTCAGCAAGGCCTATCCGAACATCCAGTTCACGATGAACACCATGTCGGCGACCGAGGTGGTGTCTGAAGTGGCGGAGGACGTCGCCCATATCGGGATCGCCTTCAACCCGCCGCGCTCGACCAAGACCCGTACGGTTCTGAAGGCGAGTGCCCCGGTCCATGTCCTGGTCGGTGCCCGCCATCCGCTGGCGCTGTGCCCCGAGCCCGTCACCCTTTCCCAGGTGTTCGAGTATCCGGTGGCGACGATGCCGTCGGCGACGGGTCTCGGCAAGCTCGTCGAAACGCTGGCCTATGTCGAACAATTGCCGCTCAACATCGCCTTCATGACCAACTCCGTCCACAGTCTGGCGCGGTTCGTCCTCAACAACCACGCGGTGACCTTCACCGGGGCGATCAACGCGTCCGCCATGGCGGATGCGGGGGAGGTCGTCGCCCTGCGCATCCAGCATCCGCTTCTGCTGAAATCCAACGCGCAACTGATCGTGAAGGCGGGGCGCAACCCGATCAAGTCGGCGCGGACGCTGATCGACTATATCGGCAGCAGAACCGGGATCTTCGCGCCCGAGTTCCGCACATCGGAGGGTCCGAGAGCGCGATCGGAGAAGCCGGCGCCGCTTCCCTGCAAAGGCAATGGACGCGCCGTGACGCCGTGACCGGGATGGTCGGGGCGCAGACCGTTCAACCCCGGCCGCCTACGGCACGCAGGGTGTCGCGGACATCCAGTTCCGCCGCCAGCAGGATTTCGGCGACCTGATCCCGGACCCAGGCCGATGCCGGATCCTGATCGAGCTGGAGCGACCACACCATCGCGACCGCGGGCAGTCTCAGGGTCAGGGGAGCGGGGCAGACGGTCAGGCCGAAGCGGGGCGCATAGAGACGGGCCATGCGGGTCGGGATGGTCGTGATCACCGGCGCGCAGGCGACCGTCGCCAGAATGGTCAGGAACTCCGACCCGGCGGCGACGACGTCGAGATCCGCCCCGATCTCGGTCAGGGCATTCTCAAGGCAGCCCTGCAGGCTGTCGGTCCGGGTCACCAGGGCGTGCGGCGCGGCCAGATAGTCCGCCAGGCTGATCGGCGTGCCGAGCGCAAGCTGGCGGGCATTGAAGACGCAGCTCAGGGACTGTTCGAACAGGAACCGCGATCTATGGCGCTGGGCCGCCGCGTCGAAGCAGCCGACGGCCAGATCGAGCGCCCCGTCGTCCAGCATGCGGTGAACCTCCTCCTTTCCCGTCGAGCGGCAGAGAAGGCGGATCCCCGGTGCGGACTGCCGCATCCGTTCCGTCAATTCGGGGAGCAGCAGAAGCTCCACCTCGCTGGAGAAGCCCAGGCGGACGGTCCGTTCCTCGGTCGCCGGATCGAAGAGGGTGCGGGCATGAAGCGCCGTCTGCATCTGGTCGAGGGCGGTGCGGATCGGTCCGGACAGCATGCGGGCACGGGCCGTCGGCTGCATGACCGTGCCGACCCGCACGAACAACTCGTCCTGGAACAGCATGCGCAGGGTGGAAAGGCTGTGGCTCATCGCCGGCTGGCCGACCCGCAGGCGCGCGGCGGCGCGCGTGACGCTGCGTTCCTGCATCAGCGCATCGAACGCGACGAGAAGATTGAGGTCGAACGACCGCAGATCGAAATGATTGATTGAGACCATGATCCGCATCGATTTGTCTGATGGGCAATGTGGCATTAAGTTGGCTGCCAGGCAATCCCCCAACAGGAAAATCCCATGCAGTCCGAACCGGCCGTGTATCGCGTCGGCGATGCCGTCATCGTCAAGATTCCCGAACTGCCGCTCGAAGGAGTCGATCCAACCTACCTCTATCCGGACTTCGACCCCGCCGTCGGTCCCGAGATCGCCCGTGAATTCGGCGCCGGATCGGTGGACCAGCAGACGGGCATGCTCCGCCAGAGCATCCATACCTGGCTGGTCCGCACGCCGGACAGGGTCATCCTGGTCGATACCGCGACGGGAAACGACAAGGAGCGCCTGGCGATGCCGGTCCTGCACCGGCTCAACGAACCCTTTCTCGAGCGGTTGAAGGCGGCGCAGGTCGATCCGGAGGATGTCGATCTGGTGCTGTTCACCCACCTGCACGTCGATCATGTCGGGTGGAACACGCACAAGGTCGGCGATCAGTGGATTCCGACCTTCCCCAATGCGCGGTATGTCTTCTCCGCCCGCGGACATGACTATCTCGCGGCATTGTCCGCCGGCGACGGTTCCGACGCGGCGATCAGGGCGGAAGCCGGGCTGGGCGACATGGTCAAGACGCCGTTGGCCGGTGTCTACGAGGACAGCGTGCGCCCCGTCGTCGAAGCCGGGCTGGCGCGACAGATCATGGTCGACGAGTTGGAGGCGGTGGAGGGCTTTTCCTTCCTGCCGACCCCCGGCCACAGCATCGATCATGCCTGCATCCGCTTCACGTCCCAGGGGGAACAGGCGCTGTTCTGGGGCGACGTGCTGCACCACCCGACGCAGATCGTCAGGCCCGATTGGAATTCGCTCTATTGCGAATTTCCTGAGGCTGCCCGGGCGTCCCGCCGATGGGCGCTGAACCACGCGGCGGAGACCGGGATCCTGGTCTTCACCAGCCATTTCGGCGAATCCTCCGCCGGCCGCGTCGGGCGCGACGGCGACCGGTTCACTTGGCAATTCGCCTGAGCTAAGGAGCGAGCATGTTGCAGACAGACCATTCGCCGAACCGCCGGATCGAGTGCGAGCGGGTGTTGATCCCGAGCGATACGGACGGCGTGACGCTTCAACTGATCAACAAGCGTCCGGCCGATGCGGTGGAGTATTCCGCCGAACGCACGCTGGTCATGATCCACGGCGCGACCTTTCCGTCGGAGAGCCTGTTCGACGTGCCGGTCGCCGGCGCCTCGTTCATGGATGTTCTGGCCCGCCAGGGCTATGACGTCTGGGCCGTGGACGTCCGCGGCTATGGCGGTTCGACGCGACTGCCCGAGATGTCGCAGTCGCCCGAAGACAATCCGCCGCTGAGCCCGGCCCGGACGGCGGTCCGCGATCTCGCGGCGGCGGTCGATTACGTCCGGCAGAAGCGCGGTGTCGAGCGGGTGAACCTGCTCGGCATGTCCTGGGGAGCGACCGCTGTCGGAACGCTGGCCGCCGAAGCCGGCGACCGGTTCGGAAAGCTGATCCTGGTCACGCCCCTCTGGCTGTCGGGAACGCCCCTGCGGTTCGATTCCGGCGGGCCGATCGGCGCCTACCGTATCGTCGACCCGCAGGCTTTCGAAGCCGCCTGGCGCGGTGCGGCACCGGAGCAGGAGAGGGCGGGGCTGATTCCGGAGGGCTGGTTCGACGCCTGGGCCGAGGTGACGCTGGCCACCGACCCCGCTTCGCCCACCGCGGGGACGATCCGTGCGCCCTCCGGTGCCGTGCAGGACGTCCGGCAGCACTGGACCGCCGGCAATCCCCTCTACGATCCGTCGGTGATCGCCAATCCCGTCCTGCTGGTCTGCGCCGAATGGGATGTCGATGTGCGGTTCGACATGGCGCAGGATCTGTTCACCCGCCTTACCGGTGCGCGGTACAAGCGGCTGGTGGAGGTCGGTCAGGCGACTCACATGGTGCTGATGGAAAAGAACCGCGGACAGGCGTTCGACGCGGTCATCCGCTTCCTGGACGAACAGGCCGAACCCGCCGCCTGAGCGCAGGCAAGCCGTTCATCGATCAAGGTGCTTTGAGGGCCGCCTCGCTCCCTGGCGGGGGCGGCCCTCGTTGCCGTCAACCGGATGATTAAAAAATGGATCCGGAAAATGGATCCGGAAAATGGATCCGGCCGTCCCGCCGGCCGGCGCTTGACTACCGGGAAATTACTGATAGTCTAATGAACGGCGACTGACATATCAGAACTCACTCAGTCGTCCATCCAGAAAATCTGCGGGAGGAAACTGATGAGGAACAGGATTCCCTATCGGTGGGTCGTGGCGATCGTGCTCTTCGTCGCCTACAGCATTCAATATCTCGACCGGGTGAAGTCGAGCGTCCTCACCCCGGCGATCGCCCAGGACATCGGCCTGACGACGGCCGACATCGGGACCGGCGCCTTTCTCATGCTGCTGTTCTATGGGCCGGCACAATATATCTCGGGCCTGCTCACCGACCGCTTCGGCGCCAAGAAGATCCTGCTGTTCTCAGTGGTCGCGTGGTCGGTGATGACGGCGTGGATGGGGATGATCCAGTCCCGCGACGAGTATCTGCTGCGCATGGCGATGTTCGGCTTTCTCGTCGGCACCGAGTATGTGCCCTCCGCCCGCATCCTGATGCGCTGGTTCAACAAGCAGGGGCGCGCACGGGCACAGGCCCTGCTGTCCTGGGCCTGGATTCTGACGCCCGCCTGGGCCAGCGTCTTCGCCACCCATCTGGCGCAGGTGTCGGGCGATTGGCGGCTGGTCTTCTACGTCACCGCCGCCTGCGGCGTCCTGCCGCTGGCTCTGATCGGTCTGATGGTTTTCGACCGGCCGGAGCAATATCCCAAGATAACACCGGACGAACTCGACCATGCCTACCGCGATGAGATCGAGGAGGGGGTGATCAAGAAGGGCGAGTATGGCGACGCCCGGAATACGATCCTTCGCAGCAACGCGATCACGTTCGTCCAGTTCTTCCGCAATCCCAGCTATGTCGCGGTGGTCTTCGTCGACATCGTGATGCAGGTGACCCTCTACGGCGCCCTGACCTGGATTCCGCTGTACCTGTCCGACGTGTTCCACTTCAAGCTTCAGACGATGGGGTGGTGGAGTTCCCTCTATTTTCTGGCCGGCGCGGTCGGCAGCTTCACCTCCTCCTATCTGTCGGATCGCGTGTTCCACGGCAACCGCCGCATCATGATCATGACCTGCTTCATCGGTCTGGCGCCCTTCGTCTTCCTGCTGGCGACCTTGCAGACCGCCGATCCGGTTCTGCTGGCGGTCGCGCTGTGCGGCATGGGATTTTTCGGGAACATGGCATGGGGGCCCTTTCTGGCCGTGCCGGCGGAAATCTTCACCCCTGAGGTCTACGGCAAGGCGATGGGGTTCGTGAACGGTGCCGGATACTTCGTCGCCGCATTCAGCGCGAAGATCTTCGGCGCCCTGGTGGTGGTGACGGCCGCGGGCAAGGATTACTCGAACGGTTGGTACTTCATCGGGGTCTGCGTCCTGCTCGGCATCGTCGCCGCCAGCTTCATCCGTCCCCGGCTGCAACGGGAAGGAGGGATCCAAGGGCGGCCGGCTCCTGCGCGCGCCTGACGGCGGGTTGTCCATACCGCCTCATATTCTCCTGTACGAGGCGGCACTTGTGGCCGAGCGGTCGCCGCTCGGCCATTTTTCATGAGTTGGGGTCGGAGCCCGGCTCAGAAATCGCGCGACAGGGCGCGGCGCGTCAGCCGGTCGAGAAAATCGATGAAGCCCTGCGTCGCTTCGACGGCGCGCTCTTCCGACGATTCCGCGATGGCGGTCAGGATCTTGGCGTGCAGGTCGGCGGCTTCCGTGAAGCTGTCGGTATCCTCGATGTAGGCGTACCAGAAGCGCCGCGAGAGCGCCAGGACACCCCTTGCGGTTTGCGCCAGCATGCCGTTGTGGGCAGCCGCGGTGCGGATTTCATGGATGGCGCGGTTCGTCGTGAGATAGAGAGAACGGTTTCCGGTTGCCGCCGCCTGCCGGATGACCGCGGCCAGCCGCAGCATCTCCGACCGTTCCGCTTTGGTGGCGCGCCGGATCGCCAGCCGGGACATCAGCAGTTCCAGCGGCAGGCGGACCTCCAGCAGTTCCAGCTGCTTCATGACGTCCACCGGGGTCACCAGCGCGCCGCGGCGCGGGTGAATCTCGATGAAGCCTTCGAGCTTCAGCCGTTGCAGCGCCTCGCGGATCGGCGTGCGTCCGCATCCCAGCTCGTCGGCGAGCCGGTTCTCCGAAATCATCGATCCCGGAGGCAGCGCCCGCGTGACGATCATCTCCTCGATCCGCAGATACGCCGTTTCGGCGATCGACGCCGCTTCCTGATCCACCTTGATCTCGTCCCCCATCAGGCTCTCCGTCTCCCGGTTCCGCACGGCAATCCCGCACGACGATTCCACGCTGGCTCACTCTGCCGATCCAGCTTGACAATATTGCGCCCCATCTGATATGTCACATGCATACTAACTGAGCATCAATTGGCGTTGCCCCAGGATCATCAGCTTCGATCGCCGGGCCGCCGTGACCTCTCTCCAGCAATACGGACATCCCATGATCGGATTCGAAAAGACGGGGCGCGTCTGCGTCATCACGCTCGACCGGCCGAAGCGGCGCAATGCGCTGGGCGAGGAGGTCATGAAGGGGCTTGCCGCCGCGCTGCGGGCGGCGGAGCAGGACCCCGAGGTCGGGGCCGTCGTCCTGACCGGGGCGCCTCCGGCCTTCTGCGCCGGCAGCGACCTGAAGGAACTCGGCGGCCAGACGATCGCCGCCATGTGCGGGCACGAGGCGGAAACGGCGGCCATCGCCCGGACCATCGCCTATATGTCGAAGCCGGTCGTCGCCGCAGTGGAAGGCTATGCGCTGGGCGGCGGGTTCATTCTGGCGGTGTGCTGCGACGTCGTCGTCACCGCGCGGGGAACCCGCTGGCACCTGCCGGAGGTGCAGAACGGCTGGCTGCCGCCCTGGGGGCTGCAGGCCCTGGTCGCCCGCGTCGGCGGGGTCAAGGCGCGTCTGCTCACCTGGGGGGCCGAGCCGATCCCTGGTGACGAGGCGCTGAGGCTGGGCGTTGCCGACTATGCGGCCGAGGACGGCGCCGCTCTCGACCGTGCCAAGGCGCTGGCGACGGCGTTGGCCGCACTTCCCGCCAATGCGGTGGCGACCACCAAGCGCTTCTTCGAGGCATTCGCCGCAGCGGACGCGGAGCGCGCCGACATGCAGGCGTCGCGCCTGTTCGCCGAGGATTGCCTCTCTCCCGCCGCCCGCGCCACCTTCGACCGCTTCACGGTGAAGTCATGAGCAAGATCATCGATGTTGCGGAGGCCGTCGGCGGGATCGCCGACGGCGCCACGGTCGCCTCGGTCGGGGTGATCGGCTGGGTTACGCCCGACAAGGTGCTGAAGGCGCTCGGCGACCGCTTCCGCGCCACCGGATATCCGCGGAACCTGACCTTCTATTTTCCGGTGGGAACCGGTGATGCCCAGGGCATCAGGGGCATGGACCATGTCGCCCAGGAAGGGCTGATGAAGCGGATCATCGCCGGATCCTACATCAATCCGCTCGATCCCAGGACCAACCGGCGCCCGGAGCTGATGCGCCTGATCCGCGAGAACCGCGTCGAGGCCTATTCCTGGCCGATCGGCGCATCGATGCATTGGCTGCGCGAGGTGGCCCGCAAAGGGCCCGGCTATCTGACCCAGGTCGGGCTCGGCACCTACATCGATCCGGCGCATGGCGGCGGCCGGTTCACCGCCAGGGCGACCGAGGAACTGGTCAGGAAGGTGGAGTTCGACGGCAAGCCCTATCTCTATTATCCCAGCTGGCCGATCGACGTGGCGATCGTCAGGGCGTCGACCGCCGACGAGCACGGCAACCTGTCCTTCGAGGACGAGCCGCTGGTCTCCTCGAACATCGGCCTCGTGCTCGCCGCCAAGGCCAGCGGCGGCCGGGTGATCGCCCAGGTCCGGCGGGTGACGGGGTCGGGGGAACGGCCGGCCTCCATGGTGACGATCCCCGGCATGTTCGTCGATGCGGTGGTGGTCGATCCGGACATGATGATGTCCACCGGCATACCGTTCGACCCCGCCTATTTCAGCGGGCAGCGATCCCCGTTGTCGGCGTTGCCTAAGCCGCCCCAGAGCCCGGACAAGGTGATCGCCGCCCGGGCCGCGCGCGAGGTCGCCAAGCGCCAGCTGTCGATCTTCGGCTTCGGCGCCGCCGCCGATATTCCGCTGGTGATGGCCGAGCAGGGGCTGTTCGACGACGGCGCCCTTGCCGACTACTGGTTCACGACGGAGCATGGCTCCTACGGCGGCGTGGTCATGTCGGGCTGGCAGTTTTCCGCCAACATCAACCCGGATGCCATCCTCGACGGAATCTACCAGTTCGACGCGATCGACGGCGGCCTCTGCGAGTTCGCCGCCCTGGCCTTCGCGCAATTCGACAGCCACGGTTCGGTCAATGTCAGCCGGTTCGGCGCGGCTAACCCCGGCGCCGGCGGGTTCATCGACATCGCCCAGAATGCCAAGCGTCTGGTCTTCACCGGCACCTTCACCACCGGCGGCCTCGATATCGCGATTGCCGACGGCCGTCTCGACATCCGGCAGGACGGCAAGATCTCGAAGTTCGTCCGCGATGCCGAAAGCGTGACCTATCGCGTCCTCGACGGCGTTCGCTACAGGGACCAGTCGGCACTCCTGGTGACCGAGCGCGCGGTCTTCCAGGTGACGTCCGACGGGCTGGTGCTCAGCGAGATCGCGCCGGGCGTCGATGTCCGCCGGCATGTGCTGGAGCGGATGGAGTATCAGCCCATCCAGATCCTCGACCCGCTGCCGGTCATGGACGCGGCCCTGTTTCGCTGAGCAAAGCCGCTGAGACGACCGGATGTCACCGCAACCGGCGGCCATACCGGCCGCCGGCTGCGGCTTGCCGACCGTCGGCTCCGCTGGTTTGCCCGTCTTTTCAAACAATCAAAAGAATGGGGTGGGAAACGATGCAGAGAAAGGCACTCTCTTGCTTGGCGGCGACCCTATGCATGGTCTCCGCCATGGCCCGGGGCGAGGTCGCCGGTGTGCGGATCGGCGTCCTCAACGACCAGTCCGGCATCTATGCCGACATGGGCGGAAAGGGAAGCATCGAAGCGGCCCGGTTGGCGGTCGAGGATTTCACCGCGGCGAGCGCGGGCGCGAACAAGGGTATGAAGATCGAGATCATCAGCGCCGACCATCAGAACAAGGCGGATATCGGCTCGGCGATCGCCCGCGAATGGTACGATCAGAAGGGCGTGGATCTCATCGTCGACATTCCCAATTCCAGTGTCGCCCTGGCGGTTCAGGCGGTGGCCCAGGACAAGGGCAAGCTTGCCATCTTCTCCGGGGCCTCCTCTTCCGACCTGACCAATGCCAAATGCTCCCCGAACAGTTTTGCCTGGACCTATGACACCTATGGCCTCGCCAAAGGAACGGCGGGCGCCCTGACCAGGGGGGCGGAGGACAGCTGGTTCTTCGTGACCGCCGACTATGCCTTCGGTCAGGCGCTGGAACGGGACGCCGCGGCGGTCGTCACAGCCGGAAAAGGGAAGGTGATCGGCTCGGTCCGCGCCCCACTGGATACCCCCGACTATTCCTCGTTTCTGCTGAAGGCCCAGGGGTCGGGCGCCAAATACATCGGACTGGCCAATGCCGGTGGCGACACCATCACCTCGATCAAGCAGGCCGGGGAGTTCGGCCTGACCGATGGGGGGCAGACGCTGGCCGGGCTTGTCGTCTACCTGACCGACGTGCATGCGCTGGGGCTGAGCACGGCACGCGGCCTGCTGCTGACGGCATCCTTCTACTGGGATCTGAACGACGAGACCCGGGCATGGTCGAAGCGCTTCCATGAGCGGACCAACAGGATGCCGACGATGGTGCAGGCCGGCGTCTACAGCGGGGTCCTGCATTATTTGAAAGCGGTGTCGGCGGCCGGCACCACCGATGCGATGACGGTTGCCGGACAGATGCGCAAGACCCCGGTCAAGGACATGATGACCGACAACGCCGTGCTGCGGGAGGACGGCAAGCTGGCGCGCGACATGTACCTGTTCCAGGTCAAATCGCCCGCCGACTCCAAAGCGCCATGGGACTATTACAAGCTGGTCCGCCGGATCCCCGCCGGCGAAGTCGTCCGTCCGCTCTCCGAAAGCCAGTGCCCTCTGGTCAGGAAATGAGCGGGAAGGAGGGGAGGCCGCAGGGCCTCCGCTCCCTCTTCCCTCAGAAGGCGCTGCCGTTGCGGGCCATCAGCTCGCGGACCCGGGCGCCGGGAATATCGCGGAACCGCAGATCCTCATCGAGGGACAGCACCGCGGCGACCGCCGCGGCGTGGCCATATTCGAAGCATTGGGCGGTGACCCGCGCCGAGGCCAGCGCCTCGTGCTCGGCGCTCAGGCAGCGGCCGGCCACGATGATGTTCTCGCCCGCTTCCGGAACCAGGGCCAGATAGGGAACCTCGTACCAGTCGTCGAGCAGCCAGTGCAGCTTGGGCTTGTCGCCCGCATGCAGCTCGATCGGCCAGGGCACGCGGCAGATGCCGTCCGCCCGCTTGCGGCATTCGACCACGTCGCTGTTGCGCAAGGTCTCGGCCCCGACGATGGAGCGGGTTTGCCGGATTCCGGCCTCGGCCCCGGTATCGACGACATAGCTGTTCTCGCAGCCCGGCACCGTGTCGCGCAGGAAGCGGGCATATTCGCGGACCTGGAGGCGCCCGCTCATCTCGGCCTCGGTGAAATCGGCCGGATCGATGACGTTGAGCATGCGGTCGTCACGGCCGCTCAGCCGTGTCGCGTTGACCATCAGTTCATTCGGCCGGGTGGTCGGGAAAATCCAGATCTTGTTGCGCGGCAGCCGGTAGGCGCCACCGTCGTTCGCCCTTTGGATGGCCTCGGTCAGTTTCGGCGGGCAGATGGTGTCCTCTCCGTAATAGGCGAGGTAGCGATCCATGTCGACGTTGCCGAGACGGAAGAACATCGTCGGATTCTGGATCTTGCCATTGTCGCCGAAGAGATAGCGGTGGCCGGCGCGGGCGACGACCGCCGCGTCGCCCGAGGCGTCGATGATGCGCCGGGCGCGCACGGTGGATCGCCCTGCCTTGGACTCGATGACGACGCCGGCATAGCGGTCGCCATCCATGAGGACGCCGGTCACCGCGGTGTGGAACAGCACGCGCACCCCGGCCGCGGCAAGAAAGGCATCCGCCGTTTCCCGCCACATCAGCGGGTCGTGGGTCACGGTCCAGGTCTTGCCGTAGATTTGCGGCGCGGTCAGGCCGCCCCGCTCGGAAATCGCCCGGCGGAACCGTTCTGTGAAGCCGAAGACGACCTGTTCGGGGCCGGCATTGCGGTCGGTGGCGAGATACATGCCGCAGATCGTGCCCGACATGCCGGCGACCGCCGCACCGCCGCAGAAGCCGTACCGTTCCAGAAGCATCACCGACTTGCCGGCCTCCGCCGCGACCGTCGCGGCGGCGACCCCGGCGGCACCGCCGCCCACCACCAGCACGTCGACGTCGGCCAGGACGGGGAGGCCGGGGGCTTCCTCCAGACGGCACACCGTCGTCCAGCCCGGAAACAGGTCCGCCTGAAACATCGTACCCACCTTTTGATATGTCAGTTGTCGATCAACGGTAGCGGCGGTCGCCGGCTTTGTCGACTGCTTTCTGACCGCCGCCTGGTTGGCGGCTTCTCAGCCGATCGTCCGCTCCAGCACGTCGAGCCAGTTCGACCAGCCGATCTTGTTGAGCAGCGTTTCCCCGTAGCCGCGCCGGCGCAGTTCCTCGTAGAACAGCGGCATGCCCGCCGCCGTGCCGATATCCCGCGGGACGACGCAGCCGTCGAAGTCCGACCCGATCGCCACCCGGTCCTCGCCCAGCCGTTCCAGCAGCCCCTCCAGGTGCCGCACCACCACCTCCAGGCCGGTATCCGGGTTCATGTTGCCGTCGGCGCGCAGGAAGGAGGTGGCGAAGCACAGTCCCACCACCCCGCCGGAATCGCGGATGGCGTCGAGCTGCCGGTCGGTCAGGTTGCGCGACGACGGGCAGAGCGCGTGGGCGTTCGAATGGGTGGCGACCAGCGGTGCCTTCGACAGGCGCGCCACATCCCAGAATCCCTGTTCGGTGATGTGCGAGAGATCGATCATGATCTTCATGTCATTGCAGGCGCGGACCAGACGCTCGCCCGCCGCCGTCAGTCCGCCGCCGCAGTCGGGGCTGCTGGGGAAGCGCGCCGGCACCCCATGGCCGAAGATCGTGTCGCGGCTCCAGACCGGCCCCAGCGAACGGAGTCCGGCCGCGTGCAGGACGTCCAGCATGTGCAGGTCGGCATCGATGGCGTCGGCGCCTTCGAGATGGACCAGCATGGCGATGCTGCCGCGCGCCATCGCCGAGCGGATCGCACCGGTATCGCGGCAGATGGTGACGGCCCCCTGTGAGGCCCGCTCCACCCGGAGGAGCAGGGACAGCATGGTCACGATGGGATCGCGCGCCGCTTCCAGTTCGAGCATCGGCGGCAACGGGATGTCGTAGCGCTCGCCGGCCATGCTGGAGTAGTTGTTGCGGGACGAGGAGGGCGAGAACAAGGCGAAGAAGCCACCCGCGAAGTTGCCGGCGCGGGCCTTGGGCAGATCGATGTGCGCCTCGTCCTGTCCCCCAAGAAATGCCGTGGCCGGATCGGCCGTCGCGGTGCGGTAAAGACGAAGGGCGACGTCGTTATGGCCGTCAAAGGTCGGAATTGACGCTGGGTTCATGGGATGGGGTCTTCCTGATGTACGGCAGTTATTTCTGCCCTTCAGGATCTTGACGCGATTTTTCCGGCTGGCAGAAGTCTATTCTGCGACGTCTTCCGTTGCATTCCGGGCAACTCCGGGCGGTTCGAGCGAGTTTGGGAACTCCGCCGAGAAGATGCGGGTTCGGGTGCGGATATGCTGGACCAGCGTCTGTGTCGCCCTGGTCGGGGTCCGGCCGACCTTGACGATCAGATGCGCCGCCGATCTCAGCAGCAGCGGATGGTCGACCCGCCGGGCGACGACGCCACCGCCCTCCGCGGCGGCCAACGCGTTGTGGGCTCCGAGAAAGGTCACCGCCCGGTTGTTCCGCACGAAGCGCGCCAGGCTGTGGACCGAATTGGTCGAGAAGGCGACGGTGAGCGGAACCTGTTCGACATAGGCCAGGGTTTCCATGATCTTGCCGATGCCGAAGGCCGACGGCATCATCGCCACCGGATATTCCAGGGCCTGCTGGATCGTGATCGGTCCCGGCATGGCGGAAAGAGGGTGCTCCGCGCCGACCAGCATGTAGAGCGGAAGCACCGATTTCATCACCGTGCGGATTTTCGCCGAACGCGGCGGATTGAAGGTGATGCCGATGTGGGCGATGTCCTCCGTCACTTCGGCGACCACGTCGTTCGCCGTCATGGTGTTCATCGTCAGCTGGATGTTCGGATAGTCCCTGCTGAACGGCAGCAGCGCATGGTCCATCAGATCGTCGATGAAGCCCTCGCCGATCGCCAGACGCAGGCTGCCCCTTTGCAGATTGTTGAGTTCGGCGATGCGTTCCTCCAGATCCTCCTGCTGCGACCGGCAGGTGCGCCAATAGTCGAGGACATGGTGGGCCGCTTCCGTCGGGGTGACGCCGGAAGCCCCGCGCTCGAACAGCGGGGTGCCCAGCTCCTCTTCCAGCAGGCGGATCTGGCGGGCGATGACCGATGGCGCCGTATTGATCACGTTGGCCGCCCCGCGGATCGATCCGTGGGTCAGCACTTCGAAGAAATAGCGCAACCGTCGCTGATTGATTTCCCGCATCGAGCACCCCTGCGGCTTTGCCCTTGTCCTTGACCGGCGTGACCGGCGGATTCCTGTGCCGGGAGGACGCGCACAGCGTTCCCATTTCGGCAACGCCGGAGAACTCCAGCTGCTCTTCCCGCGCCTCGTAATCGCGAACTAGAGTTTCCGGGAAGAATATCTTGCCGACCGACCTTGCAATTCCTGACAGAACTGGTGAGACCATGCGCGTACTGGTCGCGGGCTTTGAGCACGAGACGAATACATTCGCTCCTACCAGGGCAGGCTATCAAAATTTCGTGAATGGAGAAGGCTATCCGGCCATGGCGCGCGGCAGCGAGATGCTGCGGCTGCGCGACGTCAATCTGGCGACCGGCGGCTTCATCCAGGCTGCGGAACAGCGCGGGTTCGAGATCATTCCGGTGATCTGGGCAGGAGCCAGCGCCTCCGCGCACGTCACGACCGACGCGTACGAGCGGATTGCCGGCGAGATCGTCGCGGCGGCGAAGGCTCACGCATTCGATGCCATCTACCTCAACCTTCATGGGGCGATGGTAACCGAACTGCATGACGATGGCGAAGGCGAACTGCTGCGCCGGCTGCGCGCGGTGGTCGGGCCGGAGATGCCGATCTACTGTTCGGTCGATCTCCACGCCAACATGACCGAGGCGATGCTGACGCTGGCGACCGGGATCGTCGGCTACCAGACCTATCCGCATGTCGACATGGCGGAGACCGGACGCCGTGCAGTGGCCCTGCACGATGCCTGCCGGGAGGCCGGCGGGGTTCTCTATCGGGCCGCCCGCCGTCTGCCGTTCCTCATCCCGCTCAACGCACAATGCACGCTGGTCGATCCGGCGCGGTCGACCTACGCCCTGCTGCGGGAGAAGCAGGTGGGGGATGTTGTCTCGCTGTCCTTCGCACCGGGCTTTCCCGCGTCCGATTTCTCCGAATGCGGCCCGGTCGTCTGGGGCTATGGCCGGACGCAGGACGCTGTCGAGGCCGCGGTGGAGGCGGTCTACCGCCACATCCTGGAGACGGAGCCGCAATGGGCGGTGACGTTCCTCGATCCGGAAAGCGCGGTGAAGGAGGCGATGCGCCTGTCGGCCGGCGCGGCCCGGCCGGTGGTCATCTCCGACACCCAGGACAATCCGGGAGCCGGGGCCGATGCCGACACCACCGGCATGCTGCGCGCCCTGGTCGCCTGCCGGGCGGAGGGGGCTGCGCTCGGCGTCTTCTACGATCCGGCCGCGGTCGCCGCCGCGGTCGAGGCGGGGGCCGGCGGAACGGTGACCCTGGCGCTCGGCGGACGCTCCGGCACCGTGGGGGACGAGCCGTTCGTCGGAACCTTCGAGGTGGAGACGGTCGGCGACGGCCGCTGCGTGTTCGAGGGGCCGATGCTGCGGGGAACCGAACTCGACCTTCAGGGGGCCGCCTGCCTGCGTATCGACGGCGTGCGGGTCGTGGTCAGCGCGACCAAGGCGCAGATGTTCGACCGCAACCTCTACCGCATGGTCGGCATCCAGCCGGAAGCGATGAAGATCCTGGTGAACAAGAGTTCGGTGCATTTCCGCGCCGATTTCGGACCGATCAGCGAGGCGATCCTGATCGCCAAGGCGCCGGGACCGATGAAGGCCGATCCCAGGGACTTGCCCTGGACGAAGCTGCCGCAGGCGATGCGCCTGGTCCCGGCGGCCTGAGACTCCCGGCGGCCCGAGAACTGACCAAGGATTCCATCCTGTGCGCCGAAAGCGCGATGAAAGGTTCAGCATGACCACCAACACGATCATTCATACCCTTGATGTCGAGGACCTCACGCCGGCGGCCTTCGCGCCGTTCGGAGAGCTGCTTGCCGTGCGCGAGCGGCCGACCTTCGATCTGCCGACCAAGACGCTGCATCGCTTCGATTGGTCCACAGACTCCGAAACCATCGTCCAGATCATCGCGTTCAAGCCGCTGCCTTTGATTGTCGGCGCCGTCGAGCGGCACTGGCACGTCACGGAATCGCGCATGCATATCGGCGGTTCTCCGGCCGTCGTGGTCGTGGCCCCGCCCAGCGATGCTCCGCCGAGCCCCTCCGATCTCCGGGCGTTCAGGATCGACCGTCAGGGCTTCATGTTCAAGACCGGGACCTGGCACAGCCTGAACGCCTATCCGGAAGGCTCGGAGCCATCGGAATTCCTGTTCCTGTCGGATCGAGCGACGCAAAGCGAGCTGTTCGACAACCCGACGCCCAACCCGGTCCGCAGCAGCATCCACCGGTTCGAGACGGGGATCGCGATCCGGCCGCCTGCCTGAGCTGCCGGCGCTGCCACGACAAGCGGAGCTTTCACATCAGGAGGCGGAAGTCATGGGACTCTCACGGCGTGCGTTTCTGGCAGGATCGGCAACGGTGGCAGGGGTGGCGGCAGGGGCGGCGACGATTGCCGCTCCGGCGATCGCGCAAGCGCGGAAGAACGTCCTGCGCTACATCCCTCCCTCCAATCTGGCAGGCATCGATCCGGTGCTGACCAGCGGTGCGCCCGTCCGCAATCACGGCTACCAGATCTATGACACGCTGTTCGGGATGAACACGCGGTTCGAGGTCAAGCCGCAGATGGCCGAAGGGGCGGAGCAGTCCGCCGACGGGCTGACCTGGACGATCCGGCTGCGCGACGGGTTGAAGTTCCATGACGGCGAGAAGGTCCTGGCGCGCGACTGCGTCGCCAGCCTGAAGCGCTGGGGCGCCCGCGACCCGCTGGGCCAGACCATCTTCGGATTGACCGACGAGCTGCGGGCGGTCGACGACCGCACCCTGGAGTTCCGGCTGAAGTCGCGCTTCGGCCTGCTGACCAAGGGGCTGGCCAAGATCGGCGGACCGGCCCCCTTCATCATGCCGGAGCGGATCGCCCAGACCGATCCGAACGTGGCGATCAAGGAGGCGATCGGTTCCGGTCCCTTCCGCTTCCTGGCCGACGAATGGGTGCCGGGCAGCCGCGCGGTCTATGCGAAGTTCGACGGCTACGTTCCGCGCGACGAGGCGCCCGACTGCACCTCCGGCGGCAAGATGGTCCATGTCGACCGGCTGGAATGGCATGTCATCCCCGACGCCGCGACGGCGACCGCGGCGCTCCAGCGCGGCGAGGTCGATTGGTACAGCCAGCCGGATCTGACGCTGCTGCCTTTGCTGAAGCAGAATCGCGACGTGATCGTCGAGGCGTTCGACGATCTCGGCTACATGACGATCCTGCGCTTCAATCAGTTGCAGCCGCCGTTCGACCGTCTGGAGATGCGCCAAGCGGTCCAGATGGCGGTCAATCAGGTCGATTACCTCCAGGCGCAGGTCGGCATGCCCGATCTGTACAAGGAATGCCGGTCGGCCTTCTTCTGCGGCACGACGATGTCCACCGGTGCCGGCTCGGAGGTCATGACGGCCAATTTCGAGAAGGCCAAGGCGCTGCTGAAGTCCTCCTACAAGGGCGAGAAGGTGGCGATCCTGACCGCGACCGACCTGTCCTGGCTGCATGCCGCCTCGCTGGTGACGGAAGATCTGCTGAAGCGCATGGGGGTGAATGTCGAGTTGCAGGCGATGGATCTCGGCACCTTCTTCAAGCGCCGCACCAGCATGGAGCCGGTGGACAAGGGCGGCTGGTCGATCTTCCACACCGGGACCAGCGTCACCGACATCATGGATCCGGCGACCCATCTCGCCCTGCGCGGCAATGGCCGCCAGGGCTGGCCGGGCTGGCCGACCGACCCGGTCATGGAGCAGCTGCGCGCCGACTGGATGGCGGCAACCGGACCGGAACAGGACGCCATCACCAGGAAGGTCGAGGCACATGCCTTTGCCGCGGTGCCTTTCGTTCCGCTGGGGCAGTTCCAGACGCCGTCCGCCCGGCGGCGCACCGTGACCGGCATGCTGAAGGCCCCCCTGCCGCTCGCCTGGAACATCAAGGTCGCCTGAGCCGGTCCGCCGCCCCCGCCAGAAACCGCAGCCGGGAAACACAGTCGCCATGTCCGCAGCGTCGTTCGACTTCACGCGCCTCCTCGCACCCGGGGCGGCTGCTCCCGTGCCGCTTCCGGCCGGCCTTCCCCGATACCCGTTCGTCGGCGGGCACAATGATCCGGGACAGGTGCCGGCGGAGCTGATCGCCGAGGCGGCGGCGGCCGTCATCAGGCGTGAGGGCGCCGATCTTGCCAAATATCATCTCGGCCGCGGGCCGCTCGGTGTCCCGGCCCTGCGCCAGTGCGTGGTCGACAAGCTTGCGAAGCGCCGCGGCATTATAACGACGATCGACGAGGTGCTGATCACCAGCGGATCGAATCAGGCGATCGATTTCCTCTGCCGCACCATGGTCGCGCCGGGTGACACCGTCCTGGCCGAGGAGCACTGCTATGAAGGCGCCCTGAAGCGCTTCCAGGCGGCGGGGGCGCGGGTTCTGCCGATGGCGATGGATGCCGACGGCATCGTGGTGGAGGTGCTGGCCGCGCAGCTGGAATGGCTGGCCTCCGGCGGGGTGAAACCGAAATTCATCTACACGATCCCGACCGTGCAGAACCCGACCGGCAGCATCCTGCCGACCGACCGGCGGGAGATCCTGATCGCGCTGGCCCGGCTCCACGACCTCGCGATCCTGGAAGACGACTGCTACGCCGATCTGGTCTGGCCGGACCAGAGCCCCGGCCCGGCCCTGAAGGCCCTGGCGCCGGAGCGGGTGCTCCATATCGGATCCTTCTCCAAATCCTTCGCTCCCGCCGTGCGGCTCGGCTACCTGATCGCGCCATGGCCCGTGATGAGCCGCATTCTTCCGGCCAAGACCGACGCGGGAACCGGGGCGCTGGACCAGCTGATCGTCGCCGAATATCTGACCCGGCAGCCGGACGAGCTGATCGAGCGGTTGCGCTCGGCGCTCCACGCCAAGATGAGGGTGATGATCGAGGCGGTCGAGCGGGAGTTCGGCACCGCCGTCGAATGCCGGGCGCCGAAGGGCGGGATCTTTCTCTGGCTGAAGCTGCCGGACCATGTCGATGTCCGTGCGCTGGTCGGCCCGGCCGAGCAGGCCGGGCTGGTGTTCAACCCCGGCCCGGCCTGGGCGGTGGAGCCGGAGGCCGCCCGCTCCTTCCTGCGGCTGTGCTTCGCCCTGCCGACCGAGGACCAGATCGTCGAAGGCGTCGCCACGCTGGCCCGCATCTGCTTTCAGCAGACCGGCGTCCCGGCAATCGCCGGAAACCGCCGTCTCGACGCCTGAGCCGGGCCGTCCCTTCCCCCGCGACGCGGCCTCCAGGCCGCGCAATCAGCCGATCGGACCCTAGCGATGAAGCTTTTCATGGCAGCCCTTGCCACGGAAACCAACACCTTCTCCCCCATACCCTCGGGCCGGACGGCCTTCCACGGCCGGGAGTACTTCCGCGGCGACGGCAGCCTGCATCCCCCCAGGCTCGGCAACGTGCCGCTGATCGAATGGCGCCGCCTTGCGGAAGCCGATGGATGGGAGGTCGCCGAGAGCCTGTGCGCCTTCGCCACCCCGGCCGGCAGCACGCAGAAGCCGGTCTATGAGGGGCTGCGCGAGGAAATCCTCGACGATCTGCGCCGCGCCATGCCGGTCGATGTCGTGCTGCTGTTCCTGCACGGCGCGATGGTCGCCGACGGTTACGACGATTGCGAGGGGGACGTCCTCGAAAAAATCCGCGCCATCGTCGGTCCGGACGTGCCGGTCGGCGTCGAGATCGACCTGCATTGTCACCTGACCGAACGGATGCGGGCGAATGCCGACGTCATCGTCGCCTTCAAGGAGTATCCGCACACCGACATCCCGGCACGGGCGCAGCAGCTTTACCGGCTGTGCAAAGCGGCGCAGCGCGGCGAGATCAGGCCGGTGATGGCGCTCCACGATTGCCGGATGATCGGGGTCTGGCGTCCACCCTTCGAGCCGATGCGGTCGCTGGTGCAGGAGATGACCGACCAGGAGGGCCGGGACGGCATCCTGTCGGTTTCCTTCGGGCATGGCTTCCCCTGGGCCGACATTCCGGACGTCGGCGCCAAGATGCTGGTCGTGGCCGACGGCGATCCGGACAAGGCCCGACAGGTCGCCGAGCGGTTCGCGCGCCGGATCTGGGACCTGCGCGACGTCACCCCCCAGCGCTACGACACCATCGACGAGGCCATCGACATCGCTCTGGCCGTGACGTCCGCCGATGGCTCCCGGCCGGTGGTGCTGGCCGACGTGGCCGACAATGCCGGCGCCGGGGCACCGTCCGACAACACCGCGATCCTTCACCGCCTGATCGCGCGCGGAATTTCCGGGGTGGCCAGCGGCTGCTACTGGGATCCGGTGGCGGTCGGCTTTTGCCTGGAAGCCGGCGTCGGGGCGACGTTCGACCTGCGGGTCGGCGGCAAGACCGGCGTTGCTTCCGGCCTTCCCGCGGACCTGCGGGTCACCGTCATGGGACTGTCGGAAGACCATTCGCAGCGCTCCCTGGGCGGCGGGCGCTCCAGCTACGGCGCGAGCGCCTGGGTGCGCGGCTGCGAGCCGGGGAAAGGGAAGGGGATCGACTTGATCCTCACCTCGGTGCGCCAGCAGACCCACTCGCCGGAAGCCTTCACCGGCCTGGGCTGCACGCTCGACGACAAGCGGATCATCGTCGTCAAATCGATGCAGCATTTCTATACCGGCTTCGCGCCGCTTGCCGCCGACGTGCGCTATGTCGCGGCGCCGGGGGCGGTGGCGCCCGATTTCGCCTCGCTGCCCTACACCCGCCGCGCGCCGGATTACTGGCCGCGGGTCGCCGATCCGTTCTCCGCGCAGGGCGGCGGGGCCGGCTCGTGAGCTTCGCGTCCCGAAGCACGGTCGGGAGCGGTTCCCCGGCAGCGCCACGCCGGACCATGGCCGGTCAGGCCGTGTTGCTGATGATCGTCACCGCGGTCGTGATCCCGGTGCTGAACGCCACCGTGAAGTATCTCGGGGGCCGCTATCCGGTCGCCGAACTGCAATGGCTGCGCTATGCCGGCCATTTCCTGTTCATGCTGGTGGTCTTCCTGCCGCGCTACCGGTGGGCGCTGTTCCGCACGCGGCGGCCGGATTTGCAGGCGGCGCGCTCGGTGCTGTTCTGCGCCTCCTCCCTGATCATGTTCTATGCGTTGGAGCACACCCCGCTGGCGACCGCCACGGCGATCGGCTTCACCGCACCGCTGATGGTGACGGCGCTGGCGCCGCTTCTGCTGCGCGAAAAGGTCGGGCCGGTGCGGCTTTGCGCGGTGGTCGTCGGCTTCGTCGGGGCGCTGATCGTGGTGCGGCCGGGCTACAGCCCGCTGCACTGGTCGGCCGCCCTGATTTTCCTCAGCGCCATGACCTCGGCGTTGACGCAGATCCTGTCGCGCAAGCTCTCCGGACAGGATCCGTCCGCCACCTCCAGCACCTACATGGTGCTGCTGGGCTTCGTCCTCAGCAGCATCCCGGTTCCCTTCGTCTGGGTGCCGCCGGCCGACCTCCGCGACGCCGTTCTGTTTCTGGCGCTCGGCACGCTCGGCGGGGTCGGTCACTATTGCCTGGTCCGCGCCTTCGAGGTGGCGCCAGCACCCTTCGTCGCCCCCTTCATCTATTTGCAGATCTTCGGCGCCGCCGTGCTGAGCTGGCTGGCCTTCGGACAGCTGCCCGATCTTTGGACCTGGGTCGGATCGGCCGTGATCATTGCCAGCGGCATCGTGGTCCTGCTGCGCGAAAGGCGGCGCGGCAGCACGGTCGCAGCGCAGGCCACCGGCGATGATTGACCGCAACGACTGACCGGTTTCGCGGCTTCCCTTCGATGATTTTGAAAGGATGTTCACCATGAACAGCAGCCTGTCCAATACGACCTCTCTGCGCACCGCCATCCTGGAGGCCGTGGACTCGAAGGCCCCGGCCTTTCATGACCTCTCCGACCGGATCTGGGGATATGCCGAACTCGGCTATTGCGAGTTCAAGTCGATGGAGGCGCAGATCGAGGCCCTGGCGGCCGAGGGCTTCCGGATCACCCGCAATGTCGGCGGGGTGCCGACCGCCTTCATGGCCGAAGCCGGATCCGACGGGCCGGTGGTGGCGCTGCTCGGCGAGTTCGATGCCCTGGCCGGCCTCAGCCAGGTCGCCGGCGCCACCGCGCCGCAGGCGGAAGTCGCCGAGGCGCCGGGGCACGGCTGCGGGCATAATCTGCTGGGCTCCGGCGCGGCGCTTGGCGCTGCCGCCCTTGCGGCGGCCCTGACCCGCGAAGGCCTGCCCGGCCGGGTGCGGTATTACGGCTGCCCGGCGGAGGAGGGCGGCGGCGGCAAGGCCTTCATGGCGCGCGGCGGCGCCTTCGACGATGTCGATCTCGCCCTGACCTGGCATCCGGCGGCCTATACCGGGATGAATTTCGCCGACACCCTGGCCTTCCTCCAGGCTTCGGTGCGCTTCACCGGGCGGGCGGCTCACGCCGGCCTGTCGCCGCATCTCGGCCGCAGCGCGCTCGATGCGGTCGAGCTGATGAATGTCGGCGTCAACTACATGCGCGAGCACATGATCCCGGAGGCCCGCGTCCATTACGCCTACCGCGATGCCGGCGGCTGCGCCGCCAACGTCGTCCAGGCGAATGCGGAGATCGCCTACGTCGTTCGCGCCCCCGACCTCGATCAGCTCTGGCAGCTGTTCGAGCGTGTGAAGAAGATCGCGGAAGGCGCCGCCCTGATGACGGAGACGACGGTGGAGGTGCGGGTCGAGTCCGGCATGTCCAACGTGCTGCTCAACCGTACCCTGGGCGACGCCCTGTATCGCCGCATGCAGGATGTCGGGGGCGTCCGGTTCGACGAGGATGATTTCAGGACGGCGCAGGCCTTCATGGAAACCCTCTCGGCGGAGGATCTCCGGCATGTCCGCACCAAGGGATTCGGTTCCGGCGCAGGGCCGGAGCGCAGCCTGCACGACGGTGTGGCGCCGTTCGACGGCACCCGCACGCGCAATTTCGGCTCGACCGACGTCGGCGACGTCAGCTGGGTGGTGCCGACCGCGCAGTTCTGGGGCGCGACCTGTGCGATGGGCACGCCGTTCCATTCCTGGCAGCTGGTCGCCCAGGGCAAGCTGCCGGGCGCACACAAGGGCATGACCAACGCGGCGTCGATCCTGGCGCTGACGGCGCTGGACGCCCTTGCCGATCCCGACCTGATCGCCAAGGCAAAGGAGGAGTTCCACACCCTCACCGGTGGCCGTCCCTACCAGTGCCCGGTCCCGGCGGATGTCCAGCCGCCGCTTCAGGCGCCACTTCAGGCGACGGCGGCCTGAGGGCGGAAGGACGGATCGATGCACAGGATCGTCTTTCTCGACCGCGCCACCCTGGCGCCGCAGATCCGTCTGCGGCGCCCCTCCTTCGACCATCGGCTGGTGGAGCATGCGCGGACCCGTCCCGCCGAGGTCGCGGAGCGTCTTTCCGGCGCGTCCATCGCGATCACCAACAAGGTGCCGGTCACGGCGGAGACACTGGCGCTCCTGCCGGACCTGAAGCTGATCGCGGTCGCGGCGACGGGCACCGATTGCGTGGACAGGCAGGCCTGCCGGGACCGCGGCATCGCCGTCGCGAATATCCGCGGCTATGCCGTCAACACGGTTCCGGAACATACCTTCGCGCTGATCCTGGCTCTTCGCAGGAGCCTCGTCGGTTTCCGCCAGGACGTGCTGGCCGGCGCCTGGCAGCAGGCCGGGCAGTTCTGCTTCTTCAACCACCCGATCCGCGACCTTCGCGGCGCCCGGATCGGGATCGTCGGGGAAGGGGTGCTGGGCCAGCGGGTGGCGGCGATCGCCGCCGCCTTCGGCATGGTCCCGCTGTTCGCCGCCCATAAGGGCGCAAGCGGTCTCGGCCCCCTCTACACCCCCTGGGAGGAGATGCTGGAAACCAGCGACGTCATCACCCTGCACTGTCCGCTGACCGCCGCGACGCGCGGCATGATCGGACTGCCGGAGTTCCGCCGCATGAGCCGCCGGCCCCTGCTGATCAACACCGCGCGCGGCGGTCTGGTCGTCGAGGAGGATTTGGTGGCGGCGCTGGAGGACGGGCTGATCGGCGGGGTCGGTTTCGACGTCGCGGAGGTCGAACCGCCGGATCCGTCGAGCCCGCTGATGCGGATCGCCGGGCGTCCGGACGTGATCGTTACGCCGCATGTCGCCTGGGCATCGGACGAGGCGCAACAGACGCTGGCGGATCAGCTGATCGACAATATCGAGAACTTCGTCGCCGGCAAACCAAGCAATCTGGTGGGTGGCGCCTATTGACCAGATGCCTTTGGCGGCCGTTCCCGTAAGTGTCGCGTAATAGTCCCTGAACTAGCGTCCGACCAGGCCATGCAATGGTCCTATGCTCGTTCAAGGAAAAACGAATGCCGCAACTCGCTTCCCGCTGCCTCCCGCGGCGCCCCCGGTCCATGGCCCGACTGCGTCCGGGGGCCGCCGGCCTGCTCGGCCTGTGTGGCGCCCTCCTGTCCGTGCCGGCCGGCGCCGCCGATTTCTGGGACCTCGACTGGCTCGTCGGCACCGCAGGGGAACCGGCCACGGTCACGCTCGGGGTGGGGGGCATCCTGCGTCCCGATTACGAAGGCGCTAGGCACATGGGCGTCGATCCGGTTCCCGTCATCGAGATCGACAAGCTGTTCCATGGCCGTCTCTTCCTCTCGACCGTCGATGGGGTCGGCGTCAATCTGCTGTCCGAGGGGCCGTTGAAGCTCAAAGCCGCGGTAAATTACAGCGGCGGCCGGGACAGCGGCGACAACGACCGGCTGCGCGGCCTGGACGACATCGAGGGAGCGGCCGTCGTCTCGGCCAAGCTGTCCTACGACCTCGACCCGGTCACCACCACGCTGGACGTCACCCACCGGTTCGGATCCGATTCCGGAACGCAATTCGTCCTCGGGGCCGCCTACGGCTTTTCGCCGATCCGCGATCTGAAACTCTCCCTTGGGGGCCGGGTCAGCTTTGCCGACGGCCGCTACCAGAACGCCTTCTTCGGGGTCGGCGACAGGGAGGCGGCGCGTGCGACGGCACTTGGCAACCCCATGACGGCCTACAAGGCCGAGGGCGGCTTTCATGACGTCGGCCTGAAGCTCAGCGGCACCTACAGCCTGTCCGACAGCTGGCTGCTGAGCGGAGCGGTCGGCGCCACCCTTCTGGTCGGCGACGCCGCCGACAGCCCGCTGACGGAGCGCAAGCTCCAGCCGACCGCCTATCTCGGCCTGGCGTACCGTTTCTGACGGCCGCCGGATCGCCATCATGATGAACGAAGCCAAGCATGCGGCCGGACGCCCGGCTCTGCCGGAGATGGCCTTCCCGGCCCCAAGGCGGCGGCTATGGTTGCCGGTGCTCGGCGGTGGATTGGCATTGGCCGGCCTTGCGGCGGGAACGCTGACCCTGTCGCAACCGGCCGCCGTCGTGGCACCGGCCGCAGCACCGGCTCCTACGGGATTGACGGTCGGGCTGGCCACCGTCACGCCGGTGGACTGGCCTCTGCAGATCAGGGCCGACGGTCCGATCGAGGCTTGGCAGGAGGCGACCGTCGCCACGGCGGTTGCCGGATTGCCGCTGGTCGGGCTGGAGGCCCGGCTCGGCCAGCGGGTGCGCAAAGGCCAGCGCCTTGCCCAGTATGATGTCGCCAGCCTGCTTGCGGATCGGGCCTTTCTCGATGCCGAACTGGCGCAGGCCAAGGCCGCCCTTGCCGAGGCAGAGGCCAACCTGCGTCGGGCCGAACGGCTCGCCGGGACCAGCACGCTCAGCGAGAAGTCCCTGATGGAGGCCCGGACCCAGGCCGCGACCCGACGGGCGCAGGTGGCGGCGGCGGAGGCGCGGCTTGCCACCGTCCGCCTGCAGATCGAGCGCGCCAGCATCCTGTCGCCGGCGGACGGCACGATCAGCGCCCGGCCGGCCCGGCTGGGAGCGGTCAGCGCGAGCGGCGAGGAGCTGTTCCGGCTGATCGTGGACGACCGGCTGGAGTGGCGGGCCCAGCTCACCGTCGAGCAGGCCGGCGGCACGGCCGCCGGCCAGGCGGTGGAGGTGACGCTCCCGGACGGCGGCAAGGCCGCCGGGCGGCTGCGCGAGCTGGCGCCGATCGTGGATGGAAACACGCGCCTCCTGACCGCCTTCGTCGATCTGCATCCGGGGAGCGGCGCCCGTGCCGGCATGTATGTGACCGGCGACATTCAGCGACGGCCGGCGACCGTGCTGGTGGCACCGGCGGAAAGCGTCGTCGTGCGTGACGGCCGCAGCTATCTGTTTCGCCTCGACCGCGATGCGGGAACCGCCGTCGCCGAGCTGCAACCGGTCGTCACCGGACGACAGCGCGACGGCCGCATCGAGATTGTCCTGGGCGCACGCTCGGGCGACCGGGTGGCGGCCGAAGGGGCGGGTTTCCTCGAACCGGGCCAGAACGTCCGTGTCGTGCCGCCGGCGGGGGAAAAGCCATGAGCATCGCCACCTGGAGCGTCGACAATCCGCTGCCGTCGCTGTTGCTGTTCGCCGCCCTGTCGTTGGCGGGCCTGTGGAGCTTTCACGCGCTGCCGGTCGAGAGCCTGCCCAGCGTCGAGGTCCCGACCGTCGAGATCACGCTGCGTCAGGCCGGCGCGGCGCCGGCCCGCCTCGAAGCCGCCGTCGCCCGGCCGGTCGAGGACCAGATCGCCACGCTGGAGGGGGTCAAGCACGTCGCCACCACGATCCGCGACAGCGAGATCCGCCTCTCCGTCACCTTCGAGCTTTCGAAGTCGCTGACGAAGGCCCTCGCCAATTGCAAGGACGCCATCGACCGCGTCCGCCCCGACCTGCCGCCGGAATTGGAGGCGCCGGAGGTCATTGCCGCCGCCATCGACGACGATCCCGTCGTGACCTACGCCCTGGAGGCGCCCGGCCTCACCCAGGAGGAACTGTCGTGGTTCGTCGACGACAGGCTGGCCAGGGCGTTGCGCCGGTTGCCCGGCGTCGGCCGTGTCGAGCGGGTGGGCGATAGCGACCGCGAGGTCCGGCTGGAGCTGGATCCGCAACGGCTTGCCGGGCTCGGCCTGACCGTCGCGACGGTCTCCACCGCGCTTGCCGCGATGCAGCAGGACATCTCCGGCGGCCTGCTTCGGCTGGGGATGGTGGAGCGGCGGCTGCGGGCCACGCCCGGCCTCCGCCAGCCGGCCGAGATCGGCAGCCTTGCGCTGCCCCTGGGCGACGGGCGCCATATCACGCTGTCGCAGATCGCCACCATCCGGGATGGCGTCGCCGAGCCGCGATCGACGGCGCTGCTCGACGGCCGGCCGGCCGTCGGCCTGCGCGTCTACCGCGCCCGCAGCGCCGACGTGGTGTCCATGGCGCAGAGCGTGGCTGCCGAGGTCGAACGGATTCGTCAGGCGGACGGCCGGATCGGCGTGACCTTGCTGACCGACCGCGCCGCCCACGCCCGCGAACAGTTCGACGGTGCCATGGCCATGCTCTACGAGGGGGCGGCGCTGGCGGTGTTCGTGGTCTGGCTGTTCCTGCGGGACTGGCGCGCCACCTGGATCGCCGCCTGCGCGCTGCCGCTGTCGATCCTGCCGACCTTTCTCATGCTGCGATGGGTCGGCTACAGCATGAACATGCTGACGCTGCTGGCCCTGTCGGTAGTGGTGGGGATTCTCGTCGACGATGCCATCGTCGAAGTGGAGAACATCGAACGCCACGCCCGTCTGGGGAAGACCGGACGGCAGGCCACCGTCGACGCCGTCGCCGAGATCGCGCTGGCGGTGGCGGCGACCACCATGACGATCGTCGTCGTCTTCGTTCCCACGGCGCTGATGGATGGCGTTCCCGGCCTCTTCTTTCAGCAGTTCGGCTGGACCGCCGTGGCGGCGGTGCTGGCGTCGCTGCTCGTCGCCCGGCTGCTGACCCCCGTCATGGCCAGCCGGATGCTGAAGCCGCATGGCCGCCCAGGCCGTGCGGAAGGCCGGGTGATGACGGCCTATCTCGGCTGCGCCGGCTGGTGCCTCGGACACCGGGCAATCACGCTTCTGTTGGCTCTGCTCGTCCTGCTCGGCTCCGCGTCGCTGCTTCCCATGCTCAGCACCGGCTTTCTCCCGGCTGCCGACGAAGGCTATGCGGAGATGACCTTCGAACTGCCGCCGGGAAGCAGTCTGGCCGCGTCGGTGGCGGTGGCGGAACGCAGCCGCCACGCGGCCATGACCGTCCCCGGCGTGGCCCGCGTCTTCGCCGCAGTCGGCGAGGGCGGTTCGGCCGACGGGGTCCGGCGCGGCACGCTCACCCTGCTGTTCAGCCCGCCCGGCCAGCGGCCCGTCCGGGAGGTCCTGGAACGGCAGGTGAGGGCCGCCGTGCTCCCGGTGCCCGGTGCGCGCTTTTCGCTCGGCGCCGACCAGATGAAGCTCATCGCGACCGGCAACGACGCGGCGGCGCTCATAGCCACGGCCGGAACGATGGCCCAGCAGTTGCGTGAGGTGGGGGGGCTCGGCAACGTCGTCTCGACGGCAAGCCTGGAGCGGCCGGAAATCCTCGTCAGGCCAAGGTTGCAGGCAATGGCGGAACTCGGGGTCGGCACCGCCGACCTTGCGGCCACCTTGCGCTTCGCCACGACCGGCGATTTCGACGAGCGGCTCGCCAAGCTCTCGCTCGACCGCCGCGAGATCCGCATCCGGACGGTCCTGCCCGACGGCGTATCGCGCGACCTTGAGGCCCTGGCCGGGCTGCGGGTCGACGGACGCCACGGATTGGTGCCGCTTTCCGCCGTGGCGGAGCTGCTTCCCGCCGTCGGGCCGGCGCAGATCGACCGCTATGACCGCGAGCGCTTTGTCACCATCCAGGCCGATCTCGACGGGCTGTCCCTGGGGGATGCCCTGGCCGCGGCGCGCCTGCTGCCGGCCATGGCATCCTTGCCCGCCGGCATACGCTTCATCGAGACCGGGGACGCCGAAATCATGGGCGAGATGATGGCAGGGTTCGGCACCGCCATCCTGATCGGGCTATTATCCATGTTCTGCGTGCTGGCGCTTCTGTTCCGGGATATCCTTCAGCCGGTCACCATCCTGTCGGCCCTGCCGCTGTCGCTCGGCGGTGCCTTGCTCGCCCTGGTGGTGACGGGGACCGAACTCAACGTGCCGTCGCTGATCGGGCTGATCCTGCTGATGGGTGTGGTGGCCAAGAACTCGATCCTGCTGGTGGAGCATGCCCTGGCCGAGCGGCGCGCCGGCGCCTGCGATCAGCGGGAGGCGCTGATGGAGGCCTGCCGCAGCCGGGCCCGGCCGATCGTGATGACGACCTTGGCGATGATCGCCGGCATGCTGCCGATCGCGCTGGGGATCAGCGCCGATGCGTCCTTCCGGCAACCGATGGCGCTGGCGGTGATCGGCGGGCTGGCGAGTTCGACTCTGCTCAGCCTGGTCGTCGTCCCCGTGGTCTTCAGCTGCCTCGACGATCTCGGAGCGCTGTTGAGGCGCCGGTTTGCGGAGGTTTAGGAATGGCGCGCGTGCTGCTCGTCGAGGACAATGTCCGGCTGTCGGATCTGGTCGCCAAGGCTCTGCTCCGCGTCGCGATCGAGGCGGACTGCTTCACCGACATCGAATCCGCCTGGGAGGCGATCGGCCAGCAGGAGTATGCCGCGCTGATCCTCGACCGCACCCTGCCCGACGGCGACGGCATCGGCCTGCTGCGCCGGCTGCGTGATGGCCGCAACGCCGTGCCGTGCCTCGTCCTGACGGCGCGGGGGGCGGTGCATGACCGGGTGGAGGGGCTGGAACACGGCGCCGACGACTATCTCAGCAAGCCCTTCGCGATGGAGGAGCTGGTTGCGCGGGTCAAGGCGCTGATCCGGCGCCCGGCCGCGATCCGCAGCATGGAGCCGGTGCTGGGCGACCTGCACCTCCGACCCGAGGAGGGGCTGGTCGCCTGCGGCGGCGCGTCGGTCGCGCTGGCGCCGGCCGAGCTTCAGATCCTGCTTTCCCTCATGCAGGCCAATGGGCGCATGGTCCAGCGCCGGCGTCTGGAGCAGACGGCCTGGGGGCTGTCGGAGGCGGTGACGCCGAACGCGCTCGACGTCGCCATCCATCGGCTGCGCAAGAAGCTGCTGGGGATCGGGTCCAGGGTGGTTCTCGTCAACATGAGGGGGCAGGGCTATTCCCTGCTGGAGAGCGCCGGCGATGCCTGACCCCGGCGACGCGCAGCGGCCGGCCGCCGCCCTCGGCCGGTTGCGCCTTGCGGCGACCCGCGCGTGGGAGGGGCTGTGGGAGCGGTTGTCTCTGTCCACCAAGCTGATCGGGGCGCTGGTGGTCGCATTCGCCGTCGTCTTCCTGCTGGTCCACTGGATCTCGAACAGCTTCGAGGACTCCCATTACGATCTGCTGTCGCAGCGCACGCTGTCGAAGGCGGCAGAGGTGGTGGTGGAGAGCATCCGGTGGGACGCGGCGGGCCGGCCCGTGGCGGTCGAGTTGCCGCCCGACCTGCGCTGGCTTCCGGCGGCACTCCAGGACGACCTCGACTTCCGCATCGAAGACCGTGACGGGCGGGTGTTGATCCGGTCGCCGGGTCAGGCACACGGAGATGCCGCAAGCACCGTTTCGCGCACGGAGCAGGATGGTACCCTCTTCCGCTCGGTCACCGTGGCGGTCGGCACGCCCGATACCCCCTACACGCTCCACCTGAGCCTGACCGACCGGCTGCTTCACCTGCTGCGGACCCAGGTGATTTCCTGGCCGACGGCCCTCATCACGACGGTGCTCGGGCTGGTGGCCGTGACGCTGATCGTGCTCCTTGCGGTCCGGCGCCTGCTCCGGCCCCTGCATGACGCCTCCGATGCGGCGGCGACCATCTCGTCGGAGAATTTGCACCGCCGGCTGTCGACCGAAGGCGTTCCGGTCGAGATCCGGCCGCTGATCACCGCCTTCAACCAAGCCTTGGGGCGCCTGGAGCACGGCTTCCGGATTCAACAGGAGTTCCTGGCCTCGGCTGCGCATGAACTGAAGACCCCCCTTGCCCTGATCCGCGGCCAGATCGAGCTGGAGCACGACTTCGCTTCCCGCGACCTGCTGCTGAAGGACATCGACCTGATGGCCCGGCAGGTCCATCAACTTCTGCATCTGGCCGAACTCAGCGAGATCCAGAATTACCGCTTCGAGCAGGTCGATCTCTGCGCGGTGGCCCTGGACGTGGTGGGATATATGGAACGCAAGGCGGTGCGGAGCCGGACCAGCCTCGAACTTCTGCTGCCTGATCTGCCGGTCTACGCCATGGCTGACGCCAGCGCGGTCTTCATTCTGCTCCGGAACCTCATCGAGAACGCCATTGACCATTCACCAGCCGGCGGCGAAGTGACCGTTTCCATTGCGAATGAAGCGTTGCAGGTCATCGACCGGGGGCCGGGGATCGCCCCGGCGGACATGCCCAGGCTCTTCACCCGCTTCTGGCGGGGCTCTGCCAGAACCTACGAGGGGGCTGGCCTGGGGCTGTCGATCTGCCAGGAAATCGTGCTCGCCCACCGATGGTCGATCAACGTCCGCGATGCGTCACCCGGTGCCTGCTTCACGATCACTCTCGGTTAAGGGGCGGTTTTCTGAATGCGCTGAAGCGGCTGGCGATGATGAAGATGGCCGCTGCGGCGCGCATTCGAACCGCGCGCTCGTGGACTTCAGGTGTTGACCGGCTTGGATGCGGGGGCCCTTCAAAATCAATGTAACTCTTTGTAGGTGTGGATTTCTGTTTAAACGATGGGGTTCCATTCGGCGCCGATCGGGAGCCCACCCTAACAGAGCTTTTTCGAGCTTCTTCAGCGTGTTGAAGCAAATCGGTCAAGAGTCAACGCCGGGTGCAAATGCACACCAGCCCTTCGACCGTCAGACCGAGGCTCCGCCAGACACTGCGACATCCGCCATCCTGCCCGCCGACCACCGCCGGTAATCGGCCGGGGTCATCCCGGTGAGCTGGACGAAGGCCCGCCGGAAGACGCTCTCCTCGCCATACCCGCAGGCGAGAGCGACCTGCTTGACGCTGGCGCCCGGCGTTTCGAGCAGGACGCAGGCCGTTTCGATCCTGACCCGGGTGATGAATTCCTTGGGTGACTCGTTGGTCAGCTCCTTCAGCCTCCGGTGCAGGGTTCGCCCGCTCAGGCCCAGGGCATGCGCCAACCCCTCGGCCGTCAATCCGGGGCTGGCATGGCGAACGATCTGCTCGGCGCGCAGAAGCAATGGATCGGTGGTGTTGATGAATCCGCGCGGGGCATAGATCATCTGCGGCAATGGCAGGCTGTCGGCAACCGAGATGTCGGCGGCCAGCTTGGCGATCTCGGCACCCGCCAGACGCCTGATGACATGCAGGCCGAGATCGACCCAGGACAGCGGCCCACCGGTGGTGATGACGCCGTCCTGCTCCTCCAATGCGGTGCCCCAGACCGGGCGTGCCTTGGGAAATCGCCGCTTGAAGGCGTGGTGCAGCCACCAGGTGGTCGTACAGCGCCTGCCATCGAGCAGACCCGCCTCGCCCACCACGAAGGTGCCGGCACAGGCTCCGCCGACCAGCGTGCCTTGCCGGTGACACGCTCTCATCCACTCCGCGCCCCGTGCGATCGAGGCGGATTCAGGCGGGAGCCCGTTCGCACCAAGAGCCATGCCGGTGGCCAGGACCGCATCGCACCGGGCAAGGTCCTCGAACGCGCCATCCAAGGGGATCGACCGGCCCTGCGGATCGCGCAGGGGCTTGCCGTCCGCACTGACGATGGTGGTTTGGAACAAGGGATCGGTTCGGTCCGGCAAGCCGGCCGCGACCCCTTCGGGCGGCGCGCGCAATGCCTGATTGGTGATCCAGAAAAGGTCGGACAGGCCGGCAATTGCGGATAGCAGGCTGCCGTCAACGGCAAGGATCGCAATACGCATGACCTTTTCCTTGTCCCCCGGCTGTTCGGTGGTGCTTTGGCGAGTTTTGCACGAACTCTGTCCAGTTTGCCATCTTATGACGTCGGCAGGCCGGCGATAGGATTTCCCCATCTCCCGCATCGCCTGGCCCGACCATGAAGCCCTTCCACGACATATGCCGACCTCCCCCTCTTCGAGCGGACCGAACTGGCGCGGCGGCGCCATGGCTGCGGCGCCTCGCAACGGCGCTCGGACTGACACTGGCATTGGCCGGCGGTCAGACCGCGATGGCCGCGACTGCTCCCGCCCTGCGCGACATCGTGCTGGTGCATGGCGCGTTTGCCGACGGGTCGAGCTGGCTTCCGGTCGTCTCCCGGCTCCAGGCCATGGGCTACCATGTCACCGCCGTGCAGAACCCGCTGACCTCGCTGGCGGACGACGTGTCCGTCACCGAGAAGGTCCTGCGCCGGCAGACCGGCGGCGTTCTGCTGGTCGGTCATTCCTGGGGTGGAGCCGTCATCACCCAGGCGGGAAACGCAGCCAACGTCAAAGGCTTGGTCTATCTCTCCGCCCTGGCCCCCGACAGCGGCGAGTCGGTGGCCGATCTGCTGCAAAGGCTGGGGGCGCCGATGGGCGGCTTCACGCCGGATGCCGATGGTCTGATCTGGTTGGACGATCCCGAGCGCTTCCATCAGGTCATGGCGGCGGACCTGCCGAAGGAAAAGGCGCGCACGCTGGCCTCGATCCAGCAGCCCATCGCGGCGGCCGGCTTCGCAGACAAGATCCGGAACGCGGCTTGGCGCGGGAAACCAAGCTGGTATCTGCGGACGACCCAGGATCAGGCGCTTCCCCCCACCGTGCAGCAGGCCATCGCGCAGCACATCGGCGCGAAGACCGTGTCCATCGCCTCCAGCCATATGTCCCTGCTGTCCCAACCTGATCGGGTGGCCCGGCTGATCGACCAGGCTGCCAGGGAAGCGGCGCGATAGTCCCCGCAAGCTGGACAGAACTCCATCAAAAGACGAGGTCCAAATGAAGATCCTGTACATCGATTCCAGCATTCTGGGCAATGCTTCCCTGACCAGGGAACTGTCGGCCGCCGTGATCGACGAAATCCGCACCCGTCATCCAGCGGCCGAGGTGACGCGCCGCGACGTGGTGGCGAACGAAATCCGCCATCTGGACGGTGCGATCGCCGCCGGCTTCCGACCGACCGGTGTCGGCGATTTCGATGACGCCACGCTGATGGAGCACCGCGTTTCCGAAACGCTGGTGACGGAGTTCCTGGCCAGCGACGTGCTGGTGATCGGCGCCCCGATGTACAACTTCTCCGTACCCAGCCAGTTGAAGGCCTGGATGGACCGGATCGCCCAGGCGGGACGAACGTTCAAATACACCGATAAGGGCCCGGTCGGGTTGGCTGGCGGCAAGCAGATCATCGTCGTTTCGGCACGCGGCGGCTTCTACGCCGACGGCCCGTTGGCCCGCATGGACTTCCAGGAAAGCTATCTGCGCGCCTATTTCGGGTTCCTCGGCATCACCGACGTCCATGTCGTCCGGGCCGAAGGGGCGTCGAAGGGCGAAACGGTGCGTGCCGAAGGGCTCCGGCGTGCCAAGGCGGCGATCGCCGACGCGGTCGCCGGCCTGCATCCGGCCGCTGCATAGCCAAACATGCAAACGGAGTTCGGACATGTTGTTTTCGATCACGGTTTCCTACATCCGCCCCCTTGAGGACGTCAAAGTGCATCTCGATGCCCACAAGGAGTGGCTGGTTCGCTACATCAAGGCCGGCGCAATCCTCGCCGCCGGTCCGCTCCAGCAGGGGGATGGCGGGTTCATTCTTGCCCATACCGAGGATATGTCGGAGATCGCGAGCATGATCACGGACGATCCGTTCGATCGCCACAGGGTCGCGAATTTCGACGTTCGGGCCTGCGATCCGGTGCTGCGCGCCGCCGGCTTTCCCGAGCAATGGGCTCCCGGTGCCAAAGCCTTCGCGGAATAATCCGGACGAAGCCCGCGACGCGGAGCCCCGATGGATCGGGGCTCCTTCTCACGCCAGGACGCACAAGTTGCGGGCCTTCGCTCCGCCCTGCCCGGGATTCCCGACTTCGCTCCGAATGTCATGTCAGGGAACGCAGCCACGCAGAAAATCCGACGCTCTCTCACCGATCATGATGCAGACCGCATTCGGATTGCCCGAGATCAGGGTTGGCATGACCGACGCATCGGCAACGCGAAGGCTTTCAACGCCGTGGACACGAAGCTGCGGGTCGACGACCGCCAATGGATCGTTGCCCATTCGACAGGTGCCGGCGGGATGAAGTGCCGCGTGCGCGTTGTGCCGGCAGAAGGCTCTGATATCCTCACGTGATTGCATCGCAGGCGGAGGAACGGTCCGCGCCGCAAGATAGCTTCGGATCGCGGGTTGCTCCATGAAGGTCATCGCCGCGAGCGTGCCGTCCGTCACCGCCTCCAGATCATAGGGATCGCCGAAGTAGTTGGGCGCGACGATCGGAAAGGCAGTGGGATCGGCGCTGCGCAGCGTGATTTCGCCGCGGGACCGCGGTCTGATCTGTCCAAGGTTGACGGTGCAGCCATTCCCTCCTGGAACGGCGTCGACCCCCTCCTCGATGCCCGCTCCCACCACCAGGAAGAACTGGACATCGGGGATCTCCTCGTCCCTGTTGCCCCACCAGAATGCACCGCCTTCGATCAGGTTCGAGGAGGCCGGCCCTCCTTTGAACATTGCGTAATGCAGGCCGGCGGCCGCCTTCCAATGCAGTTTTTTGTAGCGATCATAGCTGTGCGGCCCGTTGAGTTGGTAGACCAGCGAGATCTCGATGTGATCCTGCAGATTCCGTCCGACACCCGGCAGATCCGACTGCACGGCAAGTCCGTGCCCGGCAAGATGCGCGGCGGGCCCGACACCGGACAGCATCAGCAGTTTGGGAGTGTTGATGGCGCCGGCCGACAGAATGATTTCCCGTTCCGCACGCAGGATCCTCGCCCGTCCCCCGGCGATGCATTCGACCCCGACCGCCCGGCCTCGTTCGATGATGACCCGTGTGACCCGCACGCCCGTGGCGACATGCAGGTTTGGCCGGTCGCGGGCCGGTTTTAGATAGGCGATGGCCGAACTGCTGCGCCGTCCGTTCTTCGCGGTGATCTGATAGAGGCCGCAGCCGGCCTGGCTGCCGGAATTGAAATCGGGATTGTATGGCAATCCGGCCTGCTGGCACGCCTTCAGCCAGGCCCGCGTCAGAGGATGGATGTGATCGATGTCCGAGACGCCGAGCGGACCATCGGCGGCATGGACTTCGTTGCAGAAGCGGTTGTTGTCTTCCGAGCGCAGGAAATAGGGCAGCACATCCTCGTACGCCCATCCCGTCGCCCCCAGTTCGCTCCAGCGCGCATAGTCGGACGGAACCCCCCGGATATAGATCATGGCGTTGACGGAACTGCCGCCGCCGAGAACGCTGGCCTGTACCATGGTCGGCGTCTGCCCGCGCGCCTGATCGGGCCCCGGTTCCCACGGCATCCGCTTCAGCAGGCTTCCCTGCGCCGTCTTGTAGTAGGCGCCGGGGATGTGAATGTAGGGATTATGGTCGGCCGGCCCTTCCTCCAGAAGCAGCACGGATACATGCGGGTCTTCGGACAGGCGGGAAGCGACCACGCATCCCGTCGAACCGCCGCCAACGACGATGTAGTCGTACGACTCTCGCGCGAATGTCCCGCCGAAGGACCGGGCGGACGCCAATCCCAGCATTCTCAAACTCCCTTGATGGCCGCCCCGGCCTTGATCGCCAGGGCTGCGACCGTCAGCGCCGGATTGACCGCCGCCGAGGTGGGCAGCACCGATGCGTCGGTCACATACAGGTTCTCGACGTCGTGTGTGCGGCAGTCCGGATTCACGACCGATGTGCGCGCATCGTCGCCCAAACGGGCCGTACCGCATTGATGGGACGTCGTTTTCCGGCCGAACGTGCGGACCAGGACAATCGGGAAGCCCGCCTTGCGCATCACGGCGCGCGTTCTCTCGATCAACGCCTTATGGGCCTGCATGTTGGACCGGACCCAATTCACGACGATCCGGCCGTCCCGCACCATGATGCGACTGTCCGGGTTCGGCAGATCCTCGCTGGTGAGAAACCAGCCATAGGCATGACGTGCGATCAGACCGGCGATCCAGGAGGGGGCGGCCGGCAAATTCGCTTTCAGGATATTCCCGGTGATGCGGCCGAGAAGCTGCACATTGCCCAGCGGATAGCCGGTCACGGGGTCGCCGTTGTAGAAATCGTTGAAGGCCAGGGTCTTCTGATAGACGGCCGTGTTCGCCGACCATGGATCGATCGCCAGCAACGCCGACGTGTTGTGGTTCATGAAGTTGCGGCCGACCTGATCGGAGCCGTTGGCCAACCCCCGCGGATGGGCGTCGTTCGCAGAGCGCAGCAGGAGGGCAGCGGACTGGACTGCGCCGGCAGCCACCGCGAAAACCCCGGCCCCGATCCTGTGTTCCACCCCATCCTTGAGGAAGATGGCAGCGGTCACCCGGCGGCCGGATTGATCGGTCTCCAACCGAAGCACCGTCGCTCCGGTGACGATGCTGACGTTTGGATGGCGCAGGGCACTGGTCAGGGGGCCGCTCTCCGCATCGATCTTGCCGGCGCCCGTATTGGGGAAGGCATCCCACCCCGTCTGCGCGCGCCGCAGCCATTCGTCGACGTTGATGGCCAGCGGCAGGCTCGACGGCCGGACGCCGGCCTTGCGCAACCGGTCGCGCACGGCGGCGATCGCAGGTTCATCGGGCACCGGGGGGTGGGCAAAGGGATGGCTGCGGGGGGGATCGGTCGGATCCTGCCCCATGGCTCCGTGAACCTGAAAGATTTCCTCGGCCCGTTCGTACCATGGTTCGAGGTCGGCATAGCGTATCGGCCAGCCGGGTGACCGGCCGCCGATATGCTGGCGTGGCTCGAAATCCTCAGCCCGGTAACGGTACATGACCGCACCGTAGAATTTCGAATTCCCCCCGACATAATAATAGTTTCCGGGCAGGAACGGCTTGCCGTCCGTCCCGATCCACTCCTCGCTCGATTTGTAGTATCCCTTCTGGAAGATCGCGACATCGTCCCGCGATTCAGGCGTATCCTTGAGATGTTCGCCTCTCTCCAGGATGACGATACGCTTTCCGGTATCCGCCAGGCTGTGAGCCAGCGAGCTGCCACCGATACCGGAGCCGATGACGACGATGTCCGCGACCTGCTGCATCGACTGTATCCTCACTTGATCAGATTTTCCGTTGCCGGATCGAAAAGCACGAGCTTGCTGGTATCGACCGCCAGCATGGTGGCGGTTCCTGCTTCGACCTGCTTGGGAGGCAGACGGGCCGTGACCTCGACCCCGCCGAGCTGGAAGACCGCAAGCGTGTCGGGACCGGTCGGTTCCACCACGTCGATATCCACGGTGATTGTGCCTGGCTGGCCGTTCGCAACGCTGAACAACTCGGGCCGGATGCCGACCAGAACCGGGCGACCGGCGTAACGGGCCGCGGCGTCCCTGGACAGGCCGATCCCGGAAATCGTCGCCGGGGGACGGTTCTGAACCTCGATCACCGCCATCACCTTGTCTCCCTCGACCCGCAGGGTTCCGGGAATGACATTCATCGATGGGGAACCGACGAACCTGGCGACATAGACGTTGGCCGGCCGGTCATAGACGGTTTGCGGTTCGTCGAGCTGCTGAACGACGCCACCCTTCATCACGGCGACGCGGGTTGCCAGCGTCATCGCCTCGATCTGGTCGTGCGTCACATACACGATCGTCGTGCCGAGGCGCGCGTGCAGTCGCTTGATCTCGGTCCGCATGTCGACGCGGAGTTTCGCATCGAGATTGGAGAGAGGTTCGTCGAACAGAAACAGCCTGGGCTGACGGACGATGGCGCGGCCCATCGCGACGCGCTGCCGCTGGCCGCCGGACAATTGCGAGGGCTTGCGCTCCAGCAGGTGGGTGATCTGCAGCATGTCGGCGGCGGCCTGGACGGCCTTGGCGCGTTCGGCCTTGGGCACGCCGCGGATCTTCATGCCGAACTGGATGTTCTGGCTGACCGTCATGGTCGGGTAGAGAGCGTAGGACTGGAACACCATCGCGATGTCGCGGTCCTTGGGTGACAGGTCGTTGACGACGCGCCCCGCGATCCGGATTTCTCCGCCGGAAATCGTCTCAAGCCCGGCGATCATGTTGAGAAGGGTCGATTTTCCGCATCCGGATGGCCCCAGCAACACGAGAAAATCGCCTGTGTCGATGGAGATGCTGACTTCCTTCAGCACTTCCAGAGAACCGTAGGACTTGCGGACACGATCAATTTCAAGAGTGGACATTGCGTCAGCCTTTCACGGCGCCAGCCGTCAATCCGCGGACGAAGTAGCGTCCGGCGACGATGTAGACCAGAAGGGTGGGAATGCCGGCGATCATCGCGGCGGCCATGTCGATGTTGTACTGCTTGCGGCCGGTGGTCACATTGACGATGTTGTTCAGTGCCACGGTGATCGGGCTGTGGGCGCCCGAGGTGAATGAAACGCCGAACAGGAAGTCGTTCCAGATCTGGGTGAACTGCCAGATGCAGGACACCACGATGATCGGAATCGACGTGGGCAGGATGATGCTCCAGAAAATCCGGAAGAAACCCGCGCCATCCACCAGCGCCGCCTTGGTCAGATCGTCAGGCAGGGTCACGAAATAGTTCCGGAAGAACAGCGTCGTGAAGCAGATGCCGTAGGAAACATGGACAAGGATCAGTCCAGGGATCGATCCCGCCAGACCAATCAGGCTCAAGGTGCGGGCCATGGGGATCAGGATGGCCTGATAGGGCAGGAAGCAGCCGAATAGAAGGAGTCCGAACACGAGGTTGGCTCCCGGAAACCGCCACTTTGTCAGGATGTAGCCGTTGATCGCGCCGATGCCGGTCGACAGGACAACGGCGGGAATCACGATCAGCAGCGAATTGACGAAGTAGGGCTTCAGCCCGGTGCATTCGGTGCCGATGCAGGCCTGCGACCACGCGACACGCCACGCATCCAATGTAAAGTTCTGCGGAAATCCGATGAAGGAGCCACCGTAGATCTCCTCAAGCGGCTTCAGCGAGGTGGTGACCATGACCCACAGCGGCATCAGATAGGCCGCCGCCATGGCGATGAGCGTGGCGTAGATGAACAGTCGGCCGATCCATGCCCGATTGTACCGGGGTGTCTCATCCGTTTTCGTCACGCGTCCGGAACCCGGAGCCGGGCTGGGGGAGGGCAGCGTCGATATTGCCTCAGCCATTGTTGCGCTCCCGAAGTTCGGAGTAGAGGTAGGGAACGATGATGGCGGCGACGGTCATCAGCATCATCACCGCGCTCGCGGCACCGACGCCCATCTGGTTCCGGCGGAAGGTCGCGGAAAACATGAAGGTAGAGGGTAGCTCCGTTGCCGCGCCGGGGCCGCCGTTCGTCAGGGCCAGCACCAGATCGAAGCTCTTGATGGCGATGTAGCTCAGCAGGACGACCACACTGAGCATCGCCGGGCGCAGCATCGGGATGATGATCTGGCGATAGATCAGCGGCAGGCTGGCCCCTTCGATCTGAGCCGCCTTGATGACGGAATTGTCGATGCCGCGCAGGCCGGCGAGAAAGATCGCCATTGCGAAGCCGGACGATTGCCAGACTCCCGCGATGACGACGGTGTAGATGGCCATCTGCGGATCGGCGATCCAGTCAAAGCGGAACGTCGCCCAGCCGAGATCGTTGACGACCTTCTGGATGCCCAGGCCGGGATTCAGCACCCACTTCCAGGCGGTTCCCGTCACGATGAAGGACAGCGCCATCGGATAGAGATAAACCGCCCGCAGGAATCCTTCCGCCCGGACATGCTGGTCGAGAAGAATGGCCATCAACAGACCAAGCCCGATGGAAATCGCAAGAAACAAGGTTGAAAAGATAAAAAGGTTTTCAACGGCGATGTGCCATCGTGGTGTCGCCCACAGGCGCGCGAACTGTTCCAGGCCTACGAAATCGTAGACGGGAACAAATTTCGACGAGGTGACCGAAATGACGCCGGTCCAAGCGATGAACAGATAGACGGTGACGAGGACGATCAGCAAGCTGGGGGCCACGACAAGACGTGGCAGCCAAGCGGCCAATCGTGAGGATTGCCTGGATGCGTTCATGTGCCGGTTCCAGTGGGATGGTCTGTCGAAGGGCTGGGTGGCGTGGCTGGGAAAGGGACCGGGCATCGCCAAAGAGGACGGGTTTCCGGCCCCATATCCTCAGCGAGCGTTTTCGATGCCCTGGACGAGCATCTTGACGGCCTCGTCGGAACTCATGGTGCCGACGAAGAACTGACCCGCCACATCACCGAAGACAGCGGCGAACTCAGGCCTCGAAGCGAAGCCGTGGGTCATCGCCCCGATCATGCCGCCCTTTGCGATCGCCTCGGCCCGGTCCTTGAAGGCCAGCTTGGCGCAATCGTCGAACTCGTCGACCGGGACGTCGGTCCGGGCGGGAATCGACCCCTTGATCAGGTTGAAGCGCTTCTGGATCGCCGGATCCATCACGGTTTCGGCCAATGCGATCTGAGCCTTCTGAACGGCGGGATCCTTGACCTTGAACATGCCGAAGCTGTCGATCAGGTACTGGAACGAGGTGACGGGGGCAGGGGTCGGGAAACAGTAGAAATCCTTGTTCGGCTTCAGCCCCTTGGCCAGAAACTCGCCCTTGGCCCAATCGCCCATCACCTGCATCGCGGCCTGGCCGTTGATGACCATGCCCGTGGCGACGGCCCAATCGCGACCGACGAAGTTGGCATCGACCAGCCCGCGGACCTCGCGGAGCATGTCGAACACCTTGACCATTTCGCGGCTGCCCAGCGCCTTCGGATCGAGGTCGATGGCCGTCTTCCTATAGAATTCCGGGCCGTTCAGATCGGCGAGAAGGGCATCGAAGATGACCTCGACCTGCCAGCTCTCGTCACCCATCGCCAGCGGAATGACGCCCCGCTCCTTCAGCTTCCTGCCGGCCTGGATCAATTCCGGCCAGCTTTTGGGAATGGGGATGCCGGCATCGTCGAAGATCTTCTTGTTGGCCCAAACCCAGTTCTGCCGGTGCATGTTGATCGGGGCAGCAATGAAGGTCTCCTGCGCCGTCAGGAAGGGCAGCAGCTGCGGCGGAAGGGCATTGCGCCAGCCACCGGCTTTCGCCTGGTCGTTCAGATCGCGAACCACATTCTGCTCGGCCCACTGCACGCCTTCCCAGCCGAGAAACTGCATTGCGCCCGGCGGATCACCGGCGGTCAGCCGAGCGCGGAGCGCCTGTTGGACATTGGCCCCGCTCATGCCGCCGACGGCGGAGTCCTTCCATTGGAACCCCTTGGCCTCCACCCCCTTGCGGATCACGCTCAGGGCCTCGATTTCGCTTTCGGCAACCCAATGGTGCATCACCTCGATGGCGCCCTGGGCGCGTGCGCCGACCGGCATCAACATCACGGCTGCAACAAGACCTGCAAAGATTTTCGACATTTGCGTGAACTTCCCTGTTGGTTTTTGAAAGACGGAATCGCGGGCCGTTGACCGGTTCCTCGCGACGCATGCTGGACGTCGTCCGAACGCCGTTCGGGATGCCGGGATGGCGGTGGCCCGACCGGCGTCCGGTGCCGACGGGTCAGAGAGGAGCGGCCGGCATGCCGTAACCGACATCCTGTCGGCCGTAACGGCGAACCCGGATGTTCGCCTGCTCGGCGTGGCCGGCGAAGCCTTCCATCAGACACAGACGGGAGCAGTAGGACCCGATCAGGGCGGAGGCTTCGTCGGTCTCGATGCGCTGATAGGTGCAGGTCTTCAGGAATTTTCCGACCCAGAGCCCACCGGTGTAGCGGGCGGCCCGGTTGGTCGGCAGCGTGTGATTGGTGCCGATCACCTTGTCGCCATAGGAGACGTTCGTACGGGCACCGAGGAAGAAGGCGCCATAGTTTTTCATGGCGTCCAGGAAATGGCCGGGGTCGCGCGTCATGACCTGGACGTGCTCCGACGCCACCCGGTCGCCTTCGGACACCATCTCTTCGAGTGTATCGCAGAGGATGATTTCACCGAAATCCTCCCAAGCCTTCGCCGCGATCGCCGCAGTGGGAATGATCTTCAGCAGCCGCTCCACCTCCGCCAGGGTATCGCGGGCCAGCTTTTCGGAGTTGGTGATCAGGACCGCGGGTGAATTGACGCCATGTTCGGCCTGTCCGAGGATGTCGGTGGCGACCAGCTCGCCATCGACGCTGTCGTCCGCGATGATCAGGGTTTCCGTCGGCCCGGCGAACAGGTCGATGCCGACCTTTCCGAACAGCAGCCGTTTGGCTTCGGCGACATAGGCGTTGCCCGGACCGGCCAGCATGTCGACCGGTGCGATGCTTTCTGTGCCGTAGGCCATGGCTGCGACCGCCTGCACCCCACCCAGACAGTAGATCTCGTCGGCTCCGGCCAATGCCTGGGCGGCGACGATCTTCTCGGAAATCCTGCCATCGAAGGGAGGGGCGCAGGTGATCACCCGTTCGCAGCCGGCAACACGGGCCGTCAGGATCGTCATATGTGCCGATGCGAGCAGCGGATACTTGCCGCCGGGGACATAACAGCCGACATTCTGGATCGGAACGTTGTGGTGCCCCAGAAACACCCCGGGAAGGGTTTCGATCTCCAGATTCGACAGGGTCGCCTTCTGGGCCTCGGCGAATTTGCGGACCTGGTCCTGCGCGAACTCGATGTCCTTGCGCTCACGCCTGGTCAGGGAATTGATGCACGCGTCGATCTCCGCCTTGGAAAGACGGTAGGACGGGCGATCGAGCTTGTCGAAGCGGACCGAGAGTTCGCGGACCGCCTTGTCGCCTTCCTTTTCGACCTTTGCCAGAAGCTCCTGCACCGTTCTGGTGAGTGCGCTGTCGAGGCTGTTGTCGGCCTTTGAACGCGCCGACTTGATGTGTCTGATCATGGGAACAGCTCTTCGTTTGCGGAAGCGAACGCTCCGCATTGCCGGAATTTGCAAATCGGGGAAGATCGGGGGGCGGCGTGCCCGTCGTGCGCGCCGCCGTCAAAGTCGGACAGCGATCACAGGTGCTGTTCGAGGGCGCGCTTCTCGGCGTAAGCCTGCTGTTCCTTTTCATAGTAGGCGGGCGACGGGAAATCCCACCAGCCGGTGGCGAACGGACCGGCCGCATCGCGGGAGGTGATCACCTCGACCAGTGCCGGGCCGCCGCAATCGAGCGCCGCCTTCAGCGACTTTTCGAGATCCTCGTCGGCGGTCACCTTCCAGCTCTCGACGCCGAAGCTCTTCGCGACCGCGGCGATGTCCGCGCTGTAGGGCTCGCCGTTGCCCTTGTGATGGTTGAATTCCGATGCGATGTGGCGTCCCAGGAACTTGCGCTGGCCGCCCCGGATCGACATGTAGCCCTGATTGTTCTGGACCATGAACACGACCGGTATGTTGTTCATCACCGCCGTGCCGAGTTCCGGCAGGGACATCATGAAGTCGCCGTCGCCGGTGATCGACACCACCTGGCGGTCCGGCATGGCCAGCTTGGCGCCCATGGCCGCCGGTACCGCCCACCCCATCGGCGAGAAGGAGCCGGAGGTGAGATGGGTGCGGGGGTGATAGACCGGGAAGGTCTGCTTGACGGCACCCTGCGTGTTGCCGGAACCGACGACGACGATTCCGTCGCGGTTCATCACCTTGCGCAATGCGCCCAGCGGGCGCTGCGAGGTGAAGGGCGCCTCGCGGCTGTCGCGGCGGGGAGCGAGCATCGCTTCCCAATCCGCCTTGGCCTTCTGGACATCGGCCAGAAAGCTCTCGCGGCGGGAGACGGCCTTGGCGGCGTCGGCGTCGGAGATCAGCGCCAGCATGGCGGCCAGGGTCGCCTTGGCATCGGCGACGATGCCGACCTCGGTCGGGTAGTTCTTGCCGATCTCGTGGTGGTCGAGGTCGATGTGGATCAGCTTGCCCGGAGGAATGGAGAAGCTGACGCCCTTGGCGTAGCTGGACGCCGACCAGTCGGTGAAGCGGCAACCGACGGACATGACCACGTCCGCCGAGGCCGTGATGCCGTTGCCGCAGGAGGTGCCGGTCTGGCCGACCGCGCCGATGAACAGCGCATGATCCTCGGAAATGGCGCCCTTGCCGTTCCAGGTGATCGAGACCGCGGCACCGAGCTTCTCGGCAAGCCGGGTCAGCTCTTCCGAGGCGTTGGCGGAAATCGCCCCACCGCCGGCGACGATCACGGGACGTTCCGCAGACAGCAGCAGCTTCACCGCTCGCTCGACTGCCTGGGGATCCGGATAGGCGACGCCGCGCGCCATGCGCAGATCGAGCGGATGGATATCGACGTCGGCCGCCTCGACCTGAATGTCCATCGGCACTTCGACATGAACCGGGCCGGGGCGGCCGCTCAACATCGTGTTGAAGGCACGATGCATGATGAAGGGCAGCTCGTCGACCCGACCGGCCTTGTAGGCCCGCTTCGTGACCTGCTCGGTGATGCGGGGGAAGGCGTTCTCGTTCTGGCGCTCGATCTCCTGCATCACGCCGTGACCCTTCATATGGGTCGCCGGACCGCCGGATACGAAAAAGGCCGGGATGGAGTCCGCATAGCAGGTCGCAAGACCGATGATCGTGTTGGTCGCGCCCGGACCGATCGACGTCGAGCAGGCCATCGGACGGCCGCTGGCACGGAAATAGCCGTCCGCCATGTGGACGGCGCTTTGTTCATGCATGACCTGGATAAAGGGAAGCTGCGAGCCTTCTTCGAGAAAAGCGTCGAACAGCGACCAGATGCCGTGGCCGGGAACACCCGCCACATATTCGACACCGTATTCCTTCAGCGCTCTGGCAACGACCTGGCCACCCGTCAGTTTCATCGTGACGCCCTTCCAGCTTGTGATGTTCCGACCCAGACGCCGCGGTTGGCGTGGGGTGCAAACCTCGAATGCGTTTTGAGTGTCCGTTGCACAGGGGAGGGGGCGCAATTTCGCAAAGCAGCTTTCACTGGCGCGAGGTGACGCACAAATTCCTGGAAAGTGCGTCGGATGCGAAGGCGCTTTGCAGGGAATCCCGGACAAAATCCGATCCGACCGCCCGATCAACAATCATTGTTGCTACCGGATTGGGCAGGCCCATCCGTGTTCCGGGGGCGCAGCTTCGCGAAGTGACGCACTGGATGCGTCGTTTCGCGACTAAATTAATGAGTCCGCGCACTTCTGCGTCAGCCTTCGCTGTGGCTTCATTGAAGCATCGCGCATCCATCTACAGGCAGGCTTACCCGTGCAGAACAAGACGAGAGATCTTGCATTCGCCGACTCCTTCATCGTCGCGAAGCTGGTCGAGAATGTTGTGGATTATGTCGTTGATGACGCCATTGTCGTGAACGTCAGCCCTTCCCCGATGGTGACCGGCGATGAGCATCCGGCGGTCGTGCCGGCCTGGAAATCGACCTGGCTCAAGGGCGCGCGCATCAGATCGGCCGAGCGGGCAGCCCTGATCAAGGTGCGTCAGCCGACCAATCTTGGTGGCGTGATGTTCCGGGGATGGGATTGGCTGGGCAATCGCATCGCCAGTTTTCCGCGCGACACGCCGCTGTTCATTTCGGCACAGGATGAAATCGGTACAGTGAAGACCGATGCCCGGGTGTTCACGAACGAACGGAGCGTGCCGGAGCATCTTCAGGAATTCACGGTAAAGCTGAACCTGTGGTGGGCTCCCGGCGATACCGACTGCTTCATCCACAACGAACACCCGTTCCTGGAAACCCACACCCAAATCCACGGCACCGGCCGCATGCAGAAGTTCAAGGAGCGCGATGCGGCGTCCCTGTACGAGGACGTGGTGATGCCCATCGGCTATTCGCATGATCCCTTCTGCCGGGTTGCCGGGGACAACCGTTGGACCTACCCGTGGCATCGATACTATGCGGACACGGAGTGTGTCTGGCTGGCGATCGAGTTGCATCCCTGACGGGGGGGCCGGGGGTGGAGCGGTTCCGGTTGGAACCGCGCCCCGCCACTCCGGTGATCAGGCCATCTGGATCATGTCGGAGCCGTCGCCAAGATACTGCAAGGCCTCGCGGGGAATGGCCGGATCGTTCCGGTCCATGACGGTCAGCGCCTTCAGATGCTCCCGGCGGAGAAGGCCGGGCCCCCGATAATGCAGGACCACCTTGGTGGAGTAGGGCTGTCTTAGAACATTGGCCGCGATGCCGCTGGAGATGCCGAACATGAATTTCTTCGAGTTGCGCTTCACCTGGGCATAGACGCCGAAAGTCAGCTCGTTGGATTGTATGCCTTCGAAATCCGCCGTGAACAGCCGGTCGGCAACAGGAAAACAGAATCCATAATATTTGAATACATACTCTATCTTTCTGGGGTCGTCAAAGCTTGGGAATCTTTCTACATAATAATGCTGCAGGAAATCCTTGTTTTTGTATATGCAGAAAGCGGATTTCAGAATAAAGCCCTTGTAAATGGACGAGAATTGGTATCGATCATAGACGCCGGCGATGTCATTGTCCTGGGAGTTGTTCTCGACAATCATGTTGGAGACAAAGCGCGAGAACTCCGGCAATTGCCGAACGGTTGCCATGGCGTGAAAGAAATTTCCATCGATGAGAGTCTGAAATTCTTCTGGATCTGACAGCAGAATGGGAACGCTCAAGCCGAAATAGTTGGCAATGATCCGCAGGTTGGCTGCCGATGGCATATGCGTCCCGGAAAGGTATTTATTGAACTGCTGTCGATTGACGTTGATTTTTCGGCAAACGGCTGCAACCGAGCCGTGTCTATTGCAGAGCAGTCTGAGATTCACAGCCAGAGCGCCGGGATTTTCTTCTGCCTTCTTCAAGGCTATTCCCCAGGAAAGATTGAAGAAATGTGATGCCGATCATACGACCGATCAAAATCAATTTCAATGGAATACGAAGTAAATATTTTGATTTCCGCATCAGCGAAAGTTACTGAACGTCAAATGAGGAGGGTATTTCTGGTGGTGGCGAGCGGGGAACTTGGCTGGTCGGTGATGGGAACCGGAACCATTGCAGCCGAACACATGGTGACCGCCATCCGTGCAATCGGGCAGGTGCCACTGTGGGTGGTCAGCCGGAGAAGACAGGATGCCCGTCACTTCGCCGGGGATCTGGGCATCCCCCAGGCGACGACGGATCTCCGGTCGGTCTGGAAGGACCCATCGGTGAGGTTCGCCTATGTCAGCGCCTCCCGAAGGCGCCGGCAGCATTACATTTGCGCAGCGGCGGCGGCTGGCAGACATATCCTGTGCGATGGTCCGATTGCGGAGGACAGTCGGACGGCGGCCGGCCTGGTGCATGTGTGCCGGGAGGCTGAGGTCAGATTGGTCGTCAACCAGCCGTTCCGTGCCTCGACCATTCATCAGACGATGAAGCGCCTGATCGGCGAGGGCGAGGTCGGGACCGTTCAATCGACCCTGATCATCAGAGGCGGCCCGTATCAGCCTGCCCCCACCCGCAGGAACCTGTGCCAGGACGGCGACCGCCGGATCCATCTGGACGCCTCCACGGACGATATTGACCTCGCCCGCTTCCTGACCGGGATGGAACCGATCGAGGCGGTGGCCCTCACACGGTCACGCGAAGAACCGCCAGATCACCTGGCTTACGCGATCCGAATGAGCGACGGCAGCGCTCTGCAGGTGCATGAGAGTTTCAGAACGGCCGATATCGAAAGCCTGGTGCTGGTCGCCGGCGACCGGGGCGTTCTGGCGGCGAACGGCACGTTGAATGGGCGAGGGGCGGCGACCTTGCAGCGGCGGCTGAATGGCAGGAACGAACTGATACCGGTCCGTGACAGAGATCTCCCGCTCGTCACGATCGAAGGGTTCGCAAGTGCGGAAAACGGCGGACCGTCCTGGCTTGCCAGTGGGGAGGACAGTGTCGCCGCCCTGCGCACGGCGGAGGCCGTGGCGATGTCCGCCAGGAAAGGCCGGCCGATGGGAATTCAACTTCAGGCATTTCCCGGACACGGTCTCACTGGAAGGGCAGCGGAGAATTCAAGATGAATAGTCGGCAAAAACTGATGTACCACTCTCTCGCGTCGAAGCAGGCAACGCTCGCCATGGATCTCGACATTGCGCGAACCGTGGGCTTCGATGGATTGGAGACGTCCGGAGGGAAGATCCGTTCTTATCTGGATGCCGGTTTCGCCATTGCCGAACTGAAGAGTCTGATCGGTGATACCGAGATCCCCGGGATCGGGTTCCTGATCGACATCGAGCGCCAAGGCACGGGAAAGACTGCGCTGATGCAGGAAGCCGATGCCCTGTTCCAACTCGCAGACGCCGTCGGCGCCAGGGGAGTCCAGGTCATCACCGGCCCGCTCCATACCGACGCTCTCCACCGGGATGCCGCCCTGACGGCCCCAACACTCTATCGGGGACTGGTCGGCTTGCCGGTCGAAACCCAGATCGCCCTGACGGCATCGAATCTGAGGGAACTCGCCGATCTGGCTGCCGGATACGGCCTCCTGCTCTACCTCGAATCCTTGTCCTGGACGCCGCTGAACACCATGGACCGGCAACTCCGCCTTATCGAAAAAGCGGATCGCACGAACATCCGGCTCGTTATCGATTTCTGGCACTGCTACACGTCCGGAGACACGCCGGATCGCCTCGCCACGCTGGACAAGGATCTGATCTATGGCGTCCATGTCTGCGACTCCCTGGATTTCCAGGGTGGGATTCCGGACGAATCCGTTCTGCGCAACGTTCCTACCGGCTCGGGCGTGCTGAAGCTGAAGGAGTGGGTGCAGGCGGTTCAGGCCACCGGCTATCGTGGCTGGTGGAGCTGTGAACTGTTCTGCCGTCGCCAGCATCAGGAAAACAGCTACGAAGTTGCCAGACACCTGCTGGCGACGATGAAGGAGCTGATCCGAAGCGCGCCCTGATCTGCCCCTGATCTGATTGCCCGAGAGGGGCGGACATGATTGGCAGCGCTGCCGCGGGTCCGGCAGCCGTCGCCGACCTGAAACTCAGGCCGTGTAAGCCCGACTTGCTTCCAACGCTGCCGTCATATGCGCTTGCCGCTGCGCATTTCAGCCTGAAAACGCAAATACGCGCGGACATACGCATTTGTGTTGATAGTTTCCGCGTCTTCGTGCATAAAAGTGCACATTCAAGCAGGGGTGGAATCATGTCAGCCAAGGCAATCGTGTTCGACATCGGCGGTGTGCTCATAGACTGGAGCCCAGCCCATCTGTATCGCCGGCTGCTGCCGGACGATGCGGCGGTCGCGGATTTCCTCGGCTCCGTCTGCACGTCGGCATGGAACCAGCAATTCGACGCGGGAATGCCTTTCGCCGACGGAATTGCCACCCTCAGCGCACTGCATCCAGGCAAGGCGGCGCTGATCGCCGCCTATCGCGACCGGTGGGAGGAGATGCTGGTCGGGGAAATCCCCGGAACCGCCGATCTTCTGCGCGGGCTCAAGGCCGCCGGCGTTCCGGTCCATGCGATCTCGAACTGGTCGGCAGAAACCTTTCCCATCGCAGCGGCGCGCTATCCTGTCCTGGACCTGTTCGATGTGCTCGTCGTCTCGGGGCGCGAGAGGATGGTCAAGCCCGATGCCGCCATTTTCCATCTGTTCCTTGCACGCGCCGGGCTGGACGCCGCAGACTGCCTCTTCATCGACGACAATGCCGCGAACGTCGCCGCCGCTGCGGCGATCGGGTTTGACGCGATCCTCTTCACCGATGCCGGACGGCTTGCCGCCGATCTGCACGCGCGCGCGCTTCTGCCCGTCCAGGCACTCCCGGCCCGAGCCGCATCATGACGTCCGGCAGAAACGAAGGGCCGCGCTATTCCTCCGAGGAGCGCAAGACGATCCTGCTGGAACGGGTGAACAGGGATGGGCGCGTGCTGGCCGGCACGATGGCGGAGGAGTTTGGCGTCTCGGAGGATTCGATCCGTCGCGACCTGCGCGACTTGGCCGAAGCCGGGCTGGTCCAGCGGTTCCACGGCGGTGCGGCAAAGCTGAACCCTGCCTCCCTGCTCCCGGCCCCCCTGGAATTCCAACGCCGCCGCTCGGTGAACAGCGCCGCCAAGAGCCGGATTGCCACGGCCGCCTGCGGCCTGATCTCCGATGAAGCCGTCGTGCTGCTCGATTCCAGCACGACGGTTCTGGAATTCGTCCGCGCGCTGCCGACCGATCTTCGCCTCCGCGTCGTCACTTCGGCAGTGGACATCGCGGCGGCCGCCCTCGACCATCCGGGCATCACAGTGGTCCTGATCGGCGGGCGCCTCAACCGGCATACACGCAGTTCCCTCGACGCCACGGCACTGGATGCGATCCGGAACGTCAAGGCGGACTTCTGCATCCTGGGCGCCTGTGGCATCGACCCTGACCTGACGTTGCGGGCCGATGATTTCGAGGATGCCTACATCAAGAGCGCGATGATGAAGGCGGCCACCCGGACCATCCTGCTGGCAACCGCCGACAAGCTCGGCAAGACCGCTGCCCACCTCATCGGACCGATCCCGGTGGAATTCACCATCGTCACGGAAACACCGGACGCGGATTTCGCCGACCGTATCCGCGAAGCCGGAATCACCCTCATCGATGCCGGGTGATCCCGGCAACCATCCAGGCGATTCGCCATGGAATCAGCCCTCCGAAAGGCCAAGCCCGTGAACAGTGACCTCCTGCAAGACGCTCATGCCGTCTTTCTGCCAGCCTTCGACAACTGGGACATCGATGCCGTCGTCACTCCGTTCCTGGCGAAAGGGGGGCGTTCGATCCTGGTCGGTGAATCCCGCGCGGAATATCTGGCACGACGGATGAGCGACGAGCGCCGTCGAACCGAATCCGCCGCCTTCTTTCGGGACAGGCTCGACCGCCTTACCGGCGGGAGGGGCGGGGTTATCATCGCCGTCGACGAGGAGCTTGCCGGCATCCGCCGCCTGGAGGGCTTGGTTCCCGACCTGCCCACTCTTGAAGAGGCCACGACAATGGCCGACCGGGAGATCGAGGAGCGCTGCTACGAGAATGCCAGGGCCGCGCGGGCGCTTGGCGTCACCATGTATCTGGCTCCGATCATGGATGTGGTGACCGGCGGAAACCCATGGCTGAAGGGACGCACGATAAGCCCGCTTCCGGCCGAGGTGGCACGGATCGGCAGCGCCTACATCCGTGGCGTCCAGCGCGCGGGCATCACCGCCGTCGCCAAACATTTTCCCGGATACGACCGGCTGGATGCCGACCCGGCAATCACGGACGTGTCACTTTCCACGCCGATGGACACCGTGATGGAGAACGCACGGACCTTCTCCGCTGCCATTGCTGCCGCAACCGCGGCGGTGATGGTGGGACCGGCTCCCGTCCTTGCCGTGGATGGGGAGAATGCCGCGTGCGTATCACCGGCTGTGATCGGGCTGCTGCGAACCGGCTTCGGGTTCGGCGGTCTGATCGTCAGCGATGATCTCGACGCACCCGCGACCATGCGCGGGCGGAGCGTGCTCGACACCGCGCTTGCCGGACTGGCCGCCGGCGCCGACCTGCTCCTGATCGCCGGCGGCCCTCACCTGTCGTCGCTGTGCCATGCCGTGGCGCAGGCTGCCGGGGAGGGACGCCTCCCCCCCGAACGCCTCAGCGAGGCGGCGGAACGGGTGCGGGCTGTCGCTGCCCGGTGATACGGCGGCTCCCCCGTCATTTTCGCAGATAGTCGCCGAGACGGTGCCCGCTGCCCGCCGCATCGATGACAACGGCACGGGCCGCATCGGACATTCGCGCGACAGTCGCGCGACAATCACCCAAGGGGGCTTATTCGGACATCAGTTCTTCCGGCTGCGGCGCGGGCGCTGCAAGGATCGTCTTGCGCCAGTAGCTGACCAGTTGAACGGCGAGCAGAAGGCCGCATGCGGTCATGAAGCCGGCGCTGATCGGCCGTTCGAAGAACACCATTGCGTCGCCACGCGACAGCAGCATGGCCCGGCGGAAGTTCTCCTCCAGCATGGGGCCGAGCACGAAGCCGAGAATGATTGGAGCCAGAGAGAACTCCAACTTCAGAAAGACGGCTCCGAGAGCCCCGAAAGCCGCGACTTCCGCCACGTCGAACAGGCTGTTGCGCGTGCTGTAGACGCCGATGCAGATGAAGAGCAGGGCGGTGGGATAGAGGAATTTGAACGGAACCTGCAGCATCCGCACCCAGACGCCGATCAGCGGGACGTTGAGCACGACGAGCAGCACGTTGCCGATCCAGAAGCTGGCGATCAGCCCCCAGAAGATGTCCCTGTGTTCGGTGATCAGTTGCGGACCGGGCTGTATGCCTTTGAGGATCAGGCCGCCGAGCAGGAGCGCCATGACCGCGTCGCCGGGAATCCCGAGCGACATGGTGGGAATGAAATCGACCTGTGTCTTGGCGTGAGCGGATGCCTCGGGGCTGGCGACGCCTTCGATCGCGCCGGTGCCGAAGCGGGCAGGCGTCTTGGACAGCTTGCGCTCGAAAGCATAGGCGATGAAGGTGGTGATCGTCGGGCCGGTTCCCGGCATGGCGCCGAACAGCGTGCCGATCGCCGTACCCCGGATCATCGGCCAGAAGGCTTGCTTCAATTCGGCACGGGTGGGCCTCATGTCCGCCATCCGGACCTTGACCCTGACCGGCTTCGCCGCCACCCGGTTGATGGTGACCAGGAAGTCCGCCACGCCGAACAGACCCATGCAGAGTGCGGTCAGTTCCATCCCGTCACCAAGTTCGGTGAGACCGAAGGTAAGGCGCTGGGTGCCGGTGATGACGTCGGTGCCGACGGCGCCGCAGATCAGTCCGAACAAGGTCATGGCGATGCCCTTCAACGGGGAACCGCGCGACATCGTGGCGCCGGCCAGCAGACCGAGCAGCATGATCGAGCAGATCTCCGTCGGCCCGAACTTGAACGCCACGTCCACCAGCAGCGGCGATAGGAAAATCATCACGATGATCCCGACCGACGCCGCGAAGAAGGAGGCCATCATCGTCACGCCCAGTGCCGCACCTCCGCGTCCGGCCTTGGTCATCGGATAGCCGTCCAGGCAGGTCACCGCATGCGGTGGGTGGCTGGGCAGGTTCAGCAGGATGGCCCCGATCGCCCCGCCATACTGCGAGCCGTAGAAGATTCCCGCCAGCATCAGGATCGCCGGAACCGGCGCGATGAAGTAGGTGAGCGGCAGCAGGATGGAGATGGTGGTCAGGGCTCCCATGCCGGGAAGCACGCCGATCAGGTTGCCGATCAGGACACCGAACACCGACCACATGAGATTTCCCGGTTCAAGCGCAACGCTGAAGCCGTACAGCAGATCCGTCAGGCTCTGTTCCAAGGTTTCCCCTCTTGAATTCATTGGTGGCGGCCACCTCGTGGCCGTTGCGACGCGCTGTGACGAAAGTGGAACGCGTCCCTCGGGTCAGCCCCATCGGAACAGCGGCAGTTGCAGGTGCAAGCCGTAATGGAAGATCGCGACCCCGGCCGCTGTCGTCGCCGCTGCCAGTCCGGCCGATTCCCTGAGGGTCGCTTCCCGGTCGCCAAGTGCGGAGAGGAACACCGCGGCGAAACTGGCTGGGACGAGGCCACCGAAATGGCCGAGGAGGACGAAGGACACGACGCCGCCGAGAATGCAGAGCCAGCCACGCCAGTCGGCATCCGTCTGCGCTTCCCCCTGCCCTGCTCCATGCCCCACCTCATGCCCAGGCAGGCGGCGTGCGCGGTCGCCTCCGCCCGTCGTCGCTCCGATCAGCAGCCCCACGAGGGACAGCATCGCCCCGAGCGCAAACGGAACCAGACCCGGCCCCATATGGCGGAGCGTTCCAAGCTCATAGGAATACCCGGCATTCATGATGCCGAGCCCCATGGCGATGAGCAGGGCGGCGCCGATCCGCTCCTTGCAGGACGGTTTGAGGCTTTGCATGTGAACTCTCCCTTCGATCGCGCACGGCCATTGTCGCGCGGCGCGTGGATGCCCTACGCCTCACCGGCGCCTCCGCCGCATGAGCGTTCGACCATCGTTCGAAACTGCGCGTGCTGTTGGAAATCGGGACACCGCTGCGCCCGGAGACGGTCTCCGACCCGGAAGCGTCCCGTCGACGACTTATGCCCGCCTGACTCAGGATCCCGTTTGTGGGAGCCCGTCTTCGGGATGGAGGAGGATTGAACCGGTGGTCTGGATCACGGCCTCGTCAAGGAGGGCGATCACCGTGCGTGGTGTCCGGCCAGGGCAGGAACGATCCCCGGCGACAGGGCCAGCGGCCCGCCACGGGCAGTGCTCAACCCTGATTCCAAGCGCCGGCCACACGCAGAGCCCATCGCATCCTCCCAGTTTTTCCCGAATGCTGCTGGATGCTGAGTATACGTCTGCCAAACCGTGTCCGCATCCAGTCAATTCCATCTGGTGGAATTGACTGGTGGGGCCGGCCGAGGGCGCTGGTCGTCGTCGATGCTGGCAGGCAGCGCCGTCCGGACCAGCGAGGTGCCTCCCTCGGCGGCAAGCGACTACAGCGGCGGGGATGTCTCCGCCAGGCTCTGGTCCATCGCGTCGAGAATGGAGCTGCGCAGGGACAGAAGGGGAGCGTGCAGGCGCTCCACCACCTTGGGAAGCGGTTCCGGCGTGGAGAGGCTCATGTTCACGACATAGACCGGCAGTCCCGAAATGACGAGCGGAGTGGACAGGGCGACCACCTCCAACTGCCAGGCCGCCGCGCAATACCTGTTCTGCTTCACGCAATCGATCGCCTCGACGATCTGCTGCTCCAGGACGGCGAACTTCGCCGGCCGCCGCGTCTGAAGGCGCCGGAGGAACGCCACCCGCTGGTCTTCGGACACCGCCGCCAGATAGGCGCGCCCCAGCGAGGTCAGCTCGATCGGCACCCGCTGGCCCGACACCACGGTGCGCAGGGCGCTCTTGCGATTGTAGCGGACGGAGTCGAGATAGACCATCTCGTCATGGTCCGCTGTGGCCAGCCCGACATTGACCCGCAAGCGGTCCGACGCGCTGCGCATGAGGGGCAGTGCCGCCTGCAGCACCGGATTGCCGAGCCTGACGGCCAGGGCGAGGCTCAGGACCGTGGCTCCCAGGCGATAAGCCCGCGCCCGTGGATCGTGAACCAGCAACCCCGCCGTGACCAGCGTCTGGGTCAGCCGGCTGACCGTCGCTTTCGCGATGCCGGTCTTCTCGGCGAGTTCGCTGTTGCCCAGCACGTCGGCGCCCGGCCGAAACGCCTTGAGGATCTCCAGCCCGCGTTCCAGCGACCGATTCTGTGCCTGTCCATCGAGCCGGGCCGACGCTTTGCGCGGCTTTCCCCCAGCGTCCATCTCTGCCTCCCCGCATTCCACAGAATGGAATTGATGGGTTGCCGGGCAGGACGGGGCAAGAGCATAAATCGTCCGGAGCACAGAAAATCCGCCGGCCGCCGCACCATTCCGGAAGCGCCCGGCGGCAGCACCGCCCCCATCGAAGCACGTTCAGGCCTGACGCCGCTCCGGCGCGCCGTGCATCCCCTCCCTTCTTCCGTTCGGGAAACCGGAACCATGACATCCACCGCCCTGATCGAACTGCCCCTGATCGAACTGAACGTCCAGTCCGGCGTCGCAACGATCCGTTTCAACCGTCCGGAAAAGCGCAACGCGATGAGTGACGACATGCGCAGCCAGTTCATCGCCGCGCTGGAAACCGTCGCCGCCGACAAGACCGTCAAGGCGCTGGTGATCACCGGCAACGGCAAGGGGTTCTGTGCGGGGGGCGACATCTCCGGCATGGAACGGCGCATGCAGGCGCCGGCGGGTGAGATCGGCTTCAACGGCTGGCACCGCCAGCAGCGGGTCCATCACACGCAGTCGCTGCTGCACAGCATGCCCAAGCCGACCATCGCCGCGGTCAACGGCGCCGCGTCCGGGCTGGGGGCCGACACCGCGCTGGCCTGCGACTTCATCGTCGCCGCCGATGACGCCAGCTTCACCTGGTCCTACATCAAGCGCGGCATCATCCCTGACGGCGGCGGCATGTATTTCCTGCCCCGGCGGGTCGGGCTGGCGCGGGCCAAGGAGCTGATCTTCTCCGGTCGGAAGGTCGAGGCCGCCGAGGCCCTGCAACTCGGCATCGCCGACCGCCTCGTCCCCGCCGACCGCCTGCTGGGCGAGGCGCAGGCCTGGGCCGCCGAACTCGGCAAGGGATCCGGCACCGCGCTGGCCCTTGGCAAGGCGATCATCAACCAGAGCTTCGAGCTGACCGACGGTCAGGTGTTCGCCATGGGCAGCCAGGCGCAGGGCATCTGCTACACCAGCACCGAACACCGGGAATCGGTGATGAGCTTCCTGGCCGGGCGCACCGAGCGGACCGCAAGCAAAGCCTCCTGAACACCGCCATCCGGAGACTCTCCAGACCATGAACGCCATCTCCCGTCTCTTCACCCCGCGCAGCGTCGCCGTGATCGGCGCCTCCGCCGATGCCGGCAAGACGGCCGGCCGGCCGGTCGCCTACCTGCGCAAGCACGGCTTCACCGGCGCGATCTATCCGGTCAACCCGCGTGTCGACAGCATCGGCGGCCTGCGCTGCTATCCGGACATCGCCTCGCTGCCCGAGGCTCCGGACGTGGCGATGATCTGCCTGGGGGCGGAGCGCGCCAACCAGGCGGTGAGGGAACTCGCCGAGAAGGGAGCCGCCGCCGCCATCGTGCTCGCCAGCGGCTATGGCGAGACCGGCGAGGCCGGGCAGCGCCGGCAGAGGGAATTGCAGGACGCCGCAGGTACCATGCGCATCCTCGGGCCGAACACCATCGGGCTGGTGAACCTGACCGACGACATCCCGTTGTCGGCCAGCGGCGCCCTGGAGATGGACCGCTTTCCGACAGGTGCCGTCGGGCTGGTGTCGCAGAGCGGCGGCATTCTCGGCGCGCTGCTGTCGCGGGCGGCGGCGCGCGGCATCGGCATGTCCAAGCTGGTCTCGACCAGCAATGAGGTCGATCTCGAACTGGCCGACTTCATCGACCATCTGGTCGATGACGAGGCGACCCGCGTCATCGCCCTCTATGTCGAGGCAGTCCGCAATCCGGGGAAGTTCCGCGCCGCCTGCCTGCGCGCGGCCGAGGCCGGCAAGCCGGTGGTCGCCTTCAAGATCGGCCGGTCCGAGGCCGGCGCCCGTGCCGCCGTTTCCCATACCGGCGCGATGGCCGGCGCCGACCGCATGTACGATGCCCTGTTCCGGCAGGTCGGCGTCATCCGCGCCCAGACCTTCGCCGACTTCCTCGACATTCCCGCCGGTCTGGCGACCGGCCGCCGGCTGGCCGGCAGGCGCGTCGCCATCCTGACCTCCACCGGGGGCGCCGGCACGCTGGTGTCCGACGCCCTGGGCGTGTCGGGCTTCGAGACGCCGGCTCCCGACGAGGTGACGGCCGACCGGTTGCGCGCCTTGCAGAGCGGCGACGAGGCTGCCCTCGACCGCAACCCGATCGACGTGACGCTGGCCGGTCTCAAGCCCGATCTTCTGCGCGGCGCCATCAATGCCCTGCTCGACAGCCCGACCTACGACGCGCTGGTCGTCATCGTCGGCTCGTCGGCGCTCGCCATGCCGGAACTGATGGTGGGGGCAATCAAGGACTGCATGGCCAACAGCGGCAAGCCGATCCTTGCCTATGTCAGCCCGCACGCCCCCAACCTCGTCACTCTGCTGAACGAGAGCGGCGTGCCGGCCTATACCGCGCCGGAAAGCTGTGCTGCCGTGCTGGACGCGCTGCTGCGCGCCTCCGCACCCGCCACGGGAACGACCACGGCGATGCCGACCTCCTCCCCCGTGTCGCTCGACGATCTGCCGTCAGGATCGCTGGACGAGGCGCAGGCGAAGGCGCTGTTCGCACGCTTCGGCGTCCCGGGGGTGCGGGAGCGGGTCGTCGCCACGCCGGAGGAAGCCGCGGCCGCGGCCGGAGAACTGGGCGAGCGGGTGGTCCTGAAGATCCTGTCCGGCGAGATCACCCACAAGAGCGACGTCGGTGGCGTCGCGGTCGGCGTTTCCGCCGGAGCGGTCGCCGGACGGCTGCGCGAGATGGCCGGCGAGGTGACGATGCGGGCCGGCGCCACACCGGAGCGCTTCCTGGTGCAGGAAATGGTCACCGGCGGCACCGAGATCATCCTCGGCCTCCACCGCGATCCGCTCGGCACGGCGATCCTGCTCGGCATGGGCGGCGTCCTTGCCGAGTTGTTCAAGGATACCACCCTGCGCCTCGTCCCACCCGGCGGCCTCGACCGGGCCGAAGCGTTGGCGATGATCCGCGAGCTGAAAAGCTGGCCACTGCTCGACGGCTACCGCGGTCGGCCGAAGGGCGATGTCGATGCCCTGGCGGACGCCGTCGCCGCCTTCTCGCAGCTTGCCGCGCAACTGGGCGACCGCCTGGTGGAGGCGGAGATCAACCCGGTCTTCGTGCTGCCGGCGGGGCAGGGCGTCAAGGCGGCCGACGGCGTCGCCGTGATCGGCCATTGAACCGGCGGCCGCAAGATGGTGCCTGAGCCGATCGCGCGCCTCGAACGGTTGGCGGAGCGGCATGACGTCGCCTTCGCCGGCGGATCCGTGCGCTGGCGGCGGTTCGGCGCCGGGCCGCCTTTGGTCCTGGTCCATGGCGGGCATGGCAGCTGGATGCATTGGGCGCGCAACATCGATGCCCTGTCCGTCCGGCACACCGTCTGGGCCGTCGACCTGCCGGGCTACGGCGAGTCCGACCGCCCCGTCCGCCCCGATCTCGACAGCCTCGTCGATGCGCTGGTCGCGACGCTGGACGGGTGCGTCGGCGCGGGAACCGAGGTCGCCATCGCCGGCTTCTCCTTCGGCGGTCTGGTCGCCGCCCATGCGGCGGCCCGGCGGGGTTCGGAAGGGCGGGGCAAGGTTTCCCGCCTCGCCCTTCTGGGTACTGCCGGGCATGGCGGCGTGCGGCGCCCCCGTGGCGAGCCGATGCGCTGGAAGGACGCGGCGGGCGCGGAGTTGGCTGAGCGGATGCGGCACAATCTCGCTATGCAGATGATCCACGACGCGGAGCGCATCGACGACCTCGCCGTCTTCATCCACACGGAGTCCTGCCGTCGCGCCCGCTTCCACAGCCGTCCCTTCTCCCGCGGCGACAGTCTGTTCGCCCAACTCGACCGGTTTGAAGGAGAGACCCTGCTCCTGTGGGGTGAGCATGACGTGACCGGCGATCCAGCAGCGCTGGCCCATCTGCTGACCGATGGGCATCCCCGCCGGCATGCCCGCATCGTCGTCGACACCGGGCACTGGGTTCAATACGAGGCGGCCGAAGCGGTCGACCGTCTCCTTCTCGACTGGCTGGACGGCGACGCGGACAGCCCCCGACTTGCATGAGACGCAGAGCATGACCGAAGCAATCCGCATCGAACGGGATGGCGACGTCGCCATCATCGTCATCGACAATCCCCCCATCAATGCCGGTTCCGTCGCGGTGCGCCGCGGACTGCTGGCCGCCATCGAGGAGATCGGCCAAGACGCGGCCATCCGGGCGGCGGTCGTCATCGGTGCCGGAAAGACCTTCGTCGCCGGCTCCGATCTGCGGGAGTTCGACCTCCCCTTGCAGGAACCGCAATTGCCGGCGGTGATCGCGGCCATCGAAAGCTGCGGCAAACCGGTGGTCGCGGCGCTGCACGGCGCCGCCCTCGGCGGCGGATTCGAACTGGCGCTCGGCTGCGACGGCCGCATCACCCTGGCCGGAACCCTAGTCGGGCTGCCGGAGGTGTCGCTCGGCATCATTCCGGGAGCCGGCGGCACCCAGCGCCTGCCGCGGATCGTCGGCATCCCCACCGCCATCCGGCTCATCGCATCGGGCGAGCGGGTGCCGGCGGCGAAGGCCCTGGCTCTGGGCCTTGTGGACGAGGTGGTCGACGGTGCCCTGCGCCCGGCGGCGGTCGCCTTTGCCCGCCGGCTTGGCAATGGGAGGGCCCTGTTGCGCGACCGCGAGGTGCCGGCGGCGGATGACGGCAAGGTCGCCGCCGCCACGCGCGACGCGCTGAAGCTCGGCCGCAACCGTCCCGCGATCCGCGCCGCCGTGGAGGCCGTGGCCGCCGCCGCCCGGCTGCCCATCGATGAGGGGCTGGCACGCGAACGCGCCGCTTTTCAGGAACTGCGGGTATCGCGCGATGCCAGAGCCTTGCGGCATCTGTTCTTTGCCGAACGGGAGTCGGCGCGGCACCCCGACTTGGCCGACGCCGTGCCGAGGAAGGTCGAACGCATCGGCGTCGTCGGCGCCGGCACCATGGGCACCGGCATCGCCATCGCCGCTCTGGACGGAGGGTTCCAGGTGGTTCTGGTGGAACGCGACGATGCGGCGCTGGCACGCGGCGTTCGGCGCATCGCCGACCACTATGCCGGCCGCGTCGCCGTGGGCAAGCTCGACGAGGCGGCGGCGGCCGACCGGAATTCAAGGCTGACCGCCGGCACCGATTGGACGCTGCTGTCCGGTGCCGATCTGGTCATCGAGGCGGTGTTCGAGGAGCTGGCGGTCAAGCAGGACGTGTTCCGTCGCCTCGACGCCGTGGCGCGTCCGGGTGCCGTGCTGGCGTCGAACACCTCCTATCTCGATCTGGACGCCATTGCGGCGGCGACGACGCGGCCCCGGGACGTCATCGGCCTGCATTTCTTCAGCCCGGCCAACGTTATGCGCCTGCTGGAGGTGGTGCGGGGGACGGCGAGTGCCGCAGACGCGCTGGCCACCGGCCTTGCCGTCGGCAAACGGCTGGGCAAGCTGCCGGTCCTGACCGCCAACGCCTTCGGCTTCATCGGCAACCGCATCTATGCGGCCTACCGCCGCCAGTGCGAGTTCATGATCGAGGAGGGCGCCTATCCCGAACAGGTCGATGCGGCACTGGAGTCCTTCGGTTTCGCCATGGGCCCCTTCGCGGTGGCGGACCTGTCCGGCCTCGACATCGCATGGCGCATGCGGCAGGCGCAGGCGGCGACCCGCGATCCCCAGGCCCGTTACGTCACCATTCCCGACCGGCTGTGCGAAGCCGGCCGGCTGGGCCGCAAGACCGGGGCCGGCTATTACCTCTATGCCGACGGCGGCAGGGGACGGCAGCCCGACCCTGTCGTTCGCGACCTGATCGACCGCGCCAGCGCCGAAAAGGGCATCGCGCGGCGGCCCCTGGACGATGACGAGATCCGGCGCCGCGCCCTGCTCGCCATGATGAACGAGGCCGCGCTTCTGCTGGCCGAGGGCGTGGCGGCCCGGCCTGGCGACGTCGATCTGGTGCTGACCAACGGCTACGGCTTTCCCCGCTGGGAGGGCGGTCCCGTCTTCCTGGCCCGCGAGCGTGGCCGCGCGGCGCTGGAGCGCGACCTCGACTGGCTGGCCGGCCTCGGCGGACCCGGCTTCACCCGTGCCGATCCCGCCCCGCTGCTCGGCCACACCCCTGGCTGACCCGTTCCTCCCATCCGGAGACCAGTGATGACTTCCCATGCCTTCATCTGCGACGGCATCCGAACGCCCTTCGGCCGCTATGGCGGGTCGCTGTCGGCAGTGCGTGCCGACGATCTGGCCGCCGTCCCGCTGGCCGCGCTGATGGCGCGCAACCCGTCCGTCGACTGGGAGGCAGTGACCGATGTCATCCTCGGCTGCGCCAACCAGGCGGGCGAGGACAACCGCAACGTCGCGCGCATGGCGGCGCTGCTCGCCCGGCTTCCGCTCGGCGTCCCCGGCTCGACCGTCAACCGCCTGTGCGGGTCGGGGCTGGACGCCGTCGGCACCGCCGCGCGGGCGATCAAAAGCGGCGAGGCGGCGCTGATGATCGCCGGTGGCGTCGAAAGCATGAGCCGGGCACCCTTCGTCATGCCCAAGGCGGCGACGGCCTTCTCGCGCGACGCCAGCCTGCAGGACACCACCATCGGCTGGCGCTTCGTCAACGCGCTGATGCGCGAGCGGTACGGCGTCGACTCCATGCCGGAGACGGCGGAGAACGTTGCGACCGATTTCGGCATCGACCGGCTTTCCCAGGACCGCATGGCGCTGGCCTCCCAGGAGAAGGCGCTGGCGGCACAGGCCGCAGGAGTCTTCGACGCCGAGATCGTTGCGGTGCCGGTCCGCCAGAAGAAGGGGGACCCTGTCCTGGTGACGCGGGACGAACACCCCCGCGCCACCAGCCTGGAGGCGCTGGCCAAGCTGAAGGGCGTGGTCCGGCCGGACGGCACGGTCACCGCCGGCAACGCCAGCGGCGTCAATGACGGCGCCTGCGCCCTGATCCTGGCCGACGAGGGCACGTCCGCCCGGCATGGCCTGACGCCGCGCGCCCGGGTGGTGGCGATGGCGACCGCCGGGGTCCCGCCGCGCATCATGGGCATGGGGCCGGCCCCGGCCACCCGCAAGGTGCTGGCGCTCGCCGGCCTGTCGCTGGCGGACATCGACGTCATCGAACTGAACGAGGCATTCGCGGCGCAAGGGCTGGCGGTGCTGCGCGACCTCGGGCTTGCCGATGACGACCCGCGGGTGAATCCCAACGGCGGCGCCATCGCGCTTGGCCATCCGCTGGGCGCGTCGGGCGCACGGCTCGTCCTCACCGCCCTCCACCAGTTGCACCGTGGTGGTGGACGCTATGCTCTGTGCACCATGTGCATCGGCGTCGGCCAGGGCGTCGCCGTCATCCTGGAACGGGTGTGAAAGCATGCGGGAAACTCCGGTGACGAGGGCATTGCACGGGCTGCGCATCATCGACACGACGCATGTGCTGGCCGGTCCCTTCGCGAGTTATCAGCTCGCGGTGCTGGGGGCGGAGGTGATCAAGGTCGAAGCGCCGGACGATCCCGACCAGTCGCGATTGCAGGGATCGGACCGCGCTCTCGACGCCGTTGGGCTGGGCACCGCCTATCTGGCCCAGGGCTCCGGCAAGGCGAGCCTCGCGCTCGACCTCAAGACCGTGGCCGGGCGTGCCATCCTCAAACGCCTGATCGAAACGGCGGACGTCTTCGTCGAGAACTACCGTCCGGGTGCTTTCGAGGCGCTCGGGCTGGGATACGACGATCTGTCCCGGCTCAATCCCGGCCTGATCTATTGCTCCATTTCCGGTTTCGGACAGACGGGTCCACGCCGCGAACAGACGGCCTATGACGGCGTTATCCAAGCCTATTCCGGCATGATGGCGATGACTGGAACACCCGAAAGTGGTCCGCTGAAATGCGGAGCGCCGGTCGTCGACTACGCCACCGGTACCACGGCGGCCTTCGCCATCGCCGCCGCCTTGTTCCAGCGCGAACGGAACGGCGGGCGGGGCCAGCACGTCGACGTGTCGATGCACGATGTCGCCCTGATGCTGTGCAGCCCCTATGTCACCGGCTATCTGTGGAACGGCAGCCCGCCGAAACCGAAAGGCAACCAGTATCCCTTCGCCACCGTCGGCTGCTACGAGGCGTCCGATGGCCCGATCATGGTAAGCGCGTCGAACCTGCGCCAGCAGGAGCGGCTGTGGCGGGCGCTCGGCCGCGCCGACCTGATCAAACACGAGAATGGTGAACGTCTCGACGCTTGTGCGGAGGAACGGGCAGTGCTCGCGGACATCTTCCGCACCCGGACGGCGGCGGAGTGGGAGGGTTTCCTGACCGAGAACCGCATCCCGGCCGCCCGTGTTCGCCGGCTGGAGGAGGCGCTGGAGGATGGGCAGGCGGCGGCCCGCGGTCTGCTGCACCGCCATGAGGCGCCGGGCAGCGCACTCGACGGGCTGACGGTGCCGATGGCCGGCTTCACCATGTCCGGCAGCCCGCCTGCCCTGACCATGCCGCCGCAGCCGGTGGGCGCGCAGAGCGCGGCCATCCTGCAAGGGTTGGGGTATACGGACGAGGACATCGCGCGCTTGCGCCGCAACGGGGTGATCAACGGATAAAATCGACGCCGGTATCGGAAAAGAGGGGAAGCCCGATGGACGCAGTACGGGAACTGGCCGCGATCGCGGCGGACTGGCGGCGCCGGCCGTTGGAGGCGGATGTCGAATGGGCGGCGCGGCGCGCGGTGCTGGACTGGTTCGCCACCACGCTTCCAGGCTGCGTGCAGCCGCCGGCGACGCTGCTGGCCGGTGCGCTGGCATCGCAGCGGGGGACGGGGCGCGCCTGGTGCTATGTGGATGGCCGGCCTGGAACTGTCCGGCACGCCGCACTGATCAACGCCGTGGCCAGCCACACGGTCGAATTCGACGATATTTTCCGCGACGGCGGCTATCATCCCGGCAGCCCGACGGTCGCCGCGGCCCTGGCGCTGGCCCAGGATCGCGGACTTCCGCTGGAGACCTTCCACCGAGCCCTGATCGCCGGCTACGAGGTCGGCTGCCGGGTCTCGCTGGCGATCCAGCCGAGCCACTATGCCTACTGGCATACGACGGCGACGGTGGGCACCATCGGTGCCGCGGTGGCGGGCGCGGTGCTGCTGGACTGCGATGAAGCGGCCATCGGCCATGCCATCGGCCTCGCCTCCAGCTTCGCCGGCGGTCACCAGCAGAATCTCCAGGGCGAAGGCATGGCCAAGGCCATGCATCCCGGCCACGCCGCCGATGCGGGTTTGCTGGCGGCCTTCGCGGCGGCGGCCGGGGTGACCGCCGCCGCCGGCGCGCTCGACGGTGCCAGGGGCTATGCGGCGGCGACGAGTGCATCCGCCGGCGACTGGGACGCGGCGCTGGAGGGGGTCGGGCAATGGACGCCGATTACCCGCACGACGGTCAAGAACCACGGTTGTTGCGGCCACATCTTCCCGGCGTTGGACGGGATGCGGGCGATCATGGAGGAGGAGGCGCTGTCCCCCGATGCCGTCGCATCGATCATGGTCGAGGGCTATGCCGCCACGGCACAGATGTGCGACCGGCCGGCGCCGGTCTCATCCCAGGACGCCCGCTTCAGCCTGCAATACTGCCTCGCCGCACAGATGCTGACCGGTGCGGTCCGTCTGGCGGCCTTTGAACCGAACATGCTGGTGCGGGCGGATATCCGTGCCCTGATGCAGAGGATCGTCGTCACGGAGGCGCCCGACCTGTCCGCGGCCTATCCCCGCCGGCGAATGGCCCGGATTGCGGTGCGGCTGCGCGACGGCCGGGAGATTAACCACACGCAGCTTGTCCGCAAAGGCGATCCGGAAGCCCCGCTCACCGACGAGGAGATCCTGCGCAAGTACCAGGAATTGGCGGGAAGCGTGCTCGATCCCGAAGAGTCGGGGAGGCTCAAGGGTGTCGTCATGACCGGTGGGACGCTGCCCGGACCAATCGGTTTTGCCGGAGTGTAACCGGTTCCATCGGCGCCAGCACCTTTCTTCAATTCCATCAGATGGAATCAGCGGGGTGCAGATATGATTGGTCATGCGTATACTCCACCCTCAACGGTATCCAACAAAATCCGGGAGGCAACGATGACCTTCATGCTTGCAGAGCTTTTAAGACCAAAGTGGCGCGGACGCTTGCGCCGATGATGGAAACGCATTCCGGGCAGCTGGAGGGTGGCAGGCAGGTTTCCCTGCACCGGGCTGTCGGGCAGCGTTGGATCGCCATCGACCTCCGCTTCGAAATGTCGACGACGACGAACACGTCCTGCTCCTAGGCTTCGATCGGCTCCGAGGACTTGCGCGGCGGCCAGACGCTTGGACGTGATGCGGAGCATCCGCAAATCAGCAGCCCGACCCCAGACCTTGCGGAAGCAACGGCGATGCCGGAAGCCATCCTTTCATGCCCGGGGCGGGAGTTTGCAGCAAAGCCACATGAAGGAAACAGAGATGCCGCACAATCAGAATCCCGGCCAAAACCACGGCCAGAATCTCGGCGTGGAACCTCCGGCGACCGGCACCGCCAGAGCCGCGCACGGTTCCTGGTTTCCCTGGTTGCGGACCCTGACGGCAGCGACGCTTCTGGCCGTCGTTCCGGCCATCGCGCCGGTCCTGCCGGCATCGGCCGCCTATCCCGACAAAGTCGTCACCATCGTGGTGCCGTTCGCGCCCGGCGGCGGCACGGACACGGTGACGCGCATTCTGGCCGAACAGATGTCGAAGGATCTGGGGCAGCCGGTGATCGTCGACAACCGTCCCGGCGCCGGTACCATCATCGGCACCAACATCGTCGCCAACAGCGCGCCGGACGGATACATGCTGCTGATGGCGTCCTTCGCCCACGCGGTCAATCCCTTCCTGAACGCGAAACTGCCCTTCGACACCGAAAAGGCCTTTGCTCCGGTGGGTCTGGTGGCGAAATCCTACAACATCGCCGTCGTCAACACGTCGTCCCAGTTCAAGACGCTGTCCGACCTGATCGCCTACGCCAAGGCCCATCCAGGCGAGTTGAATTTCGGGTCCTTCGGCAATGGAACTTCAGCTCACCTGTCTGCGGAGCTGTTCAATCATCTGGCCGGCACCAGGATCGTCCATGTTCCGTACAAGGGGGCTGCTCCGGCGGTCACCGATCTGTTGGCCGGCCAGGTTCAGGTCGTCTTCTCCAGCGTGGCGAGCGTGTCGGGCCACATCGGCTCCGGAAGCCTTCGCCCTCTGGCGGTAACGTCCGCTCAGCGGTCGAAGGCCTTCCCGGACCTGCCGACAGTCGCGGAGTCCGGTGTCCCCGGTTACGTTTCCGACGCCTGGTACGGAGTCTACGCGCCGGCGGGAACACCGGCCGCGGTGATCGACCGGCTCAACGCGTCGCTGAACAAGGCGATCCAATCCGATGCCTTCAAGAAACTGGAGACGGTCGAGGGGCTGGTCATTACGCCCGGTACGCCCCAGGACTTCGCGGCTTATGTCCACGGCGAAGCCGCCCGTTGGCGCGACGTCGTCAAGTCCCAGAACATCAAGCTGAACTGAGGGGCGCGGGCGGGGCAGGGGGCGAACTGACGCGTCCTGCCGCGGCCGAACGAACAGCGCCTGAAAATGAAGCAATGGAGGATAGCATGGCCTCGTCCCTTGAAAATCCCCGGGACGTGCTTGGCGGGATGCTGATGGCAGGGATCGGCGGCGCTTTCCTGTGGCTGGGCGGCGATCTGGATCCGGGCAGCGCCCTGCGCATGGGGGCGGGCTACTTCCCCCGGATCCTCGGCACGATCATGGTCGCTTTGGGATCAGTCATCGCGCTGCTGGCGATGCGTCAACCGTCCGCCGGGTGGGTATTGGGGCAGACGCCGTGGCGGGGCGTGATCCTGGTGCTCGGCTCCCTGCTGTCGTTCGGGGGGGCCGTGCGCGGCGTCGGTCTGCTGCCGGTCGTCACCGTCGTGGTGTTCGCCGCCGCCTGGGCCAGCCGGTACGCCAGGCTGCGCAGCGCGCTTCCGCTGTCGGCCGGTCTGGCCGCGGTCTGCGCCTTTCTGTTCATCCACCTGCTGGGTCTGCCGCTGCCGCTGATCGGACCGTGGCTGACGGCCGGATACTGGTCGGCCGCCGATCCGGCCGTTTCGACCCTGGCCGTTTCGGCCTCGGCCTTTTCCACCATCGCGCGCTGACGGGGGCATCCACGATGGAGCTTTTCAGCAATCTGGGTCTGGGGTTCGCCACGGCTCTCAGTCCGTTCAACCTTCTTTACTGCTTCATGGGCGTGTTCCTGGGGACCGCCATCGGCGTTCTGCCCGGTTTGGGGCCGGTCGCCACCATCGCCATGCTGCTGCCGCTGACCTTCGGTCTGGACCCGGTATCATCCCTGATCATGCTGGCGGGTATCTATTATGGGGCGCAGTATGGCGGTTCCACCACGGCGGTGCTGATCAATCTGCCCGGCGAAAGCTCCAGCGTGGTGACGGCCATCGACGGCTATGAGATGGCGAAGCGGGGAAGGGCGGGGGCGGCTCTGGCCAGCGCGGCCCTCGGCTCCTTCTTCGCGGGCACCGTGGCGACGGTGCTGATCGCGGTGGCGGCGCCGCCCTTGGCGATGCTTGCCCTGCAATTCGGTCCGGCGGAGTATTTCTCCCTGATGGTGCTGGGGCTGGTCGCTTCGGTGGCGTTGGCAAGCGGATCGTTGCTCAAGGCCTTCGCCATGATCTTCCTCGGGCTGCTGCTGGGACTGATCGGCACCGATGTGGAAAGCGGCGCGCAGCGCTTCACCATGGATTTGCCGGAACTGGCCGACGGCTTGAACTTCGTCGCGGTCAGCATGGGCCTCTTCGGCATCGGCGAAATCCTGCGCAACCTGGGACACGAACACAGCCGCAGTCTTCAGGTGAAGAGCGTCAGCGGACTGATGCTGACCCGTGACGATCTGAAGCGCATCGTCGGTCCGGTGCTGCGTGGAACCGGATTGGGATCCCTTTTGGGAATTCTGCCCGGCGGAGGGGCCATGCTGTCGTCCTTCGCCGCCTACACGCTCGAAAAGCGGATTTCGCCGAACGGCGCACAGTTCGGCAAGGGAGCCATCGAGGGCGTCGCCGCTCCGGAATCGGCGAACAATGCGGGTGCGCAGACCTCCTTCATCCCGATGCTGACGCTGGGCATCCCCAGCAACCCGGTGATGGCGTTGATGATCGGTGCAATGATCATCCAGGGCATCACCCCCGGCCCCAATGTCGTCACCAAGGAACCGACGCTGTTCTGGGGAATGATCGCGTCCATGTGGGTCGGCAATCTGATGCTGGTGCTGCTCAACCTGCCCCTGGTCGGGTTGTGGGTGCGGATGCTGAAGATCCCCTATCATCTGCTGTTCCCCGCCATCATCGCCTTCTGCTGCATCGGCGCCTTCAGCGCGGGCAACAGCACCTTCGACGTCTTCGTCATGGCGCTGTTCGGGGCCTTCGGCTACTGCCTCATCAAGCTGGATTTCGAACCGGCACCGCTGCTGCTCGGCTTCGTGCTGGGGCCGATGCTGGAAGAGAATCTGCGCCGGGCGATGCTTCTCAGCCGTGGCAGCCCTTCGGTATTCGTCACCCATCCCTTGAGCCTCGCGCTTCTGACGTGCGCGGTGGCGCTGCTGATCGTCGTGGTGTTGCCGGGCATCCGCGCCAAGCGGGAGGAAGCGTTCAGCGAATGACCGGCCCCATTCAGTGGAGACGATGATGACGATCACGGATTTGATGGTTCCGTTCCTCCACTGATCGCCAGGGCGTGGCCCGCCAAGGCAAGTCCAGCGCATCCTCGAACACCTGCACGGAGATGCAGCCGAAGGCCGGCGGGCCAGTCTTGGTCAGGGAGGTCTGGTTGGGGTCCTGTCAGTTGTCCGCCGACAGCGTCGGCCCCGTCACGTAGCGGCCGTCCCATCGTTTGCGATGCCGATCGTTCTTGCATAGGATGGCTGTCGGAGATATAAAGCGAGCGCTCGCTCGTTTTTAGGGGCGCTGTTCAGCGCGTGTCCACCCGCCGCAAGCGATCCCGACCAGGGGAGGAAGCATGAGCGTCACCATCGACCTGACCGGCAGGACGGTGCTGGTCACCGGCGCGTCGAGCGGCCTCGGCCGTCATTTCGCCGGTGTCCTGGCGAAGGCGGGCGCCCGCGTGGCGCTGGCCGCCCGGCGGACCGACGCGTTGGCCGAAACCCGCGCCGCCATCGAAGCGGCCGGCGGCAGCGCCGCCGTCGTCGCCATGGACGTCACCGATCCCGCCTCCGTCGCCACCGCGGTGGCAGAGGCGTGGGGGGCGCTGGGCCGCCTCGACATCCTCGTCAACAATGCCGGCGTCACCGCCACGCGCCCCTTCCTCGACATGGGCGAGGAGGAGTGGGAGCGGGTGATCGACACCAACCTGACCGGCTGCGCCCGGGTGGCGCGCGCGGTGGCCCAGCGCATGCGCGACGACAAGCGGGGCGGGGCCATTGTCAACATCGCCTCCATCCTCGGCCTGCGGGTCGCGGGCCAGGTCTCGTCCTATGTCGCCGCCAAGGGCGGGCTGGTACATCTGACCAAGGCGATGGCGCTGGAACTGGCCCGCCATGACATCCGGGTCAACGCGCTCTGCCCCGGCTATGTCGAGACCGAGCTGAACGCCGACTTCTTTTCCAGCGAGGCCGGCAAGGCGTTGGTCAAGCGCATCCCGCAGCGCCGGCTCGGCCGGCTGGCCGATCTCGACGGCCCGCTGCTTCTGCTGGCGTCGGATGCCGGCGCCTACATGACCGGGTCGGTGCTGGCCGTCGATGGCGGCCATCTGGTCTCCTCGCTGTAAGTAACGATCAGGAGCGGTTCCATGGACTTCACCCTTCCCGCGGAGCTGGAAGACTATCGCCGCCGCGTCCGCGCCTTCGTCGAGGACGAGATCCTGCCGGTCGAGGCCGACCGCGCCAATTGGGACGAGCACGAGAACATCGCCGAAGCGCCGCTGGAAGCCTTGCGCGCCAAGGCGAAGGCGGCCGGCCTGTGGACCCTGCAGCTGCCGAAGGAGGCCGGCGGCCAGGGCCTGCCGATGGTCGGCGTCGCCGCCTGTTACGAGGAGATGAACCGCTCGATCTTCGGGCCGGTCTGCTTCAACGCCGCCGCCCCGGACGACGGCAACATGCGGCTCCTGAGCATGGTCGGCACCCCGGCGCAGAAGGAGCGCTGGCTCGCCCCCATCGTCGCGGGGCGGGTGCGCAGCGCCTTCGCCATGACCGAACCGCATCCGGGCGGCGGCTCCGACCCGTCGATGATGAAGACGAAGGCCGAGCGCAAGGGCGACCGCTGGGTGATCACCGGACGCAAATGGTTCATCACCGGGGCCGGCGTCGCCCAGCATTTCATCCTGATGGCGCGCACGTCGGACGATCCGCGCAAGGGCCTGACCGCCTTCCTGTTCGACAAGGACCAGCCCGGCTGGCGGATTGAGCGCCGCATCCCGATCATGGGGCCGGAGGAGCATGGCGGCCATTGCGAACTGATCTTCGACGGTCTGGAGATCGCCGACGAGAATGTGCTGATGAAGGTCGGCGACGGGCTGAAGGCGACGCAGATCCGGCTCGGGCCGGCGCGGCTGACCCACTGCATGCGCTGGACCGGCCTCGCCAAGCGCTGCCTGGAGATTGCCAGCGCTTACGTGAAGGAACGCGAGAGCTTCGGCATGCCGCTGGCCGAGCATGAAGGCGTGCAGTGGATGCTGGGCGAGACGGCGATGCAGATCGAGATCGGCAGACTGCTGACCATGAAGGCGGCGCACGCGCTGGACAGCGGCAGCTTCGCCCGCAAGGAGGTGTCGATGGCCAAGGTCCAGGTCGCCGACACGCTGTTCAAAGCGGCGGACACGGCGATCCAGCTCTGCGGCGCGCGCGGTTATTCCAAGGACACGGTGCTGGAATGGATCTACCGGTACGCCCGTCAGGCCAAGCTGGTCGACGGCGCGTCGGAGGTCCACAAGATGGTGCTGAGCCGCAGCTACCTTGCCGAGGGCGACGATTTCTGGAGCTGGCAATGAGCGGCGCTCCCGAATTGGAGCCTGTCCGGAAAACGGCGCTGGAGTTCTGGCTGGCCGGGCAGGCCGGGGCGCGATCGGTCGCCGTCATCGACGAGGGGCGGCTCGGCGGCGGCGCCATCTCGCTCAACCTCGCGGTGACGCTGGAGATCGACGGCGGGCCGCTGTCCGGCCGCCATGCCTGCGTGCTGCGCACCGGCTCAGCGTCGGGCGTGTCGGCCAGCCTGGGCAAGGTGGAGGAGGCCGCCGTCCTGCGCGCCGTTTTCGCCGCCGGCGCCACCGTGCCGCAACCGCTGTTCGTCGGCGCCGATCCGGCGATGCTGGGCGCCCCCTTCTACATCATGCGGCGGGCATCCGGCATCGCCGCCGGCTTCCGCATCGTCAAGAGCGAGGAGCCGCAGCGCGCTCTGGCTCGCGAACTCGGCCGGCAGCTTGGCCTGATCCATCGGGTGCGGCCGGGTGCGAAAGGGTTGGGGTTCCTGGCGCTGCCCGAACCGGCGGCGGCCTTGCAGGCGACGGCCGATTTCCGTCGCTGGGCCGGGCGCCATGCCGCCAGCGATCCGGTGCTGGCCTATGGCCTGCGCTGGCTGGAGCGGAACGCGCCGCCGCCCGGCGATCTGGTGCTGTGCCATCGCGACTACCGCACCGGCAACTACATGGTTGACGATGCCATCGGGGGCGGCCGGCTGACCGCAGTCATCGACTGGGAGTTCGCGGGCTGGTCCGACCCGATGGAGGATCTGGGCTGGTTCTGCGCCGCCTGCTGGCGCTTCGGCCGCAACGACCGCGAGGCCGGCGGCATCGCCGACCGTGCCGACCTCTATGCCGGCTACGAGGAAACCGCCGGACGGCGGGTGGACCCGAAGGCCGTCGCCTATTGGGAGGCCGCCGCCTGCATGCGCTGGGCGGTGATCGCCATCCAGCAGGCGGACCGCCACCTCTCCGGCACCGAGCCGTCGCTGGAACTGGCGCTGACCGGCCGGATGCTGCCGGACATCGAAATGGACCTCCTGCGCCACCTCGACGGCGTCGGAGCATCCCTATGATCGGAGATGGGGCATGATCAACGACGATCCCGGTGCCCGCGATCTGGTCGCCATCGCTCTGCACAGCTTCCGCGAGGCGATCCTGCCGGTGGTGCCGGCCGAGCAGCGCTTCACCGCACTGATGATCGCCAATGCGCTGGGGACTGCCGAGCGGGAACTGACCGCCGGCACCCGGGCCGAGCCGGCTCTGGCCGCCGCGGTCGGCGGCCTGCTGGGCGAGGACGGCGACCTTCCGACCCTGCTGCCGCGGCTCTGCGCCGCCATCGGCGCCGGTCGCTTCGACGCGCCCGACCGGCAGACGGCCTTGCGGGCGGTGCTGAAGGACATCACGCGGGCAAGGCTGGCGGTGAGCAACCCCAAACGGTTGGCCGCCGAAGGGCAGGGGGACGAGCGGCGGGGGGACGGCCGATGAGCCTGCTCCCGCCCTTGGAAGGAACGGCGGCCCGCCGGCGCCTCTATCTGCTGCGCCACGGCCATGTCGCCTATTACGACGAAGCCGGCAAGCCGCTGAACCCGAAGCTGGCGGCCCTGACCGGGCGCGGGCGGGAGGAGGCGCGCACCGCCGGCGCCCTGCTGGCGGCGGTGCCGCTGGACCGCGTGCTGTGTTCCGGCCTCGCCCGTACGCGGCAGACGGCCGAACTGGTCGCCGCGCCGCATGGCCTGGCGGTGGAGGACCACCCCGACTTCCTGGAAATCCGCGCCGGCCGGCTGTCGGAGGTGCCGAAGGAACGCCGCGAGGCCGCGTATGTCTACGGCTTTGAAACGGCGACGGAAGACGGCCGCTTTGCCGGTGGTGACGGCTTCGCCGCCGTGCGCGACCGGGTGGTGTCCGCCTTCGAGGCGCTGGTGCGGCAGCCGGGCTGGACCCATCTGGCGCTGGTCGCCCATGACGGCGTGAACCGCATGCTGCTGTCCTGGGCCTGCGGCGCCGGCCTGTCGGCCCTGTCTGCTTTCGAGCAGGATTACGGGTGCCTCAACATCATCGATGTCGATGTGGCGGATGGTCGGCTGGTCCGGCGCCTGATCCGCGCGATGAATGTGACGCCCGGCAATCCTGCCAAGCTCGGCCTGCACCGTAGCAGCCTGGAGGAGGCCTTCGGCCCCCTGCTGGATCTGGACTGAACCGCCGTTCGTATACGCGTGATGCTCTTGCTATTCGGTGGAGTTCAGCGGCGTGATCTTGCCCCACCAAACCGGGGCAAGATCGGTTTCATGCGCCGTGCATCGGCCGGCGCGGGCAGGCCGTCAGCCGGCGCGGCCCGCTGTCGGTCACCAGAACGGTCTCGCTCACGGCGACGCCGCGTGCCGACGCGTACATGTGGAACACCTGACCCGGTTCCAGAACGAAGCCGGCGGCGGGATGGAAGGACTGAGAGAAGTCGCTCGGCCGTGGCGTGCGGGCGTAGAGGCCCATGGCATAGCCGGTCACGTTGCCGTAATCGGCCCGCAGCCCGGCGGCCAGTACCGCCGTCCGCAACAGCGCATCGACATCGCGCGCCAGGGCCCCCGGCTGCATGGCGGCGATCTGCCGGTCCTGAAGCGCCTCCAGACGGCTGAAGGTCTCCGCCGCTCCGGCCGGCGGGTCTCCGACGAAGACCGGCCGCATCAGCCGGGCACCGTAGTTGCCGACCCGCGGCGTCAGCTCGACATGCAGGATGTCGCCCGGTGTCAGCGTCCGGTCGAGGCCGCTGCCGTGCAGGAAATCGACATGGCCCCCGCTTCCGTGGCCGCCCGACACCAGAATCGGCCCCGGCCCGCCATCGTCGGCGCCGAGCCGGAGCTGCGCCGCCGCCGCCATCGCCGCCACCTCCCGTACTGTTTGGCCGGGATGGACATGGCCTTCCAGCCCCAGCATGCAGCGGTCGGCGATGGCTGCCGCCGCCGCAATGGCGTCGATCTCGTCGGCGAACTTGCAGGCGCGCAGACGGTCGCTCAATCCCGGCAGCGGAACGAAGCAGGCGGCAGGGAGCAATCCGGCAAGGCGCTGTGCGGTGGCGACGGTGTGGCCGTAGGACAGCGGGTCGACGCCGATCCTGGCGCCGGCGAGACTGCGTGCGGCGAGCGCATCGGCTACCGCGCCATGCGGGTCCTCGTGGTCGTCGAAGGTCGCCACGTCGTCGAACCACACCCCGGCGCGACAGGGGCCGGCGTCGATGGAGCGCAGGACGAAGCAAGGGCCGCCCTTCATCGGCACGATGACGGCGCGGTAGAGCGTTTCCGACACGGTGTAGCCGCTGATCCAGGCGATCAATTCGGCATGGTCGGCCAGGAAGGCATCGCAGCCCCCGGCCGCCATCGCTTCGCGCAGCCGGGCCATCCGCGGCGCGAAGCGTGCTGCGGACGAGCCGGCTTTCATCCGGAGATCTCCGGGCCGCAAATCTCCAGGATGGTCAGCATGTAGACGCGGATCATGTCGAGATAGTCGTCGATGTCGACCCGCTCGTCCGGCATGGTGTTGTAGCGGCCGCCGGGGCCGCAGACGACGCCCTCCATGCCGCCGGCATGCTGGAGATGGCCGGCGTCGGTGCCGTAGAAGCCGGGCGGGGTGATGGCGCCGGTCGGCTGGTCGGTGCCGCGCACCGCGCGGTAGGCGCGGTTCACCGCCTGGACGATGGCGCTGTCCTTCGCCACCTCGAAGGTCGGCATGGTCGGGGTGCCGCCGCGGTCCTCGGAAAAGACGCTGGCCTTCAGGCCGGGGAAGCGCACCTCCAGCGCGTCCAGCTCGCGCCGCAGGTCGGCCAGCGCCCCGTCCTCGCTCTGGCCGGTGGCGTAGCGGGCCGAACCCTTGATCCGCACGAAGTCGGCGACCTGCGGCGAGCGCCACTCGTGCAGCTCCTTGCCCAACGCGCCGTGGACGACGCCGACATGGACGCGGTTGATCGTCGCGTGCTCCGGCGACTTGGCGCCGGACAGGGAGAGCGCATTCAGCCGTGGGATCAGGTCGCAGGCGGCGGAGATGGCGTCGACCGCCTCCTCGCGCTTGGACAGGTGGCGGGTGTCGCCGACCAGCTCGATGACGAAGCTCAGCGCCGCCGCGTGCATCGTCATCGCCTGCAGGTCGGTCGGCTCGCTGTTGATGAAGCAGTCGGCGCGCAGCCCTTGCTCCATCAGCGCCAGCGTGCCGACACCGCCCTGAAGCTCGCCCACCACATAGGTCAGGATGACGTCGCCGCGCAGCTTCACCCCGGCGTCCATCAGGGTCTTGACCGCGCAGAAATAGGCGGCGTCGCCCGCCTTCATGTTGGAGCAGCCGATGCCGTAGATGAACTTGTCGTCGATCTTGCCGCCCCAGGGATCGACGGTCCAGCCCTCGGTCACCGGGTTGGTGTCGATGTGGCCGTTGAACAACAGGCTTTTGCCGCCGCCGGTGCCGCGCCAGCGGCCGACGGCGTTGACCCGCCCGCCGGGCACCGGCGTCAATTCTGCCTCCAGCCCCAGCGCCGACATGGAGGCGGCCATGAAGCGGGCCAGTTCGCGCTCGCCCTCGGTCTGGCTGTAGCTTTTGTGCTGGACCATGCGGGCCAGGAAGGCGAGGGCGGCATCGGTGTCGAGCCGGGCGAGAATCTCTGCGGTGTCCATGGGGGAGATCCTAAAGGGTCAGCCGACCGGGGTCGGCGAGGCGGCCATCAGGTCGCGCGTGTAGGGGTGGACATGGTCGGCGTCGACCGCGTCGATGGGCAGCAGGTCGACCAGTTCGCCCCGGCGCATCACGGCGATGCGGTGGGCGATCTGGCGGATCAGGTTGATGTCGTGGGTGATGAAGAGATAGGCGGCCCCGGTCTCGGCTCGCAGCGCCAGCAGCAGCTCAATGATCGAGGCCTGGACCGAGACGTCGAGCGGGGCGGTGATCTCGTCGCAGATGACCAGCGACGGCTTGGCGGCGAAGGCGCGGGCGATGGCGACGCGCTGCTTCTCGCCGCCGGAGAGCTGGTGCGGCCAGCGCGTGGCGTAGGCGGCCGGCAGGCGCACCTGTTCCAGCAGCCGGCCGATCTCGCCACTCAAATTGGCCGGGCCGGTGCCGAACAGTTTCAGCGGGCGCGACAGGATCTCGCCCACCGTCTGGCGCGGGTTCAACGAGCCGTCGGGGTGCTGGAAGACGATCTGCACCGCGCGGCGATAAGCGCCGTCCATGTCGCGGGCCGAGCCAATCGGCCGGCCGTCGAAGCGGATGCCGCCGGAGAAGTCGGCCAGCCCGGTCAGCGCCCGTGCGATGGAGGATTTGCCGGAGCCGGACTCGCCGACGATGCCCAGGATCTCGCCGGCCCTGATGTCGAAGCCGACCGCGTGGGTCGCCGGCGGCGGGGGAGGGCGGAACAGGCGCGGCCGGGCATAGCGGACCGAGACCGCCTCGGCGGCGAGCAGGACGCGGTCCCCCGGCCGGTCGTGGACCAGCCGGTTTTCCGGGCGCGGTACCGCCGCCACCAGCTTGCGGGTTTCCTCGTGGGCGGGGCGGGCGAAGATCGAGGCGGCCGGCGCCTCCTCCACCAGCCGGCCCTTCTTCATCACCGCCACCCGGTCGGCGACGCGCGAGACCAGGGCGAGGTCGTGCGAGATGTAGAGCGCCGCCACCCCGGTCTCGGCGCGCAGCCGGGCGAAGAGGTCGAGGATGCGGGCGCCGGTGATGACGTCGAGCGCCGTGGTCGGCTCGTCGAAGACGATCAGTTCCGGCCGGCAGCCGAAGGCGGTGGCGATGAGGATGCGCTGCTTCTCGCCGCCCGAGATCTCGTGCGGATAGCGCCGCATCAGCGCGTCCGGATCGCGCAGCTCGACATGGCCCAGCAGCTCCAGCGCCAGATCCCAGGCGGCACGCCGGGTCAGGCCGCGGTTGTTGACCAGCGTCTCCGTCACCTGCCGGCCGACGGTCAGCGTCGGGTTCAGCGCGGTCGACGGATCCTGGAACACCATGCCGATGCGCCGTCCCCGGATGCGGGTCAGTTCGCGCGGCGGCAGGCCGCGCAGGTCGGTATCGCCGAGCCGGATGCTGCCCGACAGCTCGCGGGCGTTCTTCGGCAGGTGCCGCATGATCGCCCAGGCCAGCGTGCTCTTGCCCGAGCCGGATTCGCCGACCAGCCCCAGCACCTCGCCGGGCGCGATGTCGAGGCTGATGTCCTGGAGGACGCGCAAGGGGCGGCTGCCGGTGAGGTAATCCAGCGTGTAGTCGCGCAGGGAAAGGACTGCGGTCATCGTTCGTCCCGCGGGTTCATGGCGTCGCGCAGCCCGTCGCCGAGCAGGTTGAAGGCGATGGCGGTCGTCGCGATGGCCAGCGACGGCGCGATGATCATCCAGGGCGCCTGATGGACGTACTGGCGCGCCTCCGCCACCATCAGGCCCCATTCGGAGGCCGGCGGCTGGGCGCCGAGGCCGAGGAAGCTGAGGGTGGCGAACAGCATCACCGCGAAGGAGACGCGGATCGTCGCCTCGATCACCACCGGGGCCATCACGTTGGGCAGCATCTCGCGGAAGACGATCCAGGACGCGCTCTCGCCGCGCACCGTGGCCGACTTGACATAGTCCTGACCGCGGACGGTGAGGGCCACCGCGCGGGTGACGCGCGCCATGCCGGGCGCGAAGGTGACGGCGATGGCGAGCATCGCGTTGCCGGCGCCGTTGCCGAGCGTGCTGACCAGCAGCAGGGCGAGCAGCAGGCCGGGGACCGCCATCACCGCGTCGATGGTGCGCATGATCGCCTCGTCCCAGCGCCCGCCGAGATAGGCCGACGCGGTGCCGACCACCGCCCCGGCGACGGTGCCGAGCAGGGTGGCGGCCAGCGCCATCGGCAGGGTGGAACGGGCGCCGACCAGCAGACGGCTCAGCACGTCGCGGCCGAACTGGTCGGCGCCGAACCAGTTCTGGGCGCCGAGCGGGCGGAAGCGGCCGAGGAAGTCCATCTTCTCCGGATCGTGGGGCGCCAGCCAGGGGCCGAACAGGCAGGCGGCGGCCAGCACCGCCAGCAGGATCAGGCTGATGGCGCCTTGTGGCGTGCGCATCAGGCGGCGCAGCAGGTCAGTCATAGCGGATCCTCTTGTCGAGGACGGCGTAGGCGACGTCGGCCAGCGTGTTGGCGACGGCGTAGGTCGCCGACATGATGAGGGCACCGGCCTGGATCGAGGGCAGGTCGCGGGCGGTGACCGCCACCATCAGCTGCCGGCCGATGCCGGGAATGGCGAAGATCTCCTCGATGACGATGATGCCGCCCAGCAGATAGCCGACATCCAGCGCCACGATGGTGACCACCGGCAGCAGCGCGTTGCGCAGGGCGTGGCGGACCAGCACCGTGCGCTCCGGCAGCCCCTTCAGCCGGGCGGCGCGGATATAGTCGCTGTGCAGCACGTCGAGCGTCTCCGACCGCACCATGCGGGCGACATGCGCCACCAGGATCAGCGAGGCGGTCAGCACCGGCAGCGCCAGATGCCGAACCGCCCCGCCGAAATCCTCCAGCGGCGAGACGTAGCCGGTGGCCGGCAGCCATTGCAGCGTGTCGGCCAGCAGCATGGCGAGCAGCGTCGCGGTGACGAATTCCGGGAAGGAGACCCCGAGATAGGAGATCAGCCCGGTCGCCATGTCGGCGAGCTTGCCCTGGCGCACCGCCGCCACCATGCCCAGCGGCACGGCGATCACCAGCATGACCAGGATGGCGGCGACGGCCAGCAGCAGCGAGCGGCCGAGCGCCGTCAGCATCTCCGGCCCCACCGGCTGGCCGGTGCGCATCGACAGGCCGAAATCGCCGGTCGCGGCATGGCCGACCCAGCGCAGATACTGCCACCAGATCGGGTCGCCGAGGCCGAGGCGCTCGCGGATCGCGTTCAGCGCCTCGGTGGTGGCGTTCTCGCCCAGCAGGGTGACGGCGGCGTCGGCCGGCAGCGCCTGGGTGATGCCGAAGACCAGCACCGACACGATGAAGACCGTGTAGAGGATCAGCGCCAGCCGCCGCAGGAGCCAGGACGCGCTCACGACCTCAACCCCGCTTATCAGCGCGGCTTGGGGGCGCCGCCGCCCCGAGCGAGACGAAGTCGAGGCGGAACACCGACCCGCGCGGGTGCAGGTCGTAGCCCTCGATATAGTCGCGCCGCGCCGCCAGCAGATCGAAGAAGACGGGGATGACCGACGGCACCTCGTCATGCATCAGCTGCTGGGCCTTGGCGTAGAGGGCGGCGCGCTCGGCCTCGTCGGTCTTGGCCCGCGCCTCGGCGACCAGGGCGTCGAAGTCCTTGTTGTTCCAGCGCGTCTCGTTCCAGGCGGCGTCGGAGGTGTAGAGCAGCGAGAAGACCGCGTCGGCGGTCGCCTGCATGTTGTAGAAGCCGACGTAGAAATTGCCCTTCTTCCACACCTGATCCAGGTAGGTGGCGTGCGGCATGGTCTGCACCTGGATGCGGAAGCCGGCGGGCTTTGCCATCTCGCGGATGGCGACTGCCAGTTCGGTGCGGGTGCCCGGCTTGTCCGACGCGATCATGGTCAGGTCGACGCCGTTCGGGTAGCCGGCCTCGGCCAGCAGCTTCTTCGCCTGGGCGAGGTCGGCCTTGCGCAGCGGCTGCTCGCGGTAGAAGCGGTAGGCCGGGCTGATCGGCGTGTCGTTGCCGGGGGTGCCGTAGCCGCCGGCGACGAAGCCCACCATCGCCTCGCGGTCGATGGACAGCGCCAGCGCCTTGCGGACGCGCGGGTCGGAGAAGGGCTTCTGGTCGCAGCCCATGTTGACGTTCAGGAACTGGCCCGACGGCACGCGCAACGCCTTGACGCCGGAGGCCTTCTCCAGCCGCTGGTATTCGCCGGGGGCGGTGCCCAGCATCAGGTCGATGTCGCCGGAGATCAGCGCCGAGGCTTCGGCGGTGCGGTCGGGGTAGACCAGCACCTCGACCCGGTCGAGATAGGGGCGCGCCGGGTCGTAATAGGCGGGGTTGCGCTCCACCACGATCTTGCGGTCGGGTTCGAAGGAGACCAGCTTGAACGGGCCGGTGCCGACCGCGCTGCGCGACAGGCTGTCGAGGTCGGTCTCGATCACCTTGGCCGGGACGATGCGGGCGTTGGTGTAGGCCAGTGCCACCGGCAGGTCGGCATAGGGCGAGGTCAGGCGGAACAGCACGGTCCGCTCGCTCTTCGCCACCACCTCCTTGATCGGGCCGACATTGGTGCGGCCCGGCGAGGCGGTCTTGGGGTCGAGGATGGCGGTGAAGGTGGCGACCACGTCGGCGGCGGTGCAGGGCGAGCCGTCATGGAAGGTCAACCCCTGCCGCAGGACGAAGGTCCATTCGGTCAGCGTCTGGTCGGGCGCCCAGGATTCGGCGAGGTCCGGCTCCACCTTCATGCCGGCGGCCAACCGCGTCAGGCCGGAATAGAGCAGCTCGGCCACCAGATATTCCGGGTTCACGCGGGTGCGCAGCGGGTGGATGACACTGGCGGCCTGATCGACCGAGATGCGCAGCACGCCGCCGCGGCGCGCGGCGCTCTGCTGCGCGAAGGCCGGCGAAGTACCTGACAGGCCGAAGGTGGGCAGGGCGCCGAGGCCGGCAGTCCCGGCGAGGAAGAGGCGGCGGGTCACGGAACTCATCGGTCGGACTCCTTCTGCGGGCCGCGGCCTGGGGTCGGCACGGCGTTCGGATCGGTCTTTTCGGGGATCAGTTCGGGGGCGAAGCCGGCGGCCAGATAGGCCAGCACGCTCTGCGCCAATGCGACGATGTCGGCGACGGTGGTGTGTTCGTCGGGGGAATGGACGTTGCTCTCTGGCCGGCCGAGTCCGGTCAGCAGCACCTCCTGCATGCCGGTGCGCTGGACCCAGCCGAAGTCGGAGCAGCTCGCCGCCCCCCAGGCGCGGAACTCGTCCGGGCGGTAGCCGAAGCCGGCCGACAGCGCCGCCTGCCAGCGCGGCCAATGCGGCCCGGTCGGATCGCCGGTCGGGGCGAGGTGGCCGACCAGCTGGATGTCCACCGCGATGCCGGGGCTGCCTGCCATCGCACGGGAAACGGCCGTTTCGATCTCGGCTCGTGCCTCCTCATAATCCTCTTCCGGCGCATAGCGGCGGCAGACCAGGATCTCGAACAGTGAGGGGACCTGCCCGCCGCAGATGCCGCCACGGGCGGCGGCGATGTCGAGCCGGGCGGCCAGCGGCCCCGACGCGGTCGGCGGCGGGGGCAGGGCCGAGGTCCGTCGCGCCACCACCGGCTTGAGGTCGGTCAAGGCCCGGAGCAGCGGCAGCGCCGCCTCGATGGCATTGACGCCGGAGCCGGAGCGGTTGCCCTCGCCGGCATGGACGGTGTGGCCGTGCAGCCGGATCAGCAGGTTGAACAGGCCGAAGCAGCCCGACCAGATGCGTGGTGCGGCGCTGCCGTTGAAGTTCAGGACATGGCCCTTCAGCAGCCCCTGCTCGGCGAGATGGCGCACGCCGGGATAAAGCCCGCCCTCCTCGTCGGTGCAGAACAGCAGCATCGGGTCGTAGGCGAGCGGCAGGCCGCAGGCCCCGGCGGCGCGCAGAGCCAGCAGCACGGCGGCGATCGTACCCTTCATGTCGGCGGCGCCCAGCCCGTAGAGCCGGTCGCCTTCGCGGGTCAGGCGGAGCGGGTCCTTGTCCCAGCCGGGAGCGGCGGGCACGGTGTCGACATGGAAATACAGGCCGAGAACGGGCTTGCCCGTCTCCCGTTCGCCGATGAGATTGGTGCGCCGGCCGGACGCCGGCCCGCCGGGCACCCGCCACAGGGCGTCGGGGACGATGACCCGGCTGGAGCGGAAGCCCAGCGGGGCGATCAGTTCATCCATCAGGTCGGCGAAGGCATCGTAGCCGGCACCGGGAGGAAAGGACGTGTCGACAGCAATCATGCGGGCGAGATCGGCCACGGCGGCTTCCGCCGACCGCGCGATCCAGGCCATCGCCGCATCAAGGGAGGCGTCACCGGTGGGCTGGTCGCTGCCGTGCCGATTGTCCATGACTCGCTCGCCATTTTCTATATTCTATAAAGAAATGTGACCGGCGCACAAATCTTTGTCAATCATCAAGATTCCAGCAATTTCCGGCTATTTTTGAGGCAGCAGTGAACAAAAAGACGGCGAACATGGCGAGCGACCTGCCGATTCCACTCTACGAGCACGTCAAGCGCCGCATGGCGGAAGCCATTCTGCTGGGTGAATGGCCGCCCGGCATGGTGCTGCCGGGCGAGGTCGCGCTGGCCGCCGATTACGGGGTCGCCGTGGGAACGATGCGCCGTGCGCTGGCCGACCTGACCGCGGATGGCATGCTGATGCGCCGGCGCAAGACCGGGACGGTGGTCACCGGGCGCACGCCGCAGCACAGCCTGCGTTTCTTCTTCCAGTATTACCGCCTGCATGGCGGCGACGGCCGGCTGCTGTCGTCCGAGGCGGTGGTGACGGATATCTCGCGCAGTCCGGCCACCGCCGCCGAGGCCGCTCTGCTGGGCGAAACCCCGGGGGAGCCGCTGATCCGCATTGCGCGGCTGCGCCGGGTGGAGGGGCGGGCGGTGATGCGCTCCCACATCGCGCTGGTCGCCCGCCGGGTGCCCGATTTCCCGCTGGAACCGTTACTGGTGCCGCAGCGGCTCTACATCCATCTGCTCGACGTCCACGGCATCCGCATTTCCGCGGTGCGGGAGCGGGTTTCGGCCGGGCTCGCCACCGCCGAGGATCGCGCCGACCTCGGTCTTCCGGATCCGACGCCGCTTCTGGTCATCGACGAGGAGGCGTTCGACCAGACCGGAACCCTGACCATCATCAGCCATCACCGCACCCTGACGGACGACCACCGCTATGTGAATGAAGTGCGGTGAGAGTTCCTGGCGCGGCTGCCGTTGCTCACTTGCCGCCGGTGACATCGAGAAAGGTGCCGGTGATGAAGGAAGCCTCGGCGCTTGCCAGCCACAGGATCGCCCGCGCGACCTCTTCCGGCTGGCCGCCTCTTCCCATGGGGATCGTATCCTTGACGCGATCCACCCGCCCCGGCTCCCCGCCGCTGGCATGCATGTCGGTGTAGATGTGCCCGGGCCGGACGCAGTTGACGCGGATGCCGTCCCGCGCGACCTCCCTGGCGAAGCCGATCGTGAATGTTTCGAGAGCGCCCTTGGAGGCGGCATAGTCGACATATTCGTTCGGACTGCCGAGCCGGGCCGCTGCCGACGAGACGTTGATCACCACGCCGCCCCGCCCGTTGTGGCGATGGGACATTCGCTTGGCCGCCTGCTGCGCGCAGAGGATCGGGCCGATCGCGTTGACCGCGAAGATGCGCTGCATCCGCTCGAAGTCGAGATCCTCGGTCCGGGACTGCCGCGCAAGCACCGCGGCGTTGTTGACCAGGACGTCGATCCGGCCGAACTCCTGGTCGATCGCGGCGAACATCTGGACGACCTGAGCCGGATCGGCGCTGTCGGCGCGCACGGCCAAGGCCCGGCGCCCCAGGGCTTCCACGTCCGCCGCCACCGCAAGGGCGGCGGATTCGTCGGCGACGAAGCTGATCGCGACGTCGTAGCCCTGGGCGGCGGCAAGCCTTGCGGTCGCAGCACCCATGCCGCGCCCTCCGCCCGTTATCAGAATCAGCGGCGCCTGAGAGACGGTGGTCATTGGAAGACTCTCCGTGTGGTGGGGGCCATGTGGTGGCTAACGGTCATGCGGAGCGGGAGAAGCCGGGCTTACCATGCGGCTCCGCACCGGAGGCGCTCAGATGTGGCCTCAGCGTCAGGACGAGCGGAACGATCAGGGCGGCGGTCAACGCCGAGGCCAGCACGCCGATCGTCTGGCTGCTGTGATCGGCGATGGCGCCGTAGAGGATCGGTGCCAGGCCGCCGGAACCAATGACACTGGTGTAAAAGACCGCGAAGGCCCGGCCGGTATCGCCGTCGGAAAGCTCCGGCACGGTGCCGTAGAGCACCGAAGAGGTGCCGTTGAGCACGATGCCGAGCAGCGGCAGCAGAATGAGCGTCGGCGTCAGCGACGTGAACAGCGTCGCCGCGATCAGCAAGGCCGTGGCGGCTTCGGTCAGCATGACGCTGCCAACGACACCCAGCCGCTCCCCGAGCAGGCTGCACGTCGCCTTTCCGAACGCACCGCCGATGAACAGCAGGGCCAGCGCCAGTCCGACCGTCGTGGTGTCCCCGCCCTGATCATGGATGAGGAAGGGCAGAAAGAGCAGATAGCCCATGCGGGTCGCCGTATCGAGCGCGCCGATCACCGTCAGAATGCCGAAGCCGCCGCGGCCCTGGCGCTGGCCCATGGCCGCCCCCGTCCCGGCGGTCCTGGCGATGGGGACCGACGGCGCCAGTGGCACCAGGGCGACCGACAGCACGATCCCAAGCACCGCCATCAGCCCCAGCACCGGCTGCCAGCCGAGAACCGGCAACAGCACCGCGACGAGTGCCGGCAACGCGGCTTTCCCAAGATCGCCCGCAAAATTATAGATGCCGAGCGGCTGTCGCGATGCCGCGCCATAACTTGCCGTGACGAGCATCGAGCCGCAGGGGTGCTGGATGCTCGATCCCATACCGGCCACGAAGAGGCCGACGCAGAGACCCGCAAAGCCGAACGGCGAGGCCATGATCAGCAAGCCCGTCGCCGCGAGCACGGTCGACAGGATCAGCGCTGCCCGTGGCGACAGACCGCGCAGCGCGCGGTCGGCCGGGATTTGCAACCCTCCCATCGTCGCGTAATAGAGCGCGCGCACGATGGCAAGCGCGGCATAGGACAGGCCGAACTCCGCCTGCCATACCGGCAGGAAGGCATAGAGACCGTCGGTGTATCCGTCATGCAGCGCATGAGCGAGGCATGCGCTCGTCAGGCTTTTCTTCTTCTCGGTCCACCAGTGTCTCGATTTCATCTTCAATGATTTTCCCGGAGGCGCAACAGGCATTGCCCGGCTGGATTCACTCCGAAGGCATGGTATACGTGTGAGATTTCGGCGACTAGTATGCTTTGTCTCACAGATACCGTTCGTTTTTCTCACGGATCGCCCTCACGGATCGCCCATGCGCCGCCTTCCCCCCTTGAATGCCTTGCGTATCTTCGAGGTCGCGGCCCGGACCGGCAGCTATGCCGAAGCCGGGGCCGAACTCGGCCTCACCCATGGCGCGGTGAGCCGGCAGATCGCGGCACTCGAAAGCTGGCTAGGGCAGAGGCTCTTCGTGAAGGATGGACGCCGCATGGTGGCGACGCCGATGGCGAGAATCTTCGCCGCCGAGGTCGGTCTGTCCTTCGACCGCCTGGCCGTCGCGGCGGAAGCCTGCGGCCGGCCCGACGCGCGCCGCATCCTGCGCGTGAGCGCCCCGACCAGCTTCGCGATGCGCTGGCTGATCCCGCGGCTCAACCGCTACCATGCCGACCATCCGCAGGTCGAAGTCGTGGTCGCGACGGTTTCGACCGTGTTCGAGGAATTGCGCGGCGGCGTCGACGTGGCGATCCGGCGCGGCGTTGCCCGGGAACATGCGTGGCCTCAGCATCGCGTCGTTCCGGTGCTGGACGATGTCGATACGCTGATCATGAGTCCGGCGCTGTTCGCGCAACGGCCGATCCTGAAGCCCGCCGACATCGAGGGACACACGCTGCTTGCAAGCGAAACCCGTGCCGGCGATTGGACGGACTGGCTCGCAGCGGCAGGGCTTCAGCATCTTACCGGACTTCCGCGCCAGATATTCGATCACTTCTTCGTAACGCGTCAGGCGGTGGAGGATGGGCTCGGCATTGGGATCGGCCCGTTGCCCATGCTGGAGATCGACGTCGCCGGCGGAAGGCTGATGACGCCGCTGCCGGAGATCCGGGTTCCGAGGACGGGGTACGTGGCACTGGTTCCCCGTCACGCCGATGCCGGTAATCTGGTTGCCGGCTTCGTCGACTGGCTTGCCGGAGAAGCGTGAGGACCATGGGGATGAGCCGCTCATGCCCCCTGCGATTTCGTCGCGACGACGAGCATGGTGTAGTCGCGACGCTGACCTGCCACAGGCGTATCGATGAGAGCGATGGCGACCAGGGCGCCGTAACGCTTCCAGGCCCGCGCATGGCCCGCGCGAATCCTCTCCGGCAGAGCGGGCTCGGCATCCCAGCCCGCAAGGGCATCCCGATAATGGGCGGTGACGTCCGGCCAGGCTGTCCCGGGGGGCAGCCTGTAGGCCTTGACCTCAATGCGGTCGAACCGGGCCTCCAGAGCGTCGCGGAGTTCCCGGGTGACGTCGTCGAGGCGCTGTTCGTGCGCGCCCGACTCCGTCAACAGCCGCGCTTCGGCCGGGGGAGGGGGCAGAGGAACGTCGGGAGTGCAGGCGGCAGCCAGCAGGATGGAAACGGCGGCCAGGGCCAGGATCCAACTCTTCGGCATCGGGTATCCTAGCCGGCCGGGACGAAGCCGGTTCCGGTCAGTTCCAGCCGCCGCAGGTCGACCCCCATCTCGTTGCGGAAACGGGCCACCGCCGCGTCGCCCAACCGGCGGGCGGTGTCGCGGTCACCGCGCTTCATGGCGTCCATGTAGGCCGCATGCTGGATCAGGAAGTTCAGCATCAGCACTTCGGACAGTTCCTGGCGCTGGGCGTCGTTGAGACGGGCGTATCCTGGGTTGGACGCGATCATCGGGCGGATCTGGTCGCGGACGGCCTGAGCCTGGGCGCGGTTGCTGTCGGCGCCGTTGGCCATCACCCAGTTGAGAATCCAGTAGCCGGCCATGGCGTCGGCGATGTCGCCCGGACGCAGCCCATCACCGCTGACGATCTGCGCCCAGTTGCTCACCGGATCACGCCTGGCCATGGCCTCGGCGATGCGTCGACCGCCCTCCGCACCGGCCTGCCGGCCCATCCAGTCGGCGAATTGGCGGCGCACGCGGGCGCTCACCTCGGGCGATGCGCGGTAGGTCGTGGCGGCCAGCGCCGAGCCGGCAGGAGGTGCCGGCTGTCGTGCAGACCGCGCAGCACCGTCGCGGCCCGAATTGATCGCCGTCTCGACCCTCTGCCTGTTCAGGATGTCGGACATCACGTAGTTGTTCGGGAGCACCGTCGGCATGTCCTGCGCGCATGCGGGCGCGGCCAGGGGCAGGGCAAGCATCAACGCAACGAGCGCCAGGGGGCGGGTGAAGCGCAATGACATGGACCGATGTCCTTTTATGCCCTGCCGTTTGGTGCCTTGCCGCCGCCGAACGGAACGGGCGGAAAGGCGTGGATTGTTCCTTCACCTCCGGCGGTCTTCCAGTCCGCTTAAGTGGTAGACATTTCAGGTCGATGGCGGACCTTCGGTCCGTTGTTCTCGACCATCACGCCGCCCTTGTCCGGACCGGCCGTGCAGGAAGCAGGCAACCGCCTGTCGGGCGACGCTTGCGACGTCTTCCCGCGAGACTGTTTCGTACAGACCCCACAGACATTCCTCGTGCAGTCCGGCTTCGCAGAGAGCCCGGAAATGAGCGGCAGCACCGGGCAGTGCCAGACAGTCCCGATCCGGCGCGTCGCTCCGTTCCGCCAGACGCTGCAGGATGGCCGCGATCTGCCGTTCCGTGCTCTGTATCCCGCGTTTGTAGAAGATGCGGCCGACCTCCGGGAAACGACCGGTTTCAGCCATCACCAGGCGGGTCACGGCAAGCGCGGATGGCGACAGGATCAAGTCCAGATAGGCGCGCGCCGTGTCCTCCAGGACGGCTTCGGGTTCCTTCTCCTCTACAGTCACCGTGGCAAGAGCGGTCCAGGCCAAGATCCCGACCTCCTCGACATACGCTGCGAACAGTGCCGCTTTGGAGGGGAAGTACCGATAGAGCGTACTCTTGGAGCCGCCCACCTCCGCGGCGATGCAGTCCATCGAGGCATCGGCGTAACCTTGCCGAAGAAAGGTCCGGCCGGCGATCGTCAGGATTGCGGTCCGCCGGGTGGAACTACCGACCGGCATGATCAGATCTTTTCCAATGCGCCAAAGCCCGTTGCGATTGCACCCGTTCACGCCGCGGCAATGTTGCGGACCTGCGCGGCGGCCGTATCCAGAAAGGCCTGGGCAAGGCCGGGGTCGTTGACGACGCGCGAGAGCGTCAGCGCACCGACCATCATCGAAAGAATCGCCATCGCCTTGGTTTTGAACTCCTCCCCCTGCGTTTCCGAAATCAGGTGCTCGAGGACGTCGAGATGTGTCCTGATCCCGGCTTCGAACGATGCCTTCACCGCGGCACCGTGTCTGGCGGCATCGGAACCGAGCGCCACGATCGGGCAGCCGTCCGTCTTTTCCGCAAGATGCCCGGCGCTGAGATAGAAGCCGATCACCGTGCCAAGCGGATCCTCCGGATTTGCGCTGGCCGCCGTCGTCCATCGGCAGGAGGCGCTCTCCAGTGCCCGGCTTGACGCCTGAGCCGCCAAATCCTCCTTCGAGGCGAACTGCTTGTAGAAGGCGCCCTGGGTCAGGCCCGCCGCCTCCATCAAATCCTTGAGGCCGATGCCGTCGAAGCCGTGCTCCCGAAAAAGACGGCTCGCCACGTTGATGACAGTCTGCCGGTTTTCCTCAGCCTGAACGCGACTCACACGCATGGTATGCCCCTCTTTAGATTTCGACCGACCTCTATAGGAGATATGGAGGACGGACACAATTCTCCACCTATTCCGCAGGACGTCTCCGGGGTAGCGGATGGGGAATGGGATGCCGGCCCCAGGCCCCGCCGATCATCGCTGCCGCCGTCAGAAGCCCATATGAGACCGCCGCCAGAGCGGTGATCTGGAACAGGGTCGAAAGTCCGGCACCGAACCAGGTGACGGCCGACCAGCCGACGAAGGCCGCGATCATCATGCGGACGGTGCCGGCCAGCACGGGAAGCAGGACGCGCTTCGCTCCCTGGCTGGCGAAATAGAGCGCCAACCCCAGCCCGACCGCACCGTAAACCGGCGCCACGGTCCGCAGATAGAGGGTGCCCATCGCCAGCACCCGGGGATCGTCGCTGAACAGGCCGATCCAGGCTTGCGGGAAGATCGCGGCGGCAAAGCCGATGACCTCGGTCATTCCGAAGGCGATGGCAGCGCCGATCCAGGCGACGCGGCGCGCCCGCGCCAGCTGCCCTGCCCCGATGTTGTGGCCGACCATGGTGACCATGGCGGTGCCGAGCCCGAAGATCAGCGGAATCTGGAGGTAATCGAGGCGCGAGGCGATGCCGTATCCGGCAATGGCGTCGGCGCCGAACCGGCCGACCGCAGCGGTGACGACGGTGACGGTGAGATTGACCTGGACGGTGCCGACCGCCGACAGGAAACCGACCCCGAGGATGTCCTTGAACAGCCTCGCGCGCAGGGGAACGGCCCTCAGCTTCACGAGGCTCCACGAAGACCGCAGATACAGCGTCAGCGCAAGCGTGGCGAACAGGTAGTAGACGACCACCGCAACCCCGCCGCCGGCAACGCCGAGACGCGGCAAGGGCCCCCAGCCGAAGATCAGGGCCGGCGACAGGAGGATGAGGAGCACGGTGCCGGACGAGATCACCAGGGCCGGCACCGTCACGTTCCCGGCGCCGCGAAGGGCCGACGACAGCAGGGCGGTGACCCAGACCGGGATGGAGCCGGCGAACACGACCCCGGAATAGGTGAGTGCCGCCGTCAGCGCCGGTCCCGTTCCCCCCATCGCCCGATAGAGGATCGGTCCGGCAAGGAGAGCCGCCGCGGTGAAGAGGAGGCCGAACGCGCAGGCCAGGACGACCGCATGCCAGATCAGCGCTTCGGCATCGTCATGGCGTTTCGCTCCCAAGGCCCGCGCGACGGCCGAGGAGACACCGCCGCCGATGCCGCCATTCGCCATCATCTGCATGAGCATGAGCACGGGGAAGACCAGGGCGACCCCGGCGAGCGCCTCGGTCCCAAGGAAGCCGACGAACCAGGTCTCGGCCACCCCGACCAGCGTCTGGATGACAAGCACAAGCGTTGTCGGTACTGCGAGACGGAGCATTGCCGGTGCGACTGGTCCGGCAAGAACGCCTGGCGGCACTTTATAGGTGGACACTTGGGGCGCTGGGGGCGCCGGACCCTCCTGGCGGGACAGGGCGGTCATGGCATTTCCTCCATCAGACCGGCAGCCGCAGCATCTTGCGCAGGCTCCTGTCGAAGGCGGAGGCCGGGACGAAACGGCGCAGGACGCTGACCTGCCGTGCCAGCTTTCCTGCCGGGTAGCGCAGCTTCGGTTCGGAGTCCGTCGCAGCCTTCACGATGGTTTCGGCCACGGTCTCGGGCGTATCGCCCTTCCTGATCGCGTCCCCCATGGCCACGGTCATGCCCGCGCGCGCAGCCTCATAAGCATTGATCCACCGATCCGGCTTGATGAGGTTCCCATCGAAAGAGGTTCGGGTATAGGCGGGCTCGACCAGCGCGACCCGAATGCCGAGCGTGCGCAGCTCGTGGTCAAGCGATTGGGAATAGCCTTCCACGGCATGCTTCGTTGCCGCATAGAGCGCGAAATAGGGCGCCGGAATGAATCCATGCGCCGAACTCAGATTGACGATCCTGCCGCTTTTCTGGCGCCGCATGATCGGCAGCACGGCGTTGGTCAGGCGGATGACGCCGAACATGTTCACGTCGAACAGCGCCTGCGCCTGCGCAAGCGAGGATTCCTCCGCACCACCGAAAAGACCGACCCCGGCATTGTTGACCAGCAGATCGATGCGGCCGGCATCGTCCAGCACCTCGTCGACGAGGGCCGCCACGGAGGCGTCGTCGGTGACGTCGCAGGGCAGCATGGTGACACCGTCGGGTCCTTCGGCGGTGGTGTGACGGCTGGTCCCGAACACGTCGAAGCCTGCTGCCCGCAGAGCCCTGGCCGCCGCGTATCCGATACCGGACGATGCTCCCGTCACCAGAGCCACGCCGCGATTGGTCTTATCCATTGGGTTCACTTTCCTCTTTGTGCCGGGTTCGGCCCCGGAAGCGGCGCTGCCATGCAAGAGCGTCCGCCATTTAGATTGCGTTCGAACTCTATAATCGATATAGATGTCGTACGCAATCTAATTTGGCTGAGGCGGCGGGCATGAAAAAGAGACCCATGATCGTGTTGGGGGGCGTTCTGACGGCGGCGCTGGGTGCGGTTGCAGTCGTGACGCTGTCCATGCACACACAGGAGGCGTCGGCGGTGAGCGATCCCAGGCAGGACGCGCCGATCGTCCGGCTCTCGGCGGCGGTTCGGGTGGCCGGATCCGAACGCGGTTTCACCGGCGTCGTCGGGGCGAGGGTGCAGAGCAATCTCGGCTTCCGCGTCCCCGGCAAGATCATCGAGCGGCTGGCGACGGTCGGCCAGCCGGTCAAGGCCGGCCAGCCGCTGATGCGCATCGACGAGACCGACCTGCGCCTCGCGCTCACGGCCAAGCGCAACGCGGTTGCCGCGGCGCGTGCGGCGGTCGTTCAGACCCAGGCGGACGAACGGCGATACGCAAGCCTGGTCAATGACGGATGGGCCTCCCGCCAGCGTCACGAACAGGCGAAGGCCGCGCTGGACACCGCCAGGGCACAGCTCGCCAGCGCCGAAGCGGACGCCCGGGTCGCCGAGAACGAGGCGACCTACTCGGTCCTGGTGGCCGACAGCGATGGAACGGTGGTCGAGACGCTCGGCGAGCCGGGGCAGGTCGTCGCCGCCGGCCAGACCGTCGTCCGGATCGCCCAGGCCGGCCCCCGCGAGGCGGTGGTGGCGCTGCCGGAAACCATCCGGCCGCAAATCGGCTCGCCGGCCGAAGCCAGCCTCTATGGCGCCGACGGGCAGCGTTACGACGCGCATCTGCGCCAGTTGTCGGACGCCGCCGATGCCCAGACCCGCACCTACGAGGCGCGCTATGTGCTCGATGGCGATGCTGCGGCGGCGCCGCTCGGCGCGACGGTCACCATCCGGCTGGCGGGCCGGCTGGAAGGCCCGACGGGGCAGGCGGACATGCAGGTGCCGCTGGGAGCGGTGCTGGACGACGGCCGGAGGACCGGTGTCTGGACCCTGGACCGCGCCAGTTCGACGGTGCGCTTCCAGCCGGTCCGGCTGGTTCGGGTGAGTGGCGAAACCGCCGTGATCTCCGGGCTCGGCCTCGGCGATCCGGTGGTATCGCTCGGCGCCCATCTTCTCCAGGAGGGTGCCCGTGTCAGGACGGCTGTCAGGACCGCCGCCGAGAGCGGGGGCAAGTGATGAGCCTCAATCTTTCCGCCATTGCCGTCCGTGAACGGGCGGTCACCCTGTTCTTCATCCTTCTGCTGGCGGCGGCAGGCGCCTTCGCCTTCGTCATGCTCGGACGGGCGGAGGATCCCGCCTTCACCATCAAGACCCTGACCGTCACCAGCGTGTGGCCGGGGGCCACGGCGCGCGAGATGCAGGATCTTGTCGCCGAACCGCTGGAAAAGCGCCTTCAGGAACTGAGCTGGTACGACCGGGTGGAGACCACCACGCGGCCCGGCTATGCCTACATGACCCTCACGCTGAAGGACAGCACGCCGCCGGCCAGGGTGCAGGAGGAATTCTATCAGGCCCGCAAGAAGATCGGCGACGAGACGCGCAACCTGCCGTCCGGCGTGCTCGGCCCCTTCGTCAACGACGAATATTCCGACGTGAGCTTTGCGCTCTATGCGCTGAAGGCCAAGGGCATGCCGATGCGCGAGCTGGCCCGGCAGGCCGAGGCGATCCGCCAGGACCTGCTGCATGTGCCGGGCGTCAAGAAGGTCAACATCCTGGGCGAACGCCCGGAACGGATCTTCGTCGAGTTCTCCTATGCCAAGCTGGCGACGCTCGGCGTGTCGGCCCAGGACATTATCGCCGCCTTGCAGCGGCAGAACACCGTCACACCGTCCGGCTCGATCGACACGAGGGGGCCGCAGGTCTTCATCCGGATCGACGGTGCCTATGACGGGGTGCAGGCGATCGCCGACACGCCGATCGTCGCCGCCGGGCGGACGCTGAAGCTGTCCGACATCGCGGAGGTCCGCCGCGGCTACGAGGATCCGCCGACCTACATCATCCGTCATCAGGGTGAACCCACCGTCATGCTGGCGACCGTCATGCAGGAGGGCTGGGACGGCTTGGCACTCGGCAAGGCGCTGGAGGAACGGGCCGCGGGCATCGCGCGGTCGCTGCCGCTCGGGATGACGCTCGACAAGGTGACCGATCAGGCCGTCAACATCACCTCGGCGGTCGACGAGTTCATGGTGAAGTTCGCGATGGCGCTCGGCGTGGTGCTGCTGGTCAGCCTGCTCAGCCTCGGCTGGCGCGTCGGCATCGTCGTGGCGGCGGCCGTTCCGCTGACGCTCGCCGTCGTCTTCCTCATTATGCTGGAAACCGGCCGCTTCTTCGACCGCATCACGCTCGGCGCGCTGATCCTGTCGCTCGGCCTGCTGGTGGACGACGCCATCATCGCCATCGAGGTGATGGTGGTGAAGATGGAGGAGGGCGTCGACCGTATCAGGGCGGCGGCCTATGCCTGGAGCCACACGGCGGCGCCGATGCTGTCCGGAACGCTGGTGACGATCGCCGGCTTCCTGCCGGTGGGGTTCGCGCGCTCGACCGCCGGCGAATATGCCGGCAACATCTTCTGGGTCGTGGGATTCTCCCTCATCGTCTCCTGGATCGTCGCGGTGGTCTTCACGCCCTATCTGGGCGTCAGGATGCTGCCGGCGATCAAACCGGTCGCCGGCGGTCACGCGGCGATCTACGGCACCCCGAACTACCGGCGCCTGCGGCGGCTCATCACCGTCGCCGTGCGCCACAAGGCCCTGACCTGCGGCATCGTCGGCCTCGCCTTTGCCGCCGCCATCGTCGGCATGGGCGGTGTGAAGCAGCAGTTCTTCCCGACCTCCGACCGCCCCGAGGTGCTGGTGGAGATCCGCCTGCCGGAAGGCACCAGCATCGAGACGACGACCGTGTCGGTCGAGAAGATCGAACGCTGGCTGGCCGATCAGCCGGAGGCGAAGATCGTCACGAGCTATATCGGGCAGGGCGCTCCCCGCTTCTTCATCGCCCTGTCGCCGGAACTGCCCGATCCCGCCTTCGCCAAGATCGTCGTGCTCACGCCGGACGCCGAGGCGCGCGAGGCCTTGAAGCACCGGCTGCGGCGGATTGTGGCGCAGGGACTGGTGCCCGAGGCCTATGTGCGCGTCACCCAGCTCGTGTTCGGACCCTACACGCCGTTCCCGGTCGAATTCCGGGTGATGGGTCCGGATCCGGCGCAGCTCTACGCCATTTCCGAAAAGGCCCTCGCCATCATGCGGAGCGTGCCGGATGTCCGGCAGGCCAACCGGGATTGGGGCAACCGCACGCCGGTACTCCGCTTCACGCCCGACCAGGATCGCCTGAACCTCATCGGTCTCTCGCCGGCCGAAGTCGGCCAGCAACTCCAATTCCTTCTCAGCGGGATCGCCGTCACCCAGGTCCGCGAGGACATCCGCAATGTCCCCATCGTGGCGCGCAGCGCTGGCGGCGAACGCCTGGATCCGGCGCGTCTGGCGGATTTCTCGCTGACGAGCCGGAACGGCCAGCAGATCCCGCTCGATCAGATCGGCCACGCGGACATAAGGCTGGAGGAACCGATGATGAAGCGCCGGGACCGGACATCCGTCATCACGATCCGCTCGGACTTCAACGAGGCGACCCAGCCTCCGGAGGTCTCCAAGCAGATCATGATGGCCCTTCAGCCGCTGATCGCCTCGCTTCCGGCCGGCTATCGCATTGAAATGGGCGGATCGATCGAGGAAGCCGCCAAGGCCAACACGGCGCTCGGCAAGGTCTTCCCCGTCATGATCGCGGCCATGCTGGTCTTCATCATGCTGCAGGTGCGGTCCTTCTCGATGATGGCCATGGTTCTGCTGACGGCACCGCTCGGTGTCGTCGGCGTCGTGCCCATGCTGCTCGCCTTCAACCAGCCCTTCGGCTTCAACGCCATCCTGGGGCTGATCGGTCTGGCCGGCATCCTGATGCGCAACACGCTGATCCTGACCGAACAGATCAAGGAGAACCAGGCGGCCGGCTTTGACGACTACCACGCCGTCATCGAAGCCACGGTACAACGGACGCGGCCGGTGATCCTGACCGCCCTTGCCGCGGTGCTGGCCTTCATCCCTCTCACCCACTCGGTATTCTGGGGGTCGATGGCCTACACGCTGATCGGCGGCACGGCGGTCGGCACGGTGCTGATCCTGCTGTTCCTCCCCGCTCTCTATGCGGCATGGTTCCGCATCAAGCCGGCGGCCGTCGGCGAGCGTCAAGCTCCCATGCCCGTCTCGGCGTGATCTGACGGACTTTCGAGGTGGTTCTCCAGGAAGGGGAGCCGCCTCGCATTCGATCCGTCATCCGAATGCGAGGCGAAGCGGAATAACTAAATTTCCGTGAATACGGTCTAGGGGTTATCATTATGTCGCATCGGGGCCGTCCCTAGATTTCTTCGGATAGTCATAGGCGATAGGGTGAAGGTGATTGCGGAAGATCAGCCATCCGCATCATCTGGAGCCTGTGAATGTCCGAGCCGCCTCAACAAACCACGGTTGCCTGTGAAGGGCCGGCGACGATTGCGGCGATTGAAGCCATACGCGATCGTTTGCAGGAAGCGTTGCAGACAGCTCCCGTCGTCGAGATCGACTGCCGGTCGGTCACAGAGGTGGATGTCTGTTTCCTGCAATCGCTCCTCTCCGCACGGATATCGGCACTGCGGCGTGGCGTGGAACTGCGGATACGGCAGCCGCTCGCCCAACCGCTATGCGACGCACTTGAGCGTGGGGGATTCATCGCCAGGTCCGGGAGCCCGCGCTCCGGCCAGGATTTTTGGACGGGGGAATCATAAAAGACATGACGAAAACCATCCTTGCCGTCGATGACTCCGCGAGCATGCGTCAGATGGTCAAGCTGACCCTGTCCTCTGCCGGCTATCAGGTGGTGGAGGCCGCGGATGGGCGCGACGCTCTGGCTAAGGCGAAGTCCGGCAGCTTCAATATGGTGCTGACCGATCTGAACATGCCGAACATGGACGGTCTGGCACTGATCCGTGAATTGCGGATGCTGCCGGCCTATCGCGGCATTCCGATCGTCTTCCTGACCACCGAGTCCGACGCCGGCAAGAAGGCCGAAGCCAAAACGGCCGGCGCCACCGCCTGGATCGTGAAGCCGTTCCAGCAGGACCAGCTGCTGGGTGTCGTCAAAAAGATCGTCGGCGCATGACCGGCGCCGATCCAGGCCAGATCTTCCGCGAGGAGGCGGCGGAACTGCTGGTCGACCTCGAAACGGCGCTGCTCCATCTGGAACAGCGCCCCACCGACCGCGAGCCGCTCGACACCGCGTTCCGCGCCCTGCATACGATCAAGGGCTCCGGTTCGATGTTCGGGTTCGAGGCCGCAGCGAGCTTCACCCACCATCTGGAAAGCGCCTTCGACCGGATGCGCAAGGGTGAACTGGCCGCCACGACCGCGATGATCGGCATCGCCCTTGCCGCCAAGGACCATATCCGCACCCTGATCGACGACCCGGCTAATGCCGACGCCGAGGCCGGCGACGCGATCCTGGCCCGGCTGGCCGAACAGAGCGGCAGCGCCGCGATGTCCGCCTCCCTTCGTCAGGAGCATGACGATGCGGAAGGCCGGGCGACCTGGCGGGTCCGTTTCCGGCTCGCTCCCGATGCGCTGGAGCGCGGAACCAACCCGCTGTTGCTGCTTGACGAACTGCGCGAGCTGGGGGACGCCGGGATCGTCGCCCTGACCGACGACGTTCCGCCGCTGGAGGAGCTGGAGCCGACCCACTGCCACATTGCGTGGCAGGTGATCCTCACCACCGCCCACCCGCGTTCGACCATCGAAGACGTGTTCATCTTCGTGATCGACGAGACCGAACTGACCATCGAGCCGGTGTCGGCATCAGTGCCGGAGCCGGAATCTGCGGTGGTGGCGTCCGAGCCGCCCGCTCCGCCTTCGCGGGAACCGTCCGCCGTGACCGGGCATGTTCCGCCGAAGGAGCCGGCCGTGCCGAAGGCGGATGCCGCCGCCGAGAAGGGAAAGGCGCATCCGGCGACCAATTCGATCCGCGTGCCGGCAGAGCGGCTCGACGATCTGATGGATCAGGTCGGCGAGCTGGTGATTGCCCATGCCCGCCTGAAACAGCTGATTTCCGACAGTGTCGATCTTCAGATCAAGTCCGTTACCGAAGAGATCGAGCGGCTGTCCAACGGGCTGCGCGACATCACCATGGGGATCCGCATGGTCCCGGTGGAATCGCTGTTCGGCCGGTTCCGCCGGCTGGTTCGCGACCTGTCGCAGGAACTCGGCAAGGACGTGGTCCTGACGATGTCCGGCGAGGAGACCGAACTGGACAAGACGATGATCGAGCGGCTGAACGACCCGCTCGTCCACATCATCCGCAACAGCCTGGACCATGGGCTGGAGCCGGCGGCCGACCGGGTGGCGGCGGGCAAGCCGCCGCAGGGCCGCATCCACCTGTCGGCGCGGCATGCGGGCACTCGCGTGCTGATGACCATCCGCGACGACGGGCGCGGGCTGGACCGCGACCGCATCCGGGCGAAGGCCGAGGAGCAGGATCTGATCCCGCCCGGCGCCAAGCTGTCCGATGCCGAGCTGTTCCAGCTGATCTTCCATCCCGGCTTCTCGACGGCGCGGACATTGACCAGCGTGTCGGGACGCGGCATCGGCATGGATGTCGTCAAGCGCACGATCGACGGGCTGCGCGGCACCATCGAGGTGTCCAGCACCCCCGGCGGCGGGACCGAGATCACGCTCGGCCTGCCGCTGACGCTGGCGATCATCGACGGCCTGCTGGTCCGGGTCGGGCAGGGCCGCTACGTCATTCCGCTGTTCGCCGTCGAGGAATGCGTGGAGCTGCCGCCGGACGTCGAGCGCCGCCACGCCAACCGCAATTTCCTGAACATCCGCGGTGCGCTGGTGCCGTTCCTGCGGCTTCGCGACAGCTTCGGCGTCCGCCATCCCCCTGATCTTTATCAGAAGGTCGTCATCATCTCCTCCGGCGACAAGCGGGTCGGGCTGGTGGTGGATCAGGTTCTGGGCGACCACCAGACCGTCATCAAGTCGATGTCGAAGCTCCACGCCGACGTCGCCAACTTCTCCGGCGCCACCATCCTGGGCGACGGCTCGGTGGCGCTGATCCTGGACATCGCCCAGATCGTCGCCGCCGGACAGGTCCAGGAGCAGCGGCGCGAAGCCTCGTGACAATCCGCCGGGCAGCGGCCCGGCCGCGCCGCACCGGCATCTCTTCAAGAGCCTGACGTCAGGAGGTCGACATGACCGACACCGAGACCCGATCCTTCGAAGCGCTGACCCTGGGGCTGGGTGGCGAGATCTTCGCCATCGACGCCAATTCGGTCCACGAGATCCTGGACATCGTGCCGCAGACCGAGGTTCCGGGCGCGCCGCCGCTGGTCAGCCATCTGATCAACGTGAGGGGCAAGGTGGTGCCGCTCGCCGACCTGCGGATCCGGTTCGGCATGGAGTGCACGCCGCCGACCATCGATACCCGCATCGTCGTCGTCGAGATCGAGCTGGACGAGGAGCCGACGGTCGTCGGGCTGCTGGCCGACAAGGTCCATGAGGTGACCAGCATCTCCGGCGCCTCGATCGAGGGTACCCCGGACATCGGCATGCGCTGGAACCCCGAACTGATCAAGGGAATCGGCAAGCGCGGCGACGACTTCATCGTCATTCCGGACATCGTCCGGATCTTCACGACTCACTGAAATCCGGCCAACGGAAACCAGACCGGCCGGCGCCGTCCCATTCATCGGACACGCCGTACTGGTCCGCGGAGCAAGGAACGACCATGCGCATCTCCATCAAAGCCAAAATCGTCGCGGCCTTCGGCACGGTCATCCTGCTGTCCGCCGCCACCGCCGGCATCGCCCTGAACGGTCTGTCCGATTTGAACGATAAGATCGAAAGGCTGGTCGATGTCTCGGCCCAGCGGATCAACGTCGCCCGTCAGATGCCGACGCTGGTCTATCTGATCCAGCGCGAGGAGAAGAACTTCCTGCTGTCGAGCAGCGAAGAGGACATGGACCGCTTCGACAAGGGGATGCTGACCCGCCGGGAGGAACTCAAGGGGGTCCTGGAACAGTACCGGCGCGTTGCCGACGCCGAGGGTACCCGCAAGGCGGCGCAGGTCGAAGCCCTGATGACGGAATTCACCAATGCCCAGGACAAGGTCCGCTCGATCGGCCGTGTCCATTCCAATGCAAAGGGTGCCGAACTGCTGACCGGTGCCGGCAATGACTCGGTCGCGGCGGCGCAGGAAGCCCTGCGGCCTTTGCTTGACCGCGTGGAAAATGGCTCCCAGGCGACGGGGGACCAGATCGCCATCGCTCACCTGGTCCGGCGCATGACGACGGACTGGGCCAATGCGCGCGTCATCATCAGGAACGCCCTGCTCGTTTCCGACGACGCGGCCACCACGGCGATGCTGAAGCCGTTTCCCGATGTGATGAAGAGCATCTCCCAGCAGCAGGACAACATCCGTGGGCGCCTGACGTCCGACGAAGACATCCGGACCTTCAACACCTTCATCGACCGCTATCGTGTTTATGAACGCATCATCAATGAAGCCGTTGCCCTGTCCGTGAAGAACACCGAAGTCAAGGCGCTGGCGCTCTCCGTCGGCGAGGTGCGCACCGCCGCCTCCAAGCTGGGCCAGGTGGCCAACGAACTGGTCGCCGATGCCGAGAAGGGCATGGCGGCGGACAAGCAGGCGGCGGAGGCCACCTACGCCCAGATCCGTGCGATCACCATTGGCGCCGTCGCCCTTGCCCTGCTGATCGCCATCGCCGCCGGCGCCTACATCGCGATTTCCATCGCCCGCGGTCTCGGCAAGGCGGTCGGGTTGGCCGACGCCGTGGCGGTCGGCGACCTCGGCCAGAAGGTCGAGGTGTCGAGCGACGACGAGATCAAGGATCTGGTGACGGCGCTCAACAGCATGACCGCCAACCTGCGGGCGACCGCCGATGTGGCCGAGGAGATTTCCCGCGGCAACCTGACCGTCCAGGCCCGTCCGCTGTCCGACAGGGACACGCTGGGCATGGCGCTGGAAACCATGCTGGAGAAGCTGCGCGGCGTCGTGACCGATGCGCTGTCCGCTTCCGACAACGTGGCGGCGGGCAGCCAGCAGCTGTCGGCCAGCTCCGAGGAACTGTCGCAGGGCTCCACCGAACAGGCGTCGGCCGCCGAGGAGGCTTCGGCCTCGATGGAGGAGATGGCCGCCAACATCAAGCAGAACGCCGAGAACGCCACCCAGACCGAAAAGATCGCCCGCCAGTCGTCCAAGGATGCCCAGGCCTCGGGTGAGGCGGTCAACAAGGCGGTGCAGGCGATGCAGACCATCGCCGAGAAGATCAGCATCGTGCAGGAGATCGCCCGCCAGACCGATCTGCTGGCGCTGAACGCCGCGGTGGAGGCGGCGCGGGCCGGCGAGCATGGCCGCGGCTTCGCCGTCGTCGCTTCCGAGGTGCGCAAGCTGGCCGAGCGCAGCCAGGGGGCGGCGGCCGAAATCAGCTCCCTGTCGGCGGAATCGACCAAGATCGCCCAGGAGGCCGGACAGATGCTGGCCCGGCTGGTGCCCGACATCCGCAAGACCGCCGAACTGGTCGAGGAGATCAGCGCCGCCTGCCGCGAGCAGGACATCGGCGCCGAGCAGATCAACCAGGCGATCCAGCAGCTCGACAAGGTGACGCAGCAGAACTCCAGCGCGTCGGAACAGATGGCGGCGACTTCGGAGGAGCTGTCCTCGATGGCGACCCAGCTTCAGGACACGATCTCCTACTTCACGGTGGAGGAGAAGGCCGCCGCCCGCGCCATGACCCGGAGCCCGGCACCCCAGGCGGCTCCCGTACGGCCGGCGCCCGCTGCCGCCGCCCGCCGCCCCGCCGCGGTCATCCCCCTGTCGCACAAGCCGGCGGCGAAGCTGAACGGCAAGGACCGCGGGGTGAAGATCGCGCTCGAAGGCGGCAACGGGCCCGACGACATGGATGCCCGCTACACCGCGATGTGATCGCACCGGCAAAGGGCGGCGCATTCGGCGCCGCTCCCTTCAGTGCCGTCCCGTCCCCCGAACCGGAAGCCGCAGATGACCAGCGCGACCGCGCCCCGCGAACCGGCGCAATATGTGACGATCGGCATCGATCGCGAAGTGTTCGCCATTGAGGTCGGCATCGTGCGCGAGATCCTCGACCTCCAGCCGATCACCCGCCTGCCGCATGCGCCGCCCTTCCTGGTCGGCATGATCGACGTGCGGGGACAAGGGGTGCCCACCGTCGACCTGCGGGTCAAGCTGGGCCTGCCGGCGGTGCCGCCCACCGCCAACACCCGGATCATCGTGCTCGACGTGCCGCAGCAGGGGCAGGAGGCTTCGCTGACCGTCGGTGTGGTCGCCGACCGGGTTTTCGAAGTCACGTCGCTCGATGGCCAGGATCTGGAAACGCCGCCCCAGGTGGGGGGGCGCTGGCGGTCCGACTGCATCCAGGCGATCGGCCGTTCCAACGGAACCTTCGTCATCGTCTTCGACATCGCCCGTCTGTTCGCCCAGGACGACGTGGCCCTGCTGACCGTGGCGGACGCCGCATGATGATCGATGTCGACGCCCCGCCGCTGGTCGACGCAGCGGCACGGCCGCCAGCCCATGATGGCCTGTCGCAGCGCGATTTCAGCCGGCTGGCCGCCATCATCGAAAGCCACACCGGCATCCGCATGCCGCCGACCAAGCGGACGATGGTGGAGGGCCGGCTGCGGCGCCGGCTGCGCATCCTGGGCCTGCCGGACCTGAACGCCTATTGCCGCCATGTGCTGGACGGCGGCGGGCTGGAGAGCGAACTGGTCGACCTGATCGACGCCGTCACCACCAACAAGACCGACTTCTTCCGCGAGATCGATCATTTCCGCTACCTGATGGGCACCGCCATTCCGGCACTGTCCCGTCTTCCCCATCATCCCGGCCGCGACCGCCCGCTGAAGATCTGGAGCGCCGCCTGCTCGACCGGGGCGGAGCCCTATACGGTGGCCATGCTGCTGCTGGAGCAGGAGCGTGCGGGCATGCCGATCCGCCATGAGATCATCGCGACCGACATCTGCACCGAGGCGCTGGCGACGGCCAGGATGGGGGTCTATCCCGCCGATATGGCCCGGATGGTGCCCGAACCCTTCGCCTCCCGCTATCTGATGCGGTCGCGCGATCCGGACGATCTGACGGTCAGGCTGGTGCCGCGGGTCCGCCAGTCCGTCCGCTTCGGCCGGCTCAACGTGATGGACCCGACCTATCCGGTCCCGACGGACATGGATGTCATCTTCTTCCGCAACATCCTGATCTACTTCGACAAGATGACGCAGAAAAAGGTGCTGGAGAAGCTGTGCGGCCATCTGCGTCCCGGCGGCTGCCTGTTCATCGGCCACAGCGAGACCATCACCAACATGGACCTGCCGCTGAAACAGGCCGGCTCCGCCATCTTCATCCGGAGCTGAGCGATGGGCCAGAGGATCCGCGTGCTGATCGTCGACGACTCCGCGACCGTCCGCCAGACCCTGACCGACATCCTGTCGTCCGATCCGCAGATCGAGGTGATGGGAACCGCGGCCGATCCCTACGCCGCCGTCCGCCGGATCGCGGAGGAGGCGCCGGACGTCATCACCCTGGACGTCGAGATGCCGCGCATGGACGGCATCACCTTCCTGCGCAAGCTGATGAGCCAGCATCCCATACCGGTGGTGATGTGTTCCTCGCTGGTGGAGGACGGCAGCGAGACCCTGATGCAGGCGCTCGAAGCCGGGGCCGTCGACGTCATCCTGAAACCGCGGATCGACACCCGCCAGAGCCTGCTCGACGCCCAGGTCCGCATCTGCGACACGGTCAAGGCGGCTGCCCGCGCCCGCCCGCGCCCGCGCACCGCCACCGCCATTGCCACCGTCGCCGCAAGGGGGACCGGACGCCCCCGCGTCCCCGAACCGAAATTGAGCGCCGACGTCATGATGCCGGCACCCGGCAAGGGGGCGATGGCCCGGACCACCGAGCGCGTCGTCTGCATCGGCGCCTCGACCGGCGGCACCGAAGCCCTGCGCGAGGTGCTGGAGGCGCTGCCTGCCGACAGTCCGGGCATCGTCGTGGTCCAGCATATGCCGGAAAGCTTCACCGCCGCCTTCGCCCGCCGCCTCGACGGCCTGTGCGAGGTTACGGTGCGCGAGGCGCGCGACGGCGACACCGTGCTGCGCGGACAGGTGCTGATCGCCCCGGGCAACCGCCATATGCTGCTGCAACGCAGCGGGGCCCGCTATCTGGTGGCGGTGAAGGACGGGCCGCTGGTCTCCCGCCACCGGCCGTCGGTCGACGTGCTGTTCCGCTCGGCGGCGCACTGCGCCGGCGGCAATGCGGTCGGTGTCATCATGACTGGCATGGGGGACGACGGCGCCACCGGGATGCGCGAGATGCAGGAAGCCGGTGCCTTCACCCTGGCCCAGGACGAGGAGAGCTGCGTCGTTTTCGGAATGCCGAAGGAGGCGATCGCCCGGGGCGGGGTCGGGAAAGTGGTCGGCCTGTCCGCGATCGCCCGCGAGATTCTGCGGCATGACCGATCATGACGACGCTCGCTTTCCTCCCGGCACAATTGACTGCGTAAGGGTTTCGGCATGGACAGCATCCTTGACAGGGCGGCCTTCGGGGACCTCTCCCGCGCCGGCACCGGGGCTCTGCCATCCGGTCTCGACATCGGGGTGGTCCGGTCGCTGAAGACCGAACTGCACGACGCGTCGGCGCCGATCGAAGCGGCGTTCCTGGCGGTCGGCGAGACGCTGTCGCAAACGCTGGCCCGGATGGAGGCGATCGGCGAACGGTTCCGCACGCTGTCCGCGCTGATCGACAAGGAAGACGGCGCCGATGCGTCCGGCCGGCTGGGCAGGGTCCGCGGGGTGACGGACGGGCTGGTGGCCAACCTCCGGCAAACGCTGGATGACCTGACCGGCCTGGACGAATCGGGCGCCGAGATGGCGGCCCTGCTCGGCAGCCTGTCCCGGATCATCGGCGAGATCACCGCCCTGGCGATCAACGCGAAGGTCCAATCGGTTCAGATCCGGTCCGGCAGCGACGATTTCAGCGTCTTCAATCGTGAGATCGATCGGCTCCATCGTCTGGCGGAGGAGGCGACGACACAGGCGGTCGGCCATCTTGCGGAATTGCGGACCGCCATCTCGACGGCGAGGGATGGGGCCGCCATCTTCCAGCGCGACAACCGGACGCGCCTGGACGATGTCGGACGCCGGCTGCAGGGCAGCCTGGACACGCTGACCGCCTGCCGCAACACCGCGCAGCAGGCTGCCCGCCGCTTCGCCGGGCGTGCCGGCGAGATCGGCCAGCGGATCGCCCGTTGCATCAGCGATCTTCAGGTCGGCGACCTCACCTGCCAGCGGCTGGCCCACATCGGGACGGCGCTGGATGTGCTCGGGCTGCTGGCGGACCCGCCCCGGGATCCGCCCAAGGCAGCGGCGTTGCCGCAGGATCTGCGATGGCTCGCGGATCTGGACCGAGATCACCGGACCGATCTGTCGGTGGCGATCTGCGCGTTGCAGATCCGTCAATATGAGGAGGCGAACGGCGATTTCGGCAGTCAGGTGGCTTCGTTGAAGGCCAATCTGGACGCGCTTGTCCGCGATGCCGACGCCATCGCCCGTGAGGCGGCGGAGCTGTTCGGTTCGGGCCGCGGCGATCCCGGTGCTGCCGGGAGCACCGATGGCTCCGTTCTCGCCGATGTTGCGCAGGACGTCGATCGCGCCCTGGACCTGTTGCATCACTACTGCCGGTCCGACGACGTTCTCAGGGAGCGGGTGGTCGAGGTTTCGCACGGCTTCGATGCCATGGGCCGTGATGTCCGGGCCATCCGGTCGATCGATACCGACATGCGGCTGATGGGGCTGAATACGACGCTGAAATGCACGCGCCTTGGAACCGAGGGACGCGGATTGGGCGTGGTGGCGCAGGAGTTGCGCGCGTGCAGCCGGCGGACCGAAGATGTGTCGAAGGCGATCACCGAGGCCATCCAGACGGCAGCCCGGCGTGCGAATGCCTTGGACCTGCGGTCGGGGACCGATCAACGGTCGGCCAAGGAACTGGCCGGAGAGATGAGGAGTTCGATGGACTGCCTGAACCGGCTGCATGCCGACCAGATGCGGTCCCTGTCCGGCCTGACCGCGGACTGTCTGGAGGTGTCCAGGCTTCTGACCGGCACCATGGATCGCCTTGCGATCGAGCAGCGGTTGGAGGCCTTCGCCCGCCGCTTTGTCGAGCGGATGGAGGCAAGCGTGACGATCAACCAGAGCCCCGCTCCAGGAGTCGTTGACAACCTGCATCGGTTGTTCGGCAACCTTTATACCGCGGAACGGGAGCGGAAAACGCACGCGGAATTCGTTGGCGTCCATCACATGGAAGAGACCGGGGACAAGGGCGGCGATACTGACGAATTCTTTCTGTGATGATCGTGGCCCGGCCCGGCGGTTTGAAACGCCCCGGATTTCCTGACGGCTTATTTAAGAGCCTCCATCCCGCATGCCGCACCATCGCCGGCCACTGGATCATGGTGATGGTGCGCAAGGGACAGGTCACCCCGGCCCGAGACTCGCTCCCTCGGAAGCGTTTCCTCAATTGAGGAAACGCCTTTCCGGGAACGCCGCAGGGCTGAAGCATGCGCAGGCTTTATTGTCCATGTGCGGACATCTTTGTCCGCAGACAACAATGCCCGCACTCAACACCCCTTACTCCACCGTCACACTCTTCGCCAGGTTCCTCGGCTGGTCCACGTCGGTGCCCTTCAGCACCGCTGTATGATAGGCCAGCAACTGCACCGGAATGGCATACAGCAGCGGCGCCACCAGCGGGTCGCAGGCCGGCAGTTCGACCGACCAGCGGACCTTGTCCTTCAGCTTGTCGATACCCTTCCTATCGGCCAGCAGCAGCACCTTGCCGGAGCGGGCGCAGACCTCCTGCACGTTCGACACCACCTTCTCGAACAGCGCATCGGACGGGACCAGCACGATCACCGGCACATTGTCGTCGATCAGCGCGATGGGACCGTGCTTCAGCTCGCCGGCGGCGTAGCCCTCGGCGTGGATGTAGCTGATCTCCTTCAGTTTCAGCGCCCCTTCCAGGGCCAGCGGGTACATGGCGCCACGGCCGAGATAGAGCACGTCGCGGGCCTCCGAAACCTCCTGCGCCAGCTCCTTCAGCCGCTCGTCATGGGCAAGAACGTCGGCGGCGCGGGCGGGGACCTCGCGCAGGGCGTGGGCGATCTGCTGCATCCGCTCCTGGTCGATGGCGCCGCGGGCTCGGCCGACGGTGACGGCAAGGCAGGCCAGCGTGGTCAGCTGGGTGGTGAAGGCCTTGGTCGAGGCGACGCCGATCTCCGGACCCGCCATGGTGTAGAGAACGGCATCGGATTCCCGGGCGATGGTGCTTTCCGGGGCATTCACGATCGACAGGATCTTCTGGCCCTGCCGCTTGCAGTAGCGCAGGGCTTCCAGCGTATCCAGCGTCTCGCCCGACTGCGAGATGAACAGCGCGATGCCGCCCGGCGGCAGCGGGGCCTCGCGATAGCGGAATTCCGACGCGATGTCGACCTCGACCGGGATGCGGGCCAGTGTCTCGAACCAGTATTTGGCGACGAAGCCGGCGTAATAGGCGGTGCCGCAGGCGACGATGGTCAGCTTGGAGGCACCAGCCAGGTCGAAGGGGAAGTCCGGCAGGGTGAAAGTGCCGGTCTCCGGGTTGATGTAGGCGTTCAGGGTGTCGCCGATGACCTGCGGCTGCTCGTAGATTTCCTTGAGCATATAGTGGCGATAGCCGTCCTTGCCGATCAGGGCGCCGGACACCGCCGTGGTCTTCACCGGCCGCTCCACCACCGTGTCGGCGGCGTCGTGGACGATGGCGGCGGTGCGGCTGACCTCGACCCAGTCGCCGTCCTCCAGATAGCAGATGCGGTTGGTCAGCGGCGCCAGCGCGAAGGCGTCGGACGCCAGATACATCTCGCCGTCGCCATAGCCGACGGCCAGCGGCGTGCCGTGGCGGGCACCGATCATCAGCTCATGCTCGCCGGCGAAGATCAGCACCAGCGCGAAGGCGCCGGTGAAGCGCTTGAAGGCGGCGGCCGAGGCCTGGACCGGCGTCATGCCGTGCCGGTCCAGGTAATAGGTGACGAGGTGGACGATCACCTCGGTGTCGGTGGCGCTTTCGAAGACGTAGCCGTGGCCGGTCAGCTCGTCCTTCAGCTCCTGGTAATTCTCGATGATGCCGTTGTGGACGACGGCGACGCGCTTGGTGGCGTGCGGGTGGGCGTTGTTCTCCGTCGGGCCGCCATGGGTGGCCCAGCGGGTGTGGCCGATGCCCACATTGCCGGACAGCGGCAGGTCGCGCAGCTTCAGGTCCAGGTTGCTCAGCTTGCCCTCGGCGCGGCGGCGCTCGATGTGGCCGTTCACCAGGGTGGCGACGCCAGCGCTGTCATAGCCGCGGTATTCGAGCCGGCGCAGGCCTTCCACCAGCCGGGGGGACGCGTCGTGAATGCCGTTGATGCCGATGATGCCGCACATGGACCTGATGCTCCTGAAAAGATGCCGACCGGAGAGAAGACCCGAACCGACCTTACGACTTTTTTGCTTTCTCGTTTTGCTTCCGTTCGCGGAAACGCTGTGCCCAGCCGGCGTACGCCTTCTGGCTGCCGCGGGCGACGACCAGCGCGTCCGCTTCCACCGCCATCGTCACCACGCTGCCGGCGCCGACGATGGCGCCGTCGCCGATGACGACCGGGGCGACCAGCGCGCTGTTCGACCCGATGAAGGCGCCGGCGCCGATCTCGGTCCGGCTCTTGGCAAAGCCGTCGTAATTGCAGGTGATGGTGCCGGCGCCGATGTTGGCCTTGGCCCCGACGCGGGCGTCGCCGATGTAGGTCAGGTGGTTGGCCTTGGCCCCGGCCTCGATCACCGCGTTCTTGACCTCGACGAAATTGCCGATATGCGCGTCCGGGCCGATCTCGGCGCCGGGGCGCAACCGGGCATAGGGGCCGATGACGGCGCCGCTGTCGATGCGCACGCCTTCCAGATGGCAGTAGGGCTTGATCTCCACCCGGTCGCCGACGGTGACCCCGGCGCCGAAGAAGCAGCCGGGACCGACCACCACGTCGCGGCCGAGCCTGGTGTCGACGCTGAGGAAAATGCTGTCTGGATCGATCAGCGTGGCGCCGTTGTCCATCGCCGCCTTACGCAGGCGGCGCTGCAGCAGCTTCTCCACCTCGGCCAGCTCGGCGCGGGAGTTGACGCCGACCACCTCGGCTGGGGCGGCCTCGACCACGGCGCAGGCCATGCCGGCGCGCCGCGCGATCTGGACCACGTCGGTCAGGTAGTACTCGGACTTGGCGTTGTCGTTGCCGACGCTGCCGATCAGATCGAACATGCGGGCGCCGTCGAACGCCATCAGGCCGGCGTTGCAAAGGGTGACCGCGCGCTCCTGCTCGCTGGCGTCGAGATACTCGACGATCTTTTCCAGCCCGCCGCGGGCGTTCAGGATCAGGCGGCCATAGGCGCCGGGATCGTCGGGCCGCATGCCCAGCACCACCACCGCGGGATCGCTCGCCTGCCGGCGCGCCTGCACCAGGGCGCGCAGCGTGTCCGGCGTCACCAGCGGCGTGTCGCCATACAGAACGATGACGTCGCCGGTGAAGCCCTCCAGCAGGCCGAAGGCGGCGCGCACGGCGTCGGCGGTGCCGCGCTGCTCATGCTGGACCGCAGTGGGGTAGGGGGCGACGGCGGCGGCCACGCTGTCCATACCGGGGCCGACCACGACGACGACATGGTCGGGGTCGAGCGTCTTCACCGCGGCCAGCACATGTCCGACCATCGGCCGGCCGGCAACCCGGTGCAGCACCTTGGGCAGATCGGATTTCATGCGTGTGCCCTTGCCGGCGGCGAGAATCACGCAGGCGAGCGGACGATGGGCCATGGTGGTGTTCCTGGTCGAGCCTTGAGGTGGAGGGGGAAACCGGTCGATGAGGACGCCGTACTTGAGCCGGGAAAGGTTAAGACATCACTGCCGGAACGGACGACGCTTCTTCCGGAGTGGGTGCCGCACCATCCGCAATTCCGAGAGTGGTGTGCCACAGCACGCCGTGGAAGCCCAAGTCAACTTTTGTTTCAGCCTGTCATAGCCGCGCCGGGCTAGGTCTGGGGAAAGCCGGACGCCGGAGATAGACGCTTCGGACGGTTTTTGGACAATTGGCGATACATGTTTGGCCCGCTGCATGTCTGGCCTGGGTTGCTGCCATGCGGGTGGTTGGTCGGCAGGACCCCGTGCTATCCACGGGACATCGTCAGATCCATGGCAGATTGCGGGGCTTTCCATGCCGTTTCCCTTCCAGGCGCTCGTTTTCGACCTCGACGGAACGCTGATCGACAGCGCGCCCGACATGACCCGCGTACTGAACCGCACCCTGGCCGAATTCGGCCGCCCCGCCCTGACCGAGGCGCAGGTGCGGACGATGGTCGGCGACGGCTCGGCGATGCTGGTGCGGCAGGCTTTCGCCGCGACGGGGGAGCCGCTGGGGGACGAAGCGGTGCAGCCGGTGCTGCGCCATTATCTCGACACCTACTATGACGACGCTGAACCGCCGGTGCTCTATGCCGACGTCGCGCAGACCCTGGCGGCGCTCGCGGCGCGTGGGGTGCGGCTGGGTCTGTGCACCAACAAGCCGGAGCGGATCACCCGCAAGCTGCTGGGCATCATGGGGCTGGAGGGGCTGTTCGGCGCGGTTGCCGGCGGCGACACCCTGCCGGTGAAGAAGCCGGACGGCCGTCATCTGACCTGGGTGCTGGAGCAGTTGGATGCCCAGGATGGATCGGCGCGGGCGGCGATGATCGGCGACAACGGCAACGACGTGAAGGCGGCACGATCGGCAGGCGTGCCGGTGGTCGCCATGAGCTACGGCTATCCCCGCATGCCGGTGGAGGAACTGGGCGCCGATCTGATCCTCGACCGCTTTGCCGACCTGCCGGAGGGGCTGATGCGACTGGCTTTCTCGTGATGGACGCTGCCTGACGAACAGCGCCGGCCGGGGCTGTCGCCGCGACCGGGCGGCGCACGGACCGTTGCATACACCGATACTATCCTTTTGGACAGCAGGGGTATCCCTCAGGACCCGCGTGCCGAAACGGTAAAGCCCCTAAGCTGATAGGGTCGATCCGATAGTGTCGGGCGACAGGACGCCGAGCCGGGGAGGACGCGCCATGATGCAGGACAATGCCCTGACGGCCGGTTCGCTGGCCTTCACCGCCACCGTCCTGCTGCTGACGCTCGCCGCAGCCGGCAGGCACGACAAGCAATCAAGAACCTGCCGGGTGCGGGTCGGACGGCGTCGCAGGATGCCGCTGTCCGGCCAGCGTCACGGCGGTCGCCGATGGGAAGGAACTCCACCATGGCTTCTCGCATGGCTCGGATCGTTCATATGGGCAAACTGGGCGGCTTTGCGGCGCTGCTGGACGGCAGGCTGCTTGAACTGGAAGGCCGCTTCCTCTGGCCGTCGGTTTCGGCGATAGGCGAGGCGGTGCGGCGCGCCGGCATGGTGTCGTCCGACATGATCCTGGACACCCGCTCCCCCGGCGCCGTCAGGCCGGTTGCCCCGGTGATTCCCCCAGTCAGCGCCCCGGCTGCGGCGACGCCCCGGCCCGGCGGTCTGCCGCTGGCGGCGTGACGCCGGTCAGGTGGACCACGACGCTGCCGAAGTCGCTGTCCGTCTCCAGCCGCACCGGCAGGGGCGGATAGCCGGCGGCGACAGGCGCCAGCCACAGATCGACCGGCGGCCGGTCCGCCGGGTTGCTCCGTTGCCAGAACCGGCCACCCGAGGATGAGCGGGCATAGCCCGCCACCGGCTTGTAGGTCACCCGGCATTGCTGGGCGACGCCGGAGAAGATCGAGTAGCGCGACGGGTCAACGATCCGCCGTCCGACCTCGCTGAACACCATGTCATAGCGCCGCCGGCCGTCGAACACCGGCAGCGACCGGTTGCAGTTCTGGCTCGCCCCCACCGCGAACAGCAGGTCGAGCACGGCGGTCAGCGGGTCCAGCGTGTCGCGCTGCAGGGCCGGCGGCACCGGTTCGCGGTCGTCCTTCTCCGGCGGCGGCGTGACGCTGGTGGAGACGTCGCCCTGCGGCCCGTAGGTCAGGGTGACGTTGCGGGGTTCCCCGCGCAGCAGGCTGGTCTGGCGATGGCTGGCCGGCCGGAGATCGTCGCCATGGACATAGCCGTCGCTCTGCGAGTCCGAGCGCCAGTTGAACAGCCGGTCGATGGTGCCGCCGGTCACCGCCGACACCGCGATGCGGTAACGGTCGCCGGCCACGTCCAGCATCGCATCGACGTCCAGCGCGGTGACGCCGCCGACGAAGACCCGGTAGGTCGCCTTCACCGGTTCCGCCGATGCCACCAGCGTGGACAGCGCCAGCAAGGGCAGGGACAGACCGGCCGCCATCAGGGCTGTTCGGGCAAGGGTTGGCCGGCCAGGGCAGGGTCGGGTGACGTGGGGGAGGCGGCGGGGGCTGGGCTGGGGCACGGTCCGGGTCTCCTGCGGGCAGCAAATTCTTTTTTAAGATGGGGATGAATCTGATGCTTGACACCTGCCGGGGAAGGCCGTAGAAACCCGCCCACCGCAGCGGCGGGGCCGGCGAAAGACGGTCGCGACGCTAAAGAGATCGGTAAAAAGTTTCAGGGTTCGGGCGCGTAGCTCAGCGGGAGAGCATTCGCTTCACACGCGAAGGGTCACAGGTTCAATCCCTGTCGCGCCCACCATCAAAGAAGGCTCCGGACATTGTCCGGAGCCTTTCTTGTTTCTGGGCATCGGTCGGCACGTCATGGCCGCCGGATGCAAGTCGTGCCGGGTGCGCGAACCACACGAAAAACATGCATTATAAGATGCTCATGTGATCGGTGAATCCGCGGTGGATTGACGCAGATCAGCCCTTTTTGCGCTGCAATAGGCTAGACAGGACACCATCCCTGTCACCCGCTTCTGAAAGCCAACTCACATGGACGATACCCGTATCGCTTTGCTCTCCCTCGCCCTGCTGGTCGCTGTCCTCGCCGTCATCATCGGTTCGGTGGTCTTCGTTCCGTCCTTCACCGCGCTGCTGGCGACGCTGCTGGCCTGGGCGAATCTCGCCTATCTCGTCGGCATCACGATCAAGCGCTGATCTTTAGGCGTCGATCCGAAACCGCGGCGGAGGGAGGAGGCCGCCCTCTCCGCCGCGGGCGCCGAACCATGATGTTCGGGAAACAGTCTGTCCTGCGGAAAGCTTTTCTGGACAGGAACGGTCCGTCGGGTTATCCAGCGCCCGTTTTCGCCGCGCAAGGACCGACGCCATGACGCCGACCATCGCCCCGACCTCCTGTCCCTTGCCGGTCCTGCGGACGGTGGAGGACCTGCGTGCCCAGGTCGCCTCCTGGCGCCGCGAAGGGCTGACCGTCGCGTTGGTTCCGACCATGGGCGCGCTGCATGACGGGCATCTGGGCCTCGTGCGGCGTGGTCGCGCGCTGGCCGACCGGGTGGTCGCCAGCATCTTCGTCAACCCGACCCAGTTCGCTCCCCACGAGGATTTCGACCGCTACCCGCGCGACGAGAGCGGCGACGCCGCCAAGCTGGCGTCGGCCGGCTGCCACGCGCTCTATGCGCCGACGGTGCGGGCGATGTATCCGGAGGGGTTTGCCACCGCCATTTCGGTCGGCGGCCCGGCGGAGGGGCTGTGCGGTGCCTTCCGGCCGCAGATGTTCGGCGGCGTGGCGCTGGTGGTGACCAAGCTGTTCCTCCAGGCGCTGCCCGACGTGGCGGTGTTCGGGGAGAAGGACTACCAGCAGCTGATGGTGATCCGCCGCTTCACCCGCGACCTCGACATTCCCGTCCGCGTCGAAGGGCTGCCGACGGTGCGCGAGGCCGACGGGCTCGCCATGTCGTCGCGCAACGCCTATCTCAGCGCCGACGAGCGTGCCCGCGCTCCCGAACTGAACCGGGCGCTGACCGCGGCGGCCGATGCACTCGCCCGTGGCGCCGAGGTCGACGGCGCCCTGACCGGCATCCGCGGCCGCATCGCCGAGGCCGGCTTCGGCACCATCGATTATGTCGAACTGCGCGATGCGGAAACGCTGGAGCCGGTGACCGCCGTCACCCGTCCCGCCCGTCTGCTGGCCGCCGCCTGGATGGGCAAGGCCCGGCTGATCGACAATGTGCCTGTGATCCCAGTCGGCTGACGAAGGAGGGCCGGGAATGCTGGCGAACCCCGCTATCGGCATTTGACCGGCATTTGTTGCGCGCCTAGCATTCCATTGTGGGCATGGCCCCCGACGGGTCTCGTGACCCCCGCGATGGGGGCGGAAAGGCGATCTTGCGGCTCGTTCGTCGCAACCGGCATGGGGAAACGGTTTCCCTGATGCCGCTCCTTCTGACTGGCCTGCTGCTGGTGCTGGCCGCGCTTGGGGCGACCGGTGCCGTCGTGGCCAGCCGCAGTCGCGCACCGGCGTCGCAGGCGCATCAGGGGCCCGACAAGAAATACGCCGCCTTGCCGATGATGACCTTTAGCCTGGGCGGCAGCGATGCCCGGATGGTGGACGTCAAGGTTCTGCTGGAAATCGACCCGGCGGTGGACGGCAAGGTCGCCGATCCCTATGTGCCCCGCATCTCCGACCGGCTGTCCGACCGCATGCGCCAGATCGATCCGCAGCAGCTGACCGGCGCCGAGGGGGCGATGCTGATGAAGACCACGATCGCCGGGGTGCTCGACCGCGAACTGCGCGGGGTGCGGGTGAAGGAAATCCTGCTGGACCGGATGGTGGTCCGGTAACACCCCAAAAAAGTTGCCGGCCCGACGGAATGCATCCGGGGGCCGGCTCTTGCAGTCGATCGGTCGGTTTTCAGTCGGCCAGCCGGGTGGTCAGGCGCGGGGCGGTGCTGCTGGCTGCCGCGACATAGCGGGCGCGCAGCGGTTTCAGGACGAACAGGGCGAGGAAGGCGGCCAGCGCGTTGACGATGGCGACGCTGTAGAAGACGGTCTGCCAGCTGCCGGTCGCCTCTACCATCAGGTTGCCGACGGGGACCAGCAGGGCGGCCACGCCCTTGGCGGTATAGAGCAGCCCGGCGTTGGTGGCGGCGAAGCGCGAACCGAAGGTGTCGCCACAGCAGGCCGGGAACAGGCTGAAGATCTCGCCCCAGGCGAAGAACACCAGACCGGTCAGGATGACGAAGGCCACCGGATCGGCGCCGTAGGCGCTGAGCGCCATCACGCCGACCGCCTCGATGGTGAAGGCGATGAACATCGTGTTCTCGCGCCCGATATGGTCGGACACCCAGCCGAAGAAGGGACGGGTGATGCCGTTCATCACCCGGTCGATCGACAGGGCGAAGGTCAGTGCCGGCAGGGTCAGGCCGAGGATGCTGACCGGCGCATCGACCAGCCCCATGTCGGCGGCGATGGGGCCGAGCTGGGCGGTCACCATCAGGCCGCCGGCGGCGACCATGGTGAACATGCCGTACATGAGCCAGAAGACCGGCGTGCGCAGCATCTCCTGCGGGGCATACTGGCGGCGCTGCGGCGCGGAGCCGCCGCGCGCCTGCCCATAGCCCAGCTTGGGCGGGTCGACCAGGAACCAGGCGAGCACCAGGATCACCAGCCCCTGGCCGAGACCGAAGGTCATGAAGGTGGTCTCGAAGCCGGAGGTCTCGATCATGGTGGCGATCGGCACGACCGTCAGGGCGGAGCCGGCGCCGAAGCCGGCGGCTGTCAGGCCGGCGGCCAGCCCGCGCCGGTCGGGGAACCATTTCAGCGCGTTGCCGACGCAGGTGCCATAGACGCCGCCGGCGCCGATGCCGCCGATCACCGCAGCCAGATAGAGCAGCACCAGCGAGTCCGCCACCGCGTTCAGCGCCCAGGACAGGGCGCACAGCGCGCCGCCCACCAGCACGACGATGCGCGGGCCGAATTTGTCGACGAACCAGCCCTCCACCGGCACCAGCCAGGTTTCGGTGACGATGAAGATGGTGAAGGCCACCTGGATCGCCGTGCGGCCCCAGCCATGCTTGTCGTCGATCGGTTCGACGAACAGGGTCCAGCCATATTGCAGGTTGGCGATCATCGACATGCAGACGATGCCGATGGCCAGCTGCATCCAGCGCCCGCCCCAGGGTGCGACCTGGGCCGTATTGCCGTGCGCGTCACGCACCATGTCCTTCCTCCCCATTGCACCCGACATGTTCTGTTCGGACCGCCGGACCCTTGGCTTTTTGTGTGGCCGCATTCTTTGGTTCTGGTATCCGGTCCGGAAAAAAGGCGACCGGGATGGGGCGCCCTAACACCAACTTATGGTTGCTGGCATGCCAAATGCCCCATGCCCGCCCTCACGATCGTCAGTTTGTCGGATGATGTCAATACGAACCATTTGTTGTCCCAGCAACATGCATGCGAAATGTCGATGTGAATCCCTTGGATTTCCGCCAGCTGGAAAAATCCTGATCCGCGGGCTGGCCGAAAGCGCCACGTCCTGTGATGATGAGCGGCCGATCAGAAGGATGTGGTCCCATGTCGCTGCCCGAGCCGCCGCTGCTGGTGATCACCGATCGCAGGCTGGCCGACCGGCCGCTGCCGCAGGTGGCGGAGCGTCTGTTCGCATGCGGTGTGCGTTGGCTGTCCTTGCGGGACAAGGATTTGCCTGACGGAGAGCGGGTGGAGCTGGCTCGCGCCCTGGTGGTGCGGGCAGGCCCCTGGGGTGCGCGCATCACCCTGCATGGCGATCCGGCACTGGCGGCGGCGGCGGGGGTGGACGGGGTGCATCTCCCCTCCAACGGCGATCCGGCCGCGGCCCGCGCGCTGCTGGGGGTGGGGGCGCTGATCGGCCTGTCGTTCCACGACTCGGACGGTGCCGAGGCGATGGAGCGGGCGGCCGGGCAGGCCGATTACGTGACGCTCTCGCCGGTTTTCCCGTCCGCCAGCAAGCCGGGCTACGGGCCTTGCCTGGGCGCCGCCGGGCTGCGGCGATGGGTGGCGTTGGGCGTGGCGAGGGGTGTGCCGGTGATCGGGCTGGGCGGCCTCGACCGTGCGGATGCGGTGGCGGAATGCCGTGTCGCCGGGGCGGCGGGCGTCGCGGTGATGGGGCTGGCGATGCGCGACGCGCAGGCGCTGGCGCCGCTGCTGGCAGCATTGGCGCCGGCTGGATCCGCGACACTGCCCCACGCTTGACCTCAGGCGGGTTTCACGCCTGTCCCCCTGGACATTTCAACGCCTTGCATGCATCTGGTATGTAGGATACGAAAACGCCAATGGTCCCGAACCGGGACCCGGCCGGGTGCGCCGCAACGTCCGGCGAGACATGAGGACATCGACTCCATGACCGTTCCCGCTCTCAACGTCCAGCCCCTCGACACCGGAACCACCTTCCGCAGTCAGGTCTATCACGCGCTGAAGCAGGCGATCACGGAGATGGACATCTATGACCATGACCGTGAGATCCGGCTGGACGAACGGCAGCTCAGCGACAAGCTCGGCGTCAGCCGCACCCCGATCCGCGAGGCGCTGACCCTGCTGGAGCAGGAGGGCTTCATCCGCCTGCAGCCGCGCCGCGGCATCTTCGTCGTCCGCAAGACCAAGACCGAGATCATCGAGATGATCCAGGTCTGGGCCGCGCTGGAAAGCATGGCCGCCCGCATGGCCGCCGAACACGCCCCGGCGGCGGAGATCCACAAGCTGTGGGACCTGTTCGGCAACTTCGAGCAGCGCAGCCCGAAGGATCATGTCAGCGAATATTCCGACGCCAACATCGCCTTCCACAAAAGCATCATCCAGTTGAGCGGGTCGAAGCTGATCCAGGACGTCACCGACAACCTGTTCATCCACATGCGGGCGATCCGCAAGCTGACCATTGGCCAGGAGGACCGGGCCGAACGCTCCATCCACGACCACCGCGCCATCATCAAGGCCCTGGAGGACCGCGACGCCAACCTCGCCGAGCGGCTGGTGCGCGAGCACACCATGGGGCTGGCCGCGCATGTGGAGAAGCACTGCGACTTCCTGGAGTGAGGGATAGGCCAGGGTGGCTTGCGCCGCCCTGAACCTGCCGGATCTCAGGCCGTTATCGTCTCCCTCTGCGCCGTCTCCACCTTCGGCACGTCGTCCCCGTCGATGGTCACGACCCGCAGGGCATTGGTCTTGCCCGGCGTCCCGAACGGCACGCCGGCGGTGACCACCAGCGCCTGCCCCGACCGGCCGATGCCCGCATCCGCCGCTGCGGTCAGTGCGCGGCCCACCATCTCCGAGAAATTCGCCACGTCGTCGGTCAGCACGGCATGGACGCCCCAGGCCAGCGACAGCCGCCGTGCCGTTGCCTCGTTGGCGCTAAGGCCGAGGATCGGCACGCTCGGTCGTTCGCGCGAGGCGCGCAGCGTGGTCGAGCCGGTGGTGGTGTAGGTGACGATCGCGGCGGCGCTGATCGTCTCCGCGACCTGTCGGGCGGCGGCGGTCAGCGCATCGGGGGCGGTCGCCTCCGGGCTGGGATGGTCTGCGTCCATGATGCGGCGGTAGAGCGGATCGCCCTCCACCCGGCGGACGATGCGCTCCATCATCGCCACCGCCTCCACCGGATAGCGGCCGGAGGCGGATTCGGCACTCAGCATCACCGCGTCGGCCCCGTCATAGACGGCATTGGCGACGTCGGAGGCCTCGGCGCGGGTCGGGGTTGGCTCCGACACCATCGATTCCAGCATCTGGGTGGCGACGATCACCGGCTTGCCCATGGCACGGCTCAGCCGGATCATCTTCTTCTGCAAACCCGGCACGTCCTCCGGCGGCAGTTCGACGCCGAGGTCGCCGCGCGCCACCATCACCGCATCGGACAGCTCGATGATGCGGTCGAGCGTCGGCAGGGCGGCCGGCTTCTCGATCTTGGTCATCACATGCGCCCGGTTGCCGATCAGCTCGCGCGCTTCCAGGATGTCTTCCGGCCGCTGGACGAAGCTGAGGCCGATCCAGTCCACCCCAAGCTCAAGCCCGAAGGCGAGGTCGCTGCGGTCCTTCTCCGACAGGGCGCTCAGCGCCAGCGCCGCGCCGGGGACGTTGACGCCCTTGCGGTCGGACAGCATGCCGCCGGCCACCACCTCCGTCTCGGCGAAGTCGGGGCCGCAATCGAGGACGCGCAGGCGGATGCGCCCGTCGTTCAGCAGCAGGTCCAGGCCGGGTTCCAGGCTGGCGAACACCTCGGCATGGGGCAGGCAGACGCGGCGGCTGTCGCCCGGCCGGCGGTCGAGATCCAGGCGGAAGCGGTCGCCGATGGAAAGCTCCACCGGCCCGAAGCCGAAGGTGCCGACCCGCAGCTTCGGCCCCTGGAGGTCGAGCAGGACACCGATCGGCCGGCCCACGGTCTTCTCGGCGGCGCGGACGCGGGCGAAGCGCTCGGCATGTTCGGCCTGGGTGCCGTGGCTGGCATTCAGGCGGAAGACATTCACACCGGCCCGCGCCAGGGCCGTGATCTGGCTTTCCGACGAGCTGGCGGGGCCCAGCGTGGCGACGATCTTTGTGCTGCGGTGAAACGGCATGACGACAGCCTTCCTCCACCCGGCCCTTCACGAAAAAGGGGCGGGACTGGCGAACGATGATGAGTTGAGGTTCGGTGTTGGTCCGATGCTGGAAGTGCTAGGCCGGATGGTCAAACGGCGCCCGCTCCTTATTCCGCATCGTGAGAGTGGTTCCTCCCGCCGCAGATGGACAGCCGCCCGGCCCGTCGGCGACAGTTGGGTATGTCCGAGACCGTACCTGAAAGCCCCGTTCCGCCCCATCCCGCCGCCACGCTGATCCTGCTGCGGGATGGACCCGAGGGGCTGGAACTGCTGGTGATGGAACGCCATCCCGGCCTGCGCTTCGCCCCCGGCGCCACCGTCTTCCCCGGCGGCCGGCTGGAGGCGGCGGACCATGATCCGCACTGGCACACCCGCTGGCCGGACGGAGACCCGCCGGCCGATCTCGCGCATCGCGTCGCCGCCCTGCGGGAGTGCGCGGAGGAGTGCGGCCTGCTGCTTTCCCGCGATCCCCTCACCCCGACCGCGCTCGACGGGCTGCGCCGGGCGCTGGCGGCGGGGGAGGGATTCGCCGTTGCGCTGGCGCGGGTGGGTGCGGTCCCCGCCCTCGGCCGCATGGCGCCGCTGGCGCGCTGGGTGACACCGGAGATGTTGCCCCGCCGCTTCGACACGCTGTTCTTCCTGGCCCCCGCGCCCGAGGGACAGCAGCCGGTCTGCGACGGCGGCGAGGCGGTCGGTGCGCTGTGGGCCACCCCGCGCCGCCTGCTGGCGGAGGAGGAGGCCGGGCGGCGACGCTTGGTCTTCGCCACCCGGATGACCCTGCTGCGACTGGCCGGCTGTGCCGACGTGGCGGCGGCGCTGGCCTGTGCCCGAAGCGATGGCGGATTTCCGCCGCCGATCCTGCCGCGGCTGGTGGAAGCGCCGGCCGGTCCGGCGTTCCGGATCCCAGCCGGCTGCGGCTTTTCGCCACTGGAGACCGCTGCCGAGCATGTTAGGCTTGGGTAAGATTAGGCAAGCCTAGGCGGGTTTCCGCGATGTGAAAATTGCGCGATGGTGCTATTGTGCGACGCGGAATGCGCAATCAATCTCCAGACTGACGCTCGGCGCCGGATGACGGCGCCCGATAATGGTGCCGGGGCGGAGGCAGGAGGATCGCGCAATGGATGTCGGGTTCATCGGGGATGGGGAGATGGCCGATGCGATCATGGACAGGCTGCGGCAGGCCGGGCACCGGCTGCACCACGACTGTCATGGCCGCAGCGCGTTCCGCGACCGTGCCGGGGCCTGCGACGTCGTGATGATGCTGTTGCCCGATGCCCACGCGGCCGAGGCCGCCCTGTTCGCCGACGATGGCTTTGCCACCGCCCTGGCGCCGGGCGCGCTGGTGATCGACCTGTCGTCCCTGTCGCCCGCTGAGGTTTCGGCCAACGCCTTGCGGCTCGCCGATCTGGGCGTCCTGCTGGCCGATGCGCGGGTACGCCCCGGCCTCACCATCAATCCCATCATCGATCTGGGCGGCAGTGATGCGGCCTGCGCGCGGGCCGAACCGCTGCTGCGGCTGTTTACCGATGGCGTTGTCCGCGCCGCGGACAGGAAAAGCGACGATCCGGATGGACTGCACCGGCTGCTGCGTCTGATGGCCTTCAACGGGCCGGCCGAACCCATGTTGAGCGCATCATGAACACCGTCACGGCTCCCGACATCGCCCCGATCCGCCTCCCGGCCGCTCCCATCCTGGCGACCGTAGCGGACGTGATCGTCCCGTTCGGGGCCGGGGTTTCGCACGGCAGGGCCGATGTGGAGCGTCTGGGCAACAAGGGTGCGCGGCTGGTGGAGATGGCTGCCCTCGGCGTTCCAGTGCCGCCGGGCTTCGTCATCGCTGCGGAGGCCGGGCGCGGGCTGGGCGCTGTGGATGCGCTGCCGGCCGACCTGCCGGAGCTGATCGACGACGCCATCCTGGCGCTGGAACGGCGGGCCGGAGCGCGGTTCGGCGATGGCGACCATCCGCTTCTGTTGTCCGTCCGCTCGGGTGCGGCGGTGTCGATGCCCGGCATGATGGACAGCATCCTCAACCTCGGCCTCAACGATCGCAGCGTTCAGGGGCTGGCGGCGAGTTCCGGCGATGCGCGCTTTGCCTACGACTGCTATCGCCGGCTGGTCCAGTGTTTCGGCTGCGTGGTGATGGGCGTGCCCGGCCACCGGTTCGAGGCGCTGCTCGACGAACACAAGGAGGAACGGGGGCTCCAGCGCGACAGCGACCTGACGGCGGAGGACTGGCGCGCTCTGTTGCCGCGTTTCCTGCATCTGGTCGAGACGCGCTGCGGCCGGCCTTTCCCCCAGGACCCCACCGAGCAGCTGCGTCTGGCGGTGGCGGCGGTCTTCCGCTCCTGGATGAACCCGCGGGCGGTGGCCTTCCGTGCCCTGCACGACGTTCCGGAGGATCTGGGGACTGCGGTGACGGTGCAGGCGATGGTGTTCGGCAACCGCGGTCCGGAGTCCGGCACCGGCGTGCTGTTCACCCGCGACCCCTCGACCGGCGCCCCCGGCCTGTGCGGCGAGTTCCTGGCCGATGCCCAGGGCGAGGACGTGGTGTCCGGCACCTGCGACCCCGATCCGCTGAGTGCCGACCAACCCAATCCCGAGCGCTCGATGGAGCGCCGCCTGCCGGCGGTCTACGCCGAGCTGTGCGCTTTGGCCGAGCGGCTGGAGCGCGCCTTCGGCGACATGCAGGACATTGAGTTCACGGTGGAGAGCGGGTGCCTGTTCATCCTGCAATCGCGCAGCGGCAAGCGTTCCTCCGAGGCGGCGGTCCGTATCGCCGTCGACATGGCGGAGGAGGGGCTGATCAGCCGCGAGGAAGCAGTGCGCCGAGTCGACCCGCAGGCGCTCGACGAGCTGCTGCGCCCGACCCTGACGCCGGACGCCTTGGCCACCGCCATCGCGACCGGCCTTCCGGCCTCGCCGGGTGCGGCGACCGGCCGGGCCGCCTTCACCGCCGAGGATGCGACGCGGCTGGCCCGCGGCGGGGCGCCGGTGATCCTGTGCCGGCCGGAAACCTCGCCCGAGGACATCCACGGCATGCAGGCCGCCGTCGGCATCGTCACCGCCCGCGGCGGCTTCACCAGCCACGCCGCCACGGTGGCCCGCGGCATGGGCCGCCCTTGCGTCTGCGGCGCCCGCGGACTCCGCATCGATGCGGAGGAGGGCGTGATGCGCGTCGGCGAGGTGACGGTCCGCACCGGCGACCTGCTGACCATCGACGGCAGCAACGGCGCCGTGGTGCTGGGGACTGCGGCTTTGCAGCGGCCAACGCCGGATGGTGCGACCGCCCGCCTGCTGGAATGGGTGCGGGCTTGCGGGCTGGAGGTGGTGGGGAGTTAGACCCCCACCTAAGCTCCCCCGTTCTCAGCGGACCTGTACTCCGCCTGGGGCAGACTGCCGCTGCTTTTCCGAACATACCGCGAGCGACGCATGGGCCGGGTCTATGGACACCGGTCCTTTTGCTGCGCCGTCGTCCTGCGGGTGGGAACCGGCCCTCTTTACGACGTGGTGTCCACACGGTCTTTCCAAAAAGAAAGCGCGCCGCCCCATTCGGAACGGCGCGCTTTCCCTTTCACATCCTTTACGCTTCCATCGCCTTGACGACTTCTTCGGTGACCTTCTTGGCGTCGCCGAACAGCATCATGGTGTTGGGGCGGAAGAACAGCTCGTTCTCGACACCGGCGTAGCCGGCGGCCATGCCGCGCTTGATGAAGAACACCGTCTTGGCCTTTTCCACATCCAGGATCGGCATGCCGTAGATTGCGCTCGACGGATCGGTCTTGGCCGCCGGGTTGGTCACGTCGTTGGCGCCGATGACGAAAGCCACATCCGCCGTGCCGAAGTCGCGGTTGATGTCCTCCAACTCGAACACCTCGTCGTAGGGCACATTGGCTTCGGCCAGCAGTACGTTCATGTGACCGGGCATGCGGCCCGCCACCGGGTGGATGGCGTACTTCACGTCCACGCCTTCATGCTTCAGGCTGTCCGCCATCTCGCGCAGCGCATGCTGGGCCTGGGCGACCGCCATGCCGTAGCCGGGCACCACGATCACCGACTGAGCGTTCTTCATGATATAGGCGGCGTCCTCCGCCGAGCCGGCCTTGACCGAGCCTTGCGGACCCTTGGCACCGGCTGCGGCACCCGCCGCCTCGCCGCCGAAGCCGCCGAGGATGACGTTGAAGATCGAGCGGTTCATGCCCTTGCACATGATGTAGGACAGGATCGCACCCGATGAGCCGACCAGCGCACCGGTGATGATCAGCAGGTTGTTCTGCAACGTGAAGCCGATGCCGCAGGCCGCCCAACCCGAGTAGCTGTTCAGCATCGAGATGACCACCGGCATGTCGGCACCGCCGATCGGCAGGATCAGCAGGAAGCCCAAGGCCAGGGAGACGGCCACGATCAGCCAGAGCGCCGCGTCGGCATTCGACTGCACCAGCCAGCCGATCAGGATGACGGTCAGCACACCCAGCGCCGCGTTCAGCGGATGCTGCATCGGGAAGACCAGCGGCTTGCCGGTGACCAGCCCCTGGAGCTTGGCGAAGGCGACGATGGAGCCGGTGAAGGTGATCGCACCGACCGCGGTGCCCAGCGCCATTTCGACCAGCGAGCCCTTGGCGATGGCGCCGGGCAGGCCGATGCCGTAGGCCTCCGGCGAGTAGAAGGCGGCGAGCGCCACGAAGACGGCAGCGAGGCCGACCAGCGAGTGGAAGGCGGCAACCAGCTGCGGCAGCGCCGTCATCTCGATCTTCTTGGCGACAACGTAGCCGATGGCGCCGCCGATGGCGATGCCGAGCACGATCATCCAGTAGGACTGGACGATGGGCGAGGCCAGCGTGGTCAGGATGGCGATGGTCATGCCGACCATGCCGTAGATGTTGCCCTGGCGCGAGGTTTCCGGGCTGGACAGCCCGCGCAACGCCATGATGAAGCAGATGGAGGCGACGAGATAGAGAAGGGCCGACAAGGTTTCCATGGTCTTACTTGCCCTTCTTCTTGAACATGGAGAGCATGCGCTGGGTCACCAGGAAGCCGCCGAAGATGTTGACGGACGCCAGGATGACGGCGAGGAAGCCGAGGACCTTGGAGAAATCGAGGCCGGCGGGTCCGGCGGCGACCAGGGCGCCGACGATGATGACCGAGGACACGGCGTTGGTGACGGCCATCAGCGGCGAATGCAGAGCCGGGGTGACGCGCCAGACGACGTAGTAGCCGACGAAGCAGGCGAGCACGAGCACGGTCAGGCCGGTGACGAAGAAGCTGCCGTGGCCGGCGGTCTCGGTGACCGGGACCGGCGACAGCTGCGCCACCTGAACGGCCAGCGCGTCGACCTGGTTGGTCAGGGCCGCCAAAGTCTGGCGGAACGCGGCAATGTTGCTTGCGGGATCCGGGTGTTCCATGGGATCCGCCTCCTCACGCGGGTTGCGCTTCGCGGGCGTCCGCGAAGGCAGGATGCACGATGGCGCCGTCGCGGGTCAGCGCGATGGCCTTGACGATCTCGTCGTCCCAGTTGACGGCCACGCCGGTGTCTTTCCCGTGCAGCGACGTCAGCAGCGCCAGCAGGTTCTTGGCGTAGAGCAGCGAGGCGCTCTCGGCGATGCGGCTGGCGTAGTTGGCATGGCCGACGATCTTCACGCCGTTGGCTGTGGTCACCACCTCGCCCAGCCTGGCGCCCTCGACGTTACCGCCCTGCTCAACCGCCAGATCGACGATCACCGAGCCCGGCTTCATCGACGCGACATGCTCCGCCGTCACCAGGATCGGCGCCTTGCGGCCGGGGATCAGTGCCGTGGTGATGACGATGTCCTGCTTCTTGATGTGCTCGGCGACCAGGGCTGCCTGCTGGCGCTTGTAGTCGTCCGACATCTCCTTGGCGTAGCCGCCGGCGGTCTCGGCCTGCTTGAACTCGTCGTTCTCGACCGCGACGAAGCTGCCGCCCAAGGACTGGACCTGCTCCTTCACCGCCGGACGCACGTCGGTGGCCGAGACGATGGCGCCGAGACGCTTGGCGGTGGCGATGGCCTGGAGACCGGCGACGCCGACGCCCATGATGAAGGCACGGGCCGGCGGCACGGTGCCGGCGGCGGTCATCATCATCGGAAAGGCGCGGCCATATTCCGATGCGGCATCGACGACGGCCTTGTAGCCGGCGAGGTTGGCCTGGGAGGACAGCACGTCCATGACCTGGGCGCGGGTGATGCGCGGCATGAACTCCATGGCGAAGGCATTCACGCCGGCATCGGCGTAGGCCTTCACATGGTCGCGGCTGTTGTAGGGGTTGAGGATGGCGAACAGCAGCGCGCCCTTGCGGAGCAGCGCCAGCTCGTCCTCGCCGCCTTCCGCGGCGATCAGCGGCCGCTGCACCTTCAGCACGATGTCGGCATCGGCCAGCGCGGACGCGGCGTCGGCGGCGATGGCGGCCCCCGCCGCCTCATAGGCCGCGTCAGGAAGGCTGGAGCCGAGACCCGCCCCGCTCTCCACCACCACGTCCAGTCCGAGGGTTTTGAATTTCTTGACGGTTTCGGGAGACGCGGCAACGCGGCGCTCGCCCGGGCGGCGCTCCCTGGGTATCGCGATCTTCATATGGTTTGCTTTCGAAGGCCGGCCATGGCGGCGGGCAATAATCGGCCCGCTTCCGGATCAAGGCCGGGTCAGGGCGGGCAAGCGCCGAAGCGGCAAATCGGGTGGGGCGGCGGACATGCGCCGGCCCCACCCGCAGCACTCACTGGTTGGCGACGACCGGAAAGTCCCAGCCTTCGGCTGTGGCAGCGACCGTGGCTGCTGCTGCCGCAACCGGCAGCCCCTCGCCCGACAGCTCTTCCAACTGGCGGCGGATCAGGTCGCGGACGCTGACGACGCCGACCAGGGTCGTGCCCTCCAGCACCGGGACATGGCGGATGCCGTGTTCGTCCATCAGGCTCAGCACATGGCGCACCGGGTCGGACGGGCTGCAGCAATAGGGATCGCGCGTCATCAGCGTCGATACCGCCTGCTCCAGGATGGCTGGCCCGCGGTCGACCAGCGCGCGGACCACGTCGCGTTCGGAAATGACGCCGACCACCGTGTTGCCTTCGGTGCGGCAGACGTCCTTGACCACCAGCGCGCCGGTGTTCTCCGCCTTCATCAGGCGCAGCGCCGTGGTCACCGTTTCATTGATGCGCACCATGCCGATGCGCGTGCCCTTCTTGCGGAGAATGTCTTCGACCTTCATGACGCTCCACCCCCCTTTGAGACGGCCGGCATGACCCTTGTCCGGGTCTGCGCCGGCCGCGTCAGCTGACTTATCTGCTTACTGGGCCGCCACCGCTTCCGGCGTGCGTGCGGGAGCGGCCGCAGGCTGTGGCCGGCTGTAGCAGCCGGCGGTCTCGCCCCGCTGCTTCACCAGCGCCAGCACCACGTCGATGGTCGGCGTCGGCACGCCCACCATGCGGCCCATCTCCTGCACCACCGACAGCAGCGGATCGATCTCCATCGGCCGGCCGCGCTCCAGGTCCTGGAGCATGGAGGTCTTGTGCGCGCCCACGGCGGCGGCGCCGTTGATGCGGCGCTCCACATCGACGCGGAAATGGACGCCCAGCTTGTCGCCGATGTCCTTGGCCTCCAGCATCATGGCCTTGGCGACGGCACGGGTCTCGGCATCGCCGCAGATGACCTCCAGCGTGCCGTGGGTCAGCGCGCTGATCGGGTTGAAGCAGAGATTGCCCCACAGCTTCAGCCAGATCTCGTCGCGGATGCGGTCGAGCACGGGCGCGCGCAGGCCGCCGGCCTCCATCGCCTGGGACAGGGCGACGACGCGGTCCGACTTGGACCCGTCCGGCTCGCCGAGGGAGAATTTGTCGCCATAGACATGCTGGATGACGCCGGGCTCCACCACCTCGGTCGCCGGATAGACGACGCAGCCGATGGCGCGTTGCGGCCCCAGGCCCTTCCACTGGACCGAACCGGGATCGACGGTCTCCAGCGTACGGCCGTCGAACTCGCCGCCGGTGCCGTAGAAATACCAATAGGGAATGCCGTTGACGGCGGTGACGACGGCGGTGTCGTCACCCAGCAGCGGTTGCATCGCGGGCACGACACCGGGGACGGAGTGGGCCTTCAGCGCGATGATGACGTAATCCTGCGGGCCGAGTTCGGCCGGGTTGTCGGTGCAGCGGGGATGGACGACGGTCTTCTCCTCCCCCATCAGCAAGGTGACGCCGTTCTCGCGCATCGCCGCCAGATGCGCACCACGCGCCACCAGACTGACTTCGGCGCCCGCCTGGTGCAGGCGAACGCCGAGATAGCCGCCGATGGCCCCGGATCCGTAGATGCAAATCTTCATGCCGGATTCCCCTCTCCCCCGATTTCACTTTTTGAATGCTGTGGGGCTGGACGACGCCAGCCTGCCCACACCGGCCGCATCCATCGGCTGACCGGTTGCTTTGCAGCGGCATCCAACAGTCTGTCGCGCAAACTGTGTCTGGAGTTTGGTATACCACATACCGTATGTCAATGCGGAATGTGGGGGCACGGTTGAGATTGCGGGCGCCGGCTACACTCCGTTCGGATCAGGCTCCCTTCGCAAAGAAGTACAGGGTCAGCACCGTTCCGATGATCACCACCAGCGTCTTCAGCAGTTTCGGATCGACCCGCTTCGCCCCCATGGCACCGGCATAGCCGCCGGCAATCGCCGCCACCGCCATCGCTGCGGTCTCTGGCCAGGACACCGCTCCGGCGACGATGAAGGTGCCGACCGCCGCCGCGTTCATCAGCATCGCCAGCAGAAGCCGCAGTCCGTTCATGGCGTGGATATCGCGCAACCCGAACAGGGTCAGCGCCGCCAGCATCAGGAAGCCGATGCCGCCGCCGAAATAGCCGCCATAGATTGAGATCAGGAACTGCACCACCAGCACGCTACGCCCGCCCAGCCGCAGCCTGGAGACGATCCCCGGCGCATAGGCGCCGACGGCGAAGACGGATGTCGCGAACAGCAACAGCCACGGCACGAAGCGTGCGAAGACCGCATTCGGCGTCAGCAGCAGAAGCAGCGCGCCGGCCAGCCCGCCGACGAGGCTGAGGGCGGCGAAGACGGGGACATTCACCTGACCACCGGCCGCGATCTCCCGCCGGTAGGCCCAGCTGCTGGCTGCCTGTCCCGGAAACAGCGCCACCGTGCTGGAGGCATTGGCGGCGACCGGCGGTACCCCGGCGAACAGCAGGGCCGGAAAGGTGATGAAGGCGCCGCCCCCGGCGACGGCGTTCAACGCCCCCGACGAAAAGGCGGCCAGCATCAGGACGAGAATACCCAACATGATCGACCCACCCCTTTCGATCCGTGTTGACGAGGCAATTCGTATTCTGTATACAGAATATCAGTCTCCGACGGTGTTCTCTGCCGGGGATCTGATTGCCGGGAGATTGCAGGTCGTGAATGCGGTTCACGATCGATCTCCCAAAACGCGACAAACCGACACCGGGACCAATGCGGTGGTCCCGATGCCGGTTTGTCGTGTCGTTTGGCGGTGGTAATTCTGCCTTTACCTGGGCCGCCCTTATCCAGAGTTCCGGTCGGCCCCCCGGTCAACCGGAACTCCGTATTCCTTTCAATCGGCGCCTTCGGTCACCAGCTTGCCGACCGGCTGGGTGGTGTCCTCGGCGATCTGGCGGGCACGCATCGGCTTCAGGACGAACAGGGCCATGAAGGCGGCGATGGCGTTGACCGCGGCGGCGAAGAAGAACACCGCCTGCCAGCTTCCGGTGGAGCTCACGATCACGTTGGCGAAGGGAACGACCAGCGACGCGGTGCCCTTGGCGGTGTAGAGCAGGCCGGCGTTGGTGGTGGCGAACTTCGATCCGAAGCTGTCGGCGCAGCAGGACGGGAACAGGCTGTAGATCTCGCCCCAGGCGAAGAACACCAGACCGGTCAGGACGACGAAGGCGACCGGGTTGTGGCCCCACTGGTTCAGCGCCAGGATGCCGACCGCTTCGATGGCGAAGGCGACGAACATCGTGTTTTCACGGCCGATATGGTCGGACACCCAGCCGAAGAAGGGACGGGTCACGCCGTTCAGCACGCGGTCGATGGTCAGCGCGAAGGTCAGCGCCGGCAGGGTCAGGCCCAGGATGCTGACGGGCATGCCGTCGAGGTGGAAGTCCTTGGCGATCGGGCCGAGCTGGGCGGTGGCCATCAGACCGCCGGCGGCGACCATGACGAACATCAGGTACATTACCCAGAAGACCGGCGACTTCAGCGTCTCCTGCGGGGTGTAGTTGCGGCGGCTCTGCGAGATGTTGGTCTTGTTCTTCGGCAGCAGGGCCGGGTCGGCTTCCTTCAGGAACCAGGCCAGCGCGAAGACGATCAGTCCCTGGCCGAGACCGAACACCAGGAAGGTCTGCTCGAAGCCCGACGCCTGGATCATGTTGGCGATCGGAACGACGGTGAGCGCGGAGCCGGCGCCGAAGCCGGCGGCCGTCAGGCCGGCGGCCAGACCACGGCGGTCGGGGAACCACTTCAGCGCGTTGCCGACGCAGGTGCCATAGACGCCGCCGGCGCCGATGCCGCCGATGGCCGCACCGAGATACAGCAGCGCCAGCGAGTCGGCGAACGAGTTGATGACCCAGGCCAGCGCGCACAGCACGCCGCCGATCAGAACGACGATGCGGGGACCGAACTTGTCGACGAACCAGCCTTCGACCGGCACCAGCCAGGTTTCGGTCACGACGAAAATGGTGAAGGCGACCTGGATGGCGGCACGACCCCAATGATACTTCTCATCGATGGGGTTGACGAACAGCGTCCAGCCATATTGCAGGTTCGCAATCATCGACATACAGATTACGCCGATGACCAACTGCATCCAGCGGCCGCCGAGCGGTGCTCCCTGCGCCTCCGAATTCGTATGCTGCATCTTCTATCTCCTCCTAGGAAGCGGTTCTCTGCCGGTTCGGGCGTCGCTTCTGTTTTGATGCTTTAGGCGTTTTCTTTGGGTGTCTTCCGAGATGCTTTGGATTTTGATGCGGTCATTTGCTGTGGGTGGTGGCGCGGCGAGGATGCGGCCTCGGGGCGCTCCACTGTTTTGGGGGTCGGGTTTTCGTCCCCCGCCAGACCGGTGCGGTCCTGGTCCGATCTGGAATTATCAATATGGTATACCAGATGCCGAATGCGGCGCAAGTGATTAGTGGAAGGGGCGAACTGTTTCCGCAGGCTGCATTCGCGCTGCTGTTTGGCGTGACATCCGGCTTTTGGTTTTCCGGCACGCGGAAAGCTCGGCAGGCCAGCTTTTGGCCGGACAATCTATTGGCATATGGTATGCCAGAGCCAGGGACATGTCGCTGGCATCGATGCCTTCCCGGCAGAACCCATATTGATAAGGAGTCGACCGCCATGGACCAGCAGCAGAACATCGAGATCGTCGTGGCGCGTGACGATGCCGATATCGCCGCCAGCTACCCGATCATGAAGGAGCTGCGGACCCACATGACCGACCCTGAGGCCTACCGCGCGCAGATTCGCCGCCAGATGGACGATGGCTACAACCTCGCCCTGCTGCGGCTGGACGGCGAGATCGCCGGCTGCGGCGGCTTCCGCGTTCACGAGACGCTGTCGCGCGGCCGCTATATGTATGTCGAGGATCTGGTGACCAGCGCCGCCAAGCGGTCCTACGGGCTGGGCGACAAGCTTTTCGACTGGCTGGCTGGCGAGGCGCGGGAGCGCGGCTGCGCCCAGATGGAGATCATCTCCGGCATCCAGCGCGGCGAGGCCCACCGCTTCTATCACCGCAAGCGGATGACCATCAAAAGCTTCCAGTTGGTCCTGCCGCTCGCCTGACCGGAAACGAAAAAGACGGCCTGGAGAGGCCGTCTTTCTTACGATGAAGAACCGGAAGAGCCAAGATCAGAAGGCGCGCGGAAAGCTCGCCCAGGCCGGACCCGGCGGCAGTTCGTCTTCCGGCTCCTTCAGATCGGCTTCGGTCGGGTTGGCGAGGCGAAGCGGCGCGGAAGAGAAATCGCGCTGCGACTTGCCCGCATTGGCGATCTGCATCGACAGGATGTAGTGGACGGTGCCGCCGAAGACGGACAGCACAAGCGCCAGAACCAGCATTTCCAACATGTTCATCGCTCCAGTGTCTCGGTGGGGTGCTTTTTTTTGTTTGGTCGGCTTCGGCGTGACAATTCCGTTATGACGCAGCGCAGCAAATGGATCAAGTTTTTTGGTATACAAGGTACACGATGCCGGACATGCGTATGCCGCATGCCTTCCTTGATTTGCATGCGTAGCAAACATATCGCATTGCCAACATTCTTGCTCTGCTGCCTTGGTATTATGGATCCAACAGCGCCGGCTTCGATGCGCTGCACCATCATATGAATCGACCTGGAAATAGGCCCGTTTACGAAATTGTTTGATTGGCGTACTGTATTTGGCATACCATATTCATAGCACGACGCCCGGCCGGGCGCCCTGCCGCCCCACAGACGGGCCGCCCCAAGGTTTTCCCGCCAGCCGCAGCCGATCAGGAGCCACGCCATGAAGGTCGAACATATCCTGCGCACCAAGCAAGCCCGCGTCGTCGCCGTGCGGACCAGTGCAACGGTCGCCGATGCCATCCGCCTGATGAAGGCGGAGAACATCAGTGCCCTGGTCGTCAAGGACGTCTGCCGCACCGAAGGCAACACGCTGGCCGGCGTCCTGTCGGAACGCGACATCGTCCATGCGCTGCTGGAGCGCGGCGGCTCGCTGCTGTCGATGCCGGTGTCGCAGCTGATGACCCGCCAGCCGGTGACCTGCGCCCCGTCCGACAGCGTGCAGAAGGCGTTGCAGCTGATGGACCAGCACCACATCCGCCACCTTCCGGTCCTGGAGGACGGCCATCTGGTCGGCGTCGTCAGCGCGCGCGACTTCACCCGCCTGCAATTGCAGGAGCTTGACGGCACCGTCTCCGCGGTCGCGGAGCCGCCGGCCGCCGCCAGCTACGCCCACTGATCCATCCCACCCCAGCGGCGCCGCCGGCACATCCTGTCCGGCGGCGCCTTTGCCATGGGAGAGCCCGCCCCGTGACCACCCTGATCTTCACCCATCACGACTGCTTCGCGCACGACACCGGCCCCGGCCATCCGGAGGCGCCGGAACGGTTGGCGGTGGTCTGGCAGGTGCTCGACCGGCCGGAGTTCCGCGATCTGGAGCGCCGGTCCGCCCCGGAAGCCGATGTGGAGCAGCTGTCGCGCGTCCATGAGCGCTCTTACGTCGAGGCCGTGCTGGAGGCGGTGCCGTCCGATGGCTATCAACGGCTGGACGGCGACACGCTGCTGTCGCCGGGATCCCGCGGCGCGATCCTGCGCGCGGCCGGGTCGGTCTGCGCAGCGGTCGACGCCGTGCTGGCCGGCGAGGCGACCAACGCCTTCTGCGCCGTGCGCCCCTGCGGCCACCATGCCGAACCCGCCCGCGCCATGGGATTCTGCGTCTTCAACAACATCGCCGTCGGGGCCCTGCATGCCCGCAAGGTGCATGGGCTGACCCGTGTCGCCGTGGTCGATTTCGACGTCCATCACGGCAACGGCACCCAGGCGATGTTCGCCGACGACCCCGATCTGTTCTTCGCCTCCACCCACCAGTCGCCGCTCTATCCCGGCACCGGCAATTCGTGGGAGCGTGGGGTGGACGGCAACATCCTGAACCTGCCGCTGGAGCCCTACAGCGGCTCCGTCGAGTTCCGCCAGGCGGTGGAGCGCGCCATCCTGCCGGCGTTGGAAGCATTCCAGCCGGAGCTGCTGCTGATCTCCGCCGGCTTCGATGCGCACAAGCGCGATCCGCTGGCCCAGCTCGGCCTGACGGCGGAGGATTTCGAATGGGTGACGCGCAAGCTGGTCGAGCTTGCCGACCGCGTCTGCGGCGGCCGGGTGGTGTCGGCGCTGGAAGGCGGCTATGACGCGACCGGGCTGGCGGAGGGGTGTGCTGCGCATCTGACCGCGCTGATGCGGGCGTGAGGGGGAGCGTCGGCTACCCCCGCCCTGGGTCGTCGCCGACGACGCTACTCCACCACCAGATCGTCCAGCCGGAACCCCGCGATCTTGTAAATCTCCTCCAGCGCCCGGCCGAACTCCAGTTCCGGTTCGTTTGCGACGCGTTCGCGCATCGCCGCCAGGATCTCCTGCCTGCTGCTGAAGCGCACCGCCATGATGAAGGGGAAGCCGAAACGGTCGCGATAGGTGCGGTTCAGGTCGCGCTGCTCCTGCGCCTCCGCTTCGGTCAACTCGTTCAGCCCGGCCTTCGCCTGTTCGGTCTGCGAAAAGGCGGTCAGGTTGGCCGGACGGCTGGCGCGGTCGGCAAGGTCGGGGTGCGACAGGATCAGCGCCCGCTGCCGCTCTGGTCCGGCAGATCGGACGATGTCGGTCATCGCCGCGCGCAAGTCCGCGGCATCGGCGAACGGCCGCTTGTCCCAGGCGGCCTCGGCAACCCAGGGGCTTTCCTCGAACACCGCGCCCAGCGCCGCGACGAAGGCGGCGCGGTCCATCCGGTTCAGATCGTCCAAGCTATAGGGCATCTGGGCTCTCACTTCGCGGTGTAGGGGTGTTCGGCGATCCAGCGGCGGGCGATGTCGAGCCGGGTCGCCACCCACGCCTTGTCATGGCTGCGCACATAGTCCAGGAAGCGCGCCAGCGATGCCGCACGGCCGGGCCGGCCGACCAGCCGGCAATGGAGGCCGATGGACATCATCTTGGGCGCCGTCTCCCCCTCCGCATAGAGCGTGTCGAAGCTGTCCTTCAGATAGGCGAAGAACTGGTCGCCGCTGTTGAAGCCCTGGTTGGTGGCGAACCGCATGTCGTTGGCGTCGAGCGTATAGGGCACGATCAACTGCGGCCGGCCATGGCTGTCGTCCCAATAGGGCAGGTCGTCGGCGTAGGAATCGGCGTTGTAGACGAAGCCGCCTTCCTCGGCGACCAGCCGCCAGGTGTTGGGGCTGCACCGCCCGAGATACCAGCCGAGCGGCCGTGTGCCGGTCACGCGGGTGTGGACCTCGATGGCGCGCAGCATGTGCTCGCGCTCCACCTCCGCCGGCAGATGCTGGTAATCGATCCAGCGCCAGCCATGGGTGGCGATCTCCCAGCCGGCGGTCTTCATCGCGGCGACCACCTCCGGATTGCGCTCCAGCGCCATGGCGACGCCATAGACGGTAACCGGCAGGTTGCGCTCGGTGAACAGGCGGTGCAGCCGCCAGAAGCCGGCGCGGGAGCCGTATTCGTAGATCGACTCCATGTTCATGTGGCGGGCACCGGGGATCGGCTGAGCGCCGACGATCTCCGACAGGAAGGCCTCCGACGCGGCGTCGCCATGGAGGACGCAATTCTCGCCGCCCTCCTCGTAATTGATGACGAACTGCACCGCCACGCGGGCGCCGCCCGGCCAGTTGGCCTGCGGCGGGGTGGCGCCATAGCCGATCATGTCCCGGGGATAAGCGGTGTCGGTCATCGTCGTCTCGCTCTTAACGCTGCGGTCGAAGCGGAGACTACGCTAAGCCATTGGCGGCAGGGGGTTCAATCGGAGGATTGGCATCCGGCGGCCGAAGACAGTTTCCGGATCTGGGCGGGTGGGCAGGGCAGGGCGGATGCGCTTAAGCTATGGCTCCGAACTCGCACCGTCGTGGAGACCGCACAGCCATGGGCCGACTGACCACCCACGTCCTCGACATCGCCGCCGGCCGTCCGGCGCCGGGCCTGCGCATCCGCCTGACGTCGCTCGACACCGGCGCCGTTCTCGGCGAGTTCACAACGAATGCCGACGGCCGGCTCGACGCTCCGGCGCTCCAGGGCGAGGATTTCAAGCCGGGCCGCTACGAACTGCTGTTCATGGCCGGCGAGTATTTTCGCCGCATCGGCGCCATCGATGGTGACGGCCCGGACTTCATCGACGAGGTGCCCCTGCGTTTCGGCATCAAGGACGCCAGCCAGCATTACCATGTGCCGCTGCTGGTTTCCCCCTGGGCTTATTCGACCTATCGCGGCAGCTGACGCCCTCTCCCTCTTTCGGCACCGCTTTCCAGTCTGTGGAAAAGGCAAGCCGTTGATTTGCCGTTCCCACCATCCGCGCGCTTAGCTGTCCTCACGAACAATCGCGTTTGGTGAGGAGTCGAGCGATGGCGAGAATGACGGCGGCGGAAGCGGCGGTGCGGGTGCTGGAGCGGGAGGGCATCGACGTCTGCTTCGGCGTCCCCGGCGCCGCGATCAACCCCTTCTACGCGGCGATGCAGCGGCGCGGCACGATGCGCCATGTGCTGGCCCGCCATGTCGAGGGCGCCTCGCACATGGCCGAGGGTTACACGCGGGCCAAGGCCGGGAACATCGGCGTGTGCATCGGCACCTCCGGCCCGGCCGGCACCGATATGATCACCGGCCTCTATTCGGCGATCGCGGATTCGATCCCGATCCTGTGCATCACCGGTCAGGCGCCGCGCGCCCGCCTGCACAAGGAGGATTTCCAGGCCATCAACGTGCCGGACATCGCCAAGCCGGTGACCAAGTGGGCGCTGACCGTGCTGGAGCCGGCGCAGGTGCCCTACGTCTTCCAGCAGGCCTTCCACCTGATGCGCTCGGGCCGTCCCGGCCCGGTGCTGATCGACCTGCCGATCGACGTCCAGATGGCGGAGATCGAATTCGACGACGAGACCTATGAACCGCTGCCGGTCTACAAGCCTTCGGCAACCCGTGCCCAGGTCGAGAAGGCGCTGGCGATGTTCGCGGCGGCGGAACGTCCGCTGGTCGTGGCCGGCGGCGGCATCATCAACGCCGATGCCTCTGACAAGCTGGTGGAGTTCGCCGAGCTGCTCGGCGTGCCGGTGATCCCGACCCTGATGGGCTGGGGCACCATCCCCGACGACCATCCGTTGATGGCCGGCATGGTGGGCTTGCAGACCGCCCACCGCTACGGCAACGCGACGATGCTGAAGTCCGACTTCGTGCTGGGCATCGGCAACCGCTGGGCCAACCGCCACACCGGCTCGGTCGAGGTCTACACCAAGGGCCGCAAGTTCGTGCATGTCGACATCGAACCGACCCAGATCGGCCGCGTCTTCATGCCCGACCTCGGCATCGTCTCCGACGCCGGAGCGGCGCTGGACCTGTTCATTGAAGTCGCCAGGGAGTGGAAGGCGGAGGGCCGCTTCAAGGATCTCGGCGGCTGGGTCAAGGACTGCCAGGGCCGCAAGCGGTCGATGCACCGCCGCAGCGACTTCGATCAGGTGCCGATGAAGCCGCAGCGCGTCTATCAGGAGATGAACAGCGCCTTCGGCCAGGACACCACCTACGTTACCACCATCGGCCTGTCGCAGATCGCCGGTGCGCAGTTCCTGCACGTCTACAAGCCGCGCCACTGGATCAACTGCGGCCAGGCCGGCCCGCTGGGCTGGACCCTGCCGGCGGCGCTGGGCGTCCGCGTGGCCGATCCGAAGCGTCGCATCGTCGCGCTGTCCGGCGATTACGACTTCCAGTTCATGATCGAGGAACTGGCGGTCGGCGCCCAGCACAAGCTGCCCTACATCCATGTGCTGGTGAACAACGCCTATCTCGGCCTGATCCGGCAGGCGCAGCGCGCCTTCCAGATGGACTTCCAGGTCCAGCTGTCCTTCGAGAATATCAACGCGCCGGAGATCGGCGTCTACGGTGTCGACCATGTCGCGGTGGCCGAGGGGCTGGGCTGCAAGGCGATCCGCGTCACCGAACCCGACCGCATCCAGGATGCCTTCACCCAGGCCCAGGCCTGGATGGACGAGTATCAGGTGCCGGTCGTCGTCGAACTGGTGCTGGAGCGGGTGACCAACATCTCCATGGGCACCGACATCGACAACGTCACCGAGTTCGAGGAGACGCTGGACCTGCCGGTGGAGGAGAGCGAGACCGTTCTGGTCTGAGCGGCCGGTCTTCTCAAGCGAAAGGCGCGCCCGGCGGCGCGCCTTTCGCGTTTTCGGGGCGGTCGCCTGTCAGGCGGCGAAACAGCCGCCGCCGGTCTGGAGGGGGTAGCCGATGGCGGCGAGGCTCTCGGCGGAGAACACATCGGCCGGGTCGATGCTGTTCAGCGACACCGAGGTGACGATGCCGTAGAGGTCGGCGTCGAAATTGATCGGTCCCTCGCGGAAGCGCGAGAAGTTCGCCCCCGACTCGCTGTCGGGCGGCGGGACGAAGGTCGCGCTGTCCTCCAGGCTCAGGTCGTCGATCATGGCCCCCGTGGGATCGGTCACGTTGATCTGCGCCCGCAGCCAGACCTCCTGCCCGTTGGCCGGGTCGGTCGAGGTGCCGGCGGCGATGACGGAGAGCAGATCCTCCGGCGTCCGCGGCGGCTCCGGGATCACCAGGAATTCGCGATAGAGCGTGTCGTCGCCGATCACCAGCGTGGTGCCGTCGTCGGGCTGGACGAAGGCATCCACCACATGCTCGACTTCGCTGTCGCCGACCTGCACCGACAGAAGCAATTTGTTGGGCTGGTCGTCGAAATAGCGCCGGAAGCTGGTGTCGTCGGTGGTGACGACGGGATCGTCGAACAGCATCGCCACCGTCATGCGGAACGGATCGCCTGTCTGCACCTCTTCGTCCAGGAAGGGGACAGGCAGGTCGATCGTGCCCTGGACGTCGACGATATAGAGTCCCTCATAGGCACCCTCGCCATTGCCGTCGTCATGATGGTCGTGCCCCCTGCCATGCCCCTTCCAGTGGCCCCAGCCATTGCCGTGATGTCGACCATGACCGTGACCGCCACCGTGATTGCCGGACCGATCGCCTTCGAACATGCTGCCCTCCCGATTAATCGCCTGCATTGTCGAAGGCCGCATGCTGCGCGACCTTCCGTTGACGATAAGCCGCCGCGCGACGGCCGGGCGGCCGGGCATCCGTACATATCTCCGCCTGAATCGCCGGACGGGTGAGTTTTTGCGCTGCAACGCCACGAACGGGAGTGGCAAATTCCCAGGGGTGGGTGAGGCGTGCTAGCGTCCGCCCCGACCCGTAACCCACCGGTCTGGCCCAATCGTCTGGAAGGGAGTCCGCGCGAGCATGGCGTTGCTTGAGAACATGCGCATCTTCGTCCGCGTCGTCGAACTGGGCAGCCTATCGGCCGCCGGACGGAACCTGCGCATGTCGCCGGCCATGGTAAGCCACCGCATCCAGCAGCTGGAAACCCATCTCGGCGTCCGGCTGCTGAACCGCACGACGCGGCAGCTGCAGGCGACAGAGACCGGCATGGATTTCTATCAGAGCTGCCTTGAGGTGTTGGAGGCGGTGGAGCGTGCCCAAAGCAGCATCGCCGCCGGGTCCGGCGTGCCGTCGGGCAGCGTGAGGGTGACGGCGCCGCTGGGGTTCGGCCGCCGTATCCTGTCGCCGCTGGTGCCCGACTTCTGCGCGGCCCACCCGCTGGTCGAGGTCCGGCTGCGCCTGTCCGACCATCTGCTCGACCTGCTGCGCGAGGCGGTGGACGTGGCGGTGCGGATGGCGGCGCTGAAGGACTCCAGCTTCGTCGTGCGCAAGATCGCCGACGTGCGCCGCGTGCTGGTGGCCGCCCCTTCCTATCTGTCGGAGCGCGGCCAGCCATCGATACCGGCGGACCTGTCGGGCCACAACTGCCTGCTTCTGCGCTTCCCCGGCACCCAGCAATATCAATGGAGCGTACTGGATGGTGGCGAGCCGGTGAAGCTGCCGGTGTCGGGCCGCTTCGATGCCGACGACGGCGACGTGCTGACCGGCTGGGCGCTGGACGGCCGCGGCATTGCCATGAAACCGCTGTGGGAGGTGGCGGAACACCTCGCCAGCGGCGGCCTGGTGCCGGTGCTGCCGGATTTCCCGCCGGAGCCGGTGACGCTGGCGGTGCTCTACCCCCACCGTGCGCTGGTACCGGCCAAGGTGCGGGCCTTCGCCGATCATATGGTGCCGAAGATCAAGGCGGCGCTGACGGCGATCTCGCCCGATACGATCCTGTAGGACGGGGCGCCGTTGTGCGCCCTCACACCCCCCGCGACCGCAGCAACAGCACCCGTGCCTCTTCCGATGCGCGGTGCAGATGGGGCAGGAACTGCACCTCCATCTCCGGGCAGGTGACGCGGGCGGCCTGGGCGCTGATGTTCATCGCGGCGACCACGCCGCCCGTCGCGGTGCGGATCGGCACGGCGATGGAGCGCAGTCCCAGCTCCAACTCCTGGTCCACCAGCGAGAAGCCGCGTTCCCGCACCCGTTCCAGTTCACGTTTCAGGGCGTCGGCCGCGGTGATGGTGCGCTCGGTGAAGGGCTTCAGCGGCACCCGCGCCAGATAGGCATCCAGTTCCGCCTCGGGCAGAGCCGCCAGCAGGACGCGTCCCATCGAGGTGCAATAGGCCGGCAGCCGGCTGCCGACATTCAGCCCGACCGACATGATCCGCTTGGTCGCCGCACGGGCGATATAGACCACGTCGTCCTCGTCCAGCACGGCGGCGGAGCAGGATTCCTGCACTGCGCTGCTGACCTGCTCGATCAGCGGATCCAGGATGGTCGCCAGCGGGGCCGACGAGAGGAAGGAATAGCCGAGCGCCAGGATCTTCGGCTTCAGATGGAAGGTCCGTCCATCCGACCCGGCATAGCCCAGTTGCATCAGCGTCAGCAGACAGCGCCGCGCCGCCGCCCGCGGCAGCCCGGTGATCTTGGCGATGTCGGCGATGGTCAGGTTCGGCTCGCGCTCGGTGAAGGCGCGAATCACCGACAGGCCGCGGGCCAGCGAGGTCATGAAGTTCGGGTCGGATGCCTCCTCCGGCGCGCCGGACGATGTCTTGTCTGCGGTCCCGGCCTGAGTCTGGGTGTCGGCCATGCGCGGGTTCCTTCCCCGAAGAACGATCCTAAAGGGCCAAATTAGGGCGATTACCGCGCAATAGCCAGAAAAAACGAACAAAACCAGGTGCAACTCCGTCGGCGACAGAAATAGTTCGAGGTTCCCGCAATTGCTGTTGCGGGTGTCTGGCATCTGGTATACCGTATCGATAATTCAAAACGACGCGCCGCTCACAACGACGCACCGGAGGGCGATCATCCGAACGCTCGCACGAGTAACGCTCACGACAACAAGCGGCGCCGATGGCGTCGGCGCGCAAAGGGTCGGAAACGTGATGAACCGAGAAAGATTCAGTGTCGAACCGCTCGAACAGGGCATGAGTTTCAAGGCGAAGGCCTATCAGGCGCTGCGGCAGGCGATCACGCAAATGAACATCTACGGCCAGAGCAGCGAGATCAGGTTGGACGAGCGCCGTCTGTGCGAGGCGTTGGGTGTCAGCCGCACCCCGGTGCGGGAGGCGATGGCGCTGCTGGAACAGGAGGGGTTCATCCGCTCCCAGCCACGGCGCGGGATCTTCGTGGTGCGCAAGACGAAGGCCGAACTGGTGGAGATGATCACGGTGTGTGCCGCCCTGGAAGGCATGGCGGCACGCCTGTTCGTCGAAAACGCCACCACGGACAAGCTGGAACTCCTGCACGCTGCGTTCGACAAATATACGAAAGCCGAGTTGGCGGAACATGTCGCCGAGTATTCGGACGCCAACATCGTCTTCCATCAAAGCATCGTCCAGGCTTCGGGCTCCACCCTGATCTCGGACCTGACCGACCGCTTCTTCATCCATATGCGTGCGATCCGCCGCGCGACGATGGGTATCGGCGACCGTGCCGACCAGTCCATCCACGAGCATCGGGACATCATCGAGGCGCTGGCCGCCCGCGATGCCGATCTCGCGGAACGCCGCGTCCGGGAACACACGCTTGGTCTCGCACAGTACGTGGAACGGCATTGCGCCTTCCTCGACTAACCAACTTTGAACCTTTTTGGAGCCTCGGGGAGGAGTCACCCATATGTCTACTGCGGCTGCAACGATCACTAAGAACCAGGCCACGGAAGCATCTGTTGTCGAAGACGCGCCGGCGCTGACCGACGGCTTCCAGCTCGTCATCGACGCGCTCAAGCTCAACGACATCAACAACCTGTATGTCGTCCCCGGCATTCCGATTTCCGACCTGCTGCGCATGGCGCAGGCCGAGGGCATGCGCGTCGTCTCGTTCCGCCACGAACAGAATGCCGGCAACGCCGCCGCCATCGCCGGCTTCATGACGAAGAAGCCGGGCGTCTGCATGACGGTGTCGGCGCCGGGCTTCCTGAACGGCCTGACCGCGCTGGCGAACGCCACCACCAACTGCTTCCCGATGATCCTCATCAGCGGCTCGTCCGAGCGCGAGATCGTCGATCTCCAGCAGGGCGACTATGAGGAGATGGACCAGCTGGCGATCGCCAAGCCGCTGTGCAAGGCCGCCTTCCGTATCCTGCACGCCCAGGACATCGGCATCGGCGTGGCGCGTGCCATTCGCGCCGCCGTGTCGGGCCGTCCGGGCGGCGTCTATCTCGACCTGCCGGCCAAGCTGTTCTCGCAGGTGATGGATGCCGCGGAAGGCGCCAAGTCGCTGGTCAAGGTGGTCGATCCGACCCCGGCGCAGTATCCGTCGGCCGACGCGGTCAACCGCGCGCTCGACCTGCTGAAGGGCGCCAAGCGTCCGCTGGTCATCTTCGGCAAGGGGGCCGCCTACGCCCAGGCTGACGAGACCATCCGTTCCTTCGTCGAGAAGAGCGGCATCCCCTTCCTGCAGATGAGCATGGCCAAGGGCCTGCTGCCCGACACCCATCCGCAGTCGGCCGGTGCCGCCCGCTCGCTGGTGCTGCAGGAAGCCGACGTCGTCATGCTGGTCGGCGCGCGGCTGAACTGGCTGCTGTCGCACGGCAAGGGCAAGACCTGGGGCAAGCCCGGTTCCAAGAAGTTCATCCAGGTCGACATCGAGCCGCGGGAGATGGACAGCAACGTCGAAATCCATGCTCCGCTGGTCGGTGACATCGCGTCCGTCATGGAAGTGCTGCTGAAGGGCATCGAGGGCGGGCTGACCCCGCCGGCCGACTGGATGGCCACCGTCGCGGCCAAGCGTGAGCAGAACGTCGCCAAGATGGCGCCGAAGCTGATGAGCAACGCCTCGCCGATGAACTTCCACGGTGCGCTGGGCGCTCTGCGCCGCGTCATCAAGGAGCGCCCCGACGCCATGCTGGTCAACGAGGGCGCCAACACCCTCGACCTCGCCCGCGGCATCATCGACATGTACGAGCCGCGCAAGCGTCTGGACGTCGGCACCTGGGGCGTCATGGGCGTCGGCATGGGCTATGCCGTCGCCGCGGCGGTGGAGAGCGGCAAGCCGGTGCTGGCGGTCGAGGGCGACAGCGCCTTCGGTTTCTCCGGCATGGAGGTGGAGACGATCTGCCGCTACAACCTGCCGGTCTGCATCGTCATCTTCAACAACAACGGCATCTATCGCGGGACCGACGTCAACCCGACCGGCGGGAACGACCCGTCGCCGATGGTCTTCGTCCCCGGCTCGCGCTACGACAAGATGATGGAAGCCTTCGGCGGCGTCGGCGTCCATGTCACCAACCCGGACGAGCTGTACCGCGCGGTCAATGAGGCGATGGACAGCGGCCGTCCGACCCTCATCAACGCCGTCATCGATCCGGCGGCGGGCACCGAAAGCGGCAACATCGGCAGCCTGAACCCGACCAGCTCGGTCCGCAAGATGCCGTCCTAAAACAAACGCCGACCACACGACTTTGAAAAGCAGGGGGAGAGATACATGGGCAAGGCACTTCAGGGCGTGCGGATTCTCGACTTCACGCATGTGCAGTCGGGACCGACCTGCACCCAGTTGCTCGCCTGGTTCGGCGCCGACGTCATCAAGGTCGAACGGCCGGGCGAGGGTGACATCACCCGCAGCCAGCTGCGCGACCTGCCGGACGCCGACAGCCTGTATTTCACCATGCTGAACCACAACAAGCGGTCCATCACCCTCGACACCAAGACGCCCAAGGGCAAGGAGGTGCTGGAGGCGCTGATCAAGACCTGCGACGTGATGGTCGAAAACTTCGCCCCCGGCGTGCTCGATCGCATGGGGTTCACCTGGGAGCGTATCCAGGAACTGAACCCCGCGATGATCGTCGCGTCGGTGAAGGGCTTCGGGCCAGGGCCGTTCGAGAACTGCAAGGTGTACGAGAATGTCGCCCAATGCGCGGGCGGTGCGGCCTCGACCACCGGTTTCGACGACGGCCCGCCCATGGTCACCGGCGCCCAGATCGGCGACAGCGGCACCGGCCTGCATCTGGCGCTCGGCATCGTCACGGCCCTCTACCAGCGCAAGGAGACCGGCCGTGGCCAGAAGGTGCTGGCCGCCATGCAGGACGCCGTGCTGAACCTGTGCCGCGTCAAGCTGCGCGACCAGCAGCGTCTGGCCAACGGTCCGATGAAGGAATACCCGCAATACCCGAACGGCGAGTTCGGCGACACGGTGCCGCGCGCCGGCAACGCCTCGGGCGGCGGCCAGCCGGGCTGGATCCTGAAGTGCAAGGGCTGGGAGACCGATCCCAACGCCTACATCTACTTCATCGCCCAGGCCCCAGTGTGGAAGTCGATCTGCAAGGTCATCGGCAAGGAGGAGTGGATCACCGATCCCGACTACGCCACCCCGGTGGCCCGCCTGCCGCGCCTGATGCAGATCTTCGGCACCGTCGAGGAGTGGACCAAGACCCTGACCAAGTTCGAGGTTATGGACATCCTCAACAAGTACGACATTCCCTGCGGCCCGATCCTGTCGATGAAGGAGATCGCCGAGGACAAGTCGCTCTACGAGACCGGCACGCTGGTCGAGGTGGAGCATCCGACCCGCGGCAGCTACCTGACGGTCGGCAATCCGATCAAGCTGTCCGACAGCCCGACGGAGGTCACCCGCTCCCCCCTGCTGGGCGAGCATACTGATGAAATTCTGCGCGACGTGCTGGGTTTCAGCGAGCGTGAGATCGTCGACATCCGCGACAGCGGCGCCATCGGCGTCGTCGAGAGGCTGGCGGCGGAGTAACAGTTTCCGCCTTCTCCCCAACCCTGCCCGCTTCGGCGGGAGAGAGTTGGGGAGAAGGGCCGGCCCCCGATATTTGAAAAGTCTGCCGATTTTTATAAAACCCCGCTTCCCCTCTTCCCGACCGTCCCCTTCCCGGTCGCTCAAGAGCCGAAGCCCGGACTTTTGAAAATCCGCCGCCCGTCAGCCGAAGAATTTCCGGCTTCCCGCGGTCTCCAAAAGACAATTCCCGACTGGGACAGAGACGAAAACCATGAACATTCACGAATATCAGGCCAAGGATCTGCTGCGGGGGTACGGCGTCGCCGTTCCGCGCGGTGGCGTGGCCTTCACCCCGGAAGAGGCTGCATCGGTCGCCCGCGAACTCGGCGGTCCGGTCTGGGTGGTGAAGTCGCAGATCCATGCCGGCGGCCGCGGCGCCGGCCGGTTCCAGGACAATCCGGGCGGCAAGGGCGGTGTCCGCGTCGTCAAGTCGGTCGAGGAGGTCGCCTCCAACGCCGCCGAGATGCTCAATCACGTCCTGGTGACCAAGCAGACCGGCCCGGCAGGCAAGGAGGTCAAGCGCCTCTATGTCGAGGAAGGCGCGGACATCAAGCGTGAGCTGTATCTCGGCCTGCTGACCGACCGCGCCACCGGCCGCGTCACCATCATCGCCTCGACCGAAGGCGGCATGGAGATCGAGGAGGTCGCCCACAACACACCCGAGAAGATCGTCAAGGTCGCCGTCGACCCGGCCACCGGCATCCAGGGCTACCACACCCGCAAGGTCGCCTTCGCTCTGGGCCTGGAAGGCAAGCAGGTCGGCGCCGCCGCCAAGTTCATCCAGGCCGCCTACAAGGCCTTCGTCGATCTGGACTGCGCCATCGTCGAGATCAACCCGCTGATCGTCACCGGCTCGGGCGACATCCTGGCACTCGACGCCAAGATGAACTTCGACGACAACGCCCTGTTCCGCCACAAGGATGTCGCCGCCCTGCGCGACGAGGCGGAAGAGGACCCGGCGGAGATCGAAGCTGCCAAGCACGAGCTGAACTACGTCAAGCTTGACGGCAACATCGGCTGCATGGTCAACGGCGCCGGCCTCGCCATGGCGACGATGGACATCATCAAGCTGTACGGTGCCGAGCCCGCCAACTTCCTCGACGTCGGCGGCGGCGCCACGAAGGAGCGCGTCACCGCGGCCTTCAAGCTGATCCTGTCCGACAGCGCGGTCGAAGGCATCCTGGTCAACATCTTCGGCGGCATCATGCGCTGCGACGTGATCGCCGAGGGCGTGGTCGCCGCGGCCCGCGAAGTGCACCTGCACGTTCCGCTGGTGGTCCGCCTGGAAGGCACCAACGTCGATCTGGGCAAGAAGATCCTGGCCGAATCCGGCCTGCCGATCCTGTCCGCCGACAATCTGGACGACGCAGCCAAGAAGATCGTCGCCGCCGTGAAGAAGGAGGCCGCGTGAAATGGCTGTTCTCGTCGACAAGAACACGAAGGTGATCTGCCAGGGCTTCACCGGAGCCCAGGGCACCTTCCACTCCGAACAGGCCATCGCCTACGGCACCAAGATGGTCGGCGGCGTGACCCCGGGTAAGGGCGGCGCCAAGCATCTCGACCTGCCGATCTTCGACACCGTGTCGGAAGCGGTCGAGAAGACCGGCGCCAACGCCTCCGTGATCTACGTGCCGCCGCCGTTTGCGGCCGACGCGATCCTGGAAGCGATCGACGCCGAGATCCCGCTGGTGGTCTGCATCACCGAGGGCATCCCGGTGCTGGACATGGTCCGCGTCAAGCGCGCCCTCGACGGTTCCCGGAAAAATGGAATTGGGACCCGCCTGATCGGCCCGAACTGCCCCGGCATCATCACGCCGGACGAGTGCAAGATCGGCATCATGCCGGGCCACATCCACAAGCGTGGCAAGATCGGCATCGTCTCGCGCTCGGGCACGCTGACCTATGAGGCGGTGGCGCAGACCACGGCGGCCGGCCTGGGCCAGACCACCTGCATCGGCATCGGCGGCGACCCGGTCAACGGCACCAACTTCGTCGACAGCCTGGAGCTGTTCGTGAAGGACCCGGAGACCGAGGGCATCATCATGATCGGCGAGATCGGCGGCGACGCCGAAGTCCGCGGCGCCGAGTTCCTCAAGGCGTCGGGCACGAAGAAGCCGGTCGTCGGCTTCATCGCCGGCCGCACGGCGCCTCCGGGCCGCCGCATGGGCCATGCCGGTGCGGTGATCTCCGGCGGCAACGACACCGCCGACTTCAAGATCGACTTCATGAAGTCGGTCGGCATCGCCGTCGCCGACAGCCCCGCCAGCCTGGGCTTCACCATGCAGGCGATTTTCAAAGGTTGACGTTTCCCCGCGGGACCGCCGTCCGCGACGGTCCCGCGGTTCCAGCGAAGCTTCTGTCACTCACGCCATCAGCCGCAACAGACAGGCGCAACCAACGCGCCGGACCCCGAGGGAGATGGGACATGAAAGCGCAAGCCCAAAACAGCATTCTGGCCCGCCGCATCATCCATGACGACCCCAGTGAGGGCGCCGCGGCTATCATCAAGACCGCGATCATCGAGACGCCGCGGGTCAAGAACGACAACGGCAAGGACGCCAAGGCCGAGCGCGGGCAGGTGGTGCAGTCGCTGTGCCGCGCGCTGAATATCCTGACCATCCTCGGCTCCAACGACGGTCCGATGACCCTGACCGAACTGTCGGAGGCTGCGAACCTGTCGCCCTCCACTACCCACCGCCTGCTGACGACCCTGCAGTACGAGCGCTATGTCCGTTTCGACCAGAGCGCGCGCGGCTGGGTGGTCGGCGTCCAAGCCTACATGACCGGCGCCAATTTCCTGAAGACCCGCAATCTGGTCGATGTTGCCCGTCCCCGCATGCGCCGCCTGATGGAGGAGAGCAGCGAGATCGTGAACCTTGCGGTCGAGGAGAATGGCGAGGCGCTTTACTTGGCCCGCGTCGGCGGTCCTCGCGCCGCCCAGGTCGCGGTTCCGCAGACCGACCGCACGCTGCTGCACTGTTCCGCCGTCGGCAAGGCGCTGCTGGCCGGCATGCCGGAGACCAAGGTGCAGACCATCGTGACCCAGCGCGGCATGCGCCAGTTCACCCGCAGCACCCTGTCGTCGCTGCCGGCGCTGTACCGTGACCTGACGCTGGTCCGCACCCGCGGCTATGCCCTGGACCAGGAGGAGCGGGTGTCCGGCCTGCGCTGTGTCGCCGCTCCGATCTTCGACGAGAATTCCCGTGTGATGGGTGCCCTGTCGCTGTCCGGCTCCAGCCGGCGCATCGAGGACGCGCGGTTGCGTGCCCTGGGCGAAATGGTCAAGCGCGCTGCTGCCGCGGTGACGCAGGAACTGGGCGGCCGCGTGCCGGTTCCCAACTGACCCGTCCATCACACGGACAAGCAGACGCCAAGAGCTGACGGCAGGTGGTGCACGTTGGCATTCCTCCCTGGCGCACTCAGGGCCGCGTTCCTCACGGAGCGCGGCCTTTTTTCTTGAGAAATCGGCCGTTTCCACGGAATGGAAAACCGGCGTTTTCCTCGGGAAATCCGCTATCGGCCGTGCGATTGTCTGTCTCGGGAAAGGCGTTCCTTTCTCATCGGGCGGATGTGTTGTTTTGCATGTTCGCGCTTCTCTCGGAGACTGGCCGTGCTGTGTGCAGCACGGCCATTTTTTCTGATTTTTCCGCAGGACGAAATCGGATCCATCGCCGCGTGGACTGGCCGTCCGCTGCGACGACACAGTGCCCCTGACCTTTCACCAGAACAGGGTAGGGGAGTGTTCCGAATGGCAGAATCCAGAACCATGACGGCGATCGAGGTGAGCCAGCCCGGCAAGCCGGAGGTGCTGGTCCCGGCGAACCGTCCGGTTCCCGATCCAGCACCGGGCGAGATCCGCATCGCCGTCCAGGCTGCCGGCGTCAACCGGCCCGACGTGCTCCAGCGGCTCGGCAAGTACAACCCGCCGCCGGGCATCACCGACATCCCCGGCCTGGAGGTCGCCGGCACCGTCGACGCGCTGGGCGAAGGGGTGGAGGGCTGGCGGGTCGGCGACCCCGTCTGCGCCCTGCTGGCCGGCGGCGGCTATGCCGAGTTCTGCGTGGTGCCGGCGGCGCAATGCCTGCCGATTCCCGCCGGCCTGTCGATGGCCGAGGCGGCGGCCCTGCCGGAAACCTTCTTCACCGTCTGGTCGAACGTGTTCGAGCGCGGCGCGCTCCAGCCCGGCGAGGCACTGCTGGTCCATGGCGGCACGTCCGGCATCGGCACCACGGCGATCCAATTGGGGGCCGCGTTCGGCGCCCGCGTCTTCGCCACCGCCCGCGGGGCGGAGAAATGCGCTGCCTGCGTCCGGCTGGGTGCCGAGCGTGCCATCGACTATGCCGAGGAGGATTTCGTCGCGGTGGTCAAGGAGGCAACCGGCGGCACGGGTGTGAATGTGGTGCTGGACATCGTCGGCGGCGATTACGTCGCCCGCAGCATCGACGCGCTGGCGGTCGAGGGCCGCTATGTCTGCATCGGCTTCGTCCGCGGCGCGACGGCCAACGTGAACTTCTTCCCGGTGATGACCAAGCGGCTGGTGCTGACCGGCTCGACCCTGCGGGCGCGTCCGGTCGCCTACAAGCAGGCGGTGGCCGAGCAGTTGAAGGCGCGCGTCTGGCCGCTGGTGGCCGCCGGTACGGTCAAGCCGGTCGTCCACGAGGTCTTTCCGTTCGCCAACGCCGCCGACGCTCACCGGCTGATGGAGAGCAACCAGCATGTCGGCAAGCTGGTGCTGACGGTGGGATGAGCGGAAGCTCTCCCCTCAGTCCAGCATCGGCAACCCGGTCTCGATGCGGACCAGCGCGGCCAGCAGCGGGGCGCCGATGTCGCGGCGGACGAAGTTGCTGGCCTTCTCCGCCGCGTTGATCGCCAGCTGGAAGGTGCGGCGCCAGCGGTCATCGTTGTAGAAGACCTTCTCCGCCTTGGCCCGCTGTGCCAGCAGGCCGGGCCGGCGGCCGGCGGCTTCGTCCGTCAGCTTGTTCAGGCGGTTCATCAGGTCGTTGGCGACGGCCGGTTCGCCGCGCTTCATCGCCGCCTCGATCAGCTCGGCATAGGCTTCGCCGCGGGTATCGATGTCCGCCACCTGATCGGCGTAGGCGACGGCCATGCCCGCCTCGCCGCGCTTGGCCAGCCGCCCCAGCACCGCCGGGATCGTCCACGGGTTCTCGTCCTGCACCGTGCTGAGCAGTCCCAGCGCCAGCTTCGGCTCGCCGATGTCGGCCGCCGCCACCGCCAGTTCCGGCGGGCAGCAGTCGCCGCGGGTTTCCTTGAACTTGGAGAACTGCGTCTCGACCGTGTTCAGGAACAGGGTGCGGGCCTGTGCCTCCTTGCCGGCGCGCAGCAGCGTCTGGGCGACCAGCCCCAGCTCCCAGGCGCAATTGTGGCTGGAGGCGTAGCTCTTGGCCTCGTCGGCCAGCGCGTTGGTCAGGCCGCTGTCGCCGCGCCACGCCGCCGCCTTGGCGATGTCGGCGAGGTTGTAGATGCGGGTCGAGCAGTCGTTGATCTGCCGGGTGATGTCCAGCGCCAGCGGCGTCTGCCCCATCAGCGACAGGGCGCGGGCGACGAACAGATCCTGGCCGGAGCTGTCGGCGACGCCACCGCGGCGCACCGCGCTGACGAAGGGCGCCATGATCTCCTTGGCGCGGCCGGTGTCGCCCAGCTGCTGGTAGGCGACGGCCAGCGACAGCCAGTCCCAGCGCGCTGCATTGATCGGCGTTTCCACCGGCGGCAGCATCTCGCCGATGCGGTGGAGGAAGCACAGGCTGTTCAGGGCGTCGTTGCAGACCAGCGCCCGGATGCGCGAGCGGAATTCGTAGAAATCGAAGTCGCCGACGAACTGGTTGGTGACGAGCTGCACCGCCAGCGGGCTGTCGGGATATTTCGTCACGATGTCGTTGAACAGCTTATCCGCCTCCTTCAGGAGACGGCCTTCCTCGGCGACGTCATAGGTGTTGTCGGCCTGCCGGATCAGCTGCAAGGCCTGGACGAACAGGCGGTTGGCCGGGCCGGGGGTGCCGGCGGCCGGGTTGTCCGCCCCGCCGCCGTCCTGATCCTGCGCCGCGACATCCTGCGCCACAGCCTGCACCGCCCTATCCTGAACCGTCATTTCCACTGCCGCGTCCTGCGCCAGAACGGGACCGGCCGCGAACGCCGCCGGCAGGCTCAAGGCTGCGGTGACGGCGGCGGTGCGGAAAACGGCGAGGACGCGGGATAGGGCGGAGGCCATGGCGGTCGGGGTTCAACCCTGGAGGTTTGGGTTCGGGAGCAGACGGACGTAGCTGACGACGCGCTGGACGTTGGGCACCGAACGGGCGTGCTGGAGTGCACGGTCCAGCTCTTCCTGTGAACTGGCGACACCCATCAGATAGACAACGCCGTCGACGGTATCGATGCTGTAGTTCTGGCTATGAATATCCGCATCGAACGTGATCCGGCTGCGAATCTGGGTCGAGATCCAGGTGTCGCGCGCGGTGTCGATGATGCTCGACCCGTTGTCGATCTGGATTTCGTTGATGACTTCCTTCACGCCCTGCGCCTGCCAGACGAGGCGCACCGCGTCGAGCCGCATCTGCGCGTCGGCGGCGCGGCCGGTCAGCAGCACGCGGCCCTGGTCGACGGTCAGCCCGATGCGGTTGGTCATGTCCACCGAATGCTGCAGCCACAGCGAATTGATGCGGGCGCGGATTTCGGTGTCGCTGACGAAGCCGCCGAAGCCGCGCTCCTGCGTCGCCACCACGGCGGTCCCGCCCGCGGCGCCCAGCACCAGCGGCCCGCAGCCGGCCAGCGAAACACCGGCGGTGCAGGCGAGTGCGAACAATGTCCAAAGGCGGCTCAAACCCGTCACAGCGTGCCTCCCTTCGCCCGCGTGGCGCGCACCGGGCGGATGCGGCGCGCGGCCGGAAAAAGTCACGGCGGAACGGTCTTTGCAATGGGGAAATTCGAGGCTTTCACCAGTCATCGTCACTTTGTCCCGAGGTGATGCACGGATGTTGCAGTCGCTGCGACTGCGAAGGAAGCGTCGTCACGACGCTTTCCACAGTCTCGGGGCGAAATCAGGCGAAAGCTGGGCTGGACAGCACGCCGGCGATTTCACGCGCCAGGACGCGGGAAACCACCCGCCGGGCGGTCGCGTCGCGCAGGATTTCCTCGTCCCTGGGGTTGGACAGGAAGCCGGTCTCGACCAGTACCGACGGCACGTCCGGCGCCTTCAGCACCGCAAAATTGGCCGCTCGCATCGGGTTTTCCAACAGGTGCAGTTCCTTTCCCGCCCCCTCCACCAAGATCTGGCGGGCCGCCAGCGAGGCATGGCGGGTGTGGCGCGCCGTCAGGTCCATCAGGATGTCCTTGACGATCCGGCCGCCGCCGACCGACCCCGGCTTGCCGAAGCGGTCGGCCTGATTCTCCTGTTGGGCGAGGCGGGAGGCGAAGGAATCCGATGCCTTTTCCGACAGGATGTAGGCCGACAGGCCGCGGGCCTCGGCGTTGGGGGCGCTGTCGGCGTGGATCGACACGAACAGGTCGGCCCCGGCCTCGCGCGTCAGTGCCACCCGGTCGTCCAGCGCCAGGAAACGGTCGTCGCGGCGCGTCAGCTTCACGGCCACGCCGTGCCGCTCCGCCAGGATGCGTGCGACGTCGCGGGCGATGTCGAGCGTCACCTCCTTCTCGAAGGTGCCGCGGGTACCGATGGCGCCGGGATCGTTGCCGCCATGGCCGGGATCGAGCATCACCAGCCGCGGCCGTGACGAAGTGCCGCTGGCCGGCTTGCGGTCCGGCCGCCGGTCCGCCGCCAGGGCGCCGGTCACCCCCAGCGGCTGCGCCAGCGCCAGCCCCGCCGTGCCGAAGGCGGTTAACCAAAGCTTGCTAAGCCCCAGCCCAAGCAGCTGTCGTCGATCCATGGCCAAAAATACCGTACTGCAAAGGAGGAAGTGCCGCGGCGTCAGGCCACGCCCTTTGTTGATCTAGCCTGATTCATTAACCAATGCGGCGGCGCAAAAGTATTGTCAAGGCCGGGCAGATTACCGTTTCTGAATATTTGTGGCCGGCCGGTTACCGGGGCAGACTTGACACGATTAGGATTCGACAGAGGTCATTGGTTGCTTGATGGCGGCTTGGAAAAGCGCTAAAATTTTAGCGATCAGCTCGGGAGGTGTCGATGTTGAGGAAAGCCTTGTTCAACATCATCCGGCAAGAGCAGCGCGAGATCGAGGACAAGCTCGAACGCGAGGAACAACAGCAGAGTCCCGACGTCCGCCGGATCGTCGGCCTGCGACAGGAGGCCACCAGCCTGCGTCGGGAGTTGGAACATTTCCACGACGTTTGACCCCGGCCATCGGCTTTGGCCTGCCGGTATTTTTTTGGGCCGGCGTCTTTCGGGTCGGTCGCCACTGAATTGACACTGAATTCCGTGACCGATCGGTCGCGCCCCCTTCTCCGCAGGATCGCGGGGAAGGGGATTTTTGTTTCCGGGGAGGGCGGCACCCCGGAGCTTTACCCCAGCTTGGCGTACCCGCGCTCGATCACCCGTTCGGCCGCCTCATAGACCGCCAGCATCTCCTCGTAGGCCGCGCGCAGGCGGGCGAGGTCGCTGACGGCGGCGGAATCCGGGTGCCGTGATTCCGACATCTTCAGGCCGGCGCGGATGTAGTCGGCCCGCAGTTCCGCCACCCGCACCGCCATGCGCAGGAAGGAGTCGCGGTTCAGGTTGGGCAGCTCGCGTCCGATGACCTCGCAGTTGGCCTCCAGGATCGCGGCATCCATGTTTTCCAGGAAATGGCGGATGCGCTGGCTCCGGCTGCTGTCGGCGGCATCCGCCGTCATCAGCTTGTCGACCTTGCCCTTGGCGTATTCGCCGATGATCTTGCCGCCGGATGCCATGGATGATCCCGTTTCCATACGCCGGCCGGTTCGGCCGCGCACCAGTTTCGCACCGCCGGCCCGCCGATGCCAGAGCGGCGTGGACCGCCCGCTGCCGGCGACAATTCCGCCTGACGATACAGCCATGTGCGCATCCGCTCATGAAGCGGGTGCAACATGGCGGCGTTCGTGCTAGGGAAGCCTCCCCCTTTTCTTGCTGTACGTCATGGTGGACGCGCGATGTCTGAGACCGGCTCCGACTATATCCTCACCGTTTCCTGCCCCGACACCGTCGGCATCGTCTTCGCGGTGTCAGGCTTCCTGGCGGAGCGGAGCTGCAACATCATCGACAGCGCCCAGTTCGGCGACCGCGTCTCCGGCCTGTTCTTCATGCGCGTCAGCTTCAACGGCAACCCTGCCGGGCCGACGAAGGCGCAACTGGAGGCCGATTTCGCCGCGCAGGTGGCGGACCGCTTCGGCATGACCTGGAAGATCCATGACGCCCGCCGCCGCCCGCGCGTGCTGATCATGGTGTCGAAGTTCGGCCACTGCCTGAACGACCTGTTGTACCGCTACCGCACCGGCTATCTGCCGATCGAAATCCCGGCCATCGTTTCCAACCACCGCGACTTCTACCAGCTGGCGGCGTGGCACAATATTCCGTTCCACCATCTGCCGGTCGGCGTCGACAACAAGGCGCAGCAGGAAGCCCGCCTGCTGGAGATCGTGGACGAGGAGAAGGTCGACCTCGTCGTGCTCGCCCGCTACATGCAGGTGCTGTCGGGTGCGCTGTGCGAGCGGATGGCCGGCCGGGTCATCAACATCCACCACAGCTTCCTGCCCAGCTTCAAGGGCGCCAAGCCCTACCACCAGGCCCATGCCCGCGGCGTTAAGCTGATCGGCGCCACCGCGCACTATGTCACCTCCAACCTCGACGAAGGCCCGATCATCGAGCAGGAGGCCGAGCGCGTCGACCATACGATGACGCCCGACGACCTGGTGGCCATCGGGCGTGACATCGAGAACATCGTTCTCGCCCGTGCCGTCCGCTACCACGTGGAGCATCGCGTGCTGCTGAACGGCAACAAGACGGTGGTCTTCCGCTAACCCCCCCGGGTGAACGCCGGGTGAAGCAGCGCAGCCCCTCAGTGGGGCTGCGCCGTCTCGCGGACGTCCTCCGGCTGCGGCATGAACACCGCGCGGGTGATCGCCTGTTCGATCTGGTCGCGGGTGAAGGGCTTCGGGATCACCGGACCCAGATGCTCCAGCCCATGCTTGGCCAGATCGTCGGGGAAGGCGGTGACGAAGATCACCGGCAGGAACCGGCGAGCCCGCAGTTCGCGCGCCACCTCCAGCCCGTTGTCGCCATCGGCCAGCCGGATGTCCATCAGCGCCAGCGTCGGCCGGTGTTCCGCCGCCAGCGACAGCGCCTCGTCCATCGTCGCCGCGTTGCCGCAGACGATGTGGCCCATGCCGCGCACCGTCTCCGCCAGATCATAGGCGATGATGGCATCGTCCTCGACGATCAGGATGGTGGCGGTCAGCCGGGCGCGGACGCGCTCGCGGGCGTGGGTCAGTCGCTCCACCGCATCTTCCGGGGCGAGGCCCAGGACGACGGCGGCGTCGCCGACCGGCAGATCCTCCAGATTGACCAGCAGGTAGAGCCGGCGGTCGGTTTCCTCCAGCGTCATCAGCGCCGATTCGACCGGATGGTAGGGCGCCACCACCGGCGGCGAGCCCTCCTCGTCCTGCAACTCGTTCAGATGGCGATAGAGCGTGCCGCGCGACAGGTCGCCGCCGCGGCCGGTCTCCGCCTCGTCCGCCTCCAGATACCATTCCAGGGTGCGGGTCACCAAGGCGTCCCCCCGCCCGTTCGTCCCGGTCAGCGCGCGGGCATAGCGGCGCAGGTAGGGCAAATGCTGCATGAAGTGACCGGTGTACTGCTCCATCTCTCTCCCCGTGCCTTTCTGCGGCGCGTGTTCCTGGCATCCACCCGATGTGCCTGATCCGGGATCCCGGATCAGGCCGGTGCAACTCGATCCTTTCCGGGCCGCCTCTGCCCGGTCCGCCTGTCCGTCAGCGAAACTTGGCAGCGAAATCCGGCGGCGGAACCGGCCGGGCGTTCCCGCCGAAGATCGCGGCGCCGTCGACGCTGCTTCGATCGACAGACTGACGCATCCCGGGCTGCAACGGTCGAATTCATATGGCGCAGTCCACGGCCTAACGGGAGTGAGCCCGAAAGATTTATTCGAGATACCAGTAAAGGATTACTCAGTATGCATAATATGAAACACGGCCGGATATGGTTCAGCGGGCTGTGCGGCCAGCCTATGACCTGCAAGATATAGGGGGTGCCGGAGGGGTAGGCTTAACTGTTCTGAAAGACTTATAAGCTTACTCTGTCTTTGCCCTCCGGTGTGTACCGTGTGAGGGCGAGGCGAGTGTTCCCGATCCTCGTACGCGCCGGCCATCCCCCAGGCCGGCGCGTTTTTCTTTTCCGGCCATGCGCCGCATGAAAAACCAACCGTGCAGCACAGGAACCAACCGCCAGGGGCTGTGTTGGAACGGGCATGGTGTGATTCCTCCCTGAACCGCCAATCCTGATCGCCGCCGAAGCACCGCCGCCACATCATGCGGCCGGTGCCGGCGGCGAACTTTCATCCGCACAGATATCCGTCAAGATAATGGCCCTGTCGCTGCCTCCTTTCCGTCAATTGGGGACTTTCACAAGCCCGTGCTTGCAACGCGTTTAATCCAACGTTAAGGACATCGGCACACGGTTGGAGTTCGGCGTCTTCGGGCGCGCCATCCGTTCTGAAGGCCGGCGGAACGGTGCCGGCCGGGGTATCGCGTAGGCTGCCGCATCGGGTCCGGGTTTGTGCATGGAAGACCAAGAGTTGGATCGGTCCCTGATGGAGGGCATTCCACCGGATGAACTGGCTGACTTCGCCCAGTGGCGGGAGCGCGTGCGCGGCACGAACATTTCCGAGAAGACGCTGCTGGCGACCGACTATCTCAATCACTTCAACGAAATCGTGATGCTGATCGAGATGATCCCTGACATGCCGGACATGCTGGAGGAATGCCGCATCTGGCAGCCCAAGAGCTATGCCGAGCATTTCCGCGACAGCGGCTTCTCCGACAAGGATCTGGCGATCGAGGCCTACGGCCATGTGCCGTCCAAGTTCCTCCGCCCGTTCGAGGACACCATCGCCCAGGCCCATCAGGTGATCGCCCACACGCTGGAGCGGATCGGCACCGACATCGACAGCGGCGATCCCGACAAGCTGCGGATGGACTGCCAGACCTCCGTCGCGATGATTCACCGCATCATCCAGGTCGCCAACGGCATCATCCACGGCACCGCCCACGTGATGGAGCAGGGTGAGATCGATCTTTATCTGCAGAACGGCTGAAAATCGGTACGCCGACCCGTACTTTCGTTCCAAATCATGCGTCTTACCAACGAAAAACCGGCGTTTTCAGGCACTTGTCCCGGCAGGAATGGCGATTGATGGTGCACCCACCATTCGTTCGTTGCATGGCTCACTTGCGTCCCCTGGCACTATAGTCGGAGCATAAAAGACAAGACGGAGGCGTGTTCATGCGTCCTCTGCGGGGGGAGATGGAGCATTGCCCATGAAGGGATGCGCATTCGCGCCGGCCGACGGTATGGCCGTGTCTGAACCGCGCGTGTGGCGGCCGGGTCCGCCCACCGACCACGCCGGCCCCGTCCTTCCCGTCCTGCAACGGGGGGAGGCAGCAGCGCGCATGACGCCATCCGGACATTTGGACAGCTTCACCCGTGACCGGCTGCCGGCCCCGTCGCAGCGCCCCGATCTGATTCTGGAACGCCCCGAACTCCAATACCCCCAGCGGCTCAACGCCGTCTCCGTCCTGATCGACGGCTGGCGCGAGCGTGGCTGGGACGGGCGCCCCTGCCTGATCGGCGGCGACGGCGAGGTGTGGAGCTATGGCCGGATGCGCGACACCGTCGACCGCATCGCCCGCGTCCTGACCGAGGATTACGGGCTGGTCACCGGCAACCGCGTGCTGCTGCGTGGTCCCAACACGCCGATGCTGGCCGCCTGCTGGCTGGCGGTGATCAAGGCCGGCGGCGTGCTGGTGCCGACCATGCCGCTGCTGCGCGCGCCCGAACTGGCCGACGTGCTGAATCGCGCCGCCATCGACATGGCGCTGTGCGACACCCATTTCCTCGACGATCTGGAAGAGGCGGCATTGCCGTCGCTGCGCATCGTTGGTTTCCGCGACGGCGAGCTGGAACATCGCATCGCCACCAAGCCGGCCGGGTTCCAGGCCGCCGACACGGCGCAGGATGACGTCGCGCTGATCGCCTTCACCTCCGGCACCACCGGCACGCCGAAGGCGGCGGCTCATCTGCATCGTCATCTGCTGGCGATTTCCGATCTGTCGCCGCGCTCGGTGCTGGGCACGACGGCCGACGACGTGTTCTGCGGCTCGCCGACGCTGGCCTTCGCCTATGGGCTGGGCGGGCTGCTGCTGTTTCCTCTGCGTATCGGCGCGTCAGTCATCCTGCTGGAGCGCGGCACCGCCGACCGGCTGCTGGAGGCCGCCAGCCGCCACCGGGCGACGGTGATGTTCACCGTGCCCACCGTTTATCGCGGCATGATCGGCCGCATGGCCGCCGACCCGGCGCTGGCCAAGGGGCTTGCCTCGCTCCGGCTCTGCATCTCCGCCGGGGAGCCGCTGCCGCAGCAGACCTTCGAGGGCTGGTGCGACGCCACCGGGCTGGAAATCCTCGACAGCCTGGGCACGACCGAACTGCTGAACGCCGTCCTGCATGCGGTGCCGGGCGATGTCCGGCCGGGCTCCACCGGCAAGCCGGTGCCGGGGTACGAGGCGATGGTGGTCGACGACCAGTTCCGCCAGCTGCCCCCCGGGCAGGTCGGCCGGCTGGCGGTGCGCGGGGCGACCGGCTGCCTCTATCTCGACGATCCGCGCCAGGAAAGCTATGTCCAGCAGGGCTGGAACCTGACCGGCGACGCCTTCCACGTTGATGAGGACGGTTTCTTCTGGTATCACGCCCGCACCGACGACCTGATCGTCTCGGCCGGCTACAAGATCTCCGGCCTGGAGGTCGAGAACATCCTGCTGAGCCACGAGGCGGTGCAGGAATGCGCGGTGATCGCCGCCCCCGATCCGGTGCGCGGCACCATCCCCAAGGCCTTCGTCGTGCTGCGCGACGATGTCCGTCCCGACGAGCGTCTGGCGGAGGAGCTGCAAAGCTTCGTCAAGGAACACATCGCGCCCTACAAGTACCCGCGCGCGGTGGAGTTCCTCGATGCGCTGCCGCGGACGGAGACCGGCAAGGTCCAGCGTTTCAAGCTGCGCCGCCGTGCGTGGCAGCCGGACGAGGCGGAATAACCGCTCCTACCGGGGAAAGTCGGCGAAGGGGGTCAGCCGGATGTTGCGCGCCTCCAACAGGGCGGCGAACTCCGGCCCGCGGAGATAGTCGTATTCGGCGCGCCGCGGCTCGACCAGCGTGTCGACGCGGCGCAGGTCCTCGTCCGGCAGGCCGGGGTGGACCATAACCAGCGTGCGGCCGCCGATACCGTCCAGGAAGCGCGCCATCAGTTCGGCGAAAGGACGGTTGCCGGCGAAGTCGTAGACTCCGGCGAAGCGGTCGTTGGCGGGGATGCCGCGCGCCCGCACCATGCGCCTCAGTCCGCCGCCCAGCCCGCCGATCAGCAGGGTCTTCGGCACCGCGACGCCCCGGCGCAGCACCGCCGTCACCGGTTCGCCGCACAGGCGGACATAAGCGCCCGGCAAGGCGGTTAGCGCGTCCACCACCGCCTCACGCACGCCGGGCAGCTGGTGGATGTGCTGGTGGCCGTCGATATAGTCGGGCGGTCCGCCCCAGGCGTCGGTGAAGGCGTCGATCTGGCGCGACAGTTCGTCCCGGATTTCCGCGCGCGCCACCGGGCCGTTCAGTGTCCCGCGATAGGCCCAGCCCATCAGCCGCCCCAACGGCGGCAGCCGCCCGTCCGGCGCCAGAATCGGCATGGCACCCAGCGGCGGCTGGTCGGTCAGGGTGAAATGCAGCCCGACATCGGCCTTGTCCTTCAGTTCACGCAGTGCGTCGGCTCCGCTGCGCCAATGCGGGCAGAGGCTCATGACCGAGGTCGCGGTCAGTCGTCCCCGGGCGATCAGATCACGAATGGCGGTGTTGACGCCGGGCGCCAGTCCGTAATCGTCGGCACAGAGGAGCAGCGGGGTGGGAGCGGATTGGGGCATGGACCGACGGGAGCGGGTGGGGAATGTCCGGCCAAAATGGGAGGGTTGGCGTCGTCGATCAAGCCACTCCGGTCAGGCCGCTTCGGTCGCCGCCGCCGCCGGCTTGCGGGCTTGCAGGGTGGCCAGCATCACGCCGGGCAGCACCAGCATCACGCCCATCAGATGAAAGCCCTGCAACGGTTCGCCCAGCAACACCCAGGAGGCCAGCGCCGCCCACAGCGGCGACACGTACAGCGCGGTGGAGGCGCGCGCCGCCCCCATCATCGCGATCGTCTTCTGATAGGCCAGCAGCGCCAGAACGGAGGCGAACAGCGCCACCGCGACGATCGACAGGATGGTGGAAACGGAAAAGGGAACCGGCCGCACCGCCACCGTCTCCCACGCATAGAAGGGTGCCAGCACCAGCACGCCGGACAGCGCATTGGCGGCGAAGGCGGTGACCACCGGCAGGGGGGTGCCCGATTGCCGCAGCAGGATGGTATAGACCGACCAGGACACCGCCCCGGTCAGCACCAGCAGGTCGCCGCCATTGAAGGACAGGTGCAGCAGCGCCTCCGGATCGCCGCGGGTCAGGATCACCAGCACGCCGGCCATCGCCAGCAGGATGCCGAGAATCTGCCGCGGCCGGATCGCGTCGCCCAGCCAGACGGCGGCAAGCGCCAGGATCATCGCCGGGCTCGTCGCATAGATCAGGCTGGCATTGGTGGCGCTGGTCCGCTCCAGCCCATAATAGACGATGGCGCCGGAAATTCCCTGCCCCAGCACGCCCAGCAAAAGGTAATGCCGCCATTGCGCCTTCAGCCGGCTGCGGTGGGTCAGCAGGCCGGGCAGGGCAAAGGGCAGCACGATCAGAAAGGCGATCAGCCAGCGCCAGAAAGCCAGTCCGATCGGCGGCACCACATGCGCCGCCGCCCGGCCAACCACGGGGTTCGAGGCGAGCAGCGCGGATCCAACGATGTAGAGGCCATAGGCGGCCAGCGGGCCAGACCGCAGGACGGACGGCAGGAGCGGAAAGGACATCGCCGGACCAGATTCCGAAAAGGGGTTCCATCACAGATGCAACCCAGCCTAGCATGGGGACCGGCACCGGCCTTCACGGCGGGTGTGCATGGCAGCCGTCCACCGTCCGCCGCCTGCGCGCAAGTCGGGACCTGTCCACCCGGATAACCTGAGTCGCAGGGGCAGGGACCTGTCGATTCGGTCAACCGGATGGTTGGCTTTGCAACTGTTTCGTTTTCGGGGCCAAAAATGTATCCATACGGACGTATTGGCGCCACGAATTGTGCTCTGCGCCACGGTATAGCCACGTATGCATGTAGGCGTTGACAGGCGGCTTTCGCACGCGCCAAATGGCGACGCTATTTCCAAAAGCGTTCTGGCAAATTTCCATACGCTCCAACCGGAATCGGGAGGCAAGACGAATGAAGCGCATCCTGCTGGGTGCCGGGCTTGGTATGGCCGCGGCGCTGGCGCTGTCGGCGCCGGCCCAGGCGGCGAAAACCCTTGTTTATTGCTCCGAGGGTAGTCCCGAAAACTTCAACCCCATGTTGAACACGACCGGCACCAGCTTCGACGTTGCCCTCCCGGTCTACAACAATCTCGTCCAGTTCGAGCATGGCGGCACCAAGGTCGTTCCCGGCCTGGCGGAATCCTGGACCATTTCCGACGACGGGCTGGTCTATACCTTCAAGCTGCGGGCCGGTGCCAAGTGGCACAGCGTCGGCGATTTCAAGCCGACCCGCGATGCCAACGCCGACGACGTGATCTTCTCGTTCGAGCGCCAGTGGAAGCCGGACCATCCCTTCCACAAGATCTCCGGCGGCGCCTACGACTACTTCAACGACATGGCGATGCCCAAGCTGTTGAAGTCGATCGAGAAGGTCGACGACCTGACGGTCAAGTTCACGCTGAACGCGGTCGAGGCGCCGTTCCTGGCCAACCTCGCCATGCCGTTCGCCCCGATCATGTCGGCCGAATACGCCGCCATGCTGCTGAAGAAGGGCACGCCGGAGAAGCTGGACCAGGTTCCGGTCGGCACCGGTCCCTTCCAGTTCGTCGCCTACCAGAAGGACGCCGTCATCCGTTACAAGGCGTTCGAGCAGTATTGGGGCGGCAAGCAGCCGCTCGACAACCTCGTCTTCGCGATCACGCCCGATGCGGCGGTTCGTCTGGCCAAGCTGAAGGCCAACGAATGCCAGGTGATGCCCTATCCGAACCCGGCCGACATCGACGGCATGAAGAAGGACAGCTCGATCGTCGTCCAGGAGCAGGAAGGCCTGAACGTCGGTTACGTCTCCTTCAACGTGACCAAGAAGCCGTTCGACGACGTTCGCGTCCGCCGCGCCGTCAGCATGGCGATGGACAAGAAGGCGATGGTCGCCGCGGTCTATCAGGCCGCCGGCGTCCCGGCCAAGAACCCGATCCCGCCGACCATGTGGTCGTACAACGACTCGATCGAGGATTATCCCTACGACGTCGAGCGGGCGAAGAAGCTGCTGGCCGATGCCGGCTACCCGAACGGCTTCGAGACCGACCTGTGGGCGATGCCGGTGCAGCGCCCCTACAACCCCAACGCCAAGCGCATCGCCGAGATGATGCAGGCTGATCTGGCCAAGGTCGGCGTCAAGGCGAAGATCGTGCAGTACGAGTGGGGCGAGTACCGCAAGCGCATGCAGCAGGGCGAGCACCAGATGGGCATGCTCGGTTGGACCGGCGACAACGGCGATCCGGACAACTTCCTCTACACCCTGCTGGGCTGCGAGGCGGCGCGTCCGGGCGGCAACAACCTGTCGAAGTGGTGCAACAAGGAGTTCGACGACCTCGTCGTCCAGGCCAAGCGCACCACCGACATCGCCGCGCGCACCAAGCTGTACGAACAGTCCCAGGTCATCTTCAAGGAAGAGGCCCCATGGTACACCATCGCCCACTCGGTGGTTTACATGGGCCTCGCCAAGAACGTCGTCGGCTACAAGATGGACCCGTTCGGCATCCATCGCTTCGAAGGCGTCGACCTGAAGTGATATGAGACGTGCCTTCGCCGAAAGTGCGGGCGCGATGGAGTGTTGAAAAGGTGGGGTATGGGGTGCCATGCTCCCACCCTGAAGTAAGTGACATGCCCTTCTCCGCGCAAGCGGGGGAGGGTCGGAGTTGGGGCAGGTGCCCCTGATGGAACGGAGCGTTGCCAAGCGGTTTTTCTGCCGGGCCAGCGCTCCGTTCCAGTTTTCACCGCAGTTTTAAAAAACGAGTGCCCGTCGATGCTTCGCTTCATCCTGACGCGGGTGAGCTTGGTGATTCCGACTTTCCTCGGCATCACCTTTCTGACCTTCATCCTGATCCGGCTGGTTCCCGGCGACCCTATCGAGGTGCGCACGGGCGAGAGAGGCATCGCGCCTGAACGGCTGGCCGAACTGCGCCACGAGATGGGCCTGGACCGGGCGCTCTGGCAGCAGTTCCTCGATTACGTCGGCAACGTGCTGCACGGTGATTTCGGCCTGTCGCTGATCACCCACAATTCGGTCCTCAGCGAATTCCTGACGCTGTTCCCGGCGACGCTCGAACTGGCGCTGTGCGCCATGCTGTTCGCGACGCTGGTGGGGCTGCCGGCCGGCATCCTGGCGGCGGTGAAGCGGGGGTCGCTGTTCGACCACGGCGTGATGGGCGCCAGCCTGACCGGATATTCGATGCCGATCTTCTGGTGGGGCCTGCTGCTGATCCTGTTCTTCTCGGTTGGGCTGGGCTGGACCCCGGTGTCGGGCCGACTGGATCTGGTCTATTACGTGGAGCCGGACACCGGCTTCATGCTGATCGACACGCTGAAGGCCGGCGACTACGAGGCGTTCCGTTCCGCTCTCGGCCATCTGGTGCTGCCGACCATCGTGCTGGGCACCGTGCCGCTGGCCGTGGTCGCGCGCATGACGCGCTCGGCCATGCTGGAGGTGCTGGGCGAGGATTACATCCGCACCGCCCGCGCCAAGGGGCTGGCCAGCGGCCGGGTCATCGGCATGCACGCGTTGCGCAACGCGCTGATCCCGGTGGTGACCGTCATCGGCCTGCAGGTCGGCACGCTGCTGGGCGGCGCCATCCTGACCGAGACCATCTTCTCCTGGCCGGGCGTCGGCAAATGGCTGATCGAATCGATCAACCGCCGCGACTATCCGGCCCTGCAGGGTGGAGTCCTGCTGATCGCCACCTCGGTGATCCTGGTCAACCTGCTGGTGGACGTGCTCTACGGCGTCCTCAACCCCCGCATCCGTCACGCGCGGTGAGGCCAATCCATGTCCGCTGAATTCTCGACCAAGGCAGAACCCGCCACCCCGGAACCGGTCGCCGTGTCACGCCCGCCGCACCCGCTGACCGAGTTCTGGTATCACTTCCGCCAGAACAAGGGCGCGCTGGGCGGTCTGGTGGTGATCGCGCTGATCGCGCTGATCGCCATCTTCGCCGGGGTCATCGCCCCGCACGATCCCGACATCCAGTACCGCGACGCCATCCTGACCCCGCCGGTCTGGCAGGCGGGCGGAAGCTGGAGCTACATCCTGGGCACCGACGACATCGGCCGCGACATGATGTCCCGCCTGATGTACGGCGCCCGCCTGTCGATGATGATCGGCCTGATCGTCGTCACCCTGTCGCTGGCCGTCGGGCTCGGCCTCGGCCTCGTCGCCGGCTTCTTCGGCGGCATGGCCGACGTGCTGATCATGCGCGCCATGGACATCCTGCTGGCGTTGCCGTCGCTGCTGCTGGCCGTGGTGGTGGCCGCCATCCTCGGGCCGGGGCTGGTGAACGCCATGCTGGCGGTGTCGGTGGTGGTGATCCCGCACTATGCCCGCCTGACCCGCGCCGCCGTGCTGGCGGAGGTGAACAAGGACTATGTCGTCGCCTCGCGCGTTGCCGGTGCCGGGCCGATGCGCCTGATGCTGATCGTGGTGCTGCCGAACTGCGTCGCCCCGCTGATCGTGCAGGCGACGCTGGGCTTCTCCACCGCCATCCTGGACGCGGCGGCCCTGGGATTCCTCGGTCTCGGCGCGCAGCCGCCGACGCCGGAATGGGGCACCATGCTGGCCTCCTCGCTGCAGTTCCTCCAGCGCGCCCCCTGGGTCGTGACCTGGCCCGGCATCGCCATCCTGGTGACCGTGCTGGCCTTCAATCTGTTGGGCGACGGTCTTCGCGACGCGCTCGACCCCAAGCTGAAACGTTGACCTCATGCCTCTTCTCGACATCAAGAACCTGTCGGTCGAGTTCACCACCCGCGCCGGCACCTTCCGCGCGGTGGACGGCATCGACCTGACCGTGGACGAAGGCGAGGTCGTCGGCATCGTCGGCGAATCCGGCTCCGGCAAGTCCGTCACCTCGCTCGCCGTCATGGGGCTTCTCGGCTCCAACGGCCGGGTGGTCGCCGACCGGATGATGTTCGGCGGCCGGGACCTGCTGACCATGCCCGCCGCCCAGCGCCGGAAGATCACCGGCAAGGACGTCGCCATGGTCTTCCAGGAGCCGATGACCAGCCTGAACCCCTGCTTCACCGTCGGTTTCCAGATCATGGAGACGCTGCGGGTGCATGAGGGGCTGTCCGGCAAGGCGCTGCGCAACCGCGCCATCGCGCTCCTGGAGCAGGTCGGCATTCCGGCGCCGGAAACCCGCCTGTCCGCCTTCCCGCACCAGCTGTCGGGCGGCATGAACCAGCGCGTGATGATCGCCATCGCCATCGCCTGCAATCCGCGCCTGCTGGTGGCGGACGAGCCGACGACGGCGCTGGACGTCACCATCCAGAAGCAGATCCTCGACCTGCTGGTCCAGTTGCAGCGCGAACGCGGCATGGCCCTGATCCTGATCACCCACGACATGGGCGTGGTGGCGGAGACGGCCCAGCGCGTCGTCGTCATGTATGCCGGCCAGGTGGCGGAGACGCGTCCGGTCCATTCGCTGTTCGAGCGGCCGCGCCACCCCTACACCGGCGCCCTGCTCGACGCCCTGCCGGAACGGGCGCTGGGCAAGCGCCGGCTGCCGACCATTCCCGGCATGGTGCCGGGTATCGCCGACCGGCCGGCCGGCTGCCTGTTCAGCCCGCGCTGCCGCTTCGCCGACGCCCGCTGCCGTGCCGAACGCCCGGCGCTGTTCGACGTGGACGACGGGCGGGCGCGCTGTTTCTACCCGCTGCCGGACGGCCATCTCGCCGCCGGGGAGGCGCTGTGATGAGCACCCAGACCGAGTCCAATATCGGCCCCCATGTCTTCGAGGCTGCGGCCGACCCGTCGGTCGTGCTGGAGGCGCGCAACCTGCGGAAGCACTATGCGGTCAAGCGCGGCGCCTTCAAGCCGCTGGCGACGGTGAAGGCGCTGGACGGCGTGTCCTTCCGCCTCCAGGCCGGCAAGACGCTGGCGGTGGTCGGCGAGTCGGGCTGCGGCAAGTCGACGCTGGCCCGCTCCGTCACCATGATCGAGCCGCCGAGTTCGGGCGAACTGCTCTATGACGGCCGCGAGGTCGTCGGACGCAGTGCGGCCGAGATGAAGGAACTGCGCCGCACGGTGCAGATGGTCTTCCAGAATCCCTATGGTTCGCTGAACCCGCGCAAGACGGTGGGATCGATCCTGACCGAGCCGCTGGTCATCAACACCGCCATGGACAAGCACGAGCGGCGCGAACGCGCGGTGGCGATGATGGGGAAGGTGGGCCTGCGCCCCGATCAGGTCGACCGCTACCCGCACATGTTCTCCGGCGGCCAGCGCCAGCGCATCGCCATCGCCCGCGCCCTGATGCTGAACCCGCGCGTCGTCGTGGCGGACGAGCCGGTGTCGGCGCTCGACGTGTCGATCCAGGCGCAGGTGCTGAACCTGATGATGGATTTGCAGGAAGAGCTGAACCTCGCCTACCTGTTCATCTCCCACGATCTCAGCGTGGTGCGCCACATCGCCGATTCGCTGATGGTGATGTATCTCGGCAAGCCGGTGGAGCATGGCGCCAAGGACGTGGTCTTCACCCGGCCGCGCCATCCCTACACCCGCATCCTGCTGGCGGCGACGCCGCGGGTGAACCCGGACCTGCGCGTCGACCGCGTGGTGCCGAAGGGCGAGCTGCCGTCGCCGCTGAACCCGCCGCCGGGCTGTGCCTTCCACAAGCGCTGCCCCTTCGCCACCGAGCGCTGCGCCGCGGAAGTTCCGCCGCTGCGCACCGTGGACGAACGGCTGGTGGCCTGTCACTACGCCGAACAGATGGACTGAGCGGCGTCCGGGCGATTGACATGACGATGACCCCGGCCGCTCTTGCGGCGGCCGGGCTATCTTTGATCCACTGTTGCGGCTTCCTTGCGATGGACTCCGCAGCATGACCCTCCGCCTCGCCACCGCTCTCTGCCTGCCGGTCCTGCTGGCCATCGCCGCCCCGGCCGCTGCGGCCAGTTTCGACTGTGCCCGGGCGCGCGCCGGAGCCGGGGGGGCGGAGGAAAAGCTGATCTGCTCGACGCCGGCGCTGAACGCCGCCGATGCGGCGATGGGGGCGGCCTACAAGGCTCTGCTCGACAGGCTGGGGGGCGACGAAGCGGGGCGCGGCTTCGCCCGTGCCGAACAGCGGGCCTGGGCCGGGCGGCGCAACCGCGCCTGTGGCTTCGGTCTTCCCGCCGGCACGGAAGCCGACAGCGGCTTCGACGATCCGGCGGCCTGCCTACAAGTGGAAACGGAGCGGCGGACGGCGCAGCTTGCCGCCTTGCGGGCCGATCCGGGGCTGGGTGCCCGGCTGCGCACGGTCCTGCTGACCGAAGGGAAACCCCGCACCCGCCTTTCCATCCGGGCCGAGCGGCCGGAGATCGCCGACCCGGCCATTTATGGCGCCGCCTTCTTCAACGAGACGGCGCGCCGCTTCGTCGAGGGTGAAATCAAGGAGTTCCGCAAGAACTCGACCGATCTGCCCGAGGGGATGGAGGCGGAACTGGTCCTGACCGCCGATGTTCACGTCACCGCCCCCGGCCTGCTGTCGGTTCAGTTCCGGGGGGAAGGGGTGCAGGGCAACGGCTTCCGCTATGCGGCGGGGCTGACGGTCGATCTCGGGCGGGGACGGGTGCCCACCCTGGCACAGATGTTCGGCACAGGGTCCTGGCTGGCGGCCGCCACCGCCGCCTGTCGGACGGCGCTGGAACCCGAGATGGCGGCGGAGTGCGGCGGTCCCGAGCTGAAGGACCCGCGCAGCTGGCGCTTCGAGCCGGAGCGGGCGGTGGCGACCTTGCTGCTGCCGGGCAAGGAACTGCGGGAAATCGCCATGCCGTTCCATCCGCCCGCCCGCTGAGACGCCTGTTGAGGCAGCTTGCGGGCAAAGCGGCTGTTGAGTGCGGCGGCCGTCTTCTTTACGGTGCCCACGATTCGTTCATGAGAAGTCCTAATCAGGGAGAGAGCCGCCATGCCGTCCTTTGACATCGTGTCCGAGACGGACGTCCACGAGGTCGACAACGCCATTGCCGGCGTCCGTCGCGAGATCGAGACCCGGTTCGACTTCAAGGGCTCCAAATGCACGGTCGAGCGGACCGAGAACGAGATCGTTCTGCTGGCCGACGACGCCACCAAGCTGGAGCAGATGCAGGAACTGCTGCGCGTTTATGTGACCCGCCGCAAGCTGGATGCCGCCGCCCTCGACTTCTCCGCCAAGCCGGAGCGGGCGGCCGGCGACGCGCTGCGCCATGCTGTGACGATCAAGCAGGGAATCGCGCAGGATTTGGCGAAGACCATCGTCAAAGGGATCAAGGACAGCAAGATGAAGGTCCAGGTCTCGATCCAGGGCGACGAACTGCGGGTGACGGGCAAGAAGCGCGACGACCTCCAGGACGCCATCGCCCTGGTCAAGCGGATGGGCATCGAGCAGCCGCTGCAATACCAGAACTTTCGCGACTGATTGGCCGCGATCGCTGGGCAAGGTTTGCCGGCCGTTGGGAAACTTCTGCCGGGCGGCTGGGTAATTTTTGCCGGTCAAATCGTCGCAGGGGATGCTCCGACCCTTGTGAATCGCCGGTTGTGTTGATGGCGTGATTTTTGCGTGATCCCCTGCGGTTCGCCACAAACCGCAGGGGATCGTCCCATGTCGATGATGGCCAACAGCGAGGCCACGCAAGCGATGCGCATCCGGGCGGAAGACGTCCTGGAGCGCAAAGGGACGTCCGCGTCCCGGCAGGCGGGTGCGCTGGCCGGTCAGTTCGCGGCGATGCTGGAAACCCTGAACGGGGTGGGGGAGGGTGGCACCTCTGGTGCCGACGGCTCGGGAGTGGTGCCGAACGCCCAGCCCTCGGTGCGCCTCGGCGTCGGCGCCGTCACCTTGTTCGCGCAGGAGGACGGGCAGGGTGAGGCCGGCATGGGCCCCGCGTCCCTGGTGCCCGACCCGCAGGATCCCGCGACGGCGATGCAGGTGGTGGACAGCGCCATCCAGACTGGTGACGGCTCCAATTTCCGCTGGCTGACCACCCTGCTGACACAGAATTCCGCGGCCTGATCGAGACCGCTTTCGCGAACCCCCTCAGAATCCCCGGCCGAACTCGGCCCAGGACAGCGTGACGTCCGGCGATTCCGGCTTGCGCTTGCCACCGCCATGACGGGTGCGGAGCCCGGCGAACAGATCCGGCAGCGCGATGTGGGGGAAACCTTCGGAAAGGGCGATCCCCGCCGGGGCGAGGCCGGCCGGAGCCAGAGCGGCGGAACCGGCGAACAGGCGGGTCAGGATGCTGGACATCATGTGATTTCCTCTGGCTGCGGCGTTGCTCTTCAGCGCCGTTGGACATGGCCGGATCATGCACTCCTCATCGCACCGCAGCAAGATATTCTGTATACCAGATACTGTATTTCAAATATGTGTGCGCTGCATGGCTGCGCCTTGGCAGTTTTGTTCGTTAGGCCAGCAAGCGATGCATGACTGATAGGGTAAAAAAACAAGCCTTTTCAACGCATTCCACGATGTGGAAAAGAATAACGTGTTCCGTATATGGTATTTGGAATACGGATTGTCGAGGAGCACAGTCATCCCTGAACGGCGCATGATGCGGTGCGATCGCTGCCCGATCCTGCGCCCCCACGCTCAACGGGACTTTGGGGCATGACCACAGAGACGACCGAAGACCGCGGTCTTCTGAACAACAAATGGTTCCAGCTCAGCGTCGGCCTGCTGTGCATGGCGATGATCGCCAACCTGCAATATGGCTGGACGCTGTTCGTCGATCCCATCGATGCCAAGCATGGCTGGGGACGTGCTGCCATCCAGATCGCCTTTTCCATCTTCGTCTTCACCGAAACTTGGCTGGTCCCGGTCGAGGGCTGGTTCGTCGACCGCTACGGCCCGCAGGTGGTGGTGCTGGTCGGCAGCCTCCTGGTCGGCGGCTCCTGGGTGATCGACAGCCAGGCCTCATCGCTGCCGATGCTCTATACCGCGGCGGTGATCTCCGGCATCGGCGCCGGCTGCGTCTATGGCACCTGCGTCGGCAACGCGCTGAAATGGTTCCCGCAGCAGCGCGGTCTGGCCGCGGGCGTCACCGCCGCCGGCTTCGGTGCCGGTGCCGGCGCCACGGTCATTCCGATCGCCAACATGATCGCCGCCCAAGGCTACGAGCAGGCCTTCCTGGTCTTCGGCATCGGGCAGGGCGTGGTGATCTTCGTGCTGTCCTTCTTCCTGCGCAAGGCGCCGAAGTCAGCCGGTCCGGTGCGTCGGAGCGGGCTTGCCCAGACCAAGGTGGACCATCCGCCGTCCCGTGTCATCCGCACGCCGGTCTTCTGGCTGCTCTACGTCATGTTCGTGATGGTGGCCTCCGGCGGCCTGATGGCGGCGGCCCAGATCGCGCCGATCGCCCACGACTTCCACGTCGCCGATTCGCCGATCAACATGTTCGGCCTGATCCTGCCGGCGCTGACGCTGGCGATCTCCATCGACCGGATCCTCGACGGCGCCGGCCGGCCCTTCTTCGGCTGGGTGTCCGACCGCATCGGCCGCGAGAACACCATGTTCATCGCCTTCGGCATCGCGGCACTCGCCATCATCCTGGTGACGCAGCTCGGCCGCAACCCGGTGATGTTCGTCATCTTCACCGCGATGTTCTTCTGCGTCTTCGGCGAGATCTACAGCCTGTTCCCGGCCACCGCCGGCGACACCTTCGGGTCGAAGTTCGCGGCGACCAACGCCGGCATGCTCTATACCGCCAAGGGCACGGCGGCGCTGCTGGTGCCGCTCAGCAGCCTCATCGCCAGCCATTTCGGCTGGCACGCCGTGTTCTACATCGCCGCCAGCTTCAATCTGGTGGCGGCGGTGCTGGCGCTGTTCGTCCTGAAACCGCTGCGCGCCGCCTTCATCCAGGCTGACGATTACGGACTTCAGGCGGCACCGGTCACCGCCGAGCGCTGACGGCGGTTCCCCTCAAAGCCCCAGCTTCGCCCAGGCCGCCCAATCGTCGAGAGAGGTGCGGGCGGCCGCCACCAGGGCATCGGCGAAGGCCTCCGGCGCCCCGGCTTCCATGGCCGGGGCGTTGCCGTATCCAGTCCGAAGCCCCAGCCGCCGCAGCATGCCGCGTTCCTGCTGCACCACGCGCAGCCGCACCTTCTCGCCGAAGCGTCCGCGCATGACCGAGCGGATGTCGCCCAGCCCGTCGATCAGCCCGAGGGCCAGCGCCTTCCGCCCCGCCCAGAAGGCGCCGGAGAACAGCTCCTCCTCCGACCCGGTCAGCCGGCTGCCGCGGCGGGTCCGCACCATCGCCTTGAACGCCTCGTGCACGTCGGCCTGAAGCGCCTTCAGATGGGCGACCCCGTCCTCCCGCTCCGGCGAGAAGGGGTCGAGCAGTACCTTCTTGTCGCCGGCGGTGTAGAGGCGCCGTTCGATGCCATGGCGCTCGATCAGCGCATGCAGCCCGAAGCCGGACGACACCACGCCGATCGACCCGACGATGGAGCTTTCGTCGGCCCAGATCTCGTCCGCCGCGCAGGCCAGCCAATAGCCGCCCGAGGCCGCCGCATCCTCGCAGAAGGCGAAGACCGGCAGCTTCTTCTCCTCGGCCAGATCGCGGATCCGCTTGGCGATCAGCGCCGACTGCACCGGCGACCCGCCTGGGGAGTTGACGATCAGCGCCACCGCCTTCTGGTCCTTGGGCGCGAAGGCGCGCTCCAGCAGCGGGGCGACGCCGGCCAGCGACAGGCCGGATCGGAACGGGCCGCCCTGGCCGATGACACCGGACAGGCGGACGACGGACACCAGCGGCCCGGCCTTGCGCCAGGGGCCGAAGGGAAGTTTGGCGAGGAGAGATTGCAGGCTCATGCCGGCAGAGATGGGAGTGTCGCCTTCCGATTGAAAGGCTGCGCCCCCGCTAAATCGCCCCCTAAATCACGAGCGCCTCGGCGTCGCGCAACACCCGCTCCGCCGCCGGGCTGTAGCCGCCCTCGGCCTTATGCACGGTCAGGCCGGCGGTCAGCCGGGCCGGCGCCCTGCCGCCCTTGCGGGCCGCCAGCAGCAGACGCTTCGCCTCCACGCCCGGCTTCGGCCACAGCGGCACCAGGATCAGGCTGCCGAACCGGCCGCGCAGCGCGTGCAGGATGTCATCGATCCGGTCGGCGCGGTGGACCATGGTCAGGGTGCCGCGCGGCTTCAGCATGCGGCCGGCGAAGCGCACCCAGTCGGCCAGCCCCGCCGCCCCCTCCACATTCGCCGCGGCCTTCCAGTCATCGGGCGGCATGCTGGCGGCCCCCGCCTTCAGATAGGGCGGGTTCATCATCACCCGGTCGAATCCGGCGCTGCCGAGCGCATCCGGCGGGGCCAGCAGGTCGCCCTCCACCACCGTGACCCGGTCCGCGACGCCGCTGAGGTCGGCATTGCGGCGGGCGAAGGCGCAGGCGTCGGCCCGCTGTTCCAGCCCGACCACCATCACCCCCGGCACCCGGACGGCGAGGCACAGTGCCGCAGCCCCGGTGCCGGTCCCGACATCCAGCACCCGCTCGCCGGCGGCGGCGGCGGTGATGGCGGCGAGGAAGACCGGATCGATGGCGGCGCGATACCCCCCTTCCGGCTGAAGCAGCCTCACCCGGCCGTTCAGCAGGAAATCCACGGGGGGCTCGGTGTCTGATTGCGGAACCGGAACGATTGGCCCGGTCACGCTTCGCCAGCCTCGCGCAGGATGCGGATGGCCTGTGCGGCGTCCTCCGTATCGACCATCAGCCGCCGGGGAATGGCACCGATGGAGCCCTCCAGAATGCTGGTGTGGTTGTCCAGCACGATGGCCTCGATTCCGGCATCGGCCAGTAGGGCGACCAGCCAGGACAGGCGGACGGGATCGGTGGTGCGCAGCAGTTCGGTCATGGTGTCTCGAAAGAACGGTCCCCTGCGGACTTGACCGAAGAGGCTAGGCCGTTATGCTCCCTAGCGCAAATTCTGGCGTCAATCATCCGTGGAGTCGACCTTGGCGGTCGTGACCAACTTCGAGCCGAAACGGCGCAAGTCTACCCCGCTCGACGACCTGACCGCTTTGGTGGCCGAGGACCTCAGCGCCGTCAATCAGATCATCCTCGACCGCATGCAGTCGTCGGTGGAGATGATTCCGCAGCTGGCCGGCTATCTGATCGCCGCCGGCGGCAAGCGCCTGCGCCCGGTGCTGACGCTGGCCGCCGCCAACCTGTGCGGCTATCAGGGGGAGCATCACCGGCTGCTGGCCGCGGTGGTGGAGTTCATCCACAGCGCGACCCTGCTGCACGACGACGTGGTCGACGAAAGCGACCTGCGGCGCGGCATGGCCTCGGCCAACGCGGTGTTCGGCAACAAGGCCAGCGTGCTGGTCGGCGATTTCCTGTTCTCCCGCGCCTTCGAGATGATGGTGGAGGTGCAGTCGCTCGACGTGCTGCGCATCCTGTCCGGTGCCTCGGCCATCATCGCCGAGGGCGAGGTGCTGCAGCTGCGCACCACCAACGACACCGAGACGAGCGAGCAGGCTTACCTCGAGGTCATCAAGGGCAAGACGGCCGAGCTGTTCGCCGCCGCCTGTCGCGTCGGCGCCGTCGTCGCCAACCGCCCGCAGGCGGAGGAGATGGCGCTGTACGACTACGGCATGAATCTCGGCATCGCCTTCCAGCTGGTCGACGACGTTCTGGATTACTCGGCCTTGCAGGCGAAGCTGGGCAAGACGGTCGGCGACGATTTCCGCGAAGGCAAGATCACCCTGCCGGTCGTGCTGGCCTTCCGCCGCGGCAACGACGAGGAACGCGCCTTCTGGCGCCGGGTGATGGAAGAGCTGGACCAGAAGGACGGCGATCTGGAACATGCCCAGGCGCTGATGGCCCGCCACAACGCCCTGAAGGACACGGTGGAGCGGGCGCGCCATTACGGCTCCATCGCCCGCGACAGCCTGGGCCTGTTCGCCGACGGACCGATCAAGCAGGCTCTGCTGGAAGTCATTGATTTCGTGATCGATCGAGATTTCTGACGCACCAGCGGGGGGCGGATCGACGGTCCGGATCTTTTTGGCCGATGACGCATTTTTGGCGTTGCGCACCAGGACCGGAGCGTTTATACACCCCCTCCACCGGCGGACGGCACTGCCCCCGCCGGTGACAGGACCGGAGAGTAGCTCAGCCTGGTAGAGCACTGCTTTCGGGAGGCAGGGGCCGGAGGTTCGAATCCTCTCTCTCCGACCATCATGACAGGGGCTTCCGGAGAAATCCGGGAGCCCTTCGTCGTTTCGGGGTTCGCTTTGGTACGTCAAAACGACATGGCAAGAATGCAGCAGACAGGCTGTGACTTTGCATTGCGCTGCCGGCCGGAACCGTTTATACACCCGCTCCACCGACGGACGGCGCACTGCGAAGTGACAGGCCGCCGGTGACAGGACCGGAGAGTAGCTCAGCCTGGTAGAGCACTGCTTTCGGGAGGCAGGGGCCGGAGGTTCGAATCCTCTCTCTCCGACCATCATGACAGGGGCTTCCGGAGAAATCCGGGAGCCCTTCGTCGTTTCAGGCGGTCGCGACTATCCTATTTCAGATACCGGTCGCTGATGCGTTGGGCGGTGCCGTCGGCGATGACGGAGTCGACGGCTGTCTTCAGCGTCTCGACGATTTGCGGAGAGCATTTCAGAGAGCAGGCGAGATAGACGTCATCCGACGAGACGGCCTTGCCGATCACGATCTTTTCCGGGCGGCTGGACCGCTTCCATTTCCACAGGGTTTCCGGCGTTCCGTTGAACCATGCCTCGTCGCCGTTCGGGCTGAGAACCTCCGTTTCCTTCTGTCCGACCCTGAGGGTACGAAGCTGGGTTTGCGTGAAGCCCTTGGCCTTCAGCAGTTCTTCCTGGGCGGTGCCTTGGCCGACGATGATGCTGGTCAGTTCGGCCTTCGCCTGTTCGAAGCTGTCGATCGACTTGCCGACCGTTGCGAAAGTCCGCTCCGTCGTGAAGATTTTCGCAATCCAGGTATAGTTCGGTTCGCGCGCCGGGGAACGGGCGAAGGGAATGATCAGCAGATTTTCGCCGTCGGCCACCTCCTGTTGCCCGCGCTTCCACGGATCAAAGATCATTTCGCCCTGATATCCTGCGCGCTTGAGCGCTTCCAGCGTGATGTCGGCGACGAAGCCGCGCTGATCCGCCTGATCCATCGTCATGGGTGGCGCGTCGACGCTGTAAATCTTCAGCGTCTCGGACAGTGCCGGGGTTGCCGCAGCCGAAGCAACCGCCGCCGTTGCGATCAGAATGCCGGTTCGCACTGGGGTTCCTCCTTGTCTGAACCGGATCTGGGTCTGAACCGGATCTGGGTGCCGGGCGGACTGGGAATCGAGAAAAAGTCAGGTGCCTTTATGCTAATGTACTGGTATATTGCATACATATCCAGAGCCGGGACTGCATGCCGGATATGGATTATGCGCGAATTGTGTGGTTGCGTTGATTCTTCAAGCCGCGCCAACCCAAACGGCTTCAATGATTATTTGTCGTTCTTTTCCGATCAATAGGTGATTGGACCTGCTGGTCGGTTAAGTTCTTTTTAATATTTTCCGTTAAGTGCGCCTGTGATTCCCGCCTGGGTCGGGGTGGCGGTGCATACCGCCGAACCCCTTGGTTCTGACAGGCCGGGATCGCGTTTCACCTCGAAGGTATGAAACGCGGGATATTGGACAGGCTAGATCGTGCACAGGAACCGCTGCTCCGTCCCCTCCAGCACCAGGGCTGTCAGGCGGTTGGTGGCGTAGGCGCCGGTGTCGATGCCGATGCGGTTGGGCAGCAGTTCCGGCTCCGGCGCGATGGTATGGCCGTGGACCACCAGCTTGCCATGGTCGGCACGCGACGCCAGGAAGGCCTCGCGGATCCACAGCCGGTCCTGGTCCTCCTGCTGGTCGAGCGGCACGCCGGGACGGACGCCGGCATGGACGAAATGATAATCGCCGATGGTCAGATGGTTGCGCAAAGACCCCAGGAAGGCGCGGTGATGGGCCGGCAGCAGGCTGTTCAGCATCAACTGCGCCTGTTGCAGATGCTCCACCGGCGCGTCGGGATCAGGGGCGGGAATGCCGTAGCTTTCCAGGGTCGCGTCGCCGCCATAGGTCAGCCAGCCGGGGGCGACGCGCAGGTCCGACAGGAAGCCCAGCATCGTGTCCTCGTGGTTGCCGCGCAGGCACACGGCACCGAAGGCCGGCGGCAGCCCGCAGGCCAGCCGCTCGATCACCAGCCGCGAGTCCGGCCCGCGGTCGACATAGTCGCCCAGGAAGACGAGGTATTTCATCAGGTTCGGGGCCTGGTCGGCATCGCGGACGATCTGGCCCAGCATCTGGTCGAGCAGGTCGAGCCGGCCGTGGATGTCGCCGACCGCATAGATGCGCATGCCGCGCGGCACCGATGCCGGTCCCGCCCGGCCGGCCGAGGGAGCGCCAGACACGGCCTCCGTCCACAGTTTCCGTGCCAAGCTCAACACGCGATCGTTCTCGACTTCGTCACATCCCGCCCTGTCACCTGTGTCCGGGCCGGCGCGCCTTCAAGGGGCTCCGCCTGTTGCACCGCATTTGCGTCGTCTTCGACCGGACGGTGATGCCGTCAGGCATGGCGGTCAAACCATTGCGCAATGCCATTGCCGAATGAAAAACTTCGACGATTCCACTTTGACAGGGAGGGGGTGCAGGGTGAAATCTTCGGCCGACAAGAACCGCAGTGCGACCAGCCAAAAGGCCCCCGCAGGATCATGACCAACGACCATAAGAACCGCTCCACCGGAGGATTCGCCCTTTCCCGCCGTACGCTGGGTCAGGCCGCCATTGCCGGTGGCGTGCTGGCCGGCTTCGGCCGCGCGCCGGTCTTCGCGCAGGACACCACGCTGAAGGTCGGCGTGCTTCTGCCGCGCTCCGGGCTGCTGGCCCAGGCGGGTCAGGCCTGCCAGCGCGGCGCCGAGATCGCGCCGGCGGTGCTCTCCGACCTCGGCTATAAGGTCGAAGTGCTGTCGGCCGACACCGAATCGAACGCCGATGTCGCCCGCTCGCGCACGGAAAAGCTGATCAACGACGGCGCCCATGTCATCGTCGGCGCCTTCGACAGCGGCCAGACCGCCGCCGCCGCCCAGGTCTGCGAACAGCGCGGCGTGCCGCTGGTGATGAACATCGCCGCCGCCGACAAGCTGACCGAGCAGGGCTACAAGACCGTCTTCCGCAACTTCCCGACCTCCACCATGCTGGTGTCGAACGGGATGTCGCTGATGAAGGACCTGTTCGCCGCCACCGGCACCACGCCGAAGACGGCCGTCTTCCTGCACGCCAACGACACCTTCGGCATGGCGAACAAGGCCGCCATCGACGCGCTGTTCCCCAAGCTGGACATGCCGTTCCAGATCCTGGAATCGATCTCCTACGACCCCAAGGCGCAGGATCTGGCGGTCGAGGTGGCGAAGGCCAAGGGTACCGGCGCCGAGCTTGCCATCGTCACCACCCGCGCCAACGACGCCATCATGATGGTGCGCGAGATGGTGAAGCAGCGGTGGGAGCCGAAGGGCATCATCTCCCCCGGCTCGCCCGGCCTGTATGACGAGCAGTTCTACAAGGTGCTGGGCAAATACGCCGATTACGCCATCACCAACCTGCCCTGGTACGATCCCAAGGCGGCGATGACCAAGCGGGTCGAGGCGGCCTTCAAGAAGCAGTTCCCGAATGACCGGTTCGAGGGCTATGCCTTCAACGTCGCCTTCACCTTCGAAGCGATCCTGATCGCTGCCGACGCCTTCAAGCGTGCTGGCACTGCGGAAGCGTCGGCGATGCTGGCGGCACTGCGCCAGACCAACCTGTCGGACAAGCTGATGGTCGGCCCGGCGATCACCTTCGACGACAAGGGTCAGAACACCAACCTGATCTCCGCCTGCATCCAGAACCACAAGCTGCGCCCGACCGTGGTGCTGCCGAAGGCCTCGGCCGAAGCCGAGCCGGTCTTCCCGATGCCGGGCTGGGGCAAGCGGGCGTAAGCCGATCCTCTTGTGACACGCTCTCCTCCGGACCGGGGGAGAGCGTTCCTCAACTCCCCGGCGCCCGCGGCGCACTCCAGCCCCGTAGCACGCTGACCACACGCAACACGAACACCGCCAGCGCGCCGACCACCGCGACCGGCACCGGTGGCAGGTCCAGGCGGTTGCCGGCGATCACCACCGCCGCCCCCAGCAGGGACGCCATGGCGTAGATTTCCTCGCGCAGCACCCGCGGCACCTCGGCCACCAGCAGGTCGCGCACCGCCCCGCCACCGCAGGCGGTCAGCGCCCCCAGCAGGGCGGCCGGCAACGGGCTCAGCCCATAGGACAGCGCCTTGCCGCAGCCGGCGACGGTGAACAGCGCAAGCCCGGCGGCGTCCAGCACCATCACCGGCTTGCCCAGCCGGTTGATCGGCTTGTGGAACAGGAAGGCGGTCAGCCCGGCGGCGAGCGCCACCATCAGATAGCGGTCGTCATGCAGGCTGGCCGGCGGCAGCGCGCCGATCAGCACATCGCGGACCACGCCGCCGGCCAGCGCTGCCGCCAGCGACAGCACCATCACCCCGAACAGGTCGAGCCGCTTGCGCACCGCCAGCGTCCCGCCGCTGAGCCCGAAGACGAACACGCCGATGAAATCCATCACCGTCAGCAGGGTGGACAGGTCGGTCGGCATCGGAATGGGAAGCGGCGGCATGGTCGGGCTCTGGAGAAAATCGTCTGCCCACCGATTGAGCACGGCTGCCCCCGCGGCGCCAAGCGAAACCTCCGCTACACCGTATCGGGTGCCGACAGCCGGATGCCCATCCGCCGCGCCTCCAGCATGAAGGCGCGGGTCATCTGCAACAGGTCGGTGCGCCAGTAGAGCTGGGTCAGCGGCTCGTCCAGGAAATCCTCCGGCAGCATGGCGTAGCAATAGGTCTCCACCACCCGCAGGTCATGGTTCCAGGGATCGGCGCCGTCGCGCCAGCCGATGGTCCAGCCGGCATGGCCGGCACCGATGGCCCAGCGTTCGAAATGCGGGGCGATGGTGTTGCTGTCGATCGGATCCGTCACCGGCACCTGATAGATGGCGACGAAGCGCCGGACATTCAGTTGAAGCCGCATCAGCAGCGCATCGCCGAACGCAGCGATGCGATAGAGGCAGTCGGGCGAGCAGGGGGCGTGGCTGAAGGTGACCTCGGCCCGCCGCAGTTCGGTCAACGGCGTGGCGGACGGGGCGTCGGCCAGGGGGGGCGTCTCATACTCCACGGCGCGCAGATCCTCGACCACGTCATGGGTCAGCATGTGCGAAACGCGGCTCTGCGCCTCGGCGATGGTCAGGCGGGTCAAGGGGCGGTCCCTTCCTGCTGATGGCTGATGGTCAGGACACGAACGTCCTGTCCGGCCGTTTGTTCAGGGAACAGCAGATCTGCGTCGATCGGCCCCTTGACCTTCCAATGGCTGGAAGCTCCATATTCCTCCATGCCGAGCGGAATCGAAGGAGAACCGGCATGACCACGATCCAGCACAGCAGCCCCACGACGGCCGCCGATCTCGACCTCGGCGTGTCGGGCATGACCTGCGCCTCCTGCGTCCGCCGGGTGGAGAAGGCGCTGGGCCGGGTGCCGGGCGTCACCGCCGTCTCGGTCAATCTGGCGACGGAGCGGGCACGGCTGAGCTTCGCCGGCCCGCCCGACGCCAAGGCCGCCGCCGAAGCGGTCGAGGCCGCCGGCTTCCACGCCGAACGGCGGGAGTTCGACCTGTCGGTCACCGGCATGACCTGCGCCTCCTGTTCCGGCCGGGTGGAGAAGGCGCTCAACCGCCTGCCCGGCGTGGAGTCGGCAGTGGTCAACCTGGCGACCGAGCGCGCCCATGTCGTCGCCTTCGCCGGCAGTGTGGACATTGCCGATCTGGTCACCGCAGTGGAGAAGGTCGGCTACGGCGCCGCCCCAGTCAATCGGGGCGGCGAACAGGCGGAAGAGGAGGCGCGGGCCGGCCGCAGCCGGCGCGAGCTGCACCATGTGCTGATCGCCGCCACGCTGTCGCTGCCGCTGCTGGCGGGCATGGTCGGCGACCTGTTCGGGGCCGACTGGATGCTGCCGGGCCCGGTCCAGCTGGTACTGGCCGGCATCGTGCAGTTCTGGCTCGGCGCGCGCTTCTATCGCGCCGGCTGGAACGCAGTGCGGGCGGGGGCCGGCAACATGGATCTGCTGGTGGCGCTCGGCACCTCGGCGGCCTGGGGCCTCAGCCTCTACCTGATGCTGACGGCCCACCCCGGGCACCAGCCGCATCTCTATTTCGAAGCCTCCTCTGTCCTTATCACCTTCGTGCTGTTCGGCAAATGGCTGGAGGCGCGGGCCAAGGGCCAGACCGCGGCGGCGATCCGCGCGCTGATGGATTTGCGCCCGGCGACCGCCCGGCTGCGCCGCGACGGCGTGGAGACCGAGGTGCCGGTGGAGCGTGTCCGCGTCGGCGATCCTGTGGTGGTCCGTCCCGGCGAGCGGGTGCCGGTCGACGGCCGGGTGGTCGAGGGCAGTGGCGGCGTCGACGAATCGATGCTGACGGGCGAGAGCCTGCCGGTCGACAAGGAGCCGGGCGCCCGCGTCACCGGCGGTTCGATCAACGGCGACGGCCTGCTGGTGGTGGAGACAACGGCGGTCGGCACCGAGACCATGCTGGCGCAGATCGTCCGCATGGTCGAGGGCGCCCAAGCGTCGAAGGCGCCGATCCAGCGCTTGGTCGACCGGGTCAGCGCCGTCTTCGTCCCGGCGGTGCTGGCGGTGGCGGCGCTGACGCTCGCCGGCTGGTGGATCGTCGGTGGCGATCTGGAAACGGCCATTGTCACCGCGGTGTCGGTTCTGGTCATCGCCTGCCCCTGCGCGCTGGGTCTGGCGACGCCGACCGCGATCATGGTCGGCACCGGCGTCGCCGCCCGCCATGGCATCCTCATCAAGGACGCCGAGGCGCTGGAACGCGCCCACGCCCTGACCGCCGTCGCCTTCGACAAGACCGGTACGCTGACGGAGGGCAGGCCGCGCGTCACCGACCTGATCCCCGCCGATGGCACCGACGGCGAGACCCTGCTGCGTCACGCCGCCGCCCTCCAGACCGGCAGCGAGCATCCGCTGGCCCATGCGTTGCGCGACCGCGCCGCTGCCGCCGGCATGGCGCCGGAACCGGTCAGCGACTTCCGTGCGCTGGCCGGGCGGGGCGTCGCCGGCACGGTGGCGGGGCGCCGCCTGCAACTCGGCAACGCCCGCGTGGTGGCGGAGACCGGCTTGCAGCCCGGTCCGCTGGCCGAGCCGGCCGACGCGCTGGCGGCCTCCGGCCGCACCCTGTCCTGGCTGATCGAAGTCGGCGAGACACCGCGCCTGCTCGGCCTCGTCGCTTTCGGCGATACGGTGAAGGAGAGTGCGATCACCGCCGTCGCCGCGCTGAAGGCGCAAGGGGTGGAACCGGTGATGGTGACCGGCGACGGCTGGGGCGCTGCGCGCTCCGTCGCCGCGGCTCTGGGCATCGAACGGGTTTTCGCCGAGGTGCTGCCGGGCGACAAGGCCACCGTGGTCGCGACGCTGAAGGGCGAGGGCAAAACCGTCGGCATGGTCGGCGACGGCATCAACGACGCGCCGGCACTGGCCGCCGCCGATGTCGGCATCGCCATGGCGACCGGCACCGACGTGGCGATGCATAGCGCCGGCGTCACCCTGATGCGCGGCGACCCGCGGCTGGTCGCCGGTTCCATCGACGTGTCGCGCCGGACCTATGCGAAAATCCGCCAGGGGCTGTTCTGGGCCTTCGCCTACAACGTCATCGGCATCCCGCTGGCGGCATCGGGCAACCTCAGCCCGGTGCTGGCGGGGGCTGCGATGGCGCTCAGTTCTGTCAGCGTGGTGGTGAACGCCCTGAGCTTGCGCGGCTGGACGCCGCCCCGGAATGAGCCGAACAGCGAGGACGCATGATGAAGGACGGCATGACCATCGGCGACGCCGCCAAGGCGTCGGGCGTGAACGCCAAGCTGATCCGCTATTACGAATCCATCGGGCTGATCCCGGAGGCCGGACGGACGGCGTCGGGCTATCGCGTCTACAGCGACCGCGACGTGAATGTGCTGCGCTTCGTCAAGCGGGGGCGGACGCTGGGCTTCGGGATCGAGCGGATTCAAAAGCTGGTCGGGCTGTGGCAGGACCGTTCGCGGTGCAGTTCGGAGGTGAAACGCATCGCGCTCCAGCACATCGACGAGCTGGAGGCGAAGATCGCCGAATTGCAGGCGATGCGTGATACGCTGCACGAGCTTGCCGACGCCTGCCACGGCGACGAGCGGCCGGACTGCCCGATCCTGAAGGACTTGGCGTCGTGATGGGAAACTTTCTCACATGCGTTATCCCCTCTCCCCCCTGGGGAGAGGGTTAGGGTGAGGGGGATGCGCGGCGAGGATTTTCAAGCAGCGCGCACTACCCGTTCTCCGCTGAGTCCACGTCATGCCTCCCCCTCACCCCGACCCTCTCCCCGGGGGGAGAGGGGATTTCCAAGGTGGAAGAGGGAGAAATCGTGGGGCAGGAGAGGGCTTCACACCTACACCTTACCGTTTCGTCCTCGGGTCGTGTGTGTGGTGGAGATCGCGTTCGCCGCCGCCGCTGGAACTGCCGGACTGGCGGGTGTTGGTTGGTTCGCCCGGGTGCGGGCGCTTCTCCGCCGCCGGTTCCGGCTTGTCGGCGTTCTGCTGGCTGCTGCCGGGACCGCCATGGTGGCGGTCGGTTGCATCAATGCGCTTGCTCATGCCTCACCGATCCTGCTGATAGCCCTGGTGGGTGGTGTTCTGCCGGGTGTTGCCGGGCTGGCCCTGTTCCTTGGTGTTGGGGGCGCCGCGGTTGCCGGCGCCGTCGTCGGGGGACGCGCTGCTCGCCGGCTCGCCGGGGCCCTTGTCGCTGCGGCCCTCGGGCGGAACGGGCGGGATGTGCTTGGTCATGGTGGCGCTCCTTTTGTTGGCTCGCGTCACCTTCCAACAGGAGGGCGGGGGAGGGGTTCCGGTCCCAGATAGCTCCCGCCGGCGCAGAGACCCACCCATGCGCTCGGCTTCCGCAATGCTTTCATGCGAAATTGCTGCGACCGCAGGGTGCATGGCGGCCCTTATGCTGACAGGCATGTCGAACCTCTCCGCGCCGTCCCTCGCCCCCGCCCAATCCGCCACCCGCAAGCCGCCCGCCGCGGCGGGCGACGGCCTGCCGGTCCCGCAGCGCTATTGGGCGATGGCGGCGATGACCGTCGCGCTGATCATGGCGGTGCTGGACGGGGTGGTCGCCAACATCGCCCTGCCGACGATCCAGCGCGAGTTCGTCGTCGATGCCGCCAGCGCGATCTGGGTGGTCAACGCCTACCAGCTGGCGGTCACCGTCTCGCTGTTCCCGATGGCGTCGCTGGGCGACATCATCGGCTACCGCAAGGTCTACTGGTTCGGTCTGGCGGTCTTCACCATGGCCTCGCTGGCTTGTGCGCTGTCGCCGAATCTGCCGGTGCTGACCGCCGCCCGCGTGTTGCAGGGCATCGGCGGCGCCGGGATCATGAGCGTCAATCTGGCGCTGGTCCGCCATATCTACCCCTCCACCCATCTCGGCCGCGGCGTCGGCTACAACGCGATGATCGTCGCGGTGTCCTCCGCGGCGGGGCCCAGCCTCGCCGCGCTGATCCTGTCGGTGGCGTCCTGGCCCTGGCTGTTCGCGGTCAATGTGCCGCTGGGGCTGGCGGCACTGGTGGTGGCGGCGCGGGCGATGCCGGCGTCGAACCCGGCCGGGCACCGTTTCGACTGGCTGAGCGCCGCGCTGAACGCCGCCACGCTCGGCCTGCTCATCGTCGGTTTCAAGGGGGTGGACGGCAGCCAGCCCATCTGGCTGGTCGCCGTGGAACTGCTGGCGGCGCTGGCGCTCGGTGCCACGCTGGTGCGGCGTGAACTGGGGCAGGCGGCACCCTTGCTGCCGGTGGATCTGCTGCGCCGCCCGGTGTTCGCCCTGACGGTGGTGACGTCGGTCTGCTCTTTCGCGGCGCAGAACATCGTCTTCGTCGCGATGCCCTTCTTCTTCGAGGATGTACTGAACCGGTCGCTGACGGAATCGGGGCTGCTGATGACGCCCTGGCCGCTGATGGTGGCGCTGGTCGCCCCGATTTCCGGCCGGCTGGCCGACCGGTATGAGCCGACGCGGCTGGCGGCGGCGGGCCTGCTGGCCTTCGCCGCCGGCCTCGCCCTGATGGCGCTGCTGCCCCCCGACCCGTCGACGCTGGACGTGGTCTGGCGGATGGCGCTGGCCGGCTTTGGCTTCGGCCTGTTCCAGACCCCGAACAACAAGGTGCTGGTCAGCAGCGCGCCGAAGGAGCGCAGCGGCGGTGCCAGCGGCATCCAGGCGACCGGCCGCCTGTTCGGCCAGACGCTCGGCGCCGCCACGGTGGGGCTGGTCTTCACCGCCATCGGCAAGGCGGACGGCAGCGTCGTCGTGCTGTGGCTGGGTGCCGGCCTGTGCCTTGTCGCCTGCCTGACCGGCATCTTCCGCCGCCGCCCGGCTGCCTGACCGGTTACTGTTTCGGCTGCTGGCTTTCCGGCCGGGTCAGCGTCGGCTCGTCGCCATAGGCGAAGGTCGGCGCCCTGTCAAACTCGGCCTGCCCGATGTCCAGCATCGGTCCATCGGGACCGTTGGCGAGCGCGCTGGCCGGCACAGCCACCAGCTTCTCGCCCACCCCCAGCACCTCGTTCGGCGCCATCACGATACGGTCGACCCGGTCGCCGTTCCGATCCATGGTGAAGTCGAGGATGCGGCCGGCCATCTGCCCGTCGCGGGTGCGCAACTCCGTCCCTACCATCGCCCGCGCCTGATCCGGGTTCAGCGCGGCCGGCGGCAGGGCCGCAACCGGTGGCGACGACCCTTGCGCACCCGTGACCGCCGGGGCGGGGTTCTGCACCTCAAGCGACGGCGCTTCGCCGCTGACACCCGGCGGGGAGGTGATCTGCCCGGTCGCCGGCTGGTCATCCGGCCGCGGCGCGGTCATCAGTGGCGGCGAGGCAGCGGTGTCCGGCGTGGTCTGGGCAATGGCGGTGCCGGTCAGCAGCAGCGCCGCGGCCGGAACAAGCAAGAGGGGGCGGAGCATGGGGCGACCTTTCCATTCGGATTCGGTATCGCCCTGGTTAACAGCGCAAGGTGCCCTTGGGTTGCCGACGTGAATCCCGGGCTCTCTCCCTCTTCCTCCGGGGAGAGGGGACTTTCCCCTTACTTCCCGCGTCCGGTCTTGTCCTGCAATGCATCGATCCGCTTCGACGCCTCCGCTTTTGTCAGGCCATCGTCGAAGGACTCGCCGGCTTCCTCGCTCAGCGTCTTTAGATAGGAGGCCTGGGCGCCGGTCATCGGTTCGTCGCCGGTGGTCCAATCGTCCGGATTCTTGTCACGGTTGGACGTGTCTGCGCCGATCTTCGGATTCTCGTGGCCGGCATGGTCGGCGGTGGTCTTTGTCGTCATGATCCGTACCTCTCAAAAAGGAACACATCATGAACAAGCATGGAGGCGGGAAGTTCCCGCCTCCCAACCCAAAAAACCTCAGCCGTTGCGCCGCAGCAGGAAAACGCCCTGTTCGCCCAGCAGGTTGGCGAAGCCGGAATGGGCGCGGCTGGTTACCCGGCCGGCGCGGTCGATGATCCGGGTCTGCTCGATGGTGATGCCCATCTCCTCGGTCAGGACGACGAAGTCGCGCAGCGTGCAGAAATGGATATTGGGTGTTTCCCACCACTGGTAGCCCAGCTTCTCCGTCACTGGCATGCGGCCGGTCAGCATCAGCTGCATGCGGACGCGCCAATAGCCGAAATTCGGCACCGAGACGATGGCGCGCCGGCCGATGCGGCACAGCATCTCCAGCACGTCGCGCGGCTGCTTCATCGCCTGCAAGGTCTGGCCCAGGATGACGTAATCGAACGCTTCGGCCGGATAGTCCTTCAGGTCGGTCTCGGCATCGCCCTGGATCACCGACAGGCCATGGGCGACGCACTGGCGCACGCCATCCATGCTGAGTTCGATGCCGCGCCCGTCGACATTCTTGGTGTGGGACAGATAATCCAGCAGGGCGCCGTCGCCGCAGCCGACGTCCAGCACGCGGCTGTTCGGCTCCACCATCTCGGCGATCAGCTTCAGGTCGTCGCGAATGTCCACCATGGTCGGCCGTCCAGTCCCAGTTCCAGTCCTACTCAACGCGCGCGGCGGCGGACGGACAGGCCGCGATGCTCGGCGCAGCCTTCCAGGAAGCCGTGGATCACCTGATGGAACTCCGGCTCGTCCAGCAGGAAGGCGTCGTGGCCCTTGTCGGTCTCGATCTCCACGAAGCTGACATTCGCGGCGACGGCGTTCAGCGCATGCACGATGGCCCGCGATTCCGAGGTCGGGAACAGCCAGTCGCTGGAGAAGCTGGCAAGGCAGAAGCGCACCGGCGTGGTCTTGCCTCCCGGCCGGAAGGCGTTGGCCAGCGTGCCCCCGGCATCGGCGGCGAGGTCGAAGTAATCCATCGCCCGCGTGATGTAGAGGTAGGAATTGGCGTCGAAGCGCTCGACAAAGGCCGCCCCCTGGTAGCGCAGGTAGCTCTCCACCTGGAAATCGGCGTCGAAGCCGTAGGTGATCGCCTTGCGGTCCTGCAAATTGCGGCCGAACTTGCGGTGCAGCGCCGTTTCGGACAGGTAGGTGATGTGCGCCGCCATGCGGGCGACGGCCAGACCGGCTTCCGGCTTGGTGCCTTCCAGCAGGTAGTTGCCGCCGCACCAGTTCGGGTCGGCCATGATCGCCTGGCGTCCGACCTCGTGGAAGGCGATGTTCTGCGCCGAATGGCGGGCGGCGGTGGCGATGGGCACCGCGGCGAACACCGATTCGGGATAGGCCACCGCCCATTGCAGCACCTGCATGCCGCCCATCGAGCCGCCGATGACACAGAACAGCTTCTCGATGCCCAGATGCTCGACCAGCAGCTTCTGCGCCCGCACCATGTCGCCGATGGTCACCACCGGGAAGGACAGGCCATAGGGCTGGCCGGTGGCAGGGTCAACGTCCTTCGGCCCGGTGCTGCCCAGGCAGCCGCCCAGCACGTTGGAGCAGATGACGAAATAGCGGTCGGTGTCCACCGGCTTGCCGGGGCCGACCAGCATCTCCCACCAGCCGGGCTTGCCGGTGACCGGGTGCTTCTCCACCACGAAATGGTCGCCGGTCAGGGCATGGCAGATGAAGATCGCGTTGGACTTGTCGGCGTTCAGCGTGCCGTAGGTCTGGTAGGCGATCTGGAAACCGCCGATCTCCACCCCGCTGTCCAGCCGCATGGGCCGGTCCACCGCCAGACGCACGCGCTTGCCCGGCATCACCGGGGTGTCGGCGACAGCCGGGGTGACCAGGGGGGGCTGCTGCGCGGTGGGGGGCGCGGACATGTCGTTTTCGGGCCTTGGAAACTGTTCAGGGCGGGCGGTTCTGGCCTTCGGAAATCCCGCCTTGTGCAAACCTTGCGGCGCCTTGGCGGAAACCGTCGGAGAGCTGTGGCGGAACGGGAGCGTATAGCTACGAAGCCGGCCTTCGGAGTGTCAATGTTTTCTTTGATTTCAGGGCGCATGCGGACTACTACTAACCGGCTTTGCATTCGATGGTTTTTTGACCCATGGCTTCCGCACGGACCCCGCTCGACGATTTGCGCCGCGAAATCGACCAGATCGACGACGCGATCCATGACCTGCTGATGCGGCGCGCCGCCGTGGTGGAACGCATCGGGGCGGCCAAGGGCAATGGCGCGGCGGAGAACGGCGCTCAGCCCATCTTCCTCCGCCCGGCGCGGGAGGCGACGATCCTGCGGCGCCTGATGGCACGCCATGCCGGCTCTTTCCCCGCCCAGGTCGTCGTCCGCATCTGGCGGGAGATGATCACCGCCTTCACCCGCATGCAGGGCCCCTTCGCCGTCGCCGTCTATGCGCCGGAGGACCGCCGCGGATTCTGGGATGTCGCCCGCGACCATTTCGGCGGCTTCGTGCCGATGACCGCCGTCAACACCCCCGCCGCAGCACTCCGTGCGGTGTCGGAGGGAACGGCGACCGTCGCCGTCGTGCCCTATCCGGCCGAGGACGATTCGGATCCCTGGTGGCGCTTCCTGGTGTCGGCCGACGCCGGCCGGCCGCAGGTGGTGGCGCGGCTGCCCTTCGGCGGGCGCGGCAATGCCCGTGGCGAGAATCGCGACGCGCTCGCCATCGCCGCCGTCCCTCACGAGCCGACCGGCGACGACCGCACCCTGCTGAGCATCGAGATCGGCGGCGACCTCAGCCGCGGCCGGCTGAAGGATTCGCTGGAGGCCTGCGGCCTGCCACCGGTCAGCTTCTGCACCTGGCATCCGGCTGGCCATGCCACCGGGATGAGCGGTGGCGGCCCGTCGGTCCATCTGGTCGAGATTGCCGACTTCGTCGGGCAGGGCGACCCCCGCCTCGCCAGGCTGCTGGAGCGGTCGGGCGACATCCCCGTGCGGGTCAACGTCGTCGGCGGCTATGCCGTGCCGCTCGCTCTGGGCTGATGTGCGCGAATGAGGCGAGCCACCGGGGCGGCTCCTGCCTTATCCTGCCGGCCCGCCGTGAAACGATGGAACAGTGCCGTCAGCAGTGTTCCATCCTGTTCCACCCCATCCATGAACCGCCCATCCACCAGCGTCGGAAGGTAAGCAGACCATGACCCAGCCGAACGGCCCGCAGCCGCGTCCGGGGATTCTCGACATCGCCGCCTATGTCGGCGGCGAGCATCAGGGTCATATCCGCCTCGCCTCCAACGAAGGGGCGCTGGGGCCGAGCCCGAAGGCGATGGAGGCCTATGCGGCGGCGGCCTCCACCCTGCACCGCTATCCGGACGGTGGCTCGGCGGCGCTGCGCGGCGCCATCGCCAAGCGCTTCAACCTGGATGCCGACCGCATCGTCTGCGGCGCCGGGTCGGACGAGATCATCAGCCTGCTGATCCGCTCCTATGCCGGGCCGGGCGACGAGGTGCTGTATTCGCAATACGGCTTCCTGATGTACCCGATCGGCGCCAAGTCGGTCGGCGCCACGCCGGTGACCGCGCCGGAGGACGGGCTGACCGCCAGCGTCGACAACCTGCTGGCCCGCGTCACCCCGCGTACCCGTCTTGTCTTCCTCGCCAACCCGAACAACCCGACCGGCACCTATCTGCCGGCGTCGGAGGTGGCGCGGCTGCATGCCGGCCTGCCGCCGGACGTCATCCTGGTCATCGACGCGGCCTATGCCGAATACATGAACAAGGACGACTACACCGCCGGCGAGGAGCTGGTGGAGAAGTTCCCCAACGTGGTGATGACCCGCACCTTCTCGAAGATCTTCGCGCTGGGCTCGCTGCGCATCGGCTGGTGCTACGGTCCGGCCGGGATCGTCGACGTGCTGAACCGGGTGCGCGGCCCCTTCAACGTATCGACCGCCGCCCATGTCGCTGGCGTCGCCGCGGTGGAAGATGCCGAGTTCCTCGACCGCTCCCGCCGCCACAACGAGCAGTGGCGCGAATGGTTCTCCGCCATCGTGCGGGAACTGGGGCTGACGGTGCATCCCAGCGTCACTAACTTCGTGCTGGTCGATTTCAAGGGCCAGCCTGCCGGCAAGGACGATGCCGAGGCCGCCCGCCAGTTCCTGAAGGCCCGCGGCATCCTGGTCCGCCAGATGCCCTCCTACGGCCTGCCGAGCTGCCTGCGCGTCACCATCGGCACCGAGCAGGAAATGCGCGCGGTAGCCGACGCGCTGCGGGACTTTCTGAAGGCGTAACGGTTTCCAGACAAAGAAAAGCCCGCTGGAACACCCGTTCCGGCGGGCTTTTTATGTTCGCTTCAACCCCGCTTCAGCAGGAAGTCGACCGCTTCCGGCCGGCCCGGCAGGTCGAGCTTCGCCTGCACCGGTTCGCAGCGGCTGACGATCCGGCCGCGGCGCAGGACGAACAGGCGGGCGGCGCGGGTGCGGATCGCCTCGACCGCGCTACCGGCCTGGAGCACAACAAGGTCGGCGTTGCATCCCGGCTCCAGCCCGTATCCGTCCAGATGCAGCAGGCGGGCCGGGTTGATCGTCACCGCGTCGAAGGCGGCCTTGATGCCGTCCTGCCCAGTCATCTGGCCGACATGCAGCCCCATATGCGCCACCTCCAGCATGTCGCCGGAGCCCAGCGGGTACCAGGGGTCCATCACGCAGTCATGGCCGAAGGCGACCGTCAGTCCGGCGGCCATCAGCTCCGGCACGCGGGTCATGCCGCGGCGCTTTGGGTAGGTGTCGTGGCGGCCCTGGAGGACGATGTTGATCAGCGGGTTGGCGATCACCCCCAGCCGCGCCTCCGCCATCAGCGGGATCAGCTTGGAGACATAGTAGTTGTCCATCGAGTGCATCGAGGTCAGGTGCGACCCCGTCACCCGACCATGCAGACCCAGCCGCTGCGTCTCGTAGGCCAGCGTCTCGACATGGCGGGACAGCGGGTCGTCGCTCTCGTCGCAATGCATGTCGACCAGCAGCCCGCGCTCCGCCGCGGTCTCGCAGAGCAGGCGGACGGAGGCGGCGCCGTCGGCCATGGTGCGCTCGAAATGCGGGATGCCGCCGACGACATCGACGCCCATGTCGAGCGCCCGGATCAGCAGCTCCTTGGCGCCCGGTGCGCGGAGAACACCGTCCTGCGGGAAGGCGACCAACTGGAGGTCGAGATAGGGAGCGACGCGCTTCTTGACGTCCAACAGCGCTTCGGTCGCCAGCAGGCGCGGGTCGCAGATGTCGACATGGCTGCGGATCGCCAGCAACCCGCGCCCGACTGCCCAGTCGCAGTAAGCGAGCGCCCGCTCGATGATGGCGTCCTGCACCAGCTGCGGTTTCAGCTCGCCCCACAGCGCGATGCCCTCCAGCAGGGTGCCGCTCTGGTTGACGCGCGGCAGGCCGTAGCTGAGCGTGCTGTCCATATGGAAATGGGCATCGACGAAGGGCGGGCTGACCAGCCGGCCGGTGGCGTCGATCTCCGCCGCGGCTTCGCCCACCAGATTCGCTTCGACCGCGGTGATCTGGCCGCCCCTGATGCCGATGTCGATGCCGCTGCGGCCATCCGGCAGGGTGGCGCGGCGCAGGATCAGGTCGAACATCAGCGTTCTCCTTTGCGGTACGGGATCATCAGGGCGCGCGGGTAGGAGGCCCGGCGGGCCACCAGCACCAGCGCCAGGATGCTCAACAGATAGGGCATCATCAGGAACAGCTGGTAGGGCAGGACGCCGCCGCTCGCCTGCTGCAGCCGCAGTTGCAGCGCGTCGAACACCGCGAACAGCAGGGCGCCCAGCAGAGCCTTGCCCGGCCGCCAGGAGGCGAAGACCACCAGCGCGATGCAGATCCAGCCGCGCCCGTTGACCATGTTGAAGAAGAAGGCGTTGAAGGCCGACAGGGTCAGGAAGGCGCCGGCCAGCGCCATCAGCGCGCTGCCCGCTACCACCGCACCGATGCGGATGGCGGTGACGTTCAGCCCCTGCGCCTCGGCGGCGGCCGGATTCTCGCCGACCATCCGCACCGCCAGCCCGACCGGCGTGCGGTACAGCACGTACGCGACCGCAACGACCAGAAGGAACGCAAGGTAGGTCAGCGGCGTCTGGGCCAGGGCGCCGGGCAAGGCCAGCGGCTGGAACGGCTCGACGGTCGGCGGGGTGCTGGCCTGCGGCAGGACGAGGCGATAGACGAAATAGGACAGGCTGGTGCCCAGCAGGGTCACGCCGATGCCGGTCACATGCTGCGACAGGCCGAGCGGCACGGTCAGCGCCGCATGCAGCAGGCCGAGCAGCGCGCCGCAGGCAGCGGCGACCAGCACGCCGGTCCACAGGTCGGCCCCCTGGTAGACCGCCATCCAGCCGGCCATGGCCCCCAGCGTCATGATGCCTTCGATGCCGAGATTCAGCACGCCGGCCCGTTCGCACACCAACTCGCCCAGCGTGCCCAGCACATAGGGGGTGGCGATGCGCAGCACCGCGGTCCAGAAGGCGGCCGACAGCAGGATGTCGAGGAGGATCGACAGGAAATCCATAACCCCTTACCCCCGCCGCAGCCGGTAGCGCGCCAGCAGCCCGGCGACCAGCATGCACAACAGGCTGGCGGCGACCAGGACGTCGGCGATGTAGTTGGGAACCGGCATGGCGCGGCTCATGGCGTCGGCGCCGACGAAGATGCCGGCGATGAACAGCGCGGCCCCCACCACGCCGATGGGATGCAACTGGGCCAGCATGGCGACGACGATGCCGTTGTAGCCGAAGCCCGGCGACAGGTCGAGCGTCAGATAGCCCTTCAGCCCGCAGACCTCCGCCGCACCCGCCAGCCCGGCGAGCCCGCCCGACAGCAGGGCGGTGCGCAGCATGACCCGCGTCACCGGCATGCCGGCGAAGGCGGCGGCGCGCGGATTGGCGCCGACCGCGCGATTCTCGTAGCCCCAGATGGTCCGGGTATCGACCAGCCACAGTAGCACCGACAGGCCGAGCGCGATGGCCAGCCCGGCATGCAGGCGGGTACGCGCCACCAGCTTGGGAAGCTCCGCCGCCTCGACGACCGGCGCCGATTGCGGCCAGCCCATGCCCATCGGGTCCTTCAGGGCGCCTTCCAGCAGCATCGACACCAGCAGCAGCACGACGAAGTTCAGCAGCAGGGTGGTCACCACCTCGTCGACGCCGAAGCGGACCTTCAGCACGGCGGGACCGAGCAGGGTGACACCGCCCGCCGCCATGCCGGCGATCATCACCACCGGGATCAGCGCCCAGGCCGGCAGGTCGAGCATGCCGCCGCCGACCACCACGGCGGCCAGCGCCCCCATGTAGAGCTGCCCCTCCGCCCCGATGTTCCACAGCTTGGCGCGGAAGGCGACGGCGGCGGCAAGCCCGGTCAGGATCAGCGGGGTGGCGCGGGTCAGCGTCTCGGTCAGGGCGAAGCGGGAGCCGACGGCGCCCTCGAACAGCAGGCCGTAGGCACGCAGCACCGGGGCGCCGGTCCAGGCGACCAGCAGGGCGCAGAGCGCCAGCGCCGCCGCCACGGCGCCCACCGGCGCCAGCAGCCGCAGGGCGAGCGGGGTATCGGTGCGCGGTTCAAGCCGCATCAACAGTCTCCGGCAGGATGTCGCGCAAAATGTCCCAATGCCCGGCCATCAGCAGACCGAGCTGGCTGACCGACACCCGGTCATGCGGCAGAAGCGGGGTGAGGCGCCCGTGATAGGCGACGGTGACGCAGTCGGCCAGCGCCAGGATCTCGTCCAGATCCTCGGAGATCAGCAGGACGCCGGCTCCGGCGGCACGGGCGTCGAGCAGCCGGCTGTGGACGTAGGACACCGCCCCGATGTCGAGCCCGCGCGTCGGCTGGCTCGCCAGGATCAGGTCCGGTCCGTGGGCCAGGGTGCGGCCCAGGATCAGCTTCTGCATGTTGCCGCCCGACAGCAGCTGCGTCCGGGCGTCGGGACCGGGGCAGCGGACGTCGAACTCCTCGATCACCTTGCGGGCGTAAGTCCTTGCGGCCCCGCGCCGCAGCACGCCGAAGCGGGAGAAGGATGAGTCGTGGTAGCGCTCGGCGATCAGGTTTTCCCATACCGACATGGCGCCGACGAGGCCGGCGCTGTGGCGGTCCTCCGGGATGCGGGCGACGCCGCGCCGGACCATGTCGGCCGGGTCGCCATGCTCCACCACGCTGCCCTTCAAGGACAGCCGGCCGGAATCAGGGCGGATCAGGCCGCTGACCAGCTCCGCGAGCGCGGTCTGGCCGTTGCCGGATACGCCGGCGATGCCGACTACCTGATGGCGGCGCACCGTCAAATCGACGCCGTCCAGCAGCGGACGGCCATGACCCGACGCCACCGTGACGCCCGACAGCTCTAGCACCGGTTCACCGGGGCTGAGCGGGGCGGGCGCCGGCGGCTTGACGCTGCGGCCGACCATCAGCTCGGCCAGCCTGGCGCGGTCGGTGGAGGCGGTGGCGTGGGTGGCGACCAGCTTGCCGGCGCGCAGGACGGCGACGGTGTCGCTGGCGGCGAAGACCTCGTTCATCTTGTGGCTGATGAAGACGACGGCCAAGCCATCGGCGGTCAGCCGGCGCAGCGTCTCGAACAGCCCGGCCGATTCCTGCGGCGTCAGCACCGCGGTCGGCTCGTCGAGGATCAGGATGCGGGCATCGCGGTAGAGCGCCTTCAGGATCTCCACCCGCTGGCGCTCGCCGACCGACAGGTCGCCGACCAGCGCGTCCGGCCGCACCTCCAGCCCGAAGCGCTGGGAGAGGTCGAGCAGCCGGCGGCGGGCGGCACCCCGGTCGGAGCGCCAGCGCCACAGCGATTCGGTCCCGACGGCGATGTTGTCCAGCACCGACAGATTGTCCGCCAGGGTGAAATGCTGGTGGACCATGCCGATGCCGGCCTCCAGCGCCGCGCGGGGCGAACCCGGCGGCAGCGGACGGCCGAACGCCTCGATGCTGCCCTCGTCGGCGACGTAATGGCCGAAGAGGATGTTCATCAGGGTGGTCTTGCCGGCGCCGTTCTCGCCAAGAAGGGCCAGCACCTCGCCGGCGCGGAGCGTCAGCGAGATGTTGTCGTTGGCGAGCAGCGGACCGAACCGCTTCGAAATGCCGGCGAGCCGGAGGACGACCTCCGGCCCGCCTTTCATGGGCGATGACATCGGGGATGCGCCAAGCGTCACATCGTCGACTTCGGCTCGGCGTCGTTGACCTTCACGGTGAACTTGCCGTCGCGGATCTGCTGCTCGCGCTCCTTCACCTTCGCCTTGATGGCGTCGGGAACCTTCGACTCGAAGGTGCCGAGCGGCGCGAGGCTGGAGCCCTTGTGCGCCATCATGCTGTAGGGCCCGTAATCCTCGGCCTTGTAGCTGCCGGCCTTCACCGCGGCGATGGCGCGCTCCACCGACGGCTCCATGTGCCACAGGGCGCTGGCGACGACGGTGTCGGGATACTGCGGCTGGGTGTCGATGACGTTGCCGATGGCGAGCACCTTGCGCTCCTTGGCGGCGTCGGACACGCCGAAGCGCTCGGCGTACATCACGTCGGCGCCGCGGTCGATCATGGCGAAGGCGGCTTCCTTGGCCTTGGGCGGGTCGAACCAGGAGCCGATGAAGCTGACGGAGAACTTGACCTGCGGGTTGACCTCCTTGGCGCCTTCCATGAAGGCGTTCATCAGGCGGTTCACCTCGGGGATCGGATAGCCGCCGACCATGCCGATCATGTTCGACTTGGTCATGCCGCCGGCGACCATGCCGGACAGATAGGCCGGCTCCTGGATGTAGTTGTCGAAGACCGAGAAGTTCGGTTCCTGCGGCTTGAAGCTGGAGCCCATGACGAAGGCGGTCTTCGGATAGTCCTTGGCGACGGCGCGGGCGGCGCGCTCCACCCCGAACACCTCGCCGAAGACCAGCTGCTGGCCGGCCTCGGCATATTGGCGCATCACGCGCTCATAATCGGTGTTGGCAACCGACTCGGCCCAGACATACTCGATCTCGCCACGGTCGGCGGCGGCCTTCAGCGCGACATGGATACGGCTTACCCACTGCTGCTCGATCGGCACGGTGTAGATGCCGGCGACCTTCAGCTTGCCCTGCGCGAAGGCCGGCAGGGACCCGCCGGCCGCCGCCGCGAAGGCCACCGCGGCGACACCGCACAGCACCGCACGGCGTGTCATTCCCAGGACGCTCATGCCCAGATCCCCCATCCCCCGAACCGACATCGTTCAGTCCCCTGTGTTGCTGAGTATCGTTGGCTGCAAATTGCTCGCAGCGATATGGCTGACCCGCCGGGAGCATGAATACTCGGGAATGTTCCCGCAATCCATGGACCTCGTAAGGGCCGGCATGCAAATGCAACGGAAATGCCATCGGCCGGAGCCGCCGCCCACCTCGCAGGCATGGCGCTTCGGCCGGTCAGAATGCTGGCATGTGACCGAAAAAAGGGCAACGCTTCTTGGCGATTTGGTCAGGATCGTGGCGTGTCACCCTCCGGCCTCTGGCCGTGCTTGCGGGCATCGCCGCGGCAGCGGTCGGAGCAGTATTTCACCTCGTCCCACACCCGCTCCCATTTCTTGCGCCACGTGAAAGGGCGGTTGCAGACCGGGCAGGTCTTGGTCGGCAGGTCGGCCTTCCTGACGCCTCTCACGCCGGGCCGCCTCCCAGGATCGCCGCCGGCCGGCGCAGCACGGGATCGAAGGGATTCAGCTGTCGGCTGATGGCCGCGGATTCGCGCTTCAGGATATCGACCACCACCGGCAGCCGTTCCTCGTTCAGACGCTCGCTGATCGTGCCGACGCTCAGCGCCGCCACAGCATGGCCGTCGCGGTCCAGCACCGGCACCGCGACGCCGGACATGCCCGGCAGCAGGCCGGTGGAGCGGCTGGCATAGCCGAGATCGCGCACCCGCGCGATCTCCGTGCGCAGATAGACCTCGTCGATGATGCCGACGCCCTGCATGCGCGGCAGGTTGAAGCGGATCACCTCCTCCCGCTCCTCCGCATGCAGGAAGGCCATGATGGCGAGGCTGCCCTGGCCGACGCCCAGCGTCACCCGGCCGCCGATGTCGCCGGTGAAGGAGCGGATGGGGAAGGGACCCTCGCTGCGGTCCAGGCACACCGCGTCGAAACCGCTGCGCACCAGCAGGAAGATGGTGTCGCGCAGGGTCGCCGACAGGCGCAGCAGGATCGGCCGGCAGATGTCGCGCAGGTTGTTGGGGTTGCCGGCCTGGGCGGCCAGTCCGAAAAGGTCGATGCCCAGCCGGTAGCGCTTGGTCGCCTTGTCTGCCTCAGCCATCCCTTCCTCCACCAGGATTTTCAGCAGGCGGTGGACGGTCGGCGGGGTGAGGTCGAGCGCGCGGGCGATGTCTGTCAGCCTTGCGCCGGTTTCATTGGACGTTGCCAGCAGACGCAGGATCGCCAGCCCGCGCTGGAGGCTGGACTTGCCGCCCGCCTCGCCGCCCGCTTCATCCCCACCAGCGCCTTCATTGGCGCCCTTATTGGCCGTGCTGCGGAGGTCGGCACTCATATTCGGTTCCGTTCTGAAAATCGGTGATGTTGGCTGCCCCATCTATTCCGCATATCGGAAGCTTTTGCAAAATCTTTTCTTCCTATGGAAAAAGCGGATTGACGCGAACGGTCGGGGGACGGAACCATCGGGTTAACAGGTGGGGCCCGGAGACCGAGGCCAAGTGTCGCAAGAGGGAGAATTCCCCCGTGTCGTTCCTCGAATTGAAAAACATCACCAAGCGTTACGGCCCGCTGACCGCGGTCGGCGACGTCTCGCTGTCGGTGGAAAAGGGCGAGTTCGTCTCTCTGCTCGGCCCCTCGGGCTGCGGCAAGACCACGACTTTGCAGATGATCGCCGGTTTCGTCGAACCGTCGGCCGGCACCATCCGGCTGGACGGACGCGACATCACGCGGGCCAAGGCGAACAGCCGCGGGCTGGGCATCGTGTTCCAGAGCTACGCTCTGTTCCCGCACATGACCGTCTTCGACAATGTCAGCTTCGGCCTGGAGATGCAGCGCGTGCCCAAGGGCGAGCGCAAGCCGCGGGTGGAGGAGGCGCTGTCGCTGGTCCACCTCTCCCCCTACGCCAAGCGCTACCCGCGCGAACTGTCGGGCGGCCAGCGGCAGCGCGTGGCATTGGCCCGCGCCCTGGTCATCCGTCCGCCGGTCCTGCTGCTGGACGAACCGCTGTCGAACCTGGACGCCAAGCTGCGCGAGGCGATGCAGTTCGAGCTGCGCGAAATTCAGCGCAAGGTCGGCACCACCACCGTGATGGTCACCCACGATCAGGCGGAAGCCTTCTCGATCAGCGACCGCGTCGTGGTGATGGAGGCCGGGCGCATCACCCAGATCGACCAGCCCTACCGCATCTACGAGCATCCGGAGACGGAGTTCATCTCCCGCTTCGTCGGCAAGACCAACCTGCTGCCGGGCAAGGTCGCGACCGCGACCGGCGCCGGCGCCACGGTGTCGCTGGCCGGCATCGCCGTGCCGGTGGAAAACGCCGGTCTGTCGGTGGGCGAGACGGTGACCCTGTGCATCCGGCCGGAGAAGCTGCACCTGACCGCCCCGTCGAACGGGCTGCTGACCGGCCGCGTCGCCGACCGCTTCTTCCTGGGCAGCCAGTGGCTCTATCACATCGACGGGCCGCTCGGCACGATCATGGTGGTGACGCCGAACGACGGCTCGACCCCGGCGGAGCAGGGTGCCCCGGTCGGGTTGGAGTGGTCGCCGTCGGTGGTGCGCGTCCATCGAGGCGCCATGGCGGAAGCCCCGGATGTTGCCCTTGAGGTGACGGGATGAGCGCGTCCCTGCCCGATACCGCTCCGGCATCACCGGGTGAGGATACGCCGCAACGCCGGTTCCCCACCGCTCCGCTGTTCCTGTCGGCACCGGCTGCGCTGCTGTTCGCGGCCCTGGTGCTGACCCCGCTGTTCCTGACGGCGCTTCTGTCCTTCAACCAGTTCGAGTATGCGACCGGGCGCACCGGCGGCTTCACGCTGGAGCATTATCTGGCGGTGGTGACCGACGAGTATTACCTGGAAATCTTCCTGCGCACCTTCCGCATCTCGGCGCTGGCGACCGCCATCTGCGTGGTGATCGGGGTGCCGGAGGCCTACATCCTCAGCCGGATGACCAACCCCTGGCGGTCGATCTTCCTGCTGGTGATCCTGGCGCCGCTGCTGGTCTCCGTCGTCGTCCGCGCCTTCGGTTGGAGCATGCTGCTGGGGCCGGAAGGGCCGGTGAACGGGGCGCTGATCGCGCTCGGCATCGGCCGGATGAAGCTGCTCTACAGCGAAGGCACGGTGGTGGTGGCACTGGTCCACGTCATGCTGCCCTTCATGGTCATCCCGGTCTGGACCTCCTTGCAGAAGCTGGATCCGGCGGTGGAGCAGGCGGCGCTGTCCTTCGGTGCCTCGCGCGCCACGGCCATCGTCCGGGTGGTGGCACCACAGATCCTGCCCGGCATCCTGTCGGGAAGCCTGATCGTCTTCGGCCTCAGCGCCAGCGCCTTCGCCATTCCAGGATTGCTCGGCGGGCGGCGGCTGAAGATGGTCGCGACCGTCGTCTACGACCAGTATCTCAGTGACCTCAACTGGCCGATGGGGGCTGCGGTCGCGGTGATCCTGCTGGCCGCCAACCTGATCATCATGCTGACCTACCACCGCATGGTGGAAGGCCACTACCGCCGCCGGCTGGGGTGAAGACGCCATGACCCGCAACGGACCCGTCGCCCTGATCTTCCACACCCTCGTCGTCATCTTCATGCTGGCGCCGCTGGCGATCGTCTGCCTCGTCGCCTTTACGCCGGAAAACACGCTGTCGCTGCCGACGAAGGGCTTCTCCCTGCGCTGGTTCCAGGCGGTGTTCCACCACCCGGACTTCGTCCAGTCCTTCTGGAACAGCCTGTGGCTGGCGGTGCTGTCGGCGACGCTGGCGGTGGCGCTTGCGGTGCCGGCCTCCCTCGCCATCACGCGCTGGGAGTTTCCCGGCCGCGGCTTCCTCAACGCGCTGTTCCTGTCGCCGCTGATCATCCCGCATCTGGTGCTGGGCGTCGCCATGCTGCGGCTGTTCGCGGTGGTCGGCGCCACGGGCAGCTTCGGCTGGCTGGTGGCAGCGCATATGGTGATCGTCACCCCCTATGTGATGCGCCTGCTGATCGCCGCCATCTCCGGCTTCGACCGCAGCGTGGAGCAGGCGGCCTTCTCGCTCGGCGCCAGCGAGGCCACCGTGTTCCGCCGCGTCACCCTGCCGATGATCCTGCCCGGCGTCACCGGCGGCTGGCTGATCGCCTTCATCAACAGCTTCGACGAGCTGACCATGTCCATCTTCATCACCTCGCCGTCCACGGTAACGCTGCCGGTGCGGATGTACATGTACGCCACCGAATCCATCGACCCGATGATGGCGGCGGTGTCGGCTCTCATCATCGGCATCACCGCGGTCGCCGTGCTTCTGCTCGACCGTGTCTATGGGTTGGACCGCATCCTGGTCGGCCAGCACTGAGCATACGCTCCGGCCGTCCTCTCTTCGGAGACCAGTCATCATGGCTTTGTTGCAGCGTGTGGCCGAACAGGGCCGGCGCGTGGTCCGCTTCACCCTCGACGGGCGCCCGGTTGAGGCGCTGGAGGGCGATACCGTCATGACCGCCATGCTCACCAACGGGGAGCGGCTGCGCCGAACGGAGTTCGCCGACACCCCGCGCGCCGGCTTCTGCATGATGGGAGCCTGCCAGGATTGCTGGGTGCGGACGGAGGAGGGCGAGCGCCTGCGCGCCTGCGGCACCTTCATCGCCGACGGCATGCGTCTTGTGAGCGGCGGGGAGTGGACGTCGTGAGCGAACTCCTGCCCCCCGTCATCGTCGGTGCCGGCCCGGCCGGCATCCGTGCCGCCGAACGGCTGGTCGCCGCCGGCCTGCGCCCGGTGGTGGTGGACGAGGCGGCGCGCTGGGGCGGCCAGATCTACCGCCAGCCACCGGATGGCGGCTTCACCCGGCCGAAGACGGCACTGTATGGGTTCGAAGCCGGCAAGGCCGACGCGGTCCACCGCGCCATGGCGGCGATTCGTGACCGGGTGGACTACCGGCCGCGCACGCTGGTGTGGAACTGCGAAGCCGGGGCGCTCGACCTTCTGAGCGATGGGACGAGCGAGATACTGCCCTTCAGCCATCTGATCCTGGCGACCGGCGCCACCGACCGTGTGCTGCCCTTCCCTGGCTGGACGCTGCCCGGCGTCTTCACGCTCGGCGGCTCGCAGGTGGCGCTGAAGTTCCAGGGCTGTGCCGTCGGCCGGCGGGTGGCCTTTCTCGGCACCGGGCCGCTGCTCTATCTGGTGGCCTACCAGTATCTGAAGGCCGGGGTCGAGGTGGCGGGGGTGTTCGACACCACGCCCTTCGCCGCCCAGGCCCGCGCCACCACCGGCATGTTGCGCGACCCGGCGACTCTGGCGAAGGGGCTGCTGTTCGTCGGTTGGCTGCGCGCCCATGGCGTGCCGATCCACAACGGCGTACGCCCGGTGCGTGCCGAGGGAGCGGAGCGGGTCGAGGCGCTGGTCTGGCGCGATGCCCGCGGGCAGGAACGGCGCACGGGCTGCGACGCGGTTGCCTTCGGTCTGGGCTTGCGGTCGGAAACGCAGCTGGCGGATCTTGCTGGTTGCCGCTTCCGCTTCGACGAGGCCGATCGTGCCTGGCTGCCGGAGCGGGACGGGGCAGGGTGCAGCTCGGTTCCCGGCGTCTATCTGGCCGGCGACGGCAGCGGCATCGCCGGAGCCGATGCGGCGGAACTGGCGGGGGAGCGCGCGGCGCTGGCCCTGCTGGAGGATCTCGGTCGGCCGGTCGAGGCCGCGCGGGTGAAGGAACTGGACGGCCGGCTCGCCCGCATCGCCGCCTTCCGCCGCAGCCTGTCGGCAGCTTTCCCCTTCCCGGTGGACTGGGCCGCCGCGATTGCCGATGACACGATGATCTGCCGCTGCGAGGGTATCACCGCCGGCGCGGTGCGTGAGGTCGCCCGTAGCGGACAGGCCCGCGAGATGAACCGCGCCAAGGCATTGACCCGCGTCGGCATGGGCCGCTGCCAGGGCCGCATGTGCGGCGCCACCATGGCGGAGCTGCTGTCGCGGACGCTTGGCACCGGCCCGGACGGGGTGGGGCGCCTGAGGGCGCAGCCGCCGATCAAACCCCTCCCCATCGCGACAATTGTTCCTTCTCCCCGGGGGGGAGAGGGCACCGATGGACGGGAGGTCGCATGATGCGGGAACGGATCGACTGCGACGTCGCCATCGTCGGCGGCGGGATCGTCGGTGGGTCGGCGGCGCTGTTCCTGCGGCAGGCCCGCCTGTCGGTGACACTGCTGGAGCGCGACTGGTGCGGCGCCAAGGCCAGCGGAGTCAATTTCGGCGGCGTGCGCCGGCAGGGCCGCCCGCTGGAGCAGCTGCCGCTGTCCCAGCGCGCCCACGCCATCTGGGGCCGTCTGCCGGACCTGCTGGGCACCGATGCCGAATACATCCGCTCCGGCCATCTGAAGCTGGCGCGCAGCGAGCCGGACCTTGCCTCCCTGATCGACTATCGCGAGCGCAGCCAGGGTTTCGGCCTCGGGCTGGAGATCGTCACGGGCGAGGCGTTCCGCCGCCGCTGGCCGGCGCTGGGCGACCGGGCGATCGGCGGCTCGCTCTGCCCGGAGGACGGCCACGCCAACCCGCGCCTCGTTTCCCCCGCCTTCGCCCGTGCTGCGGCCAAGCTGGGCGCCGTGGTGCGCGAACAGACGCCGGTCGACCGGGTGGAGAAGGACGGTGACCGTTTCGTCCTGCTGAGCGGCGATGCGCTGGAGGTCCGCGCCCGCTTCCTGCTGAACACTGCCGGTGCCTGGTCCTGGCGGGTGGCGGAAGCCTTCGGCGAGCCGGTGCCGCTGGAATCGCTCCATCCCAACATGGCGGTGACGGAGCCGCTGCCCCGCTTCCTCGACGTCAATATCGGGGTCGAGGGCGGCGGCGTCTATGGCCGGCAGGTGCCGCGCGGCAACATGGTGGTCGGCGGCGGGCGCGGCTTCGCGCTGGATGCCGATCGTGCCCGGCCGCAACGCGACGCCGTGCTGACTCTGATGCGCGACGCGGCGGAGCTGTTCCCGCAGCTGCGCCACGCCCACGTCATCCGCTGCTGGACCGGGGTGGAGGGCTACACGCCCGACCGCAACCCGATCATCGGCCCCAGCCGCACCACGCCCGGCCTGTTCCACGCCTTCGGCTTCTCCGGCGCCGGATTCCAGATCGGCCCCGGCGTCGGCCAGACGCTGGCCGAACTGGTCACCGGCGGCGAGACGCCGATGCCGCTGGAGGCTTTCAGCATCGACCGCTTCCCGCCCACCGCCTAAGACTTCATTCCAGATCTCACCCCTTGGCCCATTGGAGGACGTGCATGCCCACCTTGCGTTCCCTGTCGCTCACCGGTCTCGCCACGGTTGCCATCGCGGCCGCCGCCGCCCTCTCCACCCCGGCTGCCGCCCAGACCAAGACGGTCTATATCGGCATGAATGGCGGCACGATGGAGAAGACCTACACCGAGAACGTCTTCCCCGCCTTCGAGAAGGCGACCGGCATCAAGGTGGTGGTTGTCCCCGGCACCTCGTCCGACATCCTGGCCAAGCTCCAGGCCCAGAAGGACAATCCGCAGATGCACGTCGTCTTCCTCGACGACGGTCTGATGTACCGCGCCATCGGCATGGGCCTGTGCCAGAAGATGGACAGCTCGCCGGTGCTGAACGACGTCTATCAGTCGGCGCGCCTGAAGGGCGACATGGCGGTCGGCGTCAACATGGGCATGACCGGGTTGGCCTATAACAAGGCGATGTTCGACGAGAAGGGTTGGGCGCCGCCGACCAGCTGGATGGATCTGGCCGATCCCAAATACAAGGGCAAGATCGTCGTCCAGTCCGCCGCCAGCAGCTCCTTCGGCCTGCATGCCTTCCTGATGTACAACCGCATCAAGGGCGGTACCGAGGCCAACGTCGATCCGGGCTTCACCACCTGGCGCAAGACCATCGGCCCGAACGTGCTGGAATACATCCCCAGCTCGGCCAAGATCGCCGAGATGGTGCAGACCAACGAGGCGGCCATCTTCCCGCTGACCCCGACCGCCGTCGGCAGCCTGAAGGCCAAGGGCATCCCGGTGGAATATGCCCAGCCCAAGGAAGGCTCGGTCGTGCTGATGGTGGGCGAATGCGTCGTTGCCAAGAACCCGGACAACGAGGCCGCCCAGAAGCTCGCCGCCTACCTGCTCGGGCCGGAGGCGCAGCTCGCCGCCCTGAAATACGGTGCGCAGATTCCGTCCAACACCAAGGTCACCGCGCCGGCCGAGGTCGCCGACGACATGAACAAGTTCCAGGGCTACATGAAGAACGCCGTCACGGTGGACTGGGACGTCATCAACGAGAAGCGCCCGGACTGGAACCAGCGCTGGAACAAGGAAATCGAACGGTAATCAGGGCATCGAAAAGGGGGCGGAAACGCCCCCTTTTCTTTATCGCCGAAACGCTGCGACGGATGCTTACTCCGCCGCCACCGCGGCGCGGCGCTGGGCGTCGCGGGACTGGCGCCCGGTCTTCAGCTTCTCCGACAGCAGGAAGGCCAGCTCCAGCGACTGGCTGGCGTTCAGGCGCGGATCGCAGGCGGTGTGGTAGCGCAGAGCCAGATTGTGATCGGTGATCGCCTGGGCACCACCCGTGCACTCCGTCACGTCCTGGCCGGTCAGCTCGAAATGCACGCCGCCGGCATGGGTGCCTTCGGCCTGATGTACTTCGAAGAAGCCTCTAGCCTCGGCCAGCACCCGCTCGACGGGGCGGGTCTTGTAGCCGGTGGTCGACTTGATCGTGTTGCCGTGCATCGGGTCGCAGGACCACACCACGGTGCGGCCTTCGCGCTGGACCTTGCGCAGCAGCGGCGGGAACTTCTCCGCCACCTTGTCGGAGCCCATGCGCACGATCAGCGTCAGGCGCCCGGCCTCGTTGGTCGGGTTCAGGATGTCGATCAGGCGGATCAGCTCGTCCGGATCGGTGGTCGGGCCGCATTTCAGGCCGATCGGGTTCTTCACCCCGCGCAGGAACTCGACATGGGCGCCGTCGGGCTGGCGGGTGCGGTCGCCGATCCACAGCATATGGGCCGACACGTCGTACCAGTCGCCGGTGGTGCTGTCGACGCGGGTCAGCGCCTGCTCGAACGGCAGCAGCAGCGCCTCATGGCTGGTGAAGAAGTCGGTCTCGCGGATCTGCGGCGTGGTTTCCGCGGTGATGCCGCAGGCGGCCATGAAGGCCAGCGTCTCGTCCAGACGGGTCGCCAGCTCCTGGAAATGCTCGCCGGCCGGCGACTTCTCGACGAAGCTCAGCGTCCACTGATGGACCTTGTGCAGGTCGGCATAGCCGCCCTGGGCGAAGGCGCGCAGCAGGTTCAGCGTCGCGGCGGCCTGGGTGTAGGCCTGCATCATGCGCTCCGGATCGGGAACGCGGGCGTCGCTGGTGAAATCGAAGCCGTTGATGATGTCGCCGCGGTAGGACGGCAGTTCGACCCCGTCGATCGCCTCCATGTCGGCCGAGCGTGGCTTGGCGAACTGGCCGGCCATGCGGCCGACCTTGATGACCGGGATCGAGGCGCCGAAGGTCAGCACCACGGCCATCTGCAGCAGGACGCGGAAGGTGTCGCGGATGTTGTTGGGATGGAACTCGGCGAAGCTTTCGGCGCAGTCGCCGCCCTGCAGCAGGAAGGCCTGGCCGGCGGCGGCCTCGGCCAGCTTGGCCTTCAGCCGGCGGGCCTCGCCGGCGAAGACGAGCGGCGGATAGGAGGACAGGCGCTGTTCGACCGCCTCGACCTTGGACTGATCGGGATAAGTCGGCAACTGCTTCGCCGGTTTCGTCCTCCAACTGGCGGGTGTCCAACGCTCGACCATGACGCGCCTGCTCTTCCTTGACGATTGCGGAACGGGGGCCGGGCGGGCGGCGAACGACCGGCGGCGAACCCCGTGGGGGGTACTCTATAGCGCGACTCGCGGTAACTTTTCCACAGTTTAGGCCGGCCTCCCGGCAATGCTGTGCCGCGGGCGCAGGTCGCCTGCCACCGGGGGTGATTTCGGATGAAAGAATCTTCTCGTCATCCCCGCTTTGCAAGGGCCGCTGGCGGCGGTTGCGTGCCACCGCTATACATCGGGGGAGACCGACCATGCGCCCTAAGAGGAGCCTCCCCGGTGAAAGCGACATCCTGGCGGGCGAAGCGCCTGTCTTCCTGGGGGCAGGCCCTTGCGGTCTACCGCGACCCGCGTGTGCTGGCGATCCTGTTCCTCGGCTTCTCCGAAGGGTTGCCGCTGGCGCTGACCGGCGCCACGCTGAATGTCTGGCTGACCGAACAGGGCGTCAGCCGGACCAACATCGGGCTGTTCGCGCTGGTCACCATGCCCTATGCTCTGAAATTCCTGTGGGCGCCGCTGATCGACAGGCTGCGGTTGCCGGTGATGACCCGGCTGTTCGGGCGGCGGCGCGGCTGGGCGCTGACGGCGCAGGCCGCACTGATGGCAGCCCTGCTGGGGTTGGGCAGCACCAGCCCGGGGCAGGACCTGTGGTGGACGGCGATGTGCGCGGTGCTGGTCGCCTTCTGTTCCGCCAGCCAGGACATCGTCGTCGACGCCTACCGTGTCGAGGTGCTGGAGGAGCATCAGCAGGCCGCCGGTGCCGCGGTGCTGGTGCTGGGCTATCGCTTCGGCCTGATGGCGGCGGGGGCGGGCGCCCTCTATGTCGCGGAATTCTATGGCTGGCGTACCGCTTACGAGGTGATGGCCGGGCTGGTTCTGGTCGGGATGGCGACCATCCTGCTGTGCCGCGAACCGAAGGAGCCGCCGCCCAGCGCTCGCGAAAAGCTGATCGCCGAATGGCTTAGCCACCGGCCGCACCTGTCGGGTCGCAGCGCGGTGATGTTCGCCTGGATTTACGGGGCGGTGGTGGCGCCCTTCCTCCAGTTCATGGAGCGGCGTGCCTGGATGGTGATTCTGGCTTTCATCGCCAGCTACAAGCTGGGGGAGGTTCTGGCCGGTCAGATGTCCTCGACCTTCTACATCAGCTTAGGCTTCACCAAGGCGGAGATCGCCACGGTCAGCAAGCTGTTCGGCCTGTGGGCGACCATCGCCGGGGGACTGATCGGCGGACTTCTGGTCGGCAAGGTCGGGGTGCTGCGCGGCCTGATGATCGGCGGCATCCTGCAGATGGTGTCGAATCTGGGCTATGTCGCGCTGGCCTGGACCGGCAACGACGTCTCCGTCCTGGCGGTGACGGTGACGATCGACAATGTCTGCGGCGGCATCGCCACCGCGGCCTTCGTCGCCTATCTGTCGGGCCTGTGCAACGTCTCCTACACTGCGACCCAGTATGCGCTGCTGTCGAGCTTCTACAAGCTGGGTGGCGACCTGTTCGGCGCGTCATCCGGCTGGCTGGCGGAGCGGATGGACTGGGTCAGCTTCTTCCTGCTGTCGATGGCCGGCGCCATCCCGGCGCTCTGCCTGCTGGTCTGGCTGATGGGCCTGCACCGGCGCGAGGAAGAGGCTGCCGTCCCCGCGCAGTGACGGGGACGGAGATGCCGGAGGGTCCGATCAGCCCTTGGTGGTCGTCTTGGTCTTGCCGGCACCCGGCCCGGCGCCCAGGTCGGCGCCGGTCAGGGGATCGGCGTCGGGCTTCGACATGGTGCGGGCGGCCACGGCGTTGACCGCCGCCAGTTCCGACGCAGCCAGCTTGACCGTCGGATTGCCGTCGCCGCCGTTGACCGGGGCGTCGCCCATCTTGACGTCGACGAATTCCCACTGGGCGCCCTGGTTCCAGGGACCGCGCATGTCGCCTTCGCCCTGGCTCATGTTGTAATACTTGTCGGTGTATTCGGGCTTGCCCGGCAGCTTGCCCGGCGGGAAGTTGTTGTCGATGGCGTAGAGCGCCTTCTCGAAGCTCTTCTGGTGGGCGATCTCGCGGGTCATCAGGAAGCCCAGCGCATCCTTCACGCCCGGATCGTCGGTGACGTTGATCAGGCGTTCGTAAATGATCTTGGCACGCGCCTCCGCCGCGACGTTGGAACGCAGGTCGGCCGTCGGTTCGCCGATGCTGTCGATATAGCCGCCGGTCCACAACTGCCCGGCGGAGTTCACCAGGGCCGGTCCGCCGCCATAGAGCAGCGACAGGGTGTGGCTGCCGTTGCCCTGGGTGATGTTGGCATAGAGGTCGGCGGTGGCCTCCGCCCCCTCGGCCAGCTTGCCCTTGGCGCCCTTGGTCAGCATGGCGACGATGGAGCCGATCACCTCAAGGTGGCTCAGTTCCTCGGTCGCGATGTCGATCAGCATGTCCTTGCGGCCCGGATCCTCGTCAGCCAGACCCTGGGTGAAATAGCGCATGGCTGCAGCCAGTTCGCCCTGTGGACCGCCGAACTGCTCAAGCATCAGGCTGGCGAGCACCGGATTCGGCTCAGACACGCGAACCGTGTACATGAGCTTTTTGTTGTGCATGAACATGCGAGGGATTCCTCCTGCGTCAGATGGCCCGCTTTGCAGGGGCCGCGGATCGCAGCGATCGGGACCGGGCCGGATCGCTCCATCCCCTCAACCGCGTATCCTTAGAAGCGTTCCAGGAGAAATGCCTGCTTCGGAGTGTTATGACGGACGGATCCTGACGGAGGCTGCAATGACTGCCTTCCGTGCAGATCCTGTCTGGCAGCGGGCAATGGCAGCGGGGGTTCCGCGGGCGTGTGACGCCCCGCTGCCGTCGGCGCCTGAGACTTATTACTGTGCCTGGGCGCGGCAGGCTTCCAGGGCGGAAATCGCCTTGCGGGTGTCGTCGAGATAGTAGGTGTAGGCGTAATCGTCGCTCTTTCCGTCGATTTCCATGTAGAGTTCACGGCCGTTCATCAGGGCGTCGATCGCTTTGGATGTCGCCGGAATGCCGACGACGGCCATCGTCTTGTCGATGGCGGCGCCCGGGACCTTGTCGCTCCACTTCTTATCCACCGACAGGGAGATGGTGAGATCTTCCTTTTCCTTCAGCTTCCAGGCGGAATCGCCGAAGATCAGCACCATCGCCTGACCCTTGTTCGTGTAGGCGAGGGCGATGGTGGCGGTGTCCTTCGTTTCGGTCTTCCATTCCTGGCTGATGGCGCAGTCCTTGTCGATCTTGACGTCCCACACGCCGATCTTGGTCTGGGCATGAGCCGCGCCGATCGAGGCGAACGCCGCAACGCAGGCAGCCGCTGCAAAAATTCCACGCATATTTAGGGCCATTCCATGGGAAAATTGTTCGTATCACCATGGTAGGTACCGCAATCGGGTAAGGTCCAGGGATTTCCGGTCCTTATACTGGAATGTAACAGGGTCATGAGTGGAGCTTTCCGCTCATGACCCTGGTACGGATGGCCCGTCACGGCCTTCCACTATAGGCGATCGCTCAGATCTTCTTTTCCGGTTCAGCCTTCTCGCGCATCAACACGAACTCCTCCGCCGTGGAGGGGTGGAGGGCAATGGTGCGGTCGAAGTCGCGCTTGGTGGCCCCGCAGTTCAGCGCGATGGCCAACGCCTGCATCATCTCCGGCGCGTCCATGCCCATCATGTGGCAGCCCAGCACGCGCTGGCTCTCGCCGTCCACCACCAGCTTCATCAGCACCCGCTCGTCGCGGCCGGACAGGGTGTGCTTCATCGGGCGGAAGCCGGCCTTGTAGATGTCGACCTGCGGGTATTCGGCGCGGGCCTGCATCTCGGTCAGGCCGACGGTGCCTAGCGGTGGCAACGAGAACACCGCAGTCGGCACATTGTCGTAACCGATGCGCATCGGGTTGTCGTTGAACAGCGTCTCGGCCAGCGCCCGGCCCTCGGCAATCGCGATCGGGGTCAATGCCATGCGGTCGGTGACGTCGCCGATGGCATAGATGTTGTCGACCGACGTCCGCGACCATTCGTCGACCGGAACCGCACCGGCCTCGGTCAGCGTGATGCCGACCTCTTCCAGCCCCAGATTCTTCGTGTTCGGCCGGCGGCCGGTGGCAGCCATCACCAGACCGGCCGAATGCTCGCGGCCCATATGGTCGGTCAGGGTATAGCCGCCGGGGCCCTTCTCCAGCTTCGCCGGCTTGCAGCGCGAGATGATGTTGACGCCGCGCTTGCGCATCTCCTGCGCCAGGGCGACGCGGATGTCGTCGTCGAAGCCGTTCAGCAGGTCGTCGCCGCGGATCATCAGCGTCACTTCGGCACCCAGGCCGCGGAAGATACTGGCGAATTCCACGGCGATGTAGCCGCCGCCGATGATCAGGACGGAGTGGGGCAGTTTTTCCAGATGCAGCGCCTCGTTGGAGGTCACGGCATGCTCGATCCCCTCGACCGGCGGCAGCGACGGCCAGCCGCCGGTGGCGATCAGGATGTTGCGGGCGGTATAGCGCTTGCCGTCGACCTCCACCGTGTGGCGGTCGATGATCCGGCCGAATCCCTCATACAGGGTGACGCCGGAATTCTTCAGCATGTTGATGTAGATGCCGTTCAGCCGGTCGATCTCGCTGTCCTTGCGCGCGATCAGCGTCTCCCAGTCGAAGGAGGGCATGGGCGCGCTCCAGCCATAACCCGCGGAGTCCTCGAAGCCGTCGCGGAACTGGGCAGCGTAGACCAGAAGCTTCTTCGGCACGCAGCCGCGGATCACGCAGGTGCCGCCGACGCGGCTGCCCTCGCAGATCGCCACCTTGGCGCCATAGGACGCCGCGCGCCGGCTGGCGGCGACACCGCCGGACCCCGCCCCGATGGTGAAGAGGTCGAAATCATACTCGGCCACGGCCGTCTCCTTCCGCAACTGGACCTTGATTCCACGAATGATCACGGGCCCGCTGGATGTAGTCCGGCAGGATATGGGGTGGCAAGGCTCGTTGGGAAGCGCGCCGTCAGCGCAGCAGCATGTCCTGGATCAGCACTTGTCGAAGCTTCAGCGGCCGCATGGTCTTGTTGGCGACGTAGCGCAGCGCGTCCTTCACATAGACCTGCCCGTCGGCGCCGCGCAATTCGGCCGGATCGACCTCCAGCAGGCGCCGGCTCATGGCGTCGGCGATGCGCGGCAGGTGCGGCGTGACCGTTTCCATCGGCGTGGACGGGTCGAACTCCAGAACGGCGCGCAGCCGCAGTTCCTGCAAGCGGCGGCCATCGTTCAGCGTGACGGTCAGGGTGGGCAGGGTGGCATAGACGGCCGGAGCGGCCTCGATCCGGGCGGGAGGATGGGCACCCTGGGCGGGGGCCGGACGAAGCAACAGCGCACCACCGGCCCCGGCACCGGCGAAGGCCAGCATCAGCCCCAGCAGAGCCAGGATCATGCGGTTCCCGGTTCCCTCGAAGGAAGGCAGGGTTTCCCGTACGGGTTCGGCGAACCGGGATTCGGCAAACTGGGATTGAGCGGACATCGCTGCCTTGGTCATTCCGCCCTTCTTGGTTGCTGCCGATGAACCGGTGCGCAAACTCTAAAAGCGCGGAAGGGGTAGGTCAAATAAAGGTATTTTATCTGGTTTTGTTTTGATTGTTCGCGGATGGCCAGCATTCGATTTTGGGACTGTGAAGTATTTTTCACCAGCATTTGATCTATGCTCCGGCTGCCACCGTCCCGTTCCCCGCCGAAAAATGCAACGCAGCCATCCGCTACGGGTGGGCCGGGCGGGAAGCCTCTTCCCCCGCCTGCCCGGGGCGTATAATGCTGGAATTCCAACACAACCGGCTGGCGGCTCCGTTCGTCGGCCCGGCATCGACAACGAAGCACTGCAGGGTCATGCGCGGACACAGGCGCAGACAGGGGCGGAAGGCGAGGGTGACGGGTATGAGCGACAGCGACAACCGGCCGGCCGGCAGCCGGGCAGCGGGCATCCGAACGGCTGGAAACGGACCGACGGCCCTCCACCCGTCCTCCGCCACCGTTCCCGACTGGACGGACACCTATTTCCGACGCACCAAGGAAGCGGTGGGCAAATTCGGCGACAAGACCGTCACCTACGCCATTTTCATGCGGCGCCCGGTGGTCTGTGCCCCGCGCCTGGCGGTGGAATGGCTGGAGGCGGTGGCGCGCGAGCGCAACACCAGTTTCCAGATCGAACTGAACTATCCCGAAGGCAAATGGGTCGGCGCCGGCGAGCCGATCATGTACATCACCGGCTCCTTCTACCATCTGGTCGATTGCGAGACGATCCTGCTGCAGAAGCTGGGTCCTGCCAGCGTCGCGGCCTACAACGCCTTCACCATGTGCGCCGACCTGCCGAAGGTTGCCTTCCTCGCCATGGACGCCCGCCATTGCGCCGGGACGGAAATGGCGGAGATGATGGCCTATGCCGCCTCCGTCGGGTCCGACCGGGCCAAGCGCAAGGTCGGCGCCAAGGGGTTTGTCGGCAATGCCACCGACGCCACCGCCCCCTATTTCGGGCAGGAGCGGGGCATGGGCACCATGCCGCACGCCCTGATCGGCTATGCCGGATCGACCGTGCGCGCGGCGGAGATGTTCCACGAGACCTTTTCCGACCTGCCGCTGACCGTCCTGGTCGATTACTTCGGCCGCGAGATCACCGACGGGCTGGAGGTCTGCCGCCGCTTCCCGCAGCTTGCCGCCCAGGGCAAGCTGTCGCTGCGGCTCGACACCCCCGGCGGCCGCTTTGTCGAGGGGCTGGATCCGCCCGGCTCCTATGCCGTGCTGGAACGCCATGCGCCGCACGCCATCCGCGGCTACCGCGACGAGACGCAACTGCGCTACCTGATCGGCACCGGCGTGTCGGCCGCGGCGATCCATTACGTGCGCGAACGGCTGGACGAGGCCGGCTTCCCGGCGGTGAAGATCGTCGCCAGCAGCGGCTTCGGTCCGGCCAAGTGCCGCCTGATGGCAGAAGCCAACGCCCCGGTGGACATCATCGGCACCGGCAGCTACCTGCCTGAGCGCTGGACCGAGACCTACGCGACTGCTGATATCATCGAGTATGATGGTGAACGCCGTGTGAAGGTCGGTCGCGAGTTCCTGTTCCGGCGATAGTCGCGAAGAATCCGCCCTCTCCCGTCCCGGGAGAGGGCGTTGCCCCTCACTCCAAACGCTTTGCGATCAGCGGCCCGCGTGCCGGCGCCGTGTCGATCACCATGACCGATGCGCGCAGGCGGCGCTCCGCCTCGTCGGCCTGCGCCTCGGTGCGGGCATGCAGGATCGCCAGTGGGTGTTCGCCCGGTCCGACCGCATCGCCCAGCCCGGCCACCTCGTCGAAGCCGACGGCGAAGTCGATGGCGTCGGTCGTCTTGGTGCGGCCGCCGCCCAGCGCCACCACCGCCATGCCGACCCCGCGGGTGTCGATGGCGCCGACGAAGCCGGGTTGCTCGGCGAAGACCGGGCGGACGATGGGCGCTCTCTCCAGATAACGGTCCGGCTGCTCCAGCAGGTCGGCCGGTCCGCCCAGCGCTTCCACCATGCGGGCGAAGCGCTCAGCCGCAGCACCGCTGGCGATGGAACGGTCGGCCATGGCGCGGCCCGCCGCGGCGTCCGGTGCCAGTCCGGCCAGCGCCAGCAGTTCCGCCGCCAGCGCCGCCGTCACCTCGTAGAGCCTCGGTTCCGATGGTTCGCCGCGCAGGATGGCGAGGCATTCGCGCATCTCCAGCGCGTTGCCGGCGCTGCGGCCCAGCACCTCGTTCATGTCGGTCAGCAGCGCCACCGCCGGCAGGCCGGCGCCCTTCGATACGGTGACGATGCTGTCGGCCAGCGCCTCGGCATCCTCGAACCGCTGCATGAAGGCGCCGCTGCCGAACTTCACGTCCATCACCAGCGCGTCCAGCCCGGCGGCCAGCTTCTTCGACAGGATCGAGGCGGTGATGAGGTCGAGCGACTCCACCGTCGCCGTCACGTCGCGGATGGCGTAGAGCCGCTTGTCGGCCGGGGCGATGTCGTCGGTGGCGCCGATCACGGCGCAGCCGACCTGCTTCACCACCCGGCGCAGCAGCTCGTTGTCGGGCTTGGCGCGATAGCCGGGGATGCTCTCGAACTTGTCGAGCGTGCCGCCGGTGTGGCCGAGGCCGCGCCCGGACACCATCGGCACGAAGCCGCCGCAGGCGGCCAGCATCGGCGCCAGGATCAGGCTGACCTTGTCGCCGACGCCGCCGGTGGAATGCTTGTCGATCACTGGACCGGGCAGATCCAGAGACCTCCACTCCATCACTGTTCCCGAATCGCGCATGGCGCGGGTCAGCGCCACCCGTTCGTCCAGGCTCATGCCACGGAAGAAGACGGCCATGGCGAAGGCCGAGGCCTGGGATTCCGACACGCGGCCGTCGGTAATGCCGCGGACGAAGTCCTGGATGGTGGCGGCGTCGAGTGGCTGGCCGTCGCGCTTGGCACGGACGATTTCCTGCGGAAGCATGCCTCAGTAGCCTCCCGCCGGAGCCGGTTCGCGTTCGCCTTCCCGTTCACCATGGCCAGCGGCCGACAGCAGCGAGTCGAGCAGGCTGGAGGCGCCGAAGCGGAAGGTGTTCGGCGTCGCCCAGCCATCGCCCAGGATGCCGTCGGCCAGCGCCAGATAACGCGCCGCCTCCGCCGCGTCGCGGATGCCGCCCGATGCCTTGAAGCCGACTGGTTTGCCCGATTCATAGATGCTGTCGAGCATCACCGCCGCCGCCGGCAGGGTTGCGGCCGGCTGGGTCTTGCCGGTGGAGGTCTTCAGGAAGTCGGCGCCGGCGGCGATGGCGTCGCGCGACGCCCAGGCCAGCAGGTCGGCATCGGGGAAGGCGCCGGATTCCAGGATCACTTTCATCAGCGCCTTGTCGCCGCAGGCCTCGCGGCAGGCCTTCAGCACATTAATCGGCTGGGTGCGGGCGCCGTCGATGAAAGCCTTGTAGGGCAGCACCACGTCGATCTCGTCCGCCCCGTCGGCGATGGCGCGCCGGGTCTCCGCCGCCACTGAGGAGGCGTCCGCCTCGCCGGTCGGGAAATTGACCACGGTGGCGATCTTCACCGGCGTGCCGTCCAGCGCCTTGCGCGCGGTGGGGACGAAGCGCGCCCAGACGCAGACCGCGGCGACCGGCCCGGCGGGGGTGACGGCGCGGGCACAGAGGTCCTGCACCACCCGGTCGCTGTCGTCGCCGTTCAGGCTGGTGAGGTCGAGCATGCCCACGGCCCGGCGCGCCAGATCGGCGTCGGACGGGGCGTTGGCGCTGGCGTCGAGCGCGCTTTGCAGGTCGGCAGACAGTTTCATGACCGGGACCCGTCCTTCTCATGCAGGCGTTCGAGGAAGCCGACCAGCAGACGCTCCAGGTCGGCGGCTGCCGCCGAGGCGGCGGTCAGGGTCTGGTGATGGTCGACCGGCCCGTCGCCGAGCCCGACGCCCAGGTTGGTGACGACGGCGCAGCCGACGACCCGCAGACCGCAATGGCGTGCGATGATGCATTCGGGAACGGTGGACATGCCGACCGCGTCGGCGCCCAGCAGCTTCATCATCCGCACCTCGGCCGGCGTCTCGAAGGACGGGCCGGGATAGGCGGCATAGACGCCCTCCGCCAGATCGATGGACAGTCCGGTCGCCACCTCCCTCAGCAGGCTGCGCAGCTCCGGATTCCAGGCGTCGGTCATGCTGGGGAAGCGCTCGCCGAAGGCCTCGTCGTTCGGGCCGGTCAGCGGGTTGCTGCCCAGCAGGTTCAGATGGTCGCTGATCGCCATCAGCCGGCCGGGTCCGACCTCCAGCCGGAGCGAGCCGACGGCGGCGGTCAGCACCAGCGTGTCGCAGCCGGCCAGCTTCAGCGCCCGCACCGCGGTCTTCAGCGCGTCGAAGCCGTTGCCCTCATAGGCATGGACGCGGCCCTGCATGCAGGCGACCTCGACGCCGCCGAGCTGTCCCACGACGAGCCGCCCGGCATGGCCGGACACGCTGGGGATCGGGAAACCGGCGATTTCGGTGTAGGGGATGGCGACCGCGTCGGCGATGCGGTCGGCGATGCCGCCCAGGCCGGAGCCCAGCACGATGCCGACCCGCGGCCGATGGCCGGGGGCATGGTGAAGGATGTCCGCGGCGGCGCGGGCTGCGGTCATGTCGGGAAACTCCGCTCAGAAGGCTAAATTGGTGGGGCCGAAGGATTCGGGCAACAGGGTTTCCAGTGCAAAGCTGCGCCGCAGTCCGGCCGGGTCGCAGATGTGGATCGGCGTCTCCGGCGTCGCGAATTCGCGGATGCGCTGGCGACAGCCGCCGCAGGGGGTGCAGATCTCCTCGGCCCCCACCTCGCCGCCCATCACGACGATGGCGCGGATGCGGCGGTCGCCGGCGGTGACCATGGCGCCGATGGCGCTCGATTCCGCGCATTGCCCCTGCGGATACGCCGCGTTCTCCACATTGCAGCCGGCGAAGATGCGGCCCGACTCACCGAGGATGGCGGCACCCACCTTGAATTTGGAATAGGGGGCGTGGGCATTCTCGCGCGCGGCGCGGGCGGCTTCGATCAGCTGGGGCAGCTCTGCGGTGTCGGCCATCGGCTCAGCGCTCCTTGACGTAGGGGATGCCGCTCGCCTTCGGGGCGATGGCCTTGCCGACGAAGCCGGCCAGCAGCAGGACGGTCAGCACATAGGGCAGCATCTGGATGAACTGCACCGGGATGACGCCGATGCCCGGCAGGACGACGCCCTGGAGGCGCACCTGCACCGCATCGGTGAAGGCGAACAGCAGGCAGGCGAACAGGGTCGGCCCCGGCCGCCATTTGCCGAAGATCAGCGCCGCCAGCGCCAGATAGCCTTTGCCGGCCGTCATGTCGCGGACGAAGCCGGCGCCATGGCCGGTGGACAGATAGGAGCCTGCCATCCCCGTCAGCACGCCGGTGACCAGCAGCGCCTGATAGCGCAGCTTCGCCACCGACAGGCCGGCGGTGTCGACCGCCGCCGGATTCTCGCCCACCGCCCGCAGCCGCAGCCCGAAGCGGGTGCGGTAGAGCACCCAGTGGGTGGCGATTACCAGGACCAGCGTCACCCAGATCAGGATGTTGTTGCCGTTGAACAGCTCGCGGTAGACCGGCCCCAGGACCGGGATGCCGGACAGGGCCTCCACCCCCGGCAGTTCCACCGCGGGGATGCGCGCCTGGTTGGGCAGAAGCGGGGTCTGGCCGCCCTGCTGGAACCAGGCATAGGCCAGCGTCGGCGCCAGCCCGGCGACCAGGATGTTGATCGCCATGCCCGACACCACCTGATTGCCGTTGTGGGTGATGCAGGCGAAGCCATGGACCATCGCCAGCGCCACGCCCGCGGCGATGCCGGCCAACAGCCCCAGCCACGGGTTCAGCGTGGCGGACGCGACGGCGGCGGAAAAGAAGGCGCCGGCCAGCATCTTGCCTTCCAGTCCGATGTCGACCACGCCGGCCCGCTCGCAATACATGCCGGCGAAGGCGGCCAGCACCAGCGGTGTCGCCACCCGGATGGTGGCGCCCAGCAGCTGCAAGGCCAGAAGAAGCGCGTCTTCCATCGCTCAGCCCCTTCCCGTCTCGGTTGCGGCTGCGCCGCGGCGGCGGAACAGCGCCTCCACCTGCGGCTTGAACAGGTTCTCCATCGCACCGGCGAACAGGATGACCAGACCCTGGATGACCATCACCAACTCGCGGTTGATCGTGGGGTACTCGAAGGACAGCTGACCGCCGCCCTGCGCTAGAACCCCGAACAGCAGAGCCGCCAGAATGATCCCGACCGGGTGGTTGCGCCCCATCAGCGCCACGGCGATGCCGACGAAGCCGACGCCGCCGGTGAAATTCAGGATCACCCGGTGCTGCACGCCCAGGATCTCGTTCACCCCGACGAAGCCGGCCAGCGCGCCGGAGATCAGCATGGCGATGACGATGTTGCGTGCGGGGGAAATGCCGGCATAGACCGCCGCCCGCTCGTTCCGGCCGACGGTCCGCAGCTCGTAACCCCAGCGGGTCCGGCGCAGGAAGATGTGGAACAGCAGGCTGCAGGCCAGTGCCCACAGGAAGGACAGGTTCAGCGGCGAGGCAGGGATCGCGATGCCGAACCAGCCGAGCGCCCGGTCCATCGACGGCAGCCAGACGCCGGGATCGAACTCGCGCGTTTCCGGCGACTGGCTGCCGGGGCGGATCAGCACGTCCACCAGCAGCCAGGTCATGATCGACGCGGCGATGAAGTTGAACATGATCGTCGTGATGACGATGTGGCTGCCGCGCTTGGCCTGCAGCCAGGCCGGGATGAAGGCCCAGGCGGCACCGAACAGCGCCGACGCCAGCACCGCCAGCAGCGCCACCACCGGCCAGGGCCAGCCGGTCAGCGCCAGCGCCACCAGCCCGGCGCCGAGCCCGCCCAGATAGGCCTGTCCCTCGCCGCCGATGTTGAACAGCCCGCAATGGAAGGCGATGGCGACCGCCAGCCCGGTGAAGATGTAGTCGGTGGTGTAATAGAGGGTGTAGCCGATGGCCTCGGGATAGCCCAGCGCCTCCGACAGCAGCAGCGACAGCACGTCCACCGGGTTCTCGCCGATCACCAGGATCACCAGCCCCGACAGCACGAAGGCCGCGACGAGGTTGAGAACCGGCAGCAGCGCATACCCGACCCAGCCCGGCACGGCGCCCGGCTGACCCTTCCCCGACCCGCTCAGCAGCACCGGCGTCTCCTGGATTGCCCCTTGCCGGGGATTCTTAACCGCCAATGCTCTGCCGACCAAGCGTTTCGTGATGTTGGAAAGCCAACGGGCATCGGGACTTGGAAGCGTCACAAAAGTCTTGCCGCAGCGCAGCAATCTGGCATGCTTCTTACCCACATATTTTTTATGGCTATGGAGCATGCCCGATGCCGCTCGACATTCCGCAGACCTTCCGCCACCACGTCTTCTGCTGCGCCCAGCAGCGCCCGCCCGGCCACCCCCGCGGCAGCTGCGCCGCCAAGGGTGCGCATCCGCTGTGGCAGCGGCTGGACCAGAAAATCCAGGCCAAGGGGCTGGCGGACGTCGGCATGGCGATGACGGGGTGCCTCGGCTTTTGCTCCGCCGGGCCGCTGATGGTGGTGTATCCCGAAGGCATCTGGTACCGCCCGGAAACGCCGGAGGATATCGACGAGATTGTCGACTCGCATTTGGTCGACGATGCACCGGTCGAGCGGCTGGTGATGGTGCTGACAAGATGAGGTGAGGGGAGGGGGCGATCGTCAGCCGACGCTTAGCAGACGCTGCGCCTACCAGACCTGCGGTTGCGGCATTGGGACGCGGGGGCGTTTGCCCATAATGTGGGCAACCTCCGCCATTGCCGCTCCGAACAGACTCCCATGACAGACGCCGAAGCCGCCGACCTGCTGCCTGCCGAGGCCGATTCGGTTCCCTATGCCGTCGGCTGTTTCCTGGGCGCGATCCTGCTGTTCGCGGCGATGGACACGCTCATCAAGTTCCTGACCGCCGATTACCCGGTACCACAACTGATGTTCGTGCGCTCGCTGGTCGCCTTCCTGCTGGTGGGCGGTTACACCCTGGTGCGTGGCGGCGGGATCGCGGCGATGCGGACGCAACGGCCGTGGGGGCATGTCTGGCGGGCTTTTGCCGGGCTGATCTCGATGGGATGCTTCTTCTATGCGTTCCGCGAACTGCCGCTGGCCGACGTCTATGTGTTGAGCTTCGCCGGGCCGCTGTTTATCACCGCCCTGTCTGCCCCGCTGCTGGGGGAGCCGGTGGGCTGGCGTCGCTGGGCCGCCGTGGTGGTCGGGTTCGGCGGCGTCGTGGTGATGGCGCAGCCGTCGGCCGGGGCCCCTCTGGTGCCGGTGCTGGTCGGACTCTGCGCCGCCCTGTTCTATGCCTTGGCCGCCCTCGCCGTGCGCGGCCTGTCGCGGACGGAGACCAGTGCCTCCATCGTGCTCTATCTGCTGCTGACGACGACGGTGGTGAGCGGTGCGCTGGCGGCGCCGATCTGGACGGCGCCGACCGCTTTCGCGCTGGGGTTGATGGCGCTGGTCGGTGCGATCGGTGCCGGGGCGCAGGTTCTGCTGACCCAGGCCTTCCGCCGCGCACCGCCGGCGGTGGTGGCGCCCTTCGAATATACCGGCATGGTCTGGGCCAGCCTGTTCGGCTGGCTGGTGTTCGGCGACCTGCCGACCGTGCCGGTGATTGCCGGCGCCATGGTCATCATCGGCAGCGGGCTCTACATCCTGCATCGTGAAACCGTGGTGGCGCGCCGCCGGCTGGGTTCTTGACAGGACGGGGCCGGCGGCGACACTCTCGCCGCCTGTTCAAGGCTGGGGTGCCCGTACGGACGCCGGATCGGCAGCTGTTCGGGCTGAGACAACACCCATCGAACCTGATCCGGGTCATGCCGGCGAAGGGAGCCGACCGGAACCCGACGGATTAGCTCCAAATGCCCCGTCCCCTCCGCGTCGCTCCGGCCGCCGGCGCGTGTTGAGGAGTTTTCGGTCATGCGGCGCGTGCTTTCCCTTCTGATCGGCCTGCTGACGGCATCGTCCTGTCTGTCGCCAGCAGCGCGGGCCGACGACACGCTGTCCTTCCCGGTGCTGGTGCCGCTGACCGGCTTCCTGTCGCTGGAGGGCACCAGCCAACGCAATGGCGCCGTGCTGGCACTGAAGCAGACCCCGGCCGGCGTCGCCATCGCGTCGGAGGTCGTCGACACCGGCACGTCGCCCGAGGCGGCGGTGACGGCGCTGGAGCGCGTGGCCGGCAGCGGCACGGTCGGCGCGGTCGCCGCCAGCATGCTCGGCACCCAGATGCTGGCGATGCTGCCGCTGGCGCAGGAGCTGAAACTGCCGCTGGTCACCGTGTCGGGCACCGCGTCGATCACCGAACAGGGCAATCCCTGGGTGTTCCGCTTCTTCCCCGGCGACGCGGTGACCAAGGCCGCCCACGCCCGCTATGTGGTGGAGGAACTGGGCAAGCGGCAGCCGGCGGTTATCTACCAGACCACCGCCTACGGCCAGAGCGGCAAGGCCCATCTGGACGCCGCCTTCAAGGCGCTGGGCGTCACGCCGGTGTTCGAGGAGGGGGTGGACCCCGCCGCCAAGGATCTGCTGCCGGTGCTGACCAAGGCACTGGCCGCGAACCCCGACGTGCTGGTCCTGCACCTGCATTCCGGCCCGACCGCGCTGCTGCTGCGGCAGGCCGCGTCCAGCGGCGTGACCCTGCCCATCGTCGCCGGTTCCGCCATGCATCAGCCGAGCACCGCTGCGCTGCTGGAGCCGGCGGAACTGAAGGGCGTCTGTGCCGAGACCGCGGCTTCGCCGATTTCCGGCGACACGCCGGAGGTGAAAGCCTTCACCGACGCCTACCACGCCGCCTTCGGCAAGGAGCCGGACGCCTTCGCCCTCGGCCAGTATGACGGCATGACCATGGTGCTGGAGGCGGTGAAGGCCGGCGCCCGGACGCCGGACGCCATCCGCAAGGCGCTGTCGTCGGAGACGTTCAAGGGCCTCGCCATGACCTACAAGTCCGACGGCAAGGGCAACATGGCACATTCCGCGGTCATCGTCTGTTATGACGGTGCCAGCCGCGCGCCGAAGCTGGTGAAGCGGTACGACGCCCCCGCGCTTGCGGCGAAGTGAGCGGATGGCGGCGCTTCAACTGCTGGTCAACGGGGTGGCGCTGGGGGCGGCCTATGCCCTGGTGGCGCTGGGCTTCGTGCTGGTGCTGAACGCCACCTCGGCAGTGAATTTCGCCCAGGGCGATCTCGTCATGGCCGGCGGGCTGCTGGCCGTGGCGCTGGCGCCGCTGATCCCGCTGCCGGGCATCGTGCTGTTGCCGGTGGTGCTGGTCCTGATGGCGGCGCTGGGGCTGCTGCTGGCATTGGCGGCCTATCTGCCCTTGCGCCGCCGGCCGCCTGTGTCGGTCTTCATCAGCACGATTGCGGTCGGGATCATCCTTCAAAACGGCGCTGCCATCCTGTTCGGACCGGAGCCGCGCGCCGCACCGCCGCTGTTCGGCGACGACACTCTCCATATCGCCGGGCTGGCGGTGCCCGAGCAGTCGCTCGCCATCGTCGCGGTGGCGGGGCTGCTGATCGGGGCGCAGCAATGGGTGTTCGCCCGCACGCAATTGGGCCGCCGGCTGCGCGCCACGGCGCAGGACCCGGAAATGGCGCGCGCCTGCGGCGTGCCGGTCACCGCGATGATCCTGGTGACCTTCGCCATCGGGGCGGCCTGCGCCGGGGCGGCCGGGCTGCTGCTGGCCAACCGCTATTTCGTCACGCCGACCTCGGGCGGCGACCTGATCCTGAAGGCCTACATCGCGGTGACGGTGGGGGGATGGGGTTCCGTGCCGGGGGCGGTGGTGGGCGCTCTGCTGATCGCGCTGTTCGAGGTGGGAGTGTCGTCGGTCCTCTCCTACCCGGTGGCGCTGGGAGCCCTGTACCTGACGCTGCTGGCGATCCTGGTGCTGCGTCCGCAGGGCCTGTTCGGTGAAGCGGTGCGCCGCCGTGGCTGAGCGATCCTCGCCGCGCGTCCCCTTGATAGCAGGCGCCCTGGCCCTGCTGGTCTATGCGCTGGCCTTCGCTTCCCCCTACGGCCTGCGTGTCCTGACCGTCGCCGGGGTCTATGCGCTGGCAACCTTCGGCTTCCAGATCGTCTTCGGGCTCGGCGGGGCACTGTCGCTGGCGCAGGGCGCCTTCTGCGGCGTTGGTGCCTATGTGACGGGCATCCTCGGCAGCCGCTACGGCCTTGGGTTCGAGGCGACATTCCCGCTGTCGATGCTGGTGCCGCTGCTGTTGGCTCTGCCGGTCGGTCTGGCGGTGCTGCGGCTGGAGTCGCATTACTTCGCCCTGGCGACGCTGGGGATCGCGCAGGTCCTCCATCTGCTGGCGGTGAACCTGCCGGACCTGACCGGCGGTTCCAACGGGCTGGCGGGGGTGCCGGCGGTGGTGCTGTTCGGCTGGGTGGTGCCACGCGGGCTGCCGATGGCCGGGCTGGTCTGGGGGCTGGTGGCGCTGGGCGGGCTGATCGGCTGGCGGCTGGCGCGGGGAAGGCTCGGCCGGTCGCTGACCATGCTGCGCGACGATCCGCTAGCGGCGGGAACGCTGGGGCTCGACGTCGGGCGGCTGCGGCTGACCGCCTTCGGCATCAGCGCGCTGTTCGCCGGGGCCGCCGGGGCGTTGGCCGTGCATACCCAGCGCGTCGTCTCGCCGGAGGTGCTGGAGTTCCCGGTGATGGTCTCCATCCTCACCATTGCCATCGTCGGCGGGCGTGGGCGGATGGCCGGTGCGGTGCTGGGTGCCGTGCTGCTGCTGCATCTGCCGGAATGGTTCCGGTTCCTGGAGCGTGGCTATCTCGTCGTCTATGGCGTGGCATTGCTGGCAACCGTGGTGCTGGCGCCGGACGGGCTGACCGGTCTGCTCGACCGCATCGCCGTCTGCCTGTTCGGCCGCAGGCAGCGTACCCCGGTCGAGACAAGGGAACCACCACTGCCGCTCGACCTGCCGGACGGGATGACGGTGGAGGGCTTGCGGAAGTCCTTCGGCGGCGTCCTGGCGGTGGATGATGTGTCGCTGGACCTGCGGCCGGGCACCATCACCGGACTGATCGGCCCGAACGGCTCCGGCAAATCCACGGTCATCAACCTGCTGTCGGGGCTGGAACGGCCGGATGCCGGGCGGGTGCAACTCGGTGGACGGGAGGTCACCGGCGCCCGCGCCGACCGGCTGGCCCGTGCCGGGCTGGCCCGCAGCTTCCAGGCGGCGGCGCTGCCCGCCGGCGCCGGAGTGCTGGAGGCGGTCGCCGCCGCCCGCCTTGCCTTCGATCCCGATGCCAAAACGGCGGAGGCGCATGCCGGCTGGGCGCTCGGCCGGCTGGGCATCGGCGAACTTGCCGCACACTCCTGCGACGGGCTGCCGGCGGCGTTGCGGCGCCGGGTGGAACTTGCGCGTGCTCTGGTCCGCCGGCCGGTAGTCCTGCTGCTCGACGAACCCGCCGCCGGTCTGACCGACGGCGAGAAGGCGGACCTGGCCGCCCTGCTGCGCGACTTGGCGGGGGAGGGGATGGCGATCCTGCTGGTGGAACATGACATGGGCTTCCTGCTGCCGCTCGCCGGCCGGGTGCTGTGCCTCGACCGCGGGCGGGTGATCTATGACGGCCCGGCCGGCGGCGTGCGCCATGACCCGGTGGTGGCCGCCGCCTATCTTGGCCGGGTGGCGTCGGCATGAGCGCGCTGCTGACCGTCCGCGGCCTGACCGCCGGCTATGGCGGCGCCACTGCGCTCGACGACGTCTCACTCAGCCTCGCTGCGGGGGAGACGGTGGCGCTGCTCGGCGCTAACGGGGCCGGGAAGTCGACGCTGCTGAAGGCTCTGCTCGGGCTGGTGCCGGCATGGGGGGAGCTTCGCTTCGACGGCGCCGACCTCGGTGGCCTCGCGACCGAGACGCGGGTTCGGCGCGGCATCGGCTATGTGCCGGAGGGGCGGCGGGTCTTTCCCGGCATGAGCGTGCGCGACAATCTGGAGGTCGCCGGCCTGCCCGCCGCCCGCGAGCGCGCGCAGGATGTCGAGCGCATCTTCGCCCTGTTTCCAGACCTCGCGCTCAAGAGCGGGGAGAGTGCCTGGCGGCTGTCCGGCGGCCAGCAGCAGATGCTGAGCCTGGGGCGCGCGCTGATGGGCCGGCCGCGCCTGCTCCTGCTGGATGAACCGTCGCTTGGTCTGTCGCCCAGGCTGGCCGACGAGCTGTTCGTCGCCGTCCGCCGTATCGCTGGCACCGGCACCGCCGTGTTGCTGGCCGAGCAGAGTGCCGCCCGCGCACTGACGGTCGCACCGCGCGCCGTTCTGCTGCGGGTTGGCCGCGTCGTCGGCGACGGGCCGGTGGCGTCGCTGTCGGAAGAGACCCTGCGCGAGGTTTTTTTCGGTGTTTAGCGAAAATTCCCTGCGTGTCCTGTGCAACAGGTGTCTGCCTCCTGCAACAGGACGGGCGGTTGGACTTGCGGACGGGGGCAGGCGCGGATAGCTTCGCCGCCACAACCATCTATGGATTACCTCGTCATGACCGCCCGCTTCGCCGCATCGCTGTCCGCGCTTCTCCTGCTGGGGGTGGCGTCGGCTCCGGCGATGGCCGAACTGGTGCCGGTGCAGCCGACGATTCCTCCAGCCGCCTATTACGGCCTGCCCGAGCCGGAGGCCGAGATCGTCGTTCCAGGCGGTACGGTGCAGGACGCGAGGCCGGGCGTTGCGCCAGGGACTGCGCCGTCCACTGCACCGGGCAAACCGTCCGCCTCGGCTCCCGCTCCCGCCAAGCCCGACGGGCCGGGCGAACTGATCGAGAGCTGGGACGGCGGGGCCGCCAAGAAGAAGGACGGCAGCTTCGCCTATTGCGTGGTGGAGGGGGAATTCACCTCCGGCCATGTGCTGATGTTCGCCCGCAGCCCGAAGGGAGAGACCAACATCGGCATCGGCATTCCCGGCGCCGACCTGCCCAAGGGGGGCGAATGGCCGGTGACCATCGAGGTGGACAAGAAGCTGAAGCGGGAACGGACCGCCGTCGCCTCCCAGCCGGACATGCTGGTGGTCTCCAACGGCAAGGACGAGGATCTGATCAACGCCCTGATGGGCGGCAACGAGCTGGTGGTGTCGTCGGCCAGCGACCGCATCGTCTTCAAGCTGGCCGGCACCAAGAAGGTGCTGGGCGACCTGAGGACCTGCGTCGACAAGGGCGGCAACGTTCCGCCGATCAAGGTCGCCGCCGGCCGTCCGGCGGACAGGGACAGGAAGAACCGCCTGCCGGAAGGGCTGGACAGCCTGCTGACCGCCGCCGGCGTCCATGATGCCGAACTGGTGCCGATGGACAATGTCCCGCAGGACCGCCGGCCGGCCGACGTCGCCTGGCGTTTCGGCCCCATCGTCGGCGGTATCCGCGAACGCGCGGTGGGCGAGGGTGCCAAGATCGACGAGCTGTCCGACAGTTTTGCCGACGCGATGAAGCAGCGTTGCGACGGCACGCCGACCGTCACCCTGAACCAGTCCGAACAGGCGGGTGCCGTGTCGCTGCGTACGGGATCGGTCGATTGCGCGATGCCGCAGGGCAAGCTGCACGTCACGCTGAACTTCCTGCTGTCCCAGCGCCGCCTGTTCACCGTCATCTTCCACGAGGCCGGCGAACCCGACGTTGCGCTGGCCGACAAGGTGCGCGACAACCTCGTCCAGGTGTTGCGCCGCGCCGGAGTTGCCCCTGCACCCGTCGCCACGGATGCGTCCCCAGCCCAGCCGGCTCCCATTCAGCCTGCTCCTGCTCAGGCCGCACCGGCACCGGCCGCGCAGGTTCCCGCACCGGCTCCCGCCGCTCCGCCGGCCACCCCGGCGGCACCCCCTCCGGCGACGGTGAAGCCGCAATCGAAACCGCAGCCGTCGAAGCCCTGACGGAACTCACGCCCTTCCGGCCCATTGTCCCCTTACGGAAGGGCCATCAATCAGCGTGATCATGCCTGACAATTCCGCCTCCATCGACGGCGTGGGCGACAACGCCCGCGCCGGAAGCGATCCCTATGCGGCACTCGATGCGTCTGCCGCCACCACCCTGTCCGAGCGTTGGAGCGTGCGCAACAGCGCGCTTGCCGTGGTCGTGCTCGCCGCACTGGTCGGCGGTGCCGTCGGGCTGGCGGTGGGCCTCCTGCACGAAGCGGTGCTGCTGATGCAGGCGCTGGCCTTCGATCTGCCCGACGGCGAGCGGCTGGGGCAGGGCGTGCCCGACCTGCTGCGCACGCTCGGCGTGCCGGTGGTGGGCGGACTGCTGCTGGGCATCCTGTCGGTGCTGGTGCGGCGCTGGCGCCCCAACGCCATTGTCGACGCGGTGGAGGCGAATGCGCTCTATGGCGGCAAGATGTCGCTGATCGACAGCCTGCGGCTGACGGTGACGACCGCCCTGTCCAACGCCTCGGGTGCGTCGGTCGGCATGGAGGCGGCCTATACCCAGGCCGGCGCCGGGCTCGCGTCCTCGCTGGGCCAGCGGTTGCGGTTGCGCCGAGCAGATCTGCGCACCATGGTCGGCTGCGGGGCGGCCGCGGCCATCGCCGCGGCCTATCACGCGCCGCTGGCCGGGGCCTTCTATGCCTTCGAACTGGTTCTCGGCGGTTACACGCTGGCGGTGCTGGCCCCGGTTGGGGCGGCGGCGGCGCTGGGAGTGGCGGCGTCGGCCCTGTTGACCGGCGGCGAGGTGCCACTGGCGCTCGGCCGGCCGGTGGAGATCGCCGGCTGGGATTATGCCGCCTGCGGTGTCGTCGGCTTCCTGGCCGGCTGGCTCAGCATCCTCGCCATGCAGGCGGTCACGATGGCGGAGCGCGGGTTCAACCGGCTGCCGGTTCCCCGCTGGATGCGCCCGGCGATCGGTGGGCTGACGGTCGGCGGACTGGCGCTGGCGGTGCCGGCGGTGATGGGCAGCGGCCCGGGCGCCGTGCCGCCGGAATTGGCCGGCGGCGCGCTGGCACTGGCCCTGACGCTGGTGGCGAAGATCCTGGCGTCGGCGCTGTCGCTGGGTTCGGGCTTCCGCGGCGGCCTGTTCAGCGCCTCTCTGTTCATCGGCGGGCTGTTCGGCGGCCTGCTGGGACAGGTGACCTCTACCGTCCTGCCGGGCCTGGGGATCGACGGCGGCCTGCTGCTGCTGGTCGGCATGGGGTCGGTCGCCGCCGGCATCGTCGGCGCGCCGGTGACCATGGTGCTGCTGGTGCTGGAGACGACGCAGGATCTGTGGGCGGCGTCGGGCGTGCTGATCGGGGTCGTTCTGTCGACCACCGTGGTCCGGCAGGCCTTCGGCTATTCCTTCGCCACTTGGCGTTTCCACCTGCGCGGCGTGCCGATCCGCGGCGCCTACGACATCGGCTGGCTGTCGGAACTGACGGCTTTCCGGCTGATGCGCCGGGATGCCAAGACCGTGCCGGCCACCTTGACGGTGGAGGCGCTGCGCCGTCTCTATCCACTGGGCTCCACCAAGGCGGTCTTCGCGGTGGACGAGACGGGCCGTTATGCCGGTCTGGTCGATATGTCGCTGATCCACGACCCCGACCAGAACGCTGCGGCGACCGAGACCCGGGTTGGGTCGCTCGCCTGCAAGTCCGACGCGGTGCTGATGCCCGGTGACGATGCCCGCACCGTGCTCAACCGCTTTGGCAGCGAGGAGGTGGAAGCCTTGCCGGTCCTTTCCTCCCCCACCGACCGCCGGATCATCGGCTATGTGACGGAATCCTTCGCGCTGCGCCGCTATTCCCAGGCGCTGGAACGCCAGCGTGGCGAGGATCTGGGCGAGCGCGGACTTTGGGGCCGCGACTGACCTGGGAAAAGGCAACGCCGGTTCCGGAGCCCCGGAACCGGCGTTGCGGTGGCCGCTTCAGGTCGCGGTTACTGCTGGGTGCCGGTCGTGCCGGTGGCGCCCGGCGTGGTGGTGTCGCTCGGCATCGTGTTGCCGGTCGTGCCGCTGGTGTTCCCCGTGCTGGTGCCGGTGGTGCCGGCCGTACCGGTGGTGTTGCCGGTGCGGGTACCGCTGGTGTTGCCGGAGGTCGCCTGACCGTTACCGCTGAGGTTCAGCGCGGCCATCGTCTGCTGGTCGGCGCGGCCGGTGGCGCGCAGGCCGTTGTCGCGCTGGAACTTCATCAGGGCGCTGCGGGTGCTGGCGCCCCAGACACCGTCGACGGTGATGTCGCGGCCGTCGTTGCGATCGTTGAGAGCCTGCTGGAGTTCGCGTACCTGATCGTGGCTCAGCCTGGTGTTGGACGCCATGCTGCCGGAATGGTTGGCCGACGACCGGCGCGTGGAGCTGCCCGAGGTCTCGTCTCGCACCTCGGCGGTGGCGCGGTCGGTCACGCGGTCGGTCTTCTTGCTGAGGCTTTCGTCCATGCTGTTGCCGGCCACCGCGCCGCCGACACCGCCGACCACCGCGCCGACCGGACCGCCGACGACGGCGCCGGCGACCGCACCTGAACCGGCGCCGGTGGCCGTCCGCGAGGTTTCCGTGCTGCCGCAGGCGCTGAGCGCGAACAGGGCGCCGGCCGCGGTGGCGGTCATGACGATCTTCGAAATCCCACGCATGGTTGCCATCCTTCTCGATTACGATTCGATGTTGGCGACCCGCCGCCCGGTGCGGCCTGTACTGTCCTGCCGCACGGCAAGCGACAGCTGGGTCATGTGATGAACAATCAGCAGCGGGCCTTCTTGTTCCCTGACGTCGCCCCAGGATTTTCCGCCGGCGCCCTTCACCATGACGCAAACGAAGCCTCGGCCGGAGTAATACTCCGCCATTGCCCCGCTCTGTTCGCCCGATATGTGGTGGTGAATGGCGCTGACCGTTGCAGAGGCAGGCTTTTTGCGCGATGCCGGCACCGGGGCCCGGCTGCCGGTCGCCGCGTCGCTCCACGCCGGGCCGGAAGCGGAGCCTGCGTGTTCTTCCGTGCTCATCCCTTTGCGCCGCCTAAAGCGCGGCCCTTCCGCCCTGTCCGGGAGCGGGCCTGAACCAGTCCAGGCAGCCGGCCGGGACCACGCCGTTGCTGACCAGCAGCGCGCCCCCCTGATAGAGGTCGAGCGCGCTGCCACCATCAGGCAAGTCGACGGCCCAGAGCCGGCCGCTGGGGTCGCTCCACACTGTCCGGCCATCGACGGAGGCCAGCGCCGCCAGCGCCTCACCGGCGGTGGTGCCCGGACGAAACAGCACCAGAGCGGTGGTGACGCCCGGCGGCGGCAGTGTGGCGACCGCCCCCGCGACCCCGACGGCGAGCGTCAGCAGCACCGGCACCGCTGCGCGTCGCCTGCCGCTGCTTCCGCCTGCTGCTCCGCTCTCCCCCCGCGTCAGCAGCCATCCGGCCAGCATCACCGCGACGCCGAAGACGAAGAACCACAGCAGATCCCAGAACAGCCTGTTCTCCACATCCATGCGGATGCGGTGCAGGCCGAGCAGCCAGTGCGACAGCAGCCCGTCCAGGATATGCCAAGCGCCGAAGCCCAGCAGTGCCCACCCCATCAGCCTGCGCCCCCCGACATGGGTCAGTCCCGCGCGCCCGCGCCACAGAAGCCAAAGCCCCAGGGCGGCAATCAGATACATCAGGGTGTGGAACAGCCCGTCGGCCAGGATCTGGACGGTGATGTCGGCATAGGCCGGGCTGGCGAGGCCGGACAGCAGATGGTGCCATTGCAGGATCTGGTGCAGCAGGATCCCGTCGAAGAACCCGCCCAACGCGAAGCCCAGGCTGAATACGCCCGGAAGCAGTGCCCGCCCCGGTCCTTGCTGGATATCCGACATGGGAAGGGGCGGCGGCAGAGGATCGGCGGCGGTCATCGGGCGGGTTCTCCACGGGTCGCAAAGGGGGCCCCGGAATCCGAAACAGGACCATCCCTCTGCGGTTCCTGGGGCCTTCCGATTACGGGTTGGTTGCCACAGCCCTCCCGAGAAGGGTTTAACGCTTTTCCCCCCTGCGCCGCGTTGGAAGGATTCCCCCATCGCGTTGGACAGTCGGGCGGAGGAATTGAGCATGATCGGGCTACATCCGTCGTGGCGGTGCCGGACCTGTGGTGGTTCTGCGCTTCCGCGATTCGTCTGCTGACATCACGGCAGGAGAGGCTAGGGCTGCATGCAGCACCGTCAGGCACGCGACGCACGGCTCGATCTTTTCAAGGGCGTGGCCCTTCTGGTCATCTTCATCAACCACGTCGGGGGAAACCCGCTGGCGAAGCTGATGCCCGCCCGGTTCGGTCCGTCGGATTCGGCCGAGATCTTCGTCTTCATCTCCGGCTATGCCATCGCACTGGCCTACGGTCCCGTTCTGGCGGAGCGCGGATTCATGGCCTGCCAGCGCAAGGCGCTCGACCGCTGCCGGCAGCTTTGGGTGGCCAACATCCTGACCATGCTGGTCAGCGCGCTGGTGGTGGCCTTCGCGGTCCATGTCGGCAATCTGCCGATGGAGGCATCCAACCGCCTGCAGAGCTTCGCGCCGCTGTTCGACACGCCGGTCACCGCGATGGCATGGCATCTGGTGCTGATGTATCTGCCCTTCGCCTTCGACATCCTGGCGCTCTACATCCTGCTGGTGGCGGTGGCGCCGCTGTTCCTGTGGAGCTATGCCCGCTTCGGTTCTGCGGCGATCGCGCTGTCGGTTCTGCTCTATCTGATCGCCCAGGCGGCCCCGGGGCTGGTACCGCCCAATTTGTGGGACGAGGACTGGAACTTCAGCCCGCTGGCCTGGCAATGCGTGTTCTTCCTCGGCACCAGCCTGGCGCTGGTGGTGCGCAGCGGGCGCGCCCGGCTGCCGCAGTCGCGCTGGCTGCTGACGGTCGTGCTGGCGCTGCTGGGCGGCATGGCGGTGTGGAAGTTCGCGGCTTCCGACATCGGCCAGGCGCTGGCGCCGGCAGCGCTGCGGAACTGGCTGCCGGAGGAGACGATCCCCTGGACCGACAAGGACACTCTGGGGCCGATGCGGCTCCTGCATTTCCTGGCGCTGGTCTGCGCGGCGGCCCTGCTGGTGCCGCGCGATGCGGCGTGGCTGCGCTCCGCCCCCGCCCGGCTGCTGGTCGCCTGCGGCCGGCATTCGCTGCCGGTCTTCTGCGTCGGCGTGGTGCTGTCGATCGCCGGTTCCGCCCTGCTGGTGGCGGAGGATGGCGCTCTCATGGTCCTGGCGGTCAATCTGGTCGGGATCGCCGTCCTGCTGGCGCTGGCGCTGGTGCTGGAGCGGCGGCGGACCCGCCGGCAGCCGTCGAAGCCTGCCGTCCCGCCGACGGCAATGCCGGAAACACCGTGAGTCCGGGGCGAGCTACGGCTGGGCTGCTTGAATCCTGCGCCGGGTGAGCGCATAATTTGGGCATGCAATTCAACCCGGCCATACCGTCCTACCAGACGCTGAAGCCAACCCCGCAGCTGACGCCCGCGGCGCAGGTCGCCATGTCCCCGGCGGTCCAGGCGGCACAGCAGACCGCACCCGCGGTGCGGACGCAGACCGCCGTGGCCCCGCAGGCGGCCGGCAAGTCCGACCAGACCCGCGACGCCCGAACCGCCACCCAGGGCAACCAGTCGGTCGACACCACCGCCGGCGCGCTCGGCGCCCGGGTGAATGCCCAGGGCTACCAGCAGCGCGGATCTCTGCTGAACCTATCGGTCTGAGGGGGCAGCTGCTTCAGACCCTGTGCATCCATCCAAAACAAAAAGGGCCTTTCCTCCACCCGGAGGAAAGGCCCTTTTTTCGTACAAACCAGTCCCAACCGTTACTTCAGCTCGTCCATCGTGTCGATGACGTGGCTGACGATGCCGTATTCCTTGGCCTCGTCGGCCAGCATCCAGTAGTTGCGGTCGGTGTCCTTGGCGACCTTTTCGAACGGCTGCCCGGTTTCACGCGCGATGATCTTGTTCAGACGCTCGCGCATCCGGATGATTTCCTTCGCCTCGATGGCGATGTCCGTCGCCCGACCGCCCGTTCCGCCCAGCGGCTGGTGGATCAGGAAGCGGGTGTTGGGCAGGCAGAAACGGTCTTCCTTGTTCGCCGCCAGATAGATGTGGCAGCCGGCGCTGGCGACCCAGCCCGTGCCCAGCATCTTCACCCGCGGCTTGATGAAGCGGATCATGTCGTGGATGGTGTCGCCCGCCTCGACATGGCCGCCCGGCGAGTTGACCACGACAGTGATGTCGTCGTCGCTCTCATGCGCGAGCGCCAGCAGCTGGGCCGACACGACCTGCGCCAGCTTCATGTCGATCTGACCGAAGATCAGGACCGTGCGCGCCTTGAACAGGCTCTGCTGCACGGCGGCGAACTGCGGCTGGGCGCTTTCCTTCGACTTCTCGTCCGGTTCCTTTTCGGGTTCGTCGTCGAACCGGGTGTATCCGACCTGCGCCATTGATGTTCTTCTCCCTGGTATCGGAAGCGGGGTATCGGAAGCGGGGTACCGGGATTGGGATGCGCTGCCGGAGGAATGCCCCGACTGCTGTCCCGCTGCCGCATGCGCCTTGCCTGCTTCACCACATAGCCCGTCCGGGCTTCATGTTCAACGTCCGGCGGGCCAAAATCGAAGGGTCGGGCCGCGGCCGGATGGAACCTATGAAACAGCGTGCAACAGTTTTCCGGAGATGTTCCGCTGTTCCACACGCTGAACACGAGGCTGTCCTCCGACATTGCAGACACGACGATCCTTCCTACCACGCGGCGGTGGCGCGGGTAAGGGGCGGTTGGAAATCCGGGCCGGAGCATTGACGCCGTTCGCGTCCCGCAGCCAAACTCCTGCCCGCGAGTGGGTTGGGAGAGCGGCGGAATGGGCGGGACTGGAACGGAACAGGGTGGGGCCGACGCCGCATTGACCGGTGTGTCGGTCATCATCGCGGCCCACCGCGCCCACGGCACCATCGTCCGCGCGGTGCGAAGCCTGCTGGAGCAGGACTGGACGGCGTGGGAGGCGGTGATCGTCAGCGACGATGGCACCGACTATCGTCCGACGCTGCTGGCCGCCGGGATCGACGACCCGCGGCTGGTCTTCACCGGAACCGGCCGCGTGGGCGCCGGGGCGCCGGCCGCGCGCAACGCCGGTCTGGCGGCGGCACGGCGGGGGCTGGTGGCGCCGCTGGACGCCGACGACCGTTTCCGCCCCGGCCGGCTGTCCGCGTTGGCACCGCTGGCGCTGGCCCATGGCGCCGCCTTCGACAATGTCGCGGTGGTGCGTGACGAGGACGATTCGCCCCTCCTGCGCCTGTATGAGGACGAGCAGGCCCCGGCCCTGCTGGACGGCGAGCGGTTCCTGGCGACCTCCGTGCCGATGTTCCCGGTGGTGCGGCGCGATCTGGTGCCGGGCTGGGACGAGGACGTGAATTTCTGCGACGACGTGGTCTTCAATGTGCGGGTGCTCGACGCCACCGGTCCGGTGCCGCTGTTGGCGACACCCTTCTATGAATACCGCCAGCGCGCCGGCTCCATCACCTTTTCCGCCGACAGCGGGGAGCGGGCGGAGCGCTGTTACCGCCATGTGCTGGACCGGTTGGCCGGCGACGGGCTGGGGATCCGCGACCAGGGGCTTCGCGAAGCCTTCACCCAGGCCATCGCCGCCAAGCGCGCCCGCAACGCCGCCTATGAAGCCGCCTTCAAGGCCGGCCGCTGCGCCAATTTCCAGGAGTTCCTGGCGCTGGGGGAGGGGTAAACCCGTAAGAGACCAAGCTCCCGCTGGTTTTGCTTTACCATTTTGTGTCAGCTTTGGTGCGTTGCACATCGCCGGATCGGACACGGGTAAAATCCATGAGCGCCCCGACCTGCTGCCTCGCCCGCATCCCCGCCAATGGGAAGTTCTGGCTGAAGAATGCGCGGGTTCACGACGGATTACGCGATATCCGGATCGAGAATGGCCGGGTCCGCGCCCTGGTTGCGGCCGGCGAGTCGCCCTGCTGCGCCCCCGGGCTGGATCTCGACGGTGGCGAGGTGAGGCGCATGGATGGCGATGGCCCGGTGGTGCCCGGCGGGACAGCCGATCTGTGGGTGACGCTGTGCGGCGGCCGGACGGTGCCGATGCGGGCGGGCAAGCTAGAGACCGGAAAGCCACAGGAGAATGACGACCGTCAAAATGCGGCCGTCCTGGACGGTTCGGTTCGCTGAACCTTCTCGACTCCGGATGTGAACTGAACGATATAGTTCAGTTTGCCCGCTGCCTCCATCGGTTGCACTGCGGCAAACCGAAACCCGTCCGGATCCCGGTCCCATGCGCCACACGCTTCGCATCGCTGCACTCCTCGTCCTGGCGGCACTCGCCGGCGGGGCCTACTGGTATTTCGTGAAGCAGGGTGGGACCGTCGCCGGGCTGACCGCGATGGTGAACGGTGTTCTGTCCGGTGGGACGCCGGCCCAAGGGGGCGCCTCTGGCGGTGCCTCCGGGGGAGCCAAGCCGCCCGGCGGTGCCCCGCCGATGCCGGTGGAGGCCGCCCAGGTCCGGGTTGGCGTGGTCGAGCGGACGGTGACCGCCGTTGGTTCCCTGCTGTCCAACGAATCGGTGGTGGTCCGGCCGGAGATCGCCGGCCGCATCAGCGAGATCGCCTTCAAGGAAGGGCAGCGCGTCACCAAAGGCACTGTGCTGGTGCGGCTGGACGACGCCATCGCCCGCGCCACCCTGGCCCAGGCGCAGGCGAGCATCGCCTTTTCCCGTGCCGAGTTGTCGCGCGCCGACCAGCTGGTCCGCCAGAACACCGGCCCGTTGCGCAACCGGGAACAGGCCTCCGCCAAGCTGCTGGCCGACGAGGCGGCGGTGCAGCTGGCCAAGGCCCAGCTCGACAAACAGGTGATCGCCGCGCCCTTCGACGGGGTGCTGGGGCTGCGCAAGGCGTCGGTCGGCGACTTCGTCCAGGCCGGCAAGGACATCGTCAACCTTGAGGACATCGACACGCTGAAGCTGGACTTCCGCGTGCCGGAGATGTTCCTGCCCGCGGTGAAGGTCGGCCAGACGGTGAAGGTGGCGGTGGACGCCTTCGGCGGGCGCAGCTTCGAGGGCACCGTCTACGCCATCGACCCGCTGGTCGATGTGAACGGCCGCGCGCTGGCGATCCGCGCCCGCGTGCCGAACCCCGACGGCTCGCTGCGCCCCGGCCTGTTCGCCCGCGTGTCGCTGACGCTGACCACGGTGCCGGACGCGGTGTTGATCCCCGAACAGGCCATCGTCGCCTTCGGCAAGGACCAGTTCGTCTTCAAGGTGGTCGACGGCAAGGTGGCGCAGACCCGCGTCACGCTGGGCGAGCGCCGCAATGCGGAGGTGGAGATCGCCAAGGGCCTAGCCCCCGGCGACATGGTGGTCACCGCCGGTCAGCTCAAGATCCGCGACGGCGTTCCCGTCACCGTGCTGCCCAGCAAGCCGGCCCCCAGCTCATCGTCGGGGAGCTAAATCCATGATCCTGTCCGACATTTCCGTCCGCCGTCCCGTCCTGGCGACGGTGATGAGCCTCGCCCTGATGCTGATCGGCATCGTGTCGTACCAGCGCCTGTCGGTCCGCGAATATCCCAAGATCGACGAGCCGGTCGTCACGGTGGAGACGACCTACAAGGGCGCCTCGGCCCAGATCATCGAAAGCCAGGTCACCCAGACGCTGGAGGACAGCCTCGCCGGCATCGAGGGCATCGACGTGATGTCCTCGATCAGCCGGGCGGAGAAGTCGCAGATCACCCTGCGCTTCCGGCTGGACCGCAACGTCGATGTCGCCGCCAGCGACGTGCGCGACCGGGTGGGCCGCGTCCGCGCCCAGCTTCCCAGCGAGATCGACGAGCCGGTGATCGCCAAGGTGGAGGCCGATGCCCAGCCGATCATCTATCTCGCCTTCTCCTCCGACCGGCATTCGCCGCTGGAGGTGACCGACTTCGCCGACCGCTACGTCAAGGACCGCTTGCAGAACCTGCCCGGCGTTGCCCAGGTGCGCATCTTCGGCGAACGCCGCTTCGCCATGCGGCTGTGGCTCGACCCGCAGCGGATGGCCGCCTACCGGGTGACGCCGCAGGATGTCGAGAACGCGCTGCGCAAGCAGAATGTCGAGATCCCGGCCGGCCGCGTCGAGAGCGTGGCGCGGGAATTCACCGTGGTTTCGGAAACCGATCTGCGCAATCCGGCCGAGTTCGAGAACATCATCCTGCGCGACGATGCGGGCTATCTGGTCCGGCTACGCGACGTCGGCCGGGCGGAGCTGGGGGCGCTGGACGAACGGGTCAGCGCCCGCTTCAACGGCCGCGGCGCCGTCGCCATCGGCGTGGTGAAGCAGTCCACCGCCAACCCGCTGGACGTCTCGAAGGCGGTCAACGACGCGCTGCCCAAGATCCGCGCGGCGGTGCCCGAAGGCATGGGGGTGGATGTCGGTTACGACAGCTCCGTCTTCATCGCCAAGTCGATCGACGCGGTGTTCCACACCATCTTCGAAGCGATCATCCTGGTCGTTCTGGTCATCTTCTTCTTCCTGCGCTCGCTGCGGGCGACGCTGGTGCCGCTGGTGACCATCCCGGTGTCGCTGATCGGCGGCTTCGCCCTGATGTACGCGCTGGGCTTCTCGATCAACACGCTGACGCTGCTGTCGATGGTGCTGGCGATCGGCCTCGTCGTCGACGACGCCATCGTCATGCTGGAGAACATCTTCCGCTATGTGGAAGAGGGGATGGCCCCCTTCCAGGCGGCGTTGAAGGGGTCGCGCGAGATCGGCTTCGCCGTCATCGCCATGACCATCACGCTGGCGGCGGTGTACGCCCCCATCGGCTTCATGACCGGGCGCACCGGGCGGCTGTTCACCGAATTCGCGCTGACGCTGGCCGGGGCGGTGATCGTGTCCGGCTTCGTCGCGCTGACGCTGTCGCCGATGATGTGCTCCAAGCTGCTGAAGCACGAGACGAAGCACGGCCTGCTCTACCGCGCCATAGAGCGGTTCCTGGAGGGGATGACCAACGGCTACCGCCGGCTGCTGCGCCTGTCCTTGCGGGCAAGGCCGCTGGTGCTGCTGATCGGGCTCGGCGTCGCCGCCGCCAGCTATTTCCTGTTCACCGGCCTGAAGTCGGAGCTGTCGCCGGTCGAGGACCGCGGGACCATCGTCGGCATCGCCATCGCGCCGGAAGGCTCCACGCTGGACTACACCATGGGCTATGCCCAGCGGATGGAGGCGCTGTTCCGCCAGATCCCGGTGCTGGAGAAGTTCTTCGTCGTCGTCGGCTTCCCGGTGGTGAACCAGGGCATCGCCTTCGTCCGCCTGATCGACTGGGACGAGCGCGAGGTGAAACAGCAGGCGATCACCGCCCAGCTGTTCCCCAAGATGTTCGGCATCCCCGGCATCCTGGGCTTCGTCACCAACCCGCCGTCGCTGGGCCAGAGCCCGATCGACAAGCCGGTGAATTTCGTCATCCAGACCTCCCTGCCTTTCGAGGAGTTGCAGGCGATGGTCAACGCCATGATGGCGGAGGCCCGCAACTTCCCCGGCCTGACCAACCTCGACACCGATTTGAAGCTGAACAAGCCGGAACTGCGGGTGTCGCTGGACCGCGACAAGGCGGCCGACCTGGGGGTGGATGTCGACACCGTCGGCCGCACGCTGGAGACCCTGCTGGGCGGCCGGCAGGTGACGCGCTTCAAGAAGGACGGCAAGCAGTATGATGTGATCGTCCAGGTCGCCAACGTCGACCGCCGCAACCCCGACGACATTGCCAGCATTTATGTGCGTGGCGGGACCAGCGCCAGCGGAGGTGCCAATCAATCCATTGGGGGCCAGATGATCTCGCTCGCCAACTTGGTGAAGGTGGAGGAGCGGGTGGCGCCCAAGGAGCTGAACCACTTCAACAAGCTGCGCTCCGCCACCATCACCGCGACACTGGCGCCGGGTACCTCGCTGGGCGAGGCGCTGGCGGTGATGCAGGCGGCGGCGAACAAGGTGCTGCCGGCCACCGCCCAGACCGACTATGCCGGCCAGAGCCGCGAGTTCCGCGAATCGGCGACCGGACTCTACTTCGTCTTCATCCTGGCGCTGGCCTTCATCTATCTGGTGCTGGCGGCGCAGTTCGAGAGCTTCATCGACCCCTTCGTCATCATGCTGACGGTGCCGCTGTCGATGACCGGCGCGCTGGCCGCCTTGCAGATGAGCGGCGGGACGATGAACGTCTATAGCCAGATCGGCCTCGTCACCCTGGTCGGGCTGATCACCAAGCACGGCATCCTGATCGTGGAGTTCGCCAACCAGCTCCAGCGCGCCGGGACGGACATCCGCAAGGCAGTGGAGGAGGCGGCCGTGCTGCGCCTGCGCCCGATCCTGATGACCACCGGCGCCATGGTGCTGGGTGCGGTGCCGCTCGCCTACGCCAAGGGAGCGGGTGCGGAAAGCCGGCAGGCCATCGGCGCCGTCATCGTCGGCGGCATGACGCTGGGCACGCTGCTGACTCTGTTCGTCGTGCCGACGGTTTACAGCTATCTTGCCCGCAAGAAGCCGATGCAGGATGAGGCTGCGGAGGTGGGGCAGGCGGCCGGTGGGCAAGCCCATGGCGTGCCCCACCCGGCGGAGTAAGGAAGGGACCGGCGCCATGGCGAGCGTGCTGATCATCGATGACGACGACGTCGCCCGTGCGGTGCTGCTGCGCACGCTGACGATGGCCGGCCATGAGGCGGTCGGCGCCCGCGACGGAGTGGAGGGGATGGAGCGGTTCCGCGACCGCCCGGCCGACAGCCCGCTGGACCTCGTGATCACCGACATCTTCATGCCGAATCAGGAAGGGCTGGCGACGATCATGGAGCTGCGGCGCGGTGCGCCGTCGCTGAAGATCATCGCCATTTCCGGCGGCGGCGCCCGCGCCTCGCTCGACGTGCTGCCGGTGGCCGAGGCGCTCGGCGCGCACCGCACCCTGCGCAAGCCTTTCACCCCGACCGAGGTGATGGAGGTCGTGCGCGCGGTTCTGGAGGAGTGAGGCGCCGCTTTCCCCGGAATCGCGAAGCGCCGCTCTCCAGGGAAAGCGGCGCTTCACAGAAAGGGGTTCAGCCGAAGATGTCTGACCGGGCTTTATCCGGCACCTGTGTTGGGGCGTCTGCGACGCCTGGGTCAGAGCGTCCGCAAGTCAGGCGGCGAGCCGTTCTTCCTGTACTCGGCGGTTCCGGCGCAGGCGCTCGAAAAGCTGCTGGACGCTGTCGGGGCTGATCCCATCGCGCGCCATCACGGCGATCACGATCGGATCTTCGAGCAGTTCGGAAAGGGTCGGCGTCGTGTTGCGGTCCATGCGTCCCTCCCTTTGTGTCCGGCCTCCGGGTGCCGTTGCCATCCCGGAAGGGGGATCGGCGGACGGTCGAAGCCGGCAATGGCGATTGGCCTAATCCCTGCTGCGCGCTCGTCTCGGCTTTCGGTTTCCGGATCGCCTCCGGGGATATACCCCCTTCGGTCCGGATTGTGGGTCTGAAATACAATAGGGCGACCATAACTCAGACGGAGTGCTATTGTCACCCGTCCTTTTGTCAACAGCCGCTATATCTTTGTGTATTGCAGTATTATGGCGTGCCGCGTCGCGCTGCGGCGTTCAGGCCTGTCCCGGCCGTGCGCGCGTCAGGCTGGCGCCAGCCGTTGGACCGCCCGAGTCGAGCGCCGGAATCGTCACGTCGACCTGAACCCGCCGCACCTTGGCATGGGAAAGACAAAGGTCCGTGGCTCGGTCGGCCAAATAATCGGCGCTTGGTACATCGCATTCGCCACAAAGGCGCCGCAAGTCTTCGACGATATCCTCGTAAGACATCACCGCGGCGATGTCGTCGGGAAAGCCGGGGCCGGGGTGGGTGACGGTCAGGGTCAGGTCGAAGCGGACCTCCGGCCGGTCGGTGCGGCCGGCGAGCGCCACGGTGGCGGCGAATCCGCGCACCAGGATGGTGTAGGTGAGCGGTGCGCCGCCCGGCTGGACCAGCATGGTCCGTTTCACGCTATCGTCCGACAACACACTCTCCCGGCCGGCGCGCGGGCGCCGGCGCTGCGTTCAGGCTGGCACTATAAGCGGTGCGGCGGCGGCATGCCACCGCGCCCAATCACAGCGTCTCGGCGATGCGGACGACGGTCTCGCGGCCGGGGACCGCGTCGCACAGCGCGTCGATCCGCCGGTTCAGAACCGGGTGGACGATGCCGGCGGCGATGTCGGCCAGCGGGCACAGGACGAAGGCGCGCTCCGCCATGCGGGGATGCGGGATTTCCAGCTCCGGCTCCGTCACCACGCGGTCGGCATAGAGCAGGATGTCGACGTCGATCGGACGCGGGCCGAAGCGCAGGCCGCCGAGATCGCGGCCGAGAGACTCCTCGATCCCCTTCAGGAAACGCAGCAAAGCCGCAGGGTCCAGGCGGGTGGTGCCGCGCACCGCCATGTTCAGGAAGGCCGGCTGGTCGGTCACATACATCGGCGCCGTCTCGTACAGGGCGGACTGCGCGTCGATCTCCACCGCCTCGCCCAGCCGCCGGATCGCCTCGGCGAGGTTGGCGGCGCGGTCGCCCATGTTGCCGCCGAGCGCGAGATAGACCGTCACGGCCGGGGAGGATGAGGGCGAAGGGGGGGGCGTAAGCTCGGCCATGGCGTCGGCGGTCCCGATATGCTGGTATGGACAGATGGCGGAACTCCTAGCAAATCCGGACCCGCCCGTCAGCGGCCCATCGCTGTTGGGTCACCCTTTCGGGCCGCCCCGGCCCGTTCGGGAACGGACGGGCAGCGGCGGGGTTTCAGCACTATATCAACCGGTTGAGAAGAACCCGGCGATGACACGATATTCTGGTGGAGGACGAGAGATGCGTAGGGCAAGGTCCGTTGGCGCTGCGATGATCCTTCTCGGCGGCACCGCCGGCATCCTTGCCGGCTGCGCCACCGGCCCCGATCCGGAGGTGGCGCGCCGCGCCCAGACCGCCATGGTCGGCATGCCCAAGGCCGACCTGCTGGCCTGCGCCGGTGTGCCGGACCGGCAGGCGACGGCGTCGGGGCGCGAATACTACACCTATGTCGCCCACCCGGCGGTGGCCTACAGCCCAGGCAGCAGCATCGGCATCGGGGCCGGCAGTTTCGGCGGCAGCGGTGGGGTGGGGCTCGGCCTCGGCTTCGGCGTGCCGGTCGGCGGCAGCACCTCGCCCGGATGCGAGGCGACGATGGTGATCGGCCCGCGCGGCACGGTGGAGCAGGTCAGCTACCCGGCCGGCGCCTCGCTGTCCGCCTGCACGCCGATCGTCAGCAACTGCATGGCGCCGCGCGGGTAAGTGCCCGCGGGTAAGACTTTGAGATGAGGCGGCCGGGGCTGTCGCAGCACCTCGTTATGCCATATTCTCAACCATAACCCCGGCCGCAAGCCAGGGCACGGAGACGCCCGCAAAGGGCCGCATCAGGGTTGCCATAAGGGTTGGAGGAACCACGAACCATGGATATGAGCGGAAGCCACCGGATCGAGGCCAGCCGCGAGGCGGTGTGGGCGGCGCTGAACGATCCGGAGATCCTGCGCCAGTGCATCCCCGGCTGTGAGGAGGTGGTCCGGCAATCCGACACCGAGATGACGGCCAGGGTCGTCGCCAAGGTCGGCCCGGTCAGCGCCAAATTCGCCGGCAAGGTCACCCTGTCGGACCTGGACCCGCCCAACGGCTACACCATCACCGGCGAAGGGTCGGGCGGGGCCGCCGGCTTCGGCAAGGGCGGCGCCACCGTGGCGCTGTCCGACGATGGCGGCGCCACGCTGCTGACCTACACCGCCAAGGCCCAGGTCGGCGGCAAGCTGGCGCAGATCGGTTCGCGGCTGGTCGACGCCACCGCCCGCAAGATGGCGGAGGAGTTCTTCGCCCGCTTCACCCAGATCGTCGGTCCGGCGCCCGCCGAAGCTGTCCCCGTCGAAGCGGCTCCGGCAGAAGCGGCACCTCAGCCGGTAGTCCGGCCCGCCGTTTACTCCGACCCCACGCCGGCCGCCGGCCCTGCGGCGAAGCCCGCGGCCCGTGTGGCGGAACCGCCGCCGGAAATCCCGTTGCCGCTGCCGATCGGGCGCGGGGCTGGCGTTGGCGGCGGCAATTTCTACGTGCCGTGGGCTGCACTTCTTGTGGTTGTGGTCCTGCTCGCGTCGCTTGCCTGGATGAATTAGCGTGGCAAATTGTTCATTGGTCGTACGGCTGCATCAAAGGGATTTGACACTCTTTCGGAATGTGTATGCTGCCGCGCGATTCCGGTCGGCGCCGTCGGCCGGTGGAACCATCGGAAGGGAAGCCGAAGAATGAAGAAGCTGTTGATGGGCGTTGCCGCCATCGCCGCGGTCGTGATGGGTGCCGGTGCCGCCCAGGCGGCCGATGCCGCCGCCGGCAAGGATGTTTTCAAGGTCTGCATGGCCTGCCACACCGCCGAGCAGGGCAAGAACAAGGTCGGCCCGTCGCTGTTCGGCGTCGTCGGCCGTCCGGCCGGCTCGATCGAAGGCTTCAAGTATTCCGCCCCGATGAAGGAAAAGGGCGCCGGTGGCCTGGTCTGGACCGCCGAGAACCTGGACGCCTACATCAAGGCGCCGAAGGAAATCGTCCCGGGCGGCACCATGGCCTTCGCTGGCCTGAAGGACGACGCCAAGCGCGCCGACCTGATCGCCTTCCTGTCCGAGCAGAAGTAAGACCGCGGTCCTCCGGTCCGGCGGCCGGGGGAGCCTGCGGACGGCGAAAGGGCCGGTGGCGATGCCACCGGCCCCTTGCTTTTGGGCGTAGTCCTTTGGTTCCGAGTCTCAGCCGGCGGCCTCCAGGCTCTTGCTGGCGACCTCGTAGACGTCGGGCGACAGGCCCGGCGTGGCGACGATCCGCTGCAATTCGGCCTTCATCAGCCCCTGGCGGGCCGCGTCATAGCGCCGCAGGCGGGAGAAGGGACCCATCAGACGAGCCGCAACCTGCGGATTCATCGGGTCCAGGCGCAGCACCTGATCGGCGAGGAAACGGTAGCCGGCGCCACTCGCGTCATGGAAGCGGACCGGGTTGCCATTGGCGAAGCCGCCGATCAGCGCATAGACCTTGTTCGGGTTCCGGATCTCGAAGGCCGGATGGCCGAGCAGGGCGGTGACGCGGTCCAGCGTGTCGGCGCGGTGCGACATCGCCTGCACGCTGAACCACTTGTCGACCACCAGCGCCTCGCCCTTCCAGCGGTCGTAGAAGTCGGCCAGCGCCGTCTCCCCGTCCGGCGAGGCGGCATTGGACAGGAACTGCAAGGCCGCGATCTCGTCGGTCATGCCCTTGGCGGTGCGGTACTGCGTCAGGCAGAGGTCGAGCGCCTCCGCATCCTCCAGCGCCATCAGATAGGCGAGGCAGAGGTTCTTCAGCGACCGCTTGCCGATGGCTTCGGCATCGACGGAGAAGGGCTCCTGGCTGCTGTTGCGGCGGTAGAGGTCGAGGAACTGCGCCCGCAGCCGCCCGGCCAGAATCTTGCGCGCGAATTCCCGTACCGTGTGGATGGCGTCGGGATCGACCACCGCCATCTGCGTGCCGAGATAGGCCTCCGTCGGCAGCACCAGCGCCTGGGCGGCGAAGGCGCGATCGCGCTCCGCATCCTCCAGGATCCTGGCGAAGGCGTCGGCATAGCCCTCCGGCAGCACCAGGGCGCGGCCGGCCTGCTGGTCGGCGACGAGGCCGAGCAGGATGCGGGTGCCGAGAATCTGTCCGGCCTCCCACCGGTTGAAGGCGTCGCTGTCGTGCGCCATCAGGAAGGTGAGGTCGGCGTCGGTCAGGTCGGTCTTCAGCTTCACCGGGGCGGAGAAGCCGCGCAGCAGCGACGGCACCGGCCGGGCCGGGATATCGCGGAAGGTGAAGCTCTGGCTTTCCGCCTTCACATGCAGGATGCGGCTGGTGCCGGCGGCGGCCTCCTCGCCCTCGCCTTCATTCTCTAGGCGCAGCGGCAGGTCCTGCCCGTCGGGGCCGAGCAGGCCGACGACCAGCGGGATGTGCATCGGCTGCTTGGTCGGCTGGCCCGGCGTCGGCGGCACCGTCTGCCTGACCGTCAGGGTGAAGGTCTTGGCCGCCGGGTCGTGGCTGCCGGTGATGTCGAGTTCCGGCGTGCCGGACTGGCGATACCACAGCTGGAACTGGGTCAGGTCGACGCCGCTGGCATCGGCCATGGCGGCGACGAAATCGTCGCAGGTCACCGCCTGGCCGTCATGGCGCTGGAAATAGAGGTCGGTGCCCTTGCGGTACTTCTCCGGCCCCAGCAGGGTGTGGATCATGCGGATGACTTCCGCACCCTTGTTGTAGACGGTGGGGGTGTAGAAGTTGTTGATCTCGACATAGCTGTCCGGGCGCACCGGATGGGCCATGGCGCCGGCATCCTCCTGGAACTGCACGGTGCGCAGCCCCTGGACGTCGGCGATGCGCTTCACCGCGCGGGAATGCATGTCGGACGAGAATTCCTGGTCGCGGAAGACGGTCAGCCCTTCCTTCAGCGACAGCTGGAACCAGTCGCGGCAGGTGACGCGGTTGCCGGTCCAGTTGTGGAAATACTCGTGCGCGACCACCGCCTCGATGTTGAGGAAATCGGTGTCGGTCGCGGTTTCCGGCTTGGCCAGGATGTATTTGGTGTTGAAGACGTTGAGCGACTTGTTTTCCATCGCCCCCATGTTGAAGTCGCCGACCGCGACGATGTTGAAGATGTCGAGGTCGTATTCCAGACCATAGACCTCTTCATCCCAGCGCATCGACTTGATCAGCGAGCGCATGGCGTGGTCGATCTTGTCCTCGTTCCCCGGCTCGACATAGATGCGCAGGGTGACGTCGCGGCCGGACGCGGTGCGGAAACGGTCCTCGCCATGGACGAGGCTGCCGGCGACCAGCGCGAACAGGTAGCAGGGCTTGGGGAAGGGGTCCTCCCAGCGCGCCCAGTGGCGGCCGCCCTCCAGATCGCCGGAAGCGGCGAGGTTGCCGTTGGACAGCAGCACCGGATAGCGCGCCTTGTCCGCGGTGATGGTGGTGCTGTAGCGCGCCATCACGTCCGGCCGGTCGGCGAAATAGGTGATCTTGCGGAATCCCTCGGCCTCGCACTGGGTGCAGAAGTTGCCGGAGGACTTGTAGAGCCCTTCCAGCGCCGTGTTCTCCTGCGGCTTGATGCGGACGACGGTTTCCAGCGTGTAACGGTCCGGCACCTCCAGCACGATCAGGTGATCGGGGGTGACGGTGTATTCGTCCGGCCCCAGCGTCCGGCCGTCCAGCGCCACCGACACCAGATCCAGTCTCTGCCCGTCGAGCGACAGCGGCTCCGTCGCCGCCTCCGGACGGTCGGGGTTGCGGCGGATCGCGAGCACCGCGCGGACGGTGGTGACATCCTCGCCCAGGTCGACGAACAGGTCGACCGTGTCGATCAGATGCGCCGGCGGGCGATAGTCCTGAAGCCGGATGGCCTTCGGCGTGCCTTTGTCCATGTGCCTTGTCTCTGGTCTGTGTCTGTCTTGCGGATCAAGCCGTTCGGGACAGGTCCGAGGGACAAGGACTGTAGCAAGGCGGGGGCGGGCTGTCGCCGGTGGGATTGGGGGTGGGATTGGGGGTGGGAATGGGGGTGGGAATGGGGGTGGGAATGGAGGTGGGCTGACGCTGGCGGCGCGCTGCTCGAAACGGTAGGATCGAAGGCGGAGGTGGCACATGGGCAAGACGGTTCGCGTAGACACCGAAATCAATGAAGAGCTGTTGGCAAGCCTGCAACGGCTCGCCGACCGGCAGGGCGGAACGCGAGACCAGTTAATCGAGCATGCCGTCCGGCTGTTGGTCGAGTCGGAGGAACGATTCGCTGCTGCGGTCCAAGAGGGGGTGGAGGCTTTGGACGCCGGTGACGTGATCGATCACCGGGATGTTGAGACTGCCTTCACAACGAAATTCGGCAGCAGTCCATGATTGGACCGCGCTGGACACGTCCAGCAGCGCGGGATTTCAATGCGATTTGCGATCGTATTGCGCAAGCCAACCCCACTGCGGCCGAGCGGACCGGTCGGCGTCTGTTGGATGCGGTGGCACGATTGAAACAACTGCCGGAAATCGGGCGGCCGGGCCGTGTGTTCGGGACGCGCGAGTTGGTTGTTTCGGGATTACCATACATAATCGTGTATAATGACGGTATACGGCGAGATAATATCGTCACCGTATTGAGGGTTATTCACACGGCGATGCTGTGGCCGCCACATGTTGCAAGAAAACTGTAGGATAAATCTGTTTGGTTCTCCCATAGATCTTTTTTGTCTCCATCATTGTAGAAGTCATTCTGATCAATGGTCTTTCTTATAGAACAACGCGCGAATTTTTTTAGAACTGGCGTTTATATATACTTCAAGTGTTGACAAGCGCCCATCCGTTCTGCAATGGAAATCGTGCGCACGATTACTCCATTGAAGGAATATGCTACAAATTGAAACAATCTAGAGCACTAGAAAATCTATCTATAGACAACCTCCTATTGCCTATTCATGATCCGGCGGTTGCGTAGAACGATAGGCGTTCAAGCTCCGATAAGGGACGGGGCTGCTGCACATTGATTGGGGGTATTTGTGAAGCATACGGTTTTTGTGGCCATGTTAGGAGCTCTGGCGGTCACCGGCTGTGCATCCATCACCGCGGGTACGACGCAGTCCGTTGCCGTCAACACGCCGTCGAAAGATGGTGCCGAATGCAAACTCTCGAATGAGAAGGGCAATTGGACAATTCCGAAGACGCCTGGGTCCACCACCGTTACGAAAGCCTATGGCGACTTGACCGTAGCCTGCGAGCATGGTGACGGATCAAAGGGATCGACTTCCGTAACGTCGAGCACGGCGGGTGCTGCGTTTGGTAATATCATTGCTGGTGGAATCATTGGCGCTGCGGTCGATATGGGATCTGGTGCTGCCTATGTTTATCCGTCGAGCGTGTCGGTGGTTCTGGCTCCGCCTGCCGGAAACGTCCCCACTGGCGGCGCTTCACAAGGCAGCCCGCTGGTCATGAGCCCGGCCACCGCGCCCCGGCTGAGCAAGGAAGATGCAGAAGCCAAATTGAAAGATCTGTCTGCTCTGAAAAAGCAGAAATTGATCACGGAAGCGGAATATCGCGACCGCTCGCGCGAGATTCTTGGGCAGATGTAGGATTATAATGCGCATCCCTTTTTGGGATGCGCTTACCTCTGCGGTACAAGGCTCGCTTTGAAAATTTGGCGGAAGAGGTGGGATTCGAACCCACGGTGGGCGTGAACCCACGACGGTTTTCAAGACCGTTGCCTTAAACCACTCGGCCACTCTTCCCTCGGCCCACGGGAGTAGCGAATGCGTCGCGGCGGGTCAAGTCTTGCGCGCAAGATGCCGCGATTTGCTCCTCAGTTCCGGATCGGGCGGCCCAGCGTGCGCAGGCGGCGGGTCGGTTTCGGCGGGCTGGGGCTGTCGGAGAAGTCGGGCAGGGTGGGGGCGCGGGCGATGGTCTTGCGGATCATCTCGGCCGTCGCGTCCAGGTCGTCCAGGACCTCCGGGGCCACGCGGTCGGCATAGCGGGGGCTCAGCAGGCGGGCGCGGGTCTGGTCGATGCTGCGCAGTTCCGGCTCGAACAGCTCGCGGGCGCCGATGGGCAGCACCTGATCGTCACGCATGCCGGAGAAATAGTTGCGCATCGTCCGTGTCAGCATGCGGGTCAGCAGCAAATCCATGCGCTCGAACTCGGCGCGCAGGTCGCTGAGACGCGACTCGTCGACGCCTTGCAGATGCTCCTCGGTCAGGGCGAACAGGGCGCGGATTTCCTCCACCTTGCGGCGGAAGTCGAGGAAGGAGGCAAAGCGGTCATCGCTCATGTCGCGCTGGGCACGGTCGGCAAGCCGGGACGCCTCGGCCGCCTGACGCTCCAAGGCCGCCAACAGCGCCTTCACCCGGTCCCGGTTGGTGTCGCGCCCCCACGCCATGCCCGCTCTATGCTCCCCTGGTGACCATGGCCGCCGGTTGTCGGCCGGACGGCGCGGTCATCCTAGAAGCGAAACTTTTAACAAAATGCTTTTGTCACAGACTTTCCATGACCACAGTTTCCGGCGGCGTTCCCGTATCGGTCAGGCGTCGCGCAGTTCCAGGATGACCGGGGTGTGGTCGGACGCCTTTTCCAGCCCGCGCGGGCCGCGGTCGATGGTGCAGCCGGCCAGACGGTCGGCGGCCTGGGGCGACAGCAGGAAATGGTCGATGCGCAGGCCGTTGTCGCGCGGCCAGCTGCCGGCCTGATAATCCCAGAAGGTATAGGCGCGGTCGTCGTCATGCAGGGCGCGGTAGGCCTCGGTCAGGCCGAGATTCAGCAGGGCACGGAACTTGGCTTTCGACTCCGGCCGGAACAGGGCGTCGCCGGCAAAGGCCTGCGGCGAGAAGACGTCGCGCGCCTCCGGGATGATGTTGTAGTCGCCGCCCAGCACCACCGGGATTTCCCGCGCCAGCAGGCCGCGGGCATGGTCGTACAGCCGGTCCATCCAGCGCAGCTTGTAGGCGAACTTCTCGCCCGGCACCGGGTTGCCGTTGGGCAGGTAGAGCGAGGCGATGCGCACGCCGGACACTGTGGCCTCGACATAGCGGGCCTGCTCGTCCTCCGGCTCTCCCGGCAAGCGGGTCAGCACGTCCTCCGCCGGTGTCTTCGACAGCAATGCTACGCCGTTGTAGGCCTTCTGCCCGACCGCATTGACGTGGTAGCCGAGTTCCTCGAACGCCGCGGCGGGGAAGGCGGCGGTCTCGCATTTGATTTCCTGGAAGAGCACGACGTCGGGGGACGCCGTGCGCAGCCAGTCGGTGATCAGCGGAAGGCGGGCCTTCGCCGAGTTGACGTTCCAGGTGGCGATCTTCACGAAAAAGGCCTGCCTTCTCTTCTTGTTCTTCTGGTCTCAGACCGCGGCCTTATACCGCGGCCTTATACCGCGAACGAGTTGCCGCAGCCGCAGGAGGCGGTGGCGTTCGGGTTCTTGATCTGGAAGGCGGCGCCCATCAGGTCCTCGACATAATCCAGCGTCGCGCCGGCCAGCAGGTCGAGCGAGGCGTCGTCGGTGACCACCTTCGTGCCGTCCTTCTCGAAGACATGGTCCTCGTCGGTCGCGGTCTCGTCGAAGGTGAAGCCGTACTGGAAGCCGGAGCAGCCGCCGCCGGACACGGTCAGGCGCAGCATCAGGTTGGGATTGCCCTCCTGCTCGATCAGGAAGGCGACGCGCCTGGCGGCGCTTTCGCTGACGCCGAGGACGCGGGTTTCGGTGGGAAGTGCGGTGTCGGGCATGGGGTGGCCCCTCTGGTGCGGTGCGGGAGTTGCCACAAATGTAAGGGGGATCGCCGGCTTCGTCAAAGTATGGGCACCGTTGCGAGAAAGCGTTGCGTATCTGGCACGCTCATCCGCCGGCTGGCCCCGGGTGCCGGGCATAGCACGCCTTCGCCGTTGCACCTGCCATTCCCCGCCGGTAGTGTCCGCCCCATGACGGCGGACTGTTCCCACGATCGGCTGGCTCCCTATGCCTGCAACCCGGCGGACACGCGCGGGCGGCTGGTGGCGGAGCCGGAAAGCCCGACGCGCTCGTGCTTCCAGCGCGACCGCGACCGCATCGTGCATTCCGGGGCTTTCCGCCGGCTGAAGCACAAGACGCAGGTCTTCGTCTATCACGAGGGCGACTATTACCGCACCCGGCTGACCCACAGCCTGGAGGTGGCGCAGATCGCGCGCTCCATCAGCCGCACGCTGGGCCTGAACGAGGATCTGGCGGAGGCGGTGGCGCTGGCCCACGACCTCGGCCACACGCCGTTCGGCCATGCCGGGGAAGAGGCGCTGAACGCCTGCATGGAGCCGTTCGGCGGCTTCGCCCACAACGACCAGACCCTGCGCATCCTGACGCGGCTGGAGCGGCGCTATGCCGAGTTCGACGGGCTGAACCTGACCTGGGAAGCGCTGGAGGGCGTGGTCAAGCACAACGGCCCGCTGCTGCCGCTACGTCCCGGCCACCGCCTGCCGACCACGATCACCGCCTTCCAGGACGACTGGGATCTGGAGCTGCACACCAATCCAGGGGTCGAGGCGCAGGTGGCGGCGCTGGCCGACGACATCGCCTATAACAACCACGACATCGACGACGGGCTGCGCGCCGGTCTGTTCACGGTGGATGAGGTGGCGGAGCTGCCGCTGGTCGGCCCGCTGGTCCGCGAGGTCTGCGACCGCTATCCGGGGCTGGAGCGTTCGCGCCTGATCCACGAGACGGTGCGGCGGATGATCAACGCGATGGTCGTCGATCTGGTGACGGAGACGCGGCGGCGGCTGGCGGAACACAAGCCGGGCAGTGCGGCGGAACTGCGCGCCCTGCCGCTGGCGATGGTCAGCTTTTCCGACGGGATGCTGGAGGCGCAGCGGCCGCTGCGCGCCTTCCTGCGCCAGCGCATGTACCGGCACTATCGCGTGAACCGCGAGATGAGCAAGTGCAAGCGCGTGGTGCGCGCCCTGTTCCAGCTGTTCATGGACGAATCCAACACTCTGCCGACCGAATGGCAGCGCGACATCGCCAAGGCTGGCGGCGACGCCGATCTTGCGGTGCGCGCCCGCCATGTGGCCGACTATATCGCCGGCATGACCGACCGCTACGCGCTGGCCGAACATGACCGGCTGTTCGACCTGCATGTAAAGACCTGACGCGTGAAGACCTGAGCCGCGAGGCTCCTGTGACCTCCTGAAAAGACGACCTGAGACGATGAATATTTTCAAGGCCTTCGAGACCGATATTCGCAAGCTGCTGGAAGAACTGGCCGCCGAGGGTGCCATCCCCGCCGGGCTGGACGGCAGCCGTCTGACGGTCGAGCCGCCGCGCGAGGCCTCGCATGGCGACCTGTCCACCAACGCCGCGATGATCCTGGCGAAGCCGGCGAAGATGGCGCCGCGCGCCCTGGCGGAATTGCTGATCGCCAAGCTGAAGAGCCGCGCCGACGTGGCGTCGGTCGAGATCGCCGGTCCGGGCTTCGTCAACCTGCGCCTGACGCCGGACGTCTGGCGCGACCGCATCCGCGACGTGCTGACCGCCGGCACCGCCTATGGCGACAGCGAGTTGGGCGGCGGGGCGCCGGTCAATGTGGAATATGTGTCGGCCAACCCGACCGGCCCGCTGCATGCCGCCCATGGCCGTGGCGCCGTATTCGGCGACGCGCTGGCCGCGCTGCTGCAGAAGGCCGGCTACGCCGTCACCCGTGAATATTACATCAACGATGCCGGCGCGCAGGTCGACGTGCTGGGACGGTCCACCTTCATCCGCTACCGCGAGGCGCTGGGCGAGGAGGTCGGCGAGATCCCGGCCGGCCTCTATCCCGGCGAATATCTGAAGGAGGTCGGTCAGGCTCTGGCCGAGCGTGACGGCAACCGCTGGATCGGCACCGACGAGTCCGAATGGCTGCCGGCCTGCCGCGACTTCGCGATCTCCATGATCATGGGCTGGATCCGCGAGGATCTGGGCGCTCTCGGCGTCACGATGGACGTCTATAGCAGCGAACGCGCCCTGGTGACGGCGGGCGCCGTGCAGACGGCGCTGGCGGCGCTGGAGGAGCGTGGCCTGATCTACACCGGCGTGCTGGAGCCGCCGAAGGGCAAGAAGCCCGACGATTGGGAGCCGCGCCCACAGACCCTGTTCAAGTCGAGCCAGTTCGGCGACGACGTCGACCGGCCGCTGAAGAAGTCCGACGGCTCCTTCACCTATTTCGCCAACGACATCGCCTATCACTATGACAAGTATCGGCGCGGTGCTGCATCGCTGATCGACGTGCTGGGCGCCGACCATGGCGGCTATGTCAAGCGCATGCAGGCGGCGACGCGGGCGATCTCCGGCGGCGAGGCCGAGCTGGACGTGAAGCTGTGCCAGCTGGTCCATCTGATGCAGAACGGCCAGCCGGTGAAGATGTCCAAGCGTGCCGGCACCTTTGTGACGCTGCGCGACGTGATCGATCAGGTCGGCAAGGACGTGGTCCGCTTCATCATGCTGACCCGCCGCAACGACCAGACGCTGGACTTCGACTTCGCCAAGGTGACGGAGCAGTCGAAGGACAACCCGGTCTTCTACGTGCAGTACGCCCACGCCCGCTGCCGTTCGGTCCTGCGCCACGCCGCGACGGCGCTGCCGCAGCTGGACCAGACGCCGGCTTCGCTCGCCGCCGCGGCGAACCTTGCCCGGCTGGACAGTGAGGAGGAGATGGCGCTCGCCAAGCGCATGGCCACCTGGCCGCGCGTGGTCGAGGCGGCGGCCGAGGCGCATGAACCGCACCGCATCGCCTTCTTCCTCTATGATCTCGCCAGCGATTTCCACGCGCTGTGGAACCGGGGCCGTGACGATGCCTCGCTGCGCTTCCTGATCGAGGGCGATGCGGAACTGACGACCGCCCGGCTGGCGATGATCGCCGCGGTGGCGACGGTGATCGCCTCGGGCCTGACGGTGATGGGTGTCGAGCCGGTGGAGGAACTGCGTTCATGAAGTACGACGGCGACGTCAACTACGCGGCCAATCCCTATGGGATGCCGCCCCGACAGTCCGCCAACAGGCGCGGGCTGCTGGCGCTCGGCTTCGCCGTGGTCGGCGTCGTGACGTTCGCCGGTGCGGCGGTCGTCGGGCTTCGCGGCCCGTCGCGGCTGTCCGGCGACGGGCCGCCGCTGCTGACTGCGGATGCCGGGCCGTCCAAGGCCCGTCCCGACCAGCCGGGTGGGATGGAGGTGCCGCACCAGGACATCCTGGCCTATGAGCGGCTGCGCGACCATGACGGCGGGCGCGGCAATCAGGTCGAGCGGCTGCTGCCGCCGCCGGAGGTGCCGCTGCCGCGTCCGGTGGTGACGCCGCAGATTCCGGCTGTGGTGCCGCTGCCGTCGGTGCCGTCGGTGGCCCAGCTGCCGCCGGGCTCCACCGCCACCGTTCCGCGCGACAACGTCGCCGCGGCGGTCGCGGCGGCGGCTCCGCTGGCCGCCCCCGAACCGGCGCCCGGCCTGCCGGCCGCGACCACGGCCACTTCGCCGGCCGGTCAGGTTCCGGTGGCGCAGACGCCGTCCGTGCAGACTCCGGCCAGCGTCGCCGCAAAGCCGCAGCAGCCCGCGGCCGCTCCGGCCAAGCCGGCTCCTGCGCCTCAACAGCAGGTCGCTTCGGCCGCCAAGCCGCCCGCACCGCCGGCGCAGCAGAACGCCGCCCCGTCGATGGGGCAGCTGATCGCCAAGCTGGAGGCCGCCTCCCTGCCGACCGCTCCGGCCAAGGCGGTGCCGCAGCCGGCGAAGCCCGCGGCGGTTCCCGCTCCGGCAGCCGGCGGCAGCGGCGGTTGGCGCGTCCAGCTGGCGTCGGTGCGTAGCGAGGGCGAGGCCGCGGCCGAATGGCGCCGTCTTGCCGGCCGCCATCCCGACGCGCTCGGCGGCCTGTCGATGCAGGTCGCCAAGGTCGATCTGGGCGAGAAGGGCATCTTCTATCGGGTGCAGGGCGCCGGCGCCGACGAGGCGCGGGCCAAGTCGGCCTGTGCCCAGCTGCGCGCGCAAAATGTGGGGTGTGTGGTTGTCCGTCCCTGATTTTCTGGGCTCTGACTCAGTGAGGTCCACCCCGGTCACCCACCCGCGCGCGGTCGTCTTCGGCTGCGCCGGGCTGGAGGTGACGGCCGACGAGGCCGCCTTCTTCCGCGACGCCGATCCCCTCGGCTTCATCCTGTTCCGCCGCAACTGCGACAGCCGCGACCAGATGCGCCGGCTGGTTGACGATCTGCGCGACAGCGTCGGCCGGGCGGACGCTCCTGTCCTGATCGACCAGGAGGGCGGCCGGGTCGCGCGCATGCGCCCGCCGCACTGGCCGGCCCATCCGCCGATGGGCGTGTTCGGCACGCTCGCCGCGCAGGATGCCGCCGCCGGGCGCGAGGCCGCCCAAGAAGCCGCCTGGATCAACGGCCGGCTGCTCGCCCATATGCTGACGGAGGTCGGCATCACGGTGGACTGCGCGCCGGTGTGCGACGTGCCGGTGGAAGGGGCGCACGACATCATCGGTGACCGCGCCTTTTCGCGCGACCCCGCCGTGGTGATCGATCTTGCCCGCGCCACCGCCGACGGTCTGCTGGCCGGCGGCGTGCTGCCGGTGGTCAAGCACATCCCCGGGCATGGCCGTGCCTTCGCCGACAGCCATGCCGAACTGCCGGTGGTGGAGGCGGACCGCGCGGTGCTGGAGGCCACCGACTTCGCCCCCTTCCGTGCCCTGGCCGATCTGCCGCTGGCGATGGTGGCGCATGTGGTTCTGAAGGCCATCGACCCGACCGCACCCGCCAGCACCTCCCCCATCGTGGTGCGCGAGGTGGTGCGGGGGCCGTCCATCGGCTTCGGTGGCCTGCTGTTCAGCGACGATCTGTCGATGAACGCATTGCAGGGCGACCCAAGGACACGGACCGAAGCGGTGCTGGCGGCCGGCATGGATGTCGTGCTCCACTGCAATGGCGATCTGGCCGAGATGCGGTCGATCGTCGGCGCCGTGCCGCTGCTGAGCGGCGCGGCCGCGGAGCGCTGGGCGCGGGCGGAGGCGATGCGCCATGCGCCGGAACCGGCGGACATCGCGGCATTGACGAACCGGCTGGCCGAACTTCTCGGCACGGCGCAGACCTGACGGACGGGAGCGGACGATGGAGGAATGGATCTTCCAGGTGACGGCCGTGGCCCTGCCGGCCATCCTCGCCATCACCCTGCACGAGGCGGCGCACGGCTTCGTCGCCTGGAGGCTGGGCGACGACACTGCCTATCGGCTTGGCCGCGTCACCTTCAACCCGATCCGCCACATCGATCCGTTCGGCACCGTCCTGCTGCCGGCGCTGATGTATTTCACCACCGGCTTCGTCTTCGGCTGGGCCAAGCCGGTTCCGGTCAATTTCGCCCGGCTGGACCATCCGCGCCGCGACATGGTGTGGGTCGCGCTGGCCGGGCCGGGCACCAATTTCCTGCTGGCGGTGGCGTCGGCGGTGATCTGGCGGCTGGTCAATCCGGAAAACAGCATGGCCGAGCTGTGGATCCGCTCCGCCGCCGAGGTCTCGGTGCTGGTCAACGTCATCCTGATGGTGTTCAACCTGATCCCGCTGCCACCGCTGGACGGCGGCCGGGTCGCGGTCGGCATCCTGCCGGATGCGCTGGCCGTGCCGCTGGCGAAGCTGGAGCGTTTCGGGCTGCCGATCCTGATGGCGGCCTTCTTCCTGCTGCCGATGCTGGGGCGCCAGATCGGCATGGACCTCAGCGTCATGCATTGGGTGCTGGGTCCGCCGGTGGACGCGGTGATCGATTTCATCCGGGTTCTGACCGGCAACGACTGAAGGTTTTCCGATGGCCGATCTAGTGGCCGATCTGCCGGCCGGGTGTGAGGCCGACGCCGCGGCGGCGGCAGAGTCGTCGCCGTCTGAACAGCTGTTGCTGGTTCTGGACGGCTTTGAAGGGCCGCTCGACATGCTGCTGGCGCTGGGACGCGACCAGAAGGTCGACCTGACGCGCATCTCCATCCTGGAACTGGCCGACCAGTATCTCACCTTCGTCGCGGAGGCGCGGAAGGTTCGGCTGGAACTGGCCGCCGACTATCTGGTGATGGCGGCGTGGCTGGCCTACCTGAAATCGCGCCTGCTGCTGCCCGAACCGCAGGGAGAAGAGCCGTCCGGCGAGGACATGGCCGCCGCACTCGCCTTCCAGCTCCAGCGGCTGGAAGCGATGAAGGGAGCTGCCGAGAAGCTGTTCGCCCGCCCGCGGCTGCGCATCGACGTCCACCCGCGCGGCGCGCCGGAGGATTTGGACCTGCGCCGCAAGTCGGTCTACGAGGTCACCCTGTTCGACCTGCTGCGCGCCTACGGCCGGCAGCGCGCCCGCAAGGAATCCGGTGTCCTGCACATCGCCCCGGTCCGCCTTTATTCGATGGAGGAGGCGGTGCGGCGCCTGTCCTCCCTGCTGGGCCACATGCCGGACTGGGCGATGCTGGCGAGCTTCCTGCCAAGCGGAGAGAGCGGCGGGCTGCTGACCCGCTCGGCGCTCGCCGCTCATTTCGCGGCGACGCTGGAACTGGCCAAGGCCGGCCGGGTGGAACTGCGCCAGGAGGGCGCCTTCGCCCCGCTCTATGTCCGCGGCCGCCCGGGCAATTCCGCCGATTCCCAGGACGGCGACATTTCGGAAGAAGCGCAATCGCATGATTAAGGAAGTCACCGACGCCCACGAGGCGGAGGCCCGCATCGGCAAGCTGCGCCTGCTGGAAGCGCTGCTGTTCGCGTCGGCCGAACCGCTGGACGAGGAGACGCTGGCCGGCCGTGTCGGGCCGGAGGTCGGCCTGCTGCTGGAGGAACTGCGCGCCCACTATGCGCCGCGCGGCGTCACTCTGGTGCGCACCGGCGGCGGCTGGGCCTTCCGCACCGCCGTCGATCTGGCGCCGGAGCTGCGGCGGGAGGAGGAGGTGTCGCGCAAGCTGTCCCGCGCGGCGATCGAGACGCTGGCGATCATCGCCTACCACCAGCCGGTGACCCGGGGCGAGATTGAATCCATCCGCGGTGTCGCCACCAGCAAGGGCACGCTGGATCTGCTGATGGAACATGGCTGGATCCGGCCGGGCAAGCGGCGGGAGACACCGGGCCGGCCGCTGACCTGGATCACCACCGACCATTTCCTCGACCATTTCGGGCTGGAGACCCTGCGCGACCTGCCCAGCGTCGACGATCTGCGCGCCGCCGGCCTGCTGGACAGCCGTCCGGTGCTGCTGGGGCTGGGGGCGACGGCGGACGACAGCGCGCTGGGAAGCGACAACGAGGAGTAGGGACCGGCCGGCCTCCTGGTTTTTCGCGGTCCCGCGCGAATTCCCGTGAAACCTCAATGACAACCGGTTAAGGATGGTGGGGCGAACGTTGCGGCACCCTGGCCTTTCTGCCATAGTGCCGGCCCGCCGCAAAGGCCGTTCAAACGTGATAGGCGCGCCATGGGTTCTTTCAGCATCTGGCACTGGATCATCGTTCTTCTGATCGTTCTTCTGCTGTTCGGCGCCGGCAAGCTGCCGAAGGTGATGGGCGATCTCGCCAAGGGCGTGAAGTCCTTCAAGGCGGGCCTGCAGGACGACAGCGACGATGCCGCGCCCGGCAACAACGCCAAGACCATTCCGAACCAGCCTGCCAACACGGCCGAAACCGCGGCCAAGAAGGACGAGGCGGTCCGCAGCTGACCGGCGGGCGCGCGGCCGATCCCCTTGGGCCGCACGCCACCCTGCCCACCGCATTCGTGAAGCCGGAAGAACATGTTCGACATCGCTTGGTCCGAACTGATGGTGATCGCCGTCATCGCCCTTGTGGTCATCGGCCCCAAGGATCTGCCCAAGGCGATCTTCACGCTCGGCAAATGGGTGCGTAAGGCGCGGGTCGTTGCGCGCGAATTCCAGACCCATATCGACGACATGATGCGGGAGACCGAGTTGGACGAGCTTCGCAAGGAAGCCCTGAAGACCCGCGACCTGAACATCAAGAAGATGATGGAGGACACCATCGACCCGAAGGGGGAGGTGGGGAAGGCCTTCGATGTTGGCTTGAACGGCCATCCCGGCAGCACGCCGGAACCCGACCTGCCGCAGGCGCCGGAGCCGGTGATCAGCGCGCCGGCCACGCCGATGGTCACCGACAGCGTGGCGCCTTCCGCCGCGCCCTCACCGATCACCACGGCGCCGATCACCCCCGAACCCCCGCAGCCGGCCCCGGTGTCGCAGCCCGCACCGGTTCCGCGCCCGGACGCCGTGGCCGCCGCCCAGCCGACCGACAAGCAGACCTGAAGACAAAGACGGCCCAATGACCGGCGATACGCAGCAGGACGAACTCGAAGACAGCAAGATGCCGCTGATCGATCACCTGATCGAACTGCGGAACCGGCTGATGTGGGCGATCGGCGCCATCCTGATCGCCTTCCTGCTGTGCTATGCGGTGTCGGACAGGATCTACAATTTCCTGGTCCAGCCGCTGGCCGACATCCTGGCGGGGCAGGGGCGCCGGATGATCTACACCGGCCTGACCGAAGCCTTCTTCACCTATGTGAAGGTCGCCTTCTGGGCCGGCTGCTTCATCTCCTTCCCGATCGTCGCCAGCCAGATCTGGATGTTCGTGGCGCCCGGCCTGTACAAGCACGAGCGCAAGGCGTTCCTGCCCTTCCTGGTGGCGACGCCGGTGATGTTCCTGACCGGTGCCGGTATCGTCTATTACTTCATCTTTCCGATGGCCTGGCGCTTCTTCCTGGGCTTCGAGTTCCACCCCGGCGGCGACGGCAACGCCCTGCCCATCGAGTTCGAGGCGCGCGTCGGTGAATATCTGCACCTGGTGATGTCGCTGATCTTCGCCTTCGGCATCGCCTTCCAGTTGCCGGTTCTGCTGACCCTGCTGATCCGCGTCGGCATCATCAGCACCGACGCCCTGGCGTCCAAGCGCCGCTACGCCATCGTCGGCGCCTTCATCGCCGCCGCGGTGCTGACCCCGCCCGACGTCATCAGCCAGGTCAGTCTGGCGCTGCCGCTGATCGCACTCTACGAGATCGCGATCATCGTCGGCCGCCGGATCGAAAAGGCACGGGCCGCGTCGGAGGCCGAGTAATCGGCAGCACTTTGCCCACAGCATTTTGCTGGCGGCATTTTGCCCATGGCATTTCGCCGGCCTTGACCTAGGGTAATAATCCGTCCGTCGTGGACATGCCGCCATTCTCGCGCTAAAAGCACGGTTCGGCCAATGGAAGGCCTTAGCCGCGCACCCGGAGCCTTGACCGTATGCAGACCGCCAACGACATCCGTCGCACGTTCCTGGATTTCTTCGCCAAGCAGGGCCATCAGAAGGTCGATTCGTCGCCGCTCGTGCCGCGCAACGACCCGACGCTGATGTTCACCAATGCCGGCATGGTCCAGTTCAAGAACGTCTTCACCGGTGCCGAGGCGCGGCCCTACAAGCGCGCCGTCACTTCGCAGAAATGCGTGCGCGCCGGCGGCAAGCACAACGACCTGGACAATGTCGGCTACACCGCGCGGCACCATACCTTCTTCGAGATGCTGGGGAACTTCTCCTTCGGCGATTACTTCAAGGACGACGCCATCGCGTTCGCCTGGAACCTGATCACCAAGGAATACGGCCTGCCGGCTGACAAGCTGCTGGTGACGGTCCACACCTCCGACGAGGATGCGGCAGCGATCTGGCGCAAGGTCGCCGGCCTGTCGGACGACCGCATCATCCGCATCCCGACCGACGACAATTTCTGGCGCATGGGCGACACCGGTCCCTGCGGTCCCTGCTCCGAGATCTTCTACGACCACGGCCCGTCGATCGCCGGCGGCCCGCCGGGCAGCCCGGATCAGGATGGCGACCGCTTCATCGAGATCTGGAACCTCGTGTTCATGCAGTATGAACAGCTTGGTCCGGACAATCTGGTGCCGCTGCCCAGGCCGTCGATCGACACCGGCATGGGTCTGGAGCGTCTGGCCGCCGTTCTGCAGGGCAAGCACGACAACTACGACATCGACCTGATGCGGGCGCTGATCATGGCGTCGGCCGAGGCCACCAAGACTTCGCCGGACGGTGCCCACGCGGTGTCGCACCGCGTCATCGCCGACCATCTGCGCTCCACCTCCTTCCTGATCGCCGACGGCGTGCTGCCGTCGAACGAAGGCCGCGGCTATGTGCTGCGCCGCATCATGCGCCGCGCCATGCGCCACGCCCACATGATCGGCGCGCGCGAGCCGCTGATGCACCGTCTGGTCCCGGCACTAATCCAGCAGATGGGCGACGCCTATCCGGAGCTGAACCGCGCCCGTGCCCTGATCGTCGAGACGCTGAAGCTGGAGGAGACCCGCTTCAAGCAGACGCTGGAACGCGGCCTGCGCCTGCTGGAGGATGAGGTCGGCCATCTGGGCGAGGGCCAGCCGCTGGCCGGCGACGTCGCCTTCAAGCTGTACGACACCTACGGCTTCCCGCTCGACCTGACGCAGGACGTGCTGCGCGGCCAGGGCCGCGGCGTCGACGAGGCCGGCTTCAAGGCGGCGATGGACGAGCAGCGCCGCAAGGCCCGCGAATCCTGGGCCGGCTCGGGCGAGGTCGGCACCGAGAAGCTGTGGTACGAGATCAAGGACGAACTGGGCGCCACCGAGTTCTTCGGCTACGACACCGAAGTGGCCGAGGGCAAGGTGACCGCCCTCGTCAAGGGCGACGCCCGCGTCGAGGCCGCCAATGCCGGCGACCCGGTGATGGTCGTCGTCAACCAGACGCCCTTCTATGGCGAATCGGGCGGTCAGGTCGGCGATGCGGGCGTGATCTTCTCCGCCGGCGGGGCCGAGATCGCGGTTTCCGACACGCTGAAGAAGCTGGGGGCGGTGTGGGTCCATGTCGGCACCGTCACCAAGGGCACGCTGAAGGTCGGCGATGTGGTCGAGCTGCGGGTGGACAGCGAGCGCCGCTCCGCCATCCGCGCCAACCACTCCGCCACCCACCTGCTGCACGAAGCGCTGCGCCACCGGCTGGGCGACCATGTCACCCAGAAGGGCTCGCTGGTGGCACCGGAGCGTCTGCGCTTCGACATCAGCCAGCCGACCGGCCTGACGGGAGCCGACATCGCCGCCATCGAGGACGAGGTGAACCGCCGCGTGCTCGCCAACAGCGAAGTCATCACCCGCCTGATGTCCCCCGACGAGGCCCGCGCCCAGGGTGCCATGGCCCTGTTCGGCGAGAAGTACGGCGATGAGGTCCGCGTCGTCTCCATGGGCGGCCCGCATGGCGAGCAGGACCGCGATTACTCGATCGAACTGTGCGGCGGCACCCATGTCCGCCGGACCGGCGACATCGGCGTGTTCAAGATCGTCTCCGAAGGGGCTGTCGCCGCCGGTGTCCGCCGCATCGAGGCGCTGACCGGCACCGGCGCCAAGGCGTGGCTGTCCGAGCGCGACCATCTGCTGACCGAGGCGGCGAGCGTCCTGAAGGTGAAGCCCGACGAGGTCCCGACCCGCGTGGCGGCCCTGGTCGAGGAGCGCCGCAAGATGGAACGCGAACTGGCGGACCTTCGTCGTCAAGTGGCGATGGGAGGCGGCGCCAAGGCCGACGGCGGCAGTGAGGCCAAGGACGTCGCTGGCGTCAAGGTCGCCGCCCGCGTGGTCGAAGGCCTGCCGGCCAAGGACCTGAAACCGATGGCCGACGAGCTGAAGAAGCAGGTCGGCTCCGGCGTCGTCGTGCTGATCGCCTCCAACGAGGGCAAGGCTTCCATCGTCATCGGCGTGACCGACGACCTGACGGCCAGCTTGAGCGCCGTCGATCTGGTCCGCGTCGGCGCCGAGGCGCTGGGCGGCAAGGGCGGTGGCGGCCGGCCGGACATGGCCCAGGCCGGCGGTCCCGATGCCTCGCTGGCCCATGCTGCGATCGAGGCCATCGAAAAGGCGATCGCGGGCAGGAAGGCCTCCTGATCTTGGCTGAAACCCGGCCCCCGGTTCGCTCCGGGGGCCGTTTTTCTGTTCGTGCCCTTTCTCTGAAGGTCCGGCGATGGAACTCCCGACTCTTCCCTTCACCGTGACCGACTGGTCCGCCGTTCCCGTCACCGAGCATCCAGGCGAGACCGGCCTCGCCCGCTGGCGCAGCTTCCACGCCGGAGAGCTGCGGGTGCGGCTGGTCGAATACACGCCCGGCTATCTGGCCGACCATTGGTGCGACCGTGGCCATGTGCTGTTCGTGGTCAGCGGCGAACTGGTCACCGAGCTGAAGGACGGACGCCGCTTCGTCCTGACCGCCGGCATGAGCTATCAGGTGTCCGATTTCGGCGACCATCCGCACCGATCCTCGACCGAAATCGGCGCCACCCTGTTTATCGTGGACTGAAACCTTCTCGCTTGAGGGAGCCCACCCATGCGCTTCACCGGAACCGACCGCTATGTCGCCACCGACGACCTGATGGTGGCGGTCAACGCCGCCATCACGCTCGAGCGGCCGCTTCTGGTGAAGGGCGAACCCGGCACCGGCAAGACCGTTCTGGCGGTGGAGATCGCCCGCGCGCTGAACAAGCCGCTGCTGTCCTGGCACGTGAAGTCGACGACCAAGGCGCAGCAGGGCCTCTACGAATATGACGCGGTCAGCCGGCTGCGCGACAGCCAGTTGGGCGAGGCTAAGGTCCACGACATCGCCAACTACATCGTCCGCGGCAAGCTGTGGGAAGCCTTTGAGGCGCATGATGCTCCGGTCCTGCTGATCGACGAGATCGACAAGGCCGACATCGAGTTCCCCAACGACCTGCTGCTGGAACTCGACCGCATGGAGTTCCACGTCTATGAAACCCGCCAGACGATCAGGGCGGCCAAGCGCCCCATCGTCATCATCACCTCCAACAATGAGAAGGAGCTGCCGGACGCCTTTCTGCGCCGTTGCTTCTTCCATTACATCCGCTTCCCCGAGCGCGAGACGATGGAACGCATCGTCGAGGTCCATTACCCCGGCCTGAAGTCCGCCCTGCTGCGCGAGGCGCTGAACCTGTTCTATGACCTGCGCGAGGTTTCCGGCCTGAAGAAGAAGCCGTCCACGTCGGAACTGCTGGACTGGATCAAGCTGCTGATGGTCGAGGACGTCGATCCCGAGACCCTGCGCGCCAAGGACGCCCGCACCCTGATCCCACCTCTGTGTGGCGCGCTGCTGAAGAACGAGCAGGACGTCCACACGCTGGAACGGCTGGCCTTCCTGGCGAAGCGGGGGAGGTAAGGGCGGAGTTCACGGGGACCGTTCTCCCCTCAAACCCCCTCCACCTCCTCCATCGCCACGCCCAGCGCCGTCCCCGTCGCCGAGTGCACCGTCACCCGGCTGCGCCCGCCGCCCAGCGGCATGACGCGGATCTGCGTGCCGATACGCTCGACCATCGCCGGAACATGGCTGATGACGCCGACCTGACGGCCGCCAGCCTGCAACGCCTCCAGGCAGGACAGCGCGACGTCCAGGCTGTCGGGATCGAGCGAGCCGAACCCCTCGTCGATGAACAGTGTGCCGATCCCGCCGGAGGTCCCCGCCGCCATCGCCGACAGCCCGAGCGCCAGGGCCAGCGACACCAAGAACAGCTCGCCGCCCGACAGGCTGTGCACGCCGCGCCGCTCGTCACCCATCTCGCGGTCGACCACCTGGATCTCCAGATCGGCCCCCGCCACCCGTTCCAGCCGATAGCGTCGGGCGAGATCCTCCAGATGCCGGTTGGCGTGGGTCAGCAGCAGATCCAGGCTCAGGCTCTGGGCGAAATTGCGCATCTTCTGCCCGGTCTTCGAGCCGATCAGCTGCGCCATCTTATCCCACAGGGCAGTGCGCGCCTGCTGCGCCTCGATCTCCGCGGTCAACCCGGCCAGCCGTTGCCGGTTGGCGTCGTCCGCTTCAAGCCGCCCGCGTGCCGAGCCCAGCCGGTCGCGATCGCGCTCCAGCACCGTACGGATGGTCTCCGCCGCGGCTGTGGCGTCTTCGACGCTCTGCGCCGGGCGACCCGTGGCATGATGGTCGGCACGTTGCCGCCGCCGCTCCGCCACCACCAGCGCCGCGTCGCCGCGCGCCCGCTCCAGCACCGCCAGCGCCAGTTCTTCCGCCTCCAGCGCGCTTTCGGGTGCCGCCAGCAGCCGGCGGACCTCCTCCAGCCCGACCCCACGCTCGGCCACCGCAAGCTCCAGCCGTTTCCCGGCCGTCCTGGCCCTGTCGGCGCACCGCCTCAATGTCTCACCGCGGGTTTCCCTCTCCTGTTCCGCTGCCGACAGCCGGGCGATGGCGTCCTGCCGTGCGAATGTGGCCTTCTCCAGCAGAGCTTCGGCCTCATGCCGTTCTGCGGCCAGCGCTTTCCGCACCTCCGACACCGGCCTGCCGCCCAGCAGCGCCCCGCGCGCTGTCCGAGCGTCCGCGAGCCGTCCGGTGAGATCGGCCGCCCGGCTGCGCGCCTCCTCCTCCGCGCGCAGCGCCGCATCCAGTTCAGCAGCCTGCACCGCTCGCTCGCCGGTCGCCCGCTCCACCTCGCGGGCGGTTCGGGCCAGTGCCTCGCTCTTCTCCCGGTATTCGGCCACTCGCGCCGCCAAACCGGCCCGATACCCCTCCGGCTCCCGCTTCAGTTGCGCCTGCCAGCCGACGTCACCCGCCAGCCCTTCACCCAGTTCCGCCAGAGCGAGTTCCCGGTCAGCCTCTGCCCGCTCCAGCGCCGCCACCGCCAGTGCCAGGGCTTGCCGCCCATCGGCCAGCCGCTGCCGGGTCGCCTCGCATTCGCTCGCCAGTCCGGCCGCCGCGGTCTCCAGCCGCCGATGTTCCTGCTGCGCCGCATCCACCCGCCGCCGATGGTCGAGCGCCCGCTCCTCATCGGCCGCAATCGTCGCCAGCTGCCGCTCCACCGCATCGACCGCCTCGCGGATGCCGGCCGGAATCCCGCTTTCGGCCTGCCAGCCGACCGCCGCCGCGTGCGCGGTCCAGCGCGCCTCCAGCCCTTCGGACTCCTGCGCCATGGCCGCCACCCTTGCCGCCAGCCCTTCGGCCCCCTTGCGCGCCGCCTGCTCCGCCGCCTCCAAGGCCGCATGACGGGTAACCGTCCCAGCAAGAACCTCACGCAATCCGGCAAGGTGCTTTTCCTGGTCCTGGGTCACCCGGCTGAGCGGTGTCGCTCCGGCGCCCGCCCAGGGATGATCCGCCGATCCGCAGACCGGGCAGGGTTCGTTCTCGGTGAGCCTGCCGCGCAGGCTTTCCACATCCTCACGCTGAGCGAGCAGCAGCCGTTGCAGCGTCCGCTCCGCCTCCTCGACCGCGGCACGTTGTCCGGCCCGGCTTTCGGCAAGCTCCTGCGCCGCCGTCCCGTCACGCTCTGCTTCGCCCAGCAGCCGCAGCCGCTCGCCCTCGGCCGCCTTGCGCTCGGCCTCCAGGCGCTGCCGCGCCTCCCCGGTGGCGAGCAGAGCAAGCAGTCCGTCCCGCCGCCGCCCCGCATCCGTCCGCGCCTGCCGAGCCTCGTCCAGCGACGGCACCGCCGCGGCGCGCAAGCTTTCCAGAGCCTGTTCGGCCGAGCGACAGCGCTCCCGTGCCTCGGCCAGCCGGCTTTCCACGGCCTGCGCCGCGGCCTCCGTCGCGGCAAGCTCCCGCTCCAGCCGCGCACGCTCCTGTGCGGCGGCCTTCCAGGCCCCACCATCGGCGATGACGCGTGCCAGCAGCCGGTCCCAGCGCTCCCACTGCCCGGCGACCACAGCGAAGTCCGCCTGCTCCCGCAGCCAGACCTCCAGCCGCGCCGCATCGCTGCGAGCCGCCGACAGGGTGGTGTCGATCTCCTGGACTGCTTTCCGCAGCATGCCGCTGCGCCGGACCGCCGCCTTCGCCGCCGCTTCGGCAGTCTCCCTTTCGCCGGTCAGGGTCGTGATTCGCCCATCCAGGTCGGCCGCAAGCTCAAGATCGGGTTCGGTCTTGGCCTGTTCCGCGCAAGCCGTTTCGAACCGTCGACGGGCATCGCCATGGCGGCCGGCCGCCTCATTCACCGCCAGCCGTGCCGCGGCCAAGGCGATCTCCGCCCGTTCCACCGCCGCTGCGGCCTCTGCCGCCTCGCCGCTTGCCCGGTCGGCATCGGCCAGCACCGGCCGCAACGGCTGCAATCCGCGCAGCCGAACCGCCGCCTCGCGCCGTTCCTCGGCCTCGCCCCACGCGCGCTCCGCCGCTTCGGCAGTCTCGACCGCTTTGCTCTCCGCTGCGGCAAGCTGCCCGTCGCGCTCGTGCCAGGCCAGAGCTGCCTGGGCCAGCGCCAATGCCTGCTCGCCACCCCGCACCGCCTCCGCCGCCTCACCGGCTTCCATCTGCAAGGCCGCGCGGTCATCGTCGCTCAGCACCCCGATGCCGCCGCCCTGGGCCACCAGCGTGTCGAGCGCCTGCTTCTCCGTACGCGCCCGTTCATAGGCGGCGGACGACAGACGGGAGTAAAGTTCGGTTCCCGTCAGAAGTTCCAGGATCTGGGAACGGTCCTGTGCCGGCGCTTTCAAAAAGGTGGCGAAGTCACCCTGGGCCAGCAGCACCGCCCGGCGGAACTGCTCGAACGTCAGCCCGAGACGCCGCTCGATCTCCACCAGCACGCCCTTCTTGCCGTCGCCGAAGCGCCGCCCGCCGTCCAGGCTGCTCAGCGACATGGTCTGCTGCTGCAAGGCGCCCTGCGCCTTCTGCCGTGCCCGCCGCAACTCCCAGCGTGCGCGATAGACCTCGCCGTCGATGCCTACGAAATCCACCTCGGCCCAGCCGGCTCCGGCGCCGCGCCGCAAGGCCGTGCGCACATCGGTGGTGCGGATGCTGTTGGGATCGCCTTCCGGTCCCAGCATCTCGCCACGCCCCTCCGGCAGCCGCGGCATGCTGTCGAACAGGGCAAGGCACAGGGCGTCGAGGATCGTGCTCTTCCCGGCACCGGTCGGCCCGGTGATGGCGAACAGCCCGGCCCGCCGCAGCGGCTCCCGGTCGAAATCGATGGCGAAGGGACCGTCCAGGCTGGTCAGGTTGGCGCCGCGCACCGCGAGAATCCGCATCACATCGTCTCCTGCACGCCGGTCAGCAACTCGTGGAAGGCCGCCATCAAATCGGGGTCGGGATCGCCTTCATGGCTGCGGCGGTAGAGCCGGCGGAACACCTCCTCCGGTTTCAGGGAAGCCAGATCGACCGGCGGCGCGTTGTCCGCCAGCGTCTCGCCGCTGCCGGTAAAGCGCACTCCGAGCTTCAGCAGCCGCACCGGCCGGCCGGCGAGCACCGCCTCCACCTCGTCGCGCAGGGCGGGCCGCGGCTCCGGCAGGGTGACCGTCACCTCCAGGAAGGGCCAGGCGTCGCGTGGCAGGGCGTTGTCCAACTGCAGCCGCTTCAGCCTGTCCAGCGCCGCTTCCGGGCTGGCTTCGCTGACCCGGTGGATCGTCACATGGCGCGGCACCCGCAGGACTTCATGCCCGACCAGTCGTCCGCCGGCGAACTCGGTCAGCACCACCTGATGGGGATAGGGCTCCTCGTCCAGCGCCAGCGGGATCGGAGAGCCGCTGTAACGCACCGCCTCGCGCCCGCCCACCGCCTGCGCCCGGTGCAGATGGCCCAGCGCCACATAAGCCGCATCCTCGGGGAAGATGTCGACCGGAAGGGCATGCAGGTTGCCGCCCAGGATCTTACGCTCGCTCAACTCCGACACGGCACCGCCGCGCATATAGCAGTGTCCGGTCAGGATCAGCGCCTCGCCCCGTCCGCAGCGCTCGCGCCCGCCGGTCCAGGCCTGGGTATAGAGGCGCCGCACCCCCTCGATCAGCGGATCGACATCGTCCGCCTCCTCGACCGCCGGCAAATCCGATGGCCGCAGATAAGGCATGGCGACACAGCGGGCGGCGATCGTCCCATCGGCATCGCGTAGCGGCACGATCAAGGGAGAGGGATCGAACATCCCCTCGGTGGAGGAGGGCAGGGTACCGATCACCCGCACCCCCATCTCCGTCATCAGCGGTGATGGTGCCTCCAACCGACTGGCACTGTCATGGTTGCCGGCCACCACCACGATGTCGAGCCGGGGATGCAGCGCCTTCGCCCGTGCGACGAACCTGTAGAAGAGCGCCAAGGCCGGGATCGGCGGGTTCTGTCCGTCGAAGACGTCGCCGGCGATCACCAGCGCATCCACCCGATGCTCGCCGATGCGGTCGATCAGCCAATCGAGGAAGCAGGCATGCTCGGCATCGCGGGGGATGCCATGCAGCGTCTGGCCGAGGTGCCAGTCGGCGGTGTGGAGAAGACGGAAGCTCCGCATGGTCCTGTGCTCGCAACGAAACGGTGCGCCACTCTACGGACCGTGCCGTCGACCCGGCTTACGAAAAAATGACGAGAGGACGAAAAAAGCTCTTGCGCGTTTTGGGGGAGGGCGCCTATAACCCGCTCCACCGACGGCGGGGCGCTGAACGACAGTGCGGCGCCGGCGGAAAAACGGAAGAGAAAACAGCAACTTAGCAGTTTGGCTCTTCCGGCTTCGACCGAAATTCTCCGGTCACTCTGATCCGGTCCTCTGCGAAAAAAGGGGATGCGGAAGAGCGGCCGGTGCGGCGCGTCTCGGCGTTGCGGGCTCTTTGACAAGTTAATACCGTGTTGTGAGAAGGGATGCGCAG
>NZ_JALJXJ010000011.1 GCF_024170005.1 Azospirillum lipoferum
GCCGCCACCAAGTTGCGGCGGATGACGTCGAGCGGATCGAGCCCCAGCTCCGCCGCCACCCGGTTCATCAGCCGCTCCAGCCCGTAATAGAGCTGCCCGCCGCCGAAACCGCGGTTGAGGCCGGTCGGCGTCTTGTTGGTGACGACGATGCGGTTGGTCACCGCCAGGTTGGGAATGTCGTAGGCGCCGGTCAGGTTGCCGTGGTTGCGGTAGAGCGAGGCCGGTTCCGGCGCCCGCAGATAGGCGCCGCAATCCTCGGTCTGTTCCATCCACAGCGCCAGCACCCTGCCGTCCGGCTCCACCGCCGCGTCGATGCGCATGCGGCGCGCGGTGGCAGAGGTGGCGGCCATCAGATGCTCCAGCCGGTCCTCCACCCACTTCACCGGCCGGCCGGAGACGCGGGCGCACAGTCCCATCAGCACGACATAGGGGAACACCGCCTGCTTGTTGCCGAAGCTGCCGCCGGAATGGGGCGGCGTTTTCAGCCGCAGCCGCGACCCCGGCACGTTCAGCGCCTTGGCCATCACCGGATGGACGGCGAACGGGCCGGAGAAGTTGGACAGCACCTCGTAGGCGTCCTCGGCCCCGTCGTAGTCGGCCAGGACGACGAAGCATTCCATCGGCGTGCAGGAGTTGCGCGGATACTCGACCTCGACCGACACGGTGCGGGCGGCACGGGCGAATGCGGCCTCGGGGTCGCCGTAACGGAAACTGCGGCTGTTGACGAGGTTGGATCCCACCGCCGGATGCAGCGGCTCCGATCCGTCCTCAAGCGCCTGGGCGATCGAGGTCACCGGCGGCAGCGGGCGATAGCGCACCTCGATCCGGTCGAGCGCGTCCTCTGCCAGATAGCGGCTGTCGGCCAGCACCACCGCCACCGGTTCACCGACGTAACGGACGCGGTCGATGGCGAGGCACCAATGCTCCATCGGCGCGCGCACGCCGACCAGGAAGGGGCTGGCGAAGCGCCTGGCGTCGGCCCCGGTGACCACGGCGGCGACGCCGGGAACGGCCAGGGCGGCGGCGGTGTCGATCCCCAGCAGTTCGGCATGGGCGTGAGGCGAGCGCAGGATCGCGGCGTGCAGGGTGCCGGGCTTCACCGGCAGATCGTCGGCATAGCGGGCGACGCCGGTCAGCAGGGCGGCGTCTTCCACCCGCGGCATAGAACGGCCGACAAAAGCCGACGCACCGATCCCCGCTTCACCCGGCAGCCCATTTGTCCGATGGCCGGCGGCCTGCTGACCCGCCGCTCCATTCCAAACAGTCTGTATCACCGTCATGTCGGCCCTCCCATTGCGGGAAGCCTAGGGGAACGGGCGGCGAAAGCCTTTACCGTGGAGTATCACGATTTATCTTTGGGTCTGATTTTCAGCAGGGAAGAGCTTGTCGGGAGAGCCACCTCCTTGCCGGCTCCAGGGCGTCGGGTTCGGGAGCCCCTGTCGATTCATACTTCCCAAGTTTTCCGGAGCCGCGCCGGATGTCCGAGAAGGCGTTCAATGCGGTGATCCATGAAGCCACCCTTGCATGCAGGGTCTTCATGGCTGTTTCCCCTCTACACAGGTCCGAGTGCGGCCTTGAGCCGGTCGGGGCTGAGCGGCATGTCGCGCAGGCGCACGCCGGTGGCGTCGGCGATGGCGTTGGCCAGAGCGGCGGCGGACGGTCCCTGCGCCGCCTCGGCGGTTCCGAGGAAAGGGACACCGGGCCGGTCCATCACCACCACTTCGATTGAACCCGGTACATCGTCGAAACGCAGGATGGGGTAGCTGCTCCAGTCGAAGCTGGCGCGGCGGTCTGCGGCGAAGCGCACCGCTTCCCGGCCGGTCCAGCTGAGCGACTGGACCAGCCCGCCCTCGATCTGGTTGCGCAGGCCGTCGGGGTTGGCGGGCTGGCCGCAATCGACGGCGGCGACGGCACGGCGGACCAGCGTCCGGCCGGTCTCGCGGTCGACCTCTACCTCCAGCGCCACCGCGCAATAGGCACCGAGATTCTTGTAGCGGGCGAAGGCCATGCCGCAGCCGCTCCGGCCGTCGCCCCTCGGCCGCTTCGACCAGCCGAAACGGTCGGCAGCCGCCTGCATGACGTCGCGCGCCCGCTCGTCCCGCATATGGTCGAGACGGATGGCCAGCGGGTCGATCCCCGCCCCGGCGGCCAGCTCGTCCAGCATGCTTTCGATGGAGAAGACGTTCAGATGCGCCCCCAGCGACCGCAGGGCGGAGACGCGCGCGGGCATGTCCTTCAGGAAATGATAGACGACATGGGTGTTGGCGAAGCTGTAGAGCGGGTTGGAGTTGCGGCTGCCGTCGCCTTCCGGCATCGGGATCGGTTTGCCTTCGGGAACGGGAAAGGGCGGATCGGCCTCGTTGCCGGCCAGGACGCCGCCGGCCCCGACCGGGCGGTTGTTGTGCGGATTGCTCCAGACCGCATGGCGCCACGACACGATGCGGTTATCGGCGCCCAGCGCTGCCTCCAGCTCCGTCATCATGCCGGGGCCGAGCGGTTCCCAACCGAACTCCTGCTCGCGCATCCATTGCAGACGGATCGGCCGGCCTGGCACCGCCCTGGCGATCACCGCCGCGTCGGCCGCCGCGTCGTCGGCGCCGTTCTGGCCGTAGCAGCCGGCGCCTTCGGCATGGATGGCGTGGACCTTCTCCGGCGGCAGGCCGAGCAGTTCGGCGACCACGCGATGGACGTCGAAGGTACCCTGACTGTGGGTCCAGACCGTCATCCTGCCCTCCATATACTGGGCGATGGCGCAGGACGGGCCGATGGAGCCATGGCTGATCCAGGGGCGGGTGTAGCGTGCCCTGACGCTGTGGACCGCCGGCCCCGCCGGTTCGCTGGTGTCCATGATCGGGATGTCGCGGGCCGGCATCGCCTTCAGCGTCGCCACCACGGCATCGCCGGTGCCGTCAGCCGGTAGAGGCGATGCCGTGCGCTCGTAGGCCGCCCGCTGCAGGTGGCGCATCGCCTGGATCGCCGTCCATTGCCTCTCCGCCACCACCGCCAGGAAGCGGCCCTGCCGGACGATCTTCACGACCCCCGGCATGCGGGCGACGGCGTCGATATCGGGCGATTGCAGACCGGTGCCGACACTGGGCCCGCGGACGACGCGGGCATGCAGCATGCCGGGCAGGCGCATGTCGTGCAGATAGGCGGCCCCGCCGGTCAGCTTCGCCGGGATGTCGACCCGCGGCAGTTCCTGGCCCAGCGTGCGGTAGTCCGATGGCTTGCGCAGCGGCGCGTCGGGCACCGCCTGCACATGCAGCGACAGCCTCGCCGCCACTTCGCCGTAAGGCAGGGTCCGGCCGTCCGGAGCGCGCAGCCTGGCGTCGCCGCCGGTGGTCACCTGATCGGCCGGCAAGTTCCAGACCCGCGCCGCCTCGGCGGCCAGCAGCATCCGCACATTGGCGGCGGCGTTCTGGATCGCCGTGCCGCTGTCCTGCATGGAATGGCTGCCGGCGGTCAGTCCCTCGTCCGGTGTCCGTTCGGTGTCGGCGGTGACCAGGGTGATGGCGGCGGGCGGGATGTCCAGTTCTTCCGCCGCGACCTGGGTCAGGGCGGTGCGGATGCCCTGGCCCAACTCCACCTTGCCGGTGAAGACGGTGACCCGGCCGTCGGCCTCGATGCGGATCCAGGCGTCGAGCCAGGGCGTCGATTTCAGGCTGCCTTTCAGGTCGGGGGCCACCACGGCCGGTCCGGTACCGCCCTCGCCGCCGCCAGCGAGCTGGGCGAAGGCCTTGGGCACGAGCGCGAAGGACACCACCAGGGCGCCGCCGGTCAGGAAGCTGCGGCGGGAGAGGGGTGACAGGACCGGGCTCATGGCCGCACCTCCTGCGCCGCTTGGACGCCCTTGCGCATGGCGACGGCGCGGCGGACGGCGCGCAGGATGCGCATATGGGTGCCGCAGCGGCAGAGGTTGGTCTGCATATGGGCGCGGATTTGCGCCTCGTCCGGATCGGGGACGCGGTCCAGCAGGGCCTGGGCGCGCATGATCATGCCGGCGATGCAGTAGCCGCACTGGGCAGCCTGCTCCTTTTCAAAGGCCTGTTGCAGCAGGCCGGGAGCTTCCGCGCTGCCCAATCCCTCCACGGTGCGGATGCGGCGGCCGGCGACGGCGCCGACCGGCGTCAGGCAGGAAAAGGCCGGCTTGCCGTCGATGTGCACGGTGCAGGCGCCGCATTGGCCGAGCCCGCAGCCGTACTTGGCGCCGTTCAGCTCCAGGTCGTCACGCAGCACATAGAGCAGCGGCGTCGACGGGTCGACCTCCAGCGCATGGTCGGCGCCGTTGACGGTGAGGGTGACGGTCATGGCTGGGAGTCCTCCTTGCGGACCGTGGCGGCTGCCGTTTCCAGCGAGGTCCAGGCCGGGCGGTCGCTGAAGCGGGACCGCAGATAGGCGGCGAGGTCGGCGACCTGCGCGTCGGTCAGGCTCGCGGCGAAGGGCGGCATCGCGGGGCCGGCCGGTCCGGTGGGCGCGTGGATGCCTTGCAGGATGGCGCGGATCGCATTGTCGGGCCGGTCGAGTTGCAGGGCGGTCACCGTCGACAGGCCGGGACGGCCCTGGGTCATCATCGGTGCGCCGCTCTCGTGGCAGCCGGCGCAGGCCCCGGCGAACAGCGTAGCGCCGGCCGGGCTCGCCTTGGCCGCTTCCGCGGTGCGGTCCGGAGGCGATGGTGTTTTCGGAGCGGCCCTGGGACGGTCTGCCGATAGCGAGGCGATGTAGGTGGCGATGGCGCGGACATCGGCTTCCGGCGCGCGGGACAAACCATGCACCACCGGCCCCATCGGCCCGGCGGCGGCGCCATGACGGCCGTCGATGCCGGTGCGCAGATAGGTGAACAGGCTGTCCGCCATCCAGGGTATGGCGGCCGGGCTGGAGCCGTTCAGCGCGGGCGCCACCCAGCCCTCGGCCACGCCGCCGGAATAGGCGCTGTCGCCCGTTTCCTCGGCTCCGGCCAGATTGCGCGGGCTGTGGCAGCCGCTGCAATGGCCCAGCCCCTCGGCCAGATAGGCCCCGCGGTTCCATTCCGCGTCGCGGTCCGGTCGCGGTGTGAATTCCTCCTGATGCAGGAACAGAAGTTTCCAGCCGGCCAGCAACGGGCGGAAGCCCAGCGGGAAGATCAGGTCGTTCGCCTTGGCCGGCGCAGAGGCCGTCGGACGGGTCATCAGGAAGGCGTAGATCGCGTCGAGATCCCCGTCATGCACCCGGCGGTAATGGTCGTAGGGCAAGGCGGGATAGAGATGACGGCCGTCACGCGACACCCCGTCGCGCATGGCGCGCTTGAAGGCCTCCTTCGACCAGCCGCCGATCCCGCCCTCCGGATCGGGTGTGATGTTGGTGGAATAGAGCGTGCCGAACGGCGTCGCCAGCGCCCGGCCGCCGGCGTAGGCGACACCCCCGTCGGCAGTGTGGCAGACGATGCAGTCGCCGATCGTGGCCAGAGCCGCACCGCGCGACACCAGTTCCGGCGGGAAATCGGCGGCTTTGGGCGTGGGAACGGCTGGCAGGTCGCTTCGATAGGCGATTCCCAGGAACGCGCCGACGCCGGCAAGGCTGGCCAAGGCGCCAGCGACCGCCCATCTGCCCATCGCCCTGCCGGCCCATCGGGTTCGTTTCATGCTGCACCTCCTCTGGTCCGCCGCATGCGTTGCAGGCTGCGGATAACTCCAGGGAAGGTGCCGGAAGGTGCGGCAGTCGTATTGAAGAATGGGCGCAGGTTTTTTTGAACGAAACCTGCACGCCCCTACGCCTTTGGTCCAGCGGCCTGCCCGGCAGCCTTCCTATCTGCCGAGCCCCATTGCCCTCGGCAACCACAGCGTGATCTCCGGCACATAGGTGATGGCGATCAGGGCGGCGAAGAGGGGAACCAGCCAGGGCAGGATCGCCATGGTGGTCCGCTCCACCGACAGTTTCGCCACGCGTGCCAGCACGAACAGCACCATGCCCAACGGCGGGTGCAGGAGCCCGATCATCAGGTTCAACACCATGACCAGACCGAAATGCAGCGGATCGATCCCCAGCTTCAGGACGATGGGCAGCAGGATCGGCACCAGGATGGTGATCGCCGCGATGGTGTCGATGAAGCAGCCGACGAACAGGATCAGCAGATTCGCCAGTAGCAGGAACACCCATTTGTTGTCGGTGAAGCCGAGGATGGTGTCCGACATGATCTGCGCCGCCTGGCTGGCGGTCAGCAGCCAAGCGAAGATCGACGCCGCGGTGACGATGAACAGCACCGAGGCCGTCGTCTCCACTGTGTCGAGCGTCGCCTTGGCAAGCGACCGCAGCGTCATGGAGCGGTAGCGGACCAGTCCGAGGAACAGCGACCACAGCACCGCGGCGACCGCTGCCTCCGTCGGGGTGAACCAGCCCAGCGTCATGCCGCCGATCAGGATCACCGGCGTCATCAGCGCCATGACGGCAGAGAAGTCGAAGTGCCAGTCCGCCGCCAGCAGCACGAGGAGGGCGATGGAAATTGCCCAATTGACCGAGACGCCGGCCTGAGTCATCAGCCACACGGCCAGCGGGAAGCACAGCACGACAACGATCTCGACCGACGCGGCGCCCAGCCGGCGCCAGTCGAAGACCATGTCGCTGCCCCACTGGTTGCGCCGGGCATGGATGGCAACGGTCGCCATCATGAAGACCGTCATCAGCACGCCGGGGATGACGCCCGCCAGGAACAGCGCGCCGATCGAGACGTTCGCCATCATCCCGTAGATCACGAAGGGCAGGGACGGCGGAATGATCGGTCCCAGCGTGGCGGAGGCGGCCGTCACCCCGACCGAGAATTCCGTCGAATAGCCATGGTCCTTCATCGCCTTGATCTCGATGGTGCCGAGACCGGCGGCATCGGCGATGGCGGTGCCGGACATGCCCGAGAAGATCACCGAGCCGATGATGTTCACCTGCCCCAGGCCGCCGCGCATCCAGCCGACCAGCGCAATCGCGAAGTTGTAGATGCGACCTGTTACCCCGGCGATGTTCATCAGATTGCCGGCGAGGATGAAGAAGGGAACGGCCAGCAGCGGGAAGCTCTCGGCCCCCGCGATCATCCGCTGGGCGAGCACGAGGTCGGGCACCGAGCCGCTGACCAGGATGTAGACCAGGGAGGCCGCCGCCATGGCGACCGCCACCGGCAAGCCCAGGAGCATCAGGCCAAGGAAGGAACCGATCAGGATCCACATCCGCTTACACTCCCGTTCCATCGAAGGCTTCCGGCTTTTCCAGCACCGAATAGCCGCGGCGCCAGTTCACGATCGTCACCTGCAGCGACCGCACTGCCATCAGGGCGCAGCCGGCCAGAACGGAGTAATAAAGGATGCCTTTGGACAACTGGACGGTGACCATCATCTCGTCGCCGACCACCTCGCTCAGCCGCCACATCAGGTGGGTCAGATACATGAGGAAGGTCGTGCGGATCACGTCCACCAGGGTGGAAAACAGCCGCGCCGGCCCGTCCGGCAGAAACCGGTAGAGGATATCCACCTGGATGTGGCGTGACAGCCGCACGCACATCGCCGACCCGACGAACACCAGTGCCACCAGGCAGTAGGAGGCGATCTCCTCCGTCCAATTCAGCGAGTCGTTCAGGACGTAGCGGGTGAAGAATTGCAGGAAGACGGCCCCCGCCATCAGCCAGAACAGGGCGACGGTGGCCCAGTCCTCGATGGCGTAGTGGGACAGGTCGGCCGGAGGAGAATCGTCCTCGAAGGAGTGGGCAAGCTCCTCCGGCGAGATCTGGATGTGGTGTTCCTCTTGACCGTGGTGCTGTTCGGCGGGCGGCTGTTGGAGGCCGGCCCCACGCGGAACCGGCTGCTTTGCGTAGCTCGTCATGGGGCCCCTCTGGCGCGTGGGATGGCAGGTGGCGCGTCACTGAAGCGCCTGGATCGCCTCCCAATCCGACTTGCGGTAGCCGGCACTCTCAGGCGTTACCGCCTTCATCACCGCGTCCTTGAAGACCGCCTTGTCGACCTCGGTGACGGTCAGGCCCTTCTGGCGGAAGAACTCGACCAGTTCCTTCTCCTTCGCCTGGATCTCCGTGGTGGACCGGGCTGCCGCCTCCTGCGTCACCTCGGTGAAGATCTGGCGATCCTCTGGCGACAGCTTGGCCCACAGGCTCTTGGAAATGATGGTGTTCAGGCTGTCGATGATGTGTCCGGTGAGGACGATCTGCTTCTGCACCTCGAAGAACTTCTTGGCCTCGATGGTGGTCAGCGGGTTTTCCTGGGCATCCACCGTGCCGTTTTGCAGGGCGAGATAGACCTCGGCGAAGGCGATCGGCGTCGGGTTGGCGCCACAGGCCTTGGGCATTGCCAGATAGGCCGGCGCATCGGGCACGCGGATCTTCAGCCCCTTCATGTCCGCGCAGGTCTGGATCGGCTTGTTGGAGGTGGTGTGGCGCATGCCGTAATAGGTCAGGGCGACGATGTGGTTGCCGGTCTTCTCCTCGTACCCCTTGGCGAGAGTCTTGAAGACGTCGCTCTTCGCATAGGCCAGCAGATGCTGCGGATCGCGGAAAATGTAGGGGTAGTAGGTGACGCCGATCGGCGGATAGCTTCGCGCCGCGAAGCTGGAGCCTGAGATGATCATGTCGACGGTACCGAGCGTCAGGCCCTGGTTGATGTCCGCTTCCTTGCCGAGCTGCGAGGCGGGGAACACGTCGATCTGATACCGGCCGCTGGTCCGCTTGGCGATCTCCTGCGCCGCCCAGACCGACTGGGTGTGGAAGGGCTCCGACGTCTCGTAGACATGTGCCCATTTCAGCTTGGTCTGGGCCTGGGCCGCAGACAGAACGGTGAACGGTAGGGCCATCAGCACGGCCAAGCTCAAGGCCGCGCGACGAGTGCTGGTCACCATTGGCGTTCCTCCCGATTGTTGGGCATCTCCGGTTGTCCGGGGAGCCTGGGAGGCATGCGGTTTCTCAGCTGGCCATCCCAGCTAATATATCAACAGCCGATTGTTCGCCACGCAAGCCATTTCGTTGCGGTGCTGAGGACATTATCCAACTGGTGCGGCTCCTCGGGCTGCCCCGCTCCCCTGAACGCCACCGCCGAGAATGTTCCGGATCTGGGCGGCCAGCAGGGGCTTCTGGTAGGGCTTTTGAATGAAGTGAATGTCGAGCGGCAGGCTGGCGCTCTCCACCAGGAAATCCCGCGCGTAACCTGAGCAGAAAAGAACCTGGAGCGACGGCTGCCGGGCTTTGGCGATGGCGGCCAGGGCAGGGCCGTTCATGCCGCCCGTCAGGATGACGTCGGTGAACAGCAGGTCGAACGCCGTCCCGTTCAGCAGCGGCAGTGCATCTTCCGCCGAGGCGGCCGGCACCGCCCGGTAGCCTAGCGCCGTCAGCATGTCGACCGTCGTCAGGCGGACGGCGGGATCGTCTTCCACCACCAGGATGTGCTCGGGACCGCCTTCGACCGGACCGGGGTCACGCGGCAGGGCCATCGTCTCTGGCAGCATGCGGGCGCGCGGGAAGGCCATCGTCACCAGGGTGCCGATGCCGGCCTCGCTCTGGATGTCGATCTTGCCGCCCGACTGGCGGACGAAGCCGTAGACCATTGACAGGCCGAGCCCGCTGCCCCGTCCAAAGCGCTTGGTGGTGAAGAAGGGCTCGAACACGCGGGACAGTACGGCGGGCGGCATGCCGGCACCGTCGTCGCGGACCGAAAGAACGATGGCATCGCCGCCATCCTGCCCGACTGCCTGTTTGGCGGCTTCCGTGGCGATGACGATGGTGCCGCCCCCGGCCAGCGCGTCACGGGCATTAACGACGAGGTTGAGCAAAGCGTTCTCCAGCTGGCCGGGATCGACCAGGGCCGGGGGCAGACCCGGCGTCAGCGCCGTCTTTAGGACGATGCCGCCGCCCAGCCCATAGGCCAGCAGGTCGAGCATCCCGTCCACCAGCTCGTTCAGGTCGACGGCCTGCGGCTGCAGCGCCTGCTGCCGCGAGAAGGCGAGCAGCCGCTGGATCGTCGTGGCGCCCCGTTCGGCGGCGTCGAGCGCCCGCAGCGCCTTGCCACGGACCGGATCCTGCTCGGGCGTTTCGTCGTGGATCATCTGGAGGTTGCCCATGATCGCGGCGAGCAGGTTGTTGAAGTCGTGGGCGATGCCGCCGGTCAGCTGCCCCACCGCTTCCATCTTCAGGGCGTGGCGGAGCTGCTTCTCGATGTCCTTGCGCTCGGTCAGGTCGGAGTAGGTGGTGATGAAGCCGCCCGACGGCATCGGGCTGCTGTGCAGTTCCACCACCCGGCCGTCAGGGAAGTGATGCTCGCAGCGGACCGCCTGTTCGGTGCGCAGCCGGGTCAGTGCCTCCAGATCGACGCTGCTGCCGTCGAGCATGCGGATGCTGACGCCGCGCCGCAGCAGGCTGCGTTGCAGTTCCAGAAGATCGCGCCCGGCGACCTCGGCCGGGGTGAAGCCGTTGAGGTCGAGGAAGCGCGGATTCCAGGTGACCAGCCGACCCTTCTCGTCGAACACCGACAGTCCGTCGTTCATGTTGACGAACACGGCTTCCAGCATGCGCGAGTTTTCGCCCAGCTTGCGGGCCAGCGCGTCGCGCTCCGCGACATTCTCCTTGAAGACGCTGAAGGCGCGGGCGAGGTCGCCAATCTCGTCCGGCCGGCCGGTGGCGGGGACGGTCACCAGCCGGTCGCCGCCGGCCAGTGCAGACATTGCCCGCGTCACCGCGCGCAGGTTGCCGGCAACGTCGCGCATGACATAGACCGCCGCCGCGATGGCCGCCAGCGCACAGAGGGCACCCAGGGCGAGGATGCTGGCCTTGCCCGAGGACAGAGCGGAGAAGGTCGCATCGCCGCGGCTGCGCGCCGCCGTCTGCATCGCGCCGGTGACGCTCTCGACCTCGCGGTTGAGCTGGACCGACAGGGTGTTGGCGGCGGCCACCAGGAAACGGCTGCGCTGCTCGATCCCGAGCTGGCGCGTGCGGATGTCGAAGACCGCTGCCTGGGTGTCGAGCACGGTCAGCAGCTGGTCGAGCGAGGGGGCCATGATCGCCAGCGCCGGGGCCCCGGTGTCGATTGCCTGCAGGCTCTGTCGGTCGGCGTCGAAGCCGGCGGACCAGCGGGAGAGGTCGGCCGGGTTGGTCGTCGTCAGCCCGGCGGAGACGGCATCGCGCGTGCGGTCGGCCAGCCGCAGGACCGAGAAGGGCAGGGGTGGCGTCCCGGTTCCCTCAAGGTTGGGAAAGCCGGGATGCTCGAAGGTCTTCGCCGCCGCCCCGGCCAGCGTCTCGCCGAGGATGCGCTGGCGTTCCAGCCCGAGCCGGATCGCCGCCGCCTCCGCCCGCACGGCGATGGCCTCGCCGGTGACGTCCATCAGGTTGCGCAGCGTGCCGTCGAGCCTGCCGGCGAGCCGGACCAGCGATGGTACGTCCGACGGGACATGCAGTGAGGCGCGCTCCAGCCCTGGCAGCCGGTTGACCAGCCCGGTCAGGTCGGCGAGCTTGAGTTCGAGCTGGCTGCGTTCCTCGTCCAGGCCAGGCGTCGCCTCGATGGCGGCGATGAAGGGTGCGCGGGCAGCCAGCCCGGTGCTCAGCTCCGCCATCCGCATCGCCAGCGCGATGTTGCCCAGCCCGTCGCGCTGGAGGGAGAGTAGGGCGCGTTCCGTCTCCCCCAGCCCGAACCAGCCGACCCCGCCGACCGCCGTCGTCAGGACCACCATGGTTCCGAAGGCGGCGAGCAGCCGGCCGCGAACGCTAACGGGGGACAGCATGCGTCTGACCATCGGCTTGGAGGCTAGCGCCGGCCACCCCGCCAGCGCCAGCGGGAAAAGCGCCAGTCAGGGTGTGACGGGTCAGCGTGCAACGGCGGCGATGCCGTCCCCGGTAAAGGTCGCCAGTGCGCTGGCGCCGGCCGGCACCGGGTTGGCGACATTCGGATCGACCACGAACAGGTCGCCGAACTCGCTGGTCAGCCCATATTCCATGTGCGAGCCGAGATAGGTCGCCTTGCGGACGGTGACCGGGATGCCGTCGCCACCGCCGGCACCGCCGCTCTCGCCAGCCCGCAGGCGGATCGCATTCGGCCGGACAGCCAGAAGCACCTCGCCAGTCGGCAGACCGGGATCGGGAACCGACAGAGTCAGCCGGCCGAGTGCCACCGTGGCCATTCCACCGCTGCAGCCCACCAGTTCGCCGTCGATCAGGTTGGCGCCGCCGATGAAGTCGGCGACGAAGCGGTTCTTCGGCCGCCGGTACAGCTCGTCCGGCGTGCCGGTCTGGGCGATCACCGACCTGTTCATCACAATGATGCGGTCGGAGACGGCCAGCGCCTCCTCCTGGTCGTGGGTGACGTAGACGGAGGTCAGGCCGAGCTTCTGCTGAAGCTCGCGGATGTCGTCGCGCATCTTGCGACGCAGCTTGGCGTCGAGGTTGGACAGCGGCTCGTCGAACAGCAGCACCTCCGGCTCCAGCACCAGGGCGCGGGCGACGGCGACGCGCTGCTGCTGACCGCCCGACAGCTCGCTCGGCAGGCGCTGGCCGTAGCCGCCGAGCCCGACCAGCTCCAGCCCCTCGGCCGCCTTGGCGGCGGCGTCGCGCTTGCGCATGCCGCTGACCACCAGACCGTAGGCGACGTTGTCGGCCACTGTCATGTGCGGGAAGAGGGCGTAGGACTGGAACACCATGGTGACGTTGCGGTCGGTCGCCGGCAGCCGGGTGACGTCCTTGCCGCCGATCAGGATCGTGCCGCTGCTCGCCATCTCCAACCCGGCGATCATGCGCAGCGTGGTGGTCTTGCCGCAGCCGGACGGCCCCAGCAGGGTGACGAGGGTGCCCGATTCGATGGCGAAGCTGACATCGTCCACCGCCGCAGTGTTGCCGTAGCGGCGGGAAACGTTGCGGAACTCGACGCCCGCGGGCTTGCTGGCGATGCTCATACCGGCTTCTCCTGAAGCGTGACGGGGGTGGCGGTGCGGCGGCCGATGCGGCGCTCGCCGACAAGCAGCTGGATCAGGGCGATGACGACCGACATCAGCACGATCAGGGCCGAGCTGTAGGCGATGGCGAGGCCGAAATCGCCCTGTTCGACGCGGCCGACGATGTAGGCGGTGGCCAGCTCGTATTTCGGGCTGACCAGGAAGATCACCGCGCTGATCGAGGTGATGGCCCGCACGAAGCTGTAGACCAGCGAGGCGACGATAGCCGGGCGCAGCAGCGGCAGGATGACCCGGCGGATCGTCTGCACGCTGCCGGCCCCCAGCGTCAGCGAGCATTCGTCGAGGCTGCGGTCGATCTGCGACATGGCGGCGACGCCGGCCCGGATGCTGACCGGCATGTTGCGGAAGACGAAGCACAGGATCAGGATGGTGATGGTGCCGGTCAGCTCGATCGGCGGCTGGTTGAAGGCGAGGATGTAGCTGATGCCGATCACCGTGCCGGGGATGGCGAAGCTCAGCATCGTCAGGAACTCGAAGGCGCCCTGGCCCTTGAAGCGCTGGCGCACCAGCAGGTAGGCGGTCAGCAGCCCGACGGCGGCGGTCAGCGGGGCCGACAGGGCGGCGACCTCGATGGTCGTGAACAGCGAGCCCCAGGCCCGGCCCGACCAGATCAGCCCGCCCGGACCCCAGCTGAGGTCGAAGGCCGCCAGATAATGGCGCAGCGTCAGGCTGTTGTTGCGTCCCCAGTTCTCGGTGAAGCCGCCGAACAGGATCAGGCCGTAGAGCACGAAGGTGAAGGCGGCCCAGGGCAGGGCGGTGGCATAGGCGGCGATCCTGATGCCGCGTGGGAGCTGCAAGGGGATGCCGTTGTCGCCCTTGCCGCCGACCGTCGCGTAGGATTTCTTGCCGAGCCATTGCCGCTGTACCCAGAAGGCGCCCAGGCACAGGCAGAGCAGGATGATGCCGAGTGCGGCGGCGCGGCCGGGGTCGTTCTGGGCGCCGACGACGGCGAAGTAGATCTTGGTCGACAGCACCTCGAAATTGCCGCCGAGGATCAGCGGGTTGCCGAAATCGGCCAGGCTCTCGATGAAGCTGATGAGGAAGGCATTGGCGACGCCGGGACGCATCAGGGGCCAGGTGACGGTGCGGAAGGTGACCCAGCGGCTTGCCCGCAGGGTCTGCGCGGCCTCCTCCAGCGACGGGCCGATGCCCTGGACGACGCCGATCATCACCAGGAAGGAGATCGGCGTGAAGGCCAGCGTCTGGGTCAGCAACACGCCGGGCAGCCCGTAGATCCAGCGCGAGGCCGGGATGCCGAACCACTCCGCCAGCGCCAGCGTGACGGTGCCGTTGCGCCCGAACAGCAGGATCACGGCGAGGCTGATGACGAAGGGCGGGGTGATGATCGGCAGGACAGTCAGCACGCGCAGCAGCTTCTTGGCGCGGAAGCCGGTGCGCACCGCCACCAGGGCGAAGGCAAGGCCAAGCAGGGTAGTGGCGATGCCGGTCATCACCGCCAGGAAGACGCTGTTCCACACCACACCGCAGGACTTCGCCTCGGTCAGGCAGGACAGGCGCCAGATGTCGGGGGCGGCAAGGCGTGTCCACAGCGCCGCGGCCGAGAAGCCGCCCGTGCCGGTGTCGCCGGCGCCGCTCAGGACATAGGCGACTGGCAGGAAGACGAAGGCGGCGATGGCCGCCAGCACCAGCCCGATGGCGCCCGCCGTGAAACGGTCGCCCTTCATGAAGCCCAGGCCGGCGAAGCCGTTGGTCATCAGGAACAGGAAAGACAGCGAGGTGAGCGCCGCCCCGGCACCGAAGCCCCCTTGCCCGAGCGGCAGCGGGCCGAACAGGGCGCCGAGCCAGGGCCAAGCCCAGCCGTTGAGGCCGATGGCAAAGCCCTGGGCCGCGACCCAGGCCAGCCCGAAGGCTCCGCCGGCGAGAAGGATCGTCGGTTGCCGGCTGCGGAGTTGGGGCAGGATGGTGGCGGCGAGCGCCAGGAGCAGCGGCAGGGCGACCGGCAAGAGCCACCAGCGCCCGCTGGTCAGCCCGTCGATCAGGGCGGAGCCGGCCGGACCCGGCGAGGGTGGTGCAATTGCGGGCTGGGTGCCGCTGCCGGCGAACCAGGGCAACAGGGCGAATCCCACCCACCCCAGCGCCAGCCAGACTGCTGAACGAGGACGCATCACTTCACCTGCGGATTTTCATGGTCCGGGCATGGCCGCCCCTTCCCTCCTCCTGGACGGAGGAGGGCGGCGACGGATGTCCTGATCGGTGGGAAAGGCCGGGAGCGCTTAGCGGGCGACGGCCTTGATCTCGGTGTCCCAGCGCGACAGCAGGCGCTTGCGCTCCTCGGCGGTACCGTATTTCTGGAAGTTGTAGTCGATCATGCGGATCGCCTCCAGCTTCGGGGCTTCCGGCGGGATCGCCGCCTTGCGGTTGGACGGCATCTGGAACTGCTTGGTCTCGGCGCCGGTGGCCTGACCTTCCGGCGACAGGGCGTACTCGTAGAAGGCTTTGGCGGCGTCGAGGTTCTTGGTGCCCTTGATGATGCTGACCGAGCCGATCTCGTAGCCGGTGCCCTCGCAGGGGGCGGCGACATCGACCGGGAAGCCGTTCACCTTCTGGTTGATGCCGTCATGCATGAAGATGATGCCGACCAGCGTTTCGCTGCGCGCGACGGCGGCGGCCGGGGCGCTGCCCGACTTGGTGTACTGGTTGACGTTGTCGTTCAGCTTCTTCAGGTAATCGAACGCCCCATCCTCGCCCAGAACCTGGACCAGGGTGGCCAGCGCGGTGTAGGCGGTGCCTGACGCGTTGGGGTTCGCGATCTGGATCTCGTCCTTGAACTCCGGCCGCAGCAGGTCGGCCCAGCATTTCGGGGCGTTGATCTTGCGCTTGGCCAGAAGCTCGGTGTTGTAGACGAAGCCCAGCGCGCCGGCATAGATGCCGACACTGCGGCCCTGCGACTGCTTGTATTGGCTCTGCGCCCAGGGCTGGAGGTCCGCGAATTGCGGGCTTTCATAAGCGAGTGTCAGCCCTTCCTCGGCAGCCTGCAGATGCGGGTCGCCGGGGCCGCCCCACCAGACGTCGGTCTTCGGGTTGGCGGACTCGGCGCGGATCTGGGCCAGCGCCTCGCCGGCGCTCTTGCGGCTCATGGCGACGGCGGTGCCGGTCTTCTTCTCGAAGGCGACGGCGATCGCCTTGCACCATTCCTCCTGCACGCCGCAGAGCACGGTGAGCGAGCCTTGCGCCTTGGCCGGGGCCGCCGTCAGGGCGATCACCGATCCGGCCGTCAGGATGCCGAGGCCGACGGACTTGAGCCAGTTGCCAGCGGATGTCACGGAACACTCCTCCCAGGAGTTCGGGTTGCTTTTTGACAACCGCGCTTTTGTTCGGGCGCGTTTGTTCGCCTTGCCAGCATAAGCGGCCCGGGTGAACGGCGGATTTCACGCTTCCAGGGAGTGGCTGTAACTTTGTTAACGGAACCTGGCCCGAGGGGGTGGGCGGTCAGTGGCCGAACGCCTCTATATCGCAGTCGAAGACATAGCCGAGCCCGCGCTCGGTGCGGATCAGCCAGGGCTGCTGCGGGTTGCGCTCGATCTTGCGGCGCAGGCGCAGGATCAGGACGTCGATGGTCCGGTCGAAGACATCGTCGCGGTCGTGATGGGTCAGGTCGAGGATCTGGTTGCGGCTGAGCACCCGGCCATGGGCGCGGACCAGCGCCACCAGCAGGTCGAACTCGGCCACCGTCAGCGGCACCGGCTTGCCGGCCGGGTCGAACAGACGCCGGCCATCCTCGTCCAGCGTGAAGCCGGCGAAGCGGTAGCCGCGCTTGCAGGGCGCCGGGGCCGGAGCGCTCTCGCGCGCGGTGCGGCGCAGGACAGCCTTCACCCGCGCGATGAATTCGCGGTTGTTGAACGGCTTGACAATGTAATCGTCGGCACCGACCTCCAGCCCCATGATGCGGTCGATATCGTCGCCGCGGCCGGTCAGCATGATGATCGGCACATCCATGGTGCCCCGAACCTGCGCGGCGATGGAGATGCCATCGCGGTCCGGCAGCCGCAGGTCCAGCACGATCAGATCGAGCCGGCCGGCGCCGAGCACCGCCATCAGCGCCGCCGCGTCGGGACAGCGGATCGTCTGGTACCCTTCGCCGGTCAGCAGGTCGGTGACCATCTGGAGGACCGCCGGATCATCGTCGACGACCCCGATCGTCAGACGCCTGCCGCCATTCGGTGACGTGTTCGATGACATCCTGCCCGCCCGCTGATGAGGGCGCAGGATCGCATTCCTTCATGCCTGGATCAACCGGTCCGGCGGCTCCGGCCGGGACTCCTGATTCGTTCCATTGAGCGCGTGATAGCTGCGGATCACCTGGCTATCGTCCGTCGTCCCCTCGCCACGGCCGGAGGTGGCGAGGAACATCTGGTGGGCGACCGCCGCCAGCGGCAGCGCCGCCCTGGCATCGCGGCCGGCCTCCAGCACGATGCCGAGATCCTTGACGAAGATGTCGACGGTGCTGGTGATCTCGGGATCGGCGTGCAGCATGCGCGGACCACGATCCTTCAGCATCCAGCTAGATGCTGCGGAGCCGCTCATGATCTCCAGCAGGATATCCAGATCGACTCCGACCTTGGCGGCCAGTGCGAAGGCTTCGGCCACCACGGCGATGTGGACGCCGCAGAGCAGCTGGTTGACGGTCTTCACCGTGGCGCCCTGGCCCGGCTGTCCGCCGACATGGAAGACCTTGCCCCCCATCGCCGCCAGCACCGGGCGCACCCGCTCCACCACGGCGACCGGCGCCGCCGCCATGATCGACAGGCTGCCGGCGACCGCCCCCACCACGCCGCCGGACACCGGCGCGTCGACGAAGCGGCGGCCCGCCGCCTCCACCCGCGCTGCCAGGGCCGTTACCGCGCCCGGTGGGCAGGTCGCCATCAGGATCACCACCGATCCGTCCGGCAAGGCCTCCAGCGCGCCATCGGCGAGCAGAGCCTGTTCGGCCTGGGCGGCATTCACCACCATCAGCACCAGCGCATCGGCACCGGCCGCCGCCGCCGCCGCGGTGGCCGCCGGCCTGGCACCACGTACGGCCAGCGCGGCGACACTGTCGCTGCGGACATCGAATCCCTGAACGGTGAAACCCTTGGCCAGCAGGTTGTGCGCCATGGGCATTCCCATGGAACCGAGGCCGATGAATCCGACGGTCGTCATTGTTCCGATGTCCTTAAGAGCGGAGATTGGGCGCGGAAAGATGCGGGTCAGCCGAGGAAGCCGATCGACACCCAGGGCACCGCCGCGACGATGATCAGCCCGACGGCCAGTGCCGCCAGATAGCCCAGGATGGGTTTCATGCCTTCGTCGGGGCTGATGCGGCTGATGGCGCAGGCGGCGTAATAGCCGACGCCGAAGGGCGGAGCGAACAGGCCGATGCCCATCGCCAGGATGACGATCATCGCGTAGTGGACCTCGTGCACGCCGATCTGCCGGGCGATGGGGAACAGCAGCGGGCCGAACAGCACGATGGCGGGAATGCCCTCCAGGACGCTGCCCAGGATGATGAAGGCGACGATGGACACCGCGATGAAGACCGGCACGCCGCCGGGCAGCTCGCGCATCGCCGTGGCCAGGGTGTTGGAGAAGCCCGACTGGGTCAGCGCCCAGGCCATGCCGGTGGCCGCACCGATGATCAGCAGGATGGCACCGGACAGGGCTGCGGTCTCGACCAGCATCGGATAGATGCGGCGCCAGTTGAACTGGCGGTAGACCAGCAGCCCGGCGATCACGGCATAGACGATGCCGATGGTCGACACCTCGGTCGCGGTCGCCACGCCTTCGATCACCGCGGCGCGGATGATGAAGGGCAGGGCGATGGCGGGCAGGGCGATCAGGAACGCCTTGCCGATCTCGTTCCGGCTGGCGCGGCGGACATGGGACAGGTCCTCGTCGCGGTAGCGCCACCAGACCAGACCGGCGAGCGCCAGCCCCAGCACGATGCCGGGCAGAAGCCCGCCGGTGAACAGGGCGGCGATGGACACGCCGGTGACCGAACCGATGGTGATCAGGACCAGGGATGGCGGGATGGTTTCCGTCTGGGCGCCAGTGGCGGACAGCAGGGCGACCAGATCGCCGGGCTTGGCGCCGCGCGCCTTCATCTCGGGGAACAGCACCGGCGCCACCGCCGCCATGTCGGCCGCCTTGGAGCCGGAAATGCCGGACACCAGATACATCGCCCCGATCAGCACATAGGACAGGCCGCCGCGCACATGGCCGAGCAGGCTGGCGAGGAAACCGACCATGGCGCGGGCCATGCCGGTCATCTCGATCAACTGGCCGAGGAAGACGAACAGCGGCACCGACAGCAGGATCAGATGGCTCATCCCCTCGTCCATGCGGCCGACCATGACGATGGCCGGGGTCGAGGTGGCGAGCGACAGGTAGCCGAAGGTGGCGAGCCCGAAGGAAAAGGCGATCGGCAGGCCGAGGAACACCATCACCCCGACACCAAACACAAAGAAGAGCAGCAGATTGAGGTTGCCGAGCCCGGCGAAGATCGGACCGGCCAGCACCGCGGCGCCGATTGTCGCGGCCACGGCCAGGGCCGCCCACAGCACGTCGGTGGCGCGGCCGACGCGGGCCAGCCGCAGCAGGGCGACCGAGATCATCAGGACAATGCCGACCGGCAGCGCCGCGGCGCGCCAGGAATTGGCGATGTCGAGCGCCGGGGTGGTGACCCACACCTCTTCCGAGGCGAATTCATAGGCGGGCTCGGCCATCAGTAGCAGGAAGGCCAGCGCCGCCGTCATGGCCAGCACGTCGAGGAAGGCCTGGGCGCGCGGCCCCAACATGCCGACCAGCGCCGTCATCCGCATATGCTCGCCCCGGCGCAACGCGACGACCGAGCCGAACATGGCGAGCCAGAGGAAGAGGATGGAGGCCAGCTCGTCCGACCAGATGATTGGGCTGTGGAGGAGATAGCGCCAGATGACGCCGACCAGCAGCACGCCGACCTCGGCGAGCACCAGCAGCGCCGCCGGAAGTTCGACGAGGAGTCCGATGCCCTGGTCAAGCTGGCCGAGCCAGCGGGCATGGATGCCGGACGGTTGTCCGGCACCTTGAGCGACGGTCGCCGCCGCATTGATGGGAGTGTTCATGAGGCCAGCCCTTCGGAAGGACGATCGGTGGACGGGACGGCCGACCTGGATCCGCCGCCCCTGAAGCCGGTGCCATTCGAACCGGGTTCAGGGCGGGGGCGGGGATCGGCCGGGTCGCAATCGACGGCAGTCTCAATGGACGGCAGTCTCAGCCCGGGCGGTCTCAGCCGAGCTTGCCGGACACCTTCTCCAGCAGTTCCCAGGCGGTGGCGCCGTACTTGTCCTTCCACTCCGCGTAGAAGCTGGTCGAGGACAGCGCCTTGCGGAACGGCTCGCGGTCGACCGTGTGGAAGGTCAGCCCCTTGGCAGTCAGGTCCTTCTGAAGGCTGTCGGTCAGGGCGGCGATGTCGGCGCGCTGGTCGTCGGCGGAGCGGTCCAACTCGCGGCCGACGATTCCCTGGACATCGGCCGGCAGCTTGGCGAAGGCGCGCTTGTTGCCCAGCACCCAGTAGCCGTCCCAGACATGGCCGGTCAGGCTGCAGGTCTTCTGCACCTCGTACAGGCGGGCGGTGGCGATGATCGCCAGCGGGTTCTCCTGCCCTTCCACCACCACGGTCTGGAGCGCCGAATACAGCTCGTTGAAATTGATCGGGGCGGGAGCGGCGCCGATGGCCTTGAACAGCGAGGTCAGCGCCGGCGCCGGCGGCACCCGCATCTTGAAGCCCTTGATGTCGTCCGGCGTCCGGATCACCCGGGTGGAGGAGGTGACGTGGCGGAAGCCGTTGTCCCAGATCTTGCCGAGCGTCATGATCGGCGTCTTGGCGATCTCCGCACGGATGTGGGTGCCGAGATCACCGTCCATTGCCCGCCAGACGGCGTTGTAGTCGTTGAAGGCGAAGCCCATGCTGGTGATGCCGGACACCGGGACGAAGGTGGCGAGGATCAGCGAACTGAGATTGAAGATCTCGACGCCGCCGTTGCGCACCTGACCCAGCAGATCGGTGTCGCTGCCCAGCTGGTTGGCCGGGAACAGCTTGATGTCCAGCCGGCCGGAGGTCGCCTCGCGGATGCGGTCGATCGCCTCCTGGGCGCGGATGTTGACGGGATGTGTCGGGTCCTGGCCGGTGGCGTACTTGAACTGGAACTCGGCGGCGTCCGCCGGGTGTTTCAGGATGGTGACCAGCGGCAAGGAGCCGGCGGCGGCCAGAACGGCGCGGCGGCTGGGACGGAACGAGGTCGCGCGGAAGGGCGGCATCTTGAGCATGGTTTCCTCTCCGGAATTCTATGGTTCGGCTTTTTTTGGTGGCAGGGACCAGTGGCAGGGGTGGGGAGGCGGCCTCCCCGCCCCCGCCATGGCACTTACAGCCAGCCCTTGATGCTGGCGGCCATCGCGTCGGTGGAGATGCCGTAGAGGTCGTGCAGGGTCGGCAGGGCGCCGGCCTTCAGGAACTCGTCGGGCAGGCCGATCTGGCGGAAGACCGGGGCGACGCCGGCGCGCAGCAGGGTGCCCGCCACCGCCTCGCCCAGCCCGCCGATGACGGTGTGGTTTTCCGCAACCACCACCATGCGGCCGGTGCGGGCCGCTTCGCGCAGGATGGCTTCGGTGTCGAGCGGCTTGATGGTAGGGACGTGCAGCACGGCGACGCCGACCTTGTCGGCTTCCAGCCGCTGCGCCACCTCCAGCGCCCGCATCGTCATGATGCCGGACGAGATGACCAGCACGTCCGCGCCGTCGCGCAGCAGCTTGGCCTTGCCGAGTTCGAACCTGTAGTCGTACTCGTCCAGCACCAGCGGGACGTTGCCGCGCAGCAGCCGCATATAGACCGGGCCGTTGTGCGCGGCCATGGCGGGCACCACCTGCTCGATCTCGTGGGCGTCGCAGGGGTCGATCACCACCATGTTCGGCATGGCGCGGAACAGCGCCAGATCCTCGGCCGCCTGATGGCTGGGCCCATAGCCGGAGGTCAGGCCCGGCAGGGCGCAGGCGATCTTGACGTTGCGGTTCTCCTCGGCGATCGTCTGGTGGACGAAGTCGTAGGCCCGGCGCGAGGCGAAGACGGCGTAGGTGGTGACGAAGGGCATCATGCCCTCATGCGCCATTCCCGACGCCGCCCCCATCAGCAGCTGTTCGGCCATCCCCATCTGATAGAAGCGGTCCGGGTAGGCCTGGGCGAAGATGTGCAGGTCGGTATATTTGGCGAGGTCGGCGGTCATGCCGACGATTTCCGGCCGCCGCTTCGCCAACCCGACCAGCGCATGGCCGAAGGGAGCCGGCTTGGTCCGCTGCCCCTCCGCCGCGATCGAGGCGATCATCGCGGAGGTCTTCAGGCGCGGCTTGGAGGCGGTGTCGGTGCCAAGGGTGGCGGTGCTCATGCGGTCCTCCCGGCGTCGAGCGCGTCCAGCGCCAGCTGCCATTCGTGCGCGTCGACGCGGATGAAGTGGTTCTTTTCGCGGGCTTCGAGGAAGGGCACGCCCTTGCCCATCCTGGTGTCGCAGACGATCATCCGCGGCTTGGGCTCCGGGTGGGACTTGGCGGCGTCGAAGGCGGCGACCACCGCATCCATGTCGTTGCCGTCGACGCGCTGGACGAACCAGCCGAAGGCCTCCAGCTTGTCCACCAGCGGCTCGAACGCCATCACCTGGGTGGACGGGCCGTCGGCCTGCTGGTTGTTGACGTCGACGATGGCGATCAAATTGTCGAGCTTGTAATGGGCGGCCGACATGATGGCCTCCCAGACGGAGCCTTCGTCCAGTTCGCCGTCGGAGAACAGGGTGTAGACGCGGCTGGCCGAGTTCTTGCGCTTCAGCCCCAGCCCGATGCCGACCGCGATGCCGAGGCCGAGGCCGAGCGAACCGCCCGACATCTCCATGCCCGGCGTGTAGGCGGCCATGCCCGACATCGGCAGGCGGCTGTCGTCGCTGCCGTAGGTTTCCAGCTCTTCGGCCGGGATGATGCCGGCCTCGATCAGGGCGGCGTAGAGCGCGATGGCGTAATGGCCGTTGGACAGCAGGAAGCGGTCGCGCTCCTCCCAGTGCGGGTCCTCGGGCCGGTACGTCATGGCGTGGAAGTAGGAGACCGCCAGCACGTCGGCGATGTCCAACGCCTGCCCGATATAGCCCTGGCCCTGCACTTCGCCCATCAGCAGGGCATTGCGGCGGATGCGGTAGGCGCGTTCGGCCAGTGGCACATTGTGCCCCAGCGGGGTGGTGTCGATTGCGGTGTCCACGGGAGGTGTCTCCAGCATTTCGGGATCAGTGGATCAGCATGCCGCCATTGACGTCGAGCGTGGCGCCGGTGACGTAGGAGGACAGCTCGGACGCCAGGAACAGGCAGGAGCGGGCTACGTCGTCAGCGTCGCCCAGCCGGTTCAGCGGGATACCCTTCAGGATTTCCGCCCGCAGTTCCGGGGTCAGCTTGTCGCCGGTGATGTCGGTCTGGATCAGGCCGGGCGTGACCGAGTTGACGCGGACATTGTCCGGGCCCAGCTCGCGCGCCATCGCCTTGGCGAGACCCAGAACGCCGGCCTTGGCCGCGCTGTAGTGCGGACCGCCGAAGATGCCGCCGCCGCGCTGCGCCGACACCGACGAGATGCAGACGATGGACCCGGACTTGCGCTCCCGCATATGGGGGACGACGGCCTGGCTCATGTAGAGCGTCCCGCGCAGGCTGACGTCGGTCACCGCCTCGTAGTTCTTCGGGCCGATGTCCATGAACTTCAGCGGCTGGGTGATGCCGGCGTTGTTGACCAGCACGTCGATGCGGCCGAACTCCTCGACCACGCGGGCCGCGGCGGCGAAGCACGCCTCCCGGTCGGTCACGTCGCAGGCGAGGCCGCGATGGGCTTCACCCAGTTCGGCGGCGGCTTCGGCAGCCTGGGCACCGTCCAGGTCCAGGATAATCGCGCGCCCGCCATGCAGCGCGAAGAGCTTGGCGGTCGCCCGGCCGATGCCACGGCGCGACGCTGCACCGGTGATCACGCAGACCTTGTTGGACAGCAGCATGGTCGCTTCCTCTTTTTGAAGCAGGCTCCGCCGTGGCGGCTTTTCGGGTGCCGCGACGAAGCATCGAAATTGTTGGGGGTTTGTTGGCTACTGAGTGTGTTTGCCGTGATCGGCTGATGGTTTGTTCAGCCGATCGTTGAGGAGATATTATGATCTTGAGGTGAGCCTGACAAACGAATAAGATCACCAATAGATGAGGTAAATTCATCTGAATGCTGCGATGCAAAGACGGGTTTCGATCAAGGCTCTTCAGGCCTTCGAGGCTGCCGCGAGGCTGCAATCCTTCGCCACTGCGGCGCAGGATCTCGGCCTGACGCCGTCGGCAATCAGCCATCAGGTGAAAATCCTGGAGGAGCAGCTGGGCTTTCCGCTGTTCCATCGGGTGCACCGGTCGGTGACGCTGACCGACGCGGGGCGGGCTTATGCTGCGGAGATCATCGCTGCCTTCGCCCGCATCGACGCCGCCACCCGCAACGCCACCACCGCCGGTGCCGGCACCACGATCCTGACGGTTCGTTCGATGCCGAGCTTCGCCACCCAATGGCTGATGCCGCGCCTGAACCGCGTGAAGGAACTGCACCCTGCCATCGACATTCGGCTGCAAGCCTCGGTCTCACCCATCGACCTGACGACGGGGGCGGTGGACATCGACATCCGCTACAATCCCGGTCCGCCGCCGTCCGGCTGCGTGATGGCCCAGTTCCCGGAGGACACCATCGTGCCGATGTGTGCTCCGGAGCTGGCCAGCGGCCTGAACCCGATCCGCAGGCCGCAGGACCTGAGGCATCACATCCTGATCCATTCGGAAATCAACATCGTCGGCTGGCGCGACTGGGCGCGCCGGCACCGCGGCGTGCAGCTGGACATGGAGCGCGGCCTGCGTTTCGACCGGTCCTTCATGGCGATCAACGCCGCGGTGAACGGTATGGGGGTTTGCCTGGACAGCCTTCTGCTCGCCCGGCGGGAGCTTGAGTCGGGCAAACTGGTGATCCCGTTCCCGTCCCGGCCGCTCAAGGCCCAGGGACATGGCTTCGTGACCTTGAAGTCGTCCTTCGACCTGCCGAAGGTCCGGCTCTTTCGAGACTGGTTGTTCGATGAACTGGAGGACTGCCGCCAGTGGGAGGAACGCTACCTCGCATCCCCGTAGGAGGCGGCAACGCCGCGTTAATGGTGTGGGGCCGCCGTCGTCCCGCGGCGGATCAGGGTCGGTACCAGCGGCGGGGTGGCGGCCGGCTGGCCCCCTTCCAGGCAGGCGAGCAGATAGTCGGCGGCGCGGCGGCCCATCTCGTGATTGTCGATGTGCATGGTGGTCAGCGGTGGGTCGAGCTGGCGGCTGATGGCGATGTCGTCGAAGCCGGTGATGCTGAGATCCCGCGGCACCGACAGCCCCATCGCCCGTGCCTCCAGCAGGGCACCGATCGCGAGATAATCATTGCCGCAGATCACAGCGGTCGGCGTCGGGTCGGTCGTCAGCATGGCGCGCACGCTCTGACGGCCGAAATCGATGCTCCACTCCCCTTCACACAGATGTTGCGGGCGGATGCCGAAACCGCGTTCGGCCAGCGCCTCTCGCACGCCGTCCAGGCGCGCGGCGACGCGGTCGTTGCCGGCCGTCGGCTGGATGATGACCCCGATCGATTCGTGGCCGAGGTCGAGCAGGTGGCGGGCGATGGTGTGGAAGGCCTGCCGGTTGTCGAAGCCGACGCAGGCATGCGGGCTGTCCGGCCGGTGGCTGTAGGTGACGACATAGGGAATGTGCCGGGCCCGGATGCCGGCGAACAGTTCCGGCCGGTGGGCCTCGCCGACGATCGCCAGCGCCTCCACCCCGCGGGCCAGCATCGCCTGGACGTCGTGGACCGCCTGATCCTGGTCGTAGTTGAAGCAGCTCAGCAGAAGCGTGATGCCGCGTTCGGCGAAGGCCGTCTGCATCGCTCCGACCTGGGCGGCGAACACCTCGTTGTCGAGGGTGGGGATCACCGCCCCGACGATGGATGTGCGGCGGCGGGCCAGCGCGCTGCCGGCGGCATGCGGCATCCAGCCCATCGCCTTGGCGGTTGCCAGCACGCGTTCGCGGATCGCCGGGGCGACCTTTTCCGGATTGTTGAAGGCGCGCGAAACGGTGGCGATCGACACCTCCGCAGCCGCGGCAACGTCCACCGCGCGGGGCGGGCGTCCAGGCTTCGGCTCTGACATCGCCGACATCTCCATGGGGGCGTGAACCTGTCGGTTGAAAGCGGTTACATATCCTTCATGCTGCGTCAAGTTTGCTGTTGCATCAGTCCGTATCACGATCTATGTAAGCGCTTACATCGACGGTGCCGGTCCTGTGGAGGTGTCACGTCCCGGCCCGTTTTCCCACGGCAATCCGCAAAGGCCCGCCTCTGAACGGGCCGTATCAGGAGGAATGGTATGCGCAACGGTCTTCAGGCAGTTCTGGCGAGCGCCGTCACGGCGGGCATGCTGCTGTTCGGTGGCGTGGGCAATGCGGCGGAGATCGGCGCGCACACCATGAAGCTGGCCAGCGCCGGGGCCGACGGCTCGCCGCTGGCGCTGGGCATGGCGAAGTTCGCCGAGATCGTGAAGGAGAAGAGCGGCGGGAAGATCAAGGTCCAGCTCTTCACCAACGGCGTGCTGGGCGGCGACGTGCAGATGATCTCGGCTTTGCAGGGCGGCATCGTCGAGATGACGGTGCTGAATGCCGGGCTGCTGTCGAGCCTGGACGACAATTTCGTGATGGTCGACCTGCCGTTCCAGTTCGAATCGCCGAAGGTGGCCGACGCGGTGATGGACGGGCCGGTGGGCAAGACCCTGCTGGACAAGCTGTCGGCCAAGGGGCTGGTCGGGCTCGGCTATTGGGAGCTGGGCTTCCGCCAGCTGACCAACAGCCGCCGTCCGATCGCCACCGTGGAGGACATCGCCGGCCTGAAGATCCGCGTCGTGCAGTCGCCGATCTACATCGACCTGTTCAATACGCTGGGCGCCAACGCCGTGCCGCTGCCCTTCCCGGAGGTCTACACCGCGCTGGAAAGCAAGACGGTCGATGGCCAGGAGAATCCGGCTCCCAGCATCCTGACCGCCAAGCTGAACGAGGTGCAGAAGTACCTGACGCTCAGCAACCACATGTACAACCCGCAGGCCGTCCTGGTCGGCGCCAAGTTCTGGGCCAAGCTGAACGAGGACGAGCGCAAGCTGATCCAGGACGCCACGCTGGAGGCCCGCGACTATGAGCGCCGCGTCTCGCGCGAGCAGGCGAGCAAGGCGGTGGAGGAGCTGAAGGCGAAGGGCATGACTGTCACCGAACTGGCCCCGGCGGAGATCGAGAAGTTCCGCGCCAAGATCCGCCCGGTGGTGGAGAAGTTCTCGCAGAAGGTCGACCCCGCCCTGATGGCCCAGGCCCAGGCCGAGATCGCCAAGGCGCGCGCCGCCCAGTGAATGCTGGCGGACCGGCGGGCGGACCAGCCCGCCGGCCTCGTGCCCGATAGCCCCCAGTAAGTTCCGCATTCCCTCCCGACTGGAAGAGTTCCCATGGCGCAGCGCATTGACGGCATCATTCCGGTGATGCTGACCCCCTTCACCGATGCCGGCGAGATCGATTATCCGGGGCTGGCCCGCCTGATCGAGTGGTATCTGGCCAACGGCGCCGACGCCCTGTTCGCCGTCTGCCAGTCGAGCGAGATGCAGTTCCTGTCGCTGGCCGAGCGGGTGGAACTGGCGAAATTCGTCGTCACCACCGTTAACGGCCGGGTGCCGGTGGTGGTGTCGGGCCACATCAGCGACGATCTCGACACTCAGGTCGAGGAACTGACGGCGATGGCCGCCACCGGTGGCGACGCGCTGGTGCTGGTGACCAACCACCTCGACCCGAAGAACGAGGGAAGCGACGCGTTCCGCCGCCACTTGTCGTACCTGCTGGAGCGGCTGCCGAGCGACATCCCGCTGGGCCTCTACGAATGCCCGGCGCCCTACCGCCGGCTGCTGAGCGACGAGGAGCTGCGGCTGTGCATCGACAGCGGCCGCTTCGTCCTGCTGAAGGACGTCAGCTGCGATCTGCCGACGGTGACCCGCCGGCTGAAGATCGCCGAGGGCTCCGGCCTCGCCATCATCAACGCCAACGCCGCCATCGCCCGCGACGCCATGCGGGCGGGTTCGCCGGGCTTCACCGGTGTCTTCACCAATATCCACCCGGATCTCTACCGTTGGATGCGGCTGTCGGGCGACCGCCATCCCGAGCTGGCGGATGAGCTGGCGACTTTCCTGGTGGTGGCCGCGGTTTCGGAAAGCCTGGGCTATCCGGCCTTCGCCAAGATGTACCACCAGCGCCTCGGCACCTTCGGGTCGATCCGCTGCCGGGTGATCCAGTACGACGTGCGCGAACGCTTCTGGGCGCTCGACGCCGTGCTCGACAAAGTGGTCGCCGGCACTGACGCCTTCCGCGCAAAGATCGCGGCCCTGCCGGCCGAATGACCTGACGCGAGGTCCTGAACGAAAAACCAGAGGGAGGAAACGGATGGGCCGCTTCATCGACGGGTATGTCTTCGTTCTGAAGGTCGCGATCGTGGCCTGTCTGGCCGGCATGCTGGTGCTGGTGTTCGGCAACGTGGTGCTGCGCTACGGCTTCAACAGCGGCATCACAGTGTCGGAGGAGCTGTCGCGGCTTCTCTTCGTCTGGATGACCTTCATGGGGGCGGTGGTGGCGCTGCACAAGCACGGCCATCTCGGCATGGACACCATGGTCGCCCTGCTGCCCAGGACGGGTCGGCTGATCTGCTTCTGCGCCAGCCATCTGCTGATGATCTATGCGACCGGCCTGCTGCTCGGCGGCAGCTGGGACCAGACCCTGATCAACCTGTCGGTGACGGCGCCGGCCACCGGCCTGTCGATGGGGTTCTTCTATGGCTCCGGCGTGGTGTTCGGCGTCCTGGCCCTGGTGATCCTGGCGTTCAACCTCGTCCGCGCGCTGAGCGGCCGCCTGAATGATGGCGAGCTGATCACGGTGACGGAGTCCGAGGAGTCGGCCGACGCCGGGCATTCCCCCACCGGCCGGCACGCCTGATCCTGACAGCCCGAGCGTCAAGGAGCCTCTCCCATGACCGTCACCGTCTTCCTCGGCTCCCTGCTGGGGGCCATGGCCATCGGCACGCCGATCGCCTTCGCGCTGCTGCTGTGCGGCGTCGCGCTGATGTTCCATCTCGACCTGTTCGACGCCCAGATCGTCGCCCAGAACGTCATCAACGGCGCCGACAGCTTCCCGCTGGTCGCCGTGCCCTTCTTCATGCTGGCGGGCGAGGTGATGAATGCCGGCGGCCTGTCGCGGCGCATCGTCGCCGTGGCGATGGCGCTGGTCGGCCATATCCGCGGCGGGCTCGGTTATGTCGCCATCCTCGCCTCCTGCATCCTCGCCAGCCTGTCCGGCTCGGCAGTGGCCGACGCCGCCGCCCTGTCGGCCCTGCTGGTGCCGATGATGGTGCGGGCCGGCCATGACAAGGCGCGCTCCTGCGGGCTGATCGCCGCCGGCGGCATCATCGCGCCGATCATTCCGCCCAGCATCGGCTTCATCCTGTTCGGCGTCGCGGCCAACGTGTCGATCACCAAGCTGTTCCTGGCCGGCATTTTCCCGGGCCTGATGCTGGGGCTTGGGCTGGTCGCCGCCTGGTGGCTGGTGGTCCGTCACGAGGATCTGGCCCCGCCGCCGCGTGCGACGAAGGGGGAGGTCGCGGCGGCGGTGAAGGACGGCTTCTGGGCGCTGATGCTGCCGGGCATCATCATCTTCGGCTTGAAGTTCGGCATCTTCACCCCGACCGAGGCGGCTGTGGTGGCGGCGGTCTATGCGCTGTTCGTCGCGGTGGTGGTCTATCGCGAACTGAAGCCGTCCCAGCTGTTCGAGCTGTTCGCCTCGGCGGCGACCACCACGGCGGTGGTGATGTTCCTGGTGGCTGCCGCCATGGTGTCGGCCTGGATGATCACCATCGCCAACCTGCCGGCCCAGGTCGGCGAAATGCTGGAACCCTTCATGGGCAGCCCGACCCTGCTGATGGCCGCCATCATGGTGTTGGTGGTGATCGTCGGGACGGCGATGGACATGACGCCTACCATCCTGATCCTGACGCCGGTGCTGATGCCGGTGATCAAGCAGGCAGGCATCGATCCCGTCTATTTCGGCGTACTGTTCATCATCAACAACGCCATCGGCCTCATCACGCCGCCGGTCGGCACCGTGCTGAACGTGGTGGCCGGTGTGGCGAAACTGAATATGAGCAGCCTGATGCGCGGCGTCTGGCCCTTCCTGCTGGCCCAGTTGCTGGTGCTGACGCTGCTGGTTCTGTTCCCGTCGCTGGTGACGGTCCCGGCCCGCTGGTTCGCGGGCTGAGCCGGATCTTTTCCGCTGCAGGCCGCCCGATCAGACGCGGAGCTGGCGCGGCCGGCCGGCGAGGAAGCCGAAGACGCCCGCCACCACCCCGACGATGACGAAAAGCAGGGTGGAGGCGTGCCAGTCTCCGCTCCAGCCATGCAGCAGCCCGACCGCGAAGGGGCCGGCCGAGGCCAGCGTGTAGCCCACGCTTTGGGACATGCCCGACAGGTGGGACGCGATGCGGCTGTCGGGCGAGCGCAGCACGATCAGCGTCAGCGCTACGGCGAAGGCCCCGCCCTGTCCGATCCCCAGGATCACCGCCCACAGCGCGATGGTCCAGAGCGGGGCGTAGAGGCAGCCGACCATGCCGACGAGGCTGCAGCCGAGCATCGACACTGCGACGAGGCTCTGGCTCGGCGTGCGCGTCGCCAGCATGGGAGCGACCAGCGCCGCCGCCACCTGCACCATGACCGACCCGGAGACGATCAGTCCGGCCGTCGTCGGATCGAACCCGCGGTCGCGCAGCATCGGCGCCATCCAGCCGAGCACGATGTAGGCCAGGGACGATTGCAGCCCCATGAACAGGGTGATCTGCCATGCCAGTCCGTTGCCCCACAGGCCACGCACGGAGGTGCCGCCCTGGCCGGCCTCGCTCTGGCGTCCACGGGTCAGCGGCAGCCAGGCCAGGGCTGCCAAGACTGCCGGCACCGCCCAGAAGGCCAGCGCGCCGGTCCATTGTCCCAGTATGCGTTCCAGCGGAACCGTCGCTCCCGCGGCGGTCGCGGCCCCGGCGCAGAGCGCCATGGTGTAGACCCCCATCATCAGGCTGATCTTCCGGGGAAAATCGCGCTTCACCACGGCGGGCAGAAGCACGCCGATGATGCCGATCCCGGCGCCCGCCAGCGTTGCCCCGGCGAAGAGCGCCGCGAAGGTGCCGATCCCGCGCAGAGCGATGCCGCTGCCCAGCACAAGCAGCATGATGAAGATCATCCGTTCCGTGCCGAAGCGCTGGGCCAGCCGCGGGGCGATCACCCCGAACAGGCCTAGACACAGCACGGGGGAGGTGGTCAGCAACCCGGCCTGCCCGGCGGTCAGCCCGGCGTCGCGCACCACGTCGCCCATCACCGGCGCAAGGCTCGACAGAGCCGGCCGCAGGTTCAGCGCCACCAGCACCAGGGTGACGGCGACCAGCAGCGGATGATGCAACGCCGGGCCCTCCGCCCGGACATTCTCCGCCTGAGTATTCTCTCGTCGGGGCTTTTCGGGCCGCAGGGCCGCAGGTGCGCCGCTGGGGGAACCGGCGGAACGGCCGGCGGCGCTGTCGATGCTCATGAGCAGCCTGAACGATTTGATTGGCGAGGCCAAGCAATCGACCATTGGTTGCTCGCAGGGTCAACCCACCCGCGCTGCAACCCACCCCAGCGAACCCGCATCGCGCACGCTTTGGACGACCTCGGCGACCCTGTCCGGGTCGATCACGTCGCGTCGCGCGCCGCCCTGGCACAGGGCGCCGCGAAAGCCGAGGATCGACGGGCCGAGCGCTGCCAGGGGAGTGATGTCGGCAAGCCGCAGGGAGCCCGCCAACCCTGCCCACAACCCGGCATCGCGTGCCTGCCCGATGAAGGCGGCCAGAGAATCGTCCGACAGATGATCGCGCAGGGTGCGGCCGTCTTTCACCCCAGTGTCCAGCATCACGCCGATGAAGCCGGCGTCGGCCATGGCACGAATCAGGTCGTTGGTCAGGATTATCAGGTCGGCCAGGATGACGCCGACCAGCGCCGCCGCGCCACGCGCCCTTCCGGCCGCGGCGATGCAGGCGAGCGGATCGCCGCCGGCGCTGATCCCCATCTTCACAATGTCGACGCCCGTCGCTGCCGTTCGTGAGACTGCGGCCGCCACACCGTCCGGCTCCATGGGCAGGTCGCCGATGGTGGCGCTGACCGGTCTGCGTCCGGCAACCGTCTCACGACAGGCGCGGATGGTGCCGGCGGGCAGCGCGCCAAGCGCACCCTCGCTCGGGTTTTTCAGGTCGATCAGGTCGGCCCCGGCCGTGACCGCGATCTCGGCTTCCTCGGGATTGGTCACGCTGGCGAGCATACGGATCATGAGCGTACCTGTGGCTTGGCCTTGCCGCCCGCGTCGGCACCGGTTGACTGTGCTTGGGAGAGCATGTCGGCCCGGAAGACCGCGACGCGGTCGGATAGCCAGCCCCAGGCCTCCCGCTCGCGTTCTCCAGCGGTTTTCTCGACGGCGATGGCGAGATAAGCCATTTCCCGCTCGACCTTCTCCCAGGGCAACATGTGCAGGCGGCTGCACAGGATCGCCGCTTCGATCACCGCCGCGGCGGCACGGTTGTGGCCGGCGAAGGGCCGATGAGCTTCTTGATGAACGCTCCGGCAATGAAACCGCGGGCGTACCGGGTCGGCTTCGACCCGGACCACCTCCACCTCCCAGTGGGCGAGGCTGTCGGCCAGACGCACGCCGACGATCACGGTTGCCGGGACCAGCGGCCAGTCCCGCCGCCCGGTCAGGCAACCGGCGAACAGCCGCGCATCATCGGTGAGGTTGATCACAGCCCGGCCGGTGGCCTCCAGCGCGTTGAGAGTGACGGAGGGGCGGAAGGGGGCGATCACCAGATCGTCGCCGGTCCGGGTGACGCCGAACGGGGCGATGTGCGGGGTTCCGTCGGCGCCCAGCGTGGTGACGATGGTTTCCAGGATCATGATGGCTTTCCGCAGGCCCGCCGGCGTTCCTGCAAAGTCGTGCCCGCAGTCTTGAAACCGTGGGCATCGCTGTCCGCGTCCGCCGCGGTCTCCACAGTGCAGCCCCAGGAGAGGTCTTCGTCCTGGACATAGCGCTTGCCGAGCTGCCAGGCGAGGAACGCCTTCTGCAACTCCACCCCCATGTAGAAGGCATGCCCGCCGTCCTCGGCCAGCCCGAGCAGGGGATAGAGCTGGTAGGGATCGGTCGCCACATGATGGCCGTCGCGGTTGTAGACATGGACGCCGTCCTCCGCCACCTCGATCCGGAAGGAGGGGTCACGGATGTTGCGGGCGGTCTCCGCGATCTCGGCCGGGGTGCCGGCGAAGGGGCGGCGGTCGCGCAGGGCCATCAGCCCGTCGTCGATACCCTTGGGGAGGCTGCCGCTTTCCGCCGCCGCATGCATGATCCGCCGCGCCCGGTCGGCCTCGCGCACCGCGGTGCGGGCATGCGGGCTGACCTGGAGGGTGAGGACGGCGCCGATCGACAGTTCCGACACCATGCCCATCAGCAGCGCCGTCGTGCCGGTGGTATCGGCGTCGGTCAGTTCGGTCAGGTTGCCGATGCCCATCAGCATCTCGATGTCGGGACAGCGCCGGCGCAGCTCGTGATAGCGCACCACCGACTCCGTGAAGCCGTAATGGATGGGGTCGAGCACCGGATCAGCGAGGAAGCGACGTCCGTCCGCCCGCAGCCGGTCGACGGCCCGGCACAGGGAATCCAGGTCGCGCGGCTTGGCCGGGACCAGGATCGGGGTGGCGGCCGTCCGGTCCAGCACCCACAGCGTGTCCTCGCTGAGGCTGAGCAGGTAGGAGGCGCCGGCCGATGCGCCGCGCAGCAGTTCCTCCGGGTCGGCGCTGTCGACGCTGACGCTGTGGCCGGCAGCGACCAGGGCGGAGACGGCGGCCTCCAGCCCTTCGAACCGTTCGCCGGGGTGGCAGCCGAGGTCGATCACGTCGGCGCCGTCGCGGCGCAGCCTTGCGGCGGTCTCCAGCAGATTGTCGACGGAGCGGTGGGGGGCATCGATGATCTCGGCGAAGATCGTCACCGCATGGCGGGACAGGTCGGCCCGCAGCGCCCGCCCGCCGAGATAGGCGGGGATGTCGCGCAGTTCTTCCGGTCCCCGTTCGAAGGTGACGCCGAAATGACCTGACAATGCCGCCAGATCGCAACGGGTCCGGCCGGGCAGGATCACCCGGGCGCCCGCTGGCGGGGGCGGCAGGCGGCGTTTGATCAACTCCTCGGTCATCAGGGCGGCGACGCTGACGCCGATCTGCACCACGTCGAAGCGGAAGGGGGTGGGCGCCATCCCGTCGAGCACCGCCCGCAGGCGCGGTTCCGCCAGCTTTCCGGTCAGGAAGACGAGGTGGTCAGACATTCGAGACGCGCCTTCAGCGCCGCTTCGAGTTCGGAAACGGTCTCGACGACGGTCGTCGCCTCGAAGCCGCGCAGCCGTTCGACATTCTCCAGATCGATGCGTCGGGGATAGACCGGGACCATGCCGTGCGGCGCCTCGGTCATCATCTCCGGCGCGGTATCGCAGGCGAAGACGATGCAGGGGACCCGGCATTTGCCGGCCTGGGCGAAGGCGTTGGTCGGCAGTGTGTCGGAAATCCCCTGCACACATTTGGCGACGGTGTTCGAGGTGGCCGGCCCCACCACCAGCGTGTGGTATTCGCCGAAATAGAACCGCCCGATCTGCGGCGCGCTGGCCGCCCGGTCGCGGAACAGGCGGGTGCCGGGGGGAAAGTTGCCGTCGCGGCGTCGGTACATGCGCATGACCTCCTCCGCCGCCTTGCTGAGAAACACGTCGAGCGGCGCCAGTCGCGCCATCAGGTCGAGCGTTTCCTTGATATAGTGACCGGACCCGGTCAGCGCCCAGGCCAGCCGTGGCGGTGCGGGGGGAGGAGCAATGCTGTTCATGCCCGCACGCCCGGCCGGGCCTCCAACTCCGGGCTGCGCAGCAGGGGGCAGCCGGGGCTGCCGCGGCCCGCCAGCGCGTCCTCCAACAGGGGGTGGTCGTCGCGATGGATGCACCAGCTCTCGCCGGCGAAGCGCGCGCGCCAGAGCGGAAAAGCCGCATCGACCAGACCGTCGCGGGCCAGCGACGCTGCATCGGTCGCCGCACAGGGGCAGGGGCCCGACTTGACCAGCACCAGCGCCGCCGCATCCAGCTCCACCGCCAGCCATGCCGCGAGGCTGTCGGAGGTGACGTCCCAGCTTTCGGCGATCTCGGGCTGGTCGAGCGCCATGGCGGACGGCAGCCACACCGCCGGCATCCGCGCTCGGATCAGCGAGCGCAGCCGCTCGCGCGTCGCCGCCGTTTGCAGGGTCGGGCAGATGCCGTGCAGCATCAGACCGAACTGCTCCATCGCCAGCAGGGCCATGCGGTGGGCAAGCCGGTCGTCGAAGCGCCAATTGTCCTGGGCGTCGCGCACCGCATCGGCAAAGGGGCCGCCGCCCGGCACGATGACCACAGGATGGAGATGGCCGGGCCGGGCGATCAGATCCAGCCAGGTTCCCAGCCGGTGCCAGTCCGACAGGCTGCCGCCGATCTTGATTACCCAGGGCCGCGCTGCCGTGGTCGGCGATCCGTCTTCAGGCGATGCGTTGGCCGTCATCGGGTCAAATCCGCCGGTCGGCCATGACCATCGGGCGTCGTGACGCCGGCATCTGGTCGCGCGTCCGCTCCAGCCGGATGCCCGGAACCGCGACGCCGTCATAGATGTCCAGCTTCGCCACCGACACGCGGGCCGACTGTACCTGTTCGTGGGCCAAGCACATGCCGGCGATCTTTTCCGCCAGCATCTCGACAAGGTTGGTGTGCTCGTCCATCAGGATCCGCTTCAGCCCGGACAGCAGATCATCGTAGGACAGCACATCGCCGATGTCGTCTGAGAACTGGGCGCCGTCCTGGCGCACTTGCAACAGCAGGTCGATGCGCACCCGCTGGGGCGCGTCGCGCTCGTAATCGAAGACGCCGATCCGGCAGGGCAGGACGACATTCTCCAGGAACAGCTCGTAGAGGCCGGCGGGGATGCTGGACAGCCTGGAGTCGGTGGCGGTCAGGCCACGTGCGCATTGGGCGGAGAGAATCGCGTCTAGCATCGGTGCCGTCCTCCTGGCTGTTGTCCGGCGGGGCCGGACGTGGATCGGCCGGACGTGGATCGGGTGCCGGGTGGGCCGTCTTCGTACCTTATTCACATCCGGGGGGTAGCAGCTGTTTGAAAGCGACACGAATTTGGCGATTTCCGCCGTCTTCCGCTGCATACCCCCCTCATCCGGGACGGCATCAGGTCAGGCTGGCGAACTCGTGCGCGGTGGCAAGCGGGCTGTGCCGCTGGTTCTGGCGGTCGCTGCGCGGTGCGATGCCGAAATGATCGCGGTAGCATTTGCTGAAATGGGTGGCGGAAATGAAGCCGCAGCTGATCGACACCTCCATCACCGACATGCGGGTCTGGCACAGCAGCTGTCGAGCCCGCTTCATTCGGAGGCCGAGATAGTATTTGGCTGGCGAGCAGTTCATGTATTTGCGGAACAGCCGTTCCAGATTCCGACGGGACTGGCCCAGCTCCGCGGCGAGCGTCAGCAGATCCAGCGGCTCTTCGATGTTGGCCTGCATCACCGCCACGGCAGCGTTGAGATCCTCGTGGTCCAGCACCGGATTGGCATGCAGTTCCTCCTGCTGGCGGATGCTGCCGGCGCGGATTTTGGTGTGCAGGAGCTGCTCGGCGATCTCAACCGCCAGCTTCTCGCCATGACGGGCGGCGATCAGGTGCAGCATCATGTCGGTGGCGGCGGTGCCGCCGGCGCAGGTGAAGCGGTTGCGGTCGATCGTGAACAGCTCGCCCGTCGCTTCGATCTCCGGGAAGGTCTCAGCGAAACCGGCCATGTTCTCCCAGTGGATGGTGCAGCGGTAGCCGTTCAGCAGGCCGGCCCGGGCGAGGATGTGGCTGGCCGTGCACAGGGCGCCGAAAGCGATCCCCTGGGCGGCAGACCGCCGCATCCAAGAGAACATCGCCCGATCCTCGTACCAGTGGCCGTCGATGCCGCTGCACACCATCACGGTGGAGAGCGGCGGGGCGTCGGCGATGGCGTGGTCGACGCAGATCCCGATGCCGTTGCTGGCCCGCTGCACCCCGCCGTTCGGGGAGAGCAGAACCCAGCGATAGAGTTCCTTGCCGCTGATGTGGTTGGCAAGGCGGAGCGGTTCCACGGCCGCCGTGAAGGCGATCATGGAGAAATCGGGAACCAGGAGAAAACCGATGGTGTCGACCGTGGAAACGCCGGATTGCTGTTCAGTGCGCTGCATTGTCCCGTGCCCCTCTTCCGCTTTCCTGTTCGTATCGTCGTGGGTCGCGAATGGTCGGCGAACACGCTGTTTTCCCGCGGCCTTGTTTGCATCGGCGGCCACGTTCGGATGGGCGGGAGGGCGATCTCTTTCCGCACCATCAATCTTTTATGACAAGCAGCCTACGAGGATGTGGCCCGGTCACATTGAACAAAGCGGACATAATTCTTGAAGAAGCACGACGTTGATCGAGTCGGGATTGTTTTTCCGGCAAATCATCCAGATATTCGAACGATCATATCATCCGGCGAGGTAGTCCCGCATTCCCCAAACGGCTGATCCTGGATGGGCATTGGGCTGGGATTAAAGGCAGGCCAGCAGCTCGCCGCGTCCGCCGAAGCCGCGATCGCCCAGCCAGCGGCGCGCCTGGCCGGTTAGGCCCCGGCAGGTGAGCGGGACCCCATCCAGTTCGGACAGATGATTGTCCAGAAGCGACAGGAAGGGCAGCTGGTTGAGGCCGCAATCGGCGAACCCCGGCAGCGGCTCGATCTCGCCACGGAACAGGATGGTCCCGTTGCGCATGCCATGGCCGAGGGAGGTTCCTGGCCTGCCGCCGATCAGCAGGCTTCCGGCATTCATGTGCAGAGCGGCGTAGGCACCGGCATCGCCGCCGACCGCGATCAGCCCGCGGCGCATGCGTTCGCCGACGCGGTCACCGCAACTGCCCCGGACCACGATCAGCCCCCCCGTCATCCCCGCCCGCTCGCCGGGCAGGGCGCCGCCCAGTTCGTTGCCGGCATCGCCGCCGATGGACAGCACGCCGCCACGCATGGCGGCCCCCGCCGCCAGCCCGGCCGACCCCTCCACCAGCAGGGTTCCGCCACTCATGGCGGTGCCGGCGCGGTGGCCGACCGGTCCGGCGACCCGGATGGTGCCGCCGGTCAGTCCCGCCCCGACGAAGTCCAGCCGCTCGTCGCCCTCCAGTTCGACGGTGTCGCCGGGGCTGCCGGTCAGATCGAACAGGTCGCCTGCCGCGACATGACCGCGTCCGAGCCGCAGCGGCAAGGCGGCGATCTCCGACAAGCTCAACTCCACTAGCCGGTGCGGCAGCAGGGGAGAAGCGTCGATGCGGCCGGTCAGCGGGCCTTTCAGACGGAAGCTCAGCACGCTCATGGCAGCAGCTCGTGAAGGTGGAAATGGTGGCGGCCCAGCTTGCCGCCATAATTGCCGGCGGTGACGCCCCAGACGCCGGAGCCGCGGCCGCGCTCGATCAGGCATTTCAGCCCGGCCGTGGTGGCGGCGGCGACATCGGCGGCGGTCAACCCGTCGATGACGATCTCCAGCACCGATTCCACCTCCGCCGGCAGGCGGGAGCGGGGCAGGCCGCGCAAGGTCGGGCAATAGGCGTCGTTGGTGGAGGCCGGCATCCCCTTGTACTTCGCCCCCACCTTGGAGCCGGAGCGGACGACTCCGCCGGGGAAGGGCAGCACCACGTTGGGTACGGCACGCATGGCGTCCGCCGCCGCTTCCGCCGCCTCCAGCGCCGCCATCCGGGCATCGGCGAGGATCAGAAGGTTGCCGCCGCCGACCGCCGGGACGCTCCAGCTCGATTCCTCGCACAGGAACTCGCCGTCCATCACCGGGATGCGCCAGTAACGCCGGCCGTCCAACAGCTTAGACATCTGCTGGCCGTCGCCGAAATAGCGCAGCTTCCGGCCCAGCGGGATCAGATCCTCCTTGGCTCCGCGCGGCACGCCGGAGAAGCAGGCGGTGCCGGGACAGGTCAGGATGCATTGGCCGAGCCGGGTCTCCACCTGTTTCCCCAGCACCGTGCGCCCGGTGGCGAAGAACAACAGGGCGACGCCGGGACGCCCGTCCGGCGTCTCCTCCGGCGCCAGCTCCCGCTCGATCCCGGCTTCGCAGCCGCAGGCGATGACCGAGGTGGCGAAGCCGGTCGCCGCCATACCGGCATGGCGGGCCCAGGCCAGCGTGTCGGCGGTCACGATCAGCCGGGTCGCCTTCATGTCGAAGGCCTCGGCGTAGCTGTTCTCGATATGGATGCCGTTCAGAAGCATGAGTCGGACGCCGTCAGGGTCGGAACGATGGACAGGCCGCCGCGGCCGTGATCGAGAATTTCTCCGTCCGCGATGCGGAAATTGCCGAGCCGCACGGTCTGGTGATCCTCGAACCAGGGCTTCAGCCGCCGCTCGATGGCGCGATCGAACTCCGGCCTGACGACGATGGTGTCGCCCCAGCCGGTTGCGGTCAGTTCTCCGTTGCGCGCCACCAGCCGGCCGTTCTTGAACACCCATGCGGGGGCGGCGAACATCGCCTCGCGGTCGGGCAGATCGTCATACACCACCACGTCGGCGACGGCGCCGGGACGCAGATGGCCGCGATCGCGCAGCCCCAGCACGCGGGCGGGGCCGGCACGGGTCATGATGGCGATCTCCTCCAGCGTGTATTCACGGTCGATGGAGCCAAGCCGGCTGTGCGCGGCGACATCGGGATTGATCCGCGCCAGCTGCTCGTTGCGGAAGCTGCGGTCCATCAGCAGCCGGATCAGGTGGGGATAGCTGGTGAAGGGACCGCCGTTCGGATGGTCGGTGGTCAGATAGACCCGCCACGGGTCCTCGATCAGCAGGAACAGTTCCAGCCCGATCGCCCATTGCAGGGCATTGACGAAGGCCTTGTCGCGGTAGCGGAACGGCACCAGACCGCAGCCGCCGTCGCATTCGATGTCGGTGCACACCCATTTGCGCGGGCTGGCGAGGCCGCTGTTGCGGAACTGCGACATGATGTCGGCCGACGCGGTGATGGTTTGGCCGAAGATGATCTGGCCGATATCGACCGAGATGTTCGGGCTGTGGTTCACCGATTCCGCGATCTCCGCGGCGGCCGAGGAGAAGTGGCGGTCACCCTCCGTCCCATAGCTGTGGAATTGCAGGTGGGTGAGGTGGGCGGGCAGCCCGTCGAGCGCTGCGATGGTGTCGCGCGTCACCGCTTCGTTGCCGGGAATGCCCAGATTGTTGCAGTGGATGTGCAGTGGATGCGGCACCCCCAGGTCGGACAGCGCGGTCGCCAGCGTGGTCAGGATGCGGCGCGGCGTGATCCCGTAATGGGGATGGGCCTCGTCCAGATCCAGGCGGCGCTGGTTGAACTTGAAGGCGCTGATGCCGCCGGGATTCACCACCTTGACGCCGACCGCCTGGGTGGCGTGCAGGATCCAGGCGACATAGTCGTTGACCTCCGACTGCGTCGCCCCGGCGGCCAGCCGCTCCAGCAGGAAATCGTCGTTGCCGAGGACGGCGTAGCAGCCCTTGTCGATGATCGGGACGTCGGCCAGTTCCAGATGGGTGTGGCGCGCGTTGGAGGGCAGCATCGCCGGCTCGAATGCCGCCGTGTAGCCCATCTCGGCATAGCGATAGCCGGTGATAAAGCTGGATGGGGTGAACAGGCCACTGCCCGAGCGGCGCAGGCCGTCCGGGCCGCTGCCGTGCTCGCGATGCTCCTCCGGGAGAAGCAGGCGGGCGAGATTCACCTTGCCACCGCCGATGTGGCTGTGGATGTCGATGGCGCCGGCCATGACGATGCGGCCGTCCAGGTCGATCACCTCCCCGATGCGGGCACCCTCCGAAGGTGTCGCGGCGATGCGGCCGTCCTTCAGGTAAAGGTCGCGCAGGCCGCCATCCGTGGCCCCATCGGCGATCCAAGTGGGATCGCAGACACGGCCGCCGCGCAGCAGGGTGTAGGCGTCAGACATGCGCTGTCTCCCGGATCGGGACGGGAAGAGGAGAGGCGGGAAGCCGGTCGAGCAGGGCGTTCAGCACCGTGGCTGCGGTCGGCAACGTGGCGGCTGCGGACCGCAGCCGGCGTAGCGGCAGGGCGGCGACGCCGTCACCGCGGTGGATACTGCCTGCATGGTCGAGGCCGGGGATGACGACCGGGATCAGCACCTCCGGGTCGTAGGGCAAGGGTTGCCCGGGACGGGCCAGCACGACCATCGGCGTGCGGGTGTCCGGCACCTCCGCGCCGTTCAGGGCCGAAAGCCAGACCAGCGCATCGACCTCGCCCCCGGCCAGCAGACTTTTCAGCCGGTAGCGCAGCGGGTCGTGCTCCGGCGGACCAGCCCCGAGGCGGGAGCGCAGCGGCACGCCATATTGCCAGGCGCACACGTAATTGGCGCCCAGCGCGTTGCCCTTGCCGCCCAGCGGCAGTCCGGCACAGCGGGTGGAGGCATTGGCGGTCACGACCAGCCGGTTGAAGGCTTCGATGGCCACGTCGCCGGCCACTGGGTCCAGCGTGGCGGCAACCCAGCCGACGACGCCGAAGCGGGCTTCGCGCAACGCCGTGGCAACGCGGGCGAGATCCTCCATCGCGATGCCGCCCACCCGTTGGCCACGCGGCCTTTCGCCGGCCACCAGTTGGGACAGGGCGGCGGCGATGGCAGGGGCGTGGATCAGGTCGGCGGACAGGCGCTCGAACCCCTCCGGCATCGGGCCGTCACCGGGACCGATGAGATAGCCGCGTGCGGCGCCAGCTTCGCGGAACAGGGCTGTGGGCGGACGCACGATGCGGTCGAACAGGCGGGGGGCGTGACGGTCGAACTCCGTTCCGAACAGCACGAACAGGTCGGCGCGGTTGCGCAACTCCCCAAAGGTGGCGGTCATGGCGCCGGTGACCTGGAGCGCGCGCAGACCGTGGAACAGACTGTCGGACGTCGCGTGGTCGACCACCGCCCCCAGCCTTTCCGCCAGCGCCAGCGCCGCGGAAATTCCTTCGGTGTCGGCGGCCAGCCCCCCGACGGCCGGAGATATGGCGTTCCGCAGCAATGCGGCCGCCGCGTCCAGCGCTTCGTCGAGCGGTACGGCGCGGCCCTTTATAAAACAGTGGGCCGGCAATGCTGGAAGGGCGAACAGGGTGCGCGCCCGTGCACAGCCGTTGGCGGTCACCCTGAGCTGCCCGGTCCTAGCGCGTGCGACCGTAAGGTCGTCGCAGGCCATGGCGCAAAACGGACAAACGACATCGCTCATCGGCGGTGGGAGAACGCTCCCACCGAGTTCGTCATCCATGTTCCAAACCCCGTAGATGATGCCGGATGTGGTGATTTGTTCAAGTAATATAACGCGCAGAATTTCTTCTCGTTTCTGAAAAGATACGAGTAAAGCGGGATTGGATATTTTAAGATAGTACGGAATAATCTGTTTTCTATTGTTGTTTTCGTTGATTTTATCATCGTTAATTTTATTATGTCCGAAAGGCGGCTTATCGCCTTGGTTTTTGCGACAGGTAGGCCATGATTTGCGGCGAACAGCGCATGACGGTCGACGCGGTGCGGGTGGAGGTGCCCGCCCGGCTGCATCTTGGGTTCCTCGACATGGAGGGCGGGCTGGGCCGGCGCTTCGGCAGCCTGGGTCTGACGCTCGACGGGCTGGGAACGGAACTGACGCTGGTCCGGGGCGAGCCTGACGGTGATGCAGCGATCAGGACTGACTGCCGGGCGCGAGGATATCTTGACCGGCTGTGCGGTGCGCTGGACCTGGAGAACCGCTTTTCCCTGCGCCTGGGCCCGACGATTCCCTCCCATTCCGGGCTGGGCTCGGGCACCCAGCTGGCGCTGGCCGTCGGGGCCGCCCTGTCGGCGTTGACCGGCCGGCCGCTGCCGCCGCGCCGGGTCGCCAGCCTGCTGGACCGCGGGGCGCGATCGGGCATCGGCGTCGGCGCCTTCGAACAGGGTGGCGTCATTCTGGATGGCGGCAAGGGTGCGCTGGACGAACCGCCGCCGGTCATCAGCCGGATGGCTCTGCCGGACGCTTGGCGGATGCTATTGGTGTTTGACGACGCCAACCGCGGCCTGTCGGGCACGGCCGAGACGGTCGCCTTCCGCGATCTGCCTCCCTTTCCGGCGGACAAGGCGGCCTATCTGTGCCGGCTGGCGCTGATGGTCGGGCTGCCAGCACTGGCGGAAGGCGATGCGCTGCGGTTCGGTGCCGCGGTGACGGAGTTGCAGAGCGTGGTCGGCGACCATTTCGCCCCCGCGCAGGGCGGGCGCTTCAGCAGCCCGGACGTGGCCGATGTGCTGCGCTGGCTGCCATCCGTAGGCGCCACGGGGGTTGGGCAGAGTTCCTGGGGTCCGACCGGCTTTGCCATCTTCGGCGATGCTGGATCGGCGGAGCGCGCCGCAGAGGATGCGCGGGCACGCTGGCGGCTGCAGGCCAATCTGCGCTTCGTCGTCTGCCGGGGGCGGAACCATGGTGCGGTGGTGGAGACTTTCTCCGGGCGCGGCGCGGTCGCTGCCGGATATGAAACAGTCGCAAAAAAGACAGCTTGAGCCTGTCAGGTGAAACACAGTGCGATGAAGCGAGCCAAGGACTTCGTTTCATGGAAAAGCCCTATATCATTCACGCCATTACTCCGGTAAAGGCGGTCAGTCCATTCGATATCAACATGGCCTGTGATGCCGGATATGGCGTCGTCGTGCCTTATACGAATGTCGAGACTGGTGAAGTCCCGGGTCTTGTCCAGGACATGATCTTTTCGCGTGCGCCGGGCGACGCCAGGCGGACCGGGCTGTTCATCGCCGGCCGCGACATCCTGAAGGCGCTGGACATGCTGGAGGCGGCGCGCGGTGCCATGGTGCCACCGTTCGAAATCTCGGTCTTCGCCGACCCGTCGGGTGCCTACACCACCGCCGCGGCGATGATCGCCAAGGTCGAGGCCCAGCTTGAAAAGACCGGGATGGGCTTGACCGGGGCGCGGGTCGCGGTGTTCGGCGGCAAAGGGCCGGTAGGCGGCATCGCGGCGGTGCTGGCGGCGCGCGCCGGAGCGTCTGTGCGGCTGGTCGGCCATGACGGTGCGGCGTCCGTCGCCGAACGGGCCGCCTCCTACCTTCAGCGGTTCGGCGTGACGCTGGGGGCGGTGGACGGTTCGACCGACCCGCACAAGGCCGCCGTCCTGGCGGAGACCGACGTGGTGCTGGCGGTCGCCCGCGCCGGCGTGCAGGTGCTCAGCCGTGCCCAGATCGCCGCCGCCCCGTCCGTGCGGGTAGTGGCCGACGTCAATGCCGTGCCGCCGGCCGGCGTGGAAGGGGTGGACGCCTTCAGCGACGGCGCGCCCATAGAGGGGACGGACGCGGTCGGCATCGGCGCGCTTGCTATCGGCAACGTGAAGTTCAAGACCCAGCATGGCCTGTTCAAGGCGATGCGCGAGGCGGTGAAGCCGGTCTATCTGGCTTTCGACGACGCCTTCACCCTGGCCCGCGCCCAATGCCGGAAAGCGGCGTGATTCTGGTCGCCGCCCTGTCGGGCCGGGCCATCGCCCAGGCGGTGGCGCGCACCGGCGCCGTCGTGGCGACGCTGGACCAGTTCAGCGATGCCGATCTGCCAGGGCCTGCCCGCCGCGTTGCAGGCGATCCCGTCGCTGGCTTCGATGGGGAAGCGCTGATCGCCGCCGCACGGGCGCTGGCTCCACCAGGCAGCGGTCTGGTTGTCGGATCGGGGTTCGAACAGGCCCCCGGCCTGTTGGCGGCCCTGATGGAGGCCGGTCCCTACCGCCTGCTCGGAAACGGGCCGGACGTGGTGCGGGCGGTCAAGGATCCGGCCAATTTCGCCGTGCGGCTGGAAGCGCTCGGTCTGGAGGAGTTGGGCATCTCGCATCCGGAAACGCGGATCGAAGCTCCCCAGTGCGCCGTACCGGAGGAGTGGCTGGTCAAGAGAGTTGGGGCGGCCGGGGGCTGGCACATTGCGGCCTGGAATGGTGCTCCACCGCCGGGCGGGCATTACCTGCAGCGGCGGGCGGCTGGTTGGCCGGTCTCCGTCGCCTTCGTCGCCGACCGAACCGGCCGGTGCGAGCTGGCAGCGATCAGTCGGCAATGGGCCGATCCGACGTCGGATGCGCCCTTCCGCTATGGCGGGGCGGTGCTGCCGGTGATGGTGCCGGCTTTACTGGCCGACCGGCTGGCGGAGGCGGCACGCCGAATCGCCGTGGAGTTCGGTCTGATCGGGCTGAACAGCCTGGATCTGCTGGTCGATGGTGCAATGGATGCTCCATCCGTGACGGTGCTGGAGGTCAATCCGCGTCCGGGCGCCACGCTCGACCTGCTCGAACGTCACCGCCAAGGCGGAGTGATGCGCGCCCATCTCGACGCCGTGACCGGACGCCGCTGGAGCCTGGGGACGCCGAGGCCTGGCGTCATCGCCGGGGCGGTGGCCTATGCCGACGCAGTGCTGACGGTGCCGGAGAATTTCGCCTGGGCCCCCTGGTACGCCGACCTGCCTCACCCCGGCAGCACCATAGAGGCGGGACAGCCGTTGTGCAGCGTCATCGCCTGGGGCGGGGACGAGGAGGAGGCGTGGCGCCGCCTGTCCCGCCGTATCGAACGCATCGTCGCGGACTGCGCGCCGCGGGCCTGCCTTTTGGAGAAAACCGCCGATGTCCTCGCTCCCCTTCAGTGTTAACCGGCTTGCCGCCCCCCTGGTGCACGCGCTGGTGGCCGACGCCGCCATGCTGCGGATCGGGGTGGAGCAGCATCCCACCGGCTGCACCATGATCGACGCCGGCATCGACCGGCCCGGCAGCCTGGAGGCCGGTCGCCGCATCGCCGAGATATGCATGGGCGGCGCCGGAAATGTGCGTATCGGCATGGACTCTCCCTTCGCCCATTGGCCGGCGCAGGTGACGGTGGGTGCGGCCGATCCGGTCCTGGCCTGCCTGGGCAGCCAATATGCCGGTTGGAGCCTGTCGGGCGAGAAATTCTCGGCCCTGGGGTCCGGTCCTGGCCGCGCCCTGGCGGTGAAGGAGCCTCTGTTCGCCGAGCTTGGCTATCACGACATGGCCGACCGCGCCGTGCTGGTGCTGGAAACGGACAAGCGACCGCCAGCATCGGTGGTGGAGAAGGTGGCGCGCGATTGCGGCGTGCCGGCGGAGCGCGTGACCCTGATCCTGACGCCGACCCGCAGCCCGGCCGGCATTGTCCAGATCGTCGCCCGTGTGCTGGAGGTAGGGCTACACAAGCTGCATGCCCTGCATTTCCCGCTGGAGCGGGTGCGCGACGGCGTCGGATGCGCGCCGCTGCCGCCACCGGGCCGCGATTTCGTCCAGGCGATGGGCCGAACCAACGACGCCATCCTGCTCGGCGGCACCGTCCATCTGCTGGTCGACGGGCCGGATGACGACGCGGCCGATCTGGCCGCCCGCCTGCCCAGTTCGGCCTCCGCCGACTATGGCCGTCCCTTCGCCGATCTGTTTGCGGCGAGCGGCTACGACTTCTTCAAGATCGACCCGATGCTGTTCAGCCCGGCCCGCGTGATCGTCACCGCCTTCGAGAGCGGCCGAAGCTTCAGCGCAGGAGCGCTGGCTCCGGTGCTGCTCGACCGTTCCTTCGGCGTTGGCGGCTAGGGAACCGGGCCATGGGGCGGACCCTTATCGCCATTTTCGTGGACGGCGCCGACTGGCACACCCGGCGGCTGACCGCCGCCTTTGCCCGCCGGGGTGCGAAGGCTGTCCCGGTGTCGCTCAGTGCCTGCGGTTTCGGTCCGGACGGGCCGCTGATTCCCGGCTTTGAAGGTGGATTGCCCGACGCCTGTCTGGTCCGCACCATCTCCGCCGGCAGTTTCGAACAGGTGACGCTGCGGCTGGGCGTTCTGCATGCGCTGACCCATGGCGGCGTACCGGTTGTCAATAACCCGGCCTCCATCGAGCGCTGCGTCGACAAGAGCGCCACCGCCTTCCGGTTGGCCGCCGCCGGGGTGCCGACCCCCCGCACCTGGACCGTCGCCGATCCCGTCCAAGCGTCCGCCATCCTGGCCGCCCTCCATGCCGAAGGACGGGCGGCGGTGCTGAAGCCGCTGTTCGGGTCGCAGGGCAAGGGGCTGCGGCGGCTCGATCCCGGCATGGCTCTGCCCGGACCGGACGAGGTCGCGGGCGTCTACCATTTGCAGGAGTATGTCGGCGCTGCGGACGGCGGCTGGTTTGACTGGCGCGTCTTCGTGATGGACGGGCGTCCGCTGGCCGCCATGGTCCGCCAGGGCGACCATTGGATCACCAACGTCAAGCAGGGCGCGCGCTGCCATCCGGCCAGTCCGGGCGGCGTGCTGGGGGATCTGGCAGTGGCCGCCGCAGCCGCCGTCGGCGCCGACTATGCCGGAGTGGACGTGATCCGCGCTCCCGACGGCCGCTTCCTGGTGCTGGAGGTGAACAGCATGCCGGCGTGGCGTGGGCTTCAGGCGGTGACGCCGGTCGACGTGGCGCAGGCGCTGGCCGATCTGGTTCTGGCCCGCGCGGCAACCTTCTCACCTGTGTCGGCTGAAGCTCGGAGGGTGGGATGAGCGCTCTGCTGCCGACCCTTGGGCAAGAGTGCCGGGCCTTGGTGGAGGAGGCGGTTTTCACCGCCTGCCGGCTTGAGCTGATGGCGCTGAAGCCCGGCAACGTCCATATCCATGCCGAAGGCCATGGGATGAGCGTGGCGCAGTTCCTGGACAGCGCCGCCGCCATCGCCCCGATCCTCGCCACGCCCGGTCAACCGGTGGGGCGAGCAATCCGGCACGCTGTCTTGGCGACACGGGATGTGGCCGGCTGCAACACCAATCTCGGCATCATCCTGCTGCTGGCGCCGCTCGCTGCCGCCGCCCTGTGCCGCGACAAGGGCGAGCCGCTGCGGATGAGGCTGGCACGGGTGCTCGACGGACTGAGCGTCGCCGACGCCGCCGACGCCTTCGCGGCCATCCGCCTGGCGCTGCCCGCCGGGTTGGGAGAGGCCCCGCAGCATGATGTCGCCGAGGCGCCGCGTATCGACCTGCGGGCGGCAATGGCGTCGGCGGCCGACCGCGACCTGATCGCGCGGCAGTATGCCACCGCCTTCGCCGACATTTTCACCTTCGGCGTGGCCCGCGGGCGCTCGGCCCTGCGTCGCGGCGCCAGTCCGGCGGAGGCGGCGAGCGCCATCCATCTGGGATTCATGGCGTTGCACCCCGACACCCACATCGCCCGCAAGCATGGCGCGGCGGTGGCGGAACAGGTGCGGGAACAGGCCTTTCGGCTGGAGCGGCGTCTGGCCGTTGGTGCTGCCTTTGGCGGCGATTCAGGAGCGACCCGCCGCCTTCTCGCTTTCGACCGTGCGCTGAAGCGCCGCGGCCTCAATCCGGGCACGTCCGCCGATCTGACGGTGGCCTGCCTGTTCGTGCTTCGGCTGGCCGGCGAACTGCCTGCCGGACCGTGGCCGCCGGACGACATCCGGCGGAGCCCTGTCAATCCAACCATCATCAAACCAACCATCGCAAGGGATGCGCAATGCCTAAGATCGACAAGGTTATGGTCGGCGAAGCTCTGGTGGGCGACGGCAACGAAGTCGCTCACATCGATCTCATCATCGGTCCGCGCGGCAGTGCCGCCGAAACCGCCTTCTGCCAGACCCTGACCAACCAGAAGGAAGGCGTGAACGGCCTGCTGGCCGTGCTGGCGCCGAACCTGATGGTCAAGCCGTCCACGGTTATGTTCAACAAGGTGACGATCAAGAACGCCAAGCAGGCCGTGCAGATGTTCGGCCCGGCCCAGCGCGCCGTTGCCCTGGCGGTCGCCGAATGCGTCCAGGACGGCACCATCCCGGCGGACGAAGCCGACGACCTGTTCATCTCCGTCGGCGTCTTCATCCACTGGCAGGCGGAGGACGACCGCAAGATCCAGGACTACAACCACGAGGCCACCAAGCTGGCGCTGAAGCGCGCCATCGCCGGCAGCCCGACCGCTCAGGAGATGCTGGACGGCATGGCGGCCGCGGTTCACCCGTTCGCCGCCTCCTGACCAGCCACCGGCTGACCGGAGGCGAAGCGGGCAAGCGTTCCGGCGTCGAGGCGCCGGTCGTGGAGCGCGCTGGCCACCAGCACGGCATCGGCGCCGTGCGTGGCCAGCGCGTCCAGATCCGCCGCATCGCGCACGCCGCCGGCCCCCCACACCCGAACCCTCGGGCGACGGGCCGCCAGCGTGGCGATGCGGTCCAGGTCCGGGCCCTCGCCAGAGCCGACCCGGTCCAGCGTCATGGCGATCACCCGCCGGGGCCAGCGGGCGGCATCCTCATGCAACGCCGCCGGTCCCAGCAGTTCGCCTTGGCGGACATCCAGCGAAAGCGCCACCCGGTCCTCTCCCGTCAGCGCCAGTGCTGCTTCCAGAGTCTTGCCGTCGGTCTGGCTTTCGCTGCCGATCACCAGATGGTGGAGTCCTGCGTCAAGCCAACGACGGCAATCATCCGCCGTCGCCAGCCCGGCATCGACCCAGAAGGCGACCTCCGGCCAGCGCACCTGGAGATCGGCCACGGTTGCGCGATGGTCGCCGTTTCCGCGGATCGCGTCGAGATCGGCGACATAGCAGGCGCGGAAGGGTTGCAGCGCCAGCAGTGCTGCCACGATATCCTGTGGTGCCGATCCAGCGGTCAGCGCGCTTTCGATGGGGCGGTAGCGGTCGCGCTCCCCCCGCTTGGCATGAACCACCTGCCCGCCCAGCAGGTCGATGACGGGAACGATGTCCATGGAGAGCAGCCTTCGTCGGATTCTGGTCTGCGAGTATGTCACCGGCGGCGCGCTGTGCAACGGGCCGCTTCCGACGGAACTGATGGATGACGCCAACGCGATGGTAGCGGCTCTGGTCGGTGATCTGATCGCGCTGGATGGAATACACGTCACGCTGTGCTGGGACAACCGTCTTTCCCCGCCATCCTTCCCGTCCGACCGGGTCGCCCTGTTCCCGGTGTCGCCGGGCGAGGACCCGGAGGCTTGCTGGCGCGTAGCCGCTGACCTTTGCGACGTGGTCTGGCCGATCGCGCCGGAAAGCGACGGGCTGCTGGGCCATGTTGCAACTCTGTTCCGTGGCACCGGCTGCCCGGTGGCCGCCTGCGCTCCCGACGCCATCGCGCTCGCGTCGTCGAAGACGGCGACGGCGGCCCGGCTGGCCGCTCACGGCATTGCCACCATTCCCACCGTCCTCTTCGGCGCTCCGCCGCCGCCCGCCGCCCGCCATGTGGTGAAGCCGGACGACGGCGCCGGCTGCCTCGACACCTTCATCATTGACGACATCGCCGCCTGGGCGCCTCCGCATCCCGGCCGCTGGATCGTCCAGCCGCTGGTGGAGGGGGAGGCGTGCAGCCTGTCCATGCTGGTCGACCACTCTGGTGGGGTGCGGCTGCTGGGCTGCAACCGCCAGAAGGTGGAGCGTGGGGACGGGAGCTTCTCCTTCCATGGCGTGGAGGTCGGGGTGATGGAGCACCGCCGTGCCGCCTGGGAGCCCCTGGCCCGGGCTATCGCCGCCGCAATTCCGGGGCTTCGCGGCTATGTCGCCGTCGATCTCATCGACCGGCCTGATGGCCCAGTCGTGGTGGAGGTGAATCCGCGCCTTTCGGTCGGCTATTCCGGGCTGTCGCGGGTGCTGGGCTGGAACCCGGCGGGCGATATCCTGGCTCTGTTCAACACAACATCGGCCGACACGGGCCGGGAGACCGCTCATGTCTGATAATCATGGATCGGCTGTGATCGGCTGGGACATCGGCGGCGCCCACCTGAAGGCCGCCTGGGCGGAGCAGGGGCGGTTGCGCGATGCGGTCCAGGTGCCGTGCCGGCTCTGGCAAGGGTTGGCGGAACTGGACACGGCGCTCGCCATGGTATTGGAGCGGCTGCCGGCCGACGCCGACCATGTGGTGACGATGACCGGCGAACTGGTCGACCTGTTCGACGACCGCACCCAGGGCGTGCACACGCTGATCGACCGGATGGCGGCGGCCTTGCCGCAGGGTCGGTTGCGCGTTTATGCCGGTCGGCGCGGACTGCTGTTGCCGCAGGAGGCGCGCGGGCAGGTGATGGAGGTGGCGTCGGCAAATTGGATGGCGACCGCCGCCGTGATCACTCGACGTCTGCCGGCGGCGCTGCTGGTCGACATGGGAAGCACGACCACGGACATCGTGCCGGTGCGCGACGGCGAGGTGGTGGCGCGTGGGGGCACCGATCACGAACGGATGGCGGTGGAGGAACTGCTCTATACCGGTCTGACCCGCACGGCGGTGATGGCGATGGAGCGCACCGCCCTGGTCGCGGGCGAGCGCTTGCCGATGATGGCCGAATATTTCGCCACCAGCGCCGACCTCTATCGCGTGCTGGGACGGCTGGACGAGGCCGCCGACCAGCACCCGGCCGCGGACAACGGGGCGAAGACGGTCGAGGCGAGCCTGCGCCGTCTGGCGCGCATGGTCGGGCATGATGCCGGCGATTACGATCCGGCGATCTGGCGGGCGATGGCGGGCGATCTGACCGAACGCCAGCTGCGCCGTATCCACGACGCCGCCTGTCGTGTGCTGTCCGCCGGAGCGCCGCCCTTGCCGGACGACGCACCCGTAGTCGGGGCTGGTGTCGGCCGTGCCGTGGTGAAGGAGATGGCTGCCCGGCTCGGCCGCCCCTATCAGGACTTCTGCGACGTGGTTGGTGCCCCCGGTCAGGGTTGGGTCGCCAGTTGCGCCCCGGCCGCCGCCATGGCTCTGCTCGGGTGAGGGCGCCGAGATGAGTCGAGCCTTCGTCAAGGAAAGCGATGCCGAAACCGAGGGGCCGCTGCCGCAGATCAACGGCCCCCTGCATGTGTCCGCCGCCACCGTCGCCGCCTGGCAGGAGGAGCTTGCCGCGGCCGATGCGGAGGCCGCCGGACTGCGAGGTTCCGATGCGCCGGAGGACCGGCAGGCGATGAGCAGCGCCAAGCGGCGGGCAGACCTGCTCCGCGCCCGTCTGGCCGCCGCCGTGGTTGTCCGCCCGGCCGGTCCGGCGGAGGAAGCGGGCTTCGGCTCCGTCGTCGTTGCCGAGGATGAGAACGGGCGGCGATGGACCTTCACACTGGTTGGCGGGGAGGAGGCAGATCCCGCCGCCGGCAGGATCAGCTGGCAATCGCCACTGGGCGAGGCCCTGATCGGTGGACGGGCTGGCGACGTGGTGGACTGGCCGCGCCGGGACGGCCCCCTATCCCTCACCATCCGTTCGGTCTCGCTGAACTGAACGCTCGCAGGAATTCCAAGAAATTCTTATGTATAGGCGACGGAATCAGGCTGATATGCGACAGATCTCTGAAATTAGATTTAGTGGACATGTGTAACCAATCTGTCATAAACTGTGCCCCTCAACTAAAAAATCTTGGGAATTTCGGGATAATCCCCAGAACAGTCGGCGCCACTCCAAGACAGTGGCTCCGGTCTCGAAGAATCGTGTCTTTGAACAGGGAAAGAAAGGGCGCAGATGAAGACGCTTTTCCGGTCCGCGCTGCTCGCGGGCATGGTTGCTATGGCCCCGGTGGTCGCCATGGCCCAATCGGGTTCCCCTCAACCACTTGCACATTGGCCGGCGGCGGCGGCGGCGAGCCTCAAGACTCTGGTGTCGGCCAATGCCGGCAAGGGCGCCTATGCGGTGTTCGATGCCGACAACACGCTCTATCGCTATGACCTCGAAGAATCGCTGTTGCCCTATCTTGAGCGCAAGGGGGTGCTGTCGCGCGAGAGCATGGACCCGTCCTTGAAGATCATTCCGTTCAAGGACGTGAACGGGCACAAGGAAAGCCTCAACAGCTATTATTACCGGCTGTGCGAGATCGACGATCAGGTGTGCTATCCGTGGGTGGCGCAGATCTTCTCCGGCTTCACCCTGACCCAGTTGAAGGGCTTCGTCGACGAGATGCTGGCCGACGGCAAGCCGATCCCCGCCACCTATTACGACGGCGACGCGGTCAAGACGGTCGAGGTCAGTCCGCCGAAATTCTACACCGGCCAGCAGGAGTTGGTGAACCACCTGATCGCCAACGGGATCGAGGTCTATGTAGTGACCGCCGCCAGCGAGGAACTGGTCCGGATGGTCTTGTCCGATCCGAAATATGGCTACAACATCAAGCCGCAGAACGTCATCGGCGTCACCATGCTGCTGAAGAACCGCGCCACCGGCGAGGTGACCACGGCGCGCAAGCTAATCGCCGAAGGAAAATACGACTGGGCCAAGACGATGGACCTGGAACTCGGCACCTATCTGTGGGCGCCGCTGACCTGGTTCGCCGGCAAGCACGCGGCGATCCTCACCTACATCGACCAGTGGAAGAAGCCTGTGCTGGTGGCGGGAGACACCCCGACCAGCGACGGCTACATGCTGCTCCATTCCACCGACGCGGCGAATGGCGGCATGCGGGTCTGGGTCAACCGCAAGGACAAGTATATGAAGCAGATCAAGCAGATGTGGGAAACGGCAGCCGCCGGCCAGGCGGCCCAGAACCTGCCGGTCCTCGCCGACCGGAACTGGGTCGTCGTCCAGCCGAATGACATCCAGTGACATCGGCGGCTGTTGCCGATCATCCCTGAAAGCACGAAGGCCCCGACCGTTTCCACGGCCGGGGCCTTTGTTTTTCGCGATCGGCTTTGATCAACCGCCATCCAGGGCGCGCAGCAGCGGGCGGATCTTCACCATCATCTCGTCATGCTCGCGGCCGGGATCGGAATCGGCGACGATGCCGCCGCCGGCCTGGGCGATGATGCGGTCGGGCGTGACGGTCAAGGTGCGGATGACGATGCTGCTGTCCATCGCCCCGTCGAAGCCGATCCAGGCGACCGAGCCGCAATAGGCGCCGCGCCTGGAGACTTCCAGCTCGTCGACGATCTCCATGGCGCGGATCTTCGGCGCGCCGGTGATGGAGCCGCCGGGGAAGGTGGCGCGCAGCAGATCGACCGGCCCCAGGCCCGGCTTCAGCCGCCCTTCGATCACCGACACCAGATGGTGGACGGAGGCGAAGCGCTCCACCCCGCAGAGGACCGGCACCTTGACGCTGCCGATGCGCGCCACGCGGCCGATGTCGTTGCGCAGAAGGTCGGTGATCATCAGATTCTCGGCCCGGTCCTTGATGCTGTGCTCAAGCTCACGCGCCAAGGCATCGTCCTCTTCTGCGGTGGCGCCGCGCGGGCGGGTTCCCTTGATCGGGCGGGTTTCCATGCGGCCGTCGGTATGCAGCCGGATGAAGCGCTCGGGCGACGCGCTGGCGAGACCGCCGCCGCCGGGCAGCGACAGGCAGGCCGCGAAGGGGGCGGGGCTGAGCGCCAGCAGGCGGCGGTAGAGGTCGAGCACCGACAGCCCGGCTGGCCGGTCGGCCAGGAAGCGCCCGGTGAAGTTGGCCTGGAAGATGTCGCCCGCGCGGATGTACTCCAGCACCTGTTCCACTCGGCGACAGTAATCGTCGCGCTCGATCTCCGGCCACCAGACGGCGGTGGCGGGGGAGGGTGGCGGCAGGACGGCGGGCGCGGCTTCCAGGAGATCGGCGAATGAGTGAAGGCGCCGGGCGGCCCGGATGCGGCGCCCGACCGGGCTTTGTTCGGGAAAGCCGCTCGAAAGAATCCAGCCGCGCCGTTCCAGCTCATCAAAGACGATGACGGTGTCGTAGAGGCCGAAGGCCATGTCCGGCAGGCCGGTATCGTCGCCGTGGCGCGCCGGCAGCCGTTCCAGCACCTGTCCCAACTCATAGCCGAGGAAGCCGACGGCGCCGCCGGCAAAGGGGACGGGCAGATCGGACGGAAGGGACAGGCGGTGGGCTTTCAACTGTCGTTCCAGCACGGTGAACGGATCGCCGGCGACCGCATGGCCGTCCACCGTCACGGAGCCGCCGCGCGCCTCGATGATGCGGAAGGGGTCGATCGCGATGATGCTCCAGCGGCCCCGGCCGCCGGCCTCCGCGGCGCTATGCAGGAGGGTGGCGAACGGCTGGTTCGACCAGGGAGCGAAGGCGGCGACCGGATCGCGGTAGGAAATTTCGCGGATCAGCAGCAGACAATCGTCGCCTGTGCTCTCCCCGGCCACAATATCGAAGACCAGACCGTCCTGCGGCATGCGTCATGCTCCGATGTCGGTGGCGAGCGATTTGACCCAGAAACGAAGGGGCTTGGCGGTTTCTTCCCGGTCGCCGGCGTCGCACCAGGACAGGGTGCCGCCGATCTCCGGCTCCAGCCGATAGCCCAGCCGCCGCCACGCGGCATCGGGCGTCCGGTAGGTTTTGGGGCGGCGGGGATGGTCGGCGGATCGCACGATTTCGCCGAAGGCGGCGGACGTGAAGCGGTCGGTTTCGCGGATGTGGGATTCGCCCGTCTCAAGCAGGGCTGTCCCGATGCCCCGTCCGCGGTGGGAGGGAAGTACCACCACCTCGCCGAAATAGAAGATCGAGCGGAGGTCGCGGCCTGCATGGGCGAACGGATCGCGCAAAGTGTCCAGTTCCTGGTCGAGCGGCGCGCCGGTGACGGCCGCGACCATGCGGCTGCGGTCGAAGGCAGCGAGGATGAGGCCGCCCGGTAAGCTCCCCAGACCGGACAGATAGCGTTCCTCGTAGGCGGCCGATCCAGGATAGAGGTAGGGGAACTCGCCCAGCACTGCCAGCCGCAGGACCGCCAGCTCCTCCAACCGGTCGGCCAGGGCCGCCCCGGCCAGACGTTCCACCCAGATGTCGCCTGCCTGCGTGTCGACTTGCAGCCGCCGCCCGTCAGGTGGCAGGGGCCGCGCCGGAAGAGCGGCGGCGAAGCCCCCTTCCGGAAGAGCCCCGGCGCTCACCGGGCCGGCACCGGCAGGAACCGGCGCAGGAACGCGAAGCGTGCCGGACGGGGAGCGGTGGCGGTCCGGCCGAAGCTCTGGGTGATGCGGTCGAGGACGATCGCCAGCAGCACGACGCTGAGCCCGCTTTCGAAGCCGAGGGCGATATCCAGGCGCTGGATGCCCTGCAGCACCACGTTGCCCAGGCCGCCGGCACCGATCATCGAGGCGATGACGATCATCGACAGCGCCATCATCATGGTCTGGTTGACCCCGGCCATGATCGAGGGCAGGGCGTTCGGCAGTTGCACCTTGAACAGAAGCTGGCGGTCATGACAGCCGAAGGCCTTGCCGGCCTCGACGATTTCGGCCGGAACCTGCTGGATGCCGAGCGACGTCAGGCGCACGGCCGGCGGCATGGCGAAGATTACGGTGGCGAGGATGCCCGGCACCCGGCCCAGCCCGAAGAACATCACGGCCGGGATCAGATAGACGAAGGCCGGCATGGTCTGCATGAAGTCCAACGTGGTGCGGACGATGCTTTCGACCACGCGGTTGCGCGCCATCCAGACACCCAGCGGCACACCGACCAGCAGACAGAGCAGGGTAGAGGTCAGCACCAGACCCAGGGTGGAGGCGGTCTCCGCCCACAGCCCCATGCCGGCGATCAGCAGCAGGGAGGCGAGCGTGAAGACGGCGAAACCGATCCCGACGCGCCAGAGGGAGACCGCGACGATCAAGCCGATCAGCAGCCAGGCGGGCGCCCCGACCAGCACGAAGTCAATGGCACCGCCGAAGCCGTTCACCACCGTCGAGATCGCGTCGAAGGTCGATTGGAAATGGTCGAGCATGAAGGTGACCAGATCCTCGACCCATTTGCCGATTCTGATTTCAAAGTCCATCGGTCAATCCCCCCGAACCAAGGTGTGGAGCATGAGGGCGCGCGAGATGGCGCCGAGGAAGTTGTGGTCGTCGTCGACGACCGGCACCGGCCATTCGCTGTCGGCCACCAGGGCGAGCAGGGAATGGATGGGGGCGGCGGCGTTGACCGTACGCACGTCGGGCAGGAAGGCGTTGACGAAGCGCGGCTGCGGCCCCTTCAATTCGCGCTCCAGCGTCGCCTGCGAGACGATGCCCTCGAAATGGCCGTCTTGGGTGCGGACATAGCCGAAATTGTGGTGGTTCTCGCGCAGTTGCTGTAGGGCGGGCGTCAATTCGCCGGGCAGGCGGATGACCGTGTTGGTCGCCTCGTAACGGGCCACATCACCGGCGCGCAGCACCTTGGAGGCATCGACATTGCGGAAGAAGGAGCGGACGTAATCGTCGGCCGGGCGGCTGAGGATCTCGTAAGGCGTGCCGACCTGCACGATGCGCCCGCCTTCCATGATGGCGATACGGTCGCCGATGCGCATCGCTTCGTCAAGGTCGTGGGAGATGAAGACGATGGTGCGCTGCTGTTCGCGCTGGAGGCGCAGCAGCTCGTCCTGCATCTCGGTGCGGATCAGCGGGTCCAGCGCGGAGAAGGCTTCATCCATCAGCAGGATGGTCGGGTCGTTCGCCAGCGCACGGGCGAGGCCGACGCGCTGCTGCATGCCGCCGGACATCTCGCGCGGGTAGCGGTGGGCGTAGGCGCCCAAGCCCACCTGTTCAAGCGCCTGTTGGGCCGCCTTGTGGCGGTCGGCCTTGGAGGCACCGGAGATTTCCAGGCCGAAGGCGGCGTTGTCCAGCGCGGTCAGATGGGGCATCAGGGCGAAGGATTGGAAGACCATGCCCATGTTGCGGCGGCGGGCCTGGATCAGCTCCGCCTTGGACATGCTGACCAGATCCTTGCCGTCGAGCAGGATCTCGCCGCTGCTGGGCTCGATCAGCCGGTTCAGCAGGCGGATCATGGTCGATTTGCCGGACCCCGACAGCCCCATGATGACGAAGATCTCGCCGGCGCGGACCTGAAAGCTGGCGTCGAGGACACCGACATTGACATTCAGCTTTTCCAGAACCTCCGCCTTGCTGGCTCCCTGGCGCAGCATCGACAGCGCGGGCTTGGGATCGGCGGAGAAGACCTTGTAGACGTTCCGCACCTCCAGGCGGACCGCCGCGTCGTCACCGATGCCCGTCCTGGCTGCTCCGCGGGGAAAGCCCAGGCTGGCCGGTCCACCGACCGAAACCGCGCTTCGCATCATCGTGTTCATCGACAGGCCTCCCCTCGATTAGCGACAGCGCGACCTGTGGTACTGGGAGGATCGTTGTGCATGGTCATGGAAGTATTCCCTGTTCGACAAGGTTGTCGTAGATGGCCAGCGCCCCCGCTTCGGCTGTCGGGTTGATCAGCAGTTGGCCTTTTCCGCTCTTGCTCTCGGTCGCCGCCTTCAGCCGGTCCAGGGCCGAGCCACCGCGCTTCACGCGCATCAGCTTGGGCTTTGGGCGCCATGGCCGATGCTCGCAGTCCGACAGGAAGAGATCGGCGGCCGCCTGGGCCGCCACCGGCTCGATGACGCCCCGCCGGGCCGGGCCGAAGGCCGAGGCGCGGGCAGGCGGGGCGGATGGATGGACGGTCGCGATGAGGCGTCCGGTGACGGTCAGCGCCCGGCGCTGTCCGCGCGGCAACGCCTGGACGAGGTCCGCCTTGCCGTATGTGGCGTCGGGGGTATCGGCAGGGCCGATCCGCACCACGTCGGGGACGATTGCGGCGTCGAGGCCGCGGGCAATCAGGTAGGGCAGCATGCCGCTGCTCTCGCCGTCCTCCGCCTGTCGTCCGGTCAGGACCAGCGACGGGGCGAGGTGGCGCAGATGGGTGATCAGCGCTTCGACCGGATCTGCCCCCTCCGGCAGGACCAGCAGAGTCAGCCGTTCCAGCCCCATGCCGAGATAGGCACGCAGCGCTTCGGCATCGGCGGCCGGTCCGGCATGGATCGCCGTCAGCCGCCGCGGGCGCAGTGCCAGCGCCATTTCCAGCGCCTGGGCGTCCGTAGCGGCGCGGCGGGATCGGCCGGAGACCGGATGGCGGCCGATGGACAGCAGGACGGCAACGTTGCCCATGGCCGCATCAGTCATGGCGGCGCTCCCGGATGAGCCGGATCAGGGCGGGCATTATTTCTTGCGCATCGGCGACGATGGACAGGTCGGCCCGCTTGATCATCTCGGCGTGAAGATCGGTGTTGATGGCGATCACATGCTTGACGCCGGTGATGCCCTGAAGATGCTGCGGTGCTCCGGCGATGCCGAAGGCGAGGTAGCAGCGCGCGCTGACAACCGTGCCGGAGGCACCGACCTGCCGCTCGCGCGGCAGATGGCCGGCGTCGCAAACCACGCGGCTGCCGGCGCGGGTGGCGCCCAGCGCCTCGCCCAGCTCGGCGAAGCTCTGCCAGTCGGTCACGCCGTTGCCGGCGCTGAGGATGAAATCCGTTTCCGACAGCGACAGCGCGTCGGGATCGACGGCCAGCCGGCGGGCACAACCCAGACGAGGCAGAACCTCTTCCCCGGCCACCACCGGGGTGGCGAGGTCGAGTGGCCGGGCTTCGTGCCGCACGCCGTCGAGCGGAGCGAAGGCGTCGGCCGCCACCGTCATCAAGCGGGTGGGGCGGTGCCCGGTCTCCAGCGAACCACCGGCCGACTGGCGGGTCGCCCGGTCGGGGCCGAGGCTTTGTACCCCGGCGAACAGCCGCTCTCCCGCCGCCGCCGCAACCCGCCGTGCGAGGTCGCCGCCGTCCGGGCTGTCCGGGAACAGGATGTGGCGGGGGGACAGGGACGCCATCAGCGCGGCGGCGGCGGCGGCGCGCCGTTCCGGCACGTAATCGTCAGCCCAGCCGTCGGGCAGGGCAACATGGCGGTCGGACCCGGCCTCCGCCAGGGCTTCGCCCGATCCGGTGGCGACGGTCACCACCGCTCCGCCGCCGGCATCGGCCAACAGGCGGGCGGCGGCGATCACCTGCCGATCATGCTCGCTGACCTCGCCGCCGGGGCGGTCGAGCATGGCGAGGACCAGATAGGCCGGCTCGGCGATCACCTGCAGCGGGATCACGGGCGCGTTTGCGACGGCGACACCGACCGCCGCGGTAGTGCCGGCCGAGGCCGCATCGCGCGCCCAATCGTAACGTGGGCGTGGCTGGCGCTGGACCAGGGCAGCATCGCGGATGGCGCGCGGATCGCGGCGGCGCTCGTTGACCGTAGCGGTGGCGACCGGCTGACGCAGCAGGCGCGGACGCTGGCCGGTCAGGATGGTGCGGGCAGCGCGCTCGGCGCGGGGATCGACGCGGTGGCGGATCTGGGGGCTGGTCATCGGGCGGTCTCCGTCGCGGCGAGCACCAATTCGGCGATCTCCGCCACCTCCGGCCTGGGGCCGACGACGCCTTCCAGCATCAGGGCGCAGTTGGGACAGGCAACGGCGACCATCGCGGCGCCGGTCTCCCGCACATGCTCCATGCGAACGTCGGGGATGCGGCGTTCGCCCGACACGTCGGTCAGCGGGGCGCCGCCCCCACCACCACAGCAGCTCGATCGCAGGCCGGATCGCAGCATCTCGCGTCGTTCCACGCCGATGGCGTCGAGCAGGGCGCGCGGCGCCTCGATCTCGCCGTTGTAGCGGCCGAGATAGCAGGGGTCGTGGAAGGTGACGCTGCGCCCGACCGGCTTGGTCACCGTCAGCGCGCCGGTGGTGATCAGTTCCAGCAGCAGGGCGGTGTGGTGGACGACGGTCCAACTGCCGCCGAAGGCCGGATATTCGTTGCGCAGGGTGTGCAGCGCGTGCGGGTCGGCGGTGACGATCCGGGTGAAGCGGCGGGCGTTCAAGGTCGCAATGTTGCGGGTTGCCAGCGACTGGAAGGTCGCCTCGTCGCCCAGGCGGCGGGCGACGTCGCCGCAATCCAGTTCCTCCTCGCCCAGCACGGCGAAGTCCATACCGGCACGGCGCAGCAACAGGACCAGCGCCCGCAGCGAACGCTGGACCCGCAGGTCGAAAGCGCCGTCGCCGACCCACAGCAGCGTATCGCAGGACCCGCCGGCCGGCAGCCGGGGCAGCGACAGGTCCGCCGCCCAGTCCCAGCGCCGGGCGAGCGCGCGGCCGCCGGGATTGTCGGTGGCGCGCAGTTCCTCCAGCATGACCGCAGCCTTGCCGGGGATGGCGCCCAGCTCCAGCGTCTGGAAGCGGCGCAGGTCGACGACGGCGTCCACATGCTCGATCATCATGGGGCATTCCTGCACGCAGGCGCGGCAGGTGGTGCAGGACCACAGCGTGTCAGGATGGATCATCGCATCATGCCCGATCAGCGGCAGCGCCGCTCCGCCATGGGCCTTGCCGACGCCGCGTCCGGGATGTGGGTTGCCGGCATAGGCGGCGTCGCTGGCTTGGCTGTCCATGGCGGCGACCAGATCCTGCACCAGCTTCTTCGGGTTCAGCGGCAGGCCGGCGGCATAGGCCGGGCAGGCCGTCTCGCATCGCCCGCACTGGACGCAGGCGTCGAAGCCGAGCAGCCGGTTCCAGGCGAAATCGACGGGGCGCTCCACGCCCAGGCTACCCGGCTCGGCGGTGCGGGCATCCTCCGCCGGGGCGAACGTCAGCGGCTTCAGTCCGGTGTCGCGACCCTTGCCATCGTGGAAGCGGGCCGGGCGTGGGTGGAAGGCCAGATGCAGCGCGCCATGCACGGCATGCTTCAGCGGTCCCTTCCAAACGCCCCAAACCAGATCGGCCATCGCCGCTCCGGCGACTGCGATCAGAACCAGGGCCAGCGCCTCTGGCATCACCCCACCCAGCGACTGGTCGAGCGCCACCAGCAGCAAGCAGCCGGAAAATCCCAGGAGCGACAGGGGAAGCCGGGCGAAGCGGCCCTGCGACAGCTCGCGGGGGCGCAGCACCCGGCGGCGATGCCGGACCATCAGGGCACCCGCCAGCATGATCGCCAGCACCAGTGCCAGCAGCAGCCAGAGGATGCGCGATCCGCCGATGGCGACGCCCATCGCCACCAGCAGCACCAGCGCCGCCAGGAAACCGCCGGCGACCAGGGCATGGAAGCGGGCGTTGAACGGTGTCCGCCCCACGACATGATGAACATCGACCAGATAGCGGCCGGGCAGGGCGCGCAGGCCGGTGACCACGCCAACCGTCGCCGGCCGGCCGGCCAGCCAACGCCGCGACTGCCAGGCGGCCAACGCCGCGCCGATGGCGAGGACGGCAAGGACGACGGTGGTAAGAGCGGTAGCGATCACGTCGGACGGCTCCTGTCGCGTGGGCGGGGGCGAGGTGTCAGATGTCCTTGCAGAGACGGGCGGCGTCGTAGATGGCGGCGTGGATGTTGCGGCCGGCCACCGCATCGCCGATGCGATGCAGGGTGTAGCCGCCATGGCCGTTTGCCTGCACCGGCTGCGGCCGGCCGGCGATCAGGCTGTCGAGGTCGGTTTGGCCGCGGTTCAGCGACCGGTCCTTCAGATCGAAATAGAGGCCGTCGTTGGGCAGGGTGCCCAACTCCACCACGATCTGATCGACCAGCCGTTCCTCTTCCTCGTGGGTGTATTCGTTGCGCAGGACGGCGACGCGGCGGTTGCCCTCCGGGTAGATTTCCACGAGCTGGTGGTTGGTGGTCATCACCACATTCAGCTTGTACAGCTCGCGCAGGTGGATCGGCTGGTTGGTGGTGCCGACCTCCTCCGCGACCATGCGGTCGGGGGTGGCGATCTCCACCAGCGCGCCGCGCTTCGCCATGAATTCCGCGCAGGAGGCGCCGTGATGCTGGCCGGTACCGTCATACATCAGCACGGTTCCCGTCGGTTCGACCGCCCCGGTCAGGATGTCCCAGGTCGACACCGCCAGATCGGCGCCCTTGAAGTCGCCGCGGTTGGGGCGGCCGCCGGTGGCCAGGATCACCACGTCGGGGTTCTCGGCCTCGACGGCTGCGCGGTCGGCCTCCACCCCCATTCGGACATCGACGCCCAGCTTGGTGACCTGCTGGGACAGCCAGCGGGTGATGCCGCTCATCGCCTCGCGCCAGGTCGCCTTGGCGGCGATGTTGATCTGGCCGCCGGGGGCGGCGTTGCGTTCGAGGAGGACGACCGAATGGCCGCGTTCGGCGCAGACGCGGGCGGCTTCGAGGCCGCCGGGGCCACCGCCCACGACGACGACGCGGCGCTTGCGCTCCGCCTTCGGGATCACGTGCGGCATGCTGCGCTCACGGCCCGTCGCGGCGTTCTGGATGCACAGCGCGTCGCCGCCGACATAAATGCGGTCGATGCAATAGCCGGCGCCGACGCATTGACGCACATCGTCCAGCCGCCCTTCCATCAGCTTGCGCACAAGATGCGGGTCGGCGATGTGGGCGCGGGTCATGGCAACCATGTCGACATGCCCGTCCTCCACCGCGCGGGCGGCGGTGGCGAGGTCGGTCACGCGCTGGGCATGGAAGACGGGGATGCCGGCCTCGCGCTTGATTCCGCTGGCCAGATGCAGGAAGGGAGCGACCGGGAAGGACATGTTGGGCAGCGAGATGGCATGCGCCAGATGATCGCGCGCCTGTCCGCCCAGCACATTCACGAAGTCGATCAGCCCGCGTTCGGCATAGCTGCGGGCGATGGCGATGCAGTCCTCGTGGCTGAGGCCGTCGTCGATCAGCTCGTCGCCCGACATGCGCATGCCGATGACGTAATCGTCGCCGACCTCGGCGCGGATCGCCTCGAACACCTCGATGCCGAAGCGCATGCGGTTTTCCAGGCTCCCGCCATACTTGTCGGTGCGCCGGTTGGCCGAGGGGCTCCAGAACTGGTCGATCAGGTGGCCATGGGCGGCCGACAGCTCGAAGCCGTCAAGGCCGCCTTCCTTGCAACGGCGAGCGGCGGCGGCATAGCCGGCGATGATCCGCTTGAAGTCGAAATCCTCCATCTCCTTCGGCGTGTTGCGGTGCGCCGGCTCGCGGGCGGCCGAGGCCGAGACGGTGGGCAGCCAGTTCTCGGTGTCCCAGCGGGTGCGCCGGCCCATGTGGGTCAGCTGGATCATCAGCGCCGCACCGTGGCGGTGCACGCGGTCGGAGAATTCGCGGAAGAAGGGAATGACGCTGTCGTCGGCGACGGAAATCTGGTTCCACGGCGCCGCCGGGCTATCCACTGCGACGGAGGAGGAGCCGCCGAACATCGTCAGGCCGATGCCGCCTTTGGCCTTTTCCTCGTGGTAGAGCTGGTAGCGTTCCTTCGGCTTGCCTTCGGACCCGTAACCCGGCGCATGGCTCGTGCTCATCACGCGGTTACGGATCGTCAAATGCTTGATCTGCAGAGGCTTCAGAAGGGCTTCGGCGGGTGAGGACATGGCAGGAACGATCCCCAGTATTGAGCCTGCCAAGAATTCACCATCGGCGTCATTGATGCGTTGCCCCCCGCGACCGTGAATTACCTTTTTGCGACAGGGACGCAGCGGGAGGATGCCGATCGAACAAGTGCCTGAATTTTTTGAAAAATCGGGGGCGTGCCCGTCAGTCCACCTGTGCGGCGTCTTGCGCCCTCGGTTCCGGATCTTCGAAAAGGCGGCGGTCGGGGAGCAGGGAGTCGCCATTGGTGCGCCGGAAGGCGTCGAGAGGCGAAAAATGCGGATCGGCTTCGGCATCCGGCCCAGCGGTTCGGCGCACCTCCGATGGCGAAACGCCGAACAGCTCCCGGAACTGGCGGGAGAAATGGGCGCAGTCGGCGAAGCCGGCCTCGTTCGCGATGGCGGTGACCGAACGCTTTGTGTTGCGCAGCAGCCAATGGCCGTAGCGCAGGCGCAAGCTGCGGTAATAGGTGGCCGGGCTGGTGCCCACCGCCAGCCGGAACAGCCGTTCGAACTGCCGGGTGCTGACGTTCAGCCGGTGGACGATCTCCTCCACCGACAGCGGGTCGCTGATGTGCTGCTCCATCAGCAGCAGGGCGCGGCGGACGCGGTCGTTGGTGATCTCGACGACCGTCGGCGGCTGCGGTTGCGACTGGCTGGCGGGACGCGCCTTGTCGATCAGCAGGATGTGCATGGTTTTCTGGGCGGTGGCGCGGCCCAGATGGCGCTCGATCAGGAAGGCGGCCAGATCGGCCACGCCGGCGCCGCCCGAACAGGTGATGCGGTCGCGGTCGACCACGTAGAGCTGGTCGGCCACCGGCACCAGATCGGGAAATTCCTCGATGAAATCGCGGTGGTGGTACCAGCTGACGCAACAGCGGCGGTTCTTCATCAGGCCGATGCGGCTCAGCACGAAGCTGCCGGTACACACGCCGATCAGGGTCACGCCATAGGATGCCGCAGCGCGCAGATAGGCCAGCGATTCGTCGTCCAGTTGCGGGCCGCCATGCAACAGCCCGCCCACCACGACCACATAGTCGAAGCGGCGGGGATCGGTCAGCGGTTCCCAGCGGGCAACGCCGATGCCGCAGCTGGACATCACCGGTTCGGCCCGCGATCCCATGATGGTCCAGCGGCAGCGGATCTGCCGCGACCGGTCGCCCTCGTCGGCTGCCAGCCGCAGGGCGTCGATGAAGGGAGCGAGCGCCGTCAACGTGAAGTTGTTGGTCAGGATGAACCCGACCGACAAGAGCGCGCGTTCCTCCTGCCGTGGTGCGGGACCGCTACCGCCGAAACGGCGATATTCCACTGTCTTCCCCACCAGGGCATCCTCCCAGTCTGACGGCCCTATTCCGTCCTTCGGAATGCTAGATCGGATCGCGTAAAATCGGAATCGATTTGACGCGTGAATCCGATCGCCCACCATAAGGCCAAAGCGTCCTGCGTTTCATATCAAACGCAGGACGCTCTAGCGTCAGCGGCTTGCCCCCGGAAGACAATTCATCGGCGATGCTTCTAACGCTCTACCACCAGATCGCTGGTTGGCCGGCTGCAACAGAGCAGGATCAGCCCCTGGTCGATTTCGCGTTTGCGGATGCCACCGGTGTGGTTCATCTCCACCGTGCCTGAAATCAACTTCGTCTTGCAGGTTCCGCACAGTCCGCGCGAGCAGGATGTGGGAACCCGGATATCGGCGGCCGATGCGGCGTCCGCGAGCGCCATGTCCGGTGGGCATGTGAAGACCTTGCCGGTCTTGGCGAACTCGATACGGAATCCCTGTGAAGGGGACACGTCCGCGATCGGTGCGGGCGGGATCGGCATGGCCTGGGCCGTCGGCTCTCCGGCAGCCAGTTCGGCCGTCATCTCCTCGAAGTTGAAGCTTTCCTGATGGTAGCGGCCCATGTCAAAGCCGCCCCCCTCCAGGAAGGCGCGCACCGCCTTCATGAAGGGTCCGGGACCACAGACATAGACCTCCCGTTCCATGAAGTCCGGCGCAATCAGGCCTAGCATCGGCAGCGACAGCCGGCCGGTGAAGCCAGCCCAATGGGCCTCGGCGCCGATGCCTTCGCAGACATGGGCGACGCGCAGGCGGCGGCCGGGTCCGGTCAGCGCATCCAGTTCGCGGCGGAAAACGATGTCGGCCGGGGTCCGGGCCGCGTGTACGAAGACGACGTCGTGATCCTCGCCCAGATCATCGAAGGTCCGGGTCATCGACATCAGGGGTGTGACGCCGCTGCCGCCGGACAGGAACAGGAACTTCCGCGGGGCTTCGGCCTCGCCGGGCGTGAATTCGCCGAGCGGGCCGACCGCGCGGATCCTGTCGCCCGGCTTCAGGTTGTCGTGCAGCCAGTTCGACACCGGCCCGCCGGGCACGCGCTTGACGGTGATCGACAGGCGATGCGGCCGCGCGGCGGAGGAGGAGACGGTGTAGCTGCGATGAATGGTTTCGCCGCCGATGGGCAGTTCCAGCGTGATGAACTGGCCCGGCTTGAACCGGAACAGGCAGGGGCTCGTTGGTGCGAAGACGAAGGTCTTCACGTCGTGCGTTTCGTCCCGCACCGCCCGGCATACCAGCGTATCGTCGGTTTCCGGATCCCAGTCCCGGACCGGAGGCGGACCCGCATCCTGCTGCATCGTCATCTCTCTCACCCCTGAGCCCTAGCAAACGAGCCCTGAACAAGCGGGCTGTGAACAGGCAGCGTGTCCCGGCTCACTTGAGACCGGGACACGCTTACGCCGCCTCACTCGGCGGCGACGCCCACCGCGGCCTGCTTGCCCAGCAGATGCTCGGACATGCGGCCGACGTACCATTCCGTGAACTTCTCCACGAGCGGCTCGGTGTAGGGCGAATAGGGACCCGGCTCGTAGGCGGGGCTTTGGGCGCCGTTATGCGAGATCTCGACCAGATCGGCATCCTGCTGGTTGGTCGCCTCCCACACCTCCGTCAGGCGGTTCAGGTCGTAATCGACGCCCTCGACGGCGTCCTTGTGGACCAGCCAGCGGGTGCGCAGCAGGTTGCGGTCGGGACCGAGCGGGAACACCGAGAAGGTGACGATGTGGTCGCTCATGAAGTGGTTCCAGGAATTCGGCTGGGTCCAGAAGGACAAAGCCCCCAGCTTGCGCTCGGTGATCGAGCCCAGCAGCTTCTGGGAGGCGCTGCGGGTGTCCTTGGTGTGGGCCTCGCCGGCGCCGTCCAACGGCAGGCGCTCGGCGCGGAAGCCGGTGGTGTCGGTCAGATGTTCGACCTCGCGGCTGGGGAAACCCGCCGCTTCCCAGCCGGTATGGCAGGATTTCACCAGCGCATCGTATTTGGCGGCATGTTCCATCCGCTTCGGGTTGGTGCCGTCGGGGGCGAAACCGAAGCCGTATTCGAACAGCGGGATGGTCAGTTCCGGATGGTTGCTGACGCAGTGGTAGCATTCACGATTGTTCTCCATCGTGAGCTTCCAGTTGCCCTTCTCGATCAGGTCGACGGTCTTGGCGATCTTGCAGTTCTTCAGATCGTGCGGAAGGATGTAGGGCTCGATGACCGCAGCCATCTGGTCGATGTCGTCCGGAGCCTCCTCCGCCAGGCAGATGAAGATCAGGCCGCCGACCGACCGGATGTGGACCTTCTTCAGGTTCCGGCACTTGCGGTCGAAATCGTTGCCCATATGCTCGGCGAACAGAAGCTCGCCGTCCTGACCATAGGTCCACTGGTGATAGCTGCACACCAGATTGCCGACGGAGGTCTTCTCCTTGAGAATGATGCGCGCGCCGCGATGGCGGCAGACATTGTGAAAGGCGCGCAGTTCCATGTCGTCGTCGCGCATGACGATGACAGAGGTCTTGCCGATATCGACCACCATCACGTCACCCGGTTCCGGGACATCCGGTTCCACACCCACATGCAGCCAGTGGCGGCCGAAAATGATTTCCATGTCCAGCTTGAAGATCTCGTCGCTGGTGTAGAACGGCGCCTCCAGGCTGTACCCCTTCTTTCGGCGCTTCAGCAGGGCTTCAATGGAAATCTCGGACGCCATGACGGTTGACCTTCTGCGGGAGTGGGGCCGTGTGTTCGTGGAACCTCTTCAACCTTGACTAGGCTGTGCTTTTTTCGATTCCACGACACCCAGCCTGCCGTCGGCCGCGGGACGTCGCGTTCTGGATTGCGACATCAACTTTAAAAAGGCCGACAGGCCATGCTGTCTTTTTGCGCAAGGTTGGGCTTCGGCAATGGTCGGTTTGCGACAGGAGGCAATCATTCAAGAGTGACGGACGCTTTACTCAATCGGAAGATGGTCGGTCGACGGCGTCCTGCAATTCAAAGAGAGCCGCTGGACCTCCATAATGTCTCACCCCTCAGGAGACTGCGGCTCCGTTTCCCTATTTCTATGGAAGATTTCAAAACATCCGTCTGTCAATCGAACAGCATTCGCCGGTGGAGCGGGTGTGTACCGGGTTGTCGCAAATGCGATACGAAATGCCGCTGTGATGAAGGTTTTCTGCTTTCAAGGCCTGCATCCTTGTCCAATCAGCACTGATGCCAATAAAGGTCCGCATCGTTTGGCAGCAGCGTTCCGGTCAATTCCGGAAGGTGGTCGGCCATCCGTTCCACGGACGCGGGTCTGTCAGCCAATCGCGTTCACCGGCAAGGCAGAGGTGACTTTCCGGACCGCGCGCACGCGTCTGCGTTCAACTGTCGGCACGGCGGACCGGCAACTCCAAACAAACGAGCCCAAACAAATAAACATACGAGGAGGCTTCTTGATGAAAATCTTCGGTAAAGCCTTGGGCATGCTGCTGTCGGCGGCCATGACGGTCGGTCTGGGGACCGGTGTGGTGGCCACCTCGGCGCAAGCCGCCGAGAAGTCGATCAACATCGGCTGGACCGCCTGGTCGGACGCCGAGGCGGTGACCAAACTGGCCAAAGCCGTGATCGAGGAGCGGTTCGGCTACAAGGTCGAGCTGACCATGGCCGACATCGGCATCCAGTATCAAGGCATCGCCAGCGGAAAGCTGGACGCCATGCTGATGTCGTGGCAGCCGCTGACCCACAAGCCCTATCTCGACAAGGTCGGCAAGGACATCGTCGATCTCGGCCCGCTCTATACCCGCGCCCGCCTGGGCTGGGTGGTGCCGGACTACATCCCCGTCGATCAGGTCAAAACCATCGAGGATCTGAAGAAGCCGGAGGTGCAGAAGCAGCTGGGTGGCAAGATTCAGGGCATCGATCCGGGATCGGGGCTGATGCAGGCGTCGGAAAAGGCGCTGAAGACCTATGATCTGAAGGGGATGCAGCTGGTATCGGCCAGCGATGCCGCGATGCTCGCCGCTCTGGAGCGCGCCATGAAGCGCAACGAGTGGATCGTCGTGACGAGCTGGAGCCCGCACTGGATGTTCGCCAACTGGAAGCTGCGCTACCTGGAGGATCCGAAGGGCGCGCTGGGCGGTCTGGAGAGCGTGAACGCCATCGTCCGCAAGGGCTTCTATCAGGATCACCCGGAAATCTTCGAGTTCCTGAACCGGATGGTTCTGCCGATTGGCGATCTGGAGGCGATGATGCAGGAAGCCCGCCAGACCAGCTATGAGAAGGCGGTCGACAACTACATCAAGAACAACAAGGCCCGGATCGACTACTGGGTCACCGGCAAGCTCTGACCTGCTGCCGTGCCACCGCCGCAATGGCGGTGGCCGCGCCCCCTTTCCCGCGCCGTTTCCAGCATTGCTCAAGGAGGCGGTCCGTTCAAAGCGCAGCAGCGTGACGGACGGCCGTCTCCAGCCATTCCCGCTTTCAGTCCTTCCATGATCGGGATCGCCCATGAACTCGTCAGCTCACCTACAGGGCACCGTGCCGGCCACCACCGCGATGTTGTCGGCTGAAGGACTGTGCAAGGTCTATGGCGGCAGCGCCGCCCGGGCCATGGCCATGCTGCGCGCCGGCATCGACCACGCCGACATCGGACGGGAAACCGGCGCGACGGTGGCGGTTGCCGACGTTTCGTTCGATCTGGCGGCCGGCGAGGTCCTCGCTGTGCTGGGGCGGTTGAATTCCGGCAAGTCCACCCTGATCCGCATGGTGAACCGTCTGGTCGAGCCGACGTCGGGCACGGTGTTCCTGAATGGGCGCGATATGGCGGCGATGAAGCCGGCCGAACTGATCACCGCCCGTCGCGAGACGATGTCGATGGCGTTCGGCGCGGTGGCGCTGATGCCGAACCGCACTGTTCTGGAAAATGTTGCCTTCGGGCTTGAGGTTGCGGGCTTGCGGCGGCGCGAGCGCCAGGAACGCGCCCTGGCCCTGCTGACGCGCATGGGGCTGGCCCATTTCGCCGCCCGGCGCCCGCATGAAATTCCGTCCGAAGTGCGCCTGCGGATCGGTCTGGCGCGGTCTCTCATCGGCGATCCGTCACTGCTGCTGATGGATGTTCCGTTCGCCGGGGTCGATCCTGTCCTGCGGTTGGAACTGGAGGCGGAACTCCTCGACTGGCAGCGGGCGCATGGCGCGGCCATGCTTCTCACCACGCAGGACCCGGACGAGGCGATGCGGCTTGCGGACCGGATCGCCGTCATGGAAGCCGGACGCATCACCCAGATCGGCACTCTGGACGAAATCCTGGAGACGCCGACGAACGACCATGTTCGGACCACCTTCCAGGACATTGCGGCGCGACGGCGCGAGCGCCTGCGCTCCGCCCATCTGGAGAAGCTGATTTCCCATTTCGAACGGACGGCGATGGAGGGGCTGGACACGGTGGAATCGTCGGCGGGTGCGCTCGACGGCACCGCGCGCCAGCTGACCGGCATCATCGACCGCACCAACGAACAGGCGGGCGAGACCGTCGTGGCGGCGGAGCAGATCGCGAGCAATGTCCAGTCCGTCGCCGCCCTGGCCGACGACACCTTCCGCTCGCTGGAGGACATCCGCCTTCGCATCGACGATTCCGCCCGCATCGCCTCGTCGGCGGTGGAGCAGGCCCGCAAGGCCGACCAGTCGGTGCATAGTCTGCGGAAGTCGGCCGAGGATATCGGCAACGTCGTCCGCATCATCGACGAAATCACCGGACAGACCAATCTGCTGGCTCTGAATGCCACCATCGAGGCGGCGCGCGCCGGCGAGGCCGGCAAGGGCTTTGCGGTGGTGGCGCAGGAGGTGCGTCAGCTCGCCAGCCAGACCGCCAAGGCGACGCAGGACGTCTCGCTGCGGATCCAGGCGATGCAGGATGCGACCGGCAACGCCGCCCAGTCCCTCCAGAGCATCACCGCGGTGATCGAGGAGATCAGCACCATCTCGCTGGCGATTGCCCGGTCGATGGAGGCGCAGGCCGCCGCATCGGCCACCATTCACACCAGCATAGACCAGGCGGCATCTGGGGTGGGCGTGGTCGCGCGCAATGCCCGGCATGTCACCGGTGGTGCCCGCGATACCGAAAGCGCGACACGGCACGTGTTGACCGCCGCTGCGGATCTGGCCGGCCAGACCGAACGGCTGCGCCGCAGCATCGAACAGTTGCTGGACGGCATCCGCACCGGATGACCGGCAACACCACCCTTTTTCAAGAAAGCAACGATCCCATGAGCAATCCGCTGTTCCGTGTCGGCGAAGCCACCGTCTTCGCCAAGGAAGGCCAGTTCACCGACGCGATGCCCGAGATCGTGATCGGCACCGTTGATGGTCCGGCCGGCCATGCGTTCGCCACCATGATGGGGCAGACCGCCGGCCATACCCGCATGTTCGCGGTGCGGGACTGCAACCAGATGGTTCGTCCGGCCACCATGATGGTGTCCAAGGTGACGATGAAGTCCAGCGCCTATGTCGACCTGTTCGGCGGCGTCGTCCAGGCTGCCACCGCCGACGCGGTGCTGGATTGCGTCATCGACGGCGTTCTGCCGCGCGACGGGATCAATGACCTGTGCATTCTGGTGATGGTCTGGATCGATCCCCGCTGCCCCACCGATCCAAACCTCGATCGCGCCGATCTCTATCGCACCAATTACGAAGCGACCAAGATCGCCATCGGGCGTGCGATGCGCAACGAACCCACCCTCGACGAACTGATCGAGAACCGGCACAAGGTCCGGCACTTCATGCTCGATCCGCAGGAGTGACGCATCGGCGCAACGCAGCAAGCCGATGCTGCTCTGGGTAAGTCGTATCTTTCCCTGTAACCGAACAGAAGAAGAGCCCGCCTCCAATCAGGAGCGCGGGCTCTTTGCTGTCGAGATCTTCGTTGCCGATAGGTTTTTATGACCTGGAGGATTCTGTTCCGGGAGCCGCCTCTCCGATGTCGCTCCCGAGAGTCTCTCCACTGGCCTGCACGCCATCCAGAGGCCCCGCAATCGGCGCCTGGGGCAGGAAGGGGAGGCGCTGGTCTATGGGAACGGGGGGGCGGACCGTCATGCGCCAGAGTGCGAACGCCAGGGCCGTCGCGGCCACCAGGGCGGAAAACAGGAACAATCCATCCTGTTCGAACACTGCCATCACCAGGGAGGCCAGGAAGGGGCCGGCGATGGCACCCATCGAGAAGCCCAGAACCATGCCGCCGCTCGCCGGCACCATCTCGGCAGGCGTCAGAAAGTCGTTGGTGTGCGAGACGCAGATCGGATAGATCGCGAAGATGATGCCGCCGAACAGGGCGATGCCGGCCAGCAGCGGCGCAAATCCGCTCAGCGTCAGCATCGTCATGCCGATGCTGATGACGGTCAGGGCAGCGAACAGGCCAACCAGAACCAGCCGACGGTCGAACAGATCCGACAGCTTGCCGAAGGGCCATTGGAGGATCATGCCGCCGACGATGGCGGCGCTGACGAAAGTCGCCGACTGGCCCAGATCATAACCCAGATGCCGGATATAGACCGGACCCAGCCCATAGAAGGCGCCGACCACCAGCCCGCTGATCACCGTCCCGGCGAACCCCAGAGGACTTGCGCGATAAAGGTGTCCGATGCGGACGGGCTCCAGCTTCTGAAGCAGGGGCGGGGCCTTGCGGCTCAGCGCGACCGGCAGAAGAGCCAGGGAAACCAGGATCGACACCAGGACGAACTGCCTGAAGCCATGCGGATCGTTGATGACCATCAGATACTGGCCGGCCCCTTGCGCGCCATAGAGGGCGATCATGTAGAGGGCCAGGATCTGCCCGCGCGTGGCGGATGTAGCGCTCTGGTTCAGCCAGCTTTCGATGCAGACGAACAAGCCGGCCATGCAGCAGCCCTCAACGAGGCGAAGGGCGATCCAGGCCGCAGGGTCGGAGCCCAGCGTGTGTCCCAGGGTCGCCGCGACCATGACGGTCGCGGAGGCGCTGAAGGCGCGGATGTGGCCGACCTGCCCGACGAGCCGGTAGGCCTGCGTCGATCCGATCGTCACCCCCAGGTAATAGGCGGCGGTCAGGGCGCCGAGCAGGATGGGCGAGGCGCCAGCGGCATCGAGGCGGACACTGACGATGGTCGTCAGCGCGCCCGTACCGCCCATCATCAGGAACACTGCGAGGAGGAGCGGGACGATCGGTTGGATGAGGGACATCGCTTGATCCGCCGGAGGGGAAACGCCCACATGTCGGGGCCGACATTCCCGATCGGGCGGGAACGGCGTCCTTATAGCCGGGTGTCGCCGTTCTGGACACTGGCAAGGAACGCCTCGACCGTGGCGAGTGCCATGCGTTCATCCTCGATGACGACATGGCGGCGCAGTTCCTGCACCGCCGCGGCGAGGCCGCCCGACGCGAAGGCACGGCGGACCGCCTGGGTGGCGTTTTCGTCGATGAGTTGCAAGATCGCTGAACTCCTTTTGTTACCGCAGGACGATCGCCCGATGGTCGTGGACCATGACGCGCGCCTCGATGTGCAGCCGGATGGCGCGTGCCAGGACGACGCTTTCGACGTCGCGGCCGATGGCGACCAGATCATCGGGCGACATGGAGTGATCGACGCGCGCCACCTCCTGTTCGATGATCGGGCCTTCGTCGAGATCGTCGGTGACGTAGTGGGCCGTGGCGCCGATCAGCTTCACGCCGCGGGTGTAGGCCTGATGATAGGGCTTGGCGCCCTTGAAGCTGGGCAGGAAGCTGTGGTGGATGTTGATGACCCGCCCGGCCATCCGCGTGCAGAGGTCCTGCGAGAGCACCTGCATGTAGCGGGCGAGCACGACGAGTTCGACGTCGTTCGTCTCCACGATCTCCATCAGGCGGATTTCCTGCTCCAGCTTGTTGCTGGGCGAAACCGGAAGATGGTGATAGGCAATGCCGTGCGATTCGACCTGAGACCTGAAGGCATCGTGGTTGGAAACGACGCCGACGATGTCGATAGGCAGCGCCCCGATGCTGTGGCGGTACAGAAGATCGTTCAGGCAATGGCCGAACTTCGAAACCATGATGAGGATCTTCGGCCGCCGCCGGGCGTCCCGCAGAGTCAGGGTCATCGCGAAGCGGTCCACGATGGGTTGCAGGTCTTCGAGGAGAACGGCTTCGCTCCGGATCGAGTCCGGCGCGTCGAAGGCCATCCGCAGGAAGAAATGCTTGCCATCATGGTCGACGAACTGCGCGCTTTCCATGATGTCGCAGTCGCGGTCCGACAGGTAGGTCGAGATGGCGGAGATGATCCCGGGCCGGCTCCGGCAGCTGACGGTCATGTAGAACGGGTTGTAATTGGGGCGCATCACGGGTCTCGCGCGGAAGAATTGGCGGTCAGGCGAGGTCGACGATCGTCGGCTCATAACCGAGCCGGTTGAGGAAGGCCGACAGGTCATCGGGGTGCATCGAGAGCGTTGCGCGGTTCGTCATCGGGTGGAAATTGACGACGTCGCCGGCAAGGACACGGCGTTCCAGCACCAGACGGACGCGGCGCTCCTTGTCCGCCACCAGGGCCAGCGGGCTGACCCCGCCCGGCTCGATCGACAGAACCTGTTCCAGCGTGACTGGCGAGGCGAAGGACAGCTTGGCCGAGCCGATGACCGGCGCCAGTTCCTTCATGTTCACCGACTGGTCATGTGGCAGCACCACCAGCCACAGCACGCCCTTGGCATCCTTCAGAAGCAGGTTCTTGGTGTGCACGCCGGGAACGCTGCGCCAGTGCTCCTCGGCATCGGCGACGGTGCGCACCGGCGGATGGGCGTGCAGACGCATCGGTGTCGACGCCAGGGCGAGTTCCCGGCACAGTTCTTCGGGAATGCCGGTTTCACGCCAGTGCATCTGCATGGTGTCGTTGTCGTCGAGCATGTTCGCCATCCTTGTCTGTCCGGCAAGCCGCGGAAGGCGGGTTGCCGCGATGCTGGTCAGGGGCACGATGGATGCTCCGTGCTCCCGACTGTTTCGTTGGACACAGCATGGCGAAAGGATCCACCCGCCGATTGTACGGGTGCGTCACCGGCGTTGAATGGAACGGCCGTGGCGGAGTCTCAGCCCTTGCGGAAGACGGAGGGTGTCATGCCGCGTCGTTCCTTGAAGGCGCGGACGAAGTGCGACGAATCGCAGAAGCCGACGGCGGCGGCGACTTCCGTCACCGACTGCTCGGTGTTGCGCAGCAGGAATTCGGCATGCTCCAGCCGCATGATCCGGTAGGCCTCGCTCGGCGTCATGCCCAGCGCGTTCTGGAAATGGCGTTCCATCTGGCGCCGGGCGGCACCCAGGCGACGGGCCATCTCCGCTACCGATAAGGGGACGTCGATGTTCTGCTGCATCAGCAGCAGCGCCTTCCGCACCACCTCGTCGTTGGTGGAGAAATCCAGCGGGATGCCCGGCTGCGGTTTCTCCCCGCGCAGCGCATCGTCGATGATCATGATGTGCAGGCTCTTGCGCGCCTGGGCGCGCCCGACATGCTTTTCGACGAGATAGGCGGCGAGATGGGCCGAACTGGTCCCGCCCGAGCAGGTCAGCCGGTCGCGGTCAACGATGAAGATCTGGTCGGACACCGGCGTGATGCCGTCGAACTGCTCCAGGAAATCGGCATGGTGGAACCAGCTGATGCAGCAGCGATAGCCGTCCATCAGCCCAGCCCGCTGAAGGATGAAGGCACCGGTGCAGACCCCCACCAGCGGGATCTTCGATGCGGCCGCCTGACGCAGGTAGCGGATGTAGTCGGGGCTGAGGTTGGAGATCTCGTCGATCAGCCCGCCGATCACGACGATGTAGTCGAACTTTGCCGGGTCGCTCAGCCGCTCGGTCGGCTGGACCAGCATGCCGCAGCTCGACGCCACCGGGCGCATCTGGTCCGACAGCACCGCCCAATCGCACAGGATCGGCCGGCTGCGGTCGCCTTCGTCGGCGGCGAGCCGCAGCACGTCGACGAAGTTGGCGAAGGCGCACAGCGTGAAGCGATGGGCGAGAATGAAGCCGACCGACAGGCGTGGTGCCGCGGGGCGGTTTGGGAACCGGCCCGGTCCGATGGCGTTGGCCCTGGCATTGCCGGCCCCGATGCTGTTCGTCATGTGACCTCCGTCGGACGCACCGTCGCACAGGTGACATTAAACTGACGCATCCATTCTGTCCAATGGTGGGTCGCTTCCCGATACTGTCAGCACATTGAACTTCGCGGTGCTGCCATGACCCGCTTCTCATTTTCCTCGCTGTTGACCAACGCGCTGACCGGCAACAAGAACTGGCAGCCTCAATGGCCCGATGCGGAACCGAAATCCGAATATGACGTCGTGATCGTCGGTGCGGGCGGGCATGGTCTGGGTGCGGCCTATTATCTCGCCAAGGAACACGGCATCACCAACGTCGCGGTGGTGGAGAAGGGGTGGCTCGGCGGCGGCAATACCGGCCGCAACACCACCATCATCCGCTCCAACTACCTGTACGATGAGAGCGCCCGGCTCTACGAGCATGCGGTGAAGCTGTGGGAAGGGCTGAGCCAGGAGCTGAACTACAACGTCATGTTCTCGCAGCGCGGCGTGATGATGCTGGCGCACACGGTCCATGACATCCAGAGCTTCAAGCGCCACATCCACTCCAACCGCCTGAATGGCATCGACAACGAGTGGCTGACGCCGGAGCAGGCCAAGGAATATTGCCCGCCGCTGAACATCGCCGCCAACGCCCGCTATCCGGTGATGGGTGCCGCGTTGCAGCGGCGCGGCGGTACCGCCCGCCACGATGCGGTGGCCTGGGGCTATGCGCGGGCCGCCTCGGCGCGCGGGGTCGACATCATCCAGAACTGCCCGGTGACCGCCATCCGCCGCGACGCCTCCGGCCACGTCACCGGCGTGGAGACGGCGCGCGGCTTCATCAAGGCGAAGAAGGTCGCGGTGTCGGCCGCCGGTAACACCTCGGTGGTGATGGACACCGCTGGAGTCCGGCTGCCGCTGGAAAGCTATCCGTTGCAGGCACTGGTGTCGGAACCGGTGAAGCCGGTGTTCCCCTGCGTGGTGATGTCCAACACCGTGCATGCCTATATCAGCCAGTCCGACAAGGGCGAGCTGGTGATCGGATCCGGCACCGACCAGTACACCTCCTACAGCCAGCGCGGCGGCCTGCCGCTGATCGAGCACACCGTCGCCGCCATCTGCGAGGTGTTTCCGATCTTCAACCGCATGCGCATGCTGCGCAAATGGGGCGGCATCGTCGACGTCACGCCCGACCGCTCGCCGATCATCGGCAAGACGCCGGTGCCGGGGCTGTACGTCAATTGTGGCTGGGGGACCGGCGGCTTCAAGGCGACGCCGGGGTCGGCCAACGTCTTCGCCCACACCATCGCCCGCGACGAGCCGCACCCGATCAACGCGCCCTTCACGCTGGAGCGCTTCAAGACCGGCCGGCTGATCGACGAGGCCGCCGCCGCCGCCGTCGCGCATTGAGGAGACGACCATGCTGCTCATCCGCTGCCCCTATTGCGAAGCAGAGCGCCCCGAGGTGGAGTTCACCTATGCCGGCGAGGCGCACATCGCGCGACCGGCGGACCCCTCCGCCCTGTCCGACGAGGAATGGCGCGACTTCCTCTTTATCCGCACCAACCCGCGCGGCCGGCATTTCGAGCGCTGGCGCCACATGCACGGCTGCGGCCGCTTCTTCAACGCGGTGCGCGACACCGTGACCGACAAGTTCGCCATGACCTACAAGGCGGGGACTCCGCGTCCGAGCGACGAGGAGATCGCGCTCGCGGTCAGCGCCTCCAGCGCCGCCACCCCTGCCGAGGAAGCACGTCCATGAGCAATTTCCGCATTGCCGGCAAGGGCAGGGTCAACCGCAGCCGTCAGGTCCGCTTCAGCTTCGACGGCGTCGACTATACCGGTTGCGAGGGCGACACCCTGGCCTCCGCGCTCCTGGCGAACGGCGTCCATCTCGTCGGACGGTCCTTCAAGTACCACCGGCCGCGCGGCATCCTGTCCGCCGGGTCGGAAGAGCCGAACGCGCTGGTCGGCAGCAACCGCGGCAACGGGCGGTTCGAGCCGAACACCCGGGCGACGGTGCTGGAGGTCTTCGAAGGGCTGAAGACCGAGAGCCAGAACCGCTGGCCGTCGCTGACCCGTGACATCGGCGCGGTGAACGACGCGCTGTACATGCTGTTCTCGGCCGGCTTCTACTACAAGACCTTCATGTGGCCGAAGAGCTTCTGGGACAAGGTCTATGAGCCGGTGATCCGCAACGCCGCCGGCCTCGGCAAGGCGCCGACCGCGCCCGATCCCGATGTCTACGCCAGCCGTTTCGCCCATTGCGACGTGCTGGTGGTCGGTGGCGGTGCCGCCGGTCTGGCCGCCGCGCTGGAAGCCGGGCGCAGCGGCGCCTCGGTCATCCTGTGCGACGAGCAGTCGGAAATCGGCGGCTCACTGCTGTCGGAGCCGACGGCCGAGATCAACGGGCAACTGGCTTGGGACTGGCTGGAGGACACCAACGCCGCGCTGGCGGCGATGCCGAACGTCACGGTGCTGCCGCGCACGACGGCGATCGGCTATTACCACCAGAATTTCGTCGGCCTCTGCCAGCGCCTGACCGACCATCTGAGCATCGTGCCGGACGGCGCTCCGCGCGAGCGGATGTGGAAGGTCCGGGCGAAGCAGGTGGTGCTGGCCCAGGGCGCCATCGAGAAGCCGCTGGTGTTCGCCGGCAACGACCGGCCGGGCGTGATGCTGGCCGGGGCCGCGCGCACCTATCTGAACCGCTACGGCGTCAAGGTCGGCAACCGGGTCGTCATCGTCACCAGCCATGACAGCGCCTGGCACGCCGCCTTCGATCTGGCCAAGGCGGGGGTGGAGGTCGCGGCCATCGTCGATGTCCGCGGGACTGTCCCGACCCAATTGGTGGCAGCGGCCGATGCGCTCCGCATCAAAACGCTGATCGGCTGGACCATCACCGGGACCAAGGGCCGGCTCCGCGTCTCCTCGGTGCGCGTGAACCCGGTCACCACTGGAGGCAAGGTCGGCGGCGCCGAGACCATCGCCTGCGACGCCCTGCTGATGTCGGGCGGCTGGACCCCCAGCATCCACCTGTTCTCGCACACCCAGGGGTCGCTGACCTGGAACGAGGACGGCCAGATGTTCCTGCCCGGCCGCGGCAAGGAAGAGTGCCGTCTGGCCGGCGCTGGCAAGGGCCGTTTCGGGCTGAAGGCCGCCTTCGAGGACGGTGCCGCCGCCGGTGCCGCCGCCGCGGCGGATGCCGGCTTCACCGCCCAGCCGGCCTCCTACCATGTGGAAGGCGAGCTTTCCTTCACCGGGGTGACCGGTCGGGAACTGCCGACCGACCGCGATCCGGGCCATGCCAAGGCGTTCGTCGATTTCCAGAACGACGTGATGGCCAAGGACATCCGGCTGGCGGTGCGCGAAGGCTTCAAGTCGATCGAGCACATCAAGCGCTACACCACCAACGGCATGGCGACCGACCAGGGCAAGACGTCCAACATCAACGGTCTGGCCGTGGCGTCCGATGCGCTGAAGCGGCCGATCCCCGCGGTGGGCCTGACCACCTTCCGCCCGCCCTACACCCCGACCAGCTTCGGCACCTTTGCCGGCTATAACAAGGGTGAACTGTTCGAGGTGACCCGCAAGACGCCGATCGACGGCTGGGCGGCGGAGAACGGCGCGGTGTTCGAGCCGGTGTCGCTGTGGCGCCGCGCCTGGTACTTCCCGCAGGTCGGCGAGGACATGCACGCGGCGGTGGCGCGCGAATGCAAGGCGGTGCGGTCGTCGCTCGGCATGTTTGACGCCTCCACCCTCGGCAAGATCGAGATCGTCGGTCCCGACGCCGCCGAGTTCATGAACCGTATGTACACCAACGCCTGGACCAAGCTGGCCCCCGGCCGCTGCCGCTACGGCCTGCTGCTGGGCGAGGACGGCTTCATCCGCGACGACGGCGTGATCGGGCGTCTGTCCCATGACCGCTTCCACGTCACCACCACCACCGGCGGTGCCGCCCGCGTGCTGAACATGATGGAGGATTACCTCCAGACCGAATGGCCGGACCTGAAAGTCTGGCTGACCTCGACCACCGAGCAATGGTCGGTGATCGCGCTGCAAGGTCCGAACGCCCGCAAGCTGATCGAACCCTTCGTCGAGGGCATCGACCTGTCGGAAGGCGCCTTCCCGCACATGGCGGTGGCGACCGGGAAAATCTTCGGTGTGCCGACCCGGCTTTTCCGCGTGTCCTTCACCGGCGAACTCGGCTTCGAGATCAACGTGCCGGCCCGCTACGGCCGTGCGGTGTGGGAAAAGCTGTTCGAGGCCGGCCAGCGCTTCGGCATCACCCCCTACGGCACCGAGACGATGCACGTCCTGCGTGCCGAGAAGGGCTACATCATCGTCGGCCAGGACACGGATGGCACGCTGACGCCGGACGACGCCGGCCTGTCCTGGGCCGTCGGCAAGACCAAGCCGGACTTCGTCGGCAAGCGGTCCCTGTCCCGTCCGGACATGCTGGTGCCGAACCGCAAGCAGCTGGTCGGCCTGCTGACCAGCGATCCGAAGACGGTGCTGGAGGAGGGGGCGCAGATCGTCCTCGACCCGAACCAGCCGGTGCCGATGGACATGGTCGGCCATGTGACCTCGTCCTACTGGAGTGCCGAGCTGGGGCGGTCCATCGCCCTGGCGGTGATCCAGGGCGGCCGGTCGCTTCAGGGCCAGACCGTACATGTCCCGATGCCGGACAAGGTCCATGCCGCAACGATCACCGGCATGGTGTTCGTCGATCCCGAGAACACGCGTCTCAGCGCATAGGAGGCTCACCCGTGCTTCTGGCCAATCACCCGTTGCTGGGCAAGACCATCCCCGGCGACACCGCAAGCCGGCTGAGCATCCGTGCCGCCGAGGATGTCGCCCGCTTCAGCCTGCGGATCGATCCCGCCGCCGCGCAGTCGGCCGGGGCCGCCTTCGGCACACCGCTCCCCACCCGCATCGGCAGGCTGGTGGAGGCAGGCGGCCGGATGGCGCTGCAACTCGGCCCCGACGAGTGGGTGCTGACGGCGCCGGTCGCCGAGAGCGACGGCATCGCCGACGCCTTCGCCGCTCTCCAGGAGCCGCACAGCCTGGTCGACATCGGCCATCGCGAGGTCGGCATCCTGGTGGAGGGGGAGGCCGCGGCGCTCGCCCTGCGCGCGGCAATCGCCTTCGATGTCGACGCGATGGCGGTCGGCACCGGCTGCCGCACCCTCTTCGACAAGGCGCAGATCGTCCTGATCCGCGAGGACAAGAACCGCTTCCGGATCGAGGTCTGGCGCTCCTTCGCCGACCATGTCTGGGGAATCCTGCACGCCGTTAGCCGCGAAATCGCGCTCGGCCTCTGATCGAGAGAAACGCACATGACCCGTCATCAGACCCTGTCGAAGCCCGATCTCACCGATTCCGCGATCGCGGCAGCCATTGGGCGTGAACTGAACCGTCAGAAGTACGAGATCGAGCTGATCGCCTCGGAAAACATCGTCTCGGCGGACGTGCTGGCCGCCCAGGGTTCGATCCTCACCAACAAATACGCCGAGGGCTATCCGGGCCGCCGCTATTACGGCGGCTGCGAGTTCGTGGACGAGGTCGAGACCATCGCCATTGAGCGCGCCAAGAAGCTGTTCGGTGCCGGCTTCGTCAATGTCCAGCCGCATTCCGGCGCCCAGGCCAACCAGGCCGTCTTCCTGGCCCTGCTTCAACCGGGCGACCGGGTGATGGGCATGTCGCTGGCCCATGGCGGGCACCTGACCCACGGCTCGCCGGTGACGATGTCGGGCAAGTGGTTCGACATCGTCAGCTATGAGGTGCGCGAGAGCGACCAGCGGATCGATTATGACGCTCTGCGCGCCAAGGCACTGGAGACCAAGCCGAAGCTGATCGTCGCCGGCGCCTCGGCCTACCCGCGGGTGATCGATTTTGCCGAGTTCCGCCGCATCGCCGACGAGGTCGGGGCCTATCTGATGGTGGATATGGCCCATTATGCCGGGCTGGTCGCCACCGGCAACTACCCGGATCCGCTGCCGCATGCCCATGTGGTGACCACCACCACGCACAAGACCCTGCGCGGTCCGCGCGGCGGCATGATCCTGACCAACGACGAGGCGCTGGCCAAGAAGTTCAACTCCGCGGTGTTCCCGGGCAACCAGGGCGGTCCGCTGATGCATGTCATCGCCGCCAAGGCCGTGGCCTTCGGCGAGGCGCTGACCCCGGAGTTCAAGGCCTATGCCGCGCAGGTGGTGACGAACGCCAAGGTGCTGTCCCACACGTTGGTGAAGGGTGGCTTGGACATCGTCTCCGGCGGCACCGACTGCCATATGGTGCTGGTCGATCTGCGGCCGAAGGGCGTGAAGGGCCGCGACGCCGAACGCGCGCTGGAGCGGGCCGGACTGACCTGCAACAAGAACGCTATCCCGTTCGACCCGGAAAAGCCGGCGGTGACCTCCGGCATCCGGCTCGGCACCGCGGCGGGCACCACCCGCGGCTTCGGCGAGGCGGAGTTCGCCCGTATCGGCGAGCTGATCCTGACCGTCGTCGACGCGCTTGCCGCCGCCGGACCGGACGGCAATGCCGAGGTCGAGAAGCGCGTGCATGGCGAGGTTCGCGAATTGTGCGAGCGCTTCCCGATCTATGGCTGAGAGTTTGTGAGTTTTTGCAGGTTCCGCCGAGAGATGCTGCTTCGCATCGGATCTCATCATGCACTTCTCTCGGCCGTCATTCCCGCGAAGGCGGGAATCCAACCGTTCCAAGAGCTTTGACGCGGAGCCGCCCGGATCCCCGCCTTCGCGGGGATGACGGCCGATAACAGCTTTCAAAAACTCACGAATTCTGACGAGGCGCCCGATGTTTCTCAGCGTTTTCGATGTGTTCAAGATCGGCATCGGCCCGTCGTCGTCGCACACGATGGGCCCGATGACCGCGGCGGTGCGGTTCCTCGACATGCTGCGGGCGCAGGAGGAAACCATGCCCGCGGCGATCCGGGTCCGGCTGCACGGCTCGCTCGCTTTCACCGGTAAGGGACATGCGACGGACCGTGCCGTGCTGCTTGGGCTGCTCGATTACCGGCCGGACAGCCTCGACGTCGATGAAGCCGAAGAGCGCATCGCCGAGCTTTGGCAGACTCGGAAGCTGCACCCCGCCGGCCTGCCAGCGCTGGACTTCGATCCGGAAACCGATCTGGTCTTCGACTTCGGGCCGCCACTGCCGGGCCATGCCAACGGACTGATTTTCCAGGCTTTGGACCGGGCCGGCAAGTTGGTGCTGTCGGAAATCTTCTATTCGATCGGCGGTGGCTTCGTCGTCACGGCGGCGGAACGGGAGTCCCCGCCGGCGGCATTCCAGAAAGAGGCCGCCGGTTGGCCCTATCCCTTCCACAACGCCGCGGCGATGCTGCGGATGGCGCGGGAAAGCGGTGCGTCGATCGCCGAGATGAAGCGTGCCAACGAAGTCGTCGTGCGCTCCGCCATCGAGGTGGAGGAGAAGCTCGGCGACATCTGGGCGGCAATGAACGGCTGCATCGAGCGTGGCCTCAGCCTCGACGGCCAGTTGCCCGGCAGCCTGAAGGTGAAGCGGCGGGCCAAGGCCATCCATCAGCAGCTTCTGCGCGAGCGCGGGGCGAATTCAAGCCTTCCGCATGTCGCCTCCGACTGGCTCAGCATCTATGCGATGGCGGTCAATGAGGAGAATGCGGCCGGCGGCAAGGTGGTGACCGCACCGACCAATGGGGCGGCCGGCGTCGTTCCGGCGGTGATCCGCTATTACCTCGATCATTGCGCCGGGGCGGAACCGGCGAAGGTCGCCGATTTTCTGCTGACCGCAGCAGCAATCGGCGGCTTGATCAAGCACAACGCGTCGATTTCCGGGGCCGAGGCCGGGTGCCAGGGCGAGGTCGGATCGGCCGCCGCCATGGCCGCGGCGGGTCTGTGCGCGGTGCTGGGCGGAACGCCGGAGCAGGTGGAGAATGCGGCGGAAATCGCACTGGAGCATCACCTCGGCATGACCTGTGATCCGGTCGCCGGTCTGGTCCAGGTGCCCTGCATCGAACGCAACGCCATCGGTGCGACCAAGGCGGTGGCCGCAGCCTCCCTGGCGCTGCGCGGCGACGGCCAGCATTTCATGCCGCTCGACAACTGCATCCAGGCGATGCGGCAGACCGGCGAGGAAATGAGCACCAAGTTCAAGGAGACCAGCCTGGGCGGGCTTGCGGTGAATTTGCCGGAGTGCTGACACTCTCCGCAGATTGCCAAACCTGCCGTCTCCTTTGCTGGCAGACACCTCACTCCAGCCGATCGCCCAGCTTCGTCCGCATCAGTGCCAGTTCCGGAGCATTGCGGGCTTCCATCTTTTCCAGCACGCGGGCGCGGTGAGTCTCCACCGTGCGGATGCCGATGGCGAGAAGGTGGGCGATCGTCTTGTTGGGCAGTCCCTGGGCGACCATTTCCATCACCTCCAGTTCGCGCGGGCTGAGCAGGGCGAGGCGGCGGCGGATCTCGCCGGTCTCGCCATCGGCGCGGCGGGCGGCGAGGTCGCGTTCGAACGCCTCCTGCACCCGCTCGATCAGCAGATCCTCGTCGAACGGCTTTTGCAGGAAATCCACCGCACCGGCCCGGAAGGCCCGCACCGCTGCGGTGACGTCGCCATGGCCGGTGATGACGATCACCGGCAGGGTCAAGCCGCGCCGGATCATCTCCTGCTGCAAATCCAGCCCGTCCATGCCCGGCATGCGGATGTCGAGGATGGCGCAGCCCGGCTGGTCCGGGGAGGCCGTTTCCAGGAATTCTGCTGCCGACGCGCAGCAGCGCACGGCCAGCCCGGCCAGATCCAGATGGAGCGCCAAGGCGTCGCGCACGGCCTCGTCGTCGTCCACCACGAACGCCGTGGGTGTGGTGGGGGGCGTCTCGGTCGTCATGCAAGCTCTCCCGCTTGGCCCGCCGCATGGACGGGAATGGTGAACTGGAACACGGTTCCCCCGTCTGTTCCGCCGCGTGCGGTCAGGGTGCCGCCATGGCTTTCAACGATGGTGCGGACGATGGACAGCCCAAGCCCCATGCCGGTCGGCTTGGTGGTGACGAAGGGGGCGAACAGGTTGCGCTCCACCACCTCGGCGAGGCCGGGGCCGGTGTCGCGCACGCCGATGGCGACGAAGCCGCGCTCGGCGGCGCCGGCGAAGATCACGATGCGGCGCCGGGCCGGATAAGTCTGGGCGTCGCCCATCGCTTCGGCCGCGTTGCGGACGAGGTTGAGGATCGCCTGCTGCAATTGGACGGCATCCCCTGCTATGGCCGGCAGGGCGGGGTCGACTTCCGCCGTAATCTCTACAGCATGGCGGCTGGCGAGCGGCCCGGCCAGCGTCAGGCAGTCGACGATCAGCGTGGCGACCGGCAGCGGGTTGCGGTCGCGGGCACCCTTGCGCACGAAGTCGCGCAGGCTGCGGATGACGCGGTCGGCCCGTTCGGCCTGGGTGACGGTCTTGTCAAGGATCTCGGTCAGGCGGGGGGAGGCACCCTCGATCCGCGCGACCTTGCGGGCGGCGCGGGCGTAACCCATGGCCGCCGCCAGCGGCTGGTTCAACTCGTGGGCCAGCGCCGCCGCCATCTCGCCCGCCTCGATCAGGCGGGAGGCGTGGGCGAGGTCGGATTGCCGCACCCGCAGCCGGTCCTCCGCCCGTCGGCGTTCGCTGACCACGGCACCCAGCAGCAGGATGGTGACGGCCAGCGTCAGCATCAGCAACTGGAAATGCGCCATGCGCGCGGTGTCGACGCCGGTCATCTGGATGGCGGCGATCAGCCCGGCCTGGGTGGCGGCCGAGGCCAGTACCGCACCTCCCAGCCCATGCCGTACGGCGATCCCCATCGCCGGCAGGAACAGCAGATAGAAGTGCTCGTATTGCGAAGAGGCCAGAGGGCCGAAATCTAGCCACAGGGTGAAGGCGATCAATGAGCCCCAAGCCAGGATCTCTGCGGCACCGATCCAGGACCAGCGCAGCATCGGCATGCGCCGGCCGATCAGCACCATCGGTGTCAGAACGGCGATGCCGATGACCTCGCCCGTCCAATAGCGCAGCAGCACCTCCGGAAAGTGCCTCCACTCGAACAGCTCGGCCGTGGTGTGGATGGCGATGAAGCAGAGCCCGATAGCCAGGACCGCTACGGCGCTGCCGCCCAGCAGCAGGACGATGTCGCGCAGCCGCGACAGCCCCGGATCGATCACGCGGCGCAGCAGCCAGCCGGCGATCCCATAGCCCGCGGCAACGACGCCGTTTGCCAGAAGCGGAGTCCACAGCGCCACGGGCAGATCCCGGACAACGAAGTCGGCGGCGGTCAGAGCCAGCCAGACCAGTGGCACGGCGCGAACGCCGAGCAGCACCGACACCCCCATCATCAGCCCGGCCGGCGGGTTCCATGGCGTGATGTTGATGGCGGAGACCGCATGGATGAAGCTGATCCAATCCAGGAACATGTGGGCGGCCAGATAGGCCGGAATGAACATCCATTGGCGGCGGGCAATCTGCGACATGCTACAATGGTAACGCCAACCTGCTCCGACTGCATCAGGTGAAATCACTCGCACCGTATTACTACGGACACCATGCAACGCCTTGCGTGGCGTTTTCGGGTCCGTATTTCCCGGCATGGACAGACTGCGGCCGACTTCCGATCATTGAATGGTTCCCTGCGGAGTGATCTTCGGCAGGGAACGGCCCGCACCGGAACAGAAGACCGGAGACCTCACGATACCGGGACCGTCACGATGACAGGCGTCACGAGGGCAAGCCTCAAGCGCATTCTGCTGGCAACCGACCTGGAACCGAAGTCGGACCGTGCGCTGGAGCGCGCCGTCCAACTCGCCCGCCGGTTCGATGCGGAGCTGACGGCGCTGCATGTCGTCGACGGCAACGGCGGGCGCTATGGCTGCCTGCCGCTGCACCATGTGGAAAGCGAATTGCAGCGCCACATCCTGGCCGCGAGCGATGGGGCCGGCATCCGGGCCCAGGCGGTGGCAGTGCGCGGCGATGCGGTGGAACACCGGGTCGCCGGCTATGCCGGGCTGTGGCGGCCGGACCTTCTGGTGGTGGGTCTGCACCAGCGCGACAGGGTGGCGGACCTGTTCCTGGCCTCCACCGTCGAACGCATCGCGATCGCCGATGGAACGCCGATGCTGATCGTGCGCGACAAACCGCTCCAGCCCTATCTGCGGGCGCTGGTGCCGGTCGACTTCTCCGAACGGTCGCGACCGTCGGTGGAGGGCGCGCGGATGCTGATGCGGGAGGGCTGCATCCACCTGCTGCATGTCACGGACCTGCCGGAAACGTCGGCACTGGACAAGGCACAGGTCGAGCACGATTTCCGGACAGTGCTCGGCATCCCGGGTGACGAGCCGCCGGACGGACCAGTGGTGGAGACGATCCTGCTCGCTGGCTCCCCGGCACGGCAGATCGTCGATCTGGCCCGGCAGGGGCGATACGATCTGGTCGCAATAGGCTCGGTCCGGCGCAGCGGCGTTTTCCGCGCCCTGCTGGGCAGTACCGCGTCCGAAGTGATCGATGTACTGCCCTGCGACGTGCTGATCGGTGGCGTCGGTGCTTGCCGACCTCTGGTGCCCGCATCGCCTTTCTGGCCCTAATGGAGAACCGGATGGCCATCACTGAGCTTTTTTCCGTGGACGACGTCATCCTGGATGCCGTTCCCGGCAGCAAGGCGGCACTGCTCGACCAGCTGTCTGTGGAGGCCGCCGGCCGCAGCGGCCGGCCGGCGTCGGAAATCCTGGAGGCCCTGCTGGCGCGGGAGAAGATCGGTTCCACGGCGCTCGGCAGGGGCGTGGCGCTTCCCCATACCGAGCTTCCCGATCTTGCAGCCCCCGTCGTCCTCTTCGCCCGTCTTCAGCGCGCCGTCGATTTCGATGCGCGCGATGAGGAGCCGGTCGATCTCGTCTTCCTGGCGTTGTGGCCGGCATCGAACCGGAAGGGACTGCTGTCGGCGATGGCGGAAATCTGTGGAGCGCTGCGCGATCCGCAGTCGCTGCGCCGGCTGCGCGGCGCGAAGACGCCCGAGGATGCGGCCCAGATCGTCCTCCAGGCCGTTGCCCAGGATGAGGAGGACCGGGACTGCAACGACGCAACTCCCGGCTTCTGACACCCTCCATCGCCGCCGTTCCAGTCCGTCGCCAGTCTGCCGTAGGATTTCATGCCCGACGCACTCCCGCTCCTGATCGCCATCGCCTTGCCCTTCGCCGGTGCCGCCGCCGCCGGTCTGCTGCCCACGCATGCGCGCAACGCGGCGGCGTATTTGGCCGGGGGCGTGACGCTGATCGGGCTGGCGATGGTGTGGGCGGCCTATCCGACGGTCTCGGCGGGCGGCGTGTTGCGCCTTTCGGCGACCTGGATGCCGTCGCTCGGGCTGGACTTCTCGCTGCGGATGGACGGCTTCGCTTGGCTCTTTGCCGGGCTGGTGTTCGGGGTCGGCGCGCTGGTGGTGGTCTATGCCCGCTACTACATGGCGGCCGAGGATCCGGTGCCGCGCTTCTTCGCCTTCCTGCTCGCCTTCATGGGGTCGATGACCGGGGTGGTGCTGTCGGGCAACCTGATCCAGCTCGCCTTTTTCTGGGAACTGACCAGCCTCTTCTCCTTCCTGCTGATCGGTTACTGGCACCACGCCGCCGCCGCGCGAGACGGTGCGCGCATGGCGCTGACGGTCACGGCGACCGGCGGCCTCTGCCTGTTCGCCGGCGTGCTGATCCTCGGCCACATCGTCGGCAGCTACGATCTGGACGCCGTGCTGGCGGCTGGCGGCCGTATCCGCGCCCATCCGCTCTACCTGCCGGCCCTGGTGCTGATCCTGCTCGGCGCCCTGACCAAGAGCGCGCAGTTCCCCTTCCATTTCTGGTTGCCGCACGCCATGGCGGCACCGACCCCGGTGTCGGCCTACCTGCATTCGGCGACGCTGGTGAAGGCCGGCATCTTCCTGATGGCCCGGCTGTGGCCGGTGCTGGCGGGGACCGAGGCGTGGTTCTGGATCGTAGGCTCAGCCGGCCTCGCTACCCTGCTGCTCGGCGCCTACATCGCCATCTTCCAGCATGACCTGAAGGGACTGCTGGCCTATTCGACGATCAGCCATCTCGGGCTCATCACCCTGCTGCTCGGCTTCAACAGCGAACTGGCGATGGTGGCGGCGATCTTCCACGTCATCAACCACGCGACCTTCAAGGCGTCGCTGTTCATGGCCGCCGGCATCATCGACCACGAGACGGGGACGCGCGACATCCGGCGCCTGTCGGGCTTGAACCGCTTCATGCCCTTCACCGCCCGCCTCGCCCTGATCGCCGCCGGCGCCATGGCGGGCGTGCCGCTGCTGAACGGCTTCCTGTCGAAGGAGATGTTCTTCGCCGAGGCGCTGTCCGCCAAGGATCCGCTGCCGGTCTTCTTCGACGTGCTGCCGGTCGCGGCGATGGTGGCCAGCGCCTTTAGTGTCGCTTATTCGCTGCGCTTCATCCACGGCACCTTCTTCGGGCCGGACCCGGTCGGCCTGCCGCATGAGCCGCACGAGCCGCCGGCCTGGATGCGCTTCCCGGTCGAGGTGCTGGTGCTGGCCTGCATCGTCATCGGCATCCTGCCGGCCGCCACCGTCGGCCCCTATCTCGACATGGCCGCCCGCGCCGCCCTGGGTGCTGCGACGCCGGACTACAGCCTCGCGGTCTGGCACGGCTTCAACCTGCCGCTGGTGATGAGCATGGCCGCCTTCGCCGCCGGGCTGATCCTCTACCGGCTGCTGCAGAGCCATCTCGCCAAGGGGATCGAGGGGCCGCCGCTGATCCGCAGCCTGGAAGGCCGGCGGATGTTCGAGCGGACGATGGTCTTCCTATCCTGGCGCCTCGCCCGCACGGCGGAGGGGCTGCTGGGCACCCGCCGCCTGCAACCGCAGCTGCGGCTGGTGGTGACCGCCGCGGTGCTGGCCGGCGGCTGGACGGTGTGGTCGCGCGGGGTGGGGCCGGGCAATCTGGCGCCGTCGGGCATCGACCCGGTGCTGGCGCTGATCTGGCTGCTGGGCGCCGCCTGCGCGCTGGGCGCCGCCTGGCAGGCGAAGTTCCACCGGCTGGCGGCGCTGATCATGCTCGGCGGCACCGGGCTGGTGGTCTGCGTCACCTTCGTCTGGTTCTCCGCCCCCGACCTCGCCCTGACCCAGCTGCTGGTCGAGGTGGTCACCACCATCCTGCTGTTGCTTGGTCTGCGCTGGCTGCCCAAGCGGATGGACACCCCCGGCAGCCGCGGGTCGGAGGCGGTCACGCTGACCCGCCGCCTGCGCGACCTTGGCATCGCCGCCGCTGCCGGGGCCGGCATGGCCGGGCTGGCCTTCGGGGTGATGACGCGCTTCCCGCCGGAACTGCTGGCACGCCATTTCCTGGAACTGGCCTACAGCGAGGGCGGCGGCACCAACGTCGTCAACGTCATCCTTGTCGATTTCCGCGGTTTCGACACGATGGGCGAGATTGCCGTGCTGGGGGTGGTGGCAATGACCGCCTATGCGCTGTTGCGCCGCTTCCGCCCGGCGTCCGACAGCGTCGACGTTCCCGAGCAGCAGCGCGACCAGAGCGCCTTCGACGCCTCGCGGCCCGACCGCAAGGACGGCGACACGGTGGCCGACTGGCTGTTCATCCCGTCGCTGATCGCCCGCCTGCTGTTCCCGGTGATCCTGCTGGTGGCGTTGTTCCTGCTGTTGCGCGGCCACGATTTGCCGGGCGGCGGCTTCGCCGCCGGGCTGACCGTCGCCATCGCCATGATCCTGCAATACATGTTCGGCGGCACCCAGTGGGTCGAGGCGCGGCTGCGCGTGCTGCCGATGCGCTGGATGGGCATCGGCCTGCTGCTGGCCGCCGGCACCGGACTCGGTGCCTGGGTGGCCGGCCGGCCGTTCCTGACCAGCTATTTCGCCTATTCGCAGATTCCGGTGCTGGGCAAGATCCCGGTGGCGAGCGCGCTGCTGTTCGACATCGGCGTCTTTGCCCTGGTGGTCGGCGCCACCATCCTGATGCTGATCGCGCTGGCCCGCCAATCCTTGCGCGGCCACCGCGTTGCCGCACCGCGCCTGCCGGAGGTTCCGGCGGTGCCCGAACCGGTGCCGACCCCCGTGGGAGAGACTGCCGTGGGAGACGACTGATGGAACTGATCCTTTCGCTCGGCATCGGCGTGCTGACCGGCTCCGGCGTGTGGCTGCTGCTGCGGCCCCGCACCTTCCAGGTGATCGTCGGGCTGTCGCTTTTGTCCTATGCCGTCAACCTGTTCATCTTCTCCACCGGCGGCCTGCGCACCGGGGCGGCGCCGATCCTTGAGGGCGGACGGGCCGGCACGCTCGCCATGCACGCCGACCCGGTGCCGCAGGCGCTGGTGCTGACGGCGATCGTCATCGGCTTCGCCACCACCGCCCTTTTCCTGGTTCTGTTGCTCGCCGCCCGCGGCCTGACCGGCACCGACCATGTCGACGGAAAGGAGAGCGGCCGGTGAGCGGCTGGATGGACCATCTGACGATCGCCCCCATCGTCCTGCCCCTGCTGGCGGGGGCGGTAATGATGCTGATCGACGAGCGGCAGCGGACGCTGAAGGCGGCGATCGGCATGGCATCGGCGCTGGCGTTGCTGGGGCTGGCCGTGCTGGCGCTGACCGTCGCTGATGCCGGGGCTGCCGGTGTCCGCGTCTACCGGCTCGGCAGCTGGCCGGCGAATTTCGGCATCGTGCTGGTGCTGGACCGCTTCGCCGCCCTGATGCTGGTGCTGACCGGAATCCTGGGCGTCGCCGCCCTGACTTTCTCGCTGCCGCGCTGGCAGAAGGCCGGGGCGCATTTCCATCCGCTGTTCCAGTTCCAGCTGATGGGGCTGAACGGGGCCTTCCTGACCGGCGACCTGTTCAACCTGTTCGTCTTCTTCGAGATCATGCTGGCGGCCTCCTACGGCCTCGCTTTGCATGGCTCTGGGCTGGCGCGGGTGCGGGCGGGGCTGCATTATATCGCGATCAACCTGTCGGCGTCGCTGCTGTTCCTGATCGGCGTCAGCATGATCTATGGCATTTCCGGCACCCTCAACATGGCCGATCTCGCCGGCCGGGTCGCCGACCTGGCGGCCGAGGACCGCGGGTTGCTGGAAGCCGGGGCGGCGATTCTCGGCCTTGCCTTCCTGATCAAGGCTGGGATGTGGCCGCTGGGCTTCTGGCTGCCCAACACCTATTCCACGCTGGGTTCGGCCTCCGCCGCCATCGTCTCGGTCCTCAGCAAGGTCGGCATCTATGCCGTGCTGCGGCTGTGGCTGCTGGTGTTCGGCGACGGGGCGGGGGAGTCGGGCGGCTTCGGCGGTATGGTTCTGCTGGTCGGCGGGCTGCTGACCGTCGGCTTCGGCTCGATTGCCGTGCTGGCGACCCAGAACACGGCACGGCTGGCCGGGGCCATCGTGCTGGTGTCGTCCGGTACCCTGCTGGCCGCCATCGGCGCCGGCCGGATGTCGGTGACCGGCGGGGCACTGTTCTACCTGACCAGTTCCGTCCTGGCGGTTGCCGGCTTCTTCCTGCTGATCGAGTTGGTGGAGCGCGGCCGCGGCGTCGGCGCCGACGTGCTGGCGGTGACCCGCGAGGCTTTCGGTGAGGGCGACGACGAGGATGCGGATGATGGCGGGGCTGGCGTCGCCATCCCGGCGACGATGGCAATCCTTGGCATCGGCTTCCTGTCCAGCGCGCTGCTGCTGGCCGGCCTGCCGCCGCTGTCGGGGTTCCTCGCCAAATTTGCCATCCTGTCGCCGCTGCTGGCCGCCGGACCGGAGGTTGCCGTCACCACCTGGATCCTGCTGGCGGCGCTGGTGCTGTCCGGGCTGGCGACGGTGGTGGCGATGACGCGGGCGGGCATCGACGCCTTCTGGGCCTCGCCCGCCGCTGAGGTTCCGCGGGTACGGGTGGCGGAGATCGCACCTGTCCTGTTGCTGCTTGCCCTCAATCTGGCGCTGACCGTCCAGGCTGGGCCGGCGATGCGCTATATGGAAGACACCGCACGGTCGTTGCATGCGCCGCAGGACTATACCGGCGCCGTGCTGTCCGGACTCCCAGTGGCAGGAGGTGTCCGATGAGACGGCTGATGAGGCGGTGGCTGCCCTATCCGCTGATGACGGCGACACTGCTGGCGGTCTGGCTGCTGCTGAACGAGAGCATGGCCCCCGGCACCGTCATCCTGGGCGGCCTGCTGTCGCTGGCGACAGCCGCGACGCTCGGCGTGCTCGACCTGCCGGGCGGGCGCTTCCGCCGTCCGTGGGCGGCCCTGTCGCTGTTGGGCGTGGTGCTGGTGGACATACTGCGCTCGAACTGGGCGGTCGCCAAAATCATCCTGCGCCCGGGCGGCGGCGGGCGGGTATCCGGTTTCGTGCGTATCCCGCTCGATCTGAGGGCGCCCTATGGGCTGGCGACGCTCGCCTGCATCGTCACCGCCACGCCCGGCACGGTGTGGGTCGCCTATGATCGCCGCCGCAATACCATCCTCCTGCACATCCTCGACCTTGTGGACGAACAGGAGTGGATCGACACCATCAAGGGCCGTTACGAGACACGGTTGATGGAGCTGTTCGAATGACCCTGACCCTGTTGATGGGCACCATCTTCCTGACCCAGATCCTGCTGGTCGTCGCCATGGCCTTCGCGAGCTTCCGGGTGCTGCGCGGACCGCGGGCACAGGACCGGGTGCTGGGGCTGGACACCCTCTACGTCACGGCGACCATGCTGCTGCTGACCTTCGGCATCCGCAATGGCAGCATCCTCTATTTCGAAGCGGCTCTGATCATCGCGCTGCTCGGCTTCGTGTCGACGGCGGCGCTGGCGAAGTTCCTGATGCGCGGCGAGGTCATCGAATGAACAACCATCTGGCCGATCTCCCCGCCTGGGCAGCCGTTCCCGCAGCCCTGCTGCTGCTGGCCGGCGCCGGGTTGACCCTGATCGGAACTGTCGGGTTGCTGCGTTTCGGCAGCTTCTACCAGCGGGTCCACGCCCCGACACTCGGCTCGACCCTGGGGATCGGCTGCATCCTGCTGGCCTCGATGCTGATCTTCTCCGTTCTGGAGTCCCGGGCGATCCTGCACGAGCTGCTGATCACCGCCCTGATGGTGGTCACCACTCCGATCACGCTGATGCTGCTGGCGCGGGCCGCCCTCTACCGCGACCGCAGCGAAGGCAGCGACGAGGTGCCCCCCCCGCCCTCCGGATCGACGACTGTGCCCAAGCCGGGTGCGTCGGATGAAGCGGGTGTGTGATCGGCGGGACGGCATGCGGGCTGTACCGGCGATGGCTTGCCGCAGCCGTTCAGCACCGTGAGGACGGCTTCCGCGGTTTGACGGCTGTGGGCTGCCAGGAGGCTACCGGCCGCCGCCGCGTCGCGCTGCCGGAATGCGGCCATGAAGCCGTCATGTTCGCCGAGGGAGTTCCGCCAGCGTTCCGCATCGTCATTGGCTAGCGACCGGGCGCGGAGGATCTTTGAGGCGAAGCCGGCATAGGTCGCCTCCAGCGACGGGTTGCGTGCCATTGCGACGATCCGGATGTGGATCCGGCGGTCGGTCATGAAGTAGGCCGGCCGGTCGCCGGCATCGAACCGGGCGTGCAGTTGGGCATGGAGCCGGTCGAGTTCGGCGAACTCCTCCAGCGTTCCCCTCTGGCAGCAAAGGCTGCCCGCAAGCGCTTCCAGCGCTTCCATCACTTCGAAGACGGCGGCAATTTCCTTTGGATCGATGGGCGTCACCACGGCGCCGCGGTGCGGGCGAAGCTCCACCAACCCCTCCGCCGCCAGGACGCGCAACGCCTCCCGCAAGGGTGTGCGGGAGATGCCGAGCTGCTCGCACAGCTGGACTTCCGGCACCCGGTTGCCCGGCCGCAATTCGCCGGACAGGATCATCGCGCGCAGTTCCGCGACGGCACCGTGATGCAGTGTTTCCCGGCGGATCGGCCCGGCGGAGGCCCTTGCGGTCTTCACGGTGTCCATGGTCGATCCGGCAGCGCTCAACATGCTGCTTGCTTGTGCAGCGGTGCGCGAACGATGCCATACGCTCAAAAACAAGGCAAGCGAGGTCGACGAGAGTCCTCCAGATCAAATAGAGATAACTCGCTTATATAAAAGAGAAAAATTGATTTCTCCATTCTGTATACAATCTGGCACGTGCCTTGCGACTGAGGGGATCTTGCGGCTGAACCCAGACAAACTGAAGCCAAGGACCGAACATGAGCACGCCCGACCCGACCAAGCGCGTCCTTCTGGGGATGCTGACCCCCTCGTCCAACACGGTTCTGGAGCCGGTGACCTCCGCCATGCTGAGTGGATTGCCGGAGGTGTCGGCCCATTTCGGCCGCTTCACCGTGAAGGAGATTTCGCTGCGTGCCGCAGCGCTTGACCAGTTCGCCGATGCACCCTTCCTGGACGCCGCCCGCCTGCTGGCCGACGCGAAGCTCAACGTGATCGGCTGGAACGGCACCTCGGCCGGCTGGCTCGGCTTCGACGCCGACGAACAGCTTTGCCGCGCCATCACGGCGGAGACCGGCATCCCGGCCTGCACTTCCATGCTGGCGCTGAACGAGATTCTGGAAACCACCGGCCGCAGGCGCTTCGCCATCGTCAGCCCCTATCTGGACGAGATCCAGGAGCGGATGGTCGCCAATTACAACGCTGCCGGCTTCGAGGTGGTGGCGGAGCGCCATCTGAACGACCGTGGTAACTTCTCCTTCTCCGAGGTCAGCGAGGAGCGGATCGAGCGCCTGTGCGCCGAGGTGGCGGAGGCGAAGCCGGAGGCCATCGCCATCATCTGCACCAACATGCGCGGCGCTCCGGTGGCCGAACGGGTGGAGAAGGCGTTGGGAATCCCTGTCTACGACACCGTGTCGACCGTGGTGTGGAAGGCGTTGCGCATGACCGGCGTCGACACCCGCCGGGTCCAGGGCTGGGGCAGCCTGTTCCGGGACCTGTACGGCTGACGGCTGACAAGAGGGAGGGGAGCATGGAGTTCGATCTGGTCATCCGCAACGGCACGGTCGCCACGGCGTCGGACGTGTTCAGGGCCGACGTCGGCGTGCGTGGCGGGACGATCGCGGCGCTGGGCGCCGGTCTCGCCCCAGGTCGTAAGGAGGTCGACGCCGACAGCCCCGCCCGCATATACGGGCTGCATCCGCGCAAGGGCACCATCGCGGTGGGGGCCGATGCCGACATCGCCCTGTGGGACCCGGCCCGGCGGGTGACCGTCACCAACGCCATGCTGCACCACAATGTGGACTATACACCCTCTATGAGGGGATGGAGGTCATTGGCTGGCCGGTGGCGACGATCCCCGCGGGACGATGGTCTGCCGCGACGGTGCGCTTCTGGTTCAGCCGGGGTGCGGCGAGTTCCTGCCCTGTGGCTGCCGGCACCCGCCCGACCCAAGGGCGCCCCGGCACCCGTTTTGCCGTTTTGACTGGCCCTGTGGACGGCCGCTACCCCGCCCGCCGTGCCTTGGCCGAGGCGCAGGCGGCGGCCACCACTTCGCCGGTGCGGCCGACATGGTGCATGAACAGGCGCTGGGCGGTCTCGCCGTCGCGGTCCTCCATCGCCGCCAGGATCTCGCGGTGCTCCAGCACCGATTCCTTCCAGCGCCCCTGGGCGCCCAGCGCGAAGTAGCGAGCCCGCGCCAGTCGACCGAGCAGCCGGTCATGCGCATCGACCAGCGCCGGATTCTTGGCGCCGGATACGATCAGCCGGTGGATTTTCTGGTTGATCGAGAAATACTCCTCCAGCGCACCGGCCCCCTGCAACGCCTCGATCCTGTCCTGGAAGTTGCGCAGCCGACGCAGGTCGGCGGCGGTCATCCGTTCGGCGGCGAGCTTCGCCGCGAAGCTCTCGATGCAGCCTTCGGCCTCGAACAGGTGGATCAACTCGTCGGCGTCGAGCGGGGCGACGATGGCATTGCGGTTGGGCCGCAGCATCACCAGCCCGTCGGCGGCCAGCAGCTTCAGCGCCTCGCGCAGGGGGGTGCGGGAGATGCCGAGCTTCTCGCTCAGTTCCGGCTCGATCAGGCGGGCCGATGGCGGCAATTCGCCATAGATGATCATGGCGCGCAGGTGGTCCACAGCCATTTCCGCCAGCGGCGGGGGCGGCGCCACACGCCGCCGCCGGGGAGCGGCTTCGGTTTCGGGAGTGTCCCGAGGAACGTCCCCGGGAATGTCGTTTTCCATGCTCATCCGGGGTGTCCCTGCCCGCCGGCGGCGAGCACCGTTTCACTGTAGGCGGCGAAGCGCAGCACCCGGCGGTCCAGCCCACGCGGAGCGATGACCTGCAACCCTACGGGCAGCCCATTACGGCCGGTGCCGCAGGGGAGGCTGAGAGCGGGAACCTTGGCGTGGTTGAACAGCGGGGTAAAGACGGCATGGGCTCGCGGCGGCACCACCTGCCCGCCGATGGTGTCCGGCCCCAGCCGGTCGAGCGGCCAAGCGACGCAGGGCGTCGTCGGACCGATCAACAGGTCCGCGCCGGTGAAGAAGGCGGCCAGCGAGCGTGCGACCTCCACCCCCAACAATTGCGCCGCCGCGACCTCCGCCCCCGTCAGGGTCAGGCCCCGTTCGATCTGCACGGCGATGTCAGGATCGAACAGGGCCGGGTCGCGACGGAAGGCGTCGCCGTAGAGCGCCGCCAGCCCTGCATGTTGCAAGGGCATCAGCGCGGTTTCCGTCACCCCGGCCGGCCAGGACAGATCGCGCCGGACGACGTGTGTCCCCGCCCGTTCCAGCGCTTCGACAGCGGATTCTACCGCCTGCCGCACATCCTCGTCGATTGGCGTGTCCAGACCGAAGCGCGGGCTGTAGGCGACGGACAGGCTTTCCGGCGGCCGGGACTCCATCGGGGCGACGGCGATGGAGTCGGGATCGCGCGGATCAGGGCCGCACAGAGCCTCGAACATCAGCGCCGCGTCGGCAACGTCGGCGGCGATGGGGGCCATCACGGCGATGCCGGTGAAGGGTTCGGCGAAGCCTGGACCATAGGGGATGGCGCCGAAGGACGGCTTGAACCCCACCGCGCCGACATGGGCGGGCGGGCGGCGGCTCGACCCGCCGGCATCGGTGCCGAGCGCCAGCGGCACCAGCCCGCCGGCCACCGCCACCGCCGGTCCACCGCTCGACCCGCCGGGCGTCAGGTTCGGGTGCTGCGGGTGGCGCGTCGGTCCGAACAGCGGGTTGGTGGTGACCCCCTTGCAGGCGAATTCGGAGCTGTTGGCCATGCCGAGGATGACGGCGCCGGCAGCGCGCAGGCGCTCCACCGCGATTGCGTCCGCCGGGGCACGGAAGCTTCCGAACAGCCGCGACCCCTGGGTGACGCGGCGTCCGGCGACCCAGATGGTGTCCTTGACGGCGACCGGAACACCGGCCAGCAATGGCCGTTCCCCGGCGGCCAAGCGGCGGTCGATCGCCTCCGCCTCCGACAGCGCCCGTTCGGCATCGACCGTCACGAAGGCATTCAGTGCCGGATTGCCGTCGGCGATGCGGACCAGCGCAGCCTCGGTCTCGGCACGGGCGCTGCTGTGGCCGGCGCGGACGGCCTCGGCCACGGCGGTGGCGCGTGGGAACCGGGTCATCGCCTGTTTCCCAGAAGGCTGAGGCCGGCCAGCGCTGCCAGCAGGCCCACCACGACATAGCCGGTGGCGAGGCTGCTGACCGCGGCGACGGCGACCAGCAGGACCGGTGCGGCGATCAGTCCGGCGAAGCCGCCGACCATCACCGCGCCCGTGGCTTCGCCGATGCGGCCGGCTGGCGCCAGCCGCGCGACCTCCGCCAGGAAGACGCCGTTCCAGCCGCTGGCCGTCAGTCCGAACAGGAAGGTCGCAACCACCAGCACCGGGAAGGGCAGGGAGGCTCCGGTCAATGCCACCAGGATCGACGCCGCGGCCATGCCCAGCCCCAGCAGCCCGACCAGCCGGCGCGGCACCACCCAGCGCGAGGCGACGACGCCCCAGCCGAGCCGTCCGGCCAACCCGCCCGCCTGCCCGGCGGCCAGCGCCACCCCGGCGGCGACATGCTCAAGCCCCAACTCCGCCACAGCGAAAACGACGAAGAAGCCGTTCAGCGTCAGCTGGCTCGCCGCATAGGGGGCGGAGACCAGCGCCATCCGCCGCAGTGCCGGATCGGCGTACAGCAGCCGCATCGCCGTGCCCAGTCCGAACCCGGCCGCGGCATTGCGGGTCAGCGGGTCGTAGGCTGGCCGCAGCCGCTCGAAGATCGGGATGCAGACCAGCGCCAGAGCGGCGATGGCGGCATAGCCGGCACGGGGATCGGTGAGGGCCGCCAATACCGGCAAGGCCAGCGATCCGGCCATGGCGCCGATCTGGTTGCCGGTCTGGCGGACGGAGAACACCATCGGCCGGTCGGCCTCCCGCACCAGCCGGCCGAGGATGGCGGCGCTGGCCGGTGTCTCCGGTCCGCAGGCGAGGCCGATGGCAATTCCAGCGGCCAGAAGTGCGGTTGCGCCACTGCCCATCATCGCGCACAGCATGGCAGCGGCCACCGCCACCGCACAGAAGCTGGCCATGCGGAATGCGCCCAGCCGCCCGGTCAGCACGCCCCCACCCAGCGAGGCCGCCATCCCGACCGCAAAGCCGGTGGTGGTGAACAGGCCCAGCCCCGCCGGGTTGATCCCCATGCGCGGCGCCAGCACGCCCGGCGCGAACAGGGCGAGCGCCACCAGCGCCTGCAAGCCGGTCATGCCGGCGAGTGCGGGCAGGAGCGGCGGTTGCACCAATGGCTTTGGCGGTGCTGGCGCTGCCGTCGTCGTCTCGGCTACCATTTCGGCGAACCGGAGACGGAGGCAGCATGGCGGGCGGAATTTCGATCCATGGCGTGGACGTGGCGCGCGGCATCGCCGCAGAGGGTATGCGGGTGGAGCTTTACGCGCTGACGCCGGAACGCCGGCTGCTGGCGGCCGGAGACCTCGGCACCAACGGGCAGCTCGACCATCCCACCGTGCGTGGCGATGGCATCGCGGCAGGCCCGCACGAGGTGCTGTTCCATGTCGGCGACTGGCTGCGCGCCGCGGGCTATGCGGAGGAACAGGCCCGCTTCCTCGACATCGTTCCGTTCCGCTTCGTCGTTACCGACCTCGACCGCCATCTGCATCTGCCCTTCAAGTTCACGCCTTACGGGGTTTCTCTCTTTCTGGGTGTATGACAGGGGTCAGGTCAACCGTTTGGAAAGGCCGGCGACGCGTTCCATCACCAGCATCAGGGCGATGGTAGCGACGATCAGCACCCCGGACAGCGCCGCGACGGTGACGTCCAGCCGGCCTTCCAGATCCTGCCACATGCGGATCGGCAGCATGTCGGTGGCGGCGTCGCGCAGGAACAGCGAGACGGGGACGTTGTCGAAGGACGCCATGAAGGCGATGAAGCCGCCGGCCATGATGCCGGGCCGGATCAGCGGCAGGGTGACGCGGCGGAAGCCGTACCAGCGCCCGGCGCCCAGGCTGGACGAGGCCTCCAGCAGCGATGGGTTCATCTGGGCCAGCGACGCCACGGTGTTGCGCACCACGAAGGGCACCGACACGACGGTGTGGCCGATGACGAGCGTGAGCGGCGACACCGGCACCCCGATCATCGAGAAGAACATCAGCGACGACAGGCCGAAGGCGAGCGCCGGCAGCACCAGCGGCGACAGGAACAGGCTGTCCAGCACCTTGGCCGTCAGCGTCGGCGACCGGGCGATGCCCAGCGATGCGGAAACTCCCAGCAGGATCGACAGGCCGGTCGCCCAGGCCGCCACCTTCAGGCTGTTCATCATGGCGAACTGGAGCTGCCAGGCGTTCCAAAGCTCCCCATACCAGCGCAGCGAATAGCCGGGCGGCGGGAATTTCAGGGAATAGCCGCTGGTGAAGGACACCCAGATCACCACCACCGTGGGGGCGACCAGCAGGACCAATGCCGCCAACGCGATGGCGGTCATGACGACGCGGAAGCTAAGCGCATCGAGATCGATGCGGCGGTCGCCGGGATTGATTTTGGACATGGCGGCCTCCCCGGGTCAGGCGTCGGCATAGCCGCGCGACAGGCGGCCCAGCGCGTTGAAGATCGACACCACCAGCAGAACCGACACCAGGAAGACGATGGAGATCGCCGCGGCGAAGGGCCAGTTCTGCAGGGTGGAGGCCTGCTGGTAGATGTACATCGGCATGAACAGCATCTGTCCGCCGCCGATCAGGCTTTGGGTGATGAAGGCGGTGATCGCCGCGGCGTAGGTCAGCAGGCAGCCGGCGACGATGCCCGGCAACGACAGCGGCAGGATCACCTTGCGGAAGGTCCGCCAGTGACCGGCTCCCAGCACCGACGAGGCGTCGGCAAGGTTCGGGTCGATGCGGCTGAGTGCGGTGATGATCGGCAGCACCATCAGCGGCATTTGCACCTGGGCCAGAGCCACCACCACCCCGCCCTCGGTGTAGAGCAGCTTCAGCGGCGTGTCGATCAGCCCCAGCCAGGCCAGCGTCGCGTTGACGATACCCTGCCGGCCCAGGATGACCACCCAGGCGAAGGTGCGCACCACCACGCTGGTCAGCAGCGGCAGCAGCACCAGCAGCATGATGAGGCCCCTGGCCCAGCCGGGGGAGCGCTGGTGCAGCCATGCCACCGGATAGCCCAGCAGCAGGGTCAGCACCGTCACCTTGACTCCTAGCCACAGGGTGGATCCCAGCACCCCAAGGCTGAAGCTGTCGCCCAGGAAAGCGACATACTGGGTCAGTCCGTAATGGCCGCCCTGCGGGTCGGTCTGGAAACTCAGCGCCAGCAGGATCGCCAGCGGCGTGACGAAGAACAGGACGAAGCCCGCCGCCAGCGGAGCCGCGAGCTTCAGGTCGTAGGTGGTGACGTCGCGCAACGTCGCGGCCATGGGGCGCCTCCTCCGGCTGGCGGGCTCGTGGGGGGATCAGACGCGGATTTCGCGGTTGAACCGTTCGATCCAGGCGGCGCGCTGCTCGTTGATCTTGCCCCAGTCCTGGAACACGAACTTCTTCGCGATCTCGGCATGGTCCTTGGCAAGCGTCTTGGCCAACTCGCCCTTGATCGCGACCTTGGTGTTGGTCGGCACGATCAGGTACGGTTCCTCCATCAGCGTCGCCTGCACTTCCGGCGACAGGGCGGCCTCGATCAGCTTGAAGGCCAGCTCCTTGTTGGGGGAGTTCTTGACGATGTGGATGGTCGTCTTGAAGGCGATGGCGCCTTCCTTGGGAATGACGAACTCCACCGGGACGCCACGCGCCTTCAGGATCTGGATGGCGTTGAAGTTGCCGGGGGAAATGTCGATCTGGCCCTGCTGGAACAGGGTGGCGAGCTGGCCGGGGTTCGCGGCTACGGCTGCGAGGCTGGGGCGCAGCGCCTCGATCGCCTTGAAGGCCGGGTCGATGTTGGCCTCCGACCCGCCATGCATCTTGGCGAGTTCCACCATGAAGCCGGTGCCGAGCGTCGAGTTCAGGTTGGTGATGCCGACGCGGCCCTTGAATTCCGGCTTCCACAGGTCGGCCCAGGAGGTCGGCGGCGTCTTCACCGTTTCCGGATTGTAGGTGATGCCGACCACCTGGAAGAAGGGCGCCGGCCCCGTCGGCACCTGCGCCGCCGGGATCAGGTCCCTGTAGTAGGCGCTCTTTTCGACCGGATAGGGTTCGACGAGGTCCTGCGCGACAGCCTGGAGCGCCGGACCTGGATCATGCAGCATGACGTCGATCGGCGGGTTGGACTTGGCGGCGTTCACCTTGGCGATCTGGTCGACCGACAGCATCGGGTCCAGAACGATGTTGGCGTTGTCCGCCGCCTTGCGGAAAGCGGGGACGAGCACCGCCTTGTGGGCTTCCTCCCAGCTGCCGGTAAAGGTCGCGAAGACCAGCGGGCGCGCCTGCGCCCAGGTCAGGCCGGGGAAGGCGTGCATGGCACCCAGCGTCAGCGCCGTCTGCATTAGATTGCGGCGGGTCAGCAGCATCGTTCACTCCTGAAGGTGGGAGGAGGGAGGTGGATGGATCGGAAAGGAATTTCAGGCCGCGGCGAAGACCGAGGCGAGGCGGGGGGCCACCGGCGCCAGCCGCACCGGGGTGCCGGGAGCCAGCAGGTCGGTGCGCTGGATGCGCGGTTCCGATACCTTGACGGCGGTGCCGTCGCCGATGCGGATCTCGTGGATGACGGTGGCGCCCAGCGGCAGCCCCATCTCCACCACGCCGTTCAGCGTCTCGGCGTCGCTCGTCGCTGGATCGACGCTGAGATGTTCGGGGCGCAGGCAGACGGTGACGCGGGCGCCGGGCTGCAGATCGCCCTTGGGCGCGCGCGTCTCGATCAACCCGCCGGCGTCGAGCCGTACCCGTCCGGTGGAGCGGTCGCAGTCCAGCAGCACACCGCCCAGCAGGTTGGCCGAACCGACGAAGGTGTTGACGAACAGGCTGTCGGGCGCGTCGTAGATCTCGGTCGGCGGAGAGAATTGCTCAAGCCGGCCCTGGCTCAGCACTGCGACGCGGTCGGCCATCGACAGCGCCTCCTCCTGGTCGTGGGTGACGAGGATGGTGGTGATGCCGGACAGGCGCTGGATCCGCTTGACCTCGATCTGCATGTCGAGGCGCAGATTCTTGTCGAGCGCGGCGAAGGGTTCGTCCAGCAGCAGGATCGACGGGTTGACCGCCAGCGCGCGGGCCAGCGCCACGCGCTGCTGCTGCCCGCCGGACAGCTGGCGCGGGGTACGGTCGCCCAGATAGCCGAGCTTGACCAAGTCCAGCATGCGCTGGGCCTCACTGCGCTGGGTGGCGCGGTCGACGCCGCGCGCATCCAGCCCGTAGGCGACGTTTTCCGCCACCGTCATGTGCGGGAACAGCGCATAGTTCTGGAAGACGATGCCGACCGACCGGCGGTTGGGCGGCAGGCCGTCCACGCTTTGCCCGCCGACCATCACATGACCCTTGGTCTGCGCCAGGAAGCCGGCGATGATCCTGAGCAGGGTCGTCTTGCCGCAGCCCGACGGGCCGAGCAGGGCCACGAGTTCGCCGCCGCGGATGTCGAGCGTGACCTCGTTCACGGCAAGCGAGGCGCCGTAGCGTTGGGTGATGCCATCCAGAAGGAGCGTTTGTCCGCGTGGGGAAGCCGGGCCGTTGGGCGAAGCGCTGACCATGGCGGTACCGTCCCTCTTGCGTTGCCATTGGAATGCATATCCTCTTAGCAAACAGCATGCCGATTTCTCATTTTTCAATGATTATCAACATGGTATAGCTATATTTGAAAGCTTGGCCCTTTTCGCGGAAGCAGGCATGATGCGTTCTTGAGCGTCAGCTTGATGCAGTTGCCGCTTTTTTCGCCTTGCTGGGGGTGATGGATGTCTGTGCAGATCGACGCAGTGTGGCAGGACAGCGCGATATCCTTGGCGGCCCGTCTCGCCGGCGGAGAGCTTTCGGCCCGCGCGGTGACGCAGGCGCATTTGAATCGGATCGCAGCTGCCGACCCTGCCTTCTCCGCCTTCATCACTGTTTCGGCGGACAAGGCGATGGAACGGGCAGAGTCGCTCGACGCCGCGCTGGCGGCGACGGGGCGGCCGGTCGGACCGCTGCACGGGGTGCCGGTGGCCATCAAGGATCTGACGGACACGGCCGGCATCCGGACGACCTATGGGTCGGAGCTTTATGCCGATCATGTGCCGGCCGCGGATGATGTCGCGGTGGCGCGGATCGAGGCGGCCGGCGGCATCGTCATCGGCAAGACCAACACGCCGGAATTCGGCTTCGGCGCCATCTGCGGCAACCGTCTGGCAGGGCCGACACGCAACCCGTTCGACCGGCAGCTGACCTCCGGCGGATCGAGCGGCGGCGCGGCGGTCGCCGTCGCCACCGGCATGACGCCGCTGGCGCACGGCACCGATTTCGGCGGATCGGTGAGGGTGCCGGCCAGCTTCTGCGGCGTCGCCTCCATCCGGCCGACGCCCGGTCTGATCCCGGCTCCGAAACGGCCGCTGGGTTGGGATACGCTGGCGACCCACGGCGTGATTGCGCGCGACACCGGGGACTGTGCCCTGCTGCTCGGTGTCATGGCCGGCATGGATCCCGGCGATCCGACGTCGCTGATGCCGCCGTTCCGCGATGACCGCGACGGCGAGCGGGGCTCACGGCTGGGCGCGACGGTCGATTTCGGCGCCGCTGCCGTCTCGCAGGCGGTGCGGGAGCGTTTCAGCGCGGCGGTCGCCCGGCTGGAAGCCGTGGTGGGGCCGGTCGTCCGTCGTCATCCCGAGTGCGGCGATGCCATGGCGACCTTCCGTACGCTGCGCACCGCGCAGATCCGTCATGCCTACGGCCCGCTGCTGGAAAGCCATGGCGACCGGCTGACCGATACCGTGCGCTGGAACATCGAAGCGGGGAGCGGCATCACCGCCCAAGCCTATCTGGAGGCACAGGCGGCGCGCACGGCGCTGTACCGCCGCTTCGTCGCATTGTTCCGGGAGATCGATGTGCTCGTGGCCCCGGCCTGCGGTGTGTTGCCATGGCCGAACGAGGCTGGCGAAGTGACCTCCATCGACGGCAGGCCGGTGGACACGATCCTGGATTATCTCGGCGTGACCGCCATCGTGACGCTGGTCGGATTTCCGGTGCTGACCCTTCCGGCCGGCGATGCGGACGGGCTTCCCTTCGGCATTCAGTTGATCGCACGTCCGGGGGAGGAGGGTCGGCTGATCGCCCTGGGCCGGCGATTGGAGCGCGACGCCGGCTTTGTCCACCACTGGCCGCCGGCTTGGGCGACGCCGAACTGACAAGCCGATGGTTCCATTGGTTCCAGCGGCCTGTCGGCAGCATGGACGCCACAGGCTTTCACAGTCATGGGGAAATTCCTCGTTTCTCTCGGCATTCGTCCTTCGGCCGGACGGCGTCAGGCGCCATACTGTTCGTCCGTCACCTTTTCCATCCAGTCGACCGCCTTGCCGTCAAGCTGCTCCTGGATGGCGATGTGCGTCATGGCCGTGGTAGGCGAGGCACCATGCCAGTGCCGTTCGCCCGGCGCGAACCAGACCACGTCACCTGGCCGGATCTCTTCAACCGGGCCGCCCTCGCGCTGCACACGGCCGCAGCCGGCGGTGACGATCAGTGTCTGTCCCAGCGGATGGGTGTGCCACGCGGTGCGGGCACCGGGTTCGAAGGTGACGCTTGCGGCCGTCGCTCGGGCTGGCGGGTGCGGCTGGAACAGCGGGTCGATGCGGACGGTTCCGGTGAACCAGTCGGCTGGTCCCCTGGCGGATGGCTGCGAGCCGGCGCGCGTGATGTCCATGGTCTCGATCCTCCGGTCTGCCCGCCGCGGTGTGGCGGCGGTGGAGCCAGAGAAACTAGTTCACGGAACTGCCTGCGATCAGTCCCCATGATGTGTCGCCATCGTACGGTCGGCTCACGGGCCGACTTTTGCCAGTCCCATCTGCTGGAACAGGGGCAGGTTGTCCTCGATATGCCAGTTGTCGGTGATCTGCCCGTCTTCCACCTTCAGCAGATCGGTGGCGATGAAGCGGATCGGCTGGCCCTTGCCGGACATGTCGCCGAACTTGCCGCTGAAATGGCCGGTGAAGACCATATGGACGGTGACGTAATCGCCGGCCACGATCATCTTCTCCACCGTGAGGCCCAGGTCCGGTACGGCGGTGCGGAAGCTGCGGGAGGCGAAGGCAGGCCCCTCCGGACCCTGCGGCCGGCCGGCGGGCAGGGTGCGGTCGGTGAAGCGGTCGGAAATCGCCTGCTTCAGATGGGCGGTGTCTCCGCTGTTCCAGAACTCGTAGAAGGCGCGGGCCGCTTTGACGGCGGCACCGCTCCGGGCCTCGGGCTGTGGTGTGGCGATGATCAACTCGCGGATGGTGACGCCATCGGCGGCCAGGGCGCTGCCGGCGGGGATGGCGCCCAGGACTGCCGCGAACAGGGCGGCGCGGGCGAATTTTTGGACAGCGACGTGCATGATGTTTTCCAGGGCATGAAGTGCGGAAATGGGGCGTACGCTTCAGGCGATGGCGCCGCCGCCGTCCACCCGGACGGTGGAGCCGGTCGCGAAGGGCGTAGTGGCGAGGAACAGCACGGCATTGGCGATGTCCCCGGCCTGACCGACCCGGCGGGCGGGCAGGCGCTGGGCGGCGCCGGCGAACATCGCCTCGCGCTTCTCCTCGGGCAGGCCGGACCACAGCGGCGTTGCGATCAGGCCGGGTGACACGGCGTTGACCCGGACCGGGGCGAGTTCCAGCGCCAGCCCGCGGGCCAGCGCTTCCAGCGCCGCGTTGATGGCGCCTTGCAGGACCGAGGTCGCTGAGGGGCGGACGCTGAGGAACCCGGAGATGAAGGTCAGCGACCCGGCCTCCCGGATCTTTGCGGCGCGGGCGACGTGATAGGCGCCCCAGAACTTGCTGTCCATGGCGGTGCGCGCATCGGTGATGGCAAGGCTGTGCACCGGTCCGCCCGGCGTCTGCGCGGCAGAGACGACGACATGGTCCCAAGCCTGCTCTTCGGCGAAGAAGCGTTCGACCGCCTCCAGGTCGCGGGTGTCGAGCATGACGGCGCGCGCCTCGCCGCCGATCCTGGCGACCGCCGCGTCCAACTTATCGCGCGACCGCGAAGCGATGGTGACGGACGCGCCAGCTTGGGCAGCGGCGGTCGCGGTCGCCAAGCCGATACCGGAGCTGCCGCCGATCACCAGCACGCGCGTGTTCTTCAAAGTCTCGGTCATGATGCATGTCCTTCGGAGGAGGGAGGGACGACTGTCCGGCGTCACCGGCCGTCCGAAGGGAAATCTAGAACCTCTCCGGATCGCGCAGTATCCTCCGCCTGATCGACACACTCTCCACCAGATGGAAAGAATGCTGCGTGCATGCTGGATGACATCGACGAGCTTCGCACCTTCGTCCGCATCGTTGCCGCGGGCAGCCTGTCCGCCGCCGGGAGAGAGATGAATCTGGCGCTGAGCGTCGTCAGCAAGCGGCTGGCGACGCTGGAGCGGCGGACCGACACGCGGCTGGTCGCCCGCAGCACCCGGCGCCTTGCCCTGACGGAGGAAGGACAGCGGCTATACCGGCACGCCCAGCGCATCCTCGCCGAGATCGCGGAGGCGGAGGAAGCGCTGAGCCATGGCCGCGTCGAGCCACAGGGCGTTCTGCGGGTAGGGGCGCCGGCGGCGCTGGGTCGCATGCATGTCGGCCCGGTCTGCCGCGAGCTTGTCGAGGCTTATCCCCGGATTTCCGTCGATCTCTGCCTGACCGACCGCGTGGTCGATTTGATCGACGAGGGGATGGACGTGGTGGTGCGGATCGGTGCGCCCCGGGATTCGGCGCTGGTCATGCGCCGGCTGGCTGACAATCACCGCGTCGTGGTCGGCGCGCCGGCCTATCTCGACCGTCGTGGCTGGCCCGCCTCACCGCAGGAATTGGAGGGGCACGACTGCATCCAGTATCGCGGTACCGGCGGGCGCTGGCGCCTGATCGGTCCAGGCGGTGCGGTTGCGGAGGTCGACACCGCATCCCGCCTGCGCAGCGACAATGGCGACGTCGCCCAGGACTGGGCGCTCGCCGGCTGCGGTCTGATGTGGAAATCGCAAATCGACGTTCAGGACGATCTGGCTGCCGGCCGGCTGCGGCGGGTGCTGCCGGACTGGCATGGCGACCCTGCACCGGTCTGCGCGCTCTTTCCCTCGCAGCGGCAGCTGCCGACGCGCGTGCGCCTGTTCCTGGACGCCATGGCGCGCCGGCTGAACCGGGGGGAGGGGGACTGAGATCCGCGGTCTCGGATGCCTCAGCCGACCCGTTCGATGGCGATGGCGGTGGCCTCGCCGCCGCCGATGCACAGGGAGGCGACGCCCCGCGTCAGTCCGCGCGCCGCCAGTGCGTGCAGCAGCGTCACGATCAGCCGCGCCCCGGTGGCGCCGATCGGGTGGCCGAGCGCGCAGGCTCCGCCGTTGACGTTCAGCCGCTCGGGATCAATGCCCAGATCGCGCTGTGCCGCCATGGCGACGACGGCGAAGGCCTCGTTGATCTCGAACAGGTCGACATCGCCCACCGACCAGCCGATCTTGTCCAGCAGCTTCCGCATCGCCGGGATGGGCGCGGTGGTGAACCAGGCCGGATCCTGGCTGTGGGTGGCATGGCCGCGGATTTCCGCCAGGATCGGCAAGCCGGCAGCCTCCGCCACCGAACGCCGGGTCAGCACCAGGGCCGCCGCACCGTCGGCATTGGCGGAAGAACTGGCGGCTGTGATCGTCCCGTCCCGGCGGAAGGCGGGCTTCAGCGCCGGGATCTTGTCGGGCGAGACCTTCAGCGGATTCTCATCCTGCTTGACCACCCGCTCCCCACCCTTGGTGGGCATGGTGAAGGGCACGATCTCCGCCGCGAAGGCGCCGCTTTCGATCGCCGTACGGGCCCGGGTCAGCGTCCGGGCCGCATAGGCGTCCTGCTCGGCGCGGGTGAAGCCATAGGCCTCCGCCGTCGCCTCGCCGAAATCGCCCATGGCGCGGCCGCCCTCATAGGCGTCCTCCAGCCCGTCCAGCATCATATGGTCCAGCAGCCGGTCATGGCCGATGCGGTAGCCGCCGCGCGCCTTCGCCAGCAGGTAGGGGGCGTTGGTCATCGACTCCATGCCGCCGGCCACCACGATGTCCGCCGATCCGGCGCGGATCAGGTCATGGGCCAGCATGGTCGCCTTCATGCCCGACCCGCAGACCTTGTTGATCGTCGTGGCCCCCGTCGCATCGGGAAGCCCGGCACCACGCGCGGCCTGCCGGGCCGGCGCCTGCCCCTGTCCGGCAGGCAGCACGCAACCGAACAGCACCTCGTCGACGCCGGCTGGCGGCAGGCCAGCACGTTCCACCGCCGCGGCAATGGCGCGGGCGCCGAGTGCTGGGGCCGGCAGTGCCGACAACTCCCCCTGGAAGCGCCCGAGCGGGGTGCGGACGGCGGACACGATGACGACGGGATCCTGGTTGGAAGCACTCTGCATGATCGCGGTCTCCGGCTAGGTAGCCCCGCTGGGGCGCTGATTAAATGACGGTCATCATGTTTGCATAATTGATGATGATCGTCATATAATTTGTCAACGGGTCTCCCATCACTTTTCAGAGACGGTTCAGGAAAGGTGCATCATGCGGGTGAGCAAGGAGCAGGCGGCAGAGAATCGCCGACGCGTCGTCGAGGTGGCGAGCGCACTGTTCCGCGAGCGCGGCTTCAACGGGATTGGCGTCGCCGACCTGATGAAGGAGGCCGGCCTGACCCATGGCGGCTTCTATGGCCAGTTCGCATCCAAGGAGGATCTGGCGGCGGAAGCCTGCGCCTATGCCATGGGCAGGGCGGCGGAGCATTGGGGACGGACGGCAGAGGCAAAGGGCGACGATGCGCTGGCGGCGCTGCTGGACAGCTACCTGTCGCTGCGCCACCGCGACCATAGCGCCGCCGGCTGTCCGATCGCCGCACTTGGGGTCGATGCCGCCCGGCAGGGGGGGATGACGCGCAACGCCTTCACCCGTGGGCTGCAGCCCTTTCTGGACGTGCTGGACCGGCTGGTGCCGGGGCGTTCGGCGGAGGCGAGACGCAAGGCGGCGCTCGCCACCCTGTCCGGGATGATCGGCGCCCTGATCCTCGCGCGTGCCGTCGACGATCCTGCCCTGTCGGAAGAGATTCTGGAGGCGGCACGCACGAGCCTTGGCAAGCCGGTGGCAGGCGACGCCTGACCGGCCGCTCCGATCAGGCGATGCGGCGCAGCAGGTCGATGCGCAGCGGTTCGCCCAGCAGCGTGTCGAACTGTGCGGCAAGCCCGGTGAAGGCCGCGGCCTTCGCATGGATGTCGAGCGCGGCCTGATCCTGCCAGATTTCGTACATCACGATGGTGCCGGGCTTTTCGCGGTGGACATGGGCGGAGTAGGCGATGCAGCCCGGCTCCTTCAGCACCTCCGGCACGATGGTGGTGATGGCGTCGGCCAGCGCCTGCTCCTGGCCCGGCTTGGCGACGAGAGTGGCGACGAGTTGCACCTGCTCGCTGGGCGGAATGGTCATGGTGGTGTCTCCCCTGATGGACGGTTGGCTCTGAGGCTTCGGAATGCCGGAGTCCCGCCGATCCTGACCCGCGCCGCAATCGCTGGCAACCCGGCCCCTCGGGCCTGTGACGAAGGGATAGACCGGGAAGATCAAAAACGAAAATGCATAGTTGCGATTTCAACGACAAGAAAATCGAATTGATATGGCGGCTGCCATTCTGTCCGTCCGGTGACGCCCGTTCGATCCTGTCTGCCCCGGCGCGCTTGCCTATGGATTATGCCGTCGCAGACCGGCAGGGCGGCGTGACGATCGGCTTCCCCATCCTGTTGTCGACGGATTGCCCATCCAACGCTTCAGGAGCCCATGGTTTTTGCCGAATGCAGTGCGCGAGCGTCCGCAGACCGTTGCCGATGGACGCGCAGCACCATCATCACCCTGTTCTGCCTCGTCTCCATCGGCCTTTCCTTGCTCGCCTCGGCCGGTTCCGCCGCCGCGCAATCGGCGCTGCCGACGCCGGCCCCGGCAGCAACGCCGTCGTCAGCGGAACCGAATCCGAAGGAAATCGGCCGCCTGATCGACTCGCTGGAGAGTCCAGCCAAGCGTGAGGAATTGCTCAACCAGTTGAGGGCCTTGCAGCAGGCCGAACAGGCGGCCAAGCCCGAGCGGGAGATGGAGGGGCTCGGCACGCGCCTGCTGACCGTTCTGTCGGCACGGCTGGACAATCTGGGGGAGGAGGTGCGGACGACCGGCGAGGTGGTGTTGAACGCGCCGCAGGGCATGCGCTGGCTTCAGCGCCAGGCGCTGGCCCCGGCGCGGCGGGCGACCTGGGCGTGGCTGTTCGCCGAACTCGCCCTGGTCCTCGTTGCCGGGCATAGCATCAGGCTGGTCACGACACGGCTGCTGAGCCGGCCGCGGTCGATCCTGGCAGCGCGGCCTTTCCATTCGGCGATCGCCAAGGTCCCGCTGCTGCTGGTCCGCGCCCTGATGGATCTGGCGCCCATTGCCGCCTTCGCCTTCGCCGGCTTCGGCGTGCTGGTGCTGATCGACCCGCCGGCAACGATTCGGTTGCTCGGCGTCGCTTTCCTGAACGCCAGCCTGTTCGTGCAGGTCGTGCTGCTGGTGATGCGCGGGCTGCTGTCCCCGCGCTCCACCAATCTGCGGTTGATCCCGATGAGCGATGCGTCGGCACGTCGGTTGCTGATGTGGAGCCGGGCCATCGCCTCCACCACCGTCTACGGCTTGTTCGCCGCCGGAAGCGTGCGCACGCTGGGGCTGCCGGAGCAATCCTACGACACGCTGGTGAAACTGGTCGGGCTTGCCGACGCGATCATGCTGACCGCCCTGGTCCTGCAAAGCCGGGTTGCCGTCGCCTCCTGGCTGCGCGGGGAAATCTCGGCCGCTCCGTCGGTTCCGGAGCAGGGGCAGGCGGTGCCGCCCGTGGCCAGGACCACACGGCCCGGCCGCCTTCTGCGCGCCGCTGGCCGGCGTCTCGCCAATGTCTGGCATGCCGTCGCCATCCTCTACATCGTCGCCCTGTTCGTCATCTGGGCGCTGGAGGTGGAGGGTGGGCTATGGTTCGTCCTGCGGGCGACCGCCGTTTCGATGGCAGTGATCGCCATCGCAAGAATCGTCGGACGCGGGATCGCCCAGGGCTCCGCGGCATTGCGGCGGCGGCTGGACCGTCAGCGCTCGACCTGGGGCGAGCAGCGTATCAAGCGCTATGTCGGGCCGGGCACCCGGCTGCTGCATTGGTCGGTCGCCGTCCTGACCGGGCTGGTGGTGCTGGACGCCTGGGGACTGGACGTCCACGGCGCGGTGGAAACCGCCTTGGGCTGGCAGTTCATCGCCTCCAGTCTCGCCATCCTGCTGGTGGGCGCGATCGCGCTCGCCGTGTGGGAACTGACCAATGCCGTCATCGAGCGCAACCTCGCCACCACCGACCGCAATGGCCACACCATCCAGCGCAGTGCCCGTATCCGCACCCTGCTGCCGCTGCTGCGCAATGCGTTGATGGTATTGCTGACCACCCTCGTGACGCTGATCACCCTGTCGGAGTTGGGGCTGGACATCGGGCCGCTGCTGGCCGGTGCCGGCGTGGTCGGCCTTGCCGTCGGCTTCGGCGCCCAGACGCTGGTGAAGGACGTCATCACCGGTCTGTTCATCTTGTTCGAGGACACCATCTCGGTCGGCGACGTGGTCAATGTCGGTGGCAAGGGCGGGCTGGTGGAGGGCATCACCATCCGGACCATTCGGTTGCGCGATTTCGACGGGACAGTGCACACGGTGCCATTCAGCGCGGTGACCAGCATCTCCAACATGACCAAGGACTTCAGCTATTACGTGTTCGACGTCACGGTGGCCTATCGCGAGGATGCCGACCGCGTGGTGTCGGTGCTGCACGAGATCGGGGCGGGGCTGCGCGCCGACCCGCGCTTCGCGCCGCTGATCCTGGAGCCGCTGGAGGTGCTGGGGATCGACGCCTTCCAGGACTCCGCCGTCCTGATCAAGGCACGTATCAAGACCCTGCCAATCCAGCAATGGAACGTCGGCCGCGAGTTCAACGGCCGCATGAAGAAGCGCTTCGGCGAGTTGGGCATCGCCATCCCGTTCCCGCAGCGCATCCTGCACATCGCACCGAATGGCCTGTCCAAGGCGAACGCCTACGGCGAAGCTGCGGAGTGATCGGATCGAACGCATTTCATGTCAGCCCGACCGCGACGCCGTGACCACTGACCTAAAGTACAAAGCGGATCTCGTCTTTCGTTGAGGGAATCCGACCGGATGACATGCTTTGCATTTTATCCAGTGATTTTCTCGAGTATTTGAATAGTTTAGTAAGCATGCTGACATGGGAATGGTTGAAAGTTTCTCCGGCGGAGAGAACTGGCATGCTGCAGATCGTCTTTAGGAGCCAGTTGACCAGGTTACTTTCCTACGTCGAGATCCAAAGATTGTGTCTGGCTGCCGCAAAGAACAACAGCAAGGCCGGGGTTACCGGGTTCGCAGTGGAATGTGGCGGAGCTTTCCTGGTGTCCATCGAAGGGGACGCCCGCGAGGTCAGGGAAATGCTCAACCGCATTATCCAAGACCCGCGTCACGACACTTTCGATGTTGTCTGTTGCGAAGAGGGTATCGAGCGGCGGCGCTTCGGGACCTGGGCCATGAACGTCATGTTCCTGGACGATGACCTTTTCTGGTCCAGGGTTTTCGGGGCCGACTTCTCCTGTGACCAACTGCTGTCTCCCCGCAAGATGGAACCGGCCTTTGCCCTCGGGCTGCTCTCCATGGCCTACCAGTACGCCTGTGCTCAGGCCGAGATGGCATCGTCACTCTCCAGCGGTCGGGCTGGCCGGCTTCCCCGCATCCGGCACATGTTTCGCCGATAGTCCTGCGGCCTTTCCCGGTGGCGCTCGCCGCCGCCTGTTCGCGAACCTGATTGCCCGGCCTTAACCTAGGAAATCGCTTCGGGTTCAGCTCCAGATCATTCGGACTCAACACAACGCCGTTGACCAAAGCTGTATTATCCATCATACAGGTTCCTGTCTGATGGATGGACGGCGTTTATTGCCGGCGGACGGGGAGGTGGAGTGCTGTGAAGTCGGCGGTCGAACCCCTGAAGGCTCGCAGGATCTATCTGCTGCTGCGCGACCGCATCGTCGCCGGCGAACTGCCGCCGGGCAGGCGCCTGCCGGGTGAACCGGTGCTGGCCGCCGAACATGCCGTGTCGCGGGTCACCGTGCGCCGGGCGTTGGACCTTCTGGAGAAGGAAGGGCTGGTGCAGCGCAAGGCCGGTTCCGGCACCTTCGTCCACGATACGCGGACCGTCCGGCCGATCGTCGCCGATCTGTCGAACGTGCTGTCGCACCTGATCGACATGGGCCGCAGCACCGATGTGAAGCTGCTGTCTTTCGGCTATGGCGTTCCGCCGGAGTCCATTGCGGAGAGCCTGGGCCTTAAGCCCGGCGAACGGGTCCAGCGGTCGGTGCGCGTGCGCCTGATCGATGGGGAGCCGTTCTCATACCTGACCACCCATGTACCGGAGTGGATCGGCCTGACCTATTCCGAGGCTGAACTGGCGGCGCGTCCGCTGCTGGAACTGATCGAGCGCTCCGGTGTGACGACGGAGCGTGCCACCCAGGCGATCAACGCCACGCTTGCCGGTCCCGAGCCGGCGGCGGCACTGGATCTGGAGATCGGGTCGCCGCTGCTGACCCTGACCCGCATCGTCTACGAGCCATCGGGCCGCGGCGTGGAGCATTTGCACGCGTTGTACCGGCCCGACCGCTACAGCTTCCACATGGATCTGGTGCGCACCGGCAGCGACGGCGAACGGCGGTGGAGTCCGGCGCTCGGCTGGCCGCGCGGCATCGACAAAAGCAAAGCCGACAAAAACAAGACCGAAAAAAACAAACAGGGTGAAAAGCCCACCCGCTCTCCGCGGGTAACCAAACAGAGGAGTTGAGCGTTATGGGACGTTCGGTTCAGAACACCGCCTTCTCCCGCCGCACGGTGCTGAAGGCCGGCGCTGCGGCTGCCGCAGTCACGACGACGCTGCCGTTTGCAGTCCCGTCCATCCTGCGGGCGCAGACCCCGGTGGTGAAGATCGGCATTCTCCAGCCGGTGACCGGCGCACTCGCCCATGACGGCGACCTCGGCCGAGCGGGTGCCGAAATGGCGATCAACGAGATCAACGCCGCCGGCGGCATCAAGTCGCTGGGCGGCGCCAAGCTGGAAATGCTGTTCGGCGACGCCCGCTCGACCCCTGAAGCCGGCACGCAGGAGGTCGAGCGCATGCAGGCCGAAGGCGTGTCCGCCATCGTCGGCGGCTTCGCCAGCCCGATCTGCCTTGCCGCCTCGCAGGCGGCGGCGCGTTACGATCTGCCCTATCTGGTCGATGTCGGCGTATCGGACCAGATCATGGCGCGCGGCCTGACCAACACCTTCCGCTTCAGCCCCGGCTTCGGCAAGGTCACGCAGGTGGCGCTGGACAACCTGACCGCCCTCAACGAGCGGGCGGGCAAGCCGGGCAGGACCGTCGTGCTGGTGCATGAGGATGGGCTGTTCGGCTCCGGCCTCGCCAAGCTGCTGCAGGCCGAACTGCCCAAGCGCGGCTTCGAGGTGCTGGAGACCATCGCCCATCCGACCCCGGCGCGCGACATGTCCAACGTGGCGCTGCGCATCCGCTCGCTGAACCCGGATCTGGTGATCCCGTCGAACTATTACGGCGAGTTCGTGCTGCTCGCCCGCACCATGCAGCAGCAGCGCATCAAGCCGAAGGGCATCTACGCCATTCTCGGCGGGGCGGCGTCGAACGGACGCTTCGTCAAGGAGTTCCCGCAGGCGGCGCAGAACGTCATCGACTGCAACCACTGGCACGATCCGAAGAACCCGAAGGCGCTTGCCCTGCGCAAGGCGGTGGAAGGCCAGGGCAAGTCCTTCGCCTACAATGTATCGCTGAACTATTCGAACGTCCTGCTGCTGGCCGACGCCATCGAGCGCGCGGCCTCGACTGACCGCAAGAAGATCATCGAGGCGCTGAACGCCTCCACCTTCGCCGGCCACATCATGCCCTACGGCCCGACCAAGTTCGTCAATGGCCAGAACGAGGGCGCCACCCCGATCAACACCCAGATCCAGGGTGAGGACATCAAGGTGATCTTCCCCGACGCATTCGCCGAGGCGAAGGCCAACTTCCCGGCGGCCTGATCCGTTTTCCCGCCGTCGCACCTCCGCATTCCCCTCGTCCGCAAGGTCTGCCGCTCCGGCGGAAGCGGGTGAGGGGACCATTCCCCTCATGCGCGGGCTGCCATGTATTCTCCTCAGATCATCCTGGAAGCGGCGCTGAACGGTCTGATGACCGGAGCGGTCTATGCCCTGATCGCGCTTGGCCTGACGCTGATCTATGGCGTGCTCCACATCATCAACTTCGCCCATGGCGCGCTGCTGACCTGCGCGATGTTCGCGGTCTGGATCGCCTGGGCCTGGCTGGGGATGGACCCTTATCTGGCCATCCTGCCGCTGGTGCCGCTGATGTTCGTGCTGGGCTACGGCCTCCAGCGCTTCGTCATCGGGCCGGCCAGCCATGGCGACGACGGCAATATCCTGCTGGTCACGCTGGGCCTGTCCATCGTGCTGGAGAATCTGCTGCTGGCGGTGTTCCAGTCCGACACCCGCACGCTCGACACCGACTATTCCTTCCAGGTGGTGGCGCTGGGGCCGCTGCTGCTCAGCTATCCGCGGCTGATCGGCCTGGGGGTTGCGGTGGTGGTCACCGGTCTGCTGTGGCTGGTGCTGAACCGCACCGACACCGGCAAGGCGATCCGCGCCGTCGCCAAGGAGAAGCTGGGCGCCAATCTGGTCGGCATCGATGTGCCGCATGTCTATGCCGTCACTTTCGGGCTGGGCTGTGCCTGCCTTGCAGTCGCGGCAGGGCTGCTGATGCCGACCTTCTACGTCAACCCGCGCATCGGCGGCGCCTTCGTTCTGGTCGCCTTCACCGTGGTGGTGCTGGGCGGCATGGGCTCGCTGCCCGGCGCGCTGCTGGGCGGCCTGTTCATCGGCGTGGTGGAGAGCCTGTGCGGCCTGTTCCTGGGCGACAGCCTGGGCCAGATCGGCATCTTCCTGATCTTCATCGCCGTGCTGCTGGTGCGGCCGACCGGACTGTTCGGAGCCAAGGCATGACCGCGCGCGACCTGATTCCGATCGCCGTCCTCACCCTCCTGGCGGCGCTGCTGCCCCTGGTGGTGACCTCCAGCCCGGTGCTGAACTTCCTGGTCTTCATGCTGATCGTGGCGCTGGGCGCGCAGGGTTGGAACATCCTCGGCGGATTCGGCGGCCAGTTCAGCTTCGGCCATGCCGCCTTCTTCGGCACCGGCGCCTATGTGACGGCGATCCTGCAACTGCGCTATGGCGTCAACGCCTGGGCCGGTCTGGTGCTGGCGGTGGCGGCCGGTGCAGCGGTCGGCTGGGTCATCGGTTTCCTCAGCTTCCGGTCGGGCCTGCGCGGATCCTATTTCGCGCTGGTGACGCTGGCCTTCGCCGAGGTGTTCCGCATCCTCGCGAATGCCGCCTCCTTCACCGGCGGTGCGGCGGGGCTGCTGATCAAGCTGGATGTCCATCCCGCCAATTTGCAATTCGCCGACCGCGCCGTCTTCTACTGGCTGGTGCTGGCTCTGGTCGCCGCGGTGCTGCTGCTGACGCGCTGGATCCAGCGCTCCCGCTTCGGGGCGCAGCTGGTGGCGGTGCGCGAGAATGAGGACGCGGCCAAGGCGCTGGGCGTCAATTCCCTGACGGTGAAGCTGCGCGCCATCGCCCTGTCGGGCGGCGTCACGGCGCTGTCCGGTTGCCTCTATGCCCAGTATTTCCTCTATATCGACGCCAACATCGCCTATGGCAGCTGGATTTCGGTGGAGCTTCTGCTGGCCCCGATCATCGGCGGCGTCGGCACCGTCTTCGGCCCGGTGGTTGGGGCGCTGACCCTGCACGGGCTGGGCGAGGTCGCCAAGCAGTTCGCCGGCCGCATCCCCGGCATCGACCTGATCGTCTTCGGCGGCGTGCTGGTGCTGGCCGTCGCCTTCGCCCGCGGCGGCATCCTGGGCCTGCTGGAACGGTTGCGCGACCGCGGCCGCGGGATGGTCACGCGCGGACCCAAGGAGGTTTCCCATGCTGGCCGTTGACGGCGTTTCCAAGCGGTTCGGCGGGCTGATGGCGGTGGACAGCGCGACCCTGTCGCTGCACCCCGGCGGCATTGTCGGGCTGATCGGCCCGAACGGCGCCGGCAAGACCACGTTGTTCTCGATGATCTCCGGCTTCGTTGCGCCGACCGACGGACGCATCCGCTTCGAGGGCACCGACATCACGGCGGAGGAGCCGCATCGAAGGGCGGAGCGCGGCATCGGCCGCACCTTCCAGATCGTCCAGCCCTTCGCCGGGCTGACGGTGTGCGAGAACATTGCGGTCGGCGCCTATCTGCGCCACGCCAAGCGCGCCGACGCAACGGCCAAGGCGCGCGATGTGGCTCGCCGCGTCGGGCTGGGCGCCGAGCTTGACCGGCCGGCCGGCCGGCTGACGGTGGCCGGGCGCAAGCGGCTGGAACTGGCCCGCGCGTTGGCCACCGAACCGAAGCTGCTGCTGCTGGACGAGGTTCTGGCCGGGCTGAACCCGTCGGAGATCCGCGACATCATCCCGGTGATCCGGGGCATCCGCGATGAAGGGGTGACGATCCTGATGATCGAGCACGTCATGCAGGCGGTGATGAACCTGTGCGAGCGCGTCTATGTGCTGGCCCAGGGCCGCATGATCGCCGAGGGGCCGCCCGCCGTCGTCTGCGCCGACACCCGCGTGATCGAGGCCTATCTCGGCCACGGCGCCGCCGACCGGCTGAAGGCGGAGGGGGCGGCCCATGGCTGAGCAGCTTCTGGAAATCCGCGGGCTGAAGACCGGCTATGGCGCGACCGAGGTGCTGCGCGGGATCGACATGGCGGTGCATGCCGGCGAGATCGTCACCGTGCTGGGATCCAACGGCGTCGGCAAGACGACGCTGAACAAGGTGCTGTCGGGCGTGCTGCCGCCCTGGACCGGAGAGATCCGGTTCGGCGGCACCCGCATCGACGGCAAGTCCACCGCGCGCATCGTCGAGGAGGGGCTGATCCAGGTGCCGGAAGGCCGCAAGATCTTCCCCAACCTGTCGGTCCGCGAGAATCTGGAACTCGGCAGCTACCGCCGCGGCAAGCCGAACCGGGCGCGGAACCTGGAGCGCATCTTTGCGACATTTCCCCGTCTGAAGGAGCGCGAAAGCCAGTTCGCCGGCACCCTATCCGGCGGCGAGCAGCAGATGCTGGCGATCGGCCGCGGCATGATGGCGGAACCGCTGCTGCTGATCCTCGACGAGCCGTCGCTCGGCCTCTCGCCGCTGGTGGTGGAGGAGATGTTCGGACTGATCCGCAGGCTGAACGCCGATGGGCTGGCGATCCTGCTGGTCGAGCAGAACGTCGTCCAGTCTCTGGAGGTCGCCCGCCGGGCCTATATCCTTGAAAACGGCGTCTTCGCGCTGTCGGGACCGTCCGATGAGATCGCGCGCGACCCCGAACTGAAACGCACCTATCTGGGGCTGTGAGCGATGCGCGCCGCGGCCCTCTCCCGACATTTCCCAACCCTGACCCGGCGCTGCCGCAACGACCTCGCGGACCGGCACCGGGGGGAGCGCTTGACATGACCGTCCCCAGCATCAGTTTCCGGGACCGACTGGCCCAGGACCGCGTTGTCCTGGCGCCCGGCGTCTATGACGCCTTCACCGCTTCGATGGCCACCGCCGCCGGGTTCGAGGCGCTGTACCTGTCCGGCGCCGCCATCGCCTATACCCGGCTCGGCCGGCCCGATATCGGGCTGGTCTCGGTCAGCGAGGTGGCGGATACCATCGCCCTGGTGCGCGACCGGGTGCCGACGGCGCTGATCGTCGATGCCGACACCGGCTACGGCAACGCCCTGAACGTGCAGCGCACCGTGCGCATGTTCGAACGCGCCGGCGCCACCGCACTGCAGCTTGAGGACCAGAGCTTTCCCAAGCGCTGCGGCCACCTGACCGACAAGGCGGTGATCCCGGCCGGCGAGATGGCCGGCAAGATCAAGGCGGCGGTCGATGCCCGCGCCAGCGAAAACACCCTGATCGTCGCCCGCACCGATGCGGTGGCGGTGGAGGGCGTGCCGGCGGCGCTGGAGCGTGCCCGGCTCTATGTCGAGGCCGGGGCCGACGTGCTGTTCGTCGAGGCGCCGAAGAGCCGGGAACAGCTGTCCGCCATCGCCGCCGACCTGGGCGGCATCCGCCCGCTGCTCGCCAACATGGTGGAGGGCGGGCAAACGCCGATCAGCTCCGCCGCCGACCTGGGCGAACTGGGTTACCGGCTGGTGATCTTCCCCGGCGGCATCGTGCGGGCGCTCGCCCGGCAGGCTCAGGACTATTACGGGTCGCTGGCGCAGCACGGCACCACCCAGCCCTTCCGCGACCGCATGTTCGACTTCAACGCGCTGAACGCGCTGATCGGCACGCCGGAGATGCTGGCGCTCGGCGAGACTTATAAGGACTTTGCACCCGCCAAGCGCGAGGACGCAGCATGACCACCGGAACCACCGCAATCGACCCCGTCACGCTGGCCGTCCTGAAGGGCCGGCTGGAGCAGATCGCCGACGAGATGGACGCAACGCTCTACCGCTCCGCCTTCAACCCGATCATCGCCGAGGCGCGCGACGCCTGCCACGGCCTCTACCATGCAGAAACCGGCGCCACGCTGGTCCAAGGCACTAATGGTTTGCCGATCTTCGTCGGCGCCATGGCCTTCGCGGTCAAGGCGGTGATCGACAAGGTGGCGAAGGAAGGCGATCTCCACCCGGAAGACATCTTCCTGTTCAACGACCCCTATGACGGCGGCACCCACCTCAACGATTTCCGGCTGGTGCGGCCGATCTTCCGCAATGGGCAACTGTTCTGCTGGATGGCGTCAGTCGGCCACTGGCTCGACATCGGCGGCAACGTGCCGGGCAATTTCAACGCCCGCGCCACCGACAGCTTCCAGGAGGGCGTGCGGATTCCGCCGGTGAAGCTGGTCAAGGCCGGAGTGATGAACCACGACCTGCTGGCGATCCTCGCCGCCAACTCCCGTGTGCCGGTGTCGAACTATGGCGACCTGAACGGCCAGCTGAACGCTCTGGATCTGGGCGTGCGCCGTCTGACCGAGCTGCTGGACGAGCATGGCGAGGAGACGGTCGCCGCCGCGTTCGACGCCTTTACCGCGCGGGCCGATGCACTGATGCGCAGCGCCGTGTCCAAGCTGCCGGACGGCACCTACAGCTTCGAGGATTATCTCGACAATGACGGCATCACAGCGGACCGGCTGCTCATCGCGCTGGATCTGACCATCGCTGGCGACCGGATGACGCTCGACTTCTCGCGGTCGTCCGCCCCCTGCGCCGGGCCGCTGAACATCGCCTATTCCACCGCGGTCGCCTGCTGCTACGTCGCGCTGAAGCATGTCTTCACCGACGTGCCGGCCAATGCCGGCTGCCTGAACCCGATCACCTTCGTCATTCCCGAAAGCACGTTGCTGGCGGTCAAGCCGCCCAAGCCGGTGGGCGGTTATACCGAGACCATCCTGCGGGTGATCGGCGTGGTGTTCGGTGCGCTGGCCCTGGCCGATCCAGCCCGCGCCACCGCCGCCCCCTTCGGCACCATCAACGCGCTGTCGCTGGCCGGCCACCGCAAGGACGGCTCGCGCTGGGTGATGTTCTCCTTCTTCGGCGGCGGGCTGGGCGGCAATCCGGAGACGGACGGCTTGAACCACGCCAACAACCCTATCTCCACCGCCACCATCCCGCCGGTGGAAATTCTGGAGGCGGCCTATCCGGTGATGTTCACCCAGTGGGCTTTGCGTCCGGATTCCGCCGGCGCCGGCCTGCATCGCGGCGGTTTGGGGGCCGTGTATGAGATCGAGGCGCTGACCGACGCCGACGTCTTCCTGCTGGGCGAGCGTGGCGTCTTCGCGCCCTTCGGCGTGGCCGGTGGCACGCCCGCAGCGCTGAACCGCTTCACCTGGCAGAGCGACGAGGGAGAGACGTCGCCGCCGCTCTCCTCCAAGGTCACCGATGTGAAGATCCGCGACGGCCAGCGCGTGCGGCTGGAGACACCGGGCGGCGGCGGCTGGGGCGACCCAAAGCGGCGCGATGCGGAGGCTGTGGCTCGGGACGTACGGCTCGGTTACCTGGGCCACGAAGCTGCGCGCAGCGCCTATGGCGTGGCGCTGACCGATGACGGCGTGCTCGACATTTCCGCCACTGCTGCCTTGCGCGAATCCCCCGCCGCCTGACGAATCCGGAAGCAAGACCATGAGCAACGGTATCTCCACGGGTACGGCCAAGGGTGCCATCGTCGGCGTCGATGTCGGCGGCACCTTCACCGACCTCTTCCATTACGACGAGGCGCGCGGCAGCTTCCGCACCGCCAAGGTCCCCTCCAACCGCGGCGACGAGGCGGTGGGCTTTCTCGCCGGCCTGCAGAGCTTCGGTCCGGTGGCCGATCTCGCCTCCATTGTCCACGGCACCACCGTCGGCACCAACGCGCTGCTGGAGCGCAAGGGGGCCAAGGTCGGCCTGATCACCACCGTCGGCTTCCGCGACGTGCTGGAGATGCGCCGCCGCGACCGCCGCCATACCTGGGGCCTGTGGGGCGACTTCGTGCCCGTGGTCGACCGCGATATGCGGCTGGAGGTGGCGGAGCGCACGCTGGCCGACGGCACGGTCCGCAGCGAGATCGATCCGGAGGAAGTCCGCGCCGCCGCCCGCAAGCTGGCCGGGCAGGGAGCAGAGGCGCTCGCCATCGTCTTCATCAACGCCTACGCCAATCCGGCCAACGAACTGGCGGCGCTGGAGGCGGCGCGCGAGGTCTGGCCGAACGCCAACCTCGAATGCTCGTCGCGCATCCTGCCGGAAATCCGCGAGTTCGAACGCACCTCAACCACCGCGCTGAACGCCTATCTCCAGCCGGTGGTCGGCAGCTATCTCGCCAAGCTCGACAATGCGCTGGCGGGGGAGGGGTTCGGTGGACGCTTCCACATCGTTCAGTCGAACGGCGGCGTGATGTCCACCGACACCGCCCGGCGTTTGCCGGTGCGCACCGCCCTGTCGGGGCCGGCGGCCGGCGTCATCGCCGCGGCGGCGATTTCCAAGGCGGCGGGTTTCCCCAACGTCATCACCGGCGACCTCGGCGGCACCAGCTTCGACGTGTCGCTGGTGGTGGAAGGGCAGACCATGCTCGCCGCCCAGACCACCATCGATTTCGGTCTGGTCGTCCGCACCCCGATGATCGAGATCACCACCATCGGCGCCGGTGGTGGCTCCATCGCCGGGGTCGATCCCGGCGGCATGCTCCAGGTCGGGCCGGAGAGCGCCGGCTCACGTCCGGGGCCGGTCTGCTATGGCCAGGGCAACACCCGTCCGACGCTGACCGACGCCAACGTGCTGCTCGGCCGCATCAATGCCGAGCGTCCCATCGGCGGCAAGCTGGCGCGGCTGGACGTTGACGCCGCCCGAACCGCCATCGCCACTCATGTCGCCGAGCCGCTCGGTCTCGACGTCATGGCGGCGGCGGAGGCCGTGGTGCGCATCGCCAACAGCAAGATGGCCGGCGCCATCCGCCTCGTCTCCATCGAGCGCGGCCACGATCCGGCCAAGTTCGCCGCCGTGCCCTTCGGCGGCGGCGGGGCGCTGCATGTCGGCGCGCTGATCAAGGAGGTGGGCTTGAAGGCGGCGCTGGTGCCGCGCTTCCCCGGCGTGACCTCGGCGCTCGGCTGCGTCATCGCCGATATCCGCCATGATCAGGTGCAGACGGTCAACCTGCCCTTGGCCGGCATCGATGCCGGCTCGCTCGACCGCCGCATGGTCGAGGAGGCGTCCGCCGCCCGCGCCGTGGTCGAGGCTGCCGGTCTCAGCGTCGAGCGCATCGACCTCGTCTTCGAACTGGACATGCACTACATCGGCCAGACCCACACGGTCGCCGTGTCGCTGCCGGTGTCGGTCGAGAATGGCACCACCGGCGTCGATGAGGCGACCATCCGCGCCGCCTTCGAGCGCGCCTATCAGGCGTCCTTCAGCCGGCTGCTGCCGGGGGTGGGCGCCAAGATCGTCAACCTGCGCATCGCCGCCATCGGCCGCCGTCCGCATTTCGACCTCTCCGCCCTTGCTCCGGCGGCGGGCACCACGGTGGAGGGCGCCTATGCCGGGTCTCGGCCGGTGTGGTTCGACGGGGCTTGGCACGAGGCGGCGGTCTACAACCGGCTCGACCTGCCGGTCGGCGCGGTGATCCAGGGGCCGGCGATCCTGGAGCAGCCGGACGCCACCACCGTCATCGATCCCGACCTCAGCGCCCGCGTCGACGGCTTCGGCAACGTCATCGTCGAAAGGAGCGGCCGATGAGCGCCGTCGCCGTTCCCATCGAGCGCACCGCCCTGCTGGTCTGCGACCTCCAGAACGACTTCATTCACCTGGAAGGTGCCTATGGCCGGGCCGGGCAGACGGCACCGGAGATCCTGGCGCTGCCGGAGCGGGTGAGGCCGCTGGCCGATCTGCTGCGCGCGCGGGGCGGCTGGGTGATCTCGACCAACTTCACGCTCGTGCCCGGCCGCGGCGGCGAGCCGATGATCTCGCCTCACTTGAAGAGGTTGCGGCCCTTCCTGGTGAAGGGCGATTTCCAGCCGGGGAACTGGGGACACCGCACGGTGGACACGCTCCAGCCCGTCGATGTCGAGGTGGAGAAGATCGCCTATTCCGCCTTTTACATGTCCCGGCTGGAATGGGTCTTGCGGAAATGCGGGGTCGAGCGGCTGCTGGTCTGCGGCATCGTCACCAACGGCGGCGTCGCCTCGACCGTGCGCGACGCCCATGTCCGCGATTTCGACACCATCCTGCTGGAGGACGGCTGCGCCGCCTTCAGCCGCGAGGTGCATGAGGTCTCCGTCGCCGCCCTGCGCCCGATCTGCCGGGTGGCGACCGTCGCGGCGATGCTGGAGGAGGTTGCCAACTCATGAGCCGCATCCTGCCCGCCGATGGCGTGGCGTTCGAGTTCACCGTCCCGGTCGTCGTGATCGGCGGTGGGGCGGCCGGCATGGTCGCCGCGCTCGCCGCCCATGAACAGGGTGCAGGCGTGCTGGTGCTGGAGCGCGACGCGCTGCCGCAGGGGTCCACCGCCCTGTCGGCCGGACTGATCCCGGCGCCGGGCACCCGCTGGCAGCGTGACGCCGGCATCGAGGACAGCCCGGAGCGCTTCGCCGCCGACATCATCGCCAAGGCGAAGGGGGAGTCGGACCCGGCTGCGGTCGCCCGCGTGGCTCAGGCGATCGGACCAGCGCTGGAATGGCTGGCCGACCGCTATGGGTTGCCCTTCTCGGTGGTGGACAATTTCAGCTATCCCGGCCATAGCGCCCGGCGCATGCACGGGCTGCCGAGCCGGGCGGGGGCGGAGCTGATCGACCGGCTGCGCGGTGCGGTCGAGGCCGCCGGCATCGACGTGCTGTGCGAGGCGCATGTCACCGCCCTCTATGCCGCCGGCGCGGCAGTTCGCGGCGTCGAGATCACCCGGCCCGACGGCAGCGTCGAGCGGGTCGGCTGCGGCGCATTGATCCTCGCCTGCAACGGTTATGGCGGCAACAAGGCACTGGTCGAGCGGCATGTGCCGGAACTGGCCGACGCGCTCTATTTCGGCCATCCCGGCAACCAGGGCGACGCGCTGCTGTGGGGCGAGGCGCTCGGCGCCGCCACCCGGCATCTGTCGGGGCACCAGGGCCACGGGTCGGTCGCACATCCGGCCGGCATCCTCGTCACCTGGGCGACGATCACCGAGGGCGGCGTACAGTTGAATGCGGAAGGCCGGCGCTTTTCCAACGAGGCGCAGGGCTATTCGGAGCAGGCCGCCATCGTGCTGCGCCAGCCCGACGGAATCGCCTGGACCGTCTTCGACGACCGCATCGCCGCCATCGCCCGCCAGTTCGAGGATTTCCGGCAGGCCGAGGCGATGGGCGCGGTGCTGAGCGCCAATACCCCCGCCGAGCTTGCCCGTCTGATGAAGATCGACGCCGACGCGCTGACCGCTACGATGGCCGACATTGACCGGTTGAAGGCGGAGGGCGGAACCGACGATTTCGGCCGCAGCTTCGCTGGCTCGGCCCCGCTGGTGCCGCCCTACCGGGCCGTCCGCGTCACCGGTGCCCTGTTCCACACCCAGGGCGGGCTGGTCGTCGGTGACGACGCGCGAGTCTTGAACGGACAGGGGAAGCCGCTGCCCAACCTCTATGCCGCCGGCGGCGCCGCTTGCGGCGTCTCGGGTTCCAAGGCGTCCGGCTATCTGTCCGGCAATGGCCTGCTGACCGCGGTGGCGCTGGGGCGCATCGCCGGGACGGCTGCGGCAGGCGCCGTTAGTGGGGAAACCAGCCAATGACGCAACAGCCACGCAGCCTGTTCGAAAAAGTCTGGGACGCCCATGTCGTGGCGACCCGGCCGGACGGTCAGGCCCTGCTCGCCATCGACCGTCATTTCCTGCACGAGGGCTCCTTCCACGCCTTCGGCATGATCGACCATGCCGGCCGCAAGGTGCGCCGGCCGGAGCTGACCTTCGCCGTCGCCGACCATTATGTGCCCTCGCACAGCCGGTCCAAGCCGATCGCCGACCCCGAGATCGCCAACATGGTGACGATGCTGGAGGCGAATGCCGGCCGCCACGGTCTGCGCCATTTCGGCCTGCATGATCCGGCGCAGGGCATCGTCCATGTGCTGGCGCCGGAACAGGGGCTGACGCTACCCGGCCTGACCATCGTCTGCGGCGACAGCCACACCTCCACCCATGGGGCCTTCGGGGCGCTGGCCTTCGGCATCGGTGCCACCGAGGTGTCGCATGTGCTGGCGACCCAGACCCTGTGGCAGCGCCGGCCCAAGACCATGCGCATCACGGTGGACGAGATGCTGGGTCCGCATGTGACGGCCAAGGACCTGATCCTGGCGGTGATCGCCGCCATCGGCGCCGACGGGGCCGCCGGTCATGTCATCGAATATGCTGGCAGCGCCATCCGCGCCCTGTCGATGGAAGGCCGGCTGACTATCTGCAACATGTCGATCGAGGCGGGCGCGCGGGCTGGTATGATCGCGCCCGACGATACCACCTTCTCCTGGATCGAGGGGCGGCCTTTCGCTCCCAAGGGTGATCCGTTCGACCGCGCGGTGGAGCAGTGGCGGACCCTGCCCAGCGATGATGGTGCCGCTTTCGACCGCGAAATGACGCTGGACGCTGCGGACATCGCCCCGGTGGTGACCTGGGGCACCAGTCCGGAGACGGCGGTTCCGGTCACGGCGACGGTTCCCGATCCCGCTGCCGAGGCCGATCCGGTCCGCGCCGGCCAGATGCGCAAGATGCTGGATTACATGGGTCTGGCCCCCGGCATGGCGCTGGAGGAGGTGGCGATCGACCGCGTCTTCATCGGCTCCTGCACCAACGCCCGGCTGGAGGATCTGCGTGCCGCCGCGGAGGTGCTGCGCGGCCGGCGGGCGGTTGTGCCGGGGCTGGTGGTGCCGGGATCGGCCCCGGTGCGCCGGCAGGCGGAGGCGGAAGGACTGGAGCGCGTCTTCATCGACTCCGGGCTGGAATGGGGGGAGCCCGGCTGCTCCATGTGCGTGGGCATCAACGGCGACCTCGTTCAGGCCGGGGAACGCTGCGCCTCCACCACCAACCGCAACTTCCCCGGCCGTCAGGGGCCGAACGCCCGCACCCATCTGATGAGCCCGGCGATGGCTGCCGCTGCCGCCGTGACTGGGCGCCTGACCGATGTCCGCAAGCTGGGAGCCGCATAGGATGGACCCGTTCGTCACGCTGACCGCACCGGCGGTGCCGCTCGACATCGCCAACATCGACACCGACCAGCTTCTGCCCGCCCGTTTCCTGAAGAAGCCGCGCAGCGCCGGCTACGGCAACTTCCTGTTCCATGACGAGCGCAAGCCAGGCTTCCCGTTGGACGACCCGGCCTATGGCCGCGCCCGTATTCTGGTGACCGACCGAAATTTCGGCTGCGGCTCCTCCCGCGAAGGGGCGGTCTATGCTCTGGTGGACGGCGGATTTCGCTGCGTCGTCGCCCCCAGCTTCGGCGACATCTTCGCCGCCAATGCCGCAAAGAACGGCCTGCTGACCGTCACCCTGCCCGAGGAGGTGGTGACAGGCCTGCGCCGCCAGTTGCAGGAGATGCCGGGCGCCACAGTCACCGTGGATTTGCCGGCCCAGACCCTGATTGGCCCGGACGGACAGGCGCTGTCCTTTGCCATTGACCCGTTCAGGAAGGAATGTCTGGTCGAAGGGCTGGACGACGTGGCGCTGACTCTGCGCCATCAGGACGCCATCGATGCCTTCGACCGGACAGACGCGAAGCGTCGGCCCTGGGTGGTGCCGGCGACGGACTGAATGGCGCAGCCTATCCCTGACCGCGCCGTTCCTCGTCGGACATGCCGTTTGACGATTGGTCGGGCTGGATGCCCAGCACCTCCGCGGCGATTTTTGCGACATTGCCGTTGATCGGCGGCGGAGCGATGTTCACGCCCTCCTTCAGGGCGCCGGTAACGATCTCCAGCACCTTGAGGCGGGCGTACCATTTGGAGTTCGCCTCCACCGCATGCCAGGGAGCATTGATGGTGGAGGTGCGGTCGAACATCGCCTCCGCCGCCTTGACGTAGTCGTCCCATTTGGCGCGGTTGCGCAGATCCTCTTCCGTCAGCTTCCAGCGCTTGTAAGGGTTCTTCATCCGCTCGCGGAACCGCTCGAGCTGTTCTTCCGGGGTGATGTGCAGGAACAGCTTGACGATGCGCACGCCGTCGTCGGTCAGCAGCCGTTCGAACTCGTTGATCTCGTCATAGGCGCGCTTCCACTGGTCCTTGGCGGCGAACTTCTCCACCCGCTCCACCATGACGCGGCCATACCAGGAGCGGTCGAAGATAGCGAAGGTGCCGGCGGCCGGCAGCTTGGTCCAAAAGCGGTACAGGTAATGCTTTCCCTGCTCCTCCGCCGTCGGGGCGGAGATCGGCCAGACATGAAAGCCGCGGGGGTCAAGCGGCTCGGTCATGCGGCGAATGGCCCCACCCTTGCCGGCCGCGTCCCAGCCTTCGAACACCACGATGGCACGGCGCTTTTCGTGCCAATAGGTCTGCTGGATGTGCAGCAGTTCCTTCTGAAGCTTGCCGAGTCGGCGGTCGTATTCCTCCGCCGTATCGATCCGCACCTTGTTCTGGTCCAGTTTACCGAGGCGGATTTTCGAGACCTTGCCGGGCTTCTCGGCCATGCGCTGCATCCTGTGCTGGTGGGGTCGGTCGCGGGTTGCCGACAGGGCGGGCGGAACCTTCACCGCCCCGGCGGGTTGTCCGGCGGGGGCATGGTGTCGGCTTTCGTTTCGGCGCCGGCACACCCTTGAGGGGAACAGTACCGATGCCGCTTCGTCGATCCCACAACGCGGAGCGGCAGGCTGTCAACGGAGAAGCAGGGTCAAGGAAGGGGGTTCCATGAGCATCGTCGGACCGCGCATTTACAACCTGTTTCCGACCCTGGTCGGTCCTGTGCGCGATTGGGCCGGGCACCTGCCACGGATCCAGGGGATGGGATTCGACTGGATCTTTCTGAACCCGATCCATCAGCCTGGATTCTCCGGCAGCCTGTACGCCATCAAGGATCCCTACCGCCTGCACGACGCGCTCCGCGGCGGGTCGCACGAGAGCGACGACGAACTGCTGCGGCGCTTTACGGCGGAGGCCACGGCGCATGGCCAGTCGGTGATGATGGACTTCGTCATCAACCACACCTCCCGCGACGCTCTGCTGGTCGACCGCCATCCTGACTGGTACAAGCGCGGCCCGGACGGCGACCTGCACCGCCCGGGTGCCGTCGATCCCAACAACACTACCCATGTCACGGTGTGGGGCGATCTCGCCTCGCTGGACTATGATCAGGCGGAGTCGCGGGCCGGGCTGGTCGGCTACTGGTCCGACTATCTGCGCCACTATATCGGGCTGGGCGTGCGGGGTTTCCGCTGCGACGCCGCCTATCAGGTCCCGGCGGAGGTATGGAGGAGCCTGATCGAGGCCGCCCATGCGGTGAACCCGGAAGTGAAGTTCTTCGCCGAGACGTTGGGCTGTACAGTGGAGCAGGTGCGCGAGCTTTGCGGCGCCGGCTTCGACTTCCTGTTCAACAGCGCCAAATGGTGGGATTTCAAGGCCGACTGGCTGCTGGACCAGTATGAGGAGTTCCGCTGGATCGCCCCCTCCATCGCCTTCCCGGAAAGCCACGACACCGACCGTCTGGCGGCGGAGGTCGGCAGCCAGGACGCGGTGCGGCTCGCCGCCCAGCTGAAGATGCATTACCTGTTCGCCGCCAGCTTCTCCACCGGCGTGATGATGCCGGTCGGCTTCGAATATGGCTTCACCCGCAAGCTGGACGTGGTGCGCACCGGCCCGGCCGATTGGGAGCAGCCGAAGCTGGACCTGACCGGCTTCATCGGCGCCGTCAACGCCATGAAGGCCGCTACCCCGGCGCTGAATGTCGAGGGACCGCAGCGCCGCGTCACCTCGCCCCACAGCCCGGTGCTGGGGCTGATCCGGCAGGTGGACGGCGCAGCACTCGACCAGCCCGACGGCTGCGCGATCCTGGTGCTGAACCCGGATGAGAACCGGCCGCACACGTTGGATGTCGGGCCGGTGCTGGCAGCGACCGGCGGCACCTTCGAGGCGTTCGAGGACGTGACGCCGGAGGCCGATCCGCTGCCGATGGAGCCGGGTGCGGCGATGATGCTGCGCCCGATGGAACTGCGCGTTTTCCGCGCCCGCGCTGCCCGCAGCCACCCGGTCGAACTGCACGACGTGGAGGAGCGGGAATGGATGGATTCCATCGCCGCCGGCCGCATGACTATCGAGAACGTCTATCCGGAACTGGACGGCGGCCGCTTCGCCATCAAGCGCGCGGTCGGCGACGTGATGGAGGTGTGGGCCGACATCTACACCGACGGCACCTTCGTACTGGCGGCTTCCGTGATGTACAAGGCGAACGGCGACGAGGCGTGGAACGAAGCGCCGATGCGCCTCCACGAGAACGACCGCTGGGTTGGCCACGTGCCGCTGACCCGCAACGCCCGCTACACATACAGCATCGAAGCTTGGCGCGACGTCTGGGAAAGCTGGCGCGCCGACTTCAAGAAGAAGGTCGATGCCGGCATGGTCGTCGATCTGGAACTGGTGGAGGGCCGCCGCTTCGTCGAGCAGGCGCTGGACCTGAACCATGGTGACGGCCGCGCCGCCTTGCAGGCGGTGATCGAGCGGATGCAGTCGCTCACCGGCCGCGAGGCCATCGACTACGCCCTGTCAGACGAACCGCGCCGGGTCATGAAGCAGTATGGCGAGCGGCAGTACAAGTCCCGCTATGTGCGCGAACTGGAGGTCTATGTCGACCGCACCGCCGGTGCCTATTCGGCATGGTTCGAGATCTTCCCGCGTTCCGCCTCGCCCGACCCGTCGCGTCCGGGCACCTTCGATGACGTGGTGAACCTGCTGCCCATGGTGCGCGACATGGGCTTCGACGTGCTGTATTTCCCGCCGGTCCATCCCATCGGCCGTGCCTTCCGCAAGGGCAAGAACAACACGCTGAACCCCGGTCCCGACGATCCCGGCGTGCCCTATGCCATCGGCGCCGAGGAGGGCGGGCACGATGCCATCGATCCGATGATCGGCGACTTCGACAGCTTCCGCCGGTTGGTGCGCGAGGCTAAGCGCCATGGCATAGAGATCGCGCTGGACTTCGCCGTCCAGTGCTCCCCCGATCATCCCTGGGTGAAGGAGCATCCGCACTGGTTCTACTGGCGGCCCGACGGCACCATCCGCTACGCCGAGAATCCGCCCAAGAAGTACCAGGACATCGTCAATGTCAGTTTCTACCGCCAGTCCTATCCGGATTTGTGGTACGCGCTGCGCGACGTCGTGCTGATGTGGTGCGGGGAGGGGGTGCGCATCTTCCGTGTCGACAACCCCCACACCAAGCCATTCCCCTTCTGGGAATGGATGATCCGCGAGGTGCAGGACCGCTACCCCGACGCCCTGTTCCTGGCCGAAGCCTTCACCCGGCCCAAGCTGATGAAGCGGCTGGCCAAGGTCGGCTTCACCCAGTCCTACAGCTATTTCACCTGGCGCACCACCAAGGCGGAGCTGACCGAATATCTGACCGAGCTGACCCAGGGTGAATCGCGGGAGTATATGCGGCCGAACTTCTTCGCCAACACGCCGGACATTCTGCCGCCGATCCTGACCCGTGGCGGCCGGCCAGCACACATGATGCGGGCGGTGCTGGCGGCGACGCTGGCCGGCGTCTACGGGCTTTACGGTCCCTATCTGCTGTGCGAGGCGGAGGCCTATCCCGGCAAGGAGGAATACAACCATTCAGAGAAGTACGAGATCCGCCACTGGGACTGGAACAAGCCCGGCAACATCCGCGACTATGTGACCGCCATTAACCGCATCCGCCGCGAGAACCCGGCGCTGCAGCAGTTCACCAACCTGCGCTTCTACAACGCCTTCGACGACAACATCCTGCTCTACGGCAAGATGACGGCGGCGAAGGACAATGTGATCCTGATCGCGGTAAACCTCGATCCGCACAACGGTCATGGCGGGACCATTGAGGTGCCGCTGTGGGAACTCGGCCTGCCCGATGGCGCCCATGTCCAAGTGGAGGACCTGTTCAGCGGCCACCGCTTCACCTGGATCGGCAAGTTCCAGCATGTCTGGCTGGATCCTCACCGCAACCCGGCGGCGATCTGGCGGATCGTGCCGCCAGGGGTCTGACCTCGCCATCAAGCCGGATACGAAAAGAGCGGCCTCACAGGGCCGCTCTTTTCAATTCCTTCAATGCACCGATCACCGCCGGCGGATCATCGTCACGCCCCCGACCGTCTTGTCGAGGAAGTCTATCATCGCGTCCGGTTTCTGGCCGACGGAGCAGGCGGCGAAGGACATCCACCAGCGGGCCATCGGCGTGGTCCAGCCGTAACGGTCGGCAATGATCTGGACATCCATGGTAGAGGACATGGTCGTCTGGGCGGTCGGTACGGCGCGCGTGGCGCCGGACGGGGTAACCTGGGATTCGACGCTGTGCATGGTTCCTCCCAACGGGGACTGCCAATGGGGACTGGCGGTGTCCGCTTATGCGGTACCTTAGCTCTCAACCGCTGGAACTGGCAGAGTGGCTTTGGTCCTAACGGGTACTATACCTTTGGCTGCAAAGGTCCCATGTCCCGGGCCGCCCCTTTCAGGTAGGTGGAAGCGGCAATCCGCTGGCCCAACCCAGCAATGCCACCAGGGCCGCGCGGTTCGCCGGGCGGAAAAGCAGGGCCAATCGCACCCAGAACGGAGAAACCTTGAATTCGGCGGCCACCGCCCGGACCTCCTCCGGGGACAACCGCAGGTCGAGAGCGGGGTTATCATTCATCAGGCAACCCTCTGCCAATGCCGCAGGTCACGATGGATCAAGAACAATCCGTCGGACCGGCAATTGCGCAGGTTCCTGTGATAAAAATATGCCCCGCCTTTATATGTCCGGCTTTACTTGGCGGCCAGCAGAGCCCTCGGCGCCCGATCGGCTCCGCTGGCGAGCGGCACCTTGGGGTTTTCTATCCAGGCAATGACGTCGTTGACCACCAGCCTGCCCTTCAAGTCGCGCAGCAGCATGTGATAGCCGTCGGGATAGACGGCGACGACATGCCGCCCGCCGGCTTCGAAGTCCTTCAGAGCGCGCTCCACCGGCCGCGGCGGCAGAACCTCCTCATGGGCGCCATAGAGCACCAGCGATGGCGTCTGGAGATGCTGGCAGGCGTCGAGTGCCGATCCCATCAGGTCGGTCAATCCCTCCAGCGCGTCGACGCGGGAGCCCTTGATGACCAGGGGGTCGCGGCCCAGCGCCCGCAGCATCTCGATATTGTCGGACGGGTGGATGTCGAGGTCCTTCGGCGGATGCACCACCATGCCGGGCACGAGGTTGTAGGTGATCCACAAGGCGGCGCGCGGGAAGAAGCCCATGGCCTGCCGGCCCCAGACGGCGGGAGCGACCAGGATGGTACCGTCGACCTTGGGCGGGTTGGGGCCGGTCATCGCGGTCAGCACCACCGCCCCGCCCATGCTCTCGCCCATCAGATAGACCGGTACGCCGGGATGGCGCTTGCGCACCATCTCCACCGCCGTGCGGGCATCGCTGACCAAGGTGGGGGTGCCGGCCCAGACACCGCGTTCGCGGGTAGCGCCGAAACCGCGCTGGTCATAGGCGTAAGTGGCGATGCCGGCAGTGGCGAAATCGCGGCCGGCACCGTCGAAGGCGTTGGAATAGTCGTTGTAGCCGTGCAGGGCCACAACTGCGGCCCGCACCTTGCCGTCGGCCGGCAGCCAGGAGCGCATGGGCAGCTCGAAGCCGTCGGCGGTGATCAGCACCTTGTCGTTCAACTGCGGCTGGGCGACGGCCATCCCCATCGGTTGGAAATCCGCGGCACAGCCGCCAAGCAGAAGCCCCAACCCGAAAACAGCCGCCAATCCGCTATGCCGCATGGATTACCCCTGTGTCGCTGTGAGCACCACCCGTCAGTTGGAGGAATATATCTTCAAGATCCGATTCCTCGGTCGTGACATCGACGATCCCAATTCCCGATGCCGCCAGGGCCGACAGGATGGCGCCGGCACGCTGGCGGCTCGGCTGATAGCGGACGATCATCCGCCGCGGCTCCGGCAATTCCACCGTATAGCCGTCCAGCGACGGCGGGGCGGCGGTCAGGTCGCGCTCCAGCGTCAGGCATAGCGCCTTGTTGTCGACCCGCCGCAGCAGCGTCGTCTTCGGCTCGCACGCCACCACCTGACCGTGGTTGATGATGGCGATGGTGTCGCACAGCTCCTCCGCCTCCTGGAGGTAGTGGGTGGTCAGCAGCACGGTTGTGCCGGACTTGTTGAGGACACGCACGTAGTCCCAGAGCTGGCGGCGCAACTCCACGTCGACGCCGGCGGTGGGTTCATCGAGGATCAGCACCGGCGGGGTGTGGACCATCGCCTTGGCCACCATCAGCCGGCGCTTCATGCCACCGGACAGCGAGCGGGCGTGGGCATCGGCCTTGTCGGCCAGCCCGACGGCGTCCAGCAGTTCTTCCGTCCGGCGCTCCTTCTTAGGCACGCCGTAGAGGCCGGCCTGAAGCTCCAGCATCTCGCGCGGGGTGAAGAAGGGGTCCATGTTCAGTTCCTGCGGCACCACGCCGATGGAGGCGCGAGCGCGGCGCGGATGCTCCGACACCTCGTGGCCCCAGATGCTGGCGGTGCCGCCGGTCTTGTTCACCAGCCCGGCCAGGATGTTGATCATCGTCGACTTGCCCGCGCCGTTGGGGCCGAGCAGGCCGAACAACGACCCGCGCGGAATGGCGAGGTCGATGCCCTTCAGCGCATGCTTCGGCCCGGCCTTGCCGGTCGGCTGGTAGATCTTGGTCAGGCCGCGCAGCTCCACCGCATTGGCCGGGAGCGAGACGGGCGTGGGGGTATCGGTGGGCGCGGCCATTGATCCTGAACCATGATGATTGCGGTTGATGAAAAAGCCCGCGCGTCCGGTGGTTTCCCCCGTTGATCCGCGGCGCACGATGGGTATCATCCGGCCCGCGCGCGCGGAACCCCGATCGGGGTGCCCGGACAGCGGGCGTGTCCACGATGGCGTGAACCGGCGCGCCTGTCAAAACAGAGGATGACTGCCATGCAGCCGACCGAGACGATCCTTGTTGAAACCTCGACCGTCGGGTGCGACGGCGGCGGCGGCGCGCTGGGCCATCCGCTGGTCTATCTGACCCTGGATCGCGAAGGCCAGGTCGAATGCCCCTACTGCTCGCGCCTGTTCAAGCTGAAGGAAGGCGCCAAGGTCGCCCACGGGCACTGATCGAGCACCTGTCCTGCCGGCTGGCCGATCAGATGCGGCCGGCCAGCAGGACCAGCACGGCCAATGCCAGGAACGCCGACAGCCCCTGCCAGAAGGCCAGCGGGTTGCGGTCGATCAACGGGCGGCGGGTACCCGCCACATGCTTGCGCGGGTGGCGCAGGTCGTACAGGAACTCCGACAATTCCTGATAGCGCTTGGCCGGGTCCGGATGGACCGCCTTGCGCAGAACCCCGTCGATCCAGGCGGGAATGTCCCGCTGGTCGTTCAGGGCCGTGCGATAGGTGAGCTTGCGCTGGCGCGCCCGCGTGGTGGCCGTCGCGGCATCGGTGCCATAGGGCAGGCGGCCGGTCAGCATCTGATAGGCGATGACGCCGAGCGCATAGAGATCCGATGCCGGCGTTCCGCCCTCGCCCAGCAGGTATTCCGGGGCGGTGTATTGCAGCGTGCCCAAAATCTCGCCGCGGTCGGCGTCGGGCATGGTCTCCAGGATGCCGGGTACCAGGACCGAGCCGAAATCGACAATTTTAACTGTCCCAGTGCCGTCGATCATCACATTGTCCGGCCGCAGATCCTGGTGCAGCATCTCCAACCGGTGGAAGGCCTGAAGCCCCTTGCCGATCTGCTCGACGATAGAGCGCACCGTGGGCAGGTCGGAGCTGGGATGGTCGCGCATCCATTGGGTCAGCGTCTGCCCCTCCAGATACTCGGTGACGACATAGAGGTGGCGGCGCGGCCGGCTCTGCGGCGGCGGCTTCAGCACATGAGGGCTGTTGAGCCGGCGGGCGATCCACTCCTCCATTAGGAAGCGGCGGAGATGGGCGCGGTCATCGCGCCGGTCGATGGCCGGCACCTTCAGCGCCACCGCGGGACCACCCAGGCCGTCCTGGGCCAGATAGACGTGACTGCGGCTGCTGGCATACAGTTCGCGGAGGATGCGGTAGCCCTCGAACTCCGTCCTCGGCTCCAGCAGGGGCGGCAGGGGCAGGTCGGACAGACGGTGGAACAGGTCGCCGGCATCGGCGTCAGGGACCGTGTCGATCCGGATGATCTGGAGGGTCAGGTTGTCGGAACTGCCGCGCCGCAGCGCCTCCTCGACGGCGAGTCGGGCCGCGCGGTCAAGGTCGTCGGCGTGATCGGCGATGGTGCTGATTAAAAATTCGGCATCGACATGCTCATAGACGCCGTCGGTCGCCAGCAGAAAGACGTCGCCGGGCTCGACCGGCAACTCGCGGCAGTCGATCTCCACATGCGGCACCACGCCAATCGCCCGGCCGAGATAGCTGACCTCCGACGAAACCACCACCCGGTGGTCGGTGGTCAGCTGTTCCAGCGACCGGCCGGCGACACGGTAGATGCGGGAATCGCCGACATGGAACAGGTGCGCGGTGGCGGATTTCAGCACCAGCGCGCTCAGCGTGCAGGCATAGCCGCGATCCTGGTCGTAACGGTACTCGCTGCGCCGGTTCTGGGCGTGCAGCCAGCTGTTGGTCGCAGTCAGCACCCGCTGAGCCGCCGTCCTCACCGACCAGCTTTCCGGCGTGCAGTAATAGTCGGTCAGGAAGCTCTTCACTACGGATTCGCTGGCGATGTGGCTGACCCGGCTGGTGCTGATGCCGTCGGCCAGCGCCACCGCGATGCCCTTCATGTCCAGCAGCGGTGCGGTCGGGATCAGCGCCCCGTGGAAATCCTGGTTGGACTCCTTCCGACCCTTGTCGGAGCACTGTCCGATGGAGATCCGCAACTCTTTCACAGTACCTGTTCCACTCAAGGAAAACCCCGGCCCAAGACGGACCGGGGTGGTGGCGGATGAACGGGCAGGACGGCTTATTCGGCCGGCTGCAGGCTGGTCTGCTGCAGGCGGCGCTTGGGCGCCGTGCGGACATGGGTGGCGTAAAGCGTCAGGCCGGTAAAGGCCAGACCACCGATCAGGTTGCCCAGCACCGTCGGCAGTTCATTCCAGATCATGTAGTCCATGATCGAGAAGTTGCCGCCCATCAGCATCGCCGACGGGAACAGGAACATGTTCACCACCGAATGCTCGAAGGTCATGCCGAAGAACAGCATGATCGGCATCCACATGGCGATCACCTTGCCGCTGACCGAGGTGGAGATCATGGCGCCGACCACGCCGGTGGAGACCATCCAGTTGCACAGCATGCCGCGCAGGAAGATGGTCAGCATGCCGGCCGCGCCATACTGCGCATAGCCCAGCGTCCGGTTCTCGCCGATGTGGGAGATGACCGAGCCGACCTTGTCCGGCGGGGTGGAGAAGCCGTAGGTGAAGACGACGGCCATCATGAGCGCCACCGTCAGCGCGCCCAGGAAATTGCCGACGAAGACCAGTCCCCAGTTGCGCAGCACGCCGCCGATGGTAACGCCCGGCCGCTTGTCGATCAGCGCCAGCGGCGTCAGCACGAACACGCCGGTCAGCAGGTCGAAGCCCAGCAGGTACAGCATGCAGAAGCCGACCGGGAACAGGATGGCGCCGATGATCGGAAATCCCGTCTGGACCGTGACCGTAACGGCGAAGACCGCCGCCAGCGCCAGGATCGCCCCGGCCATGTAGGCGCGGATGACCGTGTCGCGGGTGGACATCAAAATCTTGGATTCGCCGGCATCCACCATTTTGGTGACGAACTCGGAGGGCACCAGATACGACATGACAAGTCCCCTTGGAACAAGCGCTGAAGAAACGGCACGCAGCGTCCGGTGGAGCCCGCGCGGCACCGGTCCGGTGCGGGGCGGGGAGAGGCAGGACGCCATGCGTGTGATTTGGGTGCGGGCCTCAGTCTTTGGGTCCGCGCTGGTCAAACCGCCGTTGGCTTGAACGGAATGTCATCTGCACGGGGTGTGCCAAACGCCGGAGTGCAGCAAACCGGCGGCATTTCGATCACTGCCGCTATGGCTGCAACACCAAGATGAGTCACAGTTGCCCAAAGACTGGGCGGTGCTGGATAAAAAACAGCCATTCGAGCGGGGGCGATTGTGAGACCTGACAAGTAAGCTGCTGTCGCCGCCGCGGCGACAGGGAGGAAGTCTTTCAGAATTTTAACCGTCTCCTGAAGCACTATCATTCCGAATCAATGCTTTGGCGGGAAATGGGAGGTTGATCCTCTGGCAATGGTCAGGTTCGGTTACCTTTTTGTTATATTTTCCCTTCGTACTATGACACAGTATCGGTGATGTCGCTTGACGGGGCTCATCGAACCGGCGTCTACTTTGCCGCATTGCGGAAAGGTGGCAGTTCCACAATCGTTGTTTGAGTTGCAGGCTTATGTTGTTTCCAGGCGGTTCGGGATTGGCGTCGGATGAGGCGCGTACCATGAGTCATGAGACTGAAGAGCAGTATCGCAGCATCTTCGAGAATGCTGTCGAGGGCATCTATCAGACCACCGTCGACGGCCGTTACCTGCGGGTCAATCCGGCACTTGCCGACATCTACGGCTATGCTTCTCCCGAAGACCTGATCGCCAACCTCACTGATATCGCCTGCCAGCTCTATGTCGATCCCGGCAAGCGCGAGGCCTTCGCCGATCTGATGGCCCGCCAGGACCGCGTCCATAGTTTCGAGGCGCGTGTCTTCCGCCGCGACGGCTCCATCATCTGGATCTCCGAAAGCGCGCGCTGCGTGCGCGACGCCGCCGGCCGCATCCGCTATTACGAAGGCACCGTCCAGGACATCACGGAACGCAAGCAGCACGAGGAGAAGATCCGGCTGCTCGCCACCGTGTTCGACAGCGTCGCCGACGGCATCCTGATCGTCGACCCCGAGCTGACGGTCCAGGCGATCAACCCCGCCTACGAGATCATGACCGGCTTCCAGCGGGAGGAACTGCTGCGCCGGCCGCTGGTGCTCTTTGCCCCCGGCTCGCACGAGCGTGAGTTCATCGATACAGTCTGGACCACGGCGCGGCAGATGGGGCGCTGGCAGGGGGAAGTCACCAGCTTCCGCCATTCCGGCGACGCCTTCGCCGCCGCCCTTTCGGTGACGTCGGTCCGCGCGCCGAACGGCGTGCTGGAACATTATGTCCTGACCATCGCCGACATCAGCCAGCGCAAGTCGCAGGAACACCAGATCCGCTATCAGGCCAGCTTCGACAGGCTGACCGACCTTCCCAACCGCTGGCTGGTCTGCGAACGGCTTGAGGAGGCCATCGCCCGGGCGCAGCGCAGCAAGAGCAAGGTCGCCGTCGCCTTCCTCGACCTCAACCGCTTCAAGCAGGTCAACGACACGCTGGGCCACCATGCCGGCGACGAGCTGCTGAAGCTGGTGGCCAAGCGGCTGCGCAACTGCACCCGCATGACCGACACCGTCGGCCGGCTGGGCGGGGACGAGTTCCTGATCGTCGCCCCCGATGCCGCCGATCGTTCCGCCGGCGCCCGGCTGGTTGAAAAAGTGCTCTATTCGATGTCGGAGCCGTTCAGCGTCCATAATCAGGAGCTTTTTTGCGGTGCCTCCATCGGCATCGCCTTCTATCCCGATGATGGCGACACGGCGGACCAGCTTCTGCGCAACGCCGATCTGGCGATGTACCATGCCAAGCGCAACCCGGAGCACAAATACGTCTTCTACGACGCCGGGATGCGCGAACGGTCGGGCTTCACCCTGGGGCTGGAGAGCGACCTGCGCCGGGCAAGCGGCGGCGGCGAGTTCGAGCTGCATTTCCAGCCGAAGATCGATCTTGCCGGCAATCGCACCATCGGGGCGGAGGCGCTGATCCGCTGGCGCCACCCGGTGCGCGGCATGGTCAGCCCGGCGGAGTTCATTCCACTGGCCGAGGAGACCGGCCTGATCTGGGAAATCGGCGCCTGGACGCTGATCGAATCCTGCCGCCGGCTGGCCGACTGGATCCAGCGCGACCTGCCGATCCCGTCGGTTTCGGTGAACCTGTCGCCACGCCAGTTCCAGGACGCCCGCCTCGTCGGCTTCGTGCGCAGCGTCGTGGAGTCCGCCGGCATCCCGGCAGACCGGCTGGAACTGGAACTGACCGAAGGGGCGATGATCGGCGACATCGAAAAGGCGGTGACGATCCTCAATGGACTGAAGGATATCGGCGTCAGGTTGTCCATCGACGATTTCGGCACCGGCTATTCCTCGCTGGCCTATCTGAAGCGCTTCCCCATCGACACGCTGAAGATCGACCGCAGCTTCGTCCGCGACATCGTCAAATCCACCACTGACCCGGCGATCGTCGGCACCATCGTGAACCTCGCCGAAAGCCTGGGCTTCGACACCATCGCCGAGGGGGTGGAAACGCAGGAACAGGCCGACATGCTGCGCCAGCAGCGCTGCACCCGCATCCAGGGCTACCTGATCAGCCGACCGCTGCCGATCGATCAGTTCGAAGTCTTTCTCGGCAACAGCGTGGTTCCCGCCTGAAAACCACCCTCTCCCGCGGGGCAGGAGAGGGGACTGCATGCCATCACGCCGTTTTCAAGGCGCTGTCCGCTCCAGGAAATACTCCATCTCCTGGATGATGCCGCTCTGGGCGGCCCACAGGGCAGCTTGGGTGCGGTTGCGGACATTGATGGTCTGCATGATGTGGCGGACGTGCAGCTTGACCAGATCCTCGGTCATCACCATCTCGCGCGCGATCTCCTTGTTGCTGCATCCGTCCATGATCAGCTTCAGGATGCGCGCGTGGCGCGGATAAAGGCCGGGATAGCCCAGCAGTTCGGTTTCGTGCTGGGTCATCGCCCCATCCTCGCCGCCACGGCGCAGCGCGGTGGGGGAGAAATAGTCGAAGCACTCCTCCGGCACCACCGGCTCGCCGGCATGGATCAGGCGCAGGGCCAGGACGAAGGCTGTCGGCGCCATCCGGTTCAGCAGATAGCCGCGCACCCCGAACCGCAGGGCCATCCGCATGTGATGGGCCGAAAATTCGTCGGCGATCATCGCCAGCTTGGCCTGCTCGCCGTACCAGCTGCGGAAATTCCAGGCGTCGGTCTTCAGAGAGGCGAGGTCGAACAGCACAATGTCGGCGGCCCGGTCGGCGGAGACGTTTCCGGGCGGCGCTTCCAGCGTGAGCACAGCCCCGCCGGCCGAGATGCCGGCGGAATAGCGGTCGGGGCCGCCGTTTGTCCGGCCATTCCACATCGTCTTGGGTGAGAGGCCAGTTACAAGCCGGCTTTGCGGATCGATGACCTCGAAGCAATCGTCCAGGATGTTCAGGATGGATTCGCGCAGCAATCGACTTTGATTGTGAACAATCACACGAATGCGATCGGACATGTCCGTCTCCCCCAGTATAGACGAAATGGTGGACGGCATCGCGCAGCCGGAAGGCAGGCTTTCCCCCCTGGACGCTGTGCTTGGACGTCGGCGGTACCGGTGCGTGGCAATGCAGGTCTGCCGGGTTCTTTTGCCCGGCGGTCGATCTTCGGCCCCCCGTTCGGACCGTTGCCTCCGCAGTCTCCGATATCGCCGCGCTCGGCCGCGCAATGCCACAGTTCCGATGGACGATGCACGTTGTATCGGTGATCTCGTGCTCGCCCGATCGAATTTAGATCAAACTATGATCCGGCACTCACGGCATTGTCTGCTGCACTTTTGGAATTGTTCCAGGCTCAGTGGGGGGGAGAACCCCACTGTCCGGGCAGAGTCCTTCGTCAGAAGGCCGGTAGTAATAAGTCATTCTTGCGCGGGGATATGGAGGTGATTACCCGTTAAAGACAATGGCATCTCCGGTGGGGATCGCCAAATGGGAACGGTCCGAAGAGATGGTGGTCAAACGATATTGACAATAGCAGAAGAGGAAATTTACCACTCATCAACTTATATTAGATGGATTGACTTCGCCGCTATCGACCGCATGCGAGTTCACCATCGATAATATAGACTCTTAAGCAGCCGTTACCAGGAGAATTTTCGTTGACCATGCAAACGAACATGGAGACCCGATAAATGGGTCTCCATGTTCGTTCCGGTAAGCTGTACCGGGGCCTAGGCTGCCACGTCGTGGGTGACGGCGTAGACGCCGGTATCCCAGCGGGCGATAGTGGTGTCGAAGCCGCCGACACCGTTCACCACGTCGAAGCCCTGCGTGGTGTTGTGGATCAGGTCCTGTACCGTGTAGTGGCCATTGGCGAGCTGAAGTTCCACATGGGTGGCCACCGCCTTACGCGCCGCGGTGTCGTTGAAATCGACCCGGTCGGAGGCGACCACGATCAGCCGGTCCTTCTGGTCGTAGAAGCCGTAGCCGGTGATCTGGGCGTCCGGATCCTTGTCGGTGAAGCTCAGCGGGTGGTGATAGTTCAGCGCCTCGTCACCGATCAGAACCGGGGCCTTGGCCTTCAGGGCCGCGATTTCGGCGTCGCTGAACAGGTTGTGCCCCTCGTAGGTCGCCTGCGGAATGATGAAGGCGCTCGGCGTGCTGGCCTTGGTCATCGTCGACAGGGCGGCGTCGCTGACGTAATAGCCGAAGGGCACACCGGCATCGTGCAGCTTGGTGATCGGTTCCAGCAATTCGCCGAGATAGGCATTGCCGATGGAATTGCCGGCCGGTTCCAGCGCATTCATCGCCTTTTCGGCATTGGCGCTGTAATAGAGCGCCGGGCCGAAGGGGCGGGTCGGCACGATGTCGCGCAGCATGTCCAGCCAGGGCTGCTTCACCTCGCCCCAGTCGTGGTAGCTGCGCGACCACTGCTCCGCCGCCCGGCGCATGCCGCCCTGGTCGTCGGCGATCATCGTCCAGCCGCTTTGCAGCCAGGTTTGTTCCAGACGGCCCCAGCCCAGCTCGTCGCGCACCGTGCCGGTGACGCCGGTGTAGAGGCTGTTCACCGCGCCCCAGTAATCATCCTCGGACGAGGACATCATATGGCCGAAATGGGCGTCCGGCGCGCGGGCGGCATGGATGCCCAGCATTGCCTGCTCGTAGGAGGCCGGAGCCTGCTTGTGCTGCATCTCGAAGCGCTCGAGGGTCTGCACGTTGAACAGGATGTCCTTCTCGTTCATCTTGTCGGCGATCACGCGGACGTCGACCCCGGCGAACTCGCGCATCGCCGCCGGGGTGAACGATACCTGGGTGGTCAGCCAGGCCGCCTTGCCGGTGTTCTTGACGATTGCGTCGTCCAGCGCCTTCCAGCCATAGGCCCAGCCGTCGACGAAGTAGTCCAGCCACTGGGTCGGGTGATTGTCGACGATGTCCTGCGCCTGCTGCGCCAGCGTGCTGCCGGCCACCTTGATGCCGGTCTTGCTGCTGAATTCCGCAATCATGCGGCTGTTGAAGAAGTCCATTACGCCGGAATGCGGGCTGCCGTCGAAGAAATCGGCCAATTCATAGCCGCGGGTGCCGGTCAGGGCGGACAGGCGCCCCAGCTTATCGGCCATCCAGTCGGCGTAATAGGCGGTGCCGCCGGTCCAACCGGCCGGCGCGTCCTTGGCGTCCAGCGGCATCAGCGGGCTGACATAGCCCCAGCCATAGGGGTTGCTGCTGTCGGAATTCAGGATGTTGCCGTCGCCGTCGCGGCCCAGATACTGCGGATGGGCCTTCACCCAGGACACCCACGCCTTGTGGCCGCCGAGGCTGGCGAACTCGCCGCCGCTCTGCGAGGATTCAAAGGTATCCTCCCACAGTTGCAGGCCGATCAGCGGCATCACCCCATCGGCCAGATGGCCGGCGGCAACGTCGCGTGTCTCCTTCAGATGGGCGGCGTTGGAGTAGTCGGGCACCGACTCCCAGAACAGGTGCTGCGGTGCCAGCCCGCGGTCGGCCCCCCAGGAAATGGTCGACACGTCCGACATCAGCGGCGGCCGGTCGCTGCTGACCCCGGCGCTGGCGCTGTGGTCGTTTTTCGGCAGCGTGACGGCCGGTGCCGTCGGAGTGGTGGGAACTGTGGGAGTGGTCGTCGTGGTGCTGGCCAGCATGTCCTTGGTAACGGGAATGTTCAGCGTGCCATTCCACCACAGCCCCTGCTGGCCGGCGATGACATCCTTGCCGTCCAGTGCGCCGCGGTCGTAGGTGACGCCGGCGGCGGTGGAGGCGACGCTGTGCCCGTTCACCACGACGGAGCCGACATAGAGGCTGCGGTCCTGTCCGTTGACGACGGCGTCGTTGTCGTACTGGACCTGGACCTTGTGCGCCACGCTCGGGTCGAGATCGACCGTGAACTTGTAGGCGGTCTGGCTGGTGGCGGCCACCTTGGCGTCGCCCACCGCCTTGCCGTCGACCAGCAGCTTGAAATGTGGCGGCACGCCGCCGGCGCTGGTACCCCAGGCATTGACGACCACGCTGTAGGACTTGGTCGCGGCCGCGGTCGCCACCGGAGTTGCAAGGATCGCGTCGGCCGCCGGGGTTGCCGGGAATAGGGAGGCAGGCAGCGGCATGTTCAGCGCGCCGCCCCAATAGAGGGCTTCCTGGCCCTTCACCACGTCCTTCCCGTCCACCGCACCCTTGTCATAGGTGACCGACGGATCGGTAGCGGCAATTGCCGTGCCGTTCACCGACACGGCGCGGACGAACAGGTTGCGGTCTGCACCGCCGGACATCCCGTCATTGTCGTAGACGAGCTGAAGGTTGTGTGCGCTGTCGGCGGCAACCTTGGCGGTGATGGTGTAGCGGCCTGCGGTACTGCTGTTCACCGTCGCCTGGCCGATGGTCGTGCCATCGAGCTTGAGCGCCAGATGCGGCCAGATGCCGCCGGCAGCCTGTCCCCAAGCGTCGATCGCAAAGGTGACATCGATGAGATTGGACCCGGTGGGCGACATCGGCACGACTCCTATTAATCTGATATTAAGATCTTCCGAAACTGGGGTACCCGTATCGGTCGGATTACCCTTCTCGTTGGGAGTAGTCGCACGAATGGTTATGTAATTGAGAGAGTCATTGTTGGGACATGACTCCGTCTCATCTTTGACTCTTCCTGGAAAATCGATTTTGAGCCTGCGAATGCTTCAGACACTGAAAGACTTGGTCCGGCACCGGCAGTCTTAAGCCTGTTGTGTGAAGATCGTATCTTTCGTTTGTTTGGCGTCGGTTCCGGCTCCGTGGTCCACTTCGGCACGAACCGCCGCGGATACCGCAGATCAGGCAGGGCAGGAGACCTCCAATGCGCACCCAATCCCTGCGCATCGCCGTCGTTACGCAGAAGATCGTCCGCCATGACGGGCAGGGGCGCGTGAACGCCGTCGTGGTCGAGGAACTGCTACGCCGCGGGCATGAGGTCGTCGCCATCGCGTCCGAGCTGGCCGACGAGTTGACGCGTCATCCCCGCCTGCGCTGGATCCGGCTCGACGGGGGAGGCGTGCCGACACAGTTGGCAAAGGACCAGCTGTTCGCTTGGCGAGCCAGCCGGGCTCTGGCGCGGGAAAGGCGGACGGGGATTGATCGCGTGGTGGTGAACGGCTTCGTCAGCTGGGCGCGGTCGGACGTGAATGCGGTGCATTTCGTCCATTCCGCCTGGATGCGCTCCCCCACCCACCCGATCCGCAAGGGCGTCTCGCCTCTGTCGCTCTACCGGGTGGTCTACACGCTGCTGAATGTCGGGTTCGAGCGCTGGAGCTTCCGCCGTGCCGGCCGGCTGGTGGCGGTGTCGCGCACCGTCGCCGACGAACTTTTTCGGGACGGCATCGAACCGGAGCGGCTGAGCGTGATCGACAATGGCGTCGATGTCGGGGAGTTCCGACCGGGCACGCCGGACCCGGCGCTGTTCGGCCTATCACCCGGCCGGCCGGTGGCGCTGTTCGTCGGCGATGCCCGCAGCGACCGCAAGAATCTGGACGGGGTGCTGCATGCCCTGGCCGAGGTGCCGGATCTGGCGCTGGCAGTGGTCGGCGACGAGCGCGGCGGGCCGTTTCCGGCGATGGCGCGGACGCTGGGCGTGGAAGAGCGCGTCCGCTTCCTCGGCCACCGGCGCGATGTGGCGGCACTGATGCGGGCGGCCGACCTCTTCGTCTTCCCGACCCGTTACGAGCCCTTCGGCCTCGTCCTGCTGGAGGCGGCGGCGAGCGGCCTGCCGGTCATCACCACCCGGCTGGCCGGTGCCGGCAGGCTGCTGGAAGACGGGGCGGCCATTCTGCTGGACCATCCGGACGCGCATGCCGAACTGGTGCGCGCCATGCGCAGTCTCGCCGTCGACCCGGTGCTTCGCCGTCGCATGGGCGACGCCGGCCGCCGCATCGCCGAAGGCCAGGATTGGTCGGTGACGGCCGGGCGCTATGCCGACCTGCTGGAGGAACCGGGGCCTTCGGGGCAGGTGGCCGAGGCGCAGCGGCTGCTGGTCGGGTCGTCTCCCTGAACGGCCGTCAGCGCGACGCCAGCCGCAAGTCCATCATGACGCTGTCGCTTCCCGCCGGAGCGTCGGTCGCGGCGATGCCGACCGGTAAGAACGGCCCAGGGGTGGAATCGACCCGCTGGGGAAGCCCGCCTGCTGGGTGCAGAAGACTGCCCATGCGGACCGCGGCGCGGGTCTTGCCGACCGGTGCGGTGCCGCTGGTGGCGACGGGCACGATGCCGCCGGCGGGGGCGGAGGTCAGCGCGACGCCGTCGGCCGGATGGTCCTGCTCCAGCCGGCGCACCCGGTCGTAATCGCGTTGAACCAGATTGCCGGCATCGACGCCGCCGGAACCCACCTTGCGGAACTCGCCGGTGCAGTCCACCGCCTCGAACCGGTTGGCTCGGCAGGCGCCGGAGACACTGAGCGCCGGGGCCAAGCCGTCGCGGCCGAGACGGATCAGTCGTTCCGCATCCTCGAACCGGTTGCCGACGGCGGACGACGCGACCAATGCTGCGGTCTCGATGTCGGCGGCTCGGTCGTTGGTGCCGTCGCCGAAGCTGGCGCTGCCGCCGGTGAACTGGTTGCGCTCCAGCGACCGCACCACGATCAGGCCGGTGACCGGCCGTTTGGGCAGGCGGTAGTCGGGCATGAGCGAGCCGCTGCACCCGATCAGGACATTGCCGTACATCTCCGCCATCGGCCCCTGGATCCAGCCGTTGCCGCAGGCCTCGAAGGCGCAGTCCAGGAACTTGTTGTTGGACAGGAAGGTCCGCTTCGGCGCCCCGTCCTCCGCCAGGATGGCGTAGGGGGAGAAGCCGAAATGGCAGGAGAGGAAGCTGGAATGGTCGATGCCGTTCTCCGGCGCCACGGCGATGGAGGCCAGCGTGTTGCCGGCAAGATCGGTGTCTAGGAACAGATGGTCGCCGAAGCTGTCGGTCCCCTCCGACCAATAGGCGCCGATGTGGTTCTTGGTCAGCTGGCAGGAGATCAGCGAGGAATGGTCGCGCCAGACATCCACCCCGACGCGGAAGCCGAACACCCCGACCCGTTCCAGCAGGAAGCGGGAAGTCAGGGCGATCCCCCCCATGCCCGGCGGCGCATCGCCCGGCCGGTTGCCGGGCTTCGGCCCGCGCAGGCTGAGATGCGCGATGCGGCTGCGCTGATAGCCCTTGTTGTCGTCCCGTGCACCCTGCCGGCTGCCGCAGCGGATGGCGAAGCGGCCCGGCCCGAGATCCACCGGCCAGGACAGCAGCGAGGCACGCATGCCGGCGCCGACGATCTCCACCTCGTTGAAGGCGTCATCATAGCGGTCGAGGTTCGGCAGGATGATCTCGCCGTCCAGCCGGTACTGGCCGGGTGGAACCAGCACCGTTCCGCCCTGACCGGCGCGCGAGAGTTCCAGGACGGCGCCTTGCAGGGCGGCCCAGTCGCATTCCTGATCCAGGGAGCGGACATGCGGATGGACGCGCCGTGCCGCCTCCAGGCTTTTGTAGCGTTCCGACAGGGGATGGCTGCGCCCGTCGCCGATGGCACCGCGGTCGCGGATCGACAGGGCCGGGCCGTTCCGCGGCGGGTCAGGGGGTGGGCGCAGGGATTTGCCCTGAGCGGCTTGCACGGCTGCGGGGAAGGAGAGCGCTGCCGACAGCAGCGCGCGCCTGCCGATACGGCAGCCGGCCCCCCAGCTCATGGCGCCCGCGCCCGCACCGGGTGACTGAGCCCGCTGCTGAGAGCCGTGCGATAGACCTCCTCCACCCGGTCGAGATGGCGGTCCAGCGTGAAAGGGGCCCGCCAATAGCGGTCGTAGGCGTTGCGGCCCATCCGCTCGACCTCCGCATCCTGGGAGAGCTGTTTCAGGCAACGGGCGAGGTCGGCAGCGTCGCCGCTGCGGAACAGGAAGCCGTTCTCGCCGGGCAGCACCGCTTCCGCCGCCGCGCAATTGTCGCTGACGATGACGGGAACGCCATTTGCCAGAGCTTCATAGGCGGCAAGGCCGAAGGTCTCGTACCACAGTGACGGAACCACCAGTGCGCGTGCCCGCCGCATCTCTTCCAGCACCGCGTCGGGTGGCAGCCAGCCGGCAAGCTCCGCTTCCGGGTTCAGCCGGCGGACCGCGTCCGCCTCGTCGCCGTCGCCGACGAAGCGCACCGGGCAGCCGGCCTGTGCCGCCGCGCCGGCCATCAGAGCAGCACCCTTCTCGCGCGACAGGCGACCGACGAACAGCACTTGTCGGTTGGCGGCAACTGGAGCGGGGCCATGGTCCTCAACCTCCACCGGGTTCGGGATGGGCAGGGTTACGGTCCCGGGTGGCAGATGGGAGGCGATCACCGCGCGCTGGCGGTCGCTGAGCGTCACCAGCGCCATGCCCCCGGTAAAACCGCCGGCCAGCGCCCCCGCTGCATGACGGGCCGCCCGCCACCATTTGTGGTGCCGGGCGCGGGCATCGCAGTCGGTGGCGAGGCAGCCTGCGGACAGTGCCCGGTGCGGGCAGTTGACGCCTTCGGGAAAGACGAAGAAGGCGCCGTTGGGGCAGAGCGGGAAATAGTCGTGCAAGGTCAGCAGCACCGGCAGGCCGGACTTGCGGCAGACCGGGAAGACGCTGGGGGACAGCGCCTTGGCCCAGCCATGGATATGGACCACCGTGTCGTTGGCCGGACAGGTGCCGAGCAAGCCTTCCAGCGCGCGCGCCGCCTCGCGGTTCCAGATGCCGCGCAGCGCGGCCTGGACGCGGTCGGCGTTGCCCTTCAGGTCGGGCTGCTCCAGGCAGTGGACGGTGATGCCATCGGTCAGCAGCGCCGGATCGATGGGCGGCACGGCAGTGAAGAATTGGACCCGGTGGCCGCGCCCGGCCAACCCGACGGCGCTTGCGATGGCGACCTTCGCCAGCCCGCCGCTGGGGTGGGCGTGGTCGCAGAGGATGACGATGGTGCTCATCAGGGGGTGCTCATTGCAGGGCGCCGCGATAGACCGCTGCGGTGCGGGCGGCGATGACCGGCCAATCGAAGCGGCTGCGCACCAGTGCTTGGCAAGCAGCGGCATCCGGCAGGCGGCGGACGCCGGTCAGCGCCTCAGCAAGGCCGATGCCGATCGACTGCGCGTCGGTGCCTGCCAATACGAGGTCGCCGTCCAGCTCTTCCACCACCTCCGGCAGGCCGCCGACCGGGGTGACCATCACCGGCGTGCCGGCAGCGAGCGATTCCAGCGCGGTCAGGCCGAAGCCCTCCAGCGCCTGCGACGGCATCACGCACAGATCGGCGGCGCGGTAGGCCAGCGGCAGATGGGCGTCGGGAACGAAGCCGAGCAGCCGGACATGCTCCTCGAGCCCCAGCGCGCCGATGCGGTCCTGAAGGGCCGCCGCCTCCGGCCCGCGACCGGCGACGACCAGCAGAACGTCGGGCACCCGCCGGCGCAACTCCACCATCGCATCGACCAGCGCGGTCAACCCCATGCGCTTCACCAGCCGGCGAACCGTCAGTACGGTGGGCCGCCCCTGCGGCCAGCCGAGGCGGGCACGCGCCTGATGCTTGCTGTCCGGCAAGTCGTAGCGGTCGGCATCCACGCCGCCCGGTACCCGGTGAATGCGCTCCGGCCGCACACCGTAACTCTCAGCCAGGATGGCGGCGAAGGAGCGTGACAGCACGACGAAACGGGCGGCGCGGTGATAGACCAGCCGTTCCACCATGAATTTCAGCCGCACTGCCAGCGGACCGGCGCCCTCCGCCGCACTTTCCAGCGCCCAGGGGCCATGGAAATGGACGACCAGCGGCCGGTTGCGCAGGGCGGGCAGGGCGCCCACCGTGTTCAGCGCGAAATGCGACGCGACGAGGTCCGGCCCCTGCCGGCGCAGCGCCTCCGCGATGGCGACCCGCGCCGCGGCCAGCCGGCGCGGCAGCGAGGCCGTCGGCGGGGCGAAGCTGTCGATGCGGGCGCCGTTGTCCAGCGTCTCCGAAACATTGCCAAGCACCAGCCCGGAAAAGGCGATGCCCTGCTGCGGCAGGTAACGGGCGAGATGGTAGAACATGTTCTCCGCCCCGCCATGGTTTTCCGGGAACCAGCCCAGCCCGAGTTGAAGCACGCTGGCCTCCCGCATCTCCCCTGGCAGACTATCGGGCGGGATCAGGCTTCCGTCCATTGCTTGTCCTCTTGGAATTGGCGGCCCGGACCTGTGGGTTGAATGGCGGCCTGCTGACTGGCCAGCCCGTGGTTCTTGGCGGCCATTGCCATGCCCAGGAAAAACCAGAAGCCGACGCCCGTCACCTTCACCAGCGTGTGTTCGAACACCATGCAGCCGAGGATGGTCAGTGCCGCCGTCTCGGCACAGCGGGCGAACGGGTCTGGCGGCGCACCGCCGCGGCGCAGCATCCCAACCGTCAATGCGATGATGCCGGTGACATAGCCCAGCGTGCCGGGCCAGCCGAGCTCGTAGGGCACGCGCAGGATGCCACTGTCGAAGAAGGCCATGGCGCCCAACTGCCCGTCCTCGTTGGTCAGCTTGGTCGCGGTGTCGATGGTGCCGAGCCCGGCGCCGCGCACCTCGGTCAGCGCCTGGATCAGGAAGCGGCCGTAGAACTCCTGCCGCTCCTGATAGCTGCGGTCGTTCTCCATCGAGTTCAGCGTGTCAAAGCGGGAGATGATGGCCTGACTGACCATCGGCACACTGAGGAGCGGCAGGGAGCACAGCACCAGCCCGACACCGACCGCGACCAGCCGCAGCCGGTGCCGGCCCGGCATGGTCAGCAGCAGCCACGCGAAGGAGAACAGTCCCGCCAGCCACGCCGCCCGCACGAGGCTGAGCAGCAGCGACCCCAGCGCCAGGGCGCCTGCGACGGGAACGAGAATGCCGCGCGCCGCCGGCAGCACCACCAGCCCGGTCACCAGCAGGAAGGCCATCGGACCGGAGGAGTTCAGCGTGCTGAACACCCGCACCTGCATCGGCAGCGGCATGCCCTGGTTGGTCATGCCGACATTGATCAGCCAGCGCGCATCCCAGGCCGGCATGACGAAATATTGGATCAGGCCATAGCCGCCGACCAGCGCCAGCCCCAGCACGAAGGCGCGCAGCACCGCATCGCGCATCTGCGGGTAGAGCGGCCAGTGGAGTGCGACGTAAAGCCCCAGCGTTACTGGGACCAGCCAGTTCAGCAGGGCGAAGGTCGCCGCCGCCACACCGGCCTGGGTAATGCCGTTGAAATAGGCGTAGAAGATGCCGAGCATCACCGGCACGAAACCGAAATAGGCGCGGTAGCGCAACATCGGCAGATATTGTCCGATCACCAACCAGGTCATCGCGCCGACGGCGAAGGGCGTCACCATGACCGGGCTGATGACGCTCCACCCCGCTTGGTAATCGACCAGCCGCCGCACCTCCGGCGTCAGGAACCACAGCCACCAGGTGAAGGCGGCGAAGCGGGCGGGGTCGCGCGTCACCAGCAGCGCGCCGACGGTAAGCGCGCCGACCGGGAAGATGATCTCCAGCAGGCCGGCCTTGCCGACCAGCACCGGCATCGCCACCAGGAACCAGAAGACCGGTGCCGCCAGCTTGCCGACGGACGGCAGGTCGCCGATGGCGTGACCCGCACCATGATGGCTCCGCTCCAGGCCAGTGGTGACGACGGTCATGCCGGTGTCTCCCGCCAGTCACGCATCCCCGCCAGCCGGCCGCGCAGCGTGGCGCGCAGCTTCGCCCCGGCATGCCGGTCGCCGCGCAGCCTCAGTCTTGCCCATTGTGCCAGACCCGGAAACTCGCAGGTTCCCACCAGCATCGCCCAGGCGGCGAAGGCGGCGCGGTTGGCCGGGCCGAAATGGGCCATCAGGGCCAACGTGTCGTTGAAGGTCGCGTTTTCCTGCGCCAGCGGATGGAAATGGTCGGCTCCGCGCTGGTCGATGTCGAAGCGCACGGCCGGAAAGTGATCGACCGCCACCAGCGGGTCGTAGACCAACCGCCAGCCCTGGCGGGACAGCCGCAGGCAGAAATCCACCTCGTTGCGGACCTGGGCGCCGCTGCCGCGCAGCCGGGTGTTCAGTCGCTGGCCGGCGATTGCCGTGCGGCGGAAGCTCCAGTTGGCGCCCTTCAGCACGTCGACGTCCCGCCCCGGGCCGACACCCAGATGGTGGTTGCCGATGACCCGGCCGAACCATTGCAGCCGGCCGACCACCTCCGCCTCCCCGGTTTCGGGTACGGTGCCGTGATAGACATGATCGCGACCGCCGACACCGCCGATGCGGGGATCGGTGCGATACCAGGCCTCGATCCGCTCGACCCAGTCGGGATGGGGAACGGCATCGTCGTCGGTGATGGCGACGATATCGCCACGGGCATGGTCCATGCCGCGATTGATGGCGGCGACCTGCCCCGGCACGTCGATGCCGACGATCTGGACCGGCAGGGCAGGGGAGTAGCGGCGGGCGACCTTTGCGGAGTCCGGGTCGCTGTCACGCACGGTGACAACCACCTGGACCGGTGCCAGCGTCTGGCGGACCAACCCCTCCAGACAGCCGGCGAGCTGGTCCGGCCGGCGGTAGGTCGGGACGATGACGGTGACGCCCAGCCGCTCGACGGTGTCGGGATCGATCGGGACCAGTGACACCGGGCGGGCCATGGTTGACGGGGTCATGTTGCCGCTCATGCCGGGGCCAGCTCCCGACCGCGGCGGCTGGCAGTCTTGGACCGTTCCGGTGCCAGGGAGGCTTCCTCGCCGTTCATCCAGCTGTCGATGGTCTCGCGCAGGCGCATTTTGAACACGTCGCGGTCGAAGCGGGCGGCGTGGGCGCGGATGGCAACGGGGTTGAAGCGGGGTTCCTGCGCCTCGAACCGCTCCACCGCCTCGATCAGGCCTTCCGGCGTCTGCTGGTCGAAGAACAGGCCGGACAGGCCGTCGCGCACCGTCTCGGTGGCGCCGCCTCGGTTCAGTGCGATCACCGGCCGGCCGGCGGCCATCGCCTCCACCGGGACGATGCCGAAATCCTCGTTCGCCGTGAAGATCAGCGCCCGGCAGGAGGCATAGTGGCGGTCGAGCGCCGCCGGGGAGCAGTGGCCGACCAGTTCCACCGTCGGTCCGGCCATCTGCTTCAGCCGTTTGAACTCCTCCCCCTCGCCGACGACGACCAGCTTGCGGCCCATGCGGTTGAAGGCCTCGATGGCGATGTCGGCCCGCTTGTAGGAAACGAGCTGGCTGACGAACAGGTAATGGTCGCTCCGGTCACCACCGTCGGCAGAGGTGACCGTAGCGAAGCGCTGCGTCTCCACCGGAGGGTGGATGACGGTGGCGTCGCGGCGATAGACCCGCCAGATGCGCTGAGCCACCGTGTGCGAGTTGGCGATGAAGCGGTCGACCCGCGCCGCCGTCGCCAGATCCCATTGCCGAAGCCGGTGGATGGCATAGGGCATCAGCGGCCGCACCATCGGGCCGGCCGAATGCAGGTAATCGTGATAGCCGCTCCACACATAGCGCATCGGCGTGTGGCAGTAGCAGACATGCAGCGCATCGGGCCGCGTCAGCACACCCTTCGCCGGGCCGGATTCGCTGCTGATGACGAGGTCGTAGGCGCTGAGGTCGAGCTGTTCCAGCGCCAGCGGCATCAGCGGCAGGTATTTCTGGTACATCCGGTGGGCCATCGGCAGCCGGTCGATGAAGGTCGTGGTGACCCGGTGGCTGCGGATGACAGGTGATATGCGCTCCGGCCGGTAGACATGGGTGAAGATGTCGGCCTCCGGATACAGCTCGCACAGGGCTTCGATGACCTTCTCGCCCCCGCGCATCCCGACGAGCCAGTAATGGACGATCGCGACTTTCATGGTGGGTTCTCCCGAAAGGGACCGGCGCTCACGTGAGCCGAGGATTCAAACTCAGGCGATGCGGCGTAGGCGGTAGGAGCGGCCGCTGGGCGGGCGGGCGCCATATTCGAGGTTCGCATGCTCGCGGGCATTCACCATCGACAGCACCGCCCCGCCGATCCGCCCGCCGACCTGCCGCACCTGCTTGATCCCGGCGCTGGCAAGGCTGGAAGCGGTGCGCGCCCAGCGCACGACATAGAGGACGCGGTCGGCCAGCGGTGCCAGGATCAGCGCGTCCGATACCGACAGCACCGGCGGCGTGTCGAGGACGACCACATCGTAGCGTTCGGCAAGCTCCACCAGCAGCGACAGCATGGCCTTGGAACCGAGCAGGATCTGCGGACGGTCGACCGGCCGGCCGGCCGCGATCACCGCCACACGGCGACGGTCGTCGACATGCACCACCTGATCGAGCGTCGCGTCGCCTTCCAGCAGGTCGGTCAGCCCCTTGGGCGGACGGACGCCACCGAGAAGCCGGTGGACGGCAGGGCGGCGAGTATCGCAATCGACGATGACGACCCGGCGGCCGGTATCGGCCAGGAAGGCGGACAGGGCGACCGCCAGCGTCGTCTTGCCCTCTCCCGCCACAGACGAGGTCAGCATCACCACCTCGCCGCCCTTGATGCTGGCCGGCTCGGCCCCGGTGCGGACCAGATGCAGCCGGGCGCAGAGCCGCCAGACAGCCTCGGCGAAGTCGCCGCCACCGGTGTTGGAATAGGGATCACGATCGGCTTCGGCACTGGCGGACCGCTTGGTCCGGCCCAGCAGCGGCACGATGCCGACGGCGGGCAGGCCCAGCACCGCCTCCACCTGATGGGAGCTGTAGACCCCGCGCTGCCGCATGGTGCGCACCAGGGCGACACCGGTGGCGATGGCGCCGCAGACGACGGCTGCCAAGCCGGCCAGTACCGCCTTGCCCGGCCCCACCGGCCCGCCCGGAACGGCGGCGGCCGAGACGACGCGCACGTCTGGGGTCATCTCCAGCGCCTGGAGCACCTGGGTTTCCTTCAGGCGCGTGACGGCGCGGCGATAATTGTCGTCGGACGCATCGGCCTGCCGCTGAAGGTCGCGCAGCTTCACGTCGGCCTGGAGCGTGTCGAAGGATTCCGTCCGCAGACCTTCAAGACGGCGGGACAGATCCTGGATCTTGGCGACCTGCTGTTCCACCTCGCCCCGCAGGCTGCGGACCACGCGGTCGACCTCGGTGGCGAGGGTGGCGTTCAGTTCGCGCAACTCCGCGGTCGGCCGGTTCAGCGCCGGGTGGCGGTCGCCGTATTGGGCCCGCAGTTCCGCAAGCTGGGCGTTCAGCGCCGCCTGACGCTGGCGCAGGGTGGTGATCAGCGGATCACCGCCGATGTCGGCACCGGTCAGCGATTCCGGATTGCCCGGCCGGACAGACTGCAACTGGCGCAGCCGGGCCTGGGCGTTGGCATGGGCGGTCCGCGCCTCCGCGAGCTGGGCATTGAGGGCAGACATCTCCTCATTCACCAGCGGAGCGTCGCGGCCCTTCACCAGGCCGGTTTCCGACCGCATCGCCTCGACCGCCGCGCGGCCGGTGGAGGTCATGTCCTGGCGCAGTTCGTCCAGACGGCTTTGCAGCCATTCGCTGGCGTTCTGGGTGGCCTTGCGCTTCGCCTCCACCTGGAGGGCGAGGTAGGCGTCGGCGACCGCGTTGGCGGCGCGGGCGGCGAGCTGCGGGTCCTTCGCCTCCACCGTGATGCGGATGGCGCGCGACTGCACGCCGGGGCTGATGCGCAGGTTCTTCTGGAAGGCGTCGGTCAGGCGGGCATTTTCCCTCTCCTGCGCATTGCCGGTCGGCGGGGCCGGGCGTGGCGGCGGCGTCACAAGGACGGCCAGCGGTTCCGGCAGCAGCGCTGCCACCTCCGTCAGCAGGGCGCGGCCTTCCTCCATCAGCGGGGTCAGCAGGCCCGGCTTGTCGGTGGTCGCGGCATATTCCGGTTCCTGTCCCAGGTTCAGCGCTTCCGCCACACGGGCAGCGAGGTCGCGGGAGCGCAGGATTTCGACCTCCGTGTTGACGGTGTCGAGATAGATCCCCATCGGCTCGGAGACGGACGGGATGTTGATGACGCGGTTCGGATGCGGGTCGATCACCACGACGGCGGAGGAACTGTAGAGCGGGGTCATGGCATTGATCAGCAGCAGCGCCGGTAACCACAGCACCGCTGTCAGCCCGAGGATCAGCCATTTCTGCCGCCACAGCATCTGGGCCAACCGACTGACGTCAACCTTGTCGGCACCCGTTCCGACCGGCGGTGCGACGAAGCCGGCAGCGAACCCGGCCGTGCCTGACGGCAATCGGTGTTCCGGTGCGTCCATGGGCTGAACTCCTTCCTCTCGGGCGAACTGTGCGCGGTGATGCAAGACGGCTGAGATGGCTCAGGCGACCTCGGCCGGGTCACGGCTGGGCTGGCGGGTATCGTTCGGGGCTTCCGGTGGCAGAACCGGCGGCAGCTTCGGGGGCGTGGAAACGGTATGTCCGGCCTTCGCCTCCGCCAGGATGCGGGCGTAGCGGGCGACGGTGTTGGGTGTGACGTTGACCAGCGTTCCGGTCCCGCCGCCATTGGCGACGAGTTGGGCGACCTGGAACAGCGCGCGCCCCTTCTCCAGAACTTCTCCCGGCAGCATCCACAGGATGGAATCGATGTTGGACGCCAGCCATCCCGGTCGGCCGTCGTGCGTCAGGCGGCGTTCGGCGGCGCGGACCTGAGTGGTGTTGCGGATGGTGTAGAAGGGGGACCAGCCGTCCCAGTCGCCGGCGGTGAAGGGCAGGGCGACAAAGCCGCCGTCGGTCACCATCGGCTCGGCGGAGCCGAACCCGGATTTGGTCCACATGTAATCGAAACCGGCGGATTGGACGGCGGCGGCGACCTCCGGCCGCAGGAGACCAGGGCGGGCGCTGTCATAGGGACGCCACGCCTCGTAAAAGCGGTCGAGCCGGTAGCGGCGCAACGCATTGCCGATCATGCGCCGGGCATCCATTGCCGATGTGCCGGTTCGGGGGGCTGTGCGCGGCGTGCCTTCCGGTACCGTCTCGACGCTCGCCGCCGGGGTTTCCGATGGGCGCGGGCGGGGGGAGATGCGCAGGACGGGCCGCCCCTCCTCCCAATGCAGGCGCGGGGTGCGGCCCGGCACCAGAGGGGAGTCGACCAGCGGCCACCAGCCGCGCGGTATCAGCCCGGGCGGCAGCATGGTGGCAATCTCCGCCCGGGCGTCGGTCAGCAGGCGGGCCAGTTCGCCATCCGGCATTTCGCCCTCGGCACAGACGCCGCGGCCGGTGCTGCCCAGCAGAAGCTCCACCCGGCCCAGCACACCGCCGCGCTCCTCCGGCACCGACAGCAGGGCGAGATCGGCGGGGCTGGACTGAGTCAGGCTGTCGACGGTGACCACCAGTCCGCAACGCAGGCCGGTCGCCGCCACCAGATCGAGGATGCGTGGGATGCAGTGCAGCTCGCGGATCATGCCGGACCACAGCACCAGCGTGGTCAGCACCCGCCCCTCCGACGCCCAGCGGCGCAGCGTGGCGTCGTCCGGCTCGTAATCGGTGAAGGGGCGTGGCGGCTCGGCGATGCGCAGCGGCACCGCGGCGGTGCTGGCGAAGGGCGGATCGGGATCGACGATCTGCAACCCGCGGCCCAGCCGGCCCAGCGCGAAGAAGTCGTGATCGTCGAACTGCCGGCCGTAGACCGGGTCGGCGCCGGCCTGGATCAGGTCCGCGGCACGTTCGATCACGTCGGTCTGCGGCCGGCCGTAGAGCGGCAGCAGGCGCTTGGTCGCCGCCAGCGGCAGTTGGGCGGCGATCAGGTCGGGGTCGCCCAACAGGGTGCCGTGGCCCCAGCCGGCATGCCGTCGGGCCAGCGCGGCGCTGAAGCTGGCATAGCTCTCCCCCGCGACCTTGCCCTCGGCTGCGTCGAGACCGCCGGGGAAACCGCGGGCGCGCACCGGGTCGACGCAATGGCCGGTGAAACGCCGGGCGCCCAACGCCTCCAACCGGTCCCGCAGTCCGGCATCGGCGCTGATGTCGATGCCGAGGCAGGGGGCCGCCATCAGCTGCGGATAGAGGAACGGCGCCGCAACGATGCCGAGCGGGGTCTGCGGCGCCATGTCCAGCACCGCGACCTCTTCCGGGATCGGCTGGCCCAGCAGGCGGAAGGCGGTCTCATAGAGTGCGGCCGGATCGGTGCTGCGCAGGGCGCTTTCGCCTCCCGCCTCCACCACCGGCCACAGAGGAGAAGCCGGGTCGCCCAACGCCACGACACGGAAGCGGGTGGTCAGCCATAGAGCGTGGTCCAGATGCCGGCCGCCGGCCATCAGGCTGCCGGTGCCGGTCGCCTCGGTGCGGTTACCGTCCTCCCAGCCGCCGAAATGGCGGCCGCTGCGACGCCCGTCGTAATAGAGGTCGAAGGTCCAGCCGGCGCGTTCCGCCGCGGCGGCCAGCGCCGGCGCCATGGCGACGCGATGCGGGTCGCCGCCATGGGCGAGGAAGAGGAGAAGGGGCGGTTTCGTCACGATGCGTGCCCCTCCGACCCTTTGCCGCCGCGCCGGCACCACCACAGATGCCACTTCGCCACCCCCGGCGGGCCGAAATGATCGGTCTTCTGCAGGGTCAGGCCGGTGGCGGCGATGGCCTTGCGCATCTCCGGCGCCCAATGGTGGCGGACCAGCGCCTTCCATTCCGGCAGCACGCCGTGGCAGCGCATGGTCGCCAGCAGCCGGTCCGGCCGCCACCGGTAGTAGCGGGGATAGGCGATCACCCACAGCGGATTCGCATTGGTGGTGTCGCAGGCGATCCGGCCACCGGGCTTGACCACCCGTTGCAGCTCGCGCACGCCGGCCTCCAGGTCCGGCAGATGGCAGAGCAGATCCATGGCGATGACGAGGTCGAAGCTGTCGTCGGGGAAGGGCAGCTTGCGGGCGTCGGCCTGCTGGACGGTTAGGGCGGGGAAGCGTTCCTTCGCCTCCGCCAGCATGTCATGCGAGATGTCGACCAGCGTCACGTCGTGCCGGCCGGCGAACGGTCCGGTGATGCGACCGTACCCGCCGCCGACATCGAGGATGCGCATCCGCGGCAGCCGTTCCAGCTCCGCCGCCACCGCGCGCCGCTTCTCGTCATAGATGCGGTAGAAGGGGGTGGTCGGGTGGTCGGGGCGGAAATGACGGCGGTAGCCGTTATTGTAGATACCGGAGCCGGCGGCCTGCGTGCGCTCGGCCTTGGCATTCTCCAGCAGAGCGGCAACCCGGGCGGCGACGGTGTCGACGTCGAAGCTCTTCGCGTGCTCCAGACCGGCCGCGGCGACCGCCTTCAGCCCGTCGGGGTCGGCCAGCCGGGCGATCAGCATGTCGCGCAACGGTTCCGCCTCCCCGGGCGGGACCAGCCAGCCGGTACGGCCATGCTCGATGATCTCCGGGAAGCCGCCGCAGTCGCTGGCGACCACCGGCACGCCGAGCGCCATCGCCTCCACCACAACGAAACCGAAGCTTTCCCACAGGGAGGGGACGACCGCCATTTCCGCCCGCGCCACCACGGCCAGCGCGTCGTTGCGCGGCAGGGCACCAGTGAAATGAACACGGCCGGCGACCGGCGCCACGTCGCGGCGGAACTGGTCGATCACGGCGGCGCTGGCCGGATCCTCTCCGCCGATCATCATCAGATGCAGGTCGGGGTTGGCGGCCAGCACGCTTGGTATGGCACGGCCCAGCGTGGCGATGCCCTTACGCCCCTCCAGACGGCCGAAGAAGGCGATGAAGCGCTTCGGCAGCTCGATCGGCGGTTCGGCCGTCTGGTTCACCGCCACCGCGGCAAGGTCGATGCTGTTGGGGATGACCTGGATTAGCTCCGGCGGGATGCGCCAGTAATCGGCAACCCGCCGGGCGATGGCGCGGGTGGAGGCGTAGATCGCCGCACTGCGCTTGGTCTGGTCGCGTTCCAGCGCGTTCAACAGATGGGTGTGCGGCACCCAGGGCTGGCTGTTGGTGTCCATCACCAGCCCGGTCGGCGTCGCCAGCCGCGTCACCACCGGAATCGTGCTGAAGCGGGTCAGCCACCAGGCGTCGGCATCGAACTCCGCCGCATGAACGACGTCGGGACGGAAGGCGCGGACGGCATCGGCCAGCCGGCGGTTGGTGCGGAAGCGGTCCAGCACCGCCTGCACGCGCGGACCCGGATCGACGCGCTGCACCGTCACGCCGTCCTCGATGGCGGTGCCGGCCGGCAGGCCGCCGGCCTTCCATGGGGTCACCACCTGAACGGTATGGCCGAGCCGTGCCAGCGCACGGGCCATCGTGTGGGTGTGCGTGGCGATACCGCCGAGCTTTTCGCCGGGTGGGTATTCGGGCGTCAAGAGCGACAGTCGCATTGCGGTTTCCTCAGTTCCTGGAGAATTTCCGGTGGGTTCGGTCACTTGCCCGCAGGGCCGGCCGTGCTGGCGACCGTGCTGGCGGCCGGGGATGCGGTTACCGACGAGGGCTTGTCGAACAGGCGCCGCGGCAAGGCTGCGAGCATCGCCGGGTCGGGAAGGAAGACGCGCCAGGACAGCCCGGTCGCCCGGCGATAGAGCGCAGCCGCGGTGGCAAACACCAGCGTGTAGGCGACGGTGGAAACGATGGCTGCGGCCAGGATCCCGCCGCTGCGCAGGAACAGCAGCAGCCCGCCGAGCGTGACCACCATGCCCAGCAGATTGGCCAGGGTGGCGGTGAAGGGCCGGTTCTCCGCATAGAGCCCGTTCAGCAGGATGGATGCGGCGGCATAAAGAACCGCACCCGGCAACAGCAGCCGCAGTGGAAGCGCGCTGTCGGCGAAGTACGGGCCATAGACCAGCCTGATTGCGATGTCGGCGAAGACGAACAGGCCGCCGCCCAGCAGTCCGCCGATGGCGAAGGTTGCCTGAAGGCTGTTCAGCACCAATTCGCGCCCCGACTGGCCCCGCCGGGTGGCGGCGGGCATGACCACGGTGGCGAGTGCGCCGGACAGGCTCACGATCAGCCAGGACAAGCTGGTCGCCAGGGCATAGAGTCCGACCTGGGCCGCCGGGAGGAAGGCCGGAATGATCAGCAGGTCCAGCCGCTGGGTGATGACGCCGCCCACCACGTCGCCGTGGGTGCGCAGGGCATACCAGACGGTCTGTCGCCCGAGCAGGAAGTCCGGCCGGCCGAAGCCGTGGCGGCGGACCAGCAGCGTGGCCGCCGCCACCAGCACCAGCGTGCTCATCGCCCCCTGGACGATGACGGCGGCCTCCACCGTGAAATGGCCGGCGGCCCACAGCAGGGCATAGAGGATGGCTACCCCGGCCGGCTGGATGAAGTTCAGCGCGTTGAAGCTGCGGAAATCCTGGTCGCCCAGGATCAGCCCCAGCATCAGCTCCGACAGCAGGGCCATGGCGATCATCGGCAGATAGAGCCGTGCCAGCTCCAGCGTCTCCGCCGGCTGGGCCGCCAGCAGCGTCGGCAGCAGCAGATGGCCGATACCGATCGCCAGCGCCGCCACCGGAAGCAGGATCAGCGTCCAGGTGCTGAGCAGCCGCCCGCCGGCGGCATGATCCCGCGACAGCGCATAGGTCACCGCCTTGCCGCAGCCCATGCCGAACAGCCAGCCCAGCAGTTGCACCGTGGTCAGCACCGCGGTCAGCGCCCCCCGGCCGTCCGGGCCGATGGTGCGAGCGACCAGGATGCCGGTCAGCAGCCCCAGCCCCATCGTCGCGGCGGTGACGAGCACCGTCGCAACACCATGCCGGGCGAAGCCGGTCCGCTGTTTCGCCGACCTTATGCCGATCAAACCCTTCAGCATCGCGCCGTCACCCCCGTTGATGCCTTTGACGTCTGCGCACTGCGTCCCCCCGATTTGTCGGTTCTTGTTCTGGTTGCAGGCACGATCCCGATTTGACGCAACCATCATCGGTGCACTTTTTCGGGTGAAGAATTGCTTGGCCTACCAACGTTTCCCGATAAGTCGAAAAGTTATCGGGAAGAGGAACAACGATAAAAAGCCGCCGTTATTGGTATCAGCGGGCATTATTTGTTGTGCGTTGCAAACAAGACGGTAGTGGGGTGTTGGGCCAGGGTCAACGCCGCTTTCGGAACTGTTCTTCCCACACACCAGGGGAGTATTTTTCTTTGAACATCCGTTGGCCAGAACCGGGAGTCCTAGCGTATCTTTCGGGCACTGGTTATCGGCGACGCCCATTGTCCGGCATCGGGGGTAACCCGTTGCCGGACAGATCATACACGGGTGGGGAAGAGGAAACGCCGTAGCGCTCCGGCCGTCGTTGCCGTCAGTCGGCGTCGGCCATGCGCGCGGCGGTGGAGCCGCGTACGACGCAGGTGCCACCCAGGACGAGGCGCCGGCTGGGGCGATCCGGCGCCTCCAGCCGTTCGAACAGCAGGGCCATGGCGGACTGGCCGATGTCCTGCACCGGCTGCTCGATGACGGTCAGGCCGGGGCCGACCAGTTCGGTCCAGGGTTCATTGTCGAAACCGGCGACCGCAATCCCGTCGGGGATCGTCAGCTTCAGCCGGCGGGCGGCCTTGACCACGCCCATCAGAAACAGGCTGTTGCTGACGATGAAGGCCTCCGGTCGGTCGCGTTGCCCCATCCACTCCACCACCGCCGCCTCCGCAGCGTCGGCATGGGGGGCGAGGAAGCGAGCCGCCGGGGTCAGGCCGCGGACCGTCATGGCGGCCTGATAGCCCTCATGGCGCTCCTGGCCGGTGGTGCTGGTGTTGCCGAACAGGCCGGCGATCCGGCGATAGCCCTGGGCGTGCAGATGCTCCACCAGCAGCGCCGCGGCGCGCGGGTTGTCCAGTACTACCGCATCATGCCGGCCGGTCGGCGCATTGCGGTCGATCAGCACGACCGGAAAGTCGAGGTCCAGACCGTCCAGCCGGTCGAGCATCGCGCGGGTCGGGGCGAAGATCAGGCCGGTGATCCGCTCTTCCTGCATCAGGCGCAGATACAGCTCCTCCCGCTCCGGATTCTCGTCGCTGTTGCACAGGATGACGCGCATGCCGGCGCGATAGGCCGCGTCCTCCACCGCGCGGCTGACGGCGGTGAAAAAGGGGTTGCGGATGTCCGACACCACCAGTCCGATGGTCTGCGAATGCTGGGACCGCAGGCGCCGCGCCGACAGGTTGGGGCGGTAGCCGGTGGCGCGCACGGCATCCTCAACCCGCTTGCGCAGAGCATCGCTGACCGGACCGTTGCTCAGCACCCGCGACACGGTGGCGACCGACACCCCGGCGGCCAGGGCCACGTCCTTGATGCTGGCGATTTTTCCCGAGACGCTCATGTCCAGACCGATCGTGTGGAAGGTGTCCCGATTTGGGGAAGCGACCTTAGCCTTGAGGGCCGAGGATGACCAGGGCGGCGCGATATCTGAAAACGTTTCCAGATAATTGCTCGAAGCATTCCCCATTTTCGTTCGTCTGACAAGCTGGTTATCCAGAAAAGTCCAGATGTTGCAACGCAACAAGCGTTGACAGTCCAACTGTAATCGTTTTCACTATCTCCAACAGGACAGACAAGAACCCGCGGAGGAGACGGTCGCCATGGCCACCGACACGCATCCCTTGAGCCTTCCCCCCGATTTGATCCGCCTGGGCGCCGCCCCGGCCGGGAAGGAGGCGGCAATCCGCGAGGCGGCGCAGCTTCTGATCGCCGCGGGCTGCATCGATCCCGCCTATGCCGACAGCATGATCCGGCGCGAAACGGTGGCGAACACCTTCCTCGGCCACGGCGTCGCCATCCCGCACGGCATGGTGGACGACCGCAATCTGGTCCGCCGCAACGGCATCGCGATTCTCCAGGTGCCGGACGGCGTGGTGTGGAACGACGGGCAGACCGCCCGGCTGGTGGTCGCCATCGCCGCGCAGTCCGATGCCCACATCGCCATCCTGCGCCGCCTGACCCGCCTGATGCAGGACGAGGCGCGGCTGAATGCCCTGTTCACCACCGGCAATCCCGCCGACCTCGCCGCCGCCCTGTCGGACGAGACGACCACGCCGGCGGCACCTGCGTCGGAGTCCGACGACCTCGCCGAAAGCTTCGAATGGGTCGTCGATTACCCGACCGGCCTGCATGCCCGTCCCGCCGCCGCCTGGGTGGAGGCCGCCCGTGCGGCATCCGGCCGGATCCGTGTGCGGCATGGCGAGGAGACCGCCGACGGCAAGACGCTGGTGGCGCTGCTGCAACTGGGCCTGCATCCCGGCGACCACATCACCGTATCGGCCGACGGTCCCGACGCGCGGGCGGTGCTGAACCGGCTGCGCGCCACCATCACCGGCCTCAGCGCGCGGGAGAAGGCGGATGCCGCCGCCGCGGCGCGTAAGGCGAAGGCGGTGGTGCAGGGCTGGACCCCGCCGCCCTCGGCTGGCCGCGAGATGCCTGTGGTCGCCGGCATCGGCGCGAGCCCAGGCCTCGCCATCGGTCCGGTCCATGTGATGCCGAAGGCCGACCTGACGGTTTCCGACCGCCCGGCCCCGCTGCTGGAAGGCGGCAACCGCCTGCACGAAGCGCTGAACCTGACCCGCCAGCAGTTGAAGGCGCTGGCTGACGACACCGCCCGCCGGCTGGGTCCGGCGGAGGCCGGCATCTTCGCCGCCCAGGCGGAGCTTCTGAACGACACCGACGTCATCACGCTGGCCTGCCAGCTGATGGTGGAGGGGCATGGCCCCGGCTGGTCGTGGAACGAGGCGGTGGAGCGCAGCGCCGCCAAGCTGGCCGCCAACCCCAACCCGGTGCTGGCCGGACGTGCCGCCGACCTGCGCGACGTCGGCCGCCGGGTACTGACCCGCATCGATCCGGATCTGCGCGGCGGCTCGATCCGCGACCTGCCGGACACCCCCTGCATCCTGGTCGCCGACGACCTGTCGCCGTCCGACACCGCCGCCCTCGACATGGGCCGCGTCATCGGTCTGGCGACGGTGCAGGGTGGTCCGACCTCCCACACCGCGATCCTGGCGCGCACGCTGGGGCTGCCGGCGATGGTGGCGGGCGGTGGCGCGCTGACCGAGCTTGCCAATGGCACCACTGCGATTCTCGACGGCCAGTCCGGCCAGCTCTATCTCGACCCCACCGACACCGACCTCGCCGCTGCCCATGGCTGGATCGAGGAGCAGCGCGTCAAGAAGGCCCAGCAGGAGGAACGGCGCAGCCTGCCGGCCCGTACCCGCGACGGCCACACGGTGGAGATCGGCGCGAACGTCAACCGCCCCGATCAGGTGGCGATGGCCCTGTCGCAGGGTGGCGAGGGCGTCGGTCTGATGCGTACCGAGTTCCTGTTCCTGGAGCGCGGCGATGCGCCGAGCGAGGAGGAGCAGTACGAGACCTACCGCGCCATGCTGGAAGCGCTGGATGGCCGTCCGCTGATCGTCCGCGCGCTGGACATCGGCGGCGACAAGCAGGTGCCGCACCTTCAGCTGCCGCATGAGGAGAACCCGTTCCTCGGCGTCCGCGGCGCCCGCCTGCTGCTGCGCCATCCCGAACTGCTGGAGCCGCAGCTGCGCGCCCTCTACCGCGCCGCCAAGGGAGCCAAGCCGGGCGCGCTGCTGATCATGTTCCCAATGATCACCACGCTGCGTGAGATCGAGACGCTGCGCACCGTCTGCGACCGCATCCGGACGGAGCTGGACGCCCCGGTGGTGCCGCTGGGCATCATGGTCGAGGTGCCGGCCGCCGCCATCCAGGCCGATGTGCTGGCCCGCCATGTCGATTTCTTCTCCATCGGCACCAATGACCTGACGCAGTACGCGCTGGCCATCGATCGCCAGCACCCCGAACTGGCGGCGGAGGCCGACAGCCTGCACCCGTCGGTGCTGCGCCTGATCCGCCTGACGGTGGAAGGGGCGGAAAAGCATGGCCGCTGGGTCGGCGTCTGCGGTGGCATCGCCGGCGACCCGTTCGGCGCCGCCCTGCTGGCCGGTCTCGGTGTCCGCGAGCTGTCGATGACCCCGCGCGACATCCCCGGCGTCAAGGACAAGCTGCGCGTCAGCGACCTCGCCGGCCTGCGGGTGCTGGCCCAGCGGGCACTGGACTGCGAGTCCTCCGACGAGGTGCGGGCGCTGGAGGGGGAAGCGTCATGACGAATCCCGTCGTCACCGTCACGCTGAATCCGGCCATCGACCAGACCATCACGGTCGAGGCGCTGAAGCCCGGCAGCGTCCACCGCGCCAAGGCGGTGCGCCACAATGCCGGCGGCAAGGGCGTGAACGTCGCCAGCTGCCTAGCCGACTGGGGCGTGCCAGTGGTTGCCACCGGCCTGCTCGGCACCACGAACGCCGCGCCCTTCGAGGCGCTGTTCCAGGGCAAGGGCATCGCCGACGCCTTCCTGCGGCTTTCGGGCGAGACGCGCGTCAACATCAAGATCGCCGATCTCTCGGCCAACGACACCACGGACATCAACCTGCCGGGCCTGAGTGCCGACGAAAGCGCGCTCGACCGGGTACAGGAGGCGGTCCGCCGGCTGATCGGTCCGGGAACACCGGTCCTGCTGGCCGGCAGCCTACCCGAGGGTCTGCCCGTCGATGCCTACGGCACGCTGACCGCCGATTTCGCGTCGGCGGGCGCCCGCGTCGTGCTGGACAGCAGCGGGGCGCCGCTGGCGGCGGCGCTGGCCTCCACCGGTGCCTTGCCACACTGCATCAAGCCCAACCGGCATGAGCTGGAGGATTGGGCCGGCCGGCCACTGCCGACCAATGCCGACCTGCTGGACGCGGCCCGTCAATTGCGGCAGCGCGGCGTGTCGGTGGTGGTGGTGTCACTGGGGGCGGATGGTGCACTGTTCGTGGATGGAACGCGCGCCCTGCATGGCCGGCTGCCGCCGGTCCAGGCGCTGAGCACCGTCGGGGCGGGCGACGCCATGGTGGCCGGATTGATCGCCGCCTTCCAGCAGGATGGCGGGCTGGAGGATGTCGCCCGGCTGTCGGTGGCGTTCGCTGCCGCCAAGCTCGGCTGCTTCGGCCCCAACCTGCCCGATCCGGCGGCGGTGCGGTCGCTTGCATCCCAGGTGGTGCTGACCCGGCTTGCCGACCGGACTTGACTGATTTTTCCGATGGGATCGGACTGGACTCAACATAGTGACAGGCGCGGGCGCGAACCCGCCAGGAGGAAACAATGGCGAACCTGTTGGCCGTGATCGCGGCGGGCGACCTCACCACCCAGGCCGTTCTGGCAGCCGAAGCCCTGCGCAAGGCGGCGGCGAAGGCCGGCCATCGCATCCAGGTCGAGATCCGCACCAGCCTTGGCATCCAGGCCTCGCTCAACTCCACCGAGCTGTCAACAGCCGACGGGGTGATCCTGGTCGGTACTGGCGACCATGATGACGGACGGTTCGCCACGCTGAAGCGCAGCACCGCCTCGCTGGACGATGTGCTGGGCAATGCCGGTGCCGTGCTGGAGAAGGCGCTGTCCTCCGCCGCCTCCACCGCGGCGTCGGCACAGCGCCGGATCGTCGCGATCACCTCCTGCCCGACGGGCATCGCCCATACCTTCATGGCGGCCGAAGGCATCCAGCAGGCGGCGACGGCACTGGGCCACAAGGTCCGGGTGGAGACGCAGGGGTCCGTCGGTGCGCGAGACACGCTGACCGAAGACGAGATCCGCGAGGCGGACGTCGTGCTGATTGCCGCCGACACACAGATCGACCTGTCCCGCTTTGCCGGCAAGCGCGTGTTCATGAGCGGCACCAAGCCTGCCATCAACGATGGCAAGGCGCTGGTCAACCGCGCCCTGGCCGAGGCGAAGGTGCATGGCGCTGCCGTCCCGCTGGCCGATGCCGTCGCCGCCGGCAAGGCGGAACGGTCTGCCCAGCGCACCGGCCCCTATAAGCATCTGATGACCGGCGTGTCCTTCATGCTGCCCTTCGTGGTGACGGGCGGCCTGCTGATCGCGCTGGCCTTCGCGCTGGGCGGCATCTACGTCTATGAGGAGGCCAACGCCGGCACGCTGGGCTATGCCCTGTTCCAGATCGGCGCCAAGGGCGCCTTCGCCCTGATGGTTCCGGCGCTGGCCGGCTACATTGCTTATTCCATCGCCGACCGTCCCGGCATTGCCCCCGGCATGGTGGGCGGCATGCTTGCCGGCAGCATCGGCGCCGGCTTCCTGGGCGGCATCGTCGCCGGCTTCATCGCCGGTTACGGCACCGCCTTCCTCAACCGGCACATCAAGCTGCACCGCAACCTGGAAGGGTTGAAGCCGGTGCTGATCCTTCCGCTGCTGGGCTCGCTGCTGACCGGCCTGCTGATGATCTACGTCGTCGGCACCCCCGTCGCCGAGGCACTGGCCTGGATGAGCGCCTGGCTGAAGGGCATGCAGGGCAGCAGTGCCATCCTGCTCGGCCTGCTGCTCGGCGCCATGATGGCCTTCGACATGGGCGGTCCGGTCAACAAGGCGGCCTACGCCTTCTCCACCGGCCTGATCGCCAGCCAGGTCTATACCCCGATGGCCGCCGCCATGGCCGCCGGCATGGTGCCGCCGCTGGGTCTGGCGCTCGCCACCAAGCTGTTTGCCGACCGTTTCACCCATGAGGAGCGCGAGGCCGGCAACGCCGCCGCGGTCCTGGGCATTGCCTTCATCACCGAAGGCGCCATTCCCTTCGCCGCCCGTGATCCGCTGCGCGTCATCCCGTCGCTGATGATCGGCGGTGCGCTGACCGGTGCGATGTCGATGGCGGTGGGGGCGGAGCTGAAGGTGCCCCATGGCGGCGTCTTCGTCCTGCCGATCCCCAACGCGGTGACGCATCTGCTGGGCTATGTGGTGGCGCTGGTCGTCGGCACCGTGGTGACCGCCGTCGCCCTGCGTATTCTGAAGAAGCCGGTGGCCGCCGCGGCAGCACCGAAGCCGGCGGTCCAGGGGGCCGGCGCGCACGCCTGACCCTTATCCGTTTCCTCTCGGGCGTCCTCCCGAAACTGGCCCTCTCCGCACCTGTGGGGAGGGCTTTCTTTTTCAAGGAAGATTTTGCGCCAGCTTTGGGCACACCGTCCGTGTGACCTGTCACGACATCGCCCGGAGTGACAAACCCATGCTCGATGAAAAGCCCGACGTGATGCTGGGCAACATGCTGCTGCATGTGAACCTGCTGGCCCTTGGCACGCTGATGACCAAGATGATGGCGGAGATGTTCCGCAAGGACGACAACCCGGCAGGCAAGGCGGACGAATGGCTGCGGCTGTTCGAGGCGACCGCCGCGCAGATGACCTTCGCCGGCGAGACGCCGGAATGGAGCGACCTGACGGCGCAGGAGTTCCGCGACGTGCTGATGCAGCACATCCACCGCGCCCGCGCCATGGCGCTGGGAGAGGAATGCGACCCGCGCGCCTATCTGCGCCATCACGGCTGAACGCGGTTGACTGCCGTTACCGGTATTCCGCCCGCCGTGCCAGCCCGTCCTTCAGGTGCCGGATCGCCGCATGGACTTTGGCCGGCACATGGCGCTTCTGCGGATAGACCGCCCAGACCGCCGTGTTGGGCGGCCGGTGGCGGTCCAGCAGCGAAACCAGCCGTCCCTCGGCCACGGCCCCGCGTACGTAATAGTCCGGCAACTGGCACAGTCCAAAGCCGCGCAATGCCGCGTCCAGCACCGAGAATCCGCTGTTGCAGCGCCAGCGGCCGCGCGGACGGAAAAGCCAGTCCTGACCGTTGTCGTCGAACAGCCAATGATCTGAGGTACCGATCAGGCATTGGTGGGTGCTGAGGCTGGTCAGGCTGTCGGGCGTGCCGTGGCGCTCCAGATAGGCCGGAGCGGCGCACAGATGCATCACGCGCGGGGCGATGCGCGTCGCCACCAGGCTCGATTCGCTGAGCCGGCCAAGGCGGATGGCCAGATCGCACCCCTCTTGCACCAGATCGAGCTGCCGGTTCGTCAGTTCCACCTCGATGCTCAACTGTGGGTGGCGCTCCATCAGATCGTTGATCAGCGGCATGATGAACTGCTCACCATAGGCGGTGGAGCAGGTCATGCGCAGCAATCCCTTCACCTCGCTGTCGCTGCCGCCCTGCAAGGCGCCGACCGCCAGGAAAGCGTCGTCGCGCTGCTCCGCCAGCCGCCGGCAACGGGCCAGGAAGGCGCGTCCGCTCTCGGTCAGGCTGACTTTGCGGGTGGTGCGGTAGAACAGCCGGGCCTGCAACCGGTCCTCCAGCCGTGCCACGCTGCGGCTGACGTGGGAGGAGGAGACGCGCAGACGCTCCGCCGCACGGGAGAAGCTGCCGGCTTCCGCCACCGCCACAAATTCGTCGATGCCGTCCCAGCCGCTCATGATCTTTCTCCCAAGACTTTCTCCTGGGGGCAATTTTTCCAGGGCCGTCCGGCCATTATCCCCATATGGCAAAAATCTATTCCCGAAATCGCCGTTCTGGCAATGACCGGTCGCGGTCTACACTGCGGGAATCAAATGCCAATTCGCATTGGCCAACCCGACTTGAGGCCAATCCGTTCAAGGGGAAGGAAACCCACATGGTTCTGTCGCGCGCCGCCGTCGCCTGGGAAGCCAACCGTCCGCTGGAGATCGAAGAGGTCGAGGTCGCGGCGCCCAAGGCCGGCGAGGTGATGGTCCGCATCGTCGCCACCGGTGTCTGCCACACCGACGCCTACACGCTGTCCGGCAAGGATTCCGAAGGCGTGTTCCCCTGCATCCTCGGCCATGAGGGCGGCGGCGTGGTGGTGGAGGTCGGCCCTGGCGTCACCTCCGTGGCGGTCGGCGATCACGTTATCCCGCTCTACACGCCGGAATGCGGCAAGTGCAAATTCTGCCTGTCCGGCAAGACCAACCTGTGCCAGGCGATCCGCGCCACCCAGGGCAAGGGCCTGATGCCGGACGGCACCAGCCGCTTCTCGTTGAAGGGCAAGCAGATCGCCCACTATATGGGCACCTCGACCTTCTCCGAATACACGGTCCTGCCGGAGATCGCGCTTGCCAAGATCAACAAGGCGGCGCCACTTGAGAAGGTTTGCCTGCTGGGCTGCGGCGTCACCACGGGCATGGGCGCGGTGATGAACACCGCGAAGGTGGAGCCGGGTTCGACCGTCGCCATCTTCGGCCTGGGCGGCATCGGCCTGTCGGCCATCATCGGCGCCACCATGGCGAAGGCCAGCCGCATCATCGGCGTCGACATCAACCCGTCGAAGTTCGAGATCGCCAAGCAGCTGGGCGCCACCGACGTCATCAACCCGATGGACTACGACCGCCCGATCCAGGAAGTCCTGGTCGAGCTGACCGACGGCGGCGTCGATTACAGCTTCGAGTGCATCGGCAATGTGAAGATCATGCGCGCCGCCCTGGAATGCTGCCACAAGGGCTGGGGCGAGTCGGTGATCATCGGCGTCGCCGGTGCCGGCGAGGAGATCTCCACCCGCCCGTTCCAGCTGGTCACCGGCCGCGTCTGGCGCGGTTCCGCTTTCGGCGGCGTCAAGGGCCGCTCGGAGCTGCCGGAGTATGTGGAGCGCTACCTGCGCGGCGAGTTCGAGCTGGACACTTTCATCACTCACACCATGGGGTTGGAGGACATCAACCACGCCTTCGACTTGATGCATGAGGGCAAGAGCATCCGCTCGGTCATCCTCTACAATCAGTGAGATGAGGAGGGCTCCCTCCTCCACCTGCGGGGGAGGGGGCGATCCGGCCATCGATCTTCAAAGGGCGTTTCCATGACCGATCCCCTGACCACCCTGTCGGAAACCCGCGTCTTCGGCGGGCGGCTGAAGCGGGTGCGGCACCAGTCCGCGGCGGTGAATTGCGAGATGACCTTCGCGGTCTTCCTGCCGCCGCAGGCGGACTCCGGCGCCAAGGTGCCCGTCTTCTACTGGCTGTCGGGCCTGACCTGCACCGACGAAAACTTCACCCAGAAGGCCGGTGCCTTCCGCGTTGCGGCGGAGCTTGGCCTCGCCGTCGTCGCTCCCGACACCAGCCCGCGCGGGGAGGCGGTGCCGGGCGATCCCGACGGCGCCTGGGATTTCGGGCTCGGCGCCGGCTTCTATGTCGATGCGACGGAACAGCCCTGGGCCCGCCACTACCGCATGCACGATTATGTGACGCGGGAACTGCCGGCGCTGGTCGAGGCGAACTTCCCGGTGACCGACACCCGCTCCATCGCCGGCCATTCGATGGGCGGACACGGCGCGCTGGTCTGTGCGTTGAAGCATCCCGGCTTCTACAAGGCGGTGTCGGCCTTCGCCCCCATCGTCAACCCGGCGGCGGTGCCCTGGGGTGAGAAGGCCTTCGGCCGCTATCTGGGGCCAGACCGCAGCCGCTGGCTGGAGTGGGACGCCTGCGCGCTGATCCGGAATGCTCCCGAGCGGCTGCCGATCCTGATCGACCAGGGCGACCGTGACGGCTTCCTGGAAGCGCAGTTGAAGCCGCAGGCATTGGTCACGGCGGCTGAGGAGGTCGGGCACCCGGTGACGCTGCGGATGCAGCCGGGCTACGACCACAGCTATTTCTTCATCAGCACCTTCATCGAGGACCATCTGCGCCACCATGCGGCGGCGTTGGTGGGGTGAGGCGCTGAACGGGGAGGGGGCCGAACTGCCCCTCTCCAAAGACCTCTCGCCTTACGCCACCCGCCGCGTCAGGTGGTTGTCCCACCGGAAGGCCGGTGCCTTGCGCTCCGGCCCTGCCTCGGCGCTGACCGACACCGGCTCGATCACGCCGAGCCCGCTGGTCGCCAGATAGCCTTCGCCGCTCGGCGCCAGACCGCAGCCGTCTGCCAGCGCAGTGGAACCCAGCCATGCCCCATCCGTCGCGCTCCACAGCCCGATGATCCCACCCATCGGCGAACTGGCGGCGACGGTTTTGCCGTCCGACGCCACGCTGCCGACATAGCCTTGCATGCGCGACAGGACATCCTCCGGCGTATCGAACAGGCGGACGGCGCCGCTGCCGGGGCGGTGGGCACCGGCCAGGGGCTGGAGCATGCCGATCGGCCGCTCGTCCTGCACGCCGAAGGCGATTCCGCCATCGTCCAGCAGGGCGATGTGGCGCATGCCGAGATTCGCGTGCTCCTCCGGCAGGCGGACCTTGTCGAGCAGCTTGCCGGTCGCCGCCTCGACATAGGTCAGCGAGCTGTCCATGCTGTCGAGATTCAGCTTGGCCCGACCGGTGTCGGGGTGGGTGATGACCCCGCCGTTGGCGACGGCCAGTGTCGTGCCGTCGCGCATCAGGATCAGCTCGTGCGGTCCCAGCCCATGGGTGGGGATGGCGCCGATGCGGCGGTAATTGTCGGTGGCGTCATAGACGCCGATGGCGCCCTCTTCGCGCAGGACATCGTCCTCGGCGACATAGAGGGTGCGACCGTCGGCGGAATAGTCGCCATGGCCGGTGAAGCGGCGGTCGTCCGGCGCCCGCACCACCGGGCCGGGAGTGCCGTCGGCCAGCGACAAGGTCTGGAACCAGCGGCCGGGGCGGCGGGCGAAGACGGCGGCCTCCGCCATGCCTGGCCGGGAAACGATGCCGTGGGCACGGCCGGGGGTGGCGGTGGTGAACAGCACCTTGCCGGTCCGGTCCAGGGCGGCGACGCCGAAGCTCGGTTCCGCCCCGGCGGTGGCATAGGCATTGAGGTAGAGTGTGTCGGCATCCGCCGCCTGGGCTTTGCCGGTCAGCACGGCCAGCAGCCCACCGCCTGACAAGCTGGCGACCAGCCGCCCACCAAAAACGCGTCCGGCCAGCACGCCCAGGATGTTCCTGCGGTCGACCGCCATCGTCAGTCCCCGTCCAGTTCGTTGAAGCCCAGTGTGATGTCCAGCAGCGGGGCCAGCGTGCCCAGCATCTCCACCCGTGCCGCCTTGGCCAGCCGCAGCGCGCTTTCGGTCTTCTTGCGGGCGGCGGGGTCGGTCACCGCCTTGTTCAGCGGACCGGGGATCGCCTCCACCGCGCTGATCGCGGCGGCGAAGCTCTCATCGATCGCCTGCTTGGCGGTGGCGCCGTCGTCGTTGGCCGGCAGCAGCGAGACGAAGCCCGGCCCGCCATGCTCACCCATCAGCAAAGCGCGCAACCCTTCCAGGTTCAGCACGATGTTGCGGAGCGACCGGCCGCTGCGCAGCGCCTCCACCACCATCGGCTTGGCGTCTTCGATGCTTGTGCCAAGCGGCGCCATCATCTTTTGGTCGATCACCACCTGCATCGCGGTGATGGCCGAGGAATAGAGGGTGTTCACCGCCTCCAAGGCATTGGGGCCGAGGACGGTCGCCTGTCCGCCTGCGAGCGGTGCCTCCAGATCCTTCCAGCCGTCACGCGCTTCGGTGGCAATGGTCAGGATGTTGCGGGCGGCGGCGGCGGCGAGCTTGGCGCGATACTGCTTGGCGTCGCTGCCGGTGAAGCCGTCGGCGGTGACGCCTTCGTCGAACAGCAGCCGCTCCAGCACGGTCAGCCCCTGCACCGCTGCGCTCTGGCGGGCCAGCGCACCGGGCTCCAGCAGCTTCGGGTCATGGTCGCGCAGGATCTGGCCGATCTGACGCTGGACGACGCCCGGCCGCTCCGGCCAGAAGGACATGCGGTCGGCCCGCAGACTCATGGTCAGCGGGCCGGGGCGCAGATGCTGTACGGCGGCCCAGCCATCGGTAACCTTGGTGTGGGCGGCGCGTGCCGCGTCAAGCCCGGCGGCCGTGGGGCCGGCGGCGAAGCGGTCCAGCGTCTCCACATAGGCGGTGGATGCTGCCACCAGCGCCTCGAAGCGCGGCAGGGCGTGGGTGCGGACCATCCCGCCGAGGAAGACGGCGTCCTTGTCCGGCTGGCGGGCGGCGAAGGCCGGCGTCCGCGGCAGCAGAGCCGCCACGGCGGCAGCGGCCGACATCAGTCCCAGCACTATGCGGCGTCGCATACGATCAAATCCCTTCTGCCTTTGACGTGGATCGAAGCCCCCGCCCCTCCTTTACAAACCCAGCACGTAACGCACCAGCCGTTTCCGCTCCGCTCCCGGCATCGACATGAAGCGGTCCTTCGCCGCTTCCGCCTCGCCGCCGTGCCACAGGATCGCTTCGGTGACGCTGCGGGCGCGGCCGTCATGCAGCAGGGACAGCTGACCGTCCTTGGCCGCCAGCCGGTTCAGACCCCACAGCGGGGTGGTGCGCCAGTCCGATCCCTTCGCCTCGCCCATCGGCAGCCGGTCGCCCAGTCCGGGGCCGAGGTCGTGGAGAAGCATGTCGCTGTGCGGGAAGATGTCGCGGCTGGACAGGGCGGGATGCCCGGCATCCTCCCCCGTGCGCCAGGACGGGCGGTGGCAGGCGGCGCAGCCGGTATCGGCGAACAGCGCCGTGCCAACCTTGTCCTTTGGCGCCTCCTGGCTGCCGTCGGGAGGCAGGTCGCGCAGGTAGCCGTCGATCAGACCAATGATCGTGCTGGGTATCTCCAGCCCTTCGAACTGCTTGGAATCGCCGTGCGGCGCGTTGCGGCAGGCGGTCTGCGCCGGGGTGCAGTCGCCCCAGGGCTCCGGATAGCTCGGGGTCGACATGCCGATGTCGAGGCTGAAGGCCTCCGAATCCTGGTGGTCCAGGGTGGGGTGCATCGCCTTCCAGCCGAAGCGGCCGACCTGACGCCTGCCGTCCACCGTCACATGGTTCACCCGGCCAGCGATGGGACCACCGGAAGCTGCCTGTCTGGCGGCCTCGGCCTCGATCGCATCGGCCGGGATGCGGTCGAGCAGACCCATGCCGTGAACGCGCGGCGGCACGCGGGCTGACATCACCGTCGCCTCGGCCAGCGGGCCGTAACCGAGATCCTCGACCACCGGCGTCGGGTGGCGCAGGCGGACGGTCTCGCCGTCGGGGAAGCGGACCGTCTCTTCGCGGTAGGTGACGCGCGGGCGGCCTTCGATCACCTGACCAAGGATGCCGTTGGATTGGATCTGCCGGCCATACACCGGGTCAGCGTTCAGCTTGATCGCATAGCCGACGCCCTGGTCCCCCTTCACCGCCGGGTCGGGGGGGCGTCCGCCGGCACCGCGCGGATGGCAGGTGGCGCAGGAGCGCGCATTATAGAGCGGGCCGAGACCGTCCGCCGCCTGCGTCGCGGTGGGCGCAGCCACCCACATGCGGCGGAACAGTGCCTCGCCGATGCGGTTGTCGAGACTGTCGGCGGCCAGGGCAGCGGGGGCGGCGAGAAGGAAAAGGGCGGTCAGTGCGGCTAGGAGCGATAGACCCTCTCCCCCCCGGGGAGAGGGGGGGGACCCGCGCCGCAGGCGTGGGGAGGGTGAGGGGGCCGGCGCGCTGTCGCGCGCCGCCAAGGGGCATTCTGCCCCTTGGCAATCCCCTGGCACGGGCTGACGCCCGTGCTGCCCCCTCACCCTGACCCTCTCCCCGGGGGGAAGAGGGGAATTTGGTTGCGGATTGTATTGGCCGGCGAAGCGGAAAGGCGTGGAATCAAGCAACGCGGATGTATCCCATCATGCCGGTGTCCTGATGTTCGATGATGTGGCAGTGGAACATCCAGTCGCCGGGATTGTCGGCCTTGATGGCGACGCGCAGCCGTTCCTTCGGTTCCAGCAACACGGTGTCGGCGTGGTGTGGCACCACCTTGCGGGCGTCGGAGGACAGCACCTTGAAGGTGTAGCCGTGGATGTGGATCGGGTGCAGGTGCGGGGTCAGGTTGGCCAACTCGAAGATATAGCTGCGGCCCTTCTCCAGCGTGACCAGCGGCGGCGGCAAACGCTCATGCCCGCCCTCCGGCCAGCTCTGTTGGTTGATCGCCCAGAAGGTCTTCGCCGACAGGCACAACGCGTCGGCATAGGGCAGGCCGGGCAGCACCGCGGCGTCGAAGCTCTGCGCTACCGCGGTGGCGGAAAAGGCAATTGGGATGATCGGCGCGTCCTTCAGATCCGGCTCCGGAATGGCGGAGGCGGGCAGGGCGCGCGGCTTGAAGCGCTTGTTGGGCAGCCCGGGGCCGACGGCGCGGAAGGTGGCGAGCGGCCGGGGCTCCGCCGAATAGACGTTGGTCAGCCGCAGGGTCTGGCCGGCCTTGGCGGGGGCGCGGAACAGCACGTCGATGCGCATCGCCGGCCCCATCGGCCACCCGTCCAGCGGGCGGGGCGGCAGCGGGTTGCCGTCGACCGCGATGATCCAGGCGTCGGCCCCCTCCACCCGCAGATCGACGACGCGGGTGCTGTCGATGTTGTAGAGGCGGGCGCGGATGTCGCCATTGGCGGGGACCTCGATCACCGGTTCGATGGCGCCGTTGACGGTCGACACACTGCCGAAGGTGCCGGCGCGCGAGGCGCCGCGGTCGGTGGTGAAGGCGCCGAACTTGCCGGACTTGTCCAGTTGCCAGTCCTTGACCAGACAGACGATGTCGGCATCGAATTTCGGTGCGTCCGGCTCCTCGACGATCAGCACGCCGGCAAGGCCGCGGCCCAGCAGCTCCACCGTGTTGCAGTGGGGATGGAAGAAGAAGGACCCGGCGTCGGGCGGAGTGAATTCATAGACGTGGCGCTCGCCGGGCTTGGTCGGCGGCTGGGTCAGGTAGGGCACGCCGTCTTCCAGGTTCGGCAGGCGAATGCCGTGCCAGTGGATCGAGGTGTGCTCGTCCAGCCCGTTCACCAGGGTGGCGCGCAGCCGCTGACCCTTGCGCATGCGGATGACCGGGCCGGGGAAGCGGTCGGCATAGGTGATCAGCGGCGACGGGTCCGCCGGTTCCGGCAGGATGCGCAGCATCCGCTGTTTGGCGACCAGTTCGACCTCGACCAGATCGCCGGCAGCGGTGATCGGCGTCGATCCGGTGAGGCCGGGCTTCAGCGCACCGGCATCGGGGGCCGCAAGACCGGTTCCGCCGAGTGCCGTCGCCGCGATGGCGGCGCCCCCGGCGCGCAGGAGAGTGCGGCGGGACAAGGCGGAGGCGGGGTGATGCGGCATGACGGTGGTCCGAAAACTACAGGCAGGAAAAGAACCGGCTCCGGTCCCGCTCCCATCACGACCTGATCGGCCCGGAAGGGAAGCTCTGGGAGGACGGTCCTGCGCGGGAGGGCACGGGACCGGAGCCGGGGGAACCGGTTACTTGGCGACCTTCGACGGGTCGTCGAGGCTGTCGGAGCCCTTGACCTCGACCGAAACGCCGAGGGCGGCGACGGCGCCTTCCAGCGCCTTCTTCTGGGCGACCAGACCGTCGATACCGTTGGAGACCAGCTTGTTGCCCTCGTCGTTGTCGGCGGCGATCATCTGGTCGTAGGCCATCTTGCCGCTGTCGGCGGTGTCCTTGATCGCCTGCATCGCCTTCATGGTGTTGGCCATGGCGGCCTTCACCGTGGCGTCGGCGTCGGTGGACTTGGCGGCGACCAGCTGGGACAGCGACGCACCCGAGACGGTCTTGCCGTCGGTGCGCTTGTAGCTGCCGTTGTAGACGTTCACCATGCCGACTTCGTCGTAATAGTGCGAGTTGTGGGTGTTGTCGGAGAAGCAGTCATGCTCCTCCTCCGGATCGTGCAGCATGAGGCCGAGCTTCATACGCTCACCCGCCAGCTCGCCATAGCTCAGCGACCCCAGACCGGTCAGCATGCGGGCGACGCCCTCGCTCTCCGGCGCCTTGGCGATGGAGACGCGGGCCTTGCCCTTGGCGGCCCAGTCGGCGGTCATCTCGGCCAGATCGTCGACCAGCATCTGGGTGGCGACCTTCAGATACTGGATGCGGCGGTCACAATGACCGTTGGTGCAGTCCTTGCCCTTGGCATAGTCGGTGGCCTTGCGCTCGCCGGCACCCGGACCAGTGCCATGCAGGTCCTGGCCCCACAGCAGGAATTCGATGGCGTGGTAGCCGGTGGCGACGTTCGCCTCCACCTTGCCGGCGCCATGGAGCTTGTCGGTCAGCAGTTCCTTGGTGATCTTGCTGGCGTTGATCGTCTTGCCGCCGGCCGTGATCTTCGGGTTGGCGATGACGTTCGCCTTGGCATAGGGGTTGCTCTCGCCGCCGGCATAGCCCTCATCGACATAGTCGATCAGGCCCTCGTCCAGCGGCCAGGCATTCACCTTGCCTTCCCATTCGTCGACGATCGGGTTGCCGAAGCGGAAGGCTTCCGTCTGCATGTACGGAACACGGGCGGCCTTCCAGGCGTCGCGAGCCTTCGCCAGATTTTCCTCGGTCGGCTTGGCGACCAGGGCGTCCACCGCCTTCTTCAGCGCCTTGGCGCCGTTGGTGGCGTCCTCATAGGCGGCATGGGCGATGTCGGCGTAGTTCTTCGCCACGTCCTTGTAGGCCGGACCGGCGGCCTGGGCACCGTACGGCAGCAGGGCAACGACGGCTACGGCGGCAAAGCCGGCAGCGCGCTTCGACATGGAGGTCTCCTCGAACGTCGGTGGTCGGTAATGACAGCAAGTGCGACTTATTCTCAGCGAATAACGGCGCGAATCATTCTCACTGTCAAGCCCTATCCGGGTTGGGGATACTCGGGAAAGCGCGTTTCGGCCGTGCCGCGTCGATATGTCCCGCCCGACCGTTCCGCGGACGGCGGGATCGCAGCAGTTCCTCAGCCTTGGCCCAACGCCCCGGCCAGATCGTCATAGAGGTCGTCGGGCGACTCCAGCCCGACCGACAGGCGCAGCAGGTCGCCCGGCACGGGGGAACTCGGGCCTTCGATGCTGGCGCGATGCTCGATCAGGCTTTCCACCCCGCCAAGCGAGGTGGCGCGGCGCCAGATGCCGACGCGGGCAGCGGTGTCGATGGCGGCCTGGGTGCCGCCCTTCACCCGGATGGACAGCATGCCGCCATAGCCGCCACTCATCTGCCGCGATGCGATGCCGTGGCCGGGGAAGCCGGGCAGGCCGGGATAAAGCACGTCGGCTACCTGCGGATGGGCGGACAACCGCTCCGCCAAGGTCATGGCGGCGGCACTCTGCCAGCGGACGCGGGCGAACAGAGTACGCAGGCCGCGTTGCAGCAGCCACGCCTCGAAGCTGCCGAGGATACCGCCCTGCTGGGTCTGCACCGCCTTGATGCGGCCCCAGAACTCGTCCTTGCGGGCGGCGGTCAGGGTACCGGCGACGACGTCGGAATGGCCGTTCAGGTATTTGGTTGCCGAATGCATGACGATGTCGGCGCCCAGTTCCAGCGGCCGGGTCAGCACCGGGGTCGCCACCGTGCTATCCACCGCCAGCCACGCCCCGGCCTCGTGCGCCAGTTCGGCGACGGCGGCGATGTCGGTGACGGTCCACAGCGGATTGGCCGGGGTCTCCACCCAGACCAGCCGCGTCTGGCCGGGGCGGAGTGCGGCGCGCACCGCGTCGGTGTCGCTGATGTCCACCCCTTCGACCTTCAGGCCCCAGCGGGTGGCGGGCCCATGCACCCAATTGCGGAAGGCCCAGTACATTACGTCGGGCACCAGCACATGGTCGCCGGGGTCGAGCGCCTGGAACACTGCGGTCGCCGCCGCCATGCCGGAGGCGAACAGCAGCGTGTCGGCTCCCTTCTCCAGTTCGGTGATGGTCCTGGCCGGAATGTCGAAGGTCGGGTTGTCAGCGCGGGCATAGACCCGGCCGCGGCCATAGCCGTTGTCGGGATCCCGGACATAGGTGGTGGACGGATGGATCGGCGGGATAACCGCGCCGCTTGCCGCGTCCTCAAAGCCCAGGGCGCCGGCGGCGATGGTTTCGGGACGGTGGGGACGGTCGGTCATTGCCGAGGCACTCCGGGATCGGACGTGAGGGGGGATTGAAGATACGCCCCGGACCGGCGCTGGCGCAACGTCCCGTCCCGGCAATCCGCCCCTCATCCCAAAAACGTCAGGCATAGCGTGCGATCAGACGGGCCAGCGGCGGCCCCGACAGCACCACCACGAACAGCCGCAGGGTTTGCAGAGCCAGGACGAGCGGCAGGTCCACCCCGCTGCCAAGGGCGATCACCACCACGGAGTCGAGCCCGCCCGGGCTGGTGGCGAGGAAGGCGGTCAGCGGATCGGTCGGCAGCAGCGTGACCAGAACCCAGGCAGACAGGCTGCACAGCGCGATCATCAGTCCGGTCGACAACAGCATCTGCGGCACCGCGCGCAACGCGTGGCTCAGCACCTCGCGGGTGAAGCGCAGGCCGATGCTCCAGCCGATGATCGTGTAGGTGACGGTCAGCAGCGCATGCGGCAGTTGCAGGGTCACACCGGCGCCGGCCTGGACCAATGCTCCCAGCACCATCGGCACCAGAAGGGCGCCTGACGGAATGCGGAAGCGGTGGCCGATCCAGCCGCCCAACGCGGCGACCAGCAGCGTCGCCGCCAGCCCGCGCAGGTCCAGCGTCTCCACCGGTGCCGCCGGGACGCCGACGCCCTCCGATCCGGCGGTGAGCGCGTGCGTTACGAGAGAGGCGCTGAGCACCACCAGGACCACGCGCAGATACTGCATCACCGCGACCAACCGCACGTCCGCTCCATAATCCCCGGCCATGGCGACCATGGCGGAGGCCGCCCCCGGCGACACACCCCAGGCCGCAGTGGTGCCGGGCAGGCTGCCGTAGCGAACGAACAGCCAGCCGACGATGCCGCTGACCAGCACCGTCAGCCCGACGGTTCCCAGCATCAGCGGCCAGTTGCGGGCGATCGAAAGCAGGATCGACGAAGTGACGGCATGGGCGACGAGGCAGCCGATGATCGCCTGCGCCATGGTGAAGCCGGACGGCGGAACCCGGATGGACGCTCCGCCGACGCCGAGCGCGATGGCCCCGATCATCGGCCCGATCAGCCACGCCGCCGGCAGCCCGGCCGTATCCAGCCCCAGCGTCACCACCGCCGACAGGGCAAGCAGGCTTACCCATTGCACGACCGCCCGCGCGCCGAACTTCAGCCTGCCACCCTCCGATCCGTCCTTTGAACCCGCCACGAACCCAGACCTGTACGAATGATTTGCGACCGCCTCATGCTGCCTGCCGCCACCCCTGTCCGTCCAGCAGGCGAGGGGGCGCGGCAGCCATGCACAGCGGTTCCACGGATCAGCGCGCCGTACGGATCCGGGTCAGGAAATCGCCGACCCCCCGGTTCAGCTCGTCCGCCTGCCGGTGCAGCAGGCCGGCGGCAGTCAGCACCTCCTGCGCGATGCCGCCGGTCTCCGAGGAGGATTGCGTCACCTCGCCGATGGAGTCGGTGACCCGGCGGGAGCCGACGGCGACCTCCTGCACGTTGCGGGTGATCTCCTGCGTCGCGGCGGTCTGCTCCTCCACCGTGGCGGCGACGGTGGTGACGATCTCGTTGATATGGGTGATGGTGCGGCCCACCGCGTGGATCGCTTCGGCGGCCTGGGTGGCGGCGTTCTGCATGCCCGTGATCTGACTGGAGATGTCCTCCGTCGCCTTGGCAGTCTGGTTGGCGAGGCTCTTCACCTCGCTGGCCACCACGGCGAAGCCCTTGCCGGCTTCCCCGGCCCGGGCCGCCTCGATGGTGGCGTTCAAGGCCAGCAGGTTGGTCTGGCTGGCGATGTTGTTGATCAGGTTGACGACGTCGCCGATGCGCTGGGCCGCGTCCACCAGCCCGCTGACGGTTCCCTTCGTCCGCTCCGCCTCGTCGACGGCGGAGGAGGAGATGCGGGAGGATTCGTTGACGTGCCGGCTGATGTCGGAGATGGAGCTGGCGAGCTGCTCGGTCGCCGCGGCCACCGTCTGCATGCTGGACGACGCGACCTCCGTCTCCGACGCGACGTCGGCGGAACGGCGGCTGGTGCTGGTGGCGATTTCCGACATGCGCTGGGCATGGGCCTGCATCTGGTTGGAGGCGGCGACCGTACCCTCCACGATGCTCTTGACGCTGTCCTCGAAACTGCCGGCGAGCCGGTCGAGGGTGGCGCGCTTGCTCTCCTCCTCCGCCGCCTGATAGGTCTCCAGCAGCAGTTCCATGTCGAACCACGCGATCTTGGTCAGCGTTTCCAACTGGGCGGTGCGGTTTCGACGGGCGTTGGCACCGAACAGGCTGAATGCCAAACCCTCGTCGCCTCCGGTCAGGCCCAGTTCGCGGGCGATGTTGGTACTGACGATATGGTGGCAGATCGAAACCGCATAAGCCGGAACGCCGTTCTTATAAAACTGGATCGCAAGCCGCTTTGCGGAGTCTGCGAAACCGGCATCGATCCGTCCCGAGGCGGCCCGCATCCAATGGTCCAGTCGGGCGGCATGCACCTCGGGATGCCTCAGCGCCGACTGGATCTCCGGCCACGCATCGAAATACCGATGCCAGTCTTCCAGCAGTGCGGGAAGCCGACGCTCCACGAACTCACGGTTACCCCGCAGGCGGGCCAGATCCTCATCGGTGATGGAGAAGGTGGCAAGTCGCTTCGCCTGCGCGTCAGTCAGCTCGACGGTCATGTTTGGGATGATCCTCGGTTCCGATAACTCTCTGGGATCGTTCTACGCAATGGAAGACCATCCGGATTTGCCGCGGACAGATTTTATGTACGGACTTTGTTCGTACTCGGATATGCGTAGTAAGTAGATCAGCGGTTGGGCATAGAATAAGGTTAATGTCCGACACGCCTATTCTCCCGGATGCAGTGACCAACTTTCAGTAGTGCAAAGGCCAGCATGGAACGTTCCATCTCCCATTCCGGTTGAGCGGTCATTCATCATCTGGAAGGAGGACGTAATGGCCGACGAGACCACCCGCCGCACCGGTGGCGACACCAGCCAGCCGCACGGTGACCAGGGGCCACCTACCGACCACAACGGCGACAAGCCCAAAGGCGGTAGCCACAGCAAATACAATGTCCAGCAGGACGCCGAAGGCGCTCACAATCCGACCAATCCGGTGAAGACGCAGCCGGAAACCAAGTCCGGCAAGCCGGGCTGACGGAGGCCGCTTACACCAGATCCGGGCGTGGACGCAGACCGTTCAGCAGCAGGGCGATGGACTGGCGGGAGATCTCCGCCGGATCCAGGCCGCCGTCCGGACGGTACCACCGGGCGACCCAGCTGAGCGCGCCCGACAGGGTGAAGGCGGCAATTTTCGGATCGCAGAGGGCAATGCTGCCCTCTGCGATTCCGCGTTCGATCAGGCTGCGGAATTTCGGATCGATGCCGCGCTTCAGGTTGCGCAGGGTACGACGGCTTTCTTCGGTCAGCGGTTCTCGCTGAAGCGGGAGCTTCGCCGCGCCTATGCCGGGACTGTGGCATGAGCCAGCCCGAGCGGCTGGATGGCCTCAAGGAATTGCCTCATCGCGCCGCTGCAACGATCAGCACCGCGGCGACCAGTGCCACCGCATCCATCCGTCCTGGTGGAACCCCGCCCTGCTGATCGTCATGGGGACCACCCGCTTCCGCGGCCGGCCGGGCTCCGGGCCGATCGATGCGGAGATGCTGCGCCGCTACCGGTTCATGCGCCACATCGGCCTGTTCGGGCTGGAGCCCGGCCGTACCGGTACCGTCGCCTTCCTGCGCAATGCCGAGCACATCCTGGCCGACCCGCGCGCCATGTTGTGGATCACCGCGGAGGGCGCCTTCACCGACCCGCGCCGCCGCCCGATGACGCTGCGGCCGGGCATCGCCCATCTCGTCCGCCGCATGCCGTCGGCCCCGTTGGTGCCATTGGCCATCGAATACCCGTTCTGGGACGAGCGCACGCCGGAAGCCCTGATCCGCTTTGGGGAACCGATGGAGGCCGCGTCCTTTGCCGACTTGACCGTACCGGAGATTGCGGTGGAGTTGGAAGGACGGCTGGAGGCGGTGATGGACCAGTTGGCACTCGACGCGCAAAGCCGCGACCCGGCGCGTTTCCTGACATTGATCGAGGGAACGGTGGGGATCGGCGGGGTCTATGACCTGTGGCGCCCTGCGCGCGCCTGGGCCGGCGGGCAGAGCTTCTCGGCGGCGCACGGCACGAGACAGGGACGGGTGGGGCGGCGGAAGGTGAAGCGGCCATGATCCTCGTCGACCTGATCGCCGGGCTGTCGCTGATCCTGGCGCTGCAGCCTCTGGGGCAGGGGCATCGTGAACCTGTTCCTCTACCGCCGTCCGACCGCCACCCCGCCGCTTGGTACCGCCGTCAGCATCCTGATCCCCGCCCGCAACGAGGAGGCCGGCATTGCCGCCGCGGTCGATGCCGCGCTGCTCAGCCGCGGTGTCGAGTTGGAAGTGGTGGTGCTGGACGACCATTCCACCGACCGCAAGGCGGAGATCGTCCTTGCCATTGTCGTTCGCGACCCTCGGGTTCGGCTGGAAAATCCGCTACGACCGCTTCGTCACCGATCCGCTGGAGAATCTGGCCGAAACCTATGAAGATCTCGGGCTCGGCCCATTCGCGCCGGTGCAGCCGAAAAAATGGAAACATCTCTGGCGGGCGTGCGCGGTTACCGCCGTTCCCGGCACGATCTGGAGGCCCCGGCCCGCACCGCCGTGCGCCGCCAGTGGGCCTTCGCCTTCGACCGCTGGGGCTATTGAATCGTCAGGCTTCGCCGCGCTCCTCACGCTTGGCCTGCTGCCACAGGGCTTCCATCTCATCCAACGTGGCGTCCTGCGGCTTCCGTCCCTCGGCGGCCAGCAGGGCTTCGATACGGTGAAAGCGCCGCTCGAACTTGGCGTTGGTGCCGCGCAGGGCGGCTTCCGGCTCCACCTTCAGCCGGCGGGCGAGGTTGACCAGGGCGAACAGCAGGTCGCCCAACTCGTCCGCCACCCGCTCCTGTGCCGAGCCGGCATCCATCTCCGCCCGGAGTTCCCGCACCTCCTCCTCGATCTTGTCGAGGATGTCGCGGGCGTCGGTCCAATCGAAGCCGACCCGCGCCGCACGATTCTGAAGTTTCAGCGCCCGCGTCAGCGCCGGCAGCCCGGCGATCACTCCTTCCAATGCCGACGGAGCCCGGCCTTCCCCGGCGGCCTTGGCCGCCCGTTCGGCCGCCTTGTGGTCTTCCCAGCGCGAGGTCTGTTGGTCCGACGACTTCACCTCTTCCGGCCCGAAGACATGGGGGTGGCGACGGATCATCTTGTCGGTGATGACGCCGGCCACCTCGTCGAAATCGAACAGTCCCTCTTCGCGCGCCATCTGGCTGTAATAGACGACCTGGAACAGCAGATCGCCCAACTCCTCGCGCAGGGCGACCTTGTCGTCCTTCTCGATGGCATCTGCGACCTCATAGGCCTCTTCGATCGTGTGCGGCGCGATGGAACGATAGGTCTGCTCCAAATCCCAGGGGCAGCCGCCGTCGGGATTCCGCAGCCGCGCCATCACGTCGAGCAGCCGGTCGATGTTGCGGGTCATGTCGTGCCGTCTCCGATTGCCGGGAGGGGAAAGTCCGCGACGATAACCGAGCGGAGCGGGCGGTGGAAGCGGCGAGGGCGGACTGGGCAGCCTATGCGGAGCCATCGTCGGCCGCGACCGCCCGGCCATGCAGGCCGACCTGCCCACGTCCGTTGCGCTTGGCGGCATACAAGGCTTGATCGGCATAGCGCAGGACCGTGTCGAAATCCGTATCGTCGACCGGCCAAAGCGCCATACCGATGCTGCATCCGATTCCGATCTCCACCCCTTCCAGCCTCATCGGAGCCGACAGCGAGGCGATGATCCGGGCCGCGACCTCCTGCGGCGTCAGCCAGTCGGCCTGCGGGAGCGCGAGACAGACCAGGAACTCGTCGCCGCCGAGCCGGATAACCTCGTCGCCGTCACGCACGCAGTGGAGCAACCGGCGGCCGACCTCCGCCAGCACGGCATCGCCGACATGATGGCCATGGCGATCGTTCACCGGCTTGAAGCCATCCAGGTCGATGCAGAGGGCCGCCACCGTCATGCGTCCGCCGGGCGGCAGGGCGGCCAACTCCCGAACCTTGGCTTCCAGGTAACGTCGATTTCCCAAGGCGGTGAGTTGATCCTTGTAGGCGAAGCTATGCAGGGTGGCGCCCATGTCGTGAATTGCCTGCGCGGCACTGCCGATCTCCCGAGTGCGGAATCCGGCCGCAGCGCTTCTGGCGACGGGATCGATCCGTCCCGCCGACAGGTCGGTGGCGGATTGCTGGAGATCCCGCAGCCCGCGCAGGACAAGGATATCGAGCAGGAACCAGACGCCGGCAACGATCGTCGCGACGACGCCGGCCAGGATTGCAATGCCCCACATGATCTTGCCGTTCACTTCGTCGAGCACGAAATCGCGCGGAATCCCGACAGCGATCCGCCCGCCGGTGTCCTCCAGCTTCGCGAAGCCGATGATCCGCGGGTGATCTTCGAAGCCGGTGCGCTCGACGATGCCGCGATCGGTTTGAAAGATCGCGCGGGTGACCGGATGGTCGGCCATGCGCTTGCCCACCAAGGTGCTCGGCCCCGGCTCGCGCGCCAGGATCGTTCCCTGGGCGTCGAACAGGGTCACCGTGGTCCCTGGAGCCTCCACGGCCTCGCTCGTCAGGTCGCCAAGCCATTTCAGATCCAATCCCGTCAGCAGAACCGACTCCACGGCTCCGTCGTCGCCGAGAAGGGGTAGGGCGGCGGCCAGAAGAGGCTTGCCGGAAGCACGTCCGACACGGAAATCGCTGGTGCTGAAGGACTTGGTGGCAAGCGCCCGCTGGAAATATTCCTGGTCCGCCACCGTCGTCACCGGGCTGCCACCTAGTCCCGTCCGACAGAGGATTCGGCCGTCGGGCGAAGACACGGCAAAGCCGGTGCTCCAGAGGTGGAACGACATGACCCGCCGCAGGGGCGGGCCGCAATCCTCGGACCTGTGCCGGCTGACTTCGGGGATCAAGGCCAGCGTCTGCAACGTCTCGCGCACCCGCGCGATGGCATCGGCCTGCTGGGATGCGCCTTGCTCGGCAAGCATCAGAACCCGCTGACGGGCATGCTCGATATCAGCGTTCCATTGCTGCAGATAGAGCGACAGGACAAGACCGACCAAAGGCAAGAATGCGATTATGATGAAAATTTCGAGGCGGGTACGCAGCCCCATACCGCTCCAGACATTCATTATGGATTTTCTTACAGACCCAATGAGCATGTCATTTCCAGAACAGCCGGAACATTTCGAAGATTTAGGTTGAGAATACTTCAGGTATTCATTCGGCAAAAACAACTGGAGTTACAGTTGCACTATAACGCCCATCGTTCGAATTGATGAGCCGGAATCGTTCACACAATCCCTTGAAGGGACCGTATGCCTGCGGGATTCCGGAAATTCCAGTTTTTCTTGCGAAATATGCTTCCGCTTCATGCAACCCGGCCATGCCGTCGAAATTCCGACCGATCGTTGACATCCCTTCGGTATGATGGACTGACAGTTTAGCTTTGCGCTTACAGAGCGTAAAACACATAATAAGCATTATGGAAATTTAACTAATTTTTCCGCGCCGCAACAAGCCAGCCATGCGGCAAGCGGAGGTTCAGGCGTATCCTGTCCTCTTGTCGAATTTAGATAGCTAACCTATTAAATAGGAATGCTACAAGATAAGGCTCTGCGCCTTCCTCCCAATTTCGGCCTGCACCTGTTCCGCGCTTCCCATCTGTGGCGGCGGGCGGCGAACAAGGTGCTGGCGGACAGTGGATTTTCCACCTCGGCCATTACGCCGCTGATGCTGCTGGCCGAACTCGGCGACGGGTTGCGACAGCGCGAACTGGCGGAAGAAATGGGCGTCGAGGGACCGTCCCTCGTCCGTCTTCTCGATGGGCTGGAAGCGGCCGGATTGTTGAAGCGACGCGAGGATGTCTGCGACCGTCGGGCGAAGACCCTGCACATGACCGACGCCGGCCGTCATCTGTTGGGACAGGTGAACGAGGCATTGAACGACGTCCGCCAGCGGCTGATGGCAGAGGCGACGGAGACCGACGTCGAGGCCTGCTATCGCGTGCTCTCCATCATCGAAACCAACGCCAAGCGTGAACAGAGCTGACCGCCCCCTTGTTTTCCGGTGGATACGCCATGGCCGGCACCGGCCGCGCGGCACCTCCGGCCGCATTGGGGCGGTGATTGAGGAACCAAGACCGTGACACTTCTCCCTTCCTTCCGGGCGTTGGCCCGGATCGCCGTGACCCTGCTGGTGACCGTGGCGGCGGTCGGCGCCGGGTTGTGGCTGTGGGATTACTACATGAACGAACCCTGGACCCGTGACGGCCGCGTCCGTGCCGACATCGTCCAGATATCCTCCGACGTCGCCGGTCTGGTGACCGATGTGCGCGTGGCAGACAACCAGCTGGTCCGCAAAGGCGATGTCCTGTTCGCCGTCGATCCCGGCCGCTACCGGCTGGCGGTCGAGCAGGCGCAAGCCAATCTGGACAGTGCCAAGGCCGACCTCGCCTACCGGACCGCCGAGGCGCACCGCTACGAGCAGTTGGGCACCAACGTCGTCTCCACCGCTCAGAAGCAGGAGGTGATGTCGGCGATGGCCAAGGCCGCCGCCGCCTCCAAGCAGGCCGAGGCGGCGCTGGATCTCGCCCGCTTCAACCTGGACCGGACGGAGGTCAAGGCGACCGTCGACGGCTATGTCACCAATCTGCAGATGAAGACCGGCAACTATGTCGCTGCCGGTCAGGCGGTGGTGGCACTGATCGACAGCCACTCCTTCTATGTCATGGGCTATTTCGAGGAAACCAAGCTGCCGCGGATCCATGTCGGCGCGCCCGTGTCCGTCCGGATCATGGGGGGCGGTGCCGATCTGCGCGGCCGGGTCGACAGCATCACCCGCGCCATCGTCGACCGTGACCGGGCCGAGGGAACAGGGCTGGTTGCTAACGTCAACCCGACTTTCAACTGGGTCCGGCTGGCCCAGCGCATCCCTGTACGCATCGCGCTCGACGAGGTGCCGCAATCGTTGCAACTGGTCGCCGGCCGTACCGCGACGGTGTCGGTGATCGGCCCCCCCGACGGCACTTACAACGGCACGCCGAAGGTCGCCCAGTTGCCGGCGCCGGCCGGGCAGTGAGTGCGCGGCCCATGCCCAAAGCCCCCTCCCTCGACGAACTGGTCTTCTCGTTGAAGTCCTTCGCGGCTTCCATGCTGGCGCTCTACATCGCGTTCGGCATGGGGTTGCCGCGGCCCTTCTGGGCGATGCTGACCGCCTATGTGGTGTCCAGTCCGCTGTCGGGCACCGTGCGGTCGAAGGCGGTGTACCGCGTCGCCGGCACCGTCGCCGGCAGCATCGCCGCCATCGTCCTGACGGTCGAACTGGTCAATGCACCGGAACTGCTGTCGCTGGCGGTTGGACTGTGGGTCGGCGGCTGCCTGTTCATCTCGCTGCTGGACCGCACACCGCGCAGCTATGCCTTCATGTTGGCGGGTTACACCGCCGGCCTGATCGTCTTCCCCGGCGTCGCCAATCCCGAGGCGATCTTCGACACCGGACTGGCGCGGGTCGAGGAGATCATCCTGGGCATCGTCTGCGCCACCGTCATCCACAGCGTGATCCTGCCGCGCGGCATGGGTCCGGTCCTGCTTGGCAAGCTCGACGCGTCGCTGCGCGACGCGGAGCGCTGGACGCTGGACGCGCTGGAACAGGTGACCACCGACACGCGCCTGCGCGACCGCCACAAGATGGCGACCGACCTGACCGAACTGCGGGTGATGACCACCCACCTGCCCTACGATACCTCCGACCTGCGCTGGATGACCCGGCCGATGCGGGCCTTGCAGGACCGCATGGTCTATCTGCTGCCGGTACTGACCGCCGTGCATGACCGGCTGGGCGCCTTGCGCCGCCCGGATGGCGCGATTCCGCCGGACGTGGAGCCGGTGGTGGTCGCGGTGCGGAACTGGATCGCCGCCGGTGCCGCCGCCGATCCGGTGGAAGCCGCCGGGCTGATCGACCGGCTCGACCGCTTTGCGGCGGCGGAGTCCGCACAGGCGACGGACGGCTGGGAGGTCGCGACCCGCTTCAGCTTCATCCGCCGCCTGCGCTCCCTGGTGGAGATCCACCGCGACTGCCGGGAGTTGCGGGCGCACATCGCGACAGGCGACCACGCCCTGCCCGATCATCTCGACCCACTGGCCCGCAAGCGGTCGCGTGGGGTTTTCCATCTCGATCACGGCATGGCGGCCTGGTCGGCGGCGGCAGCCCTGCTGGGTATCACCGTCGTCTGCGCCTTCTGGATCCTGACCGGCTGGTCGTCCGGGTCGGCGGCGGCGATGATGGTTGCGGTCTTCACCTGCTTCTTCGCCTCTTTCGACGATCCGGTGCCGGGCATCCGACTGTTCCTGGTCTATACGCTGGCCTCGCTGCCGCTGTCGGCCTTCTATCTGCTGGTGGTCCTGCCGTCCTTCGACAGCTTCCCGATGCTGGTCCTGTGCCTGGCGCCGACGCTGGTGACGCTGGGTGTCTTCGTCGCGCGGCCGGCGACGATGGGCAAGGCGATGGCGCTGATCTTCGGCGTCGGCGGTTCGCTCAGCCTGCTGGACACCGGCAACGGCGATTTCGCCTCCTTCCTGAACAGCAGCGTCGGACAGATCGTCGGCATCGTCACCGCCATGCTGGTCACCCGCATGTGCCGGTCGGTAGGGGCGGCGTGGAGCGCGCGGCGCCTGCTGCACATCGGCTGGCGCGAGATCGCCGATCTGGCGCGGATGCGCGGGGTTCCGGCGAATGACGGCTTCGAAAGCCGCATGCTGGACCGCGTCGGGCTGCTGTCCGCCCGGCTGGCGCAGGCCGGCGGGTCGGTGGATGTCGATGCCATCGACGCGGTGCGCGACCTGCGCGTCGGGCTGAACATCGTAGAACTCCAGCGGGCGCACACCGTTCTGCATCGTGCCGGCGGGGCGGCCCTGGACCGGTTGCTGCGCGGCGTTGCCGGCCATTTCCACGCCTTGTCGGCCAAGCGGCCGGATCCGGCGCCGGCCGACTTGCTGAACAGCATGGACGATCTTCTTTCGGCCATCGGCGCCGCCCCGCCCTGCCCCGAGCGTGACCGCGCCGTGGTTGCGCTCGCCTCTCTGCGGCGCAGCCTGTTCCCGGGTGCCGCACTGGAAGTGCTGCCGGTGGATTACGAGACGATGCATCAGGAAAGGGCGCGCGCATGATCGGCGAAATCGATGTTTACGGCCTGTTCCTGCCGCCGCTGCTGATCCTGGCCGTGATCGCCTGGGCGGTGTCGGCGCTGCTGCGCCGGGGGTTGCGCGCCATCGGTGCCTATGGCTGGGTGTGGCATGCGCCACTGTTCGACTTCGCGCTCTATGTGCTGGTGTTGAGCGGCCTTGCCGGTCTGTGGTCGGTCTGGCCCGTCTGACAACGCTCCGCCTGAAATCCTTCACACTGTGGATAACCCGGCGTGATAGTCTGTCCGCCATGATCGCCCCGCTGTCTCAACCATTCTCCATGCCCGGCATGACGCCCGATGCCGACGCCGAGAGCGCCTGGATCGAGGTGATCCGGAAGATGGATGAGACCTATGCCAACCTCGTGACACAGCAGGTGGAGCTGGAGCGCAAGAACGCCGAGCTGGAGGAGGCGCAGGCCTTCATCGCCAGCGTTCTCGGTTCGATGACCGACGTTTTGATCGCCTGCGATCGCGATGGCCGGATCGAGCAGACCAACCCGGCGGCCGAACGGGCGCTCGGCTGTTCGGGCCGCGAGCTGGCCGGGCGGCCGTTGCGCGATTTCCTGGACCCAGCCTTCCACCCCGCCTTCACCCGGCTGTGCAGTGCCGCTCTTCAGCGGGAGGAGGTCAGCGATGTGGAACTGTCCCTGCGCGGCCCTACCGGCCCCTTCCCGGTCGCGGTCAACAGCACAGTGCGCTACGACCAGCGCGGCCATGCGATCGGGCTGGTTCTGGTCGGCCGGCCGGTGGGGGAGCTTCGCCGCGCCTACCGCGACCTTGCTGCCGCCCATGAAGGCCTGAAGCAGACCCAGCAACAGCTCGTCCATTCCGAAAAGATGGCGTCGCTTGGCCGGCTGGTCGCCGGTGTGGCGCATGAGCTGAACAACCCGATCTCCTTCGTCTACGGCAATGCCCATGCCATGCGCCGCTACGTTGACAGGATGACCGCCTATCTCGACCGTGTGCACGAGGGTGCGGCGCCGCCGGAGCTGGCGGCTCTGCGCAAGGAACTACGCATCGACCGCGCCCGTGCCGACGCCGCCGCGACGCTGGACGGCATGCTGGAGGGGACGGAGCGGGTCCGCGACATCGTAGCGGAGCTTCGCCGCTTCTCGTCGGAACAGAAGAACGCCTCGGAACGCTTTGATCTGACGGCACTTCTGCGGTCGGCCGTCACCTGGGTCGCCAAGGCGCAGATGCCGGACCTGACTGTGGTTTTCGACCTGCCGGACACTTTGGACATTGCCGGCCATCCCGGCCATCTGCATCAGGTCGCCATGAACCTCGTCCAGAACGCCATCGACGCCATGGCCGGCGCCGCGGTCAGGCGGCTGGAGTTGCACGGGCGGGAGGAGGCGGGCAAGGTCGTCGTCACCATCCGCGACACCGGCCACGGCATTCCCGACGCGATCGTCCCCCGTGTCTTCGATCCCTTCTTCACCACCAAGCCGGTCGGCAAGGGCACCGGGCTGGGGCTGTCGATCAGCTACCAGCTGGTGCGTGACCATGGTGGTTCGCTGACGGCGGCCAACCATCCCGAGAGGGGCGCGCTGTTCACCCTGACCCTGCCGGCTGCTGAACAGCGCGAAGGAGCCGTACGATGAGAGAGCGCTCCCTGTCGGTGCTGTGGCTGCAATCCGGCGGCTGCGGCGGCTGCACCATGTCGCTGCTATGCGCCGAATCCCCCGATCTGATGACGCTGCTGGAGACCGCCGGCATCCGCCTGCTGTGGCATCCCAGCCTGTCGGAGGAAACGGGGGCGGAGGCGGTGGAACTGTTCGAGCGCATCCTGTCGGGGGCGGAGCCGCTGGACGTGCTGTGCGTGGAAGGATCGCTTCTGCGTGGGCCGAACGGCACCGGGCGCTTCCATGTGCTGGCAGGAACCGGCCGGGCGACCATCGACTGGGCACGCGATCTGGCCGCCGTCGCCGGCACCGTTGTCGCGGTCGGCACCTGTGCGGCCTATGGCGGCATCACCACAGGCGGCGAGAACATCGCCGACGCCCGCGGCCTGCAATATGAAGGCACGCAGCGTGGCGGCGCCCTGGGTGCGGAGTTCCGCGCACGCGGCGGCCTGCCGGTGGTGAATATCGCCGGCTGCCCAACCCATCCCAACTGGGTGACCGAGACGCTGCTGCTGCTGGCCGAGGATGCGCTGATCGCCGATGACCTCGACGCCTACCAGCGCCCGCGCTTCTATGCCGACCATCTGGTCCACCATGGCTGCCCGCGCAACGAATATTACGAATACAAGGCCAGTGCGGAGAAACCGTCCGACCTCGGCTGCCTGATGGAGCATATGGGCTGCCTCGGCACCCAGGCGCATGCGGATTGCAACACCCGCCTGTGGAACGGCGAGGGATCCTGCACCCGTGGCGGCTATGCCTGCATCAACTGCACAGCGCCAGGATTCGAGGAGCCCGGGCATCCGTTCCAGCAGACGCCGAAATTCGCCGGCATCCCCATCGGCCTGCCCACGGACATGCCAAAGGCATGGTTCGTCGCCTTGGCCTCCCTCGCCAAGGCGGCGACGCCGGAGCGGGTGCGCCGCAACGCCGCCGCCGACCGCATCGTCGTCGCTCCCACGGTTCGCCCGACCCGGAAAGGCTGACCCGGTGAGCGAAGAGCCCAAACGCCGCCTGATCGTCGGTCCTTTCAACCGCGTGGAGGGCGATCTTGAGGTCCGGCTTGAGATATCTGGCTCAAGTGTCTCTGCTGCTTATGTGAATTCGCCCTTGTTTCGCGGGTTCGAACGCATCCTGGAGGGCCGCGATCCGATGGATGCGCTGGTGGTGGCGCCGCGCATCTGTGGCATCTGCTCCGTCTCGCAAAGCCATGCGGCGGCGCTGGCTCTGGCTGGGGCCATGGGGGTGGTGGTGCCGCACAACGGCCTGCTCGCCACCAACCTGATGACGGCAACCGAGAATGCCGCCGACCACCTCACCCACTTCCACCTGTTCTTCATGCCAGATTTCGCCCGCCCCGCATATGAAGGGCGCCGCTGGTTCGAGCAGACGGAGGCACGGTTCAAGGCGGCCCAGGGCAGTGCTGTGCGGGGAGCGACTGCGGCCCGGGCGGAGCTTTTCCATGTGCTGGGCATTCTGGGCGGCAAGTGGCCGCATACGCTGACCCTTCAGCCCGGCGGCGTCACCCGCGCGGTGGATGCGCGCGACCGGGTCCGTCTGCTCGCCACCGTCCGCAACTTTCGCCGCTTTCTGGAGGACAGCCTGTTCGGGGCAAAGCTGGAGCGTGTGCTGGCGCTTGCCTTGCCGGAGGATTTGGATCGCTGGCGGGTTTCCGGCCCGGCCGGCGACTTCCGCTTGTTCCTGGAAATCGCCCAGGATCTCGACCTCGCGCATCTTGGCCGCGCCTATGGCCGGTTCCTCAGCCACGGCGCCTATGCCGGCCTGGAAGGCGGGCATCTCTACCGGCGCGGCACCTTCTCTGACGGGCAGGACGCGGCGTTCGATCCGGATCAGGTGGCGGAGCATCACCGTTTCAGCCGTATGGCTGGGCAGGACCGCCCACATCCGCCCTTCGTCGGCTCTACCGTGCCGGACGGGATGGACGAGACCGGATACAGTTGGTGCAAGGCACCACGACTGGCCGGCCTACCCTTTGAGACCGGTGCGATCGCCCGGCAACTGGTGGACGGCCACCCGCTGATCCGGGCTCTGGTGGCGCAGGATGGCGGATCGGTGCGCAGCCGGGTCATCGCCCGCTTGTTGGAACTGGCCCGAACCACCGACGCGATGGAAGGCTGGCTGCGTGCCATGGACCCGGCCGCCCCCTGGTGCGTCACCGCGGAGATGCCGGATAGCGCCCAGGCCGTTGGGCTGACGGAGGCTGCGCGCGGAGCGTTGGGACACTGGCTGCGGGTGGAGCGGGGGCGTATCGCAGGCTACCAGATCATCGCGCCGACTACCTGGAACTTCTCACCGCGGGATCTGGATGGAGTGCCCGGCCCGCTGGAACAGGCCCTGGTCGGCGCTCCCGTGTCGGAGGGAGAGCGCACCCCCCTGTCGGTACAGCACATCGTGCGATCTTTCGATCCCTGTATGGTCTGTACGGTGCATTGAAAAATTCTAGTTAGAACGGTGTCTTGAACGAAAGTGCTGAAGCGCTGTCGCAGAACAACGCTCAGGATGCGATGAACGCCGCGTAGGACATGACGCCGACGAACATCATCAGGGAAACCATGCGTGCCATCTGAACCTCCATGTGGGCGGGAGACGTTCCGCCCTGCTGGAGAAGATCTATGCCTGCGAACGAGCGGGATAAACGCCCGGATCCTGATTTCACCGTTCGATGGACACGAACAATCGACATCATGTCCTGCGGCAACCTTCCAGCCAAATTGGCAACAAACTTGCCACTTGCCATGCATGCTGTAACGTTGATGTCCACAATCGCTGCCATATCGAGCGATGGATGTGGAAATATGCAGTCTGATCAATGATTTGACCGCGCCGCCGATCCTGGCATGGAACTTGTACGAACGATGGTTCGACGGCGGAACGCCGCACCATGTGACGGATGCTGGGGCACGGGAATGGATTTGACGGAGGACGAGAGCGGTCGCGGCACGGCGCGAATCCTTGTGTTGGGCATCGGCAACATCCTGTGGGCCGACGAGGGATTCGGTGTCCGTACGGTGGAGCGGCTGGCGGCTGACTGGCGCTTTCCCGATACCGTCACCCTGATGGATGGCGGGACCCAGGGCTTGTATCTGCTGCCGCATCTGGAAAGCGCCGACGCGCTGATCGTGGTCGACGCCATCGACTATGGCCTGCCGCCCGGCACCCGCCGGGTCTTCCAGGGCAACGACGTGCCCGCCTTTCTGGGCGCCAAGAAGATGAGCCTGCACCAGACCGGTTTCCAGGAGGTGCTGGCGAGCGCCATGTTCCTCGGTCGCTGCCCGCAAAGGCTGATCCTGGTCGGCGTCCAGCCGGAGTGCCTGGAGGATTACGGCGGCGGCCTGACCGGCACCGTTGCCGCCCAGGTCGCCCCCACCATCGACGTCATTCTGGGCCTTCTGCGCGACGAGTTCGACGTAGAGGGTACACCCCGCGAGGCCGCGGCCGACATCGCCGCCCCGGCCATTGCCCGCCGCGCCTATGAGGGCGGGCGCCCAAGTGCCGAAGACGCCTGCCGTATCGGCGATCCCCGCATCCTGGCGGCTCTATCCGCCGGCCGGCCCTGAAAGGGGAGCGCTCGACAATGTGCATCGGTATTCCCCTGCGCCTGACCGGCGTTGACGGCGTAGCCGGCCGGGTGGAAGACGGGTCGGTCATCGACCTGTCGCTGGTTCCCGAAGCCGCTGCCGGCGACTGGGTTCTTGGTTTCCTGGGGGCTGCACGCCGCATGCTGGACCCGGAAGAGGCTGCCCAGATCCTTGACGCACTGGCAGCTATGGCTGCGGCACTGGACGGGGAACGGCTGGACGGCGCCTTCGCCGACCTGACCGACCGCGAACCGACCCTTCCCCCCCACCTGGAGGCGGCCCGCGCGGCCGGCCTGACGGAGGCCTGACGCCATGACCGACCTTGTCATTCCGCCCGCCAAACCGCGCCTGCCCTTGCCGCCGCTGGTCGATCTGCTGACCGACGTGCATGGATATCTGCGGCTGGACCATGCCCACGACCGGCCATGGCTGGATGATCCGGGGAAGAACTGGGTGGTCTTCCTGCCCGGCCATGGCAAGGGCAATGCGGAGACCGCCGACGTTGCCGTCATCCTGCCGGAACTGGTCCGCGCGCTTCACCCGCGCCTGACCCCGGCGGTGGCCGGCGAGGCGGCGGAACGCGCGACCCTGGCGCTGACCGGGATGATGAGCCTGCCGGCCCTGGTCTTCCTGCGCGGCGACCGGCTGCTGGGCAGCATCCCGCGTGTGCGCGACTGGGACGATTACCTGCAGCGGATCGGCGAGATCCTGGAAGGCACTTTGGAAGGCGGTGCGGCATGAGTTCCCCGTTCGGCATGACCCATCCGCCGGTCGGCTTCGGCCCCGGCAGCCAGCCCGACGCGACCGAGGAAGGGCTGGACTATCTGCCGATGCCGTCGGGCATGCGCGTTTACGAACCGCATCTGCCGGAGGTCGCCGATCCCGCCCGCGCCGCGGCGGCCCGCAAGGTGCTGGCCAGCATCCACGAGGCCCTGGCCCACTGGTCGGTCGGTGAGGAAATCCGCATTCCGGTCGACGATCTCGACGCCCCTGTCCTGGCCCTGGTCGACGAGGCGCTGGGCGAAGGCGAGGTCGCGGTCAAGGTGGAACGGACCGGCGACCGGCTGGAGATTCAGGAGGCGTCGCTGGCCGGCGTCTGGCGCGTCCGGGCCATTGGTGACGGAAGCACGCGTGAAAGCCTGCTGGTCGGCAGTTTCCCGCGGGTGGCGCTGAACCGCGCCTTCACTGCCGCCGCACCGGTGATAGCCGGGTTGACACCGGCCGGTCTGATGAACGGCCAGCCCATCCTGAACGAGCTGCTGGACCGCAGTGCCGCCTGGCGCCGCGGCGATGCGCCCCACGCGGTGAATTTCAGCCTGCTGCCCCACACCCCTGAGGATCTGGCCTTCATCGAGCAGCGGCTGGGTGTCGGCGCAACCACCATCCTGTCGCGCGGCTACGGCAACTGCCGCGTCACCGCCACCGCGACGCCGAATGTCTGGTGGGTCCGCTACTATAATTCTGTCGATACGCTGATCCTCGACACGGTGGAGATCGTCGACGTACCGTCGGTGGTCTGCGCCGCGGCGGAGGACATCGCCGATAGCACCGAACGGCTGGCCGAGATTCTCGACGCATTGGCGACCGATCTGGAGCGGATGCGATGAGCGCCGCCGCTTCCCGTTTCGAAGGCTCCTATCTCGGCGACGCCACGCGCATCGGCGCGGCAACGCGGATGGAATGCAAGATCTGCTGGCATGTCTACGATCCTACGGAGGGGTGCGACCATTGGCAGGTGCCGCCCGGCACAGCCTTCGCCGCCCTGCCCGACCATTGGCGCTGCCCGGTCTGTGATGGCGCCCGCGACCAGTTCATGGCACTGGATGGCGAGCCGGTGAGCGCCGAAGCGCCCACCCTGCCCGCTCCCGTCGCGCAGGCGACCGGCCCCGCCCTGCCGAGCGAGGTGATCACCCGGTTGGAAGCGGCCTTCCGCGAAATCCACACCGCGCAGATGCGCGGCATGCCGATCGTCAACGACGCGCTGGCGGTGAAGGCGGTCGGGTTCCGCCGCCATGGCGAGCGCTGGCTCGGCGCCCTGGTCACGCCCTGGTTCCTGAACCTTGTCCTGCTGCCGGGTGAGGGTGATGAGTGGTCGGGACTGGTGCCGGGAGCGAAGGAACTGATCGAGTTTCCGTCAGGCTGGTATGAGTTCGTCCATGCCAACCGCAAGGGCGTCGGCGCCTACAAGGCCTGTTCGCTGTTCTCGCCGATGTTCGAATTCGCCTCCATGCTCCAGGCGACGGAAACGGCCTCGGCGGCTCTGGTCTCCCTTTTCGACCCCTCCATCCGCGAAGATGGGGCCCAGACCGCCGAGATCCGCCGTCGGCGGGAGGAAGAACTGGCGCCTCCGCCCGAACCCGCTCCGGCACCGACCCAGCCCCAGACCGAGCCGATGCGCCCGTCGCGCCGCACGTTGCTGGGGATGGGGACCGGAGACTCTGCGGATGCATGAGATGGCGCTCTGCGAAAGCCTGCTCCAGGCGATGGAGGAGGCAGGGAGGGCGAACGGCTTCAGCCGCGTGAGCAGGGTCCGGCTGGAGATCGGCCGCTTCGCCGGGGTAGAGGTGGAGGCGCTACGCTTCGGCTTCGACGTGGTGACGCGGGGATCGCTGGCCGACGGGGCGGAGTTGGTGGTGCTGGAAGTTCCGGGCCGCGGCTGGTGCTTCGACTGCAACGACACGGTGGACCTGGACGACCGGCTGTCGCCCTGCCCACACTGTGGCGGCAGCCGGCTGCACCCCAGCGGCGGCACCGAAATGACGATCAAGGATCTAGAAGTCGAATGAGGCGAGGTCGCATGAGAAAGGCCCCCGCGCGATGACCGATCCAAACCGCCCCGGCATCCTGGTGGTGGATGACGAGCCGCGCTCCGTCGAGGTCATCGCCCGCCTGCTGGACGAGGAGTTCGAGATTTTCACCGCCCTGTCGGCGGAAGAGGCCCTGCGCCTGCTGGAGACCGAGTGGATTCAGGTGGTCTTCTCCGACCAGCGGATGCCGGAGGTCAGCGGCGTCGAGTTCCTGACCCAGGTGCGCGAACGCTGGCCCGACGTGATGCGCATCGTCATCACCGGCTACATCGACCCCGAGGACATCATCGGCGCCATCAACACCGCCGGCATCCACCAGTTCATCACCAAGCCCTGGCACCCCGACCATCTGCTGCTGACCGCCCGCAACGCGGCGAGGCTGTACCAGCTTCAGCGCGAGCACGACCGGTTGACCAACGAACTGAAGCTGCTGCCGCCGCTGGCTGAAACCCGCGTGGCCACCAAACGCGAGCGGGTGCGGCAGTCCTACCGCTTCGACGGGCTGATCCGCGCCGACGGCAGCCCGGTCGAGGAGGTCTGCCGTCAGGCGGAGCGGGTCGCCGGCTTCAACGTTCCGGTCCTGGTGCTGGGCGAGACCGGCACCGGCAAGGAGCTGCTGGCCCGCGCCATCCATTACGGCAGCCCGCGCTCCGACCAGCCCTTCTACTGCGAGAATTGCGGCGCCATCCCGGACGAGCTGCTGGAAAGCGAGCTGTTCGGCCACAAGAAGGGCGCCTTCACCGGCGCGCACAGCAACCGCATCGGTCTGCTGGAGCAGGCGGATGGCGGCACCATCTTCCTCGACGAGATTGGCGACATCAGCCCGGCCTTCCAGGTCCGGCTGCTGCGCTTCCTGCAGGAGGGCGAGATTCGGCCGGTGGGGTCCAACGAGACGCGGCGGGTCGATGTCCGCGTCGTCGCCGCCACCCACCGCGACCTGACCGCCGAGGTGAAGGCCGGCCGCTTCCGCGAGGATCTCTATTACCGGCTCAGCACCATGACGCTGACCATGCCACCCCTGCGCGACCGGCCGGATGACATCCCGGTGTTGGCCCGCCACATTCTCGATCGGCTGTCTGCCGCCCATGGCAAGCCTGTTGCCGGCTTTGCCCCGGACACGCTGGCCTGCCTGGAGGCCTATGGCTGGCCCGGCAACGTGCGCGAGATGCAGAACGAAATCATGCGGATGCTGGTGCTGTGCGAGGGCGAGGTGCTAGGGGCCGATCTGCTGTCCGATCCTGTGTTGCGCGGCGCGGCGCTGAACGCCCGCCCGGCCTCGCCGGAGGACGGGCCGCTGCCGCCGCTCGACCTGATCGGCCAGGGCGGGCCGCTGAAGTCGCGGATCGAGCGGGTCGAGGCCGGCATCCTGATGGAAACGCTGGTCCGCTGCCGCTGGAACAAGAGCAAGGCCGCCGACGAGCTTGGCCTGTCCCGCATGGGCCTGCGCGCCAAGCTGGAACGCTACGGCATCGAGCGTGGGCCTGCGCAGCGGCATTAGTCACCCTCTCCCTCCCATTTTCCCCTCTCCCCCTGGGGGAGAGGGGAAAATGGGAGGGAGAAATTGCCAAACCACAAGAACCCCGAGGAGCCGTTCGATATGTCGAAGATCACCCGCCTTGCCGCCGTCTCGGCGGCCATCGCACTTGCCGCCACCCCAGCCTTTGCCCATCCCGGGCATCTCGCCGGAGCCGGTTTTCTCGACGGTGCCGCGCATCCGCTGGGCGGACTCGACCATCTGATCGCCATGGTCACCGTCGGCGTCTATGGCGCCACCATCGGCGGACGCGCCGTGCTGGCGGTGCCGGGAGCGTTCCTGGCCGCCATGCTGGCCGGCGGGCTGTTCGCGCTGACGGGCGGCGCGCTGCCGCTGGTCGAGCCGACCATCTACGCCTCCACCCTCGTGCTGGCGCTGCTGTGCATCATGCCGATGTCGCGCAATGCGCTGATCGGTACCGTTTTCGCCGCCGGCTTCGGCCTTTTCCACGGCTTCGCCCATGGGGCGGAGATGCCGGCCGACGCCGCGACGCTGGGTTATGCCGCTGGCTTCCTCACCAGCACCGCCGGCCTGCATGCCGTCGGCGTGGTGCTCGGTTACGCGATCCATCGCCTGATCGGCCGGGCGGAAGAAGATGGCCGGACCGCCTGACGGGACCGGCAACTCTCCTTACACCCCGGCCGTCGTTTCGGCCGGGGACTTGCCAGCTTCAGCGGCAATCAGGTTTCAGAATCGTTGCTTTGTCAAATGTTCGTACTACGGCACGGTTGTTGCCTATGACCCGCGGAGAAGCGCACCGGCCCCTCGCACGCCGGTGCCGCCCGACGGGAGAAAACAAACCGATGGCAACGCTGGAAACCTTCTACGAGGTGATGCGGCGGCAGGGAATCACACGCCGTTCGTTCCTGAAATACTGCTCGCTGACCGCCGCGGCCCTGGGGCTGGGGCCGGAGTTGGTTCCGCAGATCGTCCACGCCATGGAGACCAAGCCGCGCACGCCGGTGCTGTGGCTGCACGGGCTGGAATGCACCTGCTGCTCCGAATCCTTCATCCGCTCGGCGCACCCGCTGGTGAAGGACGTGGTGCTGTCGATGATCTCGCTGGACTATGACGACACGCTGATGGCGTCGGCCGGCCACCATGCCGAGGCGATCCTCGACGAGGTGATGGAGAAGTACAAGGGCAACTATATCCTGGCGGTGGAAGGCAATCCGCCGCTGAACCAGGATGGCATGTCCTGCATCATCGGTGGCAAGCCATTCACCGACCAGCTGCGCAAGGTCGCCAAGGATGCCAAGGCGATCATCTCCTGGGGGTCCTGCGCCTCCTTCGGCTGCGTCCAGGCGGCCCGTCCGAACCCGACCCGCGCCACCCCGGTGCATGAGGTCATCACCGACAAGCCGATCATCAAGGTGCCCGGCTGCCCGCCGATCGCCGAGGTGATGACCGGCGTCATCACCTACATGCTGACCTTCGACCGCATCCCGGAACTGGACCGCCAGGGCCGGCCCAAGATGTTCTACAGCCAGCGCATCCACGACAAATGCTATCGCCGGCCGCATTTCGATGCCGGCCAGTTCGTGGAGTCCTTCGACGACGAGGGTGCTCGCAAGGGCTATTGCCTCTACAAGGTCGGCTGCAAGGGGCCGACCACCTACAACGCCTGCTCCACTGTCCGCTGGAACGAGGGCACCAGCTTCCCGATCCAGTCCGGCCACGGCTGCATCGGCTGCTCGGAGGACGGCTTCTGGGACAAGGGGTCCTGGTACGCCCGCCAGTCCGACATCCTCCAGTTCGGGATCGAGGCCAACGCCGACCAGATCGGCACCACCGCCGCCATTGGCGTCGGCAGCATCATCGCCGCCCACGCGGCGGTCAGCGCCCTGAAGCGCGCACAGCACAAGGGAGACGTCTGACCATGGGCATCGTCCAGACCCCGAACGGGTTCTCGCTCGATACTGGCGGCAAGCGCATCGTCGTCGATCCGGTCACCCGCATCGAAGGCCACATGCGCTGCGAGGTGAACGTCGACAGCAACAACGTCATTCGCAACGCCGTCTCAACCGGGACGATGTGGCGCGGGCTCGAAGTGATCCTGAAGGGCCGCGACCCCCGCGACGCCTGGGCCTTCGTCGAGCGCATCTGCGGCGTGTGCACCGGCTGCCATGCGCTGACCTCGGTCCGCGCGGTGGAGGACGCGCTGCAGATCCGCATCCCGAAGAACGCCCACCTGATCCGCGAGATCATGGCGAAGACGCTGCAGATCCACGATCACATCGTCCATTTCTATCACCTGCATGCGCTGGACTGGGTCAATCCGGTCAACGCGCTGAAGGCCGATCCGCAGGCGACCTCGGCGCTCCAGCAGGCGGTGTCGCCGCGCCATGCCAAGTCCAGCCCCGGCTATTTCCGCGACGTCCAGACCCGCCTGAAGAAATTCGTGGAGAGCGGCCAGCTCGGCATCTTCAAGAACGGCTATTGGGACAACCCGGCCTACAAGCTGTCGCCGGAAGCCGACCTGATGGCGGTGACCCACTACCTGGAGGCGCTGGACCTTCAGAAGGACATCGTCAAGATCCACACCATCCTCGGCGGCAAGAACCCGCACCCGAACTACATGGTCGGCGGCGTTCCCTGCGCCATCAACATGGACGGCACCGGATCGTCGGGCGCGCCGCTGAACATGGAGCGGCTGAACTTCATTCGTGCCCGCATCCAGGAAGCGACGGCCTTCGTCGAGAACGTCTATCTGCCGGACGTGCTCGCCATCGCCAGCTTCTACAAGGACTGGCTCTATGGCGGCGGGCTGTCGGCGACCAACGTCATGGACTACGGCGATTACGAGAAGGTGCCGTACGACCATTCGACCTGCCAACTGCCGGGCGGCGTCATCCTGAACGGCAACTGGAACGAGGTCCATCCCATCGACCCGCGCGACCCGGCCCAGGTTCAGGAGTTCGTCGCCCACAGCTGGTATCACTACGAGGACGAGAGCAAGGGCCTGCACCCGTGGGACGGCGTGACCCAGGCCAAGTTCGAGCTGGGTGCCAACACCAAGGGCACCCGCACCGATATCAAGGAACTGGACGAGGCTGCAAAGTACTCTTGGATCAAGGCCCCGCGCTGGCGCGGCCATGCGGTGGAGGTCGGCCCCCTGCCCCGCTACATCCTGGCCTATGCCCAGGGCGTCGGTTACGTGAAGGACCAGATCACCGAATCGCTGGGCGCCTTCAACAAGCTGGCCGGCACCAGCTTCACGCCGCAGCAGGCGCTGCCGACCACAATCGGCCGCACGCTGGCCCGCGCGCTGGAATGCCAGTACTGCTGCACCATGATGATGGACGACTGGAACGCCCTGATCGCCAACATCAAGGCCGGCGACACCGCCACCGCCAATGTCGAGAAGTGGGACCCGAAGACCTGGCCGAAGGAAGCCAAGGGTGTCGACACCGTCGCGGCACCACGCGGCGGGCTCGGCCACTGGATCAAGATCAAGGACGGCAAGATCGACAACTACCAGTGCGTCGTGCCAACGACCTGGAACGGCAGCCCGCGCGATCCCAAGGGCAACATCGGCGCCTTCGAGGCCTCGCTGCTGAACACGCCGATGGCTCGCCCGGACGAGCCGGTGGAGATCCTGCGCACCCTGCACAGCTTCGACCCGTGCCTCGCCTGCTCCACCCACGTCATGGCGCCGGACGGCGCCGAACTGGCCCGCGTCACCGTGCGCTGACCGGCAACCGAGGAGGATTACGTCATGGCTCCTCTCGACAACGCGAAGCCGGCCGCGACACCGGAGGAAGACGGGACGGCCGCTCCGGCGGCCGGCCGCTTCCTGAAGGCGATCTATGTCTACGAAGTGCCGGTGCGGGTCTGGCACTGGGTCAACGCACTGGCGATCACGGTGCTGTCGGTCACCGGCTACCTGATTGCCAACCCGCTGCCGGCGATGCCGGGCGAGGCGAGCGCCAATTTCCTGATGGGCTACATCCGCTTCGTCCATTTCACCGCGGCCTACATCTTCGCCATCGGCTTCATCGGCCGGCTCTATTGGGCCTTCGCCGGCAATCACCATGCCAGACAGCTGTTCCGCTTCCCCTTCTGGGATCGCCATTGGTGGGGAGAGCTGTTCCTGGAGGCGCGCTGGTATCTGTTCCTGGAGCGCAAGCCGAAGCTGTATGTCGGCCACAACCCGCTGGCCCAGTTCGCCATGTTCTGGGCGATCGCGGTCGGCAGTGTCTTCATGATCGTCACCGGTTTCGCACTTTACAGCGAGGGTACGGGCCAGGGCAGTTGGCAGGACAAGCTGTTCGGCTGGGTCATCCCGCTGTTCGGCCAAAGCATGGATGTCCACACCTGGCACCATCTCGGCATGTGGGCGATCCTGCTGTTCGTGATCGTCCATGTCTATGCCGCGGTGCGCGAGGACATCATGTCCCGCCAATCGATCATCTCCACCATGATCAGCGGCGTGCGCACCTTCAAGGACGCCGAAGCCCCGGCTGACGAGGAGCATGAGCGGCCGGTCAAGAAGGCGGCGCGCGCGGGATGAGGCGGGGTGTCGGCCACCTGGGCTGGAGGGTTTGAGGACCCATTGCGTCGGTACCCCGGCAGCGCATATCGATGGATGGATCGATAACGCCGCCGGGGAGACCGGACATGGGTTTCGCAAAAGAACTCTAGGCGTGGTCCTGGAGAGGGCGCGGTAGGCGCATGGCCTCAATGGCGACGGTGATGGCGATGCAGCCGCAGCGACGGAGGTCCGCAATGCGGCCACCATGGACACCCGAATCCGGCAACGGGGATACGGTACGCCCGAGCCGGGCAGCCTCTATTCCCTGAGCCGCCAGTTTCCTATCGCGGTTTCCTGGAGATCGAGCCGACCATCGGCGAACCGATCGTCTTGTTCGACGACAACGGTTCGGGTCGCCCCTGCGGTGCGCCTCATTGCGGTGGAGCCGGTGTCGGCCAATCTGGCACGACTGAGAAGGAACCTGGAAGCGAACTGCCGCAACGATCGGGTATTGGCGGTGCATGCCGCGGTTCTGGATCAAGGGGGCGAGGTGACGGTGTCGTGTGGGACACCTCCCGCGATATCTGGCCCCCGGCGCCTCCATCGTCCGGCCCGTACCGGAAGAAATGAGCGCCTGCGAAGCCGTTCCCGGGGTCACCGGAGACGACCTGCCCAGGCGTGCGGGCGAAACCACCGCTGATCTCGTCAAGATCAACGTCGAGGGAGCGGAAGTCCAGGCGCTGGGTGGTATGGCGGATCTTCTGGAACAACGCGGTCCGGACCTGCTGATTGCATGCTTCGATGAAGAGTCCGCAGCCAAGGTCGATGCGATCGTCAAAGGGTGATCCCTCCAGGGAAACTCACCATATACCCCCTTGAAAAGCTTGATTTGTTCCGCATGCGTTCCCATATCCGGGAGGTTCCGAAAACAACGGAGTCTCCCAGATCGGCGCCGCCCCATGCGGGTGCGGCCGGAGGACGTCATGCCCTATTTTCCGACCATTGACCTGACCCCGCAGGTGAAGTTGCTGCTGGCGCGCGGGGCGCTGACCCTGAACCCCGGTCAGTGGGTGCGCGGCGAAAAGGGACGCGGGCGGTTCCTGCGCACCGACCCGCGCACCGGCACCACCTATGTCAGCTGGCTGCGGCCCGGCGACGACTGGGAAACCGCATCGCAACGGTTCCACCGCGCCTGCCGCAAGGGCTACATCGGCAAGTATCGCGGCCTGTATGAATTCGACAAGGCCAACCGCACCGCCGAAGCCCCGCACCGCCGTGAGAAGGTCCGGGCGCCGGTCCAGATGCCGCTGTTCGGCTACAAGGCGAAGGATGCCGTCCACGCCTGACCAAGGCTCAACCCGCCGTCGTTGGCGGGTGCCAGCCTCGGCAGCAGCGCTTCCACCCCGGCGGCGCGAAAGCCGGCGACCAGTTCCTCCGCCAGCACCGCATTCATCAGACAGCCGCCGGACAGCACCACCCGGCTCAGGCCGTGGACGCGCAACACCGGCAGCGTCCAATCCACCAGCGCTGCCGCCAGCGTGCCGTGAAACAGTTCCGCCCCCTCCACCGCACCGGCAACAGTCAGCAGGCGCTCCAGCAGCGGCGTCAGGTCCAGTTCGCCCTTCTCGATCCTCCAGGCCCCCTCTGCCACGCAAGGATGACGCACGAGCGACTCCAGCGTCATCGGCGCCTCCCCCTCGAACCCCGCCACCGCGCGGACGCCCAGCAGACCGCAGGCGGCGTCGAACCAGCGCCCGCAGGAACTGGTAGGGGGCGCGTTTATGCCGCGCTCGATCATCCGCCGCACGCCCTCGGTCGGGCCGTGTCCGGAGAAGCGGGAAACGATCTCGTCGGCACGACCCATCCGAACCAGGGCTGATGCCGCCATCCGCCAGGGCTGGCGGGCGGCGACGTCGCCACCGGGCTGGGCGAGCGGGGCGAGGCTACCCAGGCGCTCGGATCGCAGGCCGTCGACCAGCAGCATCTCCCCACCCCAGGACCCTCCGCCTTCCCCCAGCCCGAACCCGTCGAGCGCCAGTCCCAATGCCGGCCCCTCGATCCGGTGTTCGGCCATCACGGCGGCGACATGGGCATGGTGGTGCTGGACCGCGACGGCCGGCAGGCCGGTCCGTTCAGCGAAGCGGGTCGACTGGAAATCGGGATGCCTGTCATGGGCGACCGCCACCGGCTCGACGCCCAGGATGTGCAGCAGATGATCGACTGTCTCTTCCAGGAAGCCCAGCGTCGCGGCGTTGTCGAGGTCGCCGATATGCTGGGACAGGAAGGCCTCGTCGCCGCGGGTGACGCAGACCGTCGTCTTCAGATGGCCGCCCACCGCCAGGATCGGCGGCACTGGACGGGCCAGCCGGATCTGCTCCGGCACATGGCCGCGGCCGCGGCGCAGGAAGGCGGGCGAGCCGGCCAGCTTGCGCACCACGCTGTCGTCGGCGCGGATGACGATGTCGCGGTCATGGTCGACGATCAGGTCGGCGATCCCGGCCAGCCTGTCCCGGGCCTCCCCGTTGCCGATGGCCAGCGGCTCCCCACCGGGATTGGCGGAGGTCATCACCAGGGTCAGGTCCTGCGGCCGGGCCAGCCAGCCGGTGCCGTCGGGCCGCCCTGCCGCTTCGTGGAACAGCAGGTAGTGCAGCGGCGTGTAGGGCAACATGACCCCCAGCCAAGCCAGACCGGGCGCGATGTCGGACGCCAGATCCGGGGCATCCGCCCGCCGCCGCAGCAGGACGATGGGACGGGCCACGCCCTCCAGCAACCGGCGCTCGTCGTCATCCATGCCGACATATCGGATGGCGGACTCCGCATTGGCGACCATCAGGGCGAAGGGTTTGCCGTTGCGCTGCTTGACCCGACGCAGCCGCGCCACCGCATCCGCCTGGGTCGCATCGCAGGCGAGATGGAAACCGCCCAGCCCCTTGATGGCAACGATGCTGCCGGCGCGGAGTGCAGCCAGAATTTCCTCCGGCGGGTGCGACAGGCGGGGGCCACAGGCCGGGCAGGCCGTCGGCTGGGCATGGAAACGGCGGTCGGCCGGGTTCCGGTATTCGGCCAGGCAATCCGGGCAGAGCGGAAAGCCGGCCATCGCCGTCTGTGGCCGGTCATAGGGAAGCCGCCGGGTGATGGTATAGCGCGGGCCGCAATGGGTGCAGTTCAGGAAGGCATAGCGATAGCGGCGGTCGACCGGGTCGAACAGTTCGACAAGGCAGGCCGGGCAGACCGCGGCGTCCGGGCCGATGCCGGTAGCGATCGCGCCGGACACCTCGCTGTGGCGGATGGCGAAGCACTCCTCGCCGATGACGGGGGTAATGGCTTCATACTCGACAGCATCGAGGCGGGCGAGCGGAGGCGCCTCCGCTGTCAGCGCGGCACGGAAGTCCGCGGTTGCGGTACCCTGCACCTCGATCAGCACACCCTGAGGATCGTTCAGCACCCAACCGGTCAGGCCAGATCGCCGGGCGAGGGCATGGACATGCGGGCGGAATCCCACCCCCTGCACCCGTCCGCGCACACGGATCCGCAGCCGTTCGTCGTTGTTGGACATGAAAACCCGTTGGATGACCTTCGGCTGCGCCGACCCCGCTCATCCTAACCGTCTCCCCGGAAGGAAGAAGCGATTTTGCAACGATCCGGCACCGCGTCGGTTGACAGGGGGACATGCGGAACCGGAACGGAGACGCCGTCATGAGCACAAGCAAGCACGAGAAGACCGACAAGCCGACCGATGCCGACCTGAAGAACAACCCGCAGATCGGCGGATCGAAGGGTGCCCGCGCCGCCGGCATGACGCCGGACGACCTTGATCTGGCCCAGGGCGAAACCACCTTCGAAGGCGATGTGGAAAACCAGACCAACGACAAGGGCGGGGTCGACAAACCCTTCCGCGACGGTCCGCCGCTGCGTCCCCGTCAGGCCTGATGGGCTTTCTTCAAGACGAAGGGGCGGCGCCCCAAAGGACGCCGCCTTTTTCATTGGCAACAGGCGGGTACCGAAAGGCGATACCCTTCTGAAGGGATGCCGCTTGGCGCAACCGGGACGCGCTCTACCTGTTGGCTTTGGAGAACGGGATTGCCGTCCCGCCCTTAAAACTCCAACCGACGGCAGCAGGCAGGAGGCAGGATGTCACCCGATCCGCGGCTGTTGGCGGTTGCCACGGCGTTACCGCCCCACCGCTTCGAACAGGCGGAGACGCTGACCGTCGCCCGCACGGTGTTCGCGCACCGCCTGCATGATTTCGACCGGCTGGCCCCCGTCTTCGCCAATACCGGCATCCGCATCCGCCACGCCGCCTGCCCGCTGTCCTGGTATCTGGCGCCCCATGGCTGGGCGGAACGCGCCGCCGTCTTCGAACGGGTGGCTTTGGACTTGCTGGAAGAGGCGGCGGACAAGACGCTGGCCGCCGCGGGACTGCGCCCCACCGATGTCGACGCTATCGTCTGCGCCACCACCACCGGCATCGCGACGCCGAGCCTGGAAGCATTGTTGCTCGACCGCATGGGGTTCCGGCCGGACACGGTGAGGCTGCCGGTCTTCGGACTGGGCTGCGCCGGTGGAGCGCTGGGTCTGGCCCGGGCGGGCATGATGGCGCGTGCCATGCCCGGCCGTACCGTGCTGTTCCTGGTGGTGGAACTGTGCACCCTGTCGCACCGGCCGGAAGAGGCCTCCCCCACCAATGTGGTGGCAAGCGCGCTGTTCGCCGATGGTGCGGCGGCCGCCCTGCTGCGGACTCCCGCTACGGACAACAGCGCCCCCGGTCCGCGTCTCGTCGACAGCGCCGAACACACTTGGCCGGGCACTCGGCGGATCATGGGTTGGCGGATCGAGGATGAGGGGTTCGGCGTCGTCTTCAGCCAGGACATCCCCCGCCTGATCCGTGAACGGCTGGCCCCGGTGGTGGACGGCTTCCTGACCGGCCGCGGCATGACCCGCGCCGATCTGGCTGGCGTAATCTGCCACACCGGCGGCGCCAAAGTGTTGCAGGCACTGACGGAGGTGCTGGCGCCCGCCACCGCGGGCATGGACGAGTCCTGGGCGGTGCTAAGCGACTGCGGCAACATGTCGGCCGCCAGCGTGATGTTCGTGCTGGAGCGACGGATGCGGAGCGGGGCGACCGGACCGCACCTGATGCTGGCGCTCGGTCCCGGTTTCACCGCCGGCCTCACCCTGCTGGACCTGTGACGATGGACGCGTTCGGCTGGCCGCAGACCATCCTGGCCGCGGTCGCGGCGCAGCGTCTGCTGGAACTGGTGATCGCCCACCGCAACACCGCCCGCCTGCTGGCCGACGGCGCGCGCGAGGTCGGCGCCGGGCATTACCGGTTGTTCGTGGTGCTGCATGTCGGATGGCTGCTCGCCCTGTCCCTGAAGGTGCCGACTGACGCGCCGGTGAATGGCTGGTTGTTGACGCTCTTCCTGCTGCTCCAGGCCGGGCGGGTGTGGGTGATCGCGACGCTTGGCCGCTTCTGGACGACGCGGATCATCACGCTGGACAGCGCGCCGCTGGTCCACCGCGGCCCCTTCCGCTGGGTCCGGCATCCCAATTACCTCGTGGTGGCAGGGGAGCTTGCCGTGCTGCCGCTGGTGTTCGGCGAGATATGGATCGCCGTCTTCGCCACTTTGCTGAACATCCCGCTGACCCTGCACCGCATCCGGGTGGAAGAGCTGGCGTTGAGCGGGCGCGACGGAACCGGAAGCGGTGCCGGAGGTTGGACAGGGTGGAGCAGCCGGCGCAGCCCACCGGCAGCCTGATGGCATATCCCTGAAGCAGGCCCCCCATGCAACCGACCAACGGTCTTCCAAGCTCTCCCGTCATCTGCATCACCGGCGCCTCCGCCGGGGTCGGCCGCGCCACCGCACTGGCCTTCGCCGCCTACCGCCAAGCCTCCATCGGCCTGATCGCCCGCTCGGCCGATGCCCTGGAGGAAGTAAAGTCGGAGATCGAACGGCTGGGCGGACGGGCGGTGGTCCTGCCACTGGACGTCGCCGATCCGGACGCGCTGGAGGCCGCCGCAGATCGGCTGGAAGACACCTTCGGCCCGATCGACGTCTGGATCAACGTGGCAATGGTGACCGTCTTCGGCCCCGTCCATGCCGTGACGCCGGAGGAGTTGAAGCGGGTGACCGAGGTGACCTATCTCGGCTCCGCCTACGGCATCCAGACGGCGCTGCGGCGCATGCGGGTGCACGACAGCGGCACGATCCTTCAAGTGGGATCGGCGCTGGCCTACCGGTCGATCCCGCTGCAATCGGCTTATTGCGGCGCCAAGCATGCGATCACCGGCTTCATCGACAGCCTGCATTCCGAACTGATCCACGAGAACAGCCGGATCAGGCTCACCACCGTGCATCTGCCGGCGGTCAACACGCCGCAATTCGACTGGGCGCGCAGCCATATGCCGCGCCGGGCCCGGCCGATGGGCACCATCTTCCAGCCGGAGGACATCGCCCGCGCCATCCTGCACGCCGCCGAAAATCCCCGCCGCGAATATTGGCTGGGCGGGTCGACGATGCAGGCGATCCTCGGCACCTTCCTGGCACCGGGCTTCGCCGACCGCTACCTCGCCAACACTGCGGTGGACGGTCAATTGACGGAAGCGCGCGAGACGCCCGGCCGGCCCGACAATCTGTATCATCCCGTCGACGGCCTGCACCGCACCCGCGGGCGTTTCGGACTGCCGCACGACAGCCTGCGCCTGACGGCGCCCAGCGGTGCCGCCCGCGGCGTCGCGATGGCGGCCGGTCTGCTCCTGGCGAGCGGACTGGGCTTCATGATGAGCCGGATGGCGCACCGGTAAATGTCACAGCGGGACAGTCAGGATTTCTCCTTGCAGCCTCCGCCAAGCTGCCTATATAGGGTGTCGTACGTCAACAACAGAAAGGAGGTGATCTCGTGTCTCATTGTCCGTCTCACTCGTCGTCGAGCGCCAAGGCCGAGGTCTCTTTCTTCGTGGAAGGGATTTTGGTCCGCTAAGGACTGCGCCGTGGTGTCGACGACACACGGATTGACAATGGAAGGGCTGCCGGAAACGGCGGCCCTTCTTTGTTTCTGAATAGAAAAATCCCCTCTCCATCACTGGAGAGGGGATTTTCTGCGCGCCTGCAAGCTCAGTGCTGCATCTCCCCCATCTGCTTCCGACTGTCGCCGCTCTTGTCCAGGATGATGCTGTCGTCGGGCTTGCCTTCGACTTCCAGGATGCCGATCAGCCCCTTGGTGGCGCGGCTCAGCGCGTGGTCGACCAGGGCATATTTGCCGGGATAGTCGACCCTGAACTCCACCATCGTGGCGCCGCCGGGGGCGACGGTGACGGTCTGGATGCCCTTGGCCGGCTCGCTTTCGAGCCCGCCAAGGTTGTAGACCTTATCGAAGATCTCGCCGATGACATGGAAGGACGAGGTCAGGTTCGGGCCGCCGACGCCGAAGAACAGGCGGACGGTTTCGCCGACCTTTGCCTTCAGCGGCTTGTCCTTGGTCAGGGCGCCGACGGTGCCGTTGAACACCAGATAGCTGGGGCGCTCGTTGACGAGGCCATCATAATCATCCTCGGCATTCGCCAGGTTCTTGGCCTTGGTGGCGTAGATTTCCTGCTGCATCACATAGAATTCGTGATCGACGGGGGCCAAGCCGGCTTCCGGTTCCACCACGATCAAGCCGTACATGCCCTTGGAGATGTGGTGGGCAACCATCGGCGTGGCGCAGTGGTAGACATAGACGCCGGGGGTCAGTGCCTTGAAGCTGAAGGCCTTGGTCTGGCCGGGCTCCACCTGGGTGATCTGGCCGCCGCCGAGGAAACCGGTCGCGGCATGGAAGTCGACGGAGTGGTTCATCGTCGATTCCGGCGCGTTGGAGATCGAAACATCCACCGTGTCACCGACCCGCACCCGCACCATCGGACCCGGAACCGTATTGTTGAAGGTCCAATAGGTGTAGGTGGTGCCGTCATCGAGCTTCGATTCGACTTCCGTCGTCGTCAGCGCAACCTTGTGGGTCTTCGGCGCCCGTTTGCCGGCCTTTTCCGGGGCCGGAACGGCGGCAGGGTCCTGGACGACACTGACCGTGGGTTGCTTGACCTTGGGGTCGGCATAAAGCGTGTCAGCGGCCGAGGCGGCGCCGATACCGGACAGGATCATCAGGGCGGCGGCGCTGACGGTGACGAGGGAGAGCTTGGTCTTCATGACGTCGTCTCGGTGGTTTGTTTCTTGTGAAGGAATATTCCTCCCATCCCCGAGGTCTCTGCTTGACCGTCGTCAAGTGTTTCATCTGAACGCTATTTTGTCGCAGCTCCTCTTTATTTCCTTACAAACTGTGATGACTTTGGGCATCACGATTTTGGGCGAAATGCGATGCAGATTTCGGGATCGGTTTCAATCCGGCCGGCACCGATCAGGTCCAGGCAATAGGGAATCGCGGGAAACACCGCCATCAGGCAATCGTGGATGGCCGATGGCTTGCCCGGCAGATTGATGATCAGGCTGCGTCCCCGGATGCCAGCGGTCTGGCGCGACAGGATGGCGGTCGGCACCACCCGCAGGCTGACCGACCGCATCAGTTCGCCGAAGCCCGGCATCATCTTGTCGCAGACCCGCTCCGTCGCCTCCGGCGTCACGTCGCGTGGAGCCGGGCCGGTGCCGCCGGTGGTCACCACCAGATCGCAGCCGGCGACATCGCACAGTTCCACCAGGGTGCCGGCAATCAGGTCCAGTTCGTCCGGAATCACCCGCGCCTCCGCCACCCAGGGGGAAGCGATGATGCGCGACAGTTCCTCATTGATCGCCGGACCGCCCTTGTCCTCGTAGACGCCACGGCTGGCGCGGTCGGAGATGGTAACGATTCCGATCCTTACGGGCCCGATCTTCACCTTTGCAGTCATGCTCAGTGGTCCTCTTTCGCTCAGGCGGCGCAGGCGACCTGCCGGTAGAGCGCCGGCAACGCCTTGGTCAGGTGGGAGACCTGCGGGAATATGGCATAGGCGCCGCGGCCGAACAGATAGGGGATGTAGTCGCGGGCCTGCGCATCGACGGTGATGGCGAAGACCGCCAGCCCGTCACGGCGCGCCTCGCGGACCGCCTGCCGTGTGTCTTCGATGCCGTAGCGGCCTTCGTAATGGTCCACGTCATTCGGCTTGCCGTCGGTCAGCAGGACCAGCAGCCGGTGGTGGTTCGGCCGCTCGGCAAGCTGAGCGGTGACATGGCGGATCGCCGCACCCATGCGGGTGTAATAGCCGGGCTTCAGCGCGCCGATCCTGCGGGTAACGGTGGGGCCCAGCGGCTCCTCGAAGCCCTTCAGCGTCTGCACCCGTACCCAGTCGCGCCGGCGCGAGGTGAAGGAATAGAGCGCATGGTCGTCGCCGCAGGCGGTCAGGCCATGGGTCAGCGCCAGCAGCGCCTCCTTCTCCACATCCAGCACGCGGCGGCCGTCGATCCAGCCGTCGGTGGAGAGCGATCCGTCGACCAGCACCGCCACCGCCAGATCGCGGGCGGCGCTGCGCACCTGCTGGTGCACCCGATCGCTGCCGCAGCCGCCGGCCTGGAGATCGGCCCGGCTGCGCACCAGCGCGGCCAAATCCAGCTCGTCGCCGTCGGGCTGGCCGGTGAACAGCATGCGACGCGGACGCAAGGCCTCGAACTGGCGGCGGACCTGCCGGATGCGGCGCTGTGCGGCGGCGTCGGGCTGCCAGGACTCGCCGTCCGCCGGTGCGGTTTCGGCAATCACCCGGCAGTGGTTGGACAGATGGGCCTGCCGGCCATGGTCCCATTCCGGATAGCTCAAGGTCGCCACCAGCGGCGTGTCGTCGACCACCGGCGCACCGAGATCGAGGTCGAGCTTCAACGTGGTCGAAGCCTTGCGCTGGTGCGCGCCGACCGCGATCTCGTCCAGGTCGTCGGCGGCCTTGCGGGCGTTTTCCGCATCGTCATCGTCGACCGCGCGCGGGATGTTCAGCGCCTCGGCAAGGCTCAGCATCTTTTCGAAGCGGTTGAGGATCAGCGGATCGTTGCGCTGGATCTGATCGGTCTGCCGGCGGGTCGCGGCCCGGCGGCGCTGGTCGGCCTCGGCCGCCTGTCCGCCTTCGCCGGGGCTGTCGACCGCAGCGGCGGCGCCATGCTCGGCAGAGGGTGCCACCAGCCCCCACAACGGCACCGGCAGCATCCGGGCATAGCCATAGGGAGCGGTGAAGTCCGACACCGGGATGGTGGGGGCGAGCATGCGTGCGCCATCGCTGGTGACGGCCCCGGCGCCGAGCAGCGCCATGGCGGCGCGCTCGACATCGGCCTCAACCGGCGGCAAGCGGCGGGCCGGCCGGCCGGCGGCAGCGGCGCGGGTCAGTTCCTCATGCATGCGGGACAGGCCGGGCCAGCAGGTCAGCACCCGCGTCGTGGCGGCGGCGGCGCTGCGCAGCGCCTGCACATCGGCCTGCAACGGGTCGGCAGGGATCGGCTCGGCCACGGCATGGGCGAAGAAGGCGGTCAGCCATTCATACAGGCGTTCGTTCAGTGCCGGATCGGGGAACAGGTCGATCGCCGTCGGCAGTTGCAGCACATTGCCATCCAGCGCTGCCCGCTCCACCCGCTCCTCCCCCAGCCCGATGCGACCGAGCAGCGACAGCCGGTGTCCGGACACCGCGGCGCTCCCGGCGGCGAGCCGCACGCCGCGGTCGCCACCCAGCGCCCGGAAAAACACCGACAGCCGCGGGCGCATCGTCTCCAGCGTCACAGCGGCGTCCGGGTGGTGCGGATAGCTCGACCGTCCGCCGATCAGGCGGTGCCACAAACGGCCGACGGTCTCTTCCGGTTCGAAGAACTCCAGCATGACGATACCCACGCCCTTTCCGGTCAACCCAACGTGACCTCTGCGACGCGCAGCAGGGCGGCGCGGATGTCCGGGTCGTCGGTCAACGGCTCGATCAGCGCAGCGCGGATGGCGCGTTCGGGCTTCATGCCGGAGCGGATCAGCGTGGCGCAGTAGATCAGCAGGCGGGTCGACACACCCTCTTCCAGATCCTGGCCCTTCAGGGCGCGCAACGCGTTGGCGAGGCGGACCAGCGGAACGACACGGTTTTCGGGCAGTCCGCTTTCGGTCGCGACAATCGGGATTTCGCGCTCGGGCGGCGGGAAATCGAATTCGACGGCCAGGAAGCGCTGGCGGGTGCTGGGCTTCAGCGCCTTCAGCACATTCTGGTAGCCGGGGTTGTAGGACACCACCAGCATGAAGCCCGACGGTGCTTCCAGCGTCTCGCCAGTGCGTTCCAGCGGCAGGATGCGGCGGTCGTCGGTCAACGGGTGCAGCACGACCGTAACATCCTTGCGCGCCTCCACCACCTCGTCCAGATAGCAGATGGCGCCCTCGCGCACGGCACGGGTCAGCGGCCCGTCCGCCCAGACGGTGTCGCCGCCCTTCAGCAGGTAACGGCCGGTCAGGTCGGCGGCGGTCAAGTCGTCGTGGCAGGACACGGTGTAGAGCGGCCGGCCGAGCCTGGCCGCCATATGGGCGACGAAGCGGGTCTTGCCGCAGCCGGTCGGCCCCTTCAGCAGAAGCGGCAGGCGGTGATTGTAGGCATGCTCGAACAGCGCGCACTCGTCGCCCGTCGGCTGATAGTAGGGCAGATCGGCGCTGTTGGCGGCGTCGGTTACGGCGGCGAGGGTGGCGGCGCTGCGGATCATGGGAAGGTCTCCTGGAAAACGGACGGCCCCCGCCGCGGATACGGACGGGGGCCGGAGGGTCGAGGCTTACTCGGCCGCCTGCATGCCACCGGCGATGGCAACCGGACGGTCTTCACGGGCCGGGCCGAAGATGGCGTAGAGGTAGACCAGCATGCCGATCCCGACGGCGACACCGCCACCCAGACGCAGCCAGTAGAACATGGCGATCTGTTCCTGGACCTCCATGTAGCCCAACCCCATCACGCGCTGCAGGTGGGTCTGCACGATGCCGGCGGCGGTCAGGGCGAAGGTCATGAAGGCCATGCCGCCACTCATCAGCCAGAAGCTCCAGATGTTGAGGGTCTGGTTGTAGGGCGCCCGACCGCGCAGGTAGGGCATGGCGTAGGTGATGATGGCGAGGTTGATCATCGCATAGGCGCCGTAGAAGGCGAGGTGCCCGTGCGCCGCGGTGACCTGGGTGCCGTGGGTGTAGTAGTTGATCGGGGCCAGCGTGTGCAGGAAGCCCCACAGCCCGGCGCCGAAGAAGGCGAAGACCGCGCAGCCCAGCGACCACAGCATCGCCGCCTTGTTCGGATGACGACGGCCGCTCTTCCACACCATCATGAAAGCGAAGACGACCATGGTGAAGAAGGGCGCGACTTCCAGCGTGGAGAACAGCGAACCGATCCACTGCCAGTAGCCGGGCGTGCCGATCCAGTAATAATGGTGGCCGGTGCCGAGGATGCCGCTGAACAGGGCGAGGCCGACCATGGCGTACAGCCACTTCTCGACGACTTCACGGTCGACGCCGGTCATCTTGATCATCAGGAAGGCCAGGATGGAGGCCAGGACCAGTTCCCACACGCCCTCGACCCACAGATGGACGACGTACCACCAGTACATCTTGTCCAGCGACAGGTTCCCAGGGTTGTAGAAGGAGAACAGGAAGAAGACCGCAATACCCCACATGCCCACCAGCAGGATGTTGGTGATGACCGTGCGGCGGCCCTTCAGCACCGTCAGCGTGATGTTGTAGAGGAACATCAGCGCCACGACGACAATGGCGGCCTTTATCCATAGCGGCTGTTCCAGGAACTCACGTCCTTCATGGATGCGGAAGACATAGCCGACGACGGCTGCCAGCGCGCCGAAGACGAACAGGCCAAGCTGGATCAGCGCCAGTTTCGGACTGTGCAGTTCCGTCTCCGCCTCCTCGGGAACGAGGTAGTAGGCGGCGCCGAAGAAGCCGATCAGCAGCCAGACGATCAACGCGTTGGTGTGGATCATCCGGATGATGTTGAAGGGCAGCAACTCCGACAACGTGTTGGGCAGCACATAGACGGTACCGGCCAGGAGACCCACCAGGATCTGCACACCGAACAGCCCCATGGCCGCGGCGAAGTAATAGAGGGCGACTTTTTGCGATTCGTACTTCATGACGGAATTCTCCTCAGCCCGACAGCTTGGGCGGCCAGTTCTGGGTGTTGATCCGGCTGGTCCATTCCAGGAACGCGGCCAGATCTTCGACCTCGCCCTCGGTCAGGTGGAACTGCGGCATCTGGCGCCGGCCTTCGATCCCGGACGGCTGCGCCGCCATCCAGCTCTTCAGCGCCATCACGGCGCCTTCGGGGTCCTTGTCGCCGCCGTAGCGCAGCCAGACATTGCCCAGCTCGGGGGCGAAATAGGCGCCCTCGCCCAGCAGCGTGTGGCAGTTGATGCAGGAGTTCTTTTCCCACACATGCTTGCCGCGCACGACCGCTTCCGACAGCGTCTTCTTATCGGTGCTGGTATTGACGACGTAATTGTGGCTGAGCGCGGTCAACGCGATGAATGTCGCGAAGAAGAACAGCGATCCGCCGTAGAAGATGTTTCGCGCGGCCGCCTTTGTGAAGCGTTCGGTCATCGCTCGGGATCCCTGGAAATCTCGATCTGTCGGTCGAGAGGGGGTCGGTTTGGGAGGCGTTGTTTGCGCGAAGCCGGGGGCGGGAAGCCGGGCGTCGCAGCGTCATCCGCCACGGGTCGGGCGAATAATTGACCGTGGCGGAAGGGCATTCCTTGACCACGGTCAAGCCGATCGCCGGATAGGCGGCTTATCATTCGCATACGTGATGACAAGCTTTGGACATTGGACATGGCCGACGTTGAGATGACGGGCCTTGAGATAACCGGCCTGGAGGCTGTGGATCCGGCGGGTCGGGGGAGCGGCCTCGCCGCCCTGCCCGGCAACCTGATGATGTGGATCCTGATCTTCAGCGAACTGGCCGTGTTCGGCGTCGCCTTCCTGGGCTTCGCCGTCGCCCGCGTGCTGGATCCCACCACCTTCTCCGCCGGTCAGGCCCATCTGAACGGCACGGCGGGGGCGCTGAACACCATGGTCCTGGTGACGAGCGGTTATCTGGCCGCCAAAGGGGTCGCCGCCGGCCGGCGCGGTGCCGCATCACAAGCCCGCCGGGCGATGCTGATGGCGGCGGCGGTGGGATCGGTCTTCCTGGCGGTGAAGGCGGTGGAATATTCGGCGACGCTGGGCGCCGGGATGACCATCGACACCGACAGCTTCTTCACCCTCTATTTCCTGCTGACCGGCTTCCACGCCCTGCATGTGGTGCTGGGGATCGTCATCCTGCTGCTGGTCAGCCGCTCCAGCCCCGAAACGCTGATGGAGAATCTGGAGACTGGGGCAGCCTTCTGGCACATGGTCGATCTGGTCTGGGTGATCCTCTATCCGCTCGTCTATCTGATCCGCTGAGGGGACCGGCCATGATTTTTCTCAAGAAGCTTGATCGGCTGACGCTGTCCTGGCTGCTCCTGATGGGACTGACCGCCGTCACGCTGCTGTTCGCCCGCCATGGCGATGCGGGCGGCAGCGTCGGCATCGCCGGAGCAGCGCTGCTGCTGGCGCTGGCAGTGACGAAGGGGCGGGAAATCCTCCTGCATTACCTGGAACTGAACCATGCCGGGCCAGGCTGGCGGCTTCTGATGACCGGCTGGCTGGTCCTGCTGTGTGGGGCCATTTTGCTGGTCACCGCCGCCGGCGCCCTGGGCTGGATCAGCCCGCACTGACCCCATCATCAAGGAGAACCCGCCATGACCGAAGCCAAGCTCGGCCTGATCCTGACCAGCGTCGCGGTCATCGTGGTGGCGGTGGCGCTCTACCGCCAACGTGCGCTGGGACGCAACGGACTGGTGACGGTGATCGCCTCCACCGCCGCCGTGTTCGCCGCGATGTTCTTCACCCAATGACTGGGCTCCTCATCGGCTGCGCTGGACCAGACCGTCTGAACGGGTAAGATCGGCGGCGGCAGGCGGACGGGACGGAAACCATGCAGATTGAGGAACTTGGTCAGCGAATCTGCATCCTGGGACCGTCCAACAGCGGCAAATCCACACTTGCGTCAGCGGTCGGACGCAAACATGACCTGAAGGTCGTTCACCTCGATCAGCTTTACCATCGGCCCGGCACCGATTGGGTGCCACGCCCGGCGGACGAGTTCGTCCGCTTGCATGATACCGCCATCACCGGCGACCGCTGGGTGATGGACGGAAATTACTCGATCTGTATGCCTCAGCGCTTTGCGCGGGCGACGGGGCTGATCCTGTTGGACATTTCGATGCTGGTCAGCCTTCTGCGATATTTCCGCCGGACTTGGTTCGAGCGGGAAAGGCTCGGCGGACTGGAAGGCGGACGCGACAGCATCAAATGGGGAATGATCCATCACATTGCCGTGGTTACTCCCCGGAACCGAAGCCGCAACGCTGCCCGGTTCGATCAGGCCGACCTGCCGAAAATACGCCTGTCATCCGTCCGTGCGATCAAGGACTGCTACCGGCAGTGGGGTTTGGAGAGATAGTTTGCGTACATCTCCAAACCCTGCACGACCTGCATCATGAACCAAGCAAGGTGTTGACCAGTTCGGCGTCCGGATCGGCCAGATCGTCGATGACGTCGAAGTGATGCCGCCCCTCCGCCAGCCGCAGCCCGGTCGCCGCCCCCAGCCCAAGCCAGACGTTGGCGAGCAGTTCCGTCTGGCGGACGAACTCCGGTCGTTCATCGGCACCGACCCAGCAGGTGATAGCGATGCCGGGTTGGGGGCGGAGCAGCGCCGGGCTTTCCGCCATGGCCTCCGCCTCGTCCAGGCGGAGCGTGGCGTTCATGCGGGTGTTCAGCAGCGGACGCAGGTCATGCAGGCCACTGATGGAGACGACATGCTCCACCCGCGCCCGAACCTCCCCGGACAGCGGAGCGTCGGCACAGACAAGCCGGCTGACGAGATGACCACCGGCGGAATGGCCGGTCAGGCGCAGCGGCCCGGCCTCCGCCCGCGCGACGGCCTCCACCGCCTGCGCCATCTGCCGGGTGATGCCGGCGATGCGGTTGTCCGGACACAGCGTGTAGCTCGGCATGGCAACCGCCCAGCCACGCGAGAGAGGCCCGGCGGCCAGATGCGACCAGCGCCCCTTGTCGAAAGCCATCCAGTAGCCGCCATGGACGAACACCACGGTCCCCTTGGCCGTATCCTCCGGCCGGAACAGGTCGTAGCGCTCTCTCCCCCCTTCACCATAGGGCAGATCCAGTTCCGCCCGCCCGGCAGCGGCAAGCTCCGCCCGGAAGGCGGCAGCCTGCTCCGCCCAACGGGCGGGATAGGCGTCGCCGCCGGGGATGTAGGCGCCGTTGCTGTAGGCGTCGTCCCAATCCATGATCCTGCGCAAGTCCGTCACAGCACTGTCCTCACCCGCCAGAGTTCTGGGAAAAGCTCCACCGCCAGCATGTTGCGCAGGTAGGAGACGCCACCGGTCCCGCCGGTGCCTCGCTTGAAGCCGATCACCCGCTCCACTGTCGTGACATGGTTGAAGCGCCAGCGACGGAAGTAATCTTCGAAATCCACCAGTTTCTCCGCAAGCTCATAGAGCGGCCAATGGGTTTCCGGGGACTGGTAGATCACCCGCCACGCCTCGGTCACGCCATCATCGGGCTGGTGGGTCTGCGACACGTCGCGCTCCAGCACCTCCGCCGGGACAGGAATGCCGTTGCGGGCAAGCAGACGCAGCGCCTCGTCATACAGGCTGGGACGCGACAGCTCCTGTTCCAGCAGGGCATGGATTTCCGGACGGTGGGCGTGGGGCCGCAGCATCGCCGGGTTGCGGTTGCCCAGCAGGAACTCGATCTCCCGGTACTGGTAGGACTGGAAGCCGGAAGACTGGCCCAGATCGTCGCGGAAGCGGGTGTATTCGCTGGGCGTCATCGTGCGCAGCACGTCCCAGGCGGAGTTCAGCTGTTCGAAGATGCGGGCGACGCGGGCAAGCATCTTGAAGGCAGGCGACAGCCGGTCCTCGCGAATCGCCTCGCGGGCGGCGCGGATCTCGTAGACGGCCAGCCGCATCCACAGCTCCGACGTCTGATGCTGGATGATGAACAGCATCTCGTCATGGGCGGTGGAGCGCGGGATCTGCGCGCCCAGGATGCGGTCCAGCTGCAGATAGTCGCCATAGGACATCCGCCCGTCGAAGGCCATCTGGGCGCCCTCGGCCGCAGGATCGTAGGGCTTCTTCATATCCTGCCCGCTCATGTCACGATCGCCTTCTTGTGGTATTCGGGCCGGTCCCAAAGCCCGCCATCCATCACTTGGCGAAGGATGGTGACGGCGCCGCACACCTCCGCCTCGCCGATGTAGAGCGGGGTGAAGCCGAAGCGCAGCACGTCGGGCGCCCGGAAATCGCCGATCACGCCGCGGTCGATCAGTGCCTGCATGATGGCGTAGCCCTGCGGGTGGCGGAACGACACCTGGCTTCCGCGCCGGCTGCCGTCGCGCGGAGAGGCAAGCTCAAGCATAGGGCACTGCGCCTCGACCAGTTCGATGAACAGGTCGCACAGCGCAATGGAGGTCCGTCGGACGTCGGCCATGTCGACCTCGTCCCACACGGCCAGCGCCGCATCCAGTGCGGCCAGCGCGATCACCGGCGGGGTGCCGACGCGCATCCGCTCCACCCCTGCGCCGGGACGATAGGAGGGATCGAAGGCGAATGGCGCCTCATGCCCCATCCAGCCGGACAGGGCCGGCCGCGCGGTCTCCGCATGGCTTGGCGCAACATAGATGAAGGCCGGCGCCCCCGGCCCGCCATTCAGATACTTGTAAGTGCAGCCGACGGCGAAGTCCGCCCCGGCGCCCGCCAGATCGACCGGCAGCGCACCGGCGGAATGCGCGAGGTCCCACACCGTCACCACCCCCGCCGCATGGGCCTTGGCGGTCAGCGCCACCATGTCGTGCAGGCGGCCGGTCCGGTAATCGACCTGGGTCAGCATCAGCACTGCGACATCCTCGCCGATGGCGGCCTCGACCTCCTCCGGCGCCACCACCTTCAGGACATGGCCCTGGCCCAGCGTCTCGATCAGCCCTTCGGCCATATAGAGGTCGGTGGGGAAATTGCCGCTGTCGGACAGGATCACCCGGCGCTCCGGCCGCATCGCCAGGGCGGCGGCCAGCGCCTGATAGACCTTGATCGACAGGGTGTCGCCGACCACGACGCTGCCGGCCGGCGCGCCGATCAGCCGGGCGATGCGGTCGCCGAGTTTACGCGGCTGCACCATCCAGCCGGCGCTGTTCCAACCACGGATCAGCTGCCCACCCCACTCGTCGGCCAGGGTGCGGGCAACCCGCTCCTCCACCGCGATGGGCAGCGGCCCCAGCGAATTGCCGTCGAGGTAGATCACCCCGTCGGGAATGCGGAAGCGGGCGCGGGTCTTTTGAAAATCGGTTTTCCGGAATTCTGTCATCGGTCTGCCTGCTCCTTCAGGCCGGAAGGCGGCGGGGCGTGTGGACACCACACCGCTGTTTGCCGATTGGCAACCATCTGGCAAACGAGAGGATGAAGCGGTGGAACCCGAAGGTGTCGGAGACCGGCCGACGACCATTGGTTTGCGAAACCACCTGTCTTTCTGAAGTATCCGCGCCATGACAGGCTGTCCAGCAAAAAATCGAACGCCGCCAGTCCGGCTTCGGTTCAGGCCGACGCCGCCGCATCCACGGCGCCGATCAGGATATTGCGCAGCAGCATGCCGCTTCCCGACAGAATCCGTCCTCCGCTGCCATAGAGCTGGACCGTCCGCTTGTACAGGTCGGGCTGGGCGAAAGGGATGACGACGAAGCCGTCGTCGCCATCCCTGCCTTCTCCCGACCTGCCGTCGCCCAGGCTGCGGATGGCGATGTCGCTGGCGATGCCGACCGCCCGTTCGCCTCGCACGTAATCGCAGATGATCGCGAAGGAGTTGGAGGTGAAGGTGCTGGCCTGCATCGTCCGCTCGTCCACTCGCAGCAGAGCGACGACGCGGGCGATGGTGTTGTGGGTGGGCAGTGCCAGCTTGACGCCGCGCAGATCGTCGATGGTCACGCTGGGCAGTGCGGCCAGCGGATGGTCACGCCGGACGAAGACGCAGGTGTAGGTCGACCAGCTTTTCTCGATCCGCAAATCGGCTTCCGGCAAAAGCGTGAAAACCAGCCCCAGATCGACCTCCCCCTGGCGAAGCTGCTTCACGATCACCTCGGAGGCCGCGACGGTCAGATCGACGGCGGCGTCGGGATGCTCCGCCTGAAAGGCGCGGACGGCGCGCGACGCGATCAGGGCGACGCCATCGGACACGGCAATGCGCACCGCTCCCTTGCTCAGGCCCACGCCCTCGCGCACCTCCACCGCCACCCGTTCGGCTTCCAGGGCACTGCGCCGGGCGTAATCGGCCAGCAACTCGCCCGATACGGTCAGCACCATGCCGCGTGGATGCCGGTCGAACAGCGGGGCGCCCAGCTGGTCCTCCAGCTTGGCAATCTGGCGGCTGACTGCGGAAACGGTGACATGCAGGCGCTGCGACGCCTCGCTGAGGGAACCGGTGCGGGCGACCTCCAGGAAATAGCGCAAGGCGGTACTGAGCATGGCACGGTCCCCCCGCTTTCCTGAAAGTCAAAGCGAGTTTGAGAATATTGAAATTGTCATCAAAACCGAAAGTCGTCGATGATCGGCATCGTTCAGAAAACGCGCTGCGCCGAAGGCCGCGACGTTGCCCGAGACCGGCGGGCAACGGCGGGACCGTCTTGGCGCCGCTCGATACTCCCCCCTTTCGGAGATTGTCAATGGAGCGCTTTGCGGCCGGAAGCCAGACGGCCGGGATCGACGATGACGGCCGCGGCAACGTTCTGGCGGAGACGGCCGACCATCTCCAGTCCGGTGCTTTCGTCGCCGACCTCGACCGCCGGATGGCCCACCGGACGGACAGCACTGCCGGGGATCCGGGCGTCCTGCACGCCTATCTGGCGGACGAGATCGCGCCGACCCTGCTCGCGATGGGCTTCACGACGGAGATCTGCCGGGCGGCGGAGGACGGGCGCAACCTGTTCCTGATCGCCGAGCGGCACGAGGACTCCAGCCTGCCCACCGTACTGATGTACGGCCACGGCGACGTGGTGGCCGGCATGGAGGACCGCTGGTCGGACGGGCTGTCGCCCTGGCGGGCGACGGTACGCGGCGACCGGTTGTACGGCCGGGGCAGCGCCGACAACAAGGGCCAGCACAGCATCAATCTGGCCGCCTTCGCGGCCGTGCTGAAGGCCCGCCAGGGCCGCGTCGGCTTCAACCTGAAACTGCTGCTGGAGATGGGCGAGGAGATCGGCTCGCCGGAGCTTCAGGCGATCTGCCGCAGCCGGCGCGACCGGTTGAAGGCCGACGTGATGATCAGCTCCGATGGGCCGCGCATCGCCGCCGACCGGCCGACGCTGTTCCTCGGTGCCCGCGGGGGACTGAACATCCGGCTGACGCTGGACCTGCGGCCGGGCGGACATCATTCCGGCAATTGGGGCGGCCTGCTGGTGAACCCGGCGACGCGACTGTCCGCCGCCATCGCCTGTCTGGTCGACGGCCAGGGCCGCATCCTGGTCGACGGGCTGCGTCCACCGCCCTTGTCCGATGCGGTGCGCCGAGCGCTGTCCGGCATTCCGGTGGTGTCCGGTCCGGGCGAGCCGGAGATCGACGCCGATTGGGGCGAACCCGGCCTGTCGCCGGCCGAACGCGTCTATGGCTGGAACACGCTTGAGGTGCTGGCGATGTCGGCCGGCAACACCCAGCGCCCGGTGAATGCCATCCCCGGCAAGGCGGAGGCGGTGCTGCAACTCCGCTTCGTCGTCGGCACCGATGCCGTCGGCGCGGGTGAGGCGGTGAAGGCCCATCTGGCGGCCAACGGCTTCGGCGACATGGAGGTTTCCGCCGCCGTGATGTCAAACGCGACCCGCCTCGACCTCGACGACGACTGGGTGCGCTGGGCTGTCGGATCGATGGAACGGACCACGGCCAAGCCGGTGGCGCTTCTGCCAAACTTCGGCGGCTCGCTGCCCAACGAGTTCTTCGTCGAGGACCTGGGCCTGCCCACCCTGTGGGTGCCGCACTCCTATCCCGGCTGCAACCAGCACGCCCCCGACGAGCATCTGCTGCTCCCGGTCGCCGACGAGGCGCTGCGGATCATGGCCGGCCTGTTCTGGGATCTGGGTGAACGGGCCGCCCGCTAACAGCAACCAGGCACTATCCGAGGACCACCAGCGACAGGCGACCGCGGTGACGAGCGAACCCGACAAAGGGATGGCCGAACCGCTGCCGCGAAAACAGACGACGACATTCTGGGAGACTTCACGAATGACGACAGGGACGGCAACCGGGGCATCTGCCCAGGCGATGGGCACAGCAGGAGCGAAGGCTCCGGCAAAGGACTTCAACCTGACCCGCATGCTGATCGCCACCTCGATCGGCAATGCGCTGGAATGGTATGACATCGCGGTCTACGGTTTCTTCGCGCTCTACATCACCAAGGCCTTCTTCCCCGCTGCCGACGAGACGGTCGGGCTGATGCTCGCCTTCGGCACCTTCGCCATTTCCTACCTCGCCCGTCCGCTCGGTGCGCTGGTGCTCGGCAACTATGCCGACCGGGTCGGGCGCAAGGCGGCCATGCTGGCCTGCATTCTGCTGATGGTGCTGGGCACTGCCATGATCACCTTCATGCCGGGCTATGCCAGCATCGGCATCCTCGCCCCCATCGGCATCCTGGCCGCCCGCCTGATCCAGGGCTTTTCCGCCGGTGGCGAGTTCGGCAGCGCCACCGCCTTCCTGGTGGAGCATGCGCCCGACCGCCGCGGCTATATCGCCAGCTGGCAGTTCGCAAGCCAGGGGATCAGCAGTGCGCTGGCCGCCCTGTTCGGCGTGCTGCTGACCGCCTGGATGCCGGCAGAGCAGCTGCAGGACTGGGGCTGGCGCCTTCCCTTCGCCTTCGGCCTGCTGGTCGGTCCGGTCGGTCTCTACATCCGCCGCCATCTGGACGAACCGGAGCCTTCCGAGGAGGACCGCCCGCAGGACGGCGAGCGTGCGGCAGTGGCCACCGTCTTCGCTTCGCAGAAGCTGCGGCTCACGATTGCCATCGGCTGCCTGATCATCTCGACGGCGGTGAACTACCTGCTGGTCTACATGCCGACCTATGCGGTGAAGCAGTTGGGCCTGACGCCGACCGTCGGCTATGCCAGCACCTTCGCCGGCGCCATCATCCTGACGGTGCTGACGCCCTATGTCGGCCATCTGTCCGACCGGCTGGGCCGCACCCGCGCCATGCTGATCGCGACAGTGCTGATGTTCGCATCCTTCTTCCCCTGCTTCCTTCTGCTGACCGCCAGCCCGACGGCAACGATCATCATCGCGGTGGTGATGTGGCTGGCGACGCTGAAGTCCGTCTATTTCGGCGCCCTGCCCGCCCTGATGTCGGACCTGTTCCCCCGCTCCACCCGCGCCACCGGCCTGTCCTTCAGCTACAATCTGGGCGTCACGCTGTTCGGCGGCCTCGGTCCCTTCGCCATGACCTGGCTGACCGGCGCCACCGGCAGCAAGCTGTCGCCCAGCTATTACCTGATGGTTTTGGCGACGCTGAGCTTCGCCTCCCTGATCGCAGCGCGCCGCCGCTTCGGCATCAGCTGACGATCTCCCGTCCCCCTTCGCCGCACCGCCGCCGACGCCGACCCTTTCCTGTAAGGCAATACGCCGTTGAGAAGTTCGGCATTGTCCGGGAGGCCGCGAAAGTGGAGGATCGCACCGGTCGGACCACCCGGCCGAATTCATCATCTCCGCCACCAAGGACCGGACGAACCGCCATGTTCAACGCGCTCTCCCGCCAGCCCGACGACGCCCTGCTTGCCCTGATCGGGCTGTACAGGCAGGATCCGCGGCCGGGCAAGGTCGATCTCGGCGTCGGGGTCTACCGCGACGAGGAGGGACGCACCCCGGTCTTCCACGCGGTGAAGGCGGCGGAACGGCTGCTGCTGGATGGGCAGGACAGCAAGTCCTATCTGGGGCTGGAAGGCGATGCGCTGTATCTGGAGCGGCTGTGGTCGCTGGTCGGCGGTGCCGCCGGAACCAGGGTCACCGCCGCCGGCGTGCAGACCCCCGGCGGGTCGGGCGCCCTGCGCCTGGCCGCCGACCTCGTCCTACGCGGCGGATCGAAGCGCGTGCTGGTCGGCCAGCCGACCTGGCCCAACCATATCGGCATCTTCGCCGCCGCCGGCCTCGAAGTGGTGAGCCATCCCTTCTTCGACACCGCCGGCCAGACCGTCCTGTTCGACCGCATGGTCGCGGCGTTCGAGGCGGCTCAGCCCGGCGACGTCGCCCTGCTGCACGGCAGCTGCCACAACCCGACCGGCGCGCCGCTGTCGCTCGACCAATGGAAGGAACTGGCAGCACTGCTGGAAAAGCGCGGCGTGCTGCCGCTGGTCGACATCGCCTACCAGGGTTTCGGCCGCGGGCTGGACGAGGATGCGGAGGGGCTGCGCCACCTGATCGGCGCCGTGCCGGAAACGCTGGTCGCCGTGTCGTCGTCCAAGTCCTTCGGCCTCTACCGCGAGCGCACCGGCGCCATCTTCGCCGTCGCCGCCGCGCCGGCCGCCGCCGAGCTTGCCAAGTCCAACCTGATGGGGCTGGCCCGCACCAGCTATTCGATGCCGCCCGACCATGGCGCCGCGGTGGTCCGCACCATCCTGAGCAACTCGGCTTTGACCGCCGACTGGAGGGCGGAACTGGACGGCATGCGTGCCCGCATCGCCGGCATCCGCCGCAAGCTGGCCGCCGGTCTGGCCGGCGCCTTCCCCGCCCTGACTGCAGTGGCGGAGCAGGAAGGCATGTTCTCCCTGCTGCCGCTGACCGAGGCGGAGGTGCTGCGCCTGCGCGCCGACCACGCCATCTACATGCCGACTTCCGGCCGCATCAACATCGCCGGCCTGAAGTCGGCCGAGGTGGACGATGTGGTGGCGAAGTTCGCCGCCCTCCGTTGAGGCTGGGGACGACGATGGCCGCGACCCTCCAGGCTCCACCCGCCGCAGTGGAGCGTCACCAGCTCTATGAAGACGCGCTCGCCATGCTGATGGGCACGCTGTTCATCGCGCTGGGCATGCTGATCTACTCCAAGACGATGCTGCTGACCGGCAGCACCGCCGGGCTGGCGCTGCTTCTGAGCTACGTCACCAAGGTTCAGTTCGGCATCATCTTCTTCGCGATCAACCTGCCCTTCTACTGGCTGGCCTGGAAGCGGCTGGGCTGGAAGTTCACGGCGCGCACCTTCATCGCCGTGGCGCTGGTGACGCTGTTCTCGCGCCTGACCGACCAGTGGGTGGGCTTCACCCATCTGGATCCGGTCTATGCAACGGTGGTGGGCAGCGGCCTGTGCGGCACCGGCCTCTTGATGCTGTTCCGCCACCGCACCGGGCTGGGCGGCGTCAACATCCTGGCGATCTACCTACAGGAACGCTACGGCATCCGCGCCGGCTATTTCCAGCTCGGCGTCGACCTCGCCATCCTGGCCGGCGCCTTCTCCGTGCTGGCTCCGGACCGGCTGCTGCTGTCGGTGCTGGGGGCGGGCATCGTCAATCTCACGCTGGCGATCAACCACAAGCCGGGCCGCTATCTCGGCATCAGCTGAGGCACGACGGCTGCGGGCGTTGGGTCAACGCCCGCAGCAGGCCTTGTGCTTTTTCCCCGAACCGCAGGGGCAGGGATCGTTGCGGCCGACCTTCACCACACGGCGCGGCGGGTCCTTCGGATTCAGGACGCTGTCGACATAGAGCCAGCGGCCGTCCACCCGCCGGAACCGCGACCGCTCGTGCAGCGGCCAGTCCTCGCCGTCGCGCTGGAAGGTCAGGAAGAACTCGACCATTCCGTCGTCGCCGCTCTCCTCCGCCTTCATCACCGTCAGCGGCCCCCACTCGCACTCCTGCGCCACCCGCTCCACATCGGCGCGGCTGAAGGTGGCGCGGGTTTCCGGAACGCAGCTCCGCTCGATATGGTTGATATCGTGACGGACAAAGGCGGTGTAGCGCGACCGCATCAATGCTTCAGCGCTCGGCGCGGGCTGCCCCGCCAGAATCGGGCCGCAGCAATCGTCGAAAACGCGGCCGGAACCGCAGGGGCAGGCGGACATAGGCGACACATCCATCTCGAAGAAAGCAGATCCTGTCACGGTGTAGCAGGCGCCACGCCGCGCAGGAACAGGTCAACCGCCTTTTCGACGAAGGCATATCGCTCCTCCTCCGTCGGCTCCGCACAGAGGCCCAGCATCAGCTGGCAATAGGCGCCACCTTGCATCGTGGCCAGGAACTGCCGGGCGACGAAGGCCGGATCATCGGTGGCGATCAGGCCACGGTCGTTCAGCCGGGTGAACAGGGCGATGAAATTGGCGATTCCCTGTTCCGGCCCCGCCTGGAAATAGAGCTGTGCGGCAACCGGCATCCGCGTCGCCTCCCCCACCACGGCCTGATGGACGCGGATCGCCGCATCCGACCACAGCAGATCGACGAAACGGCGGCCGACCTGCACCAGGATGTCGCGCAGGGGCAGCCCGTCGAACATCTCCGGCTGGAAGCGCAGGCCACGCCGTTCGCATTCGGCCGAAATCACCGCGGTGTACAGCTCCTCCTTCGACGGGAAGCGGGTGTAGAGCGTGGTTTTGGAAACCCTTGCCTGCTGCGCCACCTGATCCATTGAGGTGGCGGCATAGCCGAGTTCCAGGAACACCTCCCGCGCGGCGGCGACAATCTGTTCCGCCTTCGCATCATAGGACACGGTCGGTTGCGACGTATTCTGCTCCAATGACTGCACTGAACTGTACCGTTCACTCTTGACGTTGGCTGGGTCCCGGAGTAGGACGGTAGCAGTACGATACAGTCCAGTCCAGTGGGGAGACGTGGTATGGCCCGATTCCACGAAAGGCGGCTTGTGCCCGCCGTCATGGCGACAACGGCGCTTCTGACGGTGGCGGGCCTGCTTGCAGGCTGCAACGAAACCCACTCCGCCTCCACCCCGCCGGAGGGAGAGGTGCGGCCGGTCCGCGTTGCCACGGTCGCGCTGGAACCGCTGATGGACAGCGTGCACTACCCTGCGGTGATCCGCCCGCGGGTGGAGGCCGATGTCGGTTTCCGCGTCGGCGGCAAGGTGACCGCCCGGCTGGTGGAGGTCGGCACCCGCGTCGAACCCGGCATGCCGCTGGCCCGCCTCGACCCCACCGATCTACAATTGCAGATCCGCGCCTCCCAGGCACAGCTCGCCTCCGCCCAGGCCGACGCCGCCAACGCGCGCAGCGACTTCCAGCGCTATGCCAGCCTGCGTCAGGGCGAATGGACGACCCGCCAGGAATACGACCGTCGCAAGACGACGCTGGACAAGGCCGAGTCCAAGGTGCGGGAGGTGGAGGCGCAGTTGCGCGTCCTCGACAACTCCGCCCAATATGCCACGCTGGTGGCGGACGAAGCCGGCATTGTCACCGCGACGCTGATCGAGCCGGGACAGGTGGTGGCGGCCGGCCAGACCGCCCTGCGCGTCGCCCGGCTGGGCAGCCTGGAGGCGGTGGCGAACATTCCCGAGCAGAGCGTCGCCACCCTGCCCCGCCAGAAGCTGGCGGTGGAACTGTGGTCCCTGCCGGGCCAGAGCATCGCCGGCAGCCTGCGCGAGCTGTCGCCAAGTGCCGATGCCAACACTCGCACCTTCCAGGCGAAGATCTCCCTGACCGATCCGCCGCCGACGGTCCAGCTCGGCATGACCGCGACCGTGGTCGCCGCCGCCGACCATGGCGCCCCCGTCGCCCGCCTGCCGCTGAGCGCACTGGCGCAGCGGGAGCAGAAGCCGGCGGTGTGGGTGCTGTCCGCGCCGGATGACCGGCTGGAACTGCGTCCCGTCACCGTCGCGGCTTACGCCGGCGATCTCGCCCTGATCGGTAGCGGCCTGAAGAACGGCGAGCGAGTCGTCACCGCCGGCGTGCACAAGCTCGATGCCGGCCAGAAAGTCCGCGTCTGGACGGAGCCGGCGCGATGAACCACTCCCGCATGAACCTCTCGGCCTGGGCGCTGGCCCACCGCACGCTGGTGCTGTTCATGATGCTCGCCAGCGTGCTGGCCGGTGCGCTCGCCTACAAGACCCTGGGCCGGGCGGAGGATCCGTCCTTCACCTTCAAGGTGATGGTGGTGAGCACCCAATGGCCGGGCGCCACAGCGCGCGAGGTCGAACAGTTCGTCACCGACCGCATCGAGAAGAAGCTGGAGGAGGTACCCTACTACGACGTCGCCCGCAGCTATTCCAAGCCGGGTGAATCGGTGATCTTCGTCCAGTTGAAGGATTCCACCCCGCCGAAGCTGGTGGCGGACCTGTGGTATCAGGTGCGCAAGAAGATCGGCGACATTCGCCAGACGTTGCCGGACGGCGTGATCGGCCCCTTCTTCAATGACGAATTCGGCGACGTCTATTCCGGCATCTACGCCTTCATGGGCGAGGATTTCACCCCAGCCCAGCTGAAGAAGGTGGCCGAACAGGCCCGCGCCCGCCTGCTGAAATTGCCGGGCGTCGAGAAGATCGATCTGATCGCTCCGCAGGAGGAGCGCGTTTATGTGGAGATCTCCAGCCAGCGGCTCGCCAGCTTCGGCCTGCCGGTGGAGTCGGTGATCCAGGCGCTCCAGCGCGAGAATGCCATCGCCGCATCGGGCGACGTCGATACCGGATCGCAGCGGGTCTATGTCCGTCTCGACCTCGGCCTCGACACCGCGGCGGCGGTGCGAGCGATTCCGGTGGAGAGCGGCGGCCGGCTGCTGACCATCGGCGACGTGGCCGAGGTCAAGCGCGGCTACGTCGAGCCGCGCCGCTATACCCTACGCTACAACGGCCACGACGCCATCGGGATCGGCATTGTGATGGCGAAGGGCGGCAACGTCCTGAAGCTGGGCGAGCAGCTCGACACCGCGATGGAGAAGATCCGGGCCGAACTGCCGGTCGGGCTGGAGATGGCGCAGGTCGCCGACCAGCCGAAGGTGGTCGAGCATTCGGTCGGCGAGTTCATGGAATCGCTGGCCGAGGCGCTGGGCATCGTCATCCTGGTCAGCCTCGTCAGCCTGGGCTGGCGCACCGGCATCGTCGTGGCGCTGGCGGTGCCGCTGGTATTGGCGATGACGCTGGTGGCGATGCAGATCCTGCACATCGATCTCCAGCGCATCTCGCTGGGCGCCCTCATCATCGCGCTGGGCCTGCTGGTGGACGACGCCATCATCGCGGTGGAGATGATGGTGGTGAAGATGGAACAGGGGTGGGACCGGTTGAAGGCCGGCGCCTTCGCCTACACCTCCACCGCCTTCCCGATGCTGAGCGGCACCATCGTTACCGCCGCCGGCTTCGTGCCGGTCGGTTTCGCGGCGTCGGCGGCCGGCGAATACACCAACTCGATCTTCTGGGTGGTGGCGCTGTCGCTGCTGCTGTCCTGGGTGGTGGCGGTGATCTTCACTCCCTATCTCGGCTGGCTGCTGCTGCCCAAACCCAAGCATGTGGTTCCCGACGGCCATGAGCTGGACATCTACGACACGCGCGCATACCGCATCCTGCGCGGCATGATCGAGGCCTGCGTGCGGGCGCGCTGGGTCACCATCGGCGTCACGGTGGCGGCCTTCGTCACCGCACTGGTCGGCTTCGGCCACGTCCAGCAGCAGTTCTTTCCGTCGGCCAGCCGGCCGGAGCTGCTGATCGATATCCGGCTCGCCGAAGGTTCCTCCTTCGAGGCGACGGCGACCGAGGTGAAGCGGATGGAAGCGGTGCTGGCGAAGGACCCGGACGTCGATTACTGGGTCGCCTACACCGGCGGCGGCTCGCCGCGCTTCTACCTGCCGCTGGACCAGCAATTGCAAACCGCCAACTTCGCCCAGTTCATGGTGATGACCAAGGGGCTGGAGGAGCGCGAGCATTTCATGCAGCGGCTGGAACCGACGCTGGAAGCCGACTTCCCCGCCGCCCGCGTCCGCATCGGCCGGTTGGAGAACGGCCCACCGGTCGGCTACCCGGTACAGTTCCGCGTCACCGGCGAGGATCCGGCGACCATCCGCAAGGTCGCCTATCAGGTGCGCGACACCATGCGCGCCCACCCCAACACCGCAAATGTCCATCTGGACTGGGATGAGCTGTCCAAGCGCATCCGGCTGGAGGTGGACACCGCCAAGGCCCGCGCGCTCGGCGTGTCCAAGCAGGATCTGTCCGATGCCCTGCAACTGCTGCTGAACGGCATGTCCGTCACCCAATACCGCGAGGGAACGGAACTGATCGGCGTCCTGCTGCGCACCACTCCGGAAGAGCGGATGGACCTGTCGCGTCTGGGCGAACTGAACATCCGCACCAGCCGCGGCACCACGGTGCCCCTCAGCCAGGTCGCCGCCGTGCGTTATGAACTGGAGGAACCGGTGCTGTGGCGCCGGGCGCGCGAGACGACGATGACGGTCAAGGGCGACGTCACCGGCGGCCTTCAGGCCCCCGTGGTCAGCACCCAGCTGAACGCTCAATTGAACGCACTCCGCGCCACCCTGCCGGACGGCTATGCCATCACCATGGGCGGCGCCATCGAGGAGAGTGCCAAGGGCCAGGACTCGATCAACGCCATGATGCCTGTGATGCTGCTGATCATGGTCACCACGCTGATGCTGCAATTGCAGAGCTTCTCGCGGGTGTTCATGGTCCTGCTGACCGCACCGCTGGGGCTGATCGGCGTCACCGCCTCGCTTCTGCTGTTCAACCTGCCCTTCGGCTTCGTCGCCATGCTGGGCGTCATCGCGCTGGCCGGCATCATCATGCGCAACTCGGTCATCCTGGTCGACCAGATCGAACAGGACATCCGCAGCGGCCGGTCGCGCTGGGACAGCATCGTCGAGGCGACGGTCCGCCGTGCCCGCCCCATCGCGCTGACCGCCGCCGCGGCGATCCTCGCCATGATTCCGCTGACGCAGAGCGTGTTCTGGGGACCAATGGCGGTGGCCATCATGGGCGGCCTGGCGGGTGCCACCGTGCTGACGATCTTCTTCCTGCCGGCGCTCTACGCCGCATGGTTCCGCGTGCCGCGGCCGCAGACCGAAGAGGTGGAGGACGACGGGTTGGGTGGCGCGCTGCCGAAGCCGGCGCTGGGAGATTGATGACCCACTCTTTCGCTCAAGCTTGACCGCGGTCAAGGGGCACACGCACGACCCGTGACAGGGTGGCCCCACAATCGATCTCCCGATTGCATCATCACTGCTGATGATCCTCTTTCGTACTGTGCCTTTGCGCCCGGCGGCTTCAGCCTCCGGGCGCATTTTTTTGCCTCAGTCGCCCCGCCGGCCGGCCGTTGCCAGCGTCAGGCGGCCGAAGCCCGGCCCCTCCCGCAGAAGACGCCGTCCGCCCACCTCGATCCGCCGATAAGCCGGGCCGGCCATCAACAGGCAAGCCGTGACCATCGCCACCAACAGCGCCATCGACCAGCCGCCCGGCAAAGCCTTGCGGTCGTAGATGCCCAGCCCCAAGCCCAGCAGCCGCGTGGTGGCATACTCGACGAAGCCGTGGATCAGGTAGAGCGAATAGGATACGTCACCCAGCCACACCAACGGCCGGACATTCAGGGCACCCGCTGCCCGTCCGCGGTTGGCGACCGCCGCCAGGATCAGCAGGGCGAACAGCGGAACGGCGAGCAGATCCGGCCCGCCGGTGTGCAGAAGAAACAGGATCGCAAACACCCCCCCGGCCATCGTCAGGTCGCTGGACAGCACCGGCGCGGCAAGCCCGCTGCGATATGCGCTGTACAGTAGTGTTCCCAGCAGGAATTCCGGCAGGCAGCGCAGCAGGGTCTGGGGTCCGTCCCACTGGTTCAGATTGTCCTGCGTCGCCCAGGCCAGCATACAGAGCGTCGCCAGGGCACCGGCCGCCAGGACGGCCTGCATCCGCCCGCTCGATCGCCAGACCCAGGGCAGCGCAAAGGGGAAGACCAGATACGCCATGAACTCCAGGCTGATCGACCAAGCCGGGTAGTTCCAGCTCAGCATGCTGGCATAAAGGCCCTGAAGCATGAACAAATTGGCGACCAGCGCCCATACTGACTCGGCTCCCTTCAGCGGAATCGCCGGGAAGCTGCCGGTGGCGGCATACTCCACCGCGCGGACGGCCAACGCAGTCGCCACGAACAACAGCAGGACCGCCAGATGCAGCGGATAGAGCCGGGCAATGCGCGCCCGCAGGAACGCCCAGTATTTGTCGCCGACCGAGTCCGTGAAGATTCCGTGATAGACATGCGTCAGCACGAAGCCGCTGAGCATGAAGAACAGGTCGACGGCCAGATAGCCCTTCTGCACCAGATGCGTGTAGCTGTCAGGATGCAGGTTGGGGAAATACTGGAAGCTGTAATGGTACACCACCACCCACAAGGCCGCGATGCCGCGCAGCGGGGTCAGGGAGTGGAGGTGGCGGGGGTTGGTCTGCGTATTCATGGCGCAGGCTCCGGCCGCTCAGACCGATGGCACCTGCCCCGCCGATGGGACCTGATCAGAGCGAGATTGCCTGGGCGCAGCCATCGGCCGCCCCGCCTTGAAGCCCGCACCCATGTTCCAGCCGAGACCCATCGAAACCACGTCACCCTCCAGCCGTTACGCCGCGCAGCACCCGTCCGGCTGCGGACGGAAAGGCAGCCCTATCGCGGGTTAACGGTGGCGGTGACGATTGGTTTCGTGAGGCGGCTGTTACAGAATAGGGACCGTCACAGGAAGAAGACCAGCGTGGTCAGCCCCAACAGCGGCACCAGGATGCCGCAGGACCAAGCCATATAGCCGAAGAAGCTGGGCATGGCGACGCCACGTTCCTCCGCGATCGCCTTGACCATGAAGTTGGGAGCATTGCCGATATAGCTGTTGGCTCCCATGAACACCGCACCAGCGGAGATCGCGGTCAGCGTCAGCGACAGGTCGGTCATCAGCAGTTTCGCGTCGCCGCCGGCCGTGTTGAAGAAGATCAGATAGGTCGGCGCATTATCCAGGAAGCTGGACAGGATGCCGGCCGCCCAGAAATAGGCGGCAGGGTTCGGTTTCCCGCCCTCGTTCACCGCCGAGATGATGGCACCCAGCGCACCGTCGGTGCCGGCCCGCAGGATGGCGATGGCGGGGATGATGGTCAGGAAGATGGCGGCGAACAGCTTCGCCACCTCCAGGATCGGCCCCCAGCTGAAGCCGTTCAGGCGGCGGCTCTGCTTGCTGGTCAGCGCCAGAGACAGGCCAGTGATGCCCAGCAGCAGGAGATTCGACACGATGGTCTCCAGCGGCACCGTCACATGGTACAGCATGACACCGGTACCGGGATGCCAGACGCCACTCAGCAGCACGGCGCCGACGATGGCGATCAGCAGCAGCAGGTTGACGCTGCCCTCGATGCGGATCGGCTCGCGTTCATGCACACCCTCGATCAGCGGGTGCCTGCCGGGATCGCGGGTGTGCAGGACGAGGTCCAGCCCGAAATAGATCACCAGCAGCAGGGCGGACAGGAAGGCCATTGGCGCCAGCAGATGCACCGTCGGCCAGAAGAAATCGACCCCCTTCAGAAAGCCCAGAAACAGCGGCGGGTCGCCCAGCGGCGTCAGCGAGCCGCCGACGTTCGACACCAGGAAGATGAAGAAGACCACCGTGTGGACCTTGTGGCGCCGGTGCTCGTTGGCGCGCAGCAGCGGGCGGATCAGCAGCATCGAGGCGCCGGTGGTGCCCATCAGGCTGGCCAGCACCGTGCCCAGCGCCAGCCCGACGGTGTTGGCCAGCGGCGTCCCCACCAGCGACCCGGCAAGCCGCACGCCGCCCGCCACCGTGAACAGCGCGGTCAGCAGCACGATGAAGGGGATATATTCCAGCAGGACCGTGTGCAGCAGTTCATAGGTGGCGAGGTCGACCCCGAAGGTCGCAGCGAAGGGCACCAGAAAAGCCAGCGCCCAGGCGGCCGAGATCTTGCCGAAATGATGGTGCCAGACCATCGGCGCCAGCAGCGGGAACAGTGCGATCGACAGCAGGATCCCCGCGAAGGGAACCACCCACACCGCCCCCAGCAGCCGTCCGTCCAGATGCGGCAAACCGGCATGAGCAACCTCCGCCGCCACCTCCGCAGCTTGCACCCCATGCGCGCCCAACAGCACGCCGCCGAAGGTGAGCGCCGCGCCGAGAGCGGTCGGGAAGATGGACGGGCGGCGATGGTGCGTGGGGGAAGTGTTCATCGGTCCGGAAGGTAGGCTGACGAAAGGAACGGGAGTATGCGGACCGACGCAGCGTAAGCCAAGCCGGAAGGGGCATTGGCGACACGAACTTTCGTATGCGGGGGGTGAGCGGCGACCTAAAAGCATGCCCGCATCATCACAGCCCGGTCGGTCACGCCCGTCCAGCCCGACAGCGGCCGGCACTCCGCCCCCGCGCACAGCCGGTGCTCGCCTGTGAAACCGGATGCGGCCAGCGTGACCTCGTCACGCGGCGGCAGCTCCGGCCTCCAGGCCATCCAGCCATCAACGGTCAGGCGGGCATCGGGACCGGGCTCCATTCCCGCACCGGTGCCGCGGATACGGGCCTCTGCCAAGTGCAACCGTCCCGCATCGACCGTCCAGCGTTCCTGCCACTCCGTCTTTTCGATGGAGTGGGTCCAGGACAGGGTGAACTCCGTCCCCGGCAGCGACACCAGCAGCGCGCCGCCGAGGGCGAACAGGCAGAGACCACCCACTTCAGGCCGCGGCGGCGGTCGGCACGCTCCGGCGCCGGTACTGCCACAGCAGGAAGAGGGCGGTCATGACGAAGGCGACCTCGTCGGTCAGCGGCAGGGCGACGATGAACAGGAAGGAGGCCGCAGCGGCGTAAATCCGGGCGACCGGCGACAGCGGCGTCCAGAAAAAGCCGATGGTTGCCGCCCCCCACAAGGCGATGGCGACGCAGGCCTTGACGAACACATAGGCCACCGCCAGCCAGCTCCCGCCTTGCAGCACCAGCGCCGGGTCGTACACCGCCATGAAGGGAACGACATAGCCCGCCATCGCCACCCGCGTCGCGATCCAGCCGATCTCCATATGGTCGGCCTTGCAGATCGACGAGGCCGCCAGCGCCGCCAGGGCGACCGGCGGGGTCAGGTCGGCCATGATGCCGAAATAGAAGACGAACATGTGGCTGACGATCAGCGGCACGCCCATGGTCAGCAGGGCGGGTGCGGCGATCGACGCGGTGATGATGTAGTTCGCCGTCGTCGGCAGGCCGGTGCCCAGCACGATGCAGGCGATCATGGTCAGCACCAGCGCCGCCAGCAGATTCCCGCCCGACCAGTCGACGATGGTGGAGGCGAAGCTCGACGCCAGCCCGGTCAGCGTCATCATGCCGATCAGCACGCCGACCAGCGCGCAGGCGACGCCGACGCCGACCGCGTTCTTGGCGCCGTCGGCAATGCTGTTGACCACCAGCGCCAGCGTCTGCCGGCCGCCCTTGAACAACAGGCAGGGGATGATCAGCAGGGTGACCATGGTGAAGGCCAGATGCTCGGTCCGGAACCCAAGCTTCCACAGGCCCGCCGCAACCAGACCGACCACCACCCAGAAGGCGACGCGCAAGGCCATCGGCCCGATGGTGCCAACGATGGTGGTGCCGAGGATCAGCGCCGCCGTCGCCGCGATGCCGATGACGCCGGCGAACAGTGGCGTGAAGCCGGAGAACAGCAGATAGATCAGCGCCGCCAGCGGCAGGATCAGGTACCAGCCCTCCACCACCGCTCGCAACGCACTGGGGCACTGGTCCTTGGGCAGGCCGACGAGGTTGCGCATCCCCGCTTCCAGATGGACCATCCAGAAGGCGCTGCCGAAATAGAGGATTGCTGGGATCGCGGCGGCGATGGCGACCTCGCTGTAGGGCACGCCGATGGTCTCGGCCATGATGAAGGCAGCGGCGCCCATCACGGGCGGCATCAGCTGCCCGCCCATGCTGGCCGTGGCCTCCACAGCACCGGCGAAGGCCGGGCGGTAGCCGAAGCGCATCATCAGCGGAATGGTGAACTGCCCGGTGGTCAGCACATTGGCCACACCCGACCCGTTGATGGTGCCCATCAGACCGGACGAGATCACCGCCACCTTGGCCGGTCCGCCCTTGGCATGGCCAACGAGGCCGAGCGACACGTCATTGAACAGCTTGATCATGCCGGCGCGTTCCAGGAAGGCGCCGAACAGGATGAACAGGAAGATGTAACTGGCCGACACGAAGGTCGGTGTGCCGTAAAGCCCCTCCGTCGACAGATACAGATTGTCGATCACCTGGTCGATGTCATAGCCGCGGTGGGCGAGCCCGAAGGGCAGATGCCGGCCGAACAGGGCATAGGGAATGAACACGCCGCACATGATCGGCAGCGCAAGCCCCATGATGCGCCGCGCGGCCTCGAACACCAGAGCCACGGCAATAGTGCCGACGATCAGGTCGGTGGTGTTGGGGTCGCCTGCCCGCTGGATTAGCTCGACCTCGAACACGTAATGGTACAGACCGACGCCGAAAGCGGTCAGCCCCAGCAACCAGTCGTACCAGGGAACCCGCTTGCGCTCCGCCGTCTGGCGGAAGCCGAACAGGGTGAAGGTCATCAGCAGCAGGAAACCGACATGGACCGCCCGCACCACCATGGTGGACACTGGGTTGAAGGCGGCGGTCCAGATCTGGAAGGCGGAGAAGGCGACGGCGATGGCGAAGACCGCCCGCCCGTCGAACCCTTCGAATGCTGCGACCGTCGCCGGATTTTCCCGGTCGATCGCCTGGCGGATCTCGGAGTCCGCCTGATTCTTTTGTGCACTCACTACGGCTTCTCCACCCGTCCGTTCTTACATCAGGCCCTTTTCCTTGAAATACTTGATGGCGCCCGGATGCAGCGGCACCGGCGACTGGGTGGCGGTCTGGTCCAGCTTGATCTGCTTGGCGGCGACATGGGCGGCGGCCAGCGCGTCGAGATTCTCGAACAGCGTCCTGGTCATCGCGTAGGCGGCATCGTCGGACACGCCGGAATGGCTGACCAGCAGGTTGCGCACCGCGGCGGTCGGAACGGCCTCAGTCTGTCCGGGATAGGTGCCGGCCGGGATCGTTTCGGTGATGTAGGCGGCATCGCCGACCTTCTGCACGATGTCCGCCGGGATGCTGACGACGGTGATCTCCTGCGAGGAAGACAGATCCTTGATCGCCGCCACGCCGAGTCCGGCGGAGATGAGAGTCGCATCCAGCTGGCGGTTCTTGATCAGGTCGACCGATTCGCCGAAGGGCAGATACTCGGTCTTGGCGAAATCCTTGTAGGTCAGGCCGGCGGCGCCGAAGATGGCGCGCGCGTTCAGCTCCGTCCCCGATTTCGGCGCGCCGACCGACACCCGCTTGCCCTTCAGGTCGGCCAGCGTCTTGATCCCCGATTCCTTGGCGGCGACGATCTGGATGTAGTTAGGGTAGATGGCGGCAATGGTGCGCAGCTTGTCCAGCTTCTGCTTGAAGCCGACCTCCTCGTTGCCCTTCCAGGCATCGCTCAGCGAATCGCCCAGCGTGAAGCCGATCTCGCCGCGGCCGGCCTGGAGAAGGTTCAGGTTCTCCACCGACGCCTTGGTCGCCTGCGCCGTCACCTTCGCCCCCGGCAGCGCCTTGCCGTACACGTTCGACAGCGCCACGCCCAGCGGGTAATAGACGCCGCTGGTGCCGCCGGTCAGCACGGTAATGAAGGTCTCGGCCTTGGCCGGAAGTGCGGCGAGTCCAAGGCCGATGCCGAGACCGGCGGCCGTGCACAGGGCCAGGACGCGACGCGTCACAGATGGGCGATTCATGGTGGCTCTCCCCCTTATCCTTGCTGCACCCGGATCGTTGCCGGGCGGATTTATTCGTAGGCCCACAGAGCGCGGGCAGCCCCAACCCACTGTAACGCGCCACAAAATTGCGCGCCAGTACGTACAATCCGACATAACGATGGTTGCAATGCCATTCTTTCGGCCAAGGCATGCACAGGCTCCTTGACCTTCACGGGGAGACACCCCCTATCCTTGTGGCGCAAGACCGCCGGCCGAAGCGGACATCCCCATGGCCCCGGCACACGGCGCGTCACACGAAAGTGATAAGTCCCAACTGCACGCCAAACGACTGCAAGCCAGACTTCAGCCAGCGGGAGGAAAACCGATGTCCTGTACCGTTTCGATGACCGTCAACGGCAAGACGGTCTCGCGCGAGGTGGAGGAGCGCACGCTGCTCGTCACCTTCCTGCGCGAGCATCTTGGCCTGACGGGCACCCATGTCGGCTGCGACACCAGCCAGTGCGGCGCCTGCGTCGTCCATGTCGACGGCCGGTCGGTGAAGTCCTGCACCACGCTGGCCGTCCAGGCCGACGGGGCGGCGGTGACAACGATCGAGGGGCTGGCGGCGGCCGACGGCACGCTGCACCCGATGCAGGCCGCCTTCCGCGAGCATCATGGCCTGCAATGCGGCTTCTGCACGCCGGGCATGGTAATGAGCGCGGTCGATCTGGTTCGCGAGAATCCGAATCCGACCGAAGCCGAGATCCGTGAAGGGCTGGAGGGCAACATCTGCCGCTGCACCGGCTATCACAACATCGTCAGGGCGGTGAAGGCGGGAGCCGAGGCGATGGCAGGTGCGCAGGCAGCGCCGGTGGCCGCCGAATAAGGGCGAAACGTCCAGAGCAAAGCAGGCATTTCCGCATCTTCAGCGTTCCTGTGGGAGGAAACACGAGATGGCGAACCCCAATGGCATCGGCGCCTCGGTGCGCCGGCGCGAAGACCAGCGTTTTCTGACCGGCCGCGGCAACTACACCGACGATTTCAAGCGCCTGAACATGACCCATGCGGTCCATGTGCGCTCCCCCTACGCCCATGCCCGCATCCTGGGCATCGACTTCGCCGATGCAGCAGCGATGCCCGGCGTGGTCGCCGTGCTGACCGGGGCCGACATGGAGGCCGACAAGGTCGGCAGCCTGCCCTGCGGCTGGCAGATCCACTCCAAGGACGGCTCGCCGATGAAGGAGCCGCCGCACTACCCGCTGGCGCGCGACCGCGTACGCTATGTCGGCGACGCCGTGGCGGTGGTGATCGCCGAAACCCGCGAACAGGCGCGCGACGCCGCCGAGATGGTGGTGGTCGATTACGAGGAATTGCCGGCGGTCGGCTCCTCCACCCGCGCGATCGCCGGCGGCGCTCCACTGGTCCATGACGATGCGCCGGACAATGTCTGCTACGACTGGCATCTGGGCGACAAGGCGGCGGTGGACGCGGCCTTCGCCAATGCCGCCCATGTCGCGAAAATCGATCTGGTCAACCAGCGGCTGGTGCCGAACGCCATGGAGCCGCGGGCGGCGATGGGCGAATACGACCAGTCCAGCGGCGAATACACGCTGACCACCACCAGCCAGAACCCGCACGTCACCCGTCTGCTGATGGGCGCCTTCGTGCTGGGCATCCCGGAGCACAAGCTGCGGGTGGTGGCGCCCGACGTCGGCGGCGGCTTCGGATCGAAGATCTTCCATTACGGCGAGGAGGCCGTCGTCACCTGGGCGGCACGCAAGGTCGGCCGGCCGGTGAAGTGGACCGCCGATCGCTCGGAGAGCTTCCTGACCGACGCCCATGGCCGCGACCATGTCAGCCATGCCGAGCTGGCGATGGACGCCGACGGCAATTTCCTGGCTCTGCGCGTCTCGACGCTGGCCAATCTCGGCGCCTATCTGTCGACCTTCGCGCCGTCGATCCCGACCTACCTCTACGCCACCCTGCTGGCCGGACAATACAAGACCCCGGCGATCTATGCCGAGGTGAAAGCGGTCTTCACCAACACCGCCCCCGTCGACGCCTATCGCGGCGCCGGCCGGCCGGAGGCCTGCTACCTGATCGAACGGCTGGTCGATGTCGCAGCGGGCGTGATGGGCATGGACAAGACGGAGATGCGCCGCCGCAATTTCGTGCCCAAAGAGGCGATGCCCTACCAGACGCCGGTGGCCCTGCAATACGACACCGGCGACTTCGCCAAGAATCTCGACATCGCCCTGCCGCTGGTCGACTACCCCGGCTTCCAGCAGCGCCGGGCCGAATCGAAGGCTCGCGGCAAGCTGCGCGGCATCGGCTTCGCGACCTACATCGAAGCCTGCGGCATCGCGCCAAGCAATGTCGCCGGTGCGCTCGGCGCTCGCGCAGGACTTTATGAATGCGCAGAAGTCCGTTTCCATCCAACGGGTTCGGTGACGGTCTTCACCGGTGCTCACAGCCATGGCCAGGGCCATGAGACCACCTTCGCCCAGATCGTGGCCGACCGCTTCGGCATCCCGATCGAGAATGTCGAGATCGTCCACGGCGACACCAACAAGATCCCCTTCGGCATGGGCACCTACGGCTCGCGCTCGCTCGCGGTCGGCGGGTCGGCCCTGGTGAAGGCGATGGACAAGGTGGAGCGCAAGGCGAAGAAGATCGCCGCCCACATGCTGGAGGCTGCCGAGACCGACATCGAGGTGAAGGACGGCCGTTTCACCGTCGCCGGCACCGACAAGAGCCTGGGCATCGGCGACATCGCCCTGCAAGCCTATGTCCCGCACAACTTCCCGCTCGACGAGCTGGAGCCAGGTCTGGACGAGCAGGCCTTCTACGACCCGAAGAACTTCACCTACCCCAACGGCTGCCATGTCTGCGAGGTGGAGATCGATCCGGACACCGGCGTAACCACCATCGTCAGCTTCGCCGCGGTGGACGATTTCGGCAACGTCATCAACCCGCTGATCGTCGAGGGGCAGGTGCATGGCGGCCTGGTCCAGGGCATCGGGCAGGCGCTGTACGAGAACTGCGTCTATGACGAGGAGTCGGGCCAGCTCGTGACCGGCTCCTACATGGACTATTGCATGCCGCGGGCCGACGATGTCCCATCCTTCACCGTGCGCTATCACGAGGACCAGCCCTGCACCCACAATCCGCTGGGCGTGAAGGGCTGCGGCGAGGCCGGGACCATCGGCGCCGCCGCCGCCGTGATGAACGCGGTGGTGGATGCGCTGTCGGACTATGGCGTCACCCACATGGACATGCCGGCGACGCCGGAGAAGGTCTGGCGGACCATCCGCGACGCTGCTCCTGCCATGGCGGCGGAATAAGACGGCCGAAGAAGAAGGAGGCTAGAGAATGTACGCGTTCACGTACCAACGGCCGACATCGCTTGCCGACGCGGCGACTGCCATTCAGGCGGAAGAGGCCAAGCTGCTGGGCGGCGGGCAGACCCTGCTGCCGACGCTGAAACAGCGCCTCGCCCGCCCGACCGACCTGATCGACCTCGGCGCCATTGCGGAGTTGAAGGGCATCCGTGAAGCTGATGGCGGGCTGGAGATCGGCGCCTTCACCCGCCATGCCGAGGTCGCCCATTCCGACCTCGTCAAGCGGGTGATCCCGGCGCTGGCCAGCCTTGCCGAGGGCATCGGCGACCGGCAGGTCCGCAACATGGGCACAATGGGCGGCTCCATCGCCAACGCCGATCCGTCGGCCGACTACCCGTCGGCCGTGGTGGCGCTGAAGGCCACGGTGACCACCGACCGCCGAACCATCGCCGGCGACGATTTCTTCACCGGCATGTTCGAAACCGCGCTGGAGCCGGGCGAAATCGTCAAATCGGTACGTTTCTCCCGACCGGACAAGGCGGCCTACGCCAAGTTCCGCAACCCGGCCAGCCGCTACGCCATCGTCGGTGTCTTCGTCGCCAGGTTCGGCGGGGAAGTCCGGGTCGCGGTGACCGGCGCCGCCGGTTCCGTCTTCCGCGCCGAGGCGTTCGAGACGGCGCTCGCCGCCGACTTCCGCGCCGACGCCCTGAACGGCCTGTCGGTGGAGGCCGACGGCCTGAACGCCGACATCCACGCCAGCGCCGACTACCGCGCCCACCTCGTCACCGTGATGGCGAAGCGCGCGGTGGAAGCGGCGGGGTGATTTAACTCCCTCTCCCGCCCCGGGAGAGGGAAGGGATCCGCCGCGAAGCGGTGGGAAGGGTGAGGGGCAGTGCAAGGAACCATGCGCTTCCAGTTCCTTGCCTTACCCCTCACCCTCCCCACCTTCGGTGGGTCCCCTCCCTCTCCCGGGACGGGAGAGGGATTTTATCGTCCATTTCCAAGGCCCTCGATGACCACAACCCTTCCCGCCTCCGTCGATGATACGCTGGCGCTTCTCACCCGCGGCTCCTACGTCGCGGACCGCTCGCTGGCGACCGCGCTGTTCCTGGCGTTGAAGCTGAAGCGCCCGCTGTTCCTGGAGGGCGAGGCCGGCGTCGGCAAGACGGAGATCGCCAAGGTTCTGTCGGCGACGCTGGGCCGCAAGCTGCTGCGGCTGCAATGCTACGAGGGGCTGGACGCCTCGTCGGCCGTCTATGAGTGGAACTATGCCCGCCAGATGATGGAAATCAGGCTGGCCGAGGCGTCTGGCGGGCAGGACCGTGAATCGCTGGCCTCCGATCTGTTCTCCGAGCGCTTCCTGGTCAAACGTCCGCTGCTCCAGGCACTGGAGCCCGACCTCGCCGGGCCGCCAGTGCTGCTGATCGACGAGTTAGACCGTACCGACGAGCCGTTCGAGGCCTATCTGCTGGAGATCCTGTCCGACTATCAGGTCTCGATCCCGGAGTTCGGCACCGTCCATGCGCCGGAGCCACCCATCGTCATCCTGACCTCCAACCGCACGCGCGAGATCCATGACGCGCTGAAGCGGCGCTGCTTCTACCATTGGGTCGATTACCCCAACGCCACGCGGGAACGGGAGATCGTCGCGGTCAAGGCGCCGCAGGCCGATGCGCGGCTGGCAGCCCAGGTGGTGGGCTTCGTCCAGACCCTGCGCGGCCTGGACCTCTACAAGGCTCCGGGAGTGGCGGAGACATTGGACTGGGCGCAAGCGCTGGTGGAGTTGAACCAGTTGGAACTGGAGCCCTCCGTCATCAACGACACGCTGGGCACGCTGCTGAAGTACCAGGACGACATTGCCCGCATCCAGGGCAGCGAGGCGGCGCGCATCCTGACCCAGGTCAAGACCGAGCTGGCCGCCACCACCGCAAGGTGAGTGCATCATGACGGACACCGTTCCGGCCGGCCGCCTCACCCTCAACCTGATGCATTTCGCCCGAGCGCTGCGTGCCGCCGGCCTGCCGGTCGGACCGGGCAAGGTCTTGCAGGCCGTGGAAGCGGTGGAGGCGGTCGGCTTGTCCAACCGCACCGATTTCTACTGGGCGCTGCACGCCATCTTCGTGAACCGCCACGACCAGAGCGAGCTGTTCGACCAAGCCTTCCACGTCTTCTGGCGCAATCCGGACATCCTGAAAAAGATGATGTCGCTGATGCTGCCGAAGGTGCGGACGGAGGCCCCGCCCGACCAGCCGGAGATGGCTCAGCGCCTCGCCGAGGCACTGCACGGCAGCGGCACCGAACAGGAGGAACCGGAAAAGACCGAAATCGAACTCGACGCCTCCTTCACCGTGTCCGCCGCCGAACGGCTTCAGGACAAGGATTTCGAGAAGATGACCGGGGAGGAGATGGCGCAGGCCAAACGCCTGCTGACCCGTCTCGCCCTGCCCCTGGCGGAGGTCACCACACGCCGCTACCGCCCCGATCCGGCGGGGCCGCGCGTCGATCCGCGCGCCACGCTGCGGCGGATGCTGTGCAGCGGCGGCGACCTGTCGGACCTCGCCCGCAAGCGCCGCCGCACCCGCCCGCCGCCGCTGGTGGTGCTGTGCGACATCTCCGGATCGATGACCCGCTATTCGCGGATGCTGCTGCACTTCATGCATGCGGTCACCAACGACCGCGACCGGGTCTACAGCTTCGTCTTCGGCACGCGCCTGACCAACATCACCCGTCACCTGCGCCACAAGGATGTCGATGTGGCGCTGGATGCCGTGTCGGGGGCCGTCGCCGACTGGTCGGGCGGCACGCGGATCGGCACCGCGCTGCATGCCTTCAACCGGACCTGGGCGCGCCGGGTGCTGGGCCAGGGCGCGGTGGTTCTTCTCATTACCGACGGGCTTGACAGGGATGCAGGGGAAGGGCTTGCGGCAGAGGCCGAACGGTTGCACAAAAGCTGTCGGCGGCTCGTCTGGCTGAATCCATTGCTGCGCTGGGAAGGCTTCGCGCCGAAATCCTCGGGCATCCGGGCGTTGCTGCCGCATGTGGACGATTTTCTTGCGGCCCACAGCCTGAACAGCCTCGCGGATTTGGCCGGTGCCCTGTCGGCCGACGGTCCGCGTCGTAATCCGGGCTTGCGCCGCTGGTTGAAGGAGGCGGCGGGATGAACGACACCCTGATGGCGGACAACATCGTGGAGCAGGCGGCCGCATGGCGGGCCGCCGGCCGCAGGGTGGCCCTGGCGACCGTCGTGGCGACCTGGGGCTCCTCGCCGCGGCCGGTCGGCAGCCAGATGGCGGTCGACGACCGTGGGTCGATGGCAGGCTCCGTTTCCGGCGGCTGCATCGAAGGCGCCGTGGCGCACGAAGCCACCAAGACGATGGAGGACGGCGAATCGCGCCTGCTGTCCTTCGGTATCACCAACGAAATGGCCTGGGAAGTCGGGCTGGCCTGCGGCGGGCAGGTACAGGTCTATGTCGAGGCCGTGGAATGAAACGCGATATTCTGGACCGTCTGCTCGCCGCGAAGGCTGCCGCGATCCCAGCCGCCTTGGTGACCGATCTGAACAGTGGTCTCCAGACCCTCGTCTATGAAGACGCCGTCCATGGCGGCTTCGGGCTGGAGCCCGACCTGTTGGACGAGGTGCGCCGGCGCATCCGCCAGGACCGTTCCGGCCTGCTGGTCGATCCGCAGGACGAGGACGGCTTCCGCCTGTTCGTGCATGTCCACAACCCGGCCATGCGTCTGCTGATCGTCGGCGCCGTGCACATCGCCCAGGCGCTGGCCCCAGTGGCGGCGCTGACCGGCTATGACGTGACGGTGATCGACCCGCGCGGCGCCTTCGCCACGGAGGCCCGCTTCCCCGGCGTGAAGCTGAACCACCTGTGGCCGGACGAGGCGCTGGCCGAACTGAAGCCCGACGTCCGCACCGCCGTGGTCACGCTGACGCACGACCCGAAGCTGGACGACCCGGCGTTGATCGCCGCCCTGCGCTCCCCCGCCTTCTATGTCGGCGCGCTTGGCAGCAAGCGCACCCACGCCCTGCGCCTGGACCGCCTGCGCGACGAAGGGCTGAGCGAAGCTGAGGTGAAGCGCATCCGCGGCCCCGTCGGCCTGTCGATCGGCGCCGTCACCCCGGCGGAGATCGCGATTTCGATCATGGGGCAGATCACCTGCGTGCGGCGGGGCGAAAACCATCCCTGCTGAGGGTCGAGGACCAGAGCGGGAGGCCATAGTTGGCCTCCCCCACCCCATACCTTTCGCCCATTGCCCGGCTCCGGCCCGGCAGCCATATCCGGGGGGATGCGTCGTCCGTGCCCACCCGGAGCCCCCATGTTCTTCGGTCCGCTTTCCCTCTCTGAAGCCGAGGGCGCAATCCTCGCCCACTCCCTGCGCCTGGACGGCATCGCCTTCAAGAAGGGCCGCCGTCTGTCAGCCGATGACGTGGATGCCCTGCGCAAGGCGGGCATCTCCGAGGTGATCGCCGCCAAGCTATCCAACAGCGACATCGGCGAGGATGCCGCTGCCACCCGTATCGCCACCGCCGTGGCGGGTGGTGCCGTCCAGGTCGCCGCCGCCTTCACCGGCCGGGTCAACCTGTTCGCCGAATCTCATGGCCTGCTGCGCCTCGACCCTGCCCGCGTCGACGCGATCAATGCCATCGACGAGAGCGTCACCATCGCCACCCTGCCTGACTTCGCATCGGTCGAGCCCGGTCAGATGCTGGCCACCGTCAAGATCATCCCCTTTGCCGCCCCCGCCGCCGCGGTGGAGCAGGCGGAGCGGATCGCCATCGACGGACCGCCGCCGTTGGCCGTCCTCCCTTATCGTCCGCTGTCGGTGGCGCTGATCCAGACGCGCCTCCCGGGGGTCAAGGACAGCGTGCTCGACAAGACCGTCGCCGTGACACGGGAGCGGGTGGAGGCACTCGGCGGCACCTTGATCCACGACTCGCGCTGCACCCATGACGAGGCGGCGCTCGCCGCTCAGATTGCGGAGGCACCGGCGGCCGACCTTCTGCTGATCGCCGGTGCTTCGGCCATCACCGATCGGCGTGACGTGCTGCCCGCCGCCATCGAGCGGGCTGGCGGCGTGGTGGAGCATTTCGGCATGCCGGTCGATCCCGGCAACCTGCTGCTGCTGGCCCGGCGCGACGGCCAACCTGTGCTGGGCCTCCCCGGCTGTGCGCGCTCGCCCAAGCTGAACGGCTTCGACTGGGTCTTGCAACGCATTGCCGCCGGCGTTCCTCCCAGCCGGGCCGAGGTGATGCGGATGGGGGTCGGCGGGCTGCTGGCCGAAATCCCGACCCGTCCGCTGCCGCGCGCCGGCGTTGCAATAGAATCTCCCCGTGCGCCGCGCGTCACCGCCCTGGTGCTGGCCGCTGGCCGCTCCAGCCGCATGGGGCCGACCAACAAGCTGCTGGCGGAGGTGAACGGTGCGCCGCTGGTCGCCCGCGCCGTCGACGCGGCGCTGGCCTCGCAAGCCGCCAACGTCATCGTCGTCACCGGCCATCAGGGGGAAAGCGTGGCGCGGGCGCTGGCCGACCGCCCCGTCACCTTCGTCCACAATCCCGCCTTCGCCGATGGGCTCAGCAGCTCGCTTCGTGCCGGTCTGGCGGCGGTGCCGAGCGAATCGGATGCGGTGGTGGTGTGCCTGGGCGACATGCCGCGGGTGGCGTCCGCTGTGATCGACCGGCTGATCGCCGCCTACAGTCCGCTGGAAGGCCGCGCCATCTGCATCCCCACCACCCATGGCAAGCAGGGCAACCCGGTGCTGTGGGACCGCGCCTTCTTCACGGAAATGGCGGCGCTGACCGGCGATGCCGGGGCGAAGCGCCTGATCGGTCAGCATGCCGACCGGCTGTGCGAGGTGCCGGTCGACGACGCCGGCATCCTCTATGACGTCGACACCCCCGACCTGCTGGCCCGCTTCACCGAAACCGTCAGCGCGCCAGATCCAGCCAGCGCCGGGTCATCGCCCGGGTGAATCGCTCCGCCACCGGCAGGTGGGTAGCAATCGAATCCTCCAGACCGTGCAGCATCTCCGCATTGCTCTCCCGCGCCTCTTCCCGAATGCGCGACGCCCAGCCGCGCAGGATGTCGCCGGTGGCCTCCGGGTGGAACTGGAAGGCGTAGGTGGCACGGCCAAGGCGGAAGGCCTGACGGTCGCAGGCTTCGCTGTAGGCCAGCGGCACGGCGTCGTCGGGAAACTCGAAGGTGTCGTAGTGCCACTGGGCGAGGTTCAGGTCCGGCCCGAAGCCGCCCAGCAGCGGGTCGTCCTGCGCGCCGTCGGTCAGGCTGACACGATGGATGCCCAGTTCCGGCGTGGTGTGGCGATAGACCTTGGCGCCATAGGCGCGGGCCGCCAGCTGCGCTCCGAGGCAGATTCCCATCACTGGCCGGTCTGCGTCGGTGAAGTCGCGGATCGTCTCCATCACCCGGCCGAAATGCGGTCCCTTCTTGTCGTCCCAGGCGTCCTGCGGGCCACCCAGCACCACCAGACCGGCATAACCGTCCTTATCGGGGATTGCCTCCCCCTCGTTTGCGGCGATGGTGACGAGGGTGGCGCCGTTGTCGGTCAGTGCATCGCCCACCAAACCGATGGGGGCGGTACGGCTGTTCTGAACGACCAGGATGCGCATGGGTCTGCTCGGCTCGCGTCGTTGGTAAGGCTGTCATCAAGTTGTGAGACCGTCGCGGGCGGAGTTCAAGCCACAGCCTTTCCCAACCGCATGCGCCGATGTGCAAAGCCGCTATGCGCGGCGGCGGAAAGCTGGTCTAGAGTGTACGAAGTTTCCTGCCGGAGGTCCGTTTCGCATGCTGTCCCGCCGCAGTCTCCTCGCCGCTCCGCTGCTCGCCGCCATCGTCGGCATGGCCCTGCCAGCCTGGGCACAGAACGGCACGCTGACCTTCCTGCACGTCAACGACGTGTACGAGATCGCTCCGGTGAAGGGGCAGGGCGGGTTCGGGCCGCTGATGACCCTGCTGAAGCGGGAGCGCGCCGCGGCGCCCGATGCGATCACCACGGTCGGCGGCGATTTCCTGTCGCCGTCGCTGCTGTCGGGGACGACGCGGGGCGAGCAGATGATCACGCTGTTCAACGCCATCGGCGTCGACGCGGTGACCTTCGGCAACCATGAATTCGACTTCGGTCCCGACCTGCTGAAGCAGCGCATGGCCGAATCGAAGTTTCCGTGGATCGGCACCAATGTGTGGTCCGCCGACGGCTCCGCCTTCGCTAATACGGTGCCGAGCTGGACCAGGACGATCGACGGCATCACCGTCGGCTTCATCGGCCTGATCACTCCCGATACCGCCCGCCTTTCGAGCGCAGGGCCGAGCCTCAGCTTCCCACCCGTGCTGGAGACGGCGGCGGCGGCGGTGAAGGAGTTGCGGGCGAAGGGAGCGTCGGTCGTGGTGGCGCTGACCCACCTGACCATCGAGGAGGATCGCGAACTGGCGTCCAAGGTCAAGAGCATCGACCTGATCCTGGGCGGCCACGACCATGATCCGATCAGCTTCTATGAAGGCTCCACCCTGATCCTGAAGGCCGGGCATGACGCGCAGTATCTCGGCGTCGTGAAGCTCGCCGTGGAAACCAAGGACGCCGGCAAGGGGCCGGTGACCGCCACCGTGCCGACCGAATGGCGTTTCGTCACCACCGCCGGTGTGGCTCCCGATCCGGAGGTCGAGACAGTGGTGGAGGGCTACACCAAACGCTTGGACAGCGATCTGGCCGCGGTGATCGGCACCACGACGACCGACCTCGACAGCCGCAAGGACGTGGTGCGCAGCCGCGAAGCCAGCATGGGCAACCTGATCGCCGACGCCCTGCGCGACACGCTGAAAGCTGATGTCGCCATCACCAATGGCGGCGGCATCCGTGCCGATGCGCTGCATCCCGCCGGGTCCACGCTGACCCGCAAGGACATCTTCGCCGAACTGCCCTTCGGCAATGTCGGCGTGCTGGTGGAAATGTCGGGGCAGGATCTGATCTCCACCCTCGAACATGGCGTCAGCAAGGTGGAGGAGAAGGCCGGCCGCTTCCCGCAGGTCTCCGGCCTGACGATGACCTACGACCCGAAGGCGCCCGCCGGTCGCCGGGTGACCTCGATCATGGTCGGCGGCAAGCCGGTCGACCCGCAGGCGACCTATCGCATCGCCACCAACGATTACATGCTGAAGGGCGGCGACGGCTACGCCGCCTTCCCGCGGTCCAAAGTCATCGTCGATGCGTCGGGTGCGGTGTTGCTGGCGACCATCGTGATGAACTACGTCGAAGCCAAGAAAACCGTGGCGCCCGCGGTGGAAGGGCGGATCGTGGCAAAATAACGCAGCGGCCGGGACATTATAGAGCCCGGAGGCGACACTCCGTTGCGCGGGGCCGGCTTTTCCCTTTAGGGTAACCTGTCCGCTATACATCCGCGTCGAAGGCCGCCGCATGTCCGACACCCTGACCGCCCGTTCCAACGACTTCGCCCAGACCTTCAACACCGCCCATGGCGAGGCGGGTCTGGGCCGGGTGTCGATCGCCCACATCCTGCAACGTATCCAGTCCGATCCGAACTTCCTGTTCAGCGAGGACTTCCGCCAGGGTGCCGGGCAATGCCCGTTCCATGCCAACAAGGCTGAGGGCGCGGCAGAGGGGATGGCCCCGATTCCGCAGGATGATGCCGACAAGGTGGCGGTCAACAGCCTGCTGGCCCTGTTGTTCAACCGTCTGCGCGACCACATCGCGGGCAAGCTGCCCTTCGATGCGGACGGCCGGCCGATGCTGCCAATCCCGCCACGATCGCCGCACGGGCTGGACCCGGCCGATCGCGCCGCCATGGCTGCGGTGGCGCCGGACGTCTTCTGCTCTGTCCTGCGTGACGCCACCTGCCACCTGCTGGACGGCCTCATCACCGGCTGGGCCGTCGATCTGGTGCGTGAGGAGGAGCATTTCCGCTCCCAGGGTTCCGGTGCCATCTCGCTCGATGCGGCGGCGACCTTCGTCCTGCGCACGGTTCTGGAACACTCGCCGCTCTACCAGCGCGCCGGCTACGACATGCTGTCGATCACCAAGACCGGAAGCCACACCGCCATCCACATCTGCTGGGCGATGGTGGAAGCGGCCCCGCTTCTGGTGCCGGGACGCGATGCCGCCTTCTATGACGACCTCGTCCACCGCAGCCTGAAGCAGATCGTGCCGCTGTCGATGGCCAGCCTGGGCATGCTGGTCCATTACATGGAGGAAAGCGGGATAGAGCCGCCCGACGGGCTGGCCGTGCACCGGCTGCCAAAGAACCAGACGGCTTTCGTCCTGGACCCCAACGGGCTGATCCGGCTGAACGCCGATCCCATCGTCACCTTCGCCAAGCCGGGCGAGCGCTACTACACCGGCTGCCCGGCCTTCTACACCACCAATTTGATCAAGCTGTATCTCGACATCGTCGCCGGGCTGGCGCTCGACTATTCCGTTTACGACCGCCTGCAGGAGGGCTGAGCCCGATGGCCCGCACCAACGACTTCGCGCTGACCTATGCCGGCGCGCATGAGGAAGCCGGGATGACCCGGATCAACCTCGCGCCCATCCTGCACCGCATCGCCGAGGACCCAAACTATCTCCTCAGCGAGGAATTGCTGACGCTGGCCGGCCACTGCCCGGCCCATGCCGACACCCGCAAGGAGGATTTCGAGAAGGTCGCGATCAACACCCTGCTCGGCTTCCTCTATGTCGACCTGCGGGAGCACATCATCGCCCGCATGCCGCTGGACGAGTCCGGGCATCTGCTGCTGCCGACCCCGCCGGAGTCGCCGCACGGGCTGGACTTCGCCGACCCGGACGGGCTGGCCGCTGCCGATCCCGACCGCATGGTCGGCTTCCTGCGCGATTCAGTCTGCCACCTGCTGGACGCCATCATCAAGGATTGGGCGATCAAGGTGATGGTGGAGGAAGACCGCTGCCGGACTGAGGGGACGATCACCGACATAGCCGCCGCCGGCTATGTGCTGGGCCGCGAGTTGCAGAAGTCGGTGCTTCACGGCCCGTCCGGCTACGACATGCTGTCGATCACCAAGACCGGCAGCCATACCGCCCTGCATGTCTGCTGGAATCTGGTGGAGGCGGCGCCGCTTCTGCGTCCGGGACTGGAGGCCGCTGCCTATGACGACCTCGCCCGCCGCAGCCTGAAGCAGGTTCTGCCGCTGGCGATGGGCAGCCTGGGCATGCTGTGCCAGTTCATGGCGGCGGGAAAGATCGAGGCCGACGACCATCAGGCCATCCACCCGTTGCGCACCGACCAGTCGGCCTTCCTCTACGATCCGGACAAGGACCTCATCGTCCTGAACACCGACCTGATCGAACCGACCGCAATGGCGGGGGAACGTCACTACACCGGTTGCCCGGCCTTCTACGCCAACGGATTGATCAACCTGTACATGGAAATCGTGCTGACGCTGGCGGCCCAGTACGGCATGTATGTGCGGCTGCAGGACAGGGTGGCCTGATCGGGGTTCTTGACGGAACGCCGACCATGCCTATGTTGGCGTTCCGTCAGAATCGGAAGGTTTGAGTTGGCGAAGAAAAGCACCCTGCGGGCGGTCACAACCACCGCGCTGGCCGATGCGATCAAGCGCAACCGCAGCCGCATGGCGACCCCGTGGCAGCGGGCACTCGGCCATCTGGAAAGCGTGTTCATCGACCATGCCTGTTTCCGGCTGATCTATTCCAACACCTACCGCATCTCCCCCTACATGTACCGGGCGAGCCAGCCTTCGCCCTCGCACATCGCGGCGGCGGCGCGCAACGGGGTGAAGACGGTCCTGAATCTGCGCGGCTCGCGCGACTGCGCCTCCTACATCCTGGAGGCGGAGGCCTGCCGCGCGCACGGGTTGGAGCTGGTCGATTTCCCGGTGAACTCCCGCGACATGCCGAAGAAGGACACCCTTCTGAAGGCGCGGGAGCTGTTCAAGACCATGACCTATCCGGCCCTGATGCACTGCAAGTCGGGGGCGGACCGCGCCGGCTTCATGGCGACGCTGTACCTGTTCGCCCATGAAGGCCAGCCGCTCGACCAGGCGATGAAGCAGCTGTCCTGGAAATACGGCCACTTCAAGCAGGCGAAGACCGGTATCCTCGATTATTTCTTCGAGTTGTACGCCGCCTACAACCAGAAGCGCCCGACCGCCTTCTGGGATTGGGTGGAGCGCGTCTATGACCCTGTGGAAGCCAAGGCGAGTTTCCGGTCGCGGGAATGGGCGGACGCGGTGGTCGACCGGGTGTTGGGCCGCGAATGATGGCGCGACCCGCTTTCGTCAGCGGGCGACGTACCAGTCGGCGCGGTGGTTGAAGGCGACGAAAGCGTTCAGCACTGCTGCGCCCAGGATCGACGCCAGCAGCGCCGGCCAGTCCAGCACGAAGGCGGCAGCTGAGAACACGGCCAGATCGAACAGCGACTGCAACCAGCCCGCCCGGAACCCGGTCTTCTCTTGCAGGTAATAGGCAAGGATGCCGACACCGCCACCGCTGGCGCCGTGACGGAACAGCCCGATCACCCCGATCCCGACGCAGAAGCCGGCCAGCACCGCCGCGACATAGGGGTTGATGGCGCTGAAGCTCATCATCGACGGCAGCAGGCTGGACAGCACGGCGATGCCGGTCACCGCAATCAGCGATTTGACCGTAAAGCCGACGCCGATGCGGGCCAGCGCAAGAAAATAGAAAGGCAGATTGACCAGGAAGAACAGAATTCCGAAATCGATGCCCGTCGCGTAAGAAATTACAAAGGTCAGCCCCGCCGCCTGCCCGGTGACCAGCCCTGCGGCATGAAGAATGGCAATTCCGAACGATGTCATGACGATGCCGAACAGTTGACCTTGCAAATTGTCAAAGAAACTGTGCGCTGCGAGCGGGCGCTCGTAAGTGACCGATGCAGGGGACGACGAAATAGTCGAGGCAGAATTGTTTGCCATGCCAGCCACCCCTTGGTATCGCCTGTGTGTTTACGTGCGACGACCAATATAGGTCATTTCTACTGACCTATCCATACTTCGCTTTGGCGAAGTGGTGAGCTATGCGTTTTGCGGGGCATGGACGAGGAGGCGGTCCTTTGGTGCCAGCTGCCATTCCCCTCCCCACCCCTTTTTCCACAGGACGGGGAGGTGGCAAAGGAGCCTACAGAACAATGGACGGATGGAAACTCACGCCGCCAACGTCCGCGCCAGCGTGTCGCCGTCTACATTGCGGCCGGACAGCACCGCCACCGTCCGCCCCGTCCGTCCCAGCCGACCACCAAGCACTGCCGCGACTCCCGCTGCCCCGGCCCCTTCCACCACCACGCCGAAGGAGCGGTGCAGGGCGCGCATCGCCGCAGCGATTTCCCCCTCCTCCACCTCGACCACCCGGTCGACCAGAGTGTCGACGATGGCCTGGGGCAATTTGCCGAGCGCATGGACGTTGATCCCGTCGGCCAGCGTCGGACCGCCGCGCCGGGCCAGCCGCACGCCGATCACCCGCACCCACGGGTTCTGCGCCTTCACCGCGGCGGCCACCCCGGCCAGCAGGCCGCCGCCGCCGACCGGCACCACCACCGTGTCGACATCGGGACGGTCGGCCAGGATCTCCAGCCCGACGGTCCCCTGGCCGGCGATCACGTCGGGATCGTCATAGGGGTGGAGGAATGTCAACCGCCGCTCCGCCGCCAGCTCCAGCGCCTTCCCCTTCGCCTCGCCCACCGTGGCGCCGTGCAGGACCACCTCGGCACCCAGTTCTGTGGTGCGCTCCACCTTGCAGCGGGGGGCCGTCTCCGGCATCACGATGGTGGCCTTCACCCCCAGCCGGGCGGCGTGCAGCGCCACCCCCTGCGCATGGTTGCCGGCCGACATCGCTACCACGCCGCCGGCCCGTTCCGGCGCCGTCAGCCGCAGCAGGCGGTTCAGCGCACCACGCTCCTTGAAGGCGCCGGTGGCCTGGAACACCTCCGCCTTCAACCACAGGTCCCGTTCCAGCGTCGGCGCATGCAGCAGCGGCGTGCGGACGATCTGGCCGGACAGCCGCCGGGCGGCATCGGTCACCGCGGACAGCGGCAACCACGCCGGCAGACGGTCTTCGAAATCGGGGCTGTGGACGGAAGCGCAGACGGAAAGGGTGCACGCGGCATCGGTATGCGCGGTGAACATCGCGAAGCTCCTCGGCGAACGAATTTTTGGGGTAGGACGGGCGTGCCCGGACCGCCTCAGCGGACCGGGTGATTAATTCGCGCCGAGCCACACATTCGCTCGCCGAAACGGACATCGAGAACCGACGCCGCAGCAGCGGTCAGAACATTCGACTTGCCATGAACCGGATTGAGGGTCCCGGAAACCACAAGGTGCAGCGACACGCCACACACTCCACACGACCATTGAACACGAAAACGGCAACTCTCCGACGCTTCAGAGCGCCGGGCCGGTAATTCGCATTCGCATGGTGTCGCTGGTCTTCATGGGATCTGCATACCCGTTGCCGCGGCGGCGGTCAAGCCGTCATCGTTCAAAATGTCGTAACGCCAACACCGCGCTTCACGTCACCTCGACCCGGTTCCGCCCAAGCGCCTTGGCCCGGTAGAGCGCCTGATCGGCCCGGCCCAGCACGCTTTCCACCGTATCGCCCAGCGGCCGCACCTCGGTCAGGCCGAAGCTTCCGGTCAGTTGGAAGCACCGGCCATCGGGCAACTCGATCGCCAGCGCGGCCAAGCCGTTGCGCAGCCGCTCCGCGATCGCCACACCGTCGGCGCGCGAGCTGTCCGGCAGCAGGATGGCGAATTCCTCTCCGCCGATACGGCCGATCTGGTCGGTGGCGCGCATCTGACTGCGGATTTCCTCGACCACCCTGCGAATCGCGATGTCACCGGCGCCGTGGCCCATCTCGTCGTTGATACGCTTGAAATGGTCGATGTCGAGCATGACGAGGCAGGCCGCGCCGCCGGTCTGGCGACTGTCCGCAACGGCCTCCTGCCCGGTCAGCAGCCGTTCCAGCAGGTCCAGGATATGCCGGCGGTTGTGAGCGCCGCTCAACGGATCGGTGGTGGCGAGACGCTGCAGTTCGCGTTCCATCCGTCGGCGCTCGGTGATGTCGGTGGCGATGCCGATCACCCCAGCCGCCGCACCATCGGGCGAGGACAGCGGACGCTTCACCACCAGCAATTCACGCGAGTCCCCATCCGCTCCCGACACGCTGGTCTCGAAGGAGAAGGAGTCCGTCCCGGCCGGCGCCTGCTCCGAAACATCCTGGGTCCCGACGGACCATTCGATCCCCTCGGCGGCGTTCGGAAACAGTTCGCGGAAAGCGCGGTTGCACAGGGCGTAGCGGCCGGCAGCGTCCCTGTACCAGACAGGACTCGGCATCAGTTCCACCAGATTCTCGATGAAGCGACGCTGCTCGTCGGCCAGCGCGGTCTGCCGTTCCAGCTCCGCCGTGCGTTCGGCAACGCGCCGTTCCAGCGATTGGTTCAGCGTTTCGATGGTGACCAGATCGCACCAACCGCGCACGGCGCTCACCAGACTGGTGAACAGCTTCTGGGCGGTCAGTTCCGCCTTGCTTTTGTAGTCGTTGATGTCGTAGGCGACGATGGCGTCGCGCTCCGGTGCCTGTCCGGGCTGGCCGGTGCGCAGGATGATGCGGATATGCCGGTTGCCCAGATCGCGCCGGATGTGATGAACCAGACGCAGGCCCGCATCCTGGGTCTCCATCACCACGTCGAGGAGGACAACGGGCAGGTCCGTCCGCTCGGCCAGAATCACCCGCGCCTCCGCAGCGGAAAAGGCGCTGACGACAGCGAAGCGGCGGCCTTCGAATTCGAAATCGTTCAGCAGCACCCGCGTCATCGCGTGCACCTGCTCGTCGTCGTCAACCACCAGAACCGGCCAAGGAATGGCAGCCGACGAAAGCCGGGTCGGCGCCGTTCCAGCATCGTCATCCTGGAACATCAGGTCGTCTGGCGCCATGGTTCCTGCCGAGCTTTGCCCAGTTGAGGGTTGCATAAGACTGTACTCACTGGACTTCGATGTCGACACCTGAAAAATCCTGATTGAAAATGTTGTTCGTGTAGTTTTTCACCTCCTGGCGGTGGGCGACGACGATGATGGAGTTCGCAATGGGAAACCACGGGGTTTCCCGATGGAAGATCTGCTGGGCTTCCCGGTAATGGGCGGTCCGCCGGGCGACATCGCTGGTGACCTTGGCTCTGGTGATCTGCTCTTCGAAATCGGAATTGCACCATCTGGCGATGTTGGCGCCGCCAGGACGCACCGCGCCACAGCTCAGCAGGAAATACAGAAAATTGTCAGGGTCGCCATTGTCGCCGGTCCAGCCATAGAGCACCATGTCCTGATCGCCCTTCGTCACATTGCGGCGATAGTTGCCCCAGCTTTCGGTCTTCAGGGTGAGCTTGATCCCGACACGTTCCAGATTCTCCCGAATTATCTCGGCGGCGCGCTTGCCGCTGGGCAGGTACGGGCGCGTCACCGGCGTGTACCACAGGTCGAGGGCGAAGCCTTCGGGATAGCCCGCCTCGACCAGCAGGCGGCGGGCCTCGACCGGATCGAACGGATAATCCTCGATACCGTCATTATAGGACCACATGCCGGGCGGAATCGGGTTCTTGGCCGGCAACCCGCCATTCTGATAGACCGCGTCGACCAGGGTGCGCTTGTCGATCGCCAGCGTGATCGCCCGCCTTACCCGCACATCGTCCAACGGCGGCTTCTGGGTGTTGAACGCCATGTAGGCGACGTTCCGCCCATCCTGCTGCTCCAGCACCAGATTGGGATCTTTCTCGATGTTCCCCAGTTCGGCCGGGTTGGGGAAGATCATCACGTGGCATTCACCTGACCGCAGCTTGTTCAGGCGCACCGCGATGTTCGGCGTGATCGAGTAGATCAGATTGTCCAGCGGCTGGCGCCCGCGCCAATAGCCGTCGAAGGCCTTGTAGCGGATGGCCACATCCTTCTGGTAGGACACCAAATGAAATGGTCCCGTCCCGATCGGCTTTTCGTCGAACAGGTCGGGACGGCCGGCTTTCATCAGGGTGTCGGCATATTCGGCTGACTGGATCGAAAGGAACGGCATCGCCAGATCGGCCAGGAAGGGAGCTTCCGGGTGGTCCAAGGTGATACGGATGGTGTGATCGCCCAGCTTCTCCACCGATTTCAGCAGGGTGGGCAGCCCCATATCCTTGAAGTAATCGTAGGTTGCAGGCCCTATCTTGTGATAGGGATGATCAGTCTTCCATTGACGCTCGAAGGTAAACAGAACGTCATCGGCATTCAGCGGCCGGCTCGGGGTGAACAGATCGTTGGAATGGAAATTCACATTCCGGCGCAGATAGAAATCATAGACCAGTCCATCAGCCGAGATCGTGTAGGATTCAGCCAGACCGCTGTTCATGATCTGCCCATCCGGTTCCATCTCGACCAGTTTGCTGAACAGCGGAGTCACCGCATTCACAGTGGTGCCGGACGTGGAGACCTGTGCATTGAAACTCTGCGGATTTCCCTCGGTGCAGTAAACGAGAGACTTGTCGGCAAAGGCCGTACCGGACATTCCGGCAAGCCCGGCAAGAACAGCTGCCCCCGTCACAAGACTCCGCGGCAACGTCTTCAGCGGCAACGGCATTCACGGCTCCTGCGGGGATGGCACTGCGGCAACCGATGCCATGTTATCAGTGGCAAATCGTCGTGGAAAGCGAATGGTGAACCGAACACCGCTGTCGGGGAAGCTGTCCACCGCAACCTTTCCACCCAGCCGGTTCACCACGAGATTATAAACAATGTGCAGGCCGAGCCCGGTGCTTCCAGCACCACGCCGGGTGGTGAAAAAAGGATCGAACACCCGCCCCAGATCGGCGGGAGCGATCCCGCGGCCGTCGTCGGAATAGACCAGCGTCACCATGTCCGGGCCTTGCGCGGTGGCGGTGATCAGCAGACGGCCCTGCTGTCCCTCGCGGTAGGCATGGGTGATGGAGTTCATCACCAGATTGGTCAGGATCTGCGCCAGAACACCGGGATAGCCATCGATCTCGATGGTTTCGGGGCACTCCACCCGCAGGCTATGGCCTGCCCGTCGCCAGGATGGGCTGAGACTGGTCGCCAGATCCTCCAGATAGGGCTTCAGCAGGAAGAGCCGCTCCTCGCCGCTGGTCTGGTCGGCGGCGACCTGCTTGAAGCTCTGTACCAGCTCGCAGGCCTGCTGCAGGTTCAGCACCAGCAGCCGGGCGATTTCATCCGCCGTCTCCTGGAACTCGGCGAAATCGCTGCGGCGCAGGTTGCCCCCGCCCGCCTGCCGTGCCAGGACCGTCAGCCGGTCCTGCAAATGGGTGGCTCCCATCAGGGCGTTACCCAACGGTGTGTTGATCTCGTGCGCAACGCCGGCGACCAGACCACCCAGCGAGGCCATCTTCTCCGCCTGGATCAGGTCGGCCTGGGTGCGCCGCAGGTCTTCCAGGGCACGGTCGGCACGGTCCTTCGCCTGGCGGGCCGCCTGTTCACGCAGGCCGATCTCGCGGATGAAGAAGGCAGCGGCACGCGCCATCGCGCCGAACTCATCCTGGCGGCGCGTGCCGTCGATAGGCCCGGCCAGCGGGTCCTCAGCCAGACTGGTCATCTGCCGTTGCAAGCGCAACACCGGCCTGCTGATCGACCGCGCCACCACCACCGCGGCACCACCGGCCAACAGCAGGCCGATGGTCGCGCCGATGATCAGGATGCGGGTCAGCAGCTCGCCGATGCGCGCGGCCTCGTTACGGAAGGTCTCGTCCAGCTGCCGGGCGGTCTCGACCAGGGCGCCGGCGTCCCGGTCCATGGCAATCAGCAGTTCGTTCAGCCGGCGCAGCCCTTCAGCCGTGCGGCGCAGGCTTTCACGCCAGTTGCGGATGGCCGACAGCACATCGTCCTGCAACAGCGGCGACATGGGCAGGCCGCGCACCGTCTCCAGCAGGGTGCTGGCATCGGCCACGATGCGGTCGGCCTCCTCAGCGTCGCGCACCGCCACCGCGTCACCCGCCCGCCGGCCCAGGCGCAACGCGACGACGGCGACGTTCTGCGTCTCCTGTTCGGTGTCGTTGGCCTGGATGGCGTAGGCGATCAGCTGCACCACCTCGTCCTGGATCGCGGTGTATCCGGTGGCCTTCACCATCAGGATGCGGGCGGTCAACGCCTCGATGGCCGACGCCGCCTCCGCCCCGGCGCGCTGCGCCGCTTCGAGCGCCTGCTGAGCCGCGGCGGCGCGGGCCTGGACGCTGTAAAGCCCTTCCAGCGGCAACCGCAGGGACGGCAGCAGGGAAGACAGGAAGGTCACATCGGGCTGGTGATTCAGCGTTCCGGTCAGCACCAGCGCCCGCACCACCGGCAGCGTGCGGACGACCTGCTCCGCAAGCATCTGCTCGCCCAAGGGAACGGAAGTCGTCCGGCCTTCGGCATTGCTGGACCCCAGTCCCGCCACTGCCTGTGCCGTCGCCTCGAAGCGACTCAATGCCACGTCACGTTCCGCCTGGGCCCCGCGCAGTTCGGCGACGGCAGCCTGCAAATCGGCGACCGTGGCGGCATAGCGGGCGGCGGCCTGCTTCGCCGGATAGCGGTCGACCAGCGGGTCGGTCCGCCCCAACGCCGCCTGCAGCCGGTCGGCGGTTGCCGTCAACCTGTCGATGGCAATGCGGAAATCCGCCCGGGTCAGCGGACGTCCGTTGCCGAACAGGCCCATCCCGAACCCGAGGGCGGCGACGTGCTGGGCCTCCGCACGCTGCAAATCCAGCATCGCCTCGCGGAGTTCATGGGCACCATCGACCACGTCGCGGCTGTCGCGCAAGCGCCGGTCGGCTTCGGTCAGCGATCCCAGGGAGTCGACGTTGGCGGCATGCTGCCGTTCACGGGCCCGGTCGGTCAGCGTCATCAGGGTGGCGGCGTGGCGCCCCATGTCGGCTACGGCGGAGTCGTTCGCGGCCGTCACCTGGATGAAGCTGCGCATCTGGTCGACATAGCGTGCCAGCACCGCGGTCGCCCGCTCCACCTCCGCCCGGTGAGGGTCGGCCGATCCGGTCTTGCCCAGCTGACGCAACTCGGCCGCCGCCGAGTCCGACATCGTCTCGAAGCGGTTGGCACGGCTGGCGCGGTCGGCTGGCGCCACCTGAAGATAGTCGATGCGGGCGGCGGTCGCGGCCAGCACATCGCGATAGACCGAACCGGCGAGCACCGCCGATTCGTACACCCGCTCGCTGCGGGCCAGCAGCAGCCCGCCCGCCACCGCGATAACCGCCGCGACTACGACGGGCACGCCCCCGACGACGGCGATGCGCGAACGAATCCTCATGCGCGTTTCGCCGCGTCGTCACATGCGCCGGCTGCCCGGAAAGATTGCCGGGAGACGGACAGGCATTGGGAAAAGGATGAAGGGCGATCCGCCACGAACGCTCCGCACTCTGGACCTTATTGGCCTTAGCAGAGCAATGGACTACGGCAAAGGGATAAAACTTCCGGCAAATAAGGGATAGGCTGTATGGGGCGCAAGGCCGCCCCATACAGCCTATCCCGTCGGCCGATCACGACTTTGCCGCGACACCGAGCTTGGCCTGCACCGCTGCCAAACCGTCCTTGCCATCAATGGTAGTGACGCCCGACAGCCAGCTCTTCAGCACGTCCGGGTTCTTCTTCAACCAGGCCTTGGCGGCGGCATCGGGCTTCTTGTTGCCGTTCATGATGTCGTCCATCACGGCGTTTTCCATCGCCAGCGTGAAGGACAGGTTGGACAGCAGCTTGCCCACGTTCGGGCATTCCGCGGCGTAGCCCTTGCGCACGTTGGTGGCGACGGTGGCGCCACCCAGGTTGGGGCCGAACCAGTCGTCGCCGCCTTCAAGGTAGGTCAGCTCGAAGCTCTTGTTCATCGGGTGCGGTTCCCAGCCCAGGAAGACCACCCAGCCCTTGTTGCGGGTTGCCCGCTTGACCTCTGCCAGCATGCCGGCCTCGCTGGATTCCACCAGCTTGAAGTCCTTCAGACCGAAGGCGTCGGCTTTCAGCATCTTGTCGATGATCAGGTTGCCGTCGTTGCCGGCCTCGATGCCGTAGATCTTGCCGCTCAGCTTGTCCTTGAACTTGGCGATGTCGGCGAAGGTCTTCAGCCCGGCGTCGGCGGCGTATTTCGGCACGGCCAAAGTGTATTTGGCGCCTTCCAGATTGACCCGCGTCACCTCGACCGAACCGTCTTCCAGCACCGGCTTGATGAAGGGTTCCATTGTCGGCATCCAGTTGCCGAGGAAGACGTCCAGCGACTTGGTCTTCAGCCCCGTGTAGACCAGCGGCACCGACGACATGGTGGTGGTCGGCTTGTAGCCCAGTGCATCCAGCGTGACGGAGGCGAGTGCCGTCGTCGCCGCGATGTCGGTCCAGCCGACATCACCGAAGCGCACCGTCTTGCAGGCGGCAGGCTCGGCGGCCAGCGCCCCGCCGGCTCCCAGTGCCATGACCACGGCGATGCCGGCACCCGCGATCCCGTTGGCCAGAGCCTTCCATCCGTTCATATCCTCAACTCCTCATTCTTGTTGTTCCGGTATGCATGGACTGCCGTTTTCACCATCGACGGGGCGGCGAAAATGGCGCATTTGTTGCGACGCAGGCCAAGGTCCCGGTTGGAACCGCCTTGGCGGAAAAGGACAGGAGACCGCCCGCCCCATGCCCAAAGTCGGAATGGAACCGATCCGCCGCCGCCAGTTGATCGACGCCACCATCACCTCGATGGGCCAGCATGGGTTGGCCGACACCACGGTCCAGACGATCAGCCGCGGGGCCGGCGTATCGCCGGGCATCATCCATCACTATTTCGGCGGCAAGGACGAGCTGCTGGCCGCCACCATGCGCAGCATGCTGCAACAATTGCGCGACGACGCGACCCAGCGGCTGGCGACCGCCGATTCGCCGCGTGCCCGTCTGGAGGCGATCGTCGATTGCAACTTCGCCCCCGGCCAGTTCGAGCCGCGGGTGGTCGCCGCATGGCTGGGCTTCTGGGCGCAGGCGCCGCACAACCCGGCGCTGTCGCGGCTGCAACGGATCAACGCCCGCCGGCTGCACTCCAACCTTCTGCACGCCCTGCGCCCGCTGCTGCCGCCGGAACGGGCGGAGCGGGTGGCCGTCGGGCTGGCGGCGATGATCGACGGGCTGTGGCTGCGCTTCGCCCTGACCGGCGCGATCGACGGCAGCGCCGCGCGGGCGGTGGCGCTGGGCTATCTCGATTCCGAACTGAACGCCTGACCTCACCGCCACCACCCGCGCCGCTTTGCCGTTCCGGCGGCGGCCCGGCGGCGTATGCCACGGCCGAAACTCTGGGTGATACGGTCGAGAACGACGGCCAGCAGCACGACGGACAGGCCGCTCTGCACGCCAAGCCCGATGTCCAGGCGCTGGATGCCTTGCAGCACCACATTGCCCAGGCCACCGGCACCGATCATCGAAGCGACGACGATCATCGACAGCGCCATCATCATGGTCTGGTTCACCCCGGCCATGATCGACGGCAGGGCGTTGGGAAGCTGAATCTTGAACAGAAGCTGGTGGTCGCGGCAGCCGAAGGCGCGGCCGGCCTCCACCAGCTCCGTAGGCACCTGCCGGATGCCCAGCGCCGTCAGGCGCACCGCCGGCGGCATTGCGAAGATCACGGTGGCGATGATGCCCGGCACCCGGCCCAGCCCGAAGAACAGCACCGCCGGGATCAGATAGACGAAGGCCGGCATCGTCTGCATCAGGTCGAGCAGGGTCTTGCCCACCCCGTCGGCGATCTTGCTGCGCGCCATCCAGATGCCGAGCGGCACCCCGCCGATCAGGCTGAGCACGGTGGAGGCAAGCACGAGGCCGAGGGTGGACACGGTCGGCTCCCACAGCCCCATCACATAGATGCCGCCCAGCGACAGCAGGGTGAACAGTGCGAAGGCGCGCCCGACCCGCCACAGCGCGACCGCCGACAGCAGCAGCGCCAGCAGCCAGGGCGGCACCCCAAGCAATAGCCCGTCCAGCGCTTCGCCCAGCCCGTCGACCGTCGCGGCGATCAGCGTCAGCGCCGGCTGCCCATGGTCGAGGATCGTCGTCACCAGCCATTCGGCCCCGCGGGCGATGCCGCCGCCGATGGTCTCGTTCAGCCACTCGATATCTGGCAACGCGATGTCAGCCATGCCGCACCTCGCGTCCGGCGCTCTCGCCGCGGTCGAGCGCCGCCAGCAGCACCGCACGGGAAATCACGCCGAGAAAACGGCCTTCCGCCTCCACCACCGGCAGCGGACAGGGAGCCGCGGCGACCCGGCCGAGCAGAGCGTGGATCGGCGTGTCCGCCGCCACCGGCTCCAGCCCGAACAGGGCCGATGCGCCGTCGCCGGCCAGCACACCGCGGAAACAGCCGGCCGCGTCGGTGCGATAGCGGAAGCGTCCAGGCTCGCCCGGATTTCCGTCATCAGGCGGCCGGGCAAGGTCGCGGGCGCGCAGCACACGCGAGGCATCGACGCCGCGGAAGAAGGCGCGGACATAGTCGTCGGCCGGCGCACGCAGGATGTCCGCCGGGGTGCCGATCTGGGCGATGCGGCCATCTTCCATCACCGCGATGCGGTCGGCGATCCGCATCGCCTCCTCGGCATCGTGGGAGATGAAGACGATGGTGCGGGCATCCTCGCGCTGGAGCCGCAGAAGCTCGTCCTGCATGTCGCTACGGATCAGCGGGTCGAGCGCCGAGAAGGCCTCGTCCATCAGCATGATCGTCGGATTCTTGGCCAGCGCGCGGGCGAGCCCGACCCGCTGCTGCATGCCGCCCGACAGTTCGTCCGGATAGCGGTCGGCATAGGTCGCCAGCCCCACCCGCTCCAGCGCTGCCAGCGCCGCCCTGCGGCGCTCCGCCCGCTTCACCCCGGCGACCTCCAGCCCGAAGGCGGCGTTCTCCAGCGCGGTGCGGTTGGGCAGCAGGGCGAAGGACTGGAAGACCATGCTCATGTCCCGCCGCAGCACCTCGACGAGGTCGCCGTATGGAAGGGCGGTCAGGTCGTGGCCGTCCAGCCGGATTTCCCCCTCCGACGGTTCGATCAGGCGGTTCAGCAGCCGGATGATGGTCGATTTGCCCGAGCCCGACAGGCCCATGATGACGAAGATCTCGCCGGCCCGGATGTCGAAACTGGCCTCGGCCACGCCGACATTGACGTTCAGCCGTTGCAGAACCTCCGCCTTGCTTGCCCCGCGGCGCAGCATTTCCAGCGCAGGGCGCGGATCGTCGGCGAAGACCTTGCGCAGGCCACGCACCGCCAGACGGACCTGTCCAATCTCCGTCGAAGACCAACCGGTGGGCGTGGGCAGAATCGTCGTCATGGGCAAGGCTTCCGGAACACAACAGACCAGGGTGAAGGCAATCGGGCCGTAGATTGCCCCGAGATGAGGGGCGCGGTCGATAGCTGCGTTCACGAAACCTGCATTTTGCCGGTGCTGCCGCGCGATTGGCCGCACCTGGAAGTAGGATTTATTTTGATTGATCGTTCAATGAAAAACCGCAGAACGATTTTCGGTACGGGCGGGATCACCCGCCTGTACCGGTTTGAAATTTCATACCCGCTCGAAGATGGCGGCGATGCCCTGGCCGCCGCCGATGCACATCGTCACCAGGGCATAGCGGCCGCCGGTGCGGTGCAGTTCGTGAATCGCCTTCACCGTGATGATGGCGCCGGTCGCTCCAACCGGATGGCCGAGCGAGATGCCGGAGCCGTTGGGGTTCACCCTGGCCGGATCGAAGTCCAGTTCGCGGATGACCGCGCAGGCCTGGGCGGCGAAAGCCTCGTTGGATTCGATCACGTCCAGATCAGCCACCGACAGGCCGGTCCGCTCCAGCACCTTGCGGGTCGCCGGGATCGGGCCGATGCCCATGTAGTCGGGCTCGACTCCGGCATGGGCGTAGCCGACGAGGCGGGCCAGCGGCTTCAGCCCCAGCGCCGCGGCCCGACGGGCGTCGGCCAGCACCACCGCGGCGGCGCCATCGTTAAGGCCGGAGGCGTTGCCGGCGGTCACCGACCCGTCCTTCTTGAAGACCGGTTTCATCTTCGCCAGCCCTTCCGGGGTGACATCGCCGCGCACATGCTCGTCGGTGTCGAAGACGATCGTACCCTTGCGCGACGCGATCTCCACCGGCACGATCTGGTCCTTGAAGCGGCCCTCGGCGATGGCGCGGGCGGCGCGGCGCTGGCTTTCCAGCGCCAAGGCGTCCTGCGCCTCGCGGTCGATGCCATAGCGCGCAGCGACATTCTCCGCCGTCACGCCCATGTGAATCTTCTGCCAGGGGTCGTGCAGGATGCCGTTCATGTAGTCGACCAGCGCCCCGTCGCCCAGCCGGGTGCCCCAGCGGGCGCCCGGTACGAAATAGGGTCCGCGGCTCATCGCCTCCGCACCGGCGCCGATGGCGATGTCGCAATCGCCAAGCGCGATGGACTGTGCCGCCGAGACGATGGCCTGAAGGCCGGAGCCGCAGAGCCGGTTGACGTTGAAAGCCGGCACACCAATCGGAATCCCGGCATCGATGGCGGCGACGCGGCTGAGATAAGCATCGTTGGTCTCGGTCGGGATGACGTTGCCCATCACCACGTGGCCGATGCTGTCGGCGGCGGCGCCGGAGCGCTCCAGCGCCGCCTTGACCGCCACAGTGGCAAGCTTTGTCAGCGGCACATCCTTCAGGCTGCCACCGAAGCCGCCGATGGCGGTGCGGGCGACGCCGACGATGACGATGTCGTTCTGCATGATTGAATCCATTTCCCGGAGACGGTCAGCGGCCGGTGAAGTCCGGCCTGCGCTTGGCGATGAAGGCGCCGACGCCCTCGACAAAATCGCTGGTGGCGGCGGTGGCGAGGAAGCGGTCACGCTCGGAATCCAGCTGCTGGTCCAGCGTCCGGTCGAAGGACTGGCGCATCAGGTGGCGGATGCCGGCATAGGCGACGGTCGGCCCGGCGGCGAGCCGCTCTGCCAGATTCGCCGTCTCGTCCGTCAGGGATGCCGCCGGCACCACCCGGTTGATCAGCCCGATCCGCAGGGCCTCCGCCGCGTCGATCACGTCCGACAGCATCGCCAGTTCCATGGCGCGGCGCAGCCCGACCAGACGCGGCAGGTGGAAACTGCCGGACCCGTCCGGTGTGGCGCCGATGCGGGCATAGGCCATGGTGAATTTGGCGTCATCGGCGGCAATGCAGAGATCGGCGGCACTGGCGAGGCTCATTCCCGCCCCCGCTACAGGTCCATGGACGGAGGCCAGAACCGGCACATCCAACTGGTCGAGAACGCGCAGCGCCTCGTGTAGATGGGCGATGATGGCGCCGGCTACGGCAGGAGCGGCGGCGGGTTCATCGTTGAAACGGCCGACATCGCCGCCGGCCATGAAGCCGCGGCCGTTGCCGGCGATCACCAGCACCCGCGTCGGCCCCGCCCCGCCTTCGTCCGCCACGCTGCGGCAGGCTTCAAGGAAAAAGGCGGCGGTCGGTTCGTCCAGCGCGTTCAGCACGCCGGGGCGGTTCAGCCGGATCCAGGACACAGCCCCCTCGCGGACGAGCAGGACCGGTGAGGCGGTGTCGGACATCGTGGCGTCTCCCGAAGCTTTACCTGATGGGAGGTATGTTACCGATCGGTACGAACTGTCAACGGTTAGGTTGACCCAATGGTCAAGCACGTCCCCATGCCGTCCCCGGCGACGGACCAAATCCATGGCTTGGCTGTTGGACGTGGGACAGGACACGCCCCCGCCCACACCCCCCCGGAGTTCCCCCATGCATCATCGGCCCCTGACCGGCTTACAAACCGTGACACGCTGACGGAAGGCGGAGGACGGCATGCCACCAGTTGTGCGTTCGGTCGCCTCGCTTCTGCTGGGTGTCGCCTTTCTGATGCTGGCGAACGGTGCCCTGTCGACGCTGATCGGGCTTCGGTTGTCCGCGACGGAATCCGCCGCCACCGCGGTCGGGATGATTACCGCGGCGTACTATGCCGGGCTGACCCTGGGTTCGCTCTATGCGCATCGGATCATCACCCGCGTCGGCCATATCCGGGCCTTCGCCGCCTTTGCCTCGGTCGTCTCGGTCGCGGCGCTGTCGCACGCGCTGTTCGTCGACGCGCCGCTCTGGGCCGTGCTGAGGCTGACCCAGGGTTTCTGCATGGCCGGGCTTTACATGTGCATCGAGAGCTGGCTGAACGGCACCGCCACCAACGAGAGCCGCGGGCAGCTTCTGTCGGCATACATGGTGACGCTGTACGGCGCGTCGGGCGTCGGCCAGCAATTGCTGCGCCTGGACGACGAAGCGGGCGTGCGGTTGTTCATGATCGTGTCGATCCTGCTGACGCTGGCCCTGGTGCCGGTGGCGTTGACGCGGACCACGCCGCCGCAGCTGCCGAACGTCTCCTCCTTCGGCATCTGGCGGCTCTATCAGAGTTCGCCGCTGGGGGTGGCGGGGGTCTTCATCAGCGGGTCGATCACCGGCTCGATCTACGGCCTTGCCCCGGTGTTCGGTGCCTCCTCCAGCTTCGGGGTGTCGGGGACGGCACTGTTCATGTCGGTGCTGATCCTCGGCGGCATGGCACTGCAATGGCCGCTCGGCCGCCTGTCGGACCGGTTCGACCGGCGCAGCGTCATCATCGCCCTGTCGGCCGCTCTGTCGCTGACCAGCCTGGGCATGATCGCCGCCGCCGGGCTGGATCAATCGCTGGCGCTGATGCTGGTGGCGCCGCTGTTCGGCGGCTTGGCCTTCACCCTCTATCCGGTGTGCCTTGCCCACACCAACGATTACGTCCGGCGGGAGGACATGGTGTCGGCCAGCGGTGGCCTGATCCTGGCCAATTCCGTCGGCGCCATCATCGGCCCGCCGGTGGCGTCGGCACTGATGACCACGACCGGACCGGCCGGGCTGTTCAGCTTCGTTACCGGCGGTGCGGCGTGCGCCACCCTCTATGGCCTGTGGCGGACCCGTGTGCGCCCCCCGCTGCCCGCCGAGGCACAGGCCGCCTTCCGCCCCCTGCCCCAGACCACACCCACTGTCTCTCCCTTGGATCCCATGAGTGCGCTGAAGACACCGATCGCACACTGACGTTTTTCGGGAATGCTCCGTTAAGGAGTTCGGGGTAAGCTGCCGCGCAATGGAAGGCTGTCTGGTGGTTGCATGCCGTTTTCGCGGGAGCCCCTTGTGCCGGGGCCGTCGGCCAAGGACGGGTCGCATAGCCCGGACTTCGACCGGCCTGACACCGATCGGTTTGGAACGCTGGTCCATGCCGTGGCGCGGGACCGCGACCGCATGGCTTTTGCCGCGCTGTTCCGTCATTTCGCCCCGAAGATCCTGCAATACTGCCTGAAGCTCGGAGCCGACCGTGGCACGGCGGAGGAACTGGTCCAAGACGTGATGCTGACGGTCTGGCTGAAGGCCGGCAGCTTCGATCCGGCCCAGGCGACCGTCGGCACCTGGGTATTCACCATCGCCCGCAACCGGCGCATTGACCATCTGCGCAAGGAGATGCGACCGGCCCCCGATCCCGACGATCCGGCGATGACCCCTGCCTCCCACGCCACCCCGGAGGAGTCCGCCCAACTGGTCCAGAGCAGCCGCCAACTTCATGACGCGATCGGATCGCTGGCGGCAAACCAATCCGAGGTGCTGCGTCGTTCGTATTTCCTTGAACAGACGCACGAGGAGATCGCCAAGGACACCGCGGTGCCCTTGGGAACGGTGAAGACCCGGCTGCGGCTGGCGCTTCAGCATTTGAAAAGCAGCTTGAGGGACGAGGCGTGACGTTGCCGCTCCACCATCCGGACGACCAGCTTCTGATCGGCTATGCCAGCGGGCAGGAGCGGGCCGGCAAGTCTCTGCTGGTGGCGACCCACCTCGCCTATTGTCCGGACTGCCGCCAGCGTGTCGCCTCCTACGAGGCGTTGTGCGGGGAATGGTTCGAGGATCTGCCCTGCCCCGATCATGGCGCTTTGGACGCCCTGCTGGACCACATGGACGGTCTGCTGGCTGCGGCCCTGCCGACGGCGGAGACCGCCTCCCTCAAGCCACTCGATGCCGGCTCTATCCGTGCATGGCCGGTGCCGGAACCGCTGCGCAGCTGGCTGCCGAAGGCGATCGACACGCCGACCGATGACGGGACCTGGCGGGAGATTTCCAAAGGAGTGTGGCTGTCGGGCTGGGACCGCACCCTGTCCGGCACGACGATCTGCCTGCTTCGCATGGCCTCTGGCGCCCCGGTCCCGGCCCACCGCCACACCGCCGACGAACTGCTGCTGGTTTTACGCGGCGCCTTCCGCGACGAATATGGCAGCTACGCCCTGGGCGACGTCGCCCAGTATGTCGCCGACACTGACCATCACGCCTTCGGCGCCAGCGAGGAAGACTGCATCTGCCTCTTCCTGCTGGACGGTGAGTTGATCTTCCTCGACGAGGACGGAAAGCCGCTTCAGCCGACGAGGTCCTGATATTCCGGGTGGCGCTTGATGTAGGCCTCGATGAAGCTGCACAGCGGCAGAACCTTCAGCCCCCTGGCCCGGATGTCGTCCAGCGTGCCCTTCGCCAGTTCCGATCCCACGCCCTGACCGGTCAGGGCGCCCGGCACCTCGGTGTGGGTCAGGGCGATCTTGCCGCCGCGCATGTCGTAGGTCACCAGCGCGGTGGAACCGGCCACGGTCAGCTCGTAGCGGCCGACTTCTTCATTGTTCCGCACCTTTTCATGCAAGCTCATGGTGTCTTTCGCCTTCGGTAGTTGGGATCGTCAGCCGACCATCAGGGACTCCGCCCCGTCGATCCAGACCGGCGTGCCGGTGATGTGCTTCGCCCGGTCGGACACCAGGAACAGCGCAAGCTCCGCCACGTCGAAGCTGTCACCGGACTTGCCGCCGGTCAGGGGCACCTTACCCTGCGGATACTCGATCGGGACTTTCACCGATTCAATATTCCGCATCCTGGTGTTGTCGGGAATATCCGTCTCGATGATGCCGGGGCAGATGGCATTGACGCGGATGCGGCTCGGTGCCAGTTCCAGCGCCAGCATCTTCACCATGGCGAGCTGGGCCGCCTTGGTGCAGGAATAGGCGGTGGCGCCGGTGTTGCTGAACACCCGCGTGCCGTTGATCGAGGCGGTGACGATCACCGAGCCGCCGCCCGCCTTCTTCAGGTGAGGCACCGAATGGTGCAGCGTCAGGTAGGTGCCGCGCAGGTTGGTGTTGATGGTGCGGTCCCATTCCTCCGGCGTCAGATCGTCGATCGGCGCCCAGACGCCGTTGATGCCGGCATTGGCGAAGACGATGTCGAGCCGCCCGCACTCCCCGGCCAGCCGCTCGATGGCGTCGCGCATCGCCGCGTCGTCGCCGACATCGGCGGTCAGTGCCAGGGCCTTGCCGCCGGCGGCCTTGATCTCGCCGGCGGTCTTCGCGATCTCGTCCGCAGTGTGGCTCAGCACGCCGACGCTTGCGCCGGCCTGGGCAAATCGCACCGCCGACGCCTTGCCGATGCCCGATCCCGCACCGGTGACCAGCGCGACCTTCCCCGTCAAATCCATAACCCAACTCCGAACCAGTGACCTTCGACGCGAGTGCCAACCTTCGCCCGCACGGATCGGTTCCCTGAACGGGAAGTGGTTGCCGAATAATTTCGTATAATGGAATTTTATTCCGAAAACTTGATTCTGTTGGATCGTCTGCTAGACTGACCGTCCACGGGCCTTCCATCTCCGACATCATTTGTTATCGGTTGAGCCCGGACCCATGGCTTTCCGGAGAGTGCCGATGCCATCACCGGCCCAGACTGAAGCGGTTCCGTTCAATCCTGTCCAGTATGCGCGCCGGGGCCAAGTCGGCGTCATCACCGTCGATTACCCGCCGGTGAATGCCGTCGGCCATGGCGTGCGCAGCGGGCTGGTCGCGGCGCTGGATGCCGGGTTGGCCGACGACGGGGCGGACGCGCTGCTGATCGTCTGCGCCGGCCGCACCTTCATGGCCGGCGCTGATATCCGGGAGTTCGGCAAGCCCTCCGCCCCGCCGACCCTGCCGGAGGTGGTGGCGCACCTCGACTCCGCGACCAAGCCGGTGATCGCCTCCATCCACGGCACGGCGCTGGGCGGCGGGCTGGAGGTGGCGCTGGCCTGCCATGTCCGCGTCGCGGTGAAAACGGCCAAGCTCGGCCTGCCGGAGGTGAAGCTGGGCCTGCTGCCCGGTGCCGGCGGCACGCAACGGCTGCCGCGTCTAATCGGCGCCACCGAGGCGCTGGACATGATCCTGTCCGGCGATCCGGTCGGTGCGGAGGAGGCGCTGGCGCTCGGCCTCGTCGATGCGGTGGAGGATGGCGGCTCCGCTCTGGAGGCCGGTCTGCGCGCCGCCGAACGGCTGCTGGCAAACGGAAGCAGCCCGCAGCCGGTCAGCACCCGCACCGGCCGGATCGCCTGCACCGATCCCGGCCTGTTCACGGCGAAGCGAGCCGATCTTGCCAAACGTCAGCCGCACCTGTTCTCTCCCCACCGCATCGTCGACGCGGTCGAGGCCGCCGTCACCCTGCCCTTCGCCGAAGGGACGGCGCGCGAGCGGGAACTGTTCCTGGCCTGCATGGACTCGCCCCAGCGCGCCGGCCTGATCCATGCTTTCTTCGCGGAGCGTGAGGTCGCGAAGGTCCCCGGCCTGCCGGCCGGCACACCGACGCGCGACATCCGCAAGGTCGGGGTGATCGGTGCCGGCACCATGGGCGGCGGCATCGCCATGTGCTTCGCCAATGCCGGCATTCCGGTGGTGCTGGTCGACAGCGCGCAGGAGGGGCTGGAGCGCGGCACCGCCGCCATCCGCCGCAACTACGAAGCCACCGCCCGCAAGGGCCGGCTGACCGCGGCCCAGGTGGATGAGCGGATGGCGCTGATCCACCCCACCCTGTCCTATACCGAGCTTGGCGATGCCGATCTGGTGGTGGAGGCGGCGTTCGAGAGCATGGAGGTCAAGCAGACCATCTTCCGGAGGCTGGGCGAGACCTGCAAGCCGGGGGCAATCCTCGCCACCAATACCTCGACGCTGGATGTCGACGCCATCGCCGCGGCGACCGGCCGGCCGCAGGATGTGCTGGGCATGCATTTCTTCAGCCCGGCCAATGTCATGCGCCTGCTGGAGGTGGTGCGCGGCGCCAAGACCTCAGACACCGTGCTGGCGACGGTGATGGCACTGGCGCGCCGGATCGGCAAGGTCGGGGTGGCGGTCGGCGTCTGCTACGGCTTCGTCGGCAACCGCATCCTGCACCAGCGCGGCCGGGAGTCGATGGCCCTGGTCGAGGAGGGCGCCAGCCCCGAACAGGTCGACCGCGTGCTGACCGAATTCGGCTTCCCGCTCGGCCATTTCTCGATGACTGACCTTGCCGGCATCGATGTCGGCTGGCGCATCCGCGAGGAGCGGCGCAAGGCGGGCGATCCGGAGGCGCAGGCTCCCAGCTGGCTCGACACCCTGGCGGAGCGCGGCCGCTACGGCCAGAAGACGTCAGCCGGCGTCTACCGCTACGAACCCGGCAGCCGCACTCCAATCCCTGATCCGGAGGTGGCCGCAGTGATTGAGGAGGACCGTCGGCGCCGTGGCATCACCCCGCGTCCGGTCAGCGACGAGGAGGTCCGCGAGCGCTGCCTCTATGTTATGGTGAACGAGGCGGCCAAGATCCTGGAGGAGGGCATCGCGGCCCGGCCGGTGGACATCGACGCCATCTGGCTGCACGGTTACGGCTTCCCGTCCTGGCGCGGCGGCCTGCTGTTCTGGGCCAACCAGGAGGGGCTGGGCAGAATCGCCGAGACCGTTCAACGTTACGACCGCGACATCGGCGGCCCGCAATGGCGCCCCTCCGCTTTGCTTCTGAAATGCGCGGCGGAGGGCCGGCCGATCGGATGCTGAATCCGGAATGCGAATTACAAAGCGGAAACTTGTTTCCGTTACTGATTGTTAGGAATCTACCATATACTCTTCCCACAGGGACGCTCCACCGCACCCGACCGGCCCCCCAGCCGACAGGACCGACGGAGTCGACCTGACCGAGGAACCCGGGCTTCATGAAAGGGGAAGAGCATGAAGGACATCACCGTCGCAGTCACCGACTGGGGTCTCCACGCCGTCGCCTGCAGCGGCCTTCGTGACGCTCCTCCTTCCGCCTGGCTCGGGACGTTGCGCAACGCGCTGACCGGTGCCGGCAGTGGCCGCAGCCTGTTCCTGGATCTGCGGGAGGTCGGCAATTCCCCCCTGCCGCCGTCCCATCTGGGAGCCCTGGCCTCGGTCGTCGCCAAGGCCGGCTTCAGTGCGGTTCTGGTGTCGGACCTCCGGCTCGGCCATGCGCTGTGCGAAGCGGTTCGCCGCGACGGTGTGAACGGGGAAACGGCGGCCGGCCTGCGCGTTCTGTCCGCGGACGGACGCGACCGGGTCGCCATCGCCGCCGCCTACCAGTGGCTGCTGAACGGGCGGGAGCCTGCGGACGCCCTTCTGGTGTCCGACCGCCGCCCGTCGGTTGTGGTCTTCCCCGCAAGCTTGGCGCAGAGGCGGCCGACCTCCCCCGGTTCCGCCGACCTGCGCCACGCCTCATGACCACCATGTCTTGATCGTCGTGCCGTAACCGCTTTCTTTCCGCAGTCGTCGTCGTCTCAACTGCCTATTCGCCCCGGCCGGACCCAGTCCCGCCGGGGCTTTTTATGTCCACCCGAATTTTTCCGAAAAATCTGCGCCAGCTTTCGCCGGCCGTTCCGTGAGTAACCACAGAACGAACGGGGCGGCGCCAGCCCGCCGCTCCTCCCGAAAAGCCATCGGCCCGAACCGCCGCGAAATCCCGCCCGGATTTCGCGAACGGGCCGCGATTGGGTGGAGAAGGCGATGCTGGTCGATTCTGTCAGCTCAACGGCGTCAACGACCTCGACGAAATCCACATCCTCGTCGAGCACATCGTCAACCACGTCCACGAGCGACACTTACCAAACCTTCCTGACCTTGCTGACGAAGCAGCTGGAGAACCAGGATCCGACCGATCCGGTGGATACCACCAGCTTCACCACCCAGCTCGTCCAGATGTCGGCGCTGGAACAGCAGATGTCGACCAACGACAAGCTCGACACGCTGAACAGCTCGGTGACGGAACTGTCCAGTACGGTCAGTTCGTCGCTCGGCACCACCAGCGGCGCCGTGAGCTACTATGGCAAGACGGTCGAGGCCGAAGGCTCCACCACCCCTTTGCAGGACGGCGAGGCGACCTGGGAATACGACCTAGATTCCGCTGCGTCCTCGGTCAAGCTGACCATCACGGATTCCAGCGGGAACACCGTCTACAGCGACGTCAGCTCCTCCACCGCCGCCGGTACGCACGAAGTGACCTGGGACGGCGTCGGCACCAACGGCAAGAGCTACAGCAGCGGCACCTACACCCTGTCGGTGACCGCGCTCGACTCCAGCGGCAAGGCCATCGACACCACCACCCGCTTCAAGGGCACCGTGACTTCGGTCGACAGCTCGTCCGGTACGTCGGTGCTGAATGTCGGCGGCGTCAGCCTGTCGGCCGACAAGGTGCTGACTGTTTCCTGACCCCTCCCCGGACATTTTGAAAGACAGGTGCCGCCATGAGCCTCACCAGCGCAATGTACAGCGCCACGTCCGGGCTGACCGCCCAGAGCAAGGCGCTCGCCAGCATATCCAGCAACATCGCGAATTCCAGCACCACCGGCTTCAAGGGCACGCAGACCGACTTCACCTCCTACATCAACAAGACCACCACAGTGGACGAGCAGGTCGGCGGCGTCATCGCGTCGAACACCCGCAACGTCAGCCGCCAAGGCGAAATCCAGTCGTCGGCGACCACCACCAACATGGCAGTGAACGGTGAAGGCTTCTTCGTCGTGTCGAACAAGACGGCGGACGGCAGCACCTACTACACCCGCAACGGTTCCTTCTCCGCCGATTCCAACGGCTACCTGACCAATTCCGAGGGCTATTACCTCTATGGCTGGGCGGTGGGCAGCGATGGGACCATCACGGCCAGCAACAAGACCTCCACCGACAGCCTGGAGGCGATCAATCTGACCAGCATCAAGGGCACGCCGAAGGCGACATCGACCGAGGACATCGAGGCGAACCTGCCCTCAGACGCCGCGACGGGCGACAGCTTCACCACCGACATCGAACTGTTCGACGCGTTGGGCAACAGCCATTCGGTGACAATGACCTGGAGCAAGACCGCCGACAACACCTGGTCGCTCAACGCATCGAACCCGACGAGTTCGGCCGACAGCACGACGACCACCGGCACGATCTCCGGTTTTCCGATCTCCATCACCTTCAACAGCGACGGATCGTTGGCCAGCGCCACCCAGACCGACAGCAGCGGCACCACCACCAGCGTCGACCCGTCCGCCATCAGCATCTCCGTCGCCGGCTGGACCACCGGCGCCTCCGACAGCACGATCTCGCTGAATCTCGGCAGTGCCGACAGCACCACCGGGCTGACGCAATATGCATCCGGCGAGAGCACCGCCGCGATCGGCGACTGGACGGCGACCGGCAACGGCTATGAACCCGGCACCCTGACCGGCACCACCATCGACAGCAGCGGTGTCGTGCGCGCCAAGTTCGACAACGGCGAGACGCGGGCGATCTACCAGATCCCGATCGCGACCTTCGCCAATGCCGACGGGCTGGAGAGCGAAAGCGGCACCACCTTCACCCAGACCTACGAGTCCGGCAGCTACCAGCTGCGCACCGCCGGCGACGGCAAGGCCGGCGAGATCGAAGCCAGCTCGCTGGAAAGCTCGACCGTCGAGCTGACCGACGAGTTCAGCCGCATGATCGTCGCCCAGCAGGCCTATTCCGCCGCATCCAAGGTGATGACGACGGCGCAGGACATGCTGGACACCCTGATCTCGATGAAGCGGTGACGCCATGACCGCCGCGCCGAACGAAGGGTTCGCGCGCGCCGAAGCCCTGCTGCTGGAACACCGGCGGCTGATGGTGCAGGCGCGGGCCCTGCTGGCGAGGAGCACCACCCAGACGGAACGGCTGGCGATGGTCGACGAGCTGATCTCGCTGATCGACGGGCTGGGCGTGGAGAAGCGCGCGCTGGGGGCGAGGATCCACCGCGGGCGAGCCGCCAACGTCGCGGTCAGCGCCTATGGGCGTGCAATGGCGACGCGGCGGTGATTTGTCGGGTGGACGGACGGCGGCGAACAAAGCCGGCGGCGCCGCAAAAATCCCGCCAGCTTTCCCGCGAACCGCCGTGGAACCAGATATCCAACCCCCGGAGCCAACTCCATGGCGCTCAAGCAGACCCTGCTCAAGCCGGCCCCGCCGAAGCCCGTTCTGACCAAGGCGGAGCCCGCCGCCCAGACGGCACAGCCGGCCTCCGCCACCATCTTCCTCCGCGTCGATGCAGTGGACGTGCTGGAGGCCTTCGTCGCCGAACTGGACCGAGCCGCCGCCCGCGCCGAGGCGGCAGTGCGCGAAGGGCGGCCGCGCGATGCGCTGCTGGCGGCGGGCGACATGCAGACGCTGCTGCGGACCTGGAGGGACCGGCTTGCCGATGCGCTGGCGCAGACGCGCAGCAAGCGCGTCGCCCCCGCCGTGCGCGGCGCCGCCAAGGCCGCCGCCGACCAGGTGCTGCCGACGCTGGCCGCCCGCATGCGGGAGATGGAGGCGCAGATCAGGGTTCACCGTGCCCGCCAGAACGCCATCGGCGCCGCCCTGCGCGCCGCCTCCACCGCCCCGGCCGGCGTCTATGGAGTGGCCCATGGCCCCGGCGCCCGCTATGGCGCGCGGGTGGCGATGCGCACCACCGGCCATGCCGTCGGTTTGACGGTCTGACAGCCTGACGGCCGGCAGCAGAGGAAGGAAACCGCCATGTCGCTTCGCGTCGCCAGTTCGATCGCCTCGTCGGCGCTGCGCACGTCCGAGGTCGGGATCGCCGTCGCCTCCTCCAACGTCGCCAACGCCGACACCGACGGCTACACCCGCAAGACCGCGTCCAACGTCACCCGCAGCACCGGCGTCAATGTCGCCAGCGTCGACGTCACCGCCGTCAGCAGCAACGTCGACCGCTATCTGCTGAAGACGCTCGTCTCGGCCCAGTCGGACCTCGGCTACACCGACACCCGCAACAGCTATCTCGACCAGATGCAGTCGGCCTTCGGCAGCGTCAGCAGCGACGACAGCGGCGGCACCGACATCGGGTCGATGATCGACGCGCTGGCCGACACGCTGGGCACGCTTGCGACCTCCCCCGAAAGCGAGAGCGCCAAGGCCGCCACCGTGCAGGATCTGTCGGATCTGGCGGAGACGCTGCGCAGCACCTCCTCCTCCATCCAGTCGCTGCGTGCCCAGGCCGATGACGAGATCGCCACCACGGTCGACAGCATCAATGAATCGCTGAACAGCATCGATTCCCTGAACGACCAGATCGTGAAGGGCAAGGCGCTGGGCCAGAACGTCACCGACTTGGAAGACCAGCGCAACACCGCGCTGAAGAGCCTCGCGAAGAATATCGACGTCACCTATCAGGTCGACGACAGCGGCCTGATGCGCATCTCCACCGCATCGGGCAAGGCGCTGCTCGACACCAAGGTTCATGAGCTGTCCTACACCCCGGCCGCCTCGGTCAGCGCCAGCACGGTCTACAGCGCCAGCGGCAGCAGCGGCTTCAACGGAATCATGCTGAACGGGGTCGACGTCACCGGCTCGTCGCTCGGCGGAACGCTGGGCGCGCTGGTGCAATTGCGCGACACCGATCTGCCGGCGCAGCAGGCCGGCCTGGACGAGCTGGCGACCACCCTGATGGATACGCTGAACACGATCCAGAACCAGGGCACCTCCTACCCCGCCCCGCAAAGCCTGACCGGCACCGAGGCCGTCTCGGCAACCGATGCGCTGAAGGTGACCAGCGGTACGCTGCGCGTCGCCGTCACCGACAGTTCCGGCACGGCGGCGGAGGTTCTCGACATCGACCTGTCGACCAAATCGACCCTTCAGGACGTGGTCGACGCCATCAATACGATGAGCAACGCCACGGCCTCGATCTCCTCGGACGGCAAGCTGGTGATCTCCGCCAACAGCGCCAGCAACGGCATCGCGCTGGGCGGAGACGCCAATGACGGAACCACGGGCGCCTTCTCCGACACCTACGGCATGAACGACCTGCTGACCGGCACCGGTGCGTCCGACATCAAGGTGGCGACCCGCATCAGCGACGACAGCAGCCTGCTCGCCACCGGCGCCCTGTCCTCCACCAGCGGTCTGACCGCCGGCGACACGGTGCTGACCAGCGGCGAAGGGTCGGTGGCGAAGGCGCTGTCGGCAGCCTTTTCCGCCAGCTACGACTTCGATGCCGCCGGGTCCTTGAGCGCCCGCAGCACGACCTTCTCCGGCTATGCCGGTGCGGTAATCCAGGGGGCGGCCACGCTCGCCGACAAGGCATCCACCGCCTACGACAGCCAGAACACCTACACCAGCAGCCTCGAATCGACCTTCTCGTCGCAGAGCGGCGTGAATGTCGACGAGGAGACCGCCGCGATCTCCACCCTGCAATCCGCCTACGAGGCCGCAGCCGCGGTCATGAAGACGTTGCAGGAGATGTTCAGCACGGCGCTCGACATGGTCCAGTAGAGGAGACCGCGATGGAACGGGTCGCGACCTACAACCATCAGAACACGCTCGTCCAGTACATGATGAAGGCCGAGGCCAAGGTGGCCGCGGAACAGGTCCGTTCGGCGTCGGGGCTGAACTCCACCGACTACAAGGGCATCGCCTCGGACAGCGGTCGGCTGGTCAACCTCGAGAGCCATTACCGCCGGCTGGAACAGTATATCGACGAGGGCGAGGTCGTGAACGGCCGCATCCAGTCGATGTACGACGCCACCGGCAGCATGTCGGACCTGACCTCCCGCCTCAGCGCGCTGATCACCGGTTTGCAGGGCGACAATGCAGCCGGCGTCGAAGGCGTGGTGGCGGAGGCTTCCCAGCTGATGGAAGAATTCGGCGGGCTGCTGAACACGCAGCAGGACGGCCGCTATCTCTTCGCCGGTGGGCGAACCGACCAGCCGGCAGTAGACCTCGACGGCTACACCGCCGCGACCTATCCGTCGAGCGCCGACACCAGCTATTACCAGGGCGATTCCACCGTCGCCCATTTCCAGTCGGCCGACGATTTCGTGCTGTCCTACGGCGTCACCGCCGATCAGCCGGCCTTCGAAAAGGCCCTGCGCGCCTTCAGCCTGATCGCCAACATGTCGACCGACCCGGTCGACGACAACCTGCTGGCCGAAGCGACGCAGCTCGCCTCCGACGCCACCGACGGGCTGTCGATCGTGCAGGCCAAGCTGGGTGCGGCGAGCTCCTCGCTGGAGAACACCATCGACCGCCATGTCGACGAGCAGCTGGTGCTGCAAACCCAGGTGGACGACATCCGCAGCGTCGATCTGGCGGAATCCACGACCAAGCTGTCGCAGCTCCAGGCCTCGCTTGAGGCGACCATGAGCCTGATGAAGATCCTCGAAGAGAACAACCTGTCCAAATACCTGTAGCGGCAGGGGGCAAACGAAAAAGCGCTAACCCGATCGAAAAAGTGCGCCAGCTTTCGCCCCGTCCCCCGTGAGTCCCAGTGAGGGTCGCCGAAACGGCCCGGTTCGATCAGGAGACCACATCATGCCCGTCATCTCGACCAACACGGCTTCCAATTCGGCCCTTCGTTACCTGAACATCAACACGACCAACCAGTCGGACTCGGTCTCGAAGATCGCCAGCGGTTCGCGCATCACCAAGGCGTCGGACGATGCCGCCGGTCTCGCCGTCGGCACCTCGCTGAAGTCCGACGTCACGGTGCTGAACCAGGCGGCCACCAACGCCTCGCATGGGTCGTCGATCCTGCAAACCGCCGACGGCGGCATGTCCAGCATTTCCGACATCGTTCAGCGCATGCGGTCGCTCGCCACGCAGTCACTGTCGGGCTCGGTCACCGACAACGAGCGCTCCTATCTGGATGCCGAGTTCCAGCAGTTGCAGGACGAAATCGACGGCATCGCCTCGGGCACCCGTTTCAACGATGAATCGCTGCTCGACGGTTCTACCAACTGGTCCACCGGCGTGTCCTTCCGCGTCGGCACCACGTCGAACGACAACATCACCGTGACCATCGCCGGCGTCACCACGACCGGGCTGGGCATCAACACGCTGGACGTCGGCACCTCGGCCACCGCCGCCGCCGCGCTGACCGCGCTCGACACCGCGGTGACCACCCTGTCGGACGCCCGCGCCGACGTCGGCGCGCTGATCTCGCGCTTCGAATTCCGCAGCGACATGATCGACACCACCATCGAGAACACCGAAGCCGCTCAGTCCGCCATCATGGACGTCGACGTGGCCGAGGAGCAATCGAAGCTGTCGTCTGAGAAGGTCCTGACCCAGGCCGCGATCGCCGTGCTGTCCCAAGCGAACTCGATGCCGGAGAATCTTCTCTCCCTTCTCCGCTGACGGTTCGCAAGGCCGCCGGCAAGGGCGCGTTCCACACAGCCTCACACACTCGTGGGGCGCGTCCCCCGGCGGCCGCTTCCGCTTTCCACCATTGCCACAAAACCCGCCGCCGCGCCATCCGCCGCCCCGCCCGCGGCCGGAACCGGGAGAGCCTTGCCATGACCACCGTCAGCTCCACCTCCACCAGCACGGCCGCGAGCACCGGCTATTCGGCACTGTCCTCCAGCAGTTCGGGAACCGGTATCGACTATTCCGCGCTGATCGAGGCGAAGGTCAACGCAAGGCTCAGCAAGGCCGACCGCATCGACACCAAGATCACTGCGAACGAAGCGAAGATCACCGCCTACACCGACCTTCAGGACAAGCTGCAGGCGGTCAACGACGCCCTCGACGGTCTGCGCAACCGCAGCACCTCGACCGGCGCGTCGTCCAACCTGTTCGGCCAGCGGACCGCCTATGTTGGTGACGACGACGTGTTCAGCGCCACGGTTGACGACGATACGGAGGTCGGCACCTATTCCGTCGTGGTTCAGCAGCTCGCGACGAAACACAAGATCGCGGCCGACAGCGCCAGCAGCAAGACCGACGCGCTGGGCTATTCCGGCAGCTTCACGCTCCAGGCTGCCGACGGCAGCGCCGTCACCATCTCGATGGAGAGCGACGACAGCCTGACCGACCTGCGCGACGCGATCAACGCCAACAAATCGACCAGCGGCGTCACCGCCAGCATCGTGCAGGTCAGCGACAGCAGCTATCAGCTGATCCTGACCTCCAACAACACCGGCGAGGCCATTTCGCTGACCGACGGCGGCGACGGCGTCCTCTCCTCGCTCGGGCTCACCGACAGCGACGGCGCCATCAAGAACGAGATGGTCGCGGTGCAGGACGCGATCGTCGAGGTGGACGGCGTCACAATCACCCGCAGTTCCAACACCATCGACGACGCCATCGAAGGCGTGACGCTGAACCTCTACAGCGCCAGCCCGGACACGGCGATCTCGATGGAGGTGTCGACCGACCTGTCCGCGATCAAATCGGCGATCTCCAGCTTCGTCGATGCCTACAACGAATACCGCGACTTCGTGGTGACGCAGCAGTCGACGACCAGCGACGGAACCGCCTCCAGCGATGCGACGCTGTTTTCCGACAGCCTGCTGCGGCAGATCGTGCGGTCGGTGAACAGCGCGCTCAACACCTCGATCACCACCGACGACGGCACCGTGCTGTCGATGGCCTCGCTGGGCATCACCTTCAACAGTTCCAACGAACTGGAACTGGACGAGGACACGCTGAACAGCATTCTCAGCACCGACATCGACTCGGTCAAGCAGCTGCTTGGCCTCAACATGACCTCGTCGTCCAGCCAGATGTCGCTGCTGCGCTACACCAGCAGCGCCTCGGCGCTGTCCTTCAGCCTGGACATCGTGCGCGGCGATGACGGGACCCTGACCTCGGCCTCCGTCAATGGTGACAGCAGCCTGTTCACCGTCAGCGGCAACCGCATCATCGGTGCCAGCGGCACGGCCTATGAAGGCATCGTGCTGGTCTATTCCGGCAACAGCGGCAGCGTCGACATCGATTTCTCGCAGGGGCTGGCCGACAAGCTGTTCGGCGTCATCGACGATGCGTCCGCCACCTACGACAGCGACCTCGCCACCGCGATCGACGACCTGGAAACCCGGGATACCGATCTGGAAAGCAAGTCCAACGACATCAAAACCAAGGCAGAGACCTACCGCACCACCCTGACCGCCTATTACGCCAAGCTGGAGGCGGCGGCGGAGCAGGCGGCCCTGCTGCTGAAGCAGCTGACCTACAGCGACAGCAGCAGCAGTGACAGCTGACCTCGGTCACGGTCCATCCAATGATGAGGATACGGCGCCATGCGCAATTCCGCCTATTCGAAAGCCCTGAACGCCTACGCCGTCGCCAACAGCGCGGTGCCGCCGCTGGTGGCGGTGGTGCGGCTGTACGAGCGGGCGATGACCCATCTGTATGCGGCCCGCGATGCCGCCGCCGAACACCGGTTCGAAGCGCACCACAACGCCGTCCGAAATGCGATCATGGTGTTCGCAGGCCTTGATTCCATTCTGGTTTTCGACAAAAATGAAGATGTCGCGCTGACGCTACGCCGGTTCTACCACCGGCTGATCGCGCAGGCCGGTGCCGCCGCCAGCCGGAAGGATCCGGTGGCGGCCTGTGATTCGCTCATCCGCCAGACCTCCTTCATGCTGAAGAGCTGGCAGGCCATCGCCGCAGAACGCGGCGGGCCATCCACTGTCGTCGGTGCCACGGCCAAAGGGCCGCATGCATCCGTCGTCGGGAGAACGATGGATCATGCACATGGCGGACTCTCGGGCGGACTCTCGGCTTGACCTTCCGCGGGAGGATTCCGGTGTCGGGCTCTCCATGTCCGGGGACCTGAGCCGGGGTCGTGCCTCCGGCGTCATCACCCCTGCGGACGAGGACAGCGACGAAGCGCTGATGGCGCAAATCCGCTCCGGCAGCCAGACGGCCTACCGGCGGCTGGTGCATCGTCACCTGAAACGCACCTATGCGCTGGCCCGCCGCCTGACTGGCAACGAGGCGGAGGCCGAGGATGTCGTTCAGGACGCCTTCCTTCAGGTCTGGCAGCGCCGCACCCAATGGAGCGACGACGGCGGCGCACGCTTCACGACATGGCTCTACCGCGTGGTGGTGAACCGCTGCATCGACCACAAGCGCCGGCCGGTCGGCCAGGATCTGGAAGCGGTGGCGGAGCCGTCGGACAGTGCGCCCGACGCGGTCAGCACCATCCACCGCCGGCAGGTCGCCGCCCGTCTGCTCGACGCCCAGAACAAGCTGACGCCGCAGCAGCGCGCCGCCGTGACGCTGTTTTATTACGAGAATTTAAGCAATGCCGACATCGCCGGCGTTATGCAAATCAGCATAGGTGCTGTAGAGTCGCTGTTGAAACGCGCGCGCCAGCAGCTCCGGCTTCTGCTGCGCGCCAGCGCACAGGCGGCCAGGGATTCCTTCGATGACGGATGAGGAGTTTCGCGATCGGCTCGATCGCTACGGAGGCGACCTCGCCCTCTGGCCAACCGATGCGGCCAGGGATGCGCGGCGCCTCCTTCTGCGCTCGGTCAAGGCGCAGGCGATGCTGGACGAGATGGTGACGATGGAACTGGCGCTCTGCCAGCCGGAAGACCGCCCACCGCCCGACCTCGCCGAGCGCATCTTTGCCGCGGCCTTCCGCCTGCCGCCGTCCGATCGCAGCTTCGACGAGGATGGCGATCAACCGCCCCGGCTGATGTAACGGCGGCTGATGTAGCGGTTTCCCACCGCGTCAGCGTCCCGCCACCCGCCGCAGTTCCACGGCGATACGCTCCAGCGCCTGCTCCAGGCCCTGGCCGGCGAGCGGCTGAAACAGGCGCATCGACGGGTACCAGGGCCGGCCGGCGGTGCCGAGCTGCGTCCAGTCACGGTGGCCGAAGCGCCAGACCGGCACGCCCAGCGCGCCGGCCAGTTCCGCCACCGAATTCGCCGGAGCGATGACGAGGTCGAGGGCGGAGACCAGCGCCGCGGTTTCCTCGAAATCGTCGCGCAGATCCAGCCCGGTCCAGCCATAGATGGGCTGTCCGAACTGCCGTTCCGCCGCCAGGATTTCGCGCTGGCACTCGTCATATTGCAGGTTCACGAAAGTGACGCCGCGTACGGCGAAGACCGGTCCCCAAGCGTCCAGCGGCAGATAGGCGCTGCGGCGGTCGGCGGTCATCAACTGGCTGCGCCAGCTGATGCCGACGCGCAGGTCGTCGCCCGCACTGTCCAGCCGTTCGCGCCAGTCGGCGATGCGGCTGCCATCGGCAAACAGCCAGCAGGAGCGCGTCGGAAAGGCCGACAGCCGTTCCCGCAACAGACGCGGCACCGACCCGGCCGGAATGTGAAAGTCGCAATCGACCGTCTCGGCGTCCATCAGCCCGCAGGACGGCTGCTCGGCACGCACGGTCGCCTTGGGGAAGGAGCGGGCGAACAGCGGCACCAGCCGGCGCTCGCATTCGATCACTACCTGCCCGGCCATCTTGATCAGGTCGGGATAGCAGGAGGCGAACAGGAACTCGTCCCCCACCCCCTGCTCGCGCCAGACGAAAAGGCGCTTGCCGTTCAGCGGCTCCCCTTTCCATTCGGGAATGGTGAAACGCCGCTCCGGACGGACCCGACCGGCCTTGAAACGGAAGGCGTAGTCGGCCCAGCCGGCGCTCAGCGCACCGCGTTCCAGCGACAGCAGGCCACGGTTGAAGCGGGCCAGCGCATGGCTGGGGGCGGCGGTGACGGCACGCTCGAACCAGCGGCCGGCATTGGTGCGGCCCTGGCGCTGTTCCGCCAGTCCCAGGGTGCAGAGCGGGTCGGCCAGCGCCGGTGCCAGCGCCAGCGCCTTGCGGCAGGCGACATCGGCCTCCACGGGGTTCTGGGCGCCGTTCAGCGCATAGGCCAGCACGGCGTGCAACGGCGCATGACCGGGCATCAGCCGGATGGCGCGGCGCACCTGGACCACCGCCGGCGCGAACGCCTCACGGTCGGACAGGTCGCCACCGAGATTGCCCAGTGCATCGGCGAAGGCGGGATGCAACGCCAGCGCGCGCTTCCAGCAGGCTTCCGCCTCCACCCGCCGCGCCTGAGCCTTGCAGGCATTGCCGAGATTGTTCCAGGCTTCCGCCTGACCAGGGTCGCGGGCGATGGCTCGGCGCTGCCACCGCTCCGCACGGCCATAGTCCCCGAGCGCGGATTCCGCCAACCCGAGATTGACGAGCGCCGGCACATGGCAGGGATCGAGCGCCAGCGCGGTTCGGAACCGCTCGCGCGCCTCCGCATGACGGCCAAGTGCATGCAGCAGCAGCCCCAGATTGTTGCGGGTTTCGGCATGGCCGGGCTGGCGGTGCAAGGCCTCGACATAGGCGGTTTCCGCCTCGGCCGGCCGGCCCAGCCCCTGGAGCGTGGCGCCGAGGTTGGCCCAGACCGATCCGTTATCGGCACCCAGCCCGATGGCTTCGCGATAAACGGCGGCAGCCTCGGCCGCCGCACCCCAGCGGCGCAGTGCATTCGCCAGCGCGATGCGGGTCGCAGCATCCCGTGGCCGCAGCCTTGCCGCCAGACGGTAGCAGCCGATCGCCGCAGCGGCCTGCCGCAGATCCTCCAACGCGTGCCCCATGCCGAGCCGCGGTTCGGCAGCCCCTGGCACCAGACGCGCCGCGGCGCGGTAACAGCGCAGCGCCACCACCGGCCGCGTCTGCCGTCCGGCGATGGAACCCAGCAGGCACAGCACGTCGGCATCGTCGGGATTGATCGCAAGAGCGCGGCGGGCGCTGGCAAGCGCCGCGGTTACCCGTCCCTCCTCCATCAAGGCCTGCCCCAGCGCCAGATGATAGGAGCCGACCAGCGCATTGGAACGCGCCGCCGTGTCGAACAGCCGGGTGGCGTCGGTCCGCCGCCCGCTTTGGAAGGCGATATGGCCCAACAGGTGGGCGGCATCGCCATGCGTCGGGTCGATCCGCAGGATCTCGCGATAGAACCGCTCCGCCCGCTCGGTCTGTCCGGCATTGTGATGCTGGACCGCAAGACGCAGCAATCCGTCGGTACGCCGTGTCGCGTTCCCGTCCATGGTCATCGCCGTCCCGTCAAATGAACTGGTCAGCGGCATCCGGGGGCATCCGGGGCCGCGTCTGTTCCTTGTTACGACGGCGTCACGGAACTCCTGCGCGGGCCTGCAACTTTTCCGCTGCCACTCCGGCTTTCGATTTCGTAGCGTATGCTGCGGCGAACTTTTAGCGTGAAGCCCTCATGATGCCATCCGCCGCAAGGAGAGCACCGCCTTGACCACAACCGCCCTGTCCATGCTGTCGCCCGCGGAAACGGCCGAACTGCTGCCCTTCGCACCACTGTGCGACGCCGTCGCCAATGCCGCCCGTGATTACGCAGCCGGGCGCATCCACAGCCCGGAACGGCAGGTCCTGCCGCTGGCGCAGAACGGTGTTCTGCTGTCCATGCCGGCTACGGCCACGGATATCGGCATCCACAAGCTGGTCAATGTCTGTCCGGCCAACGGGGTGCTGGGGCTGCCGACCATCCATGGTGTGGTCACCGCCTATGACGGCGCCACCGGCGCGCCGCTGGTGATCCTGGACGGGCCGACCGTCACCGGCCGCCGCACCGCGGCGGTGTCGATGCTGGCGATCCGGACGCTCGCCCGCCGCCCGCCGCAGCGGGTTGCCCTGATCGGCACCGGCAAACAGGCCGCCTATCATGTCGAGGCGCTGGCGTCGCTCCATCCCGGCATCCGGGTCGACATGCATGGCCGGTCCGACGGGGCCGCACAGTCCTTCTGTAGCACGTCCAACGTTGCCGGCATCGACCTGCGCCCGACGTCCGGGGCAGTCGATCCGGCGGTGGATGTGGTGATCACGCTGACCACCAGCCTCGTGCCCGTCTATGACGAAGCACCGCAGCCGGACCGTCTGCTGATCGGCGTCGGCGCCTTCAAGCCGGAGATGGCGGAATATGGCGCAACCTCCATCCATGGCAGCGACGTCTTCATCGACGATCCGGCCGGTGCGCGGCATGAGGCCGGCGACCTGATCCAGGCCGGCTTCGACTGGGCGACCGCGCGGTCGCTGGCCGACGCACTTGACGGCACCGACATGACGGACCGGCCCCGCCTGTTCAAGAGCGTCGGCTGTGCGGCCTGGGACCTCGCCGCCGCCCGCTGTGCGCTGGGTCGCCGCGTGAACCGCTGACACTATTTCTCGCCGATGAAGGCACAGTGGGGAAAGCTCTGGAAGTCGTAGCGGTGGATGCGCAGGTCCGGTTCATGACGGCCGAACCAGTCCAGCACAGCCAGATGGGCGGTCTGGTCGAGCATCCATTGCGCGCGACCGTCCAGCAGGAAATGGCCGATATAGGCCGCCAAACTCTCCAGATAGCGGCCGGCGAGCGGCGTGTCGTTGTAATAGACGAAGCAGACGGTGATCTCGCGAAAGGGCCCGCGCCGGCGCCGGTCGTGCAGAACGCCAAGGTCGAAGCCGGCCATGTCGGCGGCGAGCATCCGCAGGTCGCTGCGGGTGGTGGCGTCCAGATCGACCAGGATCAGCGGCCGTCCGAGATGCCGGTGCCATTGCTGGACGCGGATGAAGCGCGCGCAGGCGTAGTAGGTGACGCGCTGGGCGTGGGAACAGGCGGTCAGGTCAGGCTGCTCGGTGGACAGGCCGATCGACAGCGGATAAAGCCGCCGCCATTCCCCCAGCATCCCCAGCAGCGACGGCGTCGGCGACACCACGTTCAGCACGACCGATGCCCCCGGACTTGATTGGCCGATGGAGCGGAGAAGGTCCGGCGCGAAACGGCGGACATAATGCTCGTCGCCACTCACCATAATGACGGGGCCGTTCCCCTCCGGCAGATCCGCCAGGATGGTCATTTCCGGCAACCGGGCGATGACGCTGTCCAGTGACGGCAGGCTTTCGAAGAACGCATCGTCGGCCCGCAGCATCGACCAGGACCCGAGTTCGCCGGCGCCGTCCAGTTCCGCATCGGTGAAGCGGGCGGCGAATCTCATCTGCAGCTTCGACGCGAGGGCCAGGCGCCCGCGGCGATAGACCAGATAGCCCACCAGCGATGCCGCCAGGGCATCCTTGGGATCGCTGCGCAGGCGCCGCCAAGCCGCCCGCGCCGCCCAGGAAAGCCGCCGGTCGTCGAACGCCCCCAACTGGAACAGGTCGAGCGCCAGCGCCAGCCACAGGCGCAGGCTGCCCGGCTCGTCCGGATGGACCGTCTGGACCCGGTGCAGATGATCGAAGGCCTTCACCGCCAGATCAAGGTCGAGCGTCATCGCCTTCCCCGGCGTCCAGTCCAGCAGCCCGCTGCGGTACTGAAGCAGCCGGGCGAGGGCGTCGTGCCCGCGCACCGACTGCGGGTCGAGCGCCACCACACGGCGGGCGGCGGCCTCCAGCCGGCCGACTTCCTTCCGACGCAGGACCTCCAGGTTGTTCCGCGCCTGCTTGTGGTCTGGTACTACCGCCAGGATGCGCTGATACCAGACGGCCGCTTCAAGCGGCGACCCGGCGCCGGCCGGCGGCGGCGCGGCCAAAAGATTCGCCAGATTGTAGGCTCCCGCCCCATGGGCCGGCGCCAGCGTCAGCGCCCGCCGGCAGGCCCGTTCGGCCTCATCCAGCCGACCGGCACTGCGCAGCAGGCTGGCATAATTGGCCCACTGGTCCGGATTGTCGGGCTGTGCCTCCACCACCCGGCGGAAATGGCTGGCGGCCTCGCCTGGGCGCCGGGTCTGCATCAGCAGCAGGCTCAGCATCTGGAGCGCCTGGAGATGCCCGGGGTCGGTCGCAGGGGCGGCAGCAAGATAGGCGCGGTATCCCTCCTCCGCCTGCGGCAGGTCGCCCTGCTGGTGACTGCGGATGATCTGAGCGAGATCCATGCCCATTGCCAGCCCGGTGCCTCCGCCGTCCACTGGGCAAAGCCTGCCATGGCCCGCACCCGCCGGTCCATCTTTCAGTCCAGTATCCAGTCCGGCGGCACGGAACGGCAAACCGTCACCACGATCCGGCGGTTCTCACCCTCTCACTTGCGCGGGCGCAGGAAGAACAGCATGGCGAGGCCGGACAGCAGGATCGACAGCATCACCCACCAGAAGGCATGCGGCGAGACGTGATCCTCGACGCTGCCGACACCCGGCACCCCCGCCACATTCATGCCAAAGATGCCGGAGATCAGCGTCATTGGTGCGAAGATGACGGTCACCACCGCCAGCACATGCAGGCTGTGGTTCTGCTGGTCGGCCACGCGGGCCAGAAGCTCGTCCTGCAAGACCTTGGCCCGGTCCTGCAACGCTTCGATGTCGTAGAGCACACCGGCGAACTTCTCGACCGAATGACCCAGGCGGGCACGGTCGTCGTCATCGATCCAGGGCACCCCGCTGCCGGCGAGCCGGGCCAAGGCCGCGCGCTGCGGCGAGACGTGACGACGCAGCCGGACGATCAGCTGACGCAGCTGGCCGAGCCGCTGCCGGGCGAGCTGGTAGCGTTCGGCCAGCACGGTGTCCTCCACCTTGTCCAGATCGGCTTCGGCGCGCGTCACCACCTCGCCCAGCGTGTCGGCCAGCATGTCGATCAGCTCGGCCATCAGTGCGGCGGTGCTGCCGTAGCGGCCCTGGTCGTGCAGAGACTTGCGCAGGCGGTCGATCGCCTTCAGCGGATGCCGCCGGCAGCTGACGATGCGGCGTTCGTCCATGAACAGGCGCAGGGTGCCGATGTCCGACGGCTCGAAGTTGAAGTCGTAATGCATATCGCTGAGCACGGCGAGGAAGCCGTCGTCGAACGGCTCCAGCCGCGTCCGGTCGTCGTTGGCGTCCAGCAGGACCTCACGCGCGAACTCGTCGAGCCCGCTCTCGCGGTCCAGCCAGTCCCGCGCCCGGGCGGAGGCGAGGTTGAAATGCAGCCACAGCACGCCGCCGCTGCGCTGCTCCGCCGCGTCGATCTCCTCGAAGGACACCGGTACCGGCGGCGCGTCGGGGGTGAGGAAATAGCCGCAGATCAGGTCGGTCCCGGTATCGAGCTTGATTGGACCTGCCATACCCGGCGAACCTTCCGTTGCCTGTTCTCCGGCGGGGTGCCGGACGGCGGCCAGGATACGCCGGCGAATGTGCGGCGCAACCTTGTCCTTGGGCGCTTGGGGCAACTGCAACAAGACCGTCTTCAAACCGTCATCACCTTGTCGCGCGTTTGCGGCATCAACGCGCGGGCGTCACCAGTCGAATAGGGGCAGACCGTGAGGACCGAGACCGCCGCCGGCGCCCACGACATGGACGCATACGACTTTACCCGCCACATCTCCGACCCTGTCGGCCGAACCCTGGTCGACTCGCAGCCCCCCGTCATCCGTCAATCCACCGAGGCGGACGTGCCGGCGATGCTGGAGATCTACGGCTATCACATCCAGCACGGCCTCGGCCCCTTCGACATCGAGCCGCTGCATCCGGAAGAACTGAAACGCCGGCGCAAGGCGATGCTGAAGCGCCGGCTTCCCCATCTGGTGGCGGACCTGGACGGCGCCATCGCCGGCTACGCCTATGCGGCACCGTTCCGCAAGCGGCCGGCCTACCGCTACACGGTCGAACACTCGATCTACGTCCATAGGGATTTCCAGGGCCGCGGGATCGGCCGTGGACTTCTGTCGGCGCTGGTCGATGCCTGCACCGCCGCCGGCTGCCGGCAGATGGTCGCCGTCGTCGACAGCGCCAATACCCCGTCGCTGCGCCTGCATGAGGCCTGCGGCTTCAATCAGGCTGGCGTGCTGCGGTCCGTCGGCTTCAAGTTCGGCCGCTGGACCGACAGCGTCTTTCTCCAGCGCGCGCTCGGCCCCGCCGATGGCGCACTTCCCGATGACCATCGCGGCGGCACCGTCCTGGCCGGCGACTGACAGCTTCCATCCCCCGGAGTTCCCCCATGGATTTCTTTCGACGCTTCTCCTTCCTCGTCTGCGCCCCGGCTTTCGACGCCGACGAGCTGGAAGGCGTGCGCGTGCAGCAGATCGTCGCGGAGGTCGAACGGATCGGCTTCGAGGTGGTGCGGACGCGCCGGGTGGAGGATGCCGAGCTGGCGATCCGCACCGACGCCGCCATCGGCTGCATGATCGTCGATTGGGGCAAGCGCGGACTGGAGGGCAAGCCGGCCTCGCTGATCGCGCTGGCGCGTAAGCGCGGGCTGGAGATGCCGATCATCCTGCTGGTCCGCCGCCAGCGGCTGGAAAACATTCCGGTCGACGTGCTGAACCAGGTCGACGGCTATGTCTTCCTGGCGGAAGAAACTCCGGAATTCATTGCCAAGAACCTCGTCTCCCGCCTGAAGCAGTATGCCGAGACGCTGAAGACGCCCTTCTTCGGTGAACTGGTCGATTATGCCGAGGAAGGCAACCAGCTTTGGACCTGTCCCGGCCACAATGGCGGCATCTTCTACAGCCGCAGCCCGATCGGCCGCATCTTCGTCGAGCATCTGGGCGAGGCGGTGTTCCGCGACGACATCGACAATTCGGTGCTGGAGATGGGCGACCTGCTGGTCCATGAGGGGCCGGCGCTGAAGGCGCAGAAGGAGGCGGCGAAGATCTTCGGCGCCGAGCGCACCTACTTCGTGCTGAACGGCACCTCGGCTTCCAACAAGATCGTGCTGTCGGCGCTGGTGGCGGAGGACGACCTCGTCCTGTTCGACCGCAACAACCACAAGGCGGCCCACCACGGCGGGCTGTTCCTCGGCGGCGGCATCCCGATCTTCCTGGAGACCGACCGCAACCCCTATGGCCTCATCGGCCCGATCGACCACGAGGCGCTGGACGAGGAGCGCATCCGCGAAAAGATCCGCAGGAACCCGCTTGTCAAGGACCCGAACGCCTGGAAGCGCGAGCGGCCCTTCCGCGCAGCGGTGATCCAGCAATGCAGCTACGACGGCACCATCTACAGCGCCGAGACCATCCTGGCGAAGATCGGCCATCTCTGCGACTATATCCTCTTCGATGAGGCGTGGGCCGGCTTCCTGAAGTTCCACCCGCTGTTCAGGGGCCGTTTCGCCATGGGGCTGGACGGCCTGCATGACGGCCATCCCGGCATCATCGCCACCCAGTCGACCCACAAGCAGCTCGCCAGCTTCTCCCAGGCCTCGCAGATCCATGTGAAGGACAGCCACATCAAGGGCCAGCGCCGCCGGGTGGAGCATCGCCGCTTCAACGAGACCTTCCTGCTGCACGCCTCGACCTCACCCTTCTACCCGCTGTTCGCCTCGCTCGACGTCGGGGCGCAGATGATGAAGGGCCGGTCGGGCGAGGTGCTGTGGGACGACACGATCCGGCTGGGCATCGAGCTGCGCAAGAAGCTGCGAGCCATCCGCCGCGAGTTCGAGGAGCGCGAAAGCGATCCGGCGCGCCGCTGGTTCTTCGACCCCTTCGTGCCCGACCGGGTCGAGGTCGGCGGCACAACGACGGCGTGGGAGGATGTGCCGACCGACGCGCTCGCCTCCGACGTACGGCATTGGGAATTCGCGCCAGGTGCGGACTGGCACGGCTTCCGCCATGTAGCGGCCGGCTATGCGATGACCGACCCCAACAAGCTGACGCTGCTCACCCCCGGCTTCGACCGCCACACCGGGGCCTATGAGGACCACGGCATCCCGGCGCCGGTGGTGGCGCAGTATCTGCGCGAGAACCGCATCGTACCGGAAAAGAACGACCTGAACTCGATCCTCTTCCTGCTGACGCCCGGCGTGGAATCGAGCAAGGCCGGCACGCTGCTGAGCGCGCTGGTGGCGTTCAAGCGGCTGCACGATGACAACGCGCTGCTGGAGGACGTGATTCCGGAATTCGTCGCCCGCCGCCCCGGCCGCTACACCGGCCGCCGGCTGCGCGACCTGTGCGCGGAGATGCACGCCTATTACCGCGAGCGCGGCACCAACGATTTGCAACGCCGCATGTTCCGCCCCGACCATCTGCCGACCATGGTGATGCCGCCACGCGAGGCGGTGCGGCATCTGGTGCGTAACGACGTGGACTATCTTCCCATCGACCGCATCGCCGGGCGGATCGCCACCACCCTGTGGGTCGTCTACCCGCCGGGCATCGCCACCATCGTCCCCGGCGAAAGGCTGGACGACCATGCGCGGCCGATGATCGAGTATCTTCAGGTTTTCCAGGAGGGTGCCAACCGCTTCCCCGGCTTCGACAACGAAATCCAGGGGCTTTACCGCGAGACGGAGCCCGACGGATCGATCCGCTTCTACACCTACGTCGTGCGTGAACCGGGCGCGGACTGAACCCGCGCCTCCGTTCTTCCTCAATAGGGCCGGTCGCCCAGCACGGTGGCACGGTGCATGATGCGCCGGTGCGGCGAGTAGTCGTTCACCGCGTAATGCTGGGTCGACCGGTTGTCCCACAGCACCAGATCGTCCTCCTTCCAGCGCCAGCGCACGGTGAATTCCGGGCGGCTGATGTGGTCGTACAGGAACTCCAGGATCGCAGCACTTTCCCGGTCGCTCAGCCCGACGATGCGGGATGTGAAGTTCTCATTCACGAACAGGGCCTTGGCGCCGCTGACCGGATGGGTGCGGATGACCGGATGGACCACCGCCGGATGCTTGTCGCGCGCCGTCTTCCAGCGGGCATGGGTCTCAGGATCGCCGTTATGCCGCCATTCCGGGAAGGAGCGGGTGAAGTCGTGCAGGGCCTTCAGCGGCTCCAGCAGGCGGCGGATCGGTTCGGACAGGCCGTTGTAGGCCGCGATGTTGCTGGCCCACACCGTGTCGCCGCCAATCGGCGGGATCAGCTTGCCGGACAGGGCGACGATGGCCGGCGGCGTTTCGATGCAGGTGACATCGGTGTGCCAGACGTCGTTGTCGCTCGGGTTGTGCGGCCCGGTGTCCAGCACCATGATCTCCGGCTGTTCGGGCACCTTCGGGTAGATCGGATGGACGTGCAACTGGCCGAAGCGGGCGGCGAAATCACGCTGCGCCTTCGGCGTCAGCGGCTGGTTTTCGAAGAACAGCACCTGATGGGCAACCAGCGCGCGCTCCAGTGCCGCCGCTTCGCTATCGGACAGCGGGCGGGAGAGGTCAAGCCCCCCCACCCGTGCGCCGATGGCAGGGCTGACGGGCGTGACGGTGAAGGTGGACAAGGCGATGTCTGGCATGGCGGTTCCCCAGATCTTGTTGTTCGGCGGAATGTGTTTTTATGGATTGCCGTCCTCAGGACTTTCCCTTCCACGGAACCAGCCACGCTTCCAGCAGGCGCATTCCATAAGAGAAGGCGAAGGCGAAGGCGGCGATGATGCCGATGCCGACGAAGACCACGTCGGTGGCGAGGAAATGCGAGGCGGACATGATCATGAAGCCGATGCCCCGGGTGGCGGCGATCAGTTCCGCCGCGACCAGCGTGCTCCAGCCGACGCCGATGCCGATGCGCAGGCCGGTCAGAATCTCCGGCAGGGCGCTGGGCAGCACGATGGCGCGGAACAGCTGCCAGCGGCCGGCACCCAGCGACAGGGCGGCGTTCACCCGCTCGATCGGCAGCGCCCGCACCCCCGCCTGGGCCGACAGGCAGACCGGCGCGAACATCGCCAGCGTCAGCAGGACGATCTTCGACACCTCGCCGATGCCGAGCCAGATGATCATCAGCGGCAGATAGGCCAGCGGCGGCAGCGGCCAGTAGAACTCGATTGGCGTGTCGAAAACCCCCTTGGCCCAGCGGTTCAGCCCCATCGCCAGCCCCAGCGGAATGCCGAGCGAGGCGGCGATGACCGCGGCGGAGAAGATGCGGAACAGGCTGGCCGACACATGCTCCCACAGGGTGGCACCGGCATAGCCGTCCTCGACGATCGCCAGGAACTGGGTCGCCACCTCCTGCGGCGTCGGCAGGAACAGCGGCGGCACCAGCCGGTAATGGGTTACCAGGAACCACGCCGCCAGCAGCAGGACGGCGGTGGCGAGGCTGATCGGGCCGGTGCGCGCACCGTCCAGCCCGAAGGGGTGGAGCCGGACAATCTTCGGCCGGTTCAACGGTTCGACGACGCTGTCGCCGGGGCGGGCGAAGTCGGTCATTGCAGCACCTTCCGGGGGGTATCCGTCTCCGCATGCGGACGATGCACCAGGGAGCGGATCTCGTCATAGAGTTCGGCGAATTCCGGTGCCGACAGGATGGCCCGCACATCACGCTCGGCGGCGAAGCGGCGGACGAAATCCAGATCGAAGCGCGCGACGATCCGGCCCGGCCGCGGCGACATCACCACCACCGTTGTGCCGAGGAACAGCGCCTCCTCGATGGAATGGGTGATGAAGAAGATGCGCTTGCCGGTGCGCGCCCAGACGTCGATCAGCAGTTCCTGCATCTGTTCGCGGGTCAGGCTGTCGAGCGCGCCGAACGGCTCGTCCATCAGCAGGATTTTCGGGTCGGTCGCCAGCGCGCGGGCGATTCCGACGCGCTGACGCATGCCGCCCGACAGCTCGTGCGGGAAAGCGTCGGCGAAGCTCTCCAGCCCGACCAGCCCCAGCAGCTCCTCCGCCCGCTCGCGCCGTTCCCTGGCGGGAACCCCGGCGAAACGCAGGCCGAGCGCCACATTGTCGGCGACGCTGCTCCAGGGCAGCAGCGTGTCCTTCTGGAACACCACGCCGCGGTCGGCGCCGGGACTGCCGACCGGCTGGCCATCGAGCGTGATCGACCCCTCCGACAGGGGCAGGAAACCGGCGATGGCGTTCAGCAGCGTTGACTTCCCGCAGCCCGATGCCCCCAGCGCCACCACGATGCTGTTGGCGTCGATGTCGAGAGACGCGCGGTCCAGCGCATGCACCACCCGGCCGTCACGGGCGGAGAAGAAGACGCTGGCGTTGCGGACCTGGAGCATGGGCGCTCTCCTGTCGACTGCCTGATCAGCGGCCAAATCAGCGGATTTCCTTGACGTAGTCGGCAGTGACGAAGCCGCCGTAGCTGGGCAGCACGGTGGTGATCTTCTTCTGCTCCTTCAGGAACTCGGCGGTGTCCTTCAGGATCCTGGCGGCACCGGCGGATTCGTTCCCGGCCAGCCAAGCGGCGGAGGCCTGAACCTCCGCCGGGACCAGCGACAGGTTGGTCAGCGCCGAGGCCTGATCGGACGGGGTGCCGCCCAGCAGCTTCGCCAGCGTCTTCGCATTCTCCGAATCCGGCCCCCAAACCGCCTTGTCGTTGCGGAAGGAGGCGCTGTAGCGCTCGATGGTGCCGGCGAAGCTCTTCAGGAAGGCGGGATTGTCCTTGGCGAAGGCGGCGGTCGCCACCCACGCGCTGAAGGTCGGCGCTCCGCGGTCCGCCACCTCGCGCGAGGTCAGCAGCACCTTGCCGGTCTTCTTCAGCTCGGTCAGGGCAGGATCCCAGACGAAGGCGCCGTCCAGGTCGCCGCGGTTCCAAGCGGCGACGATGTCCGGCTGCGGAATGGCGAAGACCTGGGCGTCGCGTTCGGTCAGCTTCTCCTGCTTCAGGACGGCGAGCAGCTGGTAATGGTCGGTGGAGACCGGAGCCGCGGCCAGCTTCTTGCCCTTGATGTCGGCCGGCTTTTCGATGCCGGAGCCGTTGCGCACCACCAGCGCCTCGTCGGTGCCGGAGATGGTCGCGAGGTAGAAGGCCTTCACGTCCAGCCCGCGGCTGACCGCGGCGGCGAAGGGGCTGGAACCGACATAGCCGACCTGCACGTCGCCCGACGCGATGGCCGCGAAGATCTCCGCACCCGAGTTGAACTTGCGGAAGTCGATCTCGAAACCGGTCGCCTTGGCGAAATCGCCGTTGGCGATGGCGACCGAGGACGGCAGAGCGTCGGTCTGATAGCCGACCACGACCTTGCCGGACGCAGCCTCTGCCGCGGAAGGGGCGGTGAAAGGGGCGGCCATCGCCAGGGCGGCCGTGAGGATTGTGGGCAGAATGGGCTTCATCGTCGTTTCCCCCGTCACGGTGCGATTGCCGACATGCGAGCGCCGGAAATCCGAATGTCCGTGAACTCTAAAGCGACGCTCGCCCCGTTGTCACCATAAAATCTACTTTCCTACAGGGAAATAGTTTATTTATACAAAAAATTCTTGTTTTAACTTATCGTTGGTTTGCTACCCAGGTTGACGGGAAGCGGTATTCACTCACCCCAAGCTGGCCGGGAGCGGTAGAAATTCCGCCGGAATCAATGAAAAACACAAAGCGGCACTTGACCTCGCCGATTTTTCCCACTTTCCTATAGACAATAAGACGTTTGCACAGATGCCGACTGTTATATCCCGGCAGCCGATGGGAAGCGCCACGGCCACAAACCACCTGACCCACAAACTACCTGACAAGGAGTTCCGCCATGCAGGGTTTGAGTGATTTCGACCGGATGGTGATGGCGTCTCTCTGCCCCTCCGGCACGCTCGTGCTGCCGCTGCTTCCGCCCGACGGGCATCCGGCGGATACGACGGAGGGCACCGGCGGCGATGAGCTTCCGGACCGCGGCCTGCTTCCCCTCGGCCTCGGCATCGTCTCGGCCATTCTCCTGGCATCGCTGGCGGCGCTGGCCTGATCGGGCCGGCAGCCGCTTCCACACACTCGAAGGACAAGAAAAAGTGGCGGTTCAGGATCATGACGCGTACTGGCACCCCGGTCTGGAAACCCAGAGCCGCGCCGACTGGCGGAAACTGCAGCTCGACCTGCTGAAGGATCATCTGCGGCATGCTTACGAAGGCTCGCCCTACTACCGCGCCGCCTTCGACGCGCAGGGGGTGTCGCTGGGTGACCTGCGGACGTTGGACGATCTGCGGCGATTTCCTTTCCTGGACAAGGCGACCATCCGCGACCGTCAGGTCGCGGTGCCGCCTTTCGGCGATCTGGTCGCCGTCCCAGAACGGGAGATCGTCTACATCTCCGCCTCCAGCGGATCGACCGGCGTGCCGACCGCCTCGCCCTTCACCGCCAAGGATTTCGAAGAATGGATCGACTATGAGGCACGGCAGTTCTGGTCGAGCGGCCTGCGGCCGACCGACCGTTATGCCCATGCGCTGAACTTCTCCCTGTTCGTCGGCGGCCCCTGCGTGCTTGGCGCGCAGAAGCTGGGTGCGCTCAGCATCCATGCCGGAACCCTGCCGTCGGAACGGCTGCTGGCGGTGCTGAACCAGTTCAGGGCGACGGCGCTGTGGACGACGCCGTCCTACGCCTGGCATCTCGGCGAGACCGCCCAACGCGAGGGCATCGACCCCGCCCGCGATCTCGCGGTCCGCCGCCTGTTCGTGGCGGGCGAGCCCGGCGGCTCCATCCCGGAGACGCGCGAACGGATCGAAGCGCTGTGGGGGGCGGAGGTCTACGACTATTACGGCCTGTCCGACATCTTCGGCTCCTGCGCCGGCATGTGCGTGGAAAAGGACGGCCTGCACTGGGCCGAGGACCATATCCTGGTCGAGGTGCTGGACCCTGAAACCCTCGAACCGGTGGCGGAGGGTGAACGCGGCGAACTGGTGCTGACCACCCTGCGCAAGCGCGCCCGCCCGATCATCCGCTTCCGCACCGGCGACATCGTGTCGGTGACGACGGAGCCCTGCCGTTGCGGTCGCACCTCCCTGCGGCTGAAGGGCGTGCATGGGCGGCTCGACGACATGCTGATCGTCAAGGGCGTCAACCTGTTCCCCGGCGATGTGGAGGCGGTGGTGCGCCAGGACCCGGCGCTGACCGGCGAGTACCGGCTGGTGCTGGACCGGGTCGAACGGCTGGACCGCCTGACGGTCGAGGCGGAACACACCCAGGGCTTCAACGGCGATCTGGAAGATCTGCGGGGCCGGCTGCGCCGCCAATTGAAGGCCGCCACCGGCGTCGGGGCGGAGGTCGCCCTGCTCGCCCCCGGCACGCTGCCCCGTGCCGTCCACAAAGCCAAGCGAATCGACGACCGCCGCAAGCATGTGTGGTCCTGACCCAATCCCCCGACGGAGCCCGTCCCCATGCCGGATACCCATCTTCCCGTCACCGATCAGCTGCCCAACGACATCGCGCTCGCCGCCGACCGCCTGTTCCTGAGCGCCCGCACGCCGCAAAGCTGGTCCGACCAGCCGGTCCCGGTTGAGACGCTCCACCGCCTTTACGAACTGGTCCGGCTGGCGCCGACCGCCTTCAACGGCAGTCCGGCGCGCTTCGTCTTCCTGACCACGCCGGAGGCGAAGGAGCGGCTGCGGCCGGCATTGAGCCGCGGCAACCAGTCCAAGCTGACGGCCGGCGCCATCGCCATCGTCGCCTATGACCGGCGTTTCTTCGAACATCTGCCGCTGCTGAGTCCGCATTACGACCCCTCGCCGATGTTCGTCGACGAACCGTCGCTGGCCGAGACCACGGCGTTCCGCAACGGCACTCTCCAGGCCGGCTACCTGATCCTGGCTGCAAGGCTGCTGGGGCTGGATGCCGGGCCGATGTCCGGCTTCGACGCCGAAGCGGTCGATGCGGAATTCTTCGCCGACGGTCGGCTGCGAACCAACCTGCTGGTGGCGCTGGGCCATGCCGATGGGCCGCCGTCGCGCCCGCGCGCCCCGCGGCTGGACGAGTCGAAAGCGGTGGTGATCCTTTGAGCCCAACGCCGTAGCGGCCGGCCACATCCGGCTGAACCGGAGATCTATTATGAGCCTGAACGACACGGCCGCCGCCCTGCCGGCAGCCAACGGCGGAACCTTGCCGATCGGAGGCCTCCTCCCCTCCAGCCTCCCCTTGCGATTTTCCGCGGCCGCCCTGCTGTGGTTCGCAGCCTCCGGGGTGACGGCCCTCTGGCCCGATGCCGCCGATGCCCAGGAGTGGGAGCGGACCGGCGAGTTCGCCAGCCTGCTGGTGGTCGCAGCCGGGCTGCTGGTGCTGACCGCCCTGCTGGCTGCGGCAATCCATCCGGCGCCGCGCAGCCGGTTGGAATCCGCAATTGCGGGCCTGTCGGCGTCCGTTCCCTGGCTGATCGCCCTGGCGCTGGGCGTCACCGGCTGGGAGATCCTGACCGCCAAGCTCAACCTGCTGCCGCGGCCTTTCTTCGTTCCGCCGCAGGCGCTGCTGGAGGTCTATCTCGACGACTGGCCGCGTTTGCTCGACTGCTTCGCCGCCTCGCTGACTCTGCTGGCGACCGGCTATACCGTCGGGTCGGTGCTGGGCGTGGTGACGGGGGTCGCCATCGGCTGGTCGCGCGCGGTCGGCTATTGGGTCCATCCGGTGCTGCGGCTGATCGGCCCGCTGCCGGCCACCGCGTGGCTGCCCATCGCCTTCTTCGCCTTTCCCACCAGCTGGAGCGCCAGCGTCTTCCTGATCGCGCTGGCCAGCGGCGTTCCGGTGACCGTCCTCACATGGTCCGGCGTAGCCGGCGTCAACAGCGCCTATTACGACATCGCCCGCACGCTGGGCGCCTCCCCGCGCTTCCTGGTGCTGAAGGTCGCCGTCCCGGCGGCGATGCCGCATGTCTTCGTCGGCCTGTTCATGGGGTTGGGCGCCTCCTTCGCCGTTCTGGTGGTGGCCGAGATGCTGGGCGTAAAGTCCGGCGTCGGCTGGTACCTGCAATGGGCCCAGGGCTGGGCCGCCTACGGCAACATGTATGCGGCCCTGCTGGTGATGGCGCTGGTCTGCTCCGGTCTGGTGACGCTGCTGTTCCGTGTCCGCGACCGCCTGCTCGCCTGGCAGAAGGGAATGTTGAAATGGTAGCTCTCGAAAACACCGACACCGTCGGCCAGTCTGCGGGCATGACCATCGACGTGCAGACCGTCAGCCACAGCTTCGAACTGCATGGCGCGCCGCTGCCGGTGCTGGACGGGGTGGAACTGCGGGTCGAGCCAGGCGAGCTGGTCGCCCTGCTGGGACCGAGCGGCTGCGGCAAATCCACTCTGCTTCGCCTCGTCGCCGGGCTGGAACCGCCAAGCCGGGGCCGCATCCTGGCCGATGGCCGTCCGATCACCGGCCCCGACCCATCCCGCGTCGTCGTGTTCCAGGACCCGACGCTCTATCCCTGGCGCACCGTGCGCGACAATGTCGCCCTGGGGCTTGAGGCGCGCGGCCTGCTGCGCTCGCAAGGCCATCGGATCGACAAGGCTCTGGCGCTGGTCGGGCTGGCCGGCTTCGAGAAGGCCTATCCGCACCAGCTGTCGGGCGGCATGTCCCAGCGTGCGGCACTGGCCCGCGCGCTGGTCAACGACCCCCGCCTGCTGATCCTCGACGAACCGCTGGGCAAGCTGGATAGCCTGACCCGGCTGGCCATGCAGAGCGAGCTTGTCGATCTGTGGCGCAACACCGGCTTCACCGGCCTGTTGGTGACCCACGACATCGAAGAGGCGCTGTTCATGGCGACCCGCGTGATCGTGTTCAGCGGTCGCCCCGCCCGGATCAAGGCCGACCTGTCCGTCGACCGTCCCTATCCCCGCCATCGCGGTGACCCGGTTCTGACCGAGCTGCGCCACCGCATTCTCGAACTGCTCGGCCTTGCCGAGACCTGGTGAGGAAACCCGACCATGCCCGACAGCACCGCTCCCGGCACATCCGCTCCCAACCTGCCCCGCCTGCGCGGCTTCATCGCCGACTTCACCCGGCTGGTGGAGCGGCATGGCAATGACGAACCTGCCATACTGGACACCGGCCATGCCCTGCTGGCCGATCTGATCGCAGTCGACGACTGGCTCCCCGACGCCTACGCCCAACCCGATCCGGTGCATTACCGCCAATATCTGCTGCATTGCGATCCGTATGAGCGCTTCTCCGTCGTCAGTTTCGTCTGGGGACCGGGGCAGCGGACGCCGATTCACGACCACACCGTCTGGGGCCTTGTCGGCATCCTGCGCGGGGCGGAACGCTCGCAACGCTACGATCTCCAGCCCCAGGGCGGCCCGCCCGTGGCCTATCCGCCCGAAATCCTGACGGCCGGGTCGGTGGAGGTGGTGTCGCCCCGCATCGGCGACGTGCATGCCATCGCCAACGCGCTGGCCGACCGGACATCCATCAGCATCCACGTCTATGGCGGTAATATCGGCGCCGTCCGGCGCTCGGTATTCGACCCGCTGACCGGCCAGCGCAAACCCTTCATCTCCGGCTATGCCAACAGCGCCCTGCCCAACCTGTGGAACCGCTCGCAGCCCGTTTCCCACGCCGCCTGAGGATTCGAAACACCATGACCGCCGCAGTACCGCTCGCCACCCGCCGTCCCGCCGACATCCGCCGCGCCTGGATCGAACGCGACGAGGTCGCCCTGCTCGACACGCGGGAGGAAGGCCCCTACTCCCTGGCCCATCCGCTCTTCGCCGTCTCCGTCCCGCTCAGCCGGGTGGAACTGCTGGCCTACGACCTGCTGCCGCGGCGTGACGTGCCGATCACGGTCTATGATGACGGCGAGGGCTACGCCGAACCCGCCGCCCGCCGGCTCCAGGCGCTGGGCTACAGCGACGTGACTCTGCTGGAAGGCGGGCTGGCCGGCTGGATCGCCGCCGGGTTCGAGGTCTATCGGGATGTGAACGTGCCCAGCAAGGCCTTCGGCGAGTGGGTGGAGCATCACCGTCACACCCCCTCGCTGCCGGCGGCGGAGGTCAAGGCGCTGATCGACGCCAAGGCCGATCTGGTCATCCTCGACGCCCGCCGTTTCGAGGAATACCGCACCATGTCGATCCCCGGCGGCATCAGCGTGCCGGGCGCTGAACTGGTGAAGCGTGTCCACGACATCGCCCCCAACCCCAACACCCTGGTGGTGGTCAATTGCGCCGGCCGTACACGGTCGATCATCGGCACGCAATCGCTGGTCAATGCCGGCATCCCCAACCGGGTGGCTGCCCTGCGCAACGGCACCATCGGCTGGACACTGGCCGGGCTGACGCTGGACAGCGGTCGCGAGGGCCGCTTCCCCGAGGTCTCGGCAGAAGGCGACGCCGCCGGGCGACGGGCGGCGCGCGCGGTGGCCGACCGGGCCGGCGTCGGCCGGATCGACGCGAAGACGCTCGAGCGTTTCCGCGGCGACGAGCGCCGCACGCTCCACCTTTTCGACGTGCGCACGCCGGAGGAGTATGAGGCCGGCCATCTGCCGGGCTTCCGCCACGCCGCCGGCGGCCAGCTGGTCCAGGCGACCGACGAGCATGTCGCCGTGCGCGGCGCCCGCATCGTTCTGGCCGACGATCCGGCCGGCGGCGGCGGTCCGCGCGCCGACATGACCGCCTCCTGGCTCGCCCAGCTCGGCTGGGAGGCGCATGTGCTGGAGGGCGACGTGTCGGCCCTGGGCAGCGAGAGTGGCCTCGACCGCCGCCGCCTGCCGCCGGAACCGGAGGTGGGAGCGGAGACTATTGCCCCGCGCGACCTGCTGGCCCTGCTGGAGAGCGGCGAGGCGGTGGTGATCGACATCACCCGCAGCCCGCGCTATCGCGCCGGCCACATTCCGGGAGCGTATTTCTCCACCCGCGCCCGGCTGGCCGCAACGATCGCCCGCCTGCCCAAGGGCGTACGGCCGGTGCTGACCTGCGGCGACGGCACACTGACCCGTTACGCCATCGCCGACTTCCCCCCCACTGATTTTTCAGGCGGTCGGCGCCCACTGCTGCTGGCAGGTGGCACCAAGGGCTGGGTGGCGGCTGGGTTGCCGCTCAGCACCGACCTCGACCGGCTGGGGGGCGAACCCGACGACGTCTACAAGCGCCCCTACGAGGGCACCGACAACAGCGCCGCCGCCATGCAGGGCTACATCGACTGGGAGCTTGAACTGGTCGATCAGTTGAAGCGCGACGGCGCCCACAATTTCCACGTCATCTGACGGAGGCCGGCATGACCATGTTCCCCGACACGCTCCCGTCATTGTCGCGCCGCCATGCCCTGGGTCTCGGCATCGGCGCGCTCGCCACCGGCCTCCTGCCCCTGCGGCAGGCGCGGGCGGCCATTCCCGCCGGCACGGTGCTGAAGGTCGGCGACCAGAAGGGCGGCGTGCAGTCGGTGATGGAGGCCGCCGGGCTTCTGGCCGACCTGCCATACCGCATCGAATGGAGCCAGTTCCCGGCAGCCGCCCCGCTGCTGGAGGCGCTGAATGCCGGCGCCATCGAAATCGGCTATGCCGGCGACGCGCCGACCACCTTCGCGCTGGCGGCCGGCACCGCGGCGAAGATCATCGGCGCCGTCCGCTCCAACCCGCAGAGCACGACCATCCTGGTGCCGGGCGCCTCCCCCATCCGCAGCGTCGCCGACCTGAAGGGCAAGACCGTCGGCACCGGGCGAGGTTCCATCGGCCATTACCTCGTGCTGGCGGCGCTGAAGGCGAACGGCCTGAAGCCCGACGACGTGAAGATCGCCTTCCTGCTGCCGTCGGACGCCAAGTCGGCACTCGCCGCCGGGTCGATCGACGCATGGTCGACCTGGGGCATCTACGTGTCGCAAGCGCTGCTGGTGGACGGCGCCCGCGCGGTCGTCACCGGCACCGGGCTGATGAGCGGCCTGTCCTATCAGTCCGCCACGCTGGAGGCCATCGCCACCAAGCGCGAGGCGCTGGCTGACCTGATCCGCCGCACCGCCGCCGCCCGGCTGTGGGCGCTGGAGAACAGCAACGCCTATGCCGACATCTGGGCCAAGGCGGTCGGCGTCGATCCCACCATCGCCCGCCATACCTTCGGCGTCGAACGGGCTCGGCCGGTCGCCATCGACACCTCGGTCATCGCCGACCAGCAGGCAACCGCCGATGTCTGGCGGGAGTTCGGCATCATCCCGAAACGGCTGGATGCCGCGGCGATCTTCGATCCCGGCTTCAACAGCGCGCTGCCGGTTTGACGACGCCGGAGCGCGGAATGGCGATGCTCCCCACCAACCTCGACATGGATGTACTGCGGGCGCTGGTGATCGCCATGGAGCATGGCGGCTTCGCCCGCGCCGCGGAACGGCTCGGGCGGACCCAGTCGGCGATCAGCCTCCAGATGAAGAAGCTGGAGGAGCAGGTCGGCCAGCCCCTGTTCCGCAAGGCCGGCCGCACGGTGGCGCTGACCGATGCCGGGGACCTGCTGCTGGGCTATGCCCGCCGCATCGTCGCCCTGAACGACGAGGCACTCTCGGCCGCCCGCGGCCGGGCGATGGACGGTACCGTGCGCGTCGGCTTTCCCCAGGATCTGGCGGAACGCTGGCTCCCCGCCGTGCTCGGCTCCTTCCACCGCGATCACCCGCGCATCCATGTCGAGGCCCAGGTCGGCCGGGGACGCGAACTGCGCGAGCGGGTGGCGCAGGGTGCGCTGGATCTCGCCCTGGCCTTCGGCGAGATCGGCGGCAATCCGGGCGCAACGGCGTTCGGCGCCGTGACGCTGGCCCACCTTCCCGTGGCCTGGGTGGCGCCCGGCGGTTTCCACATCGACGTGGAGAACCCATTACCCCTGGCTCTGCTCGACTCACCCTGCATGTTCCGTCAGCACGGCATTGAGCGGCTGGACGGCGGCGGGCGACCCTGGCGCATCACCTTCACCAGTCCCAGCCTGTCCGGCCTGTGGGCGGCGGTGGAGGCCGGATTGGGCATCACCATCCGCACGCCGCTCGGGCTGCCCGACACGCTGGCGATCCTTGATCCGCATGTCGGGCTGCCGGAACTGGGATCGGTTCCGCTGGAACTGCATCGCGCACCTTCCGCCGCCAACCCGGCGGTTGACCGTCTGCACGGGATCCTGGCTGACTCACTGGCTGCGGTTCTGCGCGACGCAGGCGCGCATTAATAACATTTGTTTTATGTTACTTAAGTTTTTCTCAACAGTGTAGTTTGTGTTTTTTGTTTTTCCTATTCACGCAATAGGGATAGGCTTTTTCCCGTAGCCAACGCAATTGAACGGCCTCGGGAGGGACCATGACGGCAGCCACCGCGACCCAAAGGACGGGCAACCGATCCCGTATATGGACGCTTCCGGCGGGTCTGCGCCGCTGTGCGGTGCCGATGGCGCTGCTGGTGCTGTGGCAGGCCAGCGTCGGGCTGGGATGGATTTCCACCCGCTCCATCCCCTCGCCAAGCCAGATCCTGACTGCCTTCTGGGACCTGACGGTCAGCGGCGAACTGGCGGTGCATTTGCTGGTGTCGCTCGGCCGGGTCAGCGCCGGGCTCGCCATCGGCGTGTCGGCCGGCACCATCTGCGCCCTGATCGCCGGCCTGTCGCGGCGGGGGGAGGATGCGCTGGACGCCCTGCTGCAAATGCTGCGCACCCTGCCGCATCTGGCGCTGGTGCCGCTGTTCATCCTATGGTTCGGCATCGGCGAAACGCCGAAGATCGCCCTGGTGGCGCTCGGCACCGCCTTCCCGATCTACCTCAACCTGTTCGCCGGCATCCGCACCGTCGACGCCAAGGTGGTGGAGGCCGTCTCCACCCTTGGCCTGACCCGGTGGGAGATGATCGCCCAGGTCATCCTGCCGGGCGCCCTGCCCGCCTTCCTGACCGGCCTGCGCTATGCGCTCGGCGTCGCCTGGCTCAGCCTCGTGGTGGGGGAGCAGATCAACGCCTCCAGCGGCATCGGCTATCTGGCGATGACGGCGCGGGAGTTCCTGCGCACCGACGTGATCATCGTCGCCCTGATCGTCTACGCCATCCTCGGCCTGCTCGCCGACCTGATCGTCCGCTTCATCGAACGCTCGGCGCTGGTCTGGCGCCCGGCCTTCATCAAGGAGTGACCCTCGATGAGCCACGCCCTTTCCCGGATCGCCACTCCCCAATCCACCATCGGCAAGCCGGTCGTCAGCGTCCGCGGCCTCGTCCGCAACTTCGGCAACGGCAATGTGCTGGACGGCCTGTCGCTCGACCTTCAGCCGGGCTCCTTCACCGCCCTGCTCGGCCGCTCCGGCTGCGGCAAGTCCACGCTGCTGCGCACGCTGGCGAAGCTGGACCCGGCGCCGGAAGGCACCGTGCAACTGCCGGACGAGCGCGCCGTGGTGTTCCAGGAGCCGCGGCTGGTGCCCTGGATGCGGGTGCTGCGCAACGTCACACTCGGCCTGCGCCATCCGGATGCGGAAGAGCGCGGCCTCGCAGCCCTGGCGGAGGTCGGGTTGTCCCACCGCGCCCGCGCCTGGCCGCTGACCCTGTCCGGCGGCGAGGCACAACGGGCGGCGCTGGCCCGTGCCCTGGTCCGTGAACCGCGCCTGCTTCTGCTGGACGAACCCTTTGCTGCGCTGGACGCCCTGACCCGGATGCGCATGCAGGGTCTGGTGGAGACGCTGTGGCACGCCCATGCTCCCGCCGTCCTGCTGGTAACCCACGACGTGGACGAGGCGCTGCTGCTGGCCGACCGCGCCGTGGTGATGGCGAACGGCAGGATCGCCGCCGACATCCCGATCCCGCTCGCCCGCCCGCGCCGCCACGGCGACCCCGGCTTCATCGCTCTGCGCTCCCGCCTGCTGGCCGAGCTGGGCGTCGATGAGGAACATCTGGCCGCGCGGGAACCGCAACGCACCGACGCCAGGGCGTCCGGCGCAAAGCCGGGCGGCTACGGCCTTCCCGCCGGTGCTGCCGCCGCACCCAGCCTCTGATTCTCAAAGCCGACGGATCCCGCCCGCCATGACGACCGATTTTGTCCGCCTTCCCTCCGCCCCGATCGGCCGCCGCAGCCTGTTGCGCGGTGCCGCCGGAGCCTGCGGCGCCCTGGCGTTCGGCGGCCTGCCTTCCCTGTCGCAGGCCGCTTCCGGCCCCACCACCGAAACCGTCCTGCGCATCGCCGACTACAAGGCGCTGGACGGGCTGTCGCTGGAGGCGTCGGGCAATGCCCAGTCCACCTACCGGTCGCAGTTCGCCGAGTTCGCGTCGGGCAACCTGATCGTCGAGGCGATCAATGCCGGCTCCATCGACGTAGGTTCCAGCAGCGAGATCCCGCCGGCCTTCGGCATCGCCGCCGGCGCCCGCCTGTCGATCGTCGCCGTCATCAAGGACGACGTGAACTGGCAGGTGGTCCTGGTGCCGCCGGACAGCCCGATCAGGTCGGTCGCCGACCTGAAGGGCAAGCGCGTCGGCTATGTCCGCGCCACCACCACGCAATATTACCTCGCGAAGATGCTGGGCGAGGCCGGCCTGCGCTTCACCGACATCCAGCCGGTCAGCCTGACCCCGTCGGAGGGGCAGGCCGCCTTCGAACAGGGCGCGCTCGATGCCTGGGCGATCTACGGCTATTCGGTGCCCTTCGCCATCAAGAAGGGCGCGCGGGTCCTCATCACCTCCAACGGCTACCTGTCGGGCAATTACCTGTATCTCGCCTCCCCCGAGGCACTCGTCGATCCCGGCAAGTCGGCCGCCATCGGCGACTATTTCCTGCGGCTGCGCCGTGCCTTCGCCTGGCGCGCCGCCAACCTGGAGCGCTGGGCCCAGGTCCATTCCGCCGCCATCGGCGTGCCGGTCGAAACCGATCTGGAAATCCTGCGCAGGAACTCCCGCCAGCGCGATCTGGCACCGATCACCGATGCCGACGTCGCCTCGGCACAGAACGTCGCCGACACCTTTCACCAGCTGGGCGTGCTGCCCAGGCGCATCGACATCGCCCCGGCCTTCGACCGGCGCTTCACCGACATCCTGTCGCGTCCGCTCAGCTGAGCCGGCGCCATCCCGATCCCTCGCCAGCCATAAAATGGGGAACACCGCCATGACCGCCACTCATCATTCCGCCTCCCACACCACGTCGGCCCACCCCCTGCGCTTCGTCGGCTTCGTCGGCAACCACAACGCGTCGGAGATCATCCCGCGCCAGGGACCGGTGGTGGACCGCGACTATATCGAGACGGTCGCCAAGGCACATGAGCTGGGCGGTTTCGATTCGGTGCTCCAGGCCTTTCATGCCGACGCACCGGACAGCCTTCAGGTCAGCCAGCATATCACCAGCGTCACCGACCGGCTGGGCGTGCTGATCGCCCACCGCCCCGGCTTCCAGGCGCCGACCATCCTGGCCCGCCAGCTCGCGACCCTCGACCAGCTGAGCCGCGGCCGTGTCTCCATCAACGTCATCACCGGTGCGGAGCGCAGCGAGCTTGCCCGCGACGGCAACACGGTGGACGACAAGGACGACCGCTACGCCCGCACGTCGGAATTCCTCGACATCGTCCGCGCCGAGTGGACCAGCGACAAGCCCTTCGACTATCAGGGCCGCTTCTATCAGGTCGAGAAGGCCTTCTCCCAGGTGAAGCCCTACGACCCGTCGGGCATCCCGGTGTGGATCGCCGGTGCCTCCGCGGCGGCCGTCGAGGTCGCCGGGCGCCATGCCGACACCTATGCGGTGTGGGGCGAGACCCACGATCAGGTGCGCGAGCTGCTGGCCCGCGTGCGCTCCGCCGTCGCCAAGGCGGGCCGTCCGCAGCCGGCCTTCAGCCTGTCGCTGCGCCCGATCCTTGCCGAGACGGAAGACGCCGCCTGGGCCAAGGCCGAGGCCATCTACGACAAGGCCAAGGCGCTGCTGGAAAAGACCGGCTTCACCCGCGGCGACCTGCCGAACAACGAGGGGGCCCGCCGCCTGCTCGCCATCGCCGATAAGGGCCACCGTCACGACAAGCGTCTGTGGACCGCCATCGCCGCCCTGACCGGGGCCAAGGGCAACTCGACCTCGCTGGTCGGCACGCCGGATCAGGTCGCCGACGCGCTGCTGGATTATTACGACCTCGGCGTTACCACCTTCCTGATCCGCGGCTTCGACCCGCTGCCCGACGCCATCTCCTACGGGCGGGACCTGCTGCCGCGCGTCCGCCAGCTGGTGGCCGAACGCCAGCGCGCCCAGGCCGTCGCGGCGGAGTGAGGCCAAGGTGGCGGGCCGGTCCCCGATCATCCTCAACCAGCTGGGTCCCGTGGTGGGGGAGCGTATCGCCGCCCATCCTTCCCGGCCGACGGTGCTGGAGCATCAGGCCGGCCGCATGCCCTGGGACCTGCCGGCCGGTGTCGAGGTTCTGCTGACCCGCCCTTTGATCGGGTGGGAGGGGGCGCCCGACCTCCCTCCTCCCGGCTGGGGAGAAGGCTTGCGCTGGATTCAGTCAGCCTCCACCGGCATGGACTTCTACCCGCCCTGGCTGCTCGACGGTGCGCCTCTGGTCACCTGCGCCCGTGGCGTGTCGGCGGTCGCCATCGCCGATTACGTGATCACGGCGATCCTGGCCTTCGAGAAGCGGTGGGATGCCATCCGCCTGCGCAGGCCGGAGGACTGGCGGCGGGAGACGCTGGGCAGCCTGTCCGGCAAGCGGCTGGGGCTGGCCGGCTTCGGCGCCATCGGCCGGGCAGTGGCCGAGCGGGCGCTCGCTTTTGGACTCAACGTCGGGGCGGTGCGCCGCTCCGGCTGGGTCGGGCCGGAACCGGGCGTCGAGCCGTTCGGCCGGCTGGAGGATTTGGCGGCGGCCAGCGACCATCTGGTGCTGGCCATGCCGCTGACGGCGGCCACGCGCGGTCTGGTCGGGGCCGACCTGCTGGCCCGGTCCAAGCCGGGGCTGCATCTGGTCAACGTCGCCCGCGGCGCGCTGGTCGATCAGGCTGCACTGCTCGCCGCCATCGAGAGCGGCCGGATCGCCGGCGCCACGCTGGACGTGACCGACCCCGAACCGCTGCCCGCCGGCCATCCCTTCTACCGCCACCCCGCCATCCGCCTGACGCCGCACGTCTCGTGGTCCGCCCCCGATTTCGACCGGCGGCTGGCCGACCGCATCCTCGCCAACCTCGACGCCTACGCATGCGGCGAACCGCTGCGCGACGTGGTGAACGCCGACACCGGCTACTGACCCCATTCCCGACGGAGCCCTTGCCCGATGACCCATATCCAACCCAGACCGCGGAAGTTCTGGCCGCCGGTCGATCCGGTCAGCTACACCAGCGTCGAGGAGGAGCGGCAGCACCGCAAGCAGCGCCTCGCCGCCACCTTCCGCCTGTTCGGCCGTTACGGCTTCGACCAGGGGCTGGCCGGCCATGTCACCGCGCGGGATCCCGAACATCCCGACCGCTTCTGGATCAACCCGCTGGGCCAGCATTTCCGAACCATCCGGGTGTCGGACCTGCATCTGGTCGACGGCGACGGCACCATCCTGCAAGGCGACCGCGCCATCAACCAGGCCGGCTTCACCATCCATTCCGCCATCCACCGGGCACTGCCGGAGGTGGTGGCCGCCGCCCACACCCACTCCACCTACGGCAAGGCATGGTCGGCGCTCGGCCAGCCGCTCGCTCCGCTGAGCCAGGATTCCGCCGCCTTCTACGAGGATCAGGTGATCTTCGATCCCTATTCCGGTGTCGTTCTGACCGAAGGCGAGGGCAAGCGGCTGGTGGAGGCGCTGGGCGACAGGAAGCTGGCGATCCTGAAGAACCACGGCCTGTTGACCGTCGGCCCGACGGTGGAGGCCGCAGCCTGGTGGTTCATCAGCGCCGACAACGCCGCCCATACCCAGCTGCTGGCCGAAGCTGCCGGCCGGCCCCAGCCCATCGACCATGAGACGGCGCTGCTGACCCGCTCCCAGGTCGGTACCCACCAGGGCGGCGCCTACAACTTCCACCCGTTGTGGGAATGGATCGTGGCGGCCGAACCCGACCTGCTCGACTGACCCACCTCCGTCCCATTCTTTCGCGAAAGCATAATAATGATGACCGCGAATCCGGCCCCCACCCTTTCCCGCCCTCTTTCCCGCCGCGGCCTGATCACCGCTGGCGCCGTCACCCTCGCCGCCCCCTTCGTCCTGCGCCGCCGGGCGGTGGCGGCGGAACCGCTGCGCCTGTCCTGGAATGCCGGCGCCGTCTGCTTCTCCGCCGTGCCGCTGGCCTTCCAGCTCGACCTGTTCAAGAAGCACGGGCTGGAGGTCGAGCTGGTCAACTTCACCGGCTCCACCGACCAGTTGCTGGAAGCCATCGCCACCGGAAAGGCCGATGCCGGCGTCGGCATGGCGCTGCGCTGGCTGAAACCGCTGGAACAGGGTTTCGACGTGAAGATCTCCGCCGGCCTGCATGGCGGCTGCATGCGGCTGTTCGGTGCGAAGGCGGCCGGCGTGAAGACCGTGCTGGACCTGCCGGGCAAAGTCATCGGCGTAAGCGACATGGCCAGCCCGTCGAAGAACTTCTTCTCGGTCGTGCTGACCAAGTTCGGCCTTGATCCGAACAAGGATGTCGAATGGCGCCAGTTCCCCGCCGACCTGCTGGGTCTGGCGGTCGAGAAGGGGGAAATCCACGCCATCGCCGACGGCGACCCGCTGGTGTGGAGCCAGACCAAGAACCCGCAGATGGTGGAGATCACCAACAACGTCTGCGGCGAGTTCGCCACCCGCACCTGCTGCCTCGTCGGCGTGCGCGGCAGCCTGCTGCGCGACAACCGCCCGGCGGCCAAGGCGCTGACCACCGCCCTGATCGAGGCGCAGCACGCCGCCTATGCCGACCTGCGCGCCGCCGCCGCGGCCTATGCCCCCTTCGCCCCGAAATTCCCGGTGGAGGAACTGGAGGCGATGCTGCGCAGCCACGCCCACAACGTCACCCCCATCGGTGACGAGCTGCGCCAGCAGCTGGCGCTCTACACCGACGAGCTGAAGAGCGTGTCCGTCATCAAGCGTTCCACCGACAGCCAGCGCTTCGCCGGGCGCATCACGGTCGACCTCGCCTGAGTCCTGTCCATTGTAGCGGAACCGCCTGCCATGCCCTTCGACGACCTGCCCTTTCCGTCCACCCCGTTCGGTGAAGCCGGCACTGCCCCGGCGGTCGATCCGTCGCTGATCGCCGCCCTGTCGGCGGAGTTCGCGCAGCGCGCGGCCGAGCATGACGCCACCGCCAGCTTCCCCTTCGAGAATTTCGACCGGCTGGCGGGCGAAGGGCTTCCGGCGCTGGTCACGCCGGAATCGGCAGGCGGCAAGGGCGGCGGGCTGAGGGATGCGCTGGCGGTGGTGAACGGCATTGCCCATGGCGAGCCGTCCACTGCACTGGTCTTGGTGCTGCAATATGTCATCCACAACCAGCTCTGGCGCGGGCCCGCCTGGCCGGAGGCGCTTCGCGACCGCATCGCCTGCTCCGCCGCGACCGACGGCGCCCTGATCAACATCCTGCGCGTGGAGCCGGAACTGGGCACGCCCCACCGTGGCGGCCTGCCGGCGACGGTGGCGCGCAAGGTGCCGGGCGGCTGGCGCATTTCGGGAACCAAGATCTACTCCACCGGCATTCCGGCACTGTCCTGGCTCGGCGTCTGGGCGCGCACCGACGATGCCGAACCGCTGGTCGGCACCTGGGTGGTGCCGCGCGGCGCCGGTCTCGCCGAACAGGGGATCGAGGTGCGGGAGACCTGGAACCACATCGGCATGCGGGCGAGTGGCAGCCACGAGGTGATATTCCACGACGTCTTCGTCCCCGACGACCACGCCGGCGAGCTTCGCCCGCCCGCCGGGTGGGCCGCCCCCGATGCGGTCGCCACCGCCTGGATGGCGACCCTGTTCAGCGGCGTCTATGACGGCATCGCCCGCGCCGCCCGCGACTGGCTGGTTGGCTTCCTGCACGCCCGCAAGCCGACGGGGCTGAACGGCTCGTCGCTCGCCACCGTCCCGCGCCTGCAAGAGGCTCTGGGCGGGATTGAAGCATTGCTGCTGACCAACCGCATCCTTCTGCGCTCCCTGTCGGCGGCGGTCGACAACGGCGCTCCGCCCTCGCAAAGCGACAGTCTGCTGGTGAAATACACGGTGACCAACAACGCCATCGACGCGGTGGCGCGAGCGCTTGAGGTCACCGGCAACCCCGGCCTGTCGCGCGACAACCCGCTGGAACGCCATCACCGCGACGTCCTGTGCGCCCGTGTCCACGCCCCGCAGAATGACATGATCCTGACCGGTGCCGGGCGTGCCGCCCTGTCGCGGTGACAGTACGGGGAATGACGCAGAAGCAACACTTTCGGCATCTATGCAGGTGTCGCCTCCTCGACGGCCGCCCTCAGCGCTTCCGGTTTATGGAAGCTGAACCGGTCGACATATGGAAGCCAACGGCCGAACTCCTTCGATGCGGGTACGGGGTCGATGGCGCCAAGCAATACGTTCAACGCCTTCAACTGCTGCCGCAATCCGCTCTGGGCGTTGCCGCATCTTCCGATGATGTCCTCCACCAGTTCGGGCATGGGATGCGCTGACAGGCGCATCTCCCGGCGCAGCACCTGAGCGGCCCGCGGCAGGCCGATGTCGATTGCCAGCAGCATGACCAGAGCCTTGGCATCGGACGACAACGGCGATACCAGCCTGTTCAGATCGTCCTCGTTCACCTGCATGCGGATCAGGGCATAGACGTTGACCAGCCGCTTGGCGGCACGGGGAGTCGTGATGAAGGGTGCGGCTTCTTTCATGGCCGCGGCCTCGTGGTCGGTGAAGGTCAGCGGGGATGGCTGCAACCGTTGCTCGGCGGTCTGTTGCGATGGCACGTCGGGGCCGGGCTCTGCGCCCCCGCCATCCGGGGAGCCGCCGCCAATTGCACCGTCCGTCGGCGACACCGGCTCTGGTCTACGGACGGCCTGGGGTGCTTCCCTCGGGGTCAGGGCATCGATGAGTTTGCCGAATCCATCGGCCCCCATGCCCGGCACATGGTAGGGAACCTGGAAAATCTTCTCCAGGTAGTTCTGCGGGCTGAACTCGCTGGCCGTCCGTTCGTCTTCCGTCATTTTCTCGAAGCCCGGCAGATAGCGCACGTACAAGGACCGTTCAAGCCAGCGCGCGTCCACGGCGACGACGACGGCGAACAGGTCAAAGGCCAATAACAGATGCACCGCTTGCAGCACCTCGACCACGCGCGCCGGGTCACACCGGTCAAGGTCGTCGATATAAAGGACGATCCGTTCGACCCTTCTTTCACGACCGACGTTCAGTTCATCCAGTTTCTTTTTCAACAGTTCAAGATCCTGGCGAAGAACGGAGACGATGCCAGTGCCGTCCGTATAGTGCCGCTCGGCCGACCGATTGGTCAGGAACTCATACACGAGCGCGCCCGACTCCATCTTCTGCAACCGCGCCGCCGCTTCGGCGAGGTCCTTTTCGGCGGCCTGCGCGATTTGGCGCTTGGCTGCGATTTCCTGGTCGATCTCTCGGAGTTCAGTGATGATGGCATTGTCGGAATTGGCCTCGACGTTTCCCGCAGCCACCTTGCGGACACGGGTCACTGCTTCCGACAGGGTTTTGACCGCGTCGCGGGCCGATGCCAGCCTTTTGACCGCCCAACTTGTGAAAGCGGTGGCCGTGGCGATCCAGACCGATACGGGCGAGAAGACTCCCTTGGCGAGTTCGGGCAACCACGTCAGCACGGCTTCGCCGACGATCAATCCGAGGAGCAGAATCGCGCCGAACCGCAATGCCGCCGGCAACCGCCGGATGGGGCCGGGAATCAGCGCGGAAAGGCTCGCAAGGATCGCCTGCCCCTCCTTGAGGGATTTCTCGAGTTTCTCGACATCGTCGATCTTGCCCAGGCCCAGCGTCGTGATCGCGCTCATCACTTCGGGCTTGATCAGGCGGACGTCGGACAGGAACAGGCCCCGCGTCACCTTCTCGCGCTGCTGCTGCAATTCGGCGACCCGATCCTCGCAGGCCCGGCGGGCCTGTTCGGCCGCGGCGATGGCCTCCTCCGCCTCCAGTCTCGCGCGTCGGCTGGACTCGATCTTCTCGGCCAAAGCCCGGCGAATCCTGGTGGCTTCCTTGGAAGGTTCTTCAGGGTTGGCATTGGACAGCTCCGCCGCCACACCTTCGAAGATGCGAAGCGCCAGAGATGCCCAAAGATTGCTGTCCAGATAATGCCATGCATTGAAGGTGATGTGGGCAACATTGGTACAGTATGCCTCAGTCAGAGACTCTTTCTCCTCCCTGGCGATATTTTCCATTCTTTGACGGATCAGCTTCATGAAGAAGCTTTTACCGCTGCCCCAATTCCCGAAAAGCCCGATCGCCAAAGGCAGAGTGACCTTACGGGACGCCAGCAGCCGGGCGAACGTCTCGGCCTCCATCTCGATGCCAAGGCAGTCCCTGGCATTTTTGCTATCGACCGCGTCGTTGGTGAAGTGAGGCTGGTTGGCCGAAACGGGCTGCGGCCGGGCATCTTCGAACCCGACGAACCGCCGCTTTGCCATTGCTTCGGCATCACGATCGATAACCACCAGAATAATGTGGAGCGGGGTGGTGAGCCGGGTGCCGTTAAGGATGGAATAAAATTCGTCCAGCACCTGACCGATGCTGAGTTGCGCTGCGCCCAACAATGGAAGAACGATCCGGCGAAACGTGTTCGGAAGCGAGAGAATGGATTTCAGTGCTTCTCCCGGAACAATACCTTTTTCACCATATGCCGTTGCAAGGATCAGATAATCGACGTTTCCTGTCTTCCTCTTCAAGACAACAGGTGTATTCGTCCCAAATTCCGGCGGCATAGCACTTTCCAGAATGCTATCGAACATCACCTCATCGCTTTGGTCATTTGCCAATGACCGATATGTCGCTCCGGTCAATGTTCCACCGACGCCCAACGGCAAAACGAACGCGTCGGCCTCCAGCATCCATCCCTTGTCGGTCCGGGCTACCGACACGGTCGGCCGATATAGAAGGGGAGCAGAGTCGGTGTCACCGGCATTAACCAGAAACGACCGTATCGGATCGGCCGCCATAGGAAATCGTCTCAGCAATCCTTCAATTTCCTGCGCACCCCACAGGATGATATTGCCTGAAGAAGCCTGCCTCGCGGCTCGGGTGTAATCGCTGTTCGCGATCAGGAGCCAAGCGGCCCTCCCTTTTCCGGAACGGGCTTGTGCCTTCGATCTTCGGATCGTCTCGAAGCCAATTGATAGATTACTGAATTTCACTTCGACGTTTACCGGACCCGGAATGCCGATCGGAGTTCCATCTTCGATAAACAGATCGCCGTCTTCTCTCGACATATGAGGATATGTGAAGATTCTAATCCCTGGAATAAGCTGGAGCATCTTCACGACGGCGGATTCAAAGGTGGAGCCGGAAGGAGTGACCGCAACCCGATCCTGATCGACTGGATTTTCCACCATCTAGGCCTCGCGCCCCTTTTTTTGCATTACGACAAAATGGTCCGCACCAACCGTGCAACGCGTTCCACCGTTACCATTAATTGAAAATCTGCTCATTCTTAACAAGAAATCGTTACGCGATGCATTCTTTGAGCGCCTAACAGAACCATCTCTGAGGACGGCGACGCCCTGCTGTAGCAGCACCTGTTCTGGTTCTTCGGCCATCCGGAGGTCTACATCATCTTCCTGCCGGCGACGGGCTTCGTCTCCTCCATCCTGCCGACTTTCGCGCGCTGGCCGATCTTCGGCTACACGGCGCTGGTGCTGGCGCTGTTCGCCACCAGCTTCCTGGAGTTCGGGCCGCGAGTACACCACATAGCTGCACATCCCGGTCACGCCCATCGGAATCGGGAGAAGCCAAGCCGACTGCCCGGCGATGCGGAATCCAAAAAGCCACTTCGCAAGCAGCGTTCCAGCAAGACGCGGGAAGACGGGCCTGTGGAGTGAACCCCTTCCGGGATTGTTGGTGCGGCCGGCCAAGCAGATGAAATTGCCCGCAACAATTGCCCCTACGGGCACCCATCCGGCAGGCCGGAGCAACCCCAAAGAAGACCTATCTGCTTCAATCCGGTGTCCGCAGCCGGTAGCCGACCCCCGTCTCGGTCAGAATGTGGTGAGGTCGTTCCGGATCGGGTTCGATCTTCTGCCGCAGCTGGCGAATGTATATCCGCAGATACTGGATGTCGGTTTCACCGCCCCACACTTCCTTGAGGATGAAGCGGTGGGTCAACACCTTGCCGGCATGGCCGACAAGAAGCCGCAGCAGGTCGTATTCGCGCGGCGACAGCTTCACATCCTCGCCGCGGACGGTGACGATGCGCCGGACCAGATCGACCGTCAGGTCGCCGCTGCGGAACAGCGGCCGCTCCCCCTGTTGTTGCAGCTTGTGGCGCATGGCCGTGCGGATGCGGGCCAGCAGTTCCTCGACCCCGAAAGGCTTGGTCACATAATCGTCCGCCCCGAGATCGAGCGCCTCGACCTTTCCGGCCTCGTCCACCCGACTGGACAGCACGATGATGGGCAGGGTCACGCCGCTTCCGCGCAGGCGCCGGATGACCTCCAGCCCATCGATGCCCGGCAACCCGAGATCGAGGACCAGCAGATCGGGGGAGCGTCGCCGCACCTCCTCCAGCGCCTTGGTCCCATCCTCCGCCTCGACGATGTCGTATCCCTGGGCCGTCAGGCTGGTGCGCAGAAAGCGCCGGATCGGCGGTTCATCATCGACGACGAGAACCCGCAACGGAATGGAGTCCGATTTCATGCGGCGGCTTCCTCTTCATATCCGGACACATCGGCAGCCTTGGGGAGGGTCAGGGTGAAGACGGCGCCGCTCCGGTCGCGGCGGTTGCCGGCCGTGACCGTCCCCCCCATCGCCTCGACGAACCCCCGGCAGATCGCCAGTCCAAGCCCGGTGCCGGCGCGCTGCCGGTCCTGGGCGTGAACACGATAGAACTTGTCGAAGATGCGCTCCACATCCTCGGGCGGAATGCCGCCGCCCTCGTCCAGCACCTCGATGCGGACGAGTCCGCCGTCCTGCCGTCCCCGCACGGTGATCAGGGAGCCGGCCGGCGCATATTTGCCGGCATTGTCGAGCAGGTTGAACAGCGCCTGTTCGATCAACACCGCATCGATGTCCACCATCGGCAGACCGGCGGAAAGATCGACCTCGACCCGATGGCCGGCGAGAATGCGGGACACCCGCTCCAATGCGCTGCCGACCACCTCGGACAGGTCGACCGCACCGGTGCGCGGCCGGATGGCCCCGGATTCCAGCCGCGTCATGTCCAGCAGGTTGGCGATGAAGCGGTTGAGCCGTTCCGCCTCCTCCTGGATGGTCGCCGCGAGGTCGCGCCGGTCATCCTCATCCATCATCGGTCCATAGCCGACGAGGCTGGTCGCCGAGCCCAGGATGGAGGCCAGCGGCGTACGCAGGTCGTGCGAGATCGAGGTGAGCAGGGCCGAGCGCAACCGCTCGGTTTCCGCCGCCAGCTTGCTGCGGTCGACATCCTCGGCAAGCGTGACCCGTTCGATCGCCAGGGCGGCCTGATCGATCAGCGCGTCGAGAAGCCGGCGTTCATCCGGTGTCAGGTAACCGCCGGTCCGCCCCTTTCCACCGCCGGTGTCGATGCCGACCACTCCGACGACCCCCCGCCCGGTGCGCATCGGCAGGAACAGCCACTTGGCGCCGGGCAGCGTATCCGCCCCCTTGCCGGTGGGCCGGTTGTTCTCCCATGCCCAGACCGCCGCGGCCAGATCGGCGTCCTCGATGACGTCCTCGGGCGGGTAACCGGCCCGGACCGCCACGTGGCCTTCGCCGGGGCCGTCCTGCGGCAGCAGCAGAACGACGTGGACCTTCAGCATGGCGGCGATCTGATAGGCGGTTGCCCACAGCAGGTCGTCCATGGTCACCACGCCGGCCAGCTTGCGGCTGAACTGGTAGAGGTCCTCCGTCGTCTTGGCGCGGAGCCGCGCGGTCACCGCCTGGGCGCGGACACGGGCGGTCAGGTTGCTGGCGATCACCGAGACGACGGCGAAGACCAGCAATGCCACGATGTTCTCCGGATCGGAAATGGTGAAGGTATAGAGCGGCGGCAGGAAGAAATAGTTGAAGGCGAGAACGCTGATCACGCTGGCATAGAGCGACGGAGCCAGCCCGCCGGTGACCGCGCTCGCCAGCACGGCGGTCAGGAAGACCAGCGCCATGTTGTTGAGGGCCAGCACCCGATGCAGCACATGCCCGGCACCCAGCGCCGCCGCGACATAGCCGGTGCTGGCGACATAAGGCCACCAGGCGAAGGCCCGCTGCCGCGCCGCTTCCGTCCTGACCGTCTTGGCGGGAAGCGGGGCGCCGGAACTGGCGGCGATGACATGCACGCTGATGTCACCCGCCCGCCGGATCAGGCTGTGCGCCACGGACCCGTGCAGCAGTTCGGACCAGCGCGGACGCGTGGATTTGGCAATGACGATGTGCGTGACGTTGTTGGTCAGCGCATAGTCGACGACGGTGTCGGCGACATCGCTGCCGGGCACGGTGACCGCCTCGCCGCCCAGCCGCTCCACCAGACGCAGCGTGTCGGCGATGCGGTCGCGGTCGGCCTCGCTCAGGCGCAGCGCCCGGCTCGTCTCGACATGGATGGCGCCCCAGCGGGCACGCAGACGTTCTGCCTGACGCCGGGCGTAGCGCACCAGGGCGCCACCGCTGGCGTCCTCGTTGATGCAGACCAGCAGCCGCTCGCCGGCGGCCCAGGGACCGGAGATGGCATGCGCCTGCATGTGCGTCAGAAGCTGCTCGTCGACGCGGTCGGCGGTGCGCCGCAGCGCCAGTTCGCGGAGTGCCGTCAGGTTTCCGGGGGAGAAATAATGCCGGATCGCCCGTTCGGCCGTGCGCGGGAGATAGATCTTGCCCTGCTGGAGGCGCTGGATCAGGTCGTCGGGCGCGATGTCGATGACCTCGATGTCGTCGGCCCGGTCGAGGATCGAGTCCGGCACCGTCTCGCGGACCCGGACGCGGGTGATCTTGGCGACGACGTCGTTCAGGCTCTCGACATGCTGGATGTTCAGGGTGCTGTAGACGTCGATGCCGGCCGCCAGTAGCTCTTCAACGTCGAGATAACGCTTCGGATGGCGGCCCCCGTCGGCGTTGGTGTGGGCCAGCTCGTCGACCAGCACGATCTTCGGGTGGCGGGCGAGGATGGCGTCCACGTCCATCTCGGTCAGCAGATGGCCCTTGTGCTCGATCTTGCGGCGCGGAATCATCTCCAGCCCGGCGACCAGAGCCTCCGTCTCGCGCCGGCCATGGGTTTCCACCACCCCGACGACGATATCGACGCCATCGCGGCGCTTGGCCTGGGCGGTTTGCAGCATTTCGAAGGTCTTGCCGACGCCGGGGGCCGCGCCGAGAAAGATCTTGAGCCGTCCTTGCGCCTCCTTCGCCGCCTGGCGCAGCAGCGCGTCGGGAGATGGCCGGCCGGCGCGGTCGCCCTGTTCGTCGGTCATGGCATCGTCCCTTTCCGCTCCCCGCCGTTCCAGATGCTGTCCCAAACCCGGCCTCAAGCCCGGCTATGGATTACTCCGCCGGCCGTTGCGGAGGATAGCCGATTCCGACAGTCCTTTTGCACAGCCCCGGCCGGCTACTTGCCCCCTGCCGCTTTGCCGTCCGCCCGATCCAGGGCGAGGTTGAGCGCCAGGACATTGACGGTCGGTTCACCCAGGAAGCCGAGCGGACGCGGTGCGGTGATTTCGGCGACCAGCCTGCGCACGGCGTCCTCCGGAAGGCCGCGGGCCTTGGCGACGCGCGGCACCTGGAAGTCGGCGGCCGCCGGCGACAGGTCGGGGTCGAGGCCGCTGCCGGATGTGGTCACCAGATTCACCGGGACCGGGGTGCCGGGATTCTCGGCTTTCAGCGTCTCGGCGTCGGCCTGCACGCGGTCGATTAGTGCCTTGCTCGTCGGACCAAGGTTGGAGCCCATCGAGTTCGCCGCGTTGTAGGGGGCCGGCACGGTCTTGGCCGGATCGGCGGGGTCGGCGCCGGTGGTGGCCGACGGGCGGGGATGGAAATAGCCTTCGCCGGTGAAATCCTGTCCGATCAGGCTGGAGCCGACGATTGTCCCGTTCCGCTCGATCAGGCTGCCGTTGGCCTGATGCGGAAACAGGACTTGCGCGGCGCCGGTGACGGCCAGCGGGTAGGCGAGCCCGGTGATCGCGGTCAGCGCGACGGTCATCACCAGGGCGGGACGCAGATCCTTCATCATGGAAGACTCCTCAAACCAAGCCGGCGGCGGTGACGATCAGGTCGATCGCCTTGATGCCGATGAAGGGCACCACGAGGCCGCCAAGGCCGTAAATCAGCAGGTTGCGACGGAGCAGCGAGGCGGCACCGACGGCGCGGTAGCGCACGCCGCGCAGCGCCAGCGGGATCAGCGCCACGATGATCAGCGCGTTGAAGATGATCGCCGACAGGATGGCGCTTTCCGGGCTGTGCAGCCCCATCACGTTCAGCGCCTGGAGCTGCGGGTAGAAGGCGAGGAACATCGCCGGAATGATGGCGAAATATTTCGCCACATCGTTGGCGATGGAGAAGGTGGTCAAGGCACCGCGGGTCATCAGCAGCTGCTTGCCGATCTCGACGATCTCGATCAGCTTGGTCGGGTCGCTGTCGAGATCGACCATGTTGCCGGCCTCGCGCGCCGCCACCGTGCCGGTGTTCATCGCCACCCCGACGTCGGCCTGGGCGAGCGCAGGCGCGTCGTTGGTGCCGTCGCCGCACATGGCGACCAGCTTGCCCTTCGCCTGCTCGTCGCGGATCAGCTGCAGCTTGGCTTCGGGCGTTGCCTGGGCGAGGAAATCATCCACCCCGGCCTCGGCGGCGATGGCGGCGGCGGTCATCGGATTGTCGCCGGTGATCATCACCGTGCGGATGCCCATCTGGCGCAGCGCGGCGAAGCGTTCGCGGATGCCGCCCTTGACGATGTCCTTCAGATGGATGATGCCGAGCAGCCGGCCGTCGCGCGCCACCGCCAGCGGCGTGCCGCCGCTCTTGGCCACTCGTTCGGATATCGCGAGGGTCTCGCGCTCCGCCGGGCCGGCGGCCGGGTGCAGGGCGGTCACACCGCGCCCACCGGCCACCGCCACGCGCTGCGATCCGCCGACATGGGCGAGCACCGCGTCCACGGCACCCTTGCGGATCACCGTGCCACCGGTGTCAATGCCGCTGATGCGGGTCTGGGCGGTGAAAGGGACGAAGGTGGCGTGCATCTCCTCCATCCTGCGGGCGCGGATGCCGTACTCCTCCTTGGCAAGCACAACGATGGAGCGGCCCTCCGGCGTCTTGTCGGCCAGCGAGGCGAGCTGGGCGGCGTCGGCCAGTTCCTCCTCGCTGACGCCGGCGACCGGCAGGAACTCGGCGGCCTGCCGGTTGCCCAGCGTGATGGTGCCGGTCTTGTCGAGCAGCAGCGTGTCGACGTCGCCCGCCGCCTCCACGGCCCGGCCGGACATGGCCAACACGTTGAAGCGTACCAGACGGTCCATGCCGGCGATGCCGATGGCCGACAGCAGCGCGCCGATGGTGGTCGGGATCAGCGTGACGAACAGCGCCACCAGCACCAGCACGCCGACCGAGCCGCCGGCATAGGCGGCGAAGCTGGGAATGGTCGCCACCGCGATGACGAAGACAATGGTCAGCCCGGCCAGCAGGATGTTCAGCGCGATCTCGTTGGGGGTCTTCTGGCGCTGGGCACCCTCCACCAGCGCGATCATGCGGTCGAGGAAGGTCGAGCCGGGTGCGGCGGTGATCCGCACCGTGATCTGGTCGGACAGCACCTGGGTGCCGCCGGTGACCGCCGAGCGGTCGCCGCCGCTTTCGCGGATGACCGGGGCGGATTCACCGGTGATGGCGGCCTCGTTGACCGAGGCGACGCCCTCCACCACCTCGCCGTCGGACGGGATGATGTCGCCGGCCTCGACCAGCACGAGGTCGCCGGGCTTGAGATCGGTGGCGGGCACCGTGCGGATGGTGCCGTTCTCCAGCCGCTTGGCGCTGGTCTCGGTGCGGGTCTTGCGCAGGCTCGCGGCCTGGGCCTTGCCGCGGCCCTCCGCCACCGCCTCGGCGAAGTTGGCGAAGATCAGCGTGAACCACAGCCAGACGACGATCTGGACGGCGAAGCCGGAGACACCTGCGCCGCTCACCGCATCGCGCAGGACCAGCAGGGTGGTGAGCGCCGCCACCACCTCGACGCAGAACATCACCGGGTTGCGGATCATCTGGCGCGGGGAAAGCTTGGCGATGGAGCCGCCGATGGCCGGCACCAGGATGGCGGGGTCCAGCAGGGTGCTGGCTGAAGACCGGCCCAACCGTTTGCTTTTGGCATGCATGGGAGCGTTCCCGATCAGAAGAGGGTGCCGGCGGTCATCGCCAGATGCTCGACCACCGGGCCGAGGGCGAGAGCCGGGAAGAAGGTGAGGCCGCCGACGATCAGGATGACGCCGACCAGCAGACCGACGAACAGCCCGTCATGGGTGGGAAAGGTGCCCGCCGAGACCGGTGCGCGGGCCTTGGCCGCCAGCGAACCGGCGATCGCCATCATCGGCACGATGACCAGGAAGCGGCCGACCAGCATGGCAACAGCGAGCGTGACGTTGTACCAGGGCGTGTTGCCGGTCAGCCCGCCGAAGGCGCTGCCGTTGTTGGCGGCACCCGAGACATAGGCGTAGAGCGCCTCCGAGAAGCCGTGCGGCCCGGCATTGGCCATCGACGCTGTGCCGGTGTCGAGCGCCACCGCGACGGCGGTGAAGCCCAGCATCATCAGCGGCAGGCAGAGGATGGCGAGCATGGTCATCTTGACCTCCTTCGCTTCCAGCTTCTTGCCGAGATATTCCGGGGTGCGGCCGACCATCAGGCCAGCGACGAACAGGGCGACGATGGCGAACAGCAGCATGCCGTAGAGGCCGGCGCCGACGCCGCCGACGATGATCTCGCCCAGCATCATGTTGATCATCGGCACCATGCCGCCCAGCGGCATGAAGCTGTCATGCATGGCGTTCACCGCACCGCAGGAGGCGGCGGTGGTCACGGTGGCGAACAGGGCGGAGGCGGCGATGCCGAACCGGGTCTCCTTGCCTTCCATGTTGCCGGCGCTGCCATCGATGCCGAAGGCGGCGAAAGCCGGATTGCCCTGGGCCTCGGCCCAATAGGCGACGCAGACGCCGGCAACGAAGAGCAGCCCCATGGCGGCGAGGATCGCCCAACCCTGGCGCTCGTCTCCGACCATGAGGCCGAACAGGTTGGTCAGGCCGGCGCCCAGCGCAAAGATCGACAGCATCTGGACGAGGTTGGTCAGCGCGTTGGGGTTCTCGAAGGGGTGCGCCGAGTTGGTGTTGAAGAAGCCACCGCCGTTGGTGCCCAGCATCTTGATCGCCTCCTGCGAGGCGACGGGGCCGAGCGAGATGGTCTGCTTCGCCCCCTCCAGCGTTGTGGCGTCGACGGCGCCCGCCAGCGTCTGCGGCACGCCCTGCCAGACCAGGAACAGCGCATAGACGATGCACAGCGGCAGCAGGACGTAGAGGGTGCAGCGGGTCAGGTCGACCCAGAAATTGCCCACCGTGCGGGCAGAACTGCGCGCGAAGCCGCGGACCAGAGCGACCGCCAGCGCGATGCCGGTGGCGGCGGAAACGTAGTTGTGGAAGGTCAGCCCGGCCATCTGCACCAGATGGCCCATGGTGGTCTCGCCGCCATAATTCTGCCAGTTGGTGTTGGTGGTGAAGCTGGCCGCGGTGTTGAAGGCGAGGTCGGCCGGCACCGCCGCCATGCCCAGCGGGTTCAGCGGCAGCACGTCCTGCAGCCGTTGCAGGGCATAGAGCAGCAGCATGCCGGCGGCGCTGAACAGCAGCATCGACACGGCGTAGGTCACCCAATGCTGTTCGGCCCGCTCATTCACGCCGGCCAGCCGGTAGAGTCCGCGCTCGACCGGGCCGAGGATGGGGGAAAGCAGGGTGCGCTCGCCGGTGAAGACGCGCGTCATGAAGCCGCCCAGGGGCCGCGTCACCGCGACGACCAGGGCGAGGAAGACCAGGATCTGAATCCAGCCGTTGGCGGTCATGGGATGGAACTCCTCAGAACCGTTCGGGGCGGATCAGGGCATAGACCAGATAGGCCAGCAGCCCGGCGGTCACGAGACCGGCCAGGGCATAGTCGAGGGTCATGGCGCCGTCCCCCTCACAGCCGGTCGCAGGCATGGACATAGGCGACCGCCGCGGCAAAGAAGCCGACGGTGAGCGCCAGGAACAGAAGGTCGAGCATGGTTCGGGTCTCCGGGATTGCGCCCTCTTGGCCCGCCACGCCGGCTCGGCACGGCGGAAGGCCACGGGTCAAACGGAACGGGGCCGGAACTCCTGTCCGCTGCCGTAGCGGCTTGGGAAAGATCCGACCCCGTGAGGATGTGCCGGAGCCGCGTATAAATTCGATGGGGGGTGCCGATACCGGAAAATATAGGCGGCATATATGAAGCCACCGGTCACTCGACCTGGCGAGCGATGCGCCTGCGGCCGGTCATGCCACCCAAGGGCGCTGGCCGATACAGGCACCGTTCAACGCGAACAGGATCGCGGCCGGGGCAAAATCGACGATCATGGGACATCTCCAGATCCCGCCCGTCGAGGGCGTCGCATCCGCCATTCCCAGGGGTGCCGTCGCCGGACTCAGGCGCCGATCCAGGCGACCAGCACTTGCAGCGCCAGTGCGACCAGCAGGAAGGCGGCGACGGTGAACGCCGCCTCGCCCAGCACCGCGCGCGGAGAGGGAAACACCTCACGGGAAGCCTCGGCCGACGCCTGCGGATCATGTCCATCCATTTGCGCCGGGGGGAGTGCAGCCCGATCAAGCAGCGCATGAGGCGATTTACCGTACATGGCAACCTCGCAATCCAATGACCGGCCGGCGACCGGCATCTCCCTGAGAAGAAGGCTGTCCTGCGTATAAATGCGATGGGGGACGTGAAGCCCGGAAATATAGGGGATTTATATGCCGCCGATGCAAAGGCGGCCGACCGGAAGGCGATCGAACCGCCTGCGCCGGATCGAGTGCGACGAGCGCCGCGCCAAGCGTGCAAGGTGATGTACCCGTTGCACGACATTCTGCTGGTGGTGTCGTGTAGCGCCTTGAGTGGCCGAGACGATTGCCGGAACGGCGCCGGCTTCCGTCCGCCCCTACCCTTCCCAGCGGTGGGAGAGGACGAAGCTGTAGCGTTCGGACCGGACGTGGAACACCGAACGGTCGGCACAGCCGCCGCCGACAAAGACGGAGCGGCGGTCCATCACCAGCACCGGCGCGCCGCCCGGCAGGCCGAGCACCGCCGCCACTTCCCCATCGGCCGCCGCCGCCTTCACCTCGATGTCGGCGCCGCCGACCGGCTTGCCGACGACATCCTGCAGGATGCCGTAGATCGGCCTGTGCCCGGTCGCCTGCCAGTCAATGGATTCCAGGGCCGGCGGCAGCAGGCTGCGGCCCAGGGCCACCGGCTCGCCATCCACCAGATGCAGGCGGCACACCTCCAGGCAACGGGGACCGAAATCCTCCCGCAGGTCTGCCGGCGTCGCGACGACCCGCGCCGACAAGGGCCGCATCGTGGCGTCCAGCCCCTGCAATCGGAGGGATTCGTGGAAGCTGCGCAGGCGGTCGAGCGGATGCTGGACACGTTTGCCCGCCGTGAAGGTGCCCTTGCCCTTGCGGCGCTCGATCAGCCCGTCCGCCTCCAGCCGGTCGAGCGCCAGCCGGACGGTGACCCGGCTGACGCCGAAGCGGGCGCCGATCTCGCTTTCCGTCGGCAGCCGTCCCGACGGCTCGAACAGACGGGCGGCGATCTCGTCGCGCAGCCGGTCGGCGATCTGCCGGTACAGCGCCGTCGCGTTGTCTCGCACCACGGGCACCCTGGCTTCCCTCCCTGATTGATCCGACCAACGGATCGAGGCCGCCTTGATGCCACCGGCGATGGGACGGCTCAAGCCTCAATGCCGCCACGTTGCCGGTTGCGTGAATCCGCTTCAATTCCCTAGTTGCCCCGTATTTTATAATATGTATTATATTGTATTATCTAATTGCGTTGGTTGATCGGAGGGATAGAACGGATATGGACTGTGAAATCCCGACATCTCTTTCTGATAACCGTCTCGGTGATTTTTCCAATGATCGCCCCGGCGGAGCCGCCTTCCGCGTCGATGGCGTGGATTTCACCTATGACGGTGCGCTCCCGATGTTCCGCTCGCTGACACTGTCAGCCCGTCCGGGGGAGTTCGTGGCGCTGCTCGGCCCGTCGGGCTGCGGCAAGACCACGCTGCTCAACCTGCTGTCCGGCTTCCTGCCGCCCGACTCCGGTCGCATCACCATCGACGGCGAGACGGTGACGCCGGAAATGCCTGCCCTCGGCCATGTCTTCCAGTCGCCGCAGCTGTTTCCCTGGCTGGACGTGCTCGACAATGTCCGCTTCGGCCTGCGGATGGCCGGCCGGCTGCCGGATGCGGAACAGCGGGACAAGGCGATGGCGGTGCTGTCGCTGGTCGGGCTGGAGGCCGCTGCCGGCAAATTCCCCCACCAGCTTTCGGGCGGCATGCAGCAGCGGGTGGCGCTGGCCCGCGCATTAGTGCTGGAACCGCGCCTGCTGCTGATGGACGAGCCGTTCGCCGCGCTGGACGCCATCACCCGCGCCACCCTGAACGAGGAACTGCTTCGGCTGTGCGGCCGGCTCGGCCAGACGGTCCTGTTCATCACCCACGACGTGGAAGAGGCGGTGTTCCTGGCCGACCGCGTCGTGCTGCTCGGCATTGCCCCGGCCGGCATCCACAGCGAACTGGCCATTGACCTGCCCCGCCCGCGCCATCTGCGCGAGACGCGGCGGCTGGAACGCTTCACCACCCTGACCGACACGCTGCTGGAGCGGATTTCCGCCATCGTCGCCGCGGCCTGAGCCGCGGCCGGGACCATCCCCCTGCCAGCCCCCGACCAAAAGGATTTCGCGCATGAACCGGATGTTCGCCGCGGCGCTGTCCGCCGCCCTGTATGGCTCCATCGTCCTGCTCGCCGGCATCGCCCCGGCCGGAGCCGCCGCCACGGGCGACAGCCGGCCGCTGCGGGTTGGCTGGGTCTTCGCCATGGCCAACGCTCCTGCGCTGGTCGCCGACCGCAAGGGCTTCTATGCCGAAGAGGGGCTGGCGGTGGAGGCCAAGCCCTTCGGCGATGGGCCGGTGATCCAGCAGGCGCTCGCCGCCGGTGAGCTGGATGTCGCCTATATCGGCACGCCGCCGGTCTACCAGTGGGCGGCGCGCGGGTTGGACAGCCGCATCCTGGCCAAGGTCAATTACGGGCAGGCGGCGGTGATCGCCAACAACCCCGCCATCGTCAAGCTGTCCGACCTGCGCGGCCGCAAGGTCGCCGGGGTGGCGCGCGGCAGCGGGATGGACGTGCTGCTGCGCGGCGTCGTGCTGAAGGAGGCCGCCGGCCTCGACCCCGACCGCGACCTGTCGGTAGTGTCGATGCCGGTCGGCAACATGAACGCCGCCCTGGACAGCGGCACGATGGACGCCGCCTTCACCTGGGAACCCTTCATCAGCCAGCAGGTGCTCCGGGGGAGCGCGCATGTGCTGTTCGACGTCAACCAAGCGCTGCCCGGCTATCCCTGGTACGTGGTGATGGCGCCGAAGAAGACGCTGGCAGAGCGGCCGGACGATGTGGTGAAGCTGCTGCGCGCCCATGCCAAGGCCATCGCCTGGCTGTCCGACCATCCGGCCGAAGGCGATGCCTTGATCGCCGAGGCGTTCAAGCTGGAGCCGGCGAAGCGGGCCGACGGCACGGAGATCGCCCCGGCCGCGGTAGCCGCGGAGGCGCGCAAGCGGCTGGGCTGGTCGGACCGGCTTGAGGACAGCGACCTCGCCTTCATCCAGCGGCTGATGGACAGCTCGCTGGCGCTCGGCTTCATCCCGGCGCCGATGAAGGCGGCGGACATCGTCGACAGTTCCTATCTCCACCGGGCAGGGCGCTGATGCGGACCCGGCTTTACGGCTGGGCGGCCTTCCCGTCGCTGCTGCTGGTCTGGAGCGCCGCCGCCTGGAACCTGCCGCCCTATGTCCTGCCACAGCCCTGGGCGGTGGCGGCGGAGGCGGTGCGCTGGCTCGACAGCGGCCAGCTCGCCGCCCATGTCGGCGCCAGCCTGCTGCGCGAAGCCGGCGGCTTCGCGGTGGCCGTGCTGGGCGCGCTGGCACTGGGACTGGCCGGTGCGCTGTCGCCGGGCTTCCGCGCCTTTTCCGCCCCGCTGACCGGCCTGTTCATGGCGATCCCGCCGATCGCCTGGGCGCCGCTGTCGATGATCTTCTTCGGGTTGGGCTATGTCGCCATCACCATGGTGATCGTGGTCGCCGCCCTGTTCCCGATGGCGGTGACGGTGCAGGAGGGCTTCCTCGCCATCCGCAACGGCAATTTGCGCGCCGCCCGTGTGCTGGGCGCCCGCCGCTGGCAGCTGATCCGCCACGTCTATCTCCCGGCTTCGCTGCCCTTCCTGACCGCGGCATTGCGCATCGGCTTCAGTCAGGCATGGCGGGCGTTGGTGGCGGCCGAGATGCTCGGCGCCTCGCAGGGGATCGGCTGGATGGTCGCCATGGGCGGCCAGATCGGCAACGCCACCCAGGTGCTGCTGGGCGTCGCCATCATCGGCATGACCGCCTGGATCACCGAAGGCCTCGTCTTCCGCCGCATCGAGCGGCGCTACCGCCATTGGCATCTCGCCTGACCCGATAACTCACAGAAAGCCGGAGGAAACGCCGCCATGTCCGAAGCCACGCAACTTGTCCGACACATCGCCCCCGTCGGGCTGTACGAGCGCAACAAGGACCGCCCCTTTCTGGGTTCCACCAGCTGTTCGCACCGCCGGCTGGTCGCCGGCGAATGGACCGAACTGCAACTGGTCTACGAGGTCGGCGCGTCGGGCCTCGCCGACGGGGCCGGCATCAAACTGGCGATGAAGTTCTATTCCGACTGGGCGCTGTTCCAGACCAGCGACCCGCAGGCCGCCAACTATGTCTCGGCCGAGTATGAGGCCGGGCCGCTGGTGCCGGGCCAGAGCCCGGCGACGATCCAGGCGCTGAAGGTGCGCTTCGACCAGAAGGGCCACGAGCGCCCCTATCAGAAGGCCATCGTCATCGACGTGATCGACGGCTACCTCAACCCCGGCGACCGCATCGTCATTAGGCTGGGCGACCGGCGGCGCGGCGGGCCGGGCACCCGGGTGCAGAGCTTCGTCGAGCAGGGATTCCGCTTCCGCGTCTTCATCGACCCGCTCGGCAGCCAGAAATATGCCGAGGTGCCGGGCGATTGCGTGCTTGACATCGTTCCCGGCGCGCCGGCCGCCCTGCGTCTGGTGGCACCGCGCCTGACCGCACCCGGCCCGGCCAGCCTGCTGCTGCGCGCCGAGGACGTCTGGGGCAATTGCTGCACCGGCGGCTCAATCGATGCCACCCTGGCGCTGGCCGGACCGCAGGGGGAGACCACGCGGAAACTGACGCTCTCACCCAACCCGGACATTTATGGCTGGCTGGTCCATCGCCAGGAAACGGCGCTGTCCGAGGGAGACTGGCGCATCGCCGCCACGGCCGACGGGCTGGTCCCGGCCGAGGCCTTCGTCACCGTCGAGGAGAACGCGCCGCGCGCCTATTATGCCGACCTGCATGTCCATTCCAACGACACGGTCGGCACCAACGACACCGCTTACAACCTGTCCTACGGCCGCGACATCGCCGGGCTGGACGTGCTGGGCTATACCGCCAACGACTTCAACATCACCGAACGCGCCTGGAGCGAGGCGGTCGGGCTGATCGACCGCTTCAACGAGGCCGGCCGCTTCGTCTGCTATCCCGGCACCGAATGGTGCGGCAACTCGGCGGCGGGCGGCGACCACAATGTCGTCTTCCTGCGCGACGGCGTGCCGCAATTCCCCACCGACAGCCGGGGGCAGCCGGTCCGCTCCTTTGAATGGAACGAGTCCACGCGCGGCAAGCTGCGCCCCGGCGCCTGGCCGCTCGACGATCTCTATGCCGCCTATCAGGACGACCCGGAAGGCCATCTGCTGATCCCGCATGTCGGCGGACGGCGCTGCAATCTCGACTGGCACCATCCCGAGCTGGAGCGGCTGATCGAGATCGGCTCCGCCTGGGGCCAGTTCCACTGGGTCTATGCCGAGGCGCTGGCCCGCGGCTACCGGCTTGGCGCCTCGGCCAGCAGCGACGAGCATCAGGGCCGCTGCGGCGGCGGGGCGCCGGCAACCGCAGTGTTCGGCGCGCGCGGCGGGCTGACCGGGGTGCTGGCCGACCGGCTCGACCGCGCCACCGTCGGGCGCGCGCTGCGGGCGCGCCGCACCTTCGCCACCACTGGCGAGCGCAGTTTCGCCAGCCTGCGGCTGGGCGACACCTGGATGGGCGAGGTGGTAACGGCGTCGACAGCGGATATGCTCGACTACCGGCTGCTCGGCGACCGCGGCTGGGAAAGCCTGAGGCTCTACGATGGCGAGACTCTGCTGTGGGAGCGCGACCTGCACCGCGAACTGGGATTGTCGGAACGCCGCATCCGCCTGCGGCTGGGCGGCGCCCGCATCAAGGACCGCTACCGCGGCGCCTACTGGAGCGGCGGCATCACCGTCACCGGGGCGGCGGTGCAACGGGCCGAACCCTTCGGCTTCGACCATCCCGAACAGGGCTGCTGGCGGCAGGACGCCACCACCGTGGCTCTGCGCACCGTCACCCATGGCGACACAGACGGGGTGGAGCTGACGCTGTCGCAGTTGGCCGGCACCCGCATCCGGGTGCATCTGGACATCGGCACCTATGTGAAGGTCGGCAACCCGCTGACGCCACCGCCCAACCCCCATGCACCTGAGGCGGCGCTGGAGATCGACGGCGATGCGCTGCTCGACCAAGCCCAATCCTCCGCAGGGACCGTCACCCGCGTGCTGCCTGGAACCGAACTGGAGGTGACGGTGGAGCGCGTCACCGAGGCGCCGCTGCCCCGCGACCTTGCCGGCCGCATCCCGCTCGCCGGGCTGGAACTGGCAGACGGCCGCGAACATCCGCTGTTCCTCACCGGCCGCCAGCGCGACCAGTCGCGGGTGTGGACCTCTGCGCTGTTCCTGACACTCTGAAGGCGATAGCCCTGGCGACCCGGTCACGCCGGATCGCCAGGGCGGATCAGGAGTAGAAGCCCGGCTCGGGCAACGCCCCGGTCAGAGCATGGACGCCCAGCTCCTTCAGCTTGTAGTCCAGCGGATCGTGCAGGGAATGGGTGCGGACATTGCGCCAGAAGCGGTCGAAGCCATAGCGCCCAGCCGCCCCCCGCGCGCCCGTGATATCGAACAGCCGGCCGGCGGCATCCAGACCGGCACGGGCGGCGGCGACCTTGAAGGTGGCGACGGCAAGCGAGGTCTCGCCCCGCTCCTGCGCCCCCAGCGATCGCCCGCGCTCCCATGCCCGCTGCAGCCGGTCGAGCGCCACCCCGCCCAGCGCGTCGGCCGCGGCGATGGCCAGCTGCAACTCTCCGAAATGATGCAGCAGATAGGGGTCCTCGGCGGCGCTGGCCAGGCCCGACGCCCGCCACGGCCGCCCCTCCGTCAGGGTGAAGCCGCGCGCCGCCGCCAGCGCCCCTTCGGCGATGCCGAGATAGAGGCTGGCCAGGATCGACTGGGCGATGCAGGGGCGCAGACTGGAGGCGACGTCGCCGAACGGCCCCGGCGGTCCCAGGATGTCGACAGCCGACACCGCCACGTCGGTGAAAGTGACGGTGCCGCTGTCGGTCTGGCGCTGGCCGATCGCATCCCAGTCGTCCAGCACGGCGATGCCGGCACGGTCGGTCGGCAGCACCATCACCCGCAGCACGCCGTCCGGCCCATCCGCCGAGACCAGCAGCAGGTCGGAATCGCTGGCGCCGGAGCAGAAGCTCTTGGTGCCGTTCAGGATCCAGCTTTCGGGTTCGTCACTCTCCTCCGCCCGCTCGCCAGCCCCCTCCCTGGCCGGTGTCAGGTGGGTGCGGCGGTCGAGCGGGTTCAGCGCATTGCCCCAGAACAGGCCACGCCGGGCGGTGGCGGTTAACAGCCCAGCCCTTTGGGTCGGGTTGCCATAGAGCAGGACCGAAGCGACCATCAGGTGATGAAAGGCGAACAGGTGGGCCAGCGAGGAATCCACCTGCGCCAGTTCCCGCACCGCCCCCAGGATGGCCGGCCAGCCCTCGCCCTGGCCGCCATAGGCCGCCGGGATCGCCAGGGTCAGCAGGCCCGAACGGCGGATGGCGTCACGCTCCGCCTTGGCGGTGCCGCCGGCCCGGTCGCGGGCGACGGCGGTCTCGTCCAACAGGCTTTTCAGGTCGGCCAGCGCCCCGCGCAGAGCGGGATTGGATAGCGGAACGATGCTCATGACGCGCTCCTGGCCGGCTGAAGATCACCGAACGGGCTGACGAAGGCGACGTCGGGTGCAGCCCGGGCGGCGGCGGGCGGGGCCGTCACCGGCAGCAGCGGGAACAGCAGGTCGGCGACACGGTGAGCCTCCTCCAGATGCGGATAGCCGGACAGGATGAAGCTGTCGATGCCGAGATCGCGGTATTCCAGCAATCGGTCCGCCACCTGCCGCGGGTTGCCGACCAGCGCGGTGCCGGCCCCGCCGCGCACCAGCCCGACCCCCGCCCACAGGTTGGGCGCCACCACCAGATCCTTGCGGGAGGCAAGCTCGGTCATCCGCCGCTGGCCCTCGGATTCGAAGCGGCGGAAGGCGCCGTGCGCAGCCTCGACGGCGCTGCGGTCGATCTTGCTGATCAGATTTTCGGCGGCGGCCCAGGCCTCGGCCTCGGTCTCCCGCACGATGATGTTGATGCGCAGGCCATAGGACAGGGTGCGGCCATGGGCGGCTGCCCGCGCCCGCACGTCTTTGAGCTTGGCGGCCACCGCGTCGGGCGGCTCGGCCCAGGTCAGGTAGGTGTCGAAATGCTCCGCCACCGCGGCATGGCCGGCGGGGGACGAGCCGCCGAAGAACAGCGGCGGATAGGGGCGCTGCACCGGCGGCAGCGGCACGGTGGCGCCCTTCACCGTCACATGCTGACCGGCGAAATCGACGGTCTCGCCGGCCAGCACCCGCTTCCACACCGTGAAGAACTCCGCCGCCTGGGCATAGCGGGCGTCATGGTCGAGGAAAACGCCGTCGCCGGCCAGTTCCGCCGCGTCGCCGCCAGCCACCACATTCAGGTAGAAGCGCCCGCCCGACAGCCGGTCCAGCCCCGCGGCCAGCCGGGCGGCGAAAGTCGGCGTCATGGACGAAGGCCGGGTGGCGACGAGGAAGCGCAGCCGCTCCGTCGCCGCGATCAGCGCGGCCGAGACGATGTAGGGCTCCTCACAGGCCTTGCCGCAGGGAACCAGCACGCCGTGATAGCCGCGCCGGTCGGCGGCCTGGGCAATCTCGGTCAGATAGGCCAGCGTGGCGGGCCGGCTGTCGATCTGGCTGCCCAGATAGGGGCCGTCGCCATGCACGGGCAGGAACCAGAAGATGTCCATGTGTCGCTCCTCCGCTCAAAGATCGAGCGCCAGCAGGCGCCGGGCGTTGTCGAACAGCAGCCCGTCGAGCACCGCCCCGTCGAAGCCGAGCTTCAGGAAATCCTCCACCGTCTGCTTCATCGGGCGGAACGGGTAGGAGCTGCCGAACAGCAGTTGGTCGCGCAGGAAGCCGTTGGCGGCCTCGACATAGAGGCGGCTGCCGGGCAGGAAGATGTACATGTCCGGCACGATGTGGACGTTGGGATAGCGGAAGGCGATCCCGATGATCTCCGCCACATGGGGCCAGAAGCCGTGATGGATGACGATGTTCAGGTTGGGGAACGCACGGGCGATGCGGCCGACCGGGGCCGGGTCGTTGAAGCACGGATCGGGCGTGGTCGGCCCGGTCATCAGGAAGACCGGCACCTTCAGTTGGTCGCAGGCGTCATAGACCGGCAGCAGCGACGGATCGTCGAAGGGAATCGCCGGATCGAGGAAGCCCGGTTCCAGATTGATGCCCTTCAGCCCCAGCACGGTGACGGCGCGCCCGGCCTCCGCCACAGCGGCGGCGGTGCCCTGGCGCCGCGGATCGACGGAGCCGACGCCGATCAGTTCCGGCCGGCCGGCGACCAGCTCATGCACCCGGTCGTTGGAGGTGCTGACGCCGGGGGTGTCGCGGCCGATGATGGCGGCGGCGGTGATGCCGGCCTCGCGCACGTCGGCCAGGAAGCCGTCCAACGTGTGGGAGCGGGTGAAATGGGCGTCGTCGCCGCGGGTGCCGACGCGCCGGTTCAGCCATCTGGCCGTTTCGAAACCGGGCGTGCCGGGGGTCGCCCCGTAGAAGTCATGCAGGAAGGCGGGGCGGCTGCGCAGGTCGATGATCTTGCGGGACACGATTGCGGTCTCCGGTTGCGGTGTCTGCCTTGACAAGCGCAACATCGGTGCCAACCCATATTTTTCTTTGTTCCCAACAGTTTGCGGAGAGTTTTCCCAGCGGCCACGCTGCAATTGCAACAACCGCCGCCGGGGAATTGCTGCATCGGCAACGCTGATTCCACACTTTCTCTTCTATGCCCACGCGCCGGACCACACGGCTTCGCGCACCGAGATGCTGGATTTCAGCAGACCGGAGGCGTGGAAGCTGTCGGCGACCGCCTGCTGGCGCCGCACGGCCCGGTCGTCCAGCGGCTTGGCGCCGTAGGTCAACCGGCTGAAAGCCAGCTCCAGCGCCGGGGCGGCGATGCCGAGGTCGCGGGTCATGCTGCGCGCCGCCTCCGCCGCATGCAGGGCGGCGTATTCGCCGGCCTTGCCCACCTCGTCCAGCAGGATGGCGACGGCTTCCGGGTTGCGGTCGGCGAAGCTCTGGTTGGCGAGGTAGAACTGGTGGTTGGGCACCAGCCCGCTGCCGTCGGTCAGCACCCGCGTGTCGTCGCGGATCTGGGCGGAGGAGAGCAGCGGATCCCAGATCGCCCAGGCATCCACCATCTCGTCGAGCAGGGCCTCCAGCGCCGCCGCCGGCTGCATATGGACGATCCGCACGTCGTCCAGCGTCAGCCCATAGGCCTGCAGCGCCCGCAGCAGGAAGTAATGGACGTTCGACCCGGTGTGCAGCGCCACCGTGCGCCCGCGCAGATCGGCGGTGCTGCGGAACGGGCTGTCGCGGCGGACCAGCAACGCTTCGGCATTGGGGGCGGGCGGGTCGTAGCCGACATAGACCAGCGGCACGCCGGCCGCCTGGGCGAAGACCGGCGGCGCCTCCCCGGTCGCCACGAACTCGACCTGCATGCTGCCGAGCGCGTCCATCATCTGCGGTCCGGATACGAACTCGGTCCAGGTCACGCGGTAGCCATGGACGGCGAGCCGCCGTTCCACGGCGCCGCGCATCTTCAGGATGCTGGAGGTGCCGAATTTCTGGTAGCCGATCGGCAGATCCACGAGTTGCGCCGGGCGGAGGGCCGGAGGGGGGGAGGACAGTTTGGAAAGCCGCTCCTCGCCCGGCTCCGCCGCACCGGGGCGGCGGCGCGGTGCGATGGCGCCGAGATGGGCCAACTGGGTGCGAAAGGCGTTGCGGGTCATGCCCAGGCTTTCCGCCGCCCGCATCTGGTTACCCTCGGCCAGCTCGAAGGCGCTGCGCACGGCAGTGCGGACCAGCCGCTCGTAAAGGTCGGGCTCGCCGTCGGCGATGGCGCGGGCGACCAGCGCCTTCACCGCACCCTCCACATCGCAGGGGAGCGGCTCCACCGCACCGGAAGCACGTCCTTGACTCTGGCCATGCCCCTCGCAGCGCAGCCGGACATCGTCCGCGCCGATCTCCGGACCGGGCGCAAGCAGCACGGCGTTGTGCAGCACATTCTCCAGCTGGCGGATGTTGCCCGGCCACGGGCAGTAGGACAGCCGGCGCAGCGCCTCCGCGCTCAGCGACAGTTCCGGCCGGCCGAGCCGCTCCTTGTGGAGGTCAAGGAAATGCTCGGCCAGCGGCGGGATGTCGCCCGGCCGCTCACGCAACGGCGCCAGCCGGACCGAGGCGACGTTCAGGCGGAAATACAGATCCTCTCTGAAGCGCCTGGCCTCCACCGCCGCCTCCAGATCGACATTGGTGGCGGCGATGACGCGGACGTCGATCGGAATGGCTTTGCGCGAACCGACGCGCACCACCTCCCGCTCCTGCAACACGCGCAGCAGCTTGACTTGCAGGGCGGGCGGCAGGTCGCCGATCTCGTCCAGCAGCAGCGTGCCGCCATGGGCCGCCTCGAACCAGCCGGCCTGGGTCTTCAGCGCGCCGGTGAAGGCCCCCTTCTCGAAGCCGAACAGCTCGGCCTCCGCCAGCGTGTCGGTGAAGGCGCCGCAATTGACCGCGACGAAGGGGCCGTCGGCCCGCCGGCTGCGGCTGTGGATATAGCGCGAGACCAGTTCCTTGCCGGTGCCGGTTTCGCCTATGATCAGCACGGTGGCGTCGCTGGGCGCCAACCGGTCGAGATCAGCCTGTAGCCGTTGCGACTGCGGATCCTCGAACACCATGGCCGTGGCGCGGATCTTCGGCTTGCGGCCCCGGCTGGCCGGGTCGAAGGCGACGATGCGTCGCTGTTCGTAACCGGCGGCGTCAATGCCCGGTCCACAGTTTTCCTCATGGCCAGCCCCCTGGCCGACCACAACGGACGGCAGGGCGGCAGCGTCGAACCGGCAGGAGGACAGGCCAGTTCCCAAACGGGGTCCGGCGTCGAAGGCTGTCGCAGCGGGCCAGCGGTCACTGGGGGGGATCCTGGTCATGGCGGCACCTGCTTCCTGGGGCGGGCATTCGTCGGGGCGAGCCGACTATTGTCCAGTGTATCAATATGGAAATGAATACAATATTACAAACTAATGCAGTTGTTAATGAGCGATCTACGTTCACATGATGCCTGAATGCTGTTGCATGTGCAGCAGGAATGGTGTGAAGCCTGCTGCCTTTGAAGCGGGATTTTCCGCTGACCCCACATGGTCTCTTCAATAAAATCAGCTAGTTAGGTATCTGGCACACTGATTGCCCCTATGGCTCCGGACAATCCCGCACTGGAGCTTGTGTACAATGGGCAAGATCAAGGTCGTCACCGTCTCCGGCAATCTGGGCGCCCGGTCCCGCACCCGCGCCCTGATTGATGCCGTGGTGGAGGGCGTCGAGGCGCAAGCCCCCCTCCACCGCACCGACATCGTCGTCGGCGAACTGGCGCCCGAATTGGGAGCGCTGACCGATCCGAAGGCGGTGCCGCCACGCGTGGCCGAGGCGCTGGCCGCCATCACCGGCGCCGATCTGCTGGTGGTCGGAACGCCCGTCTACAAGGGCTCCTACACCGGGCTGTTCAAGCATCTGATCGACTTCATCGATCCGAACGCGCTGGACGGCGTGCCGGTGGTGCTGACCGCGACCGGTGGCAGCCCGCGCCATGCCCTGGTGATCGAACACCAGCTGCGCCCGCTGTTCGGTTTCTTCCTGGCCCATACGGTTCCAACCGGCGTCTTCGCCCAGGACAGCGATTTCACCGACTACCGCCTGACCAGCCCCGACATCGCCGCCCGCGCTGCCCGCGCCGCCGACGAGGCGGTGCGCATCGCCGCCCTCGGCCGGCTGGCCGCTCCCGCCGCCGCATCCCTGGCCGCCGCCTGATCCTCCTCATCATTCCGGAGACTTCGCCATGACCGCCACCACGACCTCCAGCGCCGACGCCGTGAAGTTCGCCTATTGGGTTCCGAACGTGTCCGGCGGCCTCGTCATCAGCAAGATCGAGCAGCGCACAAGCTGGGACATCGACTACAACCGCAAGCTGGCGCAGATCGCCGAGCAGGCGGGCTTCGAGTATGCGCTGAGCCAGATCCGCTTCACCGCCGGCTATGGTGCCGACAACCAGCATGAATCGGTGTCCTTCACCCATGCCCTGCTGGCGGCGACGGAAAAGCTGAACGTCATCGCCGCGGTGCTGCCCGGCCCCTGGCACCCGGTCCTGCTGGCCAAGCAGGTCGCCACCATCAGCCATTTGACCAAGGGCCGCATCGCCGTCAACATCGTCAGCGGCTGGTTCCGCGGCGAGTTCCAGGCGATCGGCGAGCCGTGGCTGGACCATGACGAGCGCTACCGCCGGTCGGAGGAGTTCATCCGCGTCATCCGCGGCATCTGGTCGGAGGACAATTACTCCTTCAACGGCGCCTATTACCGCTTCGAAAACTACACGTTGAAACCGAAGCCGCTGGCGCCGCTGCCGGAGATCTTCCAGGGTGGCAGTTCCCGCGCCGCCCGCGACATGGCGGCCCGCGTGTCCGACTGGTACTTCACCAACGGCAACACGCCGGACGGCATCAAGGCGCAGATCGACGACATCCGCGCCAAGGAGGCCGGCACCGGCCATCGCGCGAAGATCGGCGTCAACGCCTTCGCCATCGTCCGCGAGACCGAGGAGGAGGCCCGCGCCGTCCTGAACGAAATTCTCGAAAAGGCGGACCCCGATGCGGTGAAAGGCTTCCACCACGAGGTCCAGAATGCCGGCAACGCCTCGCCGGAACGCGAGGGCAACTGGGCCAAATCCACCTTCGAGGATCTCGTCCAGTACAATGACGGCTTCAAGACCAACCTGATCGGCACGCCGCGTCAGGTGGCGGAGCGGATCGTCGAACTGAAATCCATCGGCGTCGATCTGGTCCTGCTCGGCTTCCTGCATTTCCAGGAGGAGGTCGAGTATTTCGGCAAACACGTCGTTCCGCTGGTCCGCGAACTGGAAGCGGCCAAGGAACGGGAAGCGGTCGCCGCCTGATCCCCGCAAGGGGGAGGTCACCCCTCCCCCACTCCCACCACCCGAGTTCCTCAGCGGAGCGCGCCCATGCCGGCCGTCCTTTCCGAACCCCTTTTTTCGCCCGCGGCGGGGGCCGTTTCGTCCGCTCTGGCGGTCGAGGCGCTGTCGCTGTCCTTCGGCGGCGTGACGGCGCTGAGCGAGGTCTCCTTCGCGGTGGCACCGGGCGAGATCCGGGCGGTCATCGGTCCGAACGGCGCCGGCAAAAGCTCGCTGCTCAATGTCGTCAGCGGGCTGTACCGGCCCGACCGCGGCCGGGTCTGGCTCGGCGGGCACAGCTTCGCCAGCGTCCCGACCGACCGGCTGGCCACACTCGGCGTCTCGCGAACCTTCCAGAATCTGGCGCTGTTCAAGGGGCTGTCGGTGCTGGACAACGTCGCCGCCGGCCTGTCGCACCGGCTGCGCGCCGGGGTATTCGCCCAGGTCATCGGCCTGCCGGCTGCCCGGCGGGAGCGGGCGGAGGGCTATGCCAGGGCAGAAGAACTGCTGGCCTTCCTGCATCTCGACGGTGTCCGCGACCGCCCGGCCGGCACCCTGCCCTACGGGATGCAGAAACGGGTCGAGCTTGCCCGCGCTTTGGTGGCGCGGCCCCGGCTGCTGCTGCTGGACGAGCCGATGGCCGGCATGACCCTGACCGAGAAGCGGGATCTCAGCGGCCACATCCGCGCCGCCCGTGACGATCTCGGCACCACCATCGTGCTGATCGAACATGACGTCGGTGTGGTGATGGGGCTGTCCGACCGCATTGCCGTGCTGGATTACGGCCGGCTGATCGCCGACGGCACGCCGGACGAGATCCGCAACGACCCGGTGGTGATCGACGCCTATCTCGGCGTCGCCCACGACCTGGAAGCCGGAGAGGGAATCTGAGCGATGGAATGGCAATTCTTCACCGAGGTGCTGGTCGGCGGCCTGCTGTCGGGGGTGATGTACTCCCTGGTCGCCATCGGCTTCGTCCTGATCTACAAAACCTCCGGCGTGCTGAACTTCGCCCAGGGCGCGCTGCTGCTGTTCGCCGCCCTGACCTTTGTCAGCCTGACCGAGCGCGGACTGCCCGTCTGGGCGGCGATCCTGCTGACGCTGGCGGCGATGACCGGCATCGGCGCCATGATCGAGCGCGCCGTGCTGCGCCCGCTGGTCAACCAGCCACCGATCACCCTGTTCATGGCGACGCTCGGCGTCTCCTACGTCGTCGAGGGGGCGGCCCAGCTGCTGTGGGGCACCCAGGTGCATGGGCTGGATCTGGGCATCGACGATCTGCCGCTGGAGATCGGCGGGGTGCTGGTCAGCAGCTTCGATCTGTTCGCCGCGGCGGTGGCCGGGGCGATGGTGGCGGCGCTGACCCTGTTCTTCCGCTACACCCGCATCGGTCTCGGCTTCCGCGCCGTCGCCGACGACCAGCTCGCCGCCCTTGCGGTGGGGTTGAGCCTGGACCGCATCTGGACCGCGGTGTGGACCGCGGCCGGGATGGTGGCGCTGGTCGCCGGCCTGCTGTGGGGGGCGCGGCTGGGCGTGCAGTTCTCGCTGTCGCTGGTGGTGCTGAAGGCGCTGCCGGTGCTGGTGCTCGGCGGCTTCGATTCCATCGCCGGAGCCATCGTCGGCGGGCTGATCGTCGGCGCGGTGGAGAAGCTGGCGGAGGTCTATGTCGGCCCCTTCGTCGGCGGCGGCATCGAGGGGTGGATCGCCTATGTCGCCGCCCTCGGCTTCCTGCTGATCCGCCCCTCCGGCCTGTTCGGCGCCAAGCTGGTGGAAAGGGTCTGAGCCATGACCGATCTCGCGCTTGCAAAGGCCACGGCCAGCCCCGCGCGCCGCTTCTCGCCCGCCCTGCCCGGCATCGGCCTGTTGCTGGTCGTCGCCTACGGCATCCTGCCGCTGGTCGCCAACGAGTATCTGTTCGACGCCATCCTGACACCCTTCCTGGCGCTGGCACTCGCTGGACTGGGGCTGAACATCCTGACCGGCTATGCCGGGCAGGTGTCGCTCGGCTCCTCCGCCTTCATGGCGGTGGGCGCCTATGCCGCCTATAATCTGGCGCTTCGCCTGCCGGGCGTGCCTTTCATGATCGACATCCTGCTGGCCGGCGTGGTCGCCGCGGCGGTCGGCCTGCTGTTCGGTCTGCCCAGCCTGCGGCTGCGCGGCTTCTATCTCGCCGTCTCGACGCTGGCCGCCCAGTTCTTCGTGCAGTGGGTGTTCAACAAGGTCGGCTGGTTTTCCAACAACAGCCCATCGGGCATCGTCAGCGTGCCGACGCTGTCGGTCGTCGGCATCACGCTCGACAGTTCCGCCGGACGCTACCTGTTCGCGCTCACCGTGGTGACGGCGGTGACGCTGGCGGTCTGGCGGCTGGTGGAAAGCCCGACCGGCCGTGCCCTGGTCGCCCTGCGCGACCATGAGACGGCGGCGAGGGTGATCGGCATCCCGGTCCTGCGGGTAAAGCTGCTGGCCTTCGCCGTCTCCTCCTTCATCATCGGGGTCGCCGGAGTGCTGTGGGCCTTCGCCTATCTGCGCACGGTGGAACCGGCCGGCTTCAACCTCGACCGTTCCTTTCAAATCCTGTTCATCGTCATCATCGGCGGGCTCGCCTCGCTGCGCGGGGCCTTCCTGGGAGCGGCGCTGATCGTTGTCTTCCCGCTGCTGCTGGCCCGGCTGGGCGAGGCGCTGCTGGGCGGGCTGTTCGACAGCGGCGTGCTGGAGATGAGCCAACGCATCGTGCTCGGCCTGCTGATCGTCACCTTCCTGATCACCGAACCGGCCGGCCTGACCGCCCTGCTGGACAGAGCCTGGAACCGGATCGCCGGACGCTTCCGCCGGACCGGCCTACCGATAACCGGCTGACCACCCCCTCCCGAAATCCGGGGCATCCCGCCCCTTTCCAAAAACCACCCCCCAACGGAGACACACCAGATGCCGCGTCCGAACAGCCGAACCTTGTCCGTGAAAGCCGCCCTGCTCGGCGCGCTGCTCGGCACCGCCGCCCTGCTGCCCGGCGCCGCCCAGGCGGACGAGCAGTATTTCCCGCTGCAAAGCTACCGCGTCGGTCCCTATGCCGCCGGCGGCACCGGTTTCTTCGGCGGCTTCATCGACTATCTGACCCTGGTCAACAACCGCGACGGCGGCGTCAACGGCGTCAAGCTGACCTGGGACGAGTGCGAGACCCAATATGAGGTCGAACGCGGCGTCGAATGCTACAAGCGGCAGAAGAACCGCCCCGGCGTCGCCGCCTGGAACCCGCTGTCGGTCGGCATCGCCTATGCCATGATCGACGATGTCGGACGCGACAGGGTTCCGCTGATCACCGTCAACCATGGCCGCACCGACAGCACCGACGGCCGCGTCTTCAAGTACGTCTTCCCGCTTCTGCTGAACCCGTACAGCGAAAGCTCGGGCATCGTGAACTACATCGGCGCGCGGGAAGGCGGGCTGGAGACGCTGAAGGGCAAGAAGATCGTGGTGCTGTACCACGGCTCGCCCTACGGCAAGGAAACCATCCCGATCTACCAGCTGCTGGCCGAAAAATACGGCTTCTCGGTCGAACAGGTCGAAGTGCCGCATCCCGGCAACGAACAGCAGTCGCAATGGCTGTCGATCCGCCGGACCAAGCCCGACTATGTCGTCCTGCGCGGCTGGGGCGTGATGAATCCGGTGGCGCTGAAGACGGCGCAGAAGGTCGGCTTCCCGGCCGACCGCATCATCGGCAATGTCTGGTCCAATTCCGAGGAGGACGTGATCCCGGCCGGCGACGCCGCCAAGGGCTACACCGCCATCACCACCCAGGCTTCGGGTGCCGAATATCCGGTGCTTCAGGAGATCACGAAGACGGTCTATGGCGCCGGCAAGGGCAATCTGGACGACAAGAAGCGGATCGGCAGCGTCTATCACAATCTCGGTATCGTGAACGGCATCCTGAATGTCGAGGCGGTGCGCATCGCCCAGGAGAAGTTCGGCAAGCGCACCCTGACCGGTGACGAGGTGCGCTGGGGCTTCGAGCATCTGCGGCTCGATCCCAAGCGGGTCGAGGCGCTGGGCGCCAAAGGCCTGTTCCATTCCATCAACGTCAGCGTCGCCAACCATGAGGGCGAGGGGCGCGTGACCTTCCAGCAGTGGGACGGCGCCAAGTGGAAGGTGGTGTCCGATTGGATCGCCCCGGACTGGGCGCTGCTGCGCCCGATCATCGAGAGATCGTCGCTGGCCTACGCCGCCGAGCACGGCATCCAGGTCCGCGACCCGGCCGCCGAAGAGGCGAGCAACTGACAGGAACCCCACCGCAGAGGAGTCCCGCCGCCATGACGATTCACGAGGTGCTGCTGTCGCTGGACGGGGTCGAGGCGACCTACAACCACGCCATCCGCGCGCTGTCGGGCGTCAGCCTGACCGTACGGACGGGGGAGATCGTCGCCCTGCTCGGTGCCAACGGAGCCGGCAAGACCACTGCCCTGAAGGCGCTGTCCGGTCTGCTGCCGGCGGAGCGCGGCCAGATCGCCGCCGGCACCATCGTCTATGACGGCGGGGACGTCACCCGCCGCAGCCCGGCCGAACTGGTGCGCGCCGGGCTGGTGCAGGTGCTGGAGGGGCGGCACTGCTTCCGCTCCCTGACCGTCGAGGACAACCTGATCGTCGGCGGTCAGGTGCAGGGGCTCGGCCGCGCCGCCCTGCGGCCCGAACTGGAGCGCATCTACACCCTGTTCCCCCGGCTGCGCGACAGGCGCAAGACCGCCGCCGGCCTGACCTCGGGCGGCGAACAGCAGATGACGGCGATCGGCCGGGCCCTGATGGCGCGGCCCCGCCTGCTGGTGCTGGACGAGCCGTCGATGGGCCTCGCCCCGCTGGTGGTCGAGGGCATCTTCACCGCGCTGAAGCGCCTGAACCGCGAGGAGGGGCTGTCGATCCTGGTGGCCGAACAGAACTCCACCGTCGCCCTGCGCCATGCCGACCGCGCCAGCGTGCTGGAGACCGGCCGCACCGTGCTGGACGGCCCCGCCGCCGACCTGCGCGAACGCGACGACATCAAGGCTTTCTATCTCGGTTTCGGTGTCGGCGGCCCCGCCGCTCCGGCCGCCGCCTGACCGGACCAACCACCGCAAACGAACAACAGATGAAGGATACGAGACGATGAGCACTGCTGTTCTCGACACCACCGCCAAGACCGCCGACACCACACCGCAGGGCGTGCCCGGCCTACCGCGCCCCACCACCCCCGCCCACGTCATCAAGAGCGATGCCGAAGCCATCGCGGTGGCCGAGGCGCTGGCCCGCGAGGTCGCCGGCACCGCGTCGAAACGCGACCGCGACCGCATCCTGCCTGTGGCGGAACTGGATGCCTTCTCACAGAGCGGCCTGTGGTCGATCAATGTGCCGAAGGCCTTCGGCGGGCCGGAGGTCTCCTACGCGACGCTGGCCAGGGTGGTGCAGATCGTCGCGGCGGCCGACCCGTCGCTGTCGCAGATTTCGCAGAACCATCTGGGCGTGGTCGCCGCCATCCGCACCGTCTCGGACGAGGCACAGCAGCGTCTGCTGTTCGGCCAGGTGCTGAAGGGCATCCGTTTCGGCAACGCCTTTTCCGAGTTCGGCACCAAGCGCGCCGCCGATTTCGCCACAAGCTTCACCGACGAGGGCGACCATGTGCTGGTGACCGGTCGCAAATTCTACTCGACCGGCGCCCTGCTCGCCCATCTGGTTCCCATCGTCGCCGTGGACGGCCAGGGCCGCGCCTGGTACGCCATCGCCGACCGCAACGCCCCCGGCCTGACGGTGATCGACGACTGGTCGGGCTTCGGCCAGCGCACCACCGCCAGCGGCACGGTGATCCTCGACAGGGTGAGGGTGCCGAAGACCCATCTGGTGCCCGGCTACAAGGGCTATGAGGCGCCGACCGCCGACGGCGCCATCTTCCAGATCATCCAGGTCGCGGTCGACAACGGTATCGCCGAGGCGGCCATCCGCGACACGCTGGAGTTCGTGCGCAGCCGCAGCCGCCCCTGGGTGGACAGCGGGCAGGACCGCGCCTCGGACGATCCCTATACCATTCAAGCGGTCGGCCGACTGACGTTGCGGCTGCACGCCGCCGAAGCCCTGCAGGAGAAGGCGGGCCTCGCAGTGGATGCCGCCGTCGCCGCCCCCAACGCCGAGACGGTCGCCAAGGCCCAATTGGCGGTGGCCGAAGCGAAGATCCTCAGTACCGAAATCGCACTTGAGGCGAGCAGCACCCTGTTCGAGCTGGCCGGCACCCGCTCCGTCCTGGCCGAGCATAACTTCGACCGGCATTGGCGCAACGCCCGCACCCACACGCTGCACGACCCGGTGCGCTGGAAATACGCCATCCTCGGCAACCACGCCCTGAACGGCGTCAACCCGCCGCTCCATGCCTGGAGCTGACGGGGCGGGATCGGTGCGGCGGCCGCCCTTGGGCATCGTCCGCACTGAACGGCGCTGACGAGCCGCAGCTGATCTGCAATTACGGTCAATCGAGCGCGTCAAGGTCCCCTGGATGCAGGCCTCCTGGATCACCGCGGCAAGCGCCCTCTCGGCCATCCGCCACGGCTCCAGAAAGCCGGGGAAGTAGGAGCCTTTGCGCATTTGGGAATGCGCAACTCGACAGTGCCGGCGCGGGTCTCCCAGTGGCGATCCCGATAGCCGTTGTGCTGGACCAGCCGCTCGGCCGACCGTTTGCCATGACCGGCGCCGGTCGGGCACTGCACCTCCAATTCCATCAGCCGTTCAGCAGCAAAGCCGATCATCTCACGCAGAACATCGGCATCCGCGTCCTTCTCAAACATCGCGCGAAGCGCCACCATCTCGTTGGTCATCGTGGTCACCCTTCGGTCGGGTTGAGGTGTGGTGACCAGACTCTATCGAAGAACCGCGATGACCGCCCCGCTGTGGGAAACCGGCCCGCCTACGCCAACCATCGGATGCGGCTGCGAGCCTGCATTGCGACATTCAGGATTTGGAGCACAGCATCCACGAACTCCAATCACAGGTCGACCGTTTGTCGGGACATTGCAGAGTGGCTAAGCACATAGCTGCCAACTGTAAGTTCGATTGGAATTCCGCATTAGAGATTCCAAGCTTGCTTTCGAATTGCGATGATCCACTCCAAACACCGAAACGCCCCGGCTTTTGTGAGCCGGGGCGTTTCGTGTGTGTGGTGCCGATGCAAGCTTGTGCTTTGTTTTGAGCGTCTCTTGAGGCTGAGTGA
>NZ_JALJXJ010000012.1 GCF_024170005.1 Azospirillum lipoferum
TAAGCTGCTGTTTTCTCTTCCGTTTCTCCGCCGGCGCCGCACTGTCGTTCAGCGCCCCGCCGTCGGTGGAGCGGGTTATAGGCGCCCTCCCCCAAGACGCGCAAGAGCTTTTTTCGTCCCTCATGACGATTTTTTGACCGGCGCTATTCCAAGCCGGGCGCCGGCCGCAATCATTGAAAGGTTTGACCTTTTGACCATAGGATTGCTCAGATCCCATAGTGAGCGGCCATGCCCGTCGAGTTTGAAAGCGTCGTCACCGTCAGCGCGGCCAAGCAGATCGCCGACAGCCTGCGTGCCGCCATCATGGACGGCCGGCTGAAGGTGGATGAGCGGCTGCCTACGGAAGAGGAATTGGCTCATCGCTTCAAGGTGTCCCGCCCGACGGTGCGCGAAGCCTTGAAACGTCTGGCAGCCCAGCATCTGATCCGTTCCCGCCGCGGGCCGACCGGCGGCAACTTCGTCGCCAGCCCGGCGCCGGAGGATGCGGCGCGATCGCTGGCCAACACCACCACACTGATGGTCGCGGTCGGCGACATTGGCCTGGCCGACATGGCGACGGCGCGACTGGAGCTGGAGGGTGTCTGTTGCCGACTGGCTGCCGCGCGGGACGATGCGGATCTGGCCACCTCCCTGGCGACGATGCGGGAGGAGTTGGTACGACAGCGCGATGCCGCCTTGTCGGACGAGGAGTTCTGCGCATCGGACGTCCGGTTCCACCGTGCGCTGGTGGATGCCGCGGACAATGCCCTGCTGTCCTATCTGATGCATGCGGTGGTCGAGGCGCTGCAGCCGGTCAGCAACATGATCATCTACCGGGTGCGCGAACGCGAGGCCATCGTCGGTTTCCACGCCCGATTGCTGCAGGCGTTGGAACTGCGGAATGCCGAGGCCGCGACGGCAGCGCTCGGTGATCTGGTCGCCTATACCCGCGACCGCCACCGGGAGGCCCTCGACCGCCGGGCAAAGAGCGCCGGGTCAGGCCCGAAGGACTGAGGCCGAAGACCGCATCACTTCCCGGAGCCCGGCAGGAGCCCGGCGACTCCGGTTCCGATGCTGTGACCCTGCCGCTTCAGCCACAGGAAGGCGGGAGTGGCCACGGCCCCAACCGTGCAGCCACCGGCCATCGTCGCCACCACGACCGGAACCGCCACGGCGGTGCCGGTGGCGGCCACTCCGGCCTCTGCCGCAAACAGGGCGACGCCGCCGGCGGCAATGGTCGCGGCACCGACACCGGCAGCCATCAGCATGCAGCCCATACCCACCGCTTCCGTGTCGGTCATCGGTTCCAGTGCCGAAGAGGCCCGCGGAGGGACATCGGCCCTGGCAACCGAAGCGCCGCCGGTGACCATAGCGCAGACGGCGACAGCCGCCAGCACAACCCCGGTCGACCGCCGACGTGCATCGAAATGACCATCGCTTCCCATCCTGAACAGGCCTTCAGCGACTTCGGCTCCCCACGGCATCTGTCATGTCCTGTCGCCACATCCGTCCGACAAGCATGCCACAGCCCGCGCTTCCGGCCACCCAATTATATGGACGGACGGCCGGACGGGGAACGGCTCAGCCGATCGCACGCAAGTGACGGACCGGCCGGCCGGGAGACGCCGCCTCCGCCGCGGCGACGATGCCGCTGGCGTCGATGCCGTAGTGGCGATAGAGATCGGTAATGGTGCCGGTCTGACCGAAATGCTCCACACCCAGCGCCCGCGTGCGGTGGCCGGCAACGGAGCCGAGCCATCCCAGCGTTGTCGGATGGCCGTCCACCACCGTGACCAGGGCGCAATGGGGCGGCAGCCCGTCGAGCAGCCGCTCGATATGGCCGCGGGCATGCCCGAGACCACGTTCGCGCGCCCGCTGGGCCGCACTCCAGCCCGCATGCAGCCGGTCGGCGGAGGTCACCGCCAGCAACCCGACATCGCGCCGGTCCTCTCCCAGCATGCCGACGGCGGCGATGGCCTCCGGCGCCACGGCACCGGTGTAGGCGATCACCACCTGGGCGTTCGGCCCAGGCTTGCGCAGCCAATAGGCACCGTCGACGATGTCGTGGGCGAGATCCTCGTCCATCGTCCGGGTCGGCTGTTCCAGCGCGCGGGAGGACAGGCGCAGATAGACGGAACCGCCGGTCTCGTCGCGCAGCCAGTTGCGCTCGCTGGGGGTGCCCTCCCCGTCCCGCTGCATGTAATCGAAGGCCCAGCGCATCACCACGGCCAGTTCGTCGGCGAAGGCCGGCTCGAAATAGGCCAGTCCGTCCTGGGCCATCCCGACCAGCGGGGTGGCGATGGACTGGTGCGCCCCGCCCTCCGGCGCCAGCGTGATGCCGGACGGAGTCGCCACCAGCATGAAGCGGGCATCCTGGTAGCAGGCATAATTGAGCTGGTCGGCACCGCGCATGATGAAGGGATCATAGACGGTGCCGATCGGCAGCAGCCGCTCCCCGAACAGGCTGTGCGAGAGGCCGAGCGCCGACAGCAGGATGAACAGGTTGGACTCCGCGATGCCCAACTCCAGATGCTGGCCCTTCGGCGAGAATTCCCAGCTGTAGGTGGAGGGGATGCGTTCCTTCTTGAACAGGTCGGCCAGTTCGTTCCTGGCGAACAGGCCGCGGCGGTTCACCCAGGCGCCCAGGTTGGTGGAGACGGTGACGTCGGGTGCCGTGGTGACGATGCGTTCGGCCAGTGCCGAGCGCTCCCGCCCGATCTCGTTCAGGATCAGGCCGAAGGCGGCCTGGGTCGACAGGCTCTTCTGCGTCGGCACCGCCAGCGCGGCCGGCACGGTGACCACCGGCGCCTCGTAGCGGCGGCGGCCCTTCCGGGCAAAGGGAACGCGGCGCAGGAAGTCCTCCAGGGCGGAATCCGGCAGGGAGAGGCCCTCGAACCGGTCCCATTCATGGCCGGGACGGACCTTGTTGGCGGCGCGGAAACCATCCATCTGCTCCCGCGTCAGCAGACCGGAATGGTTGTCCTTGTGGCCGGCCAGCGGCAGGCCGAAGCCCTTGACGGTGTAGGCGATGAAGCAGACCGGCCGGTCGTGGGTACGGGCCCGGGCGAAGGCCTCCAGCAGCGAGGGCAGGTCATGGCCGCCGAGGTTGCCCATCAGCCGGGCCAGCTCCTCGTCGTTGCGGCGCTCGATCAGGCGGGTGACGTCGCCCTGGTCGCCCAGATCGTCCATCAGGCGGCGGCGCCATGCGGCTCCGCCCTGATAGGTCAGGGCCGAATAGAGCTGGTTCGGGCAGGTGTCGATCCAGTGGCGCAGGCGCTCGCCGCCCGGCTCCTGGAAGGCCTCCTGCATCAGGGTGCCGTATTTCAGGATCACCACGTCCCAGCCGAAGGCGCGGAAGATGTTCTCCAGCCGCTCCCACAGCCCCTCGCGGATCACCGCATCCAGGCTCTGGCGGTTGTAGTCGACGATCCACCAGGTGTTGCGCACGCCATGCTTCCAGCCCTCCTGCAGGGCTTCGAAGATGTTGCCCTCGTCCATCTCGGCATCGCCGACCAGCGAGACCATGCGGCCTTCCGGCAGGCCGGCGGCCCAGCCCTTGGCCTTCAGGTAATCCTGCACCAGCGAGGCGAAGAGGGTCTGCGCCACTCCCAGCCCGACCGAGCCGGTGGAGAAATCGACGTCGTCCACGTCCTTGGTGCGGGACGGGTAGGACTGGGCGCCCTTGTAGCCGCGGAAATTCTCCAGCTTCTCCCGCGTCTGGTTGCCCAGCAGATACTGGATGGCGTGGAAGATGGGGCTGGCATGGGGCTTCACCGCCACCCGGTCCTCCGGCCGCAGGGCCGAGAAATAGAGTGCCGTCAGGATGGTGGACATCGAGGCGCTGGAGGCCTGATGGCCGCCGATCTTCAGCCCGTCCAGGTTGGGGCGGACATGGTTGGCGTTGTGGATGGTCCAGGACGCGAGCCAGAGTACCTTGCGCTCCAGCTCGGCCAGGCAGGCGAGATCGGCGGAGGTCGGCTGGGTCGCGGTCATGGGGCTGCTCCCGAACGGGGGGTTGATGGTTGGAAGAGCCTATCATTCGCGACCCGGCAGGTGCTTGCGAAGTGGCGCCGGCTGCGGTTCCGCTTTAGCATCGGATGCCAGGATAACAATGGAAACAGCATCCGATGCCAAAACAGCCTCTCGACCGCATCGACCGCAAGATCCTGGCCGCCCTTCAGCAGGACGGCAGGCTGCCCAACAACGAACTGGCGGAACGGGTCGGCCTGTCGCCTTCCCCCTGCCTGCGCCGGGTCAGGGCGCTGGAGGAGGCGGGAGTGATCGCCCGCTATGTGGCGCTGGTCGATCCGGCCTCCGTCGATCTGCCGGTCAACATCTTCGTCAATGTCAGCCTGGAACGGCAGGTGGAGGCGCGGCTCGACGGCTTCGAGGCGGCGGTAATGGCCCGGCCGGAGGTGCTGGAATGCTATCTGATGACCGGTGACGCCGATTACCTGCTGCGGGTGGTGGTGCCGGACCTTGCCAGCTATGAACGGTTCCTGAAGGAACACCTGACCCGCATCCCCGGCGTCGCCAGCATCCGCTCCAGCTTCGCCTTGAAGCAGGTGCGCTACCGCACCGCCCTGCCGCTGGAGCATCTGGGAGAATGAAACCTCATCACTCCGCCGCCACTGGTTTGGCACGGCCGCCGATCATCGGCACCAGGACAGCTGCAAACAGGCAGAGGGCCCCGGCGGTGGCGAAGGCCGGCAGGTAGGTCTGCAACGTGCTGCGCGACAGGCCGGCGCCGAAGGCCGCAGCGGCGGCACCCAGCTGGTGGCCGGCGAAGATCCAGCCGAAGACGAGATTGGCACGCTCCCGCCCGAACCGCTCCGCGGTCAGGCGTACGGTCGGCGGCACGGTGGCGATCCAATCCAGCCCATAGAAGACGGCGAAGACCGACAGGCCGTAAAGCGTGAAATCCGAATAGGGCAGATAGAGCAGCGACAGGCCGCGCAGGCCATAATACCAGACCAGGAGCCAGCGGTTGTCGTAGCGGTCGGACAGCCAGCCCGACCCGACGGTACCGACGAAGTCGAAGATGCCCATCAGCGCCAGCAGGCCGGCCGCCTGCACCTCCGGCACGCTGAAATCGACGCAGAGCGGGATCAGGTGCGTCTGGATCAGGCCGTTGGTGCTGGCGCCGCAGATGAAGAAGGTGGCGAACAGCACCCAGAAGGTCCGCGTCACCGCCGCATTGCGCAAAGCACCCAGCGCAGCCGCCAGGATGGCACCGGCAGGAACAGCAGGCGGTGCACCCTCGACCTCACCGAAGGCGGACAGGCCGAGATTGGCCGGATGGTCGCGCATCAGCGCCAGCATTGCCAGGGCGGCCACAGCGATCAGGCCGCACAGCAGGGCGATGGCGCTGCGCCAGCCATAGGCCTCGGTCAGCATCGACAGCAGCGGCATGAAGACCAGCTGCCCGGTGGCCGAGCTGGCGGTCAGCAGCCCGATCACCAGACCGCGGCGGGCGACGAACCAGCGGGTGGCGATGGTGGCGCCCAGCACCATGGCGGTCAGCCCGGTGCCGAAACCGACGACAAAGCCCCACAGCAGGATCAACTGCCAGACCTCCCGCATCGCCAGCGAGGCCAGCAGCCCGCCGCCGACCAGCGTCAGAGAGGACAGCACCATGCGGCGGACACCGAAGCGGTTGATCATCGCGGCGGCGAAGGGCCCCATCAGCCCGAACAGCAGCAGGCGGATCGCCATGGCGGTGGAAATATCGGCGGTGTCCCAACCGAACTCCCGCTGGAGCGGCAGCAGCAGGACGCCGGGTGCCCCGACCGCCCCGGCGGACACCAGCATGGACAGGAAGGTGACGGCGACGACGACCCAGGCATAGTGGATGTCGCGCCGAGCCAGGGCGGCAGCGAGAGGGGTGGACAGCATCGGCAGGGATCTCCGGTGGCTTGCCTGCTAATGAAGCGGCTATCGAGCGGTCACGCCGCCGTCGATGTTGATCGACTGGCCGGTGACGAAGCCGGCAGCGTCTGAGCAGAGCCAGAGAACCGCAGCGGCGACCTCTTCCGGACGGCCGACGCGGCCGACGGGATGAAGCGGCCCCAGCGCGGCCTCCACCTGATCGGCGCCGCCGAAGGAGGCCTGACTCATCGGCGTCTGGATGATCGCCGGGCAGACGGCGTTGACGCGCACGCCGAAGGCCGCCACTTCGATGGCCGCGGTGCGGGTCAGTCCCTCCACCGCCGCCTTGCTGGCGGAATAGGCGGCATTGCCGGCCATCCCGATCTGGCCCAGCACCGACCCGGTGTTGACGACCGCACCGCGGCCCTGGCCCCGCATGATCGCCAGTTCATGCTTCAGGCAGAGCCAGACGCCCTTGACGTTGACGGTCAGCACCCGGTCGAAAATCTCCTCCTCCATCTCGGTCAGCGGAGCGGCCTGATGGATGCCGGCATTGTTGAAGGCGGCGTCGAGCCGGCCGTGGTCGCGCTCGATCCGCTCGAACAGGGCGGCGACCTCCGCCCCATCGGCCACGTCGGCGGCGACGAAGTGGCCGGTGCCGCCGGCGCGGCCGATCAACTCGACCGTCTCCAGCCCCTCCGCCTCGCGCCGGCCGGTGACGATCACAACCGCCCCCGCACCGGCAAAGGCAAGCGCCGTCGTCCGGCCGATACCTGACGTGCCGCCGGTGACCAGGGCGACCCGCCCTGTCATGTCCGCCCCGGTCGGGTTGACCGCAATGCTCATGATCCTCTCCTGTCCTTCATCCGGTTGATGCGCCCCAGCCAATGCCGAGCGCTATTCATGATGGTCATCATCATTTCGATTTTTGATGATGTCCATCATGAAAAACCGGGTGAGCCCGGAATCCGGGAACCTCAGCCATGCGCAGCCCGAATGGCGCGATGCAGCAGGCGACACCACATGTGCGCGGAACGGACGGGAATCCGGCAAACCGGCGGCCCCAGCCCGTGAATGCCCACCCATTTGGGAGGCTTGTTCTGGCTTTGGTTGCGCCGCAGCCGTACACCGGCAACCGGAACTGCGCATGGCGTCCGCCCTGGCGGAAGTCACCGATCAGCGGACGATGTGACGGGGCATGTGATGGCCCCGACACAGGGCTCTGCCCTTCGATTCAGTTCCATAAGGATAAGCTTGACCGTCGCCGCGCAACGGATCATGAAGGCGCGACCATGCGCGTTCATGTAACTGCATGTATCCGGTGCCGTCGGGTCTTCCACTTTCTTTTGGTTGGGCGAATGTTGCTTTCGCAGCGCTTGGGCAGCCCAAGACTTGTCATCTCCCATCGGTACGGGTGCCGACACGCCCAACGGCAAGCATTCGTTAACCATAAAGCGCCACAACTTGAGAGCGGCCCATCGCCGCGTTCAGCCGACCGCCGGGACCGCATAACGATCGGGTCCATTTGGCGCCACCGCGCTGATTCCTTTTGGAAGGCTGACACAGCGTGACTCTGCTGACTGCGCGGGCCAACGGCCCGACCGACGTTTCCCCGGCCGGTCAATCGACGATCTCCGCTCCGTGGACCGCCACTCCAATGGTTCCGACCCTGAGTGGCCCGATCGACCCCTCCCTTCTGCAGGACGAACTGCTGTCCGACATTCCGCAGGCGACCGCCGCGGCACATCCGGACCGCACGGCCATCGTCTATGAAGGCCGGCGCGTCACCTATGCCGAGCTGGACGCGCGCGCCAACCGGGTCGCCCGCGGCCTGCGGGCGCGCGGGATCGGTCCCGGCTGCTTCGTCGGGCTGTGGATGGCGCGGTCGCTCGACCTGCATGTGGCGCTGCTGGGCATCCTGAAGGCCGGTGCAGCCTATCTGCCCTTCGACGCCGACGCTCCCGCCGAGCGCGTGGCGGTCAGCCTGACCGACTGCGCCGCCCCGGCAATCCTGATCGATCTGGTGACCGGCACCAAGGCGGCGACGCTGGCCACGGCCGGTGCCGACGTTCAGGTTCTGCGCATCGGCGACGTTCTGAGCGACGACGAGCGACCGCTTGACCTGCGCGCCGACGGGGTGACGCCGGACAGCCCGGCCTATGCGATCTACACCTCGGGCTCGACCGGCAAGCCCAAGGGCATCGTCATCAGCCACCGCAACATCTGCCATTACCTGCGCGCCGCCAACAGCGTCTACGGCATCACCGCCGCCGACGTGGCGTTCCAGGGCGCCTCGGTGGCCTTCGACCTGTCGCTTGAGGAAATCTTCGTCCCCTATCTGGCCGGCGCCACCCTGTGGGTCGCCAGCCGTCAGGTGCTGGACGAGGCCGACCGGCTGGCCGACGTGCTGACCGAGGCCGGCGTCACCGTTCTGGACACCGTGCCGACCCTGCTGGCGATGCTGCCGAAGGACGTGCCGTCGCTGCGCGTCGTCATCCTGGGCGGCGAAGCCTGTCCGCCGGCCGTCGCCTCGCGCTGGTGCCGGCCGGGCCGGCGCCTGTTCAACAGCTATGGCCCGACCGAGGCGACCGTCGTCGCCACGGTGGCGGAGGTCCATCCCGACACCCCCGTCACCATCGGCCGCCCGATCCCCAACTACACCTGTTATGTGGTGGACGAGGCGCTGCATCCGGTGGCTCCCGGCACCCAGGGCGAGCTGCTGATCGGCGGCCCCGGCGTGGCCCAGGGCTATCTCGGCCGGCCGGAACTGACGGCGGAGAAGTTCATCGCCAACCCGTACCGCACCGGCACGCAGGACCCGCTGCTTTACCGCTCGGGCGATGCGGTCAGCGTCGATGCCGACGGCAATCTGCGCTTCCATGGCCGCATCGACGATCAGGTGAAGATCCGCGGCTTCCGGCTTGAGCTGGGCGAGATCGAGGCCAAGCTGACCGATCTGCCGGGCGTTGCCCAGGCCACGGTGGTGCTGCGCACCGACAACGGCCTGGACCGTCTGGTCGCCTTCCTGGTCGCGCAGCCCGGCGCCTCCCTCGACAAGACCGCGCTGCGCGACGCGCTGCGGGCGCAGCTGCCCGCCTACATGGTGCCTGCGCATTATGAACAGGTGGCGGAGCTGCCGCGCCTGACCTCCGGCAAGGCCGACCGCAAGACCCTGCAAGCCATGGCGCTGAGCGAGGTTGCCGGTGCCGGCGAGCAGGAGGAACCGCGCACTTCGACCGAGGCCACGCTGCTGGACGCGGCCTGCCGCGTCTTCCCCGGCCAGTCGATCCCGCTGGAAGCCGACTTCTTCCTCGACCTCGGCGGCCATTCGCTGCTGGCGGCGCGCTTCGTCTCGGCGGTGCGCGAGACCGCCGGGCTGGCCAGCCTGACCCTTCAGGACGTCTATGGCGCCCGCACGCTGCGCGCGATGGCCGAACGGCTGGACGCCAAGGCGCCGGCCGGGCATGGCGCCAAGCCGGCCGACCTGTCCTTCGAACCGCCGCCGCTCCGCCGCCGCCTGCTGTGCGGTCTGGCCCAGGCCGCGGCGCTGCCGGTCATCCTGGCGCTGATGACGGTGCAGTGGCTGGGCGTGTTCGTCAGCTACATGCTGCTGTCCGGCGAGGACGCCGGGATCTTCGGCGAGATCACGACGCTGTTCGGCGTCTATGTCGTCATCAACATCGCCACCGTCGCCATCGCCATCGCGGCGAAATGGCTGATCATCGGCCGGACCAAGCCGGGCCGCTACCCGCTGTGGGGCGTCTATTATTACCGGTGGTGGCTGGCCCAGCGCTTCATCGCGCTGGTCCACCTGAAGTGGTTCCAGGGATCGCCGGTGATGCGGCTGTTCCTGCGCGCGCTCGGCGCCAAGGTCGGCGCCGATGCGATGATCGGTGAGTTCGAATCCGGTGCCATCGATCTGGTCGGCATCGGCCGCGGCGCCTCGACCGGCGGCAAGGTCAAGATGGCCAATGCCGAGGTGATCGGCAACGAACTGGTAATCGGCACCATCGAGATCGGCGAGGACGCCTATATCGGCACCTCCTGCGTCATCGGCCACGACACCGTCATCGGCAAGGGCACCGAGCTGGCCGACCTGACGGCGCTGGCCGCCGGCACGCACACCGGCGACTATGAGTCCTGGGACGGTTCGCCCGCGCGCAAGGTCGGCACGGTCGACCGCGCCGCCCTGCCGCAGGAGCCGAGCGCCGGCATCGTCAAGCGCGCCTCCCAGTCGCTGATCTATCTGGTCGCCCTGGTCGGCCTGCCGCCGGTGGCGCTGATCCCGATCTTCCCGGCCTTCTACCTGTTCGACAGGCTCGACAGCTGGATGGGCGGGGTGTTCAAGGTCAACTACCTCTACTATGTGCCCGCCATCGCGTGGCCGACCGCCATGTTCCTGGTGGCCTTCACCGTCCTGCTGATCGCCGCCATGCGCTGGATCGTCCTGCCGAAGGTGGAGGCCGGCTCCTACTCGGTCCACAGCTGGTTCTATGTCCGCAAATGGGTCGTGGCACTGGCGACCGAGGTGATGCTGGAAACCCTCAGCTCGCTCTACGCCACCGTCTACATGCGGGCCTGGTACCGCCTGATGGGCGCGAAGATCGGCCGCGACGCGGAGATCTCGACCAACCTCGCCGGCCGCTACGATCTGGTGGAGATCGGCGAGAAGTGCTTCATCGCCGACGAGGTGGTGCTGGGCGACGAGGACATCCGCCGCGGCTGGATGCATCTGCAACCGGTGAAGACCGAGGCCCGCGTGTTCGTCGGCAACGACGCCGTGGTCCCGCCGGGCGCCTGCATCCCCACCGGCACGCTGATCGGCATCAAGTCCAAGCCACCGGCGAATGCCGAGATGCAGGCCGGCGACACCTGGTTCGGCAGCCCGCCGATCAAGCTGCCGGTGCGCCAGAAGTTCGACAACGTGTCGGCCAACTGGACCTTCGAGCCGTCGCGCGCCCGCCGTCTGGGACGCGCCGTGTTCGAGGCCTTCAGCCTGTCGATGCCGTCGATGCTGTTCATCACCTTCGGCACCTTCGCGGTGGAGTTCTTCGCCCCCGCCATCCTCGACCAGCGCTGGGGCGCCTTCGCCTGGCAGTTCCTGGCGGTCAGCGTCGCCATTCCCACGGCGATGGTGCTGGTGGTGGCGCTGGTGAAGTGGCTGCTGATGGGCCGCTATGCCCCGACCATGAAGCCGATGTGGTCCTGGTGGGCCATGCGGACCGAGGCGGTGGCCGTGCTGTACTGGGGTCTGGCCGGCAAGGTCCTGCTCGACCACCTGCGCGGCACGCCGATGCTGCCCTGGGTGCTGCGCCTGTTCGGTACCAAGTTCGGCCAGGGCGTCTACATGGATACGACCGACATCACGGAGTTCGACTGCGTGTCGGTCGGCGACTACTGCGCCATCAACGCCCTGTCGGCCCTGCAAACGCACCTTTACGAGGACCGCGTGATGAAGGTCGGACGGGTGTCGGTCGGGACCGGCGTCACCGTCGGGGCCGGCGCCACGGTGCTCTATGACACCCATGTCGGCGATTTCGCCCGCCTGGGCCCGCTAACCCTGGTGATGAAGGGCGAGGAAATCCCCGCCCATGGCGACTGGGTCGGCGCCCCGGCAGAGCCGGCCGCTCCTGCCCACGCCGCAGTGACCGGCCGGGTGAAGGCCGCGGCGTAAGCAGCCGGCGTCAGGGACGAGAAGAAAAGGCTGGTATTACCATTGCGGTGTGCCGGCCTTTTCTTTTGCCCGTCTTCGGCCGAAGACAAACCGTCGCGCACTGTTACTCCCGCCGGTGGTTGTCTCCGCCCCGCAGCGGTGTATAAGGGGGCCGAGCGCGGCCTGCCCCCTTCGCGCGCCCGGCCGGGCGCGTACCGCGGAGGCGAATGGCGGCCGTTGGATCGTCACGCCAGGTTCGTCAAAGGAACGCCCCAATGCCCGACGACATCGCCTCAGCCCGCGGCCTGTTTCCGCTCGCAAAGGACGACACGACCTACCGCAAGCTGACCTCGGACCATGTTTCGGTCGTCGAGTTCGACGGCGAGCAGATCCTGAAGGTCGAGCCGGAAGGTCTGCGCCTGCTGGCCGAGGCTGCCTTCTCCGACATCAACCATCTGCTGCGTCCGGGCCATCTGGCCCAGCTCGCCAAGATCCTGGACGATCCGGAGGCGTCGGCCAACGACCGCTTCGTGGCGCTCGACCTGCTGAAGAACGCCAACATCGCCGCCGCCGGCACCCTGCCGATGTGCCAGGACACCGGCACCGCCATCATCATGGGCAAGAAGGGCCGCCGCGTCTGGACCAAGGGCGGCGACGAGACCGCCCTGTCGGAAGGTGCCCGCGACGCCTACCTGAAGCGCAACCTGCGCTACAGCCAGCTGGCGCCGATCTCCATGTATGAGGAGAAGAACACCCGGAACAACCTGCCGGCGCAGATCGACATCTATTCCGAGGGCGAGGACTATTACAAGTTCCTGTTCATGGCCAAGGGCGGCGGGTCGGCCAACAAGACCTTCCTGCATCAGGCCACGCCGTCGGTGCTGGCGCCCGACCGGTTGCTGAAGTTCCTGGAAGACAAGATCCGCTACCTCGGCACCTCGGCCTGCCCGCCCTACCATCTCGCCATCGTCATCGGCGGCCTGTCGGCGGAGCAGAACCTGAAGACGGTGAAGCTGGCCTCGGCCCGCTACCTCGACAACCTGCCGACCGAAGGCGGCGAGGACGCGCACGCCTTCCGCGATCTCGCGATGGAGGCCGAGGTCCACAAGCTGACCCAGAACATGGGCATCGGCGCCCAGTTCGGCGGCAAGTATTTCTGCCACGACGTCCGCGTCATCCGACTGCCGCGCCACGGCGCCTCCATGCCGATCGGCATCGGCGTGTCCTGCTCGGCCGACCGTCAGGCGGTGGGCAAGATCACCAAGGACGGCATCTTCCTGGAGCAGCTGGAGACCGATCCGGCCCAGTATCTGCCGGAGATCGGCGACGAGCACCTGTCGGGCGAGGTCGTGAAGATCGACCTGAACCAGCCGATGGAGCAGATCCGCGCCACGCTGTCGCAATACCCGATCCGCACCCGCCTGTCGCTGACCGGCCCGCTGATCGTCGCCCGCGATCTGGCCCACGCCAAGCTGCGCGCCCGCCTGGACGCCGGCGAGCCGCTGCCCGACTATTTCAAGAACCATCCGATCTACTATGCCGGCCCGGCCAAGACGCCGGAAGGCTACGCCTCGGGCTCCTTCGGGCCGACCACGGCGGGCCGCATGGACAGCTTCGTCGACCAGTTCCAGGCGGCGGGCGGTTCCATGGTCATGCTGGCCAAGGGCAACCGCAGCGCGGAAGTGACGGCGGCCTGCAAGCAGCATGGCGGCTTCTATCTCGGCTCGATCGGCGGCGCCGCCGCCCGTCTGGCCCAGGACTGCATCAAGAAGGTGGAATGCGTCGAGTATCCCGAACTCGGCATGGAAGCGATCTGGCGCATCGAGGTGGAGGACTTCCCGGCCTTCATCATCGTCGACGACAAGGGCAACGACTTCTTCAAGGAGTTGAAGCTCGCCTGATCCTGGCGAACCGGCTGTGAAGGGGGCGCGGCGCCTTGCGGGGGCCGCGCTCCTTTTTCCTGCCTGCTTGCCGGACAGCACCGGGGGCGCCTATCTTCAGTGCATCGGGATCGGTGGAGGGCTTCCAATGGACGGTGTCTATGACCGGCGCGCGCCGAAGCGGGACGTCACCTTGTCGCTGGACGAGGACATCCTTCAGCGCGCGCAGTCCCTTCCCGGCGACCTGTCCGAGCGCGTCGAGAAGCTGCTGGCCGACGAGGTGGCGAAAGCCGACCGTGAACGTCGCCTGGATGCCACGATTGCGGCGCTGAACGACTTCGACGCCAGATATGGCTCTTTCGCCGACGAACACCTCGATCATCTGTGATGGCTCAATTCGATGTGCATCGGAACCGAACCGCGACGCGCTCGGGCATTCCGTATCTGGTGATCGTCCAGTCACAACGTTTCGACGCATCGGCACGCAGGGTGGTCGCACCGCTGCTGCTGGCTGACAAGCTTCAGAGTACGGAACCCTCCTTGACCCCGAGTTTCGTGATCGAAGGCCATGACGTCGTTTTGAACCCGCTTCAGCTCGCCTCCGTTCAGACGGACCAGCTGGGCGAGAAAGTCTCTTCGCTCGCCGACAACAGCGACCGCATCATCGCCGCCATCGACCTCCTGATTTCCCGCGCCTGGGGATGAGTAGCCCGTGACACCCGCCCAAATCCAAGATCGCATCCTGTACCGCGACGGGCTGATGCTGATTCTCGACAAGCCCGCCGGGCTGCCGGTCCATGCCGGTCCCGCCGGCGGACCGAACCTGGAGCGGCATTTCGACGCGCTTCGTTTCGGCTTCCCCAAGCCGCCAGCGCTGGCCCACCGGCTCGACCGGGACACGTCGGGCTGCCTGATCCTCGGCCGTCACGCCAAAGCGCTGCGCAAGATCGGCATCCTGTTCCAGAACGGCAAGGTCGATAAGACCTATTGGGCGGTGGTGGCCGGCACGCCGCCGCAGGAGTCCGGACGGATCGAGCTGCCGCTCGCCAAGGTGTCCAACAAGACCGGCGGCTGGCGCATCGTCGGCTCGCCGGACGGGCAGGCGGCGGTCACCGACTATGTCGTGCGCGGGCAAGCGGGCGGGCTGACCTGGCTGGAGCTGACGCCGCATACCGGCCGCACCCACCAGATCCGCGTGCATTGCGCGTCCATCGGCTGCCCGCTGGTCGGCGACCCGCAATATGGCGGGCCGGACGGCAAGCCGCTGCACCTGCATTCCCGCGCCATTTCACTGCCGCTCTATCCCAAGCGCGATCCGGTCGGTGCCGTGGCTCCCGTCCCGCAACACATGCGGGCGGCGCTGGAGGCTTGTGGCTTTACCGAGGCTTCATAGCTTTACTCCTAAGCTCGGACCTTGCTGCAATGCAGTAGGCTGCCCCATGATCGGTGTCGGCGATGGGGCGGTCACGACCGGGAGGGCGAGCGCATGATACCGATCGGCACGACGACGGCCCGCTGGATGACCGTACGCTATGCCCTGGCGCTGACGCTGATCGCGCTGGGCACGCTGGCCGGCTTCGTCATGACCGAGCGGGTGATCGGCCAGCACGAGCGCATGCTGGAGGTCGTCAACGTCTCCGGCCGGCAACGCATGCTGTCGCAGCGGACGGCGCTGCTGATGGAGCAGCTGAGGAGTGCGACCGACCCGGCAGTGCGCGTCGACCTCGCCCGGCGGCTGGATGACGCCACCAACATGTTCGAAGCGGCTCACCGGCGCCTGAGCGGCCGGGCCGGGCCGGAGGAGGGCCCGCCGCTGGGGCCACCACCGCAGGACCTGTTCCACAGCGGCCCCGATCCGCTGGACCCGGTGGTGACCGAGCATATCGCCGCCCTGCGCCGCGTCATCGCGGCCGCAGCGGCCGGCCAGCCACCGGACCCTGCCGAGGCCGGCCGCATCACCGCACAGGCGCTCGGCCCACTGCTGGATCGGCTGGAGGAAATGGTCGCCCTTTACCAGGAGGAGGGCGAGGCGGGCTTTCTGACCCTGCACCGGCTGGGGCTGGCGGTACTGCTGGCAACCCTGCTGATCCTGGCGGTGGAGGCGCTGGCCATCTTCCGGCCGATGACCCGGCAGGTGCGCCGCCAATTCACCGAGATCCTGCGCATGGCCGAAACCATCGAGCGGGCAAATGCCACGCTGGAACAGCAGGTGCGTGAACGGACGGCCGAACTGCACGCCGCCAAGACCGCGGCGGAGCAGGCCCACCGCGCCAAGTCCCGTTTCCTCGCCCATGCCAGTCACGATCTGCAACAACCCCTCCAGGCCATCGGCATGTTCACCGGCATGCTGGAGCGCCAGCCGCAGAGCACGAAGGCGGCGGCCCTGCTGACCGACCTGAAGGCGGCGCAGCGGTCGATGCGCGACCTGCTGAACGCCATCCTCGACATCTCCAAGCTGGAATCGGGGGTGGTGACGCCGAAGCCGGCGGACCTGCCGCTCTCCCCCCTGTTCGGCCAGTTGGAGGCGGAGTTCGCCGGACAGGCGGAGGCGAAGGGGCTGCGGCTGCGCGCCATCCCGACCAACGCGGTGGTGCGCAGCGATCCCGCCCTGCTGGAGCGCATCGTCCGCAACCTGATCGCCAACGCCATCCGCTATACCGAGACCGGCGGCGTCCTGGTCGGCTGCCGGACCCGCGGCGATACGCTGTGGATCGAGGTCTACGACACCGGCCGCGGCATCGCCGAGCCCGACCGCCAGCGCATCTTCAAGGAGTTCGTCCAGCTCGACCGTCCCGACCGCGACCGCAGCGAGGGCATCGGGCTGGGCCTCGCCATCGTCGAGCGTCTCGCCCGGCTGCTGGGCCATCCGGTGACGGTGCGTTCGGCGGAAGGGCGCGGGACCGTGTTCGCAGTGGGAGTGCCGTTGGTGGGCTGAGATTGTCGCCCTGAAAGCAACGATCTGATGTGATCCTGCTGGATTGTTCGAAATGCCGTCCGGTGCCAAATTCCCCTCCAGACAACGACACAGCCCAACGGCACGGAGGGTTCCATCATGATCACCATTCGCCATCGCGACGAGCGTGGGGTCGCCAACATGGGTTGGCTGAACAGCAACCACAGCTTCTCGTTCGGCCATTATTTCAATCCCGGCTACATGGGCTTCCGCGCCCTGCGCGTCATCAACGAGGACCGGGTGATCCCCGGCGCCGGCTTCCCCACCCATGGGCACGCCAATATGGAGATCGTCTCCTACGTGCTGAACGGCGCGCTGGAGCATAAGGACTCCATCGGCACCGGGTCGGTGATCCGTCCGGGCGAGGTTCAGGTGATGAGCGCCGGCCGCGGCATCCGCCACAGCGAGTACAATGCGTCGGACACCGAGCCGGTACATTTCCTCCAGATCTGGATCCTGCCGGAAGCCAACAACCTGGCGCCCGGCTACCAGCAGGCGGATTTCCCGGCCGAGCAGAAGCGCGGCACGCTGAAGCTGGTCGGGTCGCGTGATGGGCGCGATGGCAGCGTCACCATCCACCAGGATGTCGACCTGTATGCCGCCCTGCTGGACGGCGAGGAAAGCGCCACGCTGCCGCTTCGCCCCGGCCGCCATGCCTGGGTCCAGGTCGCCCGCGGCCGGGTCCATCTGAACGGCACGATGCTGAAGGCCGGCGATGGCGCCGCGCTGACGGATGAGGAGGCGGTGACTCTGGACCGCGCGGACGAGGCCGAAGTGCTGGTCTTCGACCTCGCCTGATACAGTTGGGCCTGAGGTGTCAGGCTTGACATAAAAGCTTGATTTGAACCGGGAGCGGGGCAGACGGCAGAGTGCCGCCGTCCCGTTCCCGCCGACTCCCTGCCGGCGGGCCGAACCCTGGGGTTGGCGATGACCGAGCAGAAAACCTACAACGCCCTGTTTCTCTGCACCCACAATTCGGCGCGCAGCATCATGGCGGAATGCCTGATGCGCCGGTGGGGCGCCGGCCGCTTCAACGCGTGGTCCGCCGGCAGCCACCCGGCCGGCCAGATCAACCCGCATACCCTGGCGACGCTGAAGGCCTTCAACCTGCCGACCGACGGTCTGCGCTCCAAGAGCTGGGACGAGTTCTCCCGGCCCGACGCCCCGGCGCTGGATTTCGTCTTCACAGTCTGCGACCAGGCGGCGGGGGAGATGTGCCCGGTGTGGAACGGTGCGCCGCTGGTCGCCCATTGGGGTGTCGAGGATCCGTCCGCCGCCACCGGGACGGAGGACCGCATCCGCATGGCCTTCCGCCGCGCCTATGTGGAATTGGAAAGCCGCATCAAGATCTTCGCCAGCCTGCGGGTGGAACAGCTGGACCGGCTGACCCTGCAAAGCTCGCTGCATGCCATCGGCACCGTCCGTGGATCGGAAACGGACGTGATGGCCGACGCCTGAGGTCACGTCACAGGACTTGTTTTGGCAACGACAGCAGTTCCTTCCTGATGCGGTTGAGGCTGGGGCGGTTTTCGGGGCCGAAGGCGATGGGACGGCACAGGTGCATGGCGGTCAGCCCGACCCGCGCGGTCAGCAGGCCGTTGATCACCCCCTGCCCCATCCGCGTGGAAATGGCCGCGGCGAGCGACCCGCCCAGCGCCTCCACCGCCACATGGTGGGCGCTCTCCGCCACCCCGGCGACGGCGATGTTGGCAAGCATCCGGCGCAAGAGCCGGAGCGAGCCGACATAGCCGGGCCGGGCGCCATAGAGGGCGGCGATCTCGCGCACCAGCTTCAGGTTGCGCCAAAGGACCACCGCGAAATCCAGCAGAGCCGCCGGGCTCAGGGCCGTGGCGATGGCAGTGTCGCGCGAGGCGCGCAGAACCCGCTGATAGGCGGCGCGGTCGAGCGGGCTCAGCACCTCGCGGTCGAGAAGCCGGACCACCTCATGCTCGTCATGGGCGTCGGTGACATGGTCGCGCACGCGGGCCAGCGCCGGTGCCAGCTCCCGCCGGTCGGCATAGAGCGCCACCAGCGATCCGGCGAAGCGGTCGGCCCGGCCACCGGGCGCCTCCACCTCCAGCCGGCCGGCCTCGGCGCGCAGTTCCTCGATCCGGCGCAGGCGGCGAAGCGACAGCAGTTCGGTCACCAGCATCGCCAGGGCTGCGATACCGGCGGTGGCGGCCAGCAAGGCGACCAGCACGCCCAGCGCGAGGCTGGTGGCGAAGGCGCGGGCCAGCAGATCGGCGGTGTCGAAGCCCAGCGCCACCAGGACCAGCGCCGCCAGCGCCCCGAACAGCCAGCGCCCGAGCCTGCGCGTTGTCCGCACCGGGGTAGCGGGGGCCGGCAGCAGATCGGCGGGATCGCCGGAGCCGGTCAGCAGGGCGGATTCCTCCTCCGCCGGCACCGGGGCGGCGCGGTCGAGGTCCAGCTCCATCGGCGGGACCCAGCCCTTCGGAGCTTTGCGGGTGTCGTGCTCCGTCACGTCAGGTAATCCCCGAGAAGGAATTGCAGGGCCTGATCGACGCGGATGTGCGGCAGGCCGCGCGGATCGCGGCCGAGGTCGTCGGGCGGACGGAAGGCCAGGAAATTGTAGGGACGGTCGCGGCCGGGAGGGAAGGCCTCCGCATCCTCCGGGATCTCGCCGGGGAACAGCACGGTCGGACGGTCGCGCCCGACGGGGACGCCGCGCACACAGCGCAGCTGGCGGCCTTCATGCTCGGTCACCACGCTTTCGGTGCATTTCAGCGCGGCGATGGCCATGGTCTCGACCTGGGCGCCTTCGAAGCGGATGGCGTTGCGGGCGTCGCCGACCAGCCGGTCGAGCAATGCCCGCAGCTGGGCATGCTGGTGGGCGGCGATGTGGTCGGCCTTGGTGGCGGCGAACAGCACGCGGTCGATCTTGCTGCCGAACAGCCAGTCGAACCAGCCCGACGCACCGTGGCGGAAGGGCTCCAGGCTCAGTTCCAGCGCCCGCTTCATGTCGGCCATCCCGGCCGGGCCGGCGTTCAGCGCGCCCAGCACGTCGATCAGCACGATCTGGCGGTCGAGCCGGGAGAAATGCTCGGCGAAGAAACGGCGGACGACATTGGTCTTGTAGGCCTCGTACCGCTCCTCCATCAGCGCCCACAGGCTGCCGCGGGCACGCTGGCTCCCGTGCAGCGGACAGAAGGTCAGCAGCGGCGCGTCCTTCATGTCGCCGGGCTCGACGAAGCGGCCGGGCTGGATCAGGCTGAGCAGCGTGTCGGCGCGGCGGCAGGCGTGGAGATAGTCGGTGTAGAGCGCCGCACCCCGCCGGGCCGTCTCCTCCTCCGCCGGTGCGGACGGGTCGACGGTGGCGAGCCAGCCGCGCCAGGAGGCGGACAGCGCGTCGCGCGGCGGGCGGGCGGCGAGTTCCAGGGTCTGGGTGCTCCATTCCGCGAAGCTCTGGCGCAGCAACGGCAGGTCGAGCAGCCATTCGCCGGGATAATCGACGAGGTCGAGATTGAGCGTCGCCAGCGGCTGCACCGTGCGCTTCAGCGCCGAATCCGGGCGGTAGCGCAGGGAAACGCGCATCTGGCCGATGCCGCGCGTCGGCTCCGGCCAATGGGGATCAGGGCCGGTCAGGGCGGCGAGATGGCCTTCGAAATCGAAGCGCGGCACATCGGGATCGGGCTGGGGCCGCAGCCGCGCCGCCTGGAAGCGGCCGGAGGACACGACATCCATGAAGGGCAGCCGCCCGGCCTTCAGAAGGTTGTCGACGAGGGCGGTGACGAAGACGGTCTTGCCCGCCCGCCGCAGCCCGGTGACGCCGACGCGCACCGTCGATTCCAGAAGAAGCCGGCTGCCGGCATCGTACAGGCTGTTCAGGTCGGGAATGCGCACGGGCGGTCGTTCACGTCTGGCCGATGACCGGCCCTATATGGGGTCGGCCGGGCGGGATGCGAGGGGGCCGGATGCGACGTCTGGAACAGCGTGAAACAGTTTCCGGGTGTGTGTTCACTGTTCAATCCGGGCGGCATCGGCAAGAACCTCCGCGGGTGGGGACCAGCGGTCATTCGTATCATGGATGGGGGGAGCGGGTAACGGCGGGATGAAAAACGTCAGGATGAATCCTCCGCTCTCGCCAGGCATTCCGGATACACGCATCATCGACTGCCCCGGCAGGACCAAAGTCAAGCCGCTGCAGTGGTTTGGAATCACGCAAGGACACTTGAGCACGCCGAGGAGGAAGAGGCAGCAAAGCCCTGACCAATAGATGCATAGATTTCGAAGCAATAACATTTTCTGGATGCAGTGCGGGAGTTTAACAGTTTATTAAAGAGAATTAATGTGTGATTCTTGCATCGATTTTGCTGTGGATTCCGTCCACCCTCATTTTCCGCCTGCCTGACCGTTAAACTCAGGAGACCATCATGTCTCTCCATGCGAACAGCCTGTTTTCGACCGCATCCGCCACCCAGGCCGGGCCATGGAAGCCGGTGAACAAAGCAGACGGCGCAGGCAAAAGTCTCGTCACGACCGCCTTTTCGCCGCCGTCGACACAAGGGACGGACAGTGTGGATGTCAGTCCGCTTGGCAAGGCCCTGACCGGTGTTGCCGCCAAGGTCTTCGAGAAATTGGACAGCAAGGCGCGCGGCATGCTGGAAGGGTACGTCAAGGCCGGGGTCATGACGGCTGAGGACGTTGTCGGCGGCCTCCGGGCCATCGGGAAAGAAGCCGTGCGAAATCGGTACATGAACAAGTTATGGGAAGACGATGGCGGGACCAAGGCGTCGGCCATCGATGCGAGGGAGGATAATTACAATAGGCAAATGCGGTTTATGGATGGCGCGGCCAAACTCATGAAGAATCTTGGCGCCGCCGGGGCAGAAGATACTACCGCCTCAGCGGCTGAAACTAAATATATGATGGATTCCCTGCAGAGTTATGAATATAATTTTAAGGAAGAGAATGGCGATTTCAGCCCTATAAACTATGGGCAGGATCAAAGCTATATCGCCAGATCCGCAAGAGATTTAAAAAATTCAGCCCTCTTTTCTGATGAGGGAGACGGTGATTTTTTCTCCAAGTCCGATACCGCATCATTGAGCAAACTGATTGACCTCGGTTTCGATTCGCCGGTCTATGCGAACGCCGCCAAAGCAGCCGTCAGCGACATTGATCTGAGCGGCGTGCGAAAAACACCTTCCGGCAATACGGCCGCAAGTACGACCGCGAGTTCGCCAACATCACCAAAAGAAGTGCAGGGTGCTTCCCGGACTACAGCACCACAGGCGGATACGAAATTGGAAGCACTGGCCGCCCCCGCCAAGAAATCGCCGGAAAACGACCCAATGTTGGCATTGCTGAAGGCGAATGCCGAAAAGACGCCGGATCGGCAGGGAATGCTTGGCGTGCAGAGCACGTCGTCGCAGTTCGGCACGAACGGCAGCGATGCCACTCTGGCGGCTTTGACCAAAGCACTGAAGGACCGCGGCCAAGTCGCGGGACAGGAAAGCGGGACCGGCCGGACCGATACCATGGTTTGATTACCGGGGTTTGATCACCGGGGTTTGATCACCGGGTTCCGCCGATTGCCGAAAGCCCCTGAACCGTCATCACCCACCGATATAGTGCGGCATCAGCTTCGCCTGATCGCCGATCCAGACCTCGCAGCGGCTGTCCTGGTTGCGGAAGAAATAGGTCTTGCCGGGCTGGCGGCGGTTCTGCGGGTCGATCAGGTTGGCGCCGCCGGAGAAGGCGACGCCGTAGCGATAGTCCGGCGTCGCCGCCCAATAGAGGCCGTCGATCTGTTGCAGGAAGGCGCCGCGCTGGCACAGGTGCGACAGGGTGCGGTCCAATGTGGCGAAGCCCTTCAAACCCTGCGGCAGCTTGTAGACCGCGCGGCTTTCGGTACGGCGCAGGCGCGGCTCGTGGCCGGGTGGCGGGGGTTCGTAGGCGCGGAAGGGCGGGCGCAGATGGCCGGGTTCGGTGCGGTCGGTGCGCAGAACCTCCTGCGCCCCGGCGGCCGGAACCATCAGGATGGTCAACAGCAGGGCGGCGAGGCGGCGGATCATCGCACCGACGGGTTGTTGGCGACGAAGGCGAAATAGGGCAGCCGGCGCACGGCGTCCGCCACCATCAGATAGGCCACCGCGAAGGCCAGCAGCGAGGCGAGGAAATAGCCGTAGCCGTACCAGGGGAAGCCCATGCGGCTGAACAGCAGGGTGAAGCCGCCGTTGGCAACCAGATAGACCAGCTGCACCGTCAGGTTCCGCGCCCGCAGGTCGAAATAGGCCAGGATCACCGTGCAGAACAGGAACAGCACCTGGAAGAAGGCGCCCAGCACGCCGAAGCGGAACATGCCGATCTGCTGGTACTGCAAGCCGAGGACGCCGACGATGGCCGGGGCCAGGAAGATGCTGACGGCGCAGACCGCCCCTTGCAGGATGATCAGGTTGCGGCTGCTGTCGAGCAGGGCGGCGATGATGGCGCGGTGGTTGCGGGCGATCTGGTCATAGGTCGCGTGCTTCTGGATGTCGCGGTAGAAGCCCTGGTAATGCTCGAAGAAACGGGTCTCGATGTTCACCGTGAACAGGGTCAGCGCCGGCAGGGTCGTCAGATAGGCGATGAACATGGCGCCGTCATAGGCGCTGTAGATCGCCATCGCGCCGGAGACCAGCTCGCGTTCCGGCGCGAACCACATGATCCACTTGTCGGTCCAGACGGCGGCGTTGGCGAACAGGCCGATCAGCGCCAGATCGGCATATTTGCGGAAATACCCGAGGAAGGCGAACATCCGGCCGACCGGATAGGGATATTCGGCCAGCACCCGCGCGATCAGCCCGAACTGGATCGCCGCCAGCCCGGATGAGAAGCCCCAGACCATCCCCGCCGCACCAAACCGGTCGCCCAGCAGCACGGCGCCGACCATGCCGGTGGTCATGCCGACGCCGAAGGCAACGGTGACCGCCAGATAGTCCTTCAACGCCGACAGGAAGATCGACACCACCCAGATGCCGCAGACCAGGAAGAAGTTCACCAGCCCGCCCAGCATCACCGGCAGCGGCAGGCCACTGAACAGCGGATAGAAGGGGCCGGCGGTCAACCCGGCGATGGCATAGGCCAGCCCCAGCGTCGCCAGCAGCATGCCGGGTGCGGCCTCAACCTCCTTGGCGTAGATGGCGTCGGCGAGATAGCGGGTGGCGACCAGCACCAGCGGCCCGGTGAAGACGACCGAGAAGCAGAAATTATAAATCACCACGACGCGGAACAGCGTCAGCTCCTCCACCCCCACCAGATCGCGTCCGAACAGCGTGATGCCGGCCAGCGCCAGGATGGTGAACATCCAGGGTCCGGACGTGATGAAGGCGGAATGGGCATAGCCCTGCAACACGCCCAGCAGGTCGTCGCGCCGTGCCAGCCGGCGAAGGGCGAAGCCGATGCCGGCCATCTCAGGCGGCCCCGCTCAGTTGGAAGTCCTGCTGATCATGCGTCGGCCGGGTCGGCATGGCGATGTGCTCGTCATAGATCGCGCGATAGATGCGGTCGATGGCGACCTTGTCGTAGGACTGGGCGACGCGCCGGGCGATGGCCTGGCCACAGCGCTCGCGCCACGCACGGTCGAGCAGCAGGGCGCGCAGTTCCCGCGCGGTGTCGAGCGGGCTGGCCAGCGGCGTCACCGCCCCGCCCGGCCCCAGCGGCGGAACCTCGTCCGGGCGGCCCATCAGCAGTTCGGAGCAGGAGCCGACATCGGTCGCCACCGTCGGCACGCCGGATGCCCCGGCCTCCAGGATCACCAGGGGCTGCGCCTCGCTGACGCTGGTCAGCGCGATGGCGTCGACCTTGCCCAGCCAGTCGGTCAGCCTGACCCGGCCGGCGAAGATCACCGTCTGCTCCAGCCCCAGATGCTTCACGATGGTCCGGCATTCCTCGACATAGCCGGGATCCTCCTCCAGCGGTCCCAGGATCATCGCCTTCAGGTCGGGGATGTCCTCGCGCAGGATGCCGGCGGCGCGGATATAGGTCTTCACGTCCTTGATCGGCACGACGCGGCCGATCAGGGCAATGGTCGGCGGGCGCGGCGCCGGGTCGCGCCGCACCTGGGAATAGCCGGCATAGTCGATGCCATTGGGCACGATCATCAGCCTGGCCGGATCGGCGCCCTGGCGGCGCTGGAACTCCTGGTTTCCGCCGTACAAGGTGATGATGCGGTCGCAGGCGTCGTAACAGGCCTTGGAATAGCTGGCGAAGGTGTCCAGCCACAGATCGCGCAGGTCGCGCTTCTTCTTGTCGAGCGCCAGCGAGGTGTCGGCGCCCTCGAACAGCCATTCGGCCATCAGGATCTCGATGCGCCGTTCGTTGGTGTAGATGCCGTGTTCGGTCAGCAGGGCCGGCCGGCCGGTTTCCAGCCGCGCCCGCGCGGCGAACAGCCCGGCATAGCCGGTGGAGATGGCATGGTAGACGGACGCTTGCGGCATCGGCACCAGCAGCGTGGCGAACAGCCCGCTCATCAGCGCGCGGCTGCCCCAGAAATATTCGAGGAAGGAGGCGTCCGGCAGGGCGGCCCTGCACATGCGCACCACCATCCGGAAGGCGTCCTCGGAATTCAGCAGAGCCCGCTTGCCGATCCGGCCGCGGCGTGGGGCCAGCAACCGCAGAACCTCCGCCACCTCGGCCAGCCCTCCCCCCTGCTGCAAGCGGGCGAGCGGCTGTTCCAGATCCCTCAGCAGCCGGCCGGTGCCGGGCTGCCAGCGCCAGCCGGCGGGCGGGTCCTGGAGATAGACATGGGTCAGGCCGGTGACGTTGGGCGGCAATTCGTAGGCGAGCTTCCGCGCGCTACGGTCGGCGACCAGGGCGACGATGTGGAAGCTCAGGTCGGAGTGGGACCGGATCAGGTCATGGGTCCAGGTCGACACGCCGCCGGCGACATAGGGATAGGAGCCCTCCATCAGCAGGCAGACATCGGCCCTCGGAGCCTGGGGAGCCTCGGGGAGAGGTTTTGGGGGCAGGGACGGGCTCATGCGGCCAGCTCCGTCCTGGCATGGTCCGCGTCGGCGGCGATGTCGTCGCGCCAGAGGGCGAACACGTCGCGCAACGTGTCGGGCAGATCCGCTTCGCCGCCCAGCAGGTCGGGCCGGCGCAGCGGCAATGCGCGCAGATCGGCAAAGCGGCCGAGCCGGAACAGGCTCTCGGCATACCAGAACAGGATGCGACGGTCGGGCGTACGGTCGATCATCGGCGCCAGCCGGTCCGCCGCCTCGCCCGCCAACCCGCAGCGCAGGAGCAGCCGGCCCAGGTCATGGCGGATGCCGTCGTCCTCGGGGGCGAGGTCCAGGCTGCGGCGGTAGCCGTCCAGCGCCTTGTCGCGGATCTCGGCCTCCCGGTTGGAGTCCAGCAGGCCGCAGAAGGCGTAATCGTCGAGATGGCGGGCCAGCGCGGCGAGGGAATCCGCATGGTCGGGATGGGCGCGGGCGGCACGGTCGAGCGTCAGCCAGCGTTCGTTGAACTCATGCTCCACCCGCGCGGTGGCGGTGGCGGCCTGGACGCGGACGGACGGGTCGGTATCGGCCAGCCCGGCCTTCAGGGCGGGGGTGAAGGCGGGGCGGAAATGGCGGGCGACCAGGGCGATCACCGCCTGCTTCTGCTGCGGCGAGCCGACCGACATCACGTCGGTGAAGGATTCGCCGGCCACCAGATGGGCGTTCTCGCGGCCGGTCACGATCAGCTCGTACAACTCCTGCGCCGGGCCGGTCTCGCTTTCGGGGAAGAGGGAGAGGTACCAGTCCTGGAAGCCGGTGGCATAGCGGCTGAACAGCGCCAGCAGCGCCGTGGTCACCAGCGTGCAGGCGGCGCCCAGCGGACCCAGCGGCACCAGCGTGACCAGCAGCAGCCCGGCCAGCCGCAGGTCGCGCCCACGCCGCGCCCGGCTGCGCAGCCACAGCCCGACCAGGGTGCAGAGCAGCAGATGCAGCGCCGCGGCAAGCGGAACCGCGAAGGAAACGGCGAAGGGAGTTGCCGGCAGGCCGAGCGCCAGCGCTCCGCCGTCGAGCAGACCGGCGGCCAGCGTCACCACCACCAGTTCGGCCGTGCCGGCGGCCGGACGGTCGCCGGCCAGCAGGCTATCGGCATCGGGAAGATTTGGCGTTGACCCGCTCATCCCGCCCCCTCTTCCGCCTTTTGTCCGGAAACCGGGGCCGGCGGGTCGATGCGGCGGGTGACGAAGCCGATGGGGATGTTGGTCAGGCCGGCGGGCAGCGCCTCGCGCACCGCGCGTTCCAGCTTCGCCTCCACCTGTTTGGCGCCCTCCAGCGGCGTGCCGGCCAGGACCACGCCGAAGGACGTGCCCTGATGACCGAAATCGCAGGCGAGGTCGGTGTCGCGCAGGCTGCCGCGCACCGCCTCGCCGATGGCGGCGGCAAGATCGGCGCGCTGGGCGACCGACAGACGCGACAGGCCGGTGGGGCGGATGGTGATGGCGGTGGTCTCGAACCCCATGCGGCGGCCAAGCAGCGCCAGGAACTCCGCCTGCCGGCCGATGTAGCTGGAGGAGTAGAGCGCCTCGTCGGTGAAGACGCGCTGTTCGTTGGCGGTGCGGTACTGGCGCGCCTTGGCCAGCGCGGTGCCGATCCATTCGCACAGGATGCGGAAATTCTCGACCGTGTTGACGCTGAGGTCGGTGAAGCCGAGGCTTTCGATCTTCACCATGCCGACCACCTCGCCGGTGTCGCTGCTGATCAGCGGGCCGGCGATCACGCCTTCGCCGGCCAGGATGCGCTCGTCGTCGGCCCGGTTGACGCAGAGCTGGCGCTGGCGGGCGATGACGGTCTCGAACAGGCCGGTGCCGCTGTCGAACCAGCGGGCGTAGCTGTCGGTCTCGTCGTCCCAGCCCTCGTTCGTCACCGATTCCAGAACGTCGTTGTTCAGCAGGAACAGCGAGAATTTCTCCGGCTTCATGACGGTGCGGACGAGGTCGGCGATGCCCAGCATCACCTCGCCCTCGTCGAGATGGTCGATGGATTTGGCGGCCTGATAGAGGGTGAAGACGGTGCGCAGCTGGCCGGCGACGCGGGTTTCCAGGCTTTCCTTCACCGTTTTCAGCGCGCGGTAGGAACGGGCGATCGCCTCCGCCTCCTGCCGGGCGGTGGCGAGGCCGGCACGCAGCTCCTCGCGCTCGCGCAGTTGGCGCATGCGCAGTTCGCCGAACAGCACGGCGGCGACCAGCCACAGGATCGGCTCGCGCGTCAGGGTGAAAAGATGGTCGTAGAGGTCCTGGCCGATCCCGGCATCGGGCATGTTGCCGAACCGCAGCGCCGCCGAGGCCGCCAGCGCCGCCAGCACGCCCTCGTTGGTGCCGTACTGGATCGCCAGCAGCAGGACCGGGATCCAGAAGGGATGCGGCTGCACCCCCTCGAAGCGCAGCCCGGCGCCAAGCCAGCCGTCCAGCCCCAGTGCTATGCCGAAGAACAGCAGCAGCTCCAGCAGGGCGACCGGCCGCAGGCCGAACCAGCGGCGCGGCGATGCCGGAGCGGGGGCCGGAGCGGGGGCCGGAGCGGGGCTGGACTCGAGCGTGCTCATTCGCGGTGCGAATCGTTGGGATAGTCGCTGTCGGGCGCGCGTTCGGCCGGGGCGCCCCCGGAGGCCGCGGCCGGAATGGGAGCGGCGGCGACCACCGGGCGCAGGCTGTCGATCATGCGGGTCACCACGCGCTGGGCGACGTTGTTGACGCTGTCGCGGCTGAAATAGCCGCGGCCGGCCTCCGACTGGCTGGAAGTCCACAGCACAGCGCCGTCGGAGGTGCGGACCAGCCGGGCGTTCAGCCCGACCACCGGCTCCTCGCGCAGCCCATGCTGGTAGCCGTATTCCGACACACTGCCGGCCAGCACCGCATCCACCCCCAGCGCCCGGCCGGCGGCCTGCGCGTCCAGCGGGGCGGCGTCGGGCTGCCCATCGGTCGCGGTAACGCTGTCAGGCGCGGGTTTGGCGGCGGACAGGCGGCTGCGGACGCGGCCGACCTCCACCGTGCGGATGCCCTCGACGCCGTACAGCTCGGTGGAGACGATGTCGGCGGCGATCTGGCCGGCGTTGGGGTGGTTGGTCAGGTTCTCGAACGGCAGGACGGCGACGGTCGAGCCGGCCGGCAGCGCAGCACCCTGCTGGGCGAAGTCGCGGCTGTTGATCCGGCCGAAGCTGCACCCCGCCAGCAGCAGGCCCGCCGCCAGCAGCGTTGCCAAGCACCGAAAGTCCTTGCCCATCATCCCCGCACCCGTCTGCCGCATCTCTCGTCCACCTTTTTTAACCATAAAGAGTTGACACACCGTCAATAGCGCCAGACCAGCGTGACGCCGGCGCTGTTCACCGCGCTGGCCGTACCGCGCGCGGTGGAGCGGGCATGGCTGGCGCGGAATCCCAACTCCAGATTGTCCGCCGGCTCCCACCCCAGCGAGAGGGCTCCCTGCGGCCCGCTGCGGCCCCGCCGGTCATAGGCGTAGCCGACCTGCACGGCGTAGCGGACATAGTCGGTCAGGTAATCCTCGACATTCAGCTGAAGCGCATGGACCTCGCGGGTCGCGGCGGGCAGCGGGACGTAGGGCTGGCCCTCTATGGTATTTCCGTCGGCGTCCTGCCGGTCCCTGCTCCGCTTCTCCTCGCGATGGGCGACATATTCGGCGTCCAGCACATAGGCGACGCTGGCCAGCGGGCCCGCTTGGTTCAGCGTGTAGCGCAGCGATCCCTCCACCGTGGCGCTGCGCGCCAGATCGCCGGCGCCGGCCAGCCCATAGCGGTTGTAACCGGCGCCGAGCGACAGCGACCAGCGGTCGGACAGCCGGTCCTCATGCTGGACGAACAGGCGGTCGCGCCGGCCGCCGTCGACGATCCCCTCCAGAAAGGCGAAGCTCGGCTCGCTCCAGGCGAAGCCGGCACGGGTTTCCGACTGGTCGCCACGCCAGAGGTGGCTGTAGCCGGCGCCCAGCGTCCGCGGCGCGGCATGGAGCGCCAGGGTCGAGCGTTCCAGCTCCGGCCAGTCATGGACCAGCGCCGCCTCCAGGCGGGAACGGGCGCCATGGAAGGGCTCCAGCCGGCCGTCGGCGCGGCGGGCGCTGTCGACATCGACCTCGCGGCGCTCAAGGCTCCAGGTGAAGGCGGTGGAGCGGCCGAGTTCCTGCACGCCGCTGAAGCGGGCGATGCGCTGCATGTCGGCGTTGCGCACCTTCTGCCAGTCGAGATCAAGACGGCTGCGGTCGGAATTCTCGTGCAGGAGCAGCGCCTTGGCCTGGACCAGGGACGGTTCGTCGGGTGTCAGCTCCAGCGCCGTGTCATAAGCCATGATGGCGTCGCGCCAACGGCCGAGCCGTTCCTCCGCCTGGGCCAGCAGGGCGGTGGACTGGGCGTCCTTCGGGTCCTGCGCCAGCAGGTCGCGCAGCAGGCTGCGCGCCGGGCGGACGTCGCCGCCCTCCATCAGCGCCAGGGCGCGGAAATAGTCGAGACGGCGGCGGGCGGCGCGGTCGGCGGCCTGGGCCTCGCGGGTGGGCGGTGGCGCTGGAGCGCGGGTCAGCGCGACGTTGAGGCCGGCGGGGTCGGTGGCGACCGTCGCCTCGACTCCGGGGCCAAGCACCAGAACGACGCTGTCGTAGCCGTAGAGGATGTTGTCGACCCAGGATTCCAGCCGCTCCGGCACGCGGTCGAGCGGGACGTCGCCAAGCGGACGGTTGAAGCGGAGGACGAGTTCGCGGCCCTCGCGCTGGGTTTCGGTGGCGACGGAGCCCGGCCAATGCAGGGCGAAGCGGGCGGTGCGGTCCTCGCGCACGGCCTCCAGCCGCACCGGCTGGGCATGGGCCGGCGTGGCGAGGAGGAGGGTGAGAAGGAGGAACGGTAGAAGTCCCCTCTCCCCCCGGGGAGAGGGGGTGGAAAGGGGGGAAATTGGGGAGCGATCACGGAAGGGCCAGGACACGGCGGGCCTCCGGGAGTCGTCCGTTTTCGATCAGCATCGATGCGTAGTCGGCCTTCAGCTGGCGGTCGGCCGGGCGGCGCTTGCGCAAGGTCTCGAACAGCGCAACGGCGTCGTCGACCTTGCCCAGCCGGTTCAGCAAATTCGCCTCCGTCTGGATCGCCGCGTCGCCACGGCCGGCGCGGGCGCGCAGCTGCGACAGGGCGGTGCGGTAGAAGGGAATTGCCGCAGCCGGGCGCTTCAGCGCGGTCAGCGCCTCGCCCAGGAAATAATGCGCCTCGTAATCGTTGGGACCGGGTGCGACGTAGCGGCGCAGCAGGCGTTCGGCGTCGGCGAGGCGGTTCTCGTCATAGGCCAGCATGCCCAGCTGGCGCAGCGCGTCGGCGTCGTCCGGCTTGCGCGCCAGCAGCGCCGTCCAGGCCTGGGACGCGGCGGCGCGCTGGCCAGCCTGCTCGGCAAGGCGGGCGTAGCGGCGCAGGCGGTCGGGAGCGGTTTCCTCGGCCAAGGCGGCACGCACGGCGTCGGCCAGCTCCTTGCCCTTGCCGGCCGCGGCCAGCGCTTCGATGTAGGGGGTTTTCAGGGCCGGTTGGGCGGGTGCGGCCCCCTGCCCCCCAAGCCCGGCAATGACGCGGCGGCCTCCGCCATAGTCGGCGAGGCGGTCGTACCATGCCGCCTGCTCCGCCGGGCTGACCGCCGCCTTGGCCCGCGCCTCGATCCAGTCCAGGCCGGCGGCCGGCGGGCGCGGCCCCCATAGATAGGCGAGCTGCTTGAAATCCTCGCCCTGCGGTCCCTGCCCCGCCGCCAGCCGTTGCAGCGCCTGCTCGGCCCCCGCCTTGTCGCCGAGCGCCAGCAGGGACGATGCCGGCTCCCGCCGTTTGTCGGCCGGCAGCCGGTCGTCGGTGGCGCGGGCCAGCAGATAGCGGCGCAGATCGGCCTTGCGACCCAGTCTGGTCAGCGTGTCGCGGTAGAGCGAATCCTCGGCCTCGGCCAGTGGTGCGGCGGCGGCCCGGCTTTGCAGCAGGGCGGCGAGGTCGGGCAGCGCGTTCGCCTTGGCCGCCGCGTCGGCATAGACACTCAGCCAATCGCCCCCTTGCCGCTCCGCCCAGCTGCGCAGCAGCGGCAGCGCGGCGCGGTAGGCCTTGTGGTCGAGCAGCATGGTGACGATCGCCTGCTGATCGGCGTCGGACAGGTTGCCCTTCGCCAGCTTGGCGGTCAGGTGGCGGGTCAGCTCCTCCGACCGGCCGGCGCCGTCCAGTGCTGCGACATAGGCGGCTTCAACCTCCGCGCCGCCGGCATCCAGCAGGGGGGCCAGCAGCGGCAGCGCGTCGGCCGGCCTGCCGGTGGCGGTCAGGGCGGTGGCGAGCGCCAGACGGCTGCGGGGCGAGGGATCGAGCGCGAAGGCGCGCTGCGAGGCGGCCAGCGCCAGTGCGGCGGCGGGGCGGCTGTCCCGCGGATCGGCAGCGGCGCGTTCGGCGGCACTGCCGGCGATGTCCTGCAACAGGGCGAGCGGCAGCCTGGGCTGACCGGCCAACCAGTCGGCGACGGCGGCGGGATCGCCGGCCTTGGCGGCCAGCCTTGCCCAGCCCTGACCGGCCGCGGCAGACGGCATGGCCTGCTGCCGCGCCGTGAACCAGGCGAGTCCGGCCGGGGCGCGGTCGAGGTCGATGAACAGGGCGGCAAGCTCCTCCAGCAGTTCCTCCGGGACATTGCCCGTCAGCGGCAGCCGGTCGAAGGCGGCGACCGCGGCGGCATGGCGGCCGGCACGGTCGAGGATGCGGATGGCGCCCAGCCGGTCGCCGGTCGCCAGCCCGTCGCCGGCAAGCCCGCGCTCCGCCCACGCCGCCGCAGCCGCCGGGTCACCGCGGCCGAGCGCGATGTTGGCGGCCAGCAGCGGGTAATCGTCGAGGAACTCTTCCCCCAGTTCGCGATAGAGCCGGTCGGGGAAGGCGCGGTCGCCGTCGCGCAACGCGGTCTCCGCCAGCCCGGCCAGCACCCAGTCGGGCACCAGATGCAGGTCGCGCCCCTTGGACGCTTCCAGCGCCGCGCGCAGCATGCCGGCATTCACCTCCAGCGCCAGCAGCCGGCCGAACTGGACATCCTCCACCGGGCCGGGCAACGCCGACAGCCGGGTCCGCGCCTGTTCCCGCCGATCGGTGGCGATCAGCAGGTCGATGTAGGTCAGCTCCAGCGCCAGATCATGTGCTCGGCCCTTTACCTGAGGCCCTGCCACCTGCGGTTCTATCAGCCGCAGGCCGAGATCGGGGCGCGCCGCCGCGGCGAGCTGGCTCGCCAGACCGATCATGTCTGCGACGGCCGGCTGCTCGCCCAGCCAGCGGCGGGCGCGCTCATAGGCCTCGTCCTCGCGGTCGAGGTCGATCAGCAGGCTCATCAGCAGTTCGCGGCTGTCGGGTTCGATGTTGCCCTTGGCGCGGTCGTCGGCGCGCAGCAGCCAGCCCACGGCGCCGGCATGGTCGCCGCGCGAGGCCAGCAGGGCGGCAAGCTCCTGCTGGGCCTCGACATCCTCCGGCCGCAGGGTGCAGTAGCGGGCCAGCGCGTCGGCCTTCAGCGCCATCCGGTTGCGGAAGCCGGCCGCATAGGCCAGCTCGCGGAACAGGTCGGCGCTGTTGCGCATCTCCGCCAGCGCCTTCAGGTTCTCCAGGCGGTCGCCCGGCCGCTGGGCATCCTGATAGAGGCGGTCGAGCAGTTCGCGCGCCTCGACGGAGGACGGCTCGGCGGCCAGGAACGCTTCGGTCAGGTCGATGGCGCGCTCGACGTCGCCCTGGGCCAGGGTCAGGCGGGTCAGCGGCATCACCGTGGCGCCGCTGCGGTCGCCGGCGGCATAGCGCTGCTCGTAGGCGGCGCGGGCGCTGTCGTAATCACGGTCGCGGAATTTCTGCAGGGCAAGCTCGGCGCCGTGCGGAATCAGCAGCAGGCTGGCGCCGATGCCGGCAAGCAGGATCAGCAGGACGACGAGGAGGTTCGCACGCATCGCCGCCCTACCCCGCCGCACCGTCGGCCGGACGGAAGCGCAGCAGCAGCGGTGCTACGGCCGACACCGGCACGGTCAGCGCCAGCCGGCCGTCGGCATCCGCATCGGCGCTGCCGGACCACAGCCGGGTTCCATCACGTTCCGCCGTAACGGTCCAGCGGCCGGGGTACGGCACCTGCCAGACCATGCCGCCCCCGCCATAGCCGGTGGCGGCGACGTGGAAACCCTGCTTCTCCGCAGTCAGGGCAGAGAAGGCCCAGCGGCCCTCGACCAGATAGGGCAAAGCGGCGGGCGGATCGCGGTCGGCGCGGCCGGTCTCCGCCAGCGCCACCACCGGCTCCGCCACCGCGGGGTCGAGCGCGACATAGAGGCTGCCCTGGCTGTGGCGCTGGCCCAGCACGCCACTGGAGCGGGCGAAATCGATGGTGTCGGCGCTGGCATGGTCGAAGCGCAGCGTGTTCAGCGCCCCGCGGTCGCGCACGCGCCAGCGCCGGGTGCCGTCCAGCGCCTCGAAGCGGGTGGTGTAGAAGCCCCCGGCGATGCGGGCGTAGGTGGAGGCGGCGACGGGCGCCAGTTCCTGCCCGCGGGCGGCGGTCAGGACCGAGACCAGCGCGTTCAGGCTGGCCGGCTTCTGGCCGGTGTACATGTGATAATAGACGTTGAAGGGCTTCAGCCGCAGCGGGCTGCCGGCATGCCGCATGGTGTTCACCAGATTGCGGTAGCCGTAGAAACGGCTGGTCCACAGCTCGGTATAGGTGTTCTCGTTGCTGCCGGCGGCGTAGATCTGGCGTTCCGCCCCCACCGGCAGGCCGATGGGCGGCAGGCCGGTGACGGAGGGAAAATCGGCGTCGAAGCGGGCGTCGCCGCCGTTGATGTTGACCCCGCCGGCCTTGCGCACCGCCGCCAGCGCCGCCTCGAAGGGGGAGGTGTCGCCCGACCATTGCACCAGCACCGCCCGCTTGCCGGCGGGGGCCAGCCGGGTGAAATAGTCGAGCGCGCCGCCGATCTCCTGGTCCAGGTCGAAGGGCTGTTGCAGATAGGCGCGCGGCACGGCGTAGCGGCCGATGTCCGACACCTCGCCGGCCTCCTCCGCCGCATGGTCGTCGCCCTTGCCGGGCTTGCGGCTGTCCTCGCGGTCGAGGAAGGGCGCCTCGTTCTGCCGGCTGTAATCCTTGAAGAAGGCCCACTGGAAGGGGTGGGTCCAGGTGTGGCTGGATGGCTCGACCTGCGGCAGGGCGAACAGCGCCTTGGCCGCCGCCAGCGATTCCGGCGTGCCCTTCCAGGTCGGGTCGAGATCGCCGACGATCGGGGCGACCGACACCGGCAGGTCGGGAAAGGGTTCGATGGCGGCGGTGCGCACCATGTCGGCGGACAGGACGCGGCGGGCGGCATAGGGCGCCACCTCCGTCACGTTGCGCCAGCCGTCGCCGTCGATGTGGCTGAAATAGAGCCGGCGGCCCGACAGGGTGGTGACGTCGGGCTTCGGCAGGTCGTCGGTGGCGAAGCTGTCGCGGAAGAAGGCGAAGGGGTCGACGATCCATTGGCGCCGGTTGTATTCGGCGTCGAAATAGCGGCCGTACCCTTCCGTCACCAGACCGCCGGCCGGGCCGGTGACCACCAGATGGCTGTCGCCGGCCGGATCGTCGCCGCGCCGCATCACCAGATGGGAGGTGAAGCGTTCGTCGGTCTTGCGGAACAGCGGATAGCCGGGCAGCACCCCTGACAGTGGCCGCTCGAACCCGATCATCCCGTCGGCCAGCACCGGCTTGGATTTGTAGGTCAGGTCGGAATAGCCGTCGTCGTCGCGCAGCCCGAAACGGGCGAAAAAGCGGTTGGAGAGGGCCAGCGCCACCGGCTTGCCGCCGCGCTCCAGCCGCACCCCCGGCTGGCCCAGCACGGCGAAGCGGACGCCGCGGTCCATGGCGCGGGCCGCCCAGCCGACATAGGCGCCGACATCGGCGAAGGGCTCCCCCGCGAACCAGGTGACGACGCCGCGCAGGTCGGGATAGCGCGACAGGTCGGGCAGCCCGTCGGCGACGTTCCAATAGACCACCGACAGGCCGAGATGGTTCAGCGGCAGTTCCGCCATCGTGTGGATGCGGCTGAGGCGGATCGTGCTTTCCTCGCGCAGATCGACCAGCGCCAGGATGGTGCGCGGCACCGTCTGCTGGGCCGTCGCGGCTGGAGAACCGGCGGCTTGGGCCGATACGGCCATGTCGGGCGATAGCAGGCCGAGGGCGAGGGCCGCCGCCTTGAATACGCACATCTTCCTGCCCGGGAGACTCTCCCTCTCCCCCCCGGGGAGAGGGCCGGGGTGAGGGGGATGCACAAGGATGGATTCTCGAGAATCCTCGCCGCGCGACCCCCTCGCCCTAACCCTCTCCCCAGGGGGGAGAGGGGATCTCTGAGATCTCTTCATGCGTGACGAAATACCCCTCACCGCGGCGGCTCCGGGATGATGCGGTCGAGTTCGACCGTCGCCACGTAGGGGGAAAAGCCGTTGGCCCGTTGCAAATCGTAGATCGCCCGCACACCCGCCCCGTCGGCGGGGTCCCAGTAATCCAGCGTGTGGAGGCCGAGTTGCGGGTTCAGCGCGCCGGCGGCCTTCAGCGCGTCGACCTGGAACCGGTAATCCTCCGTACTCTGGCGATGCGGGCGCTTGGCGGCGAAATCCCAGCCGGCATAGACGCTCTCGCCCAGCGCATGACTCAGCAGCGGGGCGGTCTGCGGCAGGATTTCATAGGCGCGGTTCTGCATCAGGCCGATGTCCGGCCAATTGCGGCGGATGGCCCGCACCAGCGCCGCCGCCGCATCGGTCATGCCGCGCCAGCGCTTGGCGTCGGTGCGTTCCAGATGCGGCGGGTTGTCGAGCGTGTCGAGAAAGACGCCGTGGAAGCCCTCGCGCAGGATGGCGGGAACCAGCTCCTCCACCACCAGCTTGACCCAGCGGCGATCCCGCACATCGACATAGAAGCTGCCGGGCCAGTTGGGATTTTCCTGGTCCAGAATACCCCAGCTTTTCACCCGGTCGAACCAGGGGCGGTGCGTCTCCACCTCCCCCACGCTGAGATAGCCGAGCAGGGTCTTGCCACGGTCGGCCAGCGGTTGCAACGGCGGGTGGGTGCGGCTGTCGAGGACCAGCAGACGGTAGGGCTGGAAGGCGGACAGCGGAGCGGCGTCGGCATAATAGACCGCCCAGGACCCAGCCGTGGCTTGACCCGAAGCTTGACCGGAGTTTGCGGCCCGCAAGGCTCTGTTGGGCAGCGCCAGCAGCGCCGCACCCGACAAAAGCCCGCCGGCGACCGCCCGCCGCCTGATCAAACCACCGATCACGCCACCCCTGCCCTATTGTTCAGCCGAATTTCTTTGCCGGATTTTTCAGCCCCAGATCTTCAACCAAGCCACGCCAGCGTCTGGCGCAGCCCATCCTCCAGCGGCGTGTCGCAGCTCATGCCGAAGGCGGTGACCAGACGCGTGGGATCGCCGATGGACACCCGGATGTCGCCCGGCCGCGCCGGACCGTAACGCCGGTCGAGCGGTCGGCCCGACAGTTCCGCCAGCACCTCCGCCAGCCGGTTGACCGAGGTCGGACGGCCGGTGCAGACGTTGTAGACCGGGGCGCCAGGCTGCGGATGCCCCATCGCAGCAGTCAGGTATCGCACCAGATCCTTTACAAAGATGAAATCCCGCACCTGCTCTCCGTCCCCATTGACGGTGATCGGTTCTCCCCTGGCGATGCGGCCGGCGAAGATGGAGATGACGCCGGAATAGGGGGATTTCGGATCCTGGCGCGGACCATAGACGTTGAAGAAGCGGAAGCCGGCGGTCGGCACGCCATGCACCCCGTCCGCCACCCGCGCATGCAGCTCGCAACCCAGCTTGTCGGCGCCATAGGCCGACAGCGGACGGGTGGCCGCATCCTCGCTCAGCGGCATGTCGGGGTTGTCGCCATAGACGGCGGCGGAAGAGGCGTAGATGACCGGAATCGGGCCGGCCGGATTGGCGCGGCGGGCGGCGTCGAACACGGCGATGGTGCCGGACAGGTTGGCGTGGTGGGTTTCCAGCCATGCCTCGCGCGAGCGGTCGACCGAGGCGACGGCAGCCAGATGGAAACAGCCGTCCACACCCTTGCCGTCCTCTCCGGACATCGCGGCCCGGACAGCGTCGGCATCGGCCACGTCGCCGACCATCACCGGCACGCCGTCCGGCAGGTTTTCGTGCTTGCCGGTCGACAGGTCATCCAGAACCCGCACCTCGTCCCCGGCCGCCAGCAGCCGTTCGATCAGATGCGAGCCGATGAAACCGCAACCGCCGGTGACCAGATAACGCGCCATTGCTGTGGCTCCCTCCGCTTTTGCGTGTGTTTTGGGTGATACGCGAAGTCAGAGGCGCCGGATCTGGGTAATCTGAAATCGGACGCAAAAAATTCAGGCCGGGAGGAAACTGGCGACGGCGGCCTGGAATTCCTTGGGCTTGATCGGCTTCGACACATGGCCGTCGAAACCGGCATCGGCCAGCCGGCGCTTGTCGGCGGGGGTGGCGAGGTTGGTGACGGCCAGCACCGGGGTGGCGGCAAGGGCGGCATCGGCGCGGATCTGGCGGATCAGTTCCAACCCCGACAAGCCGGGCATGACGATGTCCATCACCACCAGATCAGGCGCCATGTCGCGCATCAGGCCAAGAACCGAGGTGGCGTCGGACGCCTCGACCACGGTGAAGCCGCCTTCCTCCAGGCAACGGACGAAGAGCTTGCGCATCAACACATTGTCTTCGACCACCAGGATCGTTCGCGTCTTTTCGACCGTGTCCAACATCTCGCCATCCAGACCCAGTGGCGTGAGCGGCGTCGCCGGTGTCGGACGCCAGTGTCGGACATGGCGCGACCCTACGCCGCACGCCAATGCCACTATTCACGCAAGGTTCGCTCTCTATCCCTTTTTGGGTCTGCGGTCAAGCCATCCACGACATTGCCCTACTCCGCTCGGGGGGATGTTTCATGGAAATTGCTCTCGGAGCTTCTCTTTCTCGGCATATCACTTGGACTGACAAGCTGCTTTCATCGAGAAGAAAGAATCTTATACGAACAATGAGGAAGATGATCTTCTCTATGAAATCTTTATCCCGGCTTCGGAAATCTGCATCGCCCCCTCATGACGGTCTGCGCAATTGAAAGGGCACGCGCAACAAGGAGGCGCAACAGCATGCTCGACATTCCATTCCTGGCCGTGACGCTGGCATTTTTCAGGGCCGACACCACAGCTCCCCATACCTCCGGCTGACGCTGTCTCGACAGAGTCAGCCGGAGGAGGTGGAGACTGTTGCGGATCAGCGCTTCTTCCCTCCATGCGGCAGGTAGCTCTGGACGAGATCCTTGGCGGTGTCCTTCAGCATGTCCCACGCCTCCGGATCACCCTTGGCCAGCGTCGCCATCATCGCGGCGGCGTTCTTCAAGGTGATGTGCGGCGGCAGCGGTGGGACATTGGGGTCGGTGCAGGCCTCGACCACCACCGGGCCGCGGACCGCCATCGCCTCGTCCCAGACAGCGGCGAGATCTTCGGGCTTGTCGACGAACAGGCCCTTGAAGCCGAGCAGCTCGGCATAGCGGGCATAGGGGAAATCGGGAAGCTCCTGCGAGGCCTCGAACTTGGGATCGCCATTCTGGGCGCGCATCTCCCAGGTCACCTGGTTGAGGTCGCGGTTGTTCAGCACCAGAACGACGAAGCGCGGGTCGCTCCATCGCTTCCAGTATTTGGACAGGGTGATCAGCGCGTTCATGCCGTTCATCTGCATGGCGCCGTCGCCGACGATGGCCAGCACCGGACGGTCGGGATGGGCGAACTTGGCGGCCAGGGCATAGGGCATGCCCGGCCCCATGGTGGCGAGGCCGCCGCACAGGGTGGCCTTCATCCCGCGGCGGAGCTTGATGTCGCGGGCATACCAGTTGGTGCCCGATCCGGTGTCGCAGGCGATCACCACGTCGTCGGGCAGCCTCGGCGACAGCTCCCAGAAGACGCGCTGCGGGTTCAGCGGCGTGGCGTCGTTCATGGCGCGGGCTTCCAGCACCTTCCACCACTCGGCAACGCCGGCCTCGATCCGCTCACGCCAGGACCGGTCCTGCTTGCGCTGGAGCAGCGGGATCAGCTCGCGCAGGGTACCGGCGCTGTCGCCGACGAGGTTCACCTCCATGGGATAGCGGATGCCGAGCATCTTCGGGTCGATGTCGATCTGCACGCCGCGCGCCTGCCCCTCCTTGGGCAGGAACTCCGAATAGGGGAAACCGGAACCGATCATCAGCAGCGTGTCGCAGTTCACCATCATTTCGTAGCTCGGCCGGGTGCCGAGCAGGCCGATGGAGCCGGTGACGAAGGGCAGATCGTCGGGCAGCGCCGCCTTGCCGAGCAGCGCCTTGGCGACGCCGGCCCCCAGGATGTCGGCGATCTCGATCACCTCGTCGGTGGCGTTCAGCGCCCCGGCGCCGACCAGGATCGCGACCTTCGACCCGGCATTCAGCACGTCGGCGGCGCGGCGCAGATCGGCCTCGGCCGGGCGCACGACGGGTGCGGAATAGCCGGCGCCGGAATGGATGGTGCCATGGGCGCGGGCCGGCGCCTCCACCGCGTCCATCTCCTGCAGATCGTTGGGCATGACGATGCAGGTCACCGTGCGCTCGGCCTTGGCGATGCGCACCGCACGGTCGACGATGTGCCGCACCTGGGCCGGGGTGGAGGCCATCTGCACATATTCGCCGGCCACATCCTTGAAGAGGGAGACGAGGTCGACCTCCTGCTGGTAGTGGCCGCCGAGTGCGGTCAGCGCCTGCTGGCCGACGATGGCGAGCACCGGCTGGTGGTCCAGCTTCGCGTCATACAGGCCGTTCAGCAGATGGATCGCGCCAGGGCCGGAGGTGGCGAGGCAGACTCCCAGCTCACCGGTGTATTTGGCGTGCGCCGTCGCCATGAAGGCGGCCAGCTCCTCATGGCGGGGCTGGATGAACTCGAACCGGTCGCCGGCGCGGGCGAGCGCGCCGACCAGCCCGTTGATGCCGTCGCCGGGATAGCCGAAGATCCGCTTCACTCCCCATTCGGAGAGCCGCTGCCAAAAGAAGTCGCTGACGTTCGCAGCCATTGTCGCCTCTCTTGTTTCTGGTCGGATGTCACCGCCGTTCCTGTTTCAACTGCGCGCCGCCCCTTCGGTTCGCCGGAGGACGCTTTTTTTCTAGGTCGGCAAGCGTTGCTGCCTGTTGATCCCGCGAGAGGGGATTGCGCTGGAGGATGTGATGGCGCGGCAGGTCTGTCGGGTTCGGCAAGGCTCGGAACGGGTTCCGGTACCGGAGCGTCGGGACTGCCCGGCGTGCGGAAGGCGGATGCGCATCCGCTATGAGAACCGGCGGACGGTGCTGACGCTGAACGGGTTTTTGAGCGGCTTCGTCTCAAGGTCCAGCGATGCGAGAACCCGGCGTGCACCCGCCGCCACCGGGCTTATCGGCCAGAGGCGGAACGGCAGCTTACCCTGTCGCATCATGAGTTCGGGCTCGATGTCATTGCCCTGATCGGGGCGTTGCGCCATCGCGAGCATCGCAAGGTGCTGTGGGTGATCCGCGATTGCCTGTCGGGACGGGTCCTGCTGGCGCGCCCGCTGCTCTCGGCGACCCAGGCCGACCTCGCCGGGCTGTTGCGGGAGGTGATCGCGGCGCTGCCCGTGCCAGGGGCCGGGGTGGTGAGCGATGGCCAGCATTCGATCCGGCGAGCGGTGGCCGGGGCGCTGCCCGGCGTGCCGCGCACCAACAACGATCTCGAACATCCGTTCGGCAGCCATCGCCATCATGAACGCCGGGCAACCGGGCGAAGGGTCGCCTCGCCGTCCTTGGTGCTGCGCGGCTCCGTGCATATCGTGGCTGCCACGGCAACCCGCATCGCTCCCTTTACCGCCCGCGATCTCGCCACCGACCATACGCGATGGCTCAAACTCCGCAGGGCTTTGGAAACCCGCCGCCAAGCCCGAGCCTCGTGCATGCGCTTTCGGCGCAATCTGCAAACCTGTCCCGCCGACCACGAACGCCGCGCCTGTCGGCAGGGATTGCCGACATAGTTTTTTACGCTTCCCAACCATCACTGAATGCGATCGAGCGCCTTGTAGTACAGCCCCACCAGCGGCAGAAACCAGGGCTTGCCGAAATGGCCGGGCACGGCGGGCCAGGACAGACCCTTCAGCGGATTGCGGTCCTCGCGGCCCAGGATCGCGTCGGCCATGGTCATGCCGAGATGGGTGGACAGCTGCGCCCCATGGCCGGAATAGCCCATGGCGTACCACAGGCCGTCCTGGTAGCCGGCGCGCGGGTAGCGGTCGCTGGTCATGTCGACCAGCCCGCCCCAGCAATAGTCGATGTCGATGCTGGCGATCTGCGGGAAAATCTTTGCGAGGCTCGCGCGCAGGATCGCACCGCTCTTGGCATCGGAGCGCTGGTCGGAGGTGGCCGAGAAGCGGGCACGGCCGCCGAAGATCAGCCGCCGGTCGGGCGACAGGCGGAAGTAGTTGCCGATGTTCATCGACGTGACGTAGGTGCGGTTGCCGGGCACCACCGACGCGATCTCTGCGTCGCTCAGCGGGCGGGTGGCGATGATGAAGCTGCCGACGGAGATGATGCGGCGGCGGAAATGGCTGAAGTTCGGCGTGGTGTAGGCGCCGGTGGCGACCAGAACGTCCTTGGCGGTGACCGTACCGCGCGGGGTGGACAGCGTGTGGCGGTCGCCAGAACGGGTGATCGCGCCGACCGGTGCGTTTTCGACCAGAACCGCGCCATGGCGCCTGGCAGCGTCGGCCAGCCCGGTGACGAAGCGGCCCATATGCATCATGGCACTCTTGCGCGACAGCATGGCGCCATGGAAGGGCGAGCCGACCTCCCCCTTCAGATCCGCGGCGGACAGCAGCGCTGTGTCGGGATCGACCTCGCGGTGCACAACCTCGAAATTGCGGGCGATGGTGTCGAAATGCGCAGGCTTGGAGGCCATTTTCAGCTTGCCGGCGTAGCGGAAATCGCAGTCGATCCCCTCTTCGGCGATCAGCGCCTTCAGCGTGTCGATGGACTGGTCGAAGGCGCGGTAGAGGGCGATGGCACGCTCCGTCCCCAAGGCAGCCTTGGCGGCGATGAAGCTGTGGGACAGACCGTTGTTGAGGTGGCCGCCGTTGCGGCCGGAGGCGCCGCCGCCGACGCGGCCGGCCTCCAGCACGATCACCCGCGCGCCGGCCTTGGCAAGCTGGCGGGCGGCACCCAGGCCGGTGAACCCACCTCCGACAACGGCGACGTCATAATGGCCCTCGACGGCCCCCTCGGCCCCGCCCGTGAAGGCAGGGGCGGTGTCGTGCCAGTAGGAGACGAATTTCATGACCTGGGTCCTTCCTATTGCAGCCTGAACCGTGAAATCCGTCCCTTACAGCCCGACCACGCCGGGCAGGCCGGAGATGTCGCGGATCTCGGTATAGCCGTAATAGGGGTTGGCCGGTTCGTGGCCGCGGTTGACCCACACCTTGTTGCGGATCCCCAGATCATGCGCCGACATCAGGTCGTAGCGGAAGGAGGAGGAGCAGTGCAGGATGTCCTCCGGCCCGCAGCCCAGCATGTCGAACATGTATTCGAACGCCTGGAAGCGCGGCTTGTAGGCCTGCGCCTGCTCGGCGGTGTAGACGGCGTGGAAAGGCGCACCCAGCTTCGCCACGTTCGACGGGATCTGGTCGTTCATGGCGTTGGACAGGATGACCAGCGGGATTTCCCTGGCGACCTTGGCCAGCCCGGCCGGGACGTCCGCATGCGGCCCCCAGGTGGGAACCCGCTCATAGACCATGCGTGCGTCCTCGTCGCGGAAGACGACGTTGTTGCGCTTGCAGCTGCGCTCCAGCGCATTGTGCACGACCTCGGCGTAGGGTTTCCACGCACCCATGATCTCGTCAAGGCGGTAGGCGGCGAAGTTCTTGATGAACTCCGTCATCCGCGCCTCGTCGAGGATCGATCCGTACAGATCGCGCGCGGCTTCGGCCATCTGAAAGTTGATCAGCGTGCCGTGGCAATCGAAGGTGACGTATTTCGGCCGAAACTGGCTCATGGCTGCTTCCTTAAGATGGACGCGGGGAGAGGGGGATTGGATGGGGCCCGACCGGCCCTGCCCCACGATCCTAGCCCTGCCCCGGCACCGGGCCTGACCGAATTGGCCGGCGCGAAAGCACAAAGTTCCGTTTCCGTCTCGACCCTCAGCATTTGGTTGGGAGGCAAACGGTGTCAGGGCGCTCCGGACAGGGTATGGACGGGCCGTCCGCGGGCCCGGCGGCACCGTCCACGGCATAAGATGCGGCAGGCTGCTAAAGCAAAGGTGAAAGATGTCGCGGCGGGGATCGCCTTCAGACAATCGTCCGGAAGCGGTGCGCCCACTCTAGAGGCAGAGGGTGAAAGGACTGCCCATGAGCAAGAACACGGTTTCCAAAAGAACGGTTCACTGTTCGGCCTTCGAGCCGAAGCATCTCAGGGACGCGGTCGCCCTGTCGCGGCAGGAGCAATGGCCGCATCGCCTGGAAGACTGGTCACTGAGCCTTTCGCTGAGCCAGGGGCTCGTCGCCCTGGACGCGGAGACGTCGCAGGTGGTCGGCACGGTGCTGATGACGCCCTATGGCGTGGATGCGGCCACCATCAATATGGTCATCGTCGATGAAGGCTGGCGCGGGCAGGGCCTAGGCCGCCGCCTGATGGACGAGGCGATGGCGCTGGCGGGCGACCGCCCCCTGCGTCTCGTCGCGACCCGCGACGGCCTGCCGCTCTACGAAAAGCTGGGCTTCCGCGAGGTCAACACCGTGCTTCAACACCAGGGGGAAGCCAGTCCGATGTCGTCGGTTGCGGCGGAAGACGCCGCCCCGGCCGGCGACGGCGACCGCGCCGCCATCGCCGCACTGGACCGACAGGCTTTCGGCGCCGACCGCGGCCTGCTGCTGGAGCGCTTCGCCGAGATCGGCTCCTTCACGCTGCTGCGCCGGAACGGCGCGCCCGTCGGCTTCGCCGCCTTGCGCGACTTCGGCCGCGGACAGGTGATCGGCCCGGTGGTGGCCCCCGATGCGGATGGCGCCAAGGCCCTGATCGCTCCGATCATCGCGGCATATCCTGGAAAATTCCTGCGGGTGGACACCACGGTCGACACCGGCCTGGGACCGTGGCTGGCCGATTGCGGCCTGCGCCATGTCGGCGGCGGCATCGCCATGCGCCGCCCCGCCCCCACGGCGGCTGCCCTGTCGGCCGCCCCTGTTGCAACCGCAGGCGCTTCGACTTTCGCGCTCGCCAGCCAGGCACTCGGCTGATCCGGAGAGGACCATGCTCAGCAATTCCCTGATCGAACTCGACCGTGCCCATCTGGTCCATCCCGTCGCGTCCTACCGCGGCCACGAGAAGGCGGGGGTGCGGGTGATCACCTCCGGCGCCGGGGCGACGGTCACCGACGCCGCCGGCCGCCGGCTGGTCGACGGTTTCGCCGGCCTGTGGTGCGTCAATGCCGGCTATGGGCAGCAGAGCCTCGTCGACGCCGCCACCCGCCAGATGCAGGAACTGCCCTACGCCACCGGCTATTTCGGGCTTGGCAGCGAGCCGGCGATCCGGCTGGCGGCGGCGCTCGCCGAACGCGCGCCGGGCGACCTGAACCACGTCTATTTCACGCTGGGCGGATCCGACGCTGTGGACAGCACCATCCGCTTCATCCGCTATTACTGGCAGGCCAAGGGCCAGCCGCAGCGCGACCAGTTCATTTCCATCGAGCAGGGCTATCACGGCTCCTCCACCGTCGGATCCGGACTGACCGCCCTGCCCGCCTTCCATGCCGGTTTCGGCGTCCCGTTCGACTGGCAGCACAAGATTCCGTCGCACTACGCCTACCGCAACCCGGTCGGTGACAATGCCGAGGCGATCATCGCCGCGTCGCTTGCCGCACTCGACGCCAAGATCGCCGAGATCGGCGGGCCGGAGCGGGTCGCCGCCTTCTATGCCGAGCCGATCCAGGGATCGGGGGGCGTGCTGGTGCCGCCCGACGGCTGGATGAAGGCGATGTGCGACCGCTGCCGCAGCCTGGGCATCCTGTTCGTCGCCGACGAGGTCATCACCGGCTTCGGCCGCACCGGTCCGCTGTTCGCCTGCACCGACGACGACGTGGTCCCCGACATGATGACCACGGCGAAGGGCCTGACCTCCGGTTATGTGCCGATGGGTGCGGTCTTCCTGTCCGACGCGGTTTACGATACCATTGCCGATGCCGCCGGCAGCACCGCCGTCGGGCATGGCTACACCTACTCCGCACATCCCGTAAGCGCTGCGGTAGGGCTTGCGGCATTGCGTCTGTACGAGGACAGCCTGCTCGCCAACGGCGTCAAGGCCGGTGCGCGGCTGATGGCCGGACTGCATGCGTTGCGCGACCATCCGCTGGTCGGCGACGTACGCGGGCGCGGCATGCTGGCCGCCATCGAACTGGTGGTGGACAAGGAGCGCAAGACCCCGCTGCCCGCCGCCGCCGAACCGTCGCGCCGGATTTTCGACCGCGCCTGGAACAACGGGCTGGTGATCCGCGCCTTCGCGAACGGCGTGCTGGGTTACGCCCCGCCGCTCTGCTGCACCGACGCGGACATCGACGCAATCCTGGAACGTACGGCCCAGACCCTCGACCAGACCCTGGAGGACCCCGAGGTCCGCCGGGCGATGCGATAGACGGAATAGGGGGTATCCGCTGAAGAATCCGCGAATACCGCCGTATCCAGCATTTTCTGCTGTCCAACAGTGAAGATTCGGAGACCGGCCTCCAACCCATCGACCACACTGGATGGGAAGACGTGCGGATCTCCAGACCACCTCCAGAGCCCCCGGCAGGCGACCCTGCCGGACCTGAAACGCTCCGCCGGACCGGAACGGTCCCCACGCGGTCCTTGATGAGGAGTTGGTGCGTTGACCAAGAGTCTCCTGAACTTCAAATATCTGACCTTCGACGTCGTCGGCACCCTGATCGACTTCGAAGCCGGCATGAAGGACTGCCTCGCCGGGATCGCGGCCGAGGCCGGAACCACGGTCGACGGTGAGGCGGCGCTGGCCCTCTACCGCGAGGCCCGCACATCCCCCGACGCCGGCCTGTTCCCCGACGACATGGTCCGCGTCTATGCGATCATCGCGCCGAAGCTGGGGCTGCCCGCCGGCACGCAGTACGGCGAGCGCCTGCGGGATTCGGCGGCGTCCTGGAGCGGCTTCCCCGACAGCCGGGACGCCTTGGCCCGCCTGTCCAAGCGCTACAAGCTGATCGCGATGACCAACGCGCGGCGCTGGGCCTTCACCCATTTCTCCCGCGAACTGGGTGATCCGTTCTTTGCCGGCTTCACCACCGACGACACCGGCGTCGAGAAGCCCAACCCCGCCTTCTTCCATCAGGTGTTCGACTTCGTCGAGCGCGACGGCGGCAGCAAGGACGACATCCTGCACGTCGCGCAGAGCCAGTATCACGACATCGGGGTTTCGCGTAGCCTCGGCATGACCAACTGCTGGATCCAGCGGCGGCATGCCCAGAAGGGCTATGGCGGCTCCATCGAACCCGACAAGTTCACCCAGCCGGATTTCCATTTCCGCTCCATGGTGGAACTGGCCGATGCCGTCGACGCCGCCGCAAAGCCGGAGACGGTCTCCGCGTAACCGGGAAAAAATCCGGAGCGCACCGAAAGAAACGAATAAACACCCCGAACAGAGTGAGGCTAGCATGACAAAGACGCCTGATAGCTGGACCCGCACCGACGACAGCATGGTCGAAAACGCCATCCGTCGCGGGGCCAACCGCCGCGACCTGCTGAAGATGCTGTTGGCGGGCGGGATGTCCCTGCCGGCCATCGACCTCGTTCTGGGCCGCGCCAACGCCGCGGTTTCGGACGAACCGGTGAAGGGCGGCGCGCTCAAGGCCGCCGGCTGGTCGTCCTCGACCGCCGACACGCTCGATCCGGCGAAGGCGTCGCTCTCCACCGACTATGTGCGCTGCTGCGCCTTCTACAACCGCCTGACCTTCCTCGACAAGGCCGGCATTCCCAAGATGGAGCTGGCCAAGTCGATCGACACCGACGACGCCAAGACCTGGACGATCAAGCTTCGCACCGGCGTGACCTTCCATGACGGCAAGTCGCTGACGGCCGATGACGTGGTGTTCTCGCTGAAGCGACACCTCGATCCGGCCGTCGGGTCCAAGGTCGCGAAGATCGCCGCCCAGATGACCGACATCAAGGCGGCGGACAAGAGCACCGTCGTGATCACGCTGGCCGGCGCGAACGCCGACCTGCCGACCATCCTGTCCATGCATCACTTCATGATCGTGGCCGACGGCACCACCGACTTCTCCAAGGGCAACGGCACCGGAGCCTTCATCTGCAAGAGCTTCGAGCCGGGCGTGCGGTCCATCGGCGTACGCAACCCGAACTACTGGAAGGGCGGTCCGCATGTCGACTCCTTCGAGTTCTTCGCGATCAGCGACGATAACGCTCGCGTCAACGCGCTGCTGTCCGGCGACATCCATCTGGCCGCGGCAATCAACCCGCGCTCCACGCGGCTGGTGGACGGGCAACAGGGCTTCTCCCTGTCCAAGACGACGTCGGGCAACTACACCAACCTGAACATCCGCCTGGACATGGAGCCGGGCACTCGCAAGGATTTCGTGGACGGGATGAAATATCTCGTCAACCGCGAGCAGATCGTCAAATCCGCCCTGCGCGGCTTCGGCGAGGTCGGCAACGATCAGCCGGTGTCCCCGGCCAGCCCGTTCCACAATGCCGCGCTGAAGCCCAAGCCCTTCGATCCGGAAAAGGCGAAATCCCTTTTCAAGAAGGCGGGCCTGCTGGGACAATCCATCCCGGTGATCACGTCGGATGCCGCTTCGTCCGCCATCGACATGGCCATGGTGGTCCAGGCTGCCGGCGCCGAGATCGGCATGAAGCTCGACGTCCAGCGCGTGCCGTCCGACGGCTATTGGAGCAATTACTGGCTGAAGGCTCCGGTCCATTTCGGCAACATCAACCCGCGTCCGACGCCGGACATCCTCTTCTCCCTGCTCTACGCCTCCGAAGCGCCGTGGAACGAGAGCCGATACAAGTCCGAGAAGTTCGACAAGATGATGCTGGAAGCGCGCGCCACGCTCGCCTGGGAAAAGCGCAAGGAACTCTACGACCAGATGCAGGTGATGATCGCCGAGGAAGCCGGCACCATCATCCCCGCCTACATCTCCAACGTGGACGCCATCACCAACAAGCTGAAGGGCCTTGCCCCGAACCCGCTGGGCGGCATGATGGGCTACGCTTTCGCCGAGTATGTCTGGCTGACCGCCTGATACAGTGGATGGCCGGGGCAGGCCGGACACCGGTCCGGCCACCCCGGCCTCTCGTCGCCCATCCGGGCAACCCCTCCGGGGGCGCCTCACCTCTTAGAGGCCAGGCATGAAATCTCGCGTTCCCTCCCTCATCCTCGGTCGGCTGCTCATCGCACTGGTCACGCTGACGATCGTGTCCTTCGCCGTGTTCTTCGCCACCACCATGCTGCCCGGTGACACGGCGATGATCCTGCTGGGGCAGTCGGCGACGCCGGAAGCGGTCGCCGGCCTGCGCGCGGCCATGCATCTCGACGAACCGGCCCTGCTGCGCTTCCTCTACTGGATCGGCGGGCTGTTCCAGGGTGATCTCGGCACCTCCTATGCGAACCAGATGCCGGTGACCACGCTGATCGCCGACCGGCTGGCCAACACGCTCAAGCTGGCGGGGCTGACCACGCTCGTGACGGTTCCCCTGGCGCTGACGCTCGGCATCACTGCGGCCATGTGGCGGGGCACGCTGTATGACCGCATCGTCACCATCGCCACCATCGGCGTGATATCCGTCCCGGAATTCGTGTTGGCGACCTTGGCCGTCCTGGTGTTCGCCGTCTATCTGAAATGGCTGCCGGCCCTGTCCTTCACCTATCAGGTCGACAGCTTCTCCGGCCTGCTGCGGGTCTATGCCATGCCGGTCATCACCCTGACCTTCGTGGTCTCGGCGCAGATGATCCGCATGAGCCGGGCCGCGGTGATCGAGACGCTGAACACGCCCTATGTCGAGATGGCGCTGCTGAAAGGGGCGTCGCGGCCCCGGATGGTGCTGCGCCACGCCCTGCCCAACGCGCTCGGTCCGATCGCCAATGCGGTGGCGCTGTCGCTGTCCTATCTGGTGGGCGGCGTCATCATCGTCGAGACGATCTTCAATTATCCGGGCATCGCCAAGCTGATGGTGGACGGGGTGTCCACCCGCGACCTGCCGCTGATCCAGTCCTGCGCGATGATCTTCTGCTTCGGGTATCTGCTTCTGATCACCACCGCCGACATCGTCGCCATCCTGTCGAACCCGAGGCTCCGATGAAGACATACTCCCCCACCGGCATCCTCGCGGCACGGTCGGGCTACCGGATCAATCTGGTCGGCCTGGTCAGCTTCTTCGTGGTCCTGTTCTGGGCACTGGTCGCCCTGTTCGCTCCCTACATCGCCCCCCATTCGGTTGGGGAGATGGTCGACCTGGATTATTTCGGCCCGATGCGGCCCGGCCTGTGGCTCGGGTCGGATTATCTCGGGCGCGACATGCTCTCCCGCGTCATCTTCGGCGCGCGCTACACCGTCGGCATCTCGCTGGCCGCGGTGTCCATCGCCTGCTTCACCGGCGTGGTGCTGGGCATGACCTCGGCCGTGCTGCGCGGACCGGTGGACATGGTGGTCAGCCGCCTGCTCGACGCGCTCAATTCCATTCCCAGCAAACTGTTCGGCCTGATGGTGGTGGCGGCGGTCGGCTCGTCCATCCCCGTGCTGATCCTGACCCTGTCGGTCATCTACGTCCCCGGCGCCTACCGCTTCAGCCGGGCGCTGGCGGTCAACATCGACACGATGGACTTCGTCATGGTCGCCCGCATCCGCGGGGAGAAACTGCCCTATCTGATCGGGTCGGAGATCCTGCCCAACATCCTCGGCCCAGTGCTGGCCGACCTGGGCCTGCGCTTCGTCTTCATCGTCCTTCTGCTGTCTGGCCTGTCCTTCCTGGGGTTGGGCGTCCAGCCGCCCTATGCCGACTGGGGCGCGCTGGTGCGCGAGAACATCGGCGGCCTGCCCTTCGCCGCACCGGCGGTGATCGTGCCCTCGCTGGCGATCGCCACCCTGACCATCAGCGTCAACCTGCTGATCGACAATCTTCCGCAGAAGATCCGGGACCGGAGTGCCTCCTGATGACGAACCTCGTCGAAATCCGTGGCCTGACCGTCGAGGCCACCACCGATTCCGGTCGCTGGATCCAGATCCTGAAGGGCATCGACCTGGACATCGCCGCCGGCGAGACCGTCGCCTTCATCGGCGAAAGCGGTTCCGGCAAGACCACCGCCGCCATGACGCTGCTGGGCTACGCCCGTCCGGGCTGCCGGATTTCCGGCGGCACGGTGAAGGTCGACGGCCATGACATGGTGACCCTGTCGGAAAAGGAACGGGCCGCCCTGCGCGGGACCACCGTGGCCTATGTGCCGCAGAGTGCGGCCGCTGCCTTCAACCCGGCGGCGACGATCATGGATCAGGTCATCGAGGTGACGCGGATCCACCGGCTGATGCCGCCGGACGAGGCCCGCCGCCGGGCGGTCGCCCTGTTCCGCGCCCTGTCCCTGCCCGATCCCGACGGCATCGGCGACCGTTACCCGCATCAGGTGTCGGGCGGTCAGCTGCAAAGGCTGGCGGCGGCGATGGCCCTGATCGGCGATCCCAAGGTGGTGATCTTCGACGAACCGACCACGGCGCTGGACGTCACCACCCAGGTCGAGGTGCTGCGCGCCTTCAAGGCGGTGACCGCCCAGCGCCGGATCGCCTGCGTCTATGTCTCCCACGATCTGGCCGTGGTCGCCCAGATCGCCGACCGCATCATGGTGCTGCGCAACGGCGCGGTGCAGGAAACGGGCAGCGTCCACGACATCCTGACACGCCCGACGCACCCCTACACCAAGGAGCTGCTGCACGCCTTCCACCCCGACACCGGCGGGCGGGCGGCGCTGCCCGTCACCGACGACACCGCCCCGCTGCTGGAAATCAATACGCTGAGCGCCGGTTACGGCCCGCCGCAGTCGAACGGACAGCCGCTGGTCCTCGCGGTCAAGGGGGTGAGCCTTCAGGTGAGGCGCGGCACCAATCTCGGCATCATCGGCGAGTCCGGCTGCGGCAAATCCACACTGGCGCGCTCCATCGCCGGAATCCTGCCGGCCTGCAAGGGCGACATCCAGTTCAACGGCAAGGAGCTGTGGCACAGTGCCCGGCAGCGCAGCCACGACCAGCTGCGCGATTTGCAGATCGTCTTCCAGCATGCCGACACCGCCCTCAACCCGGCCAAGTCGATCGAGGACATTCTGGGCCGTCCGCTGACCTTCTATCACGGCCTGCGCGGCAAGGCCCGCGACGTGCGCGTCGATGCCCTGCTCGACATGGTCCGCCTGCCCCGCGCCCTGCGCCACCGGCGCCCGGCCGAACTGTCGGGCGGCCAGAAGCAGCGGGTCAATTTCGCCCGCGCGCTCGCCGCCGAACCGAAGCTGATCCTGTGCGACGAGATCACCTCGGCCCTCGACACCGTCGTCGCCGCGGCGATCATCGATCTGCTGAAGGAACTTCAGCGCGAGCTTGGCCTGTCCTATGTCTTCATCAGCCACGACCTGTCGGTGATCGAGGCGATCTGCGACGAGATCATCGTGATGTATCGCGGACAGACGGTGGAGACCATCATTCCCGCCGCCCGCCAGCAGCCGCAGCACCCTTATTCGAAGCTGCTGTTCTCCTCTGTGCCGAAGCTGGACCCGACCTGGCTCGACACGCTGAACATCGATGCCGACCGCATGCGGGTGGCGTAACGGGACTGCTCCCGCGCGGTCATCGCCGCGCGGGAGGCGACACCCCTCACATCTGGAACAGCGTGGTCAACGGCATGTGGGCGCGGACGATCGGCGACTTCAGCACGACGTAGCTGAAATACTTGTCGATGCCGATGTCCATGTCGGTCAGCTTCTCCATGATCTCCTGATACTCGCCGATGCCGGACGTGACGAACTTCAGCATGTAGTCGTAGCCGCCGGACACCAGATGGCATTCCAGCAGCTGTTCGATCTTCTTGACGGCGGCCAGGAAGCGGGCGAAATCGACCTGCCGGTGGTTCTTCAACGTCACTTCGGTGAAGACGGTCAGGGTCTGACCGAGTTTGCTGACGTTGATCTGGGCCGTGTAGCCTTCGATGTAGCCCTCCGCCTGGAGCTTCTTGACCCGCATCAGGCAGGGGCTGGGCGACAGATTCACCAGCTCGGCCAACTCCACGTTGGTGATCCGGCCGTTCTTCTGGAGCTGATGCAGAATCTTGATGTCGATGCGGTCCAGCTTCATGGGGAACCCATCCGGTTCGAGGGCGGGGGAGCGGAAAACGGCAGCAGAAAATTCTGCCGTTTCGACCATCGAAGCTTAGCACGCGCAGCCGCCCTGTCGATGACCGAGTGGCTTTCCTCCCGCAGAACAAAGCGTCGGGCTTTCGTGCATCGACAGAAGATAATGCCGTTCAATCTCCCAAAGCAGCGCCCGCCCATCCGCGCGCCGTGGCTAGATGAGTCAACGCCGAAATCGGAGATCCGCCCCATGCCCGCCCCTTTGCAAACCATCCCGTCCTCGCCACAGCTCCCGGATCAGGCGGATGTCGTCGTGATCGGCGGCGGCATCGTCGGCGTCTGGGCGGCCTATTTCCTGGCAAAGCGCGGCCTGTCGGTGGCCCTGGTGGAAAAGGGGCAGGTCGGGGCAGAGCAGTCGAGCCGCAACTGGGGCTGGTGCCGCCAGCAGAATCGTGACGCGCGCGAATTGCCGATGGCGACCAAGAGCCTGGATTTGTGGGAACGCTTTGCCGCCGAAAGCGGCGAGGACACCGGCTTCAGCCGCTGCGGCCTGCTCTATCTCAGCAATGACGACCAGGAATTGGCGGGCTGGGCGCGCTGGCGCGATTTCGCACGGACGGTCGGCGTCACCACCCATATGTTGTCCAGCGAAGAGGCCGCCGAGCGCGGCCGGGCGACCGGCCGGCCCTGGAAGGGCGGCGTCTTCTCGCCGTCCGACGGCATCGCCGACCCCTCCCGCGCAGCCCCCGCGGTGGCGCGGGCGATCATGAAGCTGGGGGGCACGGTGCATCAGGGCTGCGCCGCGCGCGGGCTGGAAACCGCTGGCGGACGGGTCAGCGGCGTCGTCACCGAGAAGGGCACGATCCGCACCAAAATCGTGGTCATGTCGGGCGGGGCCTGGACCTCCTCCTTCTGCCATCAGATGGGCGTGCGTTTGCCGCTGGCCTCGATCCGCTCGTCGATCCTGTCGGTCGGTCCCAGCCCGTCCGGTTTACCCGACGCCTTGCACACCTCTGCCGTGTCGATCACCCGGCGCGGCGACGGCGGGCATACGCTGGCCATCAGCGGGCGGGCGCGCGTCGATCCGACGCCTCAGCAGTTCCGCTTCGCACCGCAATTCATGCCGATGTTCGCCCGGCGCTGGCGCAACCTGATGCCCGGCGGGATGGAGGGCCTTCGTTCCGGGCACGAGACTCTGCGGCGCTGGCGCCTCGACCGCCCGACACCGATGGAGCGGGTGCGGGTGCTGGACCCCACGCCGGACCGCGGCACCATCCGCCTGACCCACGAGCGGGCCACGGCGCTGCTGCCCGGCCTGAAGGGCGCGCCGATCACCGCCGCCTGGGGCGGCTACATCGACAGCACGCCCGACGGCGTTCCGGCCATCGGCGAGGTCGGCAGCCTGCCCGGCATGATCCTGGCCGCCGGCTTCAGCGGCCATGGCTTCGGCATCGGCCCCGGCGCCGGCCATCTGATCGCCGACCTGATCACCGCCCAGACGCCGATCGTCGATCCCAAGCCCTACCACCCGGATCGCTTCGCCGGCTTTTCCGCCGGAAAGGTCGCCGATTTCTGACCGCGGGCACGTCCGTCAGGAACCGCCCGGCTCAAGGGCATGGGCGGCACGGCGCAGACAATCGCGCATCAGGGCGTGGCTGCCGGACAACGGGCGCTCCTTGCTGGTCAGGATGGCGATGGGCACACGGATGCTCGGGCGGAAGGGCCGCTGGACGATGCCGGAAAACTGGCTCCACGGCAGAAGTCCGTCGACCACCGCCACGCCGATCCCCTCCCGCACGAAGGGCAGCGCGGTGATCGACAGGTCGATCTCCACCGCCGGGGCGTAGATGCCCCCCTCGGCCTCCAGCGCCCCGGCCAGCAGCCGGCCGGGCAGCGTGTCCACCCGGTAGGAAATCAGCGTCTCCTCCGCCAGATCGGCAAAACCCAGCTCGTCCTGTTCGGCCAACCGATGCCTCTCCGGCAACAGGCAGACCAGTTCGGCATGCCCGACCGTTTCGACGTCGATGTCGTGATGGGGCATATCGTTCATCGCCACCCCCAGCAGCACGTCGCCACTGCGCAGCATGTCCAGAATGTTGGCGATCGGCGCGACCAGTGACCGCACGACGATGTCCGGATGCGCCTCGCGGAAGGCGGTCAACGCCTTGGGAACGATGGACATCGACGGCGGGGCCGAGGCGGCGAGACGGACCAGGCCGGTGCGGCCATGGCGCATGTCGATGGTGCGCCGGCGGAGCGCACCAAGCTCGGCAAAGATGCGCTCCGCCTCCGGATACAGTTCGTTGGCCTCCTGCGTCGGCACCAGACGGCCGCGCACCCGGTCGAACAGCTTGAAACCCAGCTGATCTTCGGCATGCAGCAGGATCTGGCTCAAGGCCGGCTGCGAGATGTTCAGCATCGCCGCCGCCCCGGTCACCGTTCCGCAGCGCATCAGCATGCAGAAGACTTCCAACTGACGGGCTTGCATTCAGGATCCTGGGCGCGGGCAACGGGAGGGCCACGACTATAGCGACCCATGCGCCAAAGGGTCGAGCCTTTCGCGGACACAGCCGGACCGCAATGGTTCCGGCCGCGCCACAACAGTCAGGCGCTATGCGACAGCTTCACGCCGGGAATGTCGACCGGCATGTCGAAGGCGACGTTCACGTAGCTGGTGAAAAGGTTCAGTGCGACATGGACCAGGATCTCGACGATCGCCTCGTCGTCGAAGCCGGCCTCACGCAGGGCCGCGACGGCGGCGGCATCGAGCGCCGCCGGCTCCGGCCTTCTGTCCGAGCAGAGTATGGGCAGCGAGGCAATAGGCGCAGTCGTTCCGGCCGGCGCGGGACAGGATCAGCCCACCGAAAGCTCCGGTTCCGCCAGCACGCCGGATGTCTGAGGCGGCCGTGTTTCCGGCAGCCGCGACACACCCAACAGGGTGGCGAGCGCACAGGCCGAGACATACCAGGCGGGTGACATCGGATCGCCGGTGATGCTGATCAGCCAGGTGACGACGAACTGGGCGAAGCCACCGAAGACGGACACCCCGACGCTGTAGACGATCGACAGGCCCGTCGCCCGGACACGGGACGGCAAGCTCTCCATCAACAGAAGCAGGCAGGACCCCGCCCCGAAGCCATTGAAGGCGATCAGCAGCCCCACCACGGCGAGCGTCGCCGGAACGCTGGCGATGTGGGACAGCATCCAGAAAGCGGGATAGGTCAGCAGCGCGCTTGCCAGCGCGGTCACGACGACGAAGGGACGGCGGCGGCCCAGCCGGTCCGACAGCAGACCGGCAAGCGGCGCCACCACCAGCATGGTCGCCCCGGCGGCGCAGCCCGTCAGGAAAGCCGTGTCGGCCGGCAATCCCACCACCTTGATCAGGTATGTCGGCATGTAGAAAATGTTGACGTAGGTGGAGGCGGTGCCGCCCATGATCATCAGCACGCCGAGCAGCAGCTTCGTCCGATGGGCCGACAGCAGTTCCGCCAGCGCAGCCCTGCCGCCGGGGTCGGGCCGCACGGTTTCCGGCAGCAGACGGCGCAGATACAAGCCGACCGGAACGATCAGCAGCCCGGCCAGGAAGGGAATGCGCCATCCCCAGGCCTCCAGCGCGTCCGCCGGCAGATAGACCGACAGCAGATAGCCGCTGAGCGCACCCGTCAGCGCCGCCGCCCCCTGGCTCGCCATCTGCCAGCCGACACGCAGGCCACGTCCGGCAGGATGCCCCAATTCCATCAGCAGGGTTGTCGCCACGCCGATTTCACCGCCGGCAGAAAAGCCCTGCAACATACGGCCGACGACGATGAGGACCGGCGCCGCGACGCCGATCTGCGCATAGGTTGGGCAAAGGCCGATCAGCAGGGTACCCAGCGCCATCAGAGCGATGGTCAGCACCAGCGCCGGCTTGCGCCCGACCCGGTCGGCATAGCTGCCGATGACGATGCCGCCCAGCGGCCGCACGACGAAGCCGATGCCGAAGGTCAGCAGCGCCAGCATCAGCGGGCCGAAAGCCGACTGGACCGGAAAGAACAGCTTCCCGATGGTCAGCGCGAAGAAGCTGTAGAGGGTGAAGTCGTAAAGCTCGACCGCGTTGCCGATCGACAGCGCCAGAATGGTGGAAGACCGTGACGGTTGCGAAGGATCACCCGCGACGTTCGGCGATGCCATGGGCGTTCTCCTTCCTCCATCCGACCCGCCCGAAGGCGTCTATACGGATTCGGTCAATTAGTCTTCGCCAAGCGAAAGAACCCGCCCATTCGAGCCATCGGACGGGGGAGGGGCATGTCCTGATTTGCAGAATTTCCGCAAAAGAAGACGTGAACGATCTCAATCCCCGCTAGCCAAGGGCCGAATGTTTCCCTTGAAAGACTTTTAATACCTAGGGATAGCTTTGAAAAGCACCCAATTCCAGTCCCAATGCAGTCACCGGCAGTCCGCGGCGCCAATCGAACTTGAACCGGTCGGCCGATCGCCGACGCATTGACAGGGAGCATCACGATGCCATCCGAAGACATCCCGGCGCCGGGCGCCACCCGCCGCAGCCTGATCGTCGGCGCGGCCGTTGCCGGCGCCACTGCTGCCGTCGCCACGGCCACCGTTATCGGCCCCACCGATGCCGACGCGGCCGAACGCCGCCATTCCGGAGACACGACAACCCACAAAAGCGAAGGGAAACGGACGATGACCAGCGGCAAGACCGAAGACGGGTTCGTCACCGCCAAGGACGGCGCCTCGATCTACTACAAGGATTGGGGGCCGCGCGACGCCCAGACCGTCATGTTCCACCATGGCTGGCCGCTGAGCGCCGACGATTGGGACGCCCAGATGCTGTTCTTCCTGCACCACGGCTACCGCGTCGTCGCCCATGACCGGCGCGGCCATGGCCGCTCGACCCAGACCGCCAACGGCAACGAGATGAACACCTATGCCGACGACGTGCTGGCCGTCGTCGCCGGGCTGGGCCTGAAGAACGTCTTCCATGTCGGCCATTCGACCGGCGGCGGCGAGGTGGCGCGCTATCTGGGCCGCCACGGCACCTCGCGGGCCGGCAAGGCGGCGCTGCTGGGCGCCGTTCCGCCGATCATGGTCAAGACGGAGGCCAACCCCGGCGGCCTGCCGCTGGAGGTGTTCGACGGCTTCCGCGCCGCGCTCGCCGCCAATCGCGCCCAGTTCTTCCGCGACATCCCCGCCGGCCCCTTCTACGGCTTCAACCGGGACGGCGCCAAGGTCTCGCAGGGCGTCATCGACAACTGGTGGCGGCAGGGCATGATGGGCGGGACCAAGGCCCATTACGACTGCATAAAGGCCTTCTCAGAGACCGACTTCACCGAGGATCTGAAGAAGATCGACATTCCGACCCTGGTGATGCATGGCGACGACGACCAGATCGTGCCCATCGCCGACTCCGCACTGCTGTCGTCCAAGCTGCTGCCGAAAGGCAGCCTGAAAGTCTACAAGGGCTTCCCGCACGGCATGGCGACCACCCATGCGGAGACGATCAACGCCGACCTGCTGGCCTTCTTCAAGTCCTGACTCCGCATCCCCCGCAGGGCCGCCACCGGCTCCGCGGGGGTCAACCTATACGCAGGTGTGAATGGCGCATCCTGCTCCGGTCATTGGAAATGGATCGCTTGCGACCGAAGCGGTCGACGGGCAGGGCCGGGGTTGGAGAGTGACGTTGTGCTGAGTGTTCCCACCATCTGTGTCGTCGACGACGATGAAGGCATCCGGGAAAGCCTCGACAACTTCCTGCGGTCCGTCGGCATGCGGGCCCGCACCTTCTCCTCGGCGGAGGAGTTCATCGCCTATGAGGGGGAAGTCGGCTGCCTGATCACCGACCTGAACCTGACCGGTATGGACGGCTTCAGCCTGCAGATGGTTCTGCTGCAATTGGGGCGCCGATATCCGGTGATCGTGATGACCGCCTTCGCCACGCCCGCAGCCCGCAGCCGCTCGCTCGCCCAGGGTGCTGTCGCCTTCGTCACCAAGCCGCTCGACCCGGAAAACCTGCTTCTCCTCATCGAAGACGCCCTCAAGAAAAACCAAGGGAACCGCGAACAATGACAGGCCCGGCCCAGCGCAGCGGCACACCCATCGGGAGGTACGACCTCGCCGGCTTTGCCGCCGGGGAACAGCCCGGCTACCATGGCTTGGCGGGTCGACCGTATCGGCGGCATGGGGATGAGACGGAGGGAACCATGGCGGAAATCTCCATGGCGGGTGGCGGTCCTGCCCTGGTCTGCATCGTCGATGACGATGCGGAGGTGCGTTGCGCGATCGAAAGCCTGCTGCGCTCCACCGATTACCGGGTGCTGGCTTTCCCGTCGCCGGAGGAGTTCCTGGCCTGCGCGGAGACCGCCGACGCCGCGTGCCTGCTGCTGGACGTCTATCTGGACGGCGCCGACGGGCTGGAAGTGCAGCAGGCTCTGCATGACCGCTCCATCTTCGTGCCGGTGGTGCTGATGACCGGCCAGGGCGATATCCCGATGACCGTGCGCGGCATGAAGGCCGGCGCGGTCGACTTCCTGACCAAGCCCTTCACCGAGGACGAGGTCCTGCACGCGGTTGGCGAAGCGGTGGCGCTGGACGGCCGCCGCCGCTCCGAACGCGGCGAGGATGACGCGGTGCGCGGCCTCTATGCCAAGCTGACGCCCCGCGAACGCGACGTGATGGCCTTGGTCACCGCCGGGTTGATGAACAAGCAGGTGGCGGCGAAGCTGGAGCTGAGCGAGGTGACGGTGAAGATCCACCGCGGCAACCTGATGCGCAAGATGCGCGCCCAGTCGCTGGCCGACCTCGTGCGGATGGCCGAAATCCTGGGCGTGCGCGAACGCACCGTCACCCGCTACAGCGTGGCGGGCTGAGCGGAAGCCACCGGCAGCGAGAAGGACAGGATGGCACCCTGCGGGCCGTTGGCCGCCCACAGCTTGCCGCCATGTTCCTCGACGATGGTCTTGCAGATCGACAGGCCCAGCCCCATGCCCTCCTCCTTGGTTGAGAAGAAGGGCTGGAAGACGCGTGCCAGCAGTTCGTCCGGAATGCCGGGGCCGGTGTCGGCGACGGTGAAGGTCACCGCCTCCCCGTCATCCGCCGATGCGTCGATGGCGATGCGGCGCTCGGGCGATTTCGCCGCCTGCATCGCCTGGATGGCGTTGTAGGCGATGTTGACGATCACCTGCTGGATTTGCGTGCGGTCGCCGACGATGGTCGGAAGATGCGGTGGGACATCGACGGCGATCCTGGTTTTCTGGCGATAGGCCTCGTGCTCCACCAGCGTCACCGCGTCGGCGATGCAGTCTTGCGGCGTCATCGGTTCGGTGACCAGTTCTCCCCGGCGGGCAAAGGAGCGCATCTTGCCGACGATGCGCACCGCATGCTGGGTGCTGACTGTGATGCGGTTCAGGCTGGTCGCCACCTCGTCCAGGTTCGGCGGCTGGCGGGACAGCCAGCGCGTTGCCGCCGCGGCATGGCTGGCGATGGAGACCAGCGGCTGCGACACCTCATGCGTCAGCGACGCCGCCAGTTCCCCCACCAGCGACAGCCGCCCGGCATGGCTGAGATTGGCCTGTGCCGCCATCAGCGCGTCCTGCACCCGCTTCAGTTCGCTCACGTCGACGGCGAAGAAGTAGAGGCGGCTGTAGGCGTCGGGATCGGCAGGCCCGGCCGGCAGGCTCGCCCGCCACAGGATCGGCACGACACGGCCGTCCTTGGTGTGCAGCACGCGTTCGCCCTGGCAAACCGTATCGCCACGCACCATGGCCTTGAAGACCTGGGCGTTGCTGGCGGGATTGGCCGGCAGGCGAAGGCGCGATTCCTCCAGGAAGGTCTCCTTGTCCCGGAATCCCAGCAGGTCGAGCGCCGAACGGTTGGCGTCGAGGATCCGGTGGAACCGCCGAACGTCGAAGAAGAATTGCGGATTGTCGTCCAGAAAGCGGTCGAAATCCTCCACCCCGCCGGCGATTACCGCATCGATGGCCCGCTTCACCCCCGACCAGTCTTCGCACAGGATCGAGATGGGAGAAATCTCGAACAAATCCGCATGCCGAAGGTCCATCGGTCGCAACCCTTCCCCACTACCGTACACGCAAATCGCCTGCCCTTCCTCATCTATAGGAAACTCCTGGAAGGACTGCAAATTTGTCCCGATTGGCGGTCTCGCACAGTTTCCGGTCATTCAGTGTCCGACCAATTCGCCGTCCTTAATACCTAGAGATGGATACGAGACCGGCGGGCAGCGGGCAAGAATGGGCGCCAGCAGATCCCCCCAAAATGACCTCCCGCACGGAGACCGCCATGACCACCCTTCATGTCAATGGCCGCGCCTATCAGGTGGCGGTCGAGGACGACACGCCGCTGCTCTGGGTCCTTCGCGACACGCTGGGGCTGACCGGAACGAAATACGGCTGCGGCATCGCGCAGTGCGGCGCCTGCACCGTGATGATCGACGGCACCGCCACCCGGTCCTGCCAGGTGCCGGTGGACAGCGTCGGCACTGCCGACATCCGCACCATCGACGCCATCGAGGAAGACCCCGTCGGCCGCAAGGTGGTGGAGGCCTGGGTGGCCGCCCAGGTGCCGCAATGCGGCTACTGCCAGTCGGGACAGGTGATGGCGGCGACCGCCCTGCTGAAGCAGACGCCCCACCCCAGCGACGGCGACATCGCCGATGCGATGACCAACCTGTGCCGCTGCGGAACCTACAACCGCATTGCCGCCGCCATCCGCCAAGCCGCCGGCTGAGAGGAGCACGCATCATGGACCGCCTGCTCACCGTCGACCCGATCAAGCTCAAAGACCCGCTCGAACTCCAGATCGAGGCACAGTCCGCCGTTCTGCTGATGAAACCGGAGGGCGTCTCCAACCTGTCGCGCCGGGCCTTCCTCGGCTTCGGTGCCAGCGCGCTGGTGCTGGGCGCCCTGTTGCCGTCGATGCCGGTGCGGGCGCAGACCGCTGCCGCCGCGGTCAAGCCGGGCACCCGCATCCCGGCCTTCCTGGTCATCGGCAAGGACAATGCCGTCACCCTGCTCAGCCCCTTCGTGGAGGGTGGCCAGGGGATCAACACCGGCCTCGCCCAGATCGTCGGCGAGGAGCTGGACGTCAACCCCAGCCGCTTCACCGTGGAATGCGCCCCGCCAGGACCGGATTACGCCGTCATCAACGGGCTGCGGATGACCGGCGGGAGCTTCTCCACCCGGTCCAGCTACCCGCTGATGCGCCGGCTGGGCGCCACCGCCCGCGACATGATGATCCGCGCCGCCGCCACGAAGCTGAAGGCCAAGCCGGAAACTCTGAAGACGGAGGACGGTTTCGTCATCCATGGGGCGAGCGGCAAGCGGCTGTCCTATGGCGAGCTGGCTCCCGTCGCCCTCGCCCTGCCGCCACGCGACGACGTGGCCCTGCGCGACCCGGCCAGCTTCCGCTACATCCGCCAGCCGGTGGCACGGCTGGACGTGCGGGCGAAATCGACCGGCAAGGCCGTCTACGCCATCGACCAGAAGCTGGAGGGCATGCTCTACGCCGCGGTCCAGCATGCGCCGAACCAGGGCACGACCGTCCAGTCCATCGCCAATGAGGCCGCGGTGGCGGCGATGCCCGGCGTCCATTCCGTCCACAAGCTGCCGGGTGCGGTGGCGGTCGCCGCCGACAGCTGGTGGCGCGCCCGCAAGGCGGTTGAGGCGCTGTCGGTGAGCTGGTCGGCCCCGGCCCCCTCGGGTCTGGACACGGTGGCTGCCGACTATGCGTCGGATGGTCTTCTGGCAGCACTGAAATCCTCCAAGGAAGCCGGACTTCCGGCGGAAACGGAGGGCGACGCCACCACCGCCTTCGCCACTGCCGCCAAGGTGATCGAAGCGGAGTACGACGCCCCCTATCTGGTCCACGGCCAGTTGGAGCCGCCGTCGTCCATGGCGCGTTTCAACCCCGACGGCACGCTGGAGCTGTGGGCGCCCAACCAGATGCCGGAGCTGTTCCAGTCGGTGGCGGCCCAGACCGCCGGGCTGGCACCGGACAAGGTCATCCTGCATTCGCCGATGCTGGGCGGCTTCTTCGGCCGCCACTTCCTCTATGGCAGCGCCAACCCCTTCCTCCAGGCGATCCAGCTGGCGAAAGCCACCGGCCGGCCGGTGAAGGTGCTGTGGTCGCGCGAGGAGGAGTTCCGCATGGATGCCCTCCGCCCGCTCAGCTTCAGCCGCTTCCGTGCCGCCATCGGCAAGGACGGTCGCCCCACCGCGATCCAGGCGCGCACGGTGGGCGAAGGACCGCTCGGCCGCTGGTTCGGCGCGGTGTTCAAGGATCCCGTCGACAGCTCGGCGGTGGAAGGCATCACGGAGAAGCCCTACGCCATCCCCAACCGGCGGATGGAGTATGTCAAGTTCCCGCATCCGGTGACCATCGCCTTCTGGCGCTCCGTCGGCCATTCGATGAACGACTTCTTCTATGAAGGCTTCCTGGACGAGATCGCCGATGCCGGCGGCCAGGATCCCTTCGTGCTGCGGATGGATCTGCTGAAGGACAAGCCGCGTCACCGCAAGCTGCTGGAGACCGTCGCGGCGATGTCCGGCGGCTGGAAGCGCGGCCCCTACGAGGTCGACGGCACCCGCCGCGCCCGCGGCGTCTCCATGGCCTCCCCCTTCGGGTCGGAGACGGCGACGATCGCCGAGGTGTCGGTCCAGGGCGGCGAGACGCAGGTCCACACTGTCTGGGTCGCCTTCGATCCCGGCAGCATCGTCAATCCCGCCATCGTGAAGTCGCAGGTGGAATCCGCCGTGGCGCTCGGGCTGTCGGCTACGCTGTTCGAGGAACTGGTCTACAAGGACGGCGTGCGCCAGTCGCACAATTTCGACGAGTACCCGATCCTGTCACGCCGCTCCATGCCGGCGGTACATGTGGAGATCGTGGAGAGCGGCGCCCCGATGGGCGGCGTCGGCGAACCGGGCCTGCCCGGCGTTCCGCCGGCGGTGGTCAATGCGGTGGCGGCGCTGACCGGCCAGCGCATCCGCAGCCTGCCGCTGGCGAAGAACAAGATCGGCGTTTGAGCCCCGTCACAGCGCGTGAATGTCCGGAAACGTCGTTTCCATGACATTCACGCCGTCGGGTCTGCGTCCTAAACTTCGGGCATCCGCCAATTTCCGCCGCCTGTCTACCGACGGGGCGCTAGCGCCCCATGGCCGGCGCGGCCCGGAATGGCCCCGCACAGGAATTCCCCATGGCCACCACCGCCGTTCAGTCCAGGGCGCCGCTCTATTGGCTGGCGCTCGGGTCCTTCGCCGTCGGAACCGAGAGCTTCATGATCGCGGCGATCCTGCCGGACATTGCCGCCGACCTGTCGGTCAGCGAACGGGCGGCGGGCCAACTGGTATCCGTCTTCGCGCTGACCTATGCCGCCAGTTCGCCATTGCTGACCGTCCTGACCGGAGCCGTCAGCCGCCGTCTTCTGCTGATCACCACCATGCTGGCCTTCGTCGCCGCCAATGTCGTGGCGGCGGTCGCCGGAAGCTATGGCGGGCTGATGGCGGCGCGCGTCCTGCTCGCCATGGCGGCGGGGCTTTTCGTACCGAACGCCAATGCGCTGGCCGGCGTGCTGGTGCCACCGTCTGAGCGTGGCCGCGCCCTGTCCATCGTCACCAGCGGCCTCAGCCTCGCCATCGTGTTCGGCGTGCCGCTGGGCGCCGTCGTCGGCCACACGCTGGGCTGGCGCATGACTTTCGGCGGCGTCGCCGTTCTGTCTGTCGCCGCCGCCGCCGGGCTGCTGATCGGACTGCCGCGGGCCATCGGCTCTGCCGCCCCGGTGGTCGGACTGCGCGAACGGCTGGGAGCCCTGGCGAATCCGGCGGTGCGCCGGCCGCTGGCGGTCACCACCCTGTGGGCGATGGGTCCCTTCACCGTCTATCCCTACATCGCCTCCTACCTGCAACGGGTAACCGGGCTGGAGGGTGCTGCGGTCGGCATCGCCCTGTTCGCCTGGGGGCTGTCGGCCTTCATCGGGCTGGCGGTAGGTGGACGGCTGACCGACCGGCTGGGCGGCGCCCGCATCGTGGCGCTGACCCTGCCGCTGGTCGTGCTGGCGCTGGCCAGCCTGTCGCTGACGGCGGAACTGCTGCCTCCCACCTTGGCGCTGACCCCCGTCTTCATTGGCATCATGCTCTGGGGCTTTTCCGCCTGGGCCTTCTATCCCGGCCAGCAGGCCCGCCTGATCGGCATCGTCGGACCGAAGCACGCGCCGGTCATCCTGTCGGTCAACGCCTCCTTCCACTATTTAGGTTTCTCGGTGGGGGCAGGGCTGGGCTCGCTGGTGCTGGGCGTCGGCAGCGTGCGGGAATTGGGATGGGCCGGCGCACTCTGCGTCGCGCTGGCCTGCCTGATAGAGTTCGCCCCGGCCAAGGCGCCGCGGATGGCCCCTGCCGCGGCGGAATGAACCGGGAGTCAGGTTCAGCGGAACAAGGTCCGGCGAACCGTGTCGGCGGCCAGGATCACCGCTTCCTCCGCCTTGCGGACATGGCGGGTCATGCTGGCGAAGGAATGGGGAAGACCGTCGTGCAGCACCAGCCGGTGCGGGATGCCTGCCTGCTCCAGCCGCCGGGCGAGGCGCAGGCTGTCGTCGCGCAGGCAGTCCAGCCCGGCCGCCGCCACATGCAGCGGCGGCAACCCGCGCAGATCGGCAAGCAGCGGAGCCGCCGCGGGGTCGCGGGTGATGCCGCCATGGCCGAGATACTGCCGCCAATACCAGCGCATCCGCTCGGTGGTCAGGCCGAAGCGTCCGTCGCCGAACAGCCGGTGCGACTCGGTATCGAAGTCATGGGCGAACATGCCATAGAGCAGCATGGCGAAGGACAGCGGCGGCCCAGCCTCGTCCCGCGCGTCGAGCGCGAGGCCGAGCGCCAGATTGGCCCCCGCCGAATCGCCGCCGACGGCGATCCGCTCCGGATCCAGCCCATGGCCGGCCCCATGGCGGACCACCCAGCGCAGGGCGGCCAGCGCTTCTCCCCGCTGGTGGGGGAAGCGCCGTTCTGGCGCCAAGCTATAGGCGACGGCGCAGACCACTGCTCCGCTGTGTCGGGCCAGCAGTCGCAGCAGCCGGTCATGGGTGTCGATGGAATTCACCACGAAGCCACCGCCGTGGAAATAGATCAGCACCGGCAGGGGATGGCCATCCCCCGACGTTTCCGATGGCCGGATCAGGCGCAGACGCAAAGGGCCGGCGGGACCGTCCGTCACGACCTCCCTCACGTCGGCGGGCAACGCCGGGCCGTTCAGGAAGGTGTGATAACGCTCTGCCGCATCGCGTGCCTCGGCAAGCGGCTGGCGCAACGGGTCGGCGGGAACCAAGCCGGCGCGGGCGGCCAGAGCGCCCAGTTCGACGACCTCCGGATCGAGCAACTCACGCTGAAACGGCAGAACGGTGTCCGGCATCGACGCTCTCCCTAGGGTCACAGGATGTAGGACATGACGAGGTACAGCACTGCCTCGCCATCGCCGGAATTACGGTAACGGTGGGGAGCGTCGGCCTCGAACAGGATCGAGTCGCCCTCCTCCAGCCGGTGCTCTCCGTCGGCGGTGGCGATTTCGACCCGACCGCGGCCGACCAGGATGTTCTCGATGGTGCCAGGGGAATGGCCGTCGGAGGCCTCATCGGCGCCGGGCGACAGGCGCAGTTCGTAGAACTCGACCTGCCGCTCGCCCTTCAGTGGGAACAGGGCACGCGAGGTGAAAAGGCCATCGCGGGAAGTCAGGCTGCGCTGCTCCACCCGCCGGATCACCGTGGTACCGGCTTCGCCGCCGGTGCTGAGCAGACTGGAGAAGGACAGATCCAGCGCCTTGGCGACTGTCCACAGCGTGCCGATGTCGGGGCGGTGCCGCCCCTCCTCGATCGCCATCAGAATATGTGGGTCACTGCCGGACAGCTGCGCCAGCCCGTCGACCGACAGCCCCTGGCGCCGGCGGAAGCCGCGCAGATTGTCGCCGATCACCCCGACAAGCTGATCGAGGGACGACGGGGCGGACGGCGGGGCGGAAGATTGGCCGGCGGATGGGGCGGTATCGATCGTCATGGCTCCATTCTCCTGCGGCAGGACCAGCCGGAGCGACACGGCTCGCCCCAACGCCTATCGGCAGGATTGAACACCACGAATGACTACTTATCAAGTAGGCAAATATATTTTTGTGTGTGAATTATTCCGCTGACTTTCATTTAGTACATAAATATTATGTTGAAATAGGCATATCTGACGGAAAAGCAGAAACGCCACGCCCGTCCGGGACGATTGGACGGGCGTGGCGCTGGTTGGATCGGAACGGAAAGACCGGGCCGTTTAAGACAGGGCGGCATCCGCCGCATGCGACTTCACCTCGTGACGGTGACGTTCGGCGAAACGCTCCAGCGCGCGGCGGGCAGCGTCGAAGGCGTCACGGATGGCCGCATCGGCGCTCTCGTGGCCATGGCTGCCGGGTTTATCGCTGTGCACGACCAGTTCGTCTCCGGGAACGGTCAGGGCAACCTGGACGGTGTAGTGCTTGCCCTGATGCTGGTGGCGGTGCGGCACCTCGAAGACCACGCGCTTGGCTATGATGCGCCCGAAGAAGCGATCGAGCCTGTCGGCATGCTCGCGGATCAGATGCTCCAGGGCGGGAGAGGAGTCGATGTTGCGGAAGGCGATCTGCAACGGCTGACGCATGACCATACTCCTTGTTCTGCGCGCGGGGTGCGGCGCCTGGGCCGCCTTCCCCGCGGGGCCCGCCTCCTCCGCCGGCCGATCGGTGAGGGACCGGCGAGAGGGGCTTGGTGATCTCAGGATCGCACAGCGGTGGATTCGCGCATTAATCTGCATCAATGCGGCCCTTGGTTGCCGGATGTAGACTCCCGCCCGTTTTTCAGGCCAACCCAAGTTTCAAGTAAGGCCGATCAGATGGATCAGGGTTAGGCTGATGGTGCCCAGCGCCAGCAGCGAGAGGACCACCGCCGCGGTAACCCGCCCACCGGCCCGCGCCACCGTCCGCACATCGACCCCCAGCCCGAGTGCTGCCATCGACACCACCGTCAGCAGGGTCGCCGCGTGTTCCATCGCCGGCAGGGCGGCCTGTGGGATGAGGTCGAACGAGCGCAGGGCGATCATCGCCAGGAAGCCCTGGATGAACCAAGGCACGAGATGATGAACCGGCGGACGGGCCGGACGCGGACGTTCGGCACTGGCGGCGGCCTCTCCACCCAGCCGGGGCGCCAGCAGCGACAGCAGAAGGCAGACCGGCCCCAGCATCAGCACCCGGACCAGTTTCACCAGCGTGCCGACCTGCACGGCGGTGGCGCCCAGCGGCGTGGCGGCGGCGATGACCTGCGGCACGGCATAGACGGTCAGCCCCGCCAGCGCGCCATACTGCACCCCGCTCAGCCGCAGCCCCATACCCAGCAGCGGCAGGCCGAGCACGACGGCGACGCCCAGCACGGCGGTGAAGGCAATGGAGGCGGCGACATCGTCGCTGTGCGCGTCGATCACCGGCGCCACCGCGGCAATGGCCGAGTTGCCGCAGATCGCGTTGCCGCAGGCCACCAGCACCGCCATGCGCACCGGCAGGCCGAGCAGCCGCCCGATCCCGAACCCGGCCAGCAGCGCCAGCGCCACCACCCCCGCAATACCCAGGAGAAGGCTCGGCCCGGCCGACAGGATGGTGGCGGCGCTGACCGACGCGCCGAGAAGGACAACCGCCACCTCCAGCAGGATCTTTGCGGAGAAGGCGATGCCCGATTGCCAGCGCGCCGACGGCGTCCAGAGGGAGCGGAGCGTGGTGCCGATCAGGATCGCCAGCACCAGTGCCTCGATCCACACCTCGCCGAACAGCGCCACCTCCGCCGATGCCGCGGCAAAGGCAAGTGCGGTGACGGTGACGCACAATGCCAAGCCGGGCAGAAGTCTGCGGATATGGGCAAGCGCCGGATGGGCGAGCGCAGGCTTTCCCGGCACCGCCTTTTCCGGTGCCGCAGTGTCGGGTGTCATCGAACGGGTCTCCATGAACGATCGGGAACGGCCAATAACACCGTTCCGATACGTGAAATTATGGAGGCCGCATCCGATCACATCCAACGCAAAGACGTGATGCATTCGATAAACTGAGTTTATGGATTAGGCCAACAGTCCATCGTTGAATTCGGGCACCTGCCACGGCCCGCCGAGATCGGCATTGCGCAGCAGAAGCACCAGCTCCTCGCGCGAGCGGGTGACGGCGGTGTAGAGCCAGCGCCAGCGATGCTCCCGGAAGGCAGCGGAATCGTCGACCACGGTGACCGACGGGAACTCCGATCCCTGCGAGGCATGGCAGGTGATCAGCCACGCCCAGTCGTAAAGCTGGATGTCCTTGCCCACCCGCGGCTGGACCATCCCCTCGGTGTAATGGGCCTGGAACATCCAGGGATGGACGATCAGCTTGCTGCGCGACCGCACCTCGTCCTCCATCTGCACACCGAGCGACCACAGGCCGGCATCGCGGCCCTGCGCCTCGGCGGCCGGGCGGGTCAGCGCGCCGATCATGCCGTTATAGAGCCCCTCGTCCTTCTGGTTGCGCCGGCAGATGACGCGCTCTCCCGCCTGCGGCATCGTCGAGTCGTGCCCGAGCAGCTTGCGCATCCGCTTGGTATAGGTGGTCCGGACGCGGTGGGTGCCGCAGATCGCCTGCGACGACGGCCGCATCACCAATGACTGGGTGCGGTGCTCCAGCGGCAGGACATGGACCTTGCCGACCGAGCCGAAACGCCGCGGCATCTCCTGCCGGCGCAGCAGGTGGGCCAGCCGGATCACCGGGCTTTCGCGGGCGGTGCGGTGCGGCTCGGTCAGGCGGAAATCGGGCTCGCCGCTGGTGAACAGCCCCTGCCCGGAGACCGGTGGCAACTGGTAATCGTCGGCGATGACGAGGATCTTCTTGCCGGTCCGCATCAGGTCGCGCGCCAGATCGTCGCCGATCATCGACCCCTCGTCGCAGACGATCAGATCGGCATCGGCCACCGGCCCGTCGCTGCGGCGGGCGAAGAACAGCTCGCCGCTGTCGCCATCCTTGCGCGGGGCGTAGAGCAGCGAATGCAGCGTCGCCGCTCCCTCGATCCCCTTCTGGCGCAGGACCTGGGCCGCTTTGCCGGTGGGGGCGCCCACCACATAGTCGGTCAGCCGGCGCCGCTCCAGCAGATGCTCCAGCGCGAAGGCGGTGGTCTTGGTCTTGCCGGTCCCGGCCTCTCCGGCCAGCCAGAAGACCTGCTGGGCGCCGTCGTCCTTGTACCAAGCGTCGATCGCCTGGATGGCGCGATGCTGCTCGTCGGTCGGGCTGTCGGACTGCATTGGATCGAACCAGGATCAAACCATGAATGAAGGCGGCACAGTAGCCCGATCACTTGCTCCCGGTCCATAGAACTTCAGCGCAGCGATACCATCTCCTCCGAGACCACGGTTTCAGAGGATCCGGTACGCATGCGTAATCCCTATTGGCAGGGCCCCGTCACGTCGAATTTCGACGGGCTGCGCTTCTTCAATCCGGGCGAACCGGAAACCGACCGCAGCCTGCGCGAGCTGCTTCGCTGGCAGTTGGGCCGGAAGGCGGCCAAATGGCCCCGGCAGGTGGCGGTCACGCCGGTGATGCCGGCGCGAAGCGTCGCCGGCCTTCGCGTCACGGTGGTGGGGCATGTCACGACCCTGGTCCAGGCCGCCGGGCTGAACATCCTGACCGATCCGGTGTGGTCCGACCGCGCCAGCCCGGTCCGCTTCGCCGGGCCGAAGCGGGTCACCGCGCCGGGCATCCGCTTCCACGATTTGCCGAAGATCGACGCGGTGTTGGTGTCGCACAACCATTACGACCATCTGGATGTGGCGACCCTGAAGCGCCTGCACGACCGCGACAGGCCGCTGGTGGTCACCCCGCTCGGCAACGACACCATCCTGCGCAAGCATATCCCGGGGGTGCGGACCGCGGTGGGCGACTGGTGGAGCCGGTTCGAACTGGCACCGGGGGCGGAGGTCCACATCGTGCCGGCCAACCACTGGTCGTCGCGCACCGGGCGCGACCGCCGCATGGCGCTGTGGGGCGGCTTCGTCCTGCGCACGCCGGCCGGATCGGTCTATTTCGCCGGTGACACCGGCTATGGCAGCGGAGCGGCCTTCCGGGACATCGGCGAGCGCCTGGGGACCTGCGATCTGGCGCTGATCCCCATCGGCGCCTATGAGCCGCGCTGGTTCATGTCCGCCCAGCATTGCGACCCGGACGAGGCGGTGCGGATCATGCTGGACATCGGGGCGAAGAAGGCCGTCGGCATCCATTGGGGCACCTTCGCCCTGACCGACGAGCCACGCGACGAGCCACCGCGGTTGCTGCGCACCGCACTGACCACCCACGGCATCGCCCCCGCCCGTTTCGCAGTGGGCCATCCCGGAACGGTGGTGGACGGCTGACGCAGCCACCCGGCTTCTTACGTCGGCGTCGGCGCCTGTTCCGGCAGGACGCCGGAGGACTTCAGCTCCCGCCAGAAATCGGCGGGAATCGGCTGACCCATCAGGTCCACATTCTCATGCACCCGCGCCGGATTCTTGGTACCGGGAATGACCGAGGCGACGACCGGATGCGCGGCGCAGAATTGCAGGGCCGCCGCACGCAGGTCGACGCCGTGGCGCCTGGCGATCTCCGCCAGCCGGTCGCGCGCCGCCACCTTGTCGGCGGACGCCTCCTGATACTCGAAGGTCTTTCCCCCGGCGATGAGGCCGGAATTGTAGGGGCCACCGACCACCACATGCACGCCACGCCCGGCGCAGCGCGGGAAAAGCTCGTCCAGCGCCGGCTGGTTCAGCAGGCTGTAGCGTCCGGCCAGCAGGAAGACGTCCGGATCCGCCCGCTCCAGCGCCATCACGCAGGGCTCCACCCGGTTGACGCCGAGGCCCCAGGCGCGGATCACCCCCTCCTCGCGCAGTCGGGTCAGCGCCACGGCGGCGCCTTTCATGGCGGTGTCGAACACCTCCAGCCAGCGCTCGCCATGCGCGTCCTCGGCGCAATCGTGGATATAGGCGATGTCGATGCGCGCCATGCCCAGCCGTTGCAAGCTGTCCTCGATGGAGCGCCGCACCCCGTCGGCGGTGTAGTCGTAATCAACGCGGAACGGCAGCCCCTTCACGAAGGGACCATGCTGGCCGCCCTTGCTGGCGTCGGCGCGCAGCAACCGGCCAACCTTGGTCGACAGAACGAACTCGTCGCGCGGGCGGCTGCGCAGGACATGGCCGAAGCGGTGCTCCGAAATGCCGGGGCCATATTCGGGCGCAGTATCGAAATAGCGGATACCGGCGTCCCAGGCGGCGTCAAGGGTGGCTTCGGCCATTTCGTCCGTCACCTCCTCGAACATGTTGCCCAGGGGCGCACCGCCGAAGCCGAGCGGGCCGGGCGGGGCGAAATGCGTGCTGTCTGACATGGGAAAGCCTTTCCATCTCTGGCACCAGTCGATGCACCCGGTCAACACCGCGGTTCGGCGGGCCGTTCCTGCTTCATCCGGCTTCTACCGACTGTCCAGCCGGCGCTTGATTGGCATTCCGGCGATGACCAGCTTGCTACGCGGAATAGATGGGGATCAGGGCGCAGATGGCGACGGGAGCGGACGAATGCACGGAAATTCTCGCAGAGGCACGCCGAATCCTTGCCACCGGGGATGAAAGCGCGTTGGCTCCGCCGGCAACACTCGACGATCTGGCGGCACTGCTCGCCGACATTTTCGACGAGAGTTACACCGCCGAACGGGTGCTCGCCCTGCTGACGCCCGCCCGGCGCCACGCCTTGAAAAGCCGCTTCGTCGTCGCCGACGAGACCGGTGGCGCCGAGATCTGGCTGCCGGCCGATGTACTAGACCGGCTGCGGAGCGTCGCCGGAACGCCCCTCGACGCCATCCGCGTCCTGCTGGACAGCGGGCGCGGCCTGCCGGAACCGGGCAGCGAGGAGCATTGCCGCAAGCGCCGCTGCGCCCCCCAGCTGCTGCTGTCCGATCCCGGCGGCTGGCAGTGCCGGACCTGCGGTCTGAGCGGACGGGTCGATCTGCCGCCCAACCCCATCATCGCCGGCCACCTGAGCGGCCAGCGCGCCCGCATCGCCGAACTGCATGCCCTGGCTGCCGCCCTCTATGAGGGCTGGGGTGCCGGCGAACGCTTCACCGTCGCCGACGCCGCCGCCAACCGCCTGCCCGGCATCCCGGCCGACCGCGACCGGCTGAAGGCGCTGCTCGCGGACCTTCTGCGCGATGGCCTGCTGGAAGAGGCGCCCGGTCCGCGCGGCGGTGCCGGTTACCGTGTGCTCGAAGAGCTACCGGACTGGATCGCCGACGCCATGGCCGAACGGCGCCGCCAGCGCGAGGCGGAAGCGCGCATCCGCGAGGAGCGCGCCGCAACCCTGCGCAAAATCCTGGAAGACGGCCTGACCCACACCACCGCCGCCGGGGAGCATGTGGAGATCGCCCAGAACGACCGCGGCCTGGAACTGCGCTTTCCCACCATCCCATCCTGGGAATTGCGGGAAGAGATGAAACGGCAGGGCCATTGCCGGTGGGATGGCCGGCGGCGGCGCTGGTGCCGCCTGTCGCCCGTCACCAGCGTCGAACCCTGGCTGGCGGCGGCGCTCGACGCCGGCGCCACGGTGGCGCCGCTGGGAACCGCCGACCCCGATACCGAGGATTGGGGCTACGAGGACTGGCCGGACTGAAGGCTTAGCCAGCCTACAAATCCACCTCCAGCGTCACCTTCACCGGGTCGAGCACCACCATCGTCTGAAAGGACTGCACCAGCTCATTGTCGGCGAACAGGCGGCGCGACAGCAGCTCGTAGCTCGCCATGTCCGGGACCAGCAGGATCAGGACGAAGCTGGCCTTGCCCGTTACGAAGTAACACTGCTGTACCTCCGGCGCTTCGCGGAACAGGCGCTTGGCGGCGGCGATGACGGGGGAACGGTCGTTGACCGTCTGGACCTCCACCACCACCGTCACCCCCTGCCCGACCGCGGCCGGATCGACGACCGCCACGTTGCGGCGGATGACGCCGGCCGCCTCCATCCGGGCGATACGGCGCTGCACAGCGGGGGCGGAGAGATGGACCGCCTCGCCGATCTCGCGCTGGGAGGTCTTGTTGTCGCGTTGCAGGATGCGCAGGATCGCGCGGTCCTGGTCGTCGAGCTGATCCGGTGGGCGGGCGATTGTTGAGCGCATGGCGGCTTTTGCGAAAGAACGGTGCGTCGGATGGCCGAAACTTAAACGCCTGACTCCCCCGCGTCACAGTATCTTTTCGCCTGACCTTCTTCTGCCGGGAGCCGGGCACATGGCGAACGCATCCATCGAATCCACCTCCCTCGCCCGCCCCGAACCGGCGGCGCTGCCGCTGCTGATCCTGCTGGCGTCCCTGCTGTCGCAATATGTCGGGGCGGCCTCGGCGAAGTCGCTGTTCCCGCTGGTCGGGGCGGAGGGGGTGACCGGCCTGCGCGTCGGGTTGTCGGCGCTGATGCTGATGGCGATCCTGCGGCCGTGGCGCAGCCTGCCGGGACGGGCGGACCTGCGCAACCTACTGATCTACGGCGCCACGCTGGGTGCCATGAACCTGTCGATCTACCGCGCGATGGAGCTGATCCCCATCGGCATCGCCATCGCCATCGAGGTGACCGGCCCGCTGGCGGTGGCGCTGCTGGGTTCCCGCCGGCTGAAGGATTTCCTGTGGATCGCCTGTGCCGCGGTGGGCCTCTCCCTGCTGCTGCCCCTGCAGGAGGCATCGAGCACACTGAACCCGGTCGGCGTCGCCTATGCGGCGGCGGCGGCCTTCTGCTGGGCGCTCTACATCGTGTTCGGCAAGCGCGCCTCGTCCCTGCCGGGCGGGCAGGCGGTGGCCTGGGGCATGCTGGTCGCCGCCAGCTTCACCGTTCCGCTGGGGATTGCCCATGCGGGCGCCGGCCTGCTGGTCCCGGCCGTGCTGCTGATCGGTCTGGCGGTGGCCGTGCTGTCGAGCATGGTGCCCTATCTGCTGGAGATGATGGCGCTGCGCCGCCTGCCGAGCCATGTCTTCGGCCTCGCCGTCAGCGCCTCCCCCGCCGTGGCGGCGCTGATCGGCTTCCTGATGCTGGGCGAACGGCTGAGCGCGCTGCAATGGGCCGCCATCGCCTGCATCATGTTCGCCTCGGCCGGCAGCGCGCTGGGCAAGGGCCGGCGAGAAGCGGCCTGAACATTCCCCGGTCAGTCCAGCCGGCCGGAACGGCCGGGCGCCGGAACATCCAGGTCAATATCGAGATCGAGCAGCGCCGACGCCAGACACTTGCCATGGGCGTCGAGCGCCAGCGACCGGGTCACGCCGCCGCCAAGCGCCTGCCGCATCACGAAGTTCAGGGCACCGATGCTGGGGATGGCGTAGCGCACCACCTCGCCATGGACGACCTCGTGGAACAGCGCCTTTACGCGCTCGGCGGTGACATGGGCCTCGATCAGCGGATAGTCCGCCTCGTCGAAGGCAATGACGGAGATGTTGGAGATGTCGCCCTTGTCGCCGGTGCGTGAATGGGCGATGTCGCGGAGTTTCATGTCAGGCCTCCATAAACTCGATGGCGGGTTTCGCCAGATCGCGGGGCAGCAGCGCCGACAGCATCGCGACCACATCCTTGGCCGATTTGGTGGCGCCGCCCCCGCTGGCAGGGCCGTTGGTGTAGAGAGTTTCGACCTCGTTGCCGATGCGTTGCGCCTCCTTCAGGCTGCCGGTCCGGCCGGCCACGCGAACGCGAACCTCGTAGGGCTCCCGCCCGCCCGCGGTGGACAGCGCGCCGCCATGGATGGAATCGACGCCGATCAGGTCGAAGCGCAGCTCGGTCGCCTCGACGCCGGTCAGCGCCAGACGCTCGCGCACGATCTCCAACGCCAGCCGGCCGCGTGCCAGGGCGCCGGGACCGGCGTAGGAGATCTGCCCCTCGCCGATGAAGCTGTCGAGATAGCCGACCGAGACCTTCAGCGTGGCGGGACGCGGGCGCCCCGTGGCACCGACCACCCGCACCCGGTCCGGCCCTTCCTGGGTGAATCGCACCTGCGAGAAGTCAGCCACCACGTCCGGCGTGAGATAGGCGGCGGGGTCGTGGATCTCGTAGAGCAACTGCTCCTTGCAGGTGGCGGTGGTCACGGCACCGCCGGATCCGGACACCTTGGTGATGATGGCGCTGCCGTCCTCCTGCACCTCGGCGATCGGGAAGCCGAGCCGGGCCAGGGCGGCGACGTCCTTCACGCCGGGATCGGCGAAATAGCCGCCGGTGATCTGGCCGGCGCATTCCAGCAGATGCCCGACCACCGTCCCCTTGCCGAGCCGGTCCCAATCCTCCATCGACCAGCCGAACTCGAAGATCTGCGGGGCGAGGAACAGGGCCGGATCGGCGACGCGGCCGGTGATGACAATGTCGGCCCCGGCCTTCAGCGCCTCGACGATGGGGGCGGCGCCGAGATAGGCGTTGGCCGAGACCAGCCGGCCGGCCATCGCCGACACCGGCTCGCCGGTTTCCTCGATCCGGTGGTCGCCGGACTTCAGCGTCTCCAGCACGTCGTCGCCGGACACCGCGGCGATCTTCAGGCCCTCCAGGCCGAGCGACCGGGCGATGTCCCGCGTCTTCGCGGCGGCGGCGGCCGGGTTGGCCGCTCCCATGTTGGTGATGATGCGGATGCCCTTCTCATGGCACGGCCGCAGAACCGCCAGCATGCGCTCCGCCAGCAGCGGGTCGTAGCCCTGGGCCGGATCCTTCAGCTTGGCGCCCTGGGCGATGGCGATGGTGCGCTCCGCCAGGCATTCAAAGACGAGATACTGGATGTCACCCTTCTCGGCCAGTTCAACGGCCGGCTCGATGCGGTCGCCCGAATAGCCGGCGCCCGATCCGATGCGGATGGTTTTCATGATGGTACTCCTGTGTGCGGCCATCCTTGGGCCGCGTCAGAAGGGGATGACCCCGAGGACGGCTGCGGCGATGGTCATGACCACCGACGCGGCGAACAGGTAGGGGATCGAGAACTTCTGGTGCTCGCCCAGCCCGATGCCGCACAGCCCGACGACCAGGAAGGTGGCGGGGGTGAGCGGGCTGACCGGGAAGCCGACGGTCATCTGGCCGAGCACGGAGGCCTGGGCGATCTGGATGGGGTCGCCGCCCAGCGTCTTATAGACCTCGGCGATCACCGGCATCATGCCGAAATAGAAGGAGTCCGGATCGAACAGCAGACTGAGCGGCATCGACAGGATGCCCAGCGCGAAGGGGACATGCTGCGCCATCTCCGGCGGAACAAAGGCGACGGCGGACTGCGCCATGGCGCTCAGCATCTTGGTGCCGGTCATGATGCCGGTGAAGACGCCGGCCGCCAGCAGGATGCTCGCCATCATCAGCGCCGCCTTTGCGTGGGCGTCGACACGGTCCTTCTGCATCTTCACGTCGGGATAGTTGATCATCAGCGCCAGCACGGTGCCGACCATGAACATCACCACCGGATCGACCGCCCCCTCGATCATCACGGCCATGATCACCGCGGTGAGGATCAGGTTGACCCAGAACAGCTTCGGCCGGCGGATTTTGATCTGCTCCGGCGTCAGCACGCGCGGCGCCGGCCCGACCGGGGCTGCAGCCTCGGGAGTCCCCATGGCACCGACCGACCGCGCCTCTCCCGCCGTGAGCGGCCGGGAGGACAGGCCGAGACGCCGCTCCTCGCGCTTGCCGAGCAGGAAGGCGATGGTGAAGATGAACAGCAGCCCGACGCCCTGCACCGCGATCAGCGGATTGAAGATGTCGGTCACCGGCACCTTCAGCGCGGCGGCGGAGCGGATCATCGGCCCGGTCCAGGGCAGGAAATTGACGCCCGCCGCCATCGACACGCACAGCGCCAGAATGCGCTTGTCCATGCCCAGCCGGTCGTAGAGCGGCAGCATCGCCGGAATGGTGATGAGGAAGCAGACGGCGCCCGACCCGTCGAGATGGATCAGCAAGGCCAGCAGGGTGGTGCCGACGGTGATGCGCGCCGGCTTGGTGCCGACCACCCGCAGAATGCGGTCGATGATCGGGTCCATCATGCCGGCATCGGTGACGACGCCGAAGAAGATGATGGCGAAGACGAACATGCCGGCGGTCGGCGCGATCGAGCGGATGCCGGAAATGATGAACTTGCTGGTTTCGAGACCGAAGCCGCCCGCCAGCGCGGCGATGATCGGCACGGCGATCAGCGCGACCAGCGGCGACATCCTGTTGGTCATGATCGCCGCCAGCAGAACGACGATGGTGGCCAGGCCGAGTAACGCGAGCATGTGACCTCCTCTATGGCCGTTGTTATTGTTGTTTTCCGTCCGCTGCGCGATCTCTTCACGTCAGTCGAAGAAACACGGCGGAGCACCGCGGGCAACCGGCTTCGATCCCCGAGTAACGCCGCAAGAGCGGATTTCGATAGAACTTCGTCTTTTGCGAAGCCGGAAGGCAGGGGGACCGGCAGTGGGTCTTTTTATAGATCAGCCATTTTGCCGCACCATGCCGAAGCGGTGTCCGCGATTGACACTGTACGAACCCACAATCAGATTAGAGAAATGAATTTGTTGTATCACGGTAATTTGAATTTTCTATAAGAGGCGCGCCATGCTCCAGGGAGTGAGACATATCAAGGCCTTCGTCGCGGTGGCCCGTCTCGGCAGCTTCACCAGGGCGGCGGCGGAGGTCAACCTGTCGCAGCCGGCGCTGACCGTGCAGATCCGCCAACTCGAGGAAAGCCTCGGCGTCCGCCTGTTCGACCGCAACAAGCGTCAGGTGGTGCTGACCCAGGCCGGCCGCGATCTGCTGCCCGCCCTGCAGCGGGTGCTGGCCGAGTTGGATGCGGTGATGAGCGTCAGCCACGATCTGGCCGGGCTGCGGCGCGGCGCGGTGTCGGTCGCCACCCTGCCATCGGTCGCCGCCGGACTGCTGCCCATCGCCATCCGCCGCTTCGCCGCCGACCATCCGAACATCGACGTCAGGGTCAGCGATGTCGTCGCAGAACGGATCATCCAGCTGGTCAAGGCCGAGGAGGTCGATTTCGGGATCGGCAGCCGGGTCGGGCCCGACCGTGACGTCGAGGTGATCGACTTCCTCTGCGACCGGATGTGCGCCTTCTTCCCCGCCGACCACCCGCTGAACGGCCGGCGCCCGCTGGTTCTGAAGGACATCGTCGCCTTCCCGCTGATCCTGACCGCGCGCGGCACCAGCGTTCGGTCGCTGGTCGAGCGGGCGCTGGAAAAGGAAGGGCTGGAGATCAGCCTGTCCTGCGAGGCGAACTACATGTCGACGGCGGTCGGCATGGTGCGGGCCGGACTGGGCGTCTCAGTCCTGCCGGAATCCGCCGTCGACGCCGCCTCCTGCGAGGGGATCGTCGTCGAACCGATCCGCACCGCCGGGCTGGTCCGCCGGATCGGCTTCATCCGCAAGGCCGGCCGCTCTCTCTCACCAGCGGCGGAACGCTTCGCCGCCCTGCTGCGCGAGGTCGCCGGCCCGACGCTCGCCCACTTCTCCAGCATGGAGAGCGCCGCGAAACGGTGACGTAACCGGAAGAATTTTTTAACCCGATAGCGTTATTTTATTACTGAAATCAGCCTATCCGATTTCAACCACCCCGGTCTTCCGTAGTATATCAGTTGCCGCCCCTGAGGCGCGCGACATGAAGGCACCCATGAGACTCCTGGAAAATCTGACGATCCGGGCGAAGCTGGCCGCACTGGTCGCCTTGTCCGTCCTGGCTCCGGCCGTCGTGATCGCCATCAGCAGCGGCTTCACCCACCAGCGCATGGTCGATGACCGCATCGACACCATCCGCTCGGCGGTGGAACTGGCGGTCGGCATGGCGAAGGGGTTGAATGCCGAGGTCGAGGCGGGAACCCTGGCGCGCGAGCAGGCGCTCGTGCGCTTCCGCAACGCGGTGCATGCCATGTCCTACCATGACGGCGCCGACTATCTGTTCGCCTACGATCTCAACGGCATCGCCGTCGCCAACCCCTCCAACCACAAGGCGGTCGGCACCGACCGCATGGGGCTTCAGGACAAGGCCGGCAAATATTTCGTCCGCGAGATCGTCGAAACACTGCGCCGGCAGGACAGCGCCATCATCCATTATGTCTGGCCGAAGCTGGGATCGGACGTCCCGCTGCTGAAGACCAACTATGTGCAGCGCTACCAGCCGCTGGGCCTGATCGTCGGCTCCGGCGTCTACACCGACGACATCGACGCCGCCTATCACGAATTCCTGATCAGGACGGGCGCCGCCACCGCCGCCCTGATCGCCGCGCTGGTGCTGATCGCCTTCCTGGTCAACCGCGATATCGTGCGCTCGCTGCACCGGCTGCGCGATAAGATGACCGCACTCGCCGCCGGCGACCTGGGCGTCACCTTCCCGGAGGCGACCCGCCGCAACGAGATCGGCGGCATGGCGCAGGCGCTTCAGGTGTTCAAGGAGAACGCCCAGGCCAAGGCCAGCCTGGAAGCCAGCCAGGCCGAGCAGGCGGAGCGCGCCGCGGCCGAGAAGCGCGAAGCGATGACGACGCTCGCCAGCCATTTCGAGCAGACCGTCGGCAACCTGATCCACGACGTCGCCGGCGAGGCGGACGCCATCGAACGGCGCGCCCAGGACATGACCCGCGCCGCCGACGAGACCGGCAGGCTGGCCGGCGCCGTCACCACGGCGACCGAGCAGACCTCGGCCAATGTCCAGACCGTCGCCGCGGCGACCGAGGAACTGACCAGCTCGATCAGCGAGATCAGCCGGCAGGTCGGCGAGTCGGCTGAGATCGCCCGCGAGGCGGTGGAAAGCACCGAACGGGCCAACGGCAAGGTCGAGGGGCTAGCCGGCGCGGTCGAGCGGATTGGCGCGGTGGTCGGGTTGATCAACTCCATCGCCAGCCAGACCAACCTGCTGGCGCTCAATGCCACCATCGAGGCGGCCCGCGCGGGTGAGGCCGGCAAGGGCTTCGCCGTGGTGGCTCAGGAGGTGAAGGCGCTCGCCAACCAGACCGCCAAAGCCACCGAAGAGATCGCCGCCCAGGTCGCCGGCATCCAGAGCGAAACCACCCAGGCGGTGCACGAGATCAAGGGCGTGGCGCAGGTCATCGGCCGGGTCAACGACGTCGCGACCTCCATCGCATCGGCGGTCGAGCAGCAGGGGGCCGCGACCCGTGAGATCAGCCGCAACATCCAGCAGGCCGCCCAGGGAAGCCACGAGGTCTCGTCCAGCATCGTCGGTGTGAACGACGCCGCCGGGCGGAACGGCAAGGTCGCCTATGAGGTGCTGGAGAATGTGCGGGAGCTGTCGATGCGGACCGACAGCCTGCGCGAAGAGGTCGGCCGCTTCCTGGCACAGGTGCGGGCCGGCTGACCGGCCCGCTCCTTCTCCCGCCGTCAGGCGGCGCGGACCGTCGACAGGAAGTCCTCCACCTCGCTGCGCAGCCTGACCGTCTCGCGGACGAGGCCGCTGGAGGCGGCCAGCACGACGGACGCGGCGCTGCCGGTCTGGCCGACGGTCTGGGCGACGCCGGCGATGTTGCTGTTGACCTCCGCCGTGTGGCGGGCGGCCTGCTGGATGTTGGCGCCGATATCCTTGGTGGCGGCGCTCTGCTGCTCCACCGCCGAGGCGATGGCGGTGGCGATGTCGCTGACCGAGGTGATGGTGCTGCCGATGCCCTGCACCGCCGTCACCGTGCTGCCGGTGAATTGCTGGATTTCCAGCACCTTGGCCTGGATGTCGTCGGTGGCCTTGGCGGTCTGGTTGGCCAGCGCCTTCACCTCCGACGCGACGACGGCGAAGCCCTTGCCATGTTCGCCGGCCCGCGCCGCCTCGATGGTGGCGTTCAGCGCCAGCAGGTTGGTCTGTCCGGCGATGGCGTTGATCAGTTCCACCACCTGCCCGATCTCCTGGGCGGCCGAGGCAAGGCTCTGGATCATGCCGTCGATCTTCGCCGCCTCGTCCACCGCACGGCCGGCGACGCTGGTGGACATGGTCACCTGACGGCCGATTTCGGCGATCGAGGCTAACAGCTCCTCCGTCGCGGCGGCCACCGTGTTGACGTTGCTGCTGGCCTGTTCGGAGGCCTGCGACACCGCATGGGCCTGGCTGCCGGAACGGTCGGCGGCGGCGGCCATGCCGGACGCGTTGCTTTCCATCTCGTGCGCCGCGGCGACGACGGCGGCGACCATCCCCATCACGCGCGCCTCGAACTGGGCCGCCATGTCGAGCAGGGCGGCGCGGCGTTCGGCCTCGGTGCGGTCCTTCTGCGCTTCCGCCTCGGCCTGGAGGCGGCGCACCTCCAGACCGTTACGCTTGAAGTCCTCCAGCGCGCGGGCCAGTGTGCCGACCTCGTCGCTGCGGTCCTGGTGGTTGATCGCGACCGACAGGTCGCCGGTGGAGATGCGGTTGGTGGCCTGGGTCAATTGCAGGATCGGCGCGGTGATGCGCCGGCCGATCCACAGGGCAAGCCCGAGGCTGACCACCGCCAGCACCGAGACGGCGATGGCGATGTGCAGCATGGTCCGCGCCCGCGCGGCGGCGACGGTGTCGAGATAGACGCCGGAACTGACGACCCAGCCCCAGCCCTTGGTCAGCTTGGAATAGGCGGACTTCTCCACCGGATCGCTGGATCCCGGCTTGGGAAAGAAGAAGGAGGAATAGCCGCCGCCGGCTTCGGCCGCCGCGACCTCGTCGCGCACGAACAGCCGTCCGGTCTTGTCGGTGCTGTCCCACATCGCCTTGCCTTCGACCTGCGGGTTCAGGTGGGCCAGGATGTTGCCCTTGCGGTCGAGGATCAGCGCATATTCCGACCCGTCGTAGCGGGCCGTCCGCGCGATGTCGAGCGCCAGCTTCTGCGCATCGGCGACCGGCAGCTCGCCGGAGGCCGCGCGCTGCTCGAACCGTTCGATGATGGAGGTCACCATCTCCACCGCGACGCGGGCCCGGGCCTGCCGCTCCTCCATCATCACGGTGCCGAGCGACCTTGCGGTCAGGACCCCGGCGCCGACCAGCGCCAGGACGGTGATCAGGGGAAGCAGCAGCAGGCGCCCCCGGATGCCACGAAATGCGGAAATCATGTCTCTGTCGTCCCCTGGCGCCTGGCTTTGCGGCGGGTATCTCGGCCGCGCCATGGCCGGTCCCGCCGGAACGGCCAAACCGGCGCCGCACCCGTCGGTACGGCGCCGGCACGGCCGGCTACACACTTCTATCGCGTGATCTTTCACGGATCCTTTATGCACCGCAGCATAGAGGTCAGCGATTCACCACCTTCGGCGGCAGGGCGTAGACCAGCAGCGCACCGATGAGCAGGCAGCCGGAGAAGAACCACAAGGCGGCACTGCTGCTGCCGGTCAGGTCGATGACGATGCCGATCAGCGAGTTGCTGACCAGACCGGCGATGCTGGCGAGCGAGATCGCCATGGCGAAGCCGGTGGCCGCCGCCGTGCCCTTCAGGAAGGTGGCCGGCAGGCTGAAATAGGCGGGGAGCGGCCCCAGCACGCCGACCGACGCGACGGTGAACAGCGCCACGGTGGCGACGAGGTTGTCGGCGAAGAAGGTGCTGGTCGCCATGGCGGCCGAGGCGGCCAGGAAGGGCACGATGATGTGCCAGCGCCGCTCGCGCGTCCGGTCGGAACTGGCGCCGATCAGCAGGATGCCGATCACGGCGACGATGTTGGGAATCATCGTCAGCAGGCCGATGTGGAACGGATCGACCACGCCGGTCTTGCGGATGAAGGTGGGCAGCCAGAAGCCGATGGCGTAGGCGGTCAGCAGGATGGCGAAATCGATGCCGCCCAGCATCCAGACCTTCAGGTTCAGCAGCCCTTCCTTGAAGCTGTGGCCGACATGCCTGGCCTCCGCATCGTCGCCATGCAGGTCGGCAGCAATCCGCGCCTTCTCGTCCTCGGATAGCCATTTGGCATCACGGAAGGAATTCGGCAGGGCGACGAAGGTCAGGAAGCCGAGCAGCACGCTGGGGATCGCCTCCAGCAGGAACAACCACTGCCAGCCGCGCAGACCCTGGACATGGTCGAAATGGCTCATGATCCAGCCCGACAGCGGACCGCCGATCACGCTGGACAGCGGCAGGCCAATGACGAACAGCGCCATGATGCGGCCACGGCGGTAGGTCGGGAACCACAGCGTCAGGTAATAGAGCACGCCCGGCAGGAAGCCGGCCTCGGCGGCGCCCAGCAGGAAGCGGACGATGTAGAACTGGGTCGGGGTGGAGACCAGCATGGTGGCGGCCGACAACAGGCCCCAGGTGATCATGATGCGGGCGATCCACAGCCGCGCGCCGACCTTGGTCAGCACGAGGTTGCTCGGCACCTCGAACAGGATGTAGCCGACGAAGAACAGGCCGGCGCCCAGACCATAGGCCGCCTCGCTGAACTGGAGGTCGCCCATCATCTGCAGCTTGGCGAAGCCGATGTTGATGCGGTCGAGATAGGCCGCCAGATAGCAGAAGCAGAGGAAGGGAATGAGGCGCCAGGTGACCTTCTTGTAGAGCTGGTCCGCATCGACGGACTGTGCCGCGCCAAGTGCGGCATTGGACGCCGCATCCGCTGTTGTCGTCTGGGCATAGGACATGTCGTCTGTCTCCTTACGCTGATCGCGTTGTGAACCCGTCCCGTTTCTCATGCCGGCGCCGCCTGTCTCGGGCACGGCGCCGGGTGTTGGCCCCAGTTTTGTTTTTCGTTGGTCCTGATACCGAAAGCCGCCTTTCAGGCGGTCTTTTTGCCGAACTGGGCGAGCGCCTCCTGCTTGCCGACGACGTCGCCGTATTTGCTGTCGATGTCGAACAGGTTGGCCTCGTGCGGGCCGTCATGGCGGTCACCGACGCAGTCGCGCACCACGATGGTGCGGAAGCCGTGCTGGACCGCGTCGACGGCGCTGGCACGGATGCAGCCGCTGGTCGAACAGCCGGCCAGCACCACCGTGTCGATCCCCATGGCATGCAGCATGGACGCGAGGCTGGTGCCGAAGAAGGCGCTGGCATATTGCTTGGAAATCACCACCTCGTCGGGTAGCGGAACGACCTCCGGACAGAAGGCGGCGAGCGGGTTGCCCTCCACCATGTCCTTCATCACCGGGGCCTTGCGCACCCACATGCCGCCATCGGCGAAATGGCCGGGATGATAGCGGATGTTGGTGTGGACGACCGGGATGCCGGCTTTGCGGGCAGCGTCCAGCAGTTCCGCCGTCTCCGCCACCGCACTCACCACGCCGGGGGCGTAGAGCGGCGCGCCTTCGCTGGTGTAGCCCTGCATGAAGTCGATCACCAGCAGGGCCGGCCGCTCGCCGAAGCCGATCCGGTTGCCCCAGACGCCCTTGTAATTGTCGGATGCGCTCTGCCCGTCGGTCATGTGCTCGTTCCTCAATAGGCGCCGGACAGCAGGGCGCCGGCACCGGGCACGATGGGCTCCAGCTTCAGCGCCTTCAGCATGGCGTAGGTCGTGGCGATGGCGGCGGTCAGCACCGGCTTGCCGGTCTCCGCCTCCACCCGCGGCACCACCGGCAGCGACGGCATCTGCACGCAGGCGGAAAGGACGACCACGTCCACGCCCTCCAGGTTCATGCCGCGCACGATGTCCGGCAGGTTGTTGGGATCATGGCGGGCGACGTCGAGGTTGTCGGGAATCTCCAGCGCGCGCCAGTCCTGCACCTCGAAGCCCTCGGCGCGGATGTAGTCCACCACCAGTTCGGTCAGCGGGCGCATGTAGGGGGCGACGATGGCGATGCGTTTGGCTCCCATCACCTTCAGCCCGTCGACCAGGGCGCCGGCGCTGGTGACCACCGGGGCGGGAGCCTCGTTTTCCAGCGTCTTGCGGGCGAGCCGCGCCTCGGAATCGCGGTGGTAGCCGAGCCCCATCGACATGATGGCGACGAGGCAGGCATAGCCCAGCACATCGACGCGGGCGTCCGACAGCTCGACGGCGCAACGGTCGGATTCGGCGTCCATCGCCGCCAGTTCGTCCTTCCTGACCGTCTTCATCCGCATGCGGGCGGAATGGAAGGTGAAGCGTTCCGGGCGGATCGCCTGACGCGCGGTCAGCATGGCCGGGATTTCCGTTTCCATGGTGACGTTGGAGCTGGGGACGATCTGGCCGATGCGGTACAGCGAAGACATGGGTGTCGTTCCTATGGATCAGGCAAGCGGGTGGCCGAGGCTGTCGCCGAAGGCGGCGAAGAAGCCCTCAAGGTCATCCCACGGGATCATGTGCCCGGCGTTGGCGACGCGGGCGATGCGGATGGCGGGCTGGAGGCGGGTGATCTCCGCCTCGTCCTCCGGCAGGATCACGCCGCCGCGGCCGGCGACGATCAGCAGGGCCGGGACCGGCAGCTTCGGCAGGTCGGCATGGATGTCGTCCTGGTGGAAGCCTTCATAGGTCTGGACGATGGCCGGCTCGTAGCAGGTGTGCAGCCATTCGGCGCGCAGGCGCAGCTGCTCCTCCGTCCAGGTCGGACAGAAAGCGCGCATGGCGTCGGCGTCCATGCCCTTGAGCGACTGGCGGATCGAATCGACGTACCAGGGCAGCCCGCTGGGATAGGGCCGGCGCCCGGGGCCGGAGACCGGCGGATCGATCAGCACCAGCTGGCGCAGGCCCTTCCCTTCACCGCGCACCGAGGCGCGGATGGCGAAGCGGGCGCCCATGGAATGGCCGACCAGGATGCAACCGGTCAGGCCGAGCGCGGCAACGAAGGCGTTCACGTCGTCGGCGCAGGCGTCGATGCCGTAATCCAGATGAGGCCCGCTTTCCGACAGCCCGCGCCCGCGCACGTCCAGCACATAGGTGTCGAACTGCCGCCCGAAGCGTTCGGCGACGAAGCCCCAGGTGACGGCCGGGCTGGTGATGCCGGGGATCAGCACGATGGCCGGACGCCCGGCATGCCGCTCCCCGCCATAACGGAGGTAATGCTGGCGGATGCCGTTGGCCTGGACGTTGGCGCCGTAGAGGAAGGTCGAGGCGGTCATGCCGCGATGCCTTCGCGCAGCGGCTGCTCATAGACGTCGTAGCCGAAGACCCAGGCCGGATCCTCCTGCGTGCGCAGGAAGGTGTTGGCGTTGGACACCGCCTGCACCCGCGTCGCGCGGTCCTTGCGGTTGGCCTCGTAGAGCGCGAAGGCGGTGCGGTAGTCGGTCAGGCCGGTCTCGGACAGGCAGCGGGTCAGCATCGCCGCATCCTCGATCGCCATGCCGGCGCCCTGGGCCATATGCGGCTTCATCGGGTGGCAGGCGTCACCCAGCAGGACCAGCCGGCCACGGCTCCACAGCGGCAGCGGGTTGCGGTTGCGCAGCGGCCATTTGGTGACCTCCTCCGTGCATTCGATCAACGCCTGGACGGTCGGGTGATAACCCTGGAAGGCCTCGAACATCTCCTCGCGGCTGCTGTCGACGAAGGCCTCCTGAAAGTCCCACGCCGGGTGCGGCACGCCGGTGACGTAGTAATACTCGTCGCGCTTCTCGGTGGTGAAATAGACCATCATGTGGCGGTCCTCGGTCCACCACTTGATGCAGTCTTCGAAGGTCAGGTCATATTTGGCCAGCTGGTCGCCGCGGATCAGCGCCCGGTGGGCGACCCAGCCGCTGTAGTTCGGCGCCTCGGCCCCCAGCAGGGCCTCGCGGATGCGGGAGTTGATGCCGTCGGCGCCAATGACGATGTCGGCGCGCGCCTCCGTCCCGTCGGCAAAGGTCAGGCGGACGTCGTCGCCGCTGTCGGTGATCGTCTCCAGCCGCTTGTCGAAATGGACGGAACCCGGCGCCAGCGTGTCCATCTGCAACAGGTGCATGTCGCCGCGATGGACGGTGACGTAGGCGGCGCCGTACTCCCGCTTGGCGAAGTCGCCCAACGGAATGCGCGACAGGTAATCGCCGGTGAAGCCGTCGCGGCTGAACCAGAAGTCCGGCTTGGAGCCCATCTCCTCCAGCGGCTTTTCGATGCCCAGCCGGCGGAACACTTTCATCACGTTGGGACCGACATGGATGCCGGCGCCCAGCCGGGAGAATTCAGGCGCCTGTTCGTAGACATCGACCTGGAAGCCCGCCTGCTGCAGAAGCCCGGCGGCGGCGGCACCACCCAGCCCGGCCCCGACAATCGCGATTCTCTGAGTCTTTCCCATGGGTATGGCCCTTTGCTGACGTGGGGGTATTCGGCCGGCGGCTCCATGGCGCGCACGGCCGGGTGCAAGGGTGCGGAAAGGGGGCCGGCGACTTCTCGCCCCGGCTCCGGCCGTCGACCGTTGCGCTGAACTCGATATGAAGTGTGTACGCTCTTTTGACTTGCCACGCAACACAATTCGCCATACAACGCTACTCGGGCTTTGTGGCGACCCCACGAGGCTCCACAGCGGAGTTTGACCGTGAAATAGCCATGTTGTGCCTGATTTTAAGTCGCTTTTGCCTGTTTATCGTTCATTTCGGCACAGTACCAACCAAGGGCTTGCTCCCATACTGTCCTGAACCGAATTAAGCTTATACGCTCTATATATGTTGATCAGGCCGCCGCAGTCGGCGGCGGATGACCACCCGGAAATCCGGCCTGGATCGTGCTTTATGCGGCCACGGCCACCAAGGTTGGGAGAGATGAGATGCCGGTCAGCGATCGCGAACTGACGCAGATGTTCGAACGGGTTCTGACCCTGTCCAAGGTGGACAAGACCCAGAGCGTCGCTGTGCTAAAGAGCGACTATTCCAACCCGCGCATCGTGCGCGCCGCGATGGACGCGGCCCAGCGTCTGGGCGCCAGCGTGTATGGGGTCGAACTGCCGGCCTTCAACCACCCGCGTGCCATGGGCATGGACATGACCGCCTATTGCGGCGACACGCCCCTGACCGGCAACCTCGCCGCCCAGCGCGCGCTGGAGGCGGCCGACCTGATCGTCGACACCATGATGCTGCTGCATTCGCCGGAGCAGGAGCAGATCCTGAAGACCGGCACCCGCATCCTGCTGGCGGTGGAGCCGCCGGAGGTTCTGGCCCGCATCCTGCCGACGGAGGAGGACAAGCTGCGTGTCAACGCCGCGGCGGAACGGCTGAAGCGCGCCCGCTCCATCGCCGTGACGTCGAAGGCCGGCAGCGATTTCCGCGCGACGCTCGGCCAGTATCCGACGGTGACGGAATACGGCTTCGCCGACGAGCCCGGCCGCTGGGACCATTGGCCGAGCGGCTTCCTGTTCTCCTGGCCGGACGAGAGCAGCGCCGAAGGCACGCTGGTGCTCGACGTCGGCGACATCCTGCTACCCTTCAAGACCTATGTGCGGGAGAAGGTGACGCTGGAGATCGAGGAGGGCTTCATCCGCCGCATCCATGGCGGGTTCGAGGCGGAGTACCTGCGCGACTACATGGCCTATTTCAAGGATCCGGAGGTCTACGGCATCTCCCACATCGGCTGGGGCCTGCAGCCGCGGGCGCAATGGACGGCGATGGGCCTGCACGACAAGAATGACGGCATGTGCATGGACGCCCGCGCCTTCTACGGCAACTTCCTGTTCTCCACCGGTCCGAACACCGAGGTCGGCGGCAGCCGCAAGACGCCCTGCCACATGGACATCCCGCTTCGCGGCTGCGACATCCTGCTGGACGGCGAACCGGTGGTGCTGGCCGGCGACGTGGTGGCGCCGGAGGCGTCGAGGGCATGAGTTGGGGCATGACGGGGCATCTTGGGGCGGTTCCCCGCCGCCCTTCCCTGCCCCCGCCGCCGCTGCTATCGTTCGCCACGTCCCCGGTCCACCGCATGTTGTTCCCGATGTCCCAAGACCTGCTGCCCGAAGACGGCGCCGACGCCGGCCCCGGAGAAGCGGAGTACGTCTTTTCCGACCAGATCGGCCATCTGCTGCGGCGGGCCTATCAGCGGCACCTCGCCATCTTCCAGCGCAACGCCTGCGACCCGCAGCTGACCTCGGTGCAGTTCGTCACGCTCTGCGCCATCCGCGACAACGGGCCGAGTTCGCTGATCGAGCTGGTGAAGTCCACCGCCATCGACCAGGCGACGATCCGCGGCATCGTCGACCGGCTGAAGGCGCGCGGGCTGATCAATCAGACCTCCGACCCGCAGGACCGCCGCAAGGTCATCAACTGCCTGACCGACGAGGGCCGGAAGATGCTGGAGGACATGGTTCCCTGCGCCAAGCGGATCAGCGAGCTGACCATGGGGCAGCTCAACCCGGCGGAGCGGCTGGCGGTCACCCATGTCCTGCGGAAGATGATCGCGCAGGACGGGGAGGAATAACCTCCCGCCGGATGGCTCTCAGACCAGTTCACCCCGCGGATGCCGCGGGGATGCGGGACCTATCGCACCGGACGGACGCCTTATGGAAAAGACCATCGCGCTGCGGGTGAATGGCCGCGCCGTTTCGGTGACGGCGATGGCCGACACGCCGCTGCTCTACATCCTGCGCAACGATCTGGCCCTGAACGGGCCGAAATATGGCTGCGGGCTCGGCGAATGCGGGGCCTGCACGGTCATCCTCGACGGTGTCGCCGCGCGCTCCTGCGTGATCCCGCTGGCGGGTGCGGAAGGGCGCGAGGTGGTGACGCTGGAAGGGCTGGGCAGCAGCAGCGCCCCGCATCCGGTCCAGCAGGCCTTCATCGACGAGCAGGCCGCCCAGTGCGGCTATTGCATGAACGGCATGATCATGACCGCCAAGGCCCTGCTCGACCACAACCCGACTCCGACCATGGACGAGGTGCGCCGCGCCCTGTCCGGCAATTTGTGCCGCTGCGGCACCCATGTCGAAATCCTGCGCGCCGTCATGCGGGCTGCGCGGCTTCTCTCCTCCCCCGGAGCACATCATGACGACCATCCAGACGCCCGATCCGCACTCCCAGCCGACGCCGACCCGTGCGGAGCTGATGGCGGCGACCGGCGTCCTGCTGATCGTTGACGAGATCCTTCCACCCTCCGGCCCGGTCGCCAAGGGGGCGACCGCGACGCCGAAGCCGCCGGAAACCGCGCTGTTCCTGGCGGTGCGCGACGACGGGCAGGTCTTCGCCTTCAACGGCCATGTCGATCTCGGCACCGGCATCCGGACGGCGCTGACCCAGATCGTCGCCGAGGAGCTGGACCTGCGCATGGACCAGCTGCGCATGGTGCTGGGCGACACCGGCAGCAGCCCCAACCAGGGCGCCACCATCGCCAGCGCCACCATCCAGATCTCCGCCGTTCCCCTGCGCAACGCCGCGGCGGAGGCGCGCCGCCACCTGCTGGAGCGCGCCGCAACCCTGTTCGGCGTGCCGGCGGGCGAGTTGCGCGTCGAAGAGGGGGTGGTGATCGCGCCGGACAAGAGTGGAACCGGCAACCGCCGCATCTCCTACGGCGAGCTGGTGCGGGGCGAGCGGGTGGAGCTGCGCATCAGCGGCAACGCCCCGCTGAAAGCGCGCGAGCAGTACAGGCTGGTCGGCAAGGGGGCGCCGCGCGTCGACATCCCGGCCAAGGCGACCGGCGAGTTCGCTTACGTCCACGACCTGCGGCTGCCGGGGATGCTGCATGGCCGGGTGGTCCGCCCGCCCTATGCCGGCATCGACAGCGGCGAGTTCGTCGGCAACAGCCTGGAGAGCGTCGACGAGGGCTCCATCGCCCACATCTCCGGCATCGTCGGAGTGGTGGTATTGCGCGACTTCGTCGGCGTGGTGGCGGAGCGGGAGGAGCAGGCGATCAAGGCGGCGCGCGAGCTGAAGGTCGCCTGGAAGCCCTGGACCCGCAAGCTGCCCGACCTGTCGAACCTCGCCCAGGCCCTGCGCGACAATCCCAGCACGCCGCGCAAGGTGCTGGACAAGGGCAACGTCGATGCAGCACTCGCCGCCGCCGACCAGCGGATGACGCGCACCTATGTCTGGCCCTACCAGATGCACGGCTCCATCGGACCGTCCTGCGCGGTGGCCGATTGCAGGGAGGAGCACGCGACGGTCTGGTCCGGCACCCAGAACCCGCATCTGCTGCGCGCCGACCTCGCCTGGCTGCTGGACTGGCCGGAGGAGCGGATCGACGTGGTGCGGATGGAAGCCGCCGGCTGCTACGGCCGCAACTGCGCCGACGACGTGGCGGCGGACGCGCTGCTGCTGTCGCAGGCGGTCGGCCGTCCGGTGCGCGTCCAGCTGACCCGCGAGCAGGAGCATCTGTGGGAGCCGAAGGGCACCGCCCAGCTGATGGAGGTCGATGGCGGCATTGACGCCGACGGCGGCATCGTCGCCTACGACTTCGCCACCAGCTACCCGTCGAACGGCGCGCCGACGCTGGCGCTGCTGCTGACCGGGCGGGTCGATCCGGTGGCCGCCGTCTTCGAGATGGGCGACCGCACCTCCATCCCGCCCTACGACTACGAGAACATGCGGGTGGTCATCAACGACATGGCGCCCATCGTCCGCGCCTCCTGGATGCGCGGCGTGTCGGCGATGCCCAACAGCTTCGCCCATGACAGCTACATCGACGAGCTGGCCTTCGCCGCCGGGGTCGATCCGGTGGAGTTCCGCCTGCGCCACCTGCGGGACGACGAGCGCGCCGCCGACCTGATCCGCGCCGTCGCCGGCCGCGCCGGCTGGCAGCCGCGCACCGCCCCGCAGCAGACCCCGCCGGAGGGCGATGTCCTGCGCGGCCGCGGCTTCGCCTATGCCCGCTACATCCACAGCAAGTTCCCCGGCTTCGGCGCCGCCTGGGCCGCCTGGGTGGCCGACGTGGCGGTGGACCGCAGGACCGGCGAGATCGCGGTGACCCGCGTGGTGGTCGGCCATGACGCCGGGCAGATGATCAACCCCGACGGCGTGCGCCACCAGATCCACGGCAACGTCATCCAGTCGGCCAGCCGGGTGCTGAAGGAGCAGGTGGAGTTCGAGGACTCGGTCGTCGCTGCCAGGGAATGGGGCGGCTACCCGATCATGACCTTCCCCGAGGTGCCGGACATCGACGTGCTGATGATGCCGCGCGAGACCGAGCCGCCGCTGGGATCGGGCGAGTCCGCCTCGGTCCCCAGTGCCGCGGCCATCGCCAACGCCATCTTCGACGCCACCGGCATCCGCTTCCGCGAACTGCCGATCACCGCGGAGCGGGTACGCGAAGCGCTGAACGGTCCGTCCGAGCCGGCGCCGCCCGCCCCGCCCGAAGCCGCCAAGCCGCGCAGGCGCGGCTGGAAGGCGTGGCTCGGCGCCTCGCTGACCGGCTTATGCGGCGTGATGATCGGCATGGCGAGCAGCGCCCTGCCCTTCCGCGCCGAGATCGCCCCGGTCTCGCCGCCGTCCGCCGGGCTGTGGTCGCCGGCCACCATCGAACGGGGGCGGCAGCTGGCGGCACTCGGCGACTGCGCGGTCTGCCACACGGCGGAGAACGGCGCCACCAATGCCGGCGGCCGGCCCTTCGAGACGCCGTTCGGCACCGTCCACAGCACCAACATCACGCCGGACCCGGACAGCGGAATCGGGCGCTGGTCCTTCGCCGCCTTCGACCGGGCGATGCGCGAGGGGATCGGCCGCGACGGCCGGCACCTCTACCCGGCCTTCCCCTACACCGCCTTCCGCAACATGACCGACGACGACATGCAGGCGCTCTACGCCCACCTGATGACGCAACCGGCGGTGCGCGGCGGGATGCCGGCCAACACCATGCGCTTTCCCTTCAACCTGCGCCCGATGATGGCGGGGTGGAACACGCTGTTCCTCAACCGCGAGACCTACACACCGGATCCGCAGCGGAGCGCCGAATGGAACCGCGGCAATTATCTGGTCAACGGGCTCGGCCATTGCGCCGCCTGCCACAGCCCGCGCAACGCGCTGGGGGCGGAGAAGCTGGGGGAAGCGTTCCTGGCCGGCGGCACCGTCGATGGGTGGGAGGCGCCGGCCCTGACCGGCCTGTCCAAGGCGCCGAAGCCCTGGACGGAGGACGATCTGTTCACCTATCTGCGTACCGGCTTCTCCCAGCGCCATGGCGTCGCCGCCGGCCCGATGGCCGCGGTCGTGCATGAGCTGTCCACCGTGCCGGAAGCGGATGTGCGGGCAATGGCGGTCTATCTCGCCTCGCTCGGTGGTGATATGGTGGAAGCCTCCGCCGTTACCCGGGCTCCCGTCAGTTCGGCCAATGGCGAGCGCCTCTTCAACGGCGCCTGCAAGGCCTGCCACAGCGACGGCGAAGGGCCGACGCTGTTCGGCGTCAGCCCATCGATGGCGGTGAACAGCAACGTCCACAGCGACAGCCCCGACAACCTTGCCCGCGTCATCCTGCACGGCATCCAGAACCCGGCGACCCGCGACCTCGGCTACATGCCAGCCTTCCGCGACAGCCTGTCCGACAGGCAGGTGGCCGACCTGATGGCCTATCTGCGCGGCCGTTTTGCGCCGGACAAGGCGGCCTGGACCGACATTGCCCCTACGGTGGCGAAGGCACGAGCCAATCCGGGGACGCACTAACGGGGACTTCAGCGCCTTACGGCGCGCTGACGAACTCCACCCAGTTCGGCTGCTTACCGGCCGGATAGCGGGCGAGCGTGGTCAGCGCGCCGCTGCCGCCATCGATGCGGTAGACCGTCATGCTGTCCGACTTCTCGCCCACCGCCGCCAGGAAACAGCCGGTCGGATCGATGTTGAAGCCGCGCGGCTGCTCCTCCGTCGCCACGCTGCCGAGCGGGGTCAGCAGGCCGCTTTCCGGGTCGATCCGGAAGGAGCGGATGGTGCTGCTCCGCCGTTCGGAGATATAGAGGAAGCGGCCGTCCGGCGTCGAATGGATGTCGGCGGCCCAGGGTTCACCCTTGAAATCCGCCGGCAGGGACGGCAGGCGCTGCTTTTCCTCCAGCGTGCCGGTTTTGGGATCGTACACGAACACCGCGACGGCCGCGTCCAGCTCGTCCACCAGATAGAGGTGGCGAGCGTCGGGATGGAAGACGATGTGGCGCGGACCGGATTTCGGCGGCAGCGACACCGACGGCGGATCGTTATCGCTCAGGTTTCCGGTGGCCGGATCGAAACGAAACTGCACCAGCCGGTCGGATCCCAGGTTGGTGGCGAAGGCGAAACGGTTGTCGGGCGACAGCTGGATCGAATGGGCGTTCTTGCCGGTCGCCATCACCTGCTGCGGCGGTCCCACCTTGCCGTCCGGCCCGATCGGGTTCACCGCCACCTTGTCGCCGCCGTAAGACGCGCTGAACAGGTATCTGCCGCTGCGGTCGGTGACGATGTTCGCCATGCTGTCGGCCAGCGGACCGCTGCCGAGATGGCTCAGCTTGCCGGTCGCCGCATCGATGGCGAAGACCTGCACCTGATAGGGCTGCGACCGCACCCCGGCATAGAGGAAGCGCCGGTCGGGACTGACCGCCATCGGAGTGGAGGAGCCGGGCTTGTCCACCCCGATGAAGGGCACCGTCCCCATCGGGGTCATCGCCCCGGTGGCGCCATCCAGCCGGAAGACGCTGATGTCGTTGCTGGCGGCGTTGGACACATAGGCGAAGCTGTCCGCCTGCACGGGTACCGCTGCGATGAAGGCAGCGGAAGACAGCAGCATCGCCAGCGCGATGCCGTAACGGCGTCCCATGTTTTCCTCCCTTGTGCGGATGTCCGCCCGCCGCGGGCGCCGGTTGCTCCGGTCATCTCCGCGGCGAGGGGCTTCGGATCCAGTGCCCGGTCAGATCAGGTCACCGGCGCCGGGTTGAACAGGGTCAGCGCGTTGCGCAGCCCCCAATGGTCGGCCCAGGTCTGCTTGTGGCCGCTCGCCACCTCCAGGATCAGGTGGAACAGCTCCCAGCCGACATCCTCGATGCTGGCTTCGCCGGTGGCGATGCGGCCGGCATCGACGTCGATCAGGTCGTGCCAGCGCGAGGCCAGCTCGGTCCGCGTCGCCACCTTGATCACGGGCGCCATGGCAAGGCCATAGGGCGTGCCGCGGCCGGTGGTGAACACCTCGATGTTGCAGCCCGACGCCAGCTGCAGCGTGCCGCAGATGAAGTCGCTGGCCGGCGTGGCGGCATAGAGCAGCCCCTTGCGCGTCGCCCGCTCGCCCGGCGCCAGAACGCCGGCGATGGGGCTGGTGCCCGACTTGGCGATGGAGCCCAGCGCCTTCTCCACCACATTGGCGAGGCCGCCCTTCTTGTTGCCGGGGGTCGGGTTGGCGCTGCGGTCGGCCGACCCGACCTGGAGATAATCGTCGTACCAGCGCATCTCGCGGATCAGTGCGCGGCCGGTCTCCTCGTCGACGGCGCGCGGGGTCAGCAGATGGATGGCGTCGCGCACCTCCGTCACTTCGGAGAACATGACCGTCGCCCCGGCCCGCACCAGCAGGTCGGCGGCATAACCGACCGCCGGGTTGGCGGTCACCCCGGAAAAGGCATCGCTGCCGCCGCATTGCAGCCCGACGACGAGGTCCGACGCCGGGCAGGTCTCGCGCCGCCGCTCGTTCAACTGCGCCAGCCGGCGGTCGGCCATCTCCAGGATGGAGGCGACCATGTCGCCGAAACCCTGGTGGCGCTCGTCCTGCAGCGTGACGATGCTGGGCTCCACCCCGGCCGGCAACAGCCGTTCCGGCTGGAGCTTTTCGCAGCCCAGCCCGACCACCATCACCGCCCCGCCCAGGTTGGGGTTGCGGGCGAGGTTCTGCAGCGTGCGGATCGGCACCGCCGCCCCCGGCGCATTGATCGCCACGCCGCAGCCGTAGGTGTGGTTCAGCGCCACCACGTCATCGACATTGGGGTATTTGGGCAGCAGCTCCTTCTTGATTCGCTCGATGGCGAAATCCATCACCCCGGCGACGCACTGCACGCTGATGCTGATGCCCAGCACATTCTTGGTGCCGACCGTCCCGTCCGGATTGCGGTAGCCCTCGAACGTATAGCCGTCCAGCGCCGGGGCGTCGGGCGGCACGGCGGTCGCCAGCGGCAGCGTGTCCAGTTCCGGCGCGTCCGGCAGGCGGACCAGAGACTCCTCGATCCAGGCGCCGCGGCGGATCGGCCGGGCGGCGGTGCCGATCACCTGCCCGTAGCGGACGATCGATGCCCCTTCCTCCAGGTCGGCCAGCGCCACCTTGTGCCCCTGCGGCACGAAATCGGTCAGGACCAGCCCGCACTCGAACTCCGTCCCCGGCGGCAGCCCGCCGGAATTCACCACGATGGCGACGTTGTCCTCGGGATGGACCAGGATGTAGAGAGGCTTCTGGGTCATGGCTTGCCCTGACTTGTATCGTCGGAGATTCCCCTCTCCCCCGGGGAGAGGGGAATCTCCCCAATGTTGCGCGTCACTAAGCCCTCACCGCACCAGGCACGGCCGCTTGTTGTCGAATTTCCAGCCGGGGATCAGATACTGCATCGCCGTGGCGTCGTCGCGAGCCCCCAGCCCGTGCCGCTTGTAGAGGTCGTTGGCCTTCGCCAGCTCGTCCATGTCGATCTCCACGCCCAGCCCCGGCTTCTGCGGCACGGCGACCAGCCCGCCCTCGATCCGGAACGGTTCCCTGGTCAGGCGCTGGCCGTCCTGCCAGATCCAGTGGGTGTCGATGGCGGTGATGCGGCCGGGAGCGGCGGCAGCGACATGCGTGAACATCGCCAGCGAGATGTCGAAATGGTTGTTGGAGTGCGACCCCCAGGTCAACCCCCACTCGTGGCACATCTGGGCGACGCGGACGCTGCCCTGCATGGTCCAGAAATGCGGGTCGGCCAGCGGGATGTCGACCGACTGCAGCTGGATGGCATGGCCCATCTGGCGCCAGTCGGTGGCAATCATGTTGGTGGCGGTCGGCAGGCCGGTGGCGCGGCGGAACTCCGCCATCGCCTCGCGGCCGGAGAAGCCCTGTTCGGCGCCGCAGGGATCCTCGGCATAGGCCAGCACGTCGTCCTTCCCCTTGCAAAGCCGGATCGCCTCCTCCAGCGACCATGCGCCGTTCGGGTCGAGCGTAACGCGGGCGTTGGGGAAGCGCTTCGCCAGCGCCGTCACCGCCTCGATCTCCTCCTCGCCGCGCAGCACGCCGCCCTTCAGCTTGAAGTCGTTGAAACCGTAGCGGTCATGCGCAGCCTCGGCCAGCCGAACCACCGCGTCGGGGGTCAGCGCCACCTCGTTGCGCAGGCGGAACCAGTCGTTCCCGGCATTCGGCTCGGCGCGGTACGGCAGGTCGGTCTTGCCGCGGTCGCCGACATAGAACAGGTAGCCCAGCATCTCCACCGCATCGCGCTGCTGTCCCTCGCCCAGCAGGGCCGCCACCGGCACCTCCAGGAACTGGCCCAGCAGGTCGAGCAGCGCCGCCTCCAGCGCCGTCACCGCATGGATGGTGATGCGCAGGTCGAAGGTCTGCAGGCCGCGCCCGCCGGAATCGCGATCGGCGAAGCCGCGGCGCACGCTGTTGAGGATGTTGTTCCAGGCGCCGACCGACTGGCCGACCACCAGGGCGCGGGCGTCCTCCAGCGTCTGGCGGATCTTCTCGCCGCCGGGCACCTCGCCGACGCCGGTGTGGCCGGCGCTGTCCTTCAGGATCACCACGTTGCGGGTGAAATAGGGCGCATGGGCGCCCGACAGGTTCAGCAGCATGCTGTCCTGGCCGGCGACCGGCACGACCAGCATTTCAGTGACTTTGGGCGACGACATCTGAATGGCCATGATGCGGGGTCTCGAAAACGGGAATGCGGGGAAAAGCGGATCAGGCGGCTTGCAGCAGCGCCTGGGTATAGCCGAGAGCGAAGGCGAAGAAGCGTTCGCGATCCGGATCGACCTCGGAGAAGGGCACATGGTCGGGGCAGAGGATCCCCTTGTATCCGACCTCGCGATAGGCCCGGATGCAGGCCGCCATGTCGACCGACCCCTCGTCCGGCATCGCCTCGCGGAAGTCGAGGTAACCGCCCTTGATGTTGCGGAAATGGACCATGAAGATGCGGTTCTGCGGGCCGAACTCGCGGATCGCCTCCAGCACCGTCTCCGTCGGAGTGCGCGACATCTCGGCGATGGTGCCCTGGCAGAAGTTGAAGCCGAGCGACTTGCTTTCCGGCGCCAGAGAGACGAAGCGGCGCAGGCCCTCCAGCGAGCCCAGCACATGGTGCACGCCGTTCAGGCCGCCCGGCGGATAGGCCGGGTCGTGCGGGTGGCACGCCAGTTTCACACCGGCCTTCTCGGCGGTCGGCAGAATTGCCTCGACCAGATACTCGATGGCACGCCAGCCGTCGGCTTCGCTGACGCCCCCGGCCTCACTCGCCATCACCTGACCACAAGTCTCCGGCGCGCCACGTGCCGCCACAGGGGAAGGCTTGGTGCCGGTCTCGTCCTCCGGCAGGACGGTGCCCCAGTAGGAGAAGCGGGCGTCGTTCTCCGCCTTGTACTCGTCGGCGCGGAAGGTGCTGCATTTCATGCCGCCGCGGCCGTCGACCACGCCGGTGCGGGTGATGCCGACCATGGCGACCGTGTATTTCACCGTGTCGACACCGCCGTCCGCCGCGGCGCGGATGTTGTGGCGCAACCGCTCCGCCGTCGCCGCCGCCTTTTCCGGTGCCCGCAGGCTGTCGAGCAGGATGGAGCCGACATCCAGCGCCAGACAGTCGAGTGTCAGACCATGGCTCTCCACCCACCTGCGCTGGTCGGCGACCTTGCGGCCGTCCCACAGGCCGGCCTCGACATCGTCGCCGGCCATCACCGGCGCGTTCGGCCGGCTGTCGATGACGATGCCCCTGGCGCCCAGCTGGGCGGACAGCCGCAGGCGCTTGTCGGTGGGGTTGATGAGCTGCTCGCCGATATACATTGGGGAAACCCTTTGCCAGACTGGTCGACGCGGACCGGACAAGGGGCGGGAAGCCTTCGCCCACCGCCCCGGCCTGCCGTTACTTCTTCAGTTCCATCCGCTTGATCTCGCCGACGACGACGAGATAGCTGACCGCCGCGATCAGGGCGTTGGCGCCGACGAAGACCAGGGCGCCGTTGAAGGAGCCGGTGGTCTGGATGATGTAGCCGATGACGATCGGCGTGGTGATCGACGAGATGTTGCCGCACATGTTGAACACGCCGCCGCTGAGGCCGGTGATCTCCTTCGGCGCGCAGTCCGACATGACGGCCCAGCCCAGCGCGCCGATGCCCTTGCCGAAGAAGGCCAGCGCCATCAGCGACACCACGACCCACTGAAGATCGGTGTAGTTGCAGGCGATCATCGCCATCGACATCAGCATGCCCAGCACGATCGGCGTCTTGCGCGCCGCAGTCAGGGAATAGCCCCGGCGCAGCATGGCGTCCGACATCACGCCGCCCAGGATGCCGCCGACGAAGCCACAGATCGCCGGGATCGAGGCGATGAAGCCGGCATTGAGGATCGACATGCCGCGGGCCTGGACCAGATAGACCGGGAACCAGGTGATGAAGAAATAGGTGATGGCGTTGATGCAGAACTGGCCGAGGAAGATGCCGACCATCATGCGGCTGGCGAAGAGCTGGCGGATGTAATCCCACTTCGCACCGCCCTGCGCGGAAGCCGCCGCCTTCCGGCCGTCGTCCATGTTGATCAGACCGCCGCCGGCCGCGATGTAGTCCAGTTCGGCCTGATTGATGCGCGGATGGTCCTTGGGAGCGTAGACGGTCTTCATCCACACGCCGGCCATGATGATGCCCAGCCCGCCCATGACGCCGAACACCCAGTGCCAGCCGAAGGAATGGGTCAGCCACCCCATCAGCGGCGCGAAGATCACGGTGGCGAAATACTGGGCGGAGTTGAAGATGGCCGACGCGGTCGCCCGCTCCTGTCCGGGGAACCAGGCCGCGACGACGCGGCTGTTGCCGGGAAAGGACGGCGCTTCGGCGAAGCCCACGGCAAAGCGCAGGGCGAACAGCATCATGACCGCAGCACCACCGGCGAGGAAGCCGATGGAGCCCTGCATCAGGGTAAAGACCGACCAGGTGAAGATGCTCAGCCCATAGACGATCTTCGACCCATAGCGGTCGAGCAGCCAGCCGCCCGGCAGTTGCCCCAGCACATAGGCCCAGCCGAAGGCGGAGAAGATGAAGCCCATCTCGGCGGCGCTGATCCCCAGCTCCTTCGAGATCACGGGGCCGGTGATCGACAGGGTCGCCCGGTCGGCGTAATTGATGACCGTGACCAGGAACAGCATCGCCAGGATGAGATAGCGGACTTTTGTCTGCTTGGCGGCGGGCTGGGCGGCGGCAGCGGCGGTGGAATAGGCAGCGCGCTCGGCGTTGGCGGCGGTGCTCTCGATTGTCATGAGATTTCCTCCCTCAAGGCATGAGGGCGGGCAGGCGCGGCAGTCCCTTCCCGGACCCGTTCGACGGATCCGGCGTCTTGGCTGCACCTTGTGTCCGGCGTCGGGAACTGAAGCCCGGCGCCTGCCCGTCCGGCGATGAATTGTTGCCGTAGGCTATGGGTTACTGCGGACCCAGGGCTTCAATCAGGGCGCGCAGCTCCTCGACCTCGGCCGGCGTGCAGTCGACCAGCGGCGCGCGCACCGGGCCGGCGGGGCGGCCGACGACGGCGGCGCCCGCCTTGACGATGCTGACGGCATAGCCGGCCTTGCGGTTGCGGATCGCCAGATAGGGCAGGAAGAACTGATCGAGCAGCCGGTCGGTGGTGGCGGTGTCGCCCGACGCGACCGCCTGGTAGAACTCCATCGCCGTGCGCGGGATGAAGTTGAAGACGGCCGACGAATAGACCGGAACGCCGATGGCGCGGTAGGCGGCGGCATAGACCTCGGCGGTCGGCAGGCCGCCCAGATAGCTGAAGCGGTCGCCCAGCTTGCGGCGGATGGTCGTCATCAGCTCGATGTCGCCCAGCCCATCCTTGAAGCCGATCAGGTTGGGGCAGCGCTCCGCGAGGCGGGCCAGACGGTCGGCGCCCAGCTTGCAGGTGGCGCGGTTGTAGATGATGACGCCGATGCCGACCGACTTGCAGATCGCCTCGACATGGGCGGCGACGCCGTCCTGATCGGCTTCGGTCAGGTAGTGCGGCAGCACCAGGATGCCGGCGGCTCCGGCCTTCTCGGCGGCCCGCGCCATTTCCACCGCGATGCGGGTGGAATAGCCGACGCCGGCGATGATCGGCACCTCCTTGCCGCAGACCTCGACAGCCAGCGAGACGATGCTCTTGTGCTCATCGGGCGTCAGCGAGAAAAGCTCGCCGGTGCCGCCGGCGGCGAACAGGGCCGACGCGCCATAGGGCTTCAGCCATTCCAGGCGGCGGGCATAGCCGCCCGGCTCGAAGGTGCCGTCGGCGGTGAAATCGGTCAGCGGGAACGACAGAAGACCTTCGCTGACGATGGCCTTCAGGGCTTGCGGTTCCATCGGGGGCATCCTCGGAAAACGGTGGAGACGATTCTGTGGAGGCTCGCAGAGGGGGCACTGCGGGCAAATGGCGGCTTGGGGCGCTGGTACGGGCCGGTCTTACGGCGATCCGTTCGACACCGGCCGCGTCCGATGACAGAACGACTACCATCATATCAGTCATCATACAAGTGGTTTGATGCGCGTGGAGGCAATCCGTCATCCCACCAATCAGGAGGCGGCGAAAGCCGGCCCGGCAAAACAAAAGGGACGCGGCCGGCGGTGCGGCGACGTCCCTTTGCAGCGTGGGGCAGGATTGGCGTGAAGGGTCAGCCCGTTGCGGCGGTCGCCTTGAAGTCGCCGCCGGCGCGCAGTCGGTCGCGGCTGCCGTTCAGATGCAGGCGGAGAGCGGCGCGGGCGTTTTCCGGATCCTGGCGCTCGATGGCGGAATAGATGGTCTGGTGCTCGTCATTGATGCGCCGCAGATATTGGCGGCGCGAATCGCCTTCCAGATGGCCGTAGCGCACGCGGGCGCGCGGGATCAGCAACGATCCCAGATAGGAGAACAGGGCCAGGAAATGCTTGTTTCCGGTCGCCGCGGCAATGGCGCTGTGAAAAGCCAGATCGGCGTCGATGGAATCCTCGCCCGCCTCAATGGCGGCGGTCATCGTGTCCAGCGCCTCGCGCATGCGGGCCAGATGGCTGTCGTCGCGGCGGATGGCGGCGAGATAGGCGGCTTCCGATTCCAGGCTGATGCGGACTTCCAGCACGGAAATCGCCTCATTCACCGCCTCCAGCGTCGATTCCTCGATGCGGAAGGGCAGGATCGCGGCATCGCGCAGGACGAAGGCCCCCAGCCCCTGCCGGGTGGAGACCATGCCGACCGCCTTCAGATTGGCGATCGCCTCGCGTACCACGGTGCGGCTGACGCCGAATTCGTCGATCAGGTCTTGTTCACTGGGCAGCCGGTCGCCACTCTTGTACTGCCCGCCGGAAATCCGTTCGGCCAGGGCATCCACCAGTTGCTTCGCCAGCGGATCCCGGCGCCTGCGCGCTGTCATCACCATCCTCACCCAAACCCGGCTCCGGGACGGACCGCCCGTCACCACTCCATGTCCAGAGTTAACACCCCCAAAACCTATACGACAATAGACAAGCCGGCTTGCCAGCCCGTGGAGAGACGATGCATTGGGGGGCCGCACTGCACCGGTTCACTTGTATGATGACTGATGTCATGATAGATCCCCTCTCCAACAATGGACCGGCCGCTCTTGTCGGCGGGCGCCCCTCCCCCGGTGCCCCGCTCTTGAAGGAGATTCCAAGATGACCATCACCGGCGAGATGCTGATCGGTGCGACCGCCCACCGCGGCAGCCAGGGCGAGTTCCGCGCCTTCGACCCCGCCACCGGCGAGGCGCTGGAGCCCGTCTTCGGCGGCGGCGGTGCCGCCGAGGTCGAGCGCGCCTGCGCGCTGGCCTGGGCCGCCTTCGACGCTTTCCGCGAAACCGGCCTGGAGCAGCGCGCCGCCTTCCTGGAGACGGTCGCCCAGAACATCCTCGACATCGGCGACGACCTGATCACCCGTGCCATGGCTGAAACCGGCCTGCCGCGCGCCCGGCTGGAGGGCGAGCGCGGCCGCACCGTCGGCCAGCTCCGCCTGTTCGCCCAGGTCGTACGCGAGGGAAGCTGGATCGAGGCCCGCATCGACCCGGCCATGCCCGCACGCACGCCGCTGCCGCGTGCCGACCTGCGCCAGCGCCATATCCCGCTGGGGCCGGTCGCGGTGTTCGGCGCCTCCAACTTCCCGCTCGCCTTCTCGGTGGCCGGCGGCGACACCGCGTCGGCCTTCGCCGCCGGCTGTCCGGTGGTGGTGAAGGGCCATGGCGCCCATCCCGGCACTTCGGAGCTGGTCGGCCGCGCCGTCCAGGCGGCGGTCGCCTCCTGCGGGTTGCCGGAGGGCGTCTTCTCCCTGCTGTTCGGCACCGGTAACGAAATCGGTACCGCTCTGGTCGCCGACCCGCGGATCAAGGCGGTCGGCTTCACCGGCTCGCGTGGCGGCGGTCTGGCGCTGATGGGGGTGGCGGCCAAGCGGCCGGAGCCGATCCCGGTCTATGCCGAGATGAGCAGCATCAACCCGGTCTTCCTGATGCCGGCGGCGCTCGCCTCGCGGGCCGAGGCGCTGGGCAAGGGCTTCGTCGCGTCGCTGACCATGGGCGCCGGGCAGTTCTGCACCAATCCCGGCATCCTGCTGGCGGTGGATAGCCCGGACCTCGACCGCTTCGTCGCGGCGGCGGTGGAGGCACTCGGCGGCAGCGCGGCCTCGACCATGCTGACCTCGGGCATCCATGCTGCCTACGATTCCGGTGTCGCCAAGCTGGCCGGCAGCGGCGCGGTGACGACGCTGGCGCGCGGTCTGGCCTGCAGCGGGCCGAACCAGGCGCAGGCGGCCTTCTTCACCGCGACGGCGGAGGCCTTCCTGGCCGATACGGAGTTGCAGGAGGAGGTGTTCGGCGCCGCCTCGCTGCTGATCCGCTGCCCGGACGTGGCGGCGATGGTGGCGGTGGCCGAGCGTCTGGAAGGGCAGCTGACGGCGACCTTGCAGATGGATGCGGCGGACAAGGAGGCGGTGGCGGGTCTGATCCCGACGCTGGAGCGCAAGGCCGGCCGCATCCTGGCGAACGGCTGGCCGACGGGGGTGGAGGTCTGCCACGCGATGGTGCATGGCGGCCCGTTCCCGGCGACGTCGGACCCGCGCAGCACCTCGGTCGGCACGCTGGCGATCCGCCGCTTCCTACGCCCGGTCTGCTATCAGGATCTGCCTGCCGAGCTGCTGCCGGAAGCCCTGCGCGACGGCAACCCGCTCGGGCTGTGGCGCCGGGTCGATGGGGAGCTGGGGCGCAGCTGATCCATTGGTGGGGCGGGGAGCCTCAGCCCCTGCCCCACTCCTTGCACTGCCGTTCCATCGCCGCCCGCAGCAGGGCGGCGAAGCGGAAGGGCGCATGCAGGAACTTGCTGTAGGGCAGCGTCGCGAACCAGCCGAGGACGAGGCCAAGATGGACCAGAAGCAGTGGTCCCATCGCCGCCGTCTCGCGCAGGGCCAGCAGCCCCAGACCGCTGGCCGCCACCAGGAAGAGCAGCGCCAGCAAAGAGCAATCGGCACCGGTCAGGCTCCGTGCCACCGGTCCGGGATCAGCGCGCAGCTTCAGCAGGGCCAGCCCGGCGGCGCCTATCAGCATTCCGGCTCCCCCTATGCCACCGAGCAGGACCGGCAGGCTCAGCAGCGGATAGGGCGCCTGCCAGCCAAGCCGGTGGTGGTAGATGGTCGCCGCGCCGGTAGAGGCGAAGCAGAGCACCACCCCATAGAACAGGGCGTGGTGGAAGCGACGTCGCGCCTGGGAGAAGCGTTCGTCCCGGTCGTTGCAGCCGGCTCCTCCCCCGCCGAGATTGCGCAGGGTGGCGGCGTCGCACAGGGCATCGCGCAGAGCCGGCAGGAAGGCCACGCCGGCCGGCACCGGTCCCATGCCACGCCAGAAGGATGCGACGCTGAAGCCGACGGCGAGCAGCGACCACAGCATCACGGCGCCGGCCACCCCGGCGATGGCCCCCCACGGCACCAGCCGGTAGAACGCACCCGGCCCCGAATGCCGTCCGAACAGCACATCCGGCGGGATCCAGATCAGGGCCGGCATTCCCACGAGCATTACCGCCGACAGGGCGACGGCAGCCACGACGGCAACCGCAGGCCACCCGGCATAAGGCAATCGTCCCCTGAACGGCGGCGGCCAGACATGGTCGCGGTAGGTCTGCTGCCTGACCAGACTGAGGCTTTTCGGCAGGTTCAGGTCGAAAGCGTGCGGCGGTGCATACTGGCACGCATGGTAGCAGGACCGGCAGTTGTGGCAGAGATTGGACAGGAAGGTGAGATCCGCCACCGAAATCAGCCGTCGCATCTTCAGCGCCCGGAAAACCGTGCAATAGCCGTCGCAGAACTGGCAGGCATTGCAGATGTCCAGCGCCCGGCGCGCGTCCGCTGCGCTCTGCTGTGTATCGTCAGTGCAGGGCATGGGCCGCCGCCTCCAGGCCGGCGATGCGTCCGAACACCGCGCCGATGGCCATCGCACTACCGGCCAGATAGCCCGAACCCAGGATGTTGGGCGCCATGACGACTCCCGCGGCATAGACCCCATCGAAGGCACTGCCGTCCCGCCGCAGCACCCGCGCCCGTCCATCGATCCGCACCCCCAGGCAGGTGGAGGTGACGCCGACCCGAACCGGATAGGCGCCGAAGGGCGGAACCGCGATCGGCACGGCGAGTTGCGTCTTCGGCGGATGGATCCCCGCCGTCGCATCCCCGCCGGTGATCGCGGCATTGAAGGCGGTCACCGTGGCCTCCAATGCCGGCGAAGCGATGCCCAACACCGATGCCAGTTCGCCGACGCCATCCGCCCGGATCGCCGGGAAGATGGAGGGCCGGAACCGCTCCCCGATCACCGCATCGAAGATCGAAAAGGCGATGGCGCCGGGACAGCGGGCGACCAGTTCTCCCCAGGCCGTGTAACGCTTGGAGCCGACTACCGCCCCTTCGTCGGCGAAACGCCGGCCGACGCGGTCCACGACGATGCCCTGGACGATGCCGTCCAGCCGGGTGACGATGCCGCCGTCAAACTGAGGCGCCCGTCCGTCGACCGCAACCATATGGCAGCGGTTGGCGGCACCCACCGGCTCCGCCCCGTCCCCAAGCAGCGCCTTCAGCGGGATGCCGGTCGCGTGTGGGGTGCCACGGATCGTGAAGCCGTCGGCGCCCCCGCCCCACTGCTGCCGCATCCAGCCGGGATTGGCCTGGAATCCGCCCGAGGCGACGACGAGCGCCCGCGTCCGGATCGTGAGGTTCGGCTCGCCGACGGTGACGGCTGGCGCCCCGTCCCGCAGATGCAGGGCACGGACGGTGCTGTCATAGCGGATGATGACGCCCAACCGCCCGGCGGTGTCGTAGAGCGCATTCACCAGCGCTTTTCCCCCGCCCAGGAAGAAGGCCGTCTTGCGGGAATGGGGCAGAACCTCGTCGGTGCCGCTGTGGAACCGTACACCGTTGCCGGCCAGCCAATCGACGATGTCGGCGCTGGCATCGACGAACAGGGCCGTCAGCCCGTCATCGGCGGCCCCGGCCACGCGCCGCAGGTCCGAACGGTAATCGTCAGCCGGATAGCGCCCCCGTATCCACGGAGTCGGTGCGTCATGCATGACCCGCATGTTGCGGGAGTGGCGGGCGTTCCCGCCGCGCAGCGCCTTGGTTGCGGCCTCCAGCAGCAGAACGGATGCCCCCGCCCTTCGGGCCGCAATGGCAGCGCAGAGTGCGGCATTGCCGCCACCCACCACCAAGACGTCGCAGTCGCAGGAAACACGGGTCATCGATCTGTCGCAGCGGAAGACGGTCCGTCCCCCCGGTCTGCCGGACGAAGCCTGGAAAGCCATGGCTTTAGCGCCAGACGGCATGGTCAGGGAAGAGCCGGTACCTGCGACACAGCGCAGCGCCCGTCGCAGTATGCATCACCGGTTGACATACTGTTGTTTCTTGCATCCCATAAGGGTTGTGCTGAGGCAGCGTTCGCACCTGCGCTTGCGCATCGAGTCGACGCAACGTCGCAATACAGGAGCCGGCAACCATGGTGGTCGTGGCGTATGGAGCAGCGGCAGGCGAAGAGGGCTGCGATCCGACGATGCTGCCGGCGGTCAGCCCCGAAGCGGTGCCAAGCATCCTGGCCGCCCTGATCGCGGGGATTGACCCCGAGGCCGCGGTCTGGCTCACCACGGCGGTCGCCGCCCCGCCCCTGCCCGGCACACCGGAGTTCATGCGCCTGTTCGCCATTGCCGGCCGCAAGCTGGGCGGCACGGCGCCACGAGGCTGGCCGCCCTCCCGAATTGCGCGCGCAGCCCTGCTCGCCACATCGGTCCGTGCGGCGGGGGCGGAGGCGCCGGCCCGGCTGGTCACCGCCTTCCGCCGGTCCGACAATGCCGAACGGGCGGCGATCCTCCAGTCCTTGATGCTGCTGCCCGATCCTGCCCGCTTTGCCGATCTTGCCGCCGATGCCTGCCGGTCCAGCGTGCAGCCGGTGTTCGAGGCGATTGCCTGCGACAACCGCTTTCCCGCCACCCATTTCGCCGAACCGGTCTTCAACCAGATGGTGCTGAAGGCGGTGTTCACCGGCGCACCGCTGGCCCGCGTCGCCGGGCTGGCGGAGCGGGCCAGCGCCGGGCTTCGCCGCATGGCCGCCGATTTCCGCGACGAACGGCGGGCATCCGGCCGTCCGGTGCCGGCCGACCTCGATTTCCTCCTCGACCCGGGAAGCTGACGCTATGAGATTGTTCGATCCCCACATCCACATGACGTCGCGCACCACCGACGATTATGCCGCCATGCGCCGGGCCGGCATCGTCGCGGTGACCGAGCCTGCCTTCTGGCTCGGCCAGCCGCGCACCCACGTCGGCAGTTTCGAGGATTACTTCCTGTCGCTGATCGGCTGGGAGCGCTTCCGCGCCAGCCAGTTCGGCATCCGCCATTTCTGCACGCTGGGCCTGAATCCGAAGGAGGCCAACACCCCCGACATCGTCGGCGGCGTGCTGGATCTGGTGGACCTCTATCTGGAGAAGGAAGGCGTCGTCGCGGTGGGCGAGATCGGCTATGACGACATGAGCCGGGCGGAGGACGATATCCTCGCCCGGCAGGTCGAAATGGCGAAGAGCCACGGCCTGCCGGTGATGATCCACACGCCGCACCGCGACAAGAAGGCCGGCACCCGCCGCACGCTGGATCTGCTGCGCGAGGCCGGCATGCCGCCGCACCTCGTGCTGATCGACCACAACAACGAACAGACGCTGGAAATGGTGCTGGAGAGCGGCTGCTGGGCCGGCCACACCATCTATCCCGGCAGCAAGATGGACGAACCGCGCATGGTCGGGCTGGTCCAGGCCTTCGGACCGGAGCGGATCATGGTCAACAGCTCCGCCGACTGGGGGATCAGCGACCCGCTGAAGGTGCCGAAGACCGCGCAGGCGATGCGTGACGCCGGGATCACGGACGAGGCCATCGAAACCATCGTCTGGCGCAACCCCATCGCCTTCTACGCCCAGAGCGGACGGCTCGATCCGGCCGAGCTGGAAATCCCGCTGCCGGTCGACCAGCGCCTGCTGTTCGAAGGCAACACCGTCCTGCGCGGCCAGACACCGATGGTCGAGACACCGACGGTCGAGACCCCGACCGTCGAGAGGGCGGTTGTGGAAGCGGACGACTGACGGCGATGAGGCGCACGCTGGTCCTGAACGTTGTCGGGCTGACCGCCGACCTCCTGCCCCACGCCCCGGCCATTTCACGGCTGGCGGCACGCGGCATGCGTCCGCTGGTGCCCGTGCTGCCGGCGGTCACCTGTACGATGCAGGCCAGCATGCTGACGGGCCTCCCCCCCGCCGGCCATGGCTGCGTCGCCAACGGCTGGTACGACCGCGACCTGTCGGAGATCCTGTTCTGGAAGCAGAGCAACCGGCTGGTCACCGGCGAGACGCTGTGGGACGAGGCCAAACGGCGCGACCCGGCCTTTGTCGGGGCGAAGCTGTTCTGGTGGTACAACATGTATTCCGGGGCGGACATCAGCGTCACGCCGCGCCCGATCTATGCCGCCGACGGCCGCAAGCTGCCGGACATCTACACCCATCCCGACACCCTTCGCGGAGAACTGGCGCAGGCGCTGGGGCCGTTCCCGCTCTTCCGCTTCTGGGGTCCCGGCGCAGACATCGTGTCGAGCCGCTGGATCGCTGATTGCGCGGCGGAGGTGGAGCACCGCTTCCGCCCGACCCTGTCCCTGGTCTATCTGCCGCATCTCGACTACGACCTGCAACGGCTCGGACCCGACGATCCACGCATCCCCGCCCAGGTCGCCGCCATCGACTCCCTGGCTGCCCCGCTGATCGAGGCGGCGGAGCGCGAGGGCACGCGGGTCCTCGTGCTGTCGGAATACGGCATCACCGGCGTCTCCGGCCCCGTCGCCATCAACCATGCCCTGCGTCAGGCCGGGCTGATCGCGGTGCGCGAGGAACAGGGCGGCGAACTGCTCGACCCCGGCGCGTCGGCCGCCTTCGCCGTCGCCGACCATCAGCTGGCCCATGTCTATGTCCGCCGGCCCGAACAGGTGACGGCAGTGCGCGATCTGCTTCTGCGGTTGGACGGGGTCGAGCGGGTACTGGACGCCGATACGCAACGCGCCGCCGGCATCCGCCACCCACGCGCCGGCGAGCTTGTCGCGGTCGCCTGCGCCGACCGCTGGTTCAGCTATCCCTACTGGCTGGACGACGACCGGGCGCCGGACTTCGCCCGGACCGTGGAAATCCACCGCAAGCCCGGCTACGACCCGGCAGAGCTGTTCCTCGACCCCGCCCTGCGCTGGCCCAAGGCATCCATCACCTGGCGGCTGGCGAAGAAGGCGCTGGGCTTCCGGACATTGATGGACGTGATCCCGCTCGACGCCGCGCTGGTGAAGGGATCCCACGGGCGCCCGACCGACCGGGTGGAGGCCGGACCGCTGCTGATCTCCTCCGAACCCGGACTGCTGCCCGACGGCCCGGTGCCGGCAGAGGCGGTCAAATCCCTCCTGCTCGCCCATGTCTTCGATGAGGTGACCGGCTCATGACCTCTACGCTCCATCCGGACATCCGTTCCCCCATTATCCGCCAGCGCTTCGCCGTCACCTTCGAGTATGCCGTCGCCTTCACCCGCGACGCCTTCGACCCGGCCAATTCCACGTTGGCCGACGCCATGGGGACAGCCGGGGCCGATCCACGCCCGCGCTGCCTCGCCTTCGTCGACATGGGCGTACTGGCTGGGCATCCGGCATTGCCGGAGGCCATCGCCGCCCACTTCGCCGCACGCGACGACCTGCCCACGCTGGTGGTCCCGCCGCGGCTGCTGCCGGGCGGGGAGGCGGTGAAGAACGACCCGGCGCTGATCGGCCAGATGCACGACGCCATCCTCGGGCACGGCATCGACCGGCATTCCTATGTGCTGGCGGTCGGCGGCGGCGCCTTTCTGGACGCGGTCGGGCTTGCCGCCTCCACCGCCCATCGCGGCGTGCGGCTGGTGCGCATGCCGACCACGGTACTGGCGCAGAACGATTCCGGAGTCGGGGTGAAGAGCGCCATCAACCTGAACGGCGCCAAGAACCAGATCGGCACTTTCGCCCCGCCCTGGGCGGTGGTCAACGACGCCGCCTTCCTCGACAGCCTGCCGCAGCGCGACCGCATCGCCGGCATGGCGGAGGCGGTGAAGGTGGCCCTGATCCGCGACGGCGCCTTCTTCGAATGGCTGGAACGGTCGGCCGATGCCCTGACCCTGTTCGAGCCCGAGGCCGTCGCCCACCTGATCCGCCGCTGCGCCGAGCTGCATATGCGCCAGATCACCGGGGGCGGCGATCCGTTCGAGCAGGGCAGCGCCCGTCCGCTCGATTTCGGCCACTGGGCGGCGCACAAGCTGGAAACCTTGAGCCGCAACCACCTGCGCCATGGCGAGGCGGTGGCCGTCGGCATCGCCCTCGACACCCGCTATTCGGTGCTGGCCGGCCTGCTGCCGGAGGGCGAGGACCTGCGCGTCGCCGTCCTGCTGGAGCATCTGGGCTTCCGCCTGTGGCACCCGGCGCTGGCCCGCGTCGATGCCGCCGGCCGGCCGCTGGTGCTGGCCGGGCTGGAGGAATTCCGCGAACATCTCGGCGGCCGGCTGACCATCACCCTGCTGGCCGGGATCGGCCGGGGGATCGAGGTCAACGCGATGGACGCCGGACTGGTCGAAAGCGCCATCGGCTGGCTGTCGGCACGGGAGGCCGCCTGATGCGCCTGCCCGGCGGCGGCACGCTCGGCTACTGCCTGAACGTCCACCCGACGCAAAGCTTCGCCGAGGTGCGGACGGCCCTGCTGGGACCGGTGCGGGAGATCAGGCGCCGGCTTTGCCCCGACCGCCCCTTCGGCGTCGGGCTGCGCCTGTCGGCAGAGGCCGCAGCGGAAGTGGGAGTGGCGGCGGAGCTTGCGGCGATCTTCGAAGGCGAGGGGTTCGAGCCCTTCACCATGAACGGCTTCCCCTATGGCCGCTTCCACGGGGCGCCGGTCAAGGAGGCCGTCTACGAGCCGGACTGGACGACGAAGGAGCGGGTCGCCTACAGCCTCTCCCTGGCCGGGACCATGGCAGCCCTGGTCCCGCCGGGTGGCTTCGCAACCATCAGCACGGTGCCTGGTGGCTACGCCCCGCGCGTGATCGGGCGCGAAGCGGTGGTGGCCGACAGGTTGTTGCAGGCCGTCGCCGGGCTGGTCCGGTTGGAGCGGGCGACCGGCCGCACCGTCGCGCTGGCACTGGAGCCGGAACCCTGGTGCCTGCTGGAAAGCACCGCCGATGCCGTCGCCTTCTTTGGCGGATACCTGTTCAGCGAGGCGGCGGCAAGGCGGCTCGGCGTCCTCGCCGGACTGACGGCCGACGAGGCGGCAGTGGCACTGCCCCGCCATCTCGGCCTCTGCCTGGACGTCTGTCACATGGCGGTCAATTTCGAGGAACCGGCGGAGTCGCTGACCGCCCTGGCCGCCGCCGGCATTCCGATCCACAAGGTGCAGCTCAGCGCAGCCCTCCGGATCGCGCGGGTGGATGACGCGGCGCGGGAGCGCATCGCCGCCTTCCGCGATGCCGTCTATCTCCACCAGACCGTCGCCCGCGCGGCGGACGGAACGGTACGGCGCCTCGTCGATCTGCCGCAGGCGCTGGAAAGTGACGGCGGCCAGGATGAGGAATGGCGGGTCCATTTTCACGTACCGGTCTTCGCCCAGCCGGAACCGCCGCTCGACTCCACCCGCGGCGCACTGGAACGGCTGCTGGCGATCCACCGCGACCGGCCAATAGCGCCGCATCTGGAGGTCGAAACCTACACCTGGGACGTCCTGCCCGCCGAAGCCTGCGGGGCGGGGGGCATCAGCGTCGTCGACGGAATTGAAAGGGAATTGCGATGGGTGTTGGAACGGCTGTCCTGATCCGCCCGCGCGCGGCCCTGATCCTTGGTCGTGTTTCGAACCTGCCGACGGTGCTGAGCAACGCCATGGCCGGCATTGCGCTGGCTGGTGCCGGGGCGCTGGACGGCATGGCCGGTGGGGAGCTTGTCGGTGGAGTCGCCCGCGCGGCCATCGTGCTGGCGCTGTTCTATGTCGGCGGCATGTACCTGAACGACGCCTTCGATGCGGAGATCGACGCGCGGGAGCGACCGGCCCGCCCCATCCCCCGGGGCGACGCCACCCGCGGCACGGTGTTCGCCGCCGGCTTCGCCCTGATCGGACTGGGTCTTGCCCTGGCGGCAGTGTCGGGACTGGAGGCCGGTCTGTGCGGCGGCCTGCTGGCCGGGGCGATCCTGCTCTATGACATTCTGCACAAGCGCACGGCGGCGGCCCCGGCGATCATGGGGCTGTGCCGGCTGCTGTCCTATGCCACCGCAGCGGCAGCCGTCGGTGGAGAGGCCGGTGGGGGGGCGCTGGCGCCCTGGATGCTGCTGGGCGCCGGCGGGCTGTTCTGCCATGTCGTCGGGCTGACCTTCGCCGCCCGGCAGGAGGCCTACGACCGGCTGGACAACGCCTGGCCGCTCGGCGTCCTGGCGGTTCCGCTGACCGGGGCGTTGTGGGTCTCGCTCGGCAGTCCGCTGGCGTTCGGGCTGTGGGCCGCCCTGGCGGCGGCGACGGGCTGGGCCGTGCAGCGGCTGTTCCGCCGGGCGCCCGGTGACGTTCCGCGCGCGGTGGCGGTGCTGATCGCCGCGATCGCGCTGTACGACGCGGTGTTGATCGCCGCCGCAGGATCGGGAGCCGCAGCCCCGCTCACCCTTGCCGCCGCGCTGTGCTTCCCGCTGACCCTGGCGCTCCAGAGGGTCATTCCGGGAACCTGATCCGGTCCGGCGGCCAAGCCCCATCCTCTCTGTACCAAAGTGACGTCATCCCGCACTGTCCATGGCGATTCGGGACGCTGTCCGATTGGCGCAGCGGGGCCGGGGCAGTCGGGCTAGCCCGACCACGGCAGGGAACCTGACGGCGAATGGGGGCTTGAAGCGGTGAGGTCGCGTGCAGACGCCGACCCCACCAAACGGCCGCCCCGGCGGCGCGACGGGGATCCAGAGCCGTGCCGGGTGTTTTCAGCCCCATCGCCAACATTCTGACCAAACTGGTGCTCTACACGCTGCTGGCGGGACTGATCACGCTGGCCGGCGGCGCGTGGTTCTTTCCCAACACCACCTACGCGACCCGGGTCGGCGTCGCACAGCCGCAGCCGGTTCCCTTCAGCCACGAACACCATGTCGGCGGGCTGGGGCTGGACTGCCGCTATTGCCACACGTCGGTGGAGGTGTCGGCCAATGCCGGCCTGCCACCGACCCACACCTGCATGACCTGCCATTCGCAGATCTGGACCAATGCGGAGTTGCTGGCCCCGGTGCGCCAGAGCCTCGCCACCGGAACGCCGATCCGCTGGAACCGGGTCAACACGCTGCCCGACTATGTCTTCTTCAATCACAGCATCCATGTCGCCAAGGGCGTCGGCTGCACCACCTGCCATGGGCCGGTGGACAGCATGCCCCTGACCTGGAAGGGAGCGAGCCTGCGGATGAGCTGGTGCCTGGACTGTCATCGCGATCCCGCCCCGAACCTGCGCCCGAAAGAGGCGGTCTTCGACACCGGCTGGAAACGGACCGCGACGACGCCCTCCGGCGAACAACTGATGGCCAGCTATCACATCCATCCCGGAACCCTGTCCGACTGCTCGGTGTGTCACCGATGACGGGGCCGGAGGAGTTGGGGTGGCGGATCCAGGGCGGATTGGCCGGCCAGAGCGGCCGGGCGCTGTGGCGCAGCCTGGATGAACTGTCGCGCGAGCCGGCCGTGCTGGAGATACTGCGCGCCGAGTTTCCCGGCATGCCGGACCTCGCAGACGCGCGTGTCGGCCGCCGCCGGCTGCTGGAACTGATGGGCGCCTCCTTCGCACTGGCCGGGTTGTCGGGCTGCGGTCCGGGAGAGGAGGTGGACAAAGCCATTCCCTATGTCACCATGCCGTCCGGACTGGTCCCCGGCGTCGCCCGCCATTTCGCCACCGCCGTCACCCGCGGCGGCTATGCCGACGGCGTGCTGGCGATCCACCAGATGGGACGCCCGGTGCAGCTGGAGGGCAATCCCGACCATCCCGCCAGCCTGGGCGCGCTCGACCCGATCATCCAGGCCAGCATCCTCGACCTCTACGACCCCGACCGCTCGCGCACCGTGCTGCACGCCGGCCGGGCGTCGAGCACCAACGGGATGGTCAAGGCGCTGGTCGACCGCCTGCCCGCCCTGGCCGCGCGCGGTGGCGACGGGCTGCGGCTGCTGACCGGGACCGTCACCTCCCCCACTCTGGCCCGGCAGATCGCCGCGCTGAAGCAGCACTTTCCGGCGATGCAGTGGCACCGTTGGGAAGCCGACGGGCGCGACACGGTGCGGGCCGGTTCGGTGCTGGCTTTCGGGCGGCCGGTCGACACCGTGCTGCATCTCGACCACGCCAAGATGATCCTGACGGTGGAGAGCGATTTCCTCGACAGCGCGCCTGGGCATCTGCGCTACGCCCGCGACTTCGCCCGCCGCCGCCGTGCGGCAGAGGACGGACGGCCGGAGGAGATGAGCCGCCTCTATGCGGTGGAAAGCTCGCCCACCCTTGCCGGCGCCCGCGCCGACCACCGCTTCGCTGTCCGGCCCGACGAGGTGGAGGCGGTGGTGCGCGCGCTGGCCGCCGAGCTTGGCGCCGGGCCGGCGGAGTGGCGGCAGGGTGCTCCCGGCTGGCTGGGTGCCATCGCCCGCGACCTGTCCGCCAATCGCGGTGCGGCGCTGGTCCATGCCGGCCCGGCCCAGCCGCCCGCCGTCCATGCGCTGGTCCACGCCATCAACGATGCGCTTGGCGCACCCGGACAGACGGTCAGCCACATCGAGCCGGTGGAGGCCGATCCGGTCGACCATGCCCAGTCAATCAAGGGGCTGGTCGCCGACATGGCGGCGGGACGGGTCGACACGCTGCTGATCCTGGGCGCCAACCCGGTCTTCACCGCTCCCGCCGATCTCGATTTCGCCGCAGCGCTGGGGAAGGTGCCGCTGTCCGTCCATCTCGGCACCGCGCCGGACGAGACCGCCGTGCTCTGCACCTGGCATGTGCCGGAGGCGCATGAGCTGGAACGCTGGGGCGATGCGCGGGCCTTCGATGGCACCGTCACCATCCAGCAGCCGCAGGTCCAGCCGCTGTGGGGCGGCTGGTCGCCGCAGGAACTGCTGGCGGTCCTCGACGGGGAGACGCGGCCCGACGGTTACTCCATCGTCCGGCAGAGCTGGATGGAGCGCCTCCAGGGCAAGGGCGATGCGGCGGAGTTGTGGGCGGACACCCTGCGCATGGGCGTGGTGCCGGACAGCGCCGCCGCACCGGTTTCCGTTTCGCTGTTGCCCGGCTTGGCGGATCGCCTGCCCCCGGCTGCAACACAGCCCAACGGTACGCTGACCGCGCTGTTCCGGCCGGACCCGTGGCTGCGCGACGGGCGCTACGCCAATCTCGGTTGGTTGCAGGAACTGCCCCGGCCCTTCACCACCCTGACCTGGGACAACGCCCTGCTGATCGCACCGGCGACCGCGCAGCGGCTGGACCTCAAGAACGAGGATGTGGTGGAGGTGCACACCGCCAGCGGCCGGCTGCGGGCGCCGGTCTGGCTGCTCCCCGGCCATGCCCCGGACTGCGTCACCCTGCCCTTCGGCTTCGGGCGCCGGATCGTTGGGCGGGTCGGACGCGATGTCGGATTCGACGCCTTCCAGCTGCGGACCTCGGGCAATCTGTGGCAACAGCCGGGAGTGGAACTGCGCAAGACCGGGGAAAGCCACCGCTTGGCCGCTACCCAGCACCACCAGATGATCGACTCCCCCGATGTGGTCCGCCACGCCACGCTGGACGAGTTCCACCAAAATCCTGGCTTCGCCAAGCGCAAGGAACCGCAGCAATCTCTCTATCCGGATTACGATTATCCGCGAAACGCCTGGGGCATGGCGATCAACCTGAATGCCTGCATCGGTTGCAACGCCTGCACCGCCGCCTGCCAGGGCGAGAACAACATCGCGGTGGTCGGCAAGGAGGAGGTGCTGCGGAACCGCCAGATGCACTGGATCCGTATCGACACCTGGTACGAGGGCGGGGCGGCGGCCCCGGAGCAGACCCTTTTCCAGCCGATGACCTGCATGCATTGCGAGAACGCGCCCTGCGAGGTGGTCTGCCCGGTCGCCGCCACCATGCATGACGCCGACGGGCTGAACGTGATGGTCTACAATCGCTGCGTCGGCACCCGCTTCTGCTCCAACAACTGTCCGTACAAGGTCCGGCGTTTCAACTACTTCAACTATTCCGGCGACGACAACCGGCTGTCGATGTCCTGGAACCCCGACGTCTCCGTCCGGGCGCGCGGCGTCATGGAGAAATGCACCTACTGCATCCAGCGCATCCGCAACGCCCGGATCGCCGCCGACCGCGAGAACCGGCCGATCCGCGACGGCGAGGTGAAGACCGCCTGCCAGCAGGCCTGCCCGGCGGAGGCCATCGTCTTCGGCGACCTGAACGATCCCGACAGCGCGGTCAGCCGCCGCAAGGCGAGCCCGCTGGACTATGGCGTCCTGACCGAGTTGAACACCCGGCCCCGTACGACCTACGAGGCGCGGCTGCGCAACCCCAATCCCGAGCTTCAGGAGGTGTAAGCCGGTGAGCGCATCGCCAGGGACCGAACGGGACCGGAAACGGGTGGTGGAACCGGGGGTGACGGCCCGATCGGTGACGGCCCATGTCAGCGACCTCGTGCTGGAACGCCGCACGCCCCTGTGGTGGTGGGTCGGCTTCGGCTTGTCGTTCGGACTGTTCGGGCTGTTTCTGGTAGCGGTCGGCTGGCTGTTCATCCGCGGCGTCGGCATCTGGGGCATCGACTGGCCGATCGCCTGGGGCTTCGCCATCGCCAACTATGTCTGGTGGGTTGGCATGGCGAGCGGCGGGACGCTGATCTCCGCCCTGTTCTTCCTGACCCGGTCGGACTGGCGCAGCGCCACCAGCCGCATCGCCGAGACCATGACGGTGTTCTGCGTCGCCTGCGCCGGGATCATGCCGGTCATCCATCTCGGGCGCTGGTGGTATTTCTACTGGCTGTTCCCCTATCCCAACACCATGGCGCTGTGGCCGCAGTTCCGCAGCCCGTTGCACTGGGATTTCGTCGCCATCCTGGTCTATGTCGCCGGATCCTTGCTGTTCTGGTATGTCGGGCTGCTCCCCGATCTCGCCACCCTGCGCGACCGGGCGCGGCGGCGCTGGCAGCGGGTGCTGTACGGGCTGCTGGCGCTGGGCTGGCAGGGGTCGTCGCAGCACTGGTGCCAGTTCAGGATGCTGTACGGGCTGTTCGCAGCATTGATGGCGCCGCTGGTCTGTTCGATCCACAGCATCGTCGGGCTGGATTTCGCCGGCGGCCTGACGCCGGGCTGGCACGAAACGCAGTTCCCGCCCTATTTCGTCTTCGGCGCGGCACTGTCGGGCTTCGCCGTGGTGCTGATGCTGGTCATTCCGCTGCGCCGGGCGCTGGAGCTGACCGGCGTCATCACGCTGCGCCACATCGACGTGCTGGCGCGGCTGATGCTGACCGCCAGCCTGCTGCTGTCCTACTGCTACCTGATCGAAGTGTTCATGCCCTTCTACCGGGGGGAGCAGCGCGAAATCACCGTGGTGACCTCGCTGCTCACCGGATATTACGCCCCCTGGTACTGGGCGAAGATCGTCCTGAACGGCGTCTTGCCGCAGATCCTGTGGGTACGGGTGCTACGACTGAACCGGCCGCTGCTGTTCCTGGTGGCGCTGGGCGTGGTAGTCGGCATGTGGATCGAACGCTACGTCATCGTCGTCGGCAGCCTGCACCGGAACCACTCGGAATCGAGCTGGTTCGTCTTCGTGCCGACGGTCTGGGACTGGGCGACGCTGGCCGGGTCGGTGGGGCTGTTCCTGACCGGCTTCTTCCTGGCGCTGCGCTTCATCCCGATGGTGTCGATGTTCGAGCTGCGCGAACTCCTCCACAAGAAAAAGGCGGAGGGCGGACGATGACCGTGCGGCGCGGCACCGGCCACAGCCTCCGCGGCCGGCTGGCCGCCTTCGACAGTCCGGATGCGATGCTGGAGTCCCTGCGCCGCCTGCGGCAGGCGGGGTTTTCGCGGCTGGAGGTTTATAGCCCCTATGCGGTGGAGGGGGTGGACGAGCTGCTTGGCCGCAAGGCACGGGCACTGCCGCTGATCGTCGTGGCGGCGGGTGTGCTGGGGGCCGTCGGTGGATTCTTCCTGCAATATTGGGGCATGGTGGTGAGCTATCCGCTGAACATCGGCGGACGGCCGCTGAACAGTTGGCCGGCCTTCGCCACCAGCACCTTCGAACTCGCCGCACTGACCATCCTGCTGGCGGGATTCCTCGCCTTCTGCAAGTTCTGCCGGCTGCCGCGCCTCTATGACCCGATCTTCGATGCAGCCGGCTTTGAACAGGCGTCGCAGGACCGTTTCCTGATCTGGATCGCCGAACGGGAGGGCCGCGAAGACGGCGAACTTCTGCAACGGCTGCTTCCCAATGGCGAAGGGGTGCGGATCGACGAGGTGCCGGCATGATCCGGCTGTCCATTCTCGCGAGTCTGCTGTGTGGGGTATCTCTGCTGGCGGCCTGCGACAACATGGCGAAGCAGCCGCGCGACAAGACCTGGACGCCCGCCAGTGTCGGCCCGGACCGTAAGGTCTGGCCGCCGCAGCCGGCACCCAACACCGTGGCGCGCGAAGACCGGCCACAACCGGCACCGGCGCTGACGCCGACCTTGCTGGCGCGTGGCAAGGAGCGTTACGAGATCTACTGCACGCCTTGCCACGGCTATCTCGGCGATGGCGACGGCATGATCGTCCGGCGCGGTTTCCCGCGACCGCCCTCCTTCCACAGCGAAGCATTGCGGAACACTCCCACCCGGCATTTCTACGAGGTCGCCACCAACGGCTGGGGGGCGATGTACTCCTATGCCGACCGCGTCACCTCCGACGACCGCTGGGCCATCGCCGCTTATATCCGCGCGCTTCAGGCCAGCCAGAATACCGCGGCGACCGAATTGCCTGAGGCAGTGCGGGGGACGCTGCGATGAGCCGCCCGCTCCTCGCCGCCATCGGCGCGGCGCTGGCCGGGGCCGTGGTCTGCGCGGCCGGGGCGCTGGTGGACCCGCAGGCGGTGCTGCGCGGCTGGCTGGCCTCCTTCGCCTTCTGGATCGGGCTGCCGCTGGGCGCGATGATGCTGCTGTTCGCCCATGACCTGACCGGCGGGCGATGGGGAGCCGCCGCGGTGCCGCCCCTACGGGCGATGGTCGCCATGCTGCCGCTGATGCTCCTGCTGCTGGTACCGGTGCTGGTCCTGCTGCCGGAGCTGTATCCCTGGGCGCAGGCGGCCGATGCCGCGCATCTGAAGAACCGGTTCTATCTGAACGCCCCCTTCTTCTACGCGCGGGCTGCGGTCTATGTCCTGGTCTGGCTGGGGATGGCCCTGGCGGTGCTGCTGCGGCCGGAGCGGGGGCGCAATCCGCTGGCGGCGCTGGAGCTGATCCTGCTGGGGCTGACCGTCACCTTCGCGTCCTTCGACTGGTTCATGTCGATCGAGCCGGAGTGGGGCTCCAGCATCTACGGGATGATGATCGTCGGCGGGCAGCTTCTGGGTGCGCTGGCGCTTGCAACACTGGCCGCCGTGCTGAGCGGACGGACGGATGCGGAGCAGCGTCACGACCTGGGCAGCCTCCTGACCGCCGCCATCCTGCTGTGGTTCTACCTGTCCATCATGCAGTTCCTGATCGTCTGGCAGGAGAACCTGCCGAGCGAGATCACATGGTACATCCCGCGCTTCTCAGACGGCTGGGGCTGGGTGGCGGCGCTGGGCGCGCTGGCACAAGGAGCGCTTCCCTTCGCAGCATTGATCTGGTGGCCGGTGAAGCGCAGCCGGGGCGGATTGGCCGCCGTCTGCCTGCTGCTGCTCGCGGCGCATCTGCTGGAATGCTGGTGGCTGATCCTGCCCGGGCTGGCGGGTGGCTTCACCTGGTTCGCCCCCGCCGCCGCGCTGGCGATGGGCGGAGGCTGCATGGCGGTGTTCCTGTGGCGGCACGCCGCCCACGTCGGACAGGCCACCCCAGCCGCCGGCCTGCTGGCAGAGGGGATCCGCCATGGATGAGGCTACGCGGTTCGAGACGCGGGACACACCGCCCTGGTTGTTCCCCCTGCTGGGCGGTCTGGCGGCGGGGCTGATCGGGATCGTCGTGGTCTCGCTGCTGCTGATCTTCCCCGATGCGGCCAAGGACCAGAACCATGCGCTGACGACGCCGATGCCGGAGCCGCGCCTGCAAACAGATCCGGCCGCCGACCTGAAGCGTTACAAGGCGGAAGCGATGGAGCGGCTGACCGGCTATGGCTGGGCCGACCGCGAGCATGGCATCGCCCACATCCCGATCGACGAAGCCATGCACCGTGTCGCCGAACGCGGAATCGCCGACTGGCCGGCCGGCGCAAGGCGGGAGGGGCAGTGATGACACGGCTCACAATGCCCACCCTGTTCTTTCTGCTGTTAGGTACCGCCTCCGTGCAGGCGTCCCCCACAGCCCTGCTGCCGGGACAATTCACGCAGTTAGCCTTCGAGCAGCATCCGGGGGCGCAGTTGCCACGCGACGTTCGGCTGCGCGATGACGCCGGACATGCGGTCACCACTGCGTCCCTCTTCGACGGCGGCAGGCCGCTGGTCCTGGTCTTCGACTATTACCGCTGCACGACGCTGTGCGGGGTGGTGCTGGGCGATCTGGCTGCGGCGCTCGCTCAGACGCCGCTGGCGCCGGGCAAGGATTACGCGGTGATGGCGGTCAGCATTGATCCGGGCGACAGCCCGGCCGACGCCGCGGCGCTGAAGGCCCGGCATTTCGAACGCGATCCCACACTGGCCGGTGCCATTCACGCCCTGGTCGGCGATCCGTCCGATCGGGGGCGGGAGGTGCGGCGCCTCGCCAGCGCGGCCGGCTTCCGCTACCAGCTGGATGAGGCGACCGGACAGTATGCCCATCCGGCGAGCGTGGTGCTGGTGTCGCCGGGAGGAACGGTTTCCCGCTACATCCTGGGGGTGGGCTACGACCCCACCGACCTGCGGCTGGGGCTGGTCGACGCCTCCAGGGGCGCGGTCGGATCGGTCGCCGACCATCTGCTGCTGCTCTGCTACGGCTATGACGCCAAGCAGGGCCGTTACAATGCCGAGGTCGGCCGGCTGATCCAAGCAACCGGTGTCCTGTCGGTGCTGGCGCTTGGGCTGCTGGTCTGGCGGACTGCGCGCCGGCCAAGAAAGGGATGAGGACGGCGATGGGTAGCCTGCAACTCCTCCCCCCCACCGCCTCATCCCATGCCGCCGACATGGACTGGCTGTTCGCGGCCCTGCTGGGGGTCAGCGCCTTCATCCTGCTGCTGGTCTTCGGGCTGATGATCCTGTTCTGCGTCCGCTACCGCAAAGGCAGCAAGGTGGAGCGCGGCAACCGGCTGGGCCGCACCTGGAGGGTGGAAGTGGCGTGGACCGGCCTGACCTTCGCCGCCTTCCTCGTGCTCTATTTCTGGGGGGCGGACCTCTATGTCCGCATCCACAGTCCGCCCGGTGAGGCCACCGACATCTATGTCGTCGGCAAGCAGTGGATGTGGAAGATCGAACATCCCGGTGGCCAGCGCGAGATCGACACGCTGCATGTCCCCGTCGGGCGGCCGGTGCGACTGGTGCTGACCTCGCAGGACGTGATCCACGACTTCGCCATCCCCGCCTTCCGCATCCGCCAGGACGCCGTCCCCGGTCGCTATGAAACGCTGTGGTTCATGCCGACGGAGGTCGGCGAATACCGCCTGTTCTGTGCGGAGTTCTGTGGCACCTGGCATTCGCGGATGGGCGGCACCATCGTGGTGATGGAACCGTCCGATTTCCAGCGCTGGCTGGACAGCCAGGACCCCGGCCCCAGCCTGGCGCAGGAGGGGGAGGCGCTGTTCCGCAGCTACGGCTGCAGCGGCTGCCATGGCGGGGCCGGCACCGTCCGCGCGCCAAGGCTGGAGGGATTGTTCGGCCGTCCGGTGCCGCTGGAAGACGGACGCACGGTGATCGCCGACGATCGCTATATCCGCGATTCGATCCTGATGCCGAAGGCGGAGATCGCCGCCGGCTATCCGCCGGTCATGCCCTCCTTTGCCGGGCAGATCGGCGAGGACGATCTGCTGAAGCTGGTCGCCTACATCAAATCGCTGGCCGACAAGACGGCCGACAGCGCGGAAAGGCCTGCCCCATGACGACCGCGACCGTGACCGGCAAACCGGAGGAACCCGTCGTCGCGACGAAGAACTACCTGACGGAGGAAGGGACCACGCTGCGCTCCTGGCTGCTGACCCGGGATCACAAGCGGATCGCCATCCTCTACACCCTGTCGCTCACCGTCTTCTTCTTCGTCGGCGGGGCGGCGGCGACGCTGATCCGGCTGAATCTGGTGACGCCGGCCGGCATCTTCACACCGGACATCTACAACCGGCTGTTCACGCTGCACGGCATCGTGATGGTCTGGTTCTTCCTGATTCCGTCGATCCCCAACACCATGGGCAATTTCCTGATCCCGCTGATGATCGGCGCCAAGGATCTGGCCTTTCCCCGGCTGAACCTGCTCAGCTGGTATCTGTATATGGGGGCCGGGTTCCTGGCGCTGTTCGCCATCCTGATCGGCGGGGTCGACACCGGCTGGACCTTCTACACGCCGTTCTCCTCGCTCTATTCCAACGGCTATGTCGTGCTGGCGCTGGCCGCCGTATTCGCCGTGGGCTTCTCCTCGATCCTGACCGGGCTGAATTTCATCGTCACCACCCACCGCCTACGGGCGCCGGGGATGACGTGGTACCGGCTGCCGGTGTTCGTCTGGTCGAACTACGCCACCTCCGTCATCATGGTGCTGGCCACACCGGTGCTGGCGATCACGCTGTTGCTGGTGGCGGTGGAACGGCTGCTGCGGGTCGGCATCTTCGACCCGGCGCTAGGCGGTGACCCGCTGCTGTTCCAGCATCTGTTCTGGTTCTACTCCCACCCCGCAGTCTACATCATGATCCTGCCGGGCTTCGGCGTGATCAGCGAGATCGTACCCTGCTTCGCCCGCAAACCGCTGTTCGGCTACAAGTTCGTGGTGTGGTCCAGCATCGCCATCTCGGTCATCGGCTTCTTCGTGTGGGCACATCACATGTTCGTCGCCGGCATCTCGCTCTATGCCGGGCTGGTCTTCTCGCTGCTCAGCTACGTCATCGCGGTGCCGTCGGCGATCAAGGTGTTCAACTGGACCGCCACGCTGCACAAGGGCTGGATCAGCTTCGATGCGCCGATGCTGTACGCCCTGGGCTTCATCGGGCTGTTCACCATCGGCGGGCTGACCGGGCTGTTCGTCGCCAACCTCGCCTTCGACGTCCATGTCACCGACACCTATTTCGTCGTGGCGCATTTCCACTACATCATGGTCGGCGGCATGGTCAGCGCCTATTTCGGCGGGCTGCATTACTGGTGGCCGAAGGTGACCGGGCGGCTCTATCCCGAATGGTGGGCACGCATCGCCGCCCTGCTGATCTTCTTCGGCTTCAACCTGACCTTCTTCCCGCAGTTCATCCTGGGCTATCTGGGGATGGAGCGGCGGTACTACGCCTACCCGCCGGAGTTCCAGGCCTGGAACATCTTCTCGTCGGCCGGGGCGTCGGTGCTGGCGGTCGGCTATGTCCTGCCCTTCTTCTATCTCGGCTGGTCGCTGTTCCGTGGCAAGCGGGCAGGATCCAACCCGTGGGCGGCGACGGGACTGGAATGGAAAACCCCCTCCCCTCCCCCCACCCACAATTTCGACCGGACACCGACCGTCACCCGCCCGCCCTACCAGTACCGGCCGGAACCGGAGCCGCAGGATGTCTGACGCCACCCCACACCCACAGCCCGTCCCTCGGCCCGAACCACAATACGCCACGATGGACCAGCAGGCGGAGGCCGCCAGCTTCGGCATGTGGGTGTTCCTGGCGACGGAGGTGCTGTTCTTCGGCGGGATGCTGCTGGCCTATGCGTGGTTGCGCGCCAGCCATCCGGACGGGGTGGCGGAGGCCGGGCGCCACACGAAGGTCGTCATCGGGTCGGTCAACACGCTGGTGCTGCTGACCAGCAGCCTCACCATGGCCTGGGCGGTCCATGCGGCGGAGCATGGTCGGCGGACGGCGCTGACCCGGCTGCTGGCGGTCACGGCGCTGCTCGGACTGCTGTTCCTGGGGCTGAAGGGTTACGAGTATCATGGGGAATGGGCCGAGCATCTGGTGCCGGGACTGAATTTCCAGGAAAACGGCCCGCATGCCCGGACGATCGAGCTGTTCTATTTCCTCTATTTCCTGCTGACGGGCATCCACGGCATCCATGTCACCATCGGCATCGTCCTGATCGCGGTGATGGCGGTGCGGGCGCGACGCGGCGCCTTTTCGGCGGGCTACTTCACGCCGGTGGAGGTGACGGGGCTGTACTGGCACTTCGTCGACATCGTGTGGATCTTCCTCTACCCGCTGATCTATCTGGCTGGACGGAGCGGGCCATGATGGGACTTCCCCGCACCTGCCTGATCACCTGGGCGGCCCTGGTGGCGCTGCTGGCGGCGACGCTGGGGCTGGCCTATGTGCCGATGCCCGGTCCGCTGAACATCGTGCTGGCGCTGGGCATCTCTGTGGCGAAGGCGCTGCTGGTGCTGGCGCTGTTCATGAAGCTGTTCCGCGCCCCGGCCCTGACCCGTGCCGCGGCGGCGGCCGGGCTGTTCTGGCTGGCGGTGCTGTTCGCCCTGTCGGCGACGGACTATCTGACCCGCAAGGTTGAGCCCGCCGGCGACCTGCCGGCGCCGACCGGTCGGGAATACCAGTCGGGCGGCCGCTGAGCCGCCTGTTCGAACGAGGAGGCAGACGCGATGCATTCGGACGCCACCAGCCGGCTGGTCGATGCCGTGGTCCGCACCCGGCATATGCTGGACGCCGCCCGGCGCAGCACAATCGAGCATTTCGGCGAAGGCCCCCGCGATCGTGGCAAGAGCGCGGTGCTGATGGACATCCGCGACCTGCACGACCGCATCATCCGGCCGATCATTGAGTCCCGGCAGCCGATCGTCCGCGATGTCGGCACCGTGTGGTTCCAGGAGGACATCGGCCTGGTCCACGAGATGCCGCGTGCCATCGTCCATTTCACTTCCGTCGACAGTGCCGAGGATGCGCCGCACGCGTATATGACCATCCATGTCGGGGAGGACGGCACCACCTCCGTTTCGGAAAATTTCCTGACACCGGTGAAGACGACCGACGTGCGGACCTGCCGGCTGGACGATCTCGACAGCGAGGCGGTCGCGCTGATGGTCGACCGGTTCCTGGCGAAGGCAATTCAGGGATAGGCGGCCAATCATATCGGGATGTTCACCCGGGGTCCGGTGTTAAGGCAAAATTGGCTTTCCATAAACCATGCTTGACTCCAGCACATATTTTGTGTGCAGTGCAGCATAACCCCCGCTCATGAACCTGGACGGCCGCCGCCGCATCGAGGCGCCCAACCGAGGTCGCTCCCCCACTCCATGACGGCTGGAGTTGTCATGATCGAGTTGATCTTCGTGGTTTGCCTTGTTTCCAGTCCCGACCGCTGCACCGTCGAACGCCCGCAGTTCCAGGAGCCGTTCGTCAATGTGATGGCCTGTTCGCGCACCGGCCTGTTCCGGGCCGCGGAATGGGCGGAACAGCACCCGAAATACACGGTCCGCCGCTGGAAGTGCGAACCGCGCCAAGTCTGAGCAACAAGGTCTGGTTCGCAGGGCCTGCCGGCACCCGCACATCTCCCCCATAAAGAGATCTACCTCTTTTGAGCGATCCAGTTCCATCCGCGTCCGTGATTGTTATAAGAGACAATCATTGATGATCCCTGGGCACACCCCCATGGGAAGGATGGAAAGGGTCCGGCCATGCCTGTTCGCATCGTGCTCATTCTCACGGCGGCCCTGCTGTCGGCGGCTTTGTCGTCTGTGGCTCCGGCCGCCGCCGGCCCGGTGAACGATTATCCGACGGCGGCACGGGCCGATTACGTGATCGCCTGCATGGCGTCGAACGGGCAGTCACACATCGTCATGGAGAAATGCGCGTGCAGCATCGACGCCATCGCCGACCGCATCACCTATGACGACTACACCGCCATCGAGACGGTGAAGGTGATGGCCGACCAGCCGGGAGAACGCGCCGGGATCTTCCGCAGTTCCGGCTGGGCCAAGGACCTGATGGACCGCTTCCGCCAGGCCCAGGTCGCCGCCGACCGGAAATGCTTCTGACCGGCCCGGTGGCTACAGCGCCGGGTCGTCTTTTCCGGCACCGGGGGCCAACGAAACGCTTTTGGCGAAAGTGGCGCCTTTGGTGTCTTGGGCGACCACCTCCAGGCTGCCGCCTTCGGTAGGCAGGAAGCTGAAGCGCAGGTTCGGATCCTCGGCGATGGAGATGTCGGTGTCCGCCTCCAGTACCGTCCCGCCGCCGGCACGGATGATGATCGACTGGATATAATGAGCGGGGATGTAGGTCCGGCTGACCTGATCGAACTGTAGGCCGCTGCTGTTGGGGTGGCTGATCATGACCTGCGCGATGGCCGGGCTGCCGGGCGGCAGCGTATCCGGAAGCTTCACCTTGATACGGCCTAGGCGCGCCATCGCCTCCTGCGGGTCCTTGACGGCGGGGGCGGAACAGCCACCGGCCGCCTTGACATAGGCGGCAGTCATCAGCAACCGGCCGTCCTGCGTCTCCCCCACTGCACGGATGTTGGTGTATTCGTTGACGCGGACGCGGGTTTCGACGCCGCTGCCGGCGCTGGCCGGACCGAAGCGGAAGGTGGCGGCCAGCGGCACCGGATTCTTGTCGACCAGCAACGACAACGTCTTCAGGCGAAGCGACGGCTCCACCTCGATCCGCACCGGCACCAGGGCCGCGTCATGGGCGCGGGCCGGGGCGTCGATGCGGATGCGGATGCCGGCCTCCTCCACCGGGCGGTCCTTGAAATACATGTCGTGCAGCAGGTCCCAGCGCGCCGCGTCCTCCGCCGCATCGGCCGCGGCAAGACCGGGCATGGACAGGACGATCAGAAGGCCGATCAGCGGCCCCATCAGCGGATATCGCGTCATCGCTCCCGCTCCTATTCCCATTCGAGTTCGGCGAAGGTCGCCGTGACGTTGCGCGGGTTATATGCATCGAACAACAGCCAGCGCCCCCGCTCGTCCTCCGCCACTTGGGCGACGGCATCCTGGATGCCGCCACCCGCCTTCAGCACCCGCCGCACCCCCTCCACCAGCGTCGTCAGATAGCGCCGTTCGGCGTCCAGCGCGCCCGGCCAAGCCACGGATGCGGGGCCATGGCCGGGAACGGCACGCACCGCCGGCACCCGCTCCAGCCGGTCGATCACCCGCAGCCACCCCAGCGCATTGCCGTCCACCGCCGGAAGATGGTCAACGAACAGCAGGTCGCCGGCGAACAGCGTCCCCGTCTTGCGGTCGAAGACGGTCAGGTCGTTGTTGGTGTGCGCGGTCGGATAGGCGGTCAGCACCAGGATGCGGTTGCCCAGGTCAACCCGCAACTCTTCGCCCACCGGCCGGTCGACCCGCACCGGAGCGATGCCGGCCGCAGCCTCGGCCCCCAATTCCTCGGTCAGGCGCTGACGATAGACCTCCTGGCGGGCGGCCAGCGCGTCGCGGAGATTGGCATGGCCGGCGACCGGCACGTCGGCGAAGGCGGCGTTGCCGAAGATGTGGTCGGGGTGCATATGGGTGTTGATGACGATGACCGGCTTCCTGTCGGTCCGCGCCGTGATGGCGTCGCGCAGGCGCCGCCCCAGGTCCGGCGTACCGCCGGTGTCGATGACCGCGACGACGCTGTCGCCGACGATGAAGCCCATGTTGGCGGTGTCGCCGTGGTTGTCCGGCGCCGGCTCGGCGATGACACCCTGATGGACGAAGACGCCGGGAGCCACCTCCGTCATCGGCAGCGGCTCCGCCGACGCGGGCAGGGCTGCCGCGAGGAGCCACAGCATCGTGCCGCCGACCTTGAGGCCGAAGATGGCGGTCATGCCTGTGTTCCCTTACGGCCCGCCTGCCGGCCCTCCAGCCAATGGGCGAAGAGGCTGGCGACGGTCAGGTCGGCGGAGGTGCCGGGGTTGATGCCCTGCCATTTCAGGCGCGCATCGAAGACGAACAGATGTTCGCGCCGGAGAACCGCCGAGGATGCTGCGGCGACCCGCCCGCGCACCTCGCGAGCTTCGGCCAGCACGGACGCGGCGACCTCCTCGCCATGCTTGCGCAGGATGTGGCTGTCGGGAAAGGCCGTCAGGAAGTCCAGATATACGGCCTCGGCCATGGTGACGGCATCACTGTCGGCCATCGAGCGGACACGGGCGACGCCGATGTCGAAGACGTCGCGGTAGCCATCGGCATACTGGGCGGCGATACGATCGCGCGACCGGGCCGCCGTCATGACCACGCGCAGGTCGACCGTCGCCGGGCCGGCGACGTCATGCTCCGCAGCACGTCCCAGACCGCCGGGCGATGCGAGGCGGATCGCCTCAAAAGCAGCCTCGGCATCCTCCACCGTCAGCGCCGCCAGCACGGTGGACAGCCTGTCGCGCAGGGGACGTGCCGCCGGCAGCTCGGCAGCGCGGGCTAGCGGCGCGCACAGCAGCAGGATGCCCAGGTTGGTGTTGCAGTCCACCACCGACCGTGTCGCCCGCACCGCCCGCAGGATGCGTTCGCCGACCGGGGTGCCGGATCGGGCGATCTCCGGTGCCGCGGCCTCCGCCGACCGCAGGAAATCCTCCACTGTCATGCCGTGGCCGGCGGCGTGCACATGGACGTTGCCGGGTTTCAGGGCCATCACCTCCGCCCGGCAGACCGCCATGAACAGCTCCGCGACGGCGGCACTCATCCCCCCGTCCCTGCAAAGGAGCGGTCGAGCATGTCCGACGCAAGATGCCCGCCATGGAAGCTGCGGCCGCTGTCGAGCGCCGTCACCACCACACGGGCCGGCGCGAACAGCAACGGGTCAATGGCGTAGAAATCCTTGTTCACCGCCGCGAACACCTCGGCGAAGGGGCGGCCATAATCGCGGGATTCCGTGCTGGGCAGGCGGCGCGCCAGATCGGAGGCGGCATCGTCGGGGCCGGTGACGAACAGCTGGACGGTGCCGCCGAACAGGATGGCGTCGTTGGCCCGCCCCATCGCCTCGACGAAGCCCTTGCCGGGTGGCGGCAAGGGAGCGACACCGATGCCGTCGGCGACATGGTCCAGCGGGAAGCCCAGCGCATGCACCTTGTGCAACGCAACCTCCAGCACGCGGGCGACGATCTGCACCGTGCCGGCGAGGCTGGCCGTCGGCGTCAGAACCAGCGTCAGCCGCTCCGCCGCGATCCTGCAATCGGCGGCGATCCGCTCGACCAGCGGCGCCGGCGGGACGGTGCCGCTTTCCAGCACCAGCACGGCATGGTCGCCGCTGTCGGCATAGCCGAGTTCCTCGAACAGGGGCTCCTTGCGGGCGAGCGCGCGTCCGGGACCGGAGCCGAGCGCGAAGAAGGATCCGCCCTCCTCCTTATGCGACAGGCTCCAGCCGGCATATTGGCTGCCCAGGCAGGCGAGCACCGGATCGGTGCTGTGAACCGCCACCTGGAAGGGCCAACGATCCGACCGGGTGTCGGCCTGGAGCGTCACCCGGCCAAGCCCGCCCATGCACAGCTCGGCGATGCGGCGTCCGGCCTCCAGACCGCCGGGATGGGCGATTCCGCCATCGACGATGGTGGCGCCGGCCACCCGGTCGATGCCGAGCCGCAATTGCACCGCATCGGCAACCAGGGTGGTGGCGAGCGGACCGGACAGGGCTGACAGGCTTGGGCGCCCGGTCATCGCGCGCTGTGTCATCATTGGGCCTTCCCGACAATGGTCCGCGCCGCGTCCATCGCATCCTGGAAATCGAAGGCGACGGCGGTGCCGCCGGTCTGCATCCGCTCCAGCAGATGGTGCTGGACCTTGAACTTGACGTTGCCGATGGCGAGCGCGCCAATGCCGACAGCATTCGGCTGAGCGGACAAGGGAGCGCCGTCATCCTTTACGCCGACGCCCTCCACCCCGGCCGGCGGCACGGCGTTGATGTCGGCGGCGACGCGCAGGCGTCTGGCCGCGCGCAGATCGTCGGCGGTCAATACGGTGACTCCGGCCTTGCCGCAGGCCAGCACGACCTCCGCCCGCTCCATTAGCGCCGCCTTGCCGCCGGCCGAGGTGTCGGCGCAGGACAGCGTGACGCCATAGCGCCGGCCGAACTCCTCCGCCTTGCCCTGCACGGCCGACACGCCGCGGTGGCTGACCAGGGTGACCGAACCACCGGCCTGGGCCGCGATCAGCCCGGCGATGCCGCCGACGACACCAGTGGCTCCATAGACCTGGACATCCAGGCCGGCCAAGCCGTCCTGCCCCGACCGCCGCAGGGCTCGCTCCACCACCGCGACCATGGCGGCAGCGGTGGTGAAGGCGCCCGACGGATCGGCAAAGACCGAGATCTGGAAAGGTGGGAACATCGCCTTGCGCGCCACCTCCAGCATGTCCAGCGCCGTCGCCGCGTCCCGCCCGCCGATGAACAGGCCTGTGCGTGCCGCGTTTTTTGGGTCGCGGGAGAACATGGCGTCCTGGGTCAGCGCCTCGACCTGCGCGGTCTCGATGCCGGTGTAGGGAACCACCGTATCGATGCCGGCATCCACCGCCATGTTGACGTCGAATGGGCTGACATTCGCCAGCGGCGTGATCATGTGCAGCACGTAAGGGGCGCCCATGCCTGCCTCCTTCCAATCATTCTCCCGCATCACTCGCCAGCCACCCGCCGGACGGCAGGGACGAACTCGGTCTCGGCCGACAGATTCCGCACGGTCGCACCGGTATTCCGCCCACGGCACACCATCACCTCCAGCGGCGAGCCGGCCCAGCGGGTGCGCATCTCGCCGGCCAGCCACTCCGCCTGCGTCGCGTCGCCGACGATGGCAAAGCCGGTCGGCCCCCAGCTGCTCTGCCCGACACCGGCAATGCCTTCCGCCTCCAGCCAAGCCAGCGCGTCGGCCACCAGGGGGCTGGTGAAGCGCCCCCCCTGGGCTGGAGCGAAATGGTCGCCGACCGTGCGCTGCAACTCGCCGATGGCCTGTCCGAAACGGTCCACGTCGCCTTCGGCCAGCGCCGGCAGGGCGACCATCAGCATCAGCCGGCAGAGATGCGCCGCGGCATCGGACGGAAAGGGCGGCAGCCGGCGGAAAGCCTCGGCCTCCGGCACGCCGTGCAGCCCATGGCCGCCGCGATGAAGCAGCAGCAGGATGCGCCAGTCCTCAGGGAAAGGAGCCCGCGCGATCAGCGGCGGTGCAGCATCCAGTTCGCCCCGGCCGCCGTCCAGCAGCACTCCACCCTGCTCGAAGGCAGCCAGCCCGATGCCGGACCGGGCACCCCGTTCCAGCGCGCGGGCAAGGTCGCGGGCGGCGGTGCCGCGCCCCTCCAGGCAGACCAGCGCGGCGGCAACGGCAAGGTCCGTCTGCGTGCCCGAGCCCAAGCCGACATGGGGCGGGATCGCCTCCTCCACCGTCACGGCGACGGCATCGGGCAGACCCGCCTCGCGGCCGAGACGTTCGATGCTGCGACGAATGCGGTCGGCCGACGGACCGCTGACGGTCAGACTGTCGGCGGCGCGTGCGCGCAGGGCGATGGTCGGCCGGTCGATGGCGATGCCGAGGCTGCCGAAACGGCGCCCCAATCCACCATTCAGATCGACGAAGCCGGCATGCAGGCGCGCGGGCGCACGGACCCACACCTCCCCTATCCGATTGCGCTGGTGGCTCATCTGCATTCCCTTTGCGCGGGTCACCGCACAATGTTAGCGTCGTAAACAAAATTGTCCGTAGCGCGAACGAGTACCCGTGCGCGGTAGCCCAAACGGGGTAGTAAAGAATTCAGGGAGGAAGCCGGGCATGAAGCGATCGCTCTGCCTGTCGGGGACCGACCATGCCCAAGCATATGGCGCCTCAATTCGCGGCCGATGCTTGGACGGTTCCCGGCGAAGACCGCTGGCGCCGTTGAGTTCCGCACGCTGACTTCATTCCCTGCTCAGGCGATTGGGGGGCCATGACCTTCCACCCCGACACTCTCTGTCCGTTCTGCGGGCTTGGCTGCGGCGACATCGCGATCGACCGGGACGAGTCCGGTATCGTTCCCCGGCCGACCGGATGCCCGCAGGCCGACCGGCTGTTCCGCCGGTCCGCGGTGGTGCCGACCGATGCCCGGATGAGTGGTGCCGCCGTTTCCTGCGACGTTGCGATCGCCGAAGCGGTCCGGCTGCTGGGGGCGAGCCGCGCCCCGCTGATCGCCGGGCTGGCCGCCGATGTCGATGGCGTGCTCGCCGCGCTCAGCCTTGCCGAACGCATCGGGGCGACGGTGGACCATGAGCGGTCCGACGCGCTGTTCCGCAATCTGACGGTCCTGCGCCGCTTCGGCTGGTCGGTGACCACCCTGGCCGAGCTGCGCAACCGCTGCGACCTCGTTCTTGTGGCCGGACCCGACCCGGCTGCCGCCTTTCCACGCCTGTGGGAACGCTGGGTGGCCCCGGAGCCTGCCTTCGTTCCCGGTGGCGCCAGGAGCGTCGTTTTCCTGGGTGGGCAGCCGCTGCCGGAGACGGTGCAGTGCCTTGGCAGCCGGATCGAGGAAAGCGGCCTGGACGGGAGCGCAGGCCAGGATCTCGCCAGTATCGTCGGCAGGTTGCGAACGGCACTGGCGGGACGGACGGCGGAGGACGACCCGATGACGGCATTGGCGGCCCGGCTGCGTGCCGCCCGCTATGCGGTGGTCATCTGGGCGGCGGGGTTGTTCGACGGGCCGCAGCCGGACCTGATCGTCGAGGGGCTGGTCCGGCTGGTCCGCAGCGTGGATGGCACCACGCGGTGCGCCGGCCTGCCGCTGTCCGGCGCCGACAATTTGATCGGCGCCAATCAGGCTTGCGGCTGGCGCACCGGCTTTCCTCTGCGCACCGGCTTTGATGGCGGCGCACCACTGCATGATCCGGAGCGGTTCGCTTGGCAAGCGCGCCTGCGCGATGCCGACGTGACTCTATGGGTCTCCGCCTTCCGTCCGGAGATACCGCCCTTCACCACCGATGGCGCCGTGATCATGCTGGCTCCGCCGGAGATGGCGGTGACGCCGGAACCGGCGCTGTTCATTCCGGTGGGGACGCCTGGCATCGACCATGGCGGCGATGTGTTCCGGGCCGACAGCGTCGTGGCGCTGCATGCGGACGGGCTGATCGACAGGGGGCTGCCCAGCGTGGCCGACGTGATCGGCCGGATGCTGATGGCTCTGGATCAGCCCACCACTGTCAAGGAGGCCGCCGGATGCTGACGAAGCTCACCGGCGGACGGCTGTTCGACCCGGCCAACGGGCGGCATGGCGAAGTCGAAGACCTGTGGCTGCACGACGACCGTGTCGTTGCCGATCCGGGGCCAGGGGCCATCCCCGACGCGGTGCATGACGTGACCGGCAAGGTGGTGATGGCCGGCGCCATCGACATCCACAGCCACATCGCCGGCGGCAAGGTCAACCTCGCCCGCCTGCTGATGGGGGAGGAGCATGAGCAACACCGCTTCGCCGGCCATGCCTGCGGTTGCGACAGGATCGGGGGCGGCAGCGGCATCGCCACGCCCTCCACCCACACCACCGGCGCCCGCTATATCGAGATGGGATTCACCGCCGCCTTCGAGCCGGCGATGCTGGGATCCAACGCCCGGCATGCCCATCTGGAGATGAGCGACATCCCCTACATCGACACCGGCGGCTATCTGGTGCTGGGGAACGACGACTTCCTGCTGGACCTGATCGCCACCAATGCCGGGCAGGCAGCGGTCAACGACTATGTCGCCTGGATGCTGACGGCAACGCAGAGCCTTGCCGTCAAAGTGGTCAATCCCGGCGGCATCAACGCCTTCAAGTTCAACGCCCGTACCCTCGACCTCGACGAGGCGGGCCCCCATTACGGCGTCACCCCGCGCAGCGTCCTGACCGTGCTGGCCCGCGCGGTGTACGAGCTTGGGCTGCCCCACCCGCTGCATGTCCATGGCTGCAACCTGGGCGTTCCCGGCAATGTGGCGACGACTCTCGACACCATCCAGGCCGCGTCGGGCCTGCCGATGCACATGACGCACATCCAGTTCCACAGCTACGACACGGCGGGCGACCGCAAATTCTCCTCCGGCGCCGCGGCGCTGGCGGAGGCGATCAACCGGACACCGACCCTGTCGGTGGACATCGGGCAGGTGATGTTCGGCCAGACGGTGACCGCGTCGGCCGACACCATGGCGCAGCGCCATACAGCACCGCTGGCCCATCCGCGCAAATGGCTGGCGATGGACATCGAATGCGATGCCGGATGCGGGGTGGTGCCCTTCCGCTACCGCGACAAATCCTATGTCAACGCGCTGCAATGGGCGATCGGGCTGGAGCTGTTCCTGCTGCTCGACGATCCCTGGCGCGTGTTCCTGACCACCGACCACCCCAACGGCGCGCCCTTCACCTTCTATCCGGAGTTGATCCGGCTGCTGATGGATCGCGATTACCGGCTGGCGAAGCTGGCGGAAATCCATCCCGACGCGCCGGCCAACACCACGCTGGGTTCGATTGCACGCGAATACACGCTGGCGGAGATCGCAGTCATGACCCGCGCAGCGCCGGCCCGCATCCTGGGGCTTGCCGACCGCGGCCATCTGGCGCCCGGCGCTTCGGCCGACGTCACCGTCTATAGCGACCTGCCCGACCGGCGCGCCATGTTCGAGCGGCCGGACCTCGTCTTCAAGAGCGGCCGGCTGGTGGTGCGCGACGGGGCGCTGGTGGCGATGGCGCGGGGCTGCACCCATGTCGTCCGCCCCGGCTTCGACGATCTGATCGAGCGCCGCATCGCCCGCCATTTCGACGAGCGGATCGGCCTGCCGATCAAGCATTTCCGCATCCGGGACGCAGAGATCCGCCACGGCGCCGGTCCGCAGCTCCACCCCTGCCGGCGGCGGGAGGTGCCGTGATGGCGGAGATGCACATCAACGGCGTGCGCATCGAGGACACCTTTGCCGAGGCGTTTCCGATGACCTACACGCGGCTGGTCATCACCGCCGACACGCCCGCCTGGGTGGAGGCGGCGACGTCCAGCCTGACCGGTTTCGCCACCTCCGTCATCGGCTGCGGCTGCGAGGCGGCGGTGGAGCGCCTGCTGACGCCGGAGGAGACGCCGGACGGCCGACCGGGTGCGGCGGTGCTGATCTTCGGCATGTCCACCGGCGACCTCGCCAAGCTGGTGGTCAACCGGGTCGGACAGTGCATCATGACCTCGCCGGGGTCGGCCTGCTATGCCGGGCTTCTGGAGGGGAGCAAGCGCATTCCGCTCGGCGACGGCCTGCGCTATTTCGGCGACGGGCACCAGATCGCCAAGAAGTTCGGCGACCGCCGTTTCTGGCGCCTGCCGGTGATGGATGGCGAGTTCGTCTGCGAGGACAGCGTCGCCGTGGCCAAAGGCATCGGCGGCGGCAATTTCCTGATCCTGGCCGCCAGCCACCGCCAGTGCCTTGCCGCGGCGGAGGCGGCGGTGGCAGCGATCCGGCCGCTGCCCGGCGTGATCCTGCCCTTTCCCGGCGGGGTGGTGCGTTCAGGATCCAAGGTGGGGTCGAGATACAAGGCGCTGATCGCCTCCACCAACACGCGCTTCTGCCCGACCCTGCGGGCGGTGGAGCCGGAAACGCTGCTGACCCCGGACGTCGAGGCGGTGCTGGAGCTGGTGCTGGACGGCTCCGACGAGGCGGCGATCCGCACCGGCATGCGCGCCGGCATCGCCGCCGCCGCGGCAGGCGGAACGGCGGCCGGGGTGCTGGCGATCACCGCCGGAAATTACGGCGGAAAGCTGGGGCCGCACCATTTCCACCTCCACGAGGTGATGGCATGAGCGGCATGACCCTGACCTTCCGCGGCGACGCCGGAACCATAGTGGACATGTCCGCCCTGCTGCCGGACCGGTTGGCGGGGCTGACGGCGGTGGAGGTTGCCGGGCTGCCGCTGCCCTGCGGCGGCGGGGTGGCGACCGTCGGCGGGATGTTCGAGGTGTCAGCGGGCGATGCCGCCGAGGGCCTGCTGATCCGGCCGGGACAAGCCGTCCTGCATCGCGTCGGTGCCGGCATGGCGTCCGGGCGTATCCTGGTGGAGGGCGACGCCGGCAGCCATGCGGGGGCCGGGATGAGCGGCGGGCTTCTGCGCATCACGGGCAATGCCGGCGACGCGCTGGGAGGTGCCCTGCCCGGCCTGCCGTCGGGAATGCGCGGCGGACTGATCAGCGTCGGCGGCAGCGCCGGGGATCGGGTGGCGGAGCGGATGCGGCGGGGGATCGTGGTCGTCGATGGTGTGGTCGGCGCCTATGCAGCCGGCTTCATGGTCGCCGGGACGCTCGCCGCTGGTGGCGGTTGCGGCCCGCATCCGGGATTCGGTATGCGGCGCGGCACGCTGCTGCTGGGGCAGCCGCAGGACACGGTGCCCCAAGGCTTCGCCGACGGCGGCACGCGCGACTGGCTGTTCCTGCACCTGCTGCGGCGCGCGCTGGAGGGAACCGGAAGCTGGTTCGAGCGCGCGGGCACCACCCGCGCCCATCGGTTCATCGGCGACCTTGCGGAAGGAGGGCATGGTGAGATTCTGGCGATGGCCTGAACGACGATCCGACTTATCGACAGCGGGACGGCGCCTCACGGCCGCCGCCCTGCCGGTCATCGGGCTGCTGGCCCTCGCACCACCGGCGGTGGCTCAGCCGGCCAGCCCGGAAGCCGGTCCGACGGTGATGCTGATCGGCTATCTCGCCCGCCAGGAGGATCCGCGCACACCGCTGAGCTTCCTGGAACCGGTCGCGACCGACGAAGGGCTTCAGGGCGCCCGGCTGGCGCTCGCCGACAACAACACCACGGGCGTGTTCCTGAAGCAAAGCTACCGGCTGGTGGAACAGGTTCTGCCGCAGGACGGCGATATCGCCGCCGGGGTGAAGGCTCTGGCCGACGAGGGGGTGCGCTTCGTCGTCGCCGACCTGCCTGCCGATGCGCTGCTCGCCGCCGCCGACCAGCCGGAAGCCAAATCCATGCTGCTGTTCAACGCGCGCGCCACCGACGATGCGCTGCGCAACGAGCAATGCCGCGCCAACATCCTGCACACCGCCCCCAGCCGGCGCATGCTGGCCGATGCGCTGGCGCAATATCTTGCCTGGAAAAAATGGCCGCGCTGGAGCCTGCTGACCGGCCGCGATCCCGGCGACACGCTCTATGCCGAGGCCGTCCGCCGCGCCGCCAAGCGCTTTGGCGGCAAGATCGTCGCCGAGAAATCCTGGACCTTCGATACGGGTAACCGCCGCACCGACACCGGCGTAACCACCATACAATCCGACATCCCGCTCGCCACCCAGGGGCCGGATTACGACGTGCTGGTCGTGGCCGACGAGGCAGGCGATTTCGGCGACTATCTCGATGGGCGTACCTGGTACCCCCGCCCGGTCGCCGGCACCCAGGGATTGACCGCTACCGCGTGGTCACGGGTGAACGAGCAGTGGGGCGGCACCCAGTTGCAAAGCCGGTTCGAAAAGCTGGCCGGCCGCTGGATGACGCAACGCGACTATGCAGCTTGGCTGGCGGTTCGCAGCGTCGGGGAGGCGGCGGCCCGCACCAACGCCACCGGCTTCGGCGACCTGACCGGCTATCTGCACGGTCCCGATTTCGAACTGGCCGGCTTCAAGGGAGAAGCACTGTCCTTCCGCGCCTGGGACGGGCAGATGCGCCAGCCCATCCTGATCGCCGGGCCACGGATGCTGGTCTCGGTATCGCCGCAGGAGGGATTCCTGCATCCGGTGACGCCTCTCGACACGCTCGGCGACGATGCGCCGGAAAGCAAATGCCGTCTCAACCGATAAGGGCGGACCATACCATGCGATTCCTGCTGTCCTGCACCCTGCTGCTTCTCGCCGGCCCGGTCCTCGTCGCCGAGCCGGTCCTTGCCGAAACGATTTTCGTGTCCAACGAGAAGGACAACCAGATCGCCGTTGTCGACGGCGACAGCCTTCAGATCAAAAACAAGATCAAGGTCGGCCGCCGCCCGCGCGGCATCACGCTGAGCGCCGACGGAACGCAGCTCTATGTCTGCGTCGGCGACGACAACCGCATCGACGTGGTCGACATCGCCAGCGGCAAGATCGTCCACACCCTGCCGTCCGGCCCCGATCCGGAGCTGTTCGTGCTGTCGCCGGACGGGAAGAAGCTGTATGTCGCCAACGAGAACGACAACATGGTGACGGTGATCGACGTCGCCGACCGCAAGGCCATCGGCAACATCCAGGTCGGCGTCGAGCCGGAGGGCATGGGGATCAGCCCCGACGGCAAGATTCTGGTCAACACCTCCGAAACCACCAACATGGCGCACTTCATCGATACCGAGAAACATAGCGTCGTCGGCAATGTGCTGGTGGACAGCCGGCCGCGCGTCGCCCGCTTCACCGATGACGGCAAGCAGGTCTGGGTGTCGAGCGAGATCGGCGGCACGGTCAGCGTGATCGACGCGGCGGCGCTCAAGGTGATCAAGAAGATCCGCTTCGAGGTCACCGGCGTTCGCCGCGAAGCGATCCAGGCCGTCGGTATCCAGATGACGAAAGACGGCAAGCGGGCCTTCGTGGCGTTGGGACCGGCCAACCGCATCGCCGAGATCGATACCGACAGTTTCGAAGTGAAGCGCTATTTCCTGGTCGGGCAACGGGTCTGGAACCTTGCCTTCTCGCCCGACGAGAAGCGGCTCTACACCACCAACGGCATCAGCAACGACCTGTCAGTGATCGATCTGGAACGCAACAAGGTGATCAAGAGCATCCCGGTCGGCGGTGCGCCCTGGGGCATTGTCGTCAAACCGTGAGGTGGCGGAACCCGTAACCGGATAGACCGGTTGATGGGGATGGCCGGGTGCGTCGGCAGACCGTCGACGATGGCCCGACGCAGCACGCGGCAGGACTGTCCTGATCCGCGTCGCCAGGATTGTCCATCCCCGGAGACACATGATGAAACGCTTCACGACCCTACCCCTGAGGGGCCTTGCACTGGCTGCGGGCCTTGCGTTTGCTGCGCTGCCGGCTTCCGCGCAATCCAGCGGCACCGCCACTGACAGTTCCACAAATACCCAGAACGCCCCGGCCGGGACCACCGGACAACTGCCGCCCGACTCGCTGCCCGGCAAGCGCCAGGGCGCCATCGGCGGGGCTCCGGTCCCTCAGGAGAGTTCCGGCTCCTCAACCGATGGAACCGCGTCTCCGACGGGGCAATTGCCGGGTGGCTCGCTGCAACAGGAAAGGCAGGGTGTAATCGGCGGAGCCCCGGTCACCCAAGGTGGCTCGGGCCAATCGAGCGGCAAGCAGGATAACCAGTAAGCGGGACCAATCCCGGCTTCCTGACGTCTTCGCGGCCGCCGCCCTCCCAAAGACGAGGTAGTATCGTCCGAAAGGCCGTGCCATCCCGGTTTGGCGTCGGACAGCGGAAAAGCGGCGGCTGCGATTTCAAGTTACTCCGGCTCTCTTTTGAGAGTTTGTTGGCAAAACAAACAAGATGTCATAATGTAGGCCGTGACCGACGCCGTGGCCGCAGCTATCCGGCCATCAATCATGCTGGATCGACATGCCCGCATGACCGCGACGGTCCTCCAATGATTTCAAAATCCATGGGAGAAAGCGGCGATGGGCATGTGGCAGGGGTCATCCCCGAAAATCAATCGCGTGCTGGTGGGCGAATCTCTGGTCGGCGACGGCAACGAGGTCGCCCACATCGACCTGATCATGGGACCACGCGGCAGCGCGGCGGAGACCGCCTTCTGCAACGCGCTGACCAATAACAAGGATGGCTTCACCAGCCTTCTTGCGGTCATCGCCCCCAACCTTCAATGCAAGCCTTCCACCATCCTGTTCAACAAGGTGACGATCAAGGGCGCGGAACAGGCGGTGCAGATGTTCGGCCCGGCCCAGCACGGTGTCGCCAAGGCCGTCGCCGACTGTGTTGCCGCCGGTACCATCCCGCAGGACGAGATCGACAACATCTTCATCTGCGTCGGCGTCTTCATCCACTGGGAGGCCAAGGACAACGCCAAGATTCAGGACTACAACTACCGCGCCACCAAGGAAGCCATCGAACGCGCAGTATCCGGCTATCCCACCCTCAAGGACTTGCAGAACCAGAAGGATTCGGCCAAGCATCCGTTCGCCGCCTGATCGCGGAAGCCGGTGGCGCTTTACAATATGAGGAAGGCAGATAGGCGGCCGTGATGCGGTCGCGACTCCTTGTCATATTGTGCGCTACCGGCCACCTTGGCGGGCGATGGGCTTCAAATCCGAAGCGCTGAGCATCGCCAGTTCATTTTGCACTGCACAAATAAGAGAGCATAATTCTCAAGATATCATCCGTTGGGAATATGGCGCTCTCGGCAATACATGGGTAGAATTTCATGATGGGCTTCCCCGGCAATCATGCCTGACTGCCCATTCCAGCGGAGGATGCGGACATGAAGACTTGGCGCAAGCCGACGATTGTCGAGATTTCGGTCGGTACCGAGATCAACGCCTACGCCTGCGCCGGCTTGTAACCGGCGTTTGCGAGCGGAAAGGGCTCCCTCTTCCCTCAAATATCCTTGCATGTCTTCAACTCAGGCCGGCCGCGGCTCGAAATGGGCGAGAAACTGCCCTGTGCCGTCCGGCGCACTGGCATCGTAATGCAGTGCGCAGAGCCGCAGCCGGCCGGCATCGCCCAATTCCGGACCGGACAGCATGCTGTGGAAGCTTTCCCCACCGAGCAGGCGATGCGCGGTGGTGAGGTAAAGCCGCGAGAGCATGCCTTCCCGCAGCATGGTGTCGAGCATGCATGGCCCGGTCAACAGATAGACGCTGTGAAAGCCCATGCCGCCCAGTTCGCGGACCAACGGGCCACCGTCCACCGACGCGCCGGTGCCGGCGACCAGAACCTTATAGCCAGCAGAACGCCAGTGCGCGACCCGGTCGGCCGGAGCATCGGCCCCGGTGGCGATGACCACACGCTGACCATGGCGGGCGGGTGAGTCCGGCATCGGGAAATCCAGGCTGGCGCTGGCAATGACGACGGCCGGCTGGGGTGGCAACCCGTTATCGGCCCGCCATTGCGCAAGCGCCCGCGTCGCCTCTTGCGTGCCGACTTGCAGCACATCGTCCAGCCTGCCGGCCGCGAGGTCGCGCAGGTAACCGCCATGGGTGACCAGACAGTCCGCCTGCGCCTGGAGTTCGAGAAACAGCCGGAAATCATTGTCGCTGACCAGACCGGCCGGCAGCCGGCTCTCGCCGGTGCTGGGGTCGCGCAGAGCGATGCGGCCATCCAGACTGCTGACGAAGCTGGCATAAACAAAGGGGGCACCAGTATTCCCGCGCTCATGCAGGCGATGGGCAAGGTACGCACCGGGAAGCGCGATCTCCTCCGGTGCGCCGGGATAAAGGCGGAGCATGCGGGCGGTCATCATGGTCCCTCAGGTGCTGCGGCATCGACCCGGCGCAGGAAATCGGCGGCGAGCGCATCGGCGATGTCAACCTTGCTGACGGATTGCAGCCCCTGCCATGCCGGCATCGAATTGACCTCCAGAACCAGCCAGCGGTCCTGCTCATTCGGATCTGCAATCAGGTCGACACCGGCATAATCGGCCCCAACGACGGCTGCCGCACGTACTGCCAGATCTGCGACGGTTCCTTCCGGCGCCAGGGCCTCGCAACGGGCACCCTGACGGACGTTGGTGATCCAACTGCGGCCATGGCGGACCATTGCGGCCACCGCACGCCCTCCGACGACGAAGACCCGGCAATCGCGCCATTCGCCCACCCGGAGCGGCGGCACGAAAGGTTGCAGGTAATAGACGCCGGCGACGGCTTCGGGCTCCGGCACCTCGTCCGGGCGGGACAGACGGCGCAGACCGCGCCCCTGGGCACCGAACAAGGGCTTCAGCACGCAGTCCGGCCCATCCTTCACCACGGCGCGCGCCATCTCGGCCGACTGGACGGCGACGGAGGAAGGGGTCGGCAGGCCGGCGTGGGACAACAGGAAGCTGGTGGTGCTCTTGTCCACGCAGTGTTCGATGGCGCGGGCGGTGTTGTAGACGGGCACACCCAGCCGGGCGAGCGCATGGAGCACCCCCAGGCGCAGCGTCACCTGTTCGAAGCTGCCCTGCCCGACCACGCGCACGAAGGCGCCCGACGGCAAATTGTCGCCAAAGCCCGGCAGCAGAAGCCCCGTCCGCGTCCGTCCGACGGCGAAGCCGCAGGCGTTCAGAGAGACGCGACGGCATTCGACGCCACGGCGTATGATCGCCCGCTCCAGCCGCGCCGCGTGCCAGTCGGCTCCGTCGGTGAACAAGGCGACAGCGCCGCTCATGCCGCCTCCGCCACGGTGTGGCGCAGGCACAGGTCCCGTGAGCGGCGGCCGGCAAGGCGCCGTGCCTCCACCACGGTGCCTGCATCGGCGAGCACGGTGCAGAGTGGTGCGCCCATCGGGATGGCTGCAGGCGTTCGCGAGCGGTCGGCTGTCCAGTCCGGCCAGTGCAGGCCCTCGGGCAGCAGGATCGGTGCTTTGGCATAGATGACCATGGCAGCGCGACAGCCGGCGAGCGGCGGCAGATCGGCCGGCAGCTCCCCGGCACAGGCGGCCACATGCAGATCGAACAGGCTGGGCATCGGCGGACGGTCGAACAGGTCCAGCGTCGCTCCCGGCCGCGGGTTGATCTCCAGCAGGCACCAGCCGGCCGGTCCGGCCAGAAAGTCGGCGCTGTTCAGCCCGACCAGCCCCGCCGCTTCAGTGATCCGCGACATGGCGTCGATCATCGCCGCGGCGGTCCCGCCGGAAGACGCCAACGGACCGACCGCACCGCCATAGCGGCAGGGCTGGCGGGGTGCCGGCGCCACCCATTGCCGGCTGAAGCCCACCGGCAGGATCTGTCGGCCATCGGCAAGGAACAGCAGGGACAGGGGCCGTCCGGCCATGCGGCGCTGGGCATAGTGGCCGGCCTGCAGTCGCGAGTTGGCCGAGCGGATGTGGGCGCCGCCGCTAGCACCGGCCCGCTTCACCAGCCAGCCGCCACCGTCAGGCAGCGAAGGCGAAACCTCCGGATGCGGAATACCAAGACGAGCAAGCAGGTCCGCAAAAACGAACGGATCCTTCACGCGCGCCACCGTCTCCGCCCGGTTGCCGATCACCGGCCGGTCGCGCGCCAGCGCCGCCAACAGGTCGGGCCGATCCTCGAATCCGGCGCCATGGACCAGCGGGAGCCCACGCAAGCCGTGCGAGGCCAGTGCCCGTCGCAATGCCCCGGCTGGAATGCGCAACCGGCGCGACGGCAGGGCCAGACAAGGGTCGGCCAGGGCAGCGGTGTCCGCATCGGCGAACAGATCAATGGCGGCGACGCGCCGCTCACCGCGGCAGGCGCTGGCAGCCAGCGCCCGTGCCGACAGCGCAACCACGACGAATTCCGGGACGGCCGTCGGGGTCAAGCTCCACCCCCTCCGAAAAGCATCTTGAACAATCGCTTGCGATACCAACAATCATGCGCGGACGCCCTCTTTGCAATGACCCTTCCGAAGAAGAGTCTCCGAACAAAGGCGACCGCCACGCGCCGGATTTCGTCCCGGCGTCGAACAGAGCGTGTCCTGGGGGAAGACAGGATGTACGAAGCTGCGATCCCTGCGGAGCCTCCGCCGATTCCCACGATTCACGGCCCTCCCGCCCTGGCAGTGGAGGAGCTGAGCCACAGCTTCGGCAAGCGTGTGGCACTGGATCGCGTGTCCTTCGCCGTGGCACCAGGCGGCTTCACCATGCTGCTGGGCCTGAACGGCGCGGGAAAGACCACGCTGTTCTCGTTGATCACCCGGCTCTATTCCAACCGGACGGGCGCCATCCGCATCTTCGGCTTCGACCTGCGGCGCCAGCCGACGCGCGCCCTGGAACGGATCGGCGTGGTGTTCCAGCAGCCGACGCTCGACCTCGATCTCTCCGTCCGGCAGAACCTGCGCTATCACGGCGGGCTGCACGGCATGTCGCCGTCGGACTGCGAAGCCCGCGCGCGGGAGGAGTTGGCGCGCATCGGCCTTGCCGACCGCGCCGACGACAAGGTCCGCGCCCTGTCCGGTGGCCAGCGGCGGCGGGTGGAGATCGCCCGTGCCCTGCTGCACCGGCCGAGCCTGCTGCTGCTCGACGAACCGACGGTCGGGCTGGACGCGGAGTCGCGCCGCCATATCCTGGGCCATGTCCGCGGGCTCTGCCGTGAGCAGGGGCTGGCGGTCCTATGGGCCACCCACCTGATGGACGAAGCGAATGATGAGGACTCCGTCGTCGTGCTGCACCAGGGCCGGCTGCGCGCGTCCGGCAGCGTGCGAGCGATCTGCGCCGAGACCGGCACTTCCGCCCTGCCCGCAGCCTTCGCAGCCTTGACGACAGGGGAGCGCCGACCATGAGCGCCGCCACCTACTGGTACTGCCTGCGCAGCATCATCGTGCGTGAAGGCCTGCGCTTTCTGCATCAGCGCGAGCGCTTCTTCGCAGCGCTGGTCCGGCCGCTGGTCTGGCTGGCGATCTTCGCCGTCGGCTTCCGCGCCGTGCTGGGCGTGTCGATCATCCCGCCCTACGACACCTACATCCTCTATGACGAGTATGTGGTTCCGGGGCTGGTCGCGATGATCCAGCTGTTCAACGGCATGCAGAACTCGCTGTCGATGGTCTATGACCGCGAGATGGGCAGCATGCGGACGCTGCTGGTCAGCCCGCTGCCGCGCTGGTACCTGCTGGTCGCCAAGCTGCTGGCCGGCGTGGCGGTGTCGATCGCCCAGGTCTACGTGTTCCTCGGCATCGCATGGCTGTGGGGGGTGGAGCCGCCGCCGCTGGGCTATCTGGCGGTGCTGCCGGCGCTGCTGCTCAGCGGGCTGATGCTGGGAGCGCTCGGTCTGCTGCTGTCGTCCTTCGTCAAGCAGCTGGAAAATTTCGCCGGGGTGATGAACTTCGTGATCTTCCCGATGTTCTTCGCCTCCTCCGCCCTCTATCCGCTCTGGCGGATCAGGGAAGGCAGCCCGATGCTGTACCAGATCGCCGCCTGGAACCCTTTCACCCAGGCGGTGGAGCTGATCCGCTTCAGCCTGTATCTCCGAGTCGACGTTACCGCCCTGCTGTGGGTGGCCGGCTGTCTCGCGCTGTTCCTTGGTGCGGCGGTTCTGGCCTATGATCCGGGGCGCGGATTCTGGGCGCGGCGGGGCGGTCCGGCCGAACAGGGGTGATATCCGGAGCGGCAGCTCCGCAGATTGGGCTTTTAGGGGTACCTCTTAATCTTCCTGTTACCCGTTATTCCGCCTCTTTCGAAAACTTTCGAACGGCAGCGGAAAATAATCTTCACAGCTTATCTTTATTTGAGCACACTGAATGTCAGCATCGCCAACATAGTGCGGGGCAGTTTAGAACCCCGCCAACGGTCGCGTCCCGATATTTAGGACCGGCACGCCTGCGATGCCAAAGCAGTTCGCATTCGGAGCGCCGGTGACCGATCCGCCCGACGTCTCCCCGGTCGACGTCACGCGTCCATCGTCCAGGGAGAACGCCCTCTCTGAAGATCGCCTTTTACGGAAGTCGCCGCCTGTCGCCGCACAAGTTTCTGGGACCACGGACCACCGCCGAAAAACGGGAGGAAACACATGAACCCCTTTGTGCGCTGTCTGCTCGTCACCGCCGCGATCCAGGCGGCCACCGTCACAGTCGGTGTCACTGGCGCATTCGCCAATGACGATATCATGAAGAACCAGAAAGATCCGGCCAACTGGGCGTTGCAGCTCGGCAATTATGCTGGCCAACGTTACAGCACGCTCGACCAGATCACCCGCGACAACGTCAAGAACCTGCGGCCGGTGTGGCAGTTCTCCACCGGCGTGCTGCGCGGGCATGAAGGCGGTCCCATCGTCGTCGGCGACACGATGTACATCTCGACGCCTTTCCCCAACACCGTCTATGCGCTCGACCTCAACGACAACGGTCGCATCAAGTGGAAGTATGAGCCGAGGCAGGATTCGTCCGTCATTCCCGTGATGTGCTGCGACACCGTCACCCGCGGCGTCGCGGTCGCCGGCAACAAGTTGTTCCTGGGACAGGCCGACAATACGCTGGTGGCGCTGGACACCGAAACCGGCAAGGTTCTGTGGTCGGCCAAGAACGGCGACGCCAGCAAGGGCGAGACGCTGACCGCTGCACCGCTGGTGGTGAAGGACAAGGTCTATGTCGGCATCAGCGGCGGCGAATTCGGCGTGCGCGGCCATCTGACCGCCTACGACATCAACAGCGGCAAGATGGTGTGGCGGGCCTTTTCGACCGGTCCCGACAAGGACGTCATGATCGACCCGCAGAAGACGATGATGCTCGGCAAGCCGATCGGCGAGCCCGACCTGGGCATCAAGACCTGGCCGGCGGACCAGTGGAAGATCGGCGGTGGCACCACCTGGGGCTGGTACACCTACGATCCCGAACTGAACCTGATCTATTACGGCACCGGCAATCCGGGCACCTGGAACCCGGCGCAGCGCGCAGTCGACAAGGACCGGGCCAAGAGCGACAACAAATGGTCGATGACCATCTTCGCCCGTGATGCCGACACCGGACAGGCGAAGTGGGTGTTCCAGAAGACGCCCTTCGACGAATGGGACTATGACGGCGTCAACGAGAACATCCTGGCCGACGTGACCATCGGGGGAGCGAAGCGCAAGGCGCTGATCAACTTCGACCGCAACGGCTTCGCCTACACCATCGACCGCACCAACGGAGAACTGCTGGTCGCGCAGAAATATGATCCGTCCGTCAACTGGGCGAGCGAGATCGACATGAAGACCGGCCGGCCGAAGGTGAACGACAAGTACAGCACCTTCGCCCAGGGCGAGGACCACAACACCACCGGCGTCTGTCCGGCGGCGCTGGGGTCGAAGGACCAGCAACCGGCCAGCTACTCGCCGGAAAGCGGCCTGCTCTATGTGCCGACCAACCACATCTGCATGGATTACGAGCCGTTCAAGGTGGAGTATTCGGCCGGCCAGCCCTATGTCGGCGCGACGCTCAGCATGTATCCGGCACCGGATTCGCATGGCGGCATGGGCAACTTCATCGCCTGGGATCCGTCCGCCGGCAAGATCGTCTGGTCGAAGCCCGAGCGCTTCGCGGTGTGGAGCGGTGCCCTGTCGACCAAGGGCGGCGTCGGCTTCTACGGCACGCTGGAAGGCTATCTGAAGGCGTTCGACCTGAAGGACGGCAAGGATCTGTACAACTTCAAGACCTCGTCCGGGATCATCGGCAACGTCAACACCTACATGCACAAGGGCAAGCAGTATATCGCCGTGCTGTCGGGTGTCGGCGGCTGGGCCGGCATCGGACTGGCTGCGGGGCTGACCGGCGAGCAGGAAGGTTTGGGTGCGGTCGGCGCACACAAGGCGCTCGGCGAATACACCCAGCTGGGCGGGACGCTGACCGTCTTCGCGCTGCCGGACAACCAATAACGCACGAACGAACGGGCGCCGGTTCCCCAAGGGGGGCCGGCGCCCGCCCTCATCCAAGCTGATGGCGCCTACGCATGAAGGCAGTGGGGAGACAGAGCAAGATGCCCAAATACCTGACCGGGCTGTGCGTCGCCGTTGGGTTCACCGCAACCGTGACCCTCGGCACCGCATTCGGCCAGCAGGATGCCGCACAGAAGCCGGCCCAAAACCAGACACCGCCGAACCAGACACAGAACACGGCCGCCCAACCATCAAGCGGCGGAAAGGGACCACAGGAGGCGAAGGTCGCCGATCCGGAGGAACTGGTGGACGACCAGGGCGTGCCGCTCTACACGGTTCGGGATGGGAAGGTGGACCAGGGAACCTACAACGGCTATCGGCGCTACGCCTCGTCCTGCCATGTCTGCCACGGACCGGACGGGCTCGGTTCCTCCTTCGCGCCGGCGTTGGCCGAATCGCTGAAGCGGATGGATTATTGGCAGTTTACCGACGTGGTGACCAACGGCCGCAAGAACATGGGTGCGACGGGTGACAAGGTGATGCCGACCTTCGGGTCCGACCCCAACGTGATGCTGAATCTCGCCGACATCTACCGCTATCTGAAGGCGCGGTCGGACGACAAGATCGGCCGTGGCCGGCCCGAGCGGTTCAAGACGCCGTCGTGAGCATGGCATGACCCGCCGGCCCAACTCTTCCAGGCATGTCCTGTTGCTGGCCGTCGCGCTCTGCGCGGCGGCATCCTTCAGCCGGTCTGCCGGCGCAGCGGAAGGCATCCCGACCGACGTGCTGCGCGTCTGTGCCGATGCCAACCTGCTTCCCTTTTCCAACGACCGCGGCGAGGGATTCGAGAACCGGATCGCCCAGCTGATCGCCGACGATCTGAAAGTGCCGCTGGCTTTCACATGGTGGCCGCAGACCATCGGATTCGTCCGCAACACGCTGCGCACCCGCCAATGCGATCTGGTGATGGGGACGGCGGTCGGCGAAGAGCTGATGCAGAACACCAACCCCTATTACCGGTCGACCTATGCGTTGATCTACCGGAAGGATTCCGGGATCACCGCGAAGAGCTTGGCCGATCCGTCACTGCAAGGGGCACGCATCGGCGTTGTCGCCCGTACCCCGCCGTCTGCGGTGATGTTGCGCCACGGCCTGACAAACCTGGAACCTTACCAGCTCGACACCGACACGCGCGCCCACCATCCGGCCCAGCAGGCGGTGGAGGACGTCGCGAGGGCGCGCACCGATGCCGCCATCGTCTGGGGTCCGATTGCCGCCTATTTCGCCGCCCGGCAGCAGGCGCCGCTGGCGGTCGTGCCGCTGACGGATGAGCCGGGAGCATCGCCCTTCCAGTACATGATCTCCATGGGCATCCGCCCGGACGAGCCGGACTGGCGGCACTGGCTGAACGACTTCATCGTCCGCCGCCAGGGGGACATCGACCGCATCCTCGCCGAATACCATGTCCCGCTCGTCAATGCCGACGGAAGCATCCGGGCAGAGGTGGCGGAGCCGGACGGCTATCGCATGGCCGATTACCGGTCTCCCACCCCGCCCGGCCTGCGTGGCGCCGAAACGGTGGGGCCGGCGGAGGTGGAGCGGCTGGCGAAGGCCGGCGCCGTCCTGATCGACGTGCTGCCGACCCCGCCGAAGCCGGAGGGGCTGACGGCAGGGAGCCGGTGGGCGCCACCGCCGCATCGCAGCCTACCCGGTGCGCACTGGCTACCGAATGTCGGCTATGGTGCTCCATCGGCCGAACAGGAGGCCTATTTCCGCACCAGCCTGGAGGCGCTGACCGCCGGCGATCGCAGGCGCCCACTGGTGGTGTTCTGCCAGCCCGATTGCTGGATGAGCTGGAATGCCGCCAAGCGCGCGCTCTCCCTCGGCTATCAGACGGTCAAATGGTTTCCAGCCGGCACCGAAGGCTGGAGGGCAGCAGGGCACGAATTGGTCACGCTCGAACCGGAGCCCAATCCTGCATCGCCGAATTCTATCTCCAAGATGGCGAACTGAGTGACCCGCTCAGGACAGCAGCGCCGACAGCATCCGGGCGATCTGGCCGAGTCGCTGCTCGATCCGGGCCGGCTGTTCGCATACCGCAGTCTGCGACCGGCGACGATCGTCGAGAATTCGGCGGTCCCAGGCGATGGCGTCCTTGATCTCCTTTGCGCGGGCCGCGTCGCCCGATGCGGCATCGAGGTCGCGCAGGGCGGCGGCGATGCGGTCGCGCAAGGCCCGTTGATGCTGCGCATAGCGTTCAATGGAGGCGATGGCCGCGGTGCGCTGGCGATCCAGCGTCTGGAAGGCTCCGGCGAAGACAAGGGCAAGCTTGCGGTCGCGTTCCGCACCTTGCTTGTCTGGACCGGCCAGCGCTTCGGCCTGCGGTTCCAGCGTGGCGGGGTCGATGCTGTCGTCGGCGGCGCGTCGGACCAGGGTGGCGACCGCGGGATCGCGCTGCCACTCGTCCCCCAGCCCATCGATCGACGGCCCATCCCAGACGGAGGCCGACGACAGGGTCGGGACGAGGATTTGCTGACAGGGCCAGTCGGGATTTTTCGGGTCCTGCGCAACGGCCGCCGCGGGCAATCCAGCGGTCACGGACGCGGTAAGAGCCACGGCGAAGGCGGGTCCGAGGACGAAAGAATATCGTTGCATGGAAAGAATGATGGCCCCGCCAACGGACCGGCGCAATCGGAACCGCTGCGCAAAAGGAGAAGCCCGATGGATCATGCGGGGAGGTGGGCCGGCGCCGCTATCATCGCTGTGATGGCAGCCGCTTCGGCAGCGTCGGCGCGGACACTGGTCCTGGACCTGGAACTGGAGGACAGCAGCGGCGAGGCCCCGTCGGCGGAGCATGCGGAGCGGCTGAAACGGGTCAGTGCGGAGCTGCGACGGGCCCTGGATGCCAAAGGGTATGGCGTGATCGGCAACGCGGGCTCCGCAGGACTGGCGCCGCCGGGAACGGCGATCCGATCCTGCAATGGTTGCGAGCGCGACATCGCCCGGGCGGTCGGAGCCGATCTGGTCGTCTTCGGTATCGTCCGCAAGATCAGCAGCCTGATCCTGTGGATCGGCGTGGTTGTCGAGGATGTCGGCACCGGCCAAGTGGTGACGACGGCGCGCGGCGACATTCGCGGCGACACTGAAACCGCCTGGTCGCGCGGCGTCGGCTGGCTTGTCGACCATCGGCTGGCGGAACATGCGCCGGGGAAGCGGTGAACGGGCAGCAGGCGGCGGGGAGGACCGAGAAATGCCGGACGAATCTGAAAGCGGCTACAGCAGCATCATGAATGTCCTGCGGCCACCGCCGCCGCGCACGGCCGCCCTGATGCGCCGCTATGATCTGGTGCTGCGCGATTATGTCGGGGATTTCCGCATCGGCGTCTGGGAGCATGAGAAGACGCGGACCCAACGCGTGCGCGTCAGCCTGACCGTCACGGTAGAGGTGCCGAACCGCCCCTTCGTCGACGACCTCGACGCCGTCGTCTCCTATGAATACCTGATCCAGGGGGTCGAGGCCTTCACGCGCAGCCCCCACATCCAGCTGCTGGAGGTTCTGGCGGAGAAGCTGCTGGCGCTGTGCCTGTCGCCGCCGCAAGCGGTGTTTGCCCGGGTACAGGTGGAAAAGCTGGAGATCGTGCCGCAGGCGGCCGGGGTGGGCGTGATACTGACCGGCGCGCGGGAGCCGCCGTGATGGCGATAAGGGGGACGCATGACCGGATGGCTGGCCAGCATCGCAAATGCAGCGGAAATCTCCCTGATCCTGCCGACCGGACCGGATATCCTGGACCTGAAGGATCCCACCGCAGGAGCGCTCGGCGCTTGGGATGACGAGAACATCGTCGCGACGGTGCGGGATTTGGCAAACACACCGGGACGGCCACGGCTGAGCGCCACCATCGGCGACCATCCGATGCGACCCGACGTGGTGATACCGGCAGCGCGCCGCATCGCCGCGACCGGTGTCGACTTCGTCAAGATCGGCTTCGCACCGGACGGCGCCCCCGAACGCTGCATCGACGCGCTGGCCCCGCTGACCGCAGAGGGGGCGGGGCTGATCGCCGTGCTGTTTGCCGACCTGTGGCCGAGCGATCCCTGCTGCCTGCCCATCGACAGGCTGGCCGCCGCCGGATTCCGCGGGGTGATGCTGGACACCGCCGGCAAGCGTCACGGCCTGCGCCACCACTGGCAGGATGCGCAGTTGGAAGCCTTCGTGTCCTGCGCACGGGCGCACCGGCTGCTGGCCGGGCTGGCCGGGTCGCTGCGGGTCGCAGACATCCCGGCTCTGATGGCCCTGTCGCCCGATTACCTCGGCTTCCGCGGCGCGCTCTGCGGTGGAGAGCGCACCGCGGGCATCGACCCGCAGGCGGCGGCGCAGGTCGCCGCCGCCATCACTACTCCGCAGCCTCGGCCATCTGCGCCTTCTCGATCTTGATCGCGCAGTATTTGAACTCCGGGATCTTGCCGAATGGATCGAGCTGCGGGTTTGTCAGTACGTTCGCCGCCGCTTCGGCGTAGGCGAAGGGGATGAAGACCAGCCCCACGGGCATGCGGTCGTCGATGCGGGCCTTCAGCCGGATGGTGCCGCGGCGGCTCGACACCAGCATGTAGTCGCCGGTCCTCATTCCGGCGCGGGTGAGGTCGTGTGGAGAGACATAGGCGACCGCCTCCGGCTCCACCGCATCGAGCACGCTGGACCGGCGGGTCATCGACCCGGTGTGCCAGTGCTCCAGCTGGCGGCCGGTGGTTAGCACCAGCGGATAGTCGAGGTCCGGCGTCTCCGCCGGGTTGATCGGCCGTGCCGGCACGAAGCGGCCGCGGCCGGTCTTGGTGGGGAAGCCGTTGCCGAAGACAATGTCGTGGCCGGGCTGGTCCGGGCCATCGACCGGATAGGTGACGGAGCCCTCGCGCTCCACCCGCTCCCAGGTGATGTTGGCGAGCGACGGCATGGCGCCGACCATTTCGGTGAACACCTCAGACACATGGCTGTAGTTCCAGTTCAGGCCCAGCCCACGCGCCATGTCCTGGATGATCCACAGATCCTGGCGCGCCTCGCCCGGCAGCGGCACCGCCGCACGGCCCATCTGGACCTGCCGGTTGGTGTTGATGACCGTGCCATCCTTCTCCGGCCAAGCGGAGGCCGGCAGCACCACGTCGGCGTATTTCGCCGTCTCGGTCAGGAAGATGTCCTGCACCACCAGATGGTCGAGCATCGCCAGCGCCTCGCGGGCGTGGGTCACGTCCGGATCGGACATCGCCGGGTTCTCGCCCTCGATGTAGAGGCCCTTGATCCGGTTGTCATGGATGGCATCCATGATCTCGACCACCGTCAGGCCGCGCTTGCCGTCCAGCTTGGTGCCCCAGTAATTTTCGTAGAAGGACTGGACCTCCGGATCCTCCACCGACTTGTAGTCGGGGTAGAACATCGGGATCAGGCCGGCGTCCGACGCGCCCTGGACGTTGTTCTGGCCGCGCAGCGGGTGCAGTCCGGTGCCGGGGCGGCCGATCTGGCCGGTGACCAGCGACAGCGCGATCAGGCAGCGGCTGTTGTCGGTACCGTGGATGTGCTGGGACACGCCCATGCCCCAGAAGATGATCGACGCCTTCGACCGGGCGAACAGCCGTGCCACCGTGCGCAGGGTGGCGGCGGGGATGCCGCAGACCTTCTCCATCTCCTCCGGCGGGTAGTCCTTGACCGTCTCGGCCAGTGCTTCGAAATCCTCGGTGTTGGCCTGGACATACTGGCGGTCGTACAGCCCCTCCGCGATGATGGTGTGGAGGATGGCGTTCAGCATCGACACGTCGCGTCCGGGCGTGAACTGCAGCATGTGCGTGGCATGGCGCGCCATGGCGAGACCGCGCGGGTCCATGACGATCAGCTTCGCCCCGCGTTCCGCCGCGTTCTTGAAGAAGGTCGCGGCGACGGGGTGGTTCTCGGTCGGGTTGGCGCCGATGATGACGATGACCTCGGCATCCTCCGCCGCCATGAAGGGGGCCGACACCGCCCCCGATCCGACACCCTCGATCAGCGCCGCGACCGAGGAGGCATGGCAGAGCCGCGTGCAGTGGTCGACGTTGTTGGTGCCGAAGCCGGTGCGCACCAGCTTCTGGAACAGATAGGCCTCCTCGTTCGACCCCTTGGCCGACCCGAAGCCGGCCAGCGCGTTGCCGCCACGCTCGTCCCGAATCTTGCGCAAGCCGCCGGCGGCGACCGCCAGAGCCTCGTCCCAGGTCGCTTCACGGAAATGGGTGAAGGGGTTCATCGGATCGATGTCGACGTCGTGCTTCGACACGCCCTCCTTGCGGATCAGCGGCACGGTCAGGCGGTCGCCATGATGGGCGTAATCGAAGCCGAAGCGGCCCTTCACGCACAGGCGGTTCTGGTTCGACGGGCCATCCTTGCCATCGACGGCGACGATCTTATTGTCCCTGATCTTGTAGGTCAGCTGGCAGCCGACGCCGCAATAGGGACAGACCGAGTCCACCTCGCGATCAGGCGCGTTGGCATAGACGCCCTTCTCGTCCACCAGGGTCGCCGGCATCAGGGCACCGGTCGGGCAGGCCTGCACGCATTCGCCACAGGCGACGCAGGTGGACTGGCCCATCGGATCGTCGAAGTCGAAGACGATCTTCTCCAGATGTCCGCGCGCCGCCATGCCGATGACATCGTTGACCTGGACCTCGCGGCAGGCGCGGACGCACAGGTTGCAGTGGATGCAGGCGTCGAGCTGGACCGCCATCGCCGGATGCGACAGGTCGTCGGTCTTGGTCGGCCGGTCCACCGTGGGAAAACGGCTGCCTGCGATTTCGACCTTGTCGGCCCAGTTCCAGAAGGTGGAGTTGGGGTCGTGCGCGGTCTCCCGCTCCGGTTGGTCGGCCAGCAGCAGTTCGAAGACCAGCTTGCGCGACGCCTTGGCCCTTTCCGACGCCGTGCGCACGGTCATGCCGGGCTTGGGCTTGCGGATGCAGGAGGCGGCGAGCACACGCTCCCCCTCGATCTCCACCATGCAGGCGCGGCAGTTGCCGTCGGGGCGATATCCGGGCTCCGGCCGGTGGCAGAGATGCGGGATTTCGGTGCCCAGCCGGGTGGCGACCTGCCAGATCGTCTCGCCGTTCCGCGCCGTGACTTCGGTGCCGTCCAGGGTGAAAGTGATGCCGTTGGACATGTCGGTCTCCTTACCCCTGCGATCCGGTTGCGCCCTGGGCCGCGCTTTGACGCGACACGAAGTCATCGCGGAAATGCTTCATCACCAGCTTGACCGGGTTCATCGCCGCCTGTCCCAGACCGCAGATTGAGGCATCGCCCATCACAGTGGCGAGTGCTGTCAGCAGCTCCTCGTCCCAGTCAGGCTCGCTGATCAGGCGCACGGCCTTCTCGGTGCCGACCCGGCAGGGCGTGCATTGGCCGCAGCTCTCATCCTCGAAGAATTTCAGCAGGTTGAGCGCCACGTCGCGCATGTTGTCCTTGTCGGACAGCACGACGACCGCGGCCGAGCCGATGAAGGAGCCGTGCGGCTCCAGCGTGCCGAAATCGAGCGGGATGTTTGCCATCGACGCCGGCAGGATGCCGCCGGATGGACCGCCGGGCAGATAGCCCTTCAGCGTGTGGCCCTCGGCCATGCCGCCGCAATACTGGTCGATCAGCTCCTGCAGCGTGATGCCGGCCGGGGCGAGCTTGACCCCCGGTTCCTTCACCCGGCCGGAGACGGAGAAGGTGCGCAGCCCCTTGCGCCCGTTCAGGCCGTGGCTGGCGAACCAGGAGCCGCCCTTCTCCAGGATCTCGCGAACCCAGAACACCGTCTCGATGTTGTTGATCAGGGTCGGGCGACCGAACAGGCCGACCACCGATGGGAAGGGCGGCTTGTGACGCGGCAGCCCGCGCTTGCCCTCGATGCTCTCCAGCATCGCCGATTCCTCGCCGCAGATGTAGGCGCCGGCACCACGGCGGAGATGGATGCGGGTGTGGCGGGCGAAGCCGGCGGCCTCCACCTTCGGGATCTCGCGCAGCAGGATTTCCCGGCACTGTGGGTATTCGTCGCGCAGGTAGATGTAGACGTCGGTCGCCTCCACCGTCCAGGCGCCGATCAGCATCCCTTCCAGGAAGCGGTGCGGGTCGCGTTCCAGATGGAAGCGGTCCTTGAAGGTGCCAGGTTCGCCCTCGTCGCCGTTGATCGCCATCATGCGCGGTCCCGGCTCCGCCCGGACATAACGCCATTTCAGGCCGGTGGGGAAGCCGGCGCCGCCCAGGCCGCGGATGCTGGAATCCTCCAGCCCCTTCAGCACGGCATCGACGTCGCGCGCGCCGTTTAGGCATTCGGCCAGCATCTTGTAGCCGCCGTCGCGGATGTAGTCGTCGAAGCCGATATAGTTGGGAATGTCCGGGTGGACATGGCCATGGGCGACGGCGTCGAGCACACTCTCGACCGTCGCGTTCTCGTGCGGAGCATGGCCGATCGCCACGACCGGAGCGTTGTTGCAGCCGCCCATGCAGGGCGCGCGCACGACGCGGACCTCGCGTTCGTCGACGCCGGCCTTCAGTGCCTTGTGCAGCTGTTCGGCCCCGGCAAGTGCACAGCTCAGGGAATCGCAGACACGGATGGTGAGCTTCGGCGGCGCCGGTTCGCCATCCATCACGATGTCGAAATGGGCATAGAATGACGCGACTTCGAACACCTCGACCAGCGCCAGCCGCATCTCCTTCGCCAGGGCGGCGAGATGGCGGGCGTGCAGGCAGCCATAATGGTCCTGGAGCAGATGGAGATGCTCGATCAGCAGGTCCGACTGGCGGGAACGGTCGCCGAGAAGCGCCCGAACCTCGTCAAGACTGAGGGGATCGACCTGACGCCCCTTCTGCTGGTCACGCGTCTTGCGGCGGCCGGAGCCGGGATGGATGCTGCGGGCTGGAACGCCGCCGGGCGGCTTGGCGCTGATGATCGGGGGGAGTGCGGTCACGACGGTTCTGGCCTCTGCTGGGTGGTCCGCGCTTCTGGTTGTCGCGATCCCAAGTTCCTGGCGTTTCGTATACCAGATGCCAAGATAGTGCATCTGCTGCTGAATGTCAGCATCCTAAATCATCTTCAGCGTTGGCCGGATGGGAATGTCGGATGGGGTCAGGGGCGATCCCGGCGGATGGCCTCCAAGGCGTCCGGAAGGTCAGCGAAGTGGCGGATCAACCGATCGGCGGAGAGATCGGCCGGATTGCCATGGGCATAACCATAGGTAACGAGGATGGAAGCGACTCCGGCGGCGCGGGCGGCGGCCACGTCGTTGGGGCCGTCACCCACCATCACCGCCTGGGCTTTCAAGCCGTTCAATGCAGCCAGCACGGCCAGCAGAGGCTCCGGTGCCGGTTTGCGCTGGGGCAGGCTGTCGCCACCGACGATGGCGCCGAAGAACGGAAGAAGCCCCAACTCGCCCAGCAGGTTGCGGGCAATGGCATGGGGCTTGTTGGTGCACAGGCCGATGGGATGGCCGAAAGCGGCCAACCGCGCCAGCGTCTGCGGCACGCCGGGATAAACACTGGCCGGGTCGGCGGGACGTGCAGCATAGAGGCGGAGGAAATGGGCCAACGCGGTGTCCGTCTCTTCCACCGGAAGGGGCTGGCCGGCCGCAGCGAATCCGCGCTCGACCAGCCGCCGCGGGCCATCGCCGATCAAGGAGCGCAGCACAGCGTCGCTCACCGCAGGACGCCCCCAATCGCCGAGCAGGCGGTTGAGGGCGTGGCCGAGATGCGGGGCACTGTCGATCAGCGTCCCGTCCAGGTCGAAGATGATCGGTGCCGGCCTGTCCACCGCCCCCTCCCTCAGCCCGACCCCATCATCGCAGGCGACCGCCGCTCCATTGCCGCGAACTCCAGCGCTGCGGCTCGGGCGGCCATGCGCTCCAGCGGAAGCGGGACAATGCGGCCCGCCTGACCGGCCGACCCGAAGGCTTCGAACCGTTCGCGGCAGAGGCTGCGGGCGGCCCTGATCGCTTCGGCCAGGAACTTGCGCGGGTCGAACTCCTCGGGCCGTGTCATCATCGCCCGGCGCAGGCTGCCACTCATGGCGAGGCGGATATCGGTGTCGATGTTCACCTTGCGAACGCCGTTGCGGATGCCCTCACGGATTTCCTCCACCGGGACGCCGTAGGTCTCGCGGATGCTGCCGCCATGAGCGCGGATGACCTCCAGCCACTCCTGCGGCACGCTGGAGGACCCGTGCATCACCAGATGGGTATCGGGGATGCGGTCGTGGATGGCACGGATGCGATCGATGGCCAGCACCTCGCCGTCCGGGCGGCGGCTGAACTTGTAGGCGCCATGGCTGGTGCCGATGGCGATGGCGAGTGCGTCCACCCCCGTCCGCGCCACGAAGTCCGCCGCCTGTTCCGGATCGGTCAGCAACTGGTCGCGCGACAGCACGCCGGCCGCGCCGGAGCCGTCCTCCTCCCCCGCCCGGCCGGTCTCCAAGGAACCGAGGCAGCCCAGTTCGCCCTCCACCGAGACACCGACGGCGTGCGCCTGCTCTACCACCTGCCGGGTGACGCGGATGTTGTAGTCATAGCCGGCCGGCGTCTTCATGTCGTCCAGCAGCGAGCCGTCCATCATCACGCTGGTGAAGCCGGAGCGGATCGCCTGCTGGCAGATTGCCGGACTGGCGCCGTGGTCCTGGTGCAGGCAGATGGGAATGTGCGGCCACGTCTCCGCCGACGCCTGCACCATGTGACGCAGAAACGGCTCGCCGGCATATTTGCGAGCCCCGGCGGAGGCCTGAAGGATCACCGGACTGGCACAGTCCTCCGCCGCCTGCATGATCGCCTGGATCTGTTCCATGTTGTTGATGTTGAAGGCCGGCACGCCGTAGCCATGCTCGGCCGCATGGTCGAGGAGCTGTCGGAGGGAGATCAGGGCCATCGCGGGAAATCTCCGGTTCAGAGCTGGGGGGAACGAAGGCGTTGGGCACAATCCATCACCGCGTCCGCCGTGATGCCGAAATGGCGGTAGAGGTCAGCGGCTGGAGCGGACTCGCCGTAGCGGTCGAGGCCGACCACAGCTCCGTCCAACCCGACATAGGCGCGCCAGAGTCCGGTTGCCCCGGCCTCGATCGCCAGTCGGGGAATGCCGTCCGGCAGCACGGCACGACGCCAAGCCGGATCCTGCCGGTCGAAGACCTCGCAACAGGGCATGGAAACGACACGGGTGGCGATGCCCCGGCCGGCGAGCAGTTGCCCCGCCTCCATCGCAATGGCAACTTCCGACCCGGTAGCGATCAGCACCAATTCGGGCCGCCCGTCATCGGCCAGCACATAGCCGCCGCGAACCGCATCATGGGCGCGGCCGGTACCAGCCTGAACCGGGAGTGATTGGCGCGAAAGCAGTAGCGCGGTCGGTCCGTCGGTCCGCTCAACCGCCGCCCGCCAGGCAACGGCGGTTTCCAAGGCATCGCAGGGCCGCCAGACGTCGAGATTCGGCACCAGGCGCAGGCTGGCGGCATGCTCGACCGGCTGATGGGTAGGGCCGTCCTCGCCCAGACCGATGCCGTCATGGGTGAAGACATAGACAACACGCACCCCCATCAGCGCCGACAGCCGCAGGCCATTGCGAGCATAATCAGAAAAGGCCAGGAAAGTGCCTCCAAAGGGTAGAAAGCCGCCATGCAGCGCCATGCCATTCATCACAGCGGCCATGCCGAACTCCCGCACGCCATAATGGAGGTGGCGTCCGCCGCTTCCCGGCCAGTCGGTGAGCGTGGAACCGGTCAGGTCGGCCGATCCGCCCAGCAGTTCAGGCAACAGGCCCGCCAGAGCCTGGATGGCCTGCTGGGACGCCTTGCGGGTCGCCATAGGCTCGGACTTTTGAGCAACGGCGGCGACCCAGGCATCCGCCGTCTCCCTGAAATCGTCCGGCAAATCGCCACGCATTCGACGCAGGAACTCGGACGCAGACTGCGGGTGGGCGTTGGCATAGGCGTCGAACCGGGCCTGCCACTCAGCCTGCGCCGTGGCACCGCGCCGTCGGGCATCCCAGCCGGCACGCGCCTCCTCCGGCAGTTCGAAGGGTGGAGCGGTCCATCCCAGGGACGCTCGGGTCGCGGCGGCCTCTGCAGCACCCAGCGGCGCGCCGTGCACGTCCGCCGATCCAGCCCGATTGGGGGAACCGTGACCGATCACCGTCCTGCAGCAGATCAGCGTCGGCTTGCCGCAGGGGGTCAGCGCCTCGTCGATGGCGGCATCCAATGCGTAAGGGTCATGACCGTCGACTGCGCGGATCACCCGCCAGCCATAGGCCTCGAACCGCTGCGGCGTGTCGTCGGTGAACCAGCCGGCGATAGGGCCGTCGATCGAAATGCCGTTGTCGTCATAGAAGACCACCAGCTTGTCCAGCCCCAGCGTTCCGGCCAGCGAGCAGGCCTCGTGGCTGATGCCTTCCATCAGGCAGCCGTCACCGACGAAGCAGAAGGTCCGGTGATCGACGATGCAATGCCCCGGCCGGTTGAATTCCGCCCCCAGCAACCGCTCGGCGAGCGCCATGCCGATAGCGTTGGCAAGGCCCTGCCCCAGCGGCCCGGTGGTCGTTTCCACCCCCGGCGTCACGCCATATTCGGGATGCCCCGGCGTGCACGAGCCGAGCTGGCGGAAGCGCCGCAACTCCTCCATCGGCAAGTCGTAGCCGGTCAGGTGCAAGAGCGCATAGAGCAGCATGGAGCCGTGCCCGTTCGACAGCACGAAGCGGTCGCGGTCGGGCCAGCGCGGGTCCGCCGGATTGTGACGCAGATGGCGACGCCACAGCGCCTCGGCGATCTCGGCCATGCCCATGGGCATGCCGGGATGGCCGGATTTCGCGGCCTCCACCGCATCGATGGCGAGAACGCGCAACGCGTTCGCCAGCAACCGGCGTCCGGAGCTGCGGTTGGGAGTGTCGGCTGGTAGAACAAGCCGATCCTGTTCGCGGACCTCGACGGCCGCGATCATTGATGCGTTCATGGTTGGTATCCTCCCCGGTAGGTAGCTTTTCGGGCTTCCCGTCAGAACGCCTTCTTCTTGCGGTCGATCAGTTGCCAGATCATCGGCGTGAAGATCAGCTGCATGGCCAGCGCCATCTTGTCGCCCGGACAGACGATGGTGTTGGGCCGGGTCATGAAGCTGTCCTTCAGCATCGACAGCAGATAGGGGAAGTCGATCCCCTTAGGCCGGGTGAAGCGGATGACCAGCATGCTTTCGTCCGACGTCGGAATGTCGCGGGCGATGAAGGGATTGCTGGTGTCCACCGTCGGCACACGCTGGAAATTCACGTCGGTGCTGCTGAATTGCGGGCAGATGTATTTCACGTAATCAGGCATGCGCCGCAGGATGGTGTCGACGACGGCCTCCTCCGAATAGCCGCGCATGTTGCGGTCGCGGTGGATCTTCTGGATCCATTCGAGGTTCACGATGGGAACCACCCCGATCTTCAGGTCGGCATGGCGGGCGAGATCGACGCGGTCGGTACGCACGCAGCCGTGCAAGCCCTCGTAGAACAGCAGGTCGGTGCCGGGTTCGATCTCCTCCCACGGCGTGAAGGTGCCGGGGTCCTGGCTGTAGGGAGCAGCTTCCTTCTCGTCATGCAGGTACTTGCGGGTCCGGCCGCCACCGGTCTCGCCATAGCTGCGGAACAGGTCGTCCAATTCCTCGAACAGGTTGGCGTCGGGACCGAAATGGCTGAAGGTGGAATGGGGTTCCTCCTGCGCCTCAGCGACCTTGGCGCGCATCTCGCGGCGGTCGTAGCGGTGGAAGCTGTCGCCCTCGACGATGACGGCGGAAACGCCCTCCCTTCGGAAGATCTGCTGGAAGGTGCGGGTAACGGTGGTCGTTCCGGCACCGGAAGAGCCGGTAACGACAATGATCGGGTGACGGGCCGACATGGCATCCCTCTCCTTCAGCTGAGTGCGGCGGGCTCGGGGGCCAGGAACAGCGACCGGCTGCCGAACAGCGGCGCGTGGAAGGACAGTTCCTCGCCCCGGTCATAGGCGGCGTGATAGGCGACCAGCCGCTCCACCTCCGCCTTCGATCCCAGGATCACCGGCACCCGCTGGTGCAGGGCCATCGGCTTGATATCGAGAATGCGTTGCCGCCCGGTGCTGGCTGCCCCGCCGGCCTGCTCCACCAGCATGGCGATGGGGTTCGCCTCGTAGAGAAGGCGCAGCCGGCCCGGCTTGTGGGTCGGACGCGCATCGCGCGGATAGAGGAAGACGCCGCCGCGGATCAGGATCCGGTAAACTTCCGCCACCAGAGACGCAATCCACCGCATGTTGAAATCCGCTTCGCGCGGACCGGAGCTGCCCTTGATGCACTCCTCGACATACTGGCGCACCGGCGGCTCCCAAAAGCGGGCGTTGGAGCTGTTGATGGCGAATTCGCAGACATGGTCGGGGATCCGCATGTCGGGATGGGTCAAAGTGTAAGCGCCGATCTCGCGGTCGAGCGTGAAGCCGTGCACGCCCTCGCCGAAAGTGGCGACGATCATGTCGGCGGGGCCATAGAGGGCGAAGCCAGCCGCCACCTGCTGGGTGCCGGGCTGGAGGAAATGCTCCACCTCCGGTTCCTCCACGCCGTCGGGCGCCTTGAGGATGGAGAAGATGGTGCCGACCGTCAGATTGACGTCCACGTTCGACGAACCGTCCAGCGGATCGAAGCAAAGCAGATAGCGGCCACGCGGATACTCGCGAGGGATGCGGTAGGGCTCCTCCATCTCCTCCGACGCCATGCCGCAAAGCTTGCCGCCATATTCGCAGGTGCGCAGCATGATCTCGTTGGCGATCAGATCCAGTGGTTTCTGCGTTTCGCCATGGACGTTGACGCCGGGTTCGGGAGCCGGAACCGCCGGCTGGCCGGCAGACGGCGACAGTGACCCGCGGGCGGCGGCACTGGCGATGAACTTGCACGCGGTCTGCACGTCGTTGAGCAGGGCCGTCAGATCGGTGTCGGCTCCGCCGCGGCGGCGCTGGTCCTCGATGATGAATTTGCTGAAGGTGGTGTGACGGTGCGGCATCGGTTCCCCCTCTCGGTGTTTTGTGTGGTCGGCTTTTTGCCGGCCTATTGCATGAAGACGCGGCTTCGGCGGATGTCCTCCTCGGCGATGGTCAGCAGGTCGGCGACGGCGATGGCGCTGGTGCGTGCTTCGAACAGGCGGTTGGCCTGTCGCAAGCGGGCGCGGTCGAGCGCGTTGCGGATGGAGCGGGCGTTGGCGAAGCGCGGCTGTGCCATGCGGCGCAGAATGTAGTCGGCCATCGCCCGCTCCGCCTCCGGCGCCAAACGGTACTGCATGCCCGCCGTCATCAGCCGGGCGATCTCCAGCAGTTCGCCGGCCTCGTAGTCAGGGAAATCGACATGATGGGCGATGCGCGACGCCATGCCGGGGTTGGAGCGGAAAAAGATCTCCATGCGGTCGCGGTAGCCGGCGAGGATCACCACGAGGTCGTCGCGGTTGTCTTCCATCACCTGGAGCAGGATCTCGATGGCTTCCTGGCCGTAGTCGCGCTCGTTCTCCGGCCGGTAGAGGTAATAAGCCTCATCGATGAACAGCACGCCGCCCATGGCGCGTTTCAGCACCTCTTTCGTCTTGGGCGCCGTATGGCCGATATATTGCCCGACCAGATCGTCGCGGGTAACACTGACCACATGGTTGCGCCGGATATAGCCCAGCCCGTGGAGAAGCCCGGCCATGCGGCGCGCGACCGTCGTCTTGCCGGTGCCGGGATTACCGGTGAAGCACATGTGCAGTGACGGCGGCTCCGCCCTTAGGCCGATGCTGCGGCGGGCGCGCTCCACCAGCAGCAAGGCGGCGATCTCGCGGATGCGGGTCTTTACCGGCAGCAGCCCGACCAACTCGCGATCCATTCCCGCCAGCATCCCGCCGATGCCGGACTCGCGGTAGAGCGCGTCGAGATCGACGGACGGCGCGTCGGATTGCCCATCTCGGGTTTCGGGATCGAGAAGGTCGGCCGCTCCACTCATGCCGCCCTCCATTCCGGTTCGGTCATCAGGGCGGCACGCATGCGCCCCACCACTCCGCGATACCCTCCGTCAACGTCGGGTGAGCAGAAGATGGCGGAGCCGGCGACAAAGATATCGGCACCGGCATCGGCGACGGCACGGATGTTGTCGGGCTTGATGCCGCCATCCACCTCCAGCCGGATATCGCGGCCGGTACGCTTGCGGTAGCAATCTATGCGGCGGCGAACCTCAGCGATCTTCTCGAACGCGGAGGGGATGAAGGACTGGCCGCCGAAGCCAGGATTGACTGACATGACGACGATCAGGTCCAGCCGATCCATCACGTGGTCGAGATGGGTCAGCGGCGTCGCCGGATTGAGAGCCAGCCCGGCGCGGCAACCCTGCTCGCGGATCAGCGCCAGGGTGCGGTCGGGATGCTCCGACGCCTCGGGATGGAAGCTGATGATGTCGGCACCGGCTTTCGCGAATAGTGGCACCAGCGCATCCACCGGGCGCACCATCAGATGGACGTCAATGACGGCGCGGGTGCGCGGGCGGATGGCAGCGCAGACCAGCGGACCGATGGTCAGGTTGGGGACATAATGGTTGTCCATCACGTCGACATGAATGACTTCGCATCCCGCCTCCACAACCCGCTCCACCTCGTCGCCCAACCGGGCGAAGTCGGCGGAGAGGATAGAGGGAGCGAAGAGATATCCAGCCTCAAGCTCACGTTCCATGACCGGTCTCCCCGCTATAGCGTTTGCCGGATGGGCGGCCGGTGGCATAGCTGCGCACCGTGTAGCCGATGCGCCGCCCTGGCCCTTCCGCGCGCAGCAGCTCGAAACCGGGTTCCTCGGCCGGGCGGTTGATGAGGTAGGACATGCGCACCGTCTCGAAACCGTGCGAACTGTCGAAGGCGAGGACTTTCACATACTGGTCGGGGTGAGCGGTGCGGCAGGCGTCGATTTCCATCATCACGCCTTTGGCGTCGCGCAGGTCGAACATGGGGTTGCCCCACATCGTCCAATAGCTGTTGCGCGGGTGCGGATCGTCGGTGAACTCCACCGCTACCGCCCAACCCTGGTCGAGGGCGTACTGGACCTGCTTGGTGATCTCCCCGTCGGTCAGGTCCGGCAGGAAGGAGAACTGGCCCTGGGTAAGACGCATGGGAATCGCTCCTTCTCACATCGCCGCGGTGGGGGTGGGGACGTAATCGACGCTGTCGGTGGAGGCGTAGTCGAAAGTGACGTCCTTCCAGGTGTCGAGTGCCGCGCGCAGCGGGGCGCACCAGCGGGCAGCGTCACGAAGGATCTCCGGTCCCTCGTTCCAGATGTCGCGGCCCTCGTTGCGGGCCTTGACCATCGTTTCCAGAGCGACGCGGTTTGCGGTGGCGCCGGCCTGGATACCGTCGGGATGGCCGATGGTTCCGCCGCCGAACTGTAGGATCACGTCCTCGCCTAGATATGTGAGCAGCTGGTGCATCTGCCCGGCATGTATGCCGCCCGACGCCACCGGCATCACCCGCTTCAGCCCGGCCCAGGGCTGGTCGAAGAAGATGCCGTGCTGGAGATTCTGCGGGACATGGGTCTCGCGGCAGGTGTCGTAGATGCCGCGGATGACGTTGGGGTCGCCCTCCAGCTTGCCGACGACGGTGCCGGCATGGATGTGGTCGACGCCGGCCATGCGCATCCATTTGGCGATGACGCGGAAGGACACGCCGTGGCTCTTCTGCCGGGTGTAGGTGGAATGGCCGGCGCGGTGCAGGTGCAGGATCATGTCGTTGCGCCGCGCCCATTTCGCCATCGACTGGATGGCGGTGTAGCCGATCACCAGATCGATCATGATGATGACGCTGCCCAGTTCCTTGGCGAACTCGGCGCGCTCGTACATGTCTTCCATGGTGGCGGCGGTGACGTTCAGGTAGGTGCCCTTGACCTCCCCGGTCTCGGCGGTGGCGCGGTTGACTCCCTCCATGCAGTAGAGGAAGCGGTCGCGCCAATGCATGAAAGGCTGCGAGTTGATGTTCTCGTCATCCTTGGTGAAATCGAGTCCGCCCTTCAGTGCCTCGTACACCACGCGGCCGTAGTTGCGGCCGGACAATCCCAGCTTCGGCTTCATGGTGGCGCCCAGCAACGGACGACCAAAATTGTTCAGCCTTTCTCGCTCCACCACGATGCCGGTCGCCGGCCCCTGGAAAGTTTTCAGATAGGCGATGGGGATCCGCATGTCCTCCAGCCGCAGCCCCTTCAGCGGCTTGAAGCCGAAGACGTTTCCGATGATCGAGGCAGTGAGGTTGGCGATCGATCCTTCCTCGAAAAGGTCCAGTTCATAGGCGATGTAGGCGAAATACTGGCCGGGCGTTCCGGGCACCGGATCGACGCGGAAAGCCTTGGCGCGATAGCGCTCGCAGTCGGTCAGGCGGTCGGTCCACACCACGGTCCAGGTGGCGGTGGAGCTTTCGCCGGCGACCGCCGCCGCCGCCTCCTCGGGATCGACGCCATCCTGCGGCGTGATGCGGAAGACGGCGAGCACGTCGGTGTCCTTTGGCTCATAGTCCGGCTCCCAATAGCCCATCTGCCGGTATTTCAGCACGCCCGGCCGGTAGCGGGCTTTGGGATCGCTGACGACCGTGTCGCTCGCCTTTCGGTCGGTCGGGAGCGTCGTCGATACGTAATTCATCGTCTTCACCTCGCCAGTGGCGTTCGGTTCGTTCGATGAAAACGTTAGCGTCACGTACTATTGAGGAAAATTCAAATACACAGCACAATATGGATAGGGATTCCTGATGATTGGAGCAGCCGATGACCATCCAGCATGCCACGCTGCGCCAACTCCAGATCTTCGCCGCCGCCGCCCGCAACCTGTCCTTCGCCCGCGTGGCGGAACAGTTCGGCCTGACGCCCGGCGCGGTTTCCTTCCAGATCAAGCAGGTGGAGGGCCATTGCGGCTTCCCGCTGTTTGAACGGGTGGGCCGGCATGTCGTGCTGACGGAAGCCGGACGCGACCTGCTGGAGCATGCGACGCTGATCCTCCAGGCGCTGGACAATGCCGACCGGCGGATGCAGGCGCTGAAGGGGGTGACCGGCGGCAACGTCACCATCGGACTGGTCAGCACCGCCAAATACATCGCGCCGCACATGATCTCCCGGTTCCGCGAGGAACGGCCGGGCGTGTCGATCCATCTCCGAGACGGCAACCGGCGGGAGGTAAACGCGATGGTTGCCAAGGGCGAGGTAGACCTCGCTATCATGGGCCGCCCGCTGGACGAGGGGGAGTTGCTGGCCGACCCCTTTGCCCGCCATCCCAGCATCATCATCTGCGCGCCGACCCATCCCGCGGCCGATGCCCCGGCCCTGCGCCTGTCCGATTTGGCCGACAGCGGCTTCATCGCGCGGGAGGAAGGGGCCGGCACACGGGCGCTGACCGACGCCTATTTCCAGGGCCAGGGCTTCTCGCCGCGCATCGTCATGACCTCCAGCAGCAACGAGACGATCAAGCAGGCGGTCATGGCCGGCATCGGTATCGCCCTGCTGTCCCGTCACACCGTGGACCTGGAATTGGCGCTGGGCATGCTGCGGGAACTGAAGGTGGAGGGGCTACCGCTGATGCGGTCCTGGTACATCGCCCACCGCCGCAGCCTGCCGCTGTTGCCGGTACATGCGCAGCTGCGCAGCTATCTGCTGGAGCGCGGGCAGGCGATTATCGACAGTATTCATGCCAGCCACCGGGCGCTGGTGCCCGGCACCTGAACCCAGGCGTCAAGGCAGCATGATGCGCACGCCTGCCGCAGCAAGCCTCTCCGCCCGCGCCGGGTCGATCCCGTCATCGCAGCAGAGAAAGTCGAAGCTGTTGAGCTTGGCGAAGAAGGCCGGCTTGACCTGATCGAACTTGCTGCTGTCGACCACCAGCGCCTTGGTCACGGCGTTGGCGATGGCGGTCTGCTTGATCTCCACCTCGTGAAAGTTCGAACAGCTGATCCCCAGCGACTCATGCACACCGCCGGCCGAGATGAAGGCGGTGTTGATGCCGATGCCGCGCAGCATCTCCAGCGACTCCGGACTGGAGAAGGACGCAGAGGAAGCGTGGTAGAGGCCGCCCAGCATGACCACGCGCAAGCCCGGCTTCTTGCAAACGATCTCGGCGATGTTCATGGCGTAGCAGACCACGGTGATCTGGCTGTCGGCCGGGATGCGGCTGGCGAGATGAGTGGTAGTGGTGCCACAGTCGATGAACACCGTCTCCCCCGGCTTCAGCAGGGTCGCCGCCGAGTCGCAGGCGGTCCGCTTCATCTCGATGTGGGCGTCCCGCTCGCGGTCCAGGATGTAGCCCATGCCGCCGGCGCTCTCCAGCCCGCCGGCGATATAGCCGCCGAGATAGGCGAAGCGCCCGTCGCAGGACGCGATGTCGCGCCGCACCGTCATTTCCGAGACGCCCAGCAGCCGGGCCGCATCCTTCAACCGAAGATAGCCGCCAGCATCCAGCGCGCTCTGCAACCGGTCCAGGCGATCGGCCCTTCTCATCGACATGTCCGCATCCCGTACCGTTTCCACCCATCCTGCCCGCGGCCGTACCTTACAATTCAAACGGGTTAATCCCAATGGTGTGACGCCTCGAACAGGATGGCCGTGGCCAAGCTCACAATCGCATGCATTGATCTTGACACAGTGCGCGACAATGTGAAACTATCCTTTCAGAAAATGTTAGAATGTTAACATCGCGACGAGTTCCGAAGCGGTGTCGGCGTTCCGGCAACAATCGAGGAGAGCCCTCAAGACCAAGGGGCTCCCCGGGAGGACCAAGATGCCCATGACCAGCGTCCCGGCCGATGCGGCCGGTCTGGCTCCGTTCATCGACCACACCCTGTTGCGCCCGGACGCCCAGCCCGCTGATGTCGGGCGGCTGTGCGACGAGGCGCGTGCGCACGCCTTCAAGGCGGTCTGCGTCAACCCCGTCTTCATTCCGCTGGTGACCGAACGGCTGGCCGGATCGCCGGTCGTGCCCTGCGCGGTGATCTGCTTCCCCTTCGGCGCCGATCCCACGGCGATCAAGGCGGATGAGGCCGAATGGGTGGTGCGCCACGGCGCCCGCGAGGTCGACATGGTGATCCCCATCGGCCTGCTGAAGGCCGGCCGAACCGTCGAAGTGCGCGACGACGTCGCCGCGGTCAAGCAGGCCTGCGGTGACGCCCTGCTGAAGGTCATCATCGAAACCAGCCTGCTCACCGACGACGAGAAGATCCTGGCCTGCCGGCTGTCGCAGGAGGCCGGGGCCGATTACGTCAAGACCTCCACCGGCTTCGCCGGAGGCGGCGCCACCGCCGAGGATGTGGCGCTGATGCGCCGGACCGTCGGCGACGGCATGGGCGTCAAGGCGTCGGGCGGGGTACGCACCACCGAGAACGCCCGCCGCATGATCGCAGCCGGCGCCTCGCGCATCGGCGCCAGCGCCAGCGTGGCGATCGTCGGCGGCTGACCCCGCAGGCCTCGCGCACGCCATCGAGCGTGCCGGTCGGGCGGGAGTTCCGTCCGTCCCACCCGGCACGGCATCACCAAAAACGGAACGCGCAGCGGGTGGCAAACACCCCGGCACCGGCGGTGGGTCGAAGAGTTCTCCCACCGCATGGCGCTTATCGCCTCTCATGGGAGTCACGCCGACATGAAGAAGTTGCTGTCCTCGCTCATCGTCGCCGCGTCGCTGGTCGCCGGACCGGCGATGGCCGCCGATCCGGTCCCGACACCGGACGCCGTCAAGACGCTGAAGTCCGACGCCACCAAGAAGAAATACACCATCGCCACCGTAGTGAAGGTCGACGGCATCGCCTGGTTCGACCGCATGCGCGATGGCGTGAAGCAGTTCGCCAGCGACACCGGCCACGACACCTGGATGGTGGGGCCGAGCCAAGCCGACGCGGCGGCACAGGTCCAACTGGTCGAGAACCTGATCGCCCAGGGCGTCGACGCCATCGCCATCGTCCCGTTCTCGGTCGAGGCGGTGGAGCCGGTGCTGAAGAAGGCGCGTGACCGCGGCATCGTGGTAATCGCGCATGAGGCGTCGAACATCCAGAACGCCGACTATGTGCTGGAGGCCTTCGACAACTTCGCCTACGGCGCCAAGCTGATGGAAGTGCTGGGCAAGGCGATGGGCGGCGAGGGCAAGTATGTCTGCACCGTCGGCAGCCTGACCTCCAAGTCGCAGAACGAATGGATCGACGGCGCTGTCGCCTATCAGAAGGAACATTTCCCGAAGATGCAGATGGTGACCAACCGTCTGGAGACCTATGACGACGCCAACACCGACTACAACAAGCTGAAGGAAGTCCTGACGACGTATCCCGACCTGAAGGGCATCGTCGGCGGCCCGATGCCGACCTCGGCCGGCGCCGGCCGTCTGGTGGCGGAGCGCGGTCTGAAGAACAAGCTGTTCTTCTCCGGCACCGGTCTGGTGTCGGTCGCCGGCCAGTATCTGACGCAAGGCGACATCCAGTACATCCAGTTCTGGGATCCGGCGGTTGCCGGCTATGCCATGAACATGCTGGCGGTGATGGCGCTGGACGGCAAGAAGGACCAGATCAAGGCCGGTCTGAACCTCGGCCTGCCAGGCTACACCAACCTGACCACGCCGCAGGGGGCCAAGGCCAACCTGCTGTACGGCCAGGGCTGGGTTGGCGTGACCAAGGAGAACATGGGCTCCTACGACTTCTGATGATCTGAAGACGGGCGCCGGCAGCCGGAAGCGGCTTGCCGGCGCCCCCTTGTCTTCATCCTTTCCTCGAACCGCCGGGCGGAAGATATGTCGGACGGTTTCATCGAACTCCGGAACATCCGGAAGGTGTTTGCCGGCGTCGTCGCGCTGGACGCCATGTCGCTGGTCATCAAACCCGGCGAGATCCATTGCCTGGCCGGAGAGAACGGCTCGGGCAAATCCACCGTCATCAAGATCATGTCCGGCGTCTATCAGCCGGACGGCGGCGAGATCCTGATCGATGGCAGGACGATGCCCGGCATGTCGCCGATCGAGGCCATTGCCCACGGCGTCCAGGTCATCTACCAGGACTTCTCGCTGTTCGGGAACCTGACCGTCGCCGAGAATCTGGCGATGAACGTCCATCTTGGCGAAAAGCGGCGCCTGATGAACTGGCGGCGCACCCGCGCCATCGCCCGCGAGGCGGTGGACCGGCTGGGCGTGGAACTTGACCTGGATGCCGAGGTCGCCTCGCTGCCGACCGCCGGCAAGCAGCTGGTCGCCATCGCCCGCGCGCTGATGTCCGACGCCCGCCTGATCATCATGGACGAGCCGACCACGGCCTTGACCCGCAAGGAGGTCGAGACGCTGTTCCGCATCGTCCGCGACATCCAGGCGCGCGGCATCGCCATCCTGTTCGTCAGCCACAAGATGCGCGAGATGCTGGAAATCAGCGAGCGCATCACCGTGATCCGCAACGGCCGCAAGGTGGCGGAGGGGCCGACCGGCGGCTTCGACGAAGCGCTGATCACCCGCCACATGACCGGCAGCGACATCCTCAACGAACCCTATGTCTGGACCCCGCCGCCCGGCCCGCCGCCGGTGCCCCGGCTGGAGATCCGCAGCCTGACCGTGCCCGGAAAGTGCGAGGATCTGAGCCTTGCCATCCGCCCCGGCGAGATCGTCGGGCTGTCGGGCCTGCTGGGTTCCGGCCGCACCGATCTGGCGCTGGCGCTCTTCGGCATGGTGCCGCGCTATCAGGGCGAGATCCTGATCGATGGCGCGCCGGTGCGGCTGCGCACGACCCAGGAGGCCATTGACGCCGGCATCGCCTATGTACCGGAGGACCGGCTGAGCGAAGGGCTGTTCCTGCCGCAGAGCATCAAACGCAACATGCTTGCCACCTCCTATGAACGGCTGGCGCGCAGGCTGGTGATCGACCGCGGGCAGGCCGAGGAGATGACGCAGGGCATGGTCCGCGCCATGCAGATCGCCACACCGACCGCCGAGAAGCCGGTGATGCAGCTCTCGGGCGGCAACCAGCAGCGCGTGGTACTGGCCCGCTGGCTGCTGACCGACGCCCGCGTGCTGATCCTGAACGGCCCGACCGTCGGCGTCGACGTCGGGTCGAAGGCGGAAATCCATGCCAAGATCCGGGAGCTGGCGCAGCATCACGGCCTCGCCGTCCTGATGATCTCCGACGACGTGCTGGAGCTGGTGCAGAACTGCAACCGCATCGTGCTGATGCATCGCGGGCGCTTCATCGAGGATCTGCCCGCCGCCGACGTCACCGAAGAGACGGTCAGCGACCGGCTCAAGACCTTTACCTGAGGGAGGAACCGATGGCCCTGCTCCGCCGGTCGGAAACGGTCATCGCGGGCATCCTTTTGCTCGCCATGGTCCTCATCGGCACGATCAACCCCGCCTTCTGGCAGCTCGACAACCTGTTCAGCCTGATGCGCAGCAACGTCATCATCGGCATCATGGCGATGGGCGTGCTGCTGGTGCTGATCTCCGGCGGCATCGACGTGTCGTTCCCGGCCTTCGCCGTCGCCGCCATGTACCTGACGATCAAGGGCATGCTGGCGCTGGGATACAACGGCGTCGTCCTGCCGCTGCTGGCCGCCACCCTCATGGGGCTGGCGTTCGGCGCGGTGAACGGCTTCTTCGTCTACAAGTTCCGCATGATCCCGCTGATCGTGACGCTGGGCACCAGCGCCATGGTGCGCGGCTTCCTGCTGGGCATCGTCGGCACCAGCATGATCAACATCAACAAGATGCCGACCGCCCTGATCGACTTCGCCCGCACCGACGTGGTCAGCGTGACCAAGGCCGACAGCACCACCTACGGCCTGACGGCGATGGTGCTGATCTATCTGGGGCTGGCGCTCGCCATGCATCTGGTGCTGCGCTACACCATGATCGGCCGCAGCGCCTACGCGCTGGGCGGCGATCCGGAGGCGGCGCGCCGTGCCGGCTTCGATTTGCGCAAGACCATCTTCTTCATCTATTGCGTCGCCGGCGCGCTGGCGGGTTTCGCCGGGCTCCTCCACAGCGGCATGATCTGGCTGGCCAACCCGCGCGACTTCGTCGGGCTGGAGCTGGACGTCATCGCGGCGGTGGTGCTGGGCGGGGCGTCGATCTTCGGCGGGCGGGGCAGCGTGCTCGGCACCATGCTCGGCGTCTTCATGCTGGTGATGGTCAAGAACAGCCTGATCATCATGCGTGTGGACACCACCTGGCAGCTCGTCGTCGTGGGTCTGATCGTCATCGCCGCGACCGCCCTGTCGGCGTGGCGCGACCGCCGCCGGGCGGCGTGAGGAGGCGGGAGCATGAAGGCACAAATGAACATCCGCAGCCTGGTCAACCGCGACAACAACATCGTCCAGCTTCTGGTGATGACGGTGCTGATCTTCGCCGTGATGACGGCGCTCAGCCCGGACAAGTTCCTGCGCTACTATAATTTCGAATCGATCACCTATATCTTCCCCGAGCTGGGGCTGCTCTCCATCGCGATGATGATCGCCATGCTGACCGGCGGCATCGACCTGTCGGTGGTGGGGGTCGCCAATTTGTCGGGCATCCTGGCCGGCGTGCTGTTCCACAAGATGGCGGGGGCCGCCGGCATCGCCGATACCGGTATCCTGACCGTCCTGCTGGGCGGGGTCATCGCACTCGGCACCGGGCTGGTGGCGGGGACGGTGAACGGGTTGCTGATCACCCGGCTGGGCATCACGCCAATCCTGGCGACACTGGGCACCGGACAGGTCTTCACCGGGCTCGCCATCGTGCTGACCGGCGGCCCGGCCATCGTCGGCTTTCCCACCGCCTGGGCCTTTCTCGGCAACGGCAAGATCCTGGGGCTGGCGACGCCCTTCGTGCTGTTCGCAGCCATCGCCGCTCTGATCGCCTTCGTGCTGAGCCGCACCGCGCTCGGCATCAACCTGATGCTGATCGGCACCAACCCGAAGGCGGCGCTGTTCGCCGGGCTGAAGCGGGAGCGGATGGTGCTGTACAGCTACATGCTGACCGGCGTTCTGGCCTCGGTCGCCGGGATCATCCTGTCGGGGCGGACCAACGCGGCGAAGTCGGATTACGGCACCTCTTACCTGTTGCAGGCGGTGCTGATCGCCGTGCTGGGCGGCACCAACCCGGCGGGAGGACGCGGTACGGTGCTGGGCATCACCATCGCGGTGGCAGCGCTGATGCTGCTGTCGAGCGGCTTCCAGATCCTGCGCTTCTCCAACCACCTGATCGACTTCATCTGGGGGGCGTTCCTTCTGCTGGTCATCGCCATCAACGCCTACAAGAACCGCACCCGCTAGTCGGCTTTCAGGCCGGCTTCCCATAGGGAGGAAATCCCATGAGCGTCCGAACCGCAATCCATTTCCGCAAAAACTTCTTCGGCGAGGCGGAGCGCCCGATTGCCGAGGCGCATGACATGACCGCCAGCCTGTTCCGCTATGACAGCGGAATCGAAGCGGTGCGGCTGTCCAACCGGCGCGGCCATCTGGTGGTGCTGCCCTATTATGGCCAGATGGTGTGGGACGCCGTGTTCGACGGGGTCGACCTGACCATGGCGAACATGTTCGATATGCCGCGTCCGGCGACCGAGATCGTCGGCACCTATGGCTGTTTCGCCTTCCATTCCGGGCTGCTGCGCAACGGCTGCCCCGGCCCGCAAGATAGCCATCTTCTGCACGGCGAGATGCCCTGTGCGCCGATGGACGCCGCCGGGCTGGAAGTAGGGGAGGACGACGAAGGCCCCTATATGGCGGTGACCGGCCGGCGCGAATATGTGATGGGCTTCGGCGCCCATTATGTCGCCCGCCCGCGGGTGGTGCTTCGTCCCGGCTCCGCCCTGTTCGACATCAGGATGGCGGTGGAGAACCTGTCGGGTGCGGCGATGGACCTGATGTACATGTGCCACGTCAATTTCGCCTTCGCCGAGGGTGCGCGCATCATCCAGCCGGCGCCCTTCACGCCGGAGGCGACGGCGGTACGTACGGTGGTGCCGGCCCATGTGCCGCGCAGCCCGGCCTATGACGCGCTGCTGGCCGACCTCGCCCGCGATCCGGCGGTGATGGAGGTGCTGGACGAACCTGGGCGCTATGACCCGGAACAGGTCTTCTACATCCGCGGCCTGCGCACCGACGAGGAGGGCGGCACCGCGGTGATGATGCGGCGGCGCCAGGGCGACGCCTTCCACATCGCCTACAGCACGCGCGAGTTCCCCAAGACGGTGCGCTGGGTGCTGGTCAACAGCGACCAGAAGGTCTGCGCCTTCGCCCTGCCCTCCACCTGCGAGCCGGAGGGCTACAATGCGGAGAGCGCCAAGGGCAATGTCCAGACGCTGGCGGGCGGCGAGATCCGGCGCTTCTCGGTGCGGCTGGGCTACCTGACCGCCGACGAGGCCGAAGCCGAGGAATGCGCCATCCGGGCGTTGTGATTTGGGGCGCTGTGAGAGGAGTAGCAGAAGATGGGCAAGATCGCCGTGGTCGGCAGCAACATGGTCGACCTGATCACCTACACCGCCCGCATGCCCGGTCCCGGCGAGACCATCGAGGCGCCGCGCTTCGAGATGGGCTGCGGCGGCAAGGGCGCCAACCAGGCCATCGCCGCCGCCCGGCTGGGCGCCGCGGTGATGATGGTCACCAAGGTCGGCGACGACGTCTTCGCCGACAACACCATCCGCAACTTCGAGGAGTCCGGCATCGACACCCGCCATGTTGAACGGGTGCCCGGCACCTCCAGCGGCGTGGCGCCCATCTTCGTCGAGCCGTCGGGCGAGAACAGCATCCTGATCATCAAGGGCGCCAACGCCCTGCTGTCGCCGGCCGACATCGATCGCGCCGCCGAGGATCTGAAGGGCTGCGACCTGATCGTCATGCAGCTGGAAGTCCCGCTGGAGACAGTCTATCACACCATCGATTTCGGGGCGCGGCACGGCATCGAGACGCTGTTGAACCCCGCTCCGGCGCCTACCGATCTGGACCCCAAGCGGATCGAGCAGGTCACCTTCCTAGTGCCGAACCAGACCGAGCTGGCGACCATTTCCGGTCTGCCGGTGAATTCGGAGGTGGAGGCCGAGACGGCGGCGCGCTCGCTGATCGCGCGCGGCATCCGCACGGTGATCGTCACGCTGGGCGCCCGTGGCGCGCTTCTGGTGACCAAGGGCGAGGAAACCCGGCGGATCGAGCCGGTGCGGGTCACGCCGGTCGACACCACCGGGGCCGGCGACGCCTTCATCGGCAGCTTCGCGCGCTATTACGTCGAGGACCGCGACCTGGACGCCGCGCTGCACATGGCGGTGCGCTATGCCGCCGACAGCATCACCCGGCCGGGCACCCAGAAATCCTATGCCGGCCGCGAGGCGTTCGAGGCCTTCTGCGCCAGCCTGTAAGCATCGGAAAAAGGACATGCCATGACACGCGCCGTGATCGGAGTCGATGTGGGCACCGGCAGCGCCCGCGCCGGAATCTTCGACCTTGAGGGGCGCCGGCTGGCCGCTGCCTCCCGCCCGATCCGGATATGGAAGCCCGATCCGGAGTGGGCGGAGCAGTCCTCCGACGACATCTGGGCCGCGGTCTGCGCCGCGGTGCAGGAGGCGCTGGCGGCCTGCGGCGAGAAGCCGGAGGTGGTCGGCATCGGCTTCGACGCCACCTGTTCGCTGGTGGTGCTCGACGCAGCCGGGCGGCCGGTGACGGTCGATCCGGAGGGCGACGACGCCCGCAACGTCATCGTCTGGATGGACCATCGCGCCATCGAGCAGACCGACCGCATCAATGCCGGCGATTATCAGGTGCTGCGCTATGTCGGCGGGCGGCTGTCGCCGGAGATGCAGACGCCCAAGCTGCTGTGGCTGAAGGAGAGAATGCCGCAAAGCTGGAGCCGGGCCGCCCATTTCTTCGATCTGCCGGATTTCCTGACCTGGCGGGCGACCGGGTCGGCGCGGCGGTCGCTGTGCTCGCTGGTGTGCAAATGGACCTATCTGGGGCATGAGGGGCGGTGGGACGACGGCTATCTCCGCGCCATCGGGTTGGGGGAGCTGGTCGACGAAGGCTATGCCCGCATCGGCACCGAGGTCGGCGAGGTCGGCAGCGCCGTCGCCGGCGGGCTGAGCGCCGAGGCGGCGCACGAGCTTGGGCTGACGCCGGGCATCGCGGTCGGCACCTCGATGATCGACGCCCATGCCGGCGGGATCGGGGTGATCGGGGTGCCGCTGGAGGCAACGGGGACCGTCGATTTCGACCGGCGGCTGGCGCTGATCGGCGGTACGTCGAGCTGCCATATGGTGATGAGCCCGGCAGCACCGCGCTTCATTCCCGGCGTCTGGGGACCTTATCATTCGGCCATGCTGCCGGGCCTGTGGCTGAACGAGGGCGGGCAGTCGGCGACCGGGGCGCTGATCGACCATGTGGTGCAGGGCCATCCCCGCCATGCCGATCTTTCCACCGAAGCCACCCGGCGCGGCGCCACGGTCTATCAGCTGCTGAACGAGGAGCTGGCGGCGCTGGCCGGGCGCAGCGGCGGGCCGATGGCGCTGCTGACCCGCGACCTGCATGTGCTGCCCGATTTTCACGGCAACCGCTCGCCGCGGGCCGACGCCAGCCTGCGCGGCGCCATCGCCGGGCTTCGCCTGTCCGACGGGCTGGAGGATCTGGCGCTGCTCTATCTGGCGACGGTGCAGGCGGTGGCCTATGGCACCCGGCACATCGTCGCGGCGATGAACGGGCGGGGCTATGCCATCGACACCATCCTCGCCTGCGGCGGCGGCACCAAGAACCCGGTGTTCCTGGAGGCGCATGCCGACGCCACCGGCTGCACCCTGGTCCTGCCGGAGGAGCCGGAGGCCGTGCTGCTGGGCGCCGCCGTGCTGGGGGCGGTGGCGGGCGGCGCCTTCCCCGACATCGCCGCCGGCATGGCCGGGATGAGCCGCGCCGGCCGCAGCATCCAGCCGGCCGGCGGCCGGTTGCAGGCCTATCACGACGCCAAATACGCCGTGTTCCTGCGGATGCACGAGGACCAGATGGCCTATCGCGCCCTGATGGAGAGGGCCGGCTAGAACCGCCTCACATCACGCACTCGCGCATCTCTTCCCGCTCCACCGGCGCCTTGGTTTTCGCGGCCTTGAGTTTCTCCGCCTTGAGTTTCTCCGCCTCGTGTTTCTCGCACAGGTCGTCCGGCAGCTCCTCGCCCTGGAGCAGCGGGCAGCGTTCGAACAGTTCGGCCAGCCAGTCGACGAAGACCCGCACCTTGGGCGACAGGTGCCGGTTGTGCGGGTAGACGGCGGAGATCGGGATGCGCGGCGGCCGCCAGTCGGTCAGAACCTCGCGCAGGGCGCCGCTGCGCAGGTGCGGCAATACCATGAAGCGGGCGGGTTGCAGGATGCCCTGCCCTTCCAGCCCGCAGGTGACATAGGCGTCGGCATCGTTGACCGAGATGACGCCCTTCATGGAAATTTCCTCCACCGCGCCGTCGCGCTGGAAGCAGAGCTCCATGTTCCGGCCGGTGCGGTTGCTGAAATAATTCACCGCGATGTGGCGTTCCAGATCCTCGATGGTCCTGGGCACGCCATGCTCGGCGAGATAGGCCGGGCTGGCGCAGGTGATCGGCTGCATGGCGCCGATCCGGCGGGCCAGCAGGCTGGAATCGGCCAGCTCGCCGACGCGGACGACGCAGTCCACCCCCTCCTGGATCAGGTCGACGGCGCGGTCGCCCAGCCCCAGCATCAGGTCGATGTCGGGGTATTTGTCGTGGAACTCGTGGATCGAAGGGATGATGACCAGCCGGCCGATCGAACCCGGCATGTCCACCCGCAGCCGGCCGCGCGGCGTCTTGCGGGCGCTGGTGAAGGTCGATTCGATCTCGTCGATTTCCGACAGGATGCGGCTGGCCCCCTCCAGATAGGCGGCGCCGTCCAGCGTCAGGCTGAGCTTGCGCGTGGTGCGCTGGAGCAGGCGGACACCCAGCGCCGCCTCCAGATTCTGGACCGTCGTCGTCACCGAGGCGCGCGGCAGCCCCAGCGTTTCCGCCGCCTTCGAGAAGCTGTTCGCCTCGACCACCCGGATGAAGACGCGCATCGCATGCAGCTTGTCCATACGGATCCCGTCCTTTCGATCGCGGCCCCCGCAAGAGGGGAGAGTGTCCGCCGATGACTGGCGAATAGCAACCGGGCGGCTGGGTTTCAAGGGGGCATGCGTTTTATGCGACGTCCGGCGGGGAGGTTGGAACGGCGTGAAACGCTTTCCGGCGGCTGTTCCATCTTCAGAGCCGGTGGGAGAAAGCGCCGGCGCCACGGCGGGGCACCGGGCCGGGGTTGAGGTTGGGGAATTCCTCGTACTGGTTGACGGTATAGGGGAAGACGCCCTTCGGTCCCTCCGCCTCCGGCTGGGCCACGACGGCGGCGACCATGGCGGGGTTGGGCATCCTGCGTTCGCGAATGGCGCCGGGGATGTCGTCGTCGTCCAGTTCGGGGACGGTGACGGCGGGCGGGTCCTCAGGCTTGGGGGCCGGCTTTGGGGCGGGCGGCTGATCGGGTTTGGAGTCTTGCCGCTTGCCCGCCGGGAGGTCGAGGCCGGCGAACAGGCCGAGGCGCTCGGCCAGCCAGCGCACGGTGGCGGGATCACCGGAGGTGACCAGCCGCTCGATCTGCTCGGCCACCAGGATGCGCAGAGAGGACAGACGCAGTTCGGCCTCGCGGTTCAGCGCCTGCCGCTCCCACCACACCCTGTGACGGAAATCCTGGGAACCGTAATAGGCCCGCCACAGCGTGGTGCGGCTGCACCCCATGGCGCGGGAGACCTGGAGGAAGCTGTTGCCGCGGGCCAGCATGCCGGCGGCCATAATCCATTGTTCCTCATGGAACTGCGAACCGGGGACCAGCGAGCCTTCCGACGGGGTCGGCGGCTCTTCGGCCCAGCGGGGGAAGTTGTCGTTGTTGAAGCTGCGGGGGTCGAGGGGCATGGGGTGGCTCCGCGAATGGGTGGGCATTGCGGAGAAAATATAGGATATTAGTCCTTGAGCGGAGAGCTTTTGTAAAAGCAGGACACGTAAAAGCAGGGCACGGGGGACGGGTCCGCAGGGCGCGGTGCCCCTGGCAGGGCCGGTGCCGATCGTCACCGGCCCTGCCGAGAGCGCGCCATCCCGGGATTTCGCCGTCAGTGAATCGTCGGGTCCGACGGCTGGGCGGCGGTGCGGGAGCCCTCGCGCGCCCGTCCGATGCCGAGCAGCTGGTAGAGGCCGAGTGCGGCGATGGTCGCGGTGCCGATGCCGCCGATGGAGAAGCCGCCGGCGGTGACGGTGAAGTTGCCGGCGCCGAGCACCAGCGTGACGCCGACGGTGATGAGGTTGCGCGGATCGGAGAAGTCGACGCGGTTGTCGACCCACAGCCGCACCATCGCCGCGGCGATCAGGCCGAAGACGACGGTGGCAAGCCCGCCCAGCACCGGCGCCGGGATCGTCCGCAGCAGGGCGCCGAACTTCGGCGAGAAGCCCAGCAGGATGGCGGCGATGGCGGCGACGACGAAGATCAGGGTGGAGAAGACGCGGGTGACCGCCATCACGCCCATGTTCTCGACATAGGTGGTGACGCCGGTGCCGCCGCCGCTGCCCGAGACGATGGTGGCGATGCCGTCGCCGATGAAGCCGCGGCCGATGAAGCGGTCGAGGTTGCGCCCGGTCATCGCGCCGATCGCCTTGATGTGGCCGAGATTCTCGGCGACCAGGATGAAGGCGATCGGGGCGACCAGCGCCATGGCGCCGGCATCGAAGGTGGGGGTGCGGAAGGCCGGCATGCCGAACCAGGGGGCGGCGTCCAGCTCGGCGAAGCTGACCGGCGGCAGCAGGCCCATGCCGTTGGCCAGCACGAGATAGAAGACATAGCCGGCGGCGATGCCGACGAGGATCGACACCCGGCGGATGGCGAGCGGGGCATAGACCGCGATCAGGGCGGTGGCGACCAGGGTGAACAGGGCGACGAGGATGTGCGGACCGCTGCCCTCGATGCCCTTGACGGCGACCGGCGACAGGTTGAGGCCGATGGCCGCCCCGACGGCCCCTGTCACCGCCGGCGGCATCAGCCGCTCGATCCAATTGGTGCTGGTGTAGCTCACCAACAGGCCGATGAGGACATAGACGACACCGGCCGCGATGATGCCGCCGAGCGCCGGCCCGATGTTCGGGTTGGGTCCCTGGCCGCTGTAGCCGGTCACCGCGATCACCACGGCGATGAAGGAGAAGGAGGATCCCAGATAGCTCGGCACCCGCCCGGCGGTGAGCACGAGGAACAGCAGGGTGCCGATGCCGGAAAACAGCACCGCGAGGTTCGGATCGAACCCCATCAGCAGCGGCCCGAGAATGGTCGAGCCGGACATGGCGACGAGATGCTGGACGCCGAGCGTCAGCGTCGAGCCCCAGGGAAGGCGCTCGTCCGGCTGGACGACGGGGCCGGTCGCAAGCGGCCAGCGCGGGAAGAAATCTACCATAGAAGGTCTGTCCGAAGAGGGGTGGAACGGCGCTGTCGCCGGTGGGTGAGGCCGGCTTTTTGGCGTCTGTGAGGGCATTGCGCCACATTTTTGTGCGGAATTGGCTTGGGTGCGGATGAGCGGACCTTCGATTTCCGGCGGATGCCGGGGCCGGACGGGGCTGTGCGGCGAAATCCACGGGCGGGTGAGGACGCTTCATTGGACGCCCCATAGAAGGCGACCGGTCTGGTAGGGGGGCGAGTAGCAACGGGACGGAAAGTCCGATGCAAGCATCCTCGTCGGCCAGGGCAAACGAGCGCAATACTGTTCTATAGAGAACGCTAGAGGCGGCGATTTGCACATAAAACAAGCGTTGATTGTATTTGTTCGAGAGATAAGACACGATCATATAGGGCAAGCGCCAAAAAGATATGGAACAGAAGCGCTCCATGTGGCATGTTCGTGTTCATTCCCTCTGTCAGCGACCAGAACGCGATACGCGCTGTCGCGCAGATCGGTCACGATGTCGAGCAAATGGGGCGACGAGCGGCCGAGACGGTGGAACTTCCACACCACCAGCGTGTCGCCGGATTTCAGGAAGGCGAGGCATGCCTTGAGGTCGGGATGGCTATACGGAAAACCCCTCTGCGGTGGTCCCCGTGCGGCCTGCCATTCCGACATGGGTTTGCCGCACAGAAAAGCGGGCTGGAGAGTCGATCCGCAGCAAGACTGCGGGGCCTATCGGAAAACAGGTGTTTGCCGACATTTGGTGGTCCTCTGTCATCCACGTGTTTGGAGGCGAAGATGTGGTTTAAAAATTTTGCAATGCTCTCTATAGCTGCCATTGCGTTGACAGCATGCAACACAGTTAAAACAGCGGTTATAGACAAGGGCTACATTCCTGTTATGCCTCCGTCTGGCGATCCGACATTGCTCGATATTATTGTATTCCAAGCGAATGACTCGTTTGATAAAGGAGTTTTCCCTACAAGGGTATGCAACGTTTCTCTGACTCGCGGCGTGTCAGCTCTTAAAACCAAACGAGATTCCGGAACAGGTAATGATGAATGGGCTAATTCCCTGAGTTCAGAGAGTTCTGTCGATGTTAGCGCAGATATAAACAAGCTGATTGCACAAATACCGGACACAAATCTTGCTCGTTTTCCTCAAGTGAAAGCAAAAATCAACGCTGGAACGAGATTTGTGAGTGAGGCAAAACTCAAAATAGGAAACGCCAGAATTATTTCCGTTGATACGGGTCCATCTCTAACATATGCTAAGGATGCCATCGAATTTGAACAAGATTGCAAACATTACGCAGGTCTTGCTAAATATGTTATTCACGAGATTCTTGTTGGAGACGCCAGCTACCAATTCTCTTGGTCGACTGATGTTAACGGTGTCGTTAATGCAGAGGTAGAGGATTTCTTGACATCTGAGATAAAAAGTCAGGGTAGCCTGATAGGCGGGCACACGAACACATATAACAATGTTGTCTTGGGGATGAAATTGATCGCAAAAGACCGCGAAGATATCTATGTTACTGTCAGATATATTGAGGTACAAAATGGAAAGGCACTGTGGTCCGTATATAAGCCGCGTTGGTTGTGACTTAATTGCAAAATTGTAAAATCTGGTTCAAAAATCCTATTGATGTCCACTGGCTGGATTCAAGCCGCGGCGAATTCTCTTAGAATCGCATTCCGCGCTTGACGCATCCGTCGTGTCAACGACGGCCACATCAGTTTGGATAAATGTTGCAATCTGCACATCGATTTGTAGACCTGAGCCACCACAGAGCATCGGCTAACATGTGTTTTCTGACTGGGGTCGGGAACCGGAATGTCTCCGGCCCCCATCCCGTCAAATCGTAGCCGGGATACCCTGTCGGATTGACAGGCTGTACGAAAATCTCCCTGCCAGGGTTTCCCTGCCAGTTATCCGAGCCCAATAGGACTTTCTGTTCCACTGCTATTCGAACCCCAATTATGGCTGGATGATGCCTATGTGACGGTACGCCAGAACGGGCTCATCGTCTCCGGTGGCGCTGACCAGCAATAACCGGCATGAGGAGCCGGGTGGACATCGAACCATTGGCGGCCAAATCGGCTATAGGAAGGGGTAGGCCGTTACGAACCGCGGCGAAGTGCCATCCGCATCGTCGGTCCAGATGGTCCGGATGCAGAGATTTCGTCCGTCCGGAGTCGTCAGGGTGCACTCGACGGAATATTTCACCCCCAACGGTGACTTGGTAGTTTTCGCGATCGCGTTCCTGACCGGGTGCGCCAATAACGCCGCCTCGAACGCGGTGACGTTGTCATGGCTGAAGCCGCAAGCCATGAAGAATTTGGCCTTGGCCCTCCTTCGGGGTGATCGGGTACCAGCAGGTGATGGGTGATCTTCTTGAGGTCCAGCGTCGCCTTGTCAGCGTCAGGCACGTGTATGTCGAATGGCGTCCGGCATGACGGTGGCGACGGTGTGAAAGGGCTTCGCGAACTCGACCTCGTAGGCCGCACCGCACCGGTAGACGCCGACGACGGTCCCCATCGACCCGGCAGGCAGCACGCCGTCCTCGGTCTCCACCGGCTTGGACAGCGCCACCCGGGTGAGTTCCTCGCTCGGCTCATGCGTTCCGGTGTGGGTCGAGCGTTTCTGCGGATTCCACGTGAAGTGACGCATGGGATCGGACATCACACCCTCCCCTGCCAGATAGCTGCCCTTATGGGACGCTGGAACATCACCCTGGAACTTGATGAGTTGGGCATATCCCCGCCGAAGGTTCCTTCCACCGCTTCCAGATACGCTTTGGCCCGTCCGTGGTGATCTGCGCCCGGTTGTTCAGCCGGCTGCGCAGGTCATCCATGAGCAGGATGGCGGACTGCCTGGGGGTCCTTTGGACATGACTCAATTCTCTTACCGATCACCCTCAGGCAACGGCTCTTTGACGACATCTCCCGTCTCGATATCAATGATCTGCACGTCGTTATAGATGCCTTGTTGGCGGAGTTCCCTGGCCTTCTTGAGCGCACCTTCGAGAGTGTCCCGCTTCAGGCCCATAACGCCAACCTGAGAACTCCCCGTGATGTGATAGCGCATTCCCGCATCCTCCACCGTTATGCTTTGCGTCAAGCATATAGGATCGTGCAGCCGGATGCGAACGCCCTTCGCGCCGCATTCGCCTCCGAACGAAATTCAAACTGAGACACCACCAAGCATCGCAGGGGTCCCATCTCACCGGGATGGCACCCGTCCGAATAGCTTGCCCCCCGCGAACGACCACCCACACCCCGCCGAGATTGTTCGTCTCGGCTGAATTCTGTTCCCAGCCACAGCGGCTTTATCCTGGCCGGTCGGTTAGCCACTATCGCTCTTGCCGCATTGCAGGAGGGGCGCTGGTCGCCGGATCGGGATGGATCGTTCACGCACGTCGCTGATGGTGGAAGGCCGCAAGGTTCCGCTGTGCCTGTTCAGGCCCGCGGTTTCCGGGCCGCTGCCCGGCCTGCTGTATTTCCATGGCGGCGGCTTCACCTCCGGCTCCGTCGAGGAGGTGGAGATCACCGCGACGGCGCTGGCGGAGAGCATTCCGGCGCTGGTGGTCGCGGTCGGCTATGCGCTGGCCCCCGCCCATCCCTTTCCCGCCGCCATCGAGGATGCCCATGCGGCAGCCGTGTGGCTGGCGGAGCGGGCCGGGCCGCTGGGGGTCGCCGGGCATGATGCCGGCGGGCATGTCGCGGTGTCGCTCACCCTGCTCGCCCGCGACCGCGGCGGGCCGGAGATCGCGGCGCAGGCGCTGTTCGGGCCGATGCTCGATCCCAGCCTGACGCGGGTCGGGGATGGCGAGAACAGCGTGACCGACTGCGCCCGCTGTTACCGCGCCTATCTGCCGGAGGCGGCGCTGCGGCTGCATCCCTATGCGGCGCCCCTGGAATCGCGCCGGCTCGGCCGGCTGCCGCCGATCCTGATCGCCACGGCACAGAACGACGTGCTGCGGCCGGAGGCGGAAAGCTATGCCGCCCGGCTGATCGACGCCGGGGTGCCGACCGAGGTCACCCGCTTCAATGGGGTCAGCCATGCCGGCCTCGCCCACCACCCGCCGGCGCTCGCCGCCGCAGCCGATTTCTTCCGGCGCCGCCTGACCGGCGCCCGTCCCGACACTTCGAGCCAAAGGTAAAGCCCATGTCCAGCTCCAAGTCACGCAAGGCACTCTCCCTCCTGATCGCGGCCGGTGTTTCCGTGGCGGCGCTGACCGGCGCCGTCACCCTGCGCAGCCCGGCCGAAGCGCAAACGGCATCGCCCGCCCCGCCGCCGGCGGAAGTGGACGTCGCCACCGTGCTCGCCCGGCCGGTGACCGACTGGCAGGCCTATTCCGGCCGGCTGGAGGCGGTCGACCGCGTCGACATCCGGCCGCAGGTCCCCGGCACCATCGTCGCCGTGCATTTCCGCAACGGTGCGCTGGTGAAACAGGGCGACGTGCTGTTCACCATCGACCCCCGCCCCTATGAGGCGGAGGTGGCGCGGGCCGAGGCGCAGGTCGCGGCGGCGCAGGCGCGGGTGCGCTTCACCGTCGCCGACCTCGACCGCGCGCAGAAGCTGGTGCGCGACGACACCATCTCGCGCAGCACCATGGACCAGCGCGACAATGCCGCCCGCGAGGCGACCGCCAATTTGAAGGCGGCGCAGGCGGCGCTGGACATCGCGCGGCTCAATCTCGGCTACACGCGGGTGACGGCGCCGGTGTCCGGCCGGGTATCGCGGGCGGAACGGACGGTCGGCAATGTGGTGGCCGCCGGTGCCGCGGCGGAGCCGCTGACCACGCTGGTGTCGCAGTCGCCGATCTACGCCTCCTTCGACGTCGATGAGCAGACCTATCTGCGCCACATCGCGCCGATGCGGGATTCCGGCACGATCCCGGTCCGGCTCGGCCTTGCCAACGAGGAGGATTACTCGCGGTCGGGCACGGTGGAGCATGTCGACAACCGGCTGGACAGCGTGTCCGGCACCATCCGCGTGCGCGCCCGCTTCGACAATGACGACGGCACGCTGGTGCCGGGGCTCTATGCGCGGGTGAAGGTGGGAGGCACCAAGCCCTATGACGCGCTGCTGGTCGACGACCGCGCCATCGGCACCGACCAGGACAAGAAGTTCGTCCTGGTGGTGACGCCGGAGCACAAGGTGGAATACCGGCCGGTGAAGCTGGGCACCTTGCAGAACGGGCTGCGCGTGGTGACGGCGGGGCTGTCGGCCGGCGAACAGGTGGTGGTCAACGGCATGCAGCACGCCCGGCCGGGCATGGCGGTGACGCCGAAGACGGTCGCCATGGGGGTCGAGAAGACCCAGACGGCGGCCCGGTAAGACACGGACCCCCGTAAGACACAACAGGGGCGTGCGCGTTGGCTGGCCCTCCTCGCCCGGCTTTATTCGCCGGATGCGGGGAGGGATGGGGAACGTGCACGCTGGGAGACCCCAGATGAACATCTCGAAATTCTTCATCGACAGGCCGATCTTTGCCGGCGTGCTGTCGGTGGCGCTGTTCCTGGCGGGGGCCATCGCGCTGTTCCGCCTGCCGATTTCCGAATATCCCGAGGTGGTGCCGCCGTCCGTCGTGGTGCGCGCCCAGTTCCCCGGCGCCAACCCCAAGGTCATCGCCGAGACCGTCGCCTCCCCGCTGGAGGAGCAGATCAACGGCGTCGAAGGCATGCTCTACATGCAGTCGCAGGCGAACAGCGACGGCAACATGGCGCTGACGGTGACCTTCAAGCTGGGCACCGATCCGGACAAGGCGCAGCAGCTGGTGCAGAACCGCGTGTCCCAGGCGATGCCGCGGCTGCCGTCCGACGTGCAGCGGCTGGGCGTCACCACGGTGAAAAGCTCGCCGACGCTGACCATGGTCGTGCATCTGCTGTCGCCCAACGACCGCTATGACATGACCTATCTGCGCAACTACGCGGTGCTGAACGTCAAGGACCGGCTGACCCGCATCGCCGGCGTCGGCGAGGTGCAGGTGTGGGGCGCCGGCGACTATGCCATGCGGGTGTGGCTCGACCCCGGCAAGGTGGCGCAGCGCGGGCTGACCGCCACCGACGTGGTCAACGCCATCCGCGAACAGAATGTCCAGGTGGCGGCCGGCGTCATCGGCGCCTCGCCCTCGCTGCCCGACGTGCCGTTGCAGTTGTCGATCAACGCGCGCGGCCGGCTGAAGACCGCCGACGAGTTCGGCGACATCGTGCTGAAGACCGGCGAGGAGGGCGGCGTCACCCGCCTGCGCGACGTGGCGCGGGTGGAGCTGGCGGCGGCGCAGTATGGGCTGCGCTCGCTGCTCGACAACAAGCCGGCGGTGGCGATGGCCATCACCCAGACGCCGGACGCCAATGCGCTCGCCATCTCCGACGAGGTGCGCGGGGTGATGGCGGAGCTGAAGAAGGACATGCCGGAGGGGGTGGACTATTCCATCGTCTACGACCCGACGCAGTTCGTCCGCTCCTCCATCGAGGCGGTGGTGCACACCCTGCTGGAGGCGGTGGCGCTGGTGGTGCTGGTGGTGATCGTCTTCCTGCAGACCTGGCGGGCGTCGATCATCCCGCTGCTGGCGGTGCCGATCTCCATCGTCGGCACCTTCTCGCTGCTGCTGGCCTTCGGCTTCTCGATCAATGCGCTGTCGCTGTTCGGCATGGTGCTGGCCATCGGCATCGTGGTCGACGACGCCATCGTCGTGGTCGAGAATGTCGAGCGCAACATCGCGTCCGGCCTGTCGGCCCGCGACGCCACCATCCGCGCCATGCAGGAGGTCAGCGGGCCGATCATCGCGATTGCGCTGACGCTGGTCGCCGTCTTCGTGCCGCTGGCGGCGATGACCGGCCTCAGCGGCGAGTTCTACAAGCAGTTCGCGATGACCATCGCGATCTCCACCGTGATCTCCGCCTTCAACTCGCTGACCCTGTCGCCGGCGCTGGCGGCGGTGCTGCTGCGCGGCCATGACCAGCCGCAGGACTGGCTGACCCGCGCGATGAACCGGGTGTTCGGCGGCTTCTTCCGGCTGTTCAACCGGGTGTTCCACAAGGCGTCGGACGGCTATGGCCGCGGCGTCAATGGGGTGGTGCGGCGCAAGGGCGTCATGCTGGCGGTCTATGCCCTGCTGATCGGCGCCACGGTGCTGCTCGGCCGCACGGTGCCGTCGGGCTTCGTGCCGATGCAGGACAAGGAGTATCTGATCAGCTTCGCCCAGCTTCCCAACGGCGCCTCGCTCGACCGGACGGAGGCAGTGATCCGCGAGATGACCGACATCGCGCTGAAGCGTCCCGGCGTGCAGAGTGCCGTGGCCTTCCCCGGCCTGTCGGTCAACGGCTTCACCAACAGCTCCAGCGCCGGCATCGTCTTCGTCACGCTGAAGCCGTTTGCCGAACGCCACGACCCGTCGCTGTCGGCCGGCGCCATCGCCATGGATTTGCAGCAGCGCTATGCCGGGTTGAAGGAAGCCTTCGTCGCCATCTTCCCGCCGCCGCCGGTGATGGGTCTGGGGCAGCTGGGCGGCTTCAAGATGCAGCTGGAGGACCGCGGCAACCTGGGTTACGAGGCACTGAGCAATGCGGTGAACGCCTTCGTCAAGCGGGCGGCGCAGACGCCGGAACTGGGGCCGACCTTCTCCGCCTACCAGATCAACGTGCCGCAGCTCGACGTCGACCTCGACCGGGTGAAGGCCAAGCAGCTGGGCGTCAATGTCGCCGACGTGTTCGACACCATGCAGATCTATCTGGGATCGCTCTACGTCAACGACTTCAACGCCTTCGGCCGCGTCTACCAGGTGCGGGTGCAGGCCGACGCGCCGTTCCGCGACACCGCCGACGACATCGGACTGCTGAAGACGCGCAACGCGGCGGGGACCATGGTGCCGCTGTCGTCGCTGGTCACGGTGCAGCCGAGCTACGGGCCGGAGATGGTGGTGCGCTACAACGGCTTCACCGCCGCCGACGTCAATGGCGGGCCGGCGCCGGGCTTCTCCTCGGGGCAGGCGGAAGCGGCGGCGGAGCGCATCGCGGCCGAAGTGCTGCCGCGCGGCGTGAAGCTGGAATGGACCGACCTGACCTATCAGAAGATCCTGGTCGGCAATGCGGGCCTCTGGGTCTTCCCGATCAGCGTGCTGCTGGTGTTCCTGGTGCTGGCGGCGCAGTACGAGAGCCTGACCCTGCCGCTCGCCATCCTGCTGATCGTGCCGATGAGCGTGCTGTCGGCGCTGTTCGGGGTGTGGCTGACCGGGGGCGACAACAACATCTTCACGCAGATCGGCTTCATGGTGCTGGTCGGCCTGTCGGCGAAGAACGCCATCCTGATCGTCGAGTTCGCCCGCGAGCTGGAGCATGAGGGGCGCAGCGTGGTGCAGGCGGCGATCGAGGCGAGCCGGCTGCGGCTGCGGCCGATCCTGATGACCTCCATCGCCTTCATCATGGGTGTGGTGCCGCTGGTCACCTCCACCGGCGCCGGGGCGGAGATGCGGCACGCGATGGGTGTCGCGGTGTTCGCCGGCATGATCGGCGTGACGCTGTTCGGGCTGGTGCTGACCCCGGTGTTCTACGTGCTGCTGCGCAAGCTGGCCGGAGCGGAGCGTCGGGCAGCGGCGCCGGTGCATGGCGGGGTGCAGCCGGCGGAGTGGAAGATGGGCTGATAGCTCCCTCTTCCCCCGCCCACACGCAAGCGGTTCGCGCGTGAGCGGGGGGAGATGGCCTGGGGTGAGGAGCCGCGGTGAAGGGCGTGCGCGGGGCGGGGGTTTTGGAAACCCTCGCCCCCCGCCGCCCTTTTTTGCGGATGGATGTGAATGAGTCTCCCGGCCCTAGAGCCTGTCTGGTGCTTATTGAAGCAGCTTGAAACGATCACACTCTAGGGATTTCGCGGTGTTGCGATCTCCTCGCAGAATGAGAGGAAGGCCTCGACCTTGGCGGGCGACAACCTCCTGGACGGCCGGACGGCATAGAGAGGGAAAGTCTCGTCCGGCCAATTCGGGAAAAGTTCGACCAGCGCCCCGGCGGCCAGATGACCTCCGACCGCGAAGGCAAGGACCTGGGCTATCCCCAACCCCGCCAGACACGCCTCCACCATCATATCCGCGTCGGTGAAGGTGAACCGGCCGCCCGCCTTCACCATGACCGTCTCGTGCGAACGCCGGAACTCCCATTCGAAAGGCCTGCCGCGCTGCGGGTCCATGAACTGGATGCATTCGTGGCCCATGAGGTCCATCGGTCTTTCGGGACGGCCCATCGCCGCCAGATAGGCCGGAGAGGCGACGGTCAGCACCCGCGTTTCCAGCAGCAGCCGTGACGATAGGGTGGAGTCGGGCTGGGGACCGAACCGGATCGCCACATCCACGCCCTCGGCGACCAGATCGCCCGCGTCCGGCTGCTGGACGAGGATAAGCCGAAGCTCCGGATAGCGCGCCGCGAATTCCGGCAGGCGAGGCGCCAGCACGTTGCGCGCAAAGATCGGGTTCACGCTTGCCCGGAGCAAGCCTTGGGCCTGCCCCACCGCCCCCGCCGCGAGACTCGCCGCCTCTTCGATCCCGGACAGATGGGGAGCGGCAAGCTCGTAAAGCCGCGCCCCCTCGTTGGTGAGCCTCAACGATCGCGTGCTCCGATCGAGAAGCCGCACACCGATGCGCTCTTCGAGCCGCGAGACCGACCGGCTGACCCCCGATGCCGTGAGACCCAGAATCGCACCGGCGCGGGTGAAGCTCCCGCTCTCCACGACGCTGGCCAGCACGCTGACGCCGGCGAGCAACCGGCTGTCGAAAGCCATTTCGCATTCCTTATCATTATTCAAGTCTGGTTTGCCTCTCCGCACTCTAATGCAAAGGTGCTGGAGTGGATAGTTTGCGGCCATCGGAATCGAAACGCCGGAATGGCGCAAGGAGGCCATGATGTTCGCAATCACGGGAATTACCGGAAAAGTTGGCGCAATCGCCGCCAGCATGCTGCTGGACGCCGGCCGGCAGGTCCGCGCTGTCGTGCGGAACGAGGAGAAGGGGGCTCCCTGGCGGGCCCGGGGCTGTGAGATCGCGGTCGTTCCGGAAGCGGACGATTCCGCGGCTCTCGCGCGCGCCTTCGCCGGTACGGACGGGGTCTTCCTGATGAACCCGCCCAATTACGATTCCGCACCGACCTTTCCCGACACCCGCCGCAGAGCGGAGGCATCGGCAAAGGCAATTGCCGATGCAAAGCCCGGTCGCGTGGTGCTGCTCTCGACGGTCGGCGCGCAGGCGACGGAGTTCAATCTGCTCAACTGGGCGCGGTATTACGAGCCCGCGCTGGCTGCCACGGGCGTTCCGGTCGCTCTGCTCCGCGCAGCCTGGTTCATGGAGAATGCCGCATGGGATGTCGCCGGTGCACGCAGGGGCAGGATCGATAGCTACCTTCAGCCGCTCGATCATGCGATCCAGATGGTCAGCGTCCGCGACATCGGTCGTACGGCCGCCGATCTGCTCCGGGAGGATTGGACCGGTGTCCGGACCGTCGAGCTTTCCGGTCCGCGCATGTACAGTGCCAAGGACGAAGCGGCAGGCTTCGCCGCTGCGCTGGGCCACCCTGTCGAAGCCGTCGCCGTACCGCGCGAGAACTGGGAATCGATATTCCGCGCGCAGGGCATGCAGAATCCACAGGGCCGCATCCGCATGCTCGATGGCTTCAACGAGGGCTGGATCGACTTCGAGCGGCAAGGCGCGGAGCAACGCAGCGGAACCGTCACCTTCGAGACGGTGCTTGGCGATTTGATCGCCAAGGGCTGAGCAAGGTCCGCGCTGTCCCCACAGTCCCAACCCGTTCGTGCGTCGCGCCGCCGCACATCGTCAGCTTGAAACAGGAGCCGATATGTACCGCATATTCATCACCGGATCATCCGAAGGTCTTGGCCTGATGGCCGGGCAACTCCTTGTGGAGCAGGGACACTCCGTCGTTCTCCATGCCCGCAATGCGGCGCGCGCACGCGACGCGAAGGCTGCGCTGCCGGGTGCGGAGGCCGTCGTCACCGGGGATGTCGCCACGATTGCGGGCGCCAGATCCGTGGCCGGGGAAGCCAACACGCTCGGACGTTTCGACGCGGTCATCCATAACGTTGCCGTCGGTTACCGCGAGCCGCATCGTATCGAAACCGAAGATGGCCTGCCCCATGTCTTCGCCGTCAATGTCATCGCGCCCTACATACTCACCGCGCTGATCGAGCGTCCTGCGCGGCTGGTCTATCTGAGTTCTGCGCTGCATCACCACGCCCAGGCCCGCTTCGACGATCTGCTCTGGGAAACCCGCCGCTGGGACGGCACGGAGGCCTATTCCGAGAGCAAGCTCTATAACGCGATGTTCGCCTTCGCCGTCGCCCGCCATTGGCCCGGCGTTCTCTCGAACGCGCTTGAGCCCGGTTGGGTGAAGACGCGGATGGGCGGCCCAACCGCCACCGACGACATGAGGCAGGCCCACCTTACCCAGGCCTGGCTTGCCGCAGACGAGGCCGCCGGTCGGGTATCGGGCGAATATTTCTATCATATGGAGCGCCGGAGCCCTAATCCGGACACCCGCGATCCCGCGCTTCAGGAATTGCTTCTCAGCCGCTGCGCGGAAATCACCGGCATCCCCTTTCCATCCGCGACCGACCGGTGACCCTCTCCCCGTGGGGGAGAGGGGATTTTGCCTTTCATTCGTCCGGCAGCATGTTCTTGGGCAGGTTTTCGCGGAAGATCACTTCCGCCCGCGGCGTTTCCACCCCCTGCATCGCCGGGCGGCCGGCGCGCAGGTTGGTGAAGATGCCGACGCAGGCCGACAGGGTGTTGCGCGGATCCTGGGTGATCACCGCGTCCAGCGCCCCGTCGATCAGCAGGCCGCGCGTCTCGTTGGTCAGGCCGTGGCCGATGAAGACCATCTCGCGCTCCCGCCGCGTCTCCTTCAGCGCGCGGGCCACCCCCTCCGCTCCGCCGCCGATGTTGTAAACGCCGGCAAGGTCGGGGTGCAGGCCCAGCAGCATGCGGGTCTGGCGGTAGCTCTTGCCCTCGTCGTCATGGCCCTCGCGCAGGCCGACCACCTCGATGTCGGGGGCGATCTCCTTCAGGACATGGAGAAAGCCCATCTCGCGGTCCTCGTGGGCGCGGTAGCTGAGGCTGCCGGCGATCATCGCCACCTTGGCCGGCCGATGTTTTAAAAAACGCGCGATCAGGTAGCCGGCGGTGCGGCCGGCCGCGCGGTTGTCCAGCCCGACATAGCCGGCGCGCCGGCAGTTCAGGATGTCGGAGATCAGCGTCACGCTCGGCACGTTGCGGTCGGCCAGCGCGTCCACCGCCTCCCTCACCGCCGGATGCTCCAGCGCCATGAAGGCGACACCGTCGGCGCGGCGGCCATGCTGGAACAGGCTGCGCGCCAGCAAATCCGGATTGAAGCTCTTGATGAATTCCACCTGCGCCTTGACGCCGTGCGGGGCGAGCGTGGCGTCGGCGCGGCGGATCATCTCCCCCAGGCCGGTCAGGAAGCGGTTGTTGCCGGCCGGCAGCAGAAAGGACAGCCGCATCGGCTTCTGCCCGGCGGCGGCATAGAGGTCCGGCTCCGGCAGATAATCCAGTTCCGCCGCAGCTTTCAAAACCCGTTGGACGGTGGCGGCGCGCACCCCCGGCCGGTGGTTCAGCACGCGGTCGACCGTCGCGGTGGACACGCCGGCCGCCTGGGCGATGTCGGCCACCCGCGGCAGGCCGCGCGACGCTACCGCGGTTTCCGGTTCATCCTTCGTCGAGGCCATCAAAAACCATCATCTTTGTCGTTTGACACTGGTCGGCGCCGGACATACCGTCCAACCAACAATCATCAATTGACATCAGATCACATCAGAAACGCAAGGCCGGAAACAGCAAGTCGGCCGGTGATCCATGGGAGGTTTGAAATGACCAGTCTGACCCGCCGCACCATGCTGAAGGCCATCGCCACCGCGCCCGCAATCGGGACAGCAGGTGCCGTCATCGGCATGCCGCACATCGCGCGTGCCGCCGATTTCGAGCTGAAATACGGCAACAACCTGCCGCTGAGCCATCCGCTGAACGTCCGCGCCAACGAGGCGGCGGAGCGGATCGCGAAAGAGTCGAACGGCAAGGTCGTGGTCAAGATCTTCCCCAACAACCAGCTGGGCGGCGACACCGACATGCTGTCCCAGGTGCGCAGCGGCGGCCTGACCTTCTTCACCCCCTCGGCCCTGGTGATCGCCACACTCGTCCCGGTCGCCGCGATCAATGCGGTCGGCTTCGCCTTCTCCGACTATGATCAGGTGTGGAAGGCGATGGACGGCAAGCTGGGCGCCCATGTCCGCGAAGCCATCTCCAAGGTCGGGCTCTATGCCTTCGAGAAGATGTGGGACAACGGCTTCCGCCAGATGACCAGCGGCGACAAGGCGATCAATTCGGCCGCCGACATGAACGGGCTGAAGATCCGCGTTCCGGTCAGCCCGCTCAGCATCGCCATGTTCAAGGGGCTGGGGGCCGCGCCGGCCAGCCTGCAGTTCAGCGAGGTCTATTCGTCGCTGCAAACCCGGATCGTCGATGCGCAGGAGAACCCGCTGCCGATCATCCAGGTCGCCAAGCTGTACGAAGTGCAGAAATACTGCTCGCTGTCGAACCACATCTGGGACGGCTTCTGGTTCATCGCCAACGGTCGTGCCTGGAAGGGCCTGCCGGCGGACATGCAGGCCATCGTCGCCAACGCCATCAACGATGCCGGCATGGCGCAGCGCGGCGACATCAAGGCGTTGAACCAGTCGGTCAAGGCCGACCTGGAAGCCAAGGGACTGACCTTCAACCAGCCGGCACCCGACAGTTTCCGCGCCAAGCTGCGCGACAGCGGCTTCTACAGCGAATGGAAGGGCCGCTTCGGCGACGAGGCCTGGGGCCTGCTGGAAGAGGCGGTCGGCAAGCTCGCCTGACCGCCGCCGCAGTCCTGTCCGGACCTTTCCCATGCCAGTCCCATGAAGGAACATCCCGCCATGTCCCACATGTCCGAACCGGTCCACGGCTTTGCCGAGGCTCCCGGCAGTCTGGGTGCCGGCGGCGCCTCGCTGCTGCGCAGGGTCGACCATGGCCTGTCCGTCGGGGTCGAGGTCGTGGCGGGCCTTCTGGTGCTGGTCGAGATCGTCGTCCTGCTGGCCGGCGTCACCGCCCGCTATCTGTTCCACACCCCGCTGGTGTGGTCGGACGAGCTGGCATCGATCCTGTTCCTGTGGCTGTCGATGCTGGGTGCCGTGGTGGCGCTGCGCCGGGGCGAGCATATGCGGATGACCGGGCTGGTCAGCCGCGTCGGCCCGCAGGCGCGCAGCCTGCTGGAATGCATCGCCATCACCGCCCCGATCGCCTTCCTGACGCTGGTGCTGTACCACGCCGTCGATTACGCGATGGAGGAACAGTTCATCACCACCCCGGCGATGGAGGTGTCCAACGCGTGGCGGGCGTCGGCGCTGCCGGTCGGGCTGGGGCTGATGCTGGTGGCGGCGCTGTTCCGGTTGCTGCGGGTCGCCAAGCCCTTGACGGTGCTGGCGGCGGCGCTGGTGACCGGCGCCATCGTCGCCGGCTTCTGGGTCGCCGGGCCGGTGCTGAAGCCGCTGGGGCAGCTGAACCTCGTCATCTTCTTCGTCGGGCTGGTCGCCGCCAACGTCTTCGCCGGGGTGCCGATCGCCTTCTCCTTCGCGCTCGCCACCTTCGCCTATCTGGCGCTGACCACCTCGACGCCGCTGCTGGTGATGGTCGGCCGGCTGGACGAGGGGATGAGCCACCTGATCCTGCTGGCGGTGCCGCTGTTCGTCTTCCTCGGCCTCTTGATCGAGATGACCGGCATGGCCCGCGCCATGATCCAGTTCCTCGCCAGCCTGCTCGGCCATGTCCGCGGCGGCCTGTCCTATGTGCTGATCGGGGCGATGTATCTGGTCTCCGGCATCTCCGGCTCGAAGATCGCCGACATGGCGGCCATCGCCCCGGTGCTGTTCCCGGAGATGAAGAAGCGCGGCGCCCCTCCCGGCGATCTGGTGGCGCTCTTGTCGGCGACCGGTGCGCAGACCGAGACCATTCCGCCCAGCATCGTGCTGATCACCATCGGCTCGGTCACCGGCGTGTCGATCGCGGCACTCTTCACCGGCGGCATGCTGCCGGGCGTGGTGCTGGGCGCCTGCCTGTGCTTCGTGGTCTGGCGGCGCTACCGGGGCGAGGATCTGAGCCATGTCGAGCGCACCCCTGGCCGCGAGATCGCCCGGCTCGCCATGGTGGCGCTGCCCGCCATCCTGCTGCCCTTCGTCATCCGCGCCGCGGTGGTCGAGGGCATCGCGACGGCGACCGAGGTGTCGACCATCGGCATCGCCTATTCCACCATCGTCGGGCTGCTGATCTACCGCCAGTTCGACTGGCGCCGGCTGAAGCCGATGCTGATCGAGACGGCATCGCTGACCGGAGCCATCATCTTCATCGTCGGCTGCGCCACCTCGATGGCCTGGGGCCTGACCCAGTCCGGCTTCTCGTCCGATCTGGCGCGCTTCATGGCCGGCATTCCCGGCGGCGCCTATGGTTTCCTCGCCATCTCCATCGTCGCCTTCATCATCCTGGGCAGCGTTCTGGAGGGCATCCCCGCCATCGTCCTGTTCGGCCCGCTGCTGTTCCCCATCGCCCGCGCCGCCGGGGTGCATGAGGTCCATTATGCGATGGTCGTCATCTTCGCCATGGGCATCGGCCTGTTCGCCCCGCCCTTCGGCGTCGGTTACTACGGCGCCTGCGCCATCAGCAAGGTCAATCCCGACGACGGCCTGAAGCACATCTGGGGCTATGTCGGCGCGCTGCTGGTCGGGCTGGTGATCGTCGCCGCCATTCCCTGGATTTCGACCGGTTTTCTGGCCCGGTAAGGGCCACCGGTTTTATTCGATCCCCTCTTATCCGGAGTTCCTTCAATGAGCCGATTCTTCGGCCAGATCCGTCAGGCTGGCTACGTCGTGCGCGACATCGAAGCCGCCATGGACTATTGGAGCCGCAAGCTCGGCATCGGCCCGTGGTTCTACAACGAGCGGGTTCCGATCCGGAACTATACCTACCGCGGCGAATCCTACGAGGTTCACAATTCGGTGGCGCTGGCCAACTCCGGTCCGCTGCAGATGGAGCTGATCCAGACCCGCAACGACGCGCCGTCGATGTACCGCGACTTCCTCCAGGCCGGGAACACCGGGTTGCAGCATGTCGCCTACTGGACCGAGGATTACGACGCCGACCTGGAGCGGCTGCTGGCCCAGGGCTTCAAGCCGGTGATGAGCGGCGAGGTCGGCGAGAAGGGCCGCTTCATCTATTTCGACACCGAATACCATCCCGGCACGGTGATCGAGCTGTCGGAGGTCGCCGGGCCGAAGGGCCGGATGTTCGACCTGATTCGCGAGGCGTCGATGGGCTGGGACGGCAGCGACCCGGTGCGGCCCTTCCCGGATCTGAGCAAGCTGTAAGGGGCGGCCACCATGCACGCCGACCGCATCGAAGCGACATACCTGATCGAAACCCCCCTCGCCCCGGGCAAGGTGGCGGAGGTGATGGCGGGGGAGCAGTCCTGCGGCACCTTCACCCGCGTCCATGGCGAAACCGACGATTTGCGCGCCCGGGCCCGCGCCATCGTCGAATCCGTCGAGAAGCTGGACGTCGCCGAGACCCCTGCCCTACCCAACAATTGGCTGGAGCGGCAGCGCAACACCGGCCCGTGGCGGCGGGCGCGCGTCACCCTCTCCTTCCCCACCGCCAACATCGGCGCCAATCTGCCGACGCTGGCGGCGACGGTGGCGGGCAACCTCTATGACCTGGGCGAGGTGACGGGGCTGCGGCTGGAGAGCCTGCGCATTCCGCAGGCCTACCGCGCACAGTTCGACCTGCCGTGCCACGGCGTCGCCGGCACAAGGCGGCTGACCGGGGTGGCGGACGGGCCGCTGGTCGGCTCCATCATCAAGCCGAATGTCGGGCTGTCGGCCGAAGAGACCGGCGAACTGGTCGGCACGCTGTGCGCCGCCGGGCTGGACTTCATCAAGGACGACGAGATCTGCGCCGATCCGGCCCATGCGCCGCTGGCCCGGCGCATCCCGGCGGTGATGGAGCGGGTGCGCCGCCACCAGGACCGCACCGGCAAGCATGTGATGGTCGCCTTCAACATCACCGACGAGACCGACGCCATGCGTCGCCACGCCGATCTGGTGGAGCGCGAGGGCGGGTCCTGCATCATGGTCAGCCTGAACTGGTGCGGCTATTCGGCGGTGCAGACCCTGCGCCGGCACAGCGGGCTGGTGCTGCACGGCCACCGCAACGGCTTCGGCGCCCTGTCGCGCCACCCGCTGCTCGGCATCGGCTTCGATGCCTATCAGGCGCTGTGGCGGCTGGCGGGGGTGGACCACATGCATGTCCACGGGCTGAACGGCAAGTTCGCCCAGCCCGACGCGGAGGTGATCGATGGGGCGCGGGCCTGTCTGGCGCCGCTGGCGGCGGATGCGCCTGATAGGGGCGACGCCGTGATGCCGGCCTTCTCCTCCGGGCAATGGGCCGGCACGGTGCCGGTCACCTGGGGGGCGGTGGGGACGGCGGACCTGCTGTTCATGTCCGGCGGCGGCATCATGGCCCATCCCGATGGCCCGGCGGCCGGCGTGCTGAGCATCCGGCAGGCCTGGGACGCCGTGCGGGCCGGGCGCAGCCTGGATGACGCGGCGAGGGAGCTGCCGGAATTGCGGCGGTCGTTGGACTTCTTCGGAAAGAAGGGGTGAGGCCATGGCGGCGATCCCGAAGCTCGGCTGGTACGGCGACGACTTCACCGGGGCGACCGACACGCTGGCCGCGCTGGCGAAGGCCGGGCAGCGGGCGCTGCTGTTCCTCGACGTGCCGGATGTCGCCCGGCTGGGAGAAGCCCAGAGGGATGCCGGTGGGCCGCTCGATGCCGTCGGCATCGCCGGAGCGGCGCGCAGCATGGCGCCCGAGGCGATGCGGGCGGAGCTGGAGCCGGTCGGCCGCTTCTTCGCAGCACTCGGCGTGGCGGTGATGCACTACAAATGCTGCTCCACCTTCGACAGCGCGCCCGATGTCGGCAGCATCGGCGAGGCGGTGCGGACGCTGGCGCCGCATTTTCCCAACCGCTTCCGGCCGGTGGTGGGCGGGCAGCCGAACATCGGGCGCTATTGCCTGTTCAGCACGCTGTTCGCCGCTGCGGGCACCGGCGGTGCGGTGCATCGCGTCGACCGCCACCCGACGATGAGCGTGCATCCCGTCACGCCGATGGCCGAGGCCGACCTGCGCCGGCACCTTGCGGCCCAGGGGCTGGAGGGGATGGCGGCGCTGCATCTCCCGGACTATGGGTTGAGCGGCGATGCGCTCGCCCGGCTGATGGACCGGCTGATGGCGGAACGGCCGCCAGCGATGCTGCTGGACGTGTCGCGCAGTGAGGATCTGGCGATCGTCGGGCGGCTGATCTGGGAGCGGGCGGTGGAGGCTCCGCTGCTGGCGGTCGGGCCGAGCAGCGTGGCGCAGGCGCTCGTCGCGCACTGGAACGCCGGCTCTGCCGGTCGGGTGGCGGAGGAGGTGCCGCTGGGTGCGACGGACTCTCCGGTGTTCCTGATGGCGGGCAGCCTGTCGCCGGTGACGCGGCGGCAGGTGGAGGCGGCGGGGTCCTACACGCGGATCCAGGCCGACGCGGCGGCGCTGTGCGGCGATCCGGGGTATGCGGAGAGATTGCTGGGAGAGGTGGCGGCGTCGTTGACGGCCGGGCGTCACACGCTGGTCTGGACGGCACCGGCGGAAGCCGGGACGGCGGACACCGCCCAGGCCGGGCGGGTCGCGGCGGCGACGGCGGACTTTGTCGCGGCGGTGCTGCGGCGGGTGGCCCTGCGCCGGGTCGGGATCGCCGGCGGCGATACCTCCAGCCTCGCCGTGCGGGCGCTGGGATGCTGGGGATTGTCCTACCGCTGCACGCTGGCGCCGGGGGTCACCGTCAGCAGGACCCATGCCGACGATCCGGCGGTGAATGGGCTGGAGCTGATGCTGAAAGGCGGGCAGATGGGCGGCGAGGATCTGTTCGAGCGGTTGCTTTCCCCCTCTCCCCCCCGGGGAGAGGGGCGGGGTGAGGGGGATGCACTGCGTGGCTATCCCGAGAATCCTCGCCGCGCATCCCCCTCACCCTAACCCTCTCCCCGGGGGGGAGAGGGGACTCCTCCGGGGTTGGTGGTCCTCACACCGCGGCAGTCACCACCACTTCGATCAGGATTTCCGGCTTGCCGAGATCGGCGACGCCGATGGTGGCGCGGGCCGGCAGGTCGTTGCCGTCCAGCCAGGACAGCCAAGCGTCATTCATCTCGTCCTTCAGGCTCATGTTGGTGATGAAGAGCTGGGCGGACAGCAGCCTGGTCTTGTCGCTGCCGGCCAGCGCCAGCACCTGGTCGAGCTTGCCGCAGATCTGCGTGACCTGGCCGCCCATGCCGACGCTGACGTCGTCGGCGATGATGCCGCCGAGATAGGCCGTGCCGTTGTTGACGACGACGCGGTGCATGATCTTGGTCTTCTCGATGCGCTTGATCACGGGAAACTGCTCCTTGGCTTTGAAAAGAACTCAGGGGGTGATGGAGAAATCGACGTAGCGGGCGGCGATGCGCGCCAGCGTGCCGTCCTGAACGACCGCGCGGATCGCCTCGTCGAAGGACTGCTTCAGGCTTGTGTCCTCCTTGCGCAGCCCGACGCCGATGCCGGGGCCGAACACCTCGGCGTCGATCACCGGCTGGCCGACCAGCTTGACCGACTTGCCGCCATCGCCCTTCACCCAGGCGGAAGCGGTGGCGCCGGTGGTGATGGCGGCGTCGAGCCGCCCGGCCTTCAGGTCGGCCAGCAGGTTGGAGGCGGTGTCGTAGGTCTTCAGCGTCGCGTCGCTGCCGAGATGCTTCTCGACATAGCGGGAATGGGTGGTGGAGACCTGGGCGCCGATGGTCCTGCCGCGCAGGCTGGCCGGCGAGCCGTCGATGGCCGAGGTGGCCGGCACCACGAAATAGGCCGGCACCACCATGTAGGGGGTGGAGAAGCCGATGGCCTTCGCCCGCTCCGGCGTGATGTTCATCGTCGCCATGATGGCGTCGTACTTCTTCGCCAGCAGGCCCGGAATGATGCCGTCCCATTCCTGCGCCACGACGGTGCAGGGACGCTTCATCCGTTCGCACAGCGCATTGGCGAGATCGACCTCCAGCCCCGCCACCTTGCCGTCGGGCTGGGTGAAGTTGAAGGGCGGATAGGCGCCCTCGGTGGCGATGCGGATCTCCTGCGCCGCGGCGACGCCGCCGGACGCAAGCAAGAGGAGGGCGGCAACGCCCGTGACGAGGCGCTTCATGGCAGGCTCCGGAAATGGCGAAGGTGGGTGGGGTTAGAGGCCCGCGACGACCACGATCTCGACCAGGATCGACGGGTCGGCGAGGCGGGCCTCGACCGTCGCGCGGGCCGGCGGGTTGGCCTTGTCGACCCAGGCGTCCCAGGCGGCGTTCATCTCGGGGAAGGTGGCGATGTCGGCGAGATAGACCGTGGCGGTCAGGATGCCGCTCTTCGACGTGCCGGCCTGGGCCAGCAGGGCGTCGATCTGGCGCAGCACGTCGCGGGTCTGCGCCTCGACCGTGGTGGACCCGTCGTCGACGATCTGGCCGGCGAGATAGACGGTGTCCTTGTGGATGACCATGTCGCAGAGCCGCGGGGTCAGGTGGAAGCGCTGGATCGTCACGGGTTCGATGCTCCAAAGGGTCAGGCGGCGAAGCGGCCGACGCGGAAGGGGGCGATGGGCAGGTCGGTGGACCCGCCGGTGATCAGGTCGGCGGTGATGCGCCCGACAATAGGGCCAAGCTGGAAGCCGTGCGCGGAGAAACCGAAGGAATGGTAGAGATCCGGCTCGGTGCCGCTGGGGCCGATCACCGGGATCTGGTCCGGCATCCGCGCCTCGATCCCCGCCCAGGCGCGGACGATGGTGGCGCCGCGCATGCACGGGAACAGGTCCCACACCGTGCGGGCATTCACCGACACCTGCGAGAAGTCCAGCTCCGTCCGGTTCTCGTCGCGCACCGCCCGGCCGAGCAGCCCGCCGCCGATCAGCACGGTGCCGTTGGGGAACTGCTTGAAGGACAGGGTGCGGCCGGTCGCCCCGACCACCGGCTTGATGAAGGGCGCGACGCGGGCGGTGATCATCAGCATGGGGGCGATGACCTCCAGCGGCACGGGCTCTCCCACCTGGGCGGCGATGCGGTCGGCCCAGGCGCCGGCGGCGTTCACCACCACCGGCGCTTCGAAGCGGGCACCGTCGGCGGTCTCCACGGTCCACAGGCCGTTCTTGCGGGACAGCCGCGTCACCGTCCCGCCCTCCTGGAAGCGGGCACCGAGCGCGATGGCCTTGCGGCGGAAGGCAAAGGTGGTGCGGAAGGGGATCGCCGCCCCATCGCCGCGCGACACCAGGGCGCCGACGCAGTGGTCGGCGATGGCCGGCACCAGCGAGCGCAGTTCGTCCCGACCGACCACCTCCTCGTGGGTGAAGCCCAGCGCGTTCAGTTCGGCGACGCGGGCGTGCGAGGTCGCCAGTTCCGCCTCGCTCTCCGCCACCTTGATCTGGCCGTGGCTTTCGAAGCCGCAATCGTCGTCCACCAGATCGCGGATGCCGTGCCACAGCGCCATCGAGGCGACGGACAGCGGCACCTCGGCGACATGGCGGCCGAGCTGGCGCACACCGCCCGCATTGACGCCGGAGGCGTGGCGGGCGACATGGTCCTTTTCCAGCACCAGCACGCGGACGCCGCGCATCGACAGGTGCAGCGCCGCGGAGCAGCCGTGCAGGCCGCCGCCGATGACGATGACGTCCGGTTTTGGGGAGGCGGTCGCGGTCATCGGGCGCCTCCGGTCAATGCTTGAAGACGGCGTCGATGTCGGCGTCGGTCTTCGGCAGGGCGGCCAGTTCGGCGAGCGTGATCGGCTTCACCGGCGGGCGCAGCCGGTAATAGCCGACATCCGCCGGGGAGACGCCGCGCTCCGCCGCGATGACCTCGGTCACCGTCGGGCCGCAGAGCCGGCCCTGGCACGGACCCATGCCGCAGCGCAGGAAGCTCTTGGCCTGGTTGGGGCCGGAGCAGCCGAGCCGCACCGCCTCGCGCACCGCACCGGCGGTGATCTCCTCGCAGCGGCAGACGATGGTGTCGTCGGCCGGCGCGCGGAAGGCTTCCGCCGGGGTGTAGAGCGTGTCGAGGAAGGCGCGGCCGGTCAGCGCGCGGTCGAGTGCTGCGCGATGGGGAACCGCCAGCTGGTCGCGCTGCTCGCGCCCGATGCGGCCGAGCCGGTGCAGGGCGTCGAGGGCGGCCAGCCGGCCGGCCTCCGCCGCCGCGCGGGCGCCGCCGATGCCGGCGCCGTCACCGGCCAGCGACACGCCCTCGACCGAGGTGGCGCCCCATTCGTCGGTGGTCGGACGCCAGCAGCGCTGCTGCTCGTCCCAGCGCTGGGCGCAGCCGGTGGCGTTGGCGAGGTTCAGGTTGGGGACGACGCCGTGATGCAGCAGCAGCGTGTCGGCGGGCAGCCGGTGCTCGGCGCCGTTGCGGGTGTAGACGACGCTCTTCAAGGCGCTGTCCCCGCCGATGGCACCTTCGGCGCGCAAGGCGGTGACGTTGCCGATGACGGTCAGCTTGCGCCGGACCTCCAGCATCAGCTTCATGCCCTTGCCGAGGTAAGGCGAGCGCAGGAATCCCGGCAGCAGCGGCAGGGCGGCGCGCCAGTTCTCCTTCGGTGTGGTGTCGAGGATGGCGTCGATGCGGACGCCGGCCTGGAGATACTGCCAAGCCAGCAGCCAGAGCAGCGGGCCGCTGCCCGCCATCACCGTGGCGCCCGACGGCACGAGGCCGGAGGTCTTCAGCAACACCTGCGCCGCACCGGCACCCAGCACGCCCGGCAGGGTCCAGCCGGGGATCGGGAAGGGCCGCTCCAGGGCGCCGGTCGCCAGGATGACGTGGCGGACGGTCAGCATGGATGCGGCGCCGTTGCGCGACAGGCCGATCTGGATCGGGCGGTGCCCGTCGGCCACGTCCTCGCGCGGGCGGGCGACGCTCCACACGATGGTGCCGGGCCAGTGGACGGCGCCGCTGTCGCGCAGCGGACCCAGCAGCTCGGCGCCATGCCAATAGTCGGGGCCGAGCACCTTGCGGTCGCGCACCGGGGTTTCGGTGACGGCGCGGTAGATCTGGCCGCCGGGTTCCGCCTGCTCGTCGAGCAGGACGACCGACGCGCCCTTCGACGCGGCCAGCGCCGCGGCGGCGAGGCCGGCGGGACCGGAGCCGACGACGGCGATGTCGAAGTCAAACTTGGGGGCGCTCATCGCTCGACCTCGCGCTTGCCGTTCTGGGTTTCCACCGCCATGCCCGGAGCCACGCGGACCTGACAGCCCTGGCGGTTGCCGGTGCCGTCGATGGTGACGAGGCAGTCGAAGCAGACGCCCATCATGCAGTAGGGACCGCGCGCCGCCCCGCTGACGGGGGTGGTGCGGCAGGCGGTGACGCCGTTCGCCAGCAGGGCGGCGGTGACGCTGTCGCCGGCCCGCGCGCTGGCTGGACGGCCGTCGATGGTGAAGGAAACCGTGTGCCCTGCTGCGTTGAGGGCGGTTTCGATCTCAGGCAGCCTGCGGAACATGGAACCTCCGGGCGCTGAAGGGCGTGAAGCTGTCGCCGAGGCCGCCGGCCGCGATCAGCGGCGCCAGCGTCAGCGCATGGTTGGCGGCAAGGGTGACGCCGCTGTGGCAGGTGGCGACGAAGGCGCCGGGCGCCGTCTTCGATTCCTCGTAGATCGGGAAGCCGTCCGGCGTCAGCACGCGCAGCGCCGCCCAGCTCCGCACCACGTTCAGCTTGCCCAGCAGCGGGAAGAAACGGATGGCGCGCTCTGCGATGGCCGAGGAAATGCCGGGTTGCAGCGTCGTGTCGAAGCCGACCTCCTCGAAGCTGTCGCCGATCATCACCCCGCCTTCGTCGGTCTGGCGGACATAAACGGTGGGGTGATGCAGGAAGGGGGCGGTCTTCTCGGTGACGATGACATGGCCGCGCTGCGGGCGGACGGGGGCCGACAGCCCGACCATCGGCGCCAGCCGGGCGCCGTCATGGCCGGCGGCCAGCACGATCTTGCCGGCGCGGACTTCGCCGCCTGCGGTGGTCATGCGGAAGCCGCCGTCGCGATGCTCGATGCGCTCGACCCGGTGGTTGGGACGGTAATCGACGCCCAGCAGGCCGATGCCCTTGTGCAGGGTGCGCAGGAGGCGCAGCGAGTTGCAGTGGCCGTCCAGCGGGCAATAGGTGCCGCCGACCACGTCCGGCCCGATGAAGGGCAGTTCCTTGCGCAGCGTCTCGCGGTCCATCACCTCGTAGGGGTAACGGATCATGTCGGGCTGGTTGTGCAGCCGCATCATGGTGTTGGCGCGGGCCTGCAAATCCTCTTCCGACAGCATCGGCATGAAGCCGCCGGGACGGCGGTAGGCGACGTCCAGGCCGGTCTGTTCGCGCAGCAGGTCGGCGAAGCCGCTCCAGTCGTCGGAGGACTTCTTGGTCCAGCCGGCATATTCCGGCATGCCAAGGCCCTTGCCCTGCACCCAGACCAGGGCGAAGTTGCCGCGCGACGGCCGCACGGCGATGTCGCCCTCGTCCAGCATGGCGACCGTCTGGCCGGCACGGGCGAGACCCCAGGCCATCGCCGATCCGACCAGCCCGCCGCCGATCACGGCGACGTCGTATTCTCCGCCCCGACTGGGCTGCGTCATCGTCTCCACTCCCGCCGCCGCCGCACCGTTCCCCGTGCGCATCGGCCGCCGCATTTATCGTGTGGCGCGCATCGCCCCATCCGGCACCCGCATACAGTGTCGAATATTTGACGATACGCCGTAAATCTTTGAGGTCGCGCCGGATCTGCCGGCGTTACACATGGATGTATTGCAAACTGCAGGGTTTTCTTTGCCGGAGCACCGCGGGAGTCTGTCCTATGCTCCCCGACGGTGCCCCCAAGTTCCCGTGATCCTTGCGACAGCATCGGCAGCCAACCTATAACTGTCAAATCAGATCGAAGGGGCGTTTCATGTCTGAATGTTATGATTCGGCGGGGGGTGGTGAGGTTTTGGGGGGAGACGGCCCCCCTCTCTCCCCCGGGGAGAGGGGACTAAGGCCGATTTGGGCTATGGGGCGGGCGCCATGATCAATCCGCGCCAGATCGAGGCCTTCCGCGCCGTCATGCTGACCGGCGGCATCACCGCGGCGGCGGAACTGCTGAACATCTCGCAGCCGGCGGTCAGCCGGCTGATCGGCGACCTGCAATATGCGCTGAAGCTGACCCTGTTCGAGCGGCGCGGACCGCGCATCGCGCCGACCAGCGAGGCGATCTCGCTCTATCAGGTGGTCGACCGCGCCTTCGTCGGGCTGGAACTGATCGAGCAGACGGCGCGCGACCTGACCGCGAGGCGCAGCGGGGCGCTGCGGGTGGCGGCGATGCCGGCGCTGGGGGTGGGGTTCCTGCCGCGCTATGTCGCGCGCTTCCTCAGCGACCGGCCGCGGGTGGACATCGCGCTGCGCGGCAGCACCTCGCCGATCATCCTGGACTGGGTGGCGACCGGCCAGTGCGAGCTGGGCTTCGCCCACACCCCCATCGACCATGCGGCGGTGCTGACCGAGAAGATCCACGGGATTCCCGCCGTCGCCATCCTGCCGCCCGGCCATCCGCTGGCCGCCAGGGACGTGCTGGCACCGAAGGATTTCGAGGGGGAGAGCTTCATCTCCACCACCCCGCCGGCCCTGCTGCGCTCCCGCATCGACACCATCTTCGCCGATCACGACGTGTCGCGGCTGATGCGGGTGGAAACCCAGCTGACGATGAACGCCTGCGCCATGGTGGCGGCCGGGTACGGCATGTCGATCGTCGACCCCTTCACCGCCCAGGATTATGTCCCGCACGGGCTGGTCGTCCGCCCGTTCGAGCCGCGCATCGGCTTCGACATCGCCATCCTGCGCTCCGCCCAGGTGCCGCTGTCGATGATCGCCGAGGACTTCCTGGCCGGCTTCATGGAGGAGGCGATCCGCTTCCGCGACAATTTTCTCGGGATTGGCGGCGCCTGAAAGCCCCCTCAACTCGTTCGCAGCACGGAATTATAACATTACCGGATGAATGATGGCGGGAATTCGATTTGACGGTTATGTGACCGCACCATCACCCTTGATCCATGTCCCGGGCGCGAAGCCTCAAGAAGAACAGCCCGCAGCAGACGGCCGGCAAGGTCAAATGCGGTAAAAGCGGTGCTCCGGAGCGCAATCGACATGCGGTCCGCAGATCGGGCTCCGATGAATCCGGGATCGTAAACAGGGACACAGGCTCTAGAGGAGAATGACGATGCGCTCGGTGATGTGCGGGTTGATGGCGACGGCGGCCCTGTGGTGCGGCATGGCCGCGGTGCAGACGGCCCAGGCCCAGGAAAAGACGCTCTATGTCGCCGCCTATGGCGGGTCGTTCGAGCAGACCATGCGCAAGGACATCATCCCGGCCTTCGAGAAGGCGAACGGGGTGAAGATCGAGTATGTCGCCGGCAACTCCACCGACAACCTCGCCAAGCTGCAAGCCCAGAAGGGCAACCAGCAGATCGACGTCGTCATCCTCGACGACGGCCCGATGTACCAGGCGGTGGCGCTGAACTTCTGCGCCGACCTGGAGAAGGCGCCGGTCTACGACCAGCTCTACGATCTGGCGAAGATGCCGTCGGGCAAGGCGGTCAATTTCGGCGCGGTCGGCACCGGCATCCTCTACAACAAGGCCTATTTCGACGAGAACAAGATCCCGGCCCCGACCTCGTGGAAGGACATCGAGGATCCGCGCTTCAAGAAGAAGCTGGCGATCCCGCCGATCAACAACAGCTACGGCCTGCACGCGCTGGTGATGATGGCCCGCCTGAACGGCGGCGGCGAGACCAACATCGAGCCGGGATTCAAGGAGTTCAAGGACAAGATCAACCCGAACGTGCTGGCCTACGAGCCGTCGCCGGGCAAGATGACCGAGCTGTTCCAGAGCAACCAGGCCGTCATCGCCGTCTGGGGCTCGGGCCGCGCCAAGGCGCTGGCCGACACCGGCTTCCCCGCCACCTTCGTCTATCCCAAGGAAGGCGGCATCGTGCTGGGCTCCGCCGCCTGCCAGATCGCCGGCAGCAAGAATGCGCCCGAAGCGCAGAAGTTCATCCAGCACATGCTGGGCGTCGAGGCGCAGACCGCGCTCGCCGTCAGCGCCGGCTTCGGCCCGGTGAACAAGACGGTCGAGCTGCCCGCCGAGAAGCAGGCCGGCATCCCCTACGGTCCGGAGCAGGTCGGCAAGCTGCTGGTGGTGGATTGGGACACCATCAACAAGAACCGCGAGGTCTGGAACAAGCGCTGGACCCGCGAGATCGAGCGCTGAGGTAGGGGGCTTATCCCCTCTCCCCGCTTTCGGCGGACCAAGGGTCCGCCTGTCGCGTCAGCGCAAACGAAGTTTGCGCGTGAGCGGGGGGAGAGGGGATATAGGGAAAGGGAGACGACGGCATGGCTTATCTGGTTCTCGACCAACTGACCAAGCGCTTCGGAAACTGGACGGCGGTCGACAACGTCTCGCTGACCGTTGAGAAGGGCGAACTGATTTCGCTGCTGGGGCCGTCGGGCTGCGGCAAGACCACCACCTTGCAGATGATCGCCGGCTTCCTCGACGCCGACGGCGGGCGGGTGATGCTGGACGGCCAGGATCTGCTGGCGAAGAAGCCGAACGAGCGCGGGCTGGGCATCGTCTTCCAGAGCTATGCCCTGTTCCCGCACATGACCGCGGCGGAGAACGTCGCCTTCGGGCTGGAGATGCGCAGGATCGCTCGCGCCGACCGCGACCGCATGGTCGCCGACGCGCTGAAGCTGGTCGGGCTGGAGCAGTATGGCGACCGCCACCCGCGCCGCATGTCGGGCGGCCAGCAGCAGCGCGTCGCCCTGGCGCGCGCGCTGGTGATCAAGCCGAGCCTGCTGCTGCTCGACGAGCCGCTGTCGAACCTGGACGCCAAGATGCGCGAGGAGATGCAGATCGAGCTGCGCCGCATCCAGCGCACCGTCGGCACCACCATGATCCTCGTCACCCACGACCAGTCGGAGGCGATGGCGCTGTCCGACCGCGTGGTGGTGATGAACAAGGGCCGCATCCAGCAGGTCGCCACCCCGCAGGAGGCCTACGACCACCCGGCCAACGCCTTCGTCGCCAATTTCCTCGGCCGCACCAACCTGCTGCCGGGCATGGTCGGCGGCGGGGCGGGCGGGACCGTCATCACGGTGGCCGACAGCGTCTGGCCGGTGGCGCAGCCGATGGCGGCGGGTCCGGGGGCGCTGGCCGTGCGGCCGGAAAAGATCGGCTTCGTCGATGCCGGCGGCCTCAGCGGCACCGTGCTGGCCCGCGTCTTCCAGGGCACGCAATGGCTGTTCGAGATCGAGACCGCCGCCGGCCGGCTGATGGTGATCCGCCAGCATGACGGCTCGCCCCTGCCGGCGGAGCGCGAGCGGGTGATGGTCGGCTGGCGGACGGACGACATGGCGGTGATGCCCGCCGACCGGGAGGCGGCATGAGCATGGCGGCATCCACCGATAGCCAAGTGCAGGCGACTGCCGCAAATCCCTCCACCCACGCACCGCCGCCGCGCCGGCCGCGCCGCTGGCCCTGGACGCCCTATCTGCTGAGCGCGCCGGGGCTGGCGCTGTTCGCGGTGCTGCTGCTGGTGCCGCTGGTCATGACCTTCCTGTTGTCGCTGAACAGCTTCAGCTTCTATGGCGGCATCGAGAATGTCTGGCAGATCGGCAACTATGCCGACATCATCGCCGACAGCTACTTCCACGAGGTGTTCCTGCGCACCTTCCGCATCGCCGCGGTGGTGACGCTGCTCTGCGCGCTGTTCGGCGCGCCGGAGGCCTACATCCTGCGGCGGATGAAGTCGCCCTGGCGGGGCCTGTGCCTGCTGATCGTGCTGGGGCCGCTGCTGATCTCGGTGGTGTCGCGCACGCTGGGCTGGGCGCTGCTGTTCGGCTCGACCGGGCTGGTCAACCAGGGGCTGATGGCGATGGGGCTGATCGCGACGCCCATCGAGTTCATGTACACCGAGACCGGCGTCATCATCGCGCTGACCCATGTGCTGGTGCCCTTCATGGTGCTGTCGGTCTGGGCCTCGCTCCAGCGGCTCGACCCGCAGGTGGAGAATGCGGCGCTGTCGCTGGGCGCCGGGCCGCTGACGGTGATGCGCCGGGTGGTGCTGCCGCAGATCGTGCCGGGCATCCTGTCGGGCTCGATCATCGTCTTCGCGCTGGCGGCCAGCGCCTTCGCCACCCCGGCGATCATCGGCGGGCGGCGGCTGAAGGTGGCGGCGACGCTCGCCTATGACGAGTTCCTGAACACGCTGAACTGGCCCTTGGGCGCCACGGTGGCGGTGCTGCTGCTGATCGCCAACGTCGTCATCATCGTCGGCTGCAACCGGCTGGTCGAACGTCGCTACAAACAGGTGTTCGAATGAACCGCAACGGCCCGATCGCGCTGATCTTCCATGTCCTGTTCCTGGGATTTCTGCTGGCGCCGATCCTGATCGTCTGCGCGGTGGCCTTCACCTCGCAGGGCTACCTGTCGCTGCCGACCGAGGGGCTGTCGCTGCGCTGGTTCCGCGCCATCGGCGACAATCCGGAATTCATCCGCGCCTTCAAGGACAGTTTGCTGCTGGGGGCGGTGTCCTCCACCCTGGCGATCCTGGTGGCGGTGCCGGCCGCACTCGCCATCGCGCGCCACCAGTTCTTCGGGCGCGAGGCGATCCAGGCGCTGTTCCTGTCGCCGCTGATGGTGCCGCACATCGTGCTCGGCATCGCCTTCCTGCGCTTCTTCACCATGATCGGGCTGGGCGGCACCTTCGCCGGGCTGGTGCTGAGCCATGTCATCATCATCCTGCCCTTCGCGCTGCGGCTGATCCTGGCGGCGTCCACCGGCATGGACCGGGCGGTGGAGAACGCCGCCGCCTCGCTGGGTGCCTCCTCCTGGACCTGCTTCCGCCGGGTGACGCTGCCGCTGATCCTGCCGGGTGTGGCGAGCGGCTGGGTGCTGGCCTTCATCAACAGCTTCGACGAGGTGACGATGACCGTCTTCATCGCCTCGCCGGAGACCACCACCCTGCCCGTCCGCCTGTTCCTCTACATCCAGGACAACATCGACCCGCTGGTCGCGGCGGTGTCGGCGGTGCTGATCTTCCTGACCGTGGCCGCCATGCTGGTGCTCGACCGCGTCTATGGGCTGGAGCGGCTGCTGGTCGGCAAGGGCCGCGACTGACGGCGGCGCTTCTTCCTCAAGGTTTCCTCCCTGGACTGCCCCGCACCTGCCCGGTGCGGGGTTTTTTTTGCGCGGCATCGGAGCCGTTCCGCCGATGGTTGAGAGCGCAAATGATTCGCCTGCGCCATTTTCTGTGTTGACCGCAGGGGGCATGCGGACGTACTTTTAACCAGCCGGTTAAAACATAGCGACCGCCACACTGGTCGCCCCGAGCCCGCCGGCCGGAGGAGACGCATGGAACCCCGCTCTCGCTCGGGCGCAGCATTGCGCCTGCTCAATTCCGACTGGGTCCGCCCCATCCTGCTGATGGTCATCCTGCTGGTTCTGTGGGATCTGTCGGTCCGGGTGTTCGGCGTGCCGGCCTATCTCGTGCCGAAGCCCGGCGACGTCGTGCTGGCGATGATCGACGAATGGCCGCGCCTGCTGGCTGAATCCGTCCCGACCTTCACGGCCACGCTCGGCGGCTTCGCGCTGTCGGTGCTGTTCGGCATTCCCATCGCGATGCTGATCGCCGGATCGCGCGTGGTCGAAGCCTATGTCTACCCGCTGCTGGTCTTCTCGCAGTCGATCCCCAAGGTCGCCATCGCGCCGCTGTTCGTGGTGTGGTTCGGCTTCGGCCTGATGCCGAAGGTGATCGCCGCCTTCCTGCTCGGCTTCTTCCCGGTCGTCGTCTCGGCGGTGCAGGGCTTCAAGTCGGTGGATGGCGAGATGATGGATCTGGCCCGCTCGATGAAGGCGTCGCGCCTGCAGACCTTCCAGATGGTCAGCCTGCCGCATGCGCTGCCGGCGATCTTCGCCGGGCTGAAGGTCTCCATCACGCTGGCGGTGGTGGGGGCGGTGGTCGGCGAATTCGTCGGCTCCAACTCCGGCATCGGCTTCGTCCTGCAACGCTCCATCGGCAATTTCGAACTGCCCTTGATGTTCGCGGCGCTGACCGTGCTGGCGCTGATGGGCGTCGTGCTGTTCTGGGTGATCGACGTGGTCGAGCGCTTCGCCATTCCCTGGCACGCCAGCCAGCGCAACAAGTTCGGACCGGCTGCCTAACCGCGCTTTCAAAACACAATTCACCGACAAGAACCCCGACGCCGCACAACGCAGGCCGACGGGGCGATCCACCACCCATGGGAGGACTCAAGGTCGTGATAAAGAAAGCCATCGTCGCGGCGCTCTGCGCCTTTGCCGCCTCCACCGCCATCTCCACCTTGCCGGCGCAGGCCGCCGACAAGGTGACGCTGATGCTGAACTGGTACGTCTATGGCGAGCACGCGCCCTTCTATTACGGCAAGGACAAGGGGCTCTACGAGGCCGAGGGCATCGACCTGGAAATCCAGGAGGGCCGCGGCTCGGCGGTGACGACGCAGCTCGTCGCCAGCAAGGGCGTCACCTTCGGCTATGTCGACGTGCCGACCATGATCAAGGCGGCGATGAAGGGCGCGCCGGTGACCTCGCCGGGCGTGCTGCTGCAGACCAGCCCGATGTCGGCGATGGGCTTCACCGAGAAGAACATCCGCAAGCCGGAGGACATCAGGAACCGCATCGTCGCCATGACGCCGGGCGACAGCATGTCCCAGATCTGGCCGCTGTTCCTGAAGAAGACCGGCCTGAAGGAGCGTGACTTCGAAGTGGTGTCGGGCGACGCCCAGACCAAGCTGAACGCCGTCATCAACGGACAGGCCGATCTGCTGCTGGGCTATGTCATGGACCAGAGCATGAAGATCAAGGATGCCACCGGCAAGTCGGTGACGCCGATCCGCTTCGCCGATTACGGCGTCAACATGGTCTCCTCCGGCATCATCGCCAACACCGACACGCTGAAGAGCAACCCGGACCTCGTCCGCCGCTTCATGGCCGCCACCACCAAGGCGGTGGAGGAAGCCGAGAAGGCGCCGAAGGAGGCCGCGGCGGCGATCCTGAAAGCCAACCCGAAGGGCGGCAAGCCCGACACGCTCCAGGAAGGCTTCGAGCTGACCATCCCGCTCTACCGCACCAAGGAGACGGAGAAGCTGCGGCCCTTCCAGGTCACCGACGCCAACATGAAGGAGACGGTGGATCTGCTGGTCGAATATGGCGGGCTCGACGCCTCGGCCAAGGAGAACCCGAAGCGCTTCTACAGCCGCGACTTCCTGCCGCCCGACCCGGCCGCCGCCGCGGTGAACGCCGCGGCGAAGTAAACCACCTTGGACCCCGCACGGAGCGACGAGGAGAGCATGGCACAGCCTCAGTTGAAACTGGTGGGCGAGGCGGAAACGCAACGCCTGTCCGGCGAGCCGCTGATCCGCATCGACGGCGTGACCAAGACCTACCGCACCCGCGACGGCGAGGTGCCGTCGCTCCGCCCCATCAGCTTCGACGTGCGGCCGAGCGAGTTCCTGGTGGTGGTCGGCCCGTCGGGCTGCGGCAAGTCCACCCTGCTGAAGATGCTGGCCGGCCTGCTGCCGGTCAGCAGCGGGACCATCAAAATCGAAGGCGACACGGTCACCGAGCCGCACGACGACACCGGCATCGTTTTCCAGAGCCCGACCTTGCTGGCCTGGCGGTCGGTCCTGCGCAACATCATGCTGCCGGTGGAAATCCGCCGCCTGCCGCGGGAGCGCTATCTGGAACGCGCCCACAAGCTGGTCGAGATGACCGGGCTGAAGGGGTTCGAGCACAAATATCCCTGGCAGCTGTCGGGCGGCATGCAGCAGCGCGCCGCCCTGTGCCGGGCGCTGGTGCACGACCCGAAGATCCTGCTGATGGACGAGCCGTTCGGCGCGCTCGACGCCATGACGCGGGAGCGGATGAATGTCGAGCTGCAACGCATCCAGCACGAGACCGGCAAGACGGTGATCCTGATCACCCATTCGATCCCCGAGGCGGTGTTCCTGGCCGACCGGGTGATGGTGATGTCGGAACGGCCCGGCACCATCGCCGCCACCTACGAGGTCCCGCTGCCGCGCCCGCGGACGCTGGACGTCATGGGCGACCCGGTCTTCATCCAGCTGACCCAGACCATCCGCAAGCATTTCGCGGCGCAGGGGCATCTGGACTGAGTTTCCATGAGCTTCCCCGGTCCATCCCTTCTTCGCCCTGCGGGGAAGGGAGCGGCCCTGTGCGCCCGCACACGGGGCCGACGGGAACGAGACGCCATCACACGAAAGACCATCCCATGTCCGCCCCAGGGCAACGAAGCCAAGTTAAGAAGGGCCCCTATAAGCCCTCTCCCCCCTGCTCTCGCGCAAACTTCGTTTGCGCTGACGCGACAGGCGGACCAAAGGTCCGCCGAAAGCGGGGAGAGGGTTGGGTGAGGGGGCAGCGCGGGCAGAACGCCTGCGCCAGGGGATTGCCAAGGGGCAGTATGCCCCTTGGCGGCGCGCTTTGCGCGCCGGCCCCCTCACCCTCCCCACGCCTCCGGCGTGGGTCCCCTCCCTCTCCCCGGGGGGGAGAGGGCCTACGCCGCGTACCGTTAACCTGAGTTCGGAGCCCTGATGTCCGCCCCCCGTCTCCGCATCCGCGCCATCGAGCTGTACGAGCGGCCCGTCCGCTTCGTGAAGCCGTTCCGCTTCGGCGCGGTGACGGTGGAAGCCGCTCCGCAATCCTTCGTCCGCGCCCTGGTCGCGGTGGAGGGACGGGGCGAGGCCTGGGGGGCGACGGCCGAGATGATGATGCCGAAATGGTTCGACAAGCGTCCGGACCGCAGCCCGGCCGACACGGTTGACGGGCTGCGCCGCTCGCTGGTCGAGGCGCGCGACGCCTACCTGTCCGACGACCGTCTCGACACCGCGTTTGGGCATCATGCCGCCTTCAGCCCGACGCTGGAGCCGAAGCTGGCCGCCGCCTTCGGGCCGGCACAGATCGACAAGGCGGTGCTCGACGGGCTGTTGCGGGTGCTGGGACTGAATGCGTTCGACGGGCTGGGCGGCAATGTCGCCGGGCTGGATGCGCGGCTGGCGCCCGACCTCGCCGGCTTCGATCTGGACGGTTTCCTGCGCGGTCTCTCGCCACTTGGCGAGGTGGAGCTGCGGCACACCGTCGGGCTGCTGGACAAACCCGAAGACCTGCGCGCGCTGCTGGAGCAAGCACTGCTGCGCTGGTTCAAGATCAAGCTGGGCGGTGACGTTTCCGCCGATGTCGAGCGGCTGGCGGAACTGGCCAGCGTGCTGGAAACGGCTGCCCCCGGCTACCGCGCGACGCTGGACGGCAACGAGCAGTATCGCGACGCCGCCCATGTCGCGGAACTGCTCGACCGGATCGACGCCTCCCCCGCCCTGGCCGGTTTCCGCCGGGCGCTCGCTTATCTGGAACAGCCGATCGCGCGGGAGGCGGCGCTCGCCCGTCCGCTGGGCGCGGTGGCGGAGCGGGTGCCGGTGATCATCGACGAGTCCGACGACGGCTACGACGCCTTCCCGCGCGCCCGCGTCCTGGGCTATCGCGGCGTGTCGTCGAAATCCTGCAAGGGCCTCTACAAGGCGATGCTCAACCGCGCCCGCTGCGCGGCGTGGGGGCCGCCGCACTTCATCTCCGCCGAGGATCTGACCTGTCAGGCCGGGCTGTCGGTGCAGCAGGACACCGCCCTGGTCGCTTTCCTCGGCATCCCGCATGCCGAGCGCAACGGGCACCAGTATGGCGAGGGCTTCGGCAGCGCCGCCGAGGCCGACGCTTTCGTCGATGCCCATCCCGGTTTCTATGAACGCCATGCCGGCGGAGCGGTCAGGCTCGCCACCGGCAGCGGCCGGCTGCCGACGGCGCCGCTGTCCGGTCCCGGTTTCGCCCATATCGCCGAGCCCGACTGGGCCGGCCTTTCCCCCCTTTCAAACCCGACATCAGCGCTTTCCTGAAGGAGTTCCCCCATGAGCACCAAGCGCCTTGGCCTCATCATGCACGGCGTCACCGGGCGGATGGGCATGAACCAGCACCTGATCCGCTCGATCCTGGCGATCCGCGCCCAGGGCGGCGTCACCCTGTCCGACGGCTCGCGCGTCATGCCCGATCCGATCCTGGTCGGCCGCAATGCCGAGAAGATGCAGGAGCTGGCCCGCCGCCACGGCATCGAGCGCTGGAGCGACAATCTCGACGCCGCGCTGGAGAACCGCGACGACGTGATCTTCTTCGACGCCGGCACCACCCAGATGCGCCCGACGCTGCTGGAAAAGGCGATCCGCGCCGGCAAGCATGTCTATTGCGAGAAGCCGATCGCCACCAATCTGGACGAGGCGCTGCGCGTCGTCCGGCTGGCGGAGGAGGCCGGGGTGAAGAACGGCACGGTGCAGGACAAGCTGTTCCTGCCGGGGCTGGAGAAGCTGCGCATGCTGCGCGACAGCGGTTTCTTCGGGCGCATGCTGTCGGTGCGCGGCGAGTTCGGCTATTGGGTGTTCGAGGGCGACTGGCAGCCGGCGCAGCGCCCGTCCTGGAACTACCGCGAAGAGGATGGCGGCGGCATCATCCTCGACATGATCTGCCACTGGCGCTACGTGCTCGACAACCTGTTCGGTCAGGTGAAGAGCATCTCCTGCCTGGGCGCCACCCACATTCCGGAACGCTGGGACGAGAAGGGCAAGCCCTACAAGGCGACCGCCGACGACGCCGCCTATGCGATGTTCGAGCTTGAGGGCGGGGTGATCGCCACCATCAACTCCTCCTGGTGCACGCGGGTCTACCGCGACGATCTGGTCACCTTCCAGGTCGACGGCACCAACGGCTCGGCGGTGGCCGGCCTGACCGATTGCGTGATCCAGCCGCGCCAGGGCACGCCGCGCCCGGTGTGGAACCCCGACCAGAAGCAGACCATCGACTTCTACGACACCTGGCAGCCGGTGCCGGACAATGCCGTGTTCGACAACGGCTTCAAGGTGCAGTGGGAGTCCTTCATCCGCCATGTGGTGGAGGATGCGCCCTACAAGCACGGTCTGATCGAGGGCGCCAAGGGCGTCCAGCTGGTGGAATGCGCGCTGCAGAGCTGGCGCGAGCGCCGCTGGGTCGACGTGCCGGCCATCGCGGGGTGAGGCGTCGAGCGGGAGGGGTGCGGATCGCCCCCTCCCCAACCCTCTCCCCTGACCTTTCCCAGGAACACCATCCCATGCCGACCATTCGCCTCCCCCGCGCCGACCGCAGCATCGAAAGCTACACGCTGGCCCCGCCGCGCGGCTTCCCCGCCCATACCGAGCGGCCGTTGACCCGCATCGCCTTCGCCGCCGCCCATATGGTCGCCGACCCGCTGGCCGAGGGGGATCCGTGGCTGGCCCCGGCCATCGACTGGGACCGGACCATCGCCTTCCGCGAGCATCTGTGGGACCTCGGCCTCGGCGTCGCCGAAGCGATGGACACGGCGCAGCGCGGCATGGGGCTGGACTGGCCGACCTCGCTGGAGCTGATCCGGCGCTCGCAGTCGGCGGCCAAGGCGCGCGGCGGGGTGATCGCCTGCGGCGCCGGCACCGACCATCTGCCGCCGGAGAACGCCCGCAGCGTCGACGACGTCATCCGCGCCTACGAGGAGCAGATCGAGGCCATCGAGGCGCTCGACGGCCGCATCATCCTGATGGCGTCGCGCGCGCTGGCCCGCGTCGCCAGGGGGCCGGAGGACTACGTCCGCGTCTATGGCCGCATCCTGTCGCAGGTGAAGCAGCCGGTGATCCTGCACTGGCTGGGCGACATGTTCGATCCGGCGCTGGCCGGCTATTGGGGCACCGGCGATGTGGACGCGGCGATGGACACCGCGCTGTCGATCATCGGCGACTTCGCGCCCAAGGTGGACGGCATCAAAATCTCGCTGCTCGACAAGGACAAGGAGATCGTCATGCGCCGGCGCCTACCGGGCGGGGTCCGCATGTATACCGGTGACGACTTCAATTACGCGGAACTGATCGCCGGAGACGGGCAGCATCATTCCGACGCGCTGCTCGGCATCTTCGACGCCATCGCGCCGGCCGCAGCATCGGCGCTGGCCCATCTGGCCGATGGCGACGAGGCGGGGTTCCACGACATCCTGGCGCCGACCGTCCCGCTGTCGCGCCACATCTTCAAGGCGCCAACCCGCTTCTACAAGACCGGTGTCGTCTTCATGGCCTATCTGAACGGCCATCAGGACCATTTCACCATGGTCGGCGGGCAGGAGAGCACGCGCTCCACCCTGCATCTGGCCGAGTTGTTCCGGCTGGCCGACAAGGCGGGGTTGCTGTCCGACCCGGACCGGGCGGCGCAGCGGATGGCGGCGGTCCTGGCGGTGCGGGGGATTTCGTGATGCGGGATTTCTCACGCGATCACCGCTGGCTGTCGATCAACACCGCCACCGTGCGCAAGCAGGGCGATCTGGTCGAGATCCTCGATGCTTGCGCCCGCCGCGGCATCCGCGCCGTAGCGCCCTGGCGCGATCAGGTGGCGGCGGTGGGGTTGGACGCCGCGGTGCGGGCGGTGCGCAGCGGCGAACTGGCGCTGTCCGGCTATTGCCGCGGCGGCATGTTCCCGGCCGATCCGTCCAAGGCGGCGGAGGTGCGCGACGACAACCGCCGCGCGGTGGACGAGGCGGCGGCGCTGGGTGCCGCCTGCCTGGTGCTGGTGGTCGGCGGGCTGCCGCAATATTCCCGCCCCGGATCGCCGGCCAGCAAGGACATCGCACTCGCCCGCTCGCAGGTGGAGGACGGCATCGCCGAGCTGCTGGACTATGCCCGCAAGGCGGGGATGCCGCTGGCGATCGAGCCGCTGCACCCGATGTATGCCGCCGACCGCGCCTGTGTGAACACGATGGCCCAAGCGCTCGACCTCTGCGACCGGCTGGATCCGGAGCGGACCGGATCGCTGGGGGTGGCGGTCGACGTCTACCATGTCTGGTGGGATCCGGATCTGGAGGCGCAGATCCGCCGCGCCGGCAAGGAGAGGCTGCTGGCCTTCCATGTCTGCGACTGGCTGGTGCCGACCACCGACCTGCTGCTGGACCGCGGCATGATGGGCGACGGCGTCATCGACATCCCGCGCATCCGCGGCTGGGTCGAGGACTGCGGCTTCGCCGGCTTTTCGGAGGTGGAGATCTTCTCGCAAGGCAACTGGTGGGAGAAGCCAATGGGCGAGGTGCTGGACACCTGCATCGAGCGGCACCGCAGCGTGGTTTGAAATTGGTGGCCGGGGCTTCTACGATGGGGGAGAACCACCCCCCTCCCCCCGGACCCCAGGAGCCGGCTTCCCGCATGGACAGCCTGACCGACACACCCGACCCGGTGCCGCCCGCCCCCGCAATCCCTGCGGCGCCGGTCAAGGTGACCCGCGACCCGGAGGGGACACGCGCCCGCATCATGGCCGCCGCGACGGAGGAGTTCGCGCGCTACGGCCTGGGCGGCGCCCGCGTCGATCGCATCGCCGAGCAGGCCGGCACCAACAAGCGCATGCTCTATTACCATGTCGGCAACAAGGAGGAGCTGTATCTGGCGGTCCTTGAGGACGCCTATGCCCACATCCGCGCCACCGAACGCACCCTGAACCTGGACAAGCTGGCCCCACCCGACGCCATCGCCCGGCTGATCGGCTTCACCTGGCAGTATTTCATCGACCATCCCGAATTCATGGCCCTGCTGAACATCGAGAACCTGCACCGGGCGGAGTTGCTGAAGACCTCGTCGCAGGTGCAGTCGATGCACTCCCCCTTCGTGCAGATGATCGCCGACGTGCTGGCGCGCGGGGTGAAACAGGGGGTGTTCCGCGCCGGGGTCGATCCGGTGCAGCTCTACATCTCGATCGCCGGGCTGTCCTACTTCTACCTGTCCAACGTCCACACCCTGTCGGTGATCTTCGGACGCGACCTGCTGGCCGAACCGGCCAAGGAGGAACGGCTGGCCCATATGGTGGAGCTGGTGCTCCAGTCCTTGCTGCCGTAAGAGCCGGCGGAAGGTGGTCAGAATCTGACCACCCCTTATTGCCTGGGCGCCGGGCGCAGCAGGGCGATCAGCAGCAGGCCGCCGACAATGAACCAGGCGATGACGACGAAGCCGTCGATGTAGGCCAGCACGTAAGCCTGCTTGCGCACCGCCGCCGACAGCAGCGACAGGGCGCGACCCGTCGCCTCCTCGGCTCCGGTTGACTGGGCGGCGACCCGCGCCACGGTGCCGGCCAGCCGGTGGACGGTGTCGGTGCTGCCGGCCACCACGTCGGACACCAGCCGGAAGCTGTGGAACTGCTCGCGCACCCGGACGAAGGTCTGCATGAAGGCGGCCCCCAGCTCGCCGCCCAGCAGGCGCGCGGTCTGCAACAGGGCGCCCAGCGCCAGGATGTGGGCCTGGGACAGGTTCTTGATGTTGAAGTAGATCAGCGAGGTCATGGCGAAGGACTGGCCGAAGGCCTGGAGCATCTGCGACGGCAGGAAATCGGCGCCGACCCAGTCGGCCGTCAGGTGCGAGGCCAGCCAGCAGGCGGTCCCCACCGCGGCGAAGCCGGCCGCCATCACCACGCGCGGATCGGCATGGCGCAGCAGCGTGCCGACCAGCGGCGCCAGCAGGAATTGCGGCAATGCGATCAGCAGCAGCGTGTCCCCCACCTCCAGCGCCCGGTAATTGTTCACCGTGATCAGGAATTGCGGGACCAGATAGGCGGTGGACAGCATGATCAGCCGCAGCAGCACCAGCAGCAGGCACAGCAGCGGGATGTTGCCGCGGAACAGCACGCTGAAGGTGATCCAGGGCTTGGGACAGGTCAGCTCCTGCACGACGAAGGCGGTCACCAGCAGGCCGCCGGCCAGGAAGAGGCCGGTGATCAGGCCGGAGTTGAACCAGTCCAGCCGGTTGCCCTGGTCGAGCCCGGCATAGAGCAGGGCGAAGCCGAGGCTGGCATAGGCGATGCCCCACCAGTCGCCGTCCTTCAGCAGGTCGCGGCGCACCGGCTCGGCCGGCATGCCGAAATGGACGCACAGCGCCATCAGCGGCGCCAGCAGGGCGGTGTCCCAGAACAGCCAGCGCCAGTCGAGATGCTCGATCACCCAGCCTTCGACCGAGGCGGCGAAGTTCAGCGACAGCTCGACATTCATCGCATAGACGGCGATGCCGTAGACCACATAGCGCGGCGGCAGGTTGCGGACGATGAAGCCGATGGTCAGCGGGATGAAGGTGCCCGACGACAGGCCGGCCAGCAGCTGGAAGGTCAGCACCCCGGTCAGCGTGCCGGTCAGCGGCAGGGCCAGCATCGCCAGCCCGTAGGTGAGGGAGGAGACCAGCAGCACGCGCCGCGGCCCGAACACCACACCGAGGAAGGCGGCGGCCGGAGCGACCAGCATCTGCGCCACCGTGTAGGCGGTGGTGATCCAGGCCCCCTCGTCGAAACCGGCGCCGATGGCGCCGCGGATGTCGGCCAGCCCGAAGGTGGTGATGCGCGAGGTCAGGGTGGAGATCAGCGCCCCCAGCATGACGCCGAGCAGGCCGACGATCGGATGGTGGGTCAGGATCGGCTGGGCCGGGCGCAGCAGGATCCGGGACAGCCGTCCGCCGGCCAGCCCGACGCTCATGACCCGTTCTCCTGGCCGCCCTCCCTTACGTCTCCATCGGTGTCGATGGTGACGACGACGGACATGCCCGGCCGCAGGCGGTCCTGCAACGGGTTGGGGTCGTCCAGCACGATCTTCACCGGAATGCGCTGGACGATCTTGGTGAAGTTGCCGGTGGCATTGTCGGGGGGCAGCAGGGCGAACTGGCTGCCGCTGGCCGGCGACTGGGCGGCGACCCGGCCGGTCAGCATCACGTCGGGGAAACTGTCGATGCGGACCGTCGCCGGCAGGCCGGACCGGATCCGCGTCATCTGGGTTTCCTTGTAGTTGGCCATCACCCACACGGTGGGCAGCGGCACCAGCGTAACGATCTGGCTGCCCTGCCCGACATACTGGCCGGGGCGGACCTGCCGCTGGCCGACCATACCATCGGCCGGGGCGCGGATCGTCGTGCGGTCGAGCGTGATGCGGGCGAGGTCCAGGTCGGCCTGCCGTTGCAGGCGGGTGGCCCTGGCCTGTCGCACCTGCACGTCGATGCCGTCGAGCGTCGCCTTCTGCTGGTCGACCTGGGCCTGGCCCGCGTCCAGCGCCGCCTGGGCGCGGCGGGAAGTCGCCTGCGCCTGTTGCAGGGCCTGGAGCGTGCCGGCCACCCCCTGTTCGCTCAGGGAACGCTGCCGGGTCTCCTCCAGCCGCGCCCGCCATGCCTCGGCCTCCAGCCCATGGACGTTCGCCTCGGCCTGATCGACCAGGGCGCGCTGGGTGCGCTTCTGGATGTCGAGCTGGGCGATGGCGGCGTCGGCGGCCTCCAGCGCCGCCTCCGCCTGCTGGACGCGGGCGCGGTAGTCGTCGTCGACGATCATCGCCACCGGGTCACCGGCCTTCACTCGCTGGAAATCGCCGACCGGCATCTCGCGGACGACGCCCGACACCTGGGCCGACAGCGGGGTGATGTCGGATTGCAGATAGGCGTCATTGGTGGTCTGGCGCGCGGCGGAGCCGATCCAGCGGTCCCAGCGCGTCGCGAAGGCCACCACCAGCACCACCGCCAGCCCCAGCACCGCCAGCCGCACCACCCACGGGCTCCAGGCCACCGGCGGCGGGGCGGCCGGCGGAGGCGGAGCCGGTTGTTGGGGCGCCTGTTGGGCCGCTTGCTGGGGTGGCGCTGCGGCGTCGGTCATGCGGGGGTCTCCATCGGAATCGGCCTGCCGGAACAGCCCGGCCGGACCGCCCCGGCTGGATCGCTTCGACAGGCCGACCCTACGCGATGACCCGCGGAAAAGCGCCTTGCACCAAGGTGTAGCCCCGCAAGGAGAGCGGGCTTCCTTGACAGCGGATGCCGGGGTGCGGAATGGTGGGATGGTCGGCCGATCCCGGTCGGCGAACATAAGCTTGTTCTCAGGGCAGGGTGAAACTCCCGACCGGCGGTATCCCTTCGACAGAGGGGGAGCCCGCGAGCGCTTGCCGCCCCCCAGGGAAGGACCCAGGGGCGGCGAGGTCAGCAGACCCGGTGAGAAGCCGGGGCCGACGGTTACAGTCCGGATGGAAGAGAATGAGCAGACCGCGCCGGTGGCTTGCCGCGAGCAGGCCCGCCGCCGTCGGTTCGCGCCAGTGCTTCGGGCCCCGGTCCGGGGCGCCGGAGGTCTCTTTACGCCCTGATTCAGGCTCACTCTTAACCGGATGTGAGAACCATGAATCAGATTTACCGTCAGAACGACCTTCTCGCCCGCTTCGGCACGCCGGGTGAGCGGGTCGCCCGTGCCCTGCAAAGCCTTCAGCAGGGGGAAGGGGTGATCGTCGTCGATGACGACGACCGCGAGAACGAAGGCGACATCATCTATCCGGCCGACAGCATCACCGTCGAACAGATGGCTCTGCTGATCCGCGCGTGCAGCGGCATCGTCTGCCTGATCCTGCCCGACGAGCATCTGCGGCGGCTGGAGCTGCCGGCGATGGTGCCGGCCAACAGCTCGCGCTTCGGAACCGCCTTCACCGTGTCGATCGAGGCGCGCGACGGCGTCACCACCGGCGTCTCGGCGGCCGACCGGGTGACGACGATCCGCACAGCCATCGCCGACGATTGCCGGCCGGAGGATCTGGCGCGGCCGGGCCATGTCTTCCCGATCCGCGCCCATCCGCAAGGGCTGGCGGCCCGCCGCGGCCACACGGAAGCCACCATCGAACTGATGGCGCGGGCCGGCCGCAAGGCGGCGGGCGTGCTCTGCGAGGTGATGAACCCGGACGGCACGATGGCCCGCCTGCCGGAACTGATCGCCTTTGCCGAGGAACAGTCCATGCCGATCGTCAGCATCGCCGATCTGGTGGCGGACAGCGGCCTGCAATCGGACCGCTAATCGGGTCCGGCCACAGGCAAACGGGGACCGCCCTGTCGGAGCAAATGCTTCCGACAGGGCGGTCCCCGATGCTTTTGGCATTGATGTAAGGAACTACCGTTTACTCTGCGGCAGTCTTCTGGCCGACGACAGTCAACTCAGCCGGGGTCCGGTCATCCGCCGGCTCGACATAGGCGCGTCCGTAATAGCTGTCGATGAGGAGCTGCCTGATCTCGGCGACCAGCGGATAGCGCGGGTTGGCGCCGGTGCACTGGTCGTCGAAGGCCGCTTCCGCCAGCGCATCCACCCTGGCGAGGAACGCCGCCTCCGGCACCCCCGCCGCCTGGATCGAAGCCGGGATGTCCAGCGCCCGCTTCAGCTCCTCGACCCAAGCAATCAGCTTCTCCACCCGCTCATGGTCGCGGCTGCCGCCCAACTCCAGGTGACGGGCGATCTGCGCATAGCGCGCCACGCCCTTGGGACGGTCATACTGGCTGAACGCTGTCTGCTTGGTCGGAATGTCCGCCGCGTTGTAGCGGATCACGTTGGCGATCAGCAGCGCGTTGGCGATGCCGTGCGGGATGTGGAACTCCGCCCCCAGCTTGTGCGCCATCGAATGGCACACCCCCAGGAACGCATTGGCAAAGGCGATGCCGGCCAGCGTCGCCGCATTGTGCACCAGCTCCCGCGCCTTCGGGTCCTGGCCGCCGTTGCGGTAGGCCGAGGGCAGGTTCTCCTTCAGCAGCTTCAGCGCCTGCAGGGCCTGACCGTCGGAATACTCGTTCGCCACCACCGAGACATAGGCCTCCAGCGCATGGGTCACCGCGTCGATGCCGCCGGCCGCCGTCAGACCCTTGGGCATGTCCATCACCAGATTGGCATCGACGATCGCCAGCGTCGGCGTCAGCTCATAGTCGGCGATCGGGTACTTGGTTCCGGTACGCTCGTCGGTCACCACGGCGAAGGGCGTCACCTCAGACCCGGTGCCGGACGTGGTCGGCACCGCCACCAGCTGCGCCTTCACGCCGAGCTTGGGGAAGGTGTAGATGCGCTTGCGGATGTCCATGAAGCGCAGCGCCAGATCCTCGAAGGCCACCTCGGGCGCCTCGTACATCACCCAGATGATCTTGGCCGCATCCATCGGCGAGCCGCCGCCCAGCGCCAGGATCACGTCGGGCTGGAAGGCGTTGGCCAGAGCGACACCCTTGCGCACCACCGCCAGCGTCGGGTCGGCGCTGACCTCGAAGAAGGTCTCGACCTCCAGCCCCAGCGACTTCAGCACGCGGACGCTGTCGTTGACATGGCCGTTCTCGAACAGGAAGCGGTCGGTGACGATCAGGCAGCGCTTCCTGCCGCGCAG
>NZ_JALJXJ010000013.1 GCF_024170005.1 Azospirillum lipoferum
GGCATCGAGCACCCGCTCCAGGAGGCGTTCCTCGGCCCCCCCCCGGCCAGCAGCCGTCCGCGAAACTCGGTCAGGACGCTGTGATCGAAGCCGGCCCTGCTGGGGGCTGTTTACGGCGCTCCGGTGCGCCGTGCCTTCGGTCTGCCGGTCGAGGAAAAAAACGCCAAGGGAGCCGGGAAGAAGGCTGGTGCCGCTGGCAAGAAAAGCAAGAGCAAGGAGTAAGTGTCATGAACCTGCCATGGGACGACCAGTTCAATACCGGGGTGCTGCTCTGGCACCAGTGGCTGACCGGCAAGGCTCCGAAGATGCCGGAGGGCACGGAGTCGCCGCCGAAACCGGGTCTGCCAAAGGACAATGGCGCATGGCCTGCAATGGCCCGCTGCCGCACGGTGGCGGACGCTCTGCTGGCGCCTCCCTTCGCCCAATTCGTGCGCTATCTCCTACCGAACGAAGATCAGCGGAAAGCCTATGTGACAAGCGAGCGGAACCTCGCCGCTCTTGCTCGGGCGGCGATTGCCGTCGGCCAACTGGAAACTGCCGATCTCACCAGATCCTTCGCCGTCCAGATGGGGTCGGAGAAGGACAGTGGAAGCGGTCGGCCGCTGGTGTCCCGTGCTGTCGCGCACGGCCTGCTCAGCACTGCCAATCCGGACGAGGCGCTGTATCACGTCATCCAGGTCGTCGGCATCTTCGGCAAACAAGGCGGCAATGCCGTCGATCTCGCCCGCGCCATGATGACTTGGCCTTCTGCGCGCAGCGACTGGGCATACCGCTACAACGACGCGGTCCTCAGCCTGTCCAAGCCCTCCGCCGTCAAGTAATGGCCTCATCGACTCGCCAGCGAAATATCGGGAACGACAATCATGAACATCATCCAGATCAGCGCCATCACCCCCGTCGGCCCGGGCTGCGTCGTCCGTGACGATGCCGGGCGTCCTAAGTCGGCGGTCGTCAACAACGTCCAGCGCCTGCGCATTCCGAGCCAATCGCGCAAACGCGCTCTGCGCACGTCGACCGCCTTCTTCGAAGCCCTGGATGGCCAGATCGGCATCCGCACCCAGCGCGTCGGCGATCTGCTGATCAAGCGCCTGAAGGGCGAGTTCGGCGAGGAGCGGGCGACGGACGCGGTGATGAACATCGTCAGCGTGTTTGGCAAGGCAAAGTCCGACAAGGCCCAGACCGAGCAGTTGGCTTTCATCGCTCCGGAGGAACTGGACGCCGCCGAAGCTCTGGCGCGCCGCGTGCTGGGCGGCGAAAAAGTTGAGGACAAGGACTACGACGCCCTGATCCGCAACACCGTCCGCGCCGTCGACATCGCCCTGTTCGGCCGCATGTTCGCCGACCGTGGTGAGGCCCGCATCACCGCCGCCGTCTCGATGGCGCATTCCATCTCGGTTGGCCGGGCACCGACAGAAAACGACTTCTACGTCGCGATCGACGATAAAAAGCCGCCCGAAGAGGATGTCGGCGCCGGCTTCATGGGCCATCAGGGCTTCACGGCCGGTGTAGTGCTGGAATGGTCTGCCATCAACGTCGACCAACTGCTAAAGAACCTGGGCGGCGACGTCGATCTCGCCAAGCGTGCGGTCAGCGCCTACATCCGCGGCCTCGCCACCACCTTCCCCAGCGGCAAGGTCTCTTCCTTCGGCACTCATGCCCGACCGACCTGGATGATGGCCGAGATGGGCAACGCCGCTCCACGCAACTTGGTCGCCGCCATCTACAATCCGATCGATGAGGGCGACCAGATCGCCATCGCGGTGGAGCGCGTGACCAAGGTGGCCAAACAGTTCGACAAGATCTACGGCGAGAACCTGCAGCGCGTCTCCTTCAATGTGCTGACCGGCGAGGGGTCTCTGGACGAGGTGGTGTCGGTGGCCAGCACCTTCGTGGCCGGCTGAGGCGAGAATGAAGACGCTCTGCTTCCGGGCGTACGGTGCGCTCGCCGCCTGCGGTACGCAGAAGGCCGGCACCGTCAATCGTCCGACCGCCCGCCACTTTGGCCGCGGCGCTATTCTGGGCGTGATCGATGCCGCCCTTGGCATCGGTCGTGACGACGAGGACAACCGGCGGCGCATCGCTGCCGGTCTCCTGACCGCCGTCGCCGCCGAAGGGCCGCGACGGGTGCGCAATGAGTTCCGCACCGTGCAGACGGTCGAAGCCTCGAATCTGCCGCCCTTCGCTTCGCGCGGGGACGCCTTCAACACAGATGCCTTCAATCCGGTGATGAAGGAGGAAAACGGCAAGCGCCATGTCCGCTGGACGGCAAAGGAGGGTATCAACCCGAAGAAGCCGGGTTGGAAGCGCTTCCACACGATGGTGACCTATCGTGAGCATATCGAGGACGGCATCTGGCGCATCTTCCTGACCGTGCGGCCGGGATGGGAGGTCGATCTCGATACCATCGCCAAGGCACTGCGACGTCCAGCCTTCGAACTCTACCTCGGCCGGCGCGACATGCCACTCGGACTGCCACCCGATCCCAAGGTCGTTGACGGCGGCCTGCTGGAGGCGATCGATGCCTATCCGACGGTGCCGGACTTCGACTGCGGTGTTTTGAAGGCGTTCTCCCGCAGTCTGCGCCGGCGCCTCAACGGCGACGTGGACTTGGCCTGGGATCAGGGCTTTCCCGGCGCACCGGAAGCGGAAGAAACTCGCCTTGTCCAGGACGATCCGACCTCGCGTGTCTACTGGCGCTTCGGCATACGGCCAGAGATGCGCGCGACCATCAGTCGCCCTGCGCCGGCGGCGAAAGCTGCCAAAGTCGCGCGTGGCCAGTCCATCATCGATCAGTTCTGGAAGGACTGAGCATGAGCAGCATTCTGTTCTCCAAGGTCGAACTGCAGCCGGCCGCAGACGGCTCTTCCGGTGCTCTTGTGGCTTACTTGGCGCGCACGGCCCAGAGCCTGGGCCAAGTTCACCACTTGGTGTGGAGCCTGTTCGGTGACCGCGACAGCGACCGGCAGTTCCTCTACCGCATGACCGGTGCCGGTGTGCGCCAGCCCATCCTGCTCTATTCAGCCGAGCCGCCGAAGGATAATACCGGCCTGTGGAAGGTGGAGACCAAGAGCATGACCTTGCCGGAGGCCGCCGGCGAGCGGGTTGCCTGGTCGATCCGGGTCAACCCAGTGGTGTCGCGCGACGGAAAGAAGCATGACGTCGTGACCGACGCCCGTAGGTCGGCGCCGAAGCATGAACGCTGGGACGACACGGCCCGGCGTGTCATGCCCGGCTGGCTGGCGCCGCGGTTGGAGAAAATGGGGCTTCAGGTCTTGGAAGGCGACATCGTCGTCGAGGGATCGGCCAAGCACGAGTTCCCGCATGACCGCGGCGGCCGGCCGGTGACGGTCCGCACCGTCGATCTCTCGGGTACAGCCACGGTCACCGACCCGGCAGCGCTCGCGTCCGGCATCCTCAACGGCATCGGCAGCGCCAAGGTCTACGGCTGTGGCCTGCTGCTGCTGCGGAGGATCGCGTGACGCCTGGATTACCGCCTCCACGTCCGATCCCGATCAAGGACCGGTCCTCCTTCGTGTGGATCGGCCGTGGCCGGGTCGATGTGGAGGATGGTGCTTTTGTCGTCGTCGACGAACAGGGCGTGCGAATGCAGATCCCGTTCGGCGTATTGGCCGTGCTGTTCCTGGAGCCAGGAGCGGTGGTCACCCACGAGGCGGTAAAGTTGGCCGCTCGTGTCGGATGCCTGCTGGCCTGGATCGGTGAAGGTGGTGTTCGGCTCTACGCCGCCGGCCAACCTGGAGGGGCTAGATCGGAGCGCCTGCTTCATCAGGCCCGTCTGGCATTGGACGACGGGCTCCGTTTGAAGGTTGTGCGCAAGATGTACGCGTTGCGCTTCGGCGAGGAACCTCCGGAACGACGGAGCCTGGATCAACTCCGCGGTATTGAAGCCGCTCGTGTCAAGCGGATATATGAGTTGTTCGCCGAACAGCATAAGGTTCGTTGGAAGGGGCGCCGCTATGACCCAAAGTCTTTTGCCTCAGGCGACGTCCCCAACATCTGCCTGAGCGCTGCCAATGCCTGCCTTTACGGAGTGTGCGAGGCTGCGATCCTAGCCGCGGGCTATGCCCCGGCGATCGGGTTTCTGCATACCGGCAAGCCTCAGTCTTTCGTTTACGACATCGCCGACATCGTGAAGTTCGAGACCGTCGTGCCGGCGGCGTTTCGGGTTGCGGCTCTGAACCCGGCCAACCCTGAGCGGGAGATGCGTTTAGCTTGCCGCGATCTTTTCCTGAAATCGCGCCTGCTGAAGCGGATCGTGCCGTTGATCGAAGACGTGTTGACCATCGACGGGGTCCTGCCGCCGTCAGCGCCCCCGGAAGCGTTGCCCGTGGCAATAGACGACAGGGAGCAGAGCGGCGATGCTGGTCATCGTTCTTGAGGCAGCACCGCCCCGTCTTCGTGGGAGACTAGCTCTGTGGCTGCTGGAGGTTCGCGCCGGCGTCTACGTCGGTAGAGCTTCCCAGCGGTTGCGTGACCGGCTGTGGGACGAGATCCTGGTCAACATCGAGGATGGCAATGCGGTCCTGATCGAAGCCAACTCCAGTCTGGAAGGCGGCTTCACCTTCCGCACTGCCGGCAAGTCCAGGCGCTTGCCGGTCGATAGTGACGGCTTTCCATTGGTTGCCTTCCACCCCGAAGATGGGTGACAAGGGCAGGGTGCTTGGACATGGTGAAGACTGCATCAAATGCGAGAAGAAGTCGGTAGGCTTCCCGCAGAACGTTTCAGTGTTTTATTCCAATGGCTTTCAGCCATACCTTCCCCGCGCATGCGGGGCTGAACCGTTGGGCAGCCACACCACCGGCTTTGAAAAGCCCCCTACCCCGCGCATGCGGGGCTGAACCGCTTGGCGGCCGGGTCTGGAAGGCCGGTGTTGGCCCATCCCCGCGCATGCGGGGCTGAACCGACGACGGCGCAACTCGAGGAAATCGCGCACTCCCCTTCCCCGCGCATGCGGGAGTGAGCCGTTCCGCGCGTCGGCCAACGAAGAGCCCTACGACCCTTCCCCGCACTCGCTGGGGTGAACCGAACGGGGAGGTTTCGAAAGACGCCAGATCCTGCCCTTCCTCACTCGCGGGGGGTGAAGCGATCACGCAGTTGAAGTTGCCCATCTGGTCGATCTCTTCCTGGCACGCGCGGAGGTGAACCGGCCCAGTGCTCGTGCTGCGGTCCGGAGGCCTGCCATTCCCCGTGCATCCGGGGGTAAACCGACCGCCTAGTGGACGAAGGACCGGGCTACCGAGCCCTTCCCTGCGCATGCAGGGGTGAACCGTCCCACCCGGGAAACCTGGGCTTACTGTCGCACCCTTCCCCGCATATGCGGAGGTGAACCATTGAGAATGTAGCGGCAGGCGTCGCTGCTAGCCCCTTACTCATGCAGGCGAGGGTCAACCGATGAGCAAGCCGACAGCCGCGGCATACAAGGCATCTTTCCCCGCGTGCGCGGGGGTGAACCGACGCGCGGGCGCTCAAGCCGCACCTCGTCCATCCCCTCGCACGCAAGGGTATACCGTAGACCTCGCGGGCCGACGGGATGATCGCAAGCCCTACCCAGCCCGTGCGGGGGTGAACCGGTGCGGTAGCCGGGGCCAGGGTCGCGACCCTCCCCTTCCCCACGCATGCGGGGGTGAGCCGATGCAGAATGAGGAGCACGCGACCATCGGCGGCCCTTCCCTGCGTATGCGGGGCTGAACCGCAGTATTGAAAGGAATGAAAGAAACGCGACAACTCTTCCCCGCGCAGGTAGGGGTGAACCGATCACCTCCAAGGCCAAGGTAATGGGCATCAACCCTTCCCCGCACATCGGGAGTGAACCGGCCTACCGGGTCAGCGCCAGATAGTCCGGGCCCCATTTCCTGCGCATGCGGGGGTGAACCGCTGGTCAGCGTGGCGTGGTCGAACCAGACGCCCCTTCCCCGCACATGCGGGGCTGAACCGATGATGGAGGAGGCCTCCAACGCCTGGATGTGCCTTTCCCCGCGCGTCCGGAGGTGAACCGTGGCCGCTCTCCAGGGGGAAGACGTTCGGGGTCCCTTCCCCGCGCAGGCGGGGCTGAACCGTAGTATTGGATCGCGTCTTCCTGTGATCCGAACCCTTCCCCGCGCAGGCGGGGGTGAGCCGATGTGCATGTCCGACGAAAGCAGACAACGGGTCCCTTTCACGCACTGGCGGGGGTGAACCGGTGATGGGCTTTGATGGGGCGGCCGACAACATCCCTTCCCTGCCTATGCGGGGCTGAACCAGACTCGCACCACGCCATGGCCGTAGTGAGCGCCCCTTCCTCGCGGATGCGGGGGTGAACCGCTGGGCACCACCAATCGGATCGGCAACAACGCCCCATCCCCGCGCAGGCAGGGGTGAACCGGCTGATACCGCAACGTCGCGCGGACGCCTGCGCCCTTCCCCGCACATGCGGGGGTGAACCGTAGCCGGCGACCGGCGACACCGGGCGGACCGGCCCTTCCCCGCGCAAGCGGGAGTGAACCGCTGGACTTCGCCGTCGACATCGGCGTCATCAATCCTTCCCCGCATGCGCGGGGGTGAACCGCTGGACGGCGCCTTTCTCACCCGCACCGAGGCCCCTTCCCCGCGCATGCGGGGGTAAACCGAGCCAGAACCGGTCCCATGCGGTGATGGCCCACCCTTCCCCGCGCAGGCGGGGCTGAACCGTATTTCGGGCCGTCGCCTTCTATGAGCCGGCCCCCTTCCCCGCGCTTGCGGGGCTGAACCAACGCTCGCATGACATTCGGCCTGATCGCGTTCCTTTTCCCTGCCCGTGTGGGGGTGAACCGCTTTATCAGGCTCTCGGGGCAATACGTCGGCCCCCTTTCCCCGCCCATGCGGGGCTGACCCGCGCCCCACCCATCCGGCCAGGCTGCCGGAGACCCCTTCCCCGTGCAGATGGGAGGTAAGTCGTCCTCAGTCTTGCCCTCCATCAGATCGGCATCCTTTCTCTATATACGCGGGGTGAACCGGCGTGCATCAGGCAGGCAAGTGTGAGTGCGCCCGCCTTCCCCGCACATGCGAGGGTATAAACTGCTGTAGGCCACGCCGCGGCAGTACGCAGCGATCCCTTCCCTCCGCATGTGGGGCTGAACCGAAGGAGGTCGGGGAGTTCGCCACCGCCATGCACCCTTCCCCGCGCATGCGGAGGTGAACCGCGGCCAGACCGGATCTTGGTCGGTGAGGTATGCCTTTCCCCGCACGCGCGGGGGTGAACCGCAGTGATCGACGACGGCACGCAGATTGTCCGGCCCTTCCCGTGCATGCAGGGCTGAACCGTTGCCGCCGAAGGTTTGGATCACATCCGCAAGCCCTTCCTCGCCCATGCGGGGGTGAACCGATGTGCTGGCCCAGCAGATAGGTGAGGTCCGACCCTTCCCCGCAAAAACTGGGGTTAACCGTCGTTCGCGGCGTCGGCAGATGCACTTTCCCCACCCATGCCAAGCTCATCAAGCAGATGCTGATACTCATTGCGAAGCACTTTTGAAGGAGGCTTCTACCCGCATGGACCATCGCCCATTGCAAGGCAGGTATCAAATAGACAGATATGCGCCAATTCCGGGCAGTCATATGCATGCTACCCTTGGCGCATGAGGTAGTGAACCACAGAAGCTTCCTTTTATAATATTATCGATATATGATTATCCACTGTTTATGTCTGCTTCCCAATGTGCGCAGCCGTTGGCTGTGCAGATTTCAGAGGGGCCGTAATGGAGTGGTTCCAACGCTCCCAGGCTGTTAAAAAACAAAGGTAGATTGAGAGATTCCGTTCCGTGCCATTTCAACAGAATTAAATTTCGCTTTCCTAAGTACAACATTGCTTTGACCTATATCCTCGAGGATCCAAGATAAAATCAAAAAGGAAGCAACAATACCTATCCAGATTGGGACTTATCTACACAGGAGGAGGAAATGAACTGGGATAAGGCCGGTTGCATTTTGATGGCAGGTGTAGGGGGAACACTCCCAACACTTGCGAGGTTAGCTGGCTACTATTCTCAAAGCACTGCCGGACCCGCACCAGGTGCTGATATTTACATCGCGCTCGGATTATATTTCTTGCTTGGATCGATTGTCTGCATTGGGCTCCAGCAATTCAGTCTTAGAGAGGCAATGACTGTTGGAGTGAGTGCACCTGCAATCATTACAGGATTCATCAACGGCCAGAATCAGCCAATTGCTAAAAAGGATGACAGTTTTACTCCACCAAAAGAAATTGTTGTGCCGGCTAAAAGCAATCCAAACAGTACTGGTTGGTTAGAATTTTTTGCACCTTCAGCCTATGCTGCACAGACGTCACTCGAGCGCGCTGTGACCGAGACGCCTACCGCAAGCCCAACCGGCGTTCGATCTGTTATCTTTAAGATTCGGCAAGATGTGGGGCTTCCCCCAGTTTCGATTAGCTTGGGAGCTGCGAATTCCGGCGATAGTCAGTATAAGGTGAATGGCGCCATGCGTTTCCAAGGCATCGCGCGCCTAGATACCAACGCGATATCGCAACAATTCCTTCCATCAATGTTTGACCGTATTGTTGTCAGTGCGGGTGAGCGAACCAGCAATATCCTTGCCCTGCCTCGCGATACCGAAATAAGTAAGGTATGCGTATTTGTAGATCTACTTCCAGGCAACGATTTTACATGGGGACTGGGGGCACCTAGGCAGGGACGGATCCAAGACGCAATCTTAACCCTTGAGCCCATAGGCGAAGATCCCTGCCGTCTAAATGATCTGATTGAAGGCATTGATGGGAACGAGGCAGACGCGCGGAAGCGAGCGGTAGCGACGATTATTAGCGATTATAAAGACAGACCAGAGGTTGTAGAGCGCGCACTGCTTCTACTCAAACCTGAGCGTTTTGACCGCTTATCAGGGAACGGCAGAGTGAACCTTTATTACCTTCTGAGCCAACTTAGCGATACAGCATGGACAAAGGAGTTAATCCAAAAAGCTAGGGATGGACTTGCCTCTGTGGAAGACAGGGCCAAAAACGGGCCTGTTGCGATTGGTCCTCAGGCAGCACAAGGCATGGAAAACTTGAGAAAGCGTCTTGACATTATTGCTTCCTCAAAGTGACCATTTTCGATCCGATGATCAGCGGTTGGCAGCTTGCCTGAACGCATTCAGCGCAGGCGGACCAAGGGCTGACGGATGCCGCCGAAAACAGTCTGCGTCACCCGGCCCGGCCCCTTCGGCAATCCGTTCCCAGGCGATGTCGATCCGGCTGCCGCCGTTGATCGCTTTAGCCGCTGGTTGACTGGGGGATGTCTGGGCGGGGTTCGGAGACCACGCCACTCGAATCCATATCAACGGCTTCCATGATTGGAACGAGAGCCTCCGCCGGCTGCCGGAGCAACGCGCATAGAATCTCGCCTGCCTTACACAGCGCCACCTCCAGCACTTCTACGTCAGGGAAGAAAAGATTATCTGAAGAAGCACCAAAATGATGCCAGATACATACAGCAGTATTCGCAAGATTATCCTCCACTTTTCTCTTACGCTAATTTACAAGCACCAAGCAATGTAATATATATCGAGAACATTCTGAGCCTTCTAAAAAGGGGGACGCGTATATGGACTGGAAGGATGTAATAGAGAAAATTGCCCCGACACTTGCCACAGGACTTTTCGGCCCGCTTGGTGGCATCGTGGCCAGCATTGCCGCCAACATACTGTTACCAGCTGGGAGTCCGGAACAACAGAATGTGACCCCACAGATCATCATCGATCGAATATCGAAGATGACCGATCCTGCCGATTTCCAAAAACTCCGGCAGGTTGAGATCGACCTGCAAAAATTCGAAGCCGATAACAAGTTTCACTTTGCAGAGCTTGAGCAGAAGGGAATTCAGAACGCCCGCGAGGCGCATCTCGCCGCACTTGCTTCCGGCAACAAGACCGCCGACCAATTGAGCTGGGTGATCATTATCAGCTTCCTGCTGATCGCCTTCGTGGTTCTCGTCGGTTGTGGCATCGTCCTCAAGTACGGTTTGAGCATCACGAGTGAGAACGGGCAGATGTGGGTGGCGGTGTCGGGATTGGTTGGCGCCATCGTCGGCTATTTCTCGGCGAACGCACAGCAGGTCGTGAGCTTCTACTTCGGATCGTCCTCGGGTTCGGCGGCAAAGTCCGACCAGCTCGCCGCGGCGGCGCAGAACGCCGTCGCCGCCATCGGCCGCAGTGGTACCGCCGGACCGGCGGCACCGCCGACGGCCGTGCGCGTGCAGAACGCCGATGGTGTGACGACGACAGTAGGGACCGGGCAACCGGCAGCCGACGAAGTGGCGATGGGCGCAGCGCCCGCGGCAGCCACGCCACGGTCCAGCACCAGCGCTGCGGCCGTTCCGGTCAATGTCCGTTGGGACGCCTGCGTCAGCTATGTGCTTGAGCGGGAAGGCGGCTATTCGAACGATCCCGACGACCCGGGAGGCCCCACCAACCTCGGCATTACGCAGCGCGACCTTGCTGCGTGGCGGCGAACCGACGTCACACCCGAAGAAGTGAAGGCTCTCGGCCGAGACGAGGCGAAGTCTATCTATCGTGCCAAGTATTGGAACGTCGCGCGGTGCGACGCACTGCCCGCTGGCGTCGACTTGTCCGTGTTCGACGCCGCTGTCATGAGCGGCCCAGCCCAAGGCGTGCGTTTCCTGCAGCGGGCCGCCGGCCTACCCGAGCCGGACGTAGATGGCGTTGTTGGCCCCCAGACCCTAGGTGCCGTGGCCCGGACGCCGAGCGACAAGCTCATCGACAGAATTGCCGAGCAGCGCGCGGCCTTCTACACGGCCATCGTCGACAAGCGGCCGGCTTCAGCGAAGTTCATCAAGGGCTGGCTTGGCCGCACCGAGGCCACACGCGACCGGGCAAGGAGCATGCTCCGCCTCTACAGCTCCTAATGGCGCTCTCGAACGGCAAAGGGACCAATATCGAGCCGGGGTTTAAGGCGGGCCACGGCGCTGGTTGGTTGAGCAGGCCTGCGGATGGATAACCCGCTGGAGACGTCTGGTTCGAGACTATGAAGCCAGGATCGACGTCTCCGGCGGCATGATACCGGTCGCCATGGCGAGCCTGCTACTTCGACGAGTTTGCTTTCGAAGCGGTTGTCAAACAGACTCTAAGAACAGACACGACAGCGGGCAGTGCGCGTATTCGACGTGAGCATCCGACCAGTCGGAGCGCTAATTCTTGTATTATGCGCTAACTCGTCGGCAAAAATCCCTGGAATAGCTAGTAAAGGTCCTCTATTTAGTCAGCGTCGATGGAGAACGTCTGCTTGAAAGATGTGCGTTTTTCCTATGCGCAGATTTTTTGGCGCCAATATGTCGAAGAAATTCGGGTGAGACCGACTTAATTGTATGGGTGGTTTCCCCGTTTAGCCGGACCGCAACAATTAACTCCCTCGTACGGCGCCCTCGCATCGCTTCGTAAATCGCAGTTGCTCTCTTAGGGAGCAATCTGAATGCTTCAACTTTATATCCATCAACAACTCCTTCGGTCCGCTTTATAATCCACTGATTACCCACCTCATCAACGAAGGTATCGTAATCATGATCTCGACGCATACGAACACTAAAGCATAATTGCTTTGCCATGCGCCACGCATCATTTTTATTGGGCGTGAATTTTGCCTTAACATTCTTCGCCAGGGACGCCTTTACAAGATCTTTACGGATAATTGCCAGGGGTTGCCCACTCTCAATCCGGACCCCAGAATAATGGCCGATGTTAAAAGTTCTGGTACCGTGTTCCTCATCCGGTCGCATTCGAACTGTGGCCTTAAATTTGGCGTAACGCGAGCCGATAGCTCGCATTCGCTCAGAGGCGGTCTGAGTATCTGGGGTGTGCTGAGCAGACTCTGGTGAGGCGGTCACAGTCGCTTCAGGCATCGTGGCTTGAAAGGTAGTCACAATCCCTCGAATGCGCCGGACTGCTGCCAGAGCAGCCGGAAGACCATCAGCGACCTCCTGATACAAGTCGACGGTGCTCTTTGCCTCGGCCTCGGTCATGCTGTCGAAAGATTCCTCCGCGAGCGCCCGCTGGCGCTTGCCCAGCGGCAGGCGGTCGATGATCTCTCGAAGGCTGATCTTGCGATCGGCATCACGCATGATTTGCTCCCTCTCTCCGCTCACCCTACACCCCCAGCCCGTAAGACATCAATCGCGCCAAGGAGATCATCGATAAGCGTCCCTACGTCCCTTGAGAACGATTCGGTGGGCGTTTTGTGCCGGCTTGGGTCGGCACCCGCTTTCCAGGTTGCCAGCGCGTCCGTGAACACATCAGCGAGTGCGGCGACATCTGCCGCTGGGTGATCTGTCACCCTCGCGATCAAATCCTGCCGCTGGTGGATTGCTTCCAGCACAAAAGCCGACGATGTGCTGCCAAGATCGGTTAGTCGATCCTGATGCTCGTGCAGCATCAGAAAAATGGACAGTGATAGCGCACGTTTCAACGCTTTGACTGGCTTTTCATAACGGTACTTTCCGATTTCAGATCGAAGGAAGGCCACATAGGCTCGAATGCTGCTCGGTCGTGCAAGCAACCTCGGCATCCAGGGCATATCCGCACTGCTGCCCGGTATCATCTCCTGAAAGGGGAAGCTAAACTCTGCCGCGTAATCGTCTGGCGTGGAATCTGGCACCCAGAGCATCACGTTGGTAGCCTCGACAGGACCGATGGTGGCCTTCATCGCCAGAACGTCGATTTTCCCGGTTCCACCCTTTGTACATGGTCCGAGCAGTGCGTCGAGCTTTTCCGGCGCGATCACATCCGTCCATGGGCGATCCAAGCGACCGGCGCTGCCGAGTTTGATGGTGACGCACACAGGAGGAGCGCCCGTCCTAGTCGCGATCTCCGTCAGGCGGACAAGTGATGGGTCGTGCTCCGACAACGGAATGTACTCACAAAAATCGAGATCGCCCGCATAGTGGGGATTGCCCAGCAGGACGATGCTGCCACTGAGGCAGAGCGCAGACCCTGCTCCGACGCGCAGGTCCGCAGCGATTGCCCGGATGTCGTCGAGCAGTTCTCCAGAGGGCAGATCACCGATCAGGTGGAACGGGACCGCCATGGTACCGCCACCAACGGTCGAGATCAGAAAGCCGGGATGCTGGTCATCCACACTCCAGCGGTGCTCGGATGTCCCGCGTGATGCTCTGGCCGCCAAGCGGAACAACCTGGAAAGTAGACCAGTGATGGTCGGGTCGGCGTCCATAGCCTTAGCCTGCTCTGCGTCGGCCCCGGCAATCAACAGAATAAGCTCCTGTAGATCGCGCAACGGCATCCCTGTCTGATCCGAGGTGCTGTCCATTGGTCCTGTTGCCCGAACTCATCGAGGTTGGTGGCCGCTGGCCGCAAAGGTAACTCCCGGAGACTCTACCGCAACCGGGTGCTCCAATAGAATGCTGCCGTGCGGTACCATCGTGAGGTGATATGGTGGACGGCCCTTCCACCTTCTGGGATCGGTGGCAAGCTAATGCCGTCGAAGAGCCCGTGCGTAGAATTAAGGGGACCAATCCGGGCGGGTATAAATCGGTGCCCAACTGCAGGACCCGGAGAGGGCTGATCGGCCGGTCCGATTACAGAAGGTGCTCTCAGGGCAGCGGCAGACGGTCGATCAGGGCCTGCGCCTGCCGGACCACGGTCTGAAAGGTGGACTCCGTTACGGACCGCTGCGCGAAGCAGCGGCGGTAGGCCCTGTCGCCCTCCGCCTCCAGCCCGGTCGCCTTCTTAAAGAGCGTCTCGCGCCTCGCCTCGTCCTGGTTCGAGGCGGAAAAGACCTTCCAAGCGCGCCGAGCGGCCTCCTCGTGCTGCTTCCACACCGCATCGCAGGCCGGGATGGGTGCGATGGGCGCGGCGACGGGCTCGACCGCGACGAACACCCTGCCACCCTGGAGCACCGACAGGACGATCCGGTCCGGCACCCCCGGCCCGATGTCCTGCCGGGCGGCCGCCAGCATGGCGACGGCGAACCCCGCCCCTGGGGCTTTGACCGGCACGCTGGCGAAGCGGGCGACCGAGGCCTCGGTACTGATCGCCTGGGTGTAGAAATCCTCCTCCCCGAAGGCCGCCCTGGGGTCCTGCGGCATGCGGCCAAGCCCCGGCCACCAGTCACGATGCTCCTTCAGCCAACTCCGCAGCAGCTCCTCTGTGGTGGCGACGACGACCCGCTGGTTGTCCGCTTCGCCGTAAGCGATGCCGTCCAGCATGCCGAAGCCCAACTCCTTCAGCAGAGTCTGCAGGTTGATCCGGCCATCGGCGGGAAAGCCCCGGACGGTGACCGGCCCTACCATCGCCTTGAGCATCCCTTCCAGCTCGCGGCGGGCGTCCGCCTCCTTCCGGCTCACGCTGTCGACATCACCGGCCTCCGCCTCGCGGTTGAGGGCGGCGATGTGTCGGTCGCGCGCGGCCAGATACACATCGAGGGGCGCCGCCGCCTGCGCCGTCCCGACCGTCCACAGCAAAAAAGCGACCGCAAACGCTTTCATCTCCAAACTCCGCCGCACCGGAAGCGAGTGTAGCGCGGCCGTCGCCGGCCGATCGAGTACAGATTGAGAGCTTGACCACAGAGGGGGATGGAAGGGTGCGGCTACCCTATCCCCTCGTCACGGTTCGAGTGCGTCTGGAGTACCTGTTCATGCATGTCCGGCCAGTGATCTTCGGCTTCGCCATCTTGCTGGGGGCGATGGCGCCGAACCCGGCTCTCGCCATGGAAAGGCAGGCGTCGGACCTGACCGGCGGCTGCCGCGTCCGGGACCAGGATCCCGGCACCCGGAAACGCTTCCGCTGGGCGGGCAAGTGCCAGGACGGCTTTGCGCAGGGCAGCGGCGTGCTGGAATGGACGATCAACGGCCGGCTGGCAGGTTGGGCGGAGGGGACCCTGGTGGCTGGTCAGCTGGAAGGCGAAGCCCATATCGAATGGGAGGATGGACGGTCTTTCACCGGCACCTACCGGCACGGCCTCGCCTCCGGCCGCGGGACCCTGACCTTTCCGGGCGGCCATCGCTACGTCGGCTCCTTCGAGGGCGGGCGGCCGACCGGGGAGGGGGAGTTCATCTCCTCCGCGGGAACGCGCTACGCCGCCCGGCTCGACGAGGATGGCGAGGTGCAGCCCGGCGTGATGCTCGGACTGGGAGAGGCGGCTCCGGCGCTATCCGCCGGATGGCCGCTTCCGCCCGAACCCGGGAAAGACCCGTCCCCGGCCAAGCCTGGGCCGCGCCACAAGGCGCCAAGACCCGGCCGATCCTCCGAGAGGTCCCTTGTGAAGCCTGCTGAGAAGCCCATGCCCCGAACCGCGGAGCCGGGCTTGCCGCCACAGGCACCGGACGCCGTCCAATCCGCCGAAAGGCCTCCCGTCGCGGCAGCCCCACCGCCGGAGAGCCTGGAGGAGTGGCTGTGCCCCCCCCCGCCGGTGCCCCGGTCCGCGACGGATTTACGCCCTGCCGGAGCGGCGAGAACGGATTGGTCCGGCCGCTGTTGTGGCAGCTGTCTTAGGTAGTGTCTGGCGGACAGAGCCTGCAGAGTGACTGGCGGATCATGCCGAGCTTGATCCGGGCCAGGAGGTCGAGCGCAAGCTTGTCGGAACTTCCATGGCGCCCGAGGCTCCTTTCTGCGACAACCAGATTTGGACCGATTTTACCCGTTTTGACCTGAGATCAGGTAAAAACGCTCCTTTTCTGGACGAGCGCTTACGCGCCAAGTCAGGTCATTCGCAGTGCTCGCGGCAAAGAAGCTGGTCGGGCATTTTTTGTTGTGACGCGCGTCAAGGATCGCACGGACTCGACCTCCTGGCCATCTGGCAGAGCGCCGCGTGGCGACCGAACAGAGCCCGGAAGGCAGCCAGTCTCCCGCTCCATCGCCGGCCATAAGAAGATCGCCGATTCGGCTTTCGAGCACAACGGAAGGGTCGTTTCCACACGCTGCGTCCCGAAGTCGCCAGACGCGCTCCTCTCGGCTTGCCAAACGGCCTTCCGGCAGAACCCGACTACCTCACCGGTCAGCGCCGCCAGTCCGTAAAGGAGGTGAAGGCCCGAGTTCGCCAAAGCTGTCAACAGCCAATTGCAAGCATCTATCGAGTGAGCTGGATTTCGACCGGCGTGCGGAGGGTGAACGGATCGCGGGCAAGACACCCAAGGCTTAACGGTTTCCCTGAGATCAACCCGAGGCGGGCCGCGATAATGGTTCTCACAAGATCAATGATCGCGGGATTATGTTGCACTCTGTGATGACTCACCTCATCGCACTCGGGAATTCTTATGTGGGCATAGGTGTGGGTTCCAGCATCGCGGGGACAGGCATAGCTGTCCCATTTCTCGGTCATGCGGTCCAACGCTGTGAGGTTATTGCTCGCCTCCTCCACAATACCGTCGTGAGCTCGGCTCAAATGCAGCCAGCGTCCCTCTCCCAACAGGCTGGTCAGGGTAAGAGTTACTCCCGTGATACCGTCGGTACGGCTCCAGGCGGACCGATCCTTGTGATAGTAGCGGCCGGGAATGGAGACATAGTCGACATGGGCCGCGTTGCCCCACAAAGCTCGGTACTGATGGAATAGATCGGCCGCATGAGCCAGCTGCATGATCCCTGCCTTGCGGGGGAACACGGCCGCCGCAATCGGGCCGGTCCCATGAAGTAGCTGGGCCAACAGGGACACTTGGCTCACCCGGATGGCGCCGCCATTGGGCGTGCCTAGGAGAAAAAGAAGGCGCACGCATTCCAGCCGGGTCGCGAGAATGGCGCATCGCGCCACCAAGCCACCCATGCTGTGGGTCACCAGCACCACCTCATCATCCGCATGAAACGTCTCGCTCAGGGCCTTGGCCAGCCGCTCCCCGTTCGTCCATAGCGAGTCAAAATAGTCGTAATCGCAAATGTAGTGGCTGACGCCCGCTAGTTCCGGGGCGGCGACCAAACGCGCGTGCATGGTACCGAAAGCGTTGCCATGATCTGAGAAGATGCCGTGCAAATAGACGATTGCCCGTCGGGGGCCGGCATTGCCGAGCGGAGTCGCCGCATCGGCGGCTTCAGCGACGGTGGGTTCGGTCCATGGCGTGAAGTTGAAGTCGGGCATATCGTCAGCCATTCCCAAGGTGAACCAAAATGATCCGGGCGCTAAGAGATGCGGACCTTGCCAGGGCAGCGAGCGCTCCGTAGCAGTTCAACCGCAATGACAGACCGGCGCCCGGCTGTGCGGATCTGCGTTCTGCCACGCAAGCCGGCGCAATTACCACCGGCTCCGAGAGCTGTTCCCCTTCAAGCAACAATAGTGCGCTAAGGTCCTCCACTTGGCACGCAGCAGGCACCGGCCTAGCGGTCCCAGTCGGCCACAGATGCAGATGTATGAACTCATCGGCGTCCGACACCAGCCTAGCCACAGTCGACATGGGATCAACCATTGATCCCGGCCAACCGGTCACCGCGCCGCCAGGTGCGACAGGAAGCGGTGGCGAAACAAGCGCGATTTGCAGACCCGCCGCTAGTGGGGGCAGGTTGGGCGGTGGCACATTCGTCCACAGGGCGCCAGAAAGCACTAAGGGCAGACGCCGGCTGTCCCCGCCCAGCACCGGGCTGATGCAGAACGCAGAAGGCTCGGCCCAGGGGTCGTGGCTAGGGCTGAACTCATCGGTAAGAAAGGAATGCAGCGGGTCAGGTAGTTGGACCGGATTGCCCGGTCCGGTGACGGCGGTCAGGTAAGCGCGCAGTCCGGAAGCCGTCGCCACTTGGTGAAATTCTCTTGGTGTCCGGTGCCAAGCGATAGCCGCCAACACCAACCGAACTAGGCGATCACGCAAAGGAGCGTGCTCCTCCAAGCGCCGCCGCTGGATCCAATCGCTCCGCGCATCCGCAAACACGGCCTGCACCGCCGCCCAGCCAGACTGCGCACGAAGGGTGTCCAGATTGTCGGAAATCCCAGCTTCGGCCAGAGTCTGGAGAAAGAGCAAGGCGGAGAACACCTCCAGGTCCCGCCCCGCGCGGAACAGCGGGGATTGCAGGTACAAGGGTGTGCGGACATACCGAAAGTGGCGCTTACGGAGGTCTTCGAGTCCACCAGCGGGATCCGCAACAGATCCGAGAGGATCGTCCCCTATGCTCAACAGCCGGGCTGGGATGAGATTGCCCTGAGCCCAGTCTGCCTGCGCCGCTGCCTCGTCCTCCTTAGACCAGAGTTCCCACCGCACGCATTCGGCGCCGGGAACGCTGCCCTGGATGGCCTCCATAATCTGCCGTGTTTGTTTGGGTTGGCCGGAGTGAACGAGGTCGACGTCAGACAGAAAAGGCGTGAGCGAGAACAGGTCCGCCGGTCTGCCCCAAGCTGCGTTGTCCATCTGCATGACCAAGCGGGTGGCAACCCCGCCGCGGAGCCGGAAGCGCACCCCATGCGCCCGGCCAATCGCGGCGAGCGGTTGAAGCTGTGCGATGTCGTAGATCGTCGGCATGAGCTGGTCTCCGTTTCCTGGACAGGTTTACGGCTGGGATAAGCTCGGTTTAGTCTTGTGTTATGCCGTCAATCTGATCCGTTCTCGCTTGCAATCATTAACCGTAGCACATCTTGCCGCAGGCTGCTCGGGTCGCGCGAAAGTGTTGCCATGGGATTCGCGCAAACGCTAAGGATCGTCGTGGTGCGCTGCCCCTCGGTATCGTTCCACTGATAGATCCAACCTCGGAGAGCCGCGACTCCTGCACCGCCTCAGCCGCGGCAGACCTCCTAGGCTTTCAACTCAGCAAGGCGCTGCAAGACGGCTTCTTCCCGGACGCCCTCCGCTCGAGCATCAGTCCAGGCGTCCCCGCAGGCGCCGCACGTGGTGACAGGGACCTGCACATCGACGGTCGCCATTAGGACGCCCCCAGGTCCATAGGGGAAACGGACCGCCTGTGTTTCTACGCTGTGGACGAGGTTTGGGCTCCCGCACTTCGGGGAGAGCTTGTCGAGGGGTTCCCCGAAGTCCGTGTTCAACATCACTTTCTGTTTTTCCTTTACGGGTATCGAGCGCAGGCGGTCTCGGCGACGGCCCCGCCGGCCCATTATCGCCGGCCAAGCGAACTACTCCAAGCTCATGGAGAGGCTGTCGGCTTATTTCAGGCGGCAATGCCCTCCTATTGTGGATGATGTGCCTGGTCACTTCCCGCTCGTGTCCAGTTCCGCCAGCAAGTTGCGACCGGGCTGCGTGATTGTAACGAAATTATCCGGATCGTCTTCGAGCAACCCTTGATATTGGAATGCGCTGCCGCACTGCTTTTTGATGGCGACCAGCCCGCGCGAGCGCAGGCGATATATGGTGGCGACCACCTCCTCACCGGGAATGCCAGGTACAGTCACGGCGATCACCCGCGGCATATCGTTTCCTAGGGTGCGAAGCACGAGGATCTCACCTAGCGTGATGTCCTCGCCGATGCCGACAGCTACACGCTCCACCCCGCGCGCATCGGGCAGTTTCTGCGTCTTGAGGTACCCACCGAATTCCGGTGTTGTCAACTTGACCAACCAAGGGCGCAATTAGGACGAGCAGCCCCGCTGCTGGGTCGTTGGTCAGCTGACCTGGGCGAGGCCGGTCACCTCGCGCCAAGCGGCGAGGGCGCAATTGCGGGCGGTGCGGTACTCGGAAGCAGAGATCAGGTGGCGGCGCAGTTGGAAGTGAGTGTGGATCCGGCTGTGGATGGAGAGAAACCGCTGGGCCTGCCGGGAGGATTTGAACCGCTTCATCTGCTGCTCGCGCTGCCGGGTCGGCTGATGCGAGACTTCGCAGCGATTATTCAGGTATCGGCACTGCCTGTGTTCGCTGCCGAGCTTCATCTCCCTCTTCGCTGCCGCGTAGGATTTCAGCTTGTCGGTCACCAAGACACGCGGGGCATAGCGCAGCTCCTTCAGCAGCTTGCGGAAGAAACGCTTGGCCGCCTTCGTGTTGCGCCGGCTCTGGACCAGGATGTCCAGCACCACCCCGTTCTGGTCGATAGCGCGCCACAGGTAGTGCTGTTTGCCGCGGATGCGGATGAAAACCTCGTCCAGGAACCACTTGTCGCCCGGCTTGGGCCCGCGCCGCTTGAGGGTGTTGGCGAAGTCGCGCCCGAACCGGAGCCCCCATTCCCGGATGGTCTCATAACTGACCTCGATGCCGCGCGCCGCCAGCATCAGCTCGACTTCGCGCAGGCTCAGGCTGAAGCAGTGGTACCGCCACACCGCTTCGCTGATGATCTCGGCCGGAAAGCGGAAACCGCGATAGGGATTGGACGTCGTGCTCATGCTGGCCAACCTGCCATGCCAGAGCGGCCAACGCCAACCTGACAACGCCCCCAGGAGGGCTTCGGGCTTTATCCCGAGCGGCTCGCCGCCGACAGCGCCTACGGCTCGGCCGAGATGCTGGGCTGGCTGGTTCATGAGCGCGGGATCGAGCCGCACATCCCGGTCTTCGACAAATCCGAACGCCGCGACGGGACCTTCGAACGGGCCGATTTCACCTACGATCACGAGGCCGACGCCTATGTCTGCCCCACCGGCAAGGAGCTTCGACCGCGGCAGAAGACCTATCGGACGCCGCGCCCGCTTGCCGACACGGACGGTATGATTCGCTACCGCGCCAGCACGCTGGACTGCGCGCCCTGTCCGCTCAAGCCGCGCTGCTGTCCGAACACGCCGGCGCGCAAGGTTCCGCGCTCCATTCACGAAGGGGCCCGCGATCTGGCGCGCGCCATCGCCGCCACCGACGCCTACGCCACCTCGCGGCGCGAGCGGAAGAAGGTCGAGATGCTGTTCGCCCACCTCAAACGCATCCTGAGGCTGGATCGCCTGCGATTGAGGGGGCCGAACGGGGCGCGCGACGAATTCCACCTCGCGGCCGCCGCCCAGAACCTCCGCAAGCTCGCCAAGCTCATCCCGATGCCGGAACCCAAGCCGGCATGAGAGGAATTCCCCCGCTGACCCTTCGCCGGCACCCGACTTTTTCAACGATATCGACCCGAAGCGGACGTTCCAAGGCGAACGGTCGGAGCCGCTTTCGTTATAATCAGTGGGGGCGCGAACGCGCAGCCACGCTCAAGCTCGCGCCGCATTCTCGGATCCCTGACAATTTGCCCACTTTCGTGTAATGACCCCCTAACGTGATTTTTCGCCCATTCTACATCGTGACCCCAAGAGGCGATCTGACAGCCCGAGCGCAAGGATGCCCTGCCAACCCAAACCAGGATCCTCTCGAACTTGAGGTCGTTCCTCAAGTGGACTGGTCGCGGGTGGGGCACATTTCTATCTAGAGATGGTCGATCTGGATGTTAGACGTGATCCCTTTTGTCCGATCGTGGGTCGACGCGAGCGTGGCGACGCGCGTTGTCGCTTTCTCCTGATAATTTTCATTGAAAGATTTGAGCGTCAAATATCCCTGATCGCATAGCGCAAGAGGGACCGAGCCCTCTGCTAAAACCAATAAAAACAGCCGACTAGCTTCCAGGAAAGGTTTGAATTGCAAACTTCGTCGATCAAGGTTCACTAGGCCGTGTCGGCAAAGGGGTAGCGGGTTGAAGGAACGTTCCCCATTTGTGCTGGATGGGACGTTACGATCTGACTGATGCACAATGGGAGCGGCTGGAGCCGCACCTTCCTCCCGAAAAACCTCGCACTGGACGGTCGAACCACTCTCACCGGCGGATGATCAACGGCATGCTGTGGATCGCCCGCAGCGGAGCGCCATGGCGGGATTTGCCGGAGCGCTATGGGACGTTCGGCACGGTGTCGAGCCGGTTCTACCGCTGGCGCCGCGCCGGCCTCTGGCAGCGCATCCTGGAAGCCTTGCAGGCCCGTGCCGACCGCCAGGGCCGGGTGGACTGGAGCCTGCACTTCGTGGACAGCACCGTGGTCCGCGCTCATCAGCACGCGGCTGGCGCCCGGAAGGCCAGCGGCAAAAAAGGGGATCGACGGTGAGGCGCTGGGCCGCTCGCGCGGTGGCTTCTCGACCAAGCTCCACATCCGCGCCGAAGGTCTCGGCAAGCCGGTAACCTTCACTTTGACTGACGAAAGTCGGAGGAAGGGGGGCGGCGAGGTGTGCCATGGGGCACCTGTGGTGTTGTCGGACGTTGACCAGCCAACAACCTTTTGCAGGCGGTATTGCGACGTCCGCGCATGACAGGACAAGCGTCCCAAAATGCGCAAAGTCGAAGATCACTTTCGTGTAGTGACCCCTAAAGGGAGGTGGAGACGCTGCCTACCACAGCGATCCCATTCGTGCAACAGCCCGTCAAACTCTCGAACTCAGCGAGACCCTTCTATACCTGCATGGCTCCGACACCGCTACCTTCCGACGAATTATGCGTCAACGTCCTACCAGAGGTGAGATATCCAATACCAGAAGGCACGGCCCATGTACTCGCGCGGCGAACGGATCGTCACCTTGAGCGCAACCTCATCGATCATGATGTTGCCGTCTCTATCCCGAAGGCGGACCCGGAAGGTGAACGTTCCAGCCTTTTTCGGTTCGCCGCCGATGTTCCAGTAGGCGAGGCTGTCGTCGGGCGGCGCCTTCTTGAGGCCGTCCGGCAGGGCTCCGCCGACGACCTCCGCAAAACCGGGCATCTGGCCCAGAGTGTATTGCTTGTGCACTGCGCCACTGGGCAGCACGCAGAATTGTCCGCTCTCATGACATTGTGCGTAACCGCTGAAGTAAGCCTCGATATCGCGCCATGTCTTCAGCTCCCTCAACACGCCCGCAGTGCCGCGCGCAAGCGTTTCAGGGAGGATCATCACCTTGACCTCCTTGCTGTCCACGCGGTTGGTGTCGTCTGAAACGAACACGGTGAGAACATGCTCGCCGGGCGCCTCGGGCAGCCCCTCGAGCTCTCCCTCGCTGTTGATCGTTAGCCAGCTGGCGGCGCTGCGGTGAGCGAGGTCCCAGCGCAAGGTGCCGATGCCGCCGGTGGCGAACAGCTTTTCCCGGAACGCTGTGCCGGCCCGCTGAACAAAGGTGTCGGGCGATTTGATCTCCAGCGGTTCGGGCACCAGGAGCGGAATCCGCGTCGGCGCGCTCGGGTGGCCCTGGGAGTCCCGCGCCTGCACCTCGATGTCGAATGCGGCCGGCGCCGTGGGCGAGCCCTCAAGGGTGAGAATGCCGCCGTTCCGGACCTCCTTCAGCCAGTCGATGCTTTGCGGAATCCTCACGTCGTAGGCATAGGGCGGGTTGCCGCCGTACGCGGCCACGGACAGGCGTAGGGCGCCGCCCGTGCCGAAGTCGCCGGACGTGGAGGAGACGAGGCGGACCTCCGGAGGGACCACGCGGATCGTGAAATATTGAGTGTCCTCGTCCTCGTCCTCGCTCCTGGCGGTGACCCGGACGTTCGTCGTTCCCGGACGCAGGAGCCGGGGGTCGTCCTGGGGAAGGATCCGGTTGTCGACGCTCGTGAGACCGAGCGAATCGCCGGTGAACTCAACGGTCCACCCGATCTTGCCGCGCCCGCCGACCGCCGAGAAGACGATGTCTCGAAGGCCCTCGCCGATGATGAAAGGGGTATCGGCAATCGACTCGGGCTTTGTGGTGATCTTGACGGTTTCCCGATCCGGGCGTCCGGCTGAAATAAGGCTGAACGAGATCGACCGCCCGTCCGTCCGTCCACTGCGCCGGTCCTGGACGGCGATGGTGACGCGATAGTCCTCCTTATCCACTTTGCCCAGCACCTTGGGGCTGACATTGCCGCGGAGGACACCCGTCACCCCGTTGAAGACGATGCCCGGAGGCAGCTTCCCGTCCATGTGCCAGATCAGTGGCGCCTCCCCGCTGGCAGCGGATAGCGCGACCTCGTAATCAAGGCCGGCTACGATGTCCGGCAGCCGCTCGGTGATCACGGTGGGCGCCGCGTAGGGAACGGGGCGATCCTGGACCTGCACTTCGAACTGGGCCTGGGACAATCCTTGGTGATCCGTGACAAAGACCGTGAGGTGGAGCACACCCCTGTACCGCGGCCACCAACTCAGCTGCCCGTTCTCCTTGTCCATATCGAGGTCCGGGACGTCCGAGAAGGTTCCCGTCGCTTGGGCCAGCAGCGCCCCCTTGGCCTCCCAACGACGGCCTTTCACCGGGGCGATGTCGCCGAACTGGTATTCGAACCGCTCTCCCACATAGGCGGTCGGCAGCCGCTTGCCCTGGACCGTCGGCGCCGCGACGGTCAGAGGCGGCCACAGCTTGAGTGCCAGCGTCTGGCGGACGTGGATCCGGTTTCGCGGGGGCGGAGCGTCGGGAGCCGCCACGCCGATGCCAGCGCCGGATTCCGTCAATGTCTCGGTGCCGTCCAGGCTTTCGACTTCCACGTCGAAGCAGTAGTGGAGCGGCATTTCCAATCGGCCGCCGCCGGCGTCGAGCCTGAGTTGGGGCGTTCCCTCCAAATGCCCGTCAGCGCGCAACGCCAGTCCGGGGGGAAGGCCGGTGCGCGGCTTTCCCTCAGCGCATTTCGTCCGGTCGCGGGGATCGTCGACAAGTGTCCAACGGTAGCTGCCAGTGCCGCCCTGGGCGGCGAGGGGGAAGGAAACGGGCTGACCCAGGTGTATTGGCGGAAGATTGGCTGTTACGATCCTGAGCGGATAGTGGAGGATCAGTTCCTCCTGATCGCCGCGCTCAAACATGGTGAGCATGACGAAAAGCAGCGCGCCCAATGCGCACGCGAACATGTCGACAAATGACATGGTCACGCCGGAGGATCCGTGACTCAGCCGCATCGCCTGTTGTCCTCTGCTGTCCAGTCGGAGAATGCGGCTCTGCCGTCAACCCTGCTCCGGAGCTCCCGGATCGTTCTTCAGAACGCTGCGCGCAACGACCTCATGAAGAAGCCAGTTCTCCAGCAGCGCAAAGAGGCGGCCGGCCTTGTGTTCGACCAGCCCGTTGCCGAGTGTGACGAGGATGGTCGCCGACAGCGCCACAAAAGTCGCGTCGAAGGCGATGCCCAGTTGCCGGGTCGTCGGCGAGAGAAGAGTGAAGCCGGAACGCTCCGTGAAGGAGGCGATGCCGCTCGATATGCCCGACACGGTTCCCAAGAACCCGACCGACGGAATCACCCAAAATATGGTGCGCGGCCAGACCATCTGATGCTCCGCATGGTCCTTGAGACGCTGCATGAACTTTTCGATCTGTACGGTCACGTAGCCGTAATCGCCGGTCGAACGCAGGATGCCGACCAACTCATGCACCCTCATCCACAAGGTCTTGGTGGTAGCGTCCTGCGCCATCAGGGATTCGCGCGCAGCGATCGTTTCGACGGCACGGAGGAACACCGGATTTGACGCCGAGGCGCTCCGGCCGCCGACGGAGGGAGCGGCGGCGGGCTGCCGCGCGTCGCGTTCCAGTTCCCAGACATCCTCGGGAAAGGCCCGGAGCGTACGGGCGAACGATTCATGCTGCCGGTTGAGGCTGCCTAGGGCTGACAGTGACTGCCTGGTCGCAATGCCGAGCAGCAAAAGGCTCGCCAGATTAAACCACGGCCCTTCCATGTGGATGGACCAAGGAAGACCGAACCAGCGCTCGACCGAACGAAAGCTGATGGCCGCCCAAAGGATCGCAAGGGAGCCGAACAGCGCCACATCCAAGACGGTCCAGGCGATCCTGCCGAAGGCGCGGCGCAGACGATCGAGAACAGACATGCGGGTCACCTCCCTGGCGGGCCAGACGTACATGGGACTTCGCAGCGCCGTCGGCCCTCATCGCCGTTGGCGGACGAGAGACGTTGCCACGTCCGCATGACATCGGTACGATTTATAAATGATTTATGCAATCGATAATAAGATGCTCTGTTAAAGGCGACGCGAAAAATTGTATTATATATCATTTCTTCCTTGCTTCACGTGCAGCTGAGAGTGCCCGCCATAGGTGATCGCTCTTCCGCACGTCGAGCAGGGGGCATGCCGGCCCAAGCCGCCTGACGAGGAGGTCTCCATGGCATATCCGTTTCGCTTCGGGCGGCGCCGATCCAGTGCGTCCTTTACCCTGCGGGCGGCACTGGCGCTTGCGGTGATGGTGTACGCCGCCGTTCTGGCGGGACGAGGCGCGCGCGCTCAGGACGTCCCGGACGATTTCCAGACGCTGGAGACGCAGGACGCGGATGCGCGCCTCCTTTTTCTCGAACGGATGGAGCGGGCGGGGCAGCGGACTGAAAAGGCGGTCCCCACGCTGATCCGGTTGCTGATCGGGGAAATGAAGCCGGACGACCATCGTGTACGACGTCGGGCTGCCGACGAACTGATCGCCATCGGTGCTCCGGCCGTTCCGCCGCTGGTCGAACAGCTCGCGAAGAGCCAGGACAGCTATATCGTCCATGTGCTTGGCCAGATCCGGCCGGCGCCCGTCAAGGACATGCAGGTTCTGCTCCAGAACGGCGCCCACGACGTGCGGAGACGCGCTGCGAATGTCCTGACCGAGATCGGTGCGGACGCACAGGAAGCCGCGGCCCAACTGTCGCGCATCATCCGAGACGCCCAGATTCCGGTGGACGTGCGGACGGCATCGTTGTCCGCGCTCGCGCGCATGGGATCCGGGGCCAAAGGCGCTGCCGGGCATGTGGCGCTGCTGCTCGCCGACGATCCCAATGAGGAGATTCGCGTCTTTGCGGCGAACGCCCTGCGCACCATGGGAATCAATGTCAACAACGAATTGAGGGCGCTCCTTCGCGCGCTTGAGGATCCCAGCCCGCGTGTACGCGAGACGGTGTGCGGCACCTTGGAAAGCCTCGGTCTCAATGCCTGGACTGCCATCCCGGCCTTGAGCCGGCTGACTTTGGGTGATCCAGAGGCGTCTGTCCGGCGGGCTGCCGCCAGGGCCGTGGCAGGCATCGACGTGGTGACGGGGGCCGAAGCCCTGGCGGCGGCGATCAGGGAACCGAACCGCGACGCACGGCAGGAAGTCCTCTCGCGCATCAATCAAGCGAGCCATCGATCCAGGTTCCATTGGCCCCCCATTCTGATGGACGCCATCCTAGAGCAGGTGCGGGACGTGGACGCCACCGTGCGGGAAACGGCCATCAGGAACGTCGCCAATTTTCCCACCTCCCAGCGTTCGGTCGATGCACTGCTGGCGGCACTGGGGGATGAGAACCCGACGGTCCGTCTGGCGGCATCCGAAGGGTTGCTCGCCGCCTCGATCAAGACCGACCGGATCGTTGCAGCGCTGCTTGCCGCCGCTCGCGACCGCAACGAATCCGTACGCGCCGCCGCACTGAAGTCCCTCGCCAACACCGGACGCGCCGACCCCCGCACGGAAGCCGCCCTGGCCGCCGCCGTTCGGGACGACCCAAGCGACACCGTGCGGCAGGCAGCCCTCGAAGGCCTGAGCCAGATCCTGAGGTCGGTGCAATCCGCGGGGACGGCGGACCGGCCGCTCGGCGTGATCGTCGATGTCCTTAGGAACCCCAACGAGAGCGAAACGGTTCGCATCGCGGCCGCACAGGCGCTGAATTCCAGTTCCGTGTCTGTCGCTCAGGCGGTCCCGGCGCTGATCGAGGCGGCGAACGCCCGTTCCGGCGTGTCGACGAGGCTGGTCAGCACCGTGCTGAAAGCGTTGCAGACTCGCGCGCGCTCGGACGACCGAATCCCGCCGGTGGCATCCGGTCTGATTAAGCATCCAGATCCCGAAGTGGCCGAGGCGGCCATCGGCGTCATGCAATCGGTGCCAGAGAGCGCCCTCAGACGAGAGTTGCCGAACATCGCCGCAGCACTGACGGCGTCCAATCCGCGCGTCCGCGATGCCGCGGCGCGGGTCTTGGCCGGAAAGTCGGCGGGGTTCCTCGAGGATTTTCACACCCTGAGCGCGGCCCTCACCGACATCGCGCGCGATCCCCAGCCGGAGGTCCGCCGGGTGGCGTTCCGGATCCTTGCGTCCAAGCCCCCGTCCGCATCCAACGCCGACCTTCTGGCGGGTGCTTTGGCCGATCCGGAACCCCAACTTCAAGACAGCCTCAGGAATTGGCTTTCGGCGTGGCTGGCCACCCCACCGCCGCTTTCGGCCGAAGCGGCGGAAGCGCTCTCCCGCCGGCTCTCCGACGCCTCGCCCGACGTGCGGCTTGCCGCTGCAATCATCCTGGCCGCGCAGGGGACGCTCGGCGCCGCCTCCTACGAGGTCCTGAACGCCGCCATCGGCCGTGGGACACAGGAGTATGCCGCCTTGGCCGTCAAGGCCGCGGCGACCGCGGCGGCCAATGGCGTCGGGGAGGGGCTTGGCCTGCTGATCGAGGGGCTCAAAAGTGAGGAGCCCAAACTCCGGACCGAGGCCATCGCCGCCCTGCGGCGGCACCTGCCCAAATATCGGCAGCTGTACCAGATCACGATCCCGGCCACTCTGGTCTTTGACGCGCTCCGCAACGTCGACCCGCAGGAGGCGAAACGCCTGCGGGGCGAACTCCTCCAACGCGGGCAGCATGGCAGGGCGCTGGAGCACCAGATCAAGCTCCTGCTTCAGACGGGAGATCCGGCGGCGCGACGCGAGATGCTGGAGATCTATTTTCAGCAGCAGCCCAATCCGGCCTCCGTCGCCGCCGATCTTTTCACCGTGTTGCGGGACGATCAGGAGGATGTCCGGCTTATCGTGCTCCAGCGCCTCAGGGGGCTGGCCATTGACGAGACCCGGATGGAGGAGATCGCGGTGCAGGCCATGGGCGACAGTTCGCCCAAGGTGCGGCAGCAGGCGGCGCAGGTGCTGGGGCAGCTGCGCTGGGGAAGCGGAAGGACTCTGGAAGCCCTTGCCAGGGGTCTGGCGGATGAGAACCCCCAAGTGGTCAAGGCCGCTGCTTCCGCCATTGGGAGGCTATCCCCGGCATTGAACCGGGTCGAACGGCCCCTCTTGGCCGCGTGGGCGAAGAGACACGACGACGCTGCGGCGGCACTCTATCAGACGTTCGTCACGATTGGCGCCGGGGCGGACCTCCTTTTGAACATCGGGCATGACGGGCTCGGTGCGGGCAATGCGGAACTGCGTAGCGCCATCATCGGCCAACTCCAGCACCTTCCGCAGCTCCCCGACGCCTTGCTGCCCGACTTGGTCAAGGCGCTCGACGATCCATCACCAGACATCCGGGCCTCCGCTGCCGCGGCGGTTGGGCGATTCGGCGTACGGGCACAAGGCGCCCGCCCGAGTCTGGAACGACTGTTGGCCGATCCGGTCCCGGCGGTTCAGACAGCCGCCATCGGCGCCGTCGCCGCCGTCACGGCCGAGAGCGGGACGGCCGTCCGCTTCCTGTTGCCGTTCCTCGAAGCGAAGGAGGGGCGTCTGCGGATGGCCGCTCTGACCGCCCTGCTGCCGCACGCCGCCGCCGTCCCCGATGCCGAGCGCAGGCTCGTCCCGCTGCTGCAGACGTTCGCCGATCCGGCTTGGCTTCCCGCGGCGCGGCTGGCGCTGCGCGCCGGCATAGACCCGTCGATGGTGGGCGATGCCGCGGTTCACGCGTTGCGCCAGGGCACCGCCACCGTCCGAAACAGCGCCATGGCGGTGCTGGGGGAAATGGGTGGCGTGCCTTCGGAGGCCGTGGACGCCTTGCGGGAGCTGCTGGCCCACAATTCCGTCGATCAGCGGCGGCGGGCCCTCGCCACCCTGGAACTGATCGCCGCCCGCGCCGCGTCGGCCGGCGACGCGTCCCTGGCGGATCGGCTCGAATCCGCGCTCGCCGAGGTGGGCCGGGTTCCCGTGCCCGGCGGCGGTCAAATGTTCGATGACCCCGGCGCCTTGCGGGCGCTCGTCGACGCCCTGCGCCGGTCCGACTGGCGCAACGCTCTGGCCGACCAGATAAGGGTCGAGGTCGAGCGGCACTTCTGGATCGTCGCCGGAGTCCTGCTCTACTTGGCCATGCTGGCAGTCTGCGTGTTTCTGGCCCTGCTCTACCCGCGCGCCTATGTCTGGCTGGGCTCCGCGGGCCGTGCGCTGCGCGATGTCCGCATCCGCTTCGGCCGGGACGGCCGGGAACTGCGCATCCCGATCCGCAGCATGGCGGGCCTCGGCTTCTTCGACTGGCACGACCGGACGGCGCGCGCCTGGACCATCCGCTATTATCGGTCGATCCAGTTCCACCAACCAGCGAAGGAATGGCTCTGGGTCATCGATCTCCCGATCCACCGTCGGCGGGATGAGGGCACATGAACCGTCCGGCCCCGCTCGCGCCGAACGCGCCGCGTTCCCGCCCCTCGTGGGCGCGGGCGGCGTTCGGCCTGCTGGTCGCGGCCGTCCTCGCGCCCGCGGCTGTTCTGCTGTTCGCAGGGTGGCCGGAGCCGCCGCTGATGGATTTCATGGAGAGCCCCGACGACGAGTTCCCCGCGCCGTTCCCCGCAGATGCCGTGACCGCCGCCGGACCGCCTGGGATGGACGAGTGCGACCGGCTGGCGGCGCCGCCCGGCACCGAATGGGGCGGCGGCGTCGTGCTGGAGCGCATCGACGCACCCGCCGCCATGGCCGCGTGCGAGGGCGCGGTTCGGCGTCACCCGGAGACCATGCGGTTCAAGGCGTGGCTGGGACGGGCCTATGTGCGGACGGAGCGGTTCGGCGACGCCGCCGGCGCACTCCATGAGGCCGCCGACAGGGGCGTCCTCGACGCGAAGTACGAGCTTGGGAGGCTGGCCGAAGCCGGCCGCATGGAGGGCAAGGACGAAACCGTCGCCGCCTTGCTCTACGAGGAGGCGGCCGACAGCGGATATCCGCCGGCAGAGGTGGCGCTGGCCCGCCTTTATGAGACCGGGCGCGGGAGACCCTATGATCCCGCCGCCGCGTTGCGGTTGTACCGAAGTGCGGCAATCAAGGGACACCCGGTCGGACAGTTCAGGTTGGGCGCGTATCTTGCGGACGAGGCGCGGACCAGCACCGATTTCCTCCGGGCCGGGCGCTTGTTCGTGGCCGCCGAGAAGGCCGGGAACCCGGACGGCACCTTCGGCTTGGCCATCATGCGATGGCAGGGCCACGACGGCGCCGAACCGGATCGGAAACAGGCGCTTGCGCTGCTGCACAAGGCGGCCGACGCTGGAAGTGCTCGCGCCCATGATATGTTGGGCGCCATTCTGATTGACGACGAAGGCGCGCCGAGGGATCCCGAAGGGGCAGCCGAACAGTATCGCAAGGCCGCCGAGCTGGGGTATCCTCCTGCCCAGCGAAAGCTGGCGGTGATGTTGCAAAGAGGTCTTGGCGTGCCGCAGGACCACCGGGCCGCGGCCGAATGGTACCGAAAGGCGGCTGACCACTACGATCTCTCCGCGCAGCTTGCGCTCGCCGAAATGTACGGACGCGGCCAGGGGGTCGAGAAGAACCCGGAAAAGGCGTTTCTCTGGTGTGAAAGGGCGGCCAATGCCGGCCTGGTCGACGCGTGGTATTACCTGGGCGAGATGCACAGGCTGGGCATCGGCACGCCGGTCGACAAGGAACAGGGCATCGATTGGCTGCGCCGCGCCGCAGCCAGGAAGCACAGCCGCGCGCAGGCCATGCTCGGGGTCCTTTATGCGAATGGTGACGGCGTCGAGCAGGACGACGAGGAGGCGCTCGCCTGGTTCCAAAAGGCCGCCATGCAGGACGATGTTGTCGGGCAACGCAATCTGGGCATGCTCCTCGAATTGGGCAGGGGCACTGCCCAGGACCTGGAGGAGGCGCTCCACTGGTACCGCAAGGGGGCGGAGCAAGGTGAAGCGCTGACCCAGTTCTTTCTCGGCCGCCTTCTGATGAGGTACGCGGCAGTCCGGGACGTGCCGGAGGGACGCCGCTGGATCGAAAGGGCGGCAGAGCACGGCGAACCGGAAGCGCAGTACCTCCTGTCCAAGCTGCATTACGCAGGGATAGGCGTCGAACGCGACCATCAGCAGATGGTCGCCTGGTTGGTTAGGGCCGCGGAGAAGGACCACCCGGAGGCGCAGCTTGCGCTGGCCGATGCTCTGTCGATGGGAGACGGCGTGGAACGGGACGACGCGGCGGCCAGGCGCTGGCACCGGAGGGCTGCGGAAGGAGGCTACGCGCAAGCGCAACTGTCGCTGGGACTCCTCCTTCTGTTCGGAGAAGGCGGCAATCGTGACCCGGTTGAGGCCGTGTCATGGCTTGAGCGCGCCGCGTTGCAGGACGACCGCCAGGCTCAGTGGATACTCGGCATGCTGTTCGCCGAGGGCCGTCATGTCGAACGCGATGACGCGCAGGCGATCAGGTGGTATTCGATGGCAGCCGACCAAGCCGATGACCGGGCCCGCCACGCCCTGGGAAACATGTACCGCACGGGGCGGGGAGTGGCGCCCGACATGGACCGCGCCCTGGCGCTGTACACCGAAGCGGCGAATCAGCTGTATCCCCCTTCGCTGAACGCGATCGGCATCGCCCTTGCGACCGGCGATGGAATCCCGATGAATCGTCGTTTGGCCTTGTGGTACTTCGAGGCGGCCGCAGACGGGGGGTTCGCGCCTGCGCACGCCAACATGGGGATCATGCATCTCTACGGCTATGCCGGCGCCCGCGACAGCCGCTTGGCGCTTCAGCACTTCCAGAAGGCGGCCGACGAGTGGGATATGGTCGCGCAGAGAACCCTCGGGCAGCTCTACCTGACGGGAGAAGGAAAGGCACGGAATGTCCGGGCCGCTGTTGAATTGCTCTCAAAGGCCGCCAGACAGGGCGATGCACGGTCCCTTTACCTGCTCGGCTTGGTCGAAGAACACGGGCTATTGGGGGCCAGGAACGATGCCGCGGCGGCGGGTTGGTACCGGGCCGCCGCCGACGCGGGGGACGGCGCGGCCACTCAGCGGCTCCAAGCGCTCGAGGATCCGGCACGGCGCGTGCCATCACGCCGCACGGCGCGGACGCTCCCCCCCGGTCTTGTGATCGGGCACCCGCTCCCGTTCCGTTATGATTAAGGTGGCCCGAAGGCGTTGAACGCCGGCAGGTCCTGCGCATCCCGTCATCGGTGCAGCTTCAGCACCTCGCAGGTCGTTTTGGTCATCCTCAACGCGATGGAGATCGCGATGGCAAAGTACGACAGCAGTTTCAGCGAGGACGGGACGGTGAAGGACGGCTGCTCCGCGAGACGTTGCCGCTCCCTTGCCTTCTCCGCGATCTTGCCCATGCCGTCGATGTCGATGGCCTGGGCAAGCGTCTGGTTGCCGCGGACCGGCTTGAACCGATGGGGCAACGTGGTCACGAAGCTGTAGCGCCCTCCGGCACGCCTGACTTCGGCCAGCGTCTCCGCCTGCTCCAACTCCCGCATGATGCTGGCGACCTCGTCGCAGTCGGCCTGTGTGGGCCGGTTCGCGAAGCCACTCTCCGGCGGACGCCCCGTGTTCCAGGCTGTCTCGCAGTTCGCCTTGCGCCAGGGAATGACCTCATCCTCGGTAAAGCGCAGATAGAGCCGCCGCAGCTCATAGGCCGTGTCGCGCTCGATGGCCGCGATGTCCTTGTCGAGCAACGCCTGCTGCTCCTGGAACAAGGCTCCCGACGTTTCGACGATCGCGAGCAAGCTGCCGGCGGCCATCAGGACAGACACATAGTCGGTCATCTTCACGGCGGCAGCGGTCGTCCGGTCCCGCAAGGCAAAGGCGCCAGCATGGAAATAGGCGAAGCTCAGAAGGAATGTCACCGCTGCGAACGGCAGTGCATACGCCGGGCCCTGTCGCGGAGCCAAGTGGAACAGCAGCGATACCGACGCGACGTAGCACGGGAAGGCCGCAAGAACGATGGTGGTGAGTGTCGGGCGTGCACATCCGCCGCGCGACAGGAACATGCCTGCTCCCTGCAGGACGATCAGGTTTGTCAGCATCGACAGCGCGACCAGGACGAACACTCCCCGCACGGACGCCGAAGTGCCGCTCTGAAGTCCGATCAACGTTGCAAGGATGATCGTGCCCCCGGCCAGGATCCCACAGGCCGTGCGCAGCGATGTTTTTCTTACACCAGCGAAATTCATAAGCGATTCTCGATGCGGTACGCGCATTTGTTGACCGGATACCCGGCGGGCCCCCTCCGACCACGCGACAGGGGCGATCTCGCTCCCATGGAACTGCGCTCCGCCAGCACCCATTGCGGCCAATTAAAAACGTCGGCGGCTTGAGATTCAACCCAGTCGCATGCCCCGCGTCGATGCAAAACGCCGGCGCCGACCAAGCCGGCTAGACGCCTCGAAAAACTGTGGCGTGTTCGGCGTTCTGGTGATTCCCTTGTTTTTGAAAGCGGGGGGGCGGAAGTATGGCCGGTCAAGCAGGGCTGTTCGATCTTCAGGATCGCTATGCAGAGTTGAGCAAGAGCGGCAATCCGCTGGAGCGTCTTTTGTCGGTGGTGGACTTCGAGGTTTTCCGTCCGACGCTGGACGCGGTGATGATGTTCAAGATCATGGTACTCCAGGCGCTGTACGGTCTGTCGGACGAGCAGGCGGAGTATCAGGTACGCGACCGGCTGTCGTTCATGCGGTTCCTCGGGCTGGGATTGGGCGACCGTGTTCCGGACCGCACGACGATCTGGCTGTTCCGCGAGGCGCTGGTGACGGCGGGGGCGATGGAGGGGCTGTTCGCCCGCTTCGACGCGGAGCTGAAGGAGCGCGGCTACTTCGCGCTGGGCGGCCAGATCGTCGACGCCTCCATCGTGGAAGCGCCCAGGCAGCGGCTGACCCGGGAGGAGAAGCAGCAAATTCGTGACGGTGAAGACCCGCCCTGGCCACCGGCCAAGGCGCGCCAGAAGGACACGTAGGCACGCCGGACGGTGAAGCGGGGGCGGGTCAAGGCGAAGCCGGGACCGGCGCTCGACGGTTCCGAGGCGCGCATGGTGGAGGGGCTTCTGATCCCGGCGTTCGGCTACAAGTCGCACATCAACATCGACCGCCGGTTCCGCCTGATCCGGCGTTTTGCCGCTACCGACGCCGCGCGGCCCGACGGTGCGCAGTTGCCGGGCCTGCTCAACCCGGACGCCTTAGACAGCCGGGTGTGGGCGGACAGCGCCTATCGCTCGAAAGCCAATGAAGCGGCCATCGCAGCGGCGGGCCGCCGCAGCATGGTGCATTTCCGCAAGCCGAAGGGACGGCCGATGCCGGAGCCGCACCAGCGCGCCAACCGCGCCCGTTCGATGGTGCGATCCGCCGTCGAGCATGTGTTCGCCGACCAGAAGCAGCGCATGGCGCTGTTCATCCACACCATCGGCCTGGGGCGCGCCACGGTGAAGATCGGCATCGCCAACCTCGCCTACAATTTCCGACGCCTGGTCTGGCTCGAGGGGTAAACTGCGCCCGTATAGCGCCAAAATCGCCGCATACTTCCACCTTTTTGCACAAAACTGGGGCTTCTATCCTGAAAATTGCCGGATTTCCGCCGGTCAAACCCCCTTTCATCGCCTTAACCTGCCAGAAAAACCGGTTTATCGAGGCACTCGATTGGGCTTCGACGTATGCTCGTTATGAAACATGCCGTCGTCAAGTGAGTGAAGTTGAGGGTGCCGCCCGAATCGACACCGGCTTCTGATCAAGACCGGACGACGTCTTGGGGCACTCGTCCTGGAATTCAAGGATGCACAAGAGAAAGCAGCGGACAAAGTATCCGTCCGGACTCTATTCCCCGTAATAGAGCCGACCCGGCAGGCTCCATCTTGGATGGGCAATCAGGTGTCAGCCAATCCTCGCGCTCTGCGGACCCGTGCCACCGCTCCCCTTGTTGCCCGTAAGCGCTCGGTGTAGCGGGCCGGCATCGCTGGCGACGTCCACCGCCCTGCCTGCATGAGCCCCGGCAGGTCGACGCCGGCGGCCAGCAGGTCCTGCGCGGCGCCGACCCGCAGGCTGTGGCCGCTGAAACCGACGGCGCACGGGTTGGCCTCGCCGGTGCGCCGCTCCACCACGCGGCGCACCGCCGCCGGGCTCATCCGTTCGCCGGCGCCGCTGCGCGACAGGTGGCAGAACAGGAAAGCCCCGTCCCGGGTGTGCGGCCTCTCCCCGTCCGCGTCGGCCGGCCACCGCGGCGCCACCGCCCGCCAAGCGGCGAGCGCCGCCACCGCCTCGGCCGACAGCCAGGCCTCGGCGCCCTGCCCCTCCTGGTCGGTCTTGGACCGGCGGATCCGGATGGTCGCCTCGCCCGGATGCGCATCCGGGTTCAAGGCAGGATCGACCGGGCGCAAGTCGGCCCAGCGCAGCGCCACCAGCTCGTCGGCACGGGCCAGGGTGTCGCGGCCGACCAGCAGCAGCGCCCGGTCGCGCAGGTCGATCGGGCGGAGTGGCTTGCGCCGGTCCGGCTGCTCCGGATCGAGGTCGTCGAGGATCGGCGCCAGCACGGCGTCGGTCAGCGCCGCCGCCTGCCGCCGTTCGGAGCCCACCGCGCGCGCGTGCCCGCGCCGTTCCAGCGTCACGCTCCAGTGCCGGCAGGGGTCGGTGTGCCCGGCGGCGCGGTGGATCAGGCTGATCGAGGCGAGGTAGCGCGCCACGGTCGCCGGCTTGCGGGAGCCGCCGAACTCCCGGATGTAGCGTCCGACGGTCGCCGGCTCGGCCGGCAGCCAGGACAGCCCCCGCTGCCGGCACCATCCGGCGAACAGCCGGACATCGGCCTCGGTGGCGCGCAGGGTTGCCTTGGCATAGCCGCGCTGGGCAACCTCCATGAACGTGCGCAATGCGGCCATGGCGGCGTCGGTCAGGTCGGGCTCGAGCACCAGCACCGCCACGGCCGACCCGGCGCACGGGTTGGCAAAGCCGCCGGCAGCGTGCCACCAAGCGAGCGAGCTACGGTAGCGCCGCAGGGTCGCGGGCGACCGGCCGTCGGCCGCCGCGGCTGCCAGAAAGGCCGTGACCGTCTCCCGGCTGGCCGGCATTGCTTGGCGCTTGGTCTGGCCGCACCAAGTCACGAACAGTCGGCCGTCGCCAAGCAACGCGCGGCGGGTCGACGGCGCCATCGCGCGTTCGGCGAAGGCCGTACGCAGGCGCTCTACGTCTACAACGGATAACGTCGGGACGAATGCAAAAGGTATGGCTAACCCCGCCAGGGGCGTAGCCGATCCCGTACATTGGTCACTTATGCTGTTCATGATCCTGCCGTTGCAGAGGAACGCTGGTGCTGCTCGACCGCGCGATGCGCCTTCTCCATAGCGGTTTTCACCACTGGATCGTTGAAGAGGGTGTCTTCTGCATACCTGAATTCCGCCAAGCGGCGACACAGAACGCTGGTATCAAGCATTCCATCAAGCCCCTCTAGGGAAGGCTCAGGCACATCGGTCCAGAGTTGTACGAAAGACAGGAAGGCGATTTGGTCGGCGGCAACCGATTGTGATAGCGATGCGCAGCACCCCTCGTTCCAAGCGCCCATCCGGATGCCGAAGATAATGGGTATCAATGTGCGAAGCGATTGCAGCAGCGTTCCGCCAGTCTGGGCGGACTGAATCGCGGTGCGAAATTTGTCCCGGAGTCGCTCGATGTCCTCACGTCGCGTTCGTGGCCAGCTTCCGAACGCACGCCCGAACATGCCTACTTTCGCGTGAAAGGTATCGAACCCGTGATCCTCACTTTCCATTTCCAGGAAGCGAGCCACAAGTTCGAATTTGCCGTCGGAAAGCATCCTCTCGACAGCGGTGACGACAGCTGGAGCCAAAGACGGCTTCAACTGGATGGAGCGGTGGACAAAACGGTGAAACGTATGAGCCTGATCCTCCAATTGGTGGAGCGGCACCCGATGCTCTGGTGAGATTGGAGCCAATCCGAAGAACAGCAAGATCGTCCCGACCGGATCGGGATCGTCGAAGTCGGGATATGCGTGCAAGAGCCCATGCAGAAACTGACCGATAGTGCCGTCATCGATGCGGCGCTGTACGTCTCGTTGCTTTCTCTCAGCGTCTAACCCCACAAATGTTCCAAAATCTTCGTGCGCGATCACCCCCGGCACGAGCCCCAGGCGTAGCACGGTGTTCAACCCTTCCAAGGTGCGCAGCATTCTGCTTGGAGGGGGCTCATCCGCAGCCTCCTTTTCGGCAAAGCACGGGAAGAGAAAGGCTAAGAGCTTGGCCTCCGGCGCGTCCGATGTGAGGTTGAAATCCTTCAGACGCTCCTCAGACGTCCGTTCATTCCCTCCCGCGAAGCGGTACCAGTTGGGAGTGAGGAAATCGATGGTGAAGGCTTCCGGCCGGCGCTGGATCGCATCGACCACCCGGGGCATTTTGGCCAAAAGCACGCTGTAGCCAAGCAGATCGACCCAGTCGATCTCGCGTCTCAGCATCCCAACCAGAACGGCAAACATCCCAGTGGCCCGCCGCAGATCGCGCGGCGTCGGGAGCACACTAGGCACGAGCACGTGACGGAGGGTCACGAAGCGTGTGTCCGCGCTCCATTGCGCCGGCAGCACGCCCAGGTCAGCAAGGCGCTGGAGTGCCTCGTCAAGTAGCTTACCAATCTCCTCGGACAGGCTGCTGGGAACGCGAACCTCCAACTGGACGATCTTCTCCAGATAGGCGGCGCCCCGGTCCACGTTTTTGTCGCCGAGCGCCTCGACGACACGAACACGATCATAGGCCAGAAGGTAGGAGATGCCAGGAAAGTCGGCGACAGCGCGGACCAACTGCGCCACCGTGCGTACTTCGGCGTCCTCGACCCGATCCAACTCGTCGATCAGGACGATGATCGGCACCGGGACGCCGGCAAGGCATTTCCTCACAGTCTCGCGCTGGGCGTCCAGAGTCGTCACCCGCCCCGTCAGGGCGGCGATGAACTGGAAAAGACCCGACATAAAAGTTCCGCCAAGGGGCACGTTGCCGAACAGAAGCCATCCGACCCCCGCCGATAGATCCTTGCCGTACACGGCGAGCCGGTTGGCTAGTTCCAGCAAAGTCGCTTTGATTTCCGGATGGGCTGTCCCAACCTTGCGGATTTCCGCGTTCAGCTCTTTTATGAAACGGCTGACCAGATCGTCGCGCCCACTCACCAGCCAGGGGTCGAAGCGCACCACCACAGGCGCGGGTCGGTTCTCCCGCTTTGCCGCAGCCCCGCATTCCTCGGCCAGCAGGTTGAGGATCGACGACTTGCCGCTACCCCAAGGCCCGTTCAGCCCGATAACCACGCCGCTGGCTCGGCCGGTCGGCGTCACCAGGGCGCGGGCGAGGCGAGCGACGAACTCACTGCGGCCGAGCCGGTCCTCGGTGGCGGTGGCGATCGGCCGGTCGGGGTGCTGCTCCGGGACCATCATCTCCGGTGTGCTTTGACGGTCGCTCATAGGAAAGGCCATCCTTGCGATGTGACCTGGAGTTGGTCTGTGCGCGCCATATCACGACTTGGTAGCTGTTGCCGCGCAGCGCCCGCCGAGTGGACGGCGCCATTGCCCGGGCGGCAAGAGTTGGGCACAGGCGCGTGACATCCTCATCCGGCAGCGCTGGAAACGGTGGACGGAATGGCGATTTGGCCAACGTCCCAACCTTACGCCGAAAGAGCGATCATCGCTTGGGCGCGCGCGGCCACCGCAGCACGACCGCTCCACCCAGCGCTCTGCGGCGTGAGGCCGTCAAGCCCCCGCCGAAAGGCCGCCGGGTCGAGATACCGGTTCAACCCCTCCTCGTCGATTGTTCCACAGCTGTAAAAGATCAAAGTCATGGACAGCAGCACAGCCTCATCGTTTTCAACGCGGCGGCTCAAACTTGCATGCGCCTCGCTGGTCCAATTCCCGCTAGTCACGGCGAGCATCAGGGGAAAGGGAGAGGTCAGCACAGCGTCGATTGGGCCATCTCGGAGCGCCTCCGCGACCCTGCCGCTCAAGTCCGTTGTCAGCTCCCGCACCACCTCTTCGGGCATACACCAACGCGCCCGCCGCTGAGGCCCAGGGTAGAAGCCGCGCCCCTGAGCCTCCGGAAGAAGGAAAGCGGCCGCCGCGTCGTATTGCCCAGCCGTGATGAGACCCTGCAAAGCGTTGGCAATCGTCGAAGCCGCCGATCCGCTTTGTCGGGCGATGAACGTCGCGTACCGTTCAAACCATACGCTCAACAGAATGGCTTGGTTTGGCTCGTGCGCAAACACGCGCTGGGGAAGACGTCCCAGAGCAATTAGAAGCGCCTCGGGATCGTGGGCCGACACTTCTGGGAAGATCGAACACAGGCGATCATAGAAGATTATGAGACGCCCTTCCGTTTGAAGCGTCTTCAGCCGCTCCGCCATGGTGTTTCGATCCGCTTCGAGGATCGTCACGATCTCCTTGCGGGTCACCCCGCCGGGGACAAGGTCCAGGCGTAGCGCCGTCATCAAGGCCCGATAGAAGCGCACGCCGTCGGGCGGGACCCGCGCCTCCCAGGGCGCCAGATTTACCTTGCGAAGAGCGGGGAAAAGGATTTCGAGCAAATGGGCAATGGGGCCGTCGGAGGTCACGTCCAATGCCTTCAGGCGATCGTCCGACGTCGGTTGGCCCTCCTTCCCAAAGAACCGGCCCCAATCGAAGTTGACCGTAGCGTCGGGTGGTGGATCGTTGGTGACGAGATCCGGCCGCAGACTGATCCGCTCAATCACCTCGGGCGCCTTTGTCTGCAAGGTCGCGTAGCCGAGCAGATCAATCCAATCAACTTCATCCACCGTCATTGACCGTAGGACAGCGTAGCATCCGCACACCCGTCGAACATCGCGCGGCGTCGTCAGGAGCTGAGTCTGCATAACGCCCAACATGCGAACAAAGCGGGCGTCCTGGCGCCAACCCTGTGGCAGTGCGGCGACCTCAGCGAGGCGCTCGAACTCCGAGAGGAAGAGGTCTTGCCCCTCCCGTGCCAAGGTTACGGGAATCCGAACCTCCAGCTGGACGATCTTCTCCAGATAGGCGGCGCCGCGCTCCTTGTCCTTGCCACCCAGCGCCTCGACCACGCGGGATCGGTCGTAAGCCAGCAGGTAGGAGATCCCCGGGAAGTCGGCGACGGCACGGACCAGCTGCGCGACGGCACGGACCTCCGCGTCCTCGACGCGGTCGAGCTCGTCGACCAGCACGACGATCGGGACGGCGACGCCACCGAGCATCTCGGTCAGCTCGCGTTTCTGCTTGGAGAGGGAGACGTCACGCTGGGTCAGCCGCTCCCCTGCCTTGAACCCCGCTGCAGCCGCCTTGCCATAGCCCGGCAGGGCCAAGTCGAAGACCGGACCGAGTTCCTTGGCGTAGCCGAACAGCTTGTTGGCGAGATCCAGAAGGGCATCGCCGTTGCGCCCGGCTTTGGTGCCGACCTCTTTGATGGTGGCGAGCAGCTCGGCGAAGAACTGGCTGATGACGTCATCACGCCCGCTGACCAGCCAAGGGTCGAAGCGCACCACCACCGGTGCGGGCCGGCCATCCCGCTGGGCCGCGGCCTTAAGTTCCTCGGCCAGCAGGTTGAGGATCGACGACTTGCCGCTGCCCCACGGCCCGGTCAGCCCGACGACGACGCCGCTGGCCCGGCCGTCGCGGACCATGGCGCGGGCGAGGCGGCGGACGAAGCTGTCGCGCCCGAGCGTGTCCTGACCGGCGGTGGCGATCGGCCGGTCGGGTCGATGCTCGGGAAGCAGCGCGTCCACGGTATCTTGACGGTCGCTCATCGCGGGCGCATCCTTGCGGCGTGGGGGAGGACCGCCCACCGGTCTGCGCCGGCGCGACGGGTGGACCAAGTACGGTTCCAGTGAAGGCCCCGCCCCGCCGGGAGGGAGGGGAAACGGCCAAGTTCGGGTGCCAGGATGGCGCCTTTTTTTTATGTCCGTCAATGATAACGCCCTGATAACTGTCATTATCGAGTAGTTATCGTTCCGAGGATTTCCGAGTTTGCGATGTCGATGCAGCTACCTACATTCACTGCAATCGACTGAGCTCTCATGGAACTTTCGGTGCCGAGGATGATGATCCTCTCTCTCCTCCCTGCCCTGCTCGCCGCCGAACGCGCGCTCGGCCGCCTCGATCAGGCGCTCGCCGAGCCGGCGCGGCGCCGGCGCCTCGCCGCCGATGCCGCCCGCCGCTCGGCCGTTGCCGTGATCCGCCTCGACGGCCACCGCCTCGACGCCCATGACTTCCAGCGCGCCTTGGCCGCCCCGGAGCATGCCCGGGGCGAGGCCGCCCGCGCCGCCTTGCTGGTGCCGCTGTTCGCCCAGTTGCCGGCCAGCCTGACCACCACTTTGCCGCCGGAGTGTGGAACCGTCCAGCCTAAGGTGCTTCCATCCGCAGAGGAGGCCCCGACCGATGTCGTGGCCGCGGTACGCGCCTCGATCGCTGCCCTGGAGGCGGTCGACCTCGGAGACGGCAAAGACCTGGAGAACGTGGAACGCAACGAGGCCGATGCCGTATCGCCGCCGCTGACGCCCTGGACCCACCCCTGGCTGGACGAACTGCACCGGCGCTGGAGGCGGTGGCCGAGGCTCTGGATGCCGCGCCCGGCCTGCTCGGTGCGGCAGCGGCAATCCGGACCCTGGCGCTGCGCCCTGACCCAGGAGCGCCGGACCGCCGCGGTCCGGACGAGGATGCCGAGAGCGCCGCCTTGCGGGCTGCGGTTGCGGCGGAGCGGCCGCCGACCTCCTGGTGGAGCGTGGTGGTCTGGCTCGCCGCCCCCGAGCTGATCCGCAGTGCCTGTCACCTGTACCATGCTTGGCCACCATTGACGGCGGCCCTCGCCCGCGACGTCACCGGCTATCGGCTTGCCCTGGCCGGGACCGAGAGCGCCTGGACGCGCTGGGTCCTCGACAGCATTCCCGATCTGGTGGCGCACGAACTGGAGCGGTTGCACCACCTCGATCTGCTGCAAGAGCACTGGGAGGCGCGGCTGGCCGCCACGCCGCGGCGCAGCAGTTCGCGCCTGCCCGACGTGCTGGACTGGCTGTACGACCGACCGGCCTTCACCATCAGCCGGGTGGCGGGCGAGCTGAAGGGGCGCTGCGGCCTATCGCTGCGTGGGGTGCATCTGCTGGTGGAGCAACTCGCCAAGGCGGGCGTGGTGCGCGACATCGCCGACCGCGGCGGCGAGCGGGTCTGGGCCTGCGACCTCAGCTTCCTCCCGCCCGGCCGCTGAGCCATGGCGCCGTCGCACTTCATAAGAGCCATCTAAGCCCACTTCACTGTCGGAAACGAACCGAGCGTGTCGAGATGCTGTCTGCTATCCTCTGCTTGCGCTGGTCACACTGCCACCAGCTACCTATGGCATTCCCGGCGATTGGGGTAATGCGGGACTAAACCAGAAGCTAACACTTTAGCCATCCTGCGGATCTAAAAGCCCAACAGTGACCACAACCGGTACTTCGAGAATGACAAGAAATCGGGAAGAGCAAGATCCCTTTACATCTTTCCTGGACCAAGCGGCCGCAGGTACCAAGGGTCAGACTCCCGCGGAACCTGGTGCGCTTGGTGGCGACCTGGAAGTAGGCTATCTGGTTGCCATCCCTGATGACCTGCTATGGGCTGTGGAGAGTGGCTTCCGTATGGAGGCGATCAATGCCCTTCACGCGTCGGGCCTACGCCCGTCGGAAACCGAAAGGTTCATTGCTCCACTGCGTGTCCTACATAGCCGGCATCTGGAGGAACGCCTGTCGCGCGGGGAGTCTGATGCTGTTCTGCGAGTTGCGCGCATTCTCATCCAGGCGGAGATAACGCTCGGCGCGCGTGAGCGCGCATTGGCTTGGTTGCGGCGGTCCAACCGAAACTTCGGCGATGCTGCACCAATGACCCTTCTCGCCACTGAAGCAGGCGGTCGGCGAGTCGAAGACCTGCTGTTGCGGGCCGACCTCGGCCAGATGGCCTGAGGAATGGTCATGCCAGCCGACGCCTGGACTCAGGAATGGAGCTGGCTGCCCAGCGCTTTCCACCGAACACGGATTGGAAAGCCGATCCAGCTACTTGCCCTTTGAGCGCTCTGTTTCTGCCTAAAGAACCAAACCTGACAGTTCATCAAGCATCATGAGAGTATGCTGCCCTCCAATGAATGACATTCCATACTCAGCCATAGTTTCTCCTAATGCGCTGAACATTATCGTGTGTGGAGTCTGGTTGTTGTTTTCGTCGTTTTCGATAAGGCACTTAAGGCGATGTTTTGTTTTCCGGACCTGCTGACGGTATTCATCATAATTCAGTTTTGTCACTTCGTAACCCATCGGTTGGAAAGAGGGAGGGCTCCAGCGCGCAGATACAGGGGCTGATGAGCCATGAACCGGGCAGAGTGGTACCGTCCCACTACAGCTACGACTGGAGTCCGGGGATCCTGATCTGCGGCACAACCCCAAGCACTGCCATTCAATTGGCGATATCAGGATGGGTGCTTTTCCATGAACATCCCGTCGATAAGCCGGTCGAGAGCGTGGCGGACGTGCGTTGCCAATCTCGGGTTCTGCGTAAGTGCCGCCGCAATTGGCGGCGATACTCGGTAATACAACTGGATGAATGCACGTCCGGGGGCACTCCGCATGAGGCGATGGTCGCGCACATAGCGCAGTGCTTCGACCTCTGGCGCGGCGGGGCTGCCGTAAACCGCACTGGCTATGAAGCAACCCCAGCGGAAATCCATGTGCTGATTTCCACAGAAGGGGCAAATGGATCATTCTGGTTCGCCACGGTGGAAGATCACTCGAGGCACCATCGCCTTTCCGCAGCTCTGGCAGCAAACCCGCCCCGGCCCTGGTTCCTTCGCGACGCGCGCGACCACTTCAACACCGACCGCACGGGGTCCCTTGCGAGATGATTCATGGTCGAACTCGACAAAATCTCCATTGGACGGCAAGTCAACGCCACGGATGTCACGCACTGCGAAGTAGCGGTCGACATCGTCGTCACCGACAATGAACCCGTAACCTTTATCACGAGAAAACCATTTAACTCTGCCTTCCAGCCGCGTGGCACTCCGTTCTTGGTTAGGCATTGCTTTCTTTCGAGTCACAGCTAATCGCATACCTTGGACAGCTTTCCACCACGAGGCCATCATGGCGATGCGGCTGAGAGACCGCAGCATCGAAATCGTCTTTCATCATGAAAGTGGCAGCCGGGCAGAACAACGGACTTAAGGTATATCTTATGGCGATCTGCTCGGCAACGCCGTGCATTCCTGCGGATGGACGATATCGCCACCCAGTTCGGCGCCATTCTGCGGAGATTGCGGACGGCTCAAGGCCTGTCGCAGGAGGAACTTGCGTTCCGTGCGGGAATGAGCGTGCCTTATCTCAGCGATCTGGAGCGGGGACGTTCCAGTCCGTCCCTGGCCATGGTGGTCGACTTGGCCCGCGGTCTGGCAACTCATCCATCCCTAATGCTAGCCGATCTGATCATTGCGGATATCGGAAAACCACCGAGACGCAAAAGGCCGAAGGATTAGGACTCAAAATTGGCGCAACGACCGGATGGATGGTGGCGGAAATATCGAAATCGATCTGCAAATACTCACGCTTTGTGATTCTCACGGTCTTCAGAATCCTTCCAATAAGAGCTTACTTATGCTACCCTTCTCACATAATTTTTTTGATAATTAACTCGATTTGCCATTATATTTACATATCTTTGGAGCAATCATATTGATTAAAGGATCATGGCTGCGCCTCCCGAAACCCAATTGACGCTATCTTTGCTTGTAACGCTGGTTGATTGAAGCGCCTATTGAAACGTATCTCCCTGGCTCCGAACATGACAGCCTGCCCGATCTGCAACATTGCGCGAGCGGCGTCGTGTAAAGGCATGCGATCGAACAGCGGATGCGTTGAGGTTCCGCCCCCTTTAAGCCGCCCTATCAAGTAGCGATCTGCCGTAAGATCGGCATCGTCGAGTGATGGGGTGGTCGATCCGGCAAGATCGTGGCCACACTTGCAATACCGTGGCGAGGCCGGAAGGCGCGAAGGACAGTTGCCGCAGTTGGGGCAAACGTGAAGGAGTAACACGCCATGACATGGACAACTTACCACGCCAGCCAAGTCCCACCAGACACGTCGATGGGGACGACAAGCGATTGGTCCATCCCGCGTCTCAAGGTCGGCCCACAGACAATGCGGGCACACACGTCCAGCACCACTAATGGCCAAGTGATTTGCCGTGATACTGACCCGCTCTGAACCAATCCGGAGGACCCCTTTTCGATCGGTGATCATCGTAGCGGTAACGAGTGCTGTTTCGGCTACTTTGGTCAGCAATGCGAGTTCAGTCACTCGACGACCACACTCAAGGTCATGTACGAAGTCAGCAATGCCAAAGCTCATTTCCGCGACAAAGGCTCGGCTGGTGGAATAGCCATGACGGACAGCCAGACGCCCAAGAAGCCCGTAGGCCGGCTCGAACTGAGCCGGCCTTACCCGCAGGGGTAAGGGCTGAAGGTGAGGGGATGGCCTTTTCATGAGCGGGTGAATGGCGTATAGGGGTCACGCCCCGTCGCCTTGAGCTTGGTGACGCGCGAGCCGTCCGCACCAACACGGACAGAAGCAAGGAGCGCGTCACGGTCAGCCTGGAGCTTGTTCCATAGACCCTTCAACTGTGAATCATCGCAAAGGAATGGATTGTCGATGCCTCGACCAGCCGAGGCCTTTTCAATCAAATCAGCGTCATCAAGGAGGGCGTCAAAGTCCAGGATCTGTTCAGGCGCATAGCTCCGATGCCAGCTGTCATGGATCTCAGCCATCAGCCCCTTATCGATAGAGCGGAGATTCTCAGCCTTCACACGGGATAAGGCTTCACTGAGGTAATTCGATACAATGCCAATCTCACCACCTGTGGCGACATAAATGCGTCGGGCAAAATCATGCTTTGTCAAGCCGGAGGGCTCCGGTAGATAGAGCAACTTTTCAAAGTTACTAAGAATGAGCAGAAAATTACGGCGTCCAGTGCGCGTTCCCCAATGATAGGGGGTGAGAATAACCGAAGGTTGCAAGCGGCGATGGAGCTGCTGATAGCGGGTAATCTGAAGAAGAGTTGGTGATCCTGCAATGACGACCTGACGCTTTGTCCGATTGAGTAATGACTTGATAAACTCGGCTACATCCTCAGTTTGCTCAGGATTTGTGCCGCTTACCAAATGATGCCCCTCATCGATGAAGATCATTTCGGTATGCATTTGGTCCGCATAGAACTCAATCTTCGTAATGATATCGCTGGTGTTCCAGTGGTCAGACGCCCTATAGCCGAACGCACCCAGCAGTGTAGCAACGAGCGCACGCTGAGTGGTTCCTTTAGCGGCTTCGACATAGATGATGCGGCGTTCGTCGGCGTCCTGCAGAGCCGCGTCCGAGACGATCGCGGTGCCGCTGATCGTGTTCCCCAAACTGCGATCCGGACACCCGCTGCGGTAGTCTTCCAAAGCGGTCGTCTTTCCAGCTCCCGTTCCGCCGACAATCAGCAAAGCCCGGGCTTTTAATGACCTGCTCTCTGCTGGTTGAAAGCGACTGTGCAATCGAGCAATGGCAGCCTTCGCTTCACTGAGACTGGGATGGGGCATCACCGTCGTTTCCAAGGAAACGATGGGATCGATCTCTTTGAGGTGGACAGCATTCATCGCATGTTCTTGAACCATAACTCGCTAATCCTTTCAACCTCATCCTCCAAATCGGAGTGGATGGATGATGGAGAGGGCGGCGTCGGAAGTGATGGAAGCGGAACAGGGACTGGAGCGGCTGGCATTTCAGTTTGAACAGAGGCACTAACGGGCGATGGGAGTACTGCTGTTGCCAGCGAGAAAGGCTTATGGTTGGCTGTCAGTGAACCACCGGCCAGAGGTGTGAAGGTCTCACCATTTGAATCGTAGCGGGCTGCCCGTGCTGCCGTCTTGGTGCGAGTCTCGTGTTCGAACCGGATGCGAACGCTCTCCTCTGCCATAGCTTTTGCCTTTCTCAGATGCTCAACCGTGATTGGCATGCCTGCGGCAAGGTTGCGCTTGGCCATCAACTTATGAACACGATGCTGGTACTTGCTGACATGACGGGAAATATCTTGATCTGTACACGGCAACACGTGCCACTGGCCAGTTTCGTCATCAAGGATCGCAATTTCTCCGAAATCGTACGGGTCTATCCGCAACGTCCACTTCTTATCTAATCTTCCACGTCGTGCCCTAAGATCTTCTAATACCTTCTTATCTGCATAGAGAAGACCTTCGTAGTGAACGCCGACGTTTTGAATGGAACGAGTGATTAGCTCACCAGTCATGCGTATAATTTGGTCGAAGCTGGGAACAGGCCGGACTGGGTAGAGCGTGGTTAGCTGGAGCCATTTCTCAAGAGGTGCAACGCCAAGCGCAGGATGTTCCGTGATGTGATAATCATCCACAATCCATTTCAACAATATTCTGCTGATCTCGAACAGAGAACGGCGAGCTCGTTCCACTGGGTTATAGAAATCCTTCGTGCGAGAGAGAACAGTACCCTCCTGGTGACTGAAGACTTGGACCCCAATCGAGCCGAACAGCCGCTCGACTGCCCCTTTGAGCCAAGGTGACTTGACCGGCAGATTGACAACACCGAAATCCAGCATCGCTTCGCTCAGACGCAGACTGTCGGAGCGCAGCTCCCGGCCATTATCGGTGAAAATCCATTCGGGGATCCCGTGGCACGGCCAGTCATGCTCAAGCCCCTCAATCCCGGACAGGTCCTTTTTCCAAAAAGCGTGAGCCAACGCGCGCTGCAGGGATGCGTAAGAGGGAACCTCAAAACTCAGGTGAACGCCCAGGATGACGCGGGTGACACGATCGAGAAGCGCTGTCAGCCACGGTCTGCCAAGGGGACGGCCGGTGATTGGGTGCGTTACGATCAAATCGATCAGGCAATGATCGAGCTCGACCTCCTCCAATGGTCGTTGCGGAAGCTCGGTGCGCTCAAAGATCCCAAACTTCTTGTAGGCTGCGCGTCGCCCATACCGCCTTTGGTACTCTTCGTAATCGGTATAGCTGCGCTCAATGAACAAGCGGAACGTTCGATAGCTAGCCGGATGCAGTTGGACCGCCCTACAGGCGTCCTCATATTTTCGATAAGCATAGGTCTTCCGCTTGCGTGGCATGCTGAGGTAGTGCTTTTCGACGGCCTCTTTCATCAGCACATAATGGTCAGCTGCGCCGGGAACATGCGGAATCCCCGGCCGACGTTTACCACGGCGATGTTGCTGAGAGATCAACATACGGATGTCGCGGCCGTTTTGGTTCCACCGCTGGTACCATCTCCGAAGGGTCAGCGGGTGCGGCTTACGAACGGGAGACGAAGCGTCCAGTTCGACGCTGCCCCAGGTTGATTTTCGACGGCGCCCGCGGGCCTCGCCAGCGCGCTTGGCCATAAGCTCGCGATCTTCTGCCGTCCATCTGTCGCGATAAGCGGAATAAACGGCCTCAGCCGCAGCTTTGAAGGCGTCCAGCCATGTCGAGTGTGAGGAGCGGAGGGTTTCCGCCATCGTCACATAGACCAGACGACGTTGAGCCTCTTGCCGGATTTCTTCTGGCCAGTACTCCCAGGTCTTATCGAGAACCTCGGTAAGACTTTTCGGCAGGCCTGCGAGATTGCAGGGATAAAGTATTAGCCGACGGGTGCCATAGGCATCATCAAGCTCGTCATCCGACCACGTCCGTGGGTCACAACCATCCTGCGGCTTGAGCAGGTAACCGCCACGTTTGCGTTCAACCACCAGCCAGAGGACCGTCCCGCCAGTTCCATCACGAATAGTCAGGCTATCTCCCGGTTGGAACCTAAGCGGTACGGCGCTCATGCGGTCCTCACAGGATGCAGTTCGGTATCCGGTCCGATAGCGGCATTAAGGTCGAGCTTAAGCTCGCCAATAGCAACGAGGCCAAGCAATGCGCCAACGAATTCCGGATTCGGGCCGAGTGCGGTCTGCAGACTGCCAAGGCTGACCGGGCGGTCGGCCACAAGCCGAGTTCGGACGACAGAAAGATTGGTCGGCGTTAGAAAAGCCACGGCAGCCCTGATACGGCTACAATTTGCCAGCCGTGGCTGTTTGCGGATGTCCGTTTCGGTCCAGATCTCGAAGCTGCTTCCCCGCGCCGCGCAGGCATCGGTGATCCGCAACCGGCGTCCCTTTAGGCTGGGATCGGCGTCGAATTTCCGCTGGGACATGGCTTCGCGATAGACGACCCGACCGTTCCGACTGATCACCTGAAAATCGGGCGTATAGCGTTGCTCTCGTCCATTATCCACCCAAACCAAAGTTTCGGGTTTGAGGGCGAAGGCACTGACCTCCTGGTCAATGTCTTGAAGCACCATTAGATCGCGTTCGAGCAAGCTCTCGAATGGCAATTGGACTCCACACTTGATTGACTGATACCAACCAGAACACGAGCGGTAGGAGAGTCGAATAGAGGCTTGAGTGCGAACTTTCGCAACTTCCCAGCGGAATACGATCTCGTCCATCGATTTCATGGCTTAAAGCCCTCAATTGGATGGGAGATTAAACTGTCGGCGCTTTCCGTGTGATAGGATCGGAATGTGCATTTGCACCACGCCCAGTTTGACCAGGGGCATCGAAAACAGAGGGATCCCAGCATGACGTTTTCAAGGCGCCCCCTGTACGCAACTTGAACGATGCGGTGATGAGGCCCGCCTCAAAGATATGCAGATTTCAATCCGCGCACCCACAGAGGGTGCAATTGCTTGGCCATAACTCCTTGTTCCAACAACTGTATTCGTACCGAATCTGCGAACCATCTAATGAGGAGTCGGCGGCTGGGAATCAAATCGCTTCACGACATCCCTTACCACACAGATGTTCAGCGCTTTCGACCAGTTACGAACCTTCCGATATTCGGCTGTACGCTTCAGGTTCGCGCGGAACAAGGACAAGCGGCCAAACCACCTTCTTCGTCAAAGCCGGACGATCGTTTCTACACCGGCCGGCATGTGGGTGAGATCGAGGTCAATCTCGTAATCCTCGAACCTGCGGGCCGGCGGTAGAGTATCCAGTTCGGAGCTGGCAAGGTCATACGTCGCCCCCTGTACCCGGCGCCGAACCGTGACACGCCGAAATAGGCTGGCAGGAGATGCATTGCCGAGGGCGCTATCGTGACGGAAGACGATCAACCGCCGGCTGGCCATTTCCCCACGCGCAGCCGAGTGGTCATGGTCGAACATCCGCTCCAACGCCGCCCACAGCAGTTCGAGGTCACTCTCATCGAAACTGATGCCCTCTGCTTGTTTGGCCGAGATATAGCCATGGACACGATAAAGGGCATAAGGCACTCGGTACTTGCGTCCCATTGTCCGGTTTTCAATGCGCTCGTCGTCAGAAGCCGCCTCTCCTTCCTGCAGCGGCATGAGACTATCCAAGTTGGTCCTTAGGTCCTGACCGGGCCGCTTTGCTCTCCGCGTCTTCCGGTTCCGCTCTTCCGGTTCTGCGGTGGCTGCCATGCGGGTGATCGTGATCTCTTGCGGCAGGATCGGCTCGACCGATTCGGCGAAGCCCAGCTGTACCGGGCCGAGAACCTGACCGCAGTTCACCCCAAAGCCCATCACCGCGCCAAAGGTGCGCACGTCGAAGAAATGATCGCACATAAACCGACGCAGAGCTGCCGCCTCATCATCATCCCGCGGCGACAGCCGGGCGGCCGTTGCCACCGCTGCTTCGCCAGGACGTACCGCCCGATAGGCGTCACGGTGCGTCCGATTGAGAATGGCACCATCGCGCAGGTAGATGCCGAAGCGAGGATCATCGCCATGAAACAGGGTGACGTAATTGCGGATTTTACGCTTCAGACAGACATCGGTCACCAGCCCATGACCGGTTTCCGGATCGAGGCGAGGCTGGTTGCCAAGGTCGGGGTCGCCGTTGGGGTTGCCGTTCTTCACCTCGAAAAACAGGACGCACTCGTAGCGGTTTGAGACAGCAGGCATGGGCTCATTCCTCCGGTTGGGCAACCGTATCGGCAACCTCTGAATCAGGTTTGCGAGCGTGGCGTTGGTGGTAATAGCCGACAGCGAAGCGGCCCTGTGCCATCGGCTGCAGTTGGCGCGGAAGATTCATGTCCAGATCGCGCATGATCTCGTCGATCTCCCGCTCGAACCAGACAGCGAGGCCACGGGTCACGCGCTCCCTGTGCAGCACCTTCAAATGATGGGGGGTGGTGCGCAGCAGCAGAGGAAAGACGCTGGCCGGCGTGGCCGAGGCCGCACCGTAATAGCGATCACGGACGCTGGCGTTGAGCCGCCCCAAGGCGGCGCACTGGACATTCTCAAGAATAGCGAACAGCCGTCCGAGCCGGTAGGCCTGGTCGAACTCCGTACGATCAAGGCTCACTGGCACCTCCGTGGTCGGATCAGTGTGTGGATTGGCGCTGCCACGCCGGTGCCTGTGGGCAACTTCATTTTTTCAAATACAATACGCTTCACCCACGCGATCGTTAGAGCATAGGTGAGCCAAGGTTCGGGCAACCAGAGGCCACACGCCAGACGAGGATGGCAGCAGGGTTTGTACAAGATGACTATGTTAGAGGCTTTTATTCCACGTCGCTCTGTCGGCTCCGGCAGCCATTTTCAAACACGGTTGTGGCGAACTATTTTATGGTTCCAGCGAGTGCGTTATATGGGTGCTCTCGTAAGGTTTTATGGTTCCATCCAGAAAAGACCATGCGCTTCGACCTGACCGACCTGCGGCTGTTCCTGCACATCGTGGAAACCGGCAGCATTACCGCCGGAGCGGAGCGCAGCGCCATGGCGCTCGCATCGGCCAGCGCGCGGGTGCGGGGGATGGAGGATGCGCTGGGCGTCCCGCTGCTGGAGCGCTTCCGCCGCGGCGTCCGCCCCACCCCGGCCGGCCGCGCCGTGGTGCATCACGCCCGCCTCGTCCTCCACCAGCTGGAGCGGATGCGCGGCGAGCTGGCGGAATATGCCAAGGGGCTGAAGGGCCATGTCCGGCTGCTGTCCAACACCGCGGCGATCAACGAATTCCTGCCCGATGCGCTCGCCGGCTTCCTGGCCGACAACCCCAGCATCGACATCGACCTGGAGGAGCGGCCGAGCCATGCCATCGTCGAGGCGGTGGCCGCCGGGCTGGCCGACCTGGGCGTGGTCGCCGACATGGTCGACCTCGGCGGGCTGGAAACGCGGCCCTTCCGCAGCGACCGGCTGGTCGCCGTCCTGCCGCTGTCCCACCGGCTGGCCGGCCGCGACCAAATATCATTCGCCGATCTGCTGGACGAACCCTTCGTCGGCCTCAGCGCCGGCAGCGCCTTGCAGGACTATCTCAACGGCCACGCCACCCGCGCCGGGCGCAGCCTGTCCTACCGCGTGCGGGTGCGCGGGCCGGTGGCGCTGTGCCGGCTGGTCGAGCGTGGGGTCGGCGTCGGCATCGTGCCGGAAACGGCGGCACTGCGGGCACTCGACAGCGGAGCCCTGCGCGTCATGCCGCTGAGCGACCCGTGGGCGCCCCGTCTGCTGGTGCTGTGCGCCCGCAATTTTGCCGATCTTTCCGCCCACGCCCGCCGGCTGGTCGATAGCTTGTCCGAAAACGCCCCGGCACCGCTCTGAAACGCCATTCGGTCAGCATAGCTTACCTTTTTCCGCCGCGCTTTTCCTGATTTTCCGCCGGCTTGGCGGCACTGCGGTCCTCCCGCCGAATCGAGTCGGCCTGCCCCCGCTCCACCCCTTCGATCGACCACCGCCAACCACCACCGGGTGCGGCGGATGGGCGCTGTGCGCCTTTGCCGCGGCATCGGCGATGGAGCGGCCATGGAGCAAATGTGAATGCGCTATGGATAAATTCGGCGGACATGTCACTGGATTGTCCGAATCTTTGGAGAAATACCCCCAAAGGGGCGCAAATCGCCGCTTGGTCAGAAATCCTGCCGTTTATTTGCCGTCGAAAAGTCACCGGGGGGGTGGTACTACCAATCCAAAGAAAACCCGAGAGGAGACATCAACCATCATGCGTACGGCGACGAAGGATCTGGCAGGCGACTTGCGGCAACAGCTGGCCGAGCTGGTGCGCAGCCGGGTTCCGAACGCGCGGGCGGAGCGCTTCGTGAAGCGCTTCTATGCCAACGTGCCCCCCGACGACCTGCTGCGCGGTACGCCGGAACAGCTTTACGGTGCCGCCCTTGCCATGTGGCAGTGGGGTCAGCAGCGCGAGGCTGGAAAGCCCAAGGTGCGCGTCTACGCGCCGCGGCTGGATGAGCATGGCTGGCAGGCCGAACGCTCGGTGGTGGAGATCGTCAATGACGACATGCCCTTCCTGGTCGATTCCGTCACGGCGGAGCTGAACCGGCAGGGCGTCACCGTCCACCTCATCATCCATCCCGTCACCCGCGTCGTCCGCGACGCCGAGGGGCGCATCGTCGAGCTGCTGGAACCGGGTGAAGAGAAGGACGGCGCCCACGACGAATCCTTCATGCACTGCTCGATCGACCCGCTGTCGGACCCGGCCGCCCAGGCCCGTCTGCGCGAGGGCATCGAGCATGTGCTGGCCGACGTCCGCGCCGCGGTGGAGGACTGGACGCCGATGCGCGAGCGCGTGCGTGCCGCCCGCACCGACATCGCCCACGCCCCCGATGCCGAGGAGTCCAAGGAGGCCGCCGACTTCCTGACCTGGGTCGACGACGGCAACATGACCCTGCTGGGCAGCCGCCTCTACACCGCCACCATCGGCGGCGCCGGCCAGGAGCCCTGGCTGGAACTGGTCGAGGGCAGCGGCCTCGGCGTGCTGCGCGACCCGGAAATCACCGTCTTCGACGAGCACGGCCATGCCGCCGTCCTGCCGGAGGAAATCCGCGCCTTCCTGCACCAGCCGCGGGCCCTTCTGGTGACCAAGGGCACCCGGCAGGCCACCGTGCACCGCTCGGTCCCGCTCGACGCCATCCTGGTCAAGCGCTTCGACGAGCAGGGCAAGGTGGTCGGCGTCACGCTGGCGGTCGGCCTGTTCACCTCCGTCGCCTACAACCGCAGCCCGCGCGAGATCCCGTTCCTGCGCCGCAAGGTTGCCCGCGTCATGGGCCGCGCCGGCTTCGACCCGTCGGGCCATGACGGCAAGGCGCTGCTGAACATCCTGGAGACCTATCCGCGCGACGAGCTGTTCCAGACCCCGTCGGACGAGCTGTTCGAGACGGCGGTCGGCATCCTCTATCTGCAGGAACGCCAGCGCCTCGCCCTGTTCGTCCGCCGCGACCCGTTCGAGCGCTTCGTCTCCGCCCTGGTCTTCGTGCCGCGCGACCGCTACGACACAGCACTGCGCCGCAAGATCCAGTCGGTGCTGGAATCCGCCTTCCACGGCACCTGCACCTCCTACTTCACCCAGCTGTCGGACAGCGCGCTCGCCCGCCTGCACCTGATGGTGAAGACGGAACCGGGCAAGCTTCCCCCCGTCGACATCAGCGAGATCGAGGCGCGGCTGGTCCAGGTCTCCCGCAGCTGGGCCGACCGCATCCGCGACGCGCTGGTCGAGGCGCTGGGCGAGGAGGCCGGCAACGCCCGCCTGCGCCGCTACGCCGACGCCTTCCCGGCCGGCTACCGCGAGACCTTCACGGCGGAAGCCGCCGTCCACGACATCGACCGCATCGAACGGGTGCTGGCCGAACAGCGGCTGGGCATCGTGCTGTTCCACCCGCTGGAGGCCGACAGCGACGAGCTGCACGTCAAGATCTACCACCAGGGCCGGCCGGTGCCGCTGTCCGACGTGCTGCCGATGCTGGAGCACATGGACCTGAAGGTGATCACCGAACAGCCCTACGAGGTCCGCCCCGCCGGCGGACTGCCGTCGGTCTGGATCCACGACTTCGCCGCCCGCACCCAGAACGGTCTGCCGGTCGACTGCGTCAAGGTCAAGCAGACCTTCCAGGACGCCTTCGCCGACATCTGGGACGGCCGGATGGAGGATGACGGCTTCAACCGTCTGGTGCTGCGCGCCGGTCTGGCCGGCCGCGAGGTCACGGTGCTGCGCGCCTATGCCAAGTACCTGAAGCAGGCCCGCTTCGCCTACGCCCAGGACACCATCGAGACGACGCTGGCCGCCCATCCGCAGACGGCGCGCCTGCTGTCCCGCCTCTTCGCCGCCCGCTTCGACCCGAAGGCCCAGGCGGATGAGGCGCCGATCCTGGAGCAGATCGAGGACGCGCTGGACGCCGTCACCAACCTGGACGACGACCGCATCCTGCGCCGCTTCGTCAACCTGATCCGCGCCACCCTGCGCACCAACGCCTACCAGACCGGCCCGAACGGCACGCCGAAGCCGCATCTGTCCTTCAAGCTCGACAGCGGCTCGATCGAGGAACTGCCGCTGCCGCGTCCGTGGGTGGAGGTCTTCGTCTACAGCCCGCGCATGGAAGGCGTCCATCTGCGCGGCGGCAAGGTGGCGCGCGGCGGCATCCGCTGGTCCGACCGCCGCGAGGATTTCCGCACCGAGATCCTCGGCCTGATGAAGGCGCAGATGGTGAAGAACACCGTCATCGTGCCCGTGGGCTCCAAGGGCGGCTTCGTCGTCAAGCGTCCCCCGCCCGTGAGCGCCGGCCGCGAGGCGGCGCTCGCCGAAGGCATCGAGTGCTACAAGACGCTGATGCGCGGCCTCTTGGACATCACCGATAACCTCGCCGCCGACGGCTCGGTGATTCCGGCCAAGGATGTCGTGCGTCACGACGCCGACGACCCCTATCTGGTGGTCGCCGCCGACAAGGGCACGGCCACCTTCTCCGACATCGCCAACGGCGTGTCGATCGATCACGGCTTCTGGCTGGGCGACGCCTTCGCCTCCGGCGGTTCGGCCGGCTACGACCACAAGGTGATGGGCATCACCGCCCGCGGCGCCTGGGAATCGGTGAAGCGCCATTTCCGCGAGATGGGCACCGACATCCAGACCACCGACTTCACCGTGGTCGGCGTCGGCGACATGTCGGGCGACGTGTTCGGCAATGGCATGCTGCTGTCGAAGCACATCCGCCTGCTGGCCGCCTTCGACCACCGCCACATCTTCCTCGACCCCGATCCCGACCCCGCGACCAGCTGGGAGGAGCGCAACCGGCTGTTCGCCCTGCCCCGCTCCTCCTGGGCCGACTATGACCGCTCCAGGCTGTCCACCGGCGCCATGATCGTCGAGCGCAGCGCCAAGACGGTGGAGCTGACGGCGGAGGTCCGCGCCCGCTTCGGCATCGAACAGGCCCACCTCTCCCCGGTCGAGCTGATGCGCCGCCTGCTGACGGCCGAGGTCGACCTGCTGTGGTTCGGCGGCATCGGCACCTACATCAAGGCGGCGACCGAAACCAACGCCGAGGCCGGTGACAAGGCCAACGACGCGCTGCGCATCGACGGCGGCCAGATCCGCGCCAAGGTGATCGGCGAGGGCGCCAACCTGGGCGTCACCCAGCGCGGCCGCATCGAAGCCGCCCAGAAGGGCCGCGACGGCAAGGGCGTGCGCCTGAACACCGACGCCATCGACAATTCGGCCGGCGTCGACACCTCCGACCATGAGGTGAACATCAAGATCCTGCTGGGCGACGTCATGGCGCGCGGCGACATGACGCTGAAGCAGCGCGACACCCTGCTGTCCGCCATGACCGACGAGGTGGCGGGGCTGGTGCTGGCCGACAATTACCGCCAGACCCAGGCCCTGACCATCGCCGAGGCGCAAGGGGCAGCATTGCTGGAGGCCCAGCTGCGCTTCATGCGCAACCTGGAGCGCAACGGCCGGCTGAACCGCGCCATCGAGTATCTGCCGACCGACGAGGAGCTGGCCCAGCGCATGGCCGAGCGCCGCGGCCTGACCCGGCCGGAGCTGGCGGTGCTGCTGGCCTATGCCAAGATCACGCTGTACGACGACCTGCTGGCCTCGGAACTGCCGGACGATCCGGCGACGGTTGACGACCTGCTGCGCTATTTCCCGCAACCGCTGCGCGAGGGCCAGCGCGAGGCGATCTTCCGCCACCGCCTGCGCCGCGAGATCATCGCCACCGCCGTCACCAACAGCCTGGTCAACCGCGTCGGCCCCACCTTCGTCCGCGACATGGTGGAAAAGACCGGCCTCGGCCCGGCGGATGTCGCCCGCGCCTATGCCATCGCCCGCGACGTGTTCCAGCTGCGCCCGCTGTGGGACGCCATCGACGCCCTCGACACGGTCGTTCCGGCGGCCTTGCAGACGGCGCTGATGCTGGAGACCATCCAGCTGCTGGACCGCGCGGTGGCGTGGTTCCTGGCCCACAGCCCGCACCCGCTGGATCTCGGCCGCGAATCCGCCGCCTTCCGTCCGGGGGTGGAGGCGTTGGCCGCCGGACTGGACCGCTTCCTCGACCCCGAGGAATCCTCGCGCCTCGCCACCCGCATCGCCGATGCGATGGCCCAGGGCGTGCCGGAGGATCTGGCCCGCCGCATCGCCGCCTTGCCGGTTCTGGCCGCCGCCCCCGATCTGGTGCGGATCGCCGAGCGCACCGGCCGGGCGGTGGAAGGCGTCGCCTCGGTCTATTTCGGGCTCGGCCGCCGCTTCGGCCTGGAATGGCTGCGCGATCGCGCCAGCGGCGCCAAGGTCGACAACCACTGGCAGCGTCAGGCGGTCGCCGCGATCATCGACGACCTGTTCGCCCACCAGAGCGCCTTGACCGTGCGCGTGCTGGAAAGCGAAGGCGACGAGGCTGCGGCGGTCGATGGCTGGATCGCCAGCCGCAGTCTGGTGGTGGAGCGGGTCGAACAGCTTCTGGCCGAACTGCGCGCCCAGCCGGCGGTCGACCTCGCCATGCTGGCTGTCGCAAATCGGCAGCTGCGCGGCCTGATCGCCGGGTAATCGGGGACTGATGGTGTCACAGGAATAGGAGACGCTCGGTTCGGACGGCTTGGCTGCACTGTCCTGCGCAGCCGGGCCTCCGGAGTGCCGGTGCCTTTACAGGCACGTTCGGGCATCGGCTTTCAGTCTCCTCGCCTCGGGCGGATCCACGGACCTCGTGGATCCGCCCATTTTCTTCTCACCGGCTTTCCAACTCGAAAGCAACTTCCGCGATCTATCGCCGCACAGCCGGCTCAACCGTCGATACGGCCGGCATGGTCGCTGTCCAGCAGTGCCTCCACATGATCGCAGAGGGGACCGAGCAGCGCCGGCCAGTCATTGTCGGTGCGCTCCAGAAACGCCCTGCGCACGCGGTCGCGTTCGGCGGCCACACCGGTCGGTCCCAGCTCATGGAAGATGTGGCGCAGGCTGGCCCGGTTCGCCTCCTGCGCCGCCGGGTCGTAGGACCAGCCGAAGCGCGGGTTCCCCGCCCCGTCCCACCAGTCGTCATGGCCGTAGATGGCGAAGCCCGACAGCAGATACTCGATCATATTGATCGGCCCGGTCTCCGAGTAGGAGGTGTTGCCGACGATCAGGAAATTCTGGCGCAGGAAGGCCATCAGGTCGGTGCGGTCCTTCGGCACATGGGCGGCGACGCTGAAGTCGCTGTTCTCCTGCAAGCCGATGTCGCGCAGGGCTTGGATCAGCTCCGCCGAGTTCTTCCGCGCGCCGGCATGGTAGACCAGCATCCGCACCTTCGGCGGCAGCGGAACGCCGCTGGCGAGGCGGGAGAATTCCACCTTGTCGATCGGGTGCGGATGGACCGACAGGTGCCGGACCAGCGACGCCATATGGTCGTAACAGGCCGCCACCTGCGGATCGCGGGAGGCGACGCGACGGATGGCGACGTCGTTGCTCAGCACCAGTGCCGCATAGTGGCCGCGCATCCACTCTCCCGTCTCGCGCACGGAATCCACCGGCGCGTTCAGGCCGAAGCGGCGGAAGGCGGCGAAGCGCCACTTGTCGACGTCGAAGTTGGAGTTCTCGATCAGGACCGAGCGTTTCCAGTCCTTCAGCGCCGGATGCGGCAGGAAGGACACCAGAACGTCGCGTCCCGCCGGTTCCAGCGGTGCGTTCCAGGGGGAGAAGCGCACCCGCACACCGAAGCGGCCTTGCAGCGCCTCGACCACATGGCGGCTGAGCTGGGCATGCCAATGCAGCGTCTTCGGATAGGCATCCGGCGGCTGCGGGAAGCTGACATGGATGATGGGGCCGGTCATCCCTGCCCTCCCGTGTTGGCGGCCCCCAGGGCCAGGATGCGCCGGGCGGCGTCGGCCGGATCGATGGCGGCGATGCAATGGGCGTCGGCCGCCATGCAGGATTTGGTGCAGGGCGGACTCGCCGCGGCCGGACGCAGGACCAGCGCCCGCTCCTCCCGGCCGCCGGTCCAGGGCCGGAAACGCTCCGGCGCATGGAAATGGTTGGGATCGCCGCCCAGGGGATGGCAGGAGAACACCGCCACCGGCACCCCGGCCGCCGCGGCCAGATGGGCAGGGGCGGAATCCATGGTGATCGCCAGCGCCGCCTCCGCCATCACCGCGGCGGCGACCCGCAACGGGGTGGCGCCGGTCAGGTCGATGGCCCGTCCCGGCAACGCCGCCGCCAGCAGATTGGCCGCCGGCCGCTCCGCCATGGTGCCCAGCACGGCGACCCGCGCGTCGAGCGTGCCGGCGACGGCCGAGACCGCCGCGGCCAGCCGGCCGGCGGGATATTCGCGGCGCGGGCTGGCCGCCCCCGGCGCCACCACGATCAGCGGCCGGCCGTCACGGCCCCCGAGAAGCCGGCGCGCTTCCTCCCGGTCCTCCGCCGTCAGCGTCAGTTCCAGCGGCCCCAGATCCGGGGCGGCGCCGAGCGCCTCCAGCAGCGCGGCATTCTGCTCCACCTCGTGCCGCCCCGGCGGCGGATCCAGCGCCAGCCCATAGGCGCGGTCGAAGCCCTGGTTGCCCTCCACCTTCCACGGCGTAACCCGCTCGGAAAAGCCGGCGACCAGCTTTGCCCGGCTGTTGGCGGCGAGTGTCGTCGCGCCATGCCGGTCGAAGTCGTAGCGCGGCACCAGCGCCAGATCGAAGCCGGCGCGGTAGCATTCGGCGAACAGCTTCAGCCCGCCGGGGGTGATGCCGCGGAAATCGATGCCGCCGCCCTCCTTGGGCCGCGGCGCCACCACCCCGTCGACCCAGCGGCAGGTCAGCGCCAGATCCGCCACCGCCTCGCGCACCGCCAGCAGGATGCGCGCCTGCGGGGCGGCGGCGCGCAAGGCCCGCAGGAAGGGGGTGGCCATCACGAAGTCGCCGGCCTCGTCCAGCTTGACGACCAGGATGCTGCGGACGGTCGCCAGATCACAGACGCTCATGCCCGCCCCTCCCCTTCCGCCACATCAAAGGCAACCGGCGGCAGCCCGGCGCACCGGCGGCGCCATGCGGTGCGATAGCCGGCCTCCACCGCGCGGGCATAGGCGGCCTCGTCCATCAGCGCCGACCGCCGCATCCGCTCCCGCAAGCCGTTGCGTTGCGCGTCGAGGAACGCACGGTCGGTCGCCAGCCGGATGCCCTGCGCCAGATAGGCGTCATCGTCGCCCGTCACCAGCTCCGCCATCCCGACGGCGGGGAGCAGGGTCGCCCCCCAATGGCCGATCTTGGTCGGCCCGGTCTGGTTCAGCACCGGCACGCCCATCCACAGCGCGTCGCAGATCGTCGTCCCGCCATTGGCGAAGACGGGGTCCAGCGCCACGTCGATGGTGACGTAATCCTGATAGGGATCCGGGGTGATGCCGCGCAGCTCCAGCCGCTCCGCCCCGATGCCGTGCCGGGCGAAGGCGGCCAGCAGGCGCCGGTCGGCACCGCCGCCGCTGCCCAGTCCCCGCCATTTCAGCACCAGCTTCGCCGTCGGCACCGCCGCCAGCAGCCGCGCCCACAGGGCGATGGTGGCGGCGTTCACCTTGGTGATGTTGTTGAAGGACCCGAAGGTGATGTGGCCGTTGCGCTCCACCGGCGGCAGCGAAGCCGGCATGAAGGCGGAGTCTGCAGGGCGGTAGCACAGCACGCAGCCCGGCAGCCGGATCAGCTTCTCCACATGCAGCGCGTCCGCCCCCGGCGGCGCCAGACGCGGATCGGCGATCTGGTAATCGACGGCGCCGAGACCGGTCGTGTTGGGATAGAGCGGCAGGCTGACCTGCACCGGTGCCGGGCGGCGCGCCATCAGCGGCATGCGGTTGCGCGACATGTGGCCGCCGGCATCGACCAGGATGTCGATGCGGTCCTCCCGGATCCGGCGGTCGAGGTCCTCGTCCGACAGGGCCGCCACGTCACGCCAGCGGTCGGCCGCCGCCTGGAAGCGGTCGGTGGTGGCGTCACGGCTGCGGTCGTTGTGATAGCAGGTGACCTCCACCGCCCCGCGGTCGTGCCCCTCGATCAGCGGCAGCAGGAAATGGTAGCCCGGCCCCGGATAGCGCTGGAAATCCGGCGACAGATAGCCGACGCGCAAACGCCGTTCCGGATCGCGGCTCTCCACCGTATGCGGAGCGGCCGGGACCGCCGGCAGATGGCGTTCGAAGGCGCGATGCTCGCGGAAGACCTCCACCGGATCGGCGCGGTCGTCGAAGCACAGGCAGAACAGCATGTTGGAGCGGATCGCCGCATCCTCCGGCGCCCGGTCGAGCGCGGTGCGGAAGGCCGCCACCGCCTGCCCGTGCAGCCCCAGCGCCATCCAGGCGACCCCCAGATTGGAGCTGGCGAGCGCCATCTGTCCCGGATCGCCGAGCCGCCTTGCGCGCTCCAGCGGCGGGATCGCCTCCTCCGCCGCGTTGGCGTCCAGCCGTAGCGTGCCGATGTTGACCCAGGCCGCCGCATCGCCGGGCATCAGCGCCAGCGCCCGCCGGTGCCAGGACAGCGCCGCCTCCGGCTGCAAGGCCAGTTGGAAGGCGGATCCGGCATTGCCGGCCAGCGCCGCGTCGCCGGGGGCGACCCGCAGCGCGCGCAGGCTCCACCGCGTCGCCCCCTCCACCCCCAGCGTCGCCCGCGCCAGTCCCAATCCCGACAGCGCCAGTCCCGAGGCCGGCGCCAGCGCCAGCGCGTGGCGGTAAGCCCGCTCCGCCAGGGCCGTCCGCCGGCCATAGAGCCGCCCGGCCAGCGCCAGCACCAGCTCTTCCGCCAGCGGCTCCAGCCTGACCAGCCGCGCCAGCCAGACCGGATCCTGCGTCGTCCCGCTCTCCAGGCTGCCCAGCGTCCGCAGCGCCGCCGGATGGCCGGGAACCAGCATCAGCAGCCGGCAGGCCGCCCCTCTCCCACCGCCCAGCTGCATATATTGCTCCAGCGGCTCCACCATCTGCGGCGCCAGCTCGGCCAGCGCGCGGAAGGCCGCCGCCGCCGCCTCCATCCGGCCGGCATCGCGCAGCGCCGCCCCCCGGTTGAAGGCCGCCAGCACCCGCTGCGGCTCCAGCCTCGAAGCCCGCCCGTACCAGTCTGCGGCCGGCAGGAAGCGCCCGCCATCGTACAGCGCGTCGCCCAGGCTCCCGGCGCTCTCTGCATCCGCAGGCTCCAGCGCCATCGCGCGCTGAAGCGCCTGCGCCGCCGGCCCCTGCTGTCCCGCCCGCGTCAGCACCGCCGCCAGCAGCCGCGGCAGCGACGGGTCGAGCGGCGCCAGACGGGCGGCGGCCTGGAAGGCCGTCGCCGCCTCCGGCCAGCGCTCCGCCGCCTCCATCAGCCGGCCCAGGTTGGCATGGAAGAGCGGCTGCTTCGGGTCGGCCTTCACCGCCTGCCGGATCCGCTCGATCCCGTCGGCCAGCGCGCCGGTCTGCGCCTTGATCAGGCCGGACAGGTGCAGCGCGTCCGCCTGCTTCGGCAGCCGCTTCAGCACCTGTTCGTAGAGCGTCGCCGCCTCGGCAAGCTGCCCGTTCTGATGATGGGTGACGGCCCGGGTCAGCAGCGCCTGTGCGTCGGCGGTGCCCGCCGGGCGATGCGTCGGGCGATGGTTCGGTTTCATCCGCGTTCGGCACTCTCTGGTGGTCCGGCGGATAATGCTGGTCGGCCGGTCCCCCGACAAGCAACAGTTCAAGCGCCAGTTCGGGCAACAGCCGGCGCTGCCGTTCGGCCAGGGCCGCTTCCCGGGCCCGCGCGCGGCGGCGCTGGTCCTCGGTGCGGGCGCGCAGCCGCTGTTCCTGGCGCAGCCGGGTGGCCAGCCGCCGCAGATCGTCGGCGACGCGGCTTTCCACCGCCGGCGGCAGGGCGCCCAGCGCCTCGCGGAAGTCGCCCAGCGTCGGAAAGCGGCTCCAGCCGCTGCGAAAAGCCGCCCACACCGCCTCGAAGGCAGCCATCCAGCGGTCGGCCGGCCATGCCGCCATCGCCCGCACGTCGGCCTCCAGCAGATCGGCGTCCGGCAGTTCCAGCGCGAAGCGGTCGGCCAGCTTCTCCAGCCCGATCAGCACATTCTCGATGCCGACCGGCGGCGTCAGCGTGCCGATCGCCTGCTCCACCCGCTCGGCCAGCGCGCCGATCTCGTCGGGCGTCAGGTCCTGCGTCTCGAACCGCAGATCCGCGACCTCAAGCCTGGCCAGCGAGGCGAAGGCGCAGGGCAGCGAGGGTTTCACGGTTGCGGCCGGCGGCATCGGGTGCGGCCCGCAGGGAACCGGAGCGGAGATCGGGGCGGCGGTCATGGCGGAACTCCCGGCGGAACTGGGGGGCGGAAGACTGGATGGACGGCTGGGCAGCCGGTGCGGCCGGCTGTTCGGTAGGCTGTTCGGCCGGGGCCACCAGCTCCCGGGCGATCCAGCGGCGCCAGGCGGCCCCCGGATCCGGCGGGCGGTAGCCGTTGCGGTGGTGGGCCCTGCGGCACCAGGACACGAACTTCGCCGTCACCCGGCCGGCGTCGACCTCCGGCCGCACCAAAGCCGCCCAGGCCAGATCGGCGGCATCCGGCTGCCAGTCCGCCGGCAACGCCTCATCCCGGCCAGCCATCCCCCCGTCCGAGGGGGAGGAGGATTCAGGATTCCGAGAATCCAAGGAAAAGCCGGCCGGCGAACCGCTGCTGTCAGCCGGCTGACAGGAGATGCCGGCGGTGAAACCCTCCATCCCCGCCAGCTGATAGGCGAACCCGCGCAGGCCCCGCCGCGGCTTGGCGCAGACCAGCGCCGCCGATTCCGGCAGGGTCTTCTCTTGCAGCCCCTTCAGCACGGCGTTGAACCAGGCACGGCTTTGCCCAAGCTCCTCGGCCAGCTCCCCTTGCGTGGCGGTGCAGACACCGTCGCGGTCGGCATGGGCGTAGAGCGCGGACAACACCGCAATGTCGGCGGCCTGGATGCCGGGCACGGCAATCCAGCGCCTGTACATGTCGATGTATGGCTTCATTGCTTTACCCGTCTGTCGGTCGGTCCGTGGACGGGTGGAGACAAGGAAAGAGCGTCAACGGACTCGCACTGAATCCGCTTGGCTTTGCGGGCCTGCCCTGCCATCATGGAGTCGCCAAACAGCCAGATGTGGGGTGCCCGGGGTTCCCTCGGTCTCCTCCGTCCGACACGAAGGGCCCGGAGCAATCCGGGCCTTTTGTGTTTGCGGAGGTTGTTCCTCCATCAACTCATGCTCTTCACTCCTTCACAGAACACGGGGCTGCAAGAACCCGTGGCGCCGGCCAGCCTCTGGCATGGGCGCATGTCGATGGCGTAAGGGCGGTTTTCGCCCGTTTTTTGAAATGTGTACGTCCCGTTGCGTGTCTGTCCACGGTCTTGGAAAAATCGTCCGCAGACGGCATTTCGCGGACACCCGCTTGGATTCTTGCGGAGGAATCAAGCACTTGCTCCGCCGCTGTCCCGGCTGCCCATCGTCAAGTGTCGCCGTTGTGCCGAAAGATTCGGGTCCAAACGTCGTCGTTGTGCCGAAAGATTCTTGGGAGCCAGCGGCTTGCGGCGACGGGAGGACCGCTTTGAACGTCGTCGTTCTGCCGAATGATCGAGCGGATCCCGCCCCTCTCCCCCCCTCTCCGGGATGGAATCGGCGGAGAATCGGGTGGGAATCGGCCCTTCGCCGGATCGTCCGAACGTCGCCGTTCTGCCAGTCGATGGGCTCCAAAGGGGGGTTCAGGCCGGATTCGGAGACTGCGCAGAGGACAATAACATAATGAAATCAATGGACTGGCCTGAAAGTCCCCTACTCCGCCCCTCTCCGGCACGGCAGAACGCAGACGTTGGCGCCGCCGCCGGCCGGCCGGAGCCGGTCCGCCCCGGCTCCCGCCTCCGTCCGGACTCCCTCCGAGCGCCCCCCGCCGCCGCCGGCCGGAAAAACTGGCAGAACGGCGACGTTCGGACGGTCAATCGACGCCGTCCCCGGGAATCTTTCGGCAGAACGGCGACGTTTGAGCCGATGCTGTGGAACAGGGCGGCGGGCTTGTGGATTATGGGTCAGACCCTTTTGAAGCCGCACAGGACCCGCGGAGAGATCGCATGACCCAGACCACCAACGCCGAGCTGCTCGACCGGCCGCTGCAATTGGCTCTGCGGCTCGATTCCCCGCTGACCGGCGACGTCCAGAACGACCGCCACATGATGGTCTACAGCCTGTTCGGCCTGTCGAAGGACAAGGCGGAATCGCTGCCGACCTATGATGACGGCAAGGTGCGGATCGAGGTGCGGGCGCCGAAGAATGTCGGTGTCGCGACGATCTGGGACAAGGCGGTGCTGCTCTACGCCATCTCGCTGCTGCGCGAGAAGATGGAATCCGGCAAGGGCCCGTCCAAGCTGGGCGAACTGCATTTCACCACCAGCGACCTCCAGCGCATCGTCGGCAAGACCGCCGGCGGCAGCGCCTACGACAAGATCGAAGGCGCGCTGGAGCGGCTTCAGGGCACGCAGATCAAGACCAACCTGGAAACCGGCGGCGAGGGCGAAAGCGGCGCCTTCTCCTGGATTTCCGACTACAAGCTGCTGTACCAGCGCAAGAAGGACGGCGAACGGGCGGTGCGCGGGCTGAAGCTGACGCTGTCGGGCTGGGTCACCCGCGCGGCGCTGGGCCATAATCTGCTGAGCTATGACGACCAGTATTTCGCGCTGAAGCCGGTGGAAAAGCGGCTCTACGAGATCGCGCGCGCCCACCTCGCCCGCGGCCATGCCTTCTGGATGGCGCTGGAGCCCCTGCGCAAGCGCGTCGGCTCCGACAACGATCTGCGCAAGTTCAAGAACGCGCTGGGTCCCGTGCTGGCCGCCGACCGCATTCCCGGCTATGGCGTCCGCATCGTCGAGACGGCGGAATACAAGGAGACGATGAAGGCCCGTGGCGCCGTGCTCGGCCGCGTGCTGAACGCCGACCTGCCGGTGCTGTTCTGGAAGAAGGACCAGGGCCAGCCGGAAAACTGGATCGACGTTCCCAAGGTCGAATACGACGAAACGGTCTGATTTCCTGACCGTCCGGCCACCTCCGTTCGGTAGACACCCGTTGCCGGAGTCGCGACGACTTGGTAGTCTCCCTGCCGACCGGTGCCGGGGCAGGAGGACGGGGCGTGACAGGGGAACAGTTGAAGGCGTTGCGGGAACGGCGCGGCCTGACCCAGACGCAGATGGCGGCGTTCGTCAATGAGTTGACCGGCCGCAAATATGACAAGCAGCGGCTCAGCAAATGGGAAACCGGCAAGGAGGCCCTGCCCCGCGACGTGCTGGGCCGGCTTCTGCTGCTGGATCTCGAACGGCCGGAAAGCGCCCTGCCCCGCCGCGGCACCACCGTCGCCGTCGGCTTGCAGAAGGGCGGCACCGCCAAGACCGCCACCTCCATCAACCTCGCTTTCATCCTGGCGCGGGCCGGCAACCGCGTCCTGCTGGTCGACGCCGATCCGCAGGGCAATGCCACCGTCCATGTCGGCGTGCCGCAGGCCGACATCGTCGCGCTGACGGAGGCCGGGAAGGTCCTCTACCACGCGCTGATGGGGAAGACGCCGCTCGACGCGGTGATCCGCCCGACCAGCGTCGAGGGGCTGGACGTCGTCCCCTCCAGCATCGCGCTGGCCAGCGCCGATACCGAACTGCCCGGCAACCTGACCAACGCCCAGACGGCGCTGGCCGAGATGCTCGACGGCGTGCGGGAACGTTACGACGTGATCGTCATCGACTGCGCCCCCAACCTGGGTGCGGTGACGATCAACGCCCTGACCGCCGCCGATTACGTCCTGGTGCCCTGCCAGGCGGAACCGCACGCCATCCTCGGCGTCAGCGCCTTCCTCGACACCGTCGCCAAGATCCAGCGCCGCCTGAACCCGCGGCTGGAGCTGCTGGGCATCCTGCCGACCATGGTGAACCCGCGCCAGACCCAGGACCGCTCGTCGCTCGACGACATCCAGCGGCTGTGGGGCGACAGCCGCCGCGTGTTCCCGCCGGTGCCGCGCGCCACCATCTACGCCCAGGCGGCCGGCGCCAACGTCATCACGCTGGATGCCGACATCGGCGCGCCGGGGGTGGAGAGCTATGCTGCCATCGCCGCCGCGCTGCTGACCGCCATGGGCCGTTTGCAGGAGACCGTCGATGCCGCCTAAGAAGCTGACCCGTCAGACCGCCGCCACCGTGCTCCAGGCCAAGGAGGCCGGCTTCGCCGCCGAGACCGACCGCCTGTTCGGGCTCAGCGGCGTGCTGCCCCGGTTGGTCGAGGTCGATCTGGCCGCCGTCGAGACCAACCCCGGCCAGCCGCGCACGGTGTTCGACGACGAGTCCCTGCGCTCGCTGGCGGAGTCCATCGCCCGCCACGGGTTGCAGCAACCCGTCCTCGTCCAGGAAGCGGCGGAGAAGGGCCGTTACCGGCTGGTGGCCGGCGAACGGCGGCTGCGCGCCCACCGGCTGCTCGGCCGCGGCACCATCGCCGCCATCATCACCAAGGGCCGGCCGGAAGAGATCGCGCTGATCGAGAATGTCCAGCGCGTGGACCTCGACGCCATCGACCTCGCCCGCGGCCTCTCCCAACTGATCGAGGCGCACGGCTACACCCAGGCGGAGGTGGCGGCGGCCGTCGGCTGTTCGGAGGCCGAGGTGTCGAAGCGCCTGAAGGTGCTGCGTCTGCCCGACGACATCCTGGCCGATTACCGCGCCAATCCCGACGCCGTGTCGCGCTCCGCCCTGGTCGAACTGGCCTTCGTCGAGGACGAGGCGGAGCTGCGCCGGCTGTGGCAGACGGCACGGACCGGCGGGCTGACCGTCGGTGCGGTGCGCGCCGCCCGTCCGGCGGCCTCCAGCTCGGCGGAACCGCTGCGGGTGCTGGGCAAGGCGATCAACCGGATGGACAAGGATCTGGCGGCCATCGACACCGTCGCCCAGGCCCTGCAGCGCGAGCACCGCGAACGCTTGCAGGCCCTGCGCGACCGCATCGACGCCCTGCTGAACGCGTGAAGGTGCGGCTCCCGCAGAAAAGCGCATCTCCCTCTCCCGCCTCTCGCACAAACTTCGTTTGTGCTGACGGCGTCAGGCGGATCGAAGATCCGCTGAGAGCCCCGGGGAGAGGGTCGGGGTGAGGGGGATGCACTGCGTGCCTTCGACAAAAGTCCCTCCCCCCTACCCTAACCTTCTCCCCGGGGGAAGGCTTCAACCTGATATCTGTGCACCTCGCACCATCATCATTGTAATGATGACCGAAGCTTTCGAACGCGAAAGCTCTTTCCGGTTGTGCTGCCAGCACATCGCATCCTAAAGCTGCTTTCGATTACGAAAGCCTCTGGCGCTCGGCCAGGGTGACCGCCTGCCCTGCCCCGTGTTAAGGATTGCCTGGAAAATCATCAAGGTCACGGATCAGCAATGCCGGTGGTGCAGAGACGACATTTCCTTGGTCTGCTCGGGGGCCTTCTCGGGGCAGCCGGTGCGCTCCCGGGGCGGGGACTGGCCGCGTCCGGCACCCTGCGGATCGGGCTGAAGTCCCTGCCCGGCGGGCTCAACCCGCTGACCGTCAACGATCTGGTCGCGCGTCAGGTCCTCGGCTCCATGTATGAAAGCCTGACCACGGTCGACTCCAAGGGCCGCATCCTGCCCGGCCTCGCCACCCGCTGGGAGGCGTCGGACGATGCGCGGCGCTGGCGGCTGACCATCCGCGACGGTGTCACCTTCCACACCGGCCGGCCCCTGACCGCCCTGGACGTCAAGCGCAGCTTCGAGGCCGCACTCGGCGGCGACGGCGCCAACTTCGCCTTGCTGGCGCTGTCCAAGGTGCGGGGCTTCCGCGAGCTGCGGGCCAAGACCGCCGGCGACCTGTCCGGCATCACCGTGGTCGACGACCGGACGCTGGAGGTGGCCTGTGACGAGCCCTGCGCCGTCTTCCCCTTCGCCCGCCTGAACATCGTCGATGTGGAGGCGGTCGGGCAGGCCGGGCCCGAATGGTTCCGCACCCTGTCGGCAGGGACCGGACCCTACCGGCTGGTGCGGTCGAGCGACGGCATCCGCATGGATGTGGAGGCCAACCCCAACTGGCGCGGCGGTTCGGTGCCGTTCGAACGGGTGTCCTTCCTCGCCACCGGCATCGGCAATGACGGCATCACGCTGTTCAACGACAGCCAGATCGACTTCACCTTCGTCGATACCGACGCGCTGCGCGGGGTAATGGACGACCCCGGCTTCAAACGCTCGCTGTCGAGCGTGCCGCGCATGCAGATGCGGGTGGTGGCGCTGGATCCGCGGCGGGTGAAGGCCTTCGGCGATCTGCGGGTGCGCCGGGCCATGTCGCTGCTGATCGACCGTGCTGCGATGGCGGAGCGCTTCTTCCGTGGGGTGGCTGCCGTGCACAACGGCATCGTTCCGCCGGCCCTGCTGTCCAACGAGCGGCTGGAGCCGCTGGCCTATGACCCGATGCTGGCGAAGCGTCTGCTGGAGGAGGCCGGCTATCCGGAGGGGCGCGGGATCGAGCCGTTCCAGGTGACCGTCGTCCCGGAATACCGGCGGGAGTTCGTCTATTACGTCTCGCAATGGAACAATGCCGGCATCCCGGCGAAGCTGGTGATGGCGCCGCGGCAGGAGTTCATCTCCCGCTCCCGCCGGCGCGAGTATGATGCCTTCCTGTTCGGCTGGACCGCCACCTATCCCGACCCGATGAACTTCCTCGACGAGCTGTTCAGCAGCGGCAGCCGCTTCAACCCCGTCGGCTGGACCAGCGCGCAGTTCGACCGCCTGATCGAGCAGGCGATGGCGATCCCCGATCCGGACCGCCGGGCCGAGGTCTACAAGGACGCCGAGGCTCTGGTGATGCGGGACCTGCCGGTGATCCCGCTGGTGGTGCCGGACTATGTGGCGCTGCGCGGCAACGTGCTGAGCGACAATTTCATCACGCCGTTCGGCGGCCTGAACTTCGGCTGACCATTTTGGCCGATACAGGGCAGGGCAGGGTGCCCGCATGAAAAAAGCCCCCGTCCGCTCGCGGACAGGGGCTTTTTCGTCGCTACAGGGACTGAGACGTCAGGCGGCGCCCTGCGGCCGTGCTTCGCGCAGGCAATCGGCCTTGGCAGTCTCGCGCAGGCAGTCGGCCGGCTTGGCCTCCCGCAGACAATCCGCACCCTTCGCCTCGCGGAGACAGTCGGCCGGCTTCGCTTCGCGCAGACAATCCGCACCCTTCGCTTCGCGGAGACAATCAGCCTGCGCGGCCTCCCGCAGGCAATCGGCGCCTTTCGCCTCGCGCAGGCAGTCAGCCCCCACGGCCTCGCGCAGGCAATCCGCCGCCTTCGCTTCGCGCAGGCAGTCAGCCTTGGCAGTCTCGCGCAGGCAGTCGGCACCGGCGAACAGGCGGGCGCTGTCGTTGCGGGCGGCGGCCATGCGCTCGGCCGGGACGGTCACGCCGTTGTGGTGGAGATACTCGCCATAGACCGCCTCGCAGAAGCGGAAATAGGCGCGGGTGTCGGCGACGATGAACTCGTGCCACAGGTCGTCGCAGGCGGCCGATTGCGGAACGATGTCGCGGTCCGGATGCTCGGCGCAGGCCAGCAGGAACGCCTTCAGCTGGGTCAGCGCGATCTCGGACGTGCTGCGGGTCATGCCTGCGGCGACGGCGCGGTCGACGACATAGCCAAAGTCGAAACCGGCGATGATGTCACGGGCACGGGTGATGTCGGTCGTGGTGGCGCCGCGCATGGGGTCCTCCAAAGTTACTTCTTGTCTGCTTTCGGACGGGGGTCACGATCGTCCGGGAATGCTGTCCGATCGTTCTGAGCCCCCACTGTTGTGACATAACATAGCCGAATATGTGAGATCATTTTTGGTCCTAAGCATCGGGGCCGGGCCACTGACCTCAAATTGTCTGAGTCTTATGCGGAGCGGCGACGTCCAGCGCCACCGCGGCCGGCCGGGCCGCCGTCATCTCTTCCACCAGCGCCGACAGGCGGTCGGGCATGATCGGCTTGGCGGCGACGATGACGCCCATCTCCGCCGCGCGCGCGGTCACGGCACTGTCGAGCCGGCCGGAGATCAGCACCGCCGGGATGCGCAGCCCGAGCCGGTGCCAGACGCCGTCGATGAAATCCAGGCCGTTTTCGGTGGCGGAGAGGTGGTAGTCGGCGATCACCGCGTCGGGCCGGATGTCGCCGCCCTCCACCGCCCGCAGGCCCTGCGTCACCGTGGAGGCACCGACGACACGATGCCCGGCCGTGTTGAGGAACATCGAGATGGCGGACAGCACGAACTGGTCGTCGTCGATCACCAGGATCGCGATCTCGCCGCTCTTCGCCGGTGCGTCCGCCAGCGTCGCCAGACTGGCGACAGGAGCGGGGGCAGGGGGCAATTCCGCCGGGCGCGGCGGCACCGATGCCGGCGCCGGCACGGGCTCGACCGCCGCCATCTCCGGCCCCATGGGGTCGATGGCCTGCTCCACCGGCGCCAGCGGCAGGGTGACCGAGAAGACGGAGCCCTTGCCCGGCGTCGAGCGCACCTTGACCGGGTGGTCCAGCACGCCGGCCAGCCGCCGCACGATCGACAGGCCGAGCCCGATGCCGTTGTCGCGGTTGCGCTCCGGGTTGCCGATCTGGTGGAACTCCTCCCAGATGGCGTCCAGCCGGTCCTCGGGGATGCCGATGCCGGTGTCGCGCACCTCGACGATCAGGCTGCCGCCGGATTCCAGGCAGGCGACCTGCACCTGTCCCGCTTGCGTGTAGCGGATGGCGTTGTCGATCAGGTTGCCCAGCAGCCGCAGCAGCAGCACCCGGTCGGTCAGCACCGGCGCCCGGTACTGCGGCACGGAGAAGGCCAGCCCCTTGTTGCGGGCGACCGGGCCATATTGCGAATCCAGCGCGTCGAACAGGTCGGCGACCTCGTGCACCGCCTTGTTGGCGGTGACGCCGCCGGCATCCAGCCGCGACACCTCCAGCAGCTCGTCCAGCAGCTGCTTCAGCGTCATCACCACCTGTTCGATCTTGCGCGCCGATTCCGCCACCTTCGGGTTGGGGGCGGTGGCGCGCAGCATGGCGGTCAGCATCAGCAGCGACTGGGCCGGCTGGCGCAGGTCGTGGCTGGCGGCGGCCATGAACTTCGCCTTCGACGCCACCGCCTGCTCGGCCCGCTCCTTGGCGACGCGCAGGTCGATGGCGTTCTGGCGGAAGGTGTCGAGCGCCTTGGCCATGCGGCCGATCTCGTCGTCGCGATGGCGCACCGGCACCGTCACCGTCACGTCGCCAGCCGCCAGATCGGCCATGGCGCGGGTCATGCCGGCGATCGGCAGGGTCATGCCGCGCGTCGCCCAGATCACCCCCAGCACCACCAGCAGGAGCGTGACAGCACCGATCCCGCCCAGCACCAGCACATGGTGGCGGATCGCCGCGTCGGTTGGCCCGGTGTCGAGCCGGACCAGCAGCGTGCCGATGGTGCGCGCCCCGCCGCTGCGGTCCTGGCGCGTCAGCGGCACGGTGGCTGCCGTGGCGGCCTCCTCCCCGACGATGGTGCCGCCCGGCTTGCGGAAGGTGGCGAAGCGTTCGCCATGGGTGCCCAGGATCACCGCCTCGGCGAAGCTGTCGATCGACCGCAGCGGGCCCAGCGCCGTCAGCGCCTCTTCCGGGTCGAGGTCCCACAGGGCGCTGGTCACGTCGTCCAGCACGATGCGGGTCGCCATCTCCGCCCGGATCGCCAGCTCGGCCCGCGTGTTGCGCACGTCGGCCTGGATCAGCACGACCATCGGCACGGCGACCAGCACCGACACCAGCACCACCGCCGATGCCGTCGTCCGGGCAACCAGGCTCCGTGAGAAGATCTTCAAGAACATGCCGAAGCCACCGAGAACAGCCAGCTAGAACACGACGAACACGAACGATACGCGGCGTCATCCTAGCCGAATCGGTGGCCAAACACGACAGCGACGTAAAAGCCATCGCCCATGCGGCTGCCATCCGTAGTCGTAGGAAAAAAGGCGGTATGACTGTTTCGAATCGTTTCTTCTTCTTGTTCAATTGCCTGTGTAAAAATCCCCGTCGGGTTTCGACGCATATGGCTTGGGAGCGGGGTAGCCGTTGGCGTAGTCGCTTGGGGGGCGGAGCAATGGGAACGGGCATCATCATCGCCCTTGCATATGGCGCCGGCCTGCTGGCGCTGGTTCTGCTTGCCTACCGGCAGATCCTGCGGCGGTTCGGCACCCGGCGCATCGCCTTCGCGGCGCTCTCCGCCCTGCTGGCCTGTGCCGCCGCCCTTTCCCTGCTGGCCGTCCTGCTGCTGCCCGATCGCGACCTCGTCCTGCGGGCGGTGCAGGAGCAGGCGCTGCCGCTGGCCGCCGTCACCACGCTTGGCCTTGGCCTGTTCGCCGTCCTGCTGGCGCGCGAGCACCGGCGCTTCGCCGCTGAGGCCACGCTGGCCGAGAACGCCGCCCTGTTCCGCGCCGTCTTCGACAGCTCCGCCGACCTCCACGTCGTCGTCCGCGTCGGTGCCGGCGGCGTCCTCACCCTGCATTGCGCCAACGACGCCGCCGTCCGCGCGATGGGCGAGCGGGTGACCCAGGCCCGCGGCAGGCCGATCGACGCCCTGCTGCCGCCCGACCTCGCCGCCAAGGTGATGGCGGACCTGCAATCCTGCATCGACGCCGGCGCCCCCACCCGCTTCGAGGAGCAGCACACCCACGACGGCGTCACCCGCTGGTGGGAGGTGTCGCAGGTGCCGATCCGCGACGCGAGCGGCGCCATCGTCATGCTGTCGGTCGGCGCCCGCGACATCACCCGCCGCCACGAGGCGGAGCGGGCGATCCGCGCCAGCGAGGCGCGCTACCGCCTGCTGGCGCGCAGCGTCACCGACATCATCGGCCGCATCGGCCTGGACGGCGTGCGCCGTTTCTGTTCGGAGGCGACGCGCGACAGCCTGGGCTGCGCCCCCGCCGATCTGGTCGGCCGCCCGCTGGTGGAGCGGGTGCACCCCGACGACCGCGACGCGCTCGCCGCCGGTCTGGCCCGCCTGACCCCGGACCGCCCGACCCTGAAGACCACCTACCGGCTGCGCCATGCCGACGGCCGCTGGGTGTGGATCGAGGCGGCGGTGCGGCTGGTCACCGACGACTGGGGCTCGCCGCAGGATTACGTCAGCGTCGAGCGCGACGTCACCGCCCGCAAGATCATGGAGGCGGAGCTTCAGGACGCCCGCCACGCGGCGGAGGCGGCCAGCCGCAGCAAGTCCGAATTCCTGGCGAGCCTGAGCCACGAGCTGCGCACGCCGATGAACGCCGTCATCGGCTTCGCCGACCTGATCGCGCGCGAGGCCGAGGGGCCGGTCGGCACCGCCCATTACCGCGACTTCGCCGTCAACATCCGTGACAGCGGCCAGCATCTGCTGGAGCTGATCAACGAGATCCTCGACCATGTCCGCGCCGAATCCGGCCAGCTGGTTCTCGACGACGAGCCGGTCGATCTCGACGCCGCCGCCACCTTCGCCGTCCGCCTGCTGACCCCGCGCGCCGCCCGCGCCGGCATCGCCCTCGACGCGACGGTCGACCCCGCCGCCCGCCATTTGCGCGGCGACGAGCGCCGCATCCGCCAGATCCTGCTGAACCTGCTGTCCAACGCGGTGAAATACACCCCGTCCGGCGGTTCGGTGTCGCTGACCGCCACCCCGGCGCCCGACGGCGGCCTGCTGCTGGAGGTGCGCGACAACGGCGTCGGCATCCCCGAACAGGATCTGGACCGCGTGCTGCTGGCCTATGCCCGCGTCGCGACCCCGGAGAACCGCCAGACCGAGGGCGCCGGCCTGGGCCTGCCGCTGACCCGCCGGCTGGTGGAGCTGCATGGCGGCACGCTGACCCTGGCGAGCCGGGTGGGGCAGGGCACCACCGTCACCATCCATTTCCCGCCCGAGCGGGTCGCCGATATGGCCGACGAGACGGGAGACGGGGTCGGCCGTCCCGCCCGGCCGCCGGCAAGCCAATCGTTGAGCGGCCGGCGCAGCCTGTCGATCCTGATGGTGGATGACGACCACAACATCCGCGAGAACGGCTGCGCCCTGCTGCGCAGCTGGGGCCACCGGGTGATCGCAGCATCGGGCGCCGGCGAGGCCCTGGTGGTTCTGCGCGGGTCCGAGCCGCTGGACCTGCTGTTCAGCGACATCGTGATGCCGCCGGGCATGAACGGGGCCGAGCTGGCGCGCGAGGCGCGGCGCCTGCGCCCCGACCTGCCGGTCCTGCTGGCGTCCGGCTTCGCCGCCCATGCGGTGGTGGCCGACGACGTGGCGATGGGCGGCTACGACCTGATCGCCAAGCCCTATGACCCGGCCGAACTGCGCGAGCATCTCGACCGCCTGCGCCCCTCCCCCCCGCCGCAGCCGGCAGCGGCGGAGCCTGTCCCGCCCCCCGCCGTCGGGCCCCTGGCCTCTCTCCCGCCGCCTTCCTCGCCGCCTTCCTCGCCATCGGCCGCGGCCGAACCGTCACCGCCTCCGGCGCCCGCCACGGCCCCCGCTGCGGCGCCCCCTGCGACACCACCCGCGAAGCCGGCGGCGGACTCCTTGCGTGTGCTGGTGGTGGAGGATGTGGAGATGAACCGCCTGCTGGCGGTCACGCTGCTGAAGCAGGCCGGCCACCGCGTGGTGGCGGTGGAGGACGGCGCCAAGGCGGTGGAGGCGGTGGCGCAGACAGCGGCGGGCGAGCCATTCGACGCCATCCTGATGGACATCAACATGCCGGTGATGGACGGGCTGGAGGCGACGCGCGCCATCCGCGCCATGCCGGGTCCGGAGTCCCGCGTCGCCATCGTCGCCCTGACCGCCAACACCTTTCCGGACGACATCGCCCGCTGTTACGAGGCCGGCATGGACTGCCACGTGCCGAAGCCGATCGACCGCACCCAGATGCTGGGCGAGATTGCGCGGTGCGTTGCTTCGCGGCGGGCGGTGGAGACGATGGGGGAGGGGTAGGGGGAGATGACGCCGTAAGAGAGTACACGGTTGTTGCAGAGTCTCCCAAGAGGTGCATAAACTGGTTACCAATTCGCGGGATTGAATATGGCTGAGATTGCTACGGAACTCCAAGCGCTGGTTGATAGACCCCGAGAAAGCTTGAATATCGAGGTCAAGCGCTGGATCGACCTTGGTGATAAGGCTGGTGCTGCAACGATCGCGAAGGCGGCCATTGCGCTTGCCAATCACGGGGGTGGGTTTATCCTGCTCGGTTTCGAGGAGTTGAGTGACGGATCATTCCAAGTGGGTCAGCCGGTACCTTCATTTTTGGACGCTTATAGTCAGGATGTCATTGCGCGAGTTGTTGCCAGCTATGCAGAACCGGCCTTCCAAGTTCAGGTGACGCATATCCGGCGGAGTGGTGCTGACGGTACAGTTCACCCAGTTGTCATTGTTCCGGGCAGCCACCGTGTGCCGATACAGGCGAAGAAGGGTAGTCCCGATCAGAAGACCCTGATTGCAGGACGCGTCTATATCCGTCGTCCGACGCCAGAGAGTGCCGAGCCGGCAACGGCTGGGGATTGGCGCGATCTTTTTGATCGCTGTATCCGTGCTGGCCGCGACGATCTTTTGGACGCGATCCGGGGGATATTGGATGGCAGGAGTGTGGCTACGGAGGAATTGCCTCCTTCCAAGCTGGAACAGTTGAGGGCGTGGCGTGATAAAGGGTTGATGCGATGGCGTGAGCTTGTGGCGGAGGGGGCCGATCCTAAACCTGCAGAGGCTCTCGGTTATTACACGGTTGCCTATCAGATTGATGCCTCCTTGCCGGCCCGCCCGCTGGCAGAGGTTCTTGATCTTCTGGATCGCGCTACGGTGCGGCATACAGGATGGTCCCCTTGGTGGGTGCCGACACGAGGCGCTATCCGTCCTTATGTTCATGACAATTCTGTCGAATGCTATCTTGGTGATGAGCCTGGGCACTGGTTGGCTGACCCGGCCCATACTGACTTCTGGCGAGTGACAGCAGAAGGGCAGGCGCTGCTTGTGCGTGGATTCGATGAAGATTCTATTCCTGATCGTCTGCCACAGGGCAAAGGGTTCGATATTACTATGCCAGTTTGGCGAGTTGCCGAATGTTTTCTTCAGGCTGCGTCCTTTGCCAAACAGTTGTCGTCGACACCCGTGCCGCTGACCATCATGGTTGCATGGACAGGATTACAAGGACGCGAACTCGTGCATATTGAAAGACGCCGATTAGTATATCCCGAGCAGATTGCACGCCAAAATAATTTTGAGCGTAGTTTGAGCGTTATAAGCGACAAGATTGAGGATCAACTTCCTGAGTTTCTTTTCGAGTTTCTTCAACCACTTTATGCGCTGTTTGATTTCTTTAAATTACCAAAGCAACTTGTCGACGAAGAGGTGCGGAGATTGCGGTCAAATCAATTCTGAAAATTGTGTTTTCCAAATAATGAATTATGATTTTGGAACTACAGTTTCTATCCAGCTACTGTTGTCTTCAGTGAGCATTCAGAGTTTAGGCAAGAAGTCCCCTTTTCTTTTTCATGAATTCGTCAATTTTTCCAGATTCAAGGAGAAAAAATACCGTCTTCTTTGCTTCCAATGAAGAGGTAAACCTCTGCTTTCCGTCAATTTCATTGATCCTAATCATAAACTTTTGTCTGACATTAACAATAGATATTTCGTAATTTTTCTGCTTTATGCTCTCAATGCCCTCTTCGAGTATAGTCCACCGCGACGATGAAATGAATCTTCTCTGCCGATCATTAAATCGGCGAAGGGATTCCATGTGGGTGCCGGCTTCATCAGAGCAGGTTAAATTGTCACAACAAACTTCTCCAACTTCCATAGTCGGCCATTTGTTGTGCTGAATCATGAAAACGTGGCGAATTGCAGTCCCGCATAGCTGGCAGGTCCCATCCAAATCCCCCAAGTCATCATACCCGATCAAGGACCAGCCAAAATTCGGCATGATCTTTCCGTGCTCTGCGGCATGGCAGCCACGGCAGAGCGTCTCGCAAAGTTCATAGGGGTATTCCCATGGTTTATGATTGAGAAGATACGCCTTGTGGTGGACCTGCAAAATAACACCGTCCGAGAGACCTCTTCGGCAACGACAACACACCCCGCCGTCAAGCCGGATGACTTCGTTGCAAAATTCCTTCCATGATTTGCTTCTGTACGGATCCATCGCGGGATAAAGATTATGTTCGGAAATGGGCCGATTGCGGTAGAAACTATACAGGAATTTCCCGAAAATAGACAAGATTAAAGGAGTAGTCCCGCTTTTCGAATTCCCCATCGAAGGAATCTCGCTTGCCTACGCACTGATAGCATCTTGGTATGATAGGCGCGAACCGCCTCTTTCGCGTTTTCTGGCGTTAAAGCAGACAGCAAGGCCAATCCGGCTTTCAACAAGTATGACTATGTTGATAGTTGCTTGGCGCCAGTTCAGCGAGATAAGGCGCTAAGAGTGCCGATCAAAACCTCTTGTATCCTAAGCGAAATTAATGGTTTGGAACAACTAAAGCGAAGTCTTGATCCGCGCTCTAAGGACCGAGCAGCTCATCAAACCCATTGTCCGCATTGGGTCAAGCATTGCCTCTCCGCCCATCCCCATTTTCACGAAACTTCCCCAAAACAGGATGAAAATCCTATACCCTCTCCGCAATGCCCCCTCATTCGCGGAGCCACCCCATGCCCCTCGACCCCCGCAGCTTCAACAACGACAACTTCCCTCGCTGGGCCGAAGAGCCGCCGACCCCGTCGGAAGGCTCGCTGGTCCCCGGTTCGCAGTTCCATGAGGAACAGTGGATCATGGCCGCCGGCATGCTGGCCCGCGGCAACAGCTTCCTTCAGGTCTCCCGCGCCATGGGGTGCAGCCGCACCACGCTGTGGCGGGCCTATTACGGCTCCCAGGATTTTCGTCACAGGGTGTGGTGGGAGAGGCAGGCGTTGAACCGCGAGGCCGAACTGCGTCTGTCCTCGCTGCGCATCCTGGTCGCCGAGCAGATCGAGCGGCTGGTCACCTCCGGCGATCCCGCCACCGTGCGCTGGCTGGCCGAGCGGCTCGGCCTGTTCGCCGGCCTCGACCTCCCGGCGGGCAAGCGGCAAGCCTCCCAGCCTGACCGGCAGCCCGACGATCCGCCGGCCCCCAGGCCGGCCCCGAAACCGGAAGACCCGCCCGCCGTCACCGTCCCCGAACTCGATGACGACGACATCCCCGGCGCCATTCGCGAACGCAGGATGCCCAACCCCGCCATGGTCGCCGCCGTCCTGGCCGAGCCGGAGGCGGAGGGGCCGAAGGGCGTCTTCCCCTATACCCTCAACCAGTATGAGGAGTACCCCAACCTCAATCCCGGCCCGGTGAGCCGCCGCGCAGCCGGTCCCTTCTCCTGGCGCCGGTAGGGGCCCCGGACGCCCGCCCGCCGGGCGCCGGCCGGAGGATGGAACAGCCGCCGAAACCTGTTCCACGCCGTTCCATCCCGCCGCCGGACGCGGCCACCGCGGCCGGACCCAGCCCACCAGCGGGCTTGATCGCGCGGCCGAACTGTCCGACCCTGCGGGTCCGTTCGACTACCGAGGATCACGCGATGACCGCCGGCCCTACCTTCACCCCAGCCTTCACCTGCGTGCTCGATGCCCGTGCCAAGCTGGGGGAGGGGCCGGTCTGGTCGGTGGACGAGCAGGCGCTCTATTGGGTCGACATCAAGGGCAAGGCGCTGAACCGCTTCGATCCCGCCACCGGCGCCAACCGGGTGATGGCTCTGCCGGAGGAGATCGGCTGCGTCGCCCCGCGCAAGGGCGGCGGCTTCATCGCCGGCCTGCGCTCCGGCCTGTGGGAACTGGACGGGGAGGGGAGGCCGGTGACCTGCCTCGCCACCAATCCGGAGGACCAGGGCGCCAGCCGGTTCAACGACGGCAAGACCGATCCCGCCGGCCGCTATCTGGCCGGCACGCTGGACGAGCCGAAGGCCGGCGGCAAGGCGCATCTCTACCGCTATGACCGGCGCGGGCTGGCGGTGCTGGCCGGCGGGCTGCTGACCTCCAACGGGCTGGCCTTCAGCCCGGACGGGCGGACGCTCTATCACGCCGACACCCCGACCTTCACCGTGCGCCGCTACCGCTACGACCCGGCGACCGGCGACCTCTCGGACGGCGAGATCTTCGTCCGGCTGGAGCCCAAGGACGGCGACCGCGGCCGGCCGGACGGCGCGGCGGTGGATGGGGAGGGCTGCTACTGGTCGGCGCTGTATGAGGGCGGGCGGGTCGCGCGCTTCTCGCCGGACGGGGACCTGCTGTCGGAACATCCGCTGCCGGCGCGCTGCCCGACCATGGTGGCCTTCGGCGGCCCCGACCTGCGCACGCTCTACGTCACCACCGCCAGCGCCGGCCGCCCGGCCGAGGAGCTGGAGCGGTTGCCGCAGTCCGGCGGCCTGTTCGCCATGACGGTCGAGGTACCGGGCCTGCCGGTCCCGCTCTTCGACCCGGACGCTTGACGAGCAGGGAGGGGCGATGTTCCGGAAGTTCGTCTATCTGCTGGCACTGGCGCGCGAGAAGCATTTCGGCCGCGCGGCGGAGAGCTGCCACGTCTCGCAGCCGACCCTCTCCAACGCCATCCGCCAGCTGGAGGAGGAGCTTCAGGTCCCCATCGTCGAGCGCGGCCAGAAGTTCGAAGGCTTCACGCCGGAAGGGCTGAAGGTGCTGGAATATGCCCGCCGCATCGTCGGCGAGCGCGACAACCTGCGCCACGAGCTGCTGGCGCTGGCCCAGGGCGTCACCGGCCATCTGCGGATCGGCGCCATCCCCACCGCCCTGCCGGTGGTGCCGCATGTGCTGACGCCCTTCACCAGCCGTTTCCCGCACATCCGCTCCAGCGTCGTGTCGCTCAGTTCGCGCGAGATCCAGCGCGGCCTCGACGAGTTCGAACTCGACGCCGCCATCACCTATCTCGACAACGAGCCGCTGAACAACGTCCGCACCCTGCCGCTCTACACCGAGCGCTACCACCTGCTGGCCCGCCGCGACGAGCTGCCGGAGGAGCTGATCGCCCAGGGGGCGGTGCCGTGGGAGACGGCGGCGAGCTTGCGGCTCTGCCTGCTCACCCCGGACATGCAGAACCGCCGCATCGCCGACACCGCCTTCCGCATGACCGGGCGGACGGTGGAGCCGGCGATGGAGACCAACTCCATCGTCACCCTCTACACCATCGTCCGCGCCGGCAACTGCGCCAGCATCGTCCCCGGCCAGCTTCTGACCTTCGTTCCGCCGCATCCGGACATCGTCGCCCTGCCGCTGGTCGACCCCGAGCTGAGCCACGTCGTCGGCCTCGCCTATGCCGACCGCGACCCGCCGCCGCCGCTCGCCAAGGCGCTGGCGGTGGCAGCATCCGATGCCGATATCGCCCAGCGCGTGGCGATCGGCGTCGCCGACGCGATGATCCCCTGGCGCGTGGCGATCCGCTGACGGCCTGCTCTTGATAGCCAAAAGCTATTACGCAATCGGAAAATACAATTTGCTGGCATACCGTATCCTCCGCCACTCTGATGGTGCCGGGCGCTGAGAGACGTTCGGAAAAACCCAGCAGTGCCAAGCCAGAACGACGCCGACCTCAAGAGCGGCGCGGACGATCGCAAGGAGGGACACCCGTGAACGCAAGCCATCCGTGGAGCGCTGAGCGCGCCATGACGATTGTCGAAGACAATCGGCATCTGCGCGGCGCCCTGCTGCCGATCCTCCACGCGCTGCAGGAAGAGTTCGGCTACATCGACGAACAGGCCATCCCCCTGCTGGCGACGGAGCTGAACCTCTCGCGCGCCGACGTGCATGGCGTGGTGTCCTTCTATCACGAATTCCGCCGCGAAAAGCCCGGCCGCCACATCATCAAGGTCTGCCGGGCCGAGGCCTGCCAGTCGATGGGTGCCAACGCCCTGGTCGACCACGTCAAGAAGCGGCTCCAGGTCGATTTCCACGGCACCACCGCCGACGGCGCCTTCACGCTGGAACCGGTCTTCTGCCTGGGCAACTGCGCCCTGTCCCCCGCCGTCATGATCGACGAGAACCTGCACGGCCGGGTCTCGCCCGACCGCTTCGACGCGCTGGCGGCCGAGACGCGGGCCAACCCGACGGCCCACCAGCAAATCCCCCGCGCCCTCAGCCACAAGGACAGCCACAAGGGTCACGCGCAATGAGCGGCCATCTGATCACCGTCTTCGTCCCGCGCGACTCCGCCGCCCTGTCGGTCGGCGCCGATGCCGTGGCCGCCGCCATCCGGGCCGAGGCCGCCAGGCGCGACCTGCCGCTGCGCATCGTCCGCAACGGCTCGCGCGGCATGCTCTATCTGGAACCGCTGGTCGAGGTGGAAACCGCTGACGGACGCGTCGCCTACGGCCCGGTCACCCCGGCGGATGTCCCCGGCCTGTTCGACGCCGGCTTCCTGACCGGCGGCGATCATGCGCTGGGCCACGGCCTGACCGAGGAAATCCCCTACTTCAAGAAGCAGGAACGCCTGACCTTCGCCCGCTGCGGCATCATCGATCCGCTGTCGGTCGAGGACTACCGCGCCCATGGCGGCTTCCGCGGCCTGGAGAACGCGCTGGCGATGTCCCAGGCGGAGATCGTCAAAGCGGTGACCGACAGCGGCCTGCGCGGCCGCGGCGGTGCCGGCTTCCCCACCGGCATCAAGTGGAACACGGTGATGCAGGCGAAGGCGGACGAGAAGTTCGTCTGCTGCAACGCCGACGAGGGCGACAGCGGCACCTTCGCCGACCGCATGATCATCGAGGGCGACCCCTTCTGCCTGATCGAGGGCATGACCATCGCCGCCATCGCGGTGGGGGCGACCTCCGGCTACGTCTACATGCGCTCGGAATACCCGCACGCCACGGCGACCCTGCGCCATGCCATCAAGCTCGCCTATGACGAGGGCTGGCTCGGCGACAACATCCACGGCACCAACCGCACCTTCCACCTCGACGTCCGCGTCGGCGCCGGCGCCTACATCTGCGGCGAAGAGACGGCGATGCTGGAAAGCCTGGAGGGCAAGCGCGGCATGGTGCGCGCCAAGCCGCCGCTGCCGGCGCTGGAAGGCCTGTTCGGCAAGCCGACGGTGGTCAACAACGTGCTGTCGCTCTGCTCGGTGCCGATCATCCTCGACAAGGGCGGCGACTATTACCGCGACTTCGGCGTCGGCCGGTCACGCGGCACGCTGCCCTTCCAGCTCGCCGGCAACATCAGGAATGGCGGCATCGTCGAGAAGGCCTTCGGTATCACCCTGCATGAGCTGCTCTACGACTTCGGCGGCGGCACCATCACCGGCCGGCCGATCCGCGCGGTGCAGGTCGGCGGTCCCCTCGGCGCCTATCTGCCGCCCTCGCAGTTCGACCTGCCCAAGGATTACGAGGCCTTCGCGGCGCAGGAGGCGATGGTCGGCCATGGCGGCATCGTCGTCTTCGACGACAGCGTCGACATGGCCCAGCAGGCCCGCTTCGCCATGGAGTTCTGCGTCGCCGAATCCTGCGGCAAATGCACCCCCTGCCGCATCGGCTCGACCCGCGGCATGGAGACGCTGGACAAGATCATCGCCGGCAAGAACGTCGATGCGAACCTCGAACTGCTCGCCGACCTCTGCGACGTGATGGTGGACGGCTCGCTCTGTGCCATGGGCGGCATGACGCCCTATCCGGTGCGCAGCGCGGTGAAGCACTTCCCGGAAGACTTCCGCAAGAAGCAGCACGCCGTCCGCGTCACCCACATCGCCGCCGAATAACGAGCGACCCCAGGAGCACCCGAGATGACCCTCATCCACGAGACCGACTACGGCACTCCCGCCCGCGTCTCCGAGACCCTGGTGACGCTGGAGATCGACGGCCGCAGCATCACCGTTCCCGAAGGCACCTCCGTGATGCGCGCCGCGATGGACGCCGGCATCACCGTGCCGAAGCTGTGCGCCACCGACAGCCTGGAGCCCTTCGGTTCCTGCCGCCTCTGCGCGGTGGAGATCGAGGGGCGCCGCGGCACCCCGGCCTCCTGCACCACCCCCGTCGCCCCCGGCATGAAGGTTCACACCCAGACCGACAAGCTGGCGAAGCTGCGCCGCGGCGTGATGGAGCTGTACATCTCCGACCATCCGCTCGACTGCCTGACCTGCGCCGCCAACGGTGACTGCGAGTTGCAGGACATGGCCGGCGCCGTCGGCCTGCGCAACGTGCGGTACGGTTTCGACGGCGAAAACCATCGCGCCGCCGCCAAGGACGAGAGCAACCCCTACTTCACCTTCGACGCCTCCAAGTGCATCGTCTGCTCGCGCTGCGTCCGCGCCTGCCAGGAGACCCAGGGCACCTTCGCGCTGACCATCGACGGCCGCGGCTTCGCCTCCTCGGTGTCGCCGGGCGCCAAGGAAAGCTTCATGGATAGCGAGTGCGTGTCCTGCGGCGCCTGCGTCCAGGCCTGCCCGACCGCGACCCTGACCGAGAAGTCGATCATCGAGCACGGCCAGCCGGAACACAGCGTCATCACCACCTGCGCCTATTGCGGTGTCGGCTGCTCCTTCAAGGCCGAGCTGCAGGGCACCACGGTGGTCCGCATGACCCCGTGGAAGGACGGCGGCGCCAACGAGGGCCATTCTTGCGTCAAGGGCCGCTTCGCCTGGGGCTACGCCACCCACAAGGACCGCATCATGAAGCCCATGGTGCGCGAGAAGATCACCGACCCGTGGCGTGAAGTGTCGTGGGAGGAGGCGGTCGCCTACGCCGCCGAGCGGCTGAAGGCGGTGCAGGCCAAGTATGGCCGGGGCTCGATCGGCGGCATCACCTCGTCACGCTGCACCAACGAGGAGGTCTATGTCGTCCAGAAGATGATCCGGGCCGCCTTCGGCACCAACAACATCGACACCTGCGCCCGCGTCTGCCATTCGCCGACCGGCTATGGCCTGTCGCAGACCTTCGGCACTTCGGCCGGCACCCAGGATTTCAAGAGCGTCGACAAGTCCGACGTCATCCTGGTCATCGGCGCCAACCCGACCGACGGCCACCCGGTGTTCGGCTCGCGCATGAAGAAGCGCCTGCGCGCCGGCGCCAAGCTGATCGTCATCGACCCGCGCCGCATTGATCTGGTGCGCAGCCCGCATGTCCAGGCCGAATACCACCTCCAGCTCCAGCCCGGCACCAACGTCGCCGTGGTCAACGCCATCGCCCATACCATTGTCACCGAAGGACTGGTGAACCGGTCCTTCGTCGAGGAGCGCTGCGATCCCAAGGAGTTCGCGAAGTGGGAGGCGTTCATCGCCGAGCACCGCAACTCACCGGAATATCTGGAATCGCGCACCGGCGTCCCTGCCGATCAGGTCCGCGCCGCCGCCCGCCTCTACGCCACCGGCGGCAATGCCGCGATCTATTACGGCCTGGGCGTGACCGAACACAGCCAGGGCTCCAGCACGGTGATGGCGATCGCCAACCTCGCGATGGCGACCGGCAACATCGGCCGCGAGGGCGTCGGGGTGAACCCGCTGCGCGGCCAGAACAACGTGCAGGGCTCCTGCGACATGGGCTCCTTCCCGCACGAGCTGCCGGGTTACCGTCACGTGTCGGACGACGCCGTCCGTCACGAGTTCGAGGCTGCCTGGGGCGTCACGCTGGATCCGGAACCCGGCCTGCGTATCCCCAACATGTTCGACAGCGCGCATGACGGCAGCTTCCGCGGCCTGTTCGTGCAGGGCGAGGACATCGTCCAGTCCGACCCGAACACCAACCACGTCACCTCGGCGCTGGAATCGCTGGACATCGTCATCGTCCAGGACCTGTTCCTGAACGAGACGGCGGCCTTCGCCCACGTCTTCTTCCCCGGCACCTCCTTCCTGGAGAAGGACGGTACCTTCACCAATGCCGAGCGCCGCATCAACCGCGTCCGCAAGGCGATGCCGTCGAAGGTCGGCAAGGACGAGCATTGGGTCGCCTGCGCGCTGGCGACGGCGATGGGCTATCCGATGCACTACGAGACCACCGCGCAGATCATGGACGAGATCGCCCGGCTGACCCCGACCTTCCGCGGCGTCAGCTTCGAGAAGCTTGACCGCGTCGGCAGCGTCCAGTGGCCCTGCACCGGCTTCGAGGACGACGACACCGGCATGGCGATCATGCATGGGGAGAGCTTCGCCCGCGGTCTCGGCCGTTTCGTGATCACCGAATATGTCCCGACCGACGAGCGGACCACGCGGATGTATCCGCTGGTGCTGACCACCGGCCGCATCCTCGCCCATTACAATGTCGGCGCCCAGACCCGCCGCACCGCCAACGTGGCCTGGCATCCGGAGGACGTGCTGGAGATCAACGCGGTGGACGCCGAGATCCGCGGCGTCAAGGACGGCGACATGGTGTCGCTCGCCAGCCGCATGGGGGCCACGACGTTGCGCGCCGTGATCTCCGACCGCATGCCGGCCGGCGTCGTCTACACCACCTTCCACCATCCGGTGACCGGTGCCAACGTCATCACCACCGAGAATTCGGACTGGGCGACCAACTGCCCCGAATACAAGGTGACGGCGGTGCAGGTCGCCCGCAGCAACCAACCCTCGGATTGGCAGGTTGACTATGCGAAGAACGACGTCGAGCGCAAGCGCATCGCCGCCGCCAACGTGATCGCCGCCGAGTGACGGCCTGAGGAGTGGGAAGCATGACCGCGATGCCTTCTGGGTCCATCCGTCCCGACGATAATTCCATGTGCTCCATCGCCGTCACCGGCACCGGCTTTTCCGCCGGTGTCGGGGTGGAGGAGGGCGCGGACGTTGAATGGCAGGTGCCGGAGGAGACCGCGGTCGCTTTCGAATACAACGGCCGCTCCCACGCCGTGATGATGGCGACCCCTGCCGATCTGGAAGACTTCGCGCTGGGCTTCAGTCTGGCCGAGGAGATCGTCGGGTCCGCCGCCGACATCGAGAACATCGCCGTGCGGGAAACCCCGCTGGGCTTCGTCGTCAACCTGACGGTCGATCCCCTGCGGCTCCTGCGCGGAAGTCTGCGCAGCCGCTCCATGGAGGGGCGGAGCGGCTGTGGCCTGTGCGGCGTGGACAGTCTTGTCCACGCCGTTCGGGAGCCCCGCAAGATAGAAACCTCGCTGGAGGTCGACCCGGCCGCCGTGGCCGCCGCCTTCCGCGCCCTGCCGGATCACCAGCCGATGAACCGGGCCAACCGTTCGGTCCACGCAGCCGCGTGGTGCGCGCCCGACGGCACCATCCGTCTGGCGCGTGAGGATGTCGGCCGCCACAACGCGCTGGACAAGCTGATCGGCGCTGTCGTCCGCTCAGGCGCCGACCCGGCCACCGGCTTCGTGGTGATGACCAGCCGTTGCAGCTTCGAACTGGTGCAGAAGACCGCCGCGGTCGGCATCCCGCTGCTGGCGACCATCTCGGCGCCGACGGCGCTGGCGCTCGAACTGGCGCGCAACGCCAACCTGACCCTGGGTGCGCTGTCGCGCCGCGACACCGTCATCCTGTTCCGCTGACACCAACCCCTTCCGGAGACACCGATGAGCCACACGAACCACGCCAAGGATCTGGTCCGGATGGCGAACCAGATCGCCGTCCATTTCGCCACCTACCCGCATGAGGAAGCGGTGACGGAGACCGCGACCCATATCCGCAAATTCTGGGATCCGCGCATGCGCGCCGGCCTGTTCGCTCATGTCCAGTCCGGTGGCGAAGCCGACCTGCACGAGGTGGCGCGCGGGGCGGTCGGGGTGCTCCAGGCCCGCTGAAGCCGGTATCCTTTTCCGACTACCCATATCCCGCAAGCGGTGATAGGGATGCCGACCGGGCCAACCAGGACGGGCATGATCGGATGCGGACGACCGACGCCATTCTCTTCGACGCCGTTCTTTTCGACATGGACGGGACGGTCCTGAACTCGATCAAGGCGGCGGAGCGCATCTGGACCACCTGGGCGCTGCGCCACGGCATCGACGTCGAAGCCTTCCTGCCGACCATCCATGGCGTTCGGGCGGTCGAGACCATTCGTCGGCTCGGCCTGCCCGGCGTCGATCCGGAGGTGGAGGCCGGGGCGATCACCCAGGCCGAGATTGAGGATGTCGATGGGATCGAGGAAATCGCCGGCGCTGCCGGGTTCCTCGCGGCATTGCCCCCGGACCGCTGGGCAGTCGTTACGTCGGCGCCGCGCACGCTTGCCTTGCGCAGGATCGCCGCGGCTGGCTTGCCCACACCGCCGCTTCTGGTCGGTGCCGAGGATGTCGAGCGGGGCAAGCCGGCTCCCGACTGCTTCCAGTTGGCGGCCGAAAGGCTCGGCACAACGGCGGACCGCTGCCTTGTGGTGGAGGATTCCCCGGCCGGGATCGCGGCGGCGGTGAGTGCTGGCGCATCGGTGCTGGTGATCACGGCGACCCACCATGCTGCGGCGGGTGCCACGGCCGTGGATGCAGGACATGCCGCCATCCGGGACTATCGTGATCTTGCTATAAGCCGGCTGGCGGACGGGTCGCTTTCCATTCGCGCCGCCCAGGGAGGCGGTCTGCCGTCCAACGCCTCCCCGGTCAGGCTCTCCTATGGATTGCGGGCGTCGTCGGAGAGGGGCTGACCGGTGCCGCCCGTGGCGCTGCATTTTCGACTTGGCCCTTCCGGTAGCATGGCGAAGCGGGAGATGAAGCCGGGCCGGCGGGCGCTGGCATAGGCTGGACAGATCATGGCGCCGAAGTGCTCCTGCCAGAACGCAACGCACCCTGACTCCCAAAATTTGTATGGCGCGCTCTTCTGCCTGTACCTATGACTGCGGCATCGGCAGTCTCTCGTAGCGGCAACGACAAAGGCGGGCGAGGCATGCGGGTCGCGACGACCGAAGATCAGGTGCGGCAAATCGTGACTGATTTCAATGCCGGACGCTTCGAGCAGGCAATATCCCTGTGCGAGGTTGGCCTGCGGCGGAGCCGGAATGATCCGATCCTCAATCACCTTTTCGCGGCGGTCCTGTTTGCCAAGGGGGACGTGGCAAGGGCGGGCATCCATATCCAGGCAAGTCTGGCGGCAAAGGCCGACAACGCACCCGGCCAGTTGCTTGCTGGCCGCATCGCGCGATCCTGCGGTGAGTTCGACCGGGCCATCTTTCACCTCGGACGCGCCGCTACAATTTCCCCCAGTTTCGAAATCCTTCTTGAACAGGCCCGTACGTTCGATGCCGCAGGCGATCGGAACCGGGCAGTCGATGCCTGGAGGGCAGCGAACCATGCCAATCCTGCGTCGCCGGAGGCCGCCGCGCGTCTTGGCCGACTGCTTTTTGAAGATGGGTTGCTTCGCGATGCGGCCGCCGTGCTGGAAGCCGTCCCGGCGAGCGGCCGGACGGCCTGCCTCTGGTTCGATCTTGGTCTGGTGAAACAGGATTTGCACGATCTGACGGGCGCGGCCGACGCCTATCGCAAAGTGCTCGAACAGCAGCCCGGCAACGCCGAGGCGGCGGTCAATCTGGGTATCGTGCTTCAGGACATGCGCGACATCGACGGTGCCGTCGCGGCTTATCGAACAGCCTACGGCGTGCAGCCCGAAACATTCGGCGTGATCGCGATGTCTTTGACCTCCGCACCGCAGGGGCAGCTGTGGCTCGACCGCGAAGCATTGAAGCGCATGCTCAAATCCTGACTCCGGTTTGCGGTCAGACGGCGTGCGCCGGTGTGTGGCGGCGCTTCGCGCGGAAGCGTTTCCGGTAGACGCCGGGCTCGGCGAGCACCTCGGTGACCGTTTTCTCGTAGGCCGCCTTGTGCGCCTCGTCGAATCTTTCGAAGACCAGATCGGGTGCTGCCCGCGGCACCGGAAAGCACTGCGCAATCGGCATGCCCTTCGGCAGGACACCGGAGAAATCGGGATCGGACCAGATCGCCGGGAAATTGATCCCCGCGTCGGTAAAGCGATCGGAATCCACGACGCCGGTCACCAGCCGGAAGGGAAGCTCGTGGCGGTTGACCGGGTGCGTGGCGAACAGCGACCAGCCTTCCTCCAGCTCGATCGTCCAGAAGCTGTTGAACTTCACCGCCGCCAGCCCGTTGGAAAAGGGCGCGCCGGCAAGCTGCTCCGCAACGTGGAAGCTGAGCGGTGACCGTGGATGACCTTCGGTCGAAGGCGCCGGGATGGCCCAATCCCAGGAGAAGGCACCATTGCGAACGGTCATGTCGCATGGCAGCAGGATCATGAAGCCGTGGGACATGGCATCGACGAAGGGAGGGCACTGTTTGACCGTGCGGATTTCCCGACCGTGAATCTCCGAATGCGCCTTCGCGGGCATGGACCGCAGCCAATCGGGCAGAATGGCGCGGGCCGGGACAGGGCGGGGCAAATGGTCGGCAAGCGCGGGATCACAGCGGAAAACGATACGCATCGGATGGCCTGCAGACGGTGACGACGCCGTTTCCCGCAAAAGCCGGAAACCTCGATCCCAGCAGAGCCCAGAACGGCCGGTGATGCAAGGGGACGGCGCCTCCTCCTCCGTGACGCTGCTCACTCCCCGATGATGGCGACCGCGCGGGTCCAGCCGGCCGACGCGCCGCGGATCTTGTGGGGAAAGCAGGAGATCATGAAGCCGGCTGGCGGCAGGGCTTCGAGATTGTGCAGCTTTTCCAGATGGCAATAACCGATGTCGCGCCCGGCCTTGTGCCCCTCCCAGATCAGGCTCTTGTCACCGGTCTCGACATATTTCTTCGCGGTGTAGGAGAAGGGAGCATCCCAGCTCCAGCCATCGGTGCCGGTCACCCGCACACCGCGTTCGAGAAGATACATCGTCGCTTCATAACCCATGCCGCAGCCGGCGTTGATGAAGTCGTCATGGCCATAGCGCGAGCCGGCGCGGGTGTTGACCAGCACGATCTCCAGCGGTTGCAGCGTATGGCCGATGCGGGCCAGCTCGGCCTCCACCTCCGCCGCGGTGACGACATGGCCGTCGGGCAGGTGGCGGAAATCCAGCTTCACCCCGGGTTGGAAACACCAGTCCAGCGGCACCTCGTCGATGGTGATGGAACGGCGCGCCTCGCCCAGCTTGGCGTCCATCGTCGGATGGAAGTGGTAGGGCGCGTCGAGATGCGTACCGTTGTGGGTGGTCAGCCTCACCCATTCCGCCGCCGCCGCCTTGCCGTCCGGCAGATCCTCCCCCTTCAGGCCGGGGATCAGCCGCTCGAAGGTCGCGACGGACTCGTCGTGGGTCTCATACTCGATCGTCGGACGCAGACCCGGAGGATCGGAGAAGACATCGTTTTCAAGATAAATGGAAAGATCGATCAGACGTCGAGCCATGGCTGCTCCTCCCCACGGGTGGTGTGCTGAGTGTTAACCACCCGATTCCATTTGAGAAATCGATTGTCACGATCATGACAATCGGCGATACAGATGATCTGTTTCCTATCGATAGCGCCGGCAGTGACCGCATGCATTTCAACCGTCTGGACCTGAATCTGCTGGTTGCCCTCGACGCCCTGCTGGAGGAACAGAGCATCACGCGTGCCGGCGAACGGCTGCATCTCAGCCAGTCGGCGATGAGCGGTGCGCTTGCCCGGCTGCGTGACTATTTCGGCGACGAACTGCTGGTGTCGGTCCGCCGCAAGATGGTGCCGACACCGCTGGCGGAGCTGCTGCGCCCCCGCATCCGGACCATCCTGCTGGATATCCAGGCGACGCTGGAAACCCGGCTGGACTTCGATCCCGCCACCGCCAAACGCCATTTCCGCATCATCGCCTCGGACTATGTGCTGGCGGTTCTGGGCGTTCCCGCCGTCACGCAGCTGTCGAAGCTCGCCCCCGGCATCACCTGCGAGTTCCTGTCGCAATATGCCCAGCCGACCGATCTGCTGGAACGTGGCGAGGCTGATTTCCTGATCATGCCGCACCCCTATCTGTCGCCGGAGCATCCCTCCCGCCAGCTGTTCGAGGATGATTACGTCTGCGTCGTCTGGGCGGACAACGAACTGGTTGGCGACAGCCTGACCGAGGCGGAGTATCTGGCGCTCGGCCACATCACCACCCGGTTCGGCAACACCAAGCGCATGCCCTCCTTCGAGGAGTGGTTCGTCTCCAACGGCGGCCGTGCCCGCCGGCTGGAGGTGGTGACCTACGACTTCAATTCCGCGATCCAGCTGGTGATCGGCACCCAGCGGGTGGTCACCGCCCACCGCCGCTTGGCCGAACGGCAGGCCCATTTCCTGCCGATCCGCCTCGTGCCGCTGCCGCTGCCGCTGCCCAGGCTGGCCGAGCATCTGCAATGGCACCAGTATCAGGACAGGGATCCGGCCAACCGCTGGATGCGCGACCTGCTCGCCTCCTGCGCCGAGCGGCCGGACGGCTGATCGGGCCTGTTCATTCAGGACTTTTTTCGCTCAGGGCATCAGATGCAGATCGGGCAGCTTTGCCCGCAGTTCCTCGCTGAACTCGCCGTGCAGCAGCACGAAGGCCATGCGGGCGATGTGGTCGGAGCGGTTCTCCCATGCATGGTCGGTGCCGCGCTGGACCACCACGTCGCCGGCCTTCAGCGCGACCTCGCTGTCGGTCAGGATCAGCACCATCTCGCCCTCCAGCACGATGCCGTAATCGACGGTGCTGGTGCGGTGCATCGGGCTGCGCACCCCGCCGCGACCGGCGGGGAGGAAGTCGATGATGCGGATGGCGCTGCCGCCCCCCCTGGGGTGGATGGCCGGCCGGGCGCTGGTTGGCTCCTCCGCCGGCAGGGAGGTGATCGGTGCCGGGCTGCGGTCGGTACCCCAGATCTCGTAGAAGCGGGCGCCCGGCAGAGTCCGGCTGTGCGGCGGCGCTTCCGCCGCCAGCAGGACGGAGGCGCCGGCAGCATCATGGCCGGTGACGATGCGGCGGCCCTGATAGGCTGTGTCTTCCTGGCTCATGGCGAGCTCCCGGTTCAGGCAATGCGGCCGCCGAGGGTCTCGGCGACCCAGTCGGCGATGTAGTTGGCGGCGTTGTCGCTGTTGTCGAAGCTGCTGTGCTGGATGCCGCCCTCGCGCGGGGTGAAGATCTTCAGTTCGCGCTTCGGGCTGTTGACCAGCTGCTCATAGCTGCGGTGGGCGTATTCCAGCGGGATCTGCTTGTCGGCCTCGCCATGGGTGACGAGGAAGGGCACGCGGATGCGGTCGAGCACACCGTCCAGCGTCACCTTCTCGGCGATCGCCATGAATTCGTCCATGTCGTGGGCGCCCCAGACCCAGCGGACATGGTCCCAGTAATGCGGCACCGGGCGTTCGCCCTCGCGGGCCAGACGGCGCTTCTGCACCTCGCCCCAATTGTGATTGGCGCCCCACACCACGCCCATGGCGAAGCGCGGCTCGAAGGCGACGGCGCGCGGGCAGTAATAGCCGCCGAGCGACACGCCCTCCAGCCCGATGCGCTTGGGATCGACGTCGGCCCTGCCCTCCAGCCAGTCGACCACCCGGCTCGCCCAGACTTCGCTGTCGTAGCGGGCGGTCATACCGTGCAGGCGCAGCGCCTCGCCGGTGCCGGGCTGGTCGATGATGAGGGAGGCGATGCCGCGTTTGGCCAGCATGCGCGGCAGGCCGACGCGGTACTTCATCTCTTTGGTGCTGTCGAGGCCGTTGACCTGCACCAGGATCGGCGCCGGCCCCGAAACTCCCTCGGCGCGGACATAGAGGCCGGCGATGCGGGCGTCGCCATAGGGGATCTCGACCCGCTCGCAATTCTCCTTCGCCAGCCGGACGCCCTTGCGGAACACCTCCTGGAAGCGGGCGTAGAGGGTGGCGCGGCCGTCACTGCCATGGGCCTGCATCCGCTCCGCTGTGATCAGGTAGGTGGCGGCGCGGTTCAGCTTGTCGCCGGCCGACAGCAGCCGGCCCTGCGCCTCGTCCTCCGCCGCCAGCCCGCACAGCTTGTCGGCCATGGCGACCCAGGACTGCATGAACAGGCGGGTGCCGGCGTCATCGCCCTGCTTCGACACCTCCAGCAGCGGCGCGCACATCTCCTCGATCTCGCCGATCTTGGCGCCCATCTCCAGCGCCAGATCGACCGACAGGTTCCAGACATAGTTGGTCGGGAAGTAACGGAACATACCCCATCCCCTTTGTTCGTTTGAACGCCGGCCCGCCTCAGGCCGCCAGCGCGTTGCGGATCAGCGCGTCGGCCGACCCGTCATGGCGAAATCCCAGCCGTTCCGCCGCTGTCGCCAGCAGCGGCGGGAAGCTGCCGAAGATGGCCTCCAGCCCGGCGTCGGGGTCGTAGGCGATGCGATCGCGGCAGCCGGCGCCGAAGCGGCGGGCCAGCGCTTCCACCACCTCCGCGGCGGTCAGGCGCAGGACCGGCAGCGGCCAGATCCGCTGTGCGTCCAGTGCGTCACGGTCGAGCCTCGCGGCATGCAGCAGATTGTCGACGCAGCAGTCCGCCGACATCCACCAGGCGACGGCCTGGGGCGACACCGGGCAGACATAGGGTTCTCCCGCGGCGGCGGCCCATATCAGCTCGCTCATGAAGGCGGAGCGCATGCCGGCGGCGGCGCGCGGCCGGGCGACGATGCCGGGCAGCCGCAGCCCCCGTCCGTCGAGCCGGCCGATACGGCTGAGATCCTGCAAAACCAGCTCCGCCGCTAGCTTGTGGGTGCCATAACTCAGCACCGGGCGCGGCAGGGTCCGGTCATCCACCGGCGAGGGCAGCGGCGCGCCATAGACTGCGATGCTGCTGGCGAAGACGACGACCGGAGGGGCGGAGCGGCGGCCCAGCCGGTCGAACAGAGCCAGCGTCGCGTCGAGATTGACCCGCCGTCCAGCCTCGTAATCAGCCTCCGCCGCTCCGCCGGCCAGACTGGCGAGGTGGAAGACCACATCCCCGCCGCCATTCCCTTCGGCGTCGGCGAGTGCCGCCTCCAGCGTTTCCCCATCGCCGAAGCTGCCGTGATGGCGGCGCAGCCGGGCATCCTCCGGCAGCCCGTCGAAGTGAAGGTCGATCAGGTCGATCCGCTCGACCGGAGCGCCCAGGGCGCCATCCGCAAGCAGCTTGGCGACCAGCCGCCGCCCGACGAAACCGCCGGCGCCGGTGACCAGGATCCTCATCGTGCCGCACCCTGCCGCGCAGCCTCGGCGGCAACCACGCGCTGATCGATCGCACCGAACAGCGGGGCTCCGTCGTCGCTTCTCGCTTCCATCCGCACGCGGTCGCCGAAGCGCATGAAGGGGGTGCGCGGCGCGCCATGCTCGATGGTCTCGATGGCGCGGCGTTCGGCGATGCAGGCCGATCCGGCACCGGGCTCGGCGCTCGACACCGTGCCGGAGCCGACGATGGTTCCGGCATGCAGCCGGCGGGTGCGGGCGGCATGGGCAATCAGTTCGAAGAAGCTGAAATTCATCCCGCCGCCGTTGGGGTGGCCGAACCAGTCGCCGTTCCAATCGACCCGCAGCGGCAGATGGACCCGTCCGTCGCTCCAGGCCCGGCCAAGCTCGTCCGGCGTCACCGCCACCGGCGCGAAGGAGGTCGACGGCTTGGTCTGGAGGAAGCCGAAGCCGGTCTTCATCTCGCGCGGGCCGAGGGCGCGCAGGCTGACGTCGTTCAGTTGCAGGACCAGCTTCACATGGCCGGCGGCCTCGGCGGCGGTGCAGCCCATCGGCACATCCTCCGTCATCACCGCGAATTCGCCCTCGAAGTCGATCCCCAGCGCCTCGTCGGGCAGCGGCAGGTCGTCATGGGGGCCGAGGAAATCGTCGGAGGCTCCCTGATACATCAGGGGGATGGTGTCGGCATCCTCGATCGGCGGCAGATTGTAGGCCCGTTGCATCAGCCGGCCGTGGTTGAGGAAGGCCGATCCATCGACCCATTGGTAGCCGCGCGGCAGCGGCGCATGGGCCTGAGCCGGGTCGAAGGGGAAGGCGCCGTCCGCCGTTCCGGCCTCCAGCGCGGCGGCCTGCGTGCGCAGTTGCTCCTCGCACTCTGCCCAGCGTTCGATGGCGTCCTGCAGGGTGGCGGCGACAGGGCCGGCATCGACGGCGCGGGTCAGGTCGCGGGACACCACGACCAGCCGGCCGTCGCGCCGCCCGTTCTTCAAGCTGGCGAGTTTCATGACATCCGGCCTCCTGCCGGTCGGAAAGGGAGGATCAGATCGGCTGGGCGGTCAGTTCCAGCATCTGCCGGACGATGGGGGAGCGGTCGATGTCGACCCTGTTCATCTCCCACTCGCCGATCTGGATGGAGGTCTCGGCGATGTATTTGCAGCGCGGCAGGCGGCGCTCCATGTACGCGGCGAAGACCCGCTCCAGCGGCCCGCCGCGCTCCAGCTCCTCGGCCAGCACCAGCACATCCTCGATCGCCATGCCGGCGCCCTGGCCCAGATGCGGGGTGGTGGCGTGGGCGGCGTCGCCGATCAGCACGACACGGCCGCGATGCCAGGGCGCCGGGGTGAAGACCACCTCCAGCGGCTTGTAGACGACGCCCTCGGGGTCGGTGATCTCCTCGCGCAGGTCGCCGATCAGGCCGCCGAAGCCCGCCAGCCGCTCCCGCATCAGAGTGGGCAGCTGCGCGATCTCCATGCGCGGATTGCCCGGCTCGGTCGAGGTCACATACATGTACATCAGGTCGTCGGCCAGCGGCACCAGCCCGGCATTGGCGTCCGGTCCGGTGAAGGACATCAGATGGTCGACCTCCGGCCGGCGGCGGAAATTGTAGCGCCAGACCGACTGGCCAGTGAACCGCGGCTGGACCGCATCGCCCCACAGCAGGCCGCGCACCTTGGAGAACAGACCGTCGGCGCCGATCACCAGCCCGTAGCGCTCGCGCTGGCCGTCGGTGAACAGGACATCCACCCCGTCGCCGTCGTCCTCCAGAGTTTCGACGGTGACGCCGAGACGCAGCGAGGCGCCGAGTTCTGCCGCCGACGCTACCAGCACGTTGTGCAGGGCGCGGCGTGACACGCCGACATTAGCCGGATAATCGGGGCCGGCCAGCCGGTGCCCCGGAATGGTGGCGATGCGCCCGCCATCGGTGCGGTAGATGCTGACGTTGTCGAAGCTGAAGGCGGCATCGAGGAAGTGGTCGAGGATGCCGAGCTGGGCGATGGCCCGCACCACGTTGCATTGTACGATGATGCCGACGCCATAGACCGTCCAGTCCGGCTTCACCTCCACCAGATCGACGGCGAAGCCGCGGCGGCGCAGCGCGATGGCGGCACCAAGTCCGCCGATGCCGCCGCCCACCACCAGGATCTTTTCGACAGGTTTCATGCTGCTCGTTCCCTCCGGAGGCCGGCGGATTTGCCGCCGGTCCTTCCCAGCCCGTGTTTTCCCGGTTTTTGCTTCGCCTTTTGCCGCGTCATTTCCGCGGCGGCAGGAATTCCTTGTAGAACTCGACGTCCCACGGCACCTCTTCCTGCATGAAATGCGGCAGGGAGTGCATCCAGGTCGCGGTGCCGAAGCGGAACTCCCACTCCCGCGGGATCCAGTTGTCGTCGAGATAGTCGCTGTCGGCGCCGTATTCGGCCTCGCCGCCCGCCGGGCACAGCAGGTAGCAGAACAGGGCCGAGGCGATGCGGTGGCGGCCGGTGCCGAGGAAGCCGTGCTTCCAACCCTGGCGGGTCATGTAGTTGGAGCCGACCATCACCTCGTCGATGTCCTCGACACCGAAATTGCAGTGATGGAAGGCCGGGTGGCCCGGCATGCCCGGCAGCTTGCAATCGGCCAGGAACATGTTGTGGTGATCGTTGGCGCCGTCGCAGCGCGTGTAGATGCCGACCTGCTTTTGGTGGTCGGACAGGCGGAAGTGCAGCCGGTCGCGGAAGAAGGCGAAGCTCTTCCAGTAATCCTCCACCGCGAAGACGACGTGGTTCAGGGTTTTCGGCCTCGCGCGCCGCTTCCATTTGCGGTGCTGGTTCAGGCGGCCGACATGACCCGGCGCATTCAGCGGATCGGGGGCGTAGACGACCTTCTTGCGGTTGAAGACCCGCAGGCCGACCGGCAGGCCGCAGTCGGTGCGGAAGCGGGCAGCCCCGTCCGGCCCGACCGTCACCTCGCGGTCGCTGCCGATGTCGCGGACCAACCGGTCGAAGCTCTCCCGGTTGTCGACGCCCCAGATGGTCTCCTTGACGCCATAGCCCTGGTAGGTTCCCTTCGGAACGCTGGGATGGCCGTAGGGGCGCAGCAGGACGGTTGAGCCTTCATCGAGGCGGAAGACGCTTTCCTCCGCGCTGCGCGACAGCAGCGGAAGGCCGAAATCCTCGAAGAAGCGGGTGCTGAGATCGAGATCCTCGACCCCGTAGAGGACGGTGTCGATGCCGACGATGGCCATGATGGAAGCCTCTTGATCAGATGGCGTGCGACCATGCGGGGTCCGGGACCGGGGCCCCGTCCGGGCAAGCCGGAGGTGTGGCGCGCGGTGACGCGCGGATCCGCAGGGATGAATTCGGGAAGCGGCGGTCGGAACGGCCGGTGACGATCGTTCGTTGGCCGGACTGTTATTTCATACTGCACATTGGCCGGACCGCTGACCAATGGTCTGTCGCGATGTCTTGCATCGGTCCGGCAGCATCAAAGTGGCGGCAGGCCGGGCACGGCGGCGAGCAGCTGCACCTCGACGCCACGGATGGCGCCGAGGTCGAAGCCGTCCATGTCGGCGCGGAAGGCGTCGCTCTGCATGTAGGCGGCGTTCACCGCCGCGATGTCGGCCCCCGGCGCGAAGGAGACCAGGGCGAAGACACGGGCCGGCGCCTCGGGATCGACCGACCGCCAGACGCCATGGACGGTGATGCCGAAGGTGGGCAGGCTGTCCAGATGGCGCGGCCAATGGACGGACAGATAGCGGTCCGCCGCCTCGGCGCTGGCGAGCGTGTAGGTGCGCAGTTGGAACATGGCTGGTCCTTTGCAATGAATCTGGGTCAGTCGGCGATCAGCGTACCGCCGTCGACGACGAGGGTCTGCCCGGTGACGAACGCGCCCGCCGGGCTGGCGAGGAAGAGGACGGCACCGGCCACCTCCTCCGGCCGTCCCATGCGGCCGAGCGGCGTGCGGTCGAGCCGGCGGCGCAACGCCTCGGGTTTCTCCTTCAGCGGCCCGGCGAAGGCGGTGTCGATCAGGCCGGGGGCCACCGCGTTGGCGCGGATGTTCGCCGCCCCCCATTCGACCGCCAGATTGCGGGCGAGCTGCGCGTTGGCCGCCTTGGTCAGCGCATAGACGCCGAGATTGCGGTTGCCGCGCAGCCCGGCGAGGCTGGACATGACAATGATGGAGCCGCCGCCGTGCTCGGCCATGACCGGGGCGGCAAGGGTGCAGAGCCGGACGGTGGCGTCGAGATTGATCGTCATCATCGTCCGGTAGGCCTCGTCCGGCACCCGGGCGCTCGGTCCCTCCTCCAGCGTGACGCCGGCATTGGCGACCAAGCTGTCGAGGCGGCCGAACCGGTCGAGCGTGGCCGACAGCAGGGCGGACAGCTGGTCCGGCCGGCGGACGTCGCAGGCGACGGCCAGAGCCGTCAGGCCCCGGCCGCGCAGCCGGGCCGCCACAGTTTCGCAGGCCGCCGCATCCTCGCTGGACAGCACGACCGCCGCTCCGGCGAGTGCCGCCTGCTCGGCAACCGCCAGCCCGATGCCCCGGCTGGAGCCGGTGACGACCATCACCTGACCGTCCAGGCGGAACAGCGGGCTTCCGCCGGCTCCATCATGCTGCGATGCCATGGCCGTCTCTCCTGCGGCGGTCAGAGCTTGACGCCGAAATTGACCCATAGGGAATTGCCCTGGGTCCGATGCTCCGCCACCAGTTCGCGCTGCCAGGACCCGCTGACATGCAGTGCGGGGGTGAAGCTGTAGGTTAGCGACGGACCGATGGCGAAGGCCTTGCCCCGATTGCCGTCGGAGCCGACGCCCCGCCCCTTGTCGTCGGTGAACTGCTGATAGGCGTAACCGACCAGACCGACCTTTGTCGGACCGAAATTCCAGCCGACCGCGTAGTCGACATACAGCTCGTTGCCGGAGGTGTAATCGGTTGCCGTGTTCTTGGTGTTGAAGACCAGCCGGGGCACGACGGAGAGTTCGAATCCCTCCGGATCGAAATATTTGTAGCCGAGCGTCGGCTGGAGTGACCAGTGGTTGGTGCCGATGTTGAGCGCGTTCTCTTTCTTGTAGCGGCCGGTGGGGCCGGTGAAATCCAGGCCGACAACCACATTGTGAGGGCCGAAATGCCAGGTGAGTCCCAGGGTGCCTGTCAAATCGGCGACCGAGGTCTGGGTGTCTCCGTGGCCCATGACGCTAAGATTGCCGTGAACCAGCGGCACCACCAGCTGGGTCACGACATCCGCGCCCGCCAGTTTGAGGTTGGTGATATGCAGGATGCGGATGGTTTCCGAATAGGTCTTGATCGAGAAATCGATGGGAATCTTGTTGCCGTTGCCGTCATTGAGGCGATTTGCGCTGTAATAGTTGGACTGCGACAGCATGTAGGTGCCGGGGATCGGCGGGAAACCTGCTCCATAGAACTGCGAGGAGCCCCCTGGGTAGGACGAGGTTCCACCTTCGGTCGCCCAGGCGGATGCGGCCGACAAGGCTAGAACTCCGGACAATGCCGCGGCGGCAACGGCTTTGACCCGACGGCCGATCTGCGAACCAAAAAAATCTCTCATCGCTTCCTTCCTGTATCTTCTATTCGTTATTTTTGGATTTTCCTTTCCCCTCCCATCTGGGTAGACGGTTTGGGGGTCCGGGAGCCCCGACGGGCCTCCCGTCTGACACCGCGCACCGGAACCGGTGCGTCGTCCGTAGGAACGGTCCGGCAGAGGGGTGCAACGACCGGCGGCCGCTCAATCGTCGGTTCGCGTCTCGCGCAGGCTCACGGCAGCCGCGATGGCCAGCAGGAGGGACAAGACGGCGAAGACCTTGATGGCAGGCACCAAACCGCCGAGGACGCCGTCGATGGCGGCCACGCTGAGCGGACTGAGAAACTGGCCGATGAACACGGCGCCCATGAAAACACCGGTCCCGCGACCGCGCAGATCGAAGGGCAGCCCGGCCATCGCCATTGTCAGCAGCAGCGGCAGAGCGATGCCCCAGCCGAACCCATGCAGGACGGCACCGGCGACCACTCCCGCAAAATCCCGGGCCAGAACCATCGTCAGCAGTCCCACCCCCATGCAGGCGAAGGTGGCGGCAGCCGGCATCGTCCCCTTGCGCGACAGCCGGCGAAAAATCATCGAGCCGGCGAGAATGGCGAGGCTGCCGGTGGCGGTCGCCAACCCGATCTTCTGGGGTGAGGTGATGCCCTGCATCGCCAGGAGAAAGCCGATCTGGATCGGCATGATGTAGAACAGCAGGCTTGCGGCCAGGGCGAGCAGACCAATGATGGCGAAGCGTCGCCGCGGGAAACCGGCAATGCCGCCGGCCGGGCTGTCGGCCTCCCTGGGCGCTTCCTCCACCAGCAGCAGGACCGCCGGGACGATGAGAACCGCCAGACCATAGATGGCAAAAGGTGTCCGCCAGTTCTGTTCGCCCAACAGCCCGCCGATCACAATCAGCGGGATCGAGGACAGGGAGGCCATCACGGACTGCATCGCCAGCCAGCGTGCGCGTTCGCGGCCCTGGTTGTGATCGCAGATCAGCGCGGTCGAACAGGTCATCACCGCTGCTTCGCAGATCCCCAGCAGCGCCCGGCTCAGGATGATCACCGGCAGATGGTCGAGCCAGATCGGCGCTACGCCGCACACCGCATAGACCAGCAGGGCGGCGACCAGCAGGCGCTTGCGCCCGAACCGGTCGGCCAGCCATCCGGCCAGTGGCGAGAACAGGGCCAGCATCAGTGCCGGAATGGTGATGGCGACCGGAACCAGCAGCCCGGCGTTCGGGTCGGCGGCGAAGGCCCGAGTGATGTCGGGAATGACCGGAGCGACGAGAACCGCCGCCATCACCGGCAGGATGACCGGCAGAATCAGGGACACGGATTGCGCGGTGGCGGCACGCGACGGCACCACCCGCACCACGGCATCGGACATCATGCACCCTCCCAAGGACGCGGTCCCGCATGGCCGGCAGTGGCGGCCATGGCGGTCGAACTCAATTGTTGTTGGCAAGCGGCGGATACGCCGATCTTCGAGTTCTGCGGCCGTCTTGTTGTGCGACCGTCATATCGTCAGCCTACAAAGCTATTCGTCAGGCGTGAAATCTTTCCTGCCGATGGCTCCTATCGCCTGAACGGATAAACAGCCGGTCGCGCTCCTGCGGTTCGTTCGGATTGGGGGCTTCGCCCCGCCGACTCAGGCTGTCGGCGATGCGGCTGGACGATGCGTCCGGATCCGTGAACGGAAAGCTGCGCCCGCCTGTCACCAGGGCGCCATAAACCGCCGCCGCCCCGAGCCACGCGGTCACATGCCCTTGGTGCCGACCACGCGGGACATCAGCCCGAGCACCGGGCGGGACAGGATCACCGGCTTCAGCATCGGCAGCGCGGCCGCCACCGGCTTCGGTACGACGGGAAGGACATATTCGTTGGAGCGCGACGCATTGCCGGGGTCGAGCCGGTTCTTCACCTGACGGATGTAGCGTTGCGGCGCGCCGATCTGCTCCCCCTGCAACTCCATCACCGGCCCGAGACCGAGCGCCATCACGCCGACCGGGTTCTTCCAGCTGATCGCAAAATGATCGAGCAGCGCGCGGGCGGCGGCGATACGCGCCGGCTTGCTCGCTGGGTCGAAGTTGATGATGTTCTCCGTCCAGAGATAGCGACCCTCATGCGGCCAGGACCAATGCTCCTCGCGTCCGCCTTCGACGAGCTTGCCGCCGGGCAGGTTTTCTCCGGCAAGGCACTCCTGCCCCGCCTCCATCGCCCGCGGCAGGAAATGGAAGGAGTCGAGCACGCCGAAGGAGGTCGTGATGCCGCCCGAGGGCCTGAGAACGCGGGGAACGAACTGCGAGGTGAACAGATTGCGGAACAGCACTTCGGCATGCTCGTCGGTCAGTTCCAGGATGCGGCCGCCGGTGCGCCGGACAATCTCCTTCACTACGCCCAGGCGCCAGGCGTGTTCTGCCGGCGAGCGCGAGAGTGTCAGCAGCGTCCAGTTCCTGTCGCTGGCCGGCTGTGCCACCTCCGGCAATGCACCGCGCTTCACCTGGTCGACATAGTCGGCGTTGCTTCCCGTCACCGTCCATCCGATATGGTCGGGTGGCATGCGCAGCATGGCAAAGCAGAGGTTCTCGTCGAGCAATTCGAAGGTCGCGGCGCGGTGGCTGTCCCAATCCGGCCATACCGCGTGGAGGAAACCGGCATTGTCCGGAATGCGCATGCCCAGCTGCGGAAGGCGACCGGTGGGCTCCTGCGGCCCCGTCACCGGTACGGGGTACAGCTTGTAGCCGATCCTGGTGAAGACCCCCAGTCCGCCGGCCGCCCCGCAGAAGCCCCGGATCATGCCGCGCACGCCAGGGCCGGGCCCCTCGCCGGCGAACCAGCCGCAACCGGAACCGGCGGTGCCGCCGCGTACGATGTCGCCCTGGGGCGTGACCCATTCCCATGACAGAAGGTTGCGGGCGTTCATGCTGGTGCCCTGCGAGGTGACGCCCACCCCCAGCAGCGATGTGGCGGAGGCCAGCGGCGAATGGGCGGGACCGGCCCCGACGATGTGGCAGGTCAGGCCATGCTTCAGCGCTTCGGCCTGGAGCGCCCCGGCGGTGGCGTAGGGACCGATGATCGCCATGCGGTTCTTCGCATCGATTTCCAGCCTGTTCATCCGCCGCAGGTCGATCACGACCGTCTCGGGAGAGCAGGCGTTGCTCATCGATCCGTAGCCGGTGGAATGGGCCTTGAAGTGCAGCTTGTGGCGCGCGCAGCATTTGACCACCGCCGCGACCTCCTCCGTGCTCTCCGGCAGGACCACGGCCACCGGCCAGATGCCGGCGAATTTCTCCGCGCCCGGCACCTTGCCGACGCCGGTGTTCCAGGCGTGGGCCGACAGCATCGCCGGGTCGGTGCTGATATGGCGGGCGCCGACGATCCGCTCCAGTTCACTGCGGACCTGTGGCGGAAGTTCGATCTTTCTGCTCATCGGGAAAGCTCCTGGGTTCAACCGGCCAGCGCCGGGACAGGCCGAAGCGCCTGTGCGAGCAGGCCAAGCAAATCCTGTATCTGGACGGCCCGCCCGACGCTGCCGGCATGCTCGGCCAGATGCCCGGTGCAACCGGCGCAGGCGCTGACCAGAATCGACGCCGTGCTGTCCTGCAATTCCGCAAGCCGGTTGCGCGCGGCGAGCGCCGCTGCCTCCGGCACCGTTTCCCTAACCCCTCCGCAGGCCCCGCAGCAGTAGCTGGAGGCATGGTGGCGCTCCAGCTCCACCAGATCCACGCCCATGGCGCGCAGAAGCGCGCGGGGCGCCTCGTAACAGCCGCCATTGCCGAAGCGCAGAGCCGAGGGTGTCCGCGACACCAGGATGCCGGACATCCGGTTGTCGAGACCGGAATCCTGTGTTTGCCTCGGCTCGCTCAACCGTCCAAGCTTGCACGGATCGTGGTAGGCGACCGGTCGGCCCTTCAGGTCGGGCAAGGGGGCCAGGGACAGGCGGCCCTGCTCCACCAACTCCCACAGATATTCGGTGATGTGCAGGACGCGCATCGGCCCGAAGGACAGTCCGAAGCGCGGATGTACGGACCGGAAGGCCGACAATGCGGCGGCGGAGAAGGTCACCAGCGTCCCGGCCCCCGACTGCCGGGCCTGCTCGATCAGTCCCTGCGCCAGCATCCGGGCCTCATCGACATAACCGAGGTCGAAGGCGAGACTGCCCGACGACCCTTCCTCGTTCCCCAGATGGGTCATGGCGATGCCGGAGCGATGAAGCGTGGCGACCACGCCGCGCAACCCCGGCCAGCCCGCCGGTTCATAGGCGAGGCCGCTGCCGACGTGCAGCAGAACCTCCGCTTTCCCCATTCCGTCGAACGCCAGTCCATCGGCCCAGCGGGCCCGCTCCGCCCGCGGCTGGCCGCAGGAGTTTCCCGACCGGCGCAGTCTCTCCATCATTTTCCGGTGCGGAGCCGGCGAATGCCCGTCATGCACCAGCTGTGCGCGCAGGGCATACAGGGAGTCGAGCGGCTCGACCGTTTCGCCGAAGTTGATCTTGCAAGAGACGTCACAATTGCCGCACATCGTGCAACTGGCGACGGCGCCGGCCATCTCGGCGGAATGCGGCACGGCGCCGTCGAGCAGGCCGTAGGCCATGATAAGCTGGCCACCGCCGCTGTAGGCATGGAACTGGCCATAATCGATGCTCGGGCAGGCCGAGGCGTGCCGCTGGCTCCTGGGCGCGGCGACGAACTTGCATTGGGAACAGCGGGTACACCGCGCCAGGAAGTCGCGGCGGTCCTCAAGTGTTTGGGGGGAGTGCATCCTGCGGCCTCTCACGGTTTTCCCATCGGCCGGGCTGGCTCCCGGCCGGGAGATGCTGGTGTCGGTTGTCGCGAATTTTCGGCAGGGCCAAGTCAAGACAGCGGTCGGCGGTGCATCGGCTGTGGCACCGGAAGGAAACCGCCGCGTCCGGCGCGGTCGTTCAGGAATAGGGCAGGCGGTTGGGGTTCATCACCCCGGCAGGATCGAGGATCGATTTGGTCAACGCCATCATCGACCGGATACCGTCGTCATGCCGGTAGGCCAGATCGGACCATGCGCCATAGGGCCGGCTGAAGAAGGCGCCGGCATCGGCGCAACGCTCCGCCGCAGCCTGCCACGCAGCGGCAGAACGTTGCGCATCGTCCGCCTTGTCCGGATCGTAGGGAAGCGTGAATTCGATGTGGCCGTACACGCCCTGGGCCATCGGCTGGATGTAGACACCAAGCGGCAGATGCCCGAGACCGGCCTTCGTCAGCCCGTCCCGCACCAGCGGCACGAAGCCTGCGGCACGGTCGAGCTGCTGCAGGAAGAACAGCTCCCGGTGTGCGCCCGATACACGGTCGCGGAACGAGACCGGTTCGGCCACGCGCAGTCTTTGGCCCAGCGCCGTCGCCGTATGGCCGGCCAGGGATTCGGCCAACCCCACGCCATGCCGCTCCCCGCCGGCGCGGAGGTCGGCCTGCTGCCAAGCCATCTTCTCCTCCGGTGCCTGCCGTCCCGCCGACAGGCCGACGAACAGTGTCCAGGCCGGAAGTGCGCCGCACAGGGCGTTGAATGCCGCCGCGTCCCTCGCCAGCAGCAAGGCGAGCTGCACGCGGTCGACGATGAACAGGGCGTTGCCGATGCGGTGGTGAAGCAACTCCCTGGCCAGATCGATCACCGGTTCCAGGGCGTCGGCGCTGGCGAACCAGCCCCGCTCCATCGTGGGAATGCGTTCGCAGTACAGCGCCGCCCAGGCCATGAGTCCCAGGCTGCCCTGCGCGCCCTGCAACACACGAAGCAGGTCGAGGTTGGTCGGACCGATCGGCATCATCTGCCGATGCCCCCGCGCCAGCTGTTCAGCCAGCGTGCCTTCTATGGCGGCGCCGCCGGTGGGGGCGCAATGCCCGTTGCCGAGCACCAGAAGGGTTCCGCCAAAGGGATCGGCCACATCCCAATGGTCGTTGGCATTGATCGGGGGCTCACGCTCCAGAAAGCTGGCGAGGACGGATTTGCCGGCCCGCGGCGACAGCGGCCGCAGGGCGCGCAGACCATGAGGCTGCAGCAGGTCGTCGACGGTGCCGAAATCGACACCTGCTTCCAAAATGGCGATCTTGTCACGGGCATCGGCATGAAGAAGCCGGTTCATGCCCGAGAGATCGGCGATCACCACATTGTCCCGTGCGGGAACCGTATCGCCGCGACGCCGGCGACCGGTGGACGAAACCGGCACGACACCGGTTCCGCTGTCGTTCGCCCAGCGTATCAGGCTTAGGATTTCGTCCGTGCTCCGCGGTTTCAGGACGGCGCGGGGCACATGCCCCTGCGGCGTGTCGCCGTCGGATGCGAAGGACCGGAGCTCCGCCCCGTCGATGCTGCATGCGATGCCTGCGGGTGCATGGAGACGGCTGGCGTTTTCAGTGAATGCGATACCCACGTTCCTCTCCTCTGGAGCCGCCGGTTCGAAGCCGATACCAATCGTGCCGCGATGTCGGTATCGTTATATGCGCCCCTCCGATCAACTGTCAGCCGGGCCTACAGTTCGAATTGCCGCCGGTATCGTTCATGGACGCGCTCAGCGAGATTCTGAAATCGATCAAACTGCACCACAGCGCGGTGGGATCGCTGCGGCTGGGTGCGCCGTGGGGATTGTACAATGACGATTTCGACTCACCGACCGCCTATGGCCTCGTCGATGGTCCGCCCTGCTGGCTTTGCCTGCCTGGGCAGCAGCCCGTGCGGCTGGAGCAGGGCGATATCGTGCTGTTCGCAATGGGCCGCTATTCCATCTCGTCGTCGGCCGACGGACCATGCACGCATTTCTCCGAAGCCTGGAAGGCGAACGGATTGCCGGATTTCGAGCCCGACCAGGAGCCGGAATCGCCGCTCCTGCTGGAATGGGGCGGCGGTGGGGCGGTCACGCGACTGCTGGGCCTGGCGTTCGGACTGCCGGGTTGGCACCGCAATCCGCTGTTGGCCGCATTGCCGGAGATGATCGTGGTCCGCAACGGGCAGTCCGGCGCGTTTCCGTGGGTGGCCTTGGCGGTCGAGTTCCTCTCGGCCCGCGATGCCAACGCACCCGGCTTCGCCGCCACGGCCCGCGTGCTGGCCGAACTGATGTTCCTGAGCACGCTCAGAACCCATCTGCTGAACGGAAGCCGTGCCATCCGAGGCTGGCTGCGCGGCCTGACCGACCCCGGCATTGCATGCGCGCTGAAGGCGATCCATGCGAAGCCGGGAGAGAAATGGACGGTCGCCTCGCTGGCGCAGACAGCCGGATTGTCGCGAACGATCTTCGCCACGCGCTTCGCCGAACTCGTCGAAGTCTCGCCGATCGAATATCTGTCGCAATGGCGGATGCATCTGGCCGCAGAGAGCATCCTGCAGTCGCGGCCCAATCTGACCCGGCTGGCTTTCGATCTCGGCTATGCCTCCGATGCGGCTTTTCGCGACGCCTTCAAGCGCCGCTACGGCGTGCCGCCGTCACGCTATGCCGGACACTGAGCCGGCATGGCGGACCGCCCCTCCGGCGCAAAAGGGAAATCCGTGACGGGTGGCCGGGAAGGCAGCCGACTTCGCCGGTTCGCCGCCATTCCGGAAGGGGCTCACGGGGCGGCTGCCGTATGCCGGTGCACACCCTCGACAATCCTGTCCTTGAGCCACTGAACCCCTGCGTCGCTCCGGCGCTTCGAATGCCACTGCACATTCTCACGGATGCGAGGTGCGGGCATCGGCAGCGGGTAGACGGCAAGCGGGTACAGCCGGCTGAAATGGAAGGCATGGAGACGATTGAGCAGCGCGATACGATCGGTTTCGATGACCGAGGCGACCACCGAGTTGAAATTGTCGACCCTGACTTCGACGTTCACCTTGAGGTCGGTGCCGCCGATCAGTCGCTGGACGAAGGCAGGGGCGCGCCCCGGGCCGAAGCAGATGTCCACACAGGGGCGTTCGAGAAACTCCTGCATCGTCAGAGTGCCGTCGCGCGCCGGTGCCCCGTTCCATGCGATCACCGCAAGCTGGTCTTCGAACAGGAAGCGGGCCGGGTGATCGTCGAACAGATAGTCGTCGATCGTGATGAACAGGTCGACTTCACCACGCTGGAAGCACTCCGCGTGGTGGGCGGTCGGCGTGGCGAGATCGAATGTCAGCCTCGGCGCGACCTTCCTCATGTTCCGCAGAATTTCAGCCAGCATCACGTCGTACACATAGTCTGAAGCCACGATGCGAAACTGCCGTTCCACCGTCGCGGGGGTGAACCCGATCGGTGTGGTGATCGTCGCGCGGACCAGGGTCAGAACCTCGCGCACCCGGCCGGCCAGTTCGAGGCCGGTCTCGGTGGGCATCATTTTGTTGCCCACTTGCATCAGCAGGTCGTCGCCGAAGAACTGACGAAGGCGTGCCAGCGAACCACTCATGGCCGATTGACTCATGTTCAGTCGCCTTGCGGCTCCGGAAACCGAGCTTTCCTCGATCAGGGCGTCGAACACAGCAAGGAGATTGAGGTCAAGCCCGTCGAAACGCACGTCTTTCCCCTGCGATGGCCGCGAACCGTTCGAGTTGACCAATTGATCATGGAAAAAGCAATCAGTCTCACCGATAGGTTCTATCCGAAGAAACGCGTTCCTGCCGCGGCGGGCGGCGGCTAGCCTCAGCGGACCGCAACCAGACCGCCGGGGATGGCCATGACAGGCAGCTTTCACCGCTGTGACCGCTGTGCCCACGAGAACGACCATCCGATCGTGCGTCGGAACGGCCAGTCGCTGGTCGTCGACATTCACTGCCATCTTGCCGTCCGGCGGGCTGACGCGCGTCTGCGGGAAGTTCTTCCCGATGCCCCGGCGGCGATGCCGTTCACGTCTCCCGCTTCGCAGGCGGTGAACGGCAGCATGTTCGCCGCCATCGCTTCCCGGCTGCATGGCACGGAGGAGCGGCTGGCCGACATGGACCGGCTGGGCATCGATGTCCAGGCGATCAGCCCCTCGCCGGGCCAGTACTTCTATTTCACGCCGCCGGAACTGGGCCGCGAACTCAGCCGGATGGTCAATGACGGCTTGGCGGAGGCCGTGTCATCGCACCCGGACCGGTTTGTGGCGCTCGGCACTGTGCCTTTGCAGAACACCGGGATGGCGATTGCCGAAATGCGCCGTTGCGTGACGGAGCTCGGCTTTCGCGGGGTGGAGATCAATTCGAACGTGAACGGACGGGAACTCGCCGATGCGGAATTCCGCCCCTTCTTCGCGGCGGCCGAGGAGCTGGGCATTCTCGTGTTCCTGCATCCGCTCGGCTTCACGCATGGCGAGAGGCTGACGGACCACTACCTCAACAACATCATCGGCAATCCGCTGGAAGCGACCATCGCGCTTTCCCACCTGATTTTCGGCGGCGTGCTCGACAGCCATCCCGGCCTCAAGCTTTGCGTGGCCCATGGCGGCGGATACCTCCCGAGCTATTGGGGACGGATGGATCACGCCTGGCGGGTGCGGCCGGAATGCCGGGCTCACATCGCGCACGAGCCGTCGCATTATCTCCGCCAGGTCTGGCTGGATACCCTGGTGTTCGACCGGAGCCAGCTCGACGCGCTGCTGCGCGTGCATGGGCCGGAACGGCTGTGCCTGGGCACGGATTATCCCTTCGACATGGCCGAGCCCGACCCGCTGGCCTTCCATGCCGGCCTGGAGCCGGAGGTCCGGGACCGCATCCTCGGGCTCAACGCCGCCCGGCTGCTGGGGCTGCAAACGGACCGGAGCGCCTGAAACCCGGTGGGTTCCGACGGGCGAAGCCGATCGCCAGACGAAGAGCCGAAGCCTCCGGTGATCGATCGCAGGCGCCCGACGCTTTGGGGAAAATTTAACGGGAGAAACGTCATTGAGCTCGGTACTCATCATCGGCGGCGGTATTGGCGGGATGGCGACGGCCATTCGTCTCCGCCAGCTTGGCCATACCGTCAAATTGATCGACATCGACCCCCACTGGCGGGTCTACGGCGCCGGCATCACCGTCACGGCCCCCACATTCCGCGCCTTTCGCCGGCTTGGCCTGTTCGACAGGATCATGGAGCAGGGCGCCTGCGTGATCGGGCATGAACTCTTTCATTACAGCGGTGCGCCGATCCATCGGTTCGACGATCCCGAACTCGAGCCGGGGCTGCCGGCGGCGGGCGGGATCATGAGGCCGGTGCTTCACAGGATCATGTCCAGCGAGGTCCGCCGACTGGGCGTCGATGTCGCGCTGGGTGTCGGCGCGGAGCGGATCGTCAACCGGCCCGACCGGGTTGACGTGACCTTCACCGACGGAACGATGCAGTCCTTCGATCTGGCGGTAGCGGCGGACGGGATTTATTCGAAGACCCGGTCCATGCTGTTCGCCAATGCGGTGACGCCGACGCCGAACGGGCAGGGCAGCTGGCGCATCGTGGCCAGGCGGCCGGAAGGGTTCACCCGCACGCAGTTCTATGTCGGGCATGAGAATCTGGTCGGCATCAATGCGGTGTCCAGGGACGAGGTCTACCTGTTCATCCTCAACCCCGACCCCGACCGCCGATGGGTCGAACCGACCGAACAGCCGGCCATGGTCCGCAAGCTGCTGGCCGATTTCGGCGGCGCCGTCGCCGCCATCCGCGATGCCGTGAGCATGTCCTGCTCGATCGTCTATCGCCCGTTGGAGGCCGCGCTTCAGCCGCCCCCCTGGCACAGCGGGCGCGTGGTGCTGATCGGCGACGCCGCCCACGCCACCACGCCGCACCTCGCCTCCGGCGCCGGATCGGCGGTGGAGGACGCGATGGTGCTGGGCGAGGAGCTGGAACGCTCCGGGAGCGATGTCCCGGCCGCACTCTCGGCCTTTACCGGGCGCCGTTACGAGCGCTGCCGGATTGTGGTGGAGAGCAGCCTGGCCATCGGAGCCCACCAGCTGGCACGCGGACCGGCCGCCCGGCTCGGCGAGCTGATGGGCGCGGCCAGCCGTGCCTTGTCCGCGGACTATTGAAGCGATCGGCAGACCTTCGGGAGAGGCGAATTGTCTGGCATCAACGGGATCGAGACGATCATCTACGGTGTGGAGGACGTACCACTCTGCACCCGTTATTTCACCGACTTCGGCCTGCCTCTGGTGAGCGCCGACGGCAAGGCCGCCCTGTTCGAACTGGAGGAGGGGTCAAGCGTCGTCATCCGGCCGTTGGCGGATGCGGTGACCGAGGGGCAGCGGCTTGTCGGCTATGGTGTCCAGAAAGTGATCTGGGGCGTTCCCGATCAGAAGCACCATGACCGGATCGTCGCCCGCCTGCGTGCGGTGACCGAGGTTTCGATCGATGGCGAGGGCACGGCGCATTTCCTGGACTGCGATGGAATTCCGGCCGGGATCCGCGTCTATCCGAAACGGACGGTGTTCGGCGCGCCCGATCCGGTGAACAGCCTGGGATCGATCCATCGCCTCAACCAGCTGCGCAAGTGGAAGCTGAAAGCCAGTCCGAAAACGATCCAGCACGTCGTTTACCAGGTGCCGGATCCCCAGGCCAGCTGGCAGTGGTATCACGACGTGCTGCAGTTCCGCCTGTCCGACATCCAGCGGGGATTCGGGATCTTCGCCCGGGCTCCCGGCACGAAGGATCACCACTCGATCTATTGGCTGAAATCCGACCTGCCGTTTCCCGGCCTGGACGGGAAGATACGCTTCAATCATGCCAACTTCGGCGTCGAGGACATCGACGAGGTGATGGTCGGCGCCAACGTCATGGAGCGCCGGGGTTGGCAGAAATCGACCTGGGGCCTCGGGCGTCATCGCATCGCCAGCGCCATCTTCCTCTATCTTCCATGTCCTGCCGGGGGCGAGGCGGAATATGGCTGCGACAGCGACATGCTTGACGACAGCTGGGTCCCGCGCAGCTGGGATGCCGCTTTCGGCACCATGACCTTCATGCACAACCTGCAGCCCTGGATTTTCGACGAGGCGCCGTGGGACGTGGGCTATGTCGACGGCGTCACGCCGGCGCGCAAGGACCATAAGGGGCATCGCTGAAGCCGGCGGCCGACGCGGCTTTTCGCAGCGGCAGGCGGCTCTCCCACAAGACACGATCGAACGAACGATGGCGGTCCGCCGTCCGAGGGCGGGCACTGAAAGGACAGCGAATGGCAGTGACCGAACAGGCGCGGCGCGCGATCGAGGCGGCGGTTCTGAAGCAGGAGGCGCGCCGTTGTGCGGCGCTCGTTGCAGACGACATCGCCACGCTCGCCGATCTGATGGCGGATGATCTGGTGCATGTCCACACCACCGGGATCGTCCATGGAAAGGAGCAACTGCTTGAGCACGCCGGTCGCGTCCTGCGCTTCTACGGCGTGCGGCGGGGCGATTTGCTGGTCCGTGTTCCGACCGAGACCGTCGCGATCGTCACCGGCCCCATGACCAATCTGGTCGGGCGGCGCGACACCAACGAGAAGGTCGAGGTCAACAGCTTCGTCACCCAGGTTTGGGCGTTGGAAAACGGTGCGTGGCGGGCGGTGAGCTTCCAGGCGGTGAAGCAAGCCTGAGCAGGAGCTGCCCAGGGGCATCGCCGCCGGCTCGGCAGACCATAACCTCACAGGGTTCAGAGCGGAGATCAATCGTGTCACACCACCACGCCATCGGTACGGCGACACACCGCGGGCGCAGTTTCGCCTGCGTGATTCAGGATGATCGGGTCTGGAACGTCGCGAGCCTTCCCGGCCTTGCCGGATTTGGCAACACCCTCGCCATCTTCGAGGCGTGGGATGAGGTGGATGGGAAACTGTCGGCGATCATGGCGGCGCCACCCGCGGCCGGAGCGGTCGATCTCGCCGACGTCCGGCTCGAAGCGCCGCTCCGGCCGCGCCAGATCTTCTGCAGCGGGGCGAATTACCGCAGGCATGTGGCGGAACTCAGCGCGAAGCAGCCCGATCCCGCCGCGGAAGGGCTGACGTCCGAAGAACGCCTGGCACGGGCGATGGCCATGATGGACGAACGGTCCCGAACCGGCACCCCCTATGCGTTCGTCAAGCTGCCGTCGGCGGTGACCGGTCCCTATGACCGTATCATTCTGCCGAAGGGGGCGGCGGAGCCCGACTGGGAATTGGAACTGGGCGTCGTCATCGGCCGACCCGCGCGCAACGTCCCACGAACCGATGCTCTGTCGGTCGTCGCGGGTTATGTGGTGACGAACGACATCACCGTTCGGGACCGCGTCTACCGGCCGGACCTCAAGGCGATCGGCACCGATTGGTTGTCATCGAAATGCGCGGAGACATTCCTTCCCACCGGACCGTGGATCGTGCCCGCGCGCTTCGTTCCCGACCCGCAGGCTCTGCGGATCACGCTCACGCTCAATGGGCAGGTCATGCAGGACGACAGCACCGCCGACATGATCTTCGATGTGGCGCGGCAGATCGAGTATGTCTCGTCCCGGGTGCGGTTGCTGCCGGGCGACATCCTCTGCACCGGATCGCCGGCAGGCAACGGCACGCACCATCAGCGATTCCTCCAGCCGGGTGACGTGGTGGAGGGAACGATCACCGGGCTTGGCACGCAGACGCTGACATGCGTCGCCGAGAGCGACTGAATGGGCTGAAGTGAGGTGACGCGGTGAACGGTCATCGCAAGAGCCGCTTCCGCGGCACCAGTGAACCGTACCGGGTGTCCTGGAGGCCTCATCTTCTGAGCGACTGGGGTCGACATGACGAAACAGGCATCACCCAAATACGCCCCTGACGTCCGTGAGCGCGCGGTTCGGATGGTGTTCGAACACGAAAGCGAGCACACCTCGCAATGGGCGGCGATCAGCTCGATCGCGACGAAGATCGGCTGTACTCCGGAGACGCTGCGGGGCTGAGTCCGGCAGGCCGAACGCGACCAGGGCAAGCGACCAGGGCAAGCGGCCGGGGCCGAGCAGGGACGAACAGGAGCAGATCAAGACGCTGGAGCGCGAGAACCGGGAATTGCGCCAGGCGAACGAGATCCTACGCAAGGCATCGGCGTATTTCGCCCAGGCAGAGCTCGACCGCCCGTTCAAGCTTCGAGTTCTGCGGTCGTCTTGTTATGCGGCCGCCATACCGTCAGCCTGCAAATCAGTTCATGAGGCGTGAGATACTTCCTGCCGATGCGTCTTATCGCCCGGACGGATGGTTGGGCAGGGAGAGGGGAAGGGAGGTGGTGGGCTGCCGGTCAGCGGGCGATCAGGGCCACGCCACCGGCGACTGCCGGGTGCCATCCGGCCGAAGTGTCTGATGAGCGCGGTCGAACGCCCGTGCCGGCGGCTCGGCTGGCCGTTCCCCGTCGGCGGTGAGGGGCTGGGCGATGTCCGACCCTTCGCCCAGTTGGCGCGACGCCTGACGGAACCAGACGTCCACGGAACCGGATTTATGGACGGCAAAGGACAGGACGGCGAAGACGATGCCGCCGGCCAGCGCGGTCCGTGCCAGAAAACAGTCGCTCATGGGCGCATTCCCACAGAAATTCCAATGCCCGGACCTCCGCGGTTCCGGGTGCCGATGGGGGCGTCCATATACGGTGTTTGGCCGCTGAACCCGGCGGTGCGTCGTCGCCGGGAGTCTGGTCGTCGCGATCTTGCGGACATTCAAAGGACGGGAGTGATCGTTCCATGCCGGGTTGCCGGTTCGAACCGGCACCTTATGGCGCGACTGTCTTTTCCAGGCTGCCGCCGAGGAAGAGCTGTCCGACGCGCGGGTCGGACAGGATCGCCGCCGCGCTGTCGAACATGCGGGTCTGGCCCAGCTCCAGAACCAGCCCATAGTCGGACATCGCCAGCGCCGAGCGGGCGTTCTGTTCGATCATCAGGACCGAGACGCCCCTGGCCCGCTGTTCCAGCAGGATCTGGAAGGTTTCCGCCACCATCGCCGGCGACAGGCCGATGGAGGGTTCGTCGATCAGGATCAGTTTGGGATCCAGCAGCAGGCCACGGACGATCTCCAGCTGCTTCTGCTGGCCGCCGGACAGGGTGGAGGCCTGCTGGTCGGCCTTCTGGCGCAGCACGGGGAAGCGGTCCAGCGCCGCTTCGATCCGCTGCGGCATGTCGGTGATGCCGCGACCGGCGGCGACGGCGCCCAGTTCGATGTTGTGGCGGACCGACAACTCGGGAAAGATGTTGCGGCCCTGGGGGATGTAGCAGATCCCGGCCTCCAGCAGGGCGCGCGGCTTGCGATTGGTGATGTCGCGGCTGTCGAAGAGGATCTGTCCTTCCCGTGCCGGAAGCAGGCCGAAGATGGTCTTGAAGACGGTCGATTTGCCGGCGCCGTTCGGGCCGATGACCGTGGTGATCGAGCCGCGCGGCACCGAGAAGGCGGTGCCGTTCAGGATGGTCATCTGCCCATAGCCGGCGACGACGCCGGACAGGGTCAGGATCGGCTGGTCCACAGGGATCATGTTCGGCGTCTCCCTTAATGGCCGAGATAGGCTTCGATGACCGCCGGGTCGTTGCGGATGGCCGAGGGCGGCCCTTCGGCCAGTATCTTGCCTTCCGCCATCACCACCACACGGGAACACAGGCTCATCACGAAATCCATGTTGTGTTCGATCACCACGAAGGTGGCGCCCAGCTCGCGGTTGATGATCTGCAAGCGCTCCTTCAGGTTCGCCAGCATCGTCAGGTTCACGCCCCCCGCCGGCTCGTCGAGCAGGACCAGCCGCGGTCCGGCCATGAAGGCCATCGCCGCATCGAGCAGCTTCTGCTGGCCGTAGGACAGGCCGCCGGCCTTCTGGTCGGCCAGATGCTCCAGCTTGAAGAAGGCGATCATCCGGTCGGCTTCGGCGGTCAGCCCGGCATCGCGGGCGCCGAACAGGCGGCCGATCATGCTACCCTTGTGCTCCTGCCCCGCCAGGATCAGGTTCTCCCGCACCGACAGGTTGGGGAAGACCTGAAGAAGCTGGAAGGTGCGGGAAACGCCCAGCCGGTTCAACTGCGCCGGGTAGAGGCCGGTGACGACGCGGCCGTCCAGTTTCACCTCTCCCTCCGTTGGCGTCAGCTGGCCGAGGATGCAGTTGAACAGGGTGGATTTGCCACAGCCGTTGGGACCGATCAGGCCGAGGATCTCGCCCTCCTCCACGGTGAAGGACACACCGTCCACCGCTTTGACCCCGCCGAAATACTTCTTCAGGCTGCTGACTTCGAGCACATGAGTCATTGGGTCGCCCCTTTCCCGAGGCTGTCGGTCTCGCCGGAAGCGGCGCCCAGTGTCGGCGCGGCAGCGGCCCGCGCCGCAGCGGCCTTTGCCTGCGAGCGGTGGTCGCGCCAGCGTTCGATCAGGCCGAGCAGGCCGGTCGGGCTGATCATGACGATCAGCAGCACCACGGCGGCGTAGATGATCAGGTACCAGCCGCCGGTCGCCCGCAGCAGCTCCGGCAGCATGTAGGAGAAGAAGGCGCCGACGAACGGGCCGAAGAAGGAGCCGGCACCGCCGGCGACCACCGTCAGCAGAAGGACGAAGGACGCGGACAGGGCGAAGGGGGCCGGATCGATGAACTCCACCAGAGGCGCGTAGAGCGAACCGGCGGCACCGCCATAGGCCGAGCCGATGGCGAAGGCCAGCAGGGTATAGGCGCGGATGTCGACGCCCAGGCTGGCGGCGCGCACGGCGTTCTCGCGCAGCGCCAGGAAGGCGCGTCCCCAGGGCGATTTCAACAGCCACCACATAGCCAGCGCCAGCACCAGCGTGACGCAGAGCAGCAGGCGGTAGAAGGGCAGGGCGGCGCCCAGGTCGCTGCCGAACAGGACCGGGCGGGGGATGTTGGCGATGCCGAAGACGCCGCCGGTCAGCCACTGCTCGTTCCGCGCGACCAGAAAGACGACGACGGTGAAGGCCAGTGTGACGAAGGCGAGGTAATGGTGCTTTACCCGCAGCGCCGGGAACCCAAGCAGCACGCCGACCGCGAAGGACAGCGCGCTGGAGGCGAGGAAGGCCGCCGGCAGCGGCCAGCCGGCCTTGGTGGTCAGGATGGCGGTGGCATAGGCGCCGATGCCGAGGAAGGCGCCCTGCGCCAGCGAGGTGAGGCCGGCATAGCCCAGCGTCAGGTTCAGCCCCATCGCGGCGATCGACATGACCAGCCACAGCGAGACGACGTAGAGCCCGTAGCTTTTCAGCCCGGACGGCAGGAGCCACAGAATGGGGAAGGCGACCAGCAGGATCAAGAGGCTGGCGTCGAGGCGGCGGATCATACCGTGCGCTCCTCCTTGCGGCCCAGCAACCCCTCCGGCTTCACCAGGATGACGACGACCAGCACCACCAGCGGCACCGCCGTGCGGTAAGCGCTCGACACATAGGCGGCGGTCAGGTTGTCGATCAGCCCGATCAGGAAGCCGCCGGCCAGCGCGCCGCGGATCTGGTTGAAGCCGCCGACGATGGCGGCGATGAAGGCGGCCAGTCCGATGCTTTCGCCGTTGGAGAATTTCGCCAGATAGACCGGCGAGACGAGGTAGGAGGCGACCAGCGCCAGCATCGCGTTGATCAGGAAGGTCAGCAGGATCATCCGCTCCACCGGGATGCCGAGGATGCGGGCGACCGTCGGGTTCTGCGCCGTGGCCTGCATGGTGCGGCCGGTGCGGGTGCGGGTGATGAACAGCTGAAGCCCGACGATGGCGACCACCGCTACAACGAAGATGGCGAGGTCGCGGGCCGACAATGCCGCTCCCCACAGGGACAGCATGCCGTCGGGGACCAGCGACGGGAAGGGCTGCGCCTCGGCGGAGAAGCCGTTCTTGGCCGCCTCCTTCACCAGCACCGACAGGGCCATGGTGGCGATGGCCAGCGGCAGCACGCCGTGGCGCTGCATCGGCTCGACCAGGAAGCGCTTGAAGCCGAAGCCGAACAGCAGGACGAAGGCGATGCTGGCGACCGCGAAGGCGGCCCAGACCGGCAGCCCGGCGTGGGTCCCGACCAGGACCAGGATGGCCGGCAGCATGACGAATTCGCCCTGGGCGAAATTGATCGTCTGGGAGGTCTGCCAGACCAGGGTGAAGCCGATGGCGGCCAGCGCATAGATGGCGCCCGTCGCCAGACCGGCGACGACGAGTTGAAGGAACTGGTCCAAGTCAGTCTCCTGGACTGTGAGCGCGGCAACAAGGGGACGGCTCTCCGGCCGGGGGGAGCCGTCCCGCGTGCCTTATGGATGCTGCCTTACGGATTGATCATTGGCAGGGTGGCCTTGACCACCGGCTTGCCGTCGGTCACTTCGACCAGGAAGCTCTCGCGGTCGACGTCGCCGTTCTCCAGCCACTTGGTGTCGATCAGGATGCCCGGCTCCTGCGCGACGTCGATGCGGGCGCCGTGCAGGGTCTTGGCGAAGGCCTCGCGGTCGAACTTGCCGACGCGCTCGGTGATGGTCTTGACCGTGTAGACCGCCGTGTAGCCCTTGATGCCGTTGTGGTCGGAGGTGAAGCCGTAGGCATCCTGATACGTCTTGCCGAAGGCGGCGAAGCCCGGCTTGGGCGCGTCCACCAGCAGCCCGACATGGCCCTTGACGCCGTTGGCCGCCTCGCCCGCCAGTTCGATCACCTTGGCCCCCAGCAGCGTCGTCTCGCCGATGACCGGCTTGGCGATGGCCTGCTGGCGCGCGGCGCGCAGGAAGCGGGCGCTTTCCTCCTCGTTCAGATAGACGAAGACGGCGTCGGCGTTGGCGTTTTTCACCTTGATCGCGTCGGCTGCGAAATCGGCCTGACCGGATTCGGTGGCGATGTCGGCGGCGACCTGGATCCCGCGCTTCTGCAACTCCGGAATCATGGCGTCGCGGCCGCCCTTGCCGAAATCATTGTTGACCCACACGACAGCGACCGATTTCGCCTTCACCTCGTCGCGCAGGTAGTTGGCCAGCTTCGGCATCGCGTCGGCCTGGTTCAGCGAGGTGCGGAAGATGTAGGGGTTGCCCTGCTTGGTAAAGGCCGACGCCTCGCCGCCGACGATCTGCGGCACGCCGGCCCGCTGGGTGATCTGCATCGACGCGCTGATCGGACCGGAGAAGATCGGGCCGAGCACGACATAGGCGTCCTCGTCCACCGCGCGCTGGACGGCGGCGCGCGTGGCTCCCGGATTAGTCTGGCTGTCGTAATGGGTGACCGCAATCGGACGGCCGAGGATGCCGCCCTTGGCGTTGATCTCCTTCACCGCCAGATCGACGCCGTTCTTCCAGTTGGTGCCGGCGGGGGCGCCCGGACCGGACAGCTCGATGACGTCGATCAGCTTGACCGGATCGGCTGCCTGCGCCGTTCCACCCAGGACGAGCAGCGATGCGGCCAGTGAGGTGGTAAGTGCGATGGCAGTGCTACAAGTCGTCTTGGTCATGGTTTCTGTCCTCCCTGTTGCTTTGTTCTGTCGCGTTTCTGGCCGCCAAGGCCGGCCGGTGGTGGCGATCTCTTCCCACCGTCGGCAGGCTCCGATCGACGGGCAGTATGGAGAAAGGGATATCGGTTGGAAGTCGACAATCGCCGCTTTCCGTTCTGGCAGGAGTCACTGCGCCAGATGGATGCGGGCATGGCACAATCCCGCCTCGGCGCCTGGTGACAGCAGGCTGGCGAGGGCGCGCCGGATCGGCTGCTGGTCCTCGACGATCACGATGCGGATAGCGGTCATTGGGATCCCGGGAATCGAATACGCGGATCTCGCGTGGGCGGCGGTCGTCTGCCCCCAGAATTGATTTCGAGGTGCAGCAATCCGCTTTATTGACTGTGTGTGGCGTCGTGTCGAGGGGAATTGGGACGGAAGGGGTGTGCCGACTGTCACGGCAACCAGATCTTCCCCCCCGAGGGTCTGCCTTCGTTTCAGCCGAAGGCAGGCTGTGCCAAAGCCGCATTGTGACGATCCGCCGCATGGATCAAGCTTGTTTCTGACGACGAGGTCGACAGGACGGAGGGATGGAGCATGGCCCTGCTGGATCGCGACAATACCGGACATGACGGCAAAGGCCCGATGGATGGGATCGACCGCCGGCTGCTGGTTGTGGCGCTGGCTTTGGCGCTGCTGACCCTACTGGCGGTGCTGGACCAGTACCGGCCGACGCCGGGATCGGCGCCGCCGGTGGACTGGCAACTGCCCTCGGCGGAGCTGTCGCGGACGGTGCCGATGGCGAAGGCGCCCAGCCTGCGGCCGGACGAGCTGCTGGGGGCTGACTGAAGGGGGCCTCAGCCGACCGGCAAACTGTCGCTCCCGTTGCCGAGCGGGCGTTCCATCAGCACGCCGTCCAGCCAGCGACCGAACTTGAAGCCGACCGCCGGCAGGATGCCGACGGGACGGAAGCCGCAGGCGCTGTGCAGGCCGATGGAGCCGTGGTTGGCGCTGTCGCCGATCGCCGCGATCATCCGGCGGTAGCCGGCCGCCTCGCACATCTCGAGCAGCGGGATCATCAGTGCCCGGCCGATGCCGCGCCGGCCCATCCCGTCGGCGACATAGACGGAATTCTCCAGCGTGAAGCGGTAGGCGCTGCGCGTTCGGTACGGACCGGCATAGGCGTAGCCGGCCAGCCGGCCGTCGCACTCCGCCACCAGATAGGGCAGGCCGCGTCCGAGGATGTCGGCACGGCGCCGGGCCATCTCAGCCTCGTCCGGCGGAACCTCCTCGAAGGAGGCGGTGCCGTGCAGCACGTGGCGGGCGTAGAGCGCGGTGATGTCGGGAATGTCGGCGTCCGCGGACGCCCGCACAGTGATGGCAGGCCCGGCAATGGAGACCATGATTGTTCAGCTCCGATCAGGACGGTCGGCGGGAAGAAGAAGGGCGCAGACGGTCGCCAACCCGCCGCCGACGCCGAGAAGCGCAAAACCCCATCCCCATCCGGAGCCATCTGAACCACCGGCATGATCCAGCACCAAGCCGACCGCCAGAGGGGCCGCACCGCCAGCCCCGAAGCCCAGGATGGAGCGCACGGCGAGTGCCGCCCCCAGGCTGCCCGGCTCGACCGACTCGGTCATCGCCGTCGACAGCACGGGCGAATCACCCAGTGCGGAAAAGCCGTAAAGCGCCGCCATCGCCAGCACGAGGGCCAGCGGCATGCTCTCCATCCAGCCGATAGAGACGGAGCAGGCAGTTCCCAGCACGCCCATCGCCACCAGCACCAATCGCCGGCCCAGCCGGTCCGACGCGCGTCCCATCAGCAGCGACGACAGGAAACCCGAGATATGGATGGCCCCGGCGACCCACAGGCCGTGCACGCCGGCTCCACCGGACCCCGCCCCTCCAGAATTGGCGAGACTTGCGGTCAGGAAGGCCGGCAGCCAAGCCCACATGCCCAGCAGCTCCCAGCAATGGGCGGTGTAGCCGGCGGTCAGCAGGAAGGAGCGGCGGTCGGCCAGGAAGCGGAAGGCGCCGCGCAGCCGGCGCGCCGGTCCGCCCGCCACCAGATTGGGCCGGCCATGCAGCCCCGGCGTGGCCAGCAGCGCCGCCAGCAGCGGCCCCAGCCCGCAGGCGATGAAGGCGGCCTCGTAGCCCACCCGCTCGGCAAGCCCGGCGGCGAGTGCGATGGAGGCGAAATAGCCGAGCGATCCTGCCGCCAGCAGCCAGCCCACCGCCGCCCCGCGCCGCTCCGCCGGCACACCCTGTGCCACCAGCATGATGGAGGGGGCATAGGTGCCGCCCTGGGTCAGCCCCATCAGCGCGAACAGCAGCAGCCCGCTTTCCGCCGAGCGGGCGAAAAAGGCGAAGGCGATCCCGGTCAGGGCGGTCGCCCAGCTCGCCCACAGGAAGACGCGCTTGGCGCCCAGGCTGTCGGCGAACCAGGAGGATCCTACCAGTGACAGGGCGTAGCCGACATTGAAGGCGGTCTGGATCGAGCCGGCCCCTCCCGCCGACATGCCCCAGGCCTGCATCGCCGGCCCCAGCGCGCCGGCATAGACCATGAAGGACAGCGAGGTGGCGAAACGGCTGACGCAGAGCAGAACGAGCCAGATCGGCCCAGGGGTGGGAGCGGGGGTGGTGATGGCGGCGGTCATGGGCTCAACCGTCGCGGACCTGCGAAGAAAAGGCAAATTTATTGATTTGATTGGAACCATAAGAAAGACTATGGGTATGCGCGGCCTGAACCTCGACCAACTCATCACCTTCGCCACTGTCGTCGAGCATGGCGGCTTCACCGAGGCCGCCGGGCGGCTTGGCCTGACCCAGCCGGCGGTCAGCATGCAGATCCGCAATCTGGAGGAGCGTTTCGGTGTGCGGCTGGTGGAGCGGGTGGGCAAGCGCGCCCTGCCGACTGCGGCCGGGCGCGACCTGCTGCCCTTCATCCGCCGCCTGCGCGAGGAAATGGAGGCTGCGGCCGCCGCCATGGGCCGCCACCGTGCCGGCGAGGTTGGGCGCGTGCGCATCGGCACCGGCGCCACCGCCTGCATCTACCGCCTGCCGCCGATCCTGACCGCACTGCGCAACGCCCATCCTGGGCTGGAGATTATCGTCGTCACCGGCAATACGCCGGACATCCTGGATGCGGTGGAGGGCGGAACGCTGGATCTGGCGCTGGTCACGCTGCCCGCCGGGCGGCCCGGCCTGTCCATCGAACCGGTCTGTGCCGAGGAACTGGTCTGCGTCGGTCCCCGCAACGACGCGGGTCCGCCGAAGCCGGCTATCGCCCCCGCGGCATTGGCGGATGAAACGCTGATCCTCTACGAGCGCGGCGGGACCATGCGGGCGGTGATCGACGGCTGGTTCATGGCCGGCGGCATCCAGCCGCGCCCGGCGATGGAACTGGGCAATGTGGAGGCGATCAAGAATCTCGTCGCCGCCGGGCTCGGCCGGTCGATCCTGCCGTCGGTCACCGTGGCAGGTCCGCAGGATTGCGAGTGCTTCGCAGTCCAAGCTCTGACGCCACCTTTGATCCGCAAGCTTGGGTTGGTGTTGCGGCGTGACAAAGTGCCCGATGCGGGCGTGCGGGCGATGGTGAAGGCGATCACCGATATGCGGTAAGGACATGGTTGAAACTTCGGGGTATCGCAATCGTCCGGGATATTGCTTTTGGAAGGTTTACAGTGCCTTTGGGTATTGAGCACTCTCGATAATTGAGACTTTCGTTTTTCTTTGGGCGCCTATGACCAAGCAGCAGTCCGCCCCGAACAAGCCCGCCGATAACCGAACGGGAGGCGAGTTGGATCGGCCTGCCCAATCGGAGGCGGAGCTGCGGGCAAGACTGGCGGAACTGGAGCAGGAGAATGCCCGGCTCCAGTCGGTGCTGTCCGCCGCCTGCACCGGCTGTGACGACCTGCTGACGGTCACGGCGCTGAACGAGGATCTACGCACCGCCTTCAACGCGCTGGAGCGCAGCCGCGCCGCCCATGCCGACAGCGAAAGGCGGCTGCGCGCGATCCTGGACAGCGCCGTCGGTCACGCCATCCTCACCGTGGCGCCGGACGGTCGGGTGACCAGCTGGAGCCCCGGCGCTGTCCGCATTCTGGGCTGGTCGGAGGAGGAGGCGCGGGGCAGGCCGGTCGACATCCTGTTTCCGGCGGAAGAGGTCGCCGCCGGCGTGCCCGACGCGCTGCGGGTCCGTGCGCTCGCCGAGGGCCGCATCCAGGAGGAGCGCACCTTTTGCCACCGGGACGCCTTCACCGTCTGGGCTGCGCTGACCATCCTGCCGCTGCAGGGCGACGAGGAGGGGTTCCTGTGGATCCTCCACGACCGCTCCGACGAGCGGCGGATCGAGGAGGCCATCGCCGACGCACGCCGGCGCGCGACCGACATTCTCGACAGCATCGACGAGGCGCTGGTGGCGCTGGACGGCGATTACCGTGTGATCTACCAGAACCGCCGCGCCGAACAGCTCGACCACCAGTCGCTGTCGGCGATGCGCGGCCGCCTGCTGTGGGAGGCGTGGCCGCAGCTGGCCGGATCGGACCTGGAGGCGCTGTGCCGCAAGACGATGACGGAGCGGCAGCCGACCGCCATCGAAAAACGGTTCGACGGCGAAGACACCACCCTGTGGCTGGAGGTCCGCTTCCTGCCGACGCCGGAGGGGGTGGGCTGCTTCTTCCGCGACATCACCATGCGCAAGCGGGCGGAGGAAGAAGCCCGCGCCTCGCACGAACGGGCGGTGAAGATCCTGGAAAGCATCAACGACGCCTTCTATGCGGTCGATCACGAGTGGCGTTTCACCTACATCAACCGCAAGGCCGAACAGGTCTGGGGCCGGTCGCGCGACACCCTGCTGGGCCGCCGTACCTGGGAGGCCTTCCCCAAGATTCTGGGCAGCGAAGCCTTCGAAGCGCAGAAGCAGGCGCTTCGCGAAGGCCGGGAGATGACCGTCGAGGTGGTGTCTCCCACCATGGGCAACTGGGTGGAGGCCAGCATCTATCCCAGTTCCGACGGTCTTTCGGTTTACTTCCGCGACATCACCGCCCGTCGTCAGGCGCAGCAGGCCCTGCTGCAGGCGAAGGAGGCGGCGGAGGCGGCCGACCTCGCCAAGGGCAAGTTCCTGGCCGCCGCCAGCCACGATCTGCGCCAGCCCTTGCAGGCGCTGCTGCTGTTCGTCGACGTGCTGAAGCCGCATGTGCAGGGCAGCCAGGGCGCCAACGCGCTGATGCATCTGGGCCGTGGGCTGGACGCGCTGAAGGAGTTGCTGGACAGCCTGCTGGACATGTCGCGGCTCGATGCCGGCGTGGTCCAGCCGAACATCGAAAACGTGTCGATCATACCGCTGTTCGACCATATCGCCGCCTCCTACCGGCCGGTGGCGGCGGCCAAGGGGCTGGAACTGCACGTCCTCGCCTGCAACGCCGCCGCCCGGACCGACCGCACCCTGCTGACCCGCATGGTGCGCAATCTGGTGGAGAACGCTTTGCGCTACACCGAAAGCGGGCGGATCGACATCGAGTGCCGACGGGCCGGCGGCCGGCTGCTGATCGAGGTGCGCGACACCGGCATCGGCATTCCGCCCGACCATCTGGAGCGCATCTGGGAGGAGTTCCATCAGGTCGGCAACCCGGAGCGCGACCGCAACCGCGGGCTGGGGCTGGGGCTCGCCATCGTGCGGCGGCTGTCCCAGTTGCTGAACCACCCGGTGGACGTCACCTCGAAGCCGGGGCAGGGGACCAGCTTCGTCATCGCCCTGCCGCTCGGCCGTGCGATCGAGACGCCGGTGAGCGCGGCGGAGGCGGCGACCGCCGGCCGCGGCCGCTTCGCCGTGGTGGTGGACGACGATGCCATCGTGCTGCTGGGTCTGGAGACGATCTTCCGCGAATGGGGCTATCAGGTGCTGGTCGCCGGCTCCGCCCAGAAGGCGGTGGAGGGATTGAGCCGCATGGGCCGCCGCCCCGACCTGATCATCGCCGATTACCGCCTGCGCGAGGGGCGCTATGGCACCGAGGCGGTGGCCCGCATCCGCGCGCTGTACGACGATCCCGGCAGCGCCCCGATCCCCGGGCTGATCCTGACCGGCGAGACCGGTCCCGACTGCGAACGCGACGCCGCCGCCCATGGGCTGGGCATCATCCACAAGCCGGTGACTCCGCGCCAGCTCAGCCACGCGCTGGGCGAGTTGCTGGGAGGGGTGTGAGCCCGGAATAGTGCCCTTTGCCGGCTGTGGATTCCTCCACCCGGCCGTCCGCTCCTCTGCTTCTCAGGCCGGCTTTTTGAGGAAGGCGGTCAGCTGCCTTTCTGCTGCCGACACATGGTCGACGATGATGGCGCAGGCCGCATCGGCATCGCCGGCCCGGCAGGCGGCGAGCAGCGCATAATGGTCGTCCTGCGAACGTGACTGATAGCCGAGAGCCACGAACTGGAAGCGCAGATAGCGGTCGGCGGCGGCCAGATGCTGCTCCACCAGCGCCAGCAGGCGCGGCCGGCCGGCGCGGGCATAGAGCGTCATGTGGAAGCGGCGGTTCAGCTCCCCCATGCGGCCCGGATCGGCCTCCCCGTCCATCTCCGCCAGCAGATCCGTCGCCAAGGCCAGATCGTCTGCCGTCAGTCCCGGCAGCGACAGGCGCAGTGCCGCCGGTTCCAGGGCCGTCCGGATCGTGCCGATGTCGGCGGAATCCTCGGCGGAGATCGCCGCCACCACCGCGCCCCGATGGGGATGGAATTCGACCAATGCCCGCGCCTCGAGCTGGCGGAGGGCTTCGCGCACCGGCATGCGGCTGACGCCGAAGGCGGCGGCCAGATCCTCCTGCCGCAGCGGGATGCCGCCTGGCAGGACGCCGGCCAGGATCGCCTCCCGCATCGCAGCCTCGACGAACTCGGTCGCCGTGCGGAAACGCGGCCGGTTGCGGGCGATCACGGCCGTCAGGTCGGGGAAGGGGGCGTCTTGAGTCTGGGGCATAGGGAAGAACACCAGCACGGAGGAGGTGGGAGGGCAAGCGCGAAAATCGCTTGCATGGATATTGGATCCAATCTAACGATCCTGCTTCCACCTGTCATTCGTCGGAAGGAGCGGACATGACCGGCTCGTCTCGCAACCCATCCTCTGCCGGGGGACCGATTCCCGCCGCTCCTCCATCGTCTCCATCGCAGGCGCGTTTCCTCCCGTCCGCTCTCTCGGTATCGGCGCTCGTCACCGGACTGTTGACCGCACTGGTCGGCTATGCCGGGTCGGTCGCGGTGGTGGTCCAGGGTCTTGCAGCGGCTGGGGCGGACACGGCGCAGATCGCCTCCGCGCTCGTGGCGGTCGGATTCTGCAAGGGGGTGTCGGCCATCTGGCTGGCATGGCGGCAGCGTCAGCCGATCAGTATCGCCTGGACCACGCCCGGCATGGCGCTGCTGGGGGCGACCGGCCCGGTCGCGGGCGGGTTTCCCGCGGTGGTCGGCGCCTTCCTGGCGGTGGCGGTGCTCATCATGGTTGCGGGGCTGTGGACGCCGCTCGGCCGTTGGATCGCGGCGATCCCGAAGCCGCTGGCCAGCGCCATGCTGGCCGGCCTTCTGCTGAAGCTGTGCCTTGCGCCCTTCCTGGCGATGATGCAGGCGCCGGGGATGGGTCTGCTGATTTTGGCGACCTGGGCGGTGGTGGGCCGCGTCGCCCGGCTTTATGCCGTACCGGCGGCGGTTGCCATGGCGTTTGCGGCGATGGCGCTGGATCCGCCGCTGTCGGGTATGCTTCCCACCACCCCCTGGCCGTCGTTGCTGCCGGTGGTGCCGGCCTTCACCTGGGAGGCGATGGTCGGGTTGGCCTTGCCGTTGTTCGTCGTCACAATGGCGTCACAGAACATTCCCGGCTTGGCGGTGCTGGCCACATATGGCTACACGGCACGGGTGCGGCCGACCTTTCTGGCGACCGGGTTGTTCTCCGCCCTTGGTGCGCCGTTCGGGGCGCCGACCGTCAATCTGGCGGCGATCACCGCGGCGATGTGCGCCGGCCCCGATGCCGATCCCCGGCCGGAGCGGCGCTGGCAGGCCGCCGCTGCCGGCGGTCTCGGCTATATCGCGCTGACGGCGTTGGCCACGATCACCGCGACGCTGGTCACCCGCTCGCCGCCGATCCTGATCGAGGCGGTGGCAGGGCTGGCGCTGATCGGTGCCTTCGGCGGGTCGCTGCTGGCGGCGGTCCAGGCGGAGGAGGAGCGGATTCCCGCTCTGGTCACGCTGCTGGTGACCGCCTCCGGCCTGTCCCTCTTCGGGGTCGGATCGGCCTTCTGGGGCCTGCTGTTCGGCGGGGCGATGCATGTGCTGCACCGGCGGCGGCCTGCCAGCGCCGCTCCGGCCGGAGCATAAGAAGCTTCAGCCCTGCTCGATCAGGTCGGCGCAGGCATTCACAGCGGCGGCGGCGTAGGGGCGGATGCGCGGCGGGATCTGCGACGGGTTGATGCCCGGCCCGAGGATGCCGACGCCGACCGGCTTCATGAACTGAAGCTGCAAATCGATCAGGCTGCCGATGACCGCATGGCCCATGACATTGCCGTGTTCGGTCTCGCCCCGCTCGATGATGCCCAGCGCCACCGCGCCGGCGACATCATCACGCATCAGCAGGCGCTTGATCGCCAGCGGCTTTTCCATCGAGCCGGGAACCCAGATCTCCGCCACGATGCCGAGACCGCGGCTGGCGGCGACGGTGCGCGCCTCGTCCAGCATCTCTTCCACTTCTTTGCGGTGGAACCGTCCGAGCACGATGCCGATGTTGCTCACCCTCTGCTTCTCCCATGTTCGCGGTGTAAGGTCCGCCCAAACTGTCGCGTCGCCGCGCAAAGCGCAAGGGCCGACCGCAAGAGCCGTTTCGCGGCATTCGGGGGATGGCGTGCGTTCAGAGATTTCCTTCCGGCTTTATAAAATTTCCGCCGTAAATGCTGCCACTTTTGGTTTGTGCTCAAAGTCCCGGCAAGCAGGAGTGGGGAAAAACCTTATGGACAGGCTCGCGCTTGTCGGGTGGAGTGTTGCCGAGTGTGACAGGCCGTCGCACGGCGCTACAATTCAGAACAAATTGGTCGCCGCCGCACTTCTTACGACCATGTAATATTCCGGGCATGGCGGAGCTGCGGGACCGGACGGACAGGGCCGCCGCGTTGCCGAAAGAACCAACAAGCGACTCCGGAACGGCAATCATGTTGAAAGGTGCGATCGAATACGCGCCGTCGACCTTCGAGGAGCGGGGGGCCGCAGTGGCCTTCACCACGCCGCTGCTGTCCCAGACCCGTGTGCGCCGCGGCGAGCGGTCGAAGCTGGAGGTGCTGATCCCCAGCCTGTCGCAGGGCATGGGCATCTATGTCGTCGCCTGGAAGGCGGTGCCGGACATGGTGTCGATGACCATGCACGACCGTTACCTGCACGACCTGATCGTGAAGGAGGAGGCCTGCTCCCCGCACGAGATCCGCCGGGCGACGCTGCGGGCGGCGCGGCGCGGGCTTGCCGGGCCGAAGGCGGCGCAGGCCGCCCGCCTCGCGCTGGACGAGGACGAGGAGCAGGGCACCCTCACCCATTACCTGCTGATCCTGTCGATCCTGAAGGCGGTCGGGCTGGAATCGCCGGAGATGCTGAAGGCCGGCATCGATACCGACGAGGGGCAGCGGCTGACCCGGCAGCTGATGACCCGCGCGGCGGAGAGCCTGCGCATGGACGCCACGCTGCTCTACGCCCGGCTGGCCGACATCGCCGCGGTCACCGCCCCGGTGGGGTTGGCGCATTCGCCCCGGCCCGGCCGGCTGACCCGCGGGCTGAACGGCCTGAAGGACTTTCGCGACAGCATGACCGGCTGGGCGCGCGACGTGCCGAGCGACGCCGCTCCGGTGGCGGAGTTCTGTGCGGAGGTGGCGCAGCACACCATCGCCATCGGCGACAAGGTGCTGGGCGATTTCCACCGCCGGCTCGACGCCATCGGGCCGTTGATGCGCGATTGGGACGACGCCTTCATCCGCGTGCGTACCCAGGCGGCCCGCATGGCCTGGCTGCTCGACGGCTGGAGCCACATCACCGGCGCCTGGGAGGTGGCGCAGGCGGAGGACCACCAGCAGCAGGCTGCCGCCATCAACGACCTGTTCCGCATCCTGCCGCTGCTGCCGCGCCGGGAAGCCACCCGCGACTTCGTCGAGGATTCCAAGCAGGTCAAGCAGGCGCACCGCCGCTCCGTCCGCATGCTGGAGGACTGGCGCACCGGCCAGATGGACATCGACGCCATCCGCCGGATCGAGACGGTGAAGGCGCGAGCGCCATGACCGGACGGGCGACGGAAGGGGGCAAAACCGACCATCTGCCGGGGCTGGAGAGCCGGCTGTTCGACATCCCCGAGGACAAGTTCATAGAGGTGGTCCGCCTGCTGGAGCGGGTGCGCGACCATCCCGACGTGCGCCAGACCTTCGCCGCCATCCGCCCGCGGCTGGTCCAGGTGCGCCCCAATCGCCGTCCGACGCTGAAGCGCGTGCTGTGCATGCCGTTCGAGGATGTGCTGGAAAGCTTCAGCGGCGTTGATGTGCCGCTTGGCCGCATCGAACGGCGGGTGATCGACCCGGTATGGCGGCTGGTGACGGAATGCGGCGACACCGCCCTGATCGACCAGCTCGACCGGCAGGCGCAGGAGACCGCACCCGGCAATCTCAACGCGTTGCGCAACATCGGGCGCCGGCTGTGGCCGATGGCCGCCAAAGCTATTCGGGGGGCGGTGGAGCAGGATTCCGGCCGCCAAGCGCTGCGGCGCGTGCTGCATGGCGACGACGAGATGCAGAGGCAGGTTCTGGACGTCGCCGCCTTTCTGGAGATCGGGCTGACGGTCGAATCGCTGAAGGATGCGCTGGCGCCGAAGCCGCTGCCGGCGCTGGACGACCGGCATGTCGACGCCATCGAGCAGGCGGCCCAGGCGGTGGCGCGGCAATCCTCGGGGCTGGTCTATTACCTGCTGCTGGTCGCCGCCTCGCGCATGGAGAATCCGGCCGATCTGCTGACGGTGGTGAACGATCTGGATTTCGGCAAGGCGCGCCGCGAACAGCCGGTGATCTTCGCCCAGCTGAGCGGGCTGGTCGTCACCAATCTGGAGGAGCGGTCGGCCCGGCTGGACGGTCACGGCTACAGCGCCGGACCGGATCGGGCGGCCGTCGCCGTCGCGCCGGAAGAGGCCGTCGCCATCGCCGAACGGCTGGTCGCCAGTGTCGACACCACCTCCGCCGTCATGGATTTCCTGGCCGATCCGGTCTATCGCGGGCGGCTGGACGCGGTGAAGGTGGCGGTGCGCACCATGGTGGCCGGTACCGTGCTGGATACCGCATCCGCCGGCATCCTGACCGCCGTCCCGGCCCCGGCCGGGAGTGGCCGCCCCATCCCAGTGAACGAAGACGCGCAGGAAGCGGCCGAGGACCATGCCCGCGCGCTGCGCCGCTGTGAAGGGCTGGCCGAGGCACTGGGCCTGCAAGAGCCGCTGAAGGACGCCATGGCGTCGATGGAAAAGGGACTGCTGGCACGGGCGCACGCCCTGCTGGCGCAGTATCCCAAGGCCGCCGACCCGGAGGATGCGGAGACGGCGGAGATCAACCTGTTCTACGCCCTGCGCCTGCTGGAGCTGGTCGCCGGCCCCGCCAAGGCCGACCAGTTCCGCACCGCCATCATGGCCGCGACGGGAGAGTTCGCAGAGGAGGAGTAGAGCGCTCCCGCCCTCTCACCAGGCCTCCTCATGAGGTCGCCGGCAGGGCGTCCCTGGCTGCGTCCTTCGCCGTGCTCTCGTTGGCATAGCGGCGGGCCAGGACGGCGCAGACCATCAGCTGGATCTGGTGGAACAGCATCACCGGCAGCAGCACCAGCCCGGCGGTGGCCGGGGCGAACAGCACGCCGGCCATCGGCACGCCGCTGACCAGCGACTTCTTCGACCCGCAGAAGACGATCACCGTCTCGTCGGCGCGCGAGAAGCCCAGGCGGCGGCTGAGCAGCGTCGTGCCGATCAGGAAGACCGCCAGGATGGCGCAGTCGATCAGCACCACCATGCCCAGCGCCGCCGGCGGCACCTGATGCCACAGCCCATTCACTACCGCCTCGCTGAAGGCGAGATAGACGACCAGCAGGATCGAGCCGCGGTCGGTGAATTTCAGCATCGTCTTGTGCCGCGCCGCCCAGGCGCCGATCCAGCGCCGCAGCAACTGTCCGGCGACGAAAGGCAGCAGGAGTTGCGCCGCGATGGTCTGCAGTGTGTCGAGCGACAGGGCCGATCCCTGCACTTTCAGGAACAGCGCCACCAGCAGCGGCGTCATCAGGATGCCGGAGATGTTGGACAGAGTGGAACTGCACACCGCCGCCGCCACATTGCCGCGCGCCATCGAGGTGAAGGCGATGGAGGACTGCACGGTGGAGGGCAGCAGGCAGAGGAACTGCACGCCGATCGCCACAGCCGGTGGCAGCAGGCTGTGCGGCAGCGTTTCCACCACCAGCCAGCCGATCAGCGGGAAGGCGACGAAGGTCAGGCAGAAGATCAGCAGGTGCAGGCGCCAGTGCGCCATGCCCGCCACCACCTCTTCCCGCGGCAGGCGGGCGCCGTGCAGGAAGAACAGCAGCGCGATCGCCGCTTCCGCCAGATAATGCACCCCCTGGGCGAGTTGCCCCTGCACCGGAAGCACGGTCGCCAGCCCGACGGTCGCCACCAGGGCCATGGTGAAACCGTCCATGTTCGGGCGCGGCACGCGGATCATTGGTTGGTCCCCCAAATCGATAGTACGGGCCGGATATAGCGCGGCACCACCCGATATAACTGCTGTCGCCGCTCTGGAATACAGTATCCAGCATGCATGGCAGCTTTGAAAAGATTGGGGAAATTGGCATGCCCCGCGATTCTTCCACGATGCGGAAATGAACCGCACTGGCGATCCGTCGCTAATCCCTTGAGGTTGAATAGGTTTCTGCTCTGCTCCGCTTGCCCCTTGCCAGCCGCCATGCCATACGGTAACGTATGGTGAAAGAACGGATGATTTCCCAGGGGAGCGATACGTCCATGCTGTCCAACCAGTATCCCAGCCTGAATTTCGACCTCGGCGAGTCGGCCGACATGCTGCGCGATTCGGTGCGGAGCTTCGCCGCCGACGAGATCGCCCCCCGCGCCGCCGAGATCGACCACAGCAACGAGTTCCCGAACGAGCTGTGGCGCAAGATGGGCGACCTCGGCATCCTCGGCGTGACGGTGGAGGAGGAGTATGGCGGCGCCGGCATGGGCTATCTGGAGCATGTCGTGGCGATGGAGGAGGTGTCCCGCGCTTCGGCCTCGGTGGGGCTCAGCTACGGCGCCCATTCGAACCTCTGCGTCAACCAGATCCGCAAGAACGGCAGCGAGGAGCAGAAGCGCCGCTACCTGCCCAAGCTGATCTCCGGCGAACATATCGGTGCGCTGGCGATGTCGGAGCCGAACGCCGGGTCCGACGTGGTGTCGATGAAGCTGCGCGCCGAGAAGAAGGGCGACCGTTACGTCCTGAACGGCACCAAGATGTGGATTACCAACGGCCCCGACGCCGACACGCTGGTGATCTACGCCAAGACCGACATCAATGCCGGCCCGCGTGGCATCACCGCCTTCCTGGTGGAGAAGGGTTTCAAGGGCTTCTCGGTGGCGCAGAAGCTGGACAAGCTGGGCATGCGCGGCTCCAACACCGGCGAGCTGGTGTTCGAGGACTGCGAGGTGCCGGAGGAGAATGTGCTGGGCGGCGTCGGCCGCGGCGTGAACGTGCTGATGTCGGGGCTGGATTACGAGCGCGCGGTGCTGTCCGGCGGCCCGCTCGGCATCATGCAGGCCTGCATGGACGTGGTGATCCCCTATGTCCACGACCGCAAGCAGTTCGGCCAGTCCATCGGCGAATTCCAGCTGATGCAGGGCAAGCTGGCCGACATGTACACGATCATGAATGCCGCCAAGGCCTATGTGTACGCCGTCTGCAAGGCCTGCGACCGCGGCGAGACCACCCGCAAGGACGCCGCCGCCGCCATCCTGTTCTCTGCCGAAAAGGCGACCTGGATGGCGCTGGAGGCCATTCAAACGCTGGGGGGCAACGGCTACATCAATGAGTACCCGACCGGCCGCCTGCTGCGCGACGCCAAGCTCTATGAGATCGGCGCCGGCACCAGCGAGATCCGCCGCATGCTGATCGGTCGCGAACTGTTTAAAGAGACCGCGTAAAGCGGTTCGGCAAAGCACAGAGAGCATCGAGGGAAAGGGACCGACCACCATGACCGACAGCATCGTCATTGCCGCCGCCGTCCGTACGCCGATGGGCGGCTTCCAGGGTGACCTCATGGGCCTGACCGGCCCGCAGCTGGGCGCCGTCGCCATCCAGGCGGCGCTGGAGCGCTCGGGCCTCGCCGCGGACGCGGTGGACGAGGTGTTCATGGGCAACGTGCTGTCGGCCGGTCTGGGCCAGGCTCCGGCGCGCCAGGCGGCGCTGGGCGCCGGGCTGCCGAAGGGGGTGGGGTGCACCACCATCTCCAAGGTCTGCGGCTCGGGCATGCGGGCGGTGATGTTCGCCCATGACGTCATCAAGGCCGGCTCGGCCAGGGTGGTGGTGGCCGGCGGCATGGAGAGCATGTCGAACGCCCCCTACCTGCTGGACCGCGCCCGCGCCGGCTATCGCATGGGCCACGGCAAGGTGCTGGACCACATGTTCTTCGACGGTCTGGAGGACGCCTACGAGAAGGGCCGCCTGATGGGCACCTTCGCCGAGGAATGCGCCAGCAGCTACAGCTTCACCCGCGAGGCGCAGGATAATTACGCCATCGAAAGCCTGAACCGCGCCCGCAAGGCGGTGGAGGGCGGCTCCTTCAAGGCGGAGATCGCGCCGGTGCTGGTCAAAGGCCGCAAGGGTGACACGCTGGTCGACACCGACGAGCAGCCGGGCAAGGGCGATCCCAAGAAGATCCCGACGCTGAAGCCGGCCTTCGCCAAGGACGGCACGGTGACGGCGGCCAATGCCTCGTCGATTTCGGACGGCGGTGCGGCGCTGATCGTCACCACCCGCAGCGAGGCGGACAAGCGCGGCCTGCGCGTGATCGCCGAGATCAAGGGCCATTCCAACCACGCCCAGCAGCCGGCGCTGTTCACCACCGCGCCGGTGGGCGCGATGCGGAAGCTGTTCGAGAAGGTGGGCTGGTCGGCCCGCGACGTCGACCTGTTCGAGATCAACGAGGCGTTCGCCGTGGTGACCATGGCAGCGATGCGCGATCTCGATCTGCCGCACGACAAGGTGAACGTTCATGGCGGTGCCTGCGCGCTCGGCCACCCCATCGGCGCCTCGGGTGCCCGCATCCTCGTCACGCTGCTGGCGGCGCTGGAAAAGTACGACCTGAAGCGCGGCGTGGCGTCGCTCTGCATCGGCGGCGGCGAGGCGACGGCCATCGCGGTGGAGCGGGTGTAAGACACTCCCGCCCGTATCCCCCCTCTCCCCGCTCACGCACAAACGAAGTTTGCGCTGACGCGACAGGCGGACCTCCGGTCCGCCGAAAGCGGGGAGAGGGGACCATAAAAATGTGAGGAAGCGCCCGATGCACCTGACCGAAGAACAGACCATGGTCCGCGACATGGCCCGCGCCTTCGCGCAGGACCGGCTCGCCCCGACCGCCGCCGAGCGCGACCGCAGCGGCGCCTTCCCCAAGGCCGAACTTGCCGAGATGGGGGAACTCGGCCTGATGGGCATGCTGGTGCCGGAGGAATTCGGCGGCGCCGCCACCGACCATGTCGCCTATGCGCTCGCCATCGAGGAAATCGCCGCCGGCGACGGTGCGGTCTCCACCATCATGAGCGTCCACAACTCGGTCGGTTGCATGCCGATCCTGAAGTTCGGCAGCGACGCCCAGAAGGACCGTTTCCTGAAGCCGATGGCGCGCGGCGAGATGCTGGGCGCCTTCTGCCTGACCGAACCGCAGGCGGGCTCCGATGCCTCGGCGATCAGGACCCGCGCCCGGCGCGACGGCGATCACTGGGTGCTGAACGGCACCAAGCAGTTCATCACCTCGGGCTCGCAGGCCGACGTCGCCATCGTCTTCGCGGTGACCGACCCGGCCGCCGGCAAGAAAGGGCTCAGCGCCTTCATCGTGCCGACCGACACGCCGGGCTATCAGGTGGCGCGGACGGAGGAGAAGCTGGGCCAGCACTGCTCCGATACCTGCCAGATCGTCTTCGAGGAGTGCCGGGTTCCCGCCGAGCTGATGCTCGGGGCCGAAGGCGCCGGCTACAAGGTGGCGCTGGCCAATCTGGAGGGTGGGCGCATCGGCATCGCCTCTCAGTCGGTCGGCATGGCGCGCGCGGCGCTGGACCACGCCATCCGCTACGCCCAGGAACGCCAGAGCATGGGCGTGCCGATCATCCAGCATCAGGCCATCGCCTTCCGCCTCGCCGACATGGCGACCCGGGTGGAGGCCGCGCGCCAGATGGTGCTGCATGCGGCAAGCCTGCGCGATGCCGGGGTGCCCTGCATGAAGGAAGCGGCAATGGCCAAGCTGTTCGCCTCGGAGATCGCGGAGAAGGTCTGTTCCGACGCCATCCAGGTCCATGGCGGCTACGGCTATCTCAACGATTTCCCGGTGGAGCGCATCTATCGCGACGTCCGGGTCTGCCAGATCTACGAGGGCACCAGCGACATCCAGCGGCTGGTCATCAGCCGCGCCCTTACTCAATAACCAAGACCGCCAAACCGGGAGGAAGACGGCATGACCGTCCTGAAGAGCGCCCTGAACGCGCGCTCCGCCGAGTTCCAGGCCAACGCCGACGCCATGCAGGCCCTGGTCGACGATCTGCGCCGGAAGGTCGCCGCCATCCAGCAGGGCGGCGGAGCGAAGGCGCGTGAAAAGCACCTCGCCCGCGGCAAGCTGCTGCCGCGCGAGCGCATCCGCCAGCTGCTCGACGTCGGCTCGCCCTTCCTTGAGCTGTCGCAGCTGGCCGCCGACAGCGTCTATGCCGAGGACATCCCGTCCGCCGGCATCATCGCCGGCATCGGCAGCGTCGCCGGGCAGGAATGCATGATCGTCGCCAACGACGCGACGGTGAAGGGCGGCACCTATTACCCGCTGACGGTCAAGAAGCACCTGCGCGCGCAGGAGATCGCCCAACAGAACAACCTGCCCTGCATCTATCTGGTCGACAGCGGCGGCGCCAATCTGCCGAACCAGGACGAGGTCTTCCCCGACCGCGACCATTTCGGCCGCATCTTCTACAACCAGGCCAACATGTCGGCGGAGGGCATCCCGCAGATCGCCGTGGTGATGGGAAGCTGCACCGCCGGCGGCGCCTATGTCCCGGCGATGTCGGACGAGGCGATCATCGTCCGCAACCAGGGCACCATCTTCCTCGGCGGCCCGCCGCTGGTGAAGGCGGCGACCGGCGAGGTGGTGTCGGCCGAGGATCTCGGCGGCGCCGACGTGCATTCCCGCACCTCGGGCGTCACTGACCATTACGCGATGAACGACGCCCACGCCCTGGCGATGGCCCGCCGCGTGGTGTCGAACCTGAACCGCGCCAAGCATATCGACCTCGATCTGCGCGAGCCGGAGGAGCCGGCCTTCGACCCGCGTGAACTCTACGGCGTCATCCCCAGCGACGCCCGCAAGCCCTTCGACGTGCGCGAGGTGATCGCCCGGGTGGTCGACGGATCGCGTTTCGACGAGTTCAAGCCGCTCTACGGCACGACGCTGGTCACCGGCTTCGCCCACATCTTCGGCTATCCCGTCGGCATCATCGCCAACAACGGCATCCTGTTCAGCGAATCCGCCCTGAAGGGCGCCCATTTCGTCGAGCTGTGCTGCCAGCGCCGCATCCCGCTGGTGTTCCTGCAGAACATCACCGGCTTCATGGTCGGGCGGAAATACGAGGCCGGCGGAATCGCCAAGGACGGAGCCAAGCTGGTCACCGCGGTCGCCTGCGCCAAGGTGCCGAAATTCACCGTCATCATCGGCGGCAGCTATGGCGCCGGCAATTACGGCATGTGCGGCCGCGCCTACAGCCCGCGCTTCCTGTGGATGTGGCCGAACGCCCGCATCTCGGTCATGGGCGGCGAGCAGGCGGCCGGCGTGCTGGCCCAGGTCAAGCGCGACGCCATGGAAGCCCAGGGCAAGCCCTGGTCGGCCGAGGACGACGAGGCGCTGAAGGCGCCGATCCGCGCCCAGTTCGAACGCGAGAGCCACGCCTATTACGCCAGCGCCCGGCTGTGGGACGACGGCATCATCGACCCGGCCGACACCCGCATGGTGCTGGGGCTCGGCCTGTCGGCCTCGCTGAACGCCCCGGTGCCGAAGACGCCCTTCGGCGTCTTCCGGATGTGAGGGGGGCGAGCATGAGCGACATACTGATCGACATCGCCGACACCGGCGTCGCCACCGTCACCATGAACCGCGGCGACGTCCACAACGCCTTCAACGAGCAGGTGATCGCCGACCTCACCGCTGCCTTCCGGCGGGTGGGCGAGGATCCGGCGGTGCGCGTCGTCCTGCTGCGCGGGGTGGGCAAGAGCTTCTCGGCCGGGGCGGACCTGTCCTGGATGAAGAAGATGGCCGGCTACTCCCGCGAGGAGAATCTGGCCGACGCCATGGGTCTCGCCACCATGCTGCGCACGTTGGACGAATGCCCGAAGCCGACGGTCGCCGTGGTGCAGGGGCCGGCCTTCGGCGGCGGCGTCGGGCTGGTCTCGGCCTGCGACATCGCCATTGGCGTCGAGACCGCGACCTTCGCCCTGTCGGAGGTGCGGCTGGGCATCATCCCCGCCGCTATCAGCCCCTATGTCATCTCCGCCATCGGCGAGCGCGCCTGCCGCCGCTACTTCCTGACCGGCGAGCGCTTCAGCGCGGCGGAGGCCCACCGCATCGGCCTGCTGCATGAGCTGACCAGCGCCGACGGGCTGGAGGAGACGGTGGCGAAGACGGTCAGGAACCTGATGGACAGCGCGCCTTCGGCGGTCACCGCCGCCAAGGAGCTGATCCGTGCCGTCGCCCGCCGGCCGCTGACCGAAGAGGTGATGCGCGACACGGCGGAGCGCATCGCCCGCCAGCGCGCCAGCGCCGAAGGCAAGGAGGGCGTCGGCGCCTTCCTCGACAAACGCACCCCGTCCTGGCGGAGCTGATCCACATGTTCGACAAGATCCTCATCGCCAACCGCGGCGAAATCGCCTGCCGGGTCATCCGCACAGCCCGCCGCCTGGGCATCAAGACCGTCGCCGTCCATTCGGAGGCCGACGCCAAGGCCATGCATGTCCAGATGGCCGACGAGGCCGTCTGCATCGGTCCGGCCCCGGTCGGCGAAAGCTATCTGCGTGGCGACGTCATCCTCGACGTGGCGAAGCGCACGGGTGCCCAGGCCATCCATCCCGGCTATGGCTTCCTGTCGGAGAATGCCGGCTTCGCCGCCGCCTGTGCCGAGGCCGGTGTCGTCTTCATCGGCCCGCCGATCGAGGCGATCCGCGTCATGGGCTCCAAGGCGGAATCCAAGCGGCTGATGGCGAACGCCGACGTGCCGCTGGTGCCGGGCTATCACGGCACCGACCAGGACTTCGCCACCCTGTCGGCGGAGGCCGAACGCATCGGCTATCCGGTGCTGGTCAAGGCGTCGGCCGGCGGCGGCGGGAAGGGCATGCGCGTCGTGCGCGCCGGCAATGAGCTGGCGGATGCGGTGGCCGGCGCCCAGCGCGAGGCCAAGGCAGCCTTCGGCGACGACAGCCTGCTGCTGGAGAAATATCTCGGCCGGCCGCGCCATGTCGAAATCCAGGTGTTCTGCGACACCCATGGCAACGGCGTCTATCTGTTCGAGCGCGACTGCTCGGTCCAGCGCCGCCACCAGAAGGTGATCGAGGAGGCGCCGGCCCCGAGCTTGCCCGACGACATCCGCCGCCGCATGGGCGAGGCCGCGGTCGCCGCCGCCAAGGCGGTGAACTATGTCGGCGCCGGCACCGTCGAGTTCCTCTATGAGGATGGCGGCTTCTACTTCATCGAGATGAACACCCGCCTGCAGGTGGAGCATCCGGTGACGGAGAAGATCACCGGGCTCGATCTGGTCGAGTGGCAGCTGCGCGTCGCGGCTGGGGCGGAACTGCCGCTGCGCCAGGACCAGCTGACCCGCAAGGGGCATGCCTTCGAGGCGCGGCTGTACGCCGAGGATCCGCAGCGCGACTTCCTGCCGGCCATCGGCAAGCTGGTCCGTCTGCGCCCGCCGGCCGAGTCCGATCACGTCCGCGTCGACACCGGCGTCCGCGAGGGCGATTCGGTGACGATGTATTACGACCCGATGATCGCCAAGCTGATCGTCTGGGACGAGGACCGCGACAGCGCGCTCCGCCGCCTGCGCGTGGCCTTGGCTGAGTATGAGGTGGTCGGCGTCACCACCAATGTCGGATTCCTCGGCGCCATCGCCGGCCATCCCGCCTTCAAGGCGGTGGAGATCGACACCGGCTTCATCGAGCGCCACCGCGCCGACCTGCTGCCGCCGCCGGCCCCGGTGGCTGACAGGGCGCTGGCCGCCGCCGCGCTGTCGGTGCTGCTGACGCGGCGGGAGGAGGCCCAGGCCGCGCTGCGCGCCCGGTCGGATCGCTATTCGCCCTGGCTGCTCGCCAATGGCTGGCGGCTGAACGAGGAGAACCATTACGACCTGCGTCTGATGGATGGCGACACGGCGCGCGAAGTGACGCTGCATTTCCGGGCAGATGGCTATGAGGTCGCGGTGGATGGCAGCAAGCCGATGCCGGTGACCGGCGTCAGCCTGTCGGACGGCCTGCTGACCGCCACGCTGGACGGCATGCGCACCCGCGCCACCGTGGTGCGGCAGGGTCTCGACATCACCGTGCTGATCGACGGCGCGGTGTCCCGCCTGACGCTCGACGACCCCAGCGCCCGCGCGGCGGAGCAGGAGGGCGGCTCCGGCCGTCTCACCGCACCGATGCCCGGCACCGTGGTCCGCGTGCTGGTCGAGCCGGGCCAGAGCGTCGAGGCCGGCGCGCCGCTGATGCTGCTGGAAGCCATGAAGATGGAGCACACCATCAAGGCCCCGGCGGCGGGCACCGTCAGCGCCGTGAATTTCGCGGCGGGCGATCAGGTGTCGGAAGGCGTCGACCTGCTGGTTCTCGACATCGCGGAGGCCTGACGATGCAGCTGCCGAAATTCGTCCGCATGGTGGAGGTCGGTCCGCGCGACGGCCTCCAGAACGAAAAGTCCATGGTGCCGACGGCGGTCAAGGTGGAGCTGGTCGACCGCCTGTCCGACGCCGGTCTCGGCGTGGTGGAGGCAGCCAGCTTCGTCTCTCCCAAATGGGTGCCGCAGATGGGCGACAGCGCCGAGGTGCTGGCCGGCATCGCACGGAAGCCCGGCGTTCGCTATGCCGCCCTCACCCCCAACCTGAAGGGGCTGGAGGGTGCGCTGGCGGCCAAGGCCGACGAGGTGGCGGTGTTCGGCGCCGCCTCGGAAAGCTTCAGCCGGAAGAACATCAACTGCTCCATCGCCGAGAGCCTGGACCGCTTCGCCCCCGTCATGGAGCAGGCCGAGGCGGCGGGCGTGCCGGTTCGCGGTTATGTCTCCTGCGTGCTCGGCTGCCCCTATGAAGGGGAGATCGCGCCCAAGGCGGTGGCCGAGGTGGCGGAACGGCTGTTCGCCATGGGCTGCTACGAGATCTCGCTTGGCGACACCATCGGCACCGGCACGCCGACGAAGGCGCAACTGATGATCGCCGCGGTGGCGGAGCGGGTGCCGGTCGATAAGATCGCCGTCCATTTCCACGACACCTACGGGCAGGCGCTGGCCAACATCCTGGCCGCCCTTCAGATGGGGGTGACGGTGGTCGACAGTTCCGTCGCCGGGCTCGGCGGCTGCCCCTATGCCAAGGGTGCCAGCGGCAATGTGGCGAGCGAGGATGTGCTGTACATGCTGAACGGTCTCGGCATCGAGACCGGGGTCGATCTGGAGAAGCTGATCGCGGCCGGGGCGTTCATCAGTGACGCCATCGGCCGCCCCACCGCATCGAAGGTGGCCCGCGCTCGTGGTTGTGCGTGAGGGACCCTTCGGCAACGAGGGGCCGCGCTTCCGACAGGGGGCGCGGCCCTTTGGTATTTTGGGGGCCGCAAAGCGCCTGGAATGGTCTCCGATCGGTGCTATCTTTCCATCATGGCAGCCATGGATTCCATACTTGACCGCTTTCGGGCGGATCTTGACCGGCTTTACGGACCGCGGCTGGCCCGTGTCGTGCTGTTCGGGTCACGGGCGCGTGGCGATGCGCGGCCAGACTCCGACTATGACGTCGCTGTGTTCCTGTCCGATCTGAACGACCGGTGGGATGAGGTTGACCGCATCGCCGGGGTCGCCGCTAACCTGCTGGACGAGACGGGTGCGGTGATCCATGCCATGCCTTACCGGATCGATGCCTATGCCGAACGCACCCCCCTGATGCACGAGATCCGCCGGGAAGGGCGCGAGCTTTGACGCCAGAGGCCGCCGGATATCTCGACAAGGCGAGACGCTGTCTGGAGTATGCGCGCGTGAACCTCAGTGTTGATCTTGGGAACGATGCCGGACGTAACGCCTATCTTGCCGCCTTCCATGCCACTCAGGCATTGATTTTCGAGACGACTGGCCGGATCGCGAAGACGCATCAGGGTGTTCAAGCCGAGTTCAGCCGATTGACCAGGGACGACCCCACCATAACCGCCGACCTGCGCCGTTTCCTGTCGCAAGCCTACACCCTCAAGGCCGTTGCCGACTATGAGGCGGGGCCGGATGCGGAGGTGCCTGTGGATCGGGCTGCGTTGGCACTCGCAGGCGCCAAACGCTTCGTGGATTGGGTGGAAAAGCGTCTCCCCGCATCGTCCGGATATGCGGCATTCTAAATTGTACGTGCTACAAACTTGACGCTGCCAGCCAGTCGGCGCATCATGGTCTTCGTGATGAATGGTGCCGAAAACGCAGCGTTCCCACGACGCCGACCGGCCTGACGGCCGGCCGGAACCACGGCTGGAGTTCCAGTGGCAACGACCCACGGCCGCTTCATGCGCGCCGCCATATGACCTGTTGCCCGTCCGGCTGAACGGCGGCGGAGCCATACCCGGGTGGCTCCGCCGCCGATTGTTTTTGTGCCGACTGCTTTTTGGGCAGTCGCCACAGTCCCGTCCCATCCTGGCCATTCTCCCGCCTCATTTCTGTCACGTCCTGTCGCCCCTCGCACATGACCAGGGAAGCGATCGGCATGTAATGGATCGGCCGGAATTCATACCACTTTTGAGCAAAGAATCGGGCGAATCTCGCCGGATTTGCTCGAAAATCAAACGAAACTCCGAAAAATATTGATGGGCTTTCGCAAAATGGGGGTAAGGGCTGTGGCTTTAACGCGCCATTAACCAGACTGGATTGAGTTTAGAGACATCAGACGCGGCCAACTCCAACCAGCACGCGAAGTTGACTTCCAGGCTAGATGGAAATGGTTCGTCTCCTGTTAATGCCGTTATGCCCGTTCCTCTTGGATTTGAAAGGCCCGCCCCCATGACCGTGCCGGCAGTCCTCCGCGATGTGGCGCAGTATGGCGCCTACGCCGCCGGCCGGGGCCGACATGCGGGCCTGCTGGTCGCGGTCCTGCTGCTGGCTGGTTGCCCGGCCAACACGGCCGGGCCGTGGGGGGGAGCGGATGTGACGGCGGCCAACCCGAATGCCCGTACGGCGACTCCGCCGGTGCCCAGGCAGAAGCCGGTCCGCAAGATTGCCGACGCCGCCGCGCTGGCGCCGGCTCTGCCGATGCCGCAACCGGGTCCGCCGGTCACCACCGGCGATCTGGCGGTCACGCAGAATGCCGGCCAGAATTCTCCCCAGGCCTCCACCCAGCTGGCGGCCATCGCGCCCGATACGGTTCCCCAAACGACGTCTGCTTCGGCGAACGCCGCGGCGATGCCGACGACGGTTCCATCCATGGGGGGCATGTCCACCCAACCCGCAACCATCAACGCCGACCCCGACAGCCTTGTCGGGCTGGACGAAGTCCAGACTCTCAAACTCCTGGGGTCCCCCGTTGCACGGGAAGAGGCGCCTCCCGCCAAGATCTGGCGGTATGCCAAGGGCGATTGTACCCTCAAGGTCTTCTTCTTCATGGATATGACCTCGTCCCAGGACTTCCGCGCCCTCTCCTACGACATGAAGAGCAGCCAAAATGTCCCTGACGCCGACCACCGATGCTTCGCCCAACTCCTCGCTCAAGCTGACGCAGGGCGCCCTGCCCGCCCCGGGTTTCAGTAAGGCGGAGTCGAACAAGGGAATGTCCGCAATGACCGATCCGACCATTGCCCGCATCGCTCTGGTGGACGACGACGACCTGTTCCGTGAGTCGCTCAGCCTCAACCTCGGCGACGAGGGCTACGAGGTCATCACTTTCGACCGCGGCGAACCGGCGCTCGATTTCTTCGCCGAAGGCGGGTCGGTCGACATCGTCCTCCTCGACTGGCGCATGCCCAAGCTGGATGGCATCGACGTGCTGCGTCAGATGCGTGCCCGCGGCATCGCCACCCCGGTCATCTTCCTGACCGTGCTGTCCGACCAGATTTATGAAGAGGCGGCGCTGGCCGGTGGTGCCCTGGACTTTGTGGAGAAGTCGCGCAGCCTGTCGATCCTGCTGAAGCGCATGCGCCTGATCCTGGATGGGATCAAGGGTGACAATGCCAAGGGCTTGGAGGATGCGGAGGCCGGGGGCAACAGCACCAGCCACCGCCTGGGCGAGCTGGAACTGCGCCTGGACAACAGCCGCGCCTTCTGGAAGGGCAAGCGCATCGACCTGACGCTGACCGAGTTCAACATCGTCAAGCTGATGTCGACCCGCCCGGAAGAGGATGTGTCCTATCGCGAGATCTACGATCTGGTCCACGGCAAGGGCTTCGTCGCCGGCTACGGCCCGTCGGGCTACCGCGCCAACGTCCGCGCCTTCATCAAGCGCATCCGCCAGAAGTTCCGCTCGGTCGACGCCAACTTCGCCTGCATTGAGAACTATCCCGGCTTCGGCTATCGCTGGGGCAAGGGGGAGAATGCGGCCAACCAGGGCCGTGACGAGGATGGTATGGGCGAGGATATGCTGATCGATGGCGCTGCTGCCGATTGACCTGGCGATGCGGGCGCCCCGACGGGCGTCCGCCCGCCTGCTCTGGCTCTGGCGCTCGATGGCGAGCCGCCTGCTGCTGCTCACCCTCGTCTTCGTCGCAGTGCCCGTCCTGCTCTATGACCAGTTCCAGCGGGCCGACGAGGCGTCGCAGCAGCTTCTGCTGAAAAGCGCCCAGCGCCAGGGCGAACTGATCGCCCGGGCACTGGAACCCGAACTGCTGGGCGTCGACCGCACGGCCCTGCCCAGCCTGAGCATCGCGCTTGCCCGCTACGGCGACGACCGCACCCGGCTGAAGCTGCTGGTGCGTCCGCGGGTGACCGCCACAGGCAACGCCACCACACCGTCCGGCGCCAAGGCCGGGCCGGAACCCTTCTTCTACGTTGCGGCCGCGCCGAGCCTGTCGACCGCCGATATCGACGCCGAACGGCGCCTGCTGCTCGAACAGGGCGTGCTGGACCGTCTGGGGTCGAGCTGTGCCGGCAACGCGACGCTGGCGATGCGCGTCCCCCATGTCGAAGGCGGGGAGGAGGTGCTGTCGTCCATCACCCCGATCAAGACCAGCTTCGGCTGTTGGGCACTGGTGACCAGCCACGCGACCGAGGCCTATATCTCCTCCTCCATCGGCCGTCCCTATTGGAGCACGCCGGCGGTCCAGGCCGCGGCGGTGATCTATGTGGCGATGGCCGCCCTGGTGCTTGCGGTGCTGGCCGGCATCTGGCGCAACCTGAACCGCTTCGGCGACCTGGCCCGCCGCATCGTCGGCGGTGAGGACGTGCCTGACCAGGAGGATGGCAACGCCTCCTTCGCGGCGCGCAACACCGTGCCGGAACTGGCCGGGGTGGCTGAAGATTTCGACCGGCTGGTCTCCACCCTGCGCGACAGCGCCCAGTCATTGCGCCGTGCCGCCGAGGACAACGCCCACGCGTTCAAGACGCCGATCGCCGTGATCCGCCAGTCGGTGGAGCCGCTGCGCCGCGCCATGCCGGCGGAGAACGCCCGCAGCCAGCGCGCCCTGACGATGATCGAAAAGTCGTTGGACAAGCTGGACGGCCTCGTCTCCTTCGCCCGCCGCATGGACGAGGCGGCTGCCGACCTGCTGGCCCCCGCGCGGCGCCGCGTCGACCTGTCGTCGCTGGTGGAGCGAATGGCCGGCGGCTATACCGGGCTTTTGGCCGAACGCCGCCTGCACATGCGCTCGCGCATCGATGCCGGGCTGGTGGTGCGGGCCAGCGAGGAGACGCTGGAGACCATCGTCGAGAATCTGGTGGAGAACGCCGTCAGCTTCTCGCCGCCCGACGGCACGGTCAGCGTCCGGCTGACCCGCAGCGGCAGCTGGGCCGAACTGGTGGTGGACGACGAGGGGCCGGGTGTCGATCCCGCCAACCTGGACCGCATCTTCGAGCGCTACTTCTCCCACCGCGAACCCGGCCGCGGCATGCCGGACGACGAGGCGGCGGCGCATCAGGCCGGAGCGGCGCATTTCGGCATCGGTCTGTGGATCGTGCGGCGCAACATCGAAGCCTTCGGCGGCCGTGTCCGCGCCGAGAATCGTCCGACCGGCGGCCTGCGCATGACGGTGACCCTGCCGCTGGCTGCTTGAGCGGCCACATCAAGGCAAACGGGCTTCGGGGCAGAACAGTTCTGGCCGCTGCAGCTATGGTCCGGCATGGCTTAGCCCCGTTTTTTCCGCTAGGATCGGGCCCGCCAGCCGAACAGCATTCCGAGCCGCCGATGGACCGCAGCCTCGATTCCACCGACATCAAGATCCTGCGCGAATTGCAGGACGATGGACGCCTCAGCAATGTGGAGCTGGCGCGCCGCATCAACCTCAGCCCGGCCGCCTGCCTGGAGCGGGTGAAGCGCCTCCAGGCCGACGGCATCATCCAGCGCTATGTAGCACTGCTCGACCCGCACCGGCTGGAAGCGGGGATGCTGGTCTTTGTCGAGGTGGTGCTGGACCGCACGACGCCCGACAATTTCGACGACTTCAAGGCCACCGTCCTGCGCATGCCGCAGATCATGGAATGCCACATGGTGGCAGGCGGCTTCGATTATCTGGTCAAGGCCCGCGTGCGCGACATGAACGAATACCGCCTGTTCCTGGGTGAACTGCTGTCCACCGCGCGCGGCGTGCGGGAAACCCACACCTACGCCGTGATGGAAGAGGTGAAGAGCGTCACCGCCATCCCGCTGGACGGGCTCTCCACAGGATCGTTGCGGAGCTGAAGGATCAGACAATATAGCAATTGCCAGATTGCATAGTACTTTGGGGCCAGTCTGCTTTTCCGGACGCATTTTGCGAGGAGTGGGCTTCGTCAATTTCGCGTCCCCAGTGCGAGCTTGAGCGAAGCTTGTTTGTTTGCTGACAAATTGATGCGGCATGCCGCTTGCAGCGAAGGCTGTGGTCCGGGAGGACGACCGAAGCTGTCATGCGGCTGCTTTCGTTTCGCCACCATGCCCGACCATCCTGTTCGAGGCTTTGGCTGGAGCGGAACCGCGTCATGCGCGTCAACACACCGATCACCGACCGTGAAATTCACCTGACCGACGGGGTTCCGCTGGTGTCGCGCACCGACACCGGCGGGCGCATCACCTTCGTGAATCAGGCTTTCATCGAGATCAGCGGCTTTGACGAACATGAGCTGATCGGTGCCCCGCACAACATCGTCCGCCACCCCGACATGCCGAAGGAAGCCTTCGCCGACCTGTGGGCGACGGCGAAGACCGGGTGTCCCTGGGAAGGGCTGGTGAAAAACCGCACCAAGAGCGGCGACTTCTATTGGGTGCGGGCCAACGTCACGCCGGTGATGGAGAATGGCGAGGTCACCGGCTACATCTCCATCCGCTCCAAGCCGTCGCGCGAAGAGATCGCGGCGGCCGACCGGCTCTATGCGGAAATGCGCGACGGCCGCGCGGCTGTCCGGCTCAGCAACGGCGAACTTCACCGTAAGGGGCTGCGCGGTCGTCTGGATGCGGCATGGGGGAGCATGACCGGCCGGCTGCTCGGTGCCTTCGTCCTGCTGATCGCGGCCATGATGGTCGTCGGCGGCTTGGGGCTGAGCGGCATGTCCGCGTCCAACCAGTCCCTGACCCGGATGCACAGCCACCGTTTGACCGCCGTCGGGATGATCGGCGAAATCCTGGATCGCATGGCCGACAACCGCCAGACCACGACCAGCCTGATCATCGAGGTGCGGGACGGTGCCGAGCCTGCCGTGATCAAGGGCCTGCTGTCCCGGATCGACGACAACGTCGCGGGCATCAAGACGGCCTGGACGACCTATGCCGCCCTGCCGAAATCGCCTGAAGAGCAGGCATTGGCCGACCGCTTTCTCGAGCTGTCCACGAAATATCTGGAGGACGGCCTGCGTCCGACCATGGAGCATGTGAAGTCCGGCGATGCGCTTTCGGTGGAGCGGGGCGTGCACACGCTGATCACGCCGCTGTTCGCGAAAGCCATCGAGGCGGATCGCGAATTGCTGAAGTTCCAGATGAGCAGCGCCGGCCGGGAGGTGTCCGAGGCTCATGAGGACTTCTCCGGCCGGGCCATCGTGACGGCGGGGATCGTGCTCGTCCTCGCGGTCATTTCGGGACTGCTCTCCTGGTGGCTGCTCTCCACCTTCCGGAAGCCGCTGAGAGCCTTCGAGAAGACATTCGGCCGCATGTCGCTGGGCGATTTCGTCAGTCCGATGGAGCCTGTCAGCGTGCCGGAATTCCGCCGTGTCGCGTCGGAACTGAACGCCATGAAGGCGAAGCTGGCCTACGGCATCCATGAGAAGCATGAGACCGAGCTGCGCCAGAAGGCGCTGACCCGTCAGGCCCTGCTAGAGACCTGCAAGTCGATCGAGGGAGACCTTGATTCCACCTGGATGGGCGTGGAACTGGCGAGCCGGCGGGCCGGCGACGGTATCCAGCACCTGATGCAGTCGTTGGGCGTTGTGCGCGAAAACACCGTGGTGGTGTCGGCCGCGTCGGAGCAGGCCAGCGCCAATGCCCAGTCGGTCGCCGCCGCAACGGAGGAGCTGAACTCCGCCGGGCACGAGATCGCCCGGCAGGCGGCCCGGTCCAGCGAGGTGGCGCGGCGCGCGGTGGACAGCGCCCGCGGCTCCGCCTCCGCCATCGGCCGGATGGAGATCGCGACGGAGGAGATCGCCAAGGTCGCCAATCTCATCAACGAGATCGCCGGCCAGACCAACCTGCTGGCGCTGAACGCGACCATCGAGGCCGCCCGGGCGGGAGAGGCGGGCAAGGGCTTCGCCGTCGTCGCCAGCGAGGTGAAGGCTCTTGCCAACCAGACGTCGCGGGCGACCGGGGACATCGCCCGCCAGATCGAACAGCTGAAGCAGGCGGTCGGCGGCAGCGTCACCGCTATCCAGACCGTTATCTCGGTGATCGAGGAGATCGACGAGGCCGCCGCCGCCACCGCTGCGGCGGTGGAGGAACAGTCCGCCGCCAATGCGGAGATCGGGCGCAGCGCCACCAACTCCGCCGGCGGCGCCTCCCAGGTGTCGGGCAGCGTGCTCCATATCCGCGACCAGACCGACGAGATCACCGGCATCGCCACCGACGTCACCCGCCGCATGACCGACACCCAGAGCGCCGTGGCCGACCTGAAGCGCCGGCTGGTCATCGCGCTGCGCCAGTCGGTTGCCGGCGACCGCCGCGTCTCCAACCGCATCCCGTGCGAGGAGCCGATCACCATGACGGTGGCGGGTGACCGCCGCACCGTCACCATGCTGGACCTGTCGCTGGACGGGCTGCTGATCGACAGTAAAGGGCTGCCGGAGTTCGCCGAGCAGAGACGGCTGACCGTGACCCTGCGCGAGGTCGGCGATTTGCCGGCCACCGTCGCCGGGACCAGCGATCTGGGCCTGCATCTGGCCCTGGACGACCTTTCCGATGCCCAGGCCAACCGCCTGGAAAGCGCCTACAACGCGATGATCGAAGCGGATTCCGCCATCATCCGCACCGCCCAGGACGCGGCGACGGCCATGGCGAAGGCGCTGGAGGGAGCATTGTCGAACGGCAGCATCGGCGAGGAGGCCCTGTTCTCGACCGAGCTGTCGACCATCCCCGGTACCGAGCCGGAACAGTGTCTCGCCCCCTTCACCGAACTGACCGACCGTCTGTTCCCGGCGATCCAGGAGCCTGTGCTGGCCGCCAACCCGCGCTTCCAGTTCTGTGCGGCGGTCAATGCCATCGGCTATCTGCCGACCCACAACAGCCGCTATTCCGAACCGCAGCGGCCGGGCGACGCCGTCTGGAACGCGGCCCACTGCCGCAACCGCCGTGTGTTCGCCGACCGCTCCGGCCTCGCCGCGGCGCGCAACACCCGGGAATTCCTGTTGCAGGCCTACCGCCGCGACATGGGCGGCGGCCAGATGGTGCGCCTGAAGGAGGTCGATGCGCCAATCGTGGTGCGCGGCCGGCACTGGGGCAATCTGCGGCTGGCCTATATGCCCTGATGGGTCAGGGCTGCGCCGCCGGCACCAGCACGTCGGCGCAGATCGCCCGCACCACGTCGGCCCGGTCGGCGGCGGCGCCGGGGGCGAGCAGCCCCTGGCCGAAGGCGAAGGCGTAGAACAGGTAGGCACGGGCGAAGGCTTGGTCGGCGGGGAGCCCGAGCGCCACGAACAGGCCGGCGACGCTGTGCAGGCGTTCGCGGTCGACCTCGGCAATGACGTTTCCAGCCTCCGGCGCGCGGCGGGCCCAGTCGCGCACCGCCAGCTCGATCGCCATGCCGCGCGGTTTGCTGCCGCCATAGAGCGCCAGCATGTCGCGCAGCTGTTGCGCTGGCTCGCGCCCATCCAGCCGGGTCTGTTCCTTGATGGCGGCGATGCGGCCCTGCTTCCAGCTTTCCAGCAGGGCGTCCATCAGGTCGGTGCGGTCGCGGAAATGCCAGTAGAAGCTGCCCTTGGTGACCTTCAGGGCCTTCGCCAGCACCTCCACCCGCACCTTGTCGACGCCGCCTTCGGCCAGCGCCGTGAAGGCGGCGGCCAGCCAGGATTCGCGGTTCTTCGTCTTGGATTCCATTCCCGTCCTTCACGCTTTTCCGGCTGCCGCTTCCTTGGAGGCGATCTATACCCGAAAAGGGCGGTCCGTGACTATTCGCCCTGCTGCATCTGGATCGCGTCGGACGCCCGGCCGCGGTAATGGATGTTGCCGTCGGCGTCCAGGAAGGCGCGGTCGCCGGTCAGGTAATAGCGCCGGCCATGGCGGAAACGCTGGGCGGTGCGGTCCGGGTTGTTGGCGTAGGATTCGAACCAGAACAGTGGGGAGTGATCGACGTCGATGGCGATCTCCCCGGCGCCGCCCACCGGCGCCTCCCGCCCGTCGGGGTCGAGGATGACGACGCGGAAGCCCGGCATCGGCCGGCCGAGCGAACCGCTGGCGGGCTGGACCGGATCCGCGCCGTCCGGCCCCTCGGACTCGTAGCGGCCGATCCCTTCGGGATCATAGCGGTTGACGATGAAAATGCCAGTCTCGCGCTGGCCATACTGGTCGAGCAGGGGGACCTTCACCGTCCGGTTGGCCCAGGCGATCAGGTCGGGCGGCAGCGGTTCGCCCACCACCGACAGGATGCGCAGCGCGGTCTGATGCGACACGCCGGGATCGGCGCCGTGCCATGCCCGGATCTGCGACGGGGCGGCGGTCAGGTTGGTCACGCCGAACTTGGTCAGCATGCGGTAGCCCTGCCGCACGTCGTAGGGGCCGTCGCAGAAGATCGTCGTCCGCCCCAGCAGCAGCGGCCCGACCAGCCCGTAATAGGCGCCATAGGCCCAGCCGGGATCGGCCATGTTCCAGTAGATGTCGTCGTCGCGCAAGTCGAGGCCGATGCGCATGTACTGCTCGATCCCCGACAGCGCCTTGACCGGCAGCGAGACACCGAGCGGTGTCGGCTCGGATTCCGAGGTGTAGATCAGGGCGAAGGCGTCGCCTTCGCGGTAGCGTGCCACCTCGGCCAGCGGCGCGGCCTCGTGCAGCGACGACCAGAAGGGCATGGCATCGGGGCCGAAGGCCTCGTCACCTTCCACCGTCACCACCGGGCGGGTATTGTCCCGCGGCACCTTGCGGCGCAGGAAGCCGTTGGTGACGATGGCGCGTGCATCGCTGTCGGCCAGCCGGTAGGCGACGGCCGAGGCGGTGTAGGTGGTGAACAGCGGCATGTAGACGCCGCCCAGCCGCCAGATCGCCAGCGCCGTGATCAGCAGCTCCGGCCCCTTGGGCAGCAGGACTGCCACCCGGTTGCCCGGTCCCACCCCCATGCCGGCCAGCACGGCGGCGAAGCGCGCCGAATCACGGGCCAGCCGGGCGAAGCTCAGTTCCGTCGTCTGGCCGGCCACGCTTTCATGCAGCAGCGCCGCCCGCGCGCCGTCGGCGGCGCGGACATGGCGGTCGCACAGCAGGGTCGCCAGCGCGATGGAGTCGCCGCGATATTCCGGCCGCAGGAAGGCCGAAGGCCTCACCATCAGGGCGGGCGGCGAGGGTTGTACCGGCGCCGCTGCCTCCGGCGACGGGGGCAGGGCAGGGAGGGAAGGTGGTGCCGGCGGGCGATGCCGAAGCGCCGCCAGATCGCCCAGCGCCACCAGATCCGGACCCAGGTGATAGCGCTTGCTGCGACCGTCCTGTTCCACCAGCCCGTCGCGCGCCAGCGCCATCAGCAGCCGGTGGGTGGTCGCCTTCGACAGCCCGACCCCGGTCATCAGGTCTGCCAGCCGTGCACCGTCGGTTTCGGCGTCGGCGACCGCGCGCAGCAGGGCGATGGCGCGTTCCAGGCTTTGGGTGCCGCCGGCTGCATTGGGGGCGGCCGAGGGGGCGGCGATGTCGGCGGGACTGTTCATGAGGTCCATCATATGGACCGTGTGGCGGCTTACCGCAACAAAAAACATGCGCTAGCGGAATGTCAGTGTTGAAAACAGAAGGAGGCACGGTATATAGTGCGGAAGTTGCTCATGAAACGGTCCACAATATGGACCCCGCCGGCCGCCAAAGAGCCGGATCGTGACCCCGAGAAGCGGTACCAACAGCAACGGAGGAGGAAATGTCAGGCGCGCCCGTCGCACCACACCCCGGCCCTGGCCAAAATTCCCCTGGCCAAAAGTCGCCCACCACCCAGGCGGAGACCATCTTCGAGGCTCGGGGCGTCAATCTGCGCTTCGGGGGCGTCCATGCGCTGACCGACGTCAGTTTCGGCATCCGGAAGGGCGAGTTGTTCTCGATCATCGGCCCGAACGGGGCCGGCAAGACCTCGATGGTCAACTGCATCTCCGGCCGCTACCGACCGACCGACGGCAAGGTTTATTTCAAGGGACGCGACGTGACGGGGATGACCCCGAACCATCGCGCCTCGCTCGGCATCGGCCGCACTTTCCAGAATCTGGCGCTGTTCGGGCACATGACCGTGCTCGACAATATCATGGTCGGCCGCCACCACCTGCTGAAGAACAACTTCCTGACCGGGTCGCTCTACTGGCTGACCGGTGCCAGGAAGGAGGAGTTGTCCCACCGCCGCGAGGTGGAGGAGATCATCGACTTCCTCGAAATCCAGCATGTGCGCAAGGCCACTGCCGGCACCCTGTCCTACGGCCTGCGCAAGCGGGTGGAACTGGCCCGCGCCATCGCGCTGAAGCCGGACCTGATCCTGCTGGACGAGCCGATGGCCGGCATGAACCTGGAAGAGAAGGAGGACATGGCCCGCTACATCGTTGACCTGAACGAGGAGTTCGGCATGACCGTGGTCATGATCGAGCACGACATGGGCGTGGTCATGGACATCTCGCACCGGGTGATGGTGCTGGAATTCGGCAAGAAGATCGCCGAGGGCAAGCCGGAGGAGGTTCTGGCCGATCCCCGCGTCCGCCGCGCCTATCTGGGCGAGGACGACGAGGAAGAGGCGCCTGCCGCGATCACCGCCGTCGTTCCGCCGCGGAAGGAGGTCGCGTGATGTCCACCTCCACTCTTCCCGATCTGGCCGTCAATGACACCCTGCCGAAGCTGCTGGCCCTGCATGCCCGCGACCATGGCGGCGACATCGCCATGCGCGAGAAGGATTTCGGCATCTGGCGCACCTTCACCTGGAGCCAGGTCCATGCCCGTGTCCGCGCCTTCGCGCTGGGCATGACCAAGCTCGGCGTCGTGCCGGGCGAGGTCGTCGGGCTTCTCGGCGACAACCGTCCCGACTGGGTGATGGGCGAGATCGCGACCCACGCGGTGCGCGGCTACAGCCTTGGCATCTACCGCGATGCGCTGGACGAGGAGGTCGCCTACCTCATCACCTATGCTGATGTGAAGGTGGTGTTCGCCGAGGACGAGGAGCAGGTCGACAAGCTGCTGAACCTCGCCGAGCGGCTGCCGACCTTGCAGCACATCATCTATTCCGACCCGCGCGGCATGCGCAAATACCATGATCCCCGCCTGATGCCGGTCACCGAACTGGTGGCCATGGGCGAGGAACTGCATGCGCAGCAGCCGGACCTCTACGACCGCATGGTCGCGGCGACCAGGGGGGAGGAGGTTGCCATCCTCTGCACCACGTCGGGCACCACGTCGAACCCGAAGATGGCGATGCTGCCGGCCGGCCGGCTGATCCGCCATGTCGCCAGCTATCTGTCGGCCGATCCCAAGGGGCCGGAGGACGAGTATGTCTCGGTCCTGCCGTTGTCCTGGATCATGGAGCAGGTCTATGCGGTCGGCATGGGCATGGTGTCGCGGATGCGCGTGAACTTCGTCGAGGAAGCCGAGACGATGATGCACGATTTCCGCGAGATCGGACCGAGCTTCGTGCTGTTTGCCCCCCGCCTGTGGGAGGCCATCGCCGCCGACGTACGCGCCCGCATGATGGACGCTTCGCCCTTCAAGCAGAAGATGTTCGATCTCGGCATGAAGCTGGGGCTGGAGGCGCTGGCGAAGGGGCAGCGCTCGGCGATGGCCGACGCGATCCTGTTCAAGGCGCTGCGCGACCGGCTGGGCTTCACCAACCTTAAATCGGCAGCGACCGGTGGTGCGGCTCTCGGTCCCGATACCTTCAAGTTCTTCCAGGCGCTGGGCGTGCCGCTACGCCAGATCTACGGCCAGACCGAGACGATGGGCGCCTACACCGTCCATCGCGGCACCGACGTGGATTTCGACACGGTCGGCGTGCCGTTCGACGGCGGCATCGAGGTGAAGGTGATCGATCCCGACCACAACGGCGTCGGCGAGGTCGTCACCCGCCACCCCAACATGTTCGCCGGCTATTACCGGAACGAGAAGGCGACCGTCGCCGACATGCGCGACGGCTGGATGCACACCGGTGACGCCGGCTTCTTCGACAAGAAGGGCCATCTGGTCATCATCGACCGCATCAAGGACATCGCCACCACCGCGCGCGGCGACCGCTTCAGCCCGCAATATATCGAGAACAAGCTGAAGTTCAGCCCTTACGTGGCCGAGGCGGTGATCCTGGGCGACAAGCGCGACTATCTGTCGGCGATCGTCTGCATCCGCTTCTCCATCGTCGCCAAATGGGCGGAGAAGAACCGCATCGCCTTCACGACATACTCCGATCTGTCCTCGAAGCCGGAAGTGTACGAACTGCTGCGCAGCGAGGTGGAGCGGGTCAACCAGACGCTTCCCGAATACCAGCGCATCTCCAAGTTCCTGCTGCTCTACAAGGAGCTTGACGCCGACGACGGCGAGCTGACCCGCACCCGCAAGGTGCGCCGCGGCGTCGTCGCTGAGAAGTACGGCACCATCATCGACAGCATCTATGCCGGCCAGCCGAAGATCGACGTGGACACGACGATCGCCTTCCAGGACGGCACCAAGCAGCGCATCCGCACGACGCTGACCGTCATCGATCTAGCTCCCGCCGCCGCCAAGGCGCCGCGGCAGCCGGTTGCGGCGTGACGCTTATGTGCATGGAACTGACCCCTCTCCCCCCCGGGGAGAGGATGGGTGAGGGGGAACCGCCTGCCGGACGCTCCTCGCCATGCAACCCCCTCACCCTAACCCTCTCCCCGGGGGGGAGAGGGAATAACGCGATCCTCACGGGCGAGGCCACGCCATGACCCTTCTATTTCAGCTTCTCGTCAACGGCCTGATCGTCGGCGCGCTGTATGGCGTGGTCGCCATGTCCTTCGTGCTGATCTACAAGGCCAGCCGCATCGTCAACTTCGCGCAGGGCGAATTCCTGCTGATCGGCGCCTGGACCTGCTGGTGGCTTCTCACCAGTTGGCAGCTGCCCTTCTGGATCGGCTTCCCGATCACGCTGGCCTTCATGCTGGCCTTCGGCGTCATCCTGCAGATCGTCGTGCTGCGGCCGATGATCGGCGAGCCGATCATCTCCGTCATCATGGTGACGATCGGCCTGTCCATCGTCTTCCAGGCGGCGATGAAGTGGATGTTCGGCGTCTTCGCCAAGCCCTTCCCGCCGATCTTCGCCAGTCCCACCATGAATTTGTTCGGGCTGGAGGTGCAGACCGTCTACGTCATGTCGCTGGTTATCTCGATCCTGATCATGGCGGGCTTTGGCTGGTTCTTCAAATATTCGCGGGTCGGCCTCGCCATGCGGGCCACCGCCTTCGACCAGCAGGTGGCGCAGTCGCTGGGCATCTCGGTCCGCCACATGTTCGCGATGAGCTGGGCGATCTCCGCCATGGTGTCGGCGGTGGCCGGCGTCACGGTGGGTGTGGTCAACGGCGTGTCGTCGGCGCTGTCCTTCTTCGGCATCAAGGTGTTCCCGGCGGTGATCCTGGGCGGCCTCGACAGCGTCATCGGCGCCGTGGTCGGCGGCCTGATCGTCGGCGTGCTGGAAAACATGGCGCACTACCTGGACAGCCAGTGGCTGAACTGGGGCAACATGTACGAGATCGCGCCCTTCTACGTCCTGATCGCCATCCTGATGATCAAGCCCTACGGCCTGTTCGGCACCAAAGACATCGAGCGCGTGTGAGGCCCCCATGGCATCCGTCAGCATCATCCCGAGCGGCGATTACAAGACGTCCTACGGGTCCGACACCACCATCTTCCCGACCAGGACCAGCCGCAACTTCGCGATCCTGGGCGTGATCCTGCTGCTGGCCTGTCCGGCCTTCATGGACCGCTACTGGCTCAGCCTGCTGATCCAGATCGGCTATCTCGGCATCGCCGCGCTGGGCCTGAACATCCTGGTCGGCTTCACCGGCCAGATCTCCATCGGCCATTCCGCCTTCTTCGGTTTCGGCGCCTTCGCCTCGGCCTGGGCCAGCAACAGCCTGGGCGTTCCGGTGGCGCTCGCCATCCCGCTGGCCGGCGTGATGACGACGCTGGTCGGGCTGCTGTTCGGCATGCCGGCGGCGCGGCTGAAGGGCCTGTATCTCGCCATCGCCACGCTGGCGGCGCAGTACATCCTGCAGGACTTCTTCGCGCGGGCCGACTGGTTCACCGGCGGCACCGCCGGCACCATCGCCGAGCCGCTGACCATCTTCGGCTTTGCCTTCGACACCGACGAGCGCTTCTTCTACGTGGCGCTGGTGGCGCTGGTGGTGATGTACATCCTGGCCACCAACCTGATGCGGACCCGCGACGGCCGCGCCCTGGTGGCGGTGCGCGACCATTATCTCTCCGCCGAGATCATGGGCATCAACCTGACGAAGTACCGGACGATGTCCTTCGGCATCTCCGCCTTCTATGCCGGTATCGGCGGCGCGCTGTACGCCCACTATCTCCAGTTCGTGTCGGTCGAGGGCTTCACCATCCTCTTCTCGATCCAGTTCCTGGGCATGATCATCATCGGCGGGCTGGGATCGATCATGGGCACGCTGATGGGCACCGCCTTCATGGTCTTCCTGCCGGAGGCGATGCAGGCGCTGACCAAGCTGGTCAGCGGCACCGCGCTCGATACCGCGCTGAACCTGAAGGACAACATCGCCTTCCTGCGCGAGATGTCGATTGGCCTCGTCATCATCCTGTTCCTGGTGTTCGAGCCCGACGGGCTGGCCCACCGCTGGAAGCAGATCAAGGCCTACTGGAAGCTCTATCCCTTCTCGCACTGATCCTGACGCTTTCGCCGATCAACAAACAGAACAGAATGGGGAGTAAACGCACCATGTCGATCAAGACCGCGCTGTTCGCGACTTCGGCTCTTCTGCTGGCGACCTCCGCCACCGCTTATGCCGACATTCCGGTCGGCCATCTGGCGGACCAGTCCGGCGCCACCTCGGACGTCGGCGTGCCCTATGCGCAGGGCGTCGCGGACGCGCTGGCCTACATCAATTCCAAGGGCGGCATCAACGGCACCAAGCTGGCGGTCGACACCGTTGACTATGGCTATCAGGCGCCGCGCGCGATCAGCCAGTACAAGAAGTGGTCGTCGGGCAGCGACAAGATCGCCGCCCTCCAGGGCTGGGGCACCGCCGATACCGAGGCGCTGACCGGCTTCGTCGGCAAGGACGAGATCCCGGCCTATTCCGGTTCCTACTCCGGCCACCTGACCGACCCGACCGGCAAGGGTCCGCACGGCTCCAAGCCGGCGCCCTACAACTTCTTCTACGGTCCATCCTATTCCGACGCGTTGCGTGGCATGCTGATGTGGGCGGCGGAGGACTGGAAGAAGCAGGGCGGCCAGGGCAAGCCGAAATACGTCCACATGGGTGCCAACCACCCCTATCCCAACGCGCCCAAGGATGCCGGCGAGCAGCTGGCCAAGGAGCTGGGCTTCGACGTGCTGCCGGCCGTGCAGTTCGCCCTGACCCCCGGCGACTACACCGCCCAATGCCTGACCCTGAAGGAGGCCGGCGCCAACTACGCCTATCTCGGCAACACTGCCGGCTCCAACATCTCGGTGCTGAAGGCCTGCCAGACGGTCGGCGCCAAGGTGCAGTTCATGGGCAATGTCTGGGGCATGGACGAGAACGCCGCCAAGGCCGCCGGCGCTGCCGCCAACGGCGTGGTGTTTCCGATGCGCACCGCCGTGACCTGGAATGCCGAGGTGCCGGGCATGAAGACGCTGAAGGACATCTCCAAGATCTCCGACGCGTCGGGCAACGCCTACCGCCCGGTGCATTACATGGCCGGCGTCTGCACCGCCTTCTACATGAAGGAGGCGATGGACTGGGCGTCGAAGAACGGCGGCGTCACCGGCCCCAACATCCGCAAGGCGATGTACCAGAAGAAGGATTGGGTCCCGGCCGGGCTGGAGGGCGTCTGCGTTCCCTCGACCTGGACCGACGCCGACCACCGCGGCATGACGGCGGTCAACATCTACCGCGCCCAGGTGACGGGCGACACCGGCGCCAGTGTCGCCGATCTGGTCAAGGCCGGCACCATCAAGCTGGAGAAGCTGACCACCGTCGACGTTCCGCGCAAGCCGGAATGGCTGGGCTGGTAAGCCGCTGAGTACCCGGCGCCTCCGTACTTCATCGACGGGGGCGCCCCCTTCTTCCGACCGGTCATCTTCCGAAAAGCTCAGGTGCCGCATGCTGAACACCGCCACGGCCGCTTCGACCAATGTTCCAGTCGCGCCACCCGTCACGGCTGCGAAGCGGATGATGCTGTCCGTCAACAACATCGAGGTCGTCTACAACGACGTGATCCTCGTGCTCCGCGGCCTCAGCCTGGAGGTGCCGGAGGGTGAGATCGTGGCCCTGCTGGGTGCCAACGGCGCTGGCAAGTCGACGACGCTGAAGGCGATCTCCGGCCTGCTGAAGACCGAGGACGGCGAGGTCACCCGTGGCGACATCACCTTCGCCGGCGAGCGCATCAACGGCATCGACCCCGACCGGATCGTCCGCAAGGGCATCTTCCAGGTGATGGAGGGCCGGCGCATCATCGCCGACATGACCTGCCTGGAAAACCTGCGCCTCGGTGCCTACACCCGCCGCGACAATGGGGTGAAGGACGACCTGGACATGGTCTTCAGCTATTTTCCCCGGCTGAAGGAGCGCACCGGCCTTGCCGGCTACCTGTCCGGCGGCGAGCAGCAGATGCTGGCGATCGGCCGCGCGATGATGGCCCGGCCGAAGCTGATCCTGATGGACGAGCCCAGCATGGGCCTGTCGCCCCTGATGGTGAAGGAAGTGTTCAGCATCGTCCAGCAGATCAACAAGGACCTTGGCGTCACCATCCTGCTGGTGGAGCAGAACGCCCGCATGGCCCTCCAGGCCGCAACCCGCGGCTACATCATGGAGAACGGCAAGGTCGTGCTGGACGGCACCGCCGAAGAGCTGCGCAACAACGAGGACGTGAAGGAATTCTACCTCGGCGGCGGCAACGAGGAGCGCAAGAGTTTCAAGAATCTGAAGAGCTTCAAGCGGCGCAAACGCTGGATTTGAGGGGAGTGGCCGGGCGTCAGCGTGCCGATGCCCCACCGCCGATGCCCGCCACCTGATCGGCCGACCCCTGAACGGACGAACGACCATGACCGATTACTACGACGACCTCGAAACCCGTTCCTCCGACCGGCGCGAGGCCGAACAGTTCGCGGCGCTGCCCGCCCATCTGCACTACGCCAAGGACGCGTCCCCCTATTTCCGCCGGCTGCTGGCCGACATCGACCCGGCGGCGATCCACGACCGCAACGCGCTCGCCACCCTGCCGGTGACGCGCAAGACCGACCTAATCGCGCTCCAGCAGGAAAATCCGCCCTTTGGCGGTCTGGCTGCGGTGGAGATCGGCCGGCTGGCCCGTGTCTTCGCCTCTCCTGGCCCGATCCATGATCCGGAACCGCATGGCGTCGATCCCTGGCGCAGCGCCCGCGCGCTGTTCGCCGCCGGCTTCCGCGCCGGCGACCTCGCCCACAACTGCTTCGCCTACCACCTGACCCCCGCCGGATCGATGTTCGAGACGGGGGCGCATGCCATCGGCTGTGCCGTCATCCCGGCCGGCACTGGCAACACCGAGATGCAGGCCCAGGTCGTCGCCAGCCTGAAGCCGTGCGGCTATATCGGCACGCCCGATTTCCTGAAGACCATCCTGGAGAAGGGCGACGCGCTGGGGCTGGACGTCTCCTCCATCCGCATCGCCTGCGTGTCGGGCGGCCCCTATCTGCCCGACGCCCGCGCCTTCTACGAAGCGCGTGGGCTGGAGGTCACCCAGTGCTACGGCACCGCCGACCTCGGCATCGTTGCCTATGAGACCGCGGCGCGCTCCGGGTTGGTGGTGAACGAGGGTTGCATCGTCGAGATCGTCCGCCCCGGCACCGGCGACCCGGTTCCCGATGGCGAGGTGGGCGAGGTGGTGGTGACCATCTTCAATCCGGCCTATCCGCTGATCCGCTTCGCCACCGGCGACCTGTCGGCGGTGCTGCCGGGCGCCAGCCCCTGCGGCCGGACCAACATGCGGCTGAGGGGCTGGATGGGCCGCGCCGACCAGACCACCAAGGTCAAGGGCATGTTCGTCCACCCGAGCCAGGTCGCCGAGGTGCTGCGCCGCCATCCCCAGGTCGCCCGCGCTCGTCTGGTCGTCGGCCGCCAGGACGCCAGCGACACCATGACCCTGCGCTGCGAAGCGGAGGAGACCGGCGAGGCGCTGTCGACCGTCATCCGCGAGACCCTGGCGTCGGTGACGAAGCTGAAGGGGGCGGTCGAGTTCGTCGCGCCGGGGAGTTTGCCGAATGACGGCAAGGTGATCGACGACACACGGGGGTAAGATGTTGCGGCGGGATGCCCGCCGCAACGGCCTTGATACTACCTCAGCACTCGGCATCTGCCGACGGCATCAGCTCGTACTGCGGCTTGTAGCCCGGCTGGGTGCGGATGCGGTCTGCCCAGGCCTTGACGTTGGGATAGTCCTTCTCATCGACCGCGGATTCGCTCAGCAGGTCGATCCAGGGGAAGGCGAAGATGTCGGCGATGGTCAGCCGTTCGCTCTCAATGTAGCTGTGGCCGGCCAGATGCTGGTCGAACAGTTTCAGCCCGCTGGCCGCCGAGGCGTCGAGCCAGGGCAGGGCGTTGGCGTCGCCGTTGAACTTGCGCACCGCACGGGCACGCTGGACCGGCAGCAGCACGTCGGCCAGCCAGCTCAGCCATTCGGCAAGCCGCAGCTTCTCCGCCTCGTCGCGGCCACCGAACTGGCCGGTCTGTTCGGCCAGATAGGTCAGGATCACGCTGGATTCCGAGATCGAATGGTCGCCATGCACCAGCGTCGGCACCCGGCCGAAGCGGTTGATCGCCTGATATTCCGGAGACTTCTGCTGACCGGCCCGCAGATCGAGATGGCGGTACCGGAAGGGGATACCGGCCAGCCGGAAGAACAGGGCGATGCGGCTCGCGGGCTGGGAATTCACGTTGCCGTAAAGGATGAAGGGCGCGGTCACGATCTCTGTCTCCCTGATTTGCGGCCCGAACGGGTCGGGACCGGTGTTGCCGGGAGGATGGCCTCAACCACCCCGGCCGCGCCAGTGGAAAGCGTGGCCGGGCTCCGCATGGGTAGCCTCAGGCTGGCCGCCGCAGCGCCAGCCCCGACGCGGCGATGCGGAAGCCGCCGTCCGGCGTCGGCTCCACCGCTTCGCCGTCGACGAGGCGATAGCTCTTGCCCTCCGGCACCCAGCCGGCGGGACCGCGGAAGGTCACCATCTGGATGAAGCTGGTCATCTCGACCACCGCATGGACGCTGCCGTCCTCGGCCGTCGCCTCGAAGCGGTCCGTCTCCATCTCCTGACGCAAAGGCATCGGCCTGCTCCCTCCCTCATCCGCCTCTTGCCGCGGTGCCCCATAGCCTGCCATGGCGACACGCTGGCAAGGCATAAGTTTAATTATGGTCTTCCGCGAGGAAAGCTCGTTTGCCGGCCTTCGTCGGGATTTCTATCGTCCGGCCATCGCAACGACGCGGAGGGAGGTTGGAATGATCGGACGACGGGGGTTCCTGGCGGCAACGGGTGGGGTTCTGCTGCTGTCAGCGGCCGGGGCGCAGGCTGCGGAATCCAGTAAAAACAAAGCAGCCAAAGGGAGCGGCGACGAGGCGTTCGCGGCGCGCATGACGGAGCTGGAGGGGCGCACCGGCGGGCGGCTGGGTGTCGCGGTGCTCGACAGCGGGACCGGGCGGCTGCATGGCTGGCGCGGCGACGAGCGGTTCCCGATGTGCAGCACCTTCAAATTTCTATTGGCTGCTGCCGTCCTGAAGTCGGTGGACCAGGGCAAGGACCGGCTGGACCGGCAGATTCCGGTGACCAAGGCCGATCTGGTGCCCTATGCGCCCTTCTCGGAGAAAAGGCTGAACGGCACGCCGCCGACGGTGGCCGAACTGTGCGAGGCGGCAATGACGCTCAGCGACAACGTCGCGGCGAACCTGCTGCTGCCCGGCGTCGGCAACCCGGCCGGCCTGACCGTCTTCCTGCGGAGAATCGGCGACAGGATCACGCGGCTCGACCGCAACGAACCGACGCTGAACACCGCTATTCCCGGCGACCCGCGCGACACCACCACGCCCGCCGCCATGGTGCACAGCATGGAACGCCTGCTGGTCGGCGACGTGCTGCGGCCGGACTCCCGCCGGCAGCTGATCGACTGGATGGTCGCCAACAAGACCGGCGACAAGCGGCTGCGCGCGGGTCTGCCGGCCGGCTGGCGGGTCGGTGACAAGACGGGGACCGGCACCAACGGCACGGCCAACGACATCGCCATCCTCTGGCCGGAGGGCCGTGCGCCGCTGCTGGTCGCCAGCTACCTGACCCAGACCGCGGAGGGTTTCAAGCAGCAGGATGCGATCCATGCCGAGGTGGCGCGGGCGGTGGCGGGGCTGATCGGCTGAGGCGGCTCAGACGGCAGGCGAGGGATGCGGCGGCTGGGCCCATCGTACGATGGAGCGGACGGCGTTCAGGGCGTTCACATTGTCCTGAATGTGGAAATGCCGCCGCAACTCGACGACGGCCGCCCATTCGCCGCTTTCGTGAAACGCCCTTTGGATTGCGGCGGCTTCATCCTGGCTGACGCTGAACATTCCAACCTCATGGCCGACCCTGCGGCCCTCTTCCCCGATCATGCCCCGGCGAGGAGTCCGGTTGCAAGTCCGGCGGTCGGTCTATTTTGGGGTTCAGGCGCTTTCCATTCCGGCGTCCGGTTCCATGCCGCCGGACTCGTCGAAGTAATCGCCGGCCACGTCCGGTCCCCATTCCTGGACCAGCGCCACCTTCTTCTGCTTCAGCACCTCAACCCGCTTTTCGGCGCGGGTGACCTCCATGCCGGCGACCATCGGCGGGATGCCGTAATAGATGCCCCAGCCGACGGCGGCGGCGCTGTACATCACCAGCCAGGACAGCGGGTCGGCGAAGACCTTCGCCGCGGCGCCGATGGTGTGCTGGTGCTTCCACAGATCGATGGCGAAGGGCATGCAGCCGCAGAAATTCAGTCCCCCGACGGTGATCGGCGCCGATTTGTCGGGGTCGCGGTCGACGACATAGGCGACGATGGTCGGGATCATGCCGATGCCGAACAGGATGGTGGTCGGCAGCACGATTAGCGCCGCCGGAACGATCAGCAGGATCAGCGTGAGGGCACCGCCCTTTTTCTTCTTCTTGCGCGCCATGGCGATCCCCCCGTCGATTCCGATTTTACGCGATGCGGTCAGAAAGCGAAGAACAGGATGATGCCGGCGACCAGCACGGTCGACAGCAGGCTGGACACGATGGCGGCGACCTGCCGGCCGGACGTCTCGATGATGGAGTTGCGGTCGGCGATGGTGTGGCGGATCTTGTCCATCTCCGCGTCGGCCTCCCGATAGGCGATCTGCGCCGCCTCGAACTCCAGCCGGTCGCGGCGCAGCGATTCGGGATCGTCGACCACCTTCAGCAGCTCGGTCAGCCGGCCGTTGTGCGCGGCGGCGTCCGCCATCTTGCGGACCTCCTGCTGCTGCGGCCGGTTGTGGAAGCGGCGGAAGGCGGGGTCGAGCAGAGCCACCACCCAGCTGGCCAGATGGGTCAGCCCGTCCACCCCGGTGCGGGCCTGGATGTCCGACAGGATGGTCAGCATGGCGATGATGCGCCGCATCGGCTCCACCCCGCTGCCGAGCTGGGTGAACAGCAGCTCGTCCCCGCGCTTGTGGCGGGCGCCGAGGAAGGCGGCGATCTGGCGGTCGATGGGATCCTTGTGCCGCTCGCCCCCCGCGGCGATCCAGTCCAGCGCCCGCAGCAGCTCGGCCGGGGTGGTCGGCAGCTGCCTGGCGACCAGGCCACTCATGCAGGGCATGGTCGGGTTCATCTCGTACAGCACGCGTTCCACCCCCAGCCCGTGGCTGGAGCGATCGAGGAAGCCGCGCAGCTGGTCGAAAGTCTGCACCAGGGGCACGAATTCCGGTTTGAAGTCGGACTGGACGTTGACCCAGAACATCGGCAACTGGTTGGCGAGCACCTCCGCCACGGCCTGGGGGGATTCGCCGCGCATGAAGGCATCGGCCAGCATGGTGGCGATGCCGTCCGGCATCATCGCCCGGCCGCGGTAGCGGATGGGTGCGGCGGGGTCGAGGGCAATGCAGACGCGCGCCACCAGCCGGTCGCCCTGGCTGCCGCCCTTGCCGCTGGAGGCGGTCTGGATGGCGTTGCTCACCGCCTCCGCCCGCACCTCGTCGCCCATCGACCGGCGCAGCCACTTGTCCAGCTCTCCGCTTTCGATGACGGAGGCGGCGGCGGGGGCGTGGCGGGCGAAGGCGCGGGCCAGCGTGCGGCAATGCCAGTATTCCGAGCCCTGGAATTCCAGCGGACGGGCGGCGCGGCGGGAAATCTGCGGCTGCTTCGGGCTGAGCCGGCGGCCGGCCACCCACAAATCGAGGTCATTCAGCGTCCAGCGCTGCTTCGGGTCGTCGACCAGCAGGCCGCGCACCACCTCGTTGATCGCCAGCGGCAACCGGTGCTGCTGGACCAGCGCCGGGTAGGACCCGCGCTCCATCTTCGCTTGCAGCACCGCCTCGTCGTCGAGGCCGGCCAGTGGGTTGCGGCCCAGCGCCAGGATCAGCAGGGTGACGCCCAGCGAATAGAGGTCGTCGGCCATGGTGCCGGTCCCGCGCCCGGCCGGGCTGGCCATGCCGCGTTCGATCGTCTCCAGCAGGACCGGCTGGCCATAGCCGGGCTGCGTCGACACGCAGTCGCCCAGCATCAGCCCGCCACCCGCGAGATCGCGGTAGAACAGGTTGGTCGGGCGGATCGCGCCATGGACGACGCCGCGGCTCGACAGTTCCTTCAGCGCCGAGACCAGCGGATGGACGATCTGCCGGGTCAGCTGGTCTTCCGGCATCGGGTCCAGCGTGTCGGTCAGCGATCCCATCAGCCGCTTGCCGCCCGGCCGTTCGAACACAAGGCAGAAGCGCCGCCCGCGGTCCTGCGGCCAGTCCACCAGCCCCCAGTCGAGCAGCCGCATGTGGCTGGCGTTGTCGAGGCTGCCGACGGTGGAGCAGATATCCATCCGCGGCAGGACCGCGGCGTGGCAGATGATGGCGAAGGGCTCGATCCGCTTCTCGCGCAGCGCCTTGGCGGTGAAGGCGTTGCCGCCGACGGCGTTCAGCAGCGGGATCGGCGCGCCCGGCTGGATCTCGTAGCGTTCGGCGAGCTTGACCGGTTCGGCGTTCGCCATCGCCGCCGTGGCGGCTCCCATCGTACCTGTCTGGGCGTCGGATGGCATGAACGGCGGATCCCCGGGGCGTGCGAATGTGCGCAGGCGTTAGCTGGCGTGAAAAGGGCAAACAAACCCTTAACGTGAGCGTGCGCAACACTATCGGATTGGACCGAAAAGGAAAACCCCCGCCGGGACGGGCGGGGGTTTTCCGTGCAGATAAGCGCAAAGAAAGCGCCTCCGCTCGGCCTTACTCGTTCTTGACCTTGACGTAGGAACCCGGCGCGTCTTCCAGGGCGGGTAGGGCGCCGTCGCCGGGCTGGCGGGCGGGAACCTTGCCATTGGCGTACTGGCCGACCCACTTGTTCCATTCCGGCCACCAGGAGCCGGGGGTCTGGGTCGCCTTCTCCAGCCACTCGTCGGAGGTCTTGGCCAGCTTGTCGCTGGTCCAGTAGCAGTATTTGTTGGCCGCCGGCGGGTTGACGACGCCGGCGATGTGGCCGGACGCACCCAGCACGAACTTGACCGGGCCGCTGAACAGCTGGGCGCCGGCATAGGTGCTCTTCCACGGGGCGATGTGGTCCTCGCGGGCCGACAGGAACAGCGTTGGCACCTTGACCTTGGTCAGGTCGATCGGAACGCCTTTCAGCGTCACGGCACCCGGCTGCGCCAGCATGTTCTTCTGGTACATGTTGCGCAGATAGAAGCTGTGCATCGCCGCCGGCATGCGGGTGCTGTCGCTGTTCCAGTACAGCAGGTCGAAGGGGAAGGGGTCCTTGCCCAGCAGGTAGTTGTTGACGACGAACGACCAGATCAGGTCGTTGGCGCGCAGCATGTTGAAGGTGGTCGCCATCTTGGCGCCGTCGAGATAGCCCTGTTCGGCCATCTGCCCTTCGATGAAGGTCAGCTGCTCCTCGTCGATGAAGATCGACAGCTCGCCGGCCTCGGCGAAGTCCAGCATGGTGGTGAAGAAGGTGGCCGACTTGATGCGGTCGTCCTTCTTGACCGCCATGTAGGCCAGCGTCGAGGCCAGCAGCGTGCCGCCCAGGCAATAGCCGATGGCGTTGACGTCGCGCTCGCCGGTCGCCTTCTCGATGGCGTCCAGCGCCGCCAGCGGACCTTCGACCATGTAGTCTTCGAAGCCCTTGGCCGCCAACGTCTCGTCCGGGTTGACCCAGGACAGGACGAAGACGGTGTGGCCCTGGTCGACCGCCCACTTGATGAAGCTGTTCTTCTCGCGCAGGTCGAGGATGTAGAACTTGTTGATCCAGGGCGGCACGATCATCAGCGGACGCTTGTTCACGTCCGGCGTGGTCGGCGTGTACTGGATCAGCTGCATCAGGCTGGTCTGGAAGACGACCTTGCCCGGCGTGACCGCGATGTTCTTGCCGAGCTGGAAGGCGTCATAGTCGGTCATGGAGATGCGCAGCTCGCCCTTGCCGCGCTCCAGATCCGTCAGCAGATGCTCCAGACCCTTGACCAGATTCTCGCCGCCGCTCTCGATGGTCGCGCGCAGCACCTCCGGGTTCGTCATGACGAAGTTGGAGGGCGCCATCGCATCGACGAACTGGCGGGTATAGAAATCGACCTTCTTGGCGGTGTGGTCGTCCAGCCCCTCGACCTGATTGACGGTCGACTGCATCCATCGGGCGCTCAGCAGGTAGGACTGCTTGATGAAGTCGAACAGCGTGTTCTCGTCCCAGGCGGCGTCCTTGAAGCGGCGGTCGTCCTTGGCCGGGGCGATGACCGGCTGGGTCTCCTGCCCGAAGAATCGCTGGGTGGTGCGCTGCCACAGGGTCAGGTAGTCCTGCCACAGCGACATCTGCGCCTGCATCAGCTTGGCCGGATCGGCCATCATGCGGGTGGTCATTTCAAGGAAGGCATGACCGACGCCCATCGGATCCGGGCTCTTCGGGCCGGCGCCGTCGGCGGCCTGCCGCGCCAGGAACTCGGAGACCAGCCGCTGGCTCTGTTCGGCGATGCGGGTCATCGCCCGCGACATCTCGACCGGATCGGGAAGCTTGACGTCGGGCACCTGGGGGGAAGCCGGGTTGGAAGCCTGAGGGGGGGCCTTGGTCTCGGCCATGAGCACGGTCCTTCTTCTTTGGGCGGGTGTCGCGTCGTCTCGGTCTCGGAGGCCTGCGTCACCTTGGGTCCGCCGGATCGGGCTTGCGCCAGATTGGGCTTTGGGCCTTGCGGACGGGCGGCTATACAGGCTTGCGGGGATGGTCTTCAGGGGCGATGTCTCGGGACGTTCTGCACCATGTCGCTGTGGGTGGCGTGCGGCGGTCAGGCCTTCTGGTGCGGTGCGGGAGAAATCCGGGACCTCTCATACACCGCAGATGTGAACATTTCATTTCGCCGATCGTCGCACAAGTGTGGCGTATCGGCCAGACACGGGGAAGGATGATGGTGACGGGCAGTCAGGGGAACGGTCGGGGCATCGCAGCGGCCGGGCGGGCGTTCGGCGCGCTTGCCGTAGCGTTGCCAATGGTTTTCGGGCTGTCGGCCTGCAGCGACCGGATGCTCGACACCGGCCCGCTGGGTGCCATTACCGGCGAGCCTTCGCCGGTCAGCGACAATTCGTCGCCGGTTCGTGGTATGAGCGGAACCAATGACGAGTACCCGAATCTCGGCACCGTCCCGCAACGTCCGACCGATCTGACCACCGAGGCGCAGCGCCAGCAGGCGATGGACCGTCTGGCCCAGGACCGTGCGGCATCCCGCCGCACGCGCGAGCAGACGGAGGCGATCCAGGTGCCGGAGCCGCTGCCGATTCCGCCGAAGCCGGATCTGCGTCCGGGCAAGAGTTGAGAGTTTCGGACAAGGAAAAAGCCCCCGACCGGTTGGTCGGGGGCTTTTCTCTAAGAGGAAAGACAGGTTGGGGACTGATTCACCCCCCACTCGGTCACTCCTGGATGAACGCCTTCACATAGGACTGGCGCAGCGGCTGGATCAGGTAGTCCAGCGGGGTGCGGGCGGACAGCACGATGCGGGCCTCCACCGGCATGCCGGCCTTGATCTTCAGATTGCGGACCTCGTGGCTGTCGGCGTCCTTCAGCCGGATCCGGGCCAGATAATATTCCTGACGGGTCGCATTGTCGGTCAGGCGGTCGGCCGACACGTAGGACACGGTGCCGTCGATGGTGCCGACGACGCGGCTGTCATAGGCGGTCAGCTGCACCTTCACCGGCAGGTCGACGGCCATCGACTTGATGTCCTTCGGCTGGATGCGGACCTCGGCCAGCAGGGCCTTGTCGTCGGGAACGACGTCCAGCACCGGCTCGTTGGCGGTGATGGTGCCGCCGACGGCCGGGTGGCCGTACATCACCACGTTGCCGGCGTCCGGCGCCTTGATGGTGCGGTTGTCCAGGCGGTTCTTGGCGTCGCGGATCTGCTCGGCCAGCTTCTGGGCGTCGCCACGGGCCTTGTCCAGCTCGACCAGCACCTTTTCGCGGAAGTCGCTGCGGCGGCGGACCAGATCGCCCTGGGCGTCGACCGCCTGCTGGCGCGACTGCGACATGCGGGCTTCCAGCTCATGGTCCTGGGCGTGGAGCTGCGCGTTCTCCTTCTGCGCCGCCACCAGCTTGGTGCGGGTGGAGTTGCCGCGGTCCAGCAGGCCCTGGGTGATCTGGATGTCCTCATCCGACAGCTTGATCTCGCGGGCCAGGAAGGCGCGCTGCTTCTCCAGGCTGTGCACCTCGTCGCCCAGCGTGGCGATGCGGTCCTGGGTCAGCTTGGCCTCGGTGTCGAGCTGGTTGCGGCGGACCTGGAACAGCTTCTCCTGGTTCACCATGGCGTTCTCGACTGCCGGCTCCTTGGCGCGGCGGGCGGCGAGGGCGTCCGGCCATTCGATGGCGGGCTTCTCGAACAGTTCGGCCGACAGGCGCGCTTCAGAGGCCAGCGTGTCGAACAGGGCGGCGTTCAGCATCTCCAGCCGGGTCTGCGCCTCGGTGCTGTCCAGCCGCATCAGGACCTGGCCAGCCTCGACCCGGTCGCCCTCATTGACCAGGATGGCGCTGATCACGCCGCCCTCGGTATTCTTCACCACCTTGCGGCCGGTCTCCGGTGCCAGCGAGCCCGAGGCGCTGATCGCGCTGTGCAGGGGGGCCACCGCCGCCCAGCCGGTCATGCCGCCGAAGCCGACCGCCAGGACCAGGAAGCCGCCCAGCAGCAGGCCGCGGGCATTGGTTTCCGGCATCGCCGCCCGCAGCGCGTGGATCGAGGTGATGGTCGCGGTCTTGCGTGACGGCTTGCCGGAGGGGGTTTCGGAACCGTTGTCGCTGGACAGCGGGGCGGGGAAGGTCGTGGTCATCGTGGTCATGGGGCTTCCTTGGCTCTGTCGGGTCGGGCGTCAGCCGGATGGTCGGTCTCGGGGGCGGTGCCGGCGGTCAGCCGGCGGCCCCTGCCGTGGCGGTCGACGGACCCTGAGGGCCGAGATTGCGGAGGCGGGCGAGGTTGACGGCGCCGGGCTGGGCCTGCTGCTGCTCCGGACGCGGCAGCTCCATCGCCATGCCGTTCTTCAGGACATAGGTGTGGTCGGACATGTCGACGAAGACCGGAGCGTGGGTCATGACGATGGTGGTCGCCCCGCGCTCCTTGCAGGCTGCGACGAAGGCGCGGACCGCCTTGATGCCCAGCTCGTCCAGGCCGGCGGTCGGCTCGTCCAGTACCAGCAGCGGCGGCTGGCCGAAGGCGGCGCGGGCAAGGCCGATCAGACGGGCGCTGGCGCCGGTGATCGGAGACAGCGGGTCGTTGACCTCGGTCTCGTAGCCCATCGGCAGGCTTTCGATCCACTCATGGATGCCGACGGAGCGGGCAGCCTCCTCCACCTCTTCACGGGTGGCGGTGGTGAAGCGGGCGATATTGTCGGCGATGCTGCCGGGCAGGAGGTCGACCTGCTGCGGCAGGTAGCCGATGCCCTGTTCGGGGCTGTCGGGGGTCAGGGTGGCGACGGACAGGCCGCCCAGGCGCACCGTACCGGCGGACGGCAGGGCGACACCGGCCAGCAGGCGGGCCAGAACCGACTTGCCCGAGCGGTTGGGGCCGGCGATGCAGACGGTCTCGCCCGGCTCGACCGACAGGGTGACGCTGCGCAGGATCGGCTTCTGGTCGCGGGGGGAGACGAACAGCAGGTTCTCGACGGTCAGGCGCTCGCTCTCGACGGGCACGGAGGGACGCTCCGGCTCACGCGACAGGCGCTTCAGCAGCGGCAGCAGGCGGCGGACGGCCTGGGCGGAGCGGACCAGCCCGCCCCAGGCGCCGGCGGTCTGCTCGATCGGGGCGAGGCCGCGGCCGACCAGCATCGAGGTGGCGATCATGCCGCCGAAGGACAGGTGCTGCTCGATCACCAGCCAGGCGCCGATGCCCGTCACGGCGATCTGCAGGACCATGCGGACCCACTTGGTGGCGGCGCCGATGGCGGCGCTGCGCTCATAGCCCTGACCCTGCATGGCGCTGGCGGTCAGGAAGTCGCGGTTGACGGCGTCGAGCGAGGCGTTGCCCATGCGCAGGCCGCGCACGGTGTCGGAGCGCGACGCCAGCGCCTCGAACAGTTTCTGGGCGCGGCCGGCCGGCAGCTTGCTCTCGTCGTTGATGTCCTTTACGGCCACATAGCCGATCCAGCCCATCACCGCCATGATCAGCATCGACACCACCAGCACCAGCGCCAGCATCGGGTGGATGACGTAGATGCCGATGACGTAGAGCGGAGCCCAGGGCAGATCCATCAGCGCCGGCAGCGAGGGGCGCGAGAAAGCGCCCTTCAGCTCGATCAGGTCGGCGAGCGGACCGGTGTCCGGACGGCCGCGGCCGGCGGCATCGAGGGCGTCGGCGGTCAGCCGGCGGCGCCACCGCACCTCCAGCGCGTTGCCGGCACGGGCCAGCAGGCGCGAGCGCACCATCTCCAGAAGGCCACTCAGCGTCAGTGCAATGACGACGATGAGGGTCAGCATGATCAAGGTGTCGTAGTTGCCCGACGGGATGGCGCGGCTGAACACCTGAAGCGAATAAAGCGGCATGGCCAGCATCAGCGCGTTGATGGTGGCGCTGAAGATAAATGTACTAACAAGTATCCTGGTAAAATAACCGCGATTGAAAGACGCTTCCGGCTTATCATTGCCGGGCTGTCGCAAAGAGTTGGACTTGGTCGAAATAGGCATGAACAGCCCTCCAATTGTCACCGGTCGGCGCAGTGCCCACTGGATGCAGGCGAGATCAGAGAACGCGATCCTGGTAAATGGGACATTAACATTCAGGGACGTCACAGGATTGCCACCGGATGCCACCACTTTTGCGCAGAACTACCTCAGTATTGTTTGCTCTTTATGGGCGGCTCTGCATCCTTTGCCGCCAGGAGGGGCATGACCTATGGCCGGTTGGAGGGGCTGGGCATTACCGCTATCGTTTCCCGGCGGCGATTCCGCCGGTCCATACCCAACGAAAGCCGGAGATGACGATGGAAGGGCGCAAGGTCCCCTCGGTGGTGTTCAAGACCCGCGTGCGCGACGAAAGCGTCGGCGGACCCAACCCGTTCCGTTGGCAGGATGTGCGGAGCGACGAGCTGTTCCAGGGCAAGCGGGTGGTGGTGTTTTCCCTGCCCGGCGCCTTCACGCCGACCTGCTCCAACGAACAATGCCCGGCCTTCGAGCGGCTCTATGACGACTTCAAGGATTTGGGAATCGACGAGGTCTATTGCCTCAGCGTCAACGACGCCTTCGTCATGTATCAGTGGGGCAAGAGCCTGAACCTGAAGAAGGTGAAGCTGATCCCCGACGGATCGGGCCATTTCACCCGCCGCATGGGCATGCTGATCGACAAGGACCATGTCGGCTTTGGTCACCGGTCCTGGCGCTATGCCATGGTCGTGAAGGACGGCGTCATCGAGAAGTTCTTCGAGGAGCCGGGCATTAACGACGAGGGCGAGAACGGCGACCCCTATGGCGAATCTTCGCCGGAGAACGTGCTGGCTTATCTGCGGAGCTGAGCGGCCCGATTCGGCGCCCGACCGGCGCCGGGCAGCGGGATGACGGCGAAAGGCTGGCGGGGCGTGGGCTCCGCCGGCCTTTTCCATGGCCGCATTGCGCCGCGGGAGGGGCTGCAAACCGGATGCGGTTGCATCGCCTCGTGCATGGGCGTGTATCAGAAATATCTTAAGGCTTTTTGTTAGACATTCCCTGTTGCCTTGCTACCTTCTGCACAGGCTTGGGTGGATGAGGTTCAGCAGGTGGCAAAGAGTCGGCTGGTCCGGTGTTGTCTGGTTGCATACCTTACGACGGTCCTGGCGCTGGCGTCGCCGTTCGGCGCTGGACCGGCCCGCGCCGATTCCATCGCCCCGCCGCTTGCCCCGCACAGCGTGGTGCTGGCCAAATCCTCGGCATCGGGGCTGGCGGCCGGTGCCTTCATGGCTATCCAGTTCCACGTCGCCCATTCGGCCGAAATGGTCGGCGTCGGCCTGGTCGCCGGCGGTCCCTATCTCTGTGCGGCCGAGAATCCCCTGCTGGCGGCGGCCTGCATGCAGGGCAACCCGCTGTGGCCCCGTGGCCAGTCCCTGTACGAGGCGGCCCAGCCGCTGGTGACGGCCTGGGCGATCGATCCGCTCGACCGGCTGGCGGGGGCGCAGATCTACCTGTTCAGCGGCCGGGCCGACATGGTGGTGAACCGCAAGGCGGTGGAGGAGGCGGAGGCCTTCTATCGCGCCGCCCATGTGCCGGCGAACCAGATCCGGATGGAAACCGGGCTGGAGGCCGGCAACGGCTTCATCGCGCCGGGCGGAGCCAACGACTGCACCGCCAACCGCAGCCCCTATGTCAACTCCTGCGGCGACTATGATCAGGCCGGACGGATCCTGTCGCACATCTATGGCGGCCTGAACCCGCCGGCTCCGGACCTGCCGGCGGCGAGCCCCTTCGACCAGACGCCGTTCGGCGATCCGGAGCGAACGGGGCTGGCGCCCTCCGGCTATGTCTATGTGCCGCCGGCCTGCGCGGGCGGGGCGGCCTGTGCCGTGCACATCGTCTTTCACGGATGCCGCCAGTCCGCCGCCGAGGTCGGCGACGCGGTGACCACTGCCGCCGGCTTCAACCGCTGGGCGGCCAACAACAACCTGATCGTGCTCTATCCGCAGCTGTCGCCGGGCCGTTCCGCGGATCCGGTGGCCTGCTGGGACTGGGTCGGCAGGACGGGGATGGATTACGCGACGAAGGGCGGGGCGCAGATCGCTGCTGTCCACGCGATGTTGACAACCCTTGCAGGGCAAAGGTGACCCTACTCATGGCTATTTCAAGCAAAGTCATTCTGAAGACTGCTCTGGCGGCGCTCGTCGTCCTCGCACCGCTTCCGGCATGTGCCGAAATCAAGCTGTCGGACCTGAAGCTGAAGATCGATCCGGCGCAGACCACGGTGTCGGGCATCTCCTCCGGCGCCTATATGGCCGGGCAGTTCCAGGTCGCCTATTCGGGGCTGGTCAAGGCGGCCGGGCTCGTTGCCGGTGGCCCCTACGACTGTGCCGAAGTGTCGGAAGGCGGCATTGCCCCGGCGGTGGTGGCGCTGAAGCGCTGCATGGACGTGGCAATGGGGGCGCCTGACGTCCCCGCACTGGTCGCCAATGCCAAGGCGCGCGAGAAGGCGAAGGAGATCGACCCGCTGTCCAATATGGCGAAGTCGAAGATCTACCTGTTCAACGGCGACAACGACGTGACCGTGAAGCGGCCGGTCGCCGACGCCACCGAACAGTTTTACAAGGCGCTGGGCGTGACCGACGCGAACTTCACCTATGTGAAGCTGCCGAAGGCGGCCCACGCCTACATCACCGACGGCTATGGCGCCGCCTGCGACTTCATCCCGAAGGAGGGGGAGAAGAGCGAATATATCAACAACTGCCAGTATGATCAGGCGGGCGCCATCGTCCGCTTCTTCTACGCCGATACCAAAATCCCGAACGCTCCCGTCGCGGCCCGTCAGCCGCAGCTGTTCAACCAGGCGCCCTTCGTCGGCGACCCCAGCCGCAGTGGCATGGCGAAGACCGGCTATGTCTATGTTCCTGAAGCCTGCGAGGGCGGCCGGCAGACCTGCCGCATCCATGTCGCCTTCCATGGCTGCCAGATGGCGTCGAACCTGATCGGCGATCATTTCGCCGTCAATGCCGGCTACAACCGCTGGGCCGACGTCAACAACATCGTCGTGCTGTACCCGCAGATCGACGGTGCCGCCAAGCCGACCTCCAACCCCAAGGCCTGCTGGGACTGGTTCGCCTATACCGGCTATGACTTCGCCCGCAAGAGCGGCTTCCAGATGACCGCCGTCCGCAAGATGATCGGCGCGCTGGCCGGGGAATAAAGGCAGTGCTTTGAAAATGAAAAAGCCCCTCTCCGGCGGACCGGGGAGGAGCTTTTTCTTACCTTAAACCGATCAGGCCTTGAGGATGCCGCGGCCGGCGAAGCGGGCGGCGACGCCGAGCTGTTCCTCGATGCGGATCAGCTGGTTGTACTTGGCCAGACGGTCCGAACGGCTCAGCGAGCCGGTCTTGATCTGGCCGCAGTTGGTGGCGACCGCCAGATCGGCGATGGTGCTGTCCTCGGTCTCGCCCGAGCGGTGCGACAGAACGGCGGTGTAGCCGGCCTTGTGCGCCATGTCGACCGCCTCCAGCGTCTCCGACAGCGTGCCGATCTGGTTGACCTTCACCAGGATCGAGTTGGCGACACCTTGGCGGATGCCCTGGGCCAGACGCTTGGGGTTGGTGACGAACAGGTCGTCGCCGACCAGCTGCACCTTGGAACCGATGGCATCGGTCAGCGCCTTCCAGCCTTCCCAGTCGTCCTCGGCCATGCCGTCCTCGATCGAGATGATCGGGTAGCGGCCGGCCAGATCGGCCCAGTAGGCGACCATCTGTTCCGGCGACAGCGACTTGCCTTCGCCGGCCAGCTCGTACTTGCCGTTCTTGAAGAACTCGGTCGAGGCGGCGTCCAGCGCCAGCATGACGTCGTCGCCCGGCTTGTAGCCGGCGGCCTCGATCGCCTTCATGACGAAGCCGAGCGCCTCGTCGGTCGAGCCGATGTTGGGGGCGAAGCCGCCCTCGTCGCCGACATTGGTGTTGTGGCCGGCGTCCTTCAGCTTCTTCTTCAGCGACTGGAAGATCTCGGAGCCCATGCGGATGGCGTCGGCGCCGGTCTCGGCGCCCACCGGCATGATCATGAATTCCTGGATGTCGATGGGGTTGTCGGCATGGGCGCCGCCGTTGATGATGTTCATCATCGGCACCGGCAGCAGCGAGGCGAAGGCGCCGCCGACATAGCGGTAGAGCGGCAGGCCGGCATCCTCGGCGGCGGCGCGGGCGACCGCCAGCGACACGCCCAGGATCGCGTTGGCGCCCAGCCGGCCCTTGTTCTCGGTGCCGTCCAGGTCGATCATGGCGAGGTCGATGGCGCGCTGGTCGTCGGCGTCCAGGCCGGCGAGCGCGTCGTAGATCTCACCGTTGACGGATTCGACTGCCTTCAGCACGCCCTTGCCGCCGAAGCGGGACTTGTCGCCGTCGCGCAGTTCGACCGCCTCATGGGCGCCGGTGGAGGCGCCCGATGGCACCGCGGCGCGGCCGAAGGCGCCGCTGTCCAGCGCAACGTCGACTTCCACGGTCGGGTTGCCGCGGCTGTCCAGGATTTCGCGGGCGTGAATCTCGGTGATGACGCTCATGATCGGTCGATCCTTCGAGGAATGGCAGCCGCGTTGTCTCGCAGGCCGCGTTTTAAGGCGCGCAGGCTTGATAGCCCCGACGTCCGGGCGATGCAATATCTGCTTCGGCTTACAACCCCGCACGAATCAGAGGAATCTCTCCACCATCGCGGCGAATTCGGCCGGGCGTTCGGCGTGCAGCCAGTGTCCAACCCCCTCGATCATGCGGATTTCCGCCTTGGGGAAGTGGCGGCGGATGGCGTCGTGATGCTCCGGCCGAATGTAGTCGGACGTACCGCCGCCGATGAACAGGGCAGGTCCCTCGTAACGCGCACCGCCGAAGTCGGGGAAGCCGATCAGCTCCGCCATGTTGGCCCCGATGGAATCGAGGTTGATCCGCCAGGAGAAGGCGCCGTTCTCCAGCACCAGATTCTGCATCAGGAAGGAGCGCAGCGGTGCCTCCGGCACGGCCTCGGCCAGCTGGGCCTCCACCTCCGGCCGGCGGCTGACGCCTTCCAGCTTCGCGGCCTTCATGGCCGCGACATAGGGGGCGTGGGTGTGGGTATAGGCGACCGGGGCGATGTCGGCGACCACCAGCCGCTCCACCCGGTCGGGATGGGCCAGCGCCAGCGCCATGGCGGTCTTGCCGCCCATCGAATGGCCGACGATGGTCGCGCGGGCGAAACCGCGGTCGTCGAGGAAGCGCAGCACGTCGGCCGCCATCTCCGGATAGCTCATGCCCTCGGCCCAGGGCGCGCCGCCGTGGTTGCGCAGGTCCAGCGCATAGACCCGCCGCGATTCGCCGAAACGGCGGGCCAGGGTCTGCCAGTTGCGGGCGGAGCCGAACAGGCCGTGCAGGACCAGCATCGGCGTTCCGCCATTGGCTTCGCCGGCTTCCAGATAGGTCAGGGGGAGGGCTTGCTGCTGCGGCATGTCGGGGCCTTCGACCGTGGGGAGATGAGATGCGTTCTGGACGAATGCGGGCGGCGATCCTATGACGAACGCGGCTGTATCGCTAGGATGCCGCCGGGCTAATTTTGCACCACAAGAGCGATCCAGCCATCGTGTTCCGTCATATCCTGTCCGTCGGCGGCCTGACCCTGGCCAGCCGGGTGCTCGGTTTCCTGCGCGACGTGCTGACCGCGGCGCTGCTGGGCGCCGGGCCGGTCGCCGACGCCTTCTTCGTCGCCTTCCGGCTGCCGAACCACTTCCGCGCGCTGTTCGCGGAGGGGGCCTTCAACTCCGCCTTCGTGCCGCTGTTCTCCGGCAAGCTGGTGCAGGACGGTGCCGCCGCCGCCCGCCGCTTCGCCGACGAGGTGATGACCCTGCTGGTCATCGTGCAACTGGCGCTGCTGCTGGCGGTGCTGGCCTTCATGCCGCAATTCATGACGGTCTTCGCCCCCGGCTTCGCCGACGAGCCGGAGAAGTTCCGGCTGGCCGTGCTGTTCACCAGCATCACCTTCCCCTACCTGCTGCTGATCTCGCTGGTGTCGCTCTATGGTGGCGTGCTGAACAGCATGAGCCGTTTCGGCTCGGCCGCCGCCGCCCCCATCCTGATGAACCTGTGCCTGATCGCGGCGCTGGTGGTCGGCACGCCGCTGATGCCGACGGCGGGTCACGCGCTGTCCTGGGGCGTGCTGGCGTCCGGTGTCGCGCAGTATCTCTATCTGGCCTGGGATGCCCGGCGGGCCGACATGACCCTGCGCCCGGTGCTGCCGCGCCTGTCGCCCGACGTGAAGCGTTTCCTGGCGGTGCTGGGGCCGGCAGCGCTGGGATCGGGCCTGACGCAGATCAGCCTGTTCGCCGACACCCTGATCGCCTCGGCCCTGCCGACCGGCGCGGTGTCCTATCTCTATTACGCGGACCGGCTGAACCAGCTGCCGCTGGGGGTGATCGGCATTGCCGTCGGGACCGTTCTGCTTCCGGAAATGTCCAAGCGGATCAAGAGCGGCGACGAGGCCGGCGCGGTTGACAGCCAGAACCGCGCCATCGAGCTGTCGCTGGTGCTGACCCTGCCGGCGGCCATCGCCTTCCTGGTTGCAGGCACGCCGATCCTGTCAGTGCTATTCCAGCGCGGCGCCTTCGGCCCGTCGGACGCCGCGGCCTCCGCCGTCACCCTCCAGGCCTATGCGCTGGGGCTGCCGGCCTTCGTGGTGATCCGCAGCCTCGTCAACGGCTTCTACGCCCGTCACGACACGGCGACACCGGTGCGGGTGGCGCTGGTGGCGGTCGGCATCAATGTGGCGCTGAAGCTGGCGCTGATGGGCCCGCTGGCCCAGGTCGGGCTGGCGGTCGCCACCTCCGTCGGTGCCTGGGTGAATGCTGGGCTGCTGGCGCTGTTGCTCCACCGCCGCGGCCTGTTCCGTGCCGACGCGCGTCTGACCCGCAACCTGCCGCGCATGGCCATCGCCGCCGCTGCCATGGCCGGCGCCCTGTGGCTGGCGACCGAGCGGCTTTCCCCCTGGCTGGGTGCCGCCGGGATGGTCGAGCGGTTGGGTGGACTGACGGTGCTGGCGGTGGTCGGACTGGCTGTCTATGCTGTCGCGGCCGTGCTGCTGGGGCTGGTGCGGCGCAGCGACCTCGGCCGTCTGCGCCGTCGGCGGGCGAAGGTTTAGATCAGCCTTCGGTCTGCAAGGGGCGCTCCGGATCAGCGCTCCATTCCGACATGGAACCGTCATAGAGTCGCACGCCCGGCACGCCGGCGATCTCGCTGAGGGCGAACCAGGACACCGAGGCGAGGTGCCCGGTGTTGCAGAAGGTGATGGGCTGGTCGCGCAGGGGCAAATCCGCCTGACCGGCCATCGCCTTCACCGTGTCGGGCGAGGCAAAGCGGTGCTCGGCAGCCGAGAAGAGCGGGGCGATGTCGAGATTCACCGCGCCGGGGATGGTGCCGGGCGCGCGGGCCTGCGGGCTCTTGGCCTTGCCGGCGAACTGCTCGGCCGAACGGGCATCATGCAGCGGCACGGTGCCGGCCTTCACGGCGGCTGCGACGTCGTCCAGGGTGGCGCGCAGATCGGTGCGGGGGTGGACGGAGAAGCTCGTCGGTTTGCGCTCCGCCGGCAGCGGATTGACCGGGCCGCCGGCTGCGACCCAGCCGGCGAAGCCGCCGTCCAGCACCGACACCGCGTCATGGCCCAGCATCTTGAAGGTCCAATAGACGCGGGTGGCGTTGCCCATGTCCGAGGCGTTGGCACCCGCTGCGACCAGCACCACATGGTCGCCGTTGCCGATCCCGAGGCTGCCGATCAGTTCCGCCAACACACCCGCCTCCGGCAGCATCCCGGCCCCGCCGCCGACCACAGTCCGCCAGCCAGCCGTTGCGTAGTCGGAATGAACCGCTCCCGGAACGAAGCCGCCGGCAGGCGGGGTTCGCACGTCCAGGACGACGATGCCGGGGCTGTCGAGCCGGCTTTTCAGCCAGGAAGCGTCCACGAGCGGGGAAATGCTGCTGTCGGTCATCAGGATGAACCCGGTTCCGGTTGGTCGATGCCTTGTCCTGCCGTAATTGTTGCGTACCAGCAACGAAAAGGCCGGCGGGCGGGCGGGTCGACAGTGTGGGCGAAGCGCCGGTGCGGGGAAAGCCCAATCTTGTCGCAATCCCTGTCGGTCGGTGGCGTTGCCGGGTAGCCCGTCCGGGGTGTAGGATGTCCCGTTCGTGTAAGAAGGCGCCCATTCCGGCGCGGGAGCTTGGACATCCATGGCCAACATCGACGACCTGCTCGGCGCGCCCGATCCCAACGACGGCGACGCCGCGTCCTTTGCCATCGGCGACGCGCCGGTGGAGATCAAGGTCGTGATCGGCACCGCCATGCTCCGCGTCCGCGACCTGCTGAAGCTGGGCCGCGGCGCCGTCGTGGAACTCGACCGTCATCTGAAGGACCCGACCGATGTCTATGTCGAAGGCGTGCTGGTCGCCCGTGGTGAGGTCGCCATCATCGACGACAAGATCGGCGTCACTTTGACCGACTTCATCAAGTCCAGCCGCGAATGGAAGCGCTGAGCCCGGCGCTTTGCCTTCATCGATGCTTCATTAGGTAGCGGCCGTGTTTGTGCTGGTGCCTTGACGGCGGGCGGTGGCTTCTGGTCTCGTTGACAGCGGTCGTGGGAAGTGCCGTCGCCGACGGCGTCGCCGGCCCGGAGAGCGAAGCCATGCCGCACACCGCCGTCTCCCCATCCTCCTGCCTGCCACGCCATTTCTCCAACCCCAATGCCGACCACGAACGGGTATACGGCCCGTCGGAACGCGCGATCCTCTGCCGCGCCGCCTTCGACGAGGCGATGGCCGAGATCGGCGCCTGGCCCGGCTATACGCCTACCCCGCTGCGTTCCCTGTCCGGACTGGCGCGGGAGGCCGGGATCGACCGCCTCTGGTACAAGGACGAAAGCACCCGCTTCGCGCTCGGCAGCTTCAAGGCGCTGGGCGGGGCCTACGCCGTTCTGCGGCTGCTGGCGCGCGAGGTGACGGCGCGGGTGCCTGGCGTGCCGGTGACGGCGTTGGACCTCGTCGTCGGCCGCTATGCCAAAGTGACGCGGACGCTGACCGTCACCACCGCCACCGACGGCAACCATGGCCGATCGGTCGCCTGGGGTGCGCAGGTCTTCGGCTGCAATTGCGTGGTGTATGTGCCTGCCGCCTGCACGTCCGGCCGCCGCGCCGCCATCGAGGCGTACGGGGCGCGGGTGGTGGTGGTGGACGGGCCGTATGACGACGCGGTGCGCCGTGCCGCCGCCGATGCGGCGGAGCAGGGCTGGTTCGTCGTCTCCGACACCTCCTACACCGGCTATATGGATGTGCCGCGCGACGTGATGCAGGGCTACACCGTGATGGTGGAAGAGGCGATCTCCCAACTTCCCGCCAGCGAGCGGCCGACCCATGTCTTCGTGCAGGGCGGCGTCGGGGCGCTGCCCGCCGCGGTCTGCGGCCATCTCTGGGAAAGCTGGGGACGCCAGCGCCCGCGCTTTGTGGTGGTGGAGCCGCACAGTGCCGACTGCCTGTACCAGAGCGCCGTCGCCGGCCGTCCGGTGCGGGCGCAGGGCGACCTCGACACGGTGATGGCCGGGCTTGCCTGCGGCGAGGTCTCCCCGCTGGCCTGGGCGATCCTGGAACGTGGTGCCGATGATTTCCTGACCATTCCCGACGAAGGGGCGGTCACCGCCATGCGCAAGCTGGCGGAAGGCAGGCATGGCGGGCGTCCGGTGGTTGGTGGCGAATCCGGCGTCGCCGGGCTGGCCGGGCTGCTCTGCGCCGCCGCGCATGAGGAGGTGCGGCTGGCGCTGGGCCTCGTGCCGGACGCCCGTGTGCTGGTGTTCGGGACCGAGGGCGCGACCGATCCGGAGGTCTATGAGCGGATCGTCGGCCGGTCGCCGGAGATGGTGGCCGAAGGACTGCTCAGCGCAGCAGGTCGGTGACGATGTTGGCGCCGTCGGCGGTCAGGCGGTCGGCGGTCTCGCGGTAGTCGCGGGTGCCGGAGAAGCCGCCTTCGGCCGTCACGCGGCGGATCCAGGTCGGCGAGGCGCCGAGCGACACCAGACGGTCCACCATCATCTGCGTGGAGCGCATGGTCATCCGGCCATTCTCCGCCATGCGCGGGGCATGCACCATGAACTCCGCCCGTGGTGCTGCATAGCGTGGATAGCCGGCGAGATAGAGGCCGACGCACATGCTTTCGCAGGAGTCGCCGTCGCGCACCCGGGTGGCGACCGGCCGTCCGCTCTGGCGCTCGGCCAGAACGGCGTCGATCATCCGGTAGCCCGCCGCGGTGAAGCCACCGGGGCTGGACAGTTCGATCACCAGCGGGCGATGGGCCGGCAGGGTGTGCAGGGTGTCGACGAAGCTGCGCTCCGCCCCCGGCGTGATGATCCCGTCCAGGCGCAGGACGGTGACGTCCCCCTGGTCGTTCCGCGACATCTCCGCGTCGGGGAATTCGGAGGAGGGGGGAGCGGCCGGCGCCGGATTGACGGTGACGGGAGCGGCGCTTACCGGGTTCATCGACAGGCCGTCGGGCTGGGTGGCGGCATGGCCGAGGGCTGCACCCGCGATCAGCAGCGCGCCCAGACCGGCACCGAACCCGACCTTCCGCAGCAGCTTTTGCACCGACATCAGACCCTCCCGCGCTCGATCCGTTCAGCGTGGCGGTCAAAGCTTGCCCGAGGGTTAACGGCCTGTCTGTGGCCGGCCGCACAATGGAGGTATAGGCGGAGGTGGATTGGCGGCGTCGCGATAAAGCGTGCGCGCGGGCGCAAAGGGCGCTAGAAGAAATAGGATTCCAAGGGTATGGCCGGGGCGCCCGATTCCAGGGCGGCGCCCGTCCGGTCCCGTGCCGTGAACGTCGAAGAGCGGAACGATGTCGTACATCCAGGGTGAAACGGGCGATTGGGAAGTCGTGATCGGGCTTGAGGTCCATGCCCAGGTGATTTCGAACGCGAAGCTGTTCTCCGGCTCCGCCACCGAATTCGGGGCCGCGCCGAACAGCCAGGTCAGCTTCGTCGACGCCGCGTTCCCCGGCATGCTGCCCGTCATAAACGAATATTGCGTCGAACAGGCGGTGCGCACTGGTCTGGGCCTGAAGGCCGAGATCAACCTGCACTCGGTCTTCGACCGCAAGAACTACTTCTACGCCGACCTGCCGCAGGGCTATCAGATCAGCCAGTTCCTGCAGCCGATCGTCGGCAAGGGCGAGATCGTGCTGGACCTGCCGGACGGCACCAGCCGTACCGTCGGCGTCACGCGCCTGCACCTGGAGCAGGACGCCGGCAAGTCGCTGCATGACCAGCACCCGTCCAAGACCTACATCGACCTGAACCGGTCGGGCGTTGCGTTGATGGAGATCGTGTCGGAACCCGACATGCGCAGTTCGGAAGAGGCCGGCGCCTACGTGCGCAAGCTGCGCTCCATCCTGCGCTATCTCGGCACCTGCGACGGCAACATGGAGGAAGGCTCCATGCGCTGCGACGTCAACGTGTCGGTGCGCAAGCCGGGCGACGCCTTCGGCACGCGTTGCGAGATCAAGAACGTCAACTCGATCCGCTTCGTCATGCAGGCGATCGAGTATGAGGCCCGCCGCCAGATCGAGATCATCGAGGAAGGCGGCAAGATCGATCAGGAGACCCGGCTGTGGGACACGACCAAGTTCGTGACCCGTTCCATGCGATCGAAGGAAGAGGCGCACGACTACCGCTATTTCCCCGACCCCGACCTGTTGCCGCTGGAACTGGATGCAGCATGGGTGGAGGACATCAAGAAGACGCTGCCCGAACTGCCGGATGACAAGAAGGCCCGTTTCATCGAGGACTACAAGCTGTCGGTCTATGATGCCGGCGTGCTGGTCTCGGAGAAGTCGAAGGCCGACTATTTCGAGGCGGTGGCCAAAGGCCGCGATCCGAAGCTTGCCTCCAACTGGGTCACCGGCGAGCTGTTCGGCTATCTGAACAAGGCCGGCAAGGAGATCGAGGAGAGCCCGGTCTCGGCCGGGAATCTCGGTGGCCTGATCGACCTGATCGCCGACAACACCATCTCCGGCCGCATCGCCAAGGAAGTCTTCGAGACGATGTTCGAGACCGGCGAGAAGGCCGCCGACATCGTCGAGAAGAAGGGTCTGCGTCAGGTCACCGACACCAGCGCGATCGAGGGCTCGATCGACGCCGTGATGGCCGCCAACGCCGACAAGGTCGCGGAGTTCCGCGGCGGCAAGGACAAGCTGTTCGGCTTCTTCGTTGGTCAGGTGATGAAGGCGACCCAGGGCAAGGCCAACCCGGCCATGGTCAACGAAATCCTGATGAAGAAGCTGAAAGGCTGAGTGGAATTCCCCGGTCGACAGATCGAAATCTCCGCCCTGTCCGAAAGAATGTTTGAGGAAAGCCTCTCCGCTTGGCGGAGGGGCTTTTTTCTCGGGCCTTGCCCGGCCCTAAGGCAAAGCCACAGTTGAATTTTCCCGGTTTCCGCCGTCACAGTGCTGGAAACGGTGGAGGAACCATGGCGGCGGAGCCGGTGATGGTGGCGCTGGCGGCTGGTGCCGTCGGCGGTCTGCTCGGGGTGCTGCTGGGCCGGTATGCCGGTCGCCGGGCGGCCCGCCGTTCGCCGCCTTCATTGCTGTCGCCGCAGCAGTCAGCCGATCCCGCCAACGCTCAGCCGTCGCACCCCCTGCATGAGCCGGAGATCGGCCAAAGGCTGGAGATGGCGCTGGAGGCGACCGGCGCCGCGGTGTGGGACGCCGATCTGGTGGCCGGGACCTGCTGGTGGTCGGACACCTTTCCGCGCATGCTGGGCTATCGCACACGGCCGGCCATGCCGCCCGATTTCTGGGAGCGGCGGCTGCATGCCGAAGACCGCGAACGGGTGCTGGCCCACATCGCCTCGCATCTGGCGGGGGAGACCCCGGCCTATGCCTACAGCTACCGGCTTCGTCACGAAGGCGGCGGCTGGGTGTGGATCGCCGCCAAGGGTCGCGCCTTTCGCGACAAGACCGGCCGGGCGGTGCGCTATGCCGGCATCATGACCGACATCACCGAAGCCCGCCGGCAGGAGGAGCGGCTGCGCGCCAGCGAGGAACGACTGCTGAAGATCATGGAGGCGGCCCCCATTGCGGTGAACGTCACCACGCGCGACGGCCGCTGGCTGTTCTGCAACGCCCAGTCGGCGCGGCTGATGGGGCGTGACCGGGCGGCGCTGATGCGCACCCCGGTGGCCGACCTCTATGCCGACCCGGCCGACCGCGATGCGCTGATCGCCAGATTCGACCGTGAGGGCGCATTCCGCAATGCCGAGATCCGGTTCCGCCGGCCGGACGGCAGTATCGTCTGGGTCCTGTCCTCGTGGAACAGCATCGAGTTGGACGGCGAATCGGCGCTGCTGACCTGGCTCTACGACATCACCGACCGCAAGGCTGCCGAATCGGCGATGATCGAGGCCAGGGAAGAGGCCGAGCGGGCGCTGGCCGACCTGCGCGAGGCGCAGGAAAGCTTGATCCAGGCCGAGACAATGGCCTCGCTCGGCCAACTGGTGGCCGGGGTGGCGCACGAGATCAACACGCCGATCGGCATCGGCCTGACCGCCGCCAGCCATATCGGCGAACAGGCGCAGATTCTGCGGGAGCGCTTCACCGGCAACACGCTGCGTCGGTCGGAATTCCTGGAGTTCCTGGATGGCCTGAGCGAAAGCAGCCGCCTGCTGATGGCCAACATCGACCGCGCGGCGTCGCTGGTGCAGAGCTTCAAGCAGGTGGCGGTCGACCAGTCCTCCGGCGACCGGCGGGTGTTCGAGTTGGGCAGCTATATCCACGAACTGCTGTTCTCGCTGCGTCCGCGGCTGAAGCGCACCAACCTGAAGGTGGTGGTGGAGTGCGACGACGAGCTGACGATGGACAGCTTTCCCGGTGCGTTGGGGCAGGTGCTGACCAATCTGGTCATCAACGCCATCGTCCATGCCTATGGCGACTGCGACAGGGTGGCCGACCGTCTGGCCGAGAAGCCGATTGGCACGATCAGGATCACTGCGCAGGCCGGCGGGGCGGACCGGGTCCGGATCGACTTCATCGACGACGGCGCTGGCATCGCACCCGAACATCTGTCGAAGGTCTTCGACCCCTTCTTCACCACCAAGCGCGGGCAGGGCGGCTCCGGCCTGGGGCTGCACATCGTCTTCAATACGGTCACCGGCCCGCTGGGCGGCACGGTATCCGTCCAGTCCTGGCCGGGACAGGGCACCCGCTTCACCGTCCAGCTGCCGCGCGAGGCGCCGGCGATGCAGCCGACTACGGCAACGGAGCCGGCGCTGAACTGACGCCGGGCCGCAGTCCTGCCGCACCGTCCTGCCGGAAGCCGGTCAGGCGACGTGAAGTTCGTGGAACTGCAGATGCTTGGGCCGCCGTCCGCGGCGCTTCGGTGCTGCGAAGTTGGCGAGCGCACCGTTTTCCCCGCGCAGTTCGGCGTTCAGTTCCTGCACGCAACGTTGCAGCAGTTCCTTTTCGCGCTGGTCTTCGCGGTCGGTGATTTCCAGGCAGCTCAGCTTGATCTCGACGAGGTCGATCAGTGTTTCGGCGCAACGGCGTGACAGGGTCATGGCATCCTCCACGGCGACGGGGTGCGGCGTCACTGACCGGTGGGGTTTTGTCGGGCTCGACCCCCACGCGACCTAGTCGTTCGTCACCCAGGCTTTTTATTGCTCATGATGGCATCATAATCGCCTTCCGTTAAAAAGTGGCTAAAATTTTATACAGATTTGTCCCTTTCCGATGATTTTCGGGAAAAGCGGTTTTATGGCTTTGTAAGCGTTGACAAGGGTACGGCCGGCCGTTAGAACCCTCCCCACGCCAGCGGTGCCCCACGGGAAACCGCACTGGCTGGAGGGGTGGCCGAGTGGCTGAAGGCAACGGTTTGCTAAACCGTCATAGGGTTTAAAGCCCTATCGTGGGTTCGAATCCCATCCCCTCCGCCATCAAATTTCGCTAGAGCGTTGATTTATCACTGAAATCCGCTCTAGCCTTTCGATACCCCCCACATTTAGTTTCGGCTGGGCACGATCTCCAACGAACCACCACGGCTAATGCGCGCCTTCAAAGGGGCTGTTGCAGCATCACGTCGTGACGTTGGGGAAGGTGAGGTAGACCCCGAATCTGAGACAAGTATCGTGGAGAGTCCTGCTCCTATAAGTGGCACATCCTATGGAGCAGGACATGAAGCAGACCCAAAGGAAGCACAGCGCGGCGTTCAAGGCGAACCCGAGGCGGTGTCTGAGGCGTGGGGCCACGTGGAGCGTCGCACGCACCGGGTTCATCCAGCGGCCGATCCATCCGGCATGAGGCTCGACAGGTACGATCCGCGTCCCCGGAGGAAGGCCGCGAGCCGTTCCGGGTAGTCTGTCGTCACCGCCCCGCTGACGCTCGGGCGCGCGGCGAGCGCCTGCCGCCAAGCGCGGACCTTCGGCGTCGCGTCGAACACGCCGAGCGGCGGCACCGTCGCCTCGAAGGTATCGAAGTAGCGGAACACCGGCCCGAAGGCCGCGTCCACAAGGCTGAACCTCACCCCGGCGAAGTACGGTCCCCTGCCGAGTGCGTCCTCCAGCCACGCCATCTTTCCGGCGAGGTCGGCGGCCTTCGCCCGGTAGGTCACCTCGTCGGGGGCGGCGTAGAGGCCGGCAATGGCGTTCAGCGTGGCCGAGGCAAATTCGACCCAGGCGCGGTGGCGCGCCCGGTCGACCGGGTTCTCGGGATGCAACCGGGGCTCCGGCTGGGTTTCATCAAGGTACTCGCAGATGATGGCGCTCTCGAAGAGGACGGTCTCGCCGTCCACCACGAGCAGCGGCACCTTGCCGAGCGGCGACATGGCCTTGAACCAGTCGGGCTTCGCCGAGAGGTCGACGACCTGCCGATCATGGGGAACGCCTTTCTCGGCCAGTGTGATGGCGGCGCGCTGCACATAAGGGCAAAGCTGGTGACTGATCAGGCGAAGGCTGGGCATGGCGTTCATTCTATTTCCCGTCGTGTGAGCCTTCCCGGCGCGGTGGAGAGCTGGAACCGGTCGCCGCAAGGCGGCAGGGTGAGGCCACGAGAATAGAATTGGCATTTTTGCAAGTCACATTGCATATTTGCAGTGTCTTTTTGCGTTCCTGCAAACGCTGGTGCTATTCTGCCCGGCATGGATGACTGGAACGATCACCGGATCGTACTCGCCGTCGCACGGGCGGGCGGGCTCAAGGGAGCGGCCGGGATGCTGGGTGTCGACCACTCCACCGTGTTCCGGCGCCTGACGGCGCTCGAAGGCCGGATCGGTCTGCCGCTTTTCGAACGTGGGGCGGGCGGCGCCTATGTGCCGACCGAAGCGGGCGCCCGGGCCGCGGCGGCGGCGGAGCGTATGGAGGACGAGGCGCTGGGCCTTGCGCGCGACTTGGCGGGGCTGGACCGCCGGCTCTCCGGCCGGCTGCGCGTCACCTGCTCGGAGACGCTCGCCTTCCGCCTGCTGACGCCCTGGATCAGCCGGTTCCGCGCCCGGCATCCTGGCATCGTCATCGAACTCGCCGTGGACAGCCGGGTGCTGGACCTGTCGCGGCGCGAGGCGGACGTGGCGTTGCGCGTCGCCCGTCCGCAAGAGAACGACCTGTGGGGGCGCAAGCTTGCCAACGTCGCCTGGGCGGCCTATGGCGCCACCGGATATCTTGCCGCCGTGCCGCCGTTGACTGGGCCGGCGGACCTCGCCTCGCACCCGCTCATCGGCTGGGAGGAGGGGACGGCGGGCGTGAACGCGGCGCGCTGGCTGGCCGAGGTGGCGCCGTCGGCGGCGGTGGTCTACCGGACGGACAGCCTGGTGAACCAGATGGTCGCGGCGCGGTCAGGCGTCGGGCTCGCGCTGCTGCCCTGCTATCTGGGCGACCCCGAGCCGGGGTTGGTACGCGCCTCCCCGGATCCGATCGCCGACCTGTCGCGCGAGCTCTGGATCGTCACGCACCGGGATCTGCGGAACACGGCGCGTGTCCGTGCCTTCTTTGACGCGGTCGCCCACGGCGTGCAGGCGGACCGGGCGCTCATCGACGGTTTGGCTGCCCGTGCGGGGACACCAGCGTGACCGGGTTGACGGACGGACGGCGGCGTTATTCCGCCAAGGCCATGCTGCCGATGGGGAGAGCATGGCCCACTTCTTCTGCCGACCGGAACGCCGCCAGCCAGACCGAGAAACGCGTTAGTGATCCAGGCAGGTGCGGTGGTGGACCTCGATTCGCTCGCACATCCGCCGCCATACCGCAGCGGTGACGCAGCGAATCGACCGCACTCCAGCCGCGCATCGGCAGCGCGTACCACAGCGGTGGCACGGTACGGCGTTCAGTGTGCGCTGGCGGTGCGTTTCGGCATGATCAGGGCTGTAGGCGCAACAACGCAAACTGTTAGCAGACCCGGTACAATGCCCCTGCGTATTCCGGCGAGCGTGACAATCTTGACCGGCCACGCGCTCATTTGGGCCGATGATCATGAGCATCGAAGCAACTCTGCAAACAGTGAACCAAGAAAATTTTCCCAGCCTGTATTCGACAGTAGATCGTTGAGCACGTCCTGGGCTGTGGAATACCGGCCCGCCGAAGCGTTTCCCATAACTGGCATAGGCGGGTCGATTGTCCACAGCTTGACGCTCTAACGGTACAGAGAGCCTTGACAATTCTTGGCCTCGCTCAAATACCCATGGGGACCCAGCCGCGCGCTGCCGGCATCTCCTCGACCATCCGCAGGCTCAGGGGGAAGCGGAAGTAAAGCCAGACCGCCGTCGCGATGACCTCGGCGGGGTAGCGTTAACCAGTATGGCGATGGTCGGTGCGGGTCGTCATGCCGCTCCATATCCCGCTTTCGCCCGCCCCGCACCCCGTCCAACGCCAACGTGACGGCGCTCCCGCGAAGCTCGGGCTGCACCGCAGCCGCCAGGAGGAGGTCTTCGGCCCCCCTCCTGGCGCTCAATAGAAACCATGGTCCCGGCAGGGGTGGCCGATCCGTCGGCGGTTTCAGGACGGCACGGCCACGGGAACCGCGTCGTCGAACCGCCATTTGAGCCGCACGCCACCTTCGCCCGCCGGTTCCAGTGCGGGGATGGCGGAGAGCAGCCGCCGCGTGTAGGGATGGGCCGGATGGTCGAAGACGGTGTCGCGGTCGCCCTGTTCGACGATGCGGCCGTCCTGCATGACGACCACCCGGTCGGCGACCTGTTCGACGACGCCGAGGTCGTGGCTGATGAACAGGCAGGAAAAGCCGTGCCGTGCCTGGAGGTCGGCGAACAGCTCCAGCACCTGGGCGCGCACCGTCACGTCGAGGGCGGAGACCGGCTCGTCGGCGATCACGAAGGCCGGACGGCGGACCACCGCGCGGGCGATGGCGACGCGCTGGCGCTGGCCGCCCGACAGCTCGTGCGGGTAGCGGTCGGCGAAGGGCTTGCCGAGGCCGACCTCCGACAGCACCTCGACCACCCGCTCGGCCTTCTCGCCCCGGCCCATGTCCGGCACGGTGCGCAGAGCCTCGCCGACCAGCGCACCGATGGTCATCCGCGGGTCGAGTGAGGAATAGGGATCCTGGAAGACCATCTGACAGTTGCGGCGGTAGTCGGCCCATTCCGCGCCGCCCGCTCCGATCGGCCGGCCGGCATAGCGGATGGTGCCAGCGCTGGGGGGCAGCAGCCCGGCGATGGCGCGGCCCAGCGTCGTCTTGCCGGAACCCGAGCCGCCGACCAGCGCCACCACCTCCCGCGGCATGATCGACAGGGACAGGCCGTGCAGCGCACGCTTGCCTGCCTCCTTGCGGAACAGGCCGCGACGGCCGCCATACTCGACGACGAGGTCGCGGACCTCGATGATCGGCGTCGCGACGGGCGGAATGGGGCGCGCCGGCTGGCGTCGCGGCATCGCCGACAGCAGCGCCCGGGTGTAGGGGTGCCGCGGCGCCCGCAGAAGCTCGTCGCTGCGTCCCTGCTCGACGATCTCGCCCTTGCGCATGACGATGATGCGATCGGTGTAGCGCGCGACCATCGACAGGTCGTGGCTGATCATCAGCACCGCGGTGCCGTGCGCCCGCGTCAGCCCGACCATCAGTTCGAGGACATCGCGCTGGACCACGGCATCGAGCGCGGTCGTCGGCTCGTCGGCGATCAGCAGCGCCGGCTGGAGGAGCATGACCGAGGCCAGCATGATCCGCTGGCGCATGCCGCCCGAGAACTGGTGCGGGTAGGCGCCGAGCGCCCCGTCGGGATCGGCGATGCCGACCCGCCGCAGCATGTCGAGCACCTGGGCGCGCCGCCCTTCGGCGGACTGCTGGCGCTGATGCACCGCCAGCCCCTCCTCCAGTTGCCGGCCGATGGTCATCGACGGGTTGAGGGAGGTCATCGGCTCCTGGAAGACCATGCCGATGCGGCCGCCGCGCAGGTCCCGCAGCGCTTTCGCCGACAGGCCGGCGAGGTCGCGGCCTTCGAAGCGGATGGTGCCGGCGGTGCGGCGGATCGCCGGGGGCTGGAGCGCCATGATGGAGCGCGCGGCCAGCGTCTTGCCGCTGCCGGATTCGCCGACGATGCCGACGATCTCGCCCGGCGCCACCGTGAAGCTGACGCCGCGGACCACCTTCGTGCCGGTGGCCGTGACGGCCAGGCTCAGGTTCTCCACGTCGAGAAGGGCGCCGGGAAGAATGGTGTCGGTCATGTCAGGAGGCCCCTCTCATGCGCGGGTCAAGCCTGTCGCGCAGCGCGTCGCCCAGCAAGTTGATGCCGAGCAGGGTCAGGGAGATGCACAGGCCGGGAAAGATGCCGAGCCAGACCGCCTGGGCGATGAAGGGCCGGCTTCCCGCCAGCATGTTGCCCCAGGTTGGCGCCGGCGGCGGCACGCCCAGCCCGAGGAAGCTGAGCGCGCTCTCCGCCAGCAGCACCCAGCCGAACATCGAGGTGGCCAGCACGGTCATCGGCCCGACGCAGTTCGGCAGGATGTGGCGCAGCACGGTGTAGAATTCCGAGTTGCCCATCACGCGCGACGCCTCGACGAACTCCCGCTCGCGCAGCGACAGCACCGTTCCGCGCACGATGCGGGCGACCGAGGGCGTGTAGGCGAGGCCGAGGGCGACGATGATCCCGGAGCTGTTGGCCCCGGCCACCGTCAGCAGGCCGAGCGCCAGCAGGATCGCCGGAAAGGCCAGGAGAGCGTCGTTGAAGGCCATCAGGATGCGGTCGGTCCAGCCCCGCGCATAGCCGGAGACGAGGCCGACCGCGGTGCCGAGCAGGCCGGCCGCCGCGACCGTGGACAAGCTGATCAGCATGCTGGTCGCCGCCGCCGCCATCAGGCGGCTCAACACGTCGCGGCCGAACTCGTCGGTGCCCAGCCAGTGGGCAGCCCCCGGCGGCGCCAGACGGGCGACGAAATTGATCTTGAGCGGGTCGTAGGGGGTCCAGACCGCGCCCAGCACCGCGCCGGCGATGACGATGCCGATGATCGCGCCGCCGAGGACGACATTGAGGGAAAGCCGTTTCATTCCGCGGTCACCCTGGGATCGAAGACGGGATAGAGCAGATCGACCACGAGGTTGACGGCCACGTAGACGAAGGCGACGAACAGCAGGCAGCCCTGGATGACCGGATAGTCGCGCGCGAAGATCGCATCGACGAGAAGGCGGCCGAGCCCGGGAATGGTGAAGACCGTCTCGACCACCGCGATGCCGCCCAGCAGATTGCCGAGCACCAGCCCGATCAGCGTCCAGGTCGGCCCGAAGGCGTTCTTGAAGGCATGCCGCCACAGCACGGCGGTTTCGGACAGCCCCTTGGCGCGGGCATGGGTGATGTAGTCGAGGCGCAGCACCTCCAGCGTGCTGGCCCGGGACATGCGGATCAGCACCCCCATCTCGTGCAGGAACAGGGTCATGACCGGCATGACGATATAGAGCAGCGCCGCCCGGGGATCCTCGGAGAAGGACACGTAGCCGACGACGGGAAGCCAGTTGAGCTCCAGGCCGAAGAGGAGCAGCAGCAGCAGGCCGAGCCAGAAGGTCGGGATCGAATAGAGCAGCGTCGCGGTCCCGACCAGGAACAGGTCGGTACCGCTGTTCTGGCGCCACGCGGCGATCATGCCGGCCGGCACCGCGAACAGGCTGGCCAGCAGCACGGCGATGAGGACGACGCGCGCGCTGATCCAGAAGCGGTCGAGCACCAGCGGCAGGACCGGCTGGGAGGAGGTGATGGAGATGCCGAAGTCGCCGCGCAGCACGTTGCCGAACCAGATGCCGAACTGGACCGGCAGGCTCTGGTCGAGGCCGAGCCGCTCGCGCAGGTCGGCGAGGCTGGCCGGGGTCGCGAGGTCGCCGAGCATGAGTGCGGCGGGATCGCCCGGTATGAGGCGGATCAGCACGAAGACCGTCACCGCCATGATCAGCAGTGTCGGAACCGCCATGGCGATCCGTTTGAACACGAAATGCAGCACGCCTGCCTCCTCTGCGCGGCGAGGCTCCCGTCCGGGTGCCCCGCGACCCTGCCGTCACGACAAAGGGTCAGTTCCCGACGACCCTGGCGCCCCAGACGCGCGCCTTGCCTTCCCACGGGTCGGCCCCCTGGACCCGCTTGGTGTGGGCCCAGGCTTCCTGGCCGTTGGAGAAGATGATCAGCGGGGTCGCCTCCATCTGGCGCTTGTGCAGCTCGTCGAAGACCGCCTGGCGCTGCGCCTCGTCGGAGATGGTGGAGGCCTTCGTGATCAGATCCTGGACCGCGGGATCGTCCCACACCTTGCGCGGCTGGCTGTCCTTCGGGCCGGAGAACTGCTCGTAGCTCAGCGCCGGGTCGAGCCGCCCGGAATAGGAGAAGGACATCATCTGGTAGTTGCCGGTGTTGTAGCGGTCGAGCTGCGTCACCCATTCCAGCACTTCGATCTGGGCGTTGATGCCGACCGCCTGCATCATCGCCTGGGCGATCACCGCGGCGTTGAAGCTGGGGACATGGACGCGCTTGTTGGCGATGATCTTGATCGGTTCGCCCTTGTAGCCGGCCTCCTTGAGCAGCGCCTTCGCCTTGGCCGGGTCGTAGGCGTAGCCCTTGGCCTGAACGGCGTCGTAGTAGGCGGAGGTGACGGGAACGCCGGAATTGTTCGGCTTGCCTTCGCCGTTCGACACGGCGGCCACCAGCTGCGGGATGTCGAGCGAGGCGGCGATCGCCTGACGCAGCTTGACGTTGCCGAGCAGCGGGTCGCGCGTCTGGAACAGGAAGGTGTGCTTGGTGGTGGACGGGAAGAAGCCGGCCTCGACCGTCTTGGTCTTGTTCAGCTCCGGCACGTCGGTTTCCAGGACCTGGGCCACGTCCACCGCGCCGGAGGCCAGCGCCGCCTTGGCCGTGGAGGCGTCGGGAACGACCAGGAACTTCACCGAGGCGAGGGCCGTGCGCTTGGCGCCGACCATGCCGTCGGGCTTGTCGCCCGGCGGCGACTGGTAGCCGTCGAAGCGGGAGACCGTCACATACTCGCCGCGGCGCCATTCGCCGAAGCGGAAGGGGCCGGTGCCGACCGGCTTGTCCCAGCTGCCGTCGGGCTTGAGCGAGTCCTTGTGGAGGATGGCGGTGCCGCCGCAGTCGGTGCGGGCCAGGGCGTCGAGGAACAGCGCGCTGGCGTGATCGAGCGTCATGGTGACGGTGCGGTCGTCCGGCGCCTCGACCTTCTCGACCTTCAGGCCGTTCCGCCCGTCGAAGTCGGAGCGGCAGCGCCAGTCCGTCTTCGGATCCATGTAGCGGTTCCAGCTCCACAGCACGTCCGCCGAGGTCAGCGGAGCGCCGTTGTGGAAGGTCACGCCCTGGCGCAGGCGGAAGCTGTAGGTCTTGCCGTCGTCCGACCGCTCGACCGACTCCGCGAGCAGCGGGGCCACCGAGCCATTCGCCCGGTAGCCCACCAGTCCCTCGACCATGTGCAGGACGACGGCGTCGGTGTTGTCGTCCCGGTTCACGCCCGGATTGGTGCTGCGGATGTCGGCGTTCAGCGCGACGGTGATGCTCTGGGCGGAAGCGGTCGCCGCTCCAGCCGCCAGCGCCATGCCCAACAGGGCTGCCAGGAACCTCGTCATCGACCTACCCCTCTGTTCATGCGTCATTGTCGTTGAACGCCGGCCTTTTTGCCGGCCGGCGCGAAAAGGCTAGGGACGGCTTGCCGCCACCCCGGCCTGTGACCGTACGCGGATCGCCATGCCGTCCCGTTGCGGGTCGGCGCCGCCGCTGCAGACACCGCCGTCGATGCGGATGCCGTGCAGGGCGGCGAAGGCGTAGCTCTGCCACGACCGTTTCACCGCGTAGCCCTGCTCCGCCAGCGCGTCGGTGACCGAGCGGCGGATGCGGTTCGACACGTCGATGGTGTTGGAGACCGCCATGACCCGCGGGGCGCTGACCGCCTCCAGCATCGACATGCCGAAGTCGATCACGTTCATGATCCCCTGCGCCATCGCCGGGGCGATGTAGCTGCCGCCCGGCGCGCCCATCACCACGAAGGGCCGGTCGTCCTTGAAGACGATGGTCGGCGCTGCGGAGCTGGCGCGCCGCTTGCCCGGCGCGATGGAGCCGGCCCGGCCCGGCCGCGGGTCGAAGCGGGCCATCGTCCCGTTGTACATGAAGCCGAGACCGTCGGTGATGGCGCCCGACGGGCTGCCCAGCGTATGGGTCAGGGCGACCGCGTTGCCCCGGGCGTCCACCACCGAGATATGCGTGGTGTCGCGGCTGGACTTGTCGAGCCGCGAGACCTCGGCCCGGTTGCCGGCGCGGATGTCCTCGGCCAGCGCCCGGCAATAGTCCTTGGCGATGAGCCGGTCCACCGGGACCTCCACATAGGCCGGGTCGCCCATGTGCCGGTCCTTGTCCACCGTCATCCGCTTCATCGCCTCGGCGAGCAGGCGGACATGCTCGGCCGAGCCATGCTCCAGCGCGCCGATGTCGAAATTCTCCAGGATGTGGAGAAGCTGGAGCATCGGGAAGCCGCTGGCCGGCGGCGGGCTGGTCGAGATGCGGTGCCCGCGATATTCGCCCCAGACCGGCGCCGCGGTCGAGACCTCGTAGGCGGCGAGATCGTCGAGGCCGATCAGCCCGCCATGCGCCGCCATGTCGGCGGCGATCTCCTCGGCGATCTCGCCGCGGTAGAACAGGTCGGGTCCGCCCCGCGCGATGCGTTCCAGCGTCCGCGTCAGGTCGGGGTTGAGGACGAGGTCGCCCGGGCGCTTCACCGTCCCGTCGGGCCGGAAATAGATGTCCCGGCCGGTGCGGCTGTGGTGCAGCTTGTCGATGGTGTCGACCTCGCCGCTGCCGCTCTGGTCGAGCGACCAGTACCAGTGGACATGGGGGCGGACCATGAAGCCGCGCCCGGCCTGGGTGATGGCCGGTGCCATCACGTCGGCCCAGTCGAAGGTCCCGTAGCGGCCGAGCGCCTCGGCATAGCCCTTCAGACTGCCCGGCGTGCAGACGGCGAGATGGCCGATCTCGCTGATGCCGCCCTTGAGCAGGAAGCCGAAGCCGTCGCGCGTCTGGCCGAGCAGCAGGTCGGTCCACATGTCGGGCCGGGCGGCGAGCGGGGCGCGGGCGTAGAATTCCAGGATGTCGTGGACCCCGCGTCCCGGCATGTAGACCTGCATCGAGCCGAAGCCGCCGATGCCCGACATCTGGGGATCGACGACCCCCTGGACGAAAGCGCAGGCGATGGCCGCGTCGACGGCGTTGCCGCCGCGCTCCAGCACCTCCGCCCCGGCCTCCGCGGCCTCGGGCTGCGGGGCGACGATCATCGCGTCCCCGATCCGTTCTGCCGCCATGGTCCGTTCCCCCTGTCTCAGCCCCTGGCCGCGCGGCGGCGCTTCAGCATGTCGGCGAAGAAGTCCTGGACATGGCCGACCACCTTGTTGCCGTCATGCGGGACGTTGGGCACCAGATCGAAGCGGACCTGCATGCCGGCGGCCTCGAAGGAGCGGCGCAGGCTGTCGAGCCGTTCCGGGCGGGTGCGGCCGGCGTCGTTGGCCCCAGGCATCCAATGACGGCCGCCCTCGCGGTGGGTGATCTCCCAGGTCTCCAGGTCGGCGGCGCCGACCACCATCTGGACCGGAACCGACGCCATGGCCGCGGGATCGGCCTCGATGCCGAAGCGCGCCTTCATGTCGCGCACGCCGACCCACCAGTCGCGCGTCGGGTCGAACAGCGTCACCGACCCGGGTGCGCCGATCGAGACCGCCCACAGCCGCTGGGGCCGCAACAGGAAGAAGCGGTTGGCGAAATGCCCGCCACCGGAATAGCCGAACAGGGCGAAGCGGGAGACGTCGAAGCCGTAGCGCTCCCCGACCTCGTCGACGATCGACAGCAGCACCTCGTCGTACCGGATGTCGGCTTCCTGCATGTATTTGAAGCCGTCGCGGTTGCCGTCGCCGCGCACCCCCGCCGGGAACAGCGGGCAGAGGATGGCGCAGTTGTTCCAGCGGCCGAAGTCGGCGAAGGCGTCGCGGTAGGCCATGAAGGCGCGGCCCGTCCCGTGCATCACCACCGCCAGATCCGGAGCGGCGCCCTCGACCGGCGGCGGAACATAGAGGCAGTAGGAAAAGCGCGGATCATGCCGGCTGGCGAACACCGTGGTGTGGCCGAGGTCGTAGATTTGCCGGCCGCGGTCCTGCGGAGCACCGGGATTGGCACTGGCCTGGGCACCGGCGGGACCGCCCGGAGGCGCGTCGAGGAGAGTCATCGCGGTTCCAATTGGTATAGAAATTGGCGCCAAAATTGGTTACACATTGCCGGCGCCTTGGCAAGGGGGCAATTCCGTTTTTCCGATGATCGGCGGACACAGCGTTCCGCCGATCCGGATGGAGGAGAGTGGCGGATGCATTCCGGCAGAGACGAAATCCTCCGGACGTCCTTCGTCACATCCGTTGCCGCGTGCGTAGGGCAGCCTTACGATACGGCACCTCTTCCGGCACCGCCGGAGCGAGGGTTCAGACAGAATGCGAGGTCACCTGCGTCCCATGAGCGTCAAAGCGGATCCCGCCACCGGCAACCTCGCCGACCGCATGGCGCGCGACATCCAGGCCGGCGTCTTCGCGCCGGGAATGTGGCTGAAGCAGGTCGACCTGGAGACCCGCTACGAGGCCAAACGGATGGAGGTGCGACGCGCGCTCGACCAGCTCGCGCTCAAGCGGCTGGTGCGGCATGTCCCGAACCGGGGCTATCACGTTCACGTCCCGGACGACCGGCAGGCCGAGGAGGTGCGCGAGGTCCGGCTGATCCTGGAGACGGCGGCGGCAGGCAGCATCGTCGCCAACGCGACCGCCGCCGATATCGCGGCGCTTCGCGTGCTCGCACAGCGCTTCGCCGACCTCATCCTGGAGGGGACGCTGCTCGACCTCTACGAGGCCAACATCGCCTTCCACGCCAAGCTGCTGGCGCTGGGATCGAACCGCGAGCTGATCAACATCCTCTGGGAATTGCGGGGGCGCGGCCCGTCGGCGCCGGTCACGCAGTGGAAGACCCGGGCCCGCATCGAGCAGTCGAGCCGCGAACATTTCCACATGGTCGAGGCCATCGCGGCCGGCGACGCCGGCGCGCTGCGCCGGCTGACTGCCGACCATATCCTGCAGACGGAGGAGCGTCCGCCTGCGCACGAGCAAGACGGCGCCTGACGGAACGGGCCAACGCCCCTGGAATGGCGGCGCGCGAGGGGTTACCTATGCACCCACCTGGGCAGTTCCAGCTGTGGGCGGCGTCGAGCGGGCAATCGCGCAGGACCTGTCCAGTTTCAGTCCCATCGAACAGTGAATGGCGGGTATCGCGCGCATCCGGCTCATTCCGACCATCTCCCTGTTCCCGAGGTGACCGTGGCAAGCATGGCCTCAGAGCCGATCGACGCCGCTATGCCCCGCGCCTAGGATCCGGAGCCGACCAGTGGCAGCCACGCACCGACGTGCTGCGTAACCGCCGCCTCGTACGTCCGTACGCTGGCTTGCTGATGTTGCGTCAACGAGGACGGGTTTGGCGAACTGAAACAACTGGTGTCGGAAGCCTTCATGTCCACCGGTTGCTCGATCACCGACCGTCCCTTACGGACCACGACGATCTGTCCGGCGGCATCGACCGTATGGACCATTTCCCGACAGCCGATGCCGAACGTCACCGCGTTGACGGCGATGTTGCGGCCAGTCGAGTTTTCGATGTCCACGACACCCTTCGGGGTTCGGCCCTTCAAGGTCGTGCACTTCTGTGTCCGCGTCGGGTGCGACCACGTATCCGGCCTTGCGCAAGCCGCTCTCGGCCAATGCCCGGTATTCCGACGCGACCAGGGACTTCGCGTCGTACGGCTCGCCGCCCTGGTCGGTGATATCGAGCACGAACTTCACCTTGCCGCCGCCGGGGCTGGAAAGACGTAGCTGGCCTGCGCGTTCGGATTCCAAGCATGCCGGTTGCAATTGCCCGGTAACTTTTTTTCGAGCGAGCTTTGTGAGAACATTGGTGTTGCTATCTACGACGGGTCATTGCTGAAGCTTAAGGCAGAACTGATCAAGCCCAGCCTGTTAATCATCGATGACCTCGGGTTGGGCGAAATTTCTCCACAGATCGGACAGATTTTGCTGGACGTCGTGGACAGGCGAATGCGGTCAGGCTCACTTTGATGGTGGTCCGACGAAGCGTTCCGAGGATGTTTCATACAGGGACGATCAGACGGGTTCCCGTGTCCGCAAAGCCATCACGCACTATGCCGGCCACTGCGTACAATCCATCGAAGGAACAGGGCTGAAGACGGACCTTGCCCGGATCGACGCCTTCATGAAGACAATCCGGGATGTCCATCCGAGCGGCAATCAGGACGGTGGGGCCTTCGGTGATTGATCAGACCCCGGGCTCGGCTATACACCGGGCGGCGGGCGATGCAGGCCGGGAGGGTATTCATCCAGCGCGAGGAAGGCGGGGCACCGGTGCAATCGTAGCGTCCATCCGACCCGCCCGCACCATCGGGACGCGGAGTCCGTGTTGCTACGGACCCGGCCGCCCCGCTGGCGCGGCCGCCGTCACGACAGGTCGGGCGCGAGGCCGAACCGCTCCGCCAGCAAGGCAGCGACGGCGGCGGCGGCCATGGGCCGGGCATAGAGATACCCCTGCCCTTCCCGGCAGCCGCAGGACCGCAGGAAGTCCTGCTGCGCCAGCGTTTCCACCCCTTCGGCGATCACCGTGCGGTTCAGGCGGTGCGCCATGGCGATGATCGCCTCGGGGATCGCTTCGCTGTCGCGGTCCTCGGGAATGTCGCGAATGAAGCTGCGGTCGATCTTCAGCCGGTCGATCGGCAGGCTCTTCAGCGACCCCATGCAGGAGTAGCCGGTTCCGAAATCGTCGATGGCCACCATCAGACCGAGCCGCTTGAGCTGGAGCAGCGTGGCGAGGCAGTTGTCCTCGTTCTGTAAGGTGCTTTCCGTGATTTCGATCTCCAGCTGCTCGGCGGGCAGGCCGGTTTCATCGAGAAGATTCTTCAGGAACTGCGGCAGGCGGTCCGGGTTCATCTGCCGCGCCGAGACGTTGACCGCCATCCGCAACGGGGGAAGTCCGGCCCGCCGCCACGCGCAGGCCTGCGCGCAGGCCTCGCGCAGGACCCATTCGCCGATGGGAACGATGAGGCCGCTCTTCTCCGCGATGGGAATCACCGCGTCGGGTCCCAACAGGCCGGCGGTCGGGTGCTGCCAGCGGATCAGCGCCTCGACGCCCAGGACCGCGCCACTCGCCATATCGATCTGCGGCTGGTAATGCAGGACCAGCTCCCCCACGTCGAAACCGCGCCTCAGGTCGCGGTCGCGCTCCATGTAGAGGGTGGCTTTCCGGGTCATCTCCTTGGTGTAAAAGGCGAAGCGGTTGCGCCCGTCATCCTTGGCCACGTACATGGCGGTGTCGGCGGCGCGGATCAGGTCGTCCTGCGTCAGGCCATCGTCGGGAAACAGGCTGATTCCGACGCTGGCGGACACCGTGAACTCGATCCCGGCCAAGGCGATGGGCTCGCAAATCCGCGCGATGATGCGGTTGGAGAGTTCGGCCACGCAGACCGGCTGCTCGACCTGGTCGACGATCACCATGAACTCGTCGCCGCCCAACCGCGCGACGGTGTCCTCCTGGCGCACGGCCAGACGCATGCGCTTGGCCACGGTCCGCAGCAGCTCGTCGCCGACGCTGTGTCCCAACGTGTCGTTGATCCGCTTGAAATGGTCGAGATCGATGAATAGAAGCGCCACCGTCCCGTTGCGGCGCTGGGCGGCGTTCATGGCCTGTTGCAGGCGGTCCATCGCCAGCAGGCGGTTGGGCAGGTCGGTGAGCGGGTCGTAATGCGCCAAATGCTGGAATTGCTCCTGGGCCTGCCGGATGGCCGTCATGTCCGAAAACAACGCGACATAGTGGGTGACGTCGCCTTTGGCATCGCAGACCGACGCGATGTTCACCAGCACCGGCAGCAGGGAATTATCCCGGCGGCGGCCGAGAATCTCGCCGTGCCACCGCCCGGCCGCGGCCAGGGTCGTCATCATGCTGCGCCGGTCGACGGGCGTACCAAACGACGTGTCCAGGATGTGAGGGAACTTTCCGATGATCTCGTCGTCCTGACAACCGCTGATCGTGCAGTATGCACGGTTGAAATTGATGACGTCGAACGCCCTGTCCAGGATCAGGATGCCTTCCTGGGCCGATTCGAAGACCATGGCCGCCTGCTGAAGCTGGACCTCGGTCCTTCGCCTTTCCGTGATATCCTGAATAACGCCGATGATGCGGCTTTTCCCGTCGACGTTGCCGGTGAATAGTTTCCCCTGGATCTTCAGCCAGTGAAGCGCGCCGTCGGGATGGACGCTGCGGAATTCGGTCGAACACAGGCCACCGTGATCGGAGGTGTGGCTGAACACCCGATCGACCTGATGGCGGTCCTCGTCGTGCACCCGCGCCAGGAAACCGTCCCACGCCCCGGCCAGAACCTCCTGCGGATGGCCGAAGAAGCGATGGGAGTTGCCGACGTGCAGAACGGTTTTCGTGGTTGCGTCCAGTTCCCAAGACGCCATATCGGCGGCCTCCAGGGCCAGCAGCAGCCGCTCCTCGCTTCGCCGGACCACCAGGTCGGCGTCGCGGCGTTCCAGCGCCATCTGGATGGTTGCGTGCAGCTCCCGTTCGCTGAAGGGTTTGACGAGATAGCCATAGGGTCTGGTGGCGCGCGCGCGCTCCAGCGTCGCCTGTTCGGAATAGGCGGTCAGGTAGATGACCGGCGTGTCGGACGTCCTGGAGATTTCCCGGGCGGTGTCGATGCCGTCCATCGGCCCTTCGATGTGGATGTCCATGAGGACGAGGTCGGGCCGCTCGTCGCGGACGGAGGCCAGCGCCTGCACGCCGGACGCCGCCGGGGTGGTCACGTCATAGCCCAGCAGCTTCAGACGCTGCTGCAAATGAAGCGCGACGATGCGCTCGTCCTCGACCACCAGAATTCTGGCCTTCGACATCGATCGCCTCCACTCATTCGTCCGATGGGAACCGCAACAGGAAGCTGGTCGGGTGGCCGGGCTGGATCGTCAACGCACCGCTAAGCTGCTGCGTCAGCAAATTGACGAGTTGAAGTCCAAGGGTTTCGGTCTTCGCGGGGTCCAGCGCGGGTGGCAGCCCGACCCCGTCGTCGCTGACCCGAAGGGAAACCTCCGAAGGCGTGTCCCTGGACAGCCGGATGGTGATCACGCCCCGGCGGTCGTCCGGGAAGGCATGCTTCAGGGCGTTCGAAATCAGTTCGTTCATGATCAGGCCACAGGGAATGGCCGTGTTGATGGGCAGTTGGACCCCGACCGTGTCGAGGGACAAGGTGATCCGCGCCGGATCCACCCCATAGGAAGCGATCAGGGTGGGCGCCAGCGCGTCGAGGAAATTGGCGAAATCGACCCGCGCGAAATCCTTGGACTGGTACAGGGTCTGATGGATCAGAGCCATCGAGCGGATGCGCGACTGGCTGTCGCGCAGCATGTCGAGAACCTGCCTGTCCATGATGCGCGACGATTGAAGATCGAGCAGACTGCCGATGATCTGAAGGTTGTTCTTCACCCGATGATGGATTTCGGCGAGGAGAATGTCCTTTTCCTTCAGCGCCTGCTGGATTTTCTCTTCCTTCTGCTTTCGGTCGGAGATGTCGACGATCGCCGACAGGACCATCGTGCCCTCTTCAGTTTCGATCGGGTTGAGGCCGATCTCCACCGGAAACTCGCTGCCGTCCTTGCGCAATCCGTAGAGATCCCGCCCGGCCCCCATGGGCCGCGACTGCGGATTGGCGAAGAACTGGGCCCGCATCCCCGGATGATGCCCGGCGAGGCGGGTGGGAACGAGGATCTCCACCGGCTGCCCGAGCAGTTCGCGGCGCGTGTAGCCGAAGACGCGCTCGGTCTGGGTGTTGATCATTTCGATCATCCCCCGGCTGTTCACCATTACCATCGCGTTGGGCGCCGATTCCACGACCAGTCGGAAACGCTCCTCGCTCTTGCGCAACGCGTGTTCCACGACTTGCCGTTTCGCTTCCTCGGAAAGCGGGCTGTCCTCCAGCATGGTGTCGTCCTCCGATGCCGTCCAGAAACGCTCCACGGAACCCGTGCCATACCGCCGGACCAACCCGCGACGTTCCAAACGCCGGGGACAACGGCATACATACGATGGTAGGCCATAGATTTCGACGCTGAAACAATACAGCGGCCCTACACCCACAGAAAACATAAGGTATTTTCCGTGAGTGAAAGCCTACGGTAGAGTGGTTTCTTCTGGTTGTCCATCAGGGTTGCTCGCCAAAGCCGACGAACTTGATCCATTCCCCCTGCTGTCGTGTTGAGGATCGGGGCGCAGGGCCTGCCATTCCTTGGCCCGCTCTTGCCAAGACCATGAAATCGGAAAGGCTCTTGTTGGGTTCCGGGGTGTTGGGTCGCCGGTCATGTGACGATGGCTTCGACGAGGGCTCCGAGCAAAGCTTTTCCGCGCCGCCGAGCGCTCGACGCCTGTCCCTGCTGTGCCGGCTCACCGTTGGCCAGCCGACGCGCAACGCCTGAAGCAACACGCCACCGCACTGCGCAGTAACGGGAAAGGTGGGAAAATCCCACCATATTCCCTATCCACCTGAATTGCGGTTATCACAATGCAGATGCTGGCGACGATCCGACCGGGCAAGGCGCCGCATCCGAGAGCCAAGGTATCAAGGAAACCCTGATCCCTTCAGCCGGCGGTATCCGATCCCGTCGGTAAGATATCCAGCACGTCGCCATCCCCACCCCCCGTAAGGTGGGTACCTTCAAGGGATGGTCGATTCGGCCATATCTTCCGAAGGCGGTCGCACGTTGGTCATTCAGGTTGAACCATTCGGGAATCCCGAATGCTTGGGTCATCGAGTTCTGCATCTGACCTGACATTTGCCACGGCTCAGATGCGGATCAGCCTGTCCCATCGGAGGAGCCCGTAAAACGCGGGCGCCTTGGACTTGCAGAGTGTCGGCACCCGATTGGCTCACGCGCTGAATGCGCCAGCCTTGATTAGCCCCGACGTACCTCACGTGGGGAGATGCCGAACACCTCTCTGAACGCACGGGCACAGGACGTGCGGGAGCGCCAGCCATTGTCTTCGGCGATCGTTGCGATCGGGCGATCGCTCTGCTGAAGCGCTGCGCGAATGCGGAACAGACGCCAGCGGGCGACATAGTTCATTGGCGTCAAGCCGGTCCGCCGGCGGAAAACGTCCGCGAACGACGAGCGCGACATGCCCGCCTCCGACGCGAGACGGGTCAGGCTCCAATCCTCGCCGATCCGTGCGTGAAACGCCCGCAACGCGCGAGCAAGGCGGGGATCGGCGAGCCCGGCCAACCAGTTTGGTCGCGCGCCACCCGGCGCGGCTAGATACGCGCGCAGCGCCTGCACGAGTAGGATATCGGCAAGGCGCGCCACGACCAAGTCCTCACCGGCCGCGCTGGCGCCCGCCTCCTGGGTCAGCAACAGCAGTGTCGATCGCAACGCCGCGGCGCTCGGTGCGGTGGCAGGGATATGGATCGCCGGCGGGAGCGCCAGACGTAGCCACGCGGCGCCGGTCTCGTCCAGAGTGAAGCGGCCACCGATGGTGATCTTGTCCGGCGCGCCCTCGCCGTAGCGCACCACGCCATCGGCACCACGGTGCGTAGCGAAATAGGCCTCGCCATCGATGACCGGCCCGTCGGCCGTGCTGGAGTCGTAGGGCTGGCCGTCGGTTAGGAGGTAGCAGTCGCCCGCTGCCAGCCGCATCGCCGGTCCTGTGCCCGGGCGCAGAGTCATTCCACCCGCCAGAAGCGCCCCAAACTTCAGATGCCGGAAGCCGGGGAACCGCATGCGATAGCCACCATGACTCTCGAAGCGCACCGGCGTGGCGCTCTCGACCCGCATCGCCAGCAGAATGTCGGACAGGGCATCAGGCATATTCGGACTCTGGGATACATATTACGGACTAAAGAGTCTCCATGATCCACTATCTTGCCTTTATCTCGCCGCGGTCAAGCAACGGAGGCATATCTATGAAATACACACAGCTCGGCTCCACCGGCACCTTCGTCTCGCGCCTGTGCCTGGGCACGATGACCTTCGGCGGCACGGTGGAAGGCACCGGCGGCATCGGCGGGCTGGACCGCGCGGGCGCTGACGCGATCCTCGGCACCGCGCTTGATGCCGGGATCAACTTCATCGACACCGCCGATGTTTATGCCGGCGGCGAGAGCGAGACGCTGCTGGGCGAACTGCTCGGCAGCCGGCGGCGCGAGGTTGTGCTCGCCACCAAGGCGAACGCGCGCATCGGCAAGGGGCCGAACGACACCGGCCTGTCGCGCATCCACTTGGCCGAGGCCCTGGATGATAGCCTGCGGCGGCTCAAGACCGATCACATCGACCTCTACCAGATCCATCGCTGGGACGCGCTGACGCCGATCGAGGAGACGCTTGGCGCGCTCGACGATGCGGTGCGTCAGGGCAAGGTGCGTTACATCGGCGCGTCGAACCTCTTCGCGTGGCAGTTGATGAAGGCACTCGGCGTGTCGGCGCGCGAACACCTCGCCCGCTTCGTCACCGTCCAAGCCTTCTATTCGCTCGCCGGTCGCGGGGTGGAGGACGAGCTTGCACCGGCGATGCTCGATCAGGGGCTGGGCATGCTGTGCTGGAGCCCGCTCGCCGGCGGCATGCTGTCGGGCAAGGTGACGCGCGACGGGGCGGAGGCCGGTTCACGCCGCGGACGGCGCGGGGCGGGCAACCAGTTCCCGCCGATCGAGGAGGCGCGCGTATTCGATATCATCGACGTGTTGCGCGAGATCGCACAGCGGCGCGGTGCGACGCCCGCACAGATCGCGCTCGCTTGGCTGCTGTCGCGCCCGGTCGTGACCAGCGTGATCGTCGGCGCAAAGCGGGTCGATCAGCTCACCGACAATATCGGTGCGGTCGATGTCGTCCTGGAGGCTGAAGACCTCGCCGCGCTGAATGCGGTCAGCGCGGAGCCGCCGCGCTATCCCAACTGGATGCTGACCTACAATGCGGCAAGCCGCGTGCCCGCAGGGCATCCCGCGCCGGGACCGAGCTGGATCGTCGGTCAGACGCCGCTGCGCGCGGAATAAGCCGGACAAGGAGGATGCCCATGACGAAGCCTATGCAGGCATGCCTCAATGCCGCCCTCCGAAGCCGGCTGATGACATGGGCCAAAGTCCTCCCCGAGGAGCAATTTGGCGCCGTCCCACCAGCGATGCCGACGGGACGGCGTGCCTCGGCTCCCCTCCTACGGCTGCACCTTCCGCAGCCGGTCGAAGCGCTCCCGCTCCTCCGGCGTGGCGATCTGCCGGAACTCCTTGACCCGTTCGGGTGACACCTTCCCAGGGTTGGCAGCGCTGCGCAGACGCCATTTCTGCTCATCCGGCGGAATCTTCATGTCCCGCATCATCCGGCGCGCCTGACTGCGGAGTTCGTTTGCCTCCTCCGTCCGGCCGTCCCGCCGCGCGCTGTCGGCGTCCTTCAGCAGCTTGTTGACCTCCGGCATGCCGAGCTTCACCTCGGTCTCATGCCGACGCTCCGCCGCCAGCAGCGCGCCGCGCTTCGGCCCGCCCGGCGCCCCCTGGCTGAAGGTGAAGCCGGTCAACTCGCCGGCCAGTTTCAGCCGCGCCACCCGCTGGTCACCGCTGCCGGTCAGCACGTCGCGCAGGGTCTCGAACGTCCCGGTCGGGAACTGCGCCTGCATGAAGTGGGTGACGATGTTGCCGGCGGCCCGCGCCATGCCGGCGGGGGTGGTGTCCTCGGCGTTGTAGACCGGTCGGCGAAAGCCATGGTCATTGGACAGCACCTCCAGCGACGGCCGGGCGATGGTGCTGAGCTTGGCCTTCAGCATGTCGAGCGGGCGGGGCAGGTAGCCCTGGAACTCCTCGCCGATCTTGCCGGCCGGGTTGCGCAGATAGATGCCGGTGCCGCGGGCGTCCAGCCCCCAGAAGATGCGCCCCTCCTTGCCCGGCTCGTTCCCGCTGTTCGGCGTCAGGCTCTCCAGCAGATGGAACGGGTTCAGGGCTGAGAACGGATCGTTGCCGACGTGCTGCAACAGCCGCTGGAACCGCTCGACATAGCCGGCGGCCTCCTTGTCGAGGCTGCCGTCCCGCATCATCACGTTCAGGCCGGATTGCAGGAGGCTGTTGGCGGCGTACATCATGCCGACGTCGATCAGGAAGGCGTGCGGCGCCTTCTTCCAGGTCAGGCTGACGGCGGCCTTCGCCCGCAGCTCGCCGGCGTCCCGCGCGATCTGGGAGCGCACCTCGCTGGGCAACCCGGTCAGCATGTCCTTCATCACCCCGAGATTGCCGATGGTGAAGGTGCGGGAGAACATCGCGAGGTTGGCGATCCGGGTGGCGGTTTCGCCCATCGCCTCCTTCGGCAGGGCGCCGGCGTAGCGGTTGGCGAAGTGGGCGGCGATGCGGGAGGCGGTCACCTCGTCGACCCGCCGGCGGATCAGATCCTCGCGGACGTTCTTGTACAAGCCCATCTGCAAGTCGCCGATGCGGTCCCACAGCAGCGTCCCGTGCCAGAAGTCGCCGAACCGATCGATGGCTTCGGCGACCTTCCGGCCGGCGCCAGGGCTCATGGTGCCGATGCCCTTCCGCAAACCAGTGGCGATCAGCCCGCGGCAGGGTTCCAGGCTGTTGGCGCCGCCGATGCCGAGCAGGTCGTCGGTGGCACCGCGGTGCCCACCGATGGGCACGAGCCCCGCGTCGATGGCGCGCTCCATGAACGCAGGATCCCGCTTGGCGGCGTTGCCCTCGAAATAGACCTTCAGGGTGAGAACCTTGCCCGGCATCACCGGCAGGGCGCGGCCCCATTCCACCATGTTGTGGATCAGCGGCGACCACATGATGGCCGACATGGCGCCGCCCTTCAGCTGCATGGCGGCGGTGCGGACCGCGTTCCACTCCGCCGGGGTGAACGCCCCGAGGTCACGCAGGGCGTGGATGGTTTCGTGATCGACGGCGCGCGGCTTGTCCGGCGTGCTGAGCGCGGTCTCGATCAGCCCGCGGGTGTAGCGGGCGCGGCCGGCCGGAACCGGCTGGCCGGTCGCCTGGGAGCGGATGGCGTCGACCATCGACAGGGCCACGCGGTCGTCGATCCCATAGCGCTGAAGCCGGGCGCGAAGGTCCACCTCCAGGGCAGGGGCGACGTCCTCGATGTCGGGGGCGATGCTGAAGCGCTCATCCAGGAAGGGGGCTACGTCGCCGAAGGCGCGCTCTTCCGGTCGAGGATATCCGCCATCACGCGACCGTTGTGTGCCTGCCGCTGGGCCTCGGCCCGCTGCGCTTCCGTCATCGCCGGGTCCGCGGCCCGTGCCTCGATCTTCTCCGCCAAGCTCCTCAAACGGGATTGCCGATCCATCGCTGCTGTCCTCTTGCCGTTTCGCAAATTCCGCCTCATGGGCGATCATGGTGTAAGCGCAATGTCAGAATGTCAGTCCCTCGCAACATAGAACTGTCAGTCTTCCGCCAGGTTTTCGACGGCTGGGAGGCTGGCGATGGGCTGGATTACGATGAGCGAACGGGACTTGCAAC
>NZ_JALJXJ010000014.1 GCF_024170005.1 Azospirillum lipoferum
AACGCAGGCGACGGAGCGCCGGCCGCAGCGTGCCCAGCCATACCGGCACCAGCAAACGCAGGCGACGGAGCGCCGGCCGCAGCGTGCCCAGCCATACCGGCACCAGCAAACGCAGGCGACGGAGCGCCGGCCGCAGCGTGCCCAGCCATGCCAGCACCAGCAAACGCAGGCGACGGAGCACCAGCAGCAGCGTGCCCAGCCATGCCAGCACCGGCAAACGCAGGTGCCGGAGCACCGGCAGCCGCATGACCGGCCATGCCCGCACCAGCAAACGCAGGTGCCGGAGCGCCGGCCGCAGCGTGCCCGGCCATGCCCGCGCCACTAAACGCGGGCGCCTGAGCGCCCGCCAGGGAGACTGCCGACGCTGCACTCGCGATCGATTCGACGACTGTTCCAGCGCCGGTCTCGTTCGACAGGCTGCCGAATGCCTCCGCCGCCGCGGAGCGCACATCCTCAGCCGTCACTCCGGCAAAACCGCTTTGCGCAAGAAGCGCTTGCTTGCCGGCAACGTCCAACGCGTTCAACTGATCCCGAAATCCGCCATCGGTGGCGAGACGCTTAATAAGGTCAAGAGCCTGTTCGCTGGCCATTTGGCCCCTCCTGCAACCGGTCTGCCAATTTGATTGTTACTATCTTTGAGCAACAGCTAAACCAATAGCATAGGCAATCGAGCCAGTTTCTACCAAAATTCGATCGCCTTGGACAAATCACACATAAATTTAATGTTGGACCTGCCACTGCGTTCAGGCGGCATGCCTGCCTGGAAATGGCACAAATCAGATAGACACAAACAATCGCGGCGCCCTCCAAGAGCCCTGGAACGGCGCGCTCTAATCAATCAAACCTAGCAGTGAAGAGTCGAGACAGACACGCTGATTGGAGCGGTTCAAATAACCCCAATCAGCCTGTCCTTCACCATTCCCGAGTTCAGGCCGCCTTCTGGCGAGCAGAAGTGAAGCCGTGGGCCGAATTCGCCGTGAGCGACGCCATCACACGGCCATCAACCGTTTCGATCGCAGACGCACTGCCGGCAACATGCACGAATGCCAGTGCACGACCGTCAACCGTCTCGATCGCGGAAGCGCTCGCCGCCACATGCATCGGCGCCAGCGCACGGCCGTCGACCGTCTCGATCAGCGACGCGCTGGCGGCTACATGCATCGGTGCCAGGGCGCGCCCCTCCGCAGTCTCGATCGCCGAAGCGCTGGCGGCAACGGTGGTAACCACGCCTACGGTCGGCACGATGCCTGAAGCGGCAGGCCGAGCAGCCGCGGCTTGCGTGCCGAAGACGCTTGCCGCAGCAGTGCGCATGTCGGAGGCCGTCAGCGTGCCGAAACCGCAACGCTGGAGAAGAGCACGCTTCCCATGTGCGTCGAGAGATTGCAATTGGCTGCGAAAACCATGGTCGGTAGCGAGAGACTTCAAGAGATCGAGTGCCGTCGAGTCGGACATATCCACCGCCTCCATCATTCATGCCGGCCAGTTTCAGCGGGCATAACGACGGTACCGTGAAGCTTCAGCCCCTAACAAGCTAAAAAAATTGCGCGACTCGCGAATTTTTCTACCGCAACGCCCATGGGTCAGGATGCCCGACTCTGCAGCGACCGGACCGCTTGAGCGCGACCGCCACCGAACCATTCCTCCCGGCTCTGGCGCCAGAAATCGGCCTCGGGCGGAACCATCGGTTCGGGCAGAAGGCCCGAACCGCGGATACGGGAGCCGAGCCGGCGCGCCACGGCCTGCGAGGCGGTATTGTCCGGATGGATCGAATGGACGACTTCGGTCCAGCCAAGATGCTCGAACACCCAGTCGATAGCCGCAACGGCACTCTCCATTGCGTAACCGCGCCCCCAGCAGTCGCGCGGGAGAACCCAGCCGACCTCGGTTACCGGCCAGCCTTCCGGCACCCATGGGCCGACTCGCCCTACCCATCGGCCGCTGTCCTTCTCGATCAGCGAAAACATGCCGAATCCCTGGATCGCCCAGGCACCAGCCATAGCAACGAATCCCCGCCACGCCACGGAACGCGATTGCAAGCCACCGACGAAGACAGTCGCCTGAGCGTCGGTCATCATCGCGGCCCAGGCATCAAAATCCTCCGCGCGCGTGGGCCGAAGGATCAGCCGCGCGGTTTCCAGGATCGGTTCAGCCATGGACGCCACCAACATCAATCGAAGACCGCCGCAGAGACGGGAAACCAAAACCGGGGGCATCCTTCGGAAAGGACCGGAGCGTCACGCGCAGATCGACGGCAAACGGCAACCGAGAACACATAGCGACTCCGCGACAAACAACGCATGGACGAATCATCATTCACAGGCATCAGCCCTCCGTCCAGAGCGAACTGTCGGTACTACCCCTTCATACTAAGCGGAACTCCCTAGGCGTTCTGGGCTAGGGTGGCAGCGCCTCCGGCATCCCATATAGTGGCGCATCTCCTGGTCCCGCGACCGGGAGGACAAGAAGAACGGACACAAGAACGGAGTACGACGATGTCGCGGTTTCGCATGGCGATTCTGGCCCTGGCGGCAGTGAGCGGCACAACCTTGGCCCTCTCCGGTTTCAGCGGCGGTGCCGCAGCCCAGTCCAAGCTGGACTCCTCGGGCAAGCCCGTGTGGGACGAGAGCCATAACCAGCGCCCGACCGCGGCAAGCGACCGCGCGCTGCCGGCGGGCGTGGTGACGCTGCGCACGGCGACCTCCGCGCCCGGCCTGCTCGGCGTCTATGCCCGCAACGGCCTGCCCTTCGACATCGTGCTGAGCCGTGTCGATGCCACCCAGTGCGTTAACGTCGTGGCGGAGGATTGCGGCCTGCTCGGCACCGACATTCGCGTCGCTACCGGGGCGGAAGTCCTGGTCCGCAGCGTGCGGCAGGCCGACATGTCCCGCACCTATGGTGTCGTCCCGGTCTACAGCTGGCGCCCGGCCGTCGCCGCCAAGTAAACGGGCCAAATAGCCCGATCTGGCCGGCGGGACCGCGGCCACGCTCTCGCGGCGGTCCCGCCACCTTGCCATTCCCGTCTATTTCCTTGACTTCCCGTCGCCTGCGGGCTGAATGCCCGGGAGATCAGACGGGTTGCCGGCGATGATGTCCTTGTCCAAGATTCTTCTTCTGGCGCTGGTGATCGGCGCGGTGTGGTTCGGCTGGCGCTGGGTCAACCGCGTGCAGGAGATCGGCCGCAGCCGCAATGCCGCACGCCGCCAGGACGGACCCCACCAGTCCGGACCCCACCAGTCCGGACGGCGCGATGCCGCGTCCGGCGGCACGTCGTCGCGCAGCGCCGGCGCTTCCGTCCCGACCATGGAGGCGGAGGACATGGAGAAATGTCCGGAATGCGGCGCCTATGTCGCCCCGCGCTCCGCCGTGTCCTGCGGCCGTCCGGCCTGCCCCTACGGACGCTGACCGCAACGGCCGCCGCCGCGCTGCGGCTTGACCGCGCTCCGCGCTGCGGCTTGATTTGACGACCCCACCCGCCTATCGTGCGGCGCGTTTTCAACATTTCTTATTGTGGACCGTCCATGGCCTCCCAGATCGGGACTTCCGACGGCGGGAATTCCGCCGACCGCCGCGGCCTGTCGTTCCAGGCCCTGATCCTCAAGCTCCACCACTTCTGGTCGGAGCAGGGTTGCGTCATCCTGCAGCCCTACGACATGGAGGTCGGCGCCGGCACCTTCCACCCGGCGACCACGCTGCGCGCGCTGGGTCCCGATGCCTGGAAGGCGGCCTATGTCCAGCCGTCACGCCGGCCGAAGGACGGCCGCTATGGTGAGAACCCGAACCGGCTTCAGCATTATTACCAGTACCAGGTCATCATGAAGCCCTCGCCGGCCAACGCGCAGGAGCTTTACCTGGACAGCCTGCGCGCCATCGGCATCGACCCGGCGCTGCACGACATCCGCTTCGTCGAGGACGACTGGGAAAGCCCGACGCTGGGCGCCTGGGGCCTGGGCTGGGAAGTGTGGTGCGACGGCATGGAAGTGACGCAGTACACCTATTTCCAGCAGGTCGGCGGCATCGAATGCGACCCCGTCGCCGTCGAGCTGACCTATGGCCTGGAGCGCCTCGCCATGTATGTGCAGGGCGTGGAGAATGTCTACGACCTGGACTTCAACGGCCAGGGCGTGAAGTACGGCGACGTGTTCAAACGCGCCGAGGTCGAATATTCGAAGCACAATTTCGAGTTCGCCAACACCGACATGCTGCTCCAGCATTTCAAGGACGCCGAGGCCGAGTGCCAGGCGCTGGTGGCGCAGAACCTTGCGCTGCCCGCCTATGACCAGTGCATCAAGGCGTCGCATCTGTTCAACCTGCTGGACGCCCGCGGCGTGATCAGCGTTGTCGAGCGCGCCGCCTATATCGGCCGCGTGCGCGCGCTGGCCAAGGCCTGCTGCGAAGCCTGGACGGGGGCGAAGTAATCCCATGACCGAACTCCTGATCGAATTCTTCTCCGAAGAAATCCCCGCCCGCATGCAGGCGCGCGCAGCCGACGACCTGAAGCGCCTCGTCACCGACAAGCTGGCGGCGAACGGCCTGACCTTCACGACGGCCGACGCCCATTCCACCCCGCGCCGTCTGGCCCTGGTGGTCGACGGACTGCCGGAGCGCACCGCCGACGTGCGCGAGGAGAAGAAGGGTCCGCGCGTCGGCTCGCCCGAGCAGGCGGTCGCCGGCTTCCTCAAGTCGGCCGGCCTGGACAGCCTCGACCGGTGCGAGCAGCGCGATACCGGCAAAGGTGTGTTCTATTTCGCGGTGACCGAGAAGAAGGGCCGCGAGACCGCCGAGGTGCTGGCGGAGATCATTCCCGCCGCCATGGCCGAACTGCCCTGGCCGAAGTCGATGCGCTGGGGGACCGGCACCGTGCGCTGGGTCCGTCCGCTGCACTCGATCATCGCCCTGTTCGGCGGACGCGTGCTCGACGGCGGCTACGACATCGGCGGCACCCAGGGCCGCATCGCCTTCGGCAACAGCACCCGCGGCCACCGCTTCCTGGCGCCCGACGCCTTCACGGTGGAAAGCTTCGCCGACTACCGGGAGAAGCTGCGCGCCGCCAAGGTCGTGCTCGACCGCGAGGAACGCAAGGCCAAGATCAAGGCCGACGCCGAGGCGCTGACCAAGGCGCAGAGTCTGACCCTGTCGCCCGACGACGCGCTGCTGGAGGAGGTCGCCGGCCTCGTCGAATGGCCGGTCGTGCTGATGGGCAGCATCGACGAGAGCTTCATGGACGTGCCATCGGAGGTGCTGATCACCTCCATGCGCACCCACCAGAAGTATTTCGCCGCGCTGGACGCCGAGGGCCGGATGGCCCCGCGCTTCATCGTCGTGGCGAACACCGAGACGCTGGACGGCGGCAAGGCCGTGGTCGCCGGCAACGAGCGCGTGCTGCGCGCCCGCCTGTCCGACGCCAAGTTCTTCTGGGACCAGGACCGCAAGACCAAGCTGGAAGCCCGCGTCCCGGCGCTGGAGAAGATCACCTTCCACGCCAAACTGGGCACGGTGGCCGAAAAGGTCACCCGCGTGCAGGCACTGGCCGCCGAGATCGCCCGCGCCATCGGTGCCGACGCCGACGCCGCCAGCCGCGCCGCCCTGCTCTGCAAGGCCGATCTGGTGACCGAGGTTGTCGGCGAGTTCCCCGAGGTCCAGGGGATCATGGGCCGCTACTATGCTCTGGGCCAGGGTGAGAGCGCCGACGTCGCCAACGCCATCGCCGACCATTACAAGCCGCTTGGACCGTCGGATACCTGCCCGACCGCGGCGGTTTCAGTAGCAGTGGCGCTGGCCGACAAGATCGACACGCTGGTCGGTTTCTTCGCCATCGACGAGAAGCCGACGGGCTCGAAGGATCCCTATGCTCTGCGCCGCGCGGCGTTGGGCGTGATCCGACTGGTGCTGGAAAACGGGCTGCGGGTGAAGCTGGGGGAAGTCTTCGCGGCGGCCCACGGCGCCTACAAGGTCAGCGGCTTCGCGCCGGCCGGCAATGTCGGCGGCGATCTGATGTCCTTCTTCGCCGACCGCCTGAAGGTGGTGTTGCGCGAGCAGGGCGTCCGCCACGATTTGGTCGATGCGGTGTTCGCACTCGGCGGCGAGGACGATCTGGTCCGGTTGCTGGCCCGCGTGAAGGCATTGCAGGCGTTCGTCGGTTCAATTGAGGGCACCAATCTGCTGGCGGCCTACAAACGCGCCTCCAACATCGTCCGCATTGAGGAGAAGAAGGACAGCGCGGCCTTTGATCAGGCAGTCAACGAAACCGGATTGGTTCAGGACGAGGAAAAGGCACTATACGTAGCCCTTAAAGGCGCATTGGCCGATGCTGCTCCCCGATTGGCTGCGGAAGACTTCACTGGCGCCATGGCGGCGCTTGCCACGCTACGTTGGCCGGTGGACGCCTTCTTCGACAAGGTCACGGTGAACGCGGAGGACAAGGACCTGCGCGCCAACCGCCTGCGCCTGCTAACGCAGATCCGCACGACGCTGAACGCGGTGGCCGACTTCTCGAAGATCGAAGGGTGATGCGGTTGGGGGGCGTTCGCGCCCCCCTTTTCTACAATCCCGCCAACGCCCGCCGGATCGCTTCGCGGAAGGCATCGAGCGACGCGATGTCCAGCAGGAACAGCGCGTGTCCGCTGGCATCGCCGGCCGCCAACGCCATGTCGATGCGCACGAACAGCACCGGGTCGGTGCCGGACCCGATCACCGCCGCTGGCATGCCGGCGCCATAGCCCGGAACCGCACCCGACAGCTCGCCGCCGATCAGGTTGGACAGGCTGGCGAGGCAGCCGTTCAGGATGATGTTGCCGATCTCGGTCAGCGCGTCCTGTTCCATCTCGCCCGGCGCTTCGGCGGCGGGGTCAACGGGGACGAGACGACCGACCAGCGCCAGCGTGCCGCGTTCGGGAAAGATCAGCATCGCTTCGCCGGTGAACGGGCCGGTGAAGGCGCCGCGCACGGCACAGACCGGCTGGTCGCCCTCCAGATCGTCGCCGACCTCGCTGGTGATGCGGGCGCGGGTCGATACGGCGAAGGACGGCACCGACAGATGCACCTCCTCGCCCAGCATGGAGCTGAGGGCGGCGGCCGGTTCGCCCATGCCGATGTTGAACAGCTCGGCGATGGCATCGGCCTCGTCGGCATCGAGGCGGAGCGTGTCGTCCGACGATGGAACGGGTTCGGACCCGGAGGCTCCGGATGTGGCCATTGCCGTCACTGCCCGGCTGCGGCGAGGAAGTCGCGGATCTTGTCCGAGGTGATCGGCTTGGCGATGAAGCGGATGCCCAGCGCCTCGGCCTTGCGCTTCAGCGTGTCCTGGACATTGGCGGTCAGCAGGCCGATCGGCAGGCCGGAGAACCGCTCCTTCAGCCGTTCAGCCAGTGCCAGCCCGTCCATGCCCGGCATGTTGTAGTCGACGATGGCGGCGACCGGCGGCACCTCGCCGATGATCTCCAGCGCCTCTTCGCCGCTTGCCGCGGTGACGATGGTCCAGTCGGACCGCAGGGAGGCAATGACGCTGGAGACCATGTTGCGCGCAAGTCGGCTGTCGTCGACGACGAGAATGCTGGTCATGCCGATACTTCCGTCCTAAAGAATCCGTTTACAGCTTGCCGGCTTCTTACCGCAAAGCGCCTCTGCCCACAACAGACGCTTCGCATCATGTCCGACAACTTCAACCGCCACGGCCCTGCAATATATCAATGCTCAGCCCCGACAACACCGCGGACGCGATTCACCATCCTGTTCATGAACCGGTTCGTGCCGTGCTCGACACCAACATCCTGGTGGCCTATGCGCTGCTGGGAAGTACCGTCGCCCGGCGCCACGACGCTATCCGCCGTTGCGTGGAGCGGGTGCACGCGGATCGCGGCCTTGTCGGCAGCGGTGAAACACTGGCGGAGCTGGAGGAGGTGCTGATGCGCCCGACCTTCGACCGCTATGCCGCCGCGGCCGATCGCCGCGCCTTCCTGGAGCGGATCAGGGCCGAGACGACGCTGGTCGCCCCGGCGACGGTCGGTCGGCTGTGCCGCGATCCGGAGGACGACATGTTCCTGGCGGCGGCCGTCGGCGGCTCGGTGCCCTGGCTGGTGACCGTCGATCGCCAGCTTCTGTCGGTGCGAAAAGCCGGCACGACGCGGGTGCTTCGGCCCGAACGGTTCCTGGAGGCGGTGGCCGTCCAGCATGGTCCTGAGGCATAGCCCACAGAATCCCCTCGACAAATCAGACGCTCTTTCTAGAATGAAAAGAGAACACATCGCAAACCGCGAGTGAACGGGGATTGGCCGCCTCAGCGCTGGCGGCATTGATGGAGCGCAGGGGGCATCTGCAGCGATGAGCGTCCAACGGCTTCTGTTCGACGACCTTCCGGAAAGCGAACCGGCACGCAAGCCGCGCCGGGCGCGGGCTGCCGCGACGGGTTCCACGCCCTCGACCATGGCCGCCCAGGTCGCGGTGGATGTGGTGCGGGAGGCTGCCCCCCTGCCCAGGGCGGCGGCGACGGCCGCGAATGTCGCGACCCTTCCGCTCGCCCCCCCGACTCCTCCCCCTCCCCCGCCGGCCTTCCACCCGGCGGCGCTGTCGAACCCGGAACTACGGGCGCTGGTGCAGGCCCTGCCCGACCAGCGGCTGGCCCATCTGCTGATCGAGGCGGCGCGCGAACTGAAACGCCGCGCCGTCCCCGACTCCGGCGATGCCGACGGCGAGGACGGAGATATGCCGATGGAACCGAACCCTGCCCTTCTGCGCGCTGCGCGGCAGGCGGTGGGAGAACTTTCGGGCGAGGATTTCTGAGCGGCGTCTCACTGCTGGGGCCGTCCCTTAGTCAATAAAGTTTCCGAGACAAACGACGCAGCTTTATGTCATGATCCTTTCCAGCCCACGCTCTACATGCCGCATCGCACAATAAAGCGGCTTTAAAGCGCCCCCGGGCTCGCCGAACCCACATGCGACGTCTCCCGGAGGGAGCTTTGGACTGGATTACATGGTTGCAGGAATGGGGGAACGCCTTTTACCCGATGGCCTTTATCTGGGCCTTTTTTGAAGGTGAAACATTTGTAATCTTCGGCGGGATGGGCGCCAAACTTGGCATCATCAATCTCTATTGGCTGGTCGGATCGGTGTGGATCGGCAGCTTCCTGGGCGATCAGGTCTGGTTCTGGCTGGGCCGCCGCTGGGGCAAGAAGGCGCTGGCCCGTTTCCCCTCCGCCGATGTCCACGCCTGCCGTGTCCTGCGCTGGCTTGAGAAGTACGGCGTCGCTTTCATCCTGGTTTTCCGCTTCCTCTATGGTGTGCGGAACATCGCGTCTGTTGCCATCGGCACCTCGGGCATGCCGTGGTCCCGTTTCCTGTTCTGGAACTTCATTGCCGCCGGCATCTGGGCCTGGAGCTTTGCCGGCGCAGGTTACCTGTTCGGTGAGGCTGCCGCCGCGATTGGCGAGGACGGCCCGAAGATCCTGCTACTGACCGGCCTTGCCATCGGCGGCCTGTGGATCGCCATCAAGAGCATCCGCTGGGTCCGCCGCCGCGCACTCGCCGCGGCCAACCCAGCGGAGTGACGCTACACCTGAGAGGCAGGAGCGGGGGCTGATCTGCCCCCCGCCCCTGCTGCTTCGCCCTCAGGTCTCCAGCTTCTCCTGATCCTTCAGCCGCTCCCAGATCTCGTCGAACTCCGCATGGCGGCTGGCGAACAGCGTCAGCAGGCGCGGGTCGAAATGGACCGTCGGGTCCAGGCGATCGTCACCATTCAGCAGGATGTCGACCGTCTTCTCATGGCTGAATGACGGCTTGTAGGGCCGGGCGCTGCGCAGCGCGTCATAGCAGTCGGCGATGGCGACGATACGGGCGGCCAGCGGGATTTCCTCCCCCTTCAGACCATGGGGGTAGCCGGTACCAGCCCATTGCTCATGATGGTACAGCGCGATCTCGGCGGCCATCTTCAGCCGGTCCGATGCGACCAGGATGTCGTGGCCGTAGACCGGATGGCGCTGCATCTCCGCCAGTTCGCGGTCGTCGAGCCGGCCCTTCTTGTGCAGAACCGCCTGATCGACGCTCATCTTCCCGACATCGTGCAGGGCGGCGGAAAAGCGGATCTCCTGGCAAAAGGCGCGGCTGCAACCAGCCCAGGTCGCCAGCGCATAGGAATATTCGTTGACGCGCAGGATGTGGTTGCCGGTGTCCTCGTCATGCACCTCGGCGGCGCGGGCCAGCAGGTTGACCGAGACCATGAAGGCGCGCTCCGTCTCCACCTGAAGCTCGGCGACGCGGCGGCGCTCCTTGGTCAGGGCGCGGTTGCGCTCTGTCAGCCGCTCCAGCGTCGCGGCGCGTTCCAGGGCACGGCCGACGATGTGGTTGACCGGCGCGATCATCTGCTCGTGATCGGGCAGGAAGGCTGGCGGTCCCTCCACCGGGCGGCGGTTGATCAGCTGCACCACGCCGACCGGCCGGTCGCGGAAGCCCTTCAAGGCGAAAGCCATGATGGAGCGGGTGCGGAAGCCGGTGCGCTGGTCGAAGGCAGAGTTGAAGCTGTAGGGCCGGTCCGCCGGTATGGCGTAGGCGTCCTCCAACAGCAGGGTCTCGCCGGTCGCCGCGACATAGCCGACGATGGAGGTCTGGCTGACCGGCACCGAAAACAGCGTCGGCTTGGCGCGGATCACGTCGTTCTGGGCACTGACCGCCTCAAGATGCCGGTGCCGCCCCTGCCCGCGCAGCATGAAGATCGTGCCGGCTTCGGCACCCGTCAGCTCGCGGCATTTGCGCAGCACCCGGTCGCTCAGCGAACGCAGCGATTGGTTCGGGGCACTTTCGATAAACTCAAGAAACTGGCCGACCAAACCCACAGCGCTCCCCCACCCCGGCGCACAGACAACCGCGCTCCGAACAGATTAACCCATTTGTCGCACCCGGCAGAAGAGGCTTGCGGTCCCGAAAATCACGTGCAGATCACAGCCTCCAAGTCACAAGCACAAGTCACAGCCCCATCCAGCCGCCGGCCCACAGCCAGACCGCCGCCACCGCCATCGACAGCAGCGCCATCGGCACGCCGCAGCGGGCATGCTCGACGAAGCCCAGCTTGACCCCGGCCGCCGCGGCCCGCTCCGCCACGATGATGTTGGCGAGACTGCCCGGCAGCAGCAGGTTGCCGGCCAGGGTCGACAGCAGCGCCAGACCATAGAGCGCACCTTCCGGCGGCGACGGCCAGGCGGCCAGCAGCAGGATCACCGCCGGGACGTTGCCGATGCTGTTGCTGCCGGCGAGCGACAGCGGCAGCATCACCGCCAGACGGTCGGGGAGCCAGCCCGCCGCCCGCAGGTCGTCGACCAGAGCCGCCGGGATGCCGGTCATCCCCAGCGCATGGTTGATGGCGAAGAGTGCTGCGAACAGCACCAGAAGATGCCAGTCGACCATGCCCAGCATGTCGCGGCTGGCCATGCGGCGGCTGACCATCATGATGCCTGCGATCAGCAGCACCGCATGTTCCTGCGGGATGTCGCGGGTGAACAGCACCAGCAGAACCAGCGTCGCCGCCACCGCCTTGCCCAACTGCCAGCGGTCGAGCCTCGGCGCCACTTGGCCGGCTTCCTCATGCCCCTCCTCCGGCATGCCGAAGCGGCCGCGCCAGACCAGCCAGACGGTGACATAGGCGATGACCATGGCGGCCAGCGCCGGGCCGCCGCACACCGCCAGAAAGCGCCAGAAATCGAGATGCCCGACCTGCCCGATCAGGATGTTCTGCGGATTGCCGATCATCGTCGCCGCCGACCCGGCATTGGCGGCTCCGGCCAGCCCGATCAGGTAGGGCCGCGGGTCCAGCTTGCGCGCCTGCAAACCCAGGCACAGCATCGGCGTCATCGCGAAGACGACCACGTCGTTGGCCAGAATTGCCGACAACCCGCCGGCGACCAGGACGATCACCGCCAGAAGCCGCGCCGGCGACTTCGCCGCCTGCGCCACCTTCAGCGCGCACCAGTCGTAGAAGCCGCTGCCGGCATATTGCGCCGACAGGATCATCAGCCCCAGCAGGATGAAGATCGTCGGGAAATCGATCGCCGACACGGCAGCGGCGGTATCGAGCGCCCCGGTCGCCAGCAGCAGGATCGCCGCGACCAGCGCGATGCCGGTACGGTCGATGCGCAGGCCGGGAAAGCCGCCCAGCGCCATGCCCAGATAGGTGGCGGCGAACAGAATCAGGATGGTTGCGGTCATAATGCCCGATGCGCAGGAAATGTCAGTCGAGGGAGATGGTGGTTCCCTCGCGCGCGGCAAAGCAGTTTGGAAACTTTGCCTTGGCCGCCGCCTCGATTCGCTCCATCGTCGCGTCATCGTGGTCGGGATCGTGGTGGAACAGGCCCAGCGTCTTCACATGGGCCGCACAGGCGATCCGCACCGCCTCCATCCAGGTGGAATGTCCCCAGCCGATCCGCTGCACCCATTCCTCGTCGGTGTAGGTCGAGTCGTAGAGCAGCAAATCCACTCCATCGACAAGGTTCAGGATGTTGCGGTCGGGTTGGTCCGGCACATGTTCGGTATCGGTGACATAGGCGACCGACCGCCCCTGATACTCGATCCGGTACCCGGTGGCGCCATCAGGATGGTTCAGCGCCGCGGTGTGGATGCGGACCCCGCCCTCCAGCTTGAAGCTGTGGCCGGGCGGCACCTCAAGGAAGCTCAGGTCGCCGCCCATGGTGCGCAGCGGCACCGGGAATAGCGGCCGTTCCATCTGGCGCGCCATCACCGATTCGATATCCGGACTGCCGGTGAGATGGCCGGAGATGACACGAAGGCCGAAGCCCTTGGTGTAGGCCGGCGCAAAGAAGGGAAAGCCGCTGATGTGGTCCAGATGGGTATGGCTCAACAGCAGCGTGGCGCTGGTCACCCCTTCGGCCAGAAGCTTGCGCCCCAGCATCCTTAGTCCCGTGCCGGCATCGATGATGATCCGCTGCTTGCCCGCCTGCACTTCGACGCAGGAGGTGTTGCCGCCGAAACCCAGATGCGAGGCCATCGGGCAGGGAATTGTGCCGCGCACGCCCCAAAAGGTGACTGAAAACCCCATTCCCCTGCCTCCCGGCGCATTCATACGCCGACCCAACCCCTTGGAGCGGCGAGTTTAGCGCGAATCCCCAGTATGTACACGATAGAGGATGCCGGATGGATGCCGCTTCCCATCCGGAAAAAACGAACGGGGCCGCTTCATCCGAAGCAGCCCCGTCGGTTTTGTTATTGCCAGGCTTTTTTTACAGCTCGGCGGCCATGTAGTTCGGCAGCCAGCCTTCATTGGCCTCGCGCAGGCGCTTCAGCGAGACGATCTCGCCGCCACGGCCCGACAGCGAAGTGCCGCGGGTCTCGCCCAGCACGCTGACCGGAACGCCGGCAGCCTCGGCCTTCTCCTGCACGGTCGCGGCGACGTCCGGACGGACGGCCAGGACGTAACGGCCCTGGTCCTCGCCGAACAGCACGCGGACATGCTGGCCGTCGAAGCCGGTCAGATAGGCGCCGACGCCACCGGCCAGCGCCATCTCGGCGATGGTGACGATCAGGCCGCCGTCGGCCACGTCGTGGCTCGACACAACCAGACCTTCGCGGATCAGGCCGCGGACGAAGTCGCCGTTGCGGCGCTCCACCGCCAGATCGACCGGCGGGGGCGCCCCCTCTTCCCGGCCGAGGATCTCGCGCAGGAAGATCGACTGGCCGATATGGCCCCCATAGGGATTTGCCGTGTCGCCCACCGCGAGGATCACGTCGCCTTCACCTCGGAAGGCGATGCCGACGGCGATCATCGCGTCCGGCATGATGCCGACGCCGCCGATGGCCGGGGTCGGCAGGATCGCCTCGCCATTCGTCTCGTTGTAGAGCGAGACGTTACCCGACACGACCGGGAAGTCCAACGCCTTGCAGGCCTCGCCGATGCCTTGGACGGCACCGACGAACTGGCCCATGATCCGCGGCTTCTCGGGGTTGCCGAAGTTCATGTTGTCGGTGATGGCGAGCGGCAGGGCGCCCACCGCCGACAGGTTGCGCCACGCCTCAGCCACGGCCTGCTTGCCACCCTCGACCGGATCGGCGAGGCAGTAGCGCGGGGTGCAGTCGGTGGTGATGGCGACCGCCTTGGTCTGGCCCGGCACGCGGACGACCGCGGCGTCGGCCTGACCCGACATGAAGCGGGTGTCGCCGCCGACGAGGCTGTCATACTGTTCCCAGATCCAGCGCTTGGACGCCAGATCGGGGCAGCCGAACAGCTTGGTCAGCGTGTCGCCCAGTTCCTCGGAATAGCCGTTGAACACGCTGTCGTCGAGATCGGACGCCTTCGGCGTCGGCTCCCACGGGCGGTTGTACTCCGGGGCGGCGTTGGACACCGGGGCGATCGGCATGTCGCACCAGGTCTCGCCATACATCTTGATGACGAGATTGCCGGTGTCGGTCAGGTGGCCGATGACGGCGAAGTCCAGCTCCCACTTGTCGAAGATGGCCTTCGCCACCTCCTCGCGGCCGGGCTTCAGGATGATCAGCATGCGCTCCTGGCTTTCGGAGAGCATGATCTCGTAGGGCGTCATCGCCTGCTCGCGCATCGGCAGGGTGTCGAGCGTCAGCTCGATGCCCAGGCCGCCCTTGCCGGCCATCTCGACCGAGGAGGAGGTCAGGCCGGCGGCACCCATGTCCTGGATGGCGACGATGGCGTCCGTCTCCATCAGTTCCAGGCAGGCTTCGATCAGCAGCTTCTCGGTGAAGGGGTCGCCGACCTGCACGGTCGGGCGCTTCTCCTCCGAATCCTCGGTGAATTCGGCCGAGGCCATGGTCGCGCCGTGGATGCCGTCGCGGCCGGTCTTGGAGCCGACATAGACGACCGGATTGCCGATGCCGGCAGCGGCCGAATAGAAGATCTTGTCGGTCTTGGCGACACCCACGGTCATGGCGTTGACCAGGATGTTGCCGTTGTAGGCCGGGTGGAAGTTGGTCTCGCCGCCCACCGTCGGCACGCCGACGCAGTTGCCGTAGCCGCCGATGCCGGCGACCACGCCCGACACCAGATGGCGGGTCTTGGGATGATCGGGCGAACCGAAGCGCAGCGCGTTCATGTTGGCGATGGGACGGGCGCCCATGGTGAACACGTCGCGCAGGATGCCGCCCACGCCCGTCGCAGCCCCCTGGTAGGGCTCGATGTAGGACGGGTGGTTGTGGCTCTCCATCTTGAAGATGACGGCGTCGCCGTCACCGATGTCGACCACGCCGGCATTCTCGCCGGGGCCGCAGATCACCTGCGGGCCGGTGGTCGGCAGCGTCTTCAGCCACACCTTGGACGACTTGTAGGAGCAGTGCTCCGACCACATCACCGAAATGATGCCCAGCTCGGTGAAGGTCGGGGTGCGGCCTAGGATGTCCAGGGCGTTCCGGTATTCCTCGGCGGACAGGCCGAACTCCTTGGCGAGTTCGGCGGTGACCGGACGCTCCTGCGCCTTGGTAGCTTCAGCGCTCACGACAGGGCCTCCACCAGACCTTCGAACATGGGCTTGCCGTCGGTGTTGCCGTGCAGGGCCTCCACCGCGTCCTCGGGGTGCGGCATCAGGCCCAGCACGGTGCGCTTGGCGTTGAAGATGCCGGCGATGTCGGACACCGAGCCGTTCGGGTTGCCGCGCGGGTCGGCCCTGGCCTCGTCGCCGACATAGCGGAAGGCGACCTGGCCCTCGCCGTCCAGCCGCTTCACCGTCTCCGCGTCGGTCCAGTAGTTGCCGTCGCCATGGGCAACCGGGAAACGCACGATCTGGCCCTTCGCGTATCTCTTGGTAAAGGGGCTGTCGGTGTTCTCCACCCGCAGATGCTGGACACGGCAGACGAACTTCAGCGCGCCGTTGCGCATCAGCGCGCCGGGCAGCAGACCGGCCTCGGTGATGATCTGGAAGCCGTTGCAGACGCCGAGGACGCGGACGCCCTGATCGGCCCGCGCCTTCACCTCGCGCATGATCGGCGAATGCGCCGCCATGGCGCCGGAGCGCAGGTAATCGCCATAGGAGAAGCCGCCGGGCACGACGATCAGGTCGACCTTGGGCAGTTCGGTGTCGCGGTGCCAGACCAGATGCGGCTTGGTCCCGCTGACGGCCTCCAGCGCGGCGACGGCGTCGCGTTCGCGGTTGGAGCCGGGGAAAACGACGATGGCGGCCTTCATGGGGCGGTCAAAATCCGGCGTCGTGAGGGGGAGGAGTTCGCGCCGGACACTAAAGCCGCCGCCCCGGCAAAGCAAGAGTCGGCCAAAGGGCGGCGGAGTTGTGCGCGGCGCATTACATGCCGGGCGCATCCTCTTCCGGGTAGGCGGTGATGTGGTGCAACGACAGGTCGGCGCCCTTGTACTCCTGTTCAGGATCGAGGCGGATCCCGACGGTGATACGCAGCAGGCCGTAGACCGCCAGACCGGCGGCAAAGCCGAAGCCGGCGCCGCCCAGCGTACCGACGAGCTGGCTGAGGATCGACACGCCGCCCAACCCGCCCAGCGCCTCCTGCCCGAACACACCGGCCAGCAGGCCGCCGCTCAGGCCGCACAGCCCATGCAGCGGCCAGACGCCCAGCACGTCGTCGATTTTCCAGTCGATCTGGCACTTGTTGAAGGCCCAGACGAACAGCAGCCCGGCGATGCCGCCGGTGATCAGCGCGCCCAGTGGATGCATCACGTCGGACCCGGCGCAGACCGCCACCAGACCGGCCAGCGCGCCGTTGTGGACGAAGCCCGGATCGGTGCGGCTGATGACCAGCGAGGTGACAATGCCGCCGACCATCGCCATCAGCGAATTCAACGCGACCAGCCCGGTCACGCCGTCCAGCACTTGGGCGCTCATCACGTTGAAGCCGAACCAGCCGACGCAGAGCACCCAGGCGCCCAGCGCCAGGAAGGGGATGTTCGACGGCGGAATGGCGATCAGCGAGCCGTTGGGGCGGTAGCGGCCGCGGCGGTTGCCGAGATTCAGCACGGCCCCCAGCGCCACCCAGCCGCCGAAGGCATGCACCACCACCGAACCGGCGAAATCATGGAAGGGCTGGCCGAAGGTCGCCGCCATCCAGCTCTGCAACCCGAAGCGGGTGCCCCACACCGTGCCTTCCAGCAACGGATAGAACAGCGCGATCAGCGCCAGGGTGGCGCCGGCCTGCGGCCAGAACTTGGCGCGCTCGGCGATGCCGCCCGACACGATGGCCGGCACCGCCGCGGCGAAGGTCGCCAGGAAGAAGAACTTCACGAGGTCGTAGCCATAGGCCGCAAAGCCGCCGCTTCCCTTGCCGACCAGCGTGTGGGCGTCGGCAAAGAAATCGATGCCGTAAGCCACCGCATAGCCGACGAAGAAATAGGCGATGGTCGACATGGCGAAGTCCGACAGGATCTTCACCAGCGCGTTGACCTGATTCTTGCGCCGGACCGTCCCGACCTCCAGCAGGGCGAAGCCGCAATGCATCGCCAGCACCATAACCGCGCCCATCAGCACGAAAAGGACGTCGCCACCCGTCTTTGCCGCATCCATTTGCACAAACCTTTAGCATTTCGCTTAAAAAAGCGGCAGACTGCTAACAGATCAGGCAAATATACGCAAGGGCCCAGCTGACGTTTAGACAGGCAGAGTGGCGGAAATGCAGCACAAAAAGCGGGCGAACCCGCTTTGGGTTGCCCGCTGTCCGCGCAAGAACGATGCCAACTGATGAAGAGATGGGCGGAGATGCCTCCACCCTATGCAGCCTGAGGCTGGTGCCTAAAGTCCGGCGATGGTCATGCCGTCGATGCGCACGGTCGGCGCATCCATGCCGAAGCGCAGCTCCAGGTCGTCGGCGGCCTCCATGTTCAGGAACATGTCCTTGAGGTTGCCGGCGATGGTGATCTCGTTGACGGGATAAGTAATCTGGCCGTTTTCGATCCAGAAACCGCCGGCACCGCGGCTGTAATCACCGGTGACGCCGTTGACCCCCATGCCCATCAGGTCGGTGACGTAGAAGCCGTCCTTGATCTCCGCCAGCATGTCGGTGCGGCTGCGCTTGCCGGCGGCCATATAGACATTGGCCGGAGCCGGGCCGGGCGGGCCGGAGGTGCCGCGGGCGGCGTGGCCGGTGGTCGTCAGGCCGAGTTGCCGCGCTGACCGCAGGTCGAGCAGCCACGTCGTCAGCACGCCGTCCTCGATCAATGTGCGCCGCGACACTTCGACGCCCTCGGCATCGAAGGGGCGGGATCGCAGGCCGCGCTTCACATGCGGGTCGTCGACGATGGTGATGGAAGGCGCGAAGATCTGCTGCCCCATCCTGTCCTTCAGGAAGCTGGTGCCGCGGGCGATGCTGGGACCGCTGATGGCGCCGGTCAGGTGGCCGAGCAGGCCGCGCGACACCCGCGGATCGAACACCACCGGCACTTTGCAGCTCTTGACCCGGCGCGGGTTCAGGCGGCGGACGGCGCGCTCGCCGGCCTCGCGGCCGATCTCGGCGGGATCGCGCAGGTCGGCGCCATAGACCTTGCTGTCATAATCGTAGTCGCGCTCCATCCCCGTGCCGGTCCCGGCCAGGACGGAGGCCGACAGCGACTGGCGCGACACGCCATAGCAGCCGGCGAAGCCGTTGGACGCAGCGATCGCGATGGTCGAGCGGCTCCAGCCGGCATCGCCGCCTTCGGAGTTGGTGACGCCCTGGACCGCCAGCGCCGCCTCTTCAGCGATTCGCGCACGCTCGATCAGCGTTTCCGACGACGGTTCCTCAGCATCGCAAATGTCAAGGTCGGGCCAGCTGCGGGCCAGCTGCTCGGGATCGGCGATGCCGGCGAAGCCGTCCTCCGGCACCACACGGGCCATGGCAATGGCACGCTCGACCAGTTCGTCCAGCGCCTTGGCACTGCGGTCGGTGGAGGAGACGATGGCCTGTCGCTTGCCGACGAACACCCGCAGGCCGAGATCGCCGGATTCGGACCGCTCCAACTTCTCGGTCTTGCCCAGCCGGTGGGCGAGGGACACGGACGCGCTGTCGAACAGCACGGCATCGGCGGCATCCGCACCGGCGGCGCGCGCCTTGACGATCAGGTCGTCCAGCAGGTTCAGGACCCCGGACGGATCCGTCCGGTGCTGGTCGTTCGGCGAAACGGTCATCAGGCTCTCCGGTTGGTCTTCCTTCTGTCTAGCAAATGGGACGGCGACGCGGAACGGGGAAGAGGAAATCCACCCCACGGATCCGGCCGACGGTCTGCCAGCCGCTCACGAACGGGTCGCGGGAATGTGAACCGCCGGCGGGACGAAGCGGGTGTAGCGTGACGCCATGACACCACGCATGCTCCCGATCCTGGCCGCCGCCCTGCTTGCCCTGCCGGTGATCGGCCGGCCGGCCCGGGCTTCCGAGGCCACCGCTGCCGGCGCTCCGGTGCTGGTCGAACTGTTCACCTCGCAAGGCTGCTCGTCCTGCCCGCCCGCCGACGCCTTCCTGAAGGAGCTGTCCGGCCGCGACGACGTGATCGCCCTGTCCTTCCACGTCGATTACTGGGACCGGCTGGGCTGGCGCGATCCCTACGCCTCGGGCTGGAACACCCGCCGCCAGCGGGACTATCGCGACGCCTTCGCCCTGCCCTACGTCTATACGCCGCAAATGGTGGTCGACGGTCGCGATCAGGCGGTGGGATCGGACCGCTCCGCCGTCACCGCCCTGATCGATCGGCACCGGCGCGACGGAGGAGCCGTACCGTTCACCCTGGAAGCGCGCGGCGACGGATCGGCACGGCTGGTCATCCCGGCGAGACCAGGCCTGTCCGGTCGTCTTACCCTGTTCGGTTATGACCGCGAGCACCGCATCGATATCCGAGCCGGTGAGAACTCCGGCCGCCGGCTTCTCAACACCAACGTCGTGGCCGTGGTCGAGGATTGGGGGCTCTGGTCCGGCGAGGCGGTGGACATCAGCCATCCTCTTCCGGAGCCGCGGGAAGGCCGCGGTTACGCACTGGTACTGAGCGAAGAAGCCGGCGGCCCCTTCCGGACAGGCGTGTTGGGAGCAGCCCGTCTGGGGGCCGCTCCCTGAAAGCCACGCTTTCGACCGACCATGTCAGCCGCGCTGGGCCAGCACCGCGCTACGCGAACCACCACCCAGCGCCGGAACCTTCAGCGCGAAGGCGCCGTCACCCAGCAGCGACTGCACGACCAGCAGGACCGTCCAGAAGGCCGGGAACTCCCAACCGCCACCCTGCGAATTGAACACCCAGCCATTGCCGACATGCTGGAGCGTGGCACCGATCATGATCGGCAGCAGAGCCAGCGCGATCCAGCGGGTATAGACGCCAGCGATCAGCAGCAGCCCGCCGCCGATCTCACCCAGGATCACGAGATAGGCGAAGAAGCCGGGATAGCCGATGCTCTCGAAGTAACCAACGGTGCCGGGAATGGTGAAGGTCAGCACCTTCAGCACAAGGCCATGGGCCAGAAACAGCAGGCCGAGGCCGACGCGCAGCAGGAAGGCGGCATAGGGGGCGGTGCGATTGTCGATCATGGTCAGGATCTCCTTGATCAGGGTGGCCGCCCCAAAGCTCTGGGTGGGCCGCGTTTTGTCTGAAGAGGAGATTACCCGGAGCAACGAGAGAGATAATCAGCGGAGCTAGCGAATGTTTGTTGCGGGGAAAGGGACAATACGGAGGAATGGCCCCCTCTCCGAGGGCGGGAGAGGGGGACCCTTACCAGTTCACCCGCGCTTCCAGGTCGTGCCCTGCGGGCCGTCTTCCAGGACGATGCCCTTGTCGGCCAGTTCCTTGCGGATGCGGTCGGCCTCGGCAAAGTTCTTCGCCGCGCGGGCAGCCTTGCGATCGGCGATCAGCTGTTCGACATCGGCATCGCTCAGCCGCTCGGCACCGCCAGTCGGGGTCCAGCGGAACCACATCTCAGGGTCCTGCTGCAGCAGGCCGAGCTGCTGCCCGGCCGCCAGCAGCGCACCCTTGGCCGCCGCTTTCTCGGCATCGCTCTTGGCCTTGTTCACCGCGGTCGCCAGTTCGTGCAGATGGGCGATGGCCAGCGGGCTGTTCAGGTCGTCCTCCAGCGCCGCCAGCACATCGAACGGCAGTTCCGCCGGCATCGCCGCCGGCTCGCCGCGCAGAGCCTGATACCAGCGGTCCAGCGCGCCCTTGGCCTGTCGGATGCCCTCGCGGGTGAAGTCCAGCGGCTGGCGGTAATGCGCGCTCAGCAGGGTCAGCCGGATCGCCTCGCCCGGGAACTCGTCCAGCAGGTCGTGCACGGTGAAGAAGTTGCCGAGGGATTTCGACATCTTCTCGCCTTCGACCGTCACGAAGCCGTTATGGACCCAGGTCCGGGCCAGCCGGTCGGTGCCGTTGGCGCAGCAGCTCTGCGCAATCTCGTTCTCATGGTGCGGGAAGATCAGGTCCAGCCCGCCACCATGGATGTCGAAGGTGGCGCCGAGATGCTCCTTTGCCATGGCGGAGCATTCAATGTGCCAGCCCGGACGGCCACGGCCCCACGGGCTGTCCCAGCCGGGCTGGTCCGGGCTGCTGGGCTTCCACAGCACGAAATCGGAGGCATCGCGCTTGTAGGGCGCCACCTCGACCCGCGCGCCGGCGATCATGTCCTCCAGCGAGCGGCGGGACAGCTGGCCATAGCTCGGCATCGACGGCACGGAGAACAGCACGTGCCCCTCCGCCGCATAGGCGTTGCCGCGTTCGATCAGCGTGGCGATCAGCGCGATCATCTGGCCGATATGCTGGGTCGCCCGCGGCTCGATGGTGGGACGTAGCGCGTTCAGCGCGTCCATGTCGGCATGGAACAGGTCGGTGGTGCGCGCGGTCAGCGCGTCGATCGGCTCGCCGCTGTCCCGCGCGCGGTCGATGATCTTGTCGTCCACATCGGTGATGTTGCGGACATAGGTCACCGCCGGATAGAGCCGCGACAGCAGCCGGAACAGCAGGTCGAACACCACCACCGGCCGGGCGTTGCCGATATGGGCGGTGTCGTAGACGGTCGGACCACAGACATACATGCCGACATGGTCCGGGCGAAGCGGCTCGAAGCGCTCCTTACGGCGGGTCAGCGTGTTGTAGAGGTCCAACGGCACGGTCCGAACTCCTGGATAAAGAAAGGTTTCAGGCGGTTTCACCGGCGAGTCGCCGCAGGCTGCGCGCCCGTCCGATCAGGGGTAGCAGGTTCTTCAATTCCGGTCCATGGTCGCGCCCGGTCAGCGCCCGGCGCAGAGGAAGGAACAGCTCCTTGCCCTTGCGGCCCGTCGCCCCCTTCACCGCATTGGTCCAGGCGCCCCAGGTGCCGAGGTCCCACGGTTCGTCGGGCAGCAGCGCCGCCGCCTGGGCCAGGAACCCGGCATCTTCCACCACGGGGGGCACCGGCGCATGGGTCACCGCCCACCACTCCCGCGCATCGCTCAGCCGCGCCAGATTGGGCCGAACCGCTTCCCAGAAGACGGCATCGGCGCCGCTCAGGCCCAGCGCCTCCAGCCGCGACGTCACGGCATCGAACGGCGTCAGGTGCAGGATGCGGGCGTTCAGGCGGACCAATTCCTCAGGATCGAACTTCGGCGTACCGCGGGCGACCTTCGACAGGTCAAACTCCGCCACCAGCTCGTCAAGCGTCAGCCGCGCCTCGATCGGGTCGGAGGTGCCGAGCTTCGCCAGCAGGCTGTTGACCGCCATCGGCTCGATACCGTCCTCGTCGCGCAGGCTGCCGACCGACAGGCTGCCCAGCCGCTTCGACAGCCCCTGCCCGCCGGCATCGGTCAGCAGCGGCAGATGGGCGAAGTCCGGCACCACAGCATCCAACGCTTCGAAGATCTGAATCTGCACCGCGGTGTTGGCGACATGGTCCTCGCCGCGGATGATGTGGGTGATGGCGAAGTCAGCGTCGTCGACCACGCTGGTCAGGGTGTAGAGCGGCCGGCCATCCTCTCGGATCAGCACCGGGTCGCTCAGCGCCGTGCCCTCGAAGCGCACCGGTCCGCGGACGAGGTCGATCCATTCCACCGGAGTCGGGTTCAGCTTGAAGCGCCAGTGGGGCTTGCGGCCCTCCCCTTCCAGCCGGGCGCGGTCTTCGTCGGTCAGGCGCAGGGCGGCGCGGTCATAAATCGGCGGACGACCCTGCGACACCAGACTGGCGCGCTTGAGGTTCAGCTCCTCCGGCGTCTCGTAGCAGGGATAAAGGCGCCCGGCGGCCTTCAGCGCGGCAGCCGCCTCGTCATAGCGCGGATAGCGGTCGCTTTCGCGGGCGAAACGATCCCAGGTCAGGCCCAGCCAAGTGAGATCGGTGGCGATGGCGTCGGCAAACTCCTGGGTGGAGCGCTCCTCGTCGGTGTCGTCCAGCCGGAACATGAAGCTTCCGCCGGTCTTGCGCGCGAACAGCCAGTTGACGAGCGCGAGGCGCACATTGCCGACATGGATACGGCCGGTCGGGCTGGGAGCGAAACGGACGGCGGTGGACATGGCAGGACTCGGGTTGCGGACGGGACAGGCGGGCAGTCCTAGCACGGCCGGCGCGCCTTCCGAAAGCGGTCCGCGACCGATGCATCCGGGCAACAGGCCGGGCAACAGGTTGCTCCCTGCGTCCGTTGCCATGGTAGGCGCGGGAAACGGCCTGCGTTAGCTTGGCGGCAAAATCAATCTCGGAGACATCCTATGGCGGACAAGAGCTTGCGCATCGGCGTCGTGCTGTCGGGCTGCGGCGTGTATGACGGTGCGGAAATCCATGAAGCGGTCTGCACCCTGCTGGCCATCGCCAAGGTGGGCGCAGTGGCGGTGTGCTACGCCCCCGACATTCCGCAGGCCCATGTCGTAAACCACCTGAGCGGCCAGGAGACCGGCGAGAGCCGCAACGTTCTGGTCGAGTCGGCGCGCATCGCCCGCGGCAAGATCACCGCGCTCAGTGAATTCTCGGCCGGCGATGTCGATGCGCTGATCTTCCCCGGCGGCTTCGGCGCCGCCAAGAACCTCAGCGACTTCGCCTTCAAAGGGGCCGACTGCTCGGTCAACCCGCAGGTCGTGGCGGCCGTGGCCGCCATGCGTGCGGCCGGCAAGCCGATCGGCGCGCTGTGCATCGCCCCGGCCATACTCGCCAAGATCCTGGGCCAGCAGGGGGTGGAACTGACCATCGGCAACGACCCCGGTACCGCCGCCGCACTGGAGTCGATGGGCGCCGTCCACCGCACCACCACCCACGGCGAAATCATCGTCGACCAGGGGCTGAAGGTCGTCACCTCCCCCTGCTACATGCTGGACGCCACTCTGGCCCAGATCGCCGAAGGAACGGAGAATACGGTCAAGGCTCTGGTCGGCTTGGCGAAGTAACCAAGAGAAACGAACGACGAAGGGGGTAGAGATACCTCCTTTGTCATCTGCAATGTCACAAAGCTGGGCAATAATTCGTTAACCGCCTTCCCACACCCTTTGCCTCGGTTTCTTTTTTCCAGGCGAGGGCTGGCGATGACCTGCATTGTGGGATTGGTGGACGGCGACCGGGTGTGGATGGGCGGCGATAGCGCCGGGGTGAACGGCCTGGACATCACCGTCCGCGCCGACACCAAGGTGTTCCGCAACGGCGACAGCCTGATTGGCTTCACCAGCTCTTTCCGGATGGGCCAGCTGCTGCATTACCGGCTGGAGGTCCCGCCGCGCGACCATGATGCCGACCTGTTCCGCTACATGGTCGTCGACTTTGTCGATGCCGTGCGCAACTGTCTGAAGGACGGCGGCTATGCCCACCGCTCCAACGATGTGGAAACCGGCGGCACCTTCATGGTCGGGCTGGAAGGCCGGCTGTTCACCGTGCAGTCCGACTATCAGGTTGGCGAGGCGGTGCGCGGCTACCACGCCATCGGCTGCGGGTCGGACTATGCGCTGGGTTCGCTCGCCTCCACCATCGGCGAGCCGCCGGAAGAGCGCGTGCTGAAGGCCCTGGAATGCGCCGAGCTGTTCAATGGCGGCGTCCGCGCGCCCTTCACCATTCAGTCCAGCCTGCGCCGACCGCAGCTGGCGCTGACCGAGGCCGCGTAGACCCCGACTTTCCGCCCCTACCATTCGACCAAAGTCGAAAGCAGCGGCCAAGGCCGCACTCTGGTCATCCAAAGCATCGTGGCGTATGAACCCCTGTCCTGCTGCACTGCGGGACAGGGAACAACCACAAAAAACTTTGGGTGATAGAGATGACGGATCAAGCGGTTACCGCCGATACATGTTTCGGTGCCGACGAGAACCCGGCCGGGTTGCTGAGCAACTGGGGAAATTCGCCCCTCTTCGTCTTCCCCGCCATGCTGCTGATCTTCATCATGCCGCTGGCGATCATCTTTCATCCCACCTGGGTGGTTCTGCCGGCCGTGCTGTGGACCTTCGGCATGATCGCTACGATCATCAAGCTGACCCGCGGCTGACGTCTGCGGGACGTCGAAACGGGCGTGAAGGGGGACACCCCCTTCCACCCGTTCGTTTTACCTCAGATCCGTGAAGCCGCCGGCAATCGGAAAGCGCCGCAGTTGCGCCACCGTGCGGCGCGACACCCGCGGACCCGGCGGAGCCCGGCGGCGATCCGCCTCCGCCTGGACCACCAGTCGCCAGACCGTCGCCACCATCCCGGCCGCATGCCCACGCGCCACGAGGTCGGCCGGCGGCAGCCCACCATCGAGCAGGCCGGACAGCAGATCGTCCAGCGCCTCCGCCGATGGCAGACCGGCCGGGGCTTCGGCCTTCATCCGGCGCGCCAGCACCCGTTCCGGCACCACCAGCCCGGCCGGCCCGCGCGATCCCGCCGGCTGGTTGGCATTGCGCCAGCGCGCCAATTCCAGCACCACCGTCTTGGGCACGTCGGCCAGCACGGCATAGGCGCAACCCGTCTCCTCCGGCGCAAGGCCGAGCAGCCGGTCGGTGCGGTCCACGGTCGACAGCAGCAGGGCGCCCATCCGCTCCGCCAGCGCAGCCAGGGTCGCGGCGCGCAGGCGGGCATGCAGACGGTCCGCCGCCACGGCCGGCTCACGGCCGGCGAAAGCAGGGGCCAGCAGCGAGTCGGTGGCCTTCAGCACCGGTGCCAGCGCGACATTGTCCAGGCGGCAGCCCAGCAACTCCACGATCTCCGCCGCATCGTTCAGGCTGTCGGCCAATTCAGCCGTCGGGCCGCCCGGCAGCGGCGCCCGCACCGCCAACACCCGCTCCGGTCCCAGCGCGTCGACGGCGATGGCGGCGACCAGCGCCGAGTCCAGCCCACCGGTCAGCCCGACCACCACCCCCGGTGCGGCGGATTTCGTTACGATATCGTGCAGACCCAGAACCAGCGCACCATAGAGCGCTTCCACCCCCTCGGCCGGAGCAATCGTTTCGGCCTCAAAACTGTCCCAACCGCCGTCCTCGCCGCGCTCCCACCGGGTCAGCAGAAGATGCTCGGCGAACAGCGGTGCCTGGGCGACCAGACGGCCGCCGGGGGCGAGCGCGAAGCTGCCGCCGTCGAACACCCGTTCCTCCTGCCCGCCGACGAGATTCACTGCGGCCAGCGGCAGCCCGCATTCGACCACCCGCGCAACGGCGGCCTGCACCCGCTCGTCGGCACCGCCGGGACCGAAGGGGCCGGCCAGCATCGCGACCAGCATCTCGGCCCCGCTCTCCGCCAGCGTTTCCGCCACCTCGCCGGTCGCCAGATCGCCGCCGACCAGCAGGCCGATCCGCACTCCACGGACATTCATCGGTCCCGGCATCGGACCGCTGTCGAAACGGTCTTCCTCCGGCGCGCCGATCTCACCGAGATCCGTTGCGGCCTGGAAACGAACCGTGGCGATCTTGCCTCCGTCCAGCAACAGGGCGGCGTTGTGGATCCCCAATTCCCCACGCCAGGGCGCCCCGACCAGCAACGCCGGGCCGCCGTCGGCGGTATCCTCCGCCAACGCCTGCACCGTTGCCTGCACCGCGTCCAGGAAGGCCGGAAGTGCGGCCAGATCCAGCAGCGGGGCGCCGGACACGGCAGCCGCCGGGCAGACGACGAGATCGGCGCCGCGAGCCGCGGCCTCCGCCCTTGCGGAACGTAGTCGGCTGGCATTCGCGGCAAGATTGCCCGCGGCGGGGTTGATCTGGGCAAGCGCAATGGACAGGCGGTCGGTCATGGTGGCTGGCTCCCTTCTTCCGGGTCCTTTGGCAACAAGGGTAGCAGCGCCTCGCCCGCGGTGAAAGCCGCGGCTCGTCGCAGCTCATCACGCAGGCGGAACAAGTGCTGGCAAGACGTCGGACGAAGTTCCACAGTCATCAACACTTAGTAAGGTAACGAACTTGTTTCAATCATTCAAAGAAACCCATCAAATTAATAACTGGTAAAGGTTGTCAGCGCCATGCTTCCACTTGCGCAAAAACAACGCGATGCGGGGGCATCCATGTACTACGCGGAGCTCAGCGGCCCGAACGGCAAACCGTCGGTGCTGTCCACGGCTGTGCAGAACGGTTCGTCAAAGACGGCCGGCACAGCGAAGGACGCGCTGACCAAATCGGACGCGAAATCGGTGGACGGTGACAAGAGCAAGGCCCAGTCGCCGGCCTACACCATCAGCCAGTCGATGGAATCGCTGCTGGACAGCATGACCGGCAAGGGTGGCGCCCAGGGTGCCGGCGGCGCCGCAGGCGGCCTGGCGGCCGGCAACAGCGACGTCGACCGCGCCAAACAGGCACAGTCGCTGATGCAGTCGGCGCTGGATCACGGCAAGGATCTGGCCGGCATGTTCGGCAAGGGCATCGACTCCCTGAAGCAGGGACTGGGCGACGTGCTGGGCGCGCTGGGCGTTCCGCAGAACCGCATCGACGATGCCGTGAGCGGCTTCGGCGACGGGCTGAAGTCCAAGCTGGACGGCATGAACCTCAGCGACCTGTCGGTGGACATGCAGGCCACCCAGTCGCAGTGGTCGATCGAGTCGCACGGGATCGACCTGGAAATCCAGGATGGCGATCGCAGCGTCAAGATTTCCTTCGCGAAATCGACCCTGGACTTCCGGCGGGACGATCAACGTCTGCAGGCATCGCTTGGCAAGGGCGGCGACATGGCGCTCAGTGCCACCGGCATGACCACCACCGCCACCGGCAAATCCACCGGTATGATCGTCCGTTCCGAAGGTTTCAGCGAGGATGAGATCAAGGATATCCTCGGCAAGCTGAACGACATGGCCGCCAAAGGTGGCGGCGGCGATGGGATGAAGGGGCTGGCGGTGCTGAAGCCGACCACGTCCAAGGACGGTGTCACCCACCTGACGCTCGACCTGTCCACTCCGATCGCAGGGCTGTCGACCGGGAAGAGTGGAACGGCATCCGCTGCGGCGGCTGACGCCACCACGGCCGCGAAACCGCAGAGCGTCGATCTGACCGCCTGATCCGGTATCGGGCATTCATTGTCACAGCACCGGCCCGGATCCGTCCGGACCGGCGCTTGCCCATGCGGGATGGCTTCTTTACAAGCGGTCGCGGTGGCGGTCCAAGAACCGTGCACCGTCCGTCTCCCCGGAACCATCGCCCGGATGAAAGACATGACCGACCGCGACACGCTGCTGGCCCTGAACCAAGCCTTCTATCGGGCCTTCACCAACCGCGACACCGCCGCGATGGAGGCCCTGTGGGCGGAAACGCTGCCCGTCTCCTGCATCCATCCCGGCTGGACCGCCCTGTTCGGGCGCGACGCCGTGCTGACCAGCTGGCGCGACGTTCTGCGCGCACCCAGCGGCATCACGGTGGCGGCACGGAACGAGCGCGTCACCCTGCACGGCGACACCGCGCTGGTGGTCTGCGAGGAAACGCTGGGCGACGCCGTCCTGGCCGCGACCAACCTGTTCGCCCGCGAAAAGGGCAACTGGCGCCTTGCCCATCATCAGGCGGGTCCGATTGCCCCGGCCCGCGCCGACGTCGAGATTCCGGCCAAGCCACCGCGGCGCCTGCACTGACCGGGCGGGCCGCAAGTCTCATGGCAGGCTCGCCACCTCCGGACGGGCTTCCAGCCGGCGGACGAGATCGATCACCACATGGTCGGCGGTCACCTGATCGGGATCGCTGTTGGTCAGCGCCACCACACCCCAGCGATGCGCCTTCGAAAAGGCGATATAGGCGTTGAAGCCGCCGGTGGAGCCGGAATGCCAATGGATCGGGGTGCCGTCCGTCGCCCAGGCGACGAACCAGCCAAGGGCCATCGCTCCGCTTCCCAGGCTGCCCGGATCGGCCAGCGACCTGCCGTTCACCTGAATCGACTGCGCCAGCGCCAGGGTGGCCGCCACCGGCGGCGCACAGCCATGACCGCCCGTCCCGGCAGACCCGCTCGGACAATTACCGAGATTGGCAGACAGCCAAAGCAGCAGATCGTCGGCCGTTGAATAGAGGCCGAAGGCCGGCAGCATCGCCGGTGCCTCCCAATCCGGTACGGGCCGACCCCGGGCATGGCCGGCAGCTTTGCGCGTCTGCTGCTCCGCGGTCGGATGCAGGGTGGTGTCGCGCAGACCGAAACGGTCTGTCACCACCCGCTTCAGCAGGGTCTCATAAGGTTGGCCGGCCGCCACCGACAGCGCCTCCCCCAACACCGACATGCCGGCGTTGGAATAGCTGAAGCGCACCCCCGGCGGCACCGGCAGCTGGTACACCGACAGCCACAGCGCCAGTTCCCCCCGCGACAGCGGCTTGTAGGGGTTGCGCGGATCCTCCAGCCGGCTCCAGGAGAAGCGGGGGGTTTCCGGCACGTTGGGCAGGCCGGCGGTATGGGTGGCGAGGTCGCGCAGCCGGATCGGCCGCCCCTGATAGTCCGGCACATGGGCGACCGGCAGCGGGCCGACGCGGCGTAGATATCGCTGGAGCGGGTCGGCGGCATCGAGACGGCCCTCCCGCATCAGTTCCGCCATGATGGTGCCGGTGAAGGGCTTAGTCAGGGACGCGATCTGGAACAGGGTGCGCCCGTCGGCCGGACCGCCGTCGGGGCGCCCGGCATCGCCTCGTCCGACCACCAGCGTCCGTCCGTCGCGGATGATGCCGACCACCAGACTACCGGATCCGGCCGGTGGCTGCCGCTCTTCCACCGCGCGGGTCACCACATCCACCAGGGGATCGGAAACCCAGTCCAGGCCGATGGCCCCGGTGGGCCCGAGCGGAACGCTCCACAGCAGCAGACACAAAACGCCCCAGAGCAGCCCGCGCCGCATGCCCACCTCCGCCAGGCCCAATCGCTGGTCCGGAGAGTGGGCGGACGGATGGCAGGCGGACAGGGCCGCGAACGGTGATGCGGCGAAAGACAGGCCGGGAGCCGCCGGGGTACTCCCCAACCGCCCCGCCACCGCCCGACAGGTCAGGCTTGGCAGGCCGACCGCGGCTATCGGGCACGGTTATCCCGTAGCGGCTATTCGGTGGGGATCTCGGCCCTGGGCGGGCGGCGGTCCTTGACGACGGATAGCGGGACGTCGTCCGCCGCGATCTCCAGGATCGGGTGACCGTCCAGCAGCGACGGGCAGCGCTTCACCTGGGTGAAGGCCAGGAAGAAGTCGGCCTTGCGCCAATCCGGCTCGATCCCGTTCACCAGACGCAGCCAGGGCGGCAACTCGAACCGAACCGCCAGCGTGTTGCCGCAGACGGTCAGCGTGTACTGCCGCGGCGGGGCGTGGCCGTCATTCTCGCGCTCGACATACTCGACCAGCTCCTGCAACGCCTCGTGCAGGGAGTTGCCCCAGTAATCCAGTTCGAATTTTCCATCGGCGCCCCGCACGCCGCCGACGAACTGGTTGTAGTAGACGTACTGGTTTGGATGCATGGCGCCCAACTGCCAAGCATACACCACGGCGACCACGGTCATCGCGGCGGCGAAGCCCTGCCCCAATGCCCGGCCGCCACGTTGGCACAGCGTCCATAGACGGTCGGCGGCAATGGCGGCCATCACCACGAAGGGCGGCGCCAGGAACAGGAAATGGCGAATGCCGTTGTAGACCGACGGCCGCATCAGCACGAACAGCAGGATCGGCAGGAAGCCCGCCAGCACCAGCGGCGTGTAGCGGACCACCGTGAAGGCACCGGCCCTCCGCCAGCCGCCGCGCGCCAGCCAGATCGCCGCCATGATCACCGCCGCACCGACGCCGATCACCACCGCCTCCGGCAGCTTCACCGCCAGATAGACCGGCAGATACAAGGCGGGCGGGTCGTTGGAATGGACCAGTTCGCCCATGAACAGCGTCTGGATGTCGATCGGGAAGTGGGAGACGACGCGCAGCGCCTCCAGCGGGTTGCGGAACGGCCGCTGCACCACCCAGGGCCAGAAAACCGCCATGATGGCATAAGCAACCGGGATTGCCGGCCACAGCGACAGGAAGGCGCGCCTTGCATCGGCCAGCGCCCAGCGATGCCCCTCCTGCCGGGTGACCAGCGCGAAATGCAGCGCCATGGCGACCGCCAGATAGAAACCGGCCAGCACGGCGCCGACGCGGATCGCCAGTGTCATGCCCAGCACCAGCCCGAACTTCAGCACCGCGCTACGGCTGGGCCGCGGCATCTGCTTCAGGATGCGGGTGGCGAAATAGAGCGTCCACACCATGCCGGCCGCGAAGGGCACGTCCTTGGTGTTGTTGAACATGGCGCCGTAATAGACGCCGCTCAACGACAGCAGCGCCGCGGCGATGAAGCCGGCGCGCGGACCGGCCAGCAGCCGGGTGTAACGCCAGGTGCCGGCGATACCCAGCACGCCGACCAGCGCGCAGAGCAGGTGCCGCGTCTCATACTCCTCGAAGGGGGAGAAGGGCACGATGACCGCGGTGACGAGGTCGAACAGCCCGCCGTAATAGGCCAGATCCTTGAAATGGAAGGCCGACCGGTCCTGGAAGCCGCTGAGATAGTAGGACAGCAGCTTCTTGCCGTAGATGTGCTGCACCTCCTCGTCCGTGCTGATGCCGTAGCTGAGGAAGGTCAGCGCCGCCAGGATCAGCAGGCCGAGCAGCAGGGCGCGCGACAGCCCGTCCCACAGGGCCGCCTCGCCACGCGGCAGCGCGCGGCCGCTCGCCGTGGCGGTGGACGGTGCGGCGGTGGCGGGACGCGGGTGACGGGCGGAGCCACCGGCGTCGTCCACGTCGCCGGCGTGCAGGCGGGTCTCGATGCTCATCGGCGCAGCTCCTGCCCCGCAGTTCCGCCCCCGATGGCCCCGCCAACCGGATCGAACTCATGCTCGTGCCGGCCGTCCGCCGGGCCGAAGCCGTGGGCGGAGCGCACGATGAACAGCGGCCGCCCCTTCACCTCGGCGAAGACGCGGCCCAGATAGTCGCCGATGATGCCCAGCGTGATCAGCTGGATGCCGCCCAGGAACAGCACGGCGACCAGCAGCGATTCATAGCCCGGCACGTCGATGCCGTGGATCAGCGTGCGGATCAGGCGGATCAGGATATAGACGAAGGCGACGCCCGACACCGCCATGCCGACCAGGCTCCACACCCGCAGCGGGAAGGTGGAGAAGGCGGTCAGCCCGTCGAAGGACAGGCGCAGCAGCTTGACGAAGCCCCATTTGGTGTCTCCGCCGGCACGCTCCCCCTGCTCGTAGGGGATCGCCGCCTGACGGAAGCCGACCCAGGCGAAGATGCCCTTCATGAAGCGCGTGCGCTCCGGCATCCGGTTGATCACCTCGACGACGCGGCGGTCCATCAGGCGGAAATCGCCGACCTCGCGCGGCAGCTTGATCTCCGACAGATGGTCGAAGACCCAGTAGAACAGGCGGGCGAACAGCCGGTGCTTCAGGCTCTGGCCGACGCGGGCATGGCGCACGGCGACGACCACGTCGAACCCCTCGCGCCATTTGGCGATGAAAGCCGGCAGCAGTTCTGGCGGATGCTGCAGATCGGCATCCATCGGTACGATGGCGTCGCCGGTGGTGTGGCTGAGCCCGGCGGACAGCGCCAGTTCCTTGCCGAAATTGCGCGACAGGTCCACCACCTTCACCCGCGGTTCGCGGTCATGGACGTCCAGCAGCCGGTCGACGGTGTCGTCGCGGCTGCCGTCGTTGACGCACACCACCTCCCAATCCATGTCGAGCCCGTCCAGCACCGGCACCAGCCGGGCGAACAGGGCATCGATGTTTGGGCCCTCATTGTAGAAGGGGATGACAACTGACAGGCAGCCGCGCCGTGGGCGGCCGGACCGGTCCACCGGGGCACGATTGGCCGCGGAACGGACGGAAGCGGTGCGGGCATCCGGGGAAGCCGCGGAAAGGGGCGCGTCGGGAATGGGCATGGCCAGCCGTCGGGTCAAAGCGTCAGGGACCGGGAGATGAAGGGATCGGCGACGACCCCGGACGGCCGCTGCGCCCTTCGGCATATATCACGATACGGGGGGATGTACAAAATGCCTCTCCTGTGACCGCCGCGGCACAAAAAATGGCCTGTTCGCCCGTGAAAGCATCCGGACGCCCGCCACCCGCAGTCCAACGAAACAGGCAAACATCCGCCATTGCCGTTTATTCCAGTCATGCGGAACGACTGCGTTCCCCAGCGTCACCCACGGGATCCCTCCGGTTATCGCTGCACATAGCCGGATCATCTCCGACCATACTGGGGCATGTGGCACGCTTCCTGAAAATGGCCGTGTGAACAGGTCGCAACCACTGACCTGTTCAGGTTCCGAGCAGCACCCCTGTGTCGATGGAGGCACCGGCCATGAGCCTTTTCAATCGCTTTTCCGTAGGAACCAAGATCACGGCGGCCAGCGCCGGGATCCTGGTGTTCCTGGTGCTGATCGGCGGCATCGGCGTGGCGGCCCTGTCGGAGGCCGGCGGCGCCGTGGAAACCTACCGTCAGCTCGGCCAGCAGACCAACGAGTTGGGGCGCATCCAGGCGCTGATGCTGGAGATGCGCCAGAAGGCGACCCGTTTCCTGCTGACCGGCGATATGGAGGTCGGCGGCGCCGTCCGCCGCACGGCAGAGGAAGCGGCGCAGACCATCGACAAGGCCCGGACCCTGTTCACCGACCCTGCCCTGCTGCAGACCGCAGACCATATGGCGCAGGAGATCGCCCAATACCGGGAAGCCTTTGCCGCGACGATGGATTTCCAGGCCCAGCGCAGCAAGGCCATCTCCGAACTGGACGAGATCGGACCGCGGCTGGAAAGCGCACTCGACAACATCATGGACAGCGCCAGTTCCGCCGGCGACACCGACGCTGCCTATTTGGCAGGCATGGCGCTGCGCCATATGCTGTCGGCGCGGATTTCGGCGACGCGATACAATATCGATGGCTCCCCGGCACTGGCCAGCCAGACCCGGTCGCAATTCACCGATGCCGCCAGCCGCGGTGGTGCGATGATGGCGAAGCTGACCGACATGGACCGCCGCAAGATGGCGATGTCCTACACCGCGATGCTGCGCGTCTACACCTCCGGCTTCAACGCCGTGGTCAAGGCGACCACCGAACGCGACCGGCTGGTCAACGAGGTGCTGATCCCCGTCGGCGATTCCATATCCAAGGAGGCGGAGCAGCTGACGGTGGCCAGCGTCGACGCCCAGAAGAGCCTGGGCATGGCGACCGGTGCCTTCATCGACAAGGCGCGCGGCGGGATGATGATCGCCTCGCTGATCGCGGTGGTGCTGGGGCTGGCGACGGCGCTGCTGATCGGCCGCGGGCTGTCGCGGCCGGTGGTGGCGATGACCGACCGCATGACCCGGCTGGCCGGCGGCGACCGCAGCGTCGACATCCCCGGCCTGGAGCGCACCGACGAGATCGGTGGCATGGCTAAGGCCCTTCAGGTCTTCAAGAGCAGCCTGATCGAGAGCGACCGGCTGGCCGAGTCCCAGCGCGTCGACCATGAGGCGCAGCGTAGCCGCGGCGAGCGCATCGACCGCCTGACACAGGAGTTCGACCGGCTGGTGCTGTCGGCGCTGGGCCGGGTGTCGGCAGCGGCGACGCAGTTGCAGGCGACCGCCCAGACCATGTCGGCCACCGCGGAACAGACCACCCGGCAGGCCGATGCGGTCGCCAACGCCTCCCATGAGGCGACCGGCAATGTGGAGACAGTGGCCGCCGCGACGGAGGAGTTGACCGCCTCCATCGCCGAAATCGGCCGGCAGGTGGCGGAGAGCACCCGCATCGCCGGACAGGCCGTCGCCACCGCCGAAAAGACCGACGGCACCGTCCGCGGTCTGGTCGACGCCGCCCAGCGCATCGGCGAGGTGGTGCAGCTGATCACCGACATCGCCAGCCAGACCAACCTGCTGGCGCTGAACGCCACCATCGAGGCGGCCCGGGCCGGCGAGGCGGGCAAGGGCTTCGCCGTCGTGGCGTCGGAGGTGAAGAACCTCGCCAGCCAGACCGCCAAGGCGACCGAGGAGATCGGCAGCCAGATCGCCGGCATCCAGGAGATCAGCCGTCAGGCCGCTGGTGCCATCGCCGAGATCGGCCGGGTGATTGCCGAGATCAACCACATCTCCACCACCATCGCCGCCGCGGTGGAGGAGCAGGGGGCCGCCACCAAGGAGATCAGCCGCAACGTCCAGCAGGCGGCACGCGGCACGCAGCAGGTGTCCGGCAACATCGCGGGCGTGTCGGAGGCCGCGGCCTCCACCGGCAATGCCTCGCGCGAGGTGCTGACCGCCGCCGACGGGCTGAACCACGAAGCGACCGACCTGCGCGGCTTCGTGTCGCGCTTCCTGGCCGACATGCGCGCCGCGTAAGAAACGTCGCCGAACTGAAGCACGGCCGTTACAGTTATGGCGCTGGCGGGATTCGAATGGACCGGGTCTTGCCGGCGCTGCTTGTTTGCCGGTCAGCCCTGCTCCCTTGCACGGTTACATTCCGCTTGCGCCGGAGCGCCCCCTTCGGCACATAGGCGCCATGATCCTGACCCCCATCGCCATCGACAACATGCCGAAGGCCATCGCCGCCTTCGACGCCCATCTGGACGGCCATGCCCAAGCACGGGCCGCCTTTCACCGGATCGCGGCAACTTGGCCCGTGCGGCCAGACGACGAGCCCGGCGGCGGTGTCGACACGCCGGCCCATCGGGCCGACGCGGTGCGGCTGGCCCATGCCCATGGCATCGACACGCTGGACGAGCCGCCCAGCCGCTCCTTCATGTGGGACGGCAGGGTGATCCGCACCGATGTCGAGGCGACGGTGATCGTGCATGAGGTGGCGCACTGGCTGTGTGCGGCGCCGGAGCGGCGGACCCTGATCGATTATGGCCTCGGCCCCGGTCCGGAGACCACCGCCCGCAAGGAGGCGCGCGCCGACAAGCGCCTGTGCTTCGAGGACTGCATGCATGAGGAGCAGCAGACCTCGCTGCTCGGCGTGCTGTGGGAGGTGGAACTGGACCAGCCGGGGATCCTGGCCTTCCTGGAGCAGAACTGGATGGAGCATTGGGAGCGGCCGAGCACCGCCGCCTTCTTCATCCGCCATGCCGAGGAGCTGTTTGCCCGCGGCCTGATCGACGCCGACGGCCGTCCGACGACGGCGCGCGAGTGGGCGGATGCGCGCAAGGGCGTGCTCGTGGGATAAGCGTCGGCTGGCGAATGCCCCAATCCGACGCTCATAAGCAAAAACGCCCTCCCCTGCACATCTCAGGAGAGGGCGTTTTCGTTTCATCCCGCCCTCATGCCGCCCACCATCACGCCGCAGTGATTCGGGTGATGAAGGCTTCGATCTCGTGGTCGAGGCGGTTGAAGCTGCGCGACAGTTCCTCGGTCGTGTTCTGCACCGATCCGGCGGAATGGCCGGTGGTCTCTGCGGCCTGCTGGACCAGACGCATCTCCTGCATCACCGCCATGGTGTCGACGGCGGCACGCTGGGAGCGGGCGCTGATGTCGCGGGTGGCGGCGTCCTGCTCCTCCACCGCGGCAGCGACGGTGCCGAGAGATTCATCGACCTGACGGATAGTGCCGACGATAGCGCGGATGGCGCCTACCGCCGCATGGGTGGCGGCCTGAACCGCGGCGATTTCGGCGCCGATCTCCTCGGTCGCCTTGGCGGTCTGGTTGGCAAGGCTCTTCACCTCCTGCGCCACGACAGCGAAGCCCTTGCCCGCCTCACCGGCGCGCGCCGCCTCGATGGTCGCGTTCAGCGCCAGCAGGTTGGTCTGACCGGCGATCGACTGGATGAGGCCGACAACCTCCTCAATCTTGCGGCTGGCCTCGCTCAGGCCCTGGACGATGCCGTCGGTGCGGCCGGCCTCCTCCACCGCGCCGCGGGCGAGCTGCGCCGACTGGCTGATGGAGCGGGTGATCTCGTCGATGGAGGCGCGGAGCTGTTCTGCGCCGGCCGCCACGCTTTCGACCTCGCTGGTCGCCTCCTGCACCGAATGGGCGACGCTGTCGCTGTGGTGACTGGTCTGCTTGGCGTTGTCGAGCATCGAGTTGGCCTCGTTGCGCATCGACGTCGCCGACCGCACCACTTCGCCCATCATCGCCTTGACCGACGCCTCCAGGTCGTTGGCGAGTGCCGCCATCGCCTGCCGACGCTCCTGTTCGTTGCGCAGGCGCATCGCCTCCTGCTCACGCGACAGCTCCTGCACGCGGACGGCATTTTCCTTGAAGACCTGCACCGTACGGGCCATCTGGCCGATCTCGTCGCCGCGGTTGGCGGCCGGGATGTCGGCCTCCAGATTCCCACGGGCCAGACGTTCCATCACGTCGGTCAGGCGCACGATCGGACGGGCGATGTTCATGCCGATGAACAGGGCGACGCCGATCGTCACCAGCAGCGCGGCCGCTGCCACCGCCATGAAGGCCTGGGTGGTGTTGTCGACCGATGCGTTGACCGTGGCATAGGCGTCGGTGGAGACCTTGCGCTTGTAGGTCAGATAGTCGCGGCTGGTCCCCTGTAGGCGGGTATAGGCGGCCTGCACCTCCTGCAGGAAGTCCAGCGGATCGACGCCCATCTTCAGCAGGTCGAGGAAGCTGCCCACCTTCGCCAGATAGGTGGCGCCGTCGGCACCGAACCGCTCGAAGAACTTCGCCTCCTCGTCGGTGTCGGCGGTGGCGCCCTTCAGCGCCTCCGACTGGCTCTTCAACTTGCCGAGTTGGCTGCTGAGGGCCTTCATCTCCTCTTCCACCGCCTTCGGCGAGGCGTTCGCGCTGCTGAGGATCACGGTCCGGTACATGCCGGCGTGGGCCACCGTCAGGGTGTCGGTCAGCCCCTGGATTTCCGCTTCCCGGGTAAAGGAGCGGTTGAACAGGGCGTCGAGCAGGGTCGACTGCTGGGTGATCGCCGACCAGCCGAGCAGCGCGATCACCAGCATGCCGATAATCGCCGTCGTCGCCGGAATGGCCATCTTGACGGGAATGTGGAAGTTGTTGAGGAGGGTCATGGGGCACCTGCGTCGGCCGGCAGTCCGTGGCGCGAACGATCCGGCATGGCATTGGGGCGGAGGAACGTGCGGTTGCCGCGCGACGCCGCTCCGGTCGATGAAATCCTGCGGGGACAAACTCCCGCGCCGGTTCCGGGACTGATGTCGAGACGGCCTGCCCACCGGCACGGCCATGGCTGCGCCATCTCACCCGGAAAATCTTTTGCAATGATTAACGCGTTCGTTTTTGTACGAGTCTTTGATCTGACACAATCAACTTTGATTTTCTTCGAGATCGAAGCGTTCAGAGTCTTGATCATACTATGATATGCGACAGAAGAGGCGGTTCTATTGTTATCGAAAACAAGACTGGCTGGACGCCGCCACCACGGTGGCGGACTCTCATATTCCGCGTTCTTCCAGATCAAGACACAGCCTTGCCGATATCGTGATGCTTAGAAATTCATACAATTAGAGGCTAACAGGATTTGGCTCTCCCATCAATGGTGGGAAAGGCGGCTATACCGCCGAGTTCAGCATGAAATTGGCTGCCGCTCGCGCGATATGGCGCGATAGCGCTATCAAGTAAAATTCGCATACTGGCAATAATGGAGGCAACTGCCGCAAGCCGCGGCAGCCTGACCTCTCAGCCCGCTGACGACACCATGAAGGCGATGGAGATCGACACCGGCGACAGCAAGGTGGAGATCAGCAGCGACATCGACACCACGTCGCGCCCGGCATTGTAGCGCTCCGCGAAGACATAGGCGTTGATGCCGATGGGCAGGGCCGCGGCGGTCACCGCCGGGGCGACCCACAGCGGCGGCAGGTCGAAGACCTGGGTGGCCAGGAGCCATGTCAGCAGCGGATGCAGCCCGGTCTTCAGCAGGGCCACCACCGTGGCCGGCAGCACCGCACCCGAGGCCGGGCTGAGCGCCAGCGACGCCCCCAAGGTGAAACAGGCGCAGGGGAGCACCGTCTGCGCCATCATGGTGAAGCTCTTCATCACCATCGGCGGGATCGCCAGATGGATCAGGTTGGCGGCCAGCCCAAGGATAACCGACATCACCAGCGGACTGGTCAGCGTCGCCTTCGCCGCGTCCAGCGTCGCCTTCACCGGTCGGCCGGCTCGGCCGTTGCGCGCCGACCGCTGGGTTTCCGCCAGCATGGTGGCCGAGGTAAACAGCAGCGGCGACTGGAAGACGATCAGCAGCATCACCGGCACCGCCACGGTCGGCCCATACGCCTCCATGATGATGGGCGAGCCCAGCAACGCGATGTTGGAAAAGGAACTGGCAAGGCCGATGGGCGCAACCTGCTCCCGCCGGCCCGCCATCCGCATCCACAGCCCCCCCACCAGGAACACCGCGACCGCCGCAAGGTAGAAGGAGCCCAAAACCGCCCATTCCAGCGGGTCCGGGATATCCGCCCGCGCCATGTTTGAGAACAGCAGCGCCGGCAGCGCGTAGATGCCGAGGAAACGGGAAAGCCCCTGGACCATCGCCGTGCTGAAGCCACGGTAGCGCGCCGCCCAGAAGCCAAGGGCGATCAGGCCGAACATCGGCAGGACGATCTGGAAAATCAGCGACATGGACGCGGCACCATGGGGGGCGGGGTCGGCAAAGGTCGACAATGCGGCCGACGATGCGGGGGCTTTCCTTTACACGGTTCCACTCAATCGGCGGGAACGATCTCCAGCGGCGGGACGCCAAGCACATCGACCAGGGTGGCGCCGGCCTCGATCTGCTCGGTCCATTTCCGCTCGCGCTCCAGCAGGGCGAGGCTCTGGACCAGGGCGGCCTCCGCGAAGGCCAGCGGCACGACGACGACGCCGTCCTCGTCGCCCAGGATCAGGTCGCCAGGGTTGACCGGCACGCCGCCGATGGCCGCGGTGACATCCATCTTGCCGCCGAAGTTCTTGTGCGGGCCGCGGGCCACGGCGCCCTTGGCGAAGACCGGCAGCCCGAGCCCACGGATCTCGTGCAGGTCGCGAACCGAGCCGTCGACCACCAGACCGCCCAACGCGCGCCGCTTGCAGCAGCGCACCACCCATTCGCCGGCCAGCGCCACGTCGTCCAGGCCGCCGCCGGCCACCACCACCACGTCGCCCGGTTCCGCCAGGCTGACGGCGTGGTGAACCATGCTGTTGTCGCCGGGCATGGTGACCACGGTGCGGGCCTGACCGCAGATGCGCATGCCGGGGACCATCGGCTTGATCCGCGAATCCATGCTCTGGCACCGGTTCATCGCGTCGGAAGCGACGCTGCTGGGAACCGACGACCATTTGGCAAGGGAGTCGGTCGACAGGCGGGGATAATCGACGAGATAGCGCTGCATAGCCATGGCGGTTTCCTTTCTTCGTATCTGGTCGTCGTATCGGCGGGATCGCAGTGTCTGGTTCGAAGTCCGGGGGCGGCGGGTATCGGCGGAATGACCGTCCGAGAGTGGGGCCCCCCTCGGTCGTGGCAAGGCAGGCAGGGCGGCAGTGGGAAGGAAGCGGAACCGAGCGACAGTTTCAGACGTCCCAAGCCGCTGCCGAAGCCATCACCAAGGCCAATTTCCGGCACACGACAAAGGAAGGCTGCCGGACCAGGGGGAGGACCAATGGCCGGAGCATCCTCCTACGAGAATGTTTCTGAATTTTGATGCGCGTTTCCGCAGATCATCAGCGTTTGGCACAACCCCCGGAGATTTAGACCCCATTTATTTAGATTTTGAAGTGTACCTACTCCGGCGGTCATACGCAAGGAGGTTGACAATCTGTAAATACGTCATAGGAACTTTCACGTCGCCTTGCGGGTCACCACAAAGCGAGACGCAGCCACGACGCGAAATTATCAGGAAATCACAATGGCAGCCGATGGCAGGTACAACTGCGCCCCCGCCGGCTGATCACTGCCAGGAATCGGGAAGATACCAGCGTGTTGCCACCAGAGGGATCGACTGCAATTGTATGCTGATCGGGATTCGACTTGCCGCAATTGGAAGATAAGGGAGTGCGACCGGCCGCCGATCCCGTGGACGGTTCATCCCGCGCGGAACCGCTATGGAAGACGGGGAGGCAAGCCCACAAGTGATGAAAGCAAAGCATGAAAATGCGAAAGGCCGGCACCCGAAGGTCCGGCCTTTTGAGATCGCAAGCTCCAGCAGATAAGCTGGAGGAAACTGGAGCGGGCGAAGGGATTCGAACCCTCGACCCCAACCTTGGCAAGGTTGTGCTCTACCCCTGAGCTACGCCCGCGCTCCATGCCGTCGTTCAGCAGCTTGTTTCTGCCGTCCGGCGGTGTGCGGCGGACTATACTCATCGGCCGACGCAATGCAAGCACCTTGTTTCAGTTTTTTTCACCGGCTGGACGATTTTCCGCGCGCCCGGTACAAGGGCTGTCATGGACACCGCATCATCTCCACATCCGGATCAGGACGCGCCGCTGCCGACCTCGCCGGACCAATTGCTGGCGCGGCTCGACGCGCTGGGCATTCAGGCAACCACGCACAGCCACCCGCCGCTGCACACGGTGGAGGAGAGCAAGGCCCTGCGCGGCGCCCTTCCCGGCGGCCATTGCAAGAACCTGTTCCTGAAGGACAAGAAGGAGCAGCATTGGCTGGTCGTGGCACTGGAGGATGCGCAGATCGACCTGAACCGGCTGGACAAGGTCATCGGGTCGGCGCGGCTGTCCTTCGCCTCGGCGGAGCGGCTCTGGCGCTTCCTCGGCATCCGGCCGGGATCGGTCACGCCCTTCGCCCTGGTCAACGACACCGACCACAAGGTGCGCGTTGTCCTGCAACAGGCAATGATGCAGCACGACCTGCTGAACTATCATCCGCTGCTGAACGACCGCACCACCGCGATCCGGCGCGACGACCTGCTGCGCTTCATCCGCGGCTGCGGGCACGAACCGTCGATCGTCGAGTTCGGCCGCACGGAGGAGTGACGGGCTGGCCGCTCTACGCGATGCCTGCCCACGCAATGCTTGCTTGAGCCGCCTTGCGCGCTCACATATGTCCGCAACGATGAGGATCCGGGCCGGCCGGATCGGCAACTCCATGGCCCACCGGGATGTCCTAATGGGCCAGGCATCACCAACGGGACCGAAACACGCCATGTTCTCCATGCCCCCCGCCAACGGGTCCAAGCCCGCAGCTCCTGCAGCCGGTGCCGCCGACGTCGTCAAGGACACCACCGACCGCGCCTTCATGGCCGACGTGATCGAGGCCTCACGCGACGTTCCGGTGATCGTCGATTTCTGGGCGCCCTGGTGCGGCCCCTGCAAGCAGCTGGGCCCGATCATCGAGAAGGTGGTGCGCGCCACCAAGGGAGCGGTCCGTCTGGTGAAGATCGACACCGACGCCAACCCGATGATCGCCTCGCAACTGCGCGTCCAGTCGATTCCGGCGGTCTACGCCTTCTTCCAGGGCCGTCCGGTTGACGGCTTCATGGGCGCGGTGCCCGAATCGCAGGTGAAGGCCTTCGTCGACAAGCTGGTGGCGCTGGCCAAGCAGGCCGGTGTCGGCGGCGACGATATGCTGGAGGAGGCCTTCGCCCAGGCCAAGGAGATGGTGGAGGGTGGCGACCTGCAGGGAGCACTCGACCTCTACAGCCAGATCCTTCAGGCCGAGCCGGAAAACGCCCGGGCTTATGCCGGCATCGTCCGCTGCCTGATCGCCGCCGGCGATCTGGAGAACGCCAAGCAGATGCTGGCGCAGGCCCCGGAAGCCATCGCCAAGGACAAGGAACTGGCCAATGTCCGCGCCGCCCTCGACGTGGCGGAGCAGGCCTCCAACGCCGGCCCGATCCCGGAGCTGATGGAGAAGGTCGCCCATGACCCGAACGACCATGCCGCGCGCTTCGACCTTGCCATGGCGCTGTTCGCCGCCGGCAAGCGGGAAGCGGCGGTGGACGAGTTGCTGGAGATCTTCAAGCGCGACCGGACCTGGAATGACGACGGCGCCCGCAAGCAGCTGGTAAAGTTCTTCGAGGCGTTCGGCCAGACCGACCCGCTGACGGTGAAGACCCGCCGCCGCCTGTCGGCCATGATGTTCAGCTGACGCTTTTCCCGACGCAGGACGGCTGTTCCACCGGCGAAGGGGTTCTATCTGATTGGCATGACCACGAACCCCACTGGAAACCCCTTCGACCCCGAGTTCAGCCAATTGCCGGCGATGCTGCCGATCTTTCCGCTGGCCGGCGTTCTGCTGCTCCCGCGGGCGCGGCTGCCGCTGAACATCTTCGAGCCGCGCTATCTTGCGATGGTCGAGGATGCATTGGGCAGCGGCCGCATGATCGGCATGATCCAGCCGCTCGACCCTGCCGGGCGGGAGCGCGAGCCGGCCGTCTATTCCTGCGGCTGCGCCGGCCGCATCACCAGCTTTTCCGAGACCGACGACGGTCGTTTCCTTATCACCCTGACCGGCGTCGCCCGCTTCGAGATCGGGCGGGAGGTGGAGGGTGCCCGCGGCTACCGGCAGGTGGTTCCCGACTGGCGTCCCTTCCGTGCCGATTTGGAGCCGGAGGCCTGCGGCGACATAGACCGCAGCCGGCTGCTCGGCGCGCTGAAGAGCTATTTCCGGGTCCAAGGCCTGTCTGTCGACTGGAAATCCATCGAATCGACACTGGACGAGCGGTTGGTCAATTCGCTGGCGATGATCTGCCCCTTCACTCCCGGCGAGAAACAGGCCCTGCTGGAGGCGCCGACCCTGGCGGAACGCGGGAAGCTCTTGATCGGGCTGGTGGAGATGGCCATTCTCGACAGCCATGACGGGGACGGCCCGCCGCCCAAACACTGACCGTCTTCCAATCACCGCCCTTCTTCCAATCACCACGAGACACGAGATGGCGACGCCCGAGGACAAGAGCAGCGAAGCGAAAACCAATGCCCGCGTCGACCCTAAGCTGCTGGAGATCCTGGTCTGCCCGCTGACCAAGGGTCCGCTGCGCTACGACGCCGAGCGCGCCGAGCTGGTCAGCGAGCGTGCCGGTCTGGCCTATCCGATTCGCGACGGCATCCCGATCATGCTGATCGACGAGGCCCGCAGCCTCGACAAGGCGGGGTCGACGCGATGACTGGTGAGGGATTCGGCACGGTCCACTGGCCGACCGAAATCCGCCTGAAGAAGGAGGAGAAGCGGCTGGAGGTCGATTTCGACGACGGCCGGACCTTCTCCTACCCGGCAGAGTTCCTGCGCGTGGTCAGCCCGTCCGCCGAGGTGCAGGGCCACAACCCCAGCCAGAAGCAGACGGTCGCCGGTCGTCGCCATGTCGGCATCATGCGGCTGGAGCCGGTCGGCAACTATGCCATCCGCATCGTCTTCGACGACCTGCACGACAGCGGCATCTACAGCTGGAAATACCTCTACGAGATCGGCACCGAACAGGAGACCCTGTGGGCCGAATATCTGGAGGAATTGCAGGCCAAGGGCCTGAGCCGCGACCCGCGGCGGTAGGTTGCAGGCCCCTCTCCCGCCCCCGGTCGGGAGAGGGGCACCTCCCTCGCTTCCAGATTGCCCTCACTTCCAGATCGGCTTCCCGCTGCCCGGCAGGCCGTACAGATCCCATTTGCGGCTGACCGTCTCCACCACATCGTCGGTCATGTGCAGCTTCTCGCCCCACTCGCGCTTCGTCTCCGGCGGCCATTTGTTGGTGGCGTCCAGGCCGACCTTGCCGCCCAGCCCCGAGTCCGGGCTGGCGAAGTCGAGATAGTCGATCGGCGTGCCCTCGATCACCGTGATGTCGCGGGCCGGATCCATGCGGGTGGAGATCGCCCACATCACGTCCTTCCAGTTCCGCGCATCGATGTCGTCGTCGACGACGATCACCCACTTCGTGTACATGAACTGGCGCAGGAAGGACCAGACGCCCATCATCACGCGCTTGGCATGGCCCGGATAGGCCTTCTTCATGCTGACCACCGCGATGCGGTAGGAGCAGCCTTCCGGCGGCAGCCAGAAATCGACGATCTCCGGGAACTGCTGGATCAGCAGCGGGATGAACACCTCGTTCAGCGCCTCGCCCAGCACCGACGGCTCGTCGGGCGGACGGCCGGTGAAGGTGGACAGGTAGATCGGCTTGCGCCGCATCGTCATCGCGGTGACGGTGAAGACCGGAAAGGGTTCGACCGAGTTGTAATAGCCGGTGTGGTCGCCGTAGGGCCCTTCGTCGGCGTACTCGTCCAGGCTGACATGGCCTTCCAGCACGATTTCCGCCTGAGCCGGCACCTTCAGCGGCACCGTCTTGCACTCCACCAACTCAACCTTCTTGCCGCGCAGCAGGCCGGCGAACTGGTACTCCGACAGGGTGTCGGGCACCGGCGTCACCGCCGCCAGGATGGTACCGGGATCGGCCCCCAGCACGACGGCGCAGGGCAGCGGCTCGCGCTTCCCACTCGCAGCCCAACGATGATGATGCTGGGCACCACCACGGTGCTTCAGCCAGCGCATGATGGTCTTGTTCCTGCCCAGCACCTGCATGCGGTAGATGCCGAGGTTGAAGTCGTCCTCTCGCTTCCCCGTCGGGCCTTTGGTAACCACCAGTGGCCAAGTGATCAGCGGCGCCGGTTCACCCGGCCAGCAGCTCTGCACCGGCAGGCGGCCGAGGTCGATGTCGTCACCGGTCAGCACCACCTCCTGACAGGGGGCCGAGCCGACGGTCTTCGGTTTCATCGACAGCACGGTCTTGGCGAGCGGGATCAGCTCCAGCGCCTCGCGGAAGCCGCCCGGCGGTTCCGGCTGCTTGAGGAAGGCCAGCGTCTCACCGACTGCGCGCAACTGGTGCGGCTCCCGGTCCATGCCCCAGGCGACCCGCTCGACCGTGCCGAACAGGTTGATCAGCACCGGCATTTCGGAGCGCGTGCCGTCGGCCTTGATGACATTCTCGAACAGCACCGCCGGGCCGTTCTCCGCCAGCAGGCGGGTCTGGATCTCGGTCATCTCCAGCATGGTGGACACCGGTTCCTTCACCACCACCAGCCGCCCCGCCTTCTCCAGCCGGTCGATGAAGTCACGCAACGAGGTGTAAGGCATCGCTAGGGTGTCCAGTGTGTGGATGGTGCGTCCGAAACGGACGATAAACTTCAACTCGGCGGGCAGTCCGTCAAGTGTGGTGGGGCTGATTCAAAAACAAAACCCCTCCCCCACCCCCGGCAGACCAACGGTCCGGCCGAGCGCAGGAAAGGGGCTTCGTCGGATCACAAACCGGGATGCGAGACCCGGTCCGAGGTCAGTACATGTGCTGGCCGCCGTTGATGGAGAGCGTCGAGCCCGTCATGAAGCCGTTGTCGTCGTTCACCAGAAACAGCACGGCGTTGGCGATCTCCGATGCGCGGCCGAGACGGCCGACCGGGATGCGGGCGACGATCTTCTCCAGCACGTTGGCCGGCACCGCGCGCACCATGTCGGTGTCGATGTAGCCCGGCGCGATGGCGTTGACGGTGATGCCCTTGGCGGCACTCTCCTGCGCCAGCGCCTTGGTGAAGCCGTGGATGCCCGACTTGGCCGCGGCATAGTTGACCTGACCGTACTGGCCGGCCTGGCCGTTGATCGAGCCGATGTTGACGATACGGCCGAAACCGCGCTCGCGCATGCCGTCGATGACGTTGCGGCACATGTTGAAGCAGGAGGACAGGTTGGTGTGGATCACCGCCTCCCACTGCTGGTAGGTCATGCGGTGCATCACGCCGTCACGGGTGATGCCGGCGTTGTTGATCAGCACGTCGACCGGACCGAGGTCGCCCTCGATCGCGGCGATGCCCTTCTTGCAGGCGTCGAAATCCGCGACGTCGAACTTGTAGGTCGGGATGCCGGTGCGGGCGGTGAACTCCTCGGCCGCCTGATCGTTGCCGGCATAGTTGGCGGCGACCTTGTAACCGGCATTCTTCAGGGCGACGGCAACCGCCTCGCCAATGCCGCGGGTGCCACCAGTGACGACTGCAACACGAGCCATAGTTCTTCTCCCCAGATTTAGTGATGGTTGGTTGGTTTCTTTGATTTTTTATTGTTGGGCATGGGACTCCCTCCGCAGGTCCGGCGGGTGCCCCATGCCTTGGGCGAAGCGGGCCGCTCCCCTGATCGAAAGCGGCTCCGTCTGGTCCTCAGTCGCGTTGGACGCAGAGGGCGATGCCCATGCCGCCGCCGATGCACAGGGTGGCGAGGCCCTTCTTCGCGTCACGCTTCTGCATTTCGAACAGCAGCGTGGTCAGCACGCGGGCACCCGAAGCGCCGACCGGATGGCCGAGCGCGATGGCGCCGCCATTGACGTTGACCTTGCTGGTGTCCCAGCCCAGGTCCTTGTTGACCGACAGCGCCTGGGCGGCAAAGGCCTCGTTCGCCTCGATCAGATCGAGGTCGTCGACAGTCCAGCCGGCCTTTTCCAGAGCCTTGCGCGAGGCCGGGATCGGACCGGTGCCCATGATCGACGGATCGACGCCGGCGGTCGCCCAGGAGACGATGCGGGCCAGCGGGGTGACACCGCGCTTGGCCGCGTTCTCCGCCGTCATCAGGACGAGCGCGGCGGCGCCGTCATTGATGCCGGACGCGTTGCCGGCGGTCACCGTGCCGTCCTTCGAGAAGGCCGGGCGCAGCTTGGCCAGCGATTCGGCGGTGGTGCCATGCTTGGGATATTCGTCGTCCGACACGACGACGTCGCCCTTGCGGCCCTTGATGGTGACCGGGACGATCTCGTCCTTGAAGCGGCCGGCCTTCTGGGCGGCCTCGGCCTTCTGCTGGCTGGCGGCGGCGAAAGCGTCCTGCTCCTCGCGGGTCAACTGCCACTTCTGGGCAATGTTCTCCGCGGTGGTCCCCATGTGATAGCCCTTGAAGGCGTCGGTCAGACCGTCCACCAGCATGGTGTCGGCCAGCGAAGCCGTGCCCATCTTGGTGCCGTTGCGCAGATGCATGGCGTGCGGTGCCATGCTCATGCTTTCCTGGCCGCCGACGACCATGACGTCGGCGTCACCGTTCTTGATCGCCTGATAGCCCAGGGCGACGGCGCGCAGGCCCGAGCCGCAGAGCTGGTTGATGCCGATGGCGGTCGCCTCCACCGGAATGCCGGCGTTGACGGCGGCTTGGCGGGCCGGGTTCTGGCCCTGACCGGCGGTCAGGATCTGGCCCATGATGACTTCGTTCACTTCCGCCGCGTCGGTCTTGGCGCGAGCCAGCGCTTCGCGGATGGCGACCTCGCCCAGAACATGGGCGGGAACGGCGCTGAGCGCACCGTTGAAGCTGCCGATGGGCGTACGGGCGGCACCGGCGATGACAACCTCGGTCATTGAACGCTCCTCGAATTAGGACAGTTTTATTATAGCGCTGGTGGGACGCTCGGAGTGTTTCTTACCTTACGGCGTGTAGCGGGACGGGTGCAAGCCGGTCGAAGGTCGCGGCGCTAACCTGTCGCAGCAAGCCAATCGGACAATGGATTCCACACTCCGGTCTCAGCGCCGGCACTCACCACCATTCCGATATGGCCGAGCGGCGGTCGCAAGATCCGGGCGCCGGGAATAGCGGCCGGCAAGGCCAGGGCGGAGGCCGGCGGGACGATGCGGTCTCGCTCCGGAATCAGGGCCAGGGTCGGCACACGGATGGCGCCGGGATCGACCGGCAGCCCGGCGACCATCCAGGCCCCCGCCATCGTGTCGTTGCGACCGTACCAGCCGGCCAGCGCGTCGCGCGCCACTCCTGCCACCAGCGGCACCCCATCGTTCAACCAGTCCTCCAGCGCAACGAAGGCGGTGGCGGCGCGAGAGTCCGGGGCCATGCGGGCAAAGCCGGAGAATTTCTTCAGCGCCAGCAGCGGGTCGAGCTGGGCGAACAGCGCCTGCAAGGCATCGGTCGGCAGTTCGCCCCAGCGGTCCAACACCGGTCCCCAAGGCTGGATGAGGGTCGCTACCCGGCGAGCGGTCGCCGCATCCTCCGCGTGAAAGTCCCAGGGGGTCGCCATCAGCCCCAGCCCGGCGAGTGAACGCGGCCGGCGCTGCGCCAGCGCCGCGGCCAGCAGTCCGCCCATGCAGTAGCCGACCACCGGCACCGGCGCACCCGCCGCCTCCACCACGAAATCCAGCGCTCGCTCCAGCCGGCCGGCGATGTAGTCGGTCAGGGTGAAGCGCCGCTCCAGCGGTCCCGGCCTGCCCCAATCGAGCAGAAGCGGCCGGAATCCGCGCGCCGCCAGCCAGCGCATCAGGCTCTTGTCGCGCGAAAGATCCAGGATATAGGCGCGGTTGACCAGCGACGGCACGAAAAGAATCGTCCGACCGCCTGCTCTTTCTCCATAATCCAGCAGGCGCGATCCGCCCTCCGCCCACGCCACCGGCGGATCAGGCAGGTCGCGGCGGTAGGGATGGCTGCGGTAGCGCTCGATGCCGGTCAGGACGGTGTCGATGCGCCGGCGGACCTCGCGGTCAACCTCCCCGGTCAGGCGGTCGCCGGGTTCTGCCGCTCTTCCTTGTGTCCGGCCGTCCTGCCGCCGGTCCGCCCGTGACATTTCCGCCCGCAGCGCCGCCGCCCGGTCCCGCAATGCCGGGGTCCAGGGAAGCAAGCCGCTCCTCAAGAGCGGCAATGCGGCCGAGGAGCTCAGCAAGCTGCCCAGCACCGCCGTCAGATGCAGGGCCAGCGGGCGCGGCCCCTGCCGCTTCACTCGGCTGGGCGGAGCTTCGCCCGTCTGCCTGTCGTCCGCCAGACGCTCGCTCATCGGAAGGCTGTCCGTGTTGGGGGGAGCCGCTGTTCGGGAATGGCCAGGGGCGGGGATCCCAACCGGTACCGGGCATCGAACCGCCAACCAGGCCGCCGAAACCGAATCCCGCCGGCCCGAATCCGAAAGGTCCCGCCCCCTGCCCCATCATCTGGAACATCCGGGTCATCATGTCCGCCATTTCCGGGTCGGCGGCGCAGGCCGTCCATTGGTCCTGCCACAAGTCCAGGTAACGGCGCGCCAGCGATTCGTAGGAAGGCGGGTCGGCGGCGGACGGATCGGAAGGGCGGTCTGGGTTCGACGGGTCGGCCATGGCCGGATTATAGGGGGCGCCGGGCCGGATTGACCAGCCCGGCATAGCCTGTACCCTGACCTTTCGGGTATCGGCGGGAGGCCGTCGGACAGGTCCCGGTTCGCCGTCCGCACCGGTGCGGTGAGCGCAACCGCGGCGCTATGCCGCGGCGCAACGCTGGACAAATTGCTATCCCTTCGAGTAGTTCTAATGACGGAACAATTTCCGCCGCAAGTCCCGCGTGTTCCGGAACAGCATGGCCTGGAACACGTCCCTTCTTGAAAGAATCAGCGATGGCCGACAAGGAAGACCAGAAGTCCGCTCCGATCACGATCAAGAAGTACGCCAACCGGCGGCTCTACAATACCGCCACCAGCAGCTACGTCACGCTGGACCATCTCTGCCAGATGGTGAAGGACGGTCTGGACTTCGTGGTCTATGACGCGAAGACCGGGGAAGACATTACCCGGTCCGTCCTGACCCAGATCATCGTGGAGGAGGAAAGCAAGGGTCAGAATCTGCTGCCCATCAGCTTCCTGCGCCAGTTGATCGGCTTCTACGGCGACAACATGCAGTCGGTTGTGCCGCGCTATCTGGAATATTCGATGCAGGCCTTCTCTCGCAATCAGGAGCAGATGCGCGATTATTTCCAGAACACGCTGGGCGGCATGTTTCCGTTCGGACGCCTGGACGAGGTCAGCAAGCAGAATATGGCGATGTTCGAACGCGCCATGCGCATGTTTACGCCCTTCGGCACTGCCGGGGCCGCGGACGAGGCGCCCGGCGCGCAGCGACCGGCCGGCCAGTCCGGCCAGACGCCCGCCGCCACCCCCGTCGGCGCCACTTTCGATGAATTGCAGAAGCAGATCGACGAATTGCAGAAGCAGATTGCCAGCATCGCCAGCCCGGGCGGCAAGTCGGACACAAAGTAATGGGTGGCCGGACAATTCCGGCGGAAAAGGTTCCCGAGTGACGGACAGCGAGGAAGGCGGGGTCATACCCCGCCTTTTTCATTGCGCCGACCGGGGTGGGCGCGCAGGCTTGGGGCCGTGCATAGGGGGCACCTTCTCGTCCACGGAGCCGGTCCGGCCGATTGCCGGTTCAACCGGCCCGCCCAACCGTCAGGAGGGAACCGACCATGACCACCGAGCTAACCGTTTCCATCACCATGGCCAGCGACGACCCGCGCGAGGTCACGCGATTCGAAAACCTGCTGCGCGACTGGCTCAGCCATCAGCCGGGCGTGGCCGGCATGGCCATCGCCGACCGTGGCAACGACGTTGCGGCCGAAAGCATCTGGCGCGCCGCCCGCAAGGCTACCTTCGGACCGGCGCTGAAGAACCCGTTCGCGCCCTGACGATAACAACGGTCGCGATCAGCCCCTGAACAGGTGCGGGATCATCGCCGAATCCGGGCCGGTGCCCGATCCCAGGCGCGGATCGGTGGATTCCCGCACCCCCATGCCCAGGCACTTGTCGCCGATGACCCAGGCGTGCAGGACAGCACGCGTGTCCTCCTCGCGGAAGCAGGGCGGGGTTTCCAACCAAACCGCGCCATGCGCCGCGACATCCTCGCCGATGTCCGGCCCATCGTCGGCGATCACCGATCCATGCTTCAGAATGCAGGTCGGCGCACCGTCGAGCCCGTGAAGCGCCCGCACGGTCACCATCTCGGCCCCCGCCACGCCGCTGGGGTCCAGGGCCGCACGGCACAGGTTCGGGTGGCGTGGATAGAGATAGGAAAGCACCGCCAGCAGGCCATGGTTCGACCACAGCCAGCACCACAGCGGCGACAGCACGCTCATGCCGCTGCTGCGCAGGCGCTGGAGGAACCCGTCATCGGCCAACCCATCCCAGGGATAAAGCTTCGCCAGCCAGGAGATCGGCAGTCCTTCGTCATCCAGGAACCGGCGGCCATCCCAGGCGATGGAATGCAGCGGCAGCAGGCGGGTGTCGATGCCGGCCTCCGCCGCGGTCGCGGCGAGATAAACCAGTTCGCCCTCGCGCACCGGGTCGGGGGTGGCACAGGTCGCATGGATGCGGTCGCGGCCGGGTACACCCGTCGCCAGTTCCTCCCACCGCTCCACCAACGCTTCGTGCAGGCCATTGAACTGGTTGGCGTCGGGGGCCATCGCTTCGCGCCAGTTGCGCTGGATCATCGAAGCGGCGAACAGACCTTCCGTGGTGTCGTAGTTGCACCCCAGCAGCTTGACGCTGTCGCGCCCATCATAGGCCAGCGTCAGCCGGCCGGCGAGCCCGCCGGCCCGTTCGTTGCGCCGCCCGCCGGCCCAGTAATCGAGCCAGGACGCCTCCAGCAGGCGCGCCAGATCGCCGCGGATGCCGAGCGCGGCGAACAGCTTGTGCTCCATCACATGGCGCACGGCGACGGCGATCATGCTGTGCAGTTCGTCGGCCACGCTTTCGATCAGGTCGATCTGCGAGGCGGTGAACTCATAGACGGTGTCCTCCCGCCAGCCGGCCCCGGCCGACATGGCGCGCACGCCGTAGGGATATTTGCGGAGACCCGGGCGCCAGTCGGCCCGCGGCTTGATCGTCGTCCTGCGCATGCCCGTTCCAAATCCCCGATCGTCAGCGGCGGAGGGCCGGGGAAGATGCGGCGGCGGACCGACGCCCACAAAGCCGCATGGAAAGGGTGACGGGCAGCAGGCTGGTCAACTGTCCACAGGTCAACGGTCAACTCCGGGGGGCCAATCCAATGCAGACGCGGATGCTCGCGACGCAATCGCTGCGACGCAAGTACAGCCTTGCGTATGTAACCTGCCGCGACGCGACGCGCCAGCGCGCATCCGCGATAGCTCTCCCCCGACTGAGTGCGCCGGGACCGGGCGAGACAAGCAACACCCCCATCGGCCGCTGCGCAGGGCCGGCAGCAGCGGCGAAAGGCAGCAGCGGCCGCACCGGCAGGGACCAGTCGCCGGTACGGACCGCTGCCTGTCAGCCCACGCGCGTCAGATCAGCGGCGCCGACGGATGCCGCGCCAGCGAGCGCATCGCCCACAAGGCCAGACGGCCGCGGCGCGGCTTCATCACAGCTGCCACCCGATGCAGCGGCGGCAGCGGCGGAACTGCCGACAGGCCGGGGACCAGCACCGGGCGGTCGTCGCGCGAGCCGCCCAGGCGCTGGAGCCTGCGGGCCGACAACACCATGCGCAACACCTCTTCCTCGGACACCGTCCGGCGGGCCGGGGCGGAGGCAAGGCTTGCCGCCTCGCACAAGGCTGCCCGTTCAGCCAACAGCCCGGTCAGGCCCTTGGCCGCCGCCGTCAGTGCGGCTTCATTGTAAAGGGCGAGGACAAGCGTCCTCAACCCGTGTTCCATCCGTGTGGACATGGCGGGCGCTCCGGAAAAATCGGAATGGCGTGCGGATCGATTGCGTGTTTTCGTCGAAGCGTGCGGCAGACTGTTTGCGGTTCGACAGGCGCGATTATCCGTGCGCGGCACCCGTTCGGCCATGCGCCCCAAGGTGGTAACACCCTGTCTGCGCCTTCCTGATGCGGAAAGGCCACAGTGGCTGTACCGATAAAGATCTTGGAAGATCGGGAGAAATTTGGGCAATCGGGAAGCGCGGTCGGGATTTGTCCGTCCCGACAGACGGCAGAGAATGGTGGAGCCAAGGAGGATCGAACTCCTGACCTCTACAATGCCATTGTAGCGCTCTCCCAGCTGAGCTATGGCCCCACTATACTTCTCTTACTCTTGACCAACACTGAGGGTGTTGGTGCGCTTGGAGGGAGTCGAACCCCCACGGCCTTTCAGCCACTAGGACCTGAACCTAGCGCGTCTACCAGTTCCGCCACAAGCGCGTCCGCGTTTCTTGGGGTCACGCGGGGCGCTCTATGTACCCAGAGCGGCGGCCGCGCTCAAGTGGAAAATGCAATCGCGCAAAAGTTTTCTCGGGGGGCTTGGTGGGGGCGAATTGCGCCCCCATCACTCCGCCGGCTTGATCGCGTAGAATCGGTAGACCCGCATACCGGCCTCAATGGCGGCGACGCGGCGGGCCCACAGCTCGACCTCCTCCATCACCGCCAGTTTGGTTGGGGTATCGAGCTGGAATTTCTCCAGATGCTCGACCAGCCCCTGGATGGCGGACAGGATCAGGCCGCGGTGGGTGTCGGTGATGTCCTCGGCGATGCGCAGGTCGAGGTTGCGCTGGGCGAACGCGTTGGCCATGCGATCCTTGGGCCACAGGTTCGGCGTCAGCGGCTCCTTGTCGCACCAGGTCTGCACCGCCTTGGTGCCCATCGCATCCGCTTCGGCGATGTAGTCGGTGATCAGCAGATGGCCGCGCGGCTTCAGCGCCAGTTCCATGCCGTCGAACATCTGCTCCTTGTCGCGGACAAAGAACAGGCCTTCCTTGTAGACGATGGCGTCGACGCGCTTGGGATAGCCGAAATGTTCAGGATTGAAGGTCTCGATCGGCGCCTTCTTTTCCAGACCCATCTTGAAGGAGCGGACCATACCCTCCTTCGCCAGCAACTCCGACGCCTCCAGCCCGGTGACCCAGCAGCCGTATTTGCCGGCCATGGTGCGGCTGGTGCCGCCCAGCCCGGCCGCGAGGTCCAGCACACTCATCGCCGGGTTCAGGCCCAGCGGCTTGACCAGATAGGGGATATGGTCGGCGCCGCCGGGGGTGTTGAAGCCCTCGCCCCACATCTTCTCCGCAACTTCGATGCGGGTGGCGGTCCACAGCGGCTTGCCCCAGCGGTTCATCCCGGGGCCGGGAGCGGAGGCGGCAGGCTGCGGCTGCGCCTTCTCCTGCGGTTGCTCCTCACCCTTCTTCGCCTTCAGACCGGACAGGTCATAGCCTTCCCACCACGCATAGAGACGCGTCTTCAGGCTCGGTCCGTTTCCGGACGCTCCGTCCTTGTCCGTCATCGCCCCATGTCCGTCATCGCCGTGGCACCCCATCCGCCAACCGACTCCCGCACGCGACCGGCTTCCCCCGCAGGTCGCGTGTGGTGCGGTATCCTCACGGTTGCTTGGCTTGCCCCAAACACACTGTCCGCAAGAACCTGTTCAGCCTCAGGTTAGACGGACGCTAATCGCATGCAAGCGGAAAAATTTCTCCCTGGAAACACGACACCGGTCAGCGCGCGGTCTTCGCCGGTGCCGTGCCGGACTCGGCCAGGGAGGCTATCCGGGTGCCCGCCGCGTTCAGCACCGGGGCGCAGGCCGCCGGCATCTTGCGGACCACCCGCGGTTCAGGCTTATGGCCCGGCGGATGCTCGATGGCGGGAGAGGCGCTGTCCAGCCAGGACATCAGCTCGTCGCCGCAACCGTCGCCTTCGGGCTGGGCGTCCTGCTGTTCGCACAGCGGGCTGCCGGCGGGACAGCCGAGGCGGATGTGCATGTGGCCGTCATGGCCGTGCCAGGGGCGCAGCTTGTTCAGGAAGCCGCGGTCGGGCCAGCTGCGCTGGCACATCGCCAGCTTGATTGCCGGGTTGACGAAGATGCGGGTGACGCGGGCGTCGCTGGCGGCAATCTGGATCATCTTCGCCTGGCGGTCCGACCAATCGCCGGTAACGCGCATGCGGTCGTAGTCGACAAACTTGATCTCGTCCAGCCGCTCGCGGCCGGCCCGGCCCATCGGCGGCAGATCCAGCCGCAGCCAGATGTCGGCGTCCAGCCCGATCTGATGGCTGGCATGGCCCGACGGCATGGGCCCGCCGCGCGCCTGCCCCATGTCGCCGATCAGTGCGGTGCCCAGCCCGGCCATCGCCACCTTCTGCCCGAAGTCGCGAAGCATGTCGACCAGCACAGGGTGACCGTAATTGCGTTGGCGCGACAGCCTGATCACCTGATAGCCGACTCCCTCCGGCGGCAGGGCGCGGGCACCGGCGATGCAGCCGGCCGCATAGCCGCCGATAGATTTGGCGGCCCCCAGCGAAGGGCCGGTCACCGCACCCCAGGCGACGCTGGTGGCATAGGCCGGGATCGGCGCCGGCCTCTTCTTGCGCGATTTGGCGTCGGCTTCGCCCACCGCCAGCAGGGCCACGGCCAGCCCGACACACGCGACCAACCTGAAGGCACGCCCGCCAAAAGCGCGAAATTCCATCTCCGTCCCCCGCATCGCCGCCGGCACCGTCACCACCACGGCTATAGCGGAGTCGTGGTTAAGGAATGATGGAGGAGGCTGCCGGATGGTACAACCGGACGGACAGGCGCAGGCTTGGCCCATCCGGGCAATCCAATGGGGGGTGCGCCCCCGACGGTTCTTGCTGTTCAGTCCAGCGTCTGGCGATAGCGTTTCAGCGCCACCACCGTCACCACCGTCAGGAACAGCGCCAGCGCCAGCACCTCGGTCGCGATCTCCGCCAGCCCGTTCCCTTTCAGCAGAATGCCGCGGACGATGCGCAGGAAGTGGGTCAGCGGCAGGATCTCGCCCACCGCCTGCGCCCAGCCGGGCATGCCGCGGAAGGGGAACATGAAGCCGGACAGCAGCATCGACGGCAGGAAGAAGAAGAAGGACATCTGCATCGCCTGCAACTGGTTGCGCGCCAGCGTGGAGAAGGTGAAACCGACGGCCAGATTGGCGGCGATGAACAGGATCAGCACGGCGGACAGCAGGCCCAGGCTGCCGACGATCGGCACGTCGAACAGCAGCCGCGCCGCCACCACGATCAGCAGAACCTGGACATAGCCGACGACGACGAAGGGCACGATCTTGCCCAGCATGACCTCGAACGGCCGCACCGGCATGGCCAGCAGGTTCTCCATCGTCCCGCGCTCCCGCTCGCGGGTGACGGCCAGTGCGGTCATCATCACCATGGTCATGGTCAGCACCACGCCCATCAGCCCCGGCACCACATTGTACTGGGTGATGCCTTCCGGGTTGTAGCGGCGGTGGACGCGCAGTTCCACCGGGTCGGGACCGGTGCGCAAGCCCACCAGCGGCCCGGTCAGATCGGGGTTCAGCGCCTGCCGGGCGATGGCGGTCAGCGCCGACAGGGCGTTGCTGGTCGCCGCCGGATCGGTGGCGTCGGCCTCCACCAGCAGGACCGGGCGGGTGCCGCGCTGGAGGTCACGGGCGAAGCCGGTGGGGATGGTGACGGCAAATTGCACCTCGCCCTCCGCCAGCAGCCGGTCGATCTCACCCTCCGACCCCGCGGTGCGGGTGACGGCGAAATAGCGGGAATTCTCCATCGCCGCGACCAGCGTCCGGGCGAAGGGGCTGGAGTCGGCGACCAGAACCGCGGTCGGCAATGCCTTGGGGTCGGAATTGATGGCGAAGCCGAACAGGATCAGCTGCAGGATCGGCACCCCCACCATCATGGCGAAGGTCAGCCGGTCGCGCCGCATCTGGATGAATTCCTTCACCATCACCGCCATCAGGCGGCCTGCCGATATCCGCGCCATCGCACTGCCTCACAGGGCCGGGGTATGCGCAAGACTCTACGCCACCCCGTCCGCCCGGTCGAACTGCAACGCCGCCAGCCTTGCATAGAGCCCGCCCTGCGCCACCAGCTCGCCATGGGTGCCGGTCTCGACCACGCGGCCCTGGTCCATCACCACGATGCGGTCGGCGTTCAGCACCGTCGCCAGCCGGTGGGCAACGATCAGCGTGGTGCGGCCATGCATCAGCCGGTCGAGCGCGTCCTGCACCATGCGCTCGCTCTCGGCATCCAGCGCGCTGGTCGCCTCATCCAGCAGCAGCACCGGCGGGTCGCGCAGGATGGCGCGGGCGATGGCGAGCCGCTGGCGCTGGCCGCCCGACAGCCGCACGCCCTTCTCGCCGAGGAAGGTGCCGAACCCCTCCGGCAGCGCATCGAGGAAGTCCAACGCGTGGGCGGCCTCGGCGGCGGCGCGCACCTCGGCGTCCGACGCATCGGGCCGGCCGTAGCGGATATTCTCCCAGGCGTCGGCGGAGAAGACCACCGGGTCCTGCGCGACGAGGCCCAGGCGACGCCGCACCGCCACCGGATCGGCATCGCGGACATCAACGCCGTCGAGCCGCACCGAACCGGCCTGCGGGTCGTAATAACGCAGCAGAAGCTGGAACACCGTCGACTTGCCGGCCCCCGACGGACCGACCAGGGCCACCCGCTCGCCTGGCTTGACGTCCAGCGAGAATCCCTCCAGCGCCGCCCAGTCCGGGCGCGAGGGGTAGTGGAAGCGGACATCGTCGAAAGACAGCGCCCCCGCCGCCGGGCTGGGCAGCGACTTCGGCACGGCCGGCGCGCGGATCTCCGACTCGACAGCCAGCAGGCTGAACAGCCGTTCGGTGGCGCCAGCGGCGCGCTGGAGGTCGCCGATCACTTCGCTGATGGCGCCGACCGATCCGGCGACGACCACCGAATAGATGACGAAGGCCGACAGCTCACCCGGCGTGATGCGCCCCGCCACCACGTCATGACCGCCGATCCACAGGATGATGCCGACGGCGCCGAACACCAGGACGATGACGATCACGGTCATCACCGCCCGCACCCGTACCCGGCGGATGGCGACGTCGAAGGCTTCCTCCACCCGCTTGCCGAACAGGGCGCGGTCGATCGCCTCATGGGTGAAGGCCTGGACCGTGCGGATGGCGGCCAGCGTCTCCTCGACGAAGGAGCCGATGTCGGCGATGCGATCCTGGCTGTCGCGCGACAGTTTGCGCACCCGTCGGCCGAAAAAGATGATCGGCGCCACCACCAGCGGCACCACCAGCGCCACCAGCCCGGTCAGCTTGGGCGAGGTGATCAGCAGCATGCCGGTGCCGCCCAGGAACAGCAGCGCGTTGCGCAACGCAATGGAGGCTGACGAGCCGACGACCACCTGCAACAGCGTGGTGTCGGTGGTCAGGCGCGACAGGATCTCGCCGGTCTTGGTCGTCTCGAAGAAGCCGGGCGACAGGGTCAGCACATGGTCGTAGACGGCGCGCCGGATGTCGGCGACCACCCGCTCGCCGATCCAGCTGACCAGATAGAAGCGTCCATAGGTGGAGGCCGCCATCAATGCGATCACCCCCAGCAGCACCAGCAGCGCCCGGTCGAGCAGCGAGGTATCGCCACCGGCGAAGCCCTGGTCGATCAGCACCCGCATCCCCTGCCCCATCCCGAGCACGGTGCCGGCGGCCACGGTCAGTGCCACCATGGCACCCAGGATGCGCCATTTGTAAGGAAGCAGGAACGGCACCAGCCGGCGCAGGGGACCGAGGTCGCGGCGGCGGGCGTCCGCCTCGCCACGGGCGGAGGCGGCGATCATGTCGGGGGAGGGTTGGCGAGCCACGCGGTTCCCGCTTGTCTGTTGGGGTTATTGATGCGGATCGCTGGCATATAGCGCGGTGCGGTGACGCCAACAAGGCGACGGACAGGCGAAACTCCTCGTAAAATGGCCTTGGAACCCGTCGCAGACTCCCCGGATGAGCCTTGATTCCGGGGTTGCACCGGCAGAAGTGTTTTGGTATAGACGCCGCTCGCTTTGCAGGAACCCCGGCCATGAAGACTGACATCCATCCCGACTATCACGAGATCACCGTGGTCATGACCGACGGCAGCTCGTTCACGACCCGCTCCACCATGGGCAAGCCGGGCGACACGCTGCGCCTCGACATCGACCCGAAGTCGCACCCGGCCTGGACCGGCGTGCAGAAGCTGCTGGACACCGGCGGGCAGATCGCCAAGTTCAACAAGCGCTTCGCGAACTTCGGCCTCAAGAAGTAAGCGTTACCGCACTTCTATCCTGCCGATGCGAAAAGGGCGTCCGACTGGTTCGGACGCCCTTTTCGTTTGCGCGCACCCAGTGGCTGCCTTTTACCCCACCGCCGCCGCTGCGGCCTCGCGCTCCACATCGGCGCGGACCATGGCGTCGAGCCGGTGGACGCGCATGTACAGGCTGTGGCTGCGCTCCAGCAGGCTGCGCAGGCCGGACGGCAGCTCCTCGTTGTCGGGGCCGCTGGGGTCGGAACAGATCTCGCCGCCGGACAGGGCGAAATCCTCGCTTGCCGCCTGCTCCTTCGACATCTCGCCGGCATGCACGGCCTTCTGCGCCAGCAGCCACGCCATCACCTGGGTCAGACGGCTGGTCACCCGCATCGATTCGTAGGAGATTTGCAGACGAACCTGCGGCGGCAGCTTCCGGTGTTCGGCCGCATCATGATAGGCAATGTAATTCCGCGCCTCGATCAAGAGGGCCATGGTCTCGTCGTAGGGACCGTTGAAGAAGAAGGTGTGCGAAGTCATGGTCGTCGGCCCCCTCCCGCGGACTTACGGCCCTAGCGTGAGCCTTGCCGCAACTGATTAACAATTGGTGACTGGACGGTTGCCAGCAACCCCAGGCGGGGTCTCGCCGGGCTTCGTGCGGCCGCCCTCTTGAACAGGGAAAAGCGTCGATTATCTCTCGCTCGTCAGGCGGATGCCCATACGGGGTCCGCCTCCAACCCCACCCTTAGAGGACCGACCAGACCGTGGTCCTCGACGGCCGTATCGCTCTTTCGGAGGATATGTCATGCGTAGCTACGACCTTTCGCCGCTGTTCCGTTCCACCGTCGGTTTCGACCGCCTGTCGCGTCTGCTGGAGACCGCGACCACCGGTGACGAGGCGGCTTCCTACCCGCCCTACAACATCGAAAAGCTGAGCGAGGATTCGTACCGGATCACCATGGCCGTTGCCGGCTTTGGTCTGGACGACCTCAACATCGTCGCTCATCAGAACTCGTTGACCGTCACGGGTAAAGCTAAGAAGGACGAGCCGGCCGGCCAATTCCTCTACCGGGGTATCGCCGGCCGCGCGTTCGAGCGCCGCTTTCAGCTGGCCGATTTCATCAAGGTGACCAGCGCGTCTCTTCAGAATGGCCTTCTGCACATCGAGCTGGCGCGCGAGGTACCCGAAGCGATGAAGCCGCGGAGCATTCCGATCATCACCGCCGCCGGCAACCAGTCAGTGGAGGTCGAGGCGCCCGCTCCGGCTTTGACCCAGCAGGCGGCCTGATACCCTGACGCGGTCCGTCCGCTCCCGATGCGGACATGAGAACGGCGCCCCGGACCATCCGGGGCGCCGCCTCATTTGCCGAACCGCCGCTATGCGCGGCGCCTATTGGCCCAGCTTCGCGGCGTCCAGGACGATCATCGCGACGCCGATCTTCTGCTTGCCGGCCGGGTCCAGCACCGGAACACTGGCTTCGGTCAACATGGCGCCGGTCTTATCGTCCTTCTCCGGGTCGGTCAGGTAGAGATCGGCATTGCCGGTGAAGACCTTCTGCCATTTCGGCTCGTCGCCCTGCCAGAAGTCGGAGGTCCCCGCAGTCTGGCCGACATTCAGGCCGTGGTCGTCCATCAACAGGATTTCGACGATCCGGCCGTTGCTGTTCGCCACGATCTGCTTCAGCTGTTTGGACACCACATTGGACGAGACCTCGTCGAAGGCCGGATTGGCGCCTCCCGCCTTGGCCGCCGCCTTCCACTGGTTGTCCATCTCGTCGATCTTGGCCTGGGCGATGCCGGCATTCCTGGTGTTCTGCGATTTCACCGCCCCGACCACCGCCGGATCGGTCAGCCAGGGCTGGGCCTGCTGACTGACCGACTTGCGCACCGCTCCTTCTAATGCCGGGTCCGCGGCGGACGCCATGGAGAGCGTGCCCCCGCACAGAAGGGAAACTGCACAGCCGGCAAGCCAATATCGAGTCTGCGTCATGTGGTGTCCTCCCAGTCGTTTGGCCCATTCACGGGCGGGGCGATGGTCGGACTCCCGATGCCGGCGCCACAGCATCGGGCCTTGTTTTTCCGTCAAACGGAAGATCCGTAATGCGGATCAAATGCCGGATATCGGCTTGGTCGGCGTTTCGGCCCGGCAGAGCGTTATTGACGTGGAAAGCTGTCCGGCGGTGCCAGCACCCACTCGGCATAGCCGGCGCGCAGCAGCTCATAGGCAGCAACCAGCCCGGCCGCCCCGGCATAGGCGGTGACCAGCACCTGCTCCGGCGATACCTGCGCTCCCAAGACGATCAGCAGAGCGCCCAGAAAAGGCCCGCCCAGCAGGAACGCCGCCAGCCATAACGGTTCGGCCGACAGCCAGGCGTTGAGCACTGCGCGGGTCCGTTGCGACAGGCGCAGCAGCCCGCCGGCCTTGGCGTCGAGCGCTTCCAGGCTGCCGGCGCGCAGTTCCGCCAGTCGCCGGCCGCCGCCGTCGATGAAAACGACCTCCACCTTCATGCCATGGCGGCGGACCGACGCGCGCACCGAGTCGCCGAGTCGCGTTTCCAGCAGGATCGCGTTGCCACCCAAAGCCGGCAAGGCATCGCGCACCTCCTCCGGCGGTTCACCCCATTCGCGGAGCGCCGTCAGGATGACGCGGGGATCGTCGCAGGGAATCGCATCCATATGAATCACCCGCCCCTGCGGCGCCGTCACCCTCAGGATCAGCACCTGCTCCGCGGGATCATGGGTGCCTTCGACCCGCAGCCCGCCCTCGACGACATAGGAGAACCGTAGGCACCCGTCGTGGCGGCTGAGCGTGTTCATGGCGGCACCCCTCCGGTCGCATCCCTGGCGGATCGCTCCGAAGGGATTTGGGCGTTGGCATCGACATGACCAACAAGCCAGCCGGGGGAACGGCCATCGCGACGGGACGGAGAAAAAGGGGATGCCCAACCGGAAAAGGCGGGGCGGCCAAGACAGCGGTGTTAAAGACAGCTGCGCTCAAGACAGGAGCAGCCGGGACAAAAGCGGCCAGAAGGCGGATAAGAAAAAAGCGCCTAGCCGATCCGGCTGGCGCTTCCAATTTACTCTCCCGTGAGAGAGAATGGCGGATGGGGGGAGATTCGAACTCCCGATACCCGTGAGGGTATGCCGCATTTCGAGTGCGGTGCATTCAACCGCTCTGCCACCCATCCGCTGCCCCGTTTGGCGGGGTGGGCGGAACCTATATAAACGCCTCCGGCCGTGCAAGCCTTTTTTGCAGAAAAATGCGAAGCTTTTCGGCGGCATCCCTGTTGACTCTCGGGCCACCTTGAGTATAGATCGTCGCTCCCATGAACGGGCTTGCGCATCGAACGGTGGGCGAGAAGCCCGCCGTTTGTTTTGACATAGGCAGTGACGACAATGTTTGCAGTGATCCGCACCGGCGGCAAGCAGTACAAGGTCGCCAATGGCGACGTGATCCGTGTTGAGAAGCTCGAGGCCGATGCTGGCGCCTCCATCACGCTCGATGACGTGCTGATGGTCGGCGACGCAGGCAACACCACCATCGGCACCCCGACCGTGGCCGGCGCCTCGGTCGTCGCCGAGGTCGTCGCCCAGGATCGCGGCCCGAAGATCATCGTCTTCAAGAAGAAGCGCCGCCAGAACTATCGCCGCAAGAACGGCCACCGCCAGGACCTGACCGTCCTGCGCATCACTGGCATCAACGGCGCGGCCTGATCCGGGTCTTCCGGTCAGGCTTCCAGGCGCATCTTCAGTTTAGGAGCAACACCCCATGGCACACAAAAAGGCAGGCGGCTCGTCCCGCAACGGCCGTGACTCCGCCGGTCGCCGTCTCGGCGTGAAGCGTTTCGGTGGCGAGAACGTCATCTCCGGCAACATCATCGTCCGTCAGCGTGGCACGAAGTTCCACCCGGGCGAGAATGTCGGCATCGGCCGCGACCACACCCTGTTCGCGATGGCCGACGGCCAAGTTTACTTCAAGCACAGCTCGAACGGCCGCACCTTCGTGAACGTCGTTCCGGCCAACGACCAGGAAGTTCCGGCCGTCGCTGCCGAGTAACCTCTAAGGTCGTTGCGCGGCCTGTGTCGCAGGCCTGCACGCTTGTGGGATAAAGTCGGGGGGCCGGGCGACCGGCCCCCGATTTTCGTTTTGATTCCGGTGCTGTCCCGCTGCCGGTTTTTCTTCCGTTTACGGGCAGGGTTCCCCGATGAAGTTTCTCGATCAGGCCAAGGTGTTCTTGAAGAGCGGTGACGGCGGCCCCGGTGCCGTGGCGTTCCGCCGCGAGAAATTCATCGAGTTCGGCGGTCCGGACGGCGGCGACGGCGGCCGCGGCGGCGACGTGATCATCGAGGCGGCGGACGGCCTGAACACGCTGATCGACTATCGCTACAAGCAGCATTTCAAGGCGCAGCGCGGCCATCACGGCATGGGCAGCAACCGCAACGGCGCGCGCGGCGAGGATGTCGTCCTGCGTGTGCCGGTGGGGACCCAGATCCTCGACGAGACTCAGGAAACCGTGCTGTGCGACCTGACCGAGGCCGGTCAGCGCCGTGTCTTCCTGCGTGGCGGCGACGGCGGCCACGGCAACGCGCACTTCAAGACGCCGACCAACCGCGCCCCCCGCAAGTTCCATCCCGGCTGGCCGGGGCAGGAGCAGTGGGTATGGCTGCGGCTGAAGCTGATCGCCGACGCCGGCCTGCTGGGATTGCCCAATGCCGGCAAGTCGACCTTCCTGGCGGCGACCACCGCGGCCAAGCCGAAGATCGCCGATTACCCCTTCACCACGCTGGCCCCCAACCTGGGCGTCGTCCGCGCCGGTGACGAAGAGTTCGTCATCGCCGACATCCCCGGCCTGATCGAGGGCGCGCATGAAGGCCATGGGCTGGGCGACCGCTTCCTCGGCCATGTCGAACGCTCGCGTATCCTGCTGCACCTGATCGATGGCACCGCCGACGATGTCGTCGCCTCCTACCGCACGATCCGCAACGAGCTGGTGGCTTATGGTGGCAACCTTGCCGACAAGCTGGAGGTGATCGGGCTGAACAAGGCCGACGCCCTGCTCGACGAGGAGATCGAAGAGAAGAAGGCGGCATTGGAGGAGGCATCGGGCGCCGAGGTCATGGTGCTGTCCGGCGCCACCGGCCAGGGCGTGAAGCAGGTGCTGTATCGGCTGCTGACGGTCATCAAGGAATCCAAGGCGGAGGAACCGGAGGTCATCCACGCCCCCGCGACCCGGTCCATCCCGCGCCCGCCGGTCGGCCAGAAGCTGCCCGACGACGGCGAGATGCAGTGGGACGATGAAACCGGCGAGTGGGTCGGCGGCGAGGAAGACAATCTCGAGGCCGAGGACTTCGAGGAGGATGACCTCGAAGAAGCCAGCCTCGAAGAGGGTGAGGACCTGGACAGCGAAGAGCTGGACGGCGACTCGGACGAGGCTCTTGACGGCGATGAGCCGGAGGGCGAAGAGGACGGTTCGGACGACGATACGGACGGAACCTCCCGCCATGGCGCTTGACGCCCCTACCCTTCTCGAATCCCGCCGGCTGGTCGTGAAGATCGGCTCGGCCCTTCTGGTCGACGGGGAAACCCGGCAAATCCGCCGGGACTGGCTCGACGCGCTGGCCGACGATGTCGCCGCCTGCCGCAAGCGCGGGCAGGAGGTGGTGATCGTCACCTCCGGCGCCGTCGCCTGCGGGCGGGAGCATCTGGGCCTCGTCGGCCGGGCGCTGAAGCTGGAGGAGAAGCAGGCGGCCGCCGCCACCGGCCAGATCCGCCTTGCCCACGCCTACCAGGAAACGCTGGCCCGCCACGACGTCACCGTCGCCCAGGTGCTGGTGACGCTGGAGGACACGGAAGAGCGGCGGCGCCACCTGAACGCCCGCAACACCATCGACACCCTGCTGAAGCTGGGTGCGGTTCCCGTCATCAACGAGAACGACACGGTCGCCACCGCCGAAATCCGCTTCGGCGACAATGACCGACTGGCCGCCCGCGTGGCGCAGATGGTCAGCGCCGACACGCTGGTATTGCTGTCGGACATCGACGGCCTCTATACCGCCGACCCGCGCAAGGACCCGGACGCCCGCCACATCCCCACCGTGCGCGAACTGACGCCGGAGATTGAGGGCATGGCCGGCGAGCCCCCCCCCGGCTACAGCAGCGGCGGCATGGTGACCAAGATCGCAGCGGCGCGCGTCGCCCTGTCGGCCGGTTGCCGGATGGTCATCGCCAAGGGCAAGCGCATGAACCCGCTTGCGGCGCTGGAACGGCGGCCGGAGGATGGTGGAGCGCTCTGCACCTGGTTCCTGCCGTCGGCCGAGCCGACCAGCGCCCGCAAGGCATGGATTGCCGGCCATGTGAACGCCACCGGCGTGCTGCTAGTCGATGATGGCGCCATGCGGGCGCTGTCCCACGGCGCCAGCCTGCTGCCGGCCGGCGTCACCGCCGTGCAGGGCGAGTTTGACCGCGGCGACGTGGTGATCGTCCGCACCCAGGAGGGACGCGAGGTCGCCCGCGGCCTTGTCGCCTACAGCGCCGACGACGCCCGCAAGATCCTGCGTCACAAGAGCACCGAGATCCCGGAAATCCTGGGCTATCAGGGGCGGGACGAGATGATTCACCGCGACGATCTGGTGGTGCGGTGACCGCCATCCTTCCCCTTGACCGTCTCCCGATCCGCGCGATTCTATGGGACATCGACGGCACGCTGATGGACAGCGAGCCCTGGCACCAGCAGATCACCGTCGATGTCTGCCGCGGCTATGGCCATGAGCTGAGCGAGGAGGACTGCCGGCAGATGCACGGCGTCGCCTTCCGCGAAATTTACGCCGCCTTGCACGCCCGCCGCCCCTTCCCCATCGACCTGCACGCCTGGGCCGACGAGATCAACGCCCAATATGTCGCCCGCGTCGATCAGGTGCGCCCGCGTGAGGGCGCCTTCGCCCTGGTGGAGGCCTTCGCCGCCCGCGGGCTGGCGCAGGCCTGTGTGTCGAATGGGGGGCGCATGATCGTCGACGCCAACATGCGCGCCATGTCGATCCCACATTTCCGCTTCAGCATCGCCCGCGAGGATGTCGCCAACGGCAAGCCCCATCCGGAGCCCTATCTGCTGGCAGCGAAGATGCTGGGCCTGCCGCCGGAAGCCTGCGCGGTGATCGAGGACAGCCCCACCGGCGCCCGCAGCGCCAAGGCCGCCGGCATGCTGACCATCGCTTGGCCCCAGCACCCCGCTATTGTGTTCGACGCAGTCGACCATCTGGTGGAGGACCCGGGGGCGCTGGATTGGGATGCGCTTTGCGGGTGAGGAGGCGGCGCTGAATGCCCCTTCAGTCCCACGTCCACTTCGCCATCTGCGGGAACGGCGCCAGACCGTTATCGCCCATGTAGGCGAACATCCCGGCATAGCCTGTGAATCCCGCCTGCGCCAGATTGATCAGGCCGAAATGGGTCCCCTGCTCGATCCAGGCCTGCATCGGATGGGTCCCCTCATACTCGTGGTACTGGTAGGAGCCAGGGAAGAACAGGCATTCCTGCGGCAGGCCAAGATGCTGAACCGCCGCATAGGACCAGGCCTGCGACATGAACTCGCCCTGACGGGCGGCCCGGGTCAGAAGCGGGTCGGCGACGCCGTCGCGCGCGGTCTGTTCGGCAAGGATGTTATCGATGTCCGTCTGAACGTTGCGGTTCAGCAGCGGCCAGTACTGGCGCGGCATGACGATGATATGCCCGGCCTCGTGCAGCAGGTCGCCCGGCCCCTTGAGGGTCTCCGGATCTACATGGATCGCGCCGGCATGGATGTTCACGCCGGGCAGGAAGCCGTCGCGCCCGCCCTCGCCGTATTCCACCTGCATGCCGATGCCGCGCAGGAAGGCGACGATGGGGTCCAGCGCTTCGGGGTGATACATCCGCCCTCTCCACAATTTCGAAAGTTGGCGAAGATATTCTCGCAACGGACGCAGTCAGGCAAGGCGCACACGCACAGCCGCCCGACACGCGTTGTCGCATCCGACGTATCGGGCAGAGACGCTATTTCTGGATATTGACCACCGCCGACACCGGGGCCAGCGCAATGCCGCGGTCGGCCAGCGCCGTCAGCCAAAGATTGAGACGCTCGATCGTGGTCGGATAGGGAGAGGCGAAACCGACGGCCGCGCCGTTGGTCTTGGCAAGCTCTTCCAGCTCGCGCAGCTGGTCGTCGATGGCGCCGCGCGACAGGTCGCGGTCGATGACGCGGTCGCCCAGCGCCCGCGGCACTCCGGCTAGATTGGCGAGCGGACCGGCGACGCTCTTGGGATTGGCGCGGGCATCGACGAGAAGCAGGCCACGGGCTTTCAGCGCGTCGATCACCGGCTGCATCGCCGCCGGGTTGGCGGTGAATTTGCTGCCGGTGGTACTGGTGATCCCGACATAGCCCACCGCCTTGCCCAGCGACCATTCCAGCCGCTCGACGTTGCGGTCGGGCCCAAGCATGGTCAGCAGCGCATTGGGGCCGGGATCGTCGCGCGGGTAGTTCAACGGCTCCATCGGCACCGACAGCATCACCTCGTGCCCCTTGGTCCGGGCCCGCTCGACCCAGTCGTCCAGCCGCTCGGCATAGGGCAGGAAAGCCAGCGTGATGCCGGGCGGCAGCTTCGCCAGCGCATTGCCGGTGGTGACGCCGCTGAGCCCCAGGTCGGACATCACGATGGCGACGCGCGGCCGCTTGTCGGTCACCGGGAAAGGCCGGGCATAGACTTGCCACGGCTTGCGCCCGTCCTGGGCGATGCGTGGCAGCGGCCCGTTGCGGCTATCCTCGACCAAGCCCGGCACCGGCGCGGGGACCAGGGTCACCGCCGCAGCCTGGGCGCCCGGCAGCGGCAGCGGAGCAGCGTCGGTCGGCACCGGCGGCGGTACCGCCGGGGCGGCGAGCTTGGGCTCCGGCGGCGATGATGGCGGCAGCGGAGCAACCGCCACCGTCGTCGACGGAATCGACGCCTGCCAAGCCTCCCGCGTCGCAGCACCGTTCAGCGCCAGCCAACCTGCCAGCCCGGCATAGACGACCGTCACCAGGACGACGGCGCCCAGCAGGGGCTTGGAGAGCGGCTTGCGCGGTTCTCCCGCCGAATCGTCTCCGTTGCGGCGGAAACGGCGCAGCCAGCCGAATCCGGGGCGCAGGCCCCGGACGCCGAACCGCAGACGACCGAGCAGGGCAGGAGCCTTCACCGTCGATTGCTCCGGTCAGCGCGCCGCGGAGCGCTGCTGGAACAGGGCGACGCCGCGCAGCAGATCCAGCGCGCGGGCGAGCTGGAAGTCGAAGGGAGGTTCCGCCCCCTCCGCCGCAGCGCCCTCTGCCGGAGCGGGTGCTGCACCCGGCGCGGCCCCCGGAGCTGCACCGGGTGCAGCAGGAGCCGCACCGGCGCCCGGACCCGGAGCGGGAGCCGCGGGATTCGGGGCGGCCGGCGTGCCGGGAGCGGCCGGGTTGGTGGTGGCCGGACGCGGCGCCTTGTTGGCCGCGTCGGGGTTGACCAGCGCCCCCTTCAGATCGGCCTCGCGGCGGCGGACGACGTTCCTGTCCAGATCCTCCACCTTGGCGACATGCACCTCGATGTCCGGGGTGATGCCGAGCTGCTGGATCGAGCGGCCCGACGGCGTGTAGTAACGCGCCGTGGTCAGCCGCATGGCGCCATGGCCGGGCAGCGGGATGATGGTCTGTACCGATCCCTTGCCGAAGCTCTGGGTGCCCATGATGATCGCGCGCTTGTGGTCCTGCAGCGCGCCGGCGACGATTTCCGAGGCCGAGGCAGACCCGCCGTTGATCAGCACCACCAGCGGCATGCCCTTGATCAGGTCGCCCGGCTTGGCGTTGAAGCGGGTGCCCTCCTCGGCACGCCGGCCGCGGGTCGACACGATCTCGCCCTTCTCCAGGAAGGTGTCGGAGACCGAGACCGCCTGATCGAGCAGGCCGCCCGGGTTGTTGCGCAGATCGAGCACGAAGCCCTTCAGCTTGTCGCCCAGCTGCTGCTGGATCGAGGAGATCGCCTTCTCCAGCCCGCTCTGCGTCTGCTCGTTGAAGCTGGTGATGCGGACATAGCCGATGTCGCCTTCGGTGCGGAAGCGGACCGACTGCACCTTGATGACGGCGCGGGTCAGCGACACGGTGAAGGGCTCGCCCGCCTCGCCGCGGCGGACGGTGACCTTCAGCTCGCTGCCGACGGGGCCGCGCATCTTCTCCACCGCCTCGTTCAGGCTGAGGCCCATCACCGCCTCGCCGTTCAACTGGACGATCAGGTCGCCCGGCTGCAGGCCGGCGCGGAAGGCCGGGGTGTCGTCGATGGGCGACACGACCTTCACCAAGCCGTTCTCCATCGTCACCTCGATGCCCAGCCCGCCGAACTCGCCACGGGTCTGGACCTGCATGTCCTGGAAGCTTTTCTTGTTCAGATAGCTGGAATGCGGGTCGAGCGAGGTCAGCATCCCGTTGATCGCCGATTCGATCAGCTGTTCGTCGGTCACCGGCTCGACATACTCGGCGCGGACGCGCTCGAAGACGTCGCCGAACAAGTTCAGCTGCCGGTAGGTATCCGACGAATTGCTGGACTGCGCGGTGACGGTGGCGACGCCGGCGCCCAGAAACACCAGAGCTGCCGCCGTTGCGGCGCGCTTGAACATCCTCATCTACCCTTGTCCTTTCCCCTCCGGGGCGCCGAACCCGCGTTGCGGATTGATCGGCTGGCCGTTTCGTCGCAGCTCGAAATAGAGATCCGGATTGCCGTCCGGCGGCATGACCGCCAGCGGTTCCCCGCTGGCCACCTTACGCCCGACGGCCGTTTCGATCCGGCCCAAACCCGCAATCAAACTATGATATCCGTTGCCGTGTTCCACGATCAAGATGAGGCCATAGCCCTTGAACGGGCCGGCGAACACGATGGTGCCACCGCGCGGCGCCACCACGGCCGCTCCGGCACGGGTCTGGACCGTCACGCCACGGCTGGTCGCGCCATAGCGGTCGGCCTCGCCGAAGCGGGTCGTCAGCTTGCCGGCGGCCGGCAGCACCATGCCGGCGACTGCGGGAGGGCCATCGGGAGACTTCGCGGCCAGCTCACGCTCGCGCGCCGCCTCCCTGGCGGCCTCGTCCTTCGCCCGCTTTTCCTCGGCGGCCTTCTGTTCGGCGATCTTCTGCTCCGCCGCGCGCAGTTCGGCCAGCTTGCGTTCGGCCTCCTTGCGCTCGGCTTCCTTCTGGGCGGCGAGGCGGCGTTCGGCCTCGCGCTTTTCCGCTTCGCGGCGGGCAGCCTCCTTGCGCTCCGCCTCACGCCGTTCGGCTTCGCGACGGGCGGCGGCCTCGATGGCGGCACGGCGTTCGGCCTCGACCCGCTCCATCAGCTGGCGCAGGTCGGTGGCTTGACCCGACAGGTCCGCCATGCGCTGGCCGACCTGGACGCGCTCCTCCTCCGTCTGGCGCGACAGCTCCTCGCGCCGGGCGATCAGGCGGTTCATCTCGTCCTGCTTTTCGGTCAGCGCCACCCGCGCCGCCAGCGCTTTGGAGCGTTGGTCGACCAGCTTGCCGCGGGTGTCGGCCAAACCAGTCAGCGCCTGGGCCAACGCATCGGCCCGCGCCTTCAGCGCCGGCACGGCGTCACGCAGCAGCAGGGCGGAGCGCAACGTGTCGACCGGGCTTTCCGGCCGGGCCAGCGCAGCCTCGGGCGGGATGCGGGCCAGCCGCTGGAGAGCGGCAAGCAGGGTGGCGATCTGCTGGCGCTCGGCGTCGAGGCCAGCGGACCGCTCGCGCTCTTCCGCCTCGAGCGCGGTGAGCGACTCTTCCAGTTGATCGAGCGTCTGCTCCTGCCCGCGCGCCTGATCGGCCAGCGCAATCAGCCGGCCGCGCAGGGTGTCGAGTTCGGTCTGGAGCGCCTGGGACTGGCGCTCCAACTGCTGCTGGCGCTGCTTGCCGGTCTGAAGCTGCTGCTCGACGCGCTTGAGCGTGTCCTTGGGAGCTTCACTCTGGGCATTCGCCGGCTGGGCCAGGATCAGGCCGGCGATAACGACAAAGCCGGCGAGGATACCCTCTCCCATCCCGGATACCATTCCCCAGGCAGATACCCTCTCCCCCCCGGGGAGAGGGCTGAGTGAGGGGGATTTGTGGCGAGATGTAAGTCGATATGCAGGACCAAGCGCCGGAATTCCTGTGGCTCCACGCCACGCGCGCCCCTCACCCCGACCCTCTCCCCGGGGGGGAGAGGGGGCATCAAGGGCAAAGGGCACGCCCCACGCCATCCGTTACTCCGCCGCTGCGCGGGCGGCGGTGCGGACCAGCAGGTTGCGGCCGGTCATCTCGGCCGGCTTCGGTAGGCCCAGCAGATCGAGCAAGGTCGGAGCGATGTCGGCCAGCCGGCCGCTGTCGATCCGGGCGCCGGCCGGGCCGTTGACCAGCACCAGCGGCACCTTGTCCAGCGTGTGGGCGGTGTGCGGGCCGCCGGTCTCCGGGTCCTTCATCAGCTCGCAATTGCCGTGGTCGGCGGTGATCAGCATGGCGCCGCCGGCACGGCGCACCGCGGCCTCCACCTGACCGACGCTGGCGTCGACCGCCTGCACCGCCTTGATGGCGGCGTCGAGCATGCCGCTGTGGCCGACCATGTCGGGGTTGGCGAAGTTCACGACGATCAGGTCGTACTTGCCGGAATCGATGGCGCCGACCAGCTTGTCGGTCACCTCGCCGGCCGACATTTCCGGCTGGAGGTCGTAGGTGGCGACCTTCGGAGACGGCACCAGGATGCGGTCCTCGCCCTCATAGACCCGCTCCTCGCCGCCGTTGAAGAAGAAGGTGACGTGCGGATACTTCTCCGTCTCGGCGATGCGCAGCTGCTTCATTCCGGCCTCGGAAACCACCTCGCCCAGCACTTTGGTCAGGGTTTTGGGCGGAAAGATGGTGGTCATCAGCTTCGCCAGCGCCGACGAATATTCGACCATGCCGACCACAGCGGCCAGCTTCACCCCATCGACGGGGAAGCCGTCGAAATCCTTCTCGACATAGGCGGCCAGGATCTCGCGGGCGCGGTCGGCGCGGAAATTCGCCATCAGGATGGCGTCGCCGTCCTTCATGCCGGCATAGTCGCCGATCACCGTCGGCAGGATGAACTCGTCATGCTTGTCGGCGGCATAGCTCTGCTCGATCGCCTGGATCGGGTCGGCGGCATGCTCGCCCTCGGCCTTGGTCATCGCCGCATAAGCCTTGGCGACACGGTCCCAGCGCTTGTCGCGGTCCATCGCGTAATAACGGCCGATAACGGTCGCCACCTCGACCCCCGGCAATTCGAAGACATCGGCCATGAACTCAGCGACCTGATCCTTGGCGCTCTGCGGCGGCACGTCGCGGCCATCGGTGAAGGCGTGGACCGCCACCGGCACGCCTTCGCGCGACAGCACGCCGGCCAGCGCCGCGATGTGATCCTGGTGCGAGTGGACGCCACCGGGCGACAGCAGCCCCATCAGATGGACGCGCCCGCCGGTCTTGTGCATCTCCTTGACCAGATCGTTCAGCGCGGCGTTGCGCTCAAGCTCGCCCTCGACGATGGCGTGGTCGATCATCACGAGATCCTGCATGACGACCCGGCCGGCGCCGAGATTCATGTGCCCGACCTCGGAGTTGCCCATCTGGCCCTTCGGCAGGCCGACCTCCTCCTCGCTGGCGTCGAGGAAGGCCGTCGGTTCGGCCGACCACAGGCGGTCCCAGTTCGGGGTATCGCCCAGCGCGATCGCGTTGTCCGACCGCTCCTCGCGATAGCCCCAGCCGTCCAGGATGCAGAGGACGACGGGGCGGGGTCGGTTGGTCTCGGTCATCGCGCTTACCTTTCTCGAAAGGTTGTGGTCTCGGAGTTTTGTGTTTTTCGGCTCCGGCGCTTTTCCGCGCGCCGGATGCGACGCTCGGTATCAGGATCTGTGATAGGGGTGGCCGGCAAGAATTTGTTGGGCGCGATAGAGTTGCTCCGCAAGCATGCCGCGCACCAGCATGTGGGGCCAGGTCATCGGCCCGAAGGCGAGCAGCAAGTCGGCCCGCGCGCGCACCGCGTCGCCATGGCCGTCGGCACCGCCGATCAGGAAGGCAAGGTCGCCGGCGCCGCGGTCGCGCCAGTCGCCGATTTTGGCGGCGAAGGTCTCGCTGGGCAGCGCCTTGCCGCGTTCGTCCAGCGCCACCACGATGGCGCCGGCCGGCACGGCGGCGAGCAGCAACTCCGCCTCCTGCCGTTTCAATTCGTCGGAGGAGAGGCGTTTCTTCACCTCGACCTCCTTCAGGGTGAAGGGCCAGCTGAGCCGTCCGACATACTCGTCGAACAGGTCGCGGGTCGGTCCACCCCGCGACCGCCCGACAGCGGCGAGCCACAGACGCATGATGCGGCCCTCCGCCGTCGTTTCCGCCCTTGTTTCCGCCCTCTGCCCGTCAGGCGCTCAGCCGCGCCGTGCCCGACGGCGTCGGCAGCTCCAGACCCCACATCTTCTCGATGTTGTAGAAGGTCCGGACTTCCGGCTTGAACAGGTGGACGATCACGTCGCCGGCATCGACCAGCACCCAGTCGCACTGGGTCATGCCTTCCATCTCGACGCCGCGGACGCCGGCCTGCTTCAGCTTTTCGGCCAGCTTCATGGCCATGGCGGCGATGTGCCGCGTGTTGCGGCCCGACGCCACGATCATGTAATCGGCGAAGGTGGTTTTCCCGGCGAGATCGATGACGGTCACGTCATCCGCCTGGTCGGCGTCGAGCGACGCCTGGATGAGCGCCTTCAGGTCCTGCGGTTCCAGGATCTGGGGAACGGCGGCTGGCCGCGGAGCGGTCGCGGCCGTTTCGGTGTGCGTGGTGATGGCTCCAACCTCTTGCAACGGTTTCACGACCCGGCGGCCCGTGCCTGCCGGATCGCCGTCGCCGAGGCCGGGTGCAAGGGGTTGCGTAAGAACGCCCAGGCCGGCCGCCTGCGGCGCGCCAGCCCTTTGACCCCAGACACCGACACCCGCCGACGGGTGTAACGCTGGGCGGCCTTGCCGCTCAACGCACCAAGAGAATAGGTGGGGCGAGCGAAAACCGCAACGGCCACCGAGTCGAAGATTCGAGTCCAGTGCATCCAGCGCGGAATTTGCCGCAGATTGTCCGCCCCCATCAGCCAGACGAAGCGGGTCTTGGGGAAGCGGCGCTGAAGCTTGGCCAGCGTGTCGGCGGTGAAGCGGGTGCCGAGCGCCGTCTCGATCGCCGTCACCTCGATCCGCGGATGGGCGGCAACGGCCCGCGCCTCCTCCAGCCGCTCAGGCAGGGAGGCCATACCGGCGGCGGACTTCAACGGGTTCTGCGGACTGACCATCCACCAGACACGGTCGAGGCCGAGCGTCTTCAGCGCAAACAGGCTGATGTGACGATGCCCGGCATGGGCCGGATTGAACGACCCGCCGAGAATGCCGACGGTCAGCCCGGCATAGAGCGGACCGGAATAGAGGTGGGGGGCTTTTTCGAACCCGGACCTCAGCCCGAAGCGCTTCCCCTCTCCCCCCCGGGGAGAGGGTTGGGTGAGGGGGTTCCGTTTGCCGGACGATCCTCGCAATGCATCCCCCTCACCCTGCCCTCTCCCCGGGGGGGAGAGGGTTCCGGGTGGACGGGAGAGGGACTGATCCTTAAGGCCGCGTCTGGCCATCGCCGCGCACGACATACTTGTAGCTGGTCAGTTGTTCCGCACCCACCGGGCCGCGGGCGTGGAACTTGTCGGTGGAGATGCCGATCTCCGCCCCCATGCCGAATTCGCCGCCGTCGGCGAACTGGGTCGAGGCGTTCCACAGCACGATGCCGCTGTCCACCCGCGACAGGAACCGCTCCGCAGTCGCCGGATCCTCGGTCAGGATGGATTCGGTGTGGTGGGAGCTGTGGGCGTTGATGTGGTCGATTGCCGCATCCACCCCATCCACCACGCCACAGGCGATGATGGCGTCGAGATACTCGGTGTCCCAATCCTCCGGCGCCACCGCCGTCACCCGCGGATCGGCCGCCCGGGCCGCCGCATCGCCGCGCACGGCGCAGCCGGCATCCAGCAGATCCTTCACCAGAAGCGGCAAAGCCTTGTCGGCAATGGCGCGATCGACCAGCAGCGTCTCGGCGGCACCGCAGATGGAGGTGCGGCGCATCTTGGCGTTCAGCACCACCTTGCGCGCCTTCTCCAGGTCGGCGGCGGCATCGACATAGACGTGGCAGTTGCCGTCCAGATGCTTGATGACCGGCACCCGGCTCTCGTCGGCGATGCGCTGGATCAGCGATTTGCCGCCACGCGGAATGATGACGTCGATGTAGTCGCGCATCGTCAGCATGTGGCCGACGGCAGCGCGGTCGGTGGTCGGCACCAGTTGGATCGTCGCCTCCGGCAATCCGGCCTCGCGCAAGCCCTGGGCCAGACAGGAGGCAATGGCGCGCGACGAGCGGATGCTCTCCGACCCGCCGCGCAGGATGGCGGCGTTGCCCGACTTCAGGCAGATGCCGCCGGCATCTGCCGTCACGTTGGGCCGGCTTTCATAGATGATGCCGACGACGCCAAGCGGCACGCGGACGCGCTGGATGCGCAGGCCGTTGGGCCGTGTCCACTCCGCCAGCACGCCGCCGATGGGATCGGGGAAGTCGGCGATATCCTCCAGGCCCTTGGCCATCGCCTCGATGCGCTTGTCGTCCAGCATCAGCCGTTCGCGCAGGGGGCCGGACAGGTCGCGGGCGTTCGCCATGTCCTCGGCATTCGCGGCCTTGATCTCGGCGGCGCGGGCGCGGATGGCCGCCGCAGCCGCCCTCAGCGCCCGGTCCTTCGACGGTCCTGGCACGGTCGCCAGCGCGGCCGCGGCGGCGCGGGCGGCGCGGCCGAGGGCGATCATCTGGTCGTGCAGGGCGTCGGTGGTATCGAGCAGGGCGGACATGGAGGTCTCCGGACACTCTATCCGTTGAAGGGACGACGACCTTAACGAATTGTTCGGGGTTGCGAAAGCCGTGCGGTTGTGGGACTTCGGCGTTGCGGTATGGGCGGGCGTGTGCAAAACGCAATGCGCCGATCAAGCCGGGGCAAGGTTTTCGAGTAGGGTGACATGCTGACGCTGCTGCTGATCGTCTCCGCCTTTTTCGCGGGCGTGCTGAACGCCGTGGCCGGGGGCGGCAGCTTCCTGACCTTCCCGGCGCTGATCCTCGCCGGCGTGCCGCCGCTGAACGCCAACGCCACCAGCACCGTCGCGGTATCGCCCGGCGCGCTGGCCAGCGCCTTCGGCTACAGGCGGGAGTTGGGCCGCATCCGCGAGGTGCACCTGCCCTCCTTCCTCGGCATCAGCCTCGTCGGCGGCCTTCTGGGCGCGCTGCTGTTGCTATGGACGCCGCAGCGGACCTTCGAGGTCATCGTGCCGTGGCTTCTGCTGTTCGCGACGCTGCTGTTCGCCATCGGCCCAACCGCCTCGGCCTGGGTCCGGCGGAACTTCACCATCGGCCATGGCACGGTGCTGGCGGTCCAGTTCCTGATCGCGATCTATGGCGGCTATTTCGGCGGCGGCATCGGCATCCTGATCCTGGCGACGCTCGGCGTCTTCGGCCTGACCGACCTCCACGCGATGAACGGGCTGAAGTCGCTGGTCTCCGGCTGCCTGAACGCGGTGGCGGTGGCGGCCTTCGTCGCCGGCGGGGCCGTTTATTGGACGGAGGCGCTCATCATGCTGGTCGCCGCCATGGCCGGCGGCTATGCCGGCGCCTCGGTCGCCCGCCACATCCCGCCGCCGGTCCTGCGCAAGCTGGTGATCCTGGTGGGAGCCGCCATGACCGTCTATTTCTTCCTCACCAAGACCTGACCCCAACGGAGCCCACCGGCATGACCTCCACCATCGACCGCACCCCTATTGACCGCCCCTCTATTGATCGTGGGGCCCTGCCCTACCGCCCCTGCGTTGGGATCATGCTGCTGAACGACCGCGGCGAGGTGTTCGTCGCCAGGCGCTGCGGGTCGGAGGCCGACTGGCAGATGCCCCAGGGCGGCATCGACGAGGGCGAGGATGCCCGCAGCGCCGCCTTCCGCGAGCTGGAGGAGGAGATCGGCACCGCCAAGGCGGAGTTCATTGCCATGACCGCCGCCCCCCACCGCTACGACCTGCCCGACGAGCTGCTGGGGAAGGTGTGGAGGGGCCGCTGGCGCGGGCAGGAGCAGATGTGGATGCTGGCCCGCTTCACCGGCGCCGAATCCGACATCCGGCTCGATACCGGGCATCCGGAATTCGACGCCTGGAAATGGGTCGATGCGGAAGATCTGCCGGGCCTGATCGTCGCCTTCAAGCGCCCGGTCTATGAGTCCGTCCTGGCCGAGTTCCGCCCGCTGATCGCGCCCTCGAAGGGCTGACCGCTCCCGCCGGGCGCCAGCCAATCCGCCATGTCCCATTTTTGATTGCGGTTATCCCCAACTTACGGCCTCCACCCCCGCCGTCCGAAGCTTGCGGCTTAACGAATCCTTGAGACGCAGTCTGGCAACGTCGCTGCTGCAACCGCAATGCGCAAGAATGTGCCTGCCGTAGACGGAGGGGTGGCGTGTCGCTGATCAAATGGACGGAGGAGGAAGACGGCCGGATCCGCCTGGGCCTGCCGAGCGACCTCGACTTGCCCATGGCGCAACCTCTGCTGGACAGCCTGCGTGCCGCCTTCAAAGCCTCGGCGGACGTCATCGTTCAGGCCGACGCGGTGGAACGCATCAGCGCCGCCTGCATCCAGGCGCTGGTCGTCGCCGCCCGCGATGCGGCCGAGCGCGGGGTCGCCTTCGCCCTCGCCACCCCGTCCGAGATCCTGTCCGAAGCGTGCGAGGATCTGGGACTCGCCGCCTGGCTGAAGCAATGGAGCCGAGCGTGAAGAAGAAAGTGATGACGGTGGACGACTCGCGCACCATGCGCGACATGGTGTCCTTCACCCTGCGCGGCGCCGGCTATGACGTGGTGGAGGCCGCCGACGGCCAGCAGGCGATGAGCGCCATCGCCACCACCACGGTGGATCTGGTCATCACCGACCTGAACATGCCGGTGATGGATGGGCTGACCCTGATCCGCAAGCTGCGCGCCATCCCGGCCCACCGCACCCTGCCGATCCTGATGCTGACCACCGAAGCGGACGAAAGCAAGAAGTCCGAAGGCCGCGCCGCCGGCGCCACCGGCTGGATCGTGAAGCCCTTCAACCCCGACAAGCTGGTGTCGGTGGTGCAGAAGGTCTGCGGCTGACCGCAAGCCGCCAGAGTCAGGGAGGGGTGCAGCCGTGGACGATCTCAGCCGTTTCAAGCAGACCTACTTCGACGAAAGCGCCGAACTCCTGGCCGTCGCCGAGGCCGGGCTGCTGCGCCTCGCCCCCGGCGAGGTTGATATGGACGAGGTCAATGCGATCTTCCGCGCCGTCCACTCGATCAAGGGCGGCGGCGGCGCCTTCGGCTTCAACGACCTCGTCGCCTTCGCGCACGAGTTCGAAACGGTGATGGACGGCGTGCGCAACGCCGAAATCCCGGTCACCACGGAACTGGTCGACACGCTGATCCGCGCCAACGACGTGTTGGCCCGCCTGCTGGCCCACGCCGCCGACGAAACCGATGCACCGGCCGGCACCACCGACGAGTCCGTCGCGGCGCTGCGCCTCTTCCTGGACAAGGCCGGGGAGCCGGCAACGGACGAGGCCCCCGCCGCCCCATCGCCCGTCGTCTCGCCAGCCGCCACGCTCTACCCCGACGACGAGGATGACGAGGCCGGCATCTTCGGCGACGCGCTGGCCGCCATCCAGGCCGCGCGCGACGATCAGCCGGCACCCGCCTCCGGCGGCCCGATCCCCGAGGGGAAGGTCCGGTGGACGATCGTCTTCCGCCCGAAAGCCGAACTGCTGCTGTCGGGCAACGAGCCGACCTACATGCTGCGCGCCCTGCGCAGGCTGGGCGAGGCGGAGGTGGTCTGCCACCTCGACAAGCTGCCCTCGCTGCGCGATCTCGATGCCGAACTGCTGCACCTGTCCTGGACGGTGACGCTGCTGGCCGACCCGCAGGTCGACCGTGCCCAGATCGACGACGTGTTCGAATTCGTCGCCGACGACTGTGACATCCGCATCAGCGCCGAAGCCCCGCCACCCGCGATCATTCCCCCGGCGGCCCCCGTCCCGGTTCTTCAATCGTCCCCTGTCCCGACCGTCGCCCTGCCGGAACCCGTCGCCGCGTCGTCGCCAGCCACCCCGGTCGCCACCACGTCGGGCTCGGCGAAGCCCGGCGACGGCGCCAAGCGCACGAATGGCGGCGCCGCGGGCGGCGACCATACCGGCCCGACCACCCACACCATCCGCGTCGACCTCGACAAGATCGACCGGCTGGTCAACATGGTCGGCGAGATGGTCATCACTCAGGCGATGATCGCGGAACATCTGCGTGACCTGCCGCCCGGCCAGTTCCAGGAACTGCTGGAGGGGCTGGAAGGCCTCGCCCAGCACACCCGCGAACTGCGCGAGAGCGTGATGTCGATCCGCGCCCAGCCGGTCTCCAGCGTCTTCTCCCGCATGCCGCGGCTGGTGCGCGAATGTGCCGCCATGACCGGCAAGGAGGTGATGCTGATCACCTCGGGCGAGACGACGGAGGTCGACAAGACGGTGGTGGAGAACCTCGTCGACCCGCTGACCCACATGATCCGCAACTCCATCGACCATGGGCTGGAAAGCCCGGAGGAGCGGGAACGCGTCGGCAAGCCGCGCGCCGGCACCGTGCATCTGTCCGCCGCCCACCGGTCGGGCCGCATCGTGATCGAGGTGACCGACGACGGCCGGGGCATCAACCGTGCCAAGGTGCTGTCCAAGGCGATCGAAAAGGGGCTGGTGCAGCCCGGCGCCAGCCTGTCGGACGAGGAGATCGACAATTTGATCTTCCTGCCCGGCTTCTCCACCGCCGATCAGGTGTCGAATCTCTCCGGCCGCGGCGTCGGCATGGACGTGGTGCGGCGGAACATCTCCAGCCTGGGCGGGCGCATCGGCGTCTATTCGACGCCGGGTGAGGGTTCGCGCTTCGTCCTGTCGCTGCCGCTGACGCTGGCGGTGCTGGACGGCATGGTGATCTCGGTGGGAGAGGAGCGCTTCGTCCTGCCGCTAACCAACATCGTGGAAAGCCTGCGGCCGAAGCCGGCCGACCTGCACGGGCTGGTCAACAAGTGCGACGTCATGATGGCGCGCGGCGAATATGTCCGGCTCGTCCATCTGCACCGGCTGTTCGGCATTCCCAAGGCCATCGACGACGCCACCAAGGGGCTGGTCGTGCTGGTGGAGACGGAGGACGGCTCCCGCCTCGGCCTGGTGGTGGACGAGGTGCTGGGCCAGCAGCAGGTCGTCATCAAGAGCCTGGAAGCCAATTTCCGCCGGCTGGACGGCGTGGCCGCCGCCACCATCCTGGGCGACGGCCGGGTCGCCCTGATCCTCGACGTGGCGGGCCTGCGCGAAATGAGCCGCCACGGTGCCGCCACCGGCGGCAACACCCAGGGTGCCGGCAACAGCACTCCGCCCTCCCCGTCCCTGCCCGCCCCGACGGACAGGACCGGGCAGCGTCAACGCCAAACGGTTTGAGGTCCAGCGATGAGCAGTTCCACCGCAATCGCCCCCGTCGGCTCCCGCACCGATCTCCAGTCCGCCGGCGCCGCGAACGGGAGCGAGGAGCAATATGTCACCTTCACGGTCGGCAGCGAGGAGTATGGCGTCAACATCCTGGCCGTGCGCGAAATCCGCGGCTGGACGCCGGAAAGCCGCCTGCCGAACCTGCCCGACTATGTCCGCGGCGTCATCAACCTGCGCGGCATCATCATCCCGATCTTCGATCTGCGGGCCCGCTTCGGCGGCGGCCTGACCCAGGTGACGAAGCGCCATGTCGTGGTGGTGATGCAGGTGGGCGAGCGCACCCGCGGCATCCTGGTCGATGCCATTTCCGATATCCTGGCGATCGGCCATGACGCCATCAAGCCGCCGCCCGACGTCGACAGCGGCCTGATCGACGCCGAATATCTCAGCGGCCTCTACACCGCCGAGAACCGCATGGTGACCCTGCTGAACGTCGGCAAGCTGTTCGCGGGCGAACATGTCGACCAGGACCCCGCCGCCCGCACCGCGCTGGAGCCGACCTGATCCAGACCGGCGCAGGCCAACGGCAGGCAGACCGCACGAGAAGCCATAAAAATAAGAGGGAACGTCACCGATGGCCACCGACGGTACGATCGCCAAAGCCGGCACCTTCCTCAGCAACATGCGCATCGCCAAGCGGCTGTGGCTGGTCTTCGGCCTGCTGCTGATTCTGATCGCCACCCAGTCCGGCATCGGCATCTATGGCCTGGACGGGCTGGACCGCCGCATCGATAGCGTTATCGCATCAGGCGATCTCGCCGTCTTCGCCAAGGATCTGGAAAGCCGCCTGGGGGCGGAACGGCTGCAGAGCCGCGAATACATCAATCTCGGCTCGACCGAGGCACTAGACCGGCTGCGCGTCCTGCGCGGTGAGTTCGAAACGGCGATGGCGGAGCGGCAGGCCAGACTGAAGGCCTCCCCCCAGGCTGCCGCCTTCGCCGACCTAAACGGCCTGCACGGCGCCTACCACGAGAAGTTCGATGCGGTGCGCACCGTTCGTGACCGGGCCGACCGGACGCTGCACGAGCGCATGGATCCGCTGGGCGCCCAGGTGACCAAGCGGCTGGAAGAGGTGGTGGCCGCAGCCGACTCCTCCGGCGACAAGGACGTGGCCTCTAGCGCGCAGGAGGTGGAGAAGCGTTGGCTGCTGACCCGCTTCAACGCCAACCGCGCCATCGGCCTGCGTGATTCCGCCGCAACATCCCAGGTCGAGGCCGAAGGCAAGACGATGAGCGACGGCATCGCCCGGCTGTCCGTCCTGCTGCGCAGCAACGCCGGCCTGTCCCTGGCGTTGCGGGAGGTCGACGTCCGCGCCGCCGAATACCGCGCCGCCTTCCGCGAGGTCGTCGCCGCCAATGACGAGGCCAAGCGCCGCACCGACGACCTCGCCGCCGCCGCCACGGCGATCAACCGCGCCATCGACGGAATCGTTGCCGCCATCGCCGCCGGCTCCAGGGCGATCGAGGAGGAAGCGGGCCGCGAGGCCAGCTTCACCATCCGCCTGACGATCGGGCTGGGGCTGCTGTCGCTGGTGATCGGCATCGTCGCCGCCAACCGCATCGCCGCCTCGATCATCGGGCCGGTCACCGGCATCCGCCGGGTGATGGCCGAACTGACCGAGGGCAAGCTGTCGGTCAGCGTTCCCCACACCGGCCAGCAGGACGAGCTGGGCGACATGGCCCGCGCCGTCGCCGCCTTCAAGGACGAGGCGGTGGAAGCCCTGCGCTCCCGCATCGCGCTGGAACGGGTGTCAGCCAACATCATGATGGCCGACACCGACGGCCGCATCCTCTACGCCAACGACGCGATCATCGGCATGTTCCGCAATGCCGAGGCCGACCTGCGCATCTCGCTGCCCGGCTTCGATCCCAACAAGCTGGTCGGGCAGAATTTCGACGTCTTCCATCGCGATCCTACCCACCAGCGCCGCCTGCTGGCCGACCTGACCCAGACCCACCGCGGCTGGGCCAGGACCGGCCGCCGCAGCTTCCAGGTCATCGCCAACCCGGTGGTCAGCCGCCGGGGCGAACGGCTTGGCACCGTCGTCGAATGGCGCGACCTGACGGAGGAACTGGCGATCGAGAAGGAGATCGGCGCCATGGTGGAAAACGCCGTGCGCGGCGACTTCACCCATCGCATCGCGCTGGACGGCAAGACCGGTTTCTTCCGGCTGGTCAGCGAAGGCATCAACCGCCTGTCGGAGAACATCGCCGGCGTCACCGAGGAACTGGCTTCGGTGCTGGAGGCGCTGTCGCGCGGCGACCTGACCAGCCGCATCGACAAGCAGTATGAAGGCGTGTTCCAGCGGCTGAAGGACGATTTCAACGGCACGGTCGCCCGCCTGTCGGAGATCGTGCAGCGCATCGACCACGCCGCCGACTCCATCGCCGTCGCCAGCCGCGAGGTGGCGGAAGGCAGCATGGACCTGTCGGAACGGACCGAACAGCAGGCCTCCTCGCTGGAGGAGACCGCGGCCAGCATGGAACAACTCGCCGCCACCGTGCGCTCCAACGCCGACAACGCCCAGCAGGTCAACGGCTACGCCGCCGAGGCGCGCAGCGCGGCCTCGCGCGGCGGGCAGGTGGCGACCAGTGCGGTTGAGGCGATGCGCCGGATCGAGCAATCGTCGCAGAAGATCTCCGACATCATCGGTGTGATCGACGAGATCGCCTTCCAGACCAACCTGCTGGCGCTGAACGCAGCGGTCGAGGCGGCTCGCGCCGGCGACGCCGGGCGCGGCTTTGCCGTGGTGGCACAGGAGGTGCGGCAGCTCGCCCAGCGCTCCGCCCAGGCGTCGAAGGAGATCAAGTCGCTGATCCTCGACAGCGGCGGGCAGGTGCGCGATGGCGTCGACCTCGTGCGGTCGGCCGGCAGTTCCCTGACGGGGATCGTGTCGGGCATCGGTCGTGTCGCCGATCTGGTGTCGGAGATCGCGCGGGCGACCGCCGAACAGGCGTCGGGCCTGGACGAGGTCAACATCGCCATCGCCCAGATGGACGAGATGACCCAGAAGAACGCCGCCCTGGTGGAGGAAAGCACCGCCGCCGCCCGCTCGTTGGAGGAGCAGGCCGACCAGCTGCGCCACCAGATGACCTTCTTCACCCTCGATCGCAAATCCGCCTGACGATGCCACCGGTGCCGCGATGACCGACCGCTCCACCGCTCCGACGACCGAACCGGAGACACTGCGGCGCACCCTCCCGGCCGCGGTGTTCGGCGGCGCTCGCGAGTTCCATTTCGAGCGGCACCATTTCGACCTGATCGCCGGTCTGCTTTATCAACTGGCCGGCATCGCGCTGGCGCCGCACAAGGCCGAAATGGTCTATGCCCGGCTTGCCCGCCGGCTGCGCGAACTGCGGCTGCCCGACTTCGACGCCTATTGCGCCCTGCTGCAAAGTGACGATGTAACGGACGAGATCGGCTTCCTGGTCAATGCGCTGACCACCAACCTGACCAGCTTCTACCGTGAATCGCACCATTTCGACTTCCTCGCCTCCACCGTCCTGCCGGAGCTGCGGGCGCTGAACGCCCACCAACCGAAGCCACGGCTGCGGCTGTGGTCGGCCGGCTGCTCCTCGGGGCCGGAGCCCTACAGCATGGCGATGGTGCTGGTCTCGACCATGGGGGCGGAACTGCGCCGCTGGGATGCCCGCATCCTCGCCACCGACATCGACACCCACATGGTCGAGACCGCCCGGCGTGGCATCTACCCGCTGTCGGGCGCCACCGGCATCCCGCCACAGGTCCGCCAGCGCTTCACCACAGACACCCGGCTGGAGGGAGAGCCGGTGGTGGCGATGGGCGAGGAGCTGAAGCGCCTCGTCACCGTCAAGCCTCTGAACCTGCTGGAACATTGGCCGATGTCCGGCCCGTTCGACGCGATCTTTTGCCGCAATGTCCTGATTTATTTCGACCGCCGCGGCCGGATGCAGGTGATAGAAAACTTCGCCCGGATGCTCCGCCCTGGCGGGTATCTGTTCCTCGGTCACTCGGAGAGCCTGTATGGCGTGTCGAACCTGTTCCGTCAGGCCGGTCCGACCATCTACCGGAGGGATTGAGCGATGAACGCCTCTCCCCTCCCCCATGACGAGCCGGCCCCCGCCGGGTTCTCCCGCCGCATGGGCAGCGGGCGCTATTTCAACCGGGAATTCAACGCCGACACCATCAAGATCGGCCTCGGTCAGCAGGCGGTCAGCGACCGCCCCGACCTGATGATCGCGACGACGCTGGGCTCCTGCGTAGCGGCCTGCATCCATGATCCCGTCAGGAGGATCGGCGGCACGAACCATTTCATGCTGCCCGACCTGCCGGCGAGCGAGCTGGAAGGTGCGGGCATGGCCGCACGCTACGGCTCGGTCGCGATGGAACGGCTGATAAACGCGCTGCTGGCCGCCGGTGCAGAACGCCAGCGCCTTCAGGTCAAGCTGTTCGGCGGCGGCCGCGTCATCGAGTCGAGCTACGACATCGGTGGGCTGAACAGCCGCTTCGCGCTGGATTACGTGCGGACGGAGGGGCTGACGCTGGCCGGCCATGATCTGGGCGGCGGCTTTGCCCGGCGGCTGCATTATTTCCCGCACAGCGGCCGAGCACTGCGCCGCCTGCTGCGGCCGGAGGCGGCGGCCGACACCGTCAGGCGCGAGCAGCGTTTCATCCGCCTCCCGAGCCAGCTACCCGAGGAGGGCGAGGTCGAACTGTTCACGCCCACCGATCCGGGAGGGAGCTGACCGATGCCCAGGCCGATCCGTGTCGTCATCGTCGACGACAGCGCCCTGATGCGCGAAATGCTGAAGGACATCCTGACCCACGAGGCAGGGATGGAAGTGGCCGGCGTCGCCCGCGATGCGTTCGAGGCGCGCGAGGTCATCAAGGCCACCAACCCCGACGTCATCACGCTGGACGTCGAAATGCCGAAGATGGACGGCCTGTCCTTCCTGGAGAAGATCATGACCCTGCGGCCGACGCCGGTCATCATGGTCTCCTCCCTGACCAGCGAAGGGTCGGACGCCGCCATCCGCGCGCTGGAACTGGGGGCGGTGGACTGCGTCGCAAAGCCCGGCGGTTCCGATGGGCAGGGCTTCGAGGCGACCGCGATGGAGCTGGTCTCCAAGATCCGCGTCGCCGCCACCGCGAGGCTGACCATGCGCCGCCCGGCCGCCGCCCATGGCGTCCTGCCGACGCCGCGCCGGGCCGGGTCGGGCAAGCGGCTGATCGCCATCGGCGCCTCGACCGGCGGGGTGGAGCGCATCCGCGACGTGCTGGCCGCCATGCCGGCCGACTGTCCGCCCATCGTCGTCACCCAGCATATGGGGCCGAGCTACGTTCCCAGCTTCGCCGCCCGGCTCGACCGGCTGTCGGCCCCGACCGTGCGGGTGGCCGCCCATGGCGATCGGCCGGCCCAGGGGCTGGTGCTGATCGCCCCCGGCGACCGCCATCTCGCCATCATCCGCGACACCGCCGGCTTCGTCTGCCACATCCAGGACACCCCGCCGGTCAGCGGCCACCGCCCGTCGGTCGACGTGCTGTTCGCCTCCGTCGCCAAGGCGGCCGGCAGCAACGCCGTCGGCGTCATCCTGTCCGGCATGGGCCGCGACGGCGCCATCGGCATGAAGGCGATGCAGGAGGCCGGCGCCTTCACCATCGGTGAACAGGAGTCGAGTTGCGTCGTCTATGGAATGCCGCGTGCCGCCAGGGAGGCCGGTGCGGTCGCGGTCGAACTGCCGCTCGCCCAAATCCCCGCCGAAATGCTGCGCGCCTTCGACGCCGTCGGCGAACGCCCCCGCACCGCCCCGACCTGAGCGGGCATCCGAACCCAGTTTTCCCGGGCCCAGTTTTTCTGGGCAGAGTTTCCCCGGGCAGAGTTTCCAAGGAGCACCAGCATGTTTAACCCCGCTGCCCACGACGCCGTCCAGACCGGCCTTGCGATTGCCGCGCCCCAGGACGTCTCCGCGATGCCGGACGGCGCCGCCAAGGTCGCGGTCACCGCGGAGCTTCTGTCAACCTGGCTCGGCTTCGCCGACGTGCAGCGCCGCACGCTCGACGTCGTGCAGGGGGAGCTGACGCGCACCTCGGAGCATGTGGAGACCTCCACCCTCGATCTGTCGGAACGCTTCCGCGAACTGGCCCAGAAGGCGCTGGAGCAGTCGGAACGGGTGGCCCAGATCGTCGCCATGGCCGGGTCGGTCGATCTCGACGGCGAACGGGTGCCACTCGACACGCTCGTCGTCGGCATGCAGGACGTGATCACCGACATGGTGACCAACATCGTCACCCTGTCGCGCCATGCCATGAGCATGGTCTATCTGCTGGACGACGTGCAGAAGGACGTGGCAGAGCTGGAGAAGTCGATCGGCGACATCGACGGCATCAACCGGCAGACCAACTTCCTGGCGCTGAACGCCACCATCGAGGCCAGCCGTGCCGGCGAGGCCGGGCGTACCTTCGCCGTGGTGGCGCAGGAGGTGCGGCACCTTTCCCGCTCCACCGGCGAACTGGCCGAACGCATGCGCAGCAAGGTCACCGCAGTGGTGAAGGGCGTGCGTAACGGCCACGACATCCTGCGCCAGATCGCCAACACCGACATGTCGCCGCAGATGCTGGCCAAGGAGCGCGTCGACAAGACGATGGACAGCCTGGTGGCGCAGACCACCCATTTCCAAGCGGTGCTGGAGACGGCCGCCTCGGTGTCGTCGGACATGTCCTCCACCATCGCCCACGTCATCACCGGCATGCAGTTCCAGGATCTGACCAAGCAGCGGATTGAGGCGATCAACGACAGTCTCGCCATCATGAGCGCCGGACTGGGAGAACTGGAAACCCAAATCCGTGCCCAGGTGCCCGCCGGCATCGGCACACGCGAGCCGCAGGAATGGCTGAATCAGCTGATGGGACGTTTCACGTTGAGCGAGATGCGCGAGCGCTTCGTGCGCAGGCTATTGTTGGAAGGCACGGCACTGGATGAAAATGGCGTGCTGGACCTCGATGCCGCAGGGGGAGGCAGCGCCGGCGGTGATATTGAACTCTTCTAGCGCGGTACAGCCGCCGTCTGTACACTAAACCACCTTTGCGGAAAGACGGGCCTATGGATTACGGCATAGAAGTCCGCGATCAGGAAGCGGTCATTCGCCTGCGTGGTCGCCTGACCTTCAACGACCACGCGAAGTTGCGGATCCTGATCGGCGAGATGGGGCAGAACAAGCTCAAGCGTCAGGTGCTCGACCTGTCGTCGCTCGAATTCGTCGATTCCGCCGGCATCGGCATGCTGCTGATCGCGCGGGAGGAGATGGACCGTGCTGCCAAGCAGTTCGTCCTGCGCGGCGCCACCGGACAGGTCAAACGGGTGCTGACCGTGGCACAGATCGCCAAGATCGTCCCGATCGAGGACTGATCCCGGTGATCGACGGGACAGCCCAGCACATGGCCCAGGACACGGCCCGGCCCACCGGCTGCCGCATCCACTTCGCCGGTCTTCTGGCCCCGGGGCTGCCGGCCGAACAGCGGAACGAGCTGGCACAGGCGCTGCGGCTGTCCCCGACAGCGGCCCCCCCCTGTCCGGAGGATCGGCCGGCGCCGCTGGTCGCCCTGCTGACCGGAAGCGAGGCGGGCACCGGCCCGGACCTCGACGCACTGTGGCTTCCCCCCGTCGCCGCCTGGATCGAACCACCGGCCGGCACCGCCCTATCCGAACCTGTCATCCAATTGGCTGAAATGCTGGCGGAAGCGGCCGGCAACGACCTCTACCTGAACCTGACCACGGCCACCGCGCACGACCTCCAGCTTGGCGGTCGGCTGCTGGCCGCTTTGAACGCCCGCCATCCGCTGACCGGAGACCACCGCGACGACGTCGAACTGGCTCTGCACGAGGCGGTCAGCAACGCGCTGGTCCACGGCAACCTGGGCGTCGCCGGCATGAAGGAACTGAGCGCCCGGGAACTGGAGCGGTTTTCCCGCGATCTGGGCGCCCGTCTGGCCGACCCGGCGCTGGCGGCCCGGCGCATCGCCATCGCGATCCGGATAGACCCGGCGGAGGACAACCGGCCGCTGGCGACTGTGGAGATCAGCGACGAGGGCGCCGGTTTCACCCCAGGCCCGCGCACCAGCACCGGTGCATCGGGACGCGGCCTGGACCTGATCGCCGGCATCTCCGCAGGGTTGGAGATCGAGGATGGCGGCCGCCGCATCCGCATGAGGTTCCGGCTGTGAGCGCGGAAGGGTGGCATAGTCCCGACTGCCAAGCGGCATCCTCCCTGGCTGCCGGCCCTTCGGCTGCCGGGCTGGCCGATGTGCAGGGGTCCGATGGTCCCCCCTGTGAATGCCGGCTCCCCGACTGCACCGTCCTGGACTGCCCGATCCTGGTGGTGGACGACACCGCCTTCAACCGCGCTCTGATCGGTGCCATCCTGGCCGAGGCCGGCTTCCGCCGGGTATCCTTCGCCGCCGGGGGGCCGGAAGCGCTGGCGATGATCGAGGCCGCCCTCCCCGACCTGCTGATCCTGGACATCATGATGCCGGGAATGGACGGGTTCGAGGTCTGCCGCCGCCTGCGTGCCATGCCGGAGACGGCCGACCTGCCGATCCTGGTGCAGACTGCGTTGTCGTCGGGCGAGGACCGAAACCGTGCCTTCGCCGCCGGCACAACCGATCTGGTGTCCAAGCCGCTGGAACGCACGGAGCTGCTGGCCCGCGTGCGCGTCCATCTGGAAGACCGGCTGCTGATCCGCCGCCTGCAGACCTATCGCGCGCGGGTGGAAGCGGAGCTGTCCATCGCCCGGTCGATGCATGAGCATCTGCTGCCGACCCCGGCGCAAAGTGCCGTCGCGGCCGCCGCCGCCGGTTGCCGGCTGCGCGCCCACAGCGTGATCTCTCCCCATCTCGGTGGCGATCTGTGGGGGCTGCTGCCGCTGGGGCGGCGGCGTTTCGGCGTCTATCTGCTGAACGTCGCCGGCCGCGGCGTCTCGGCGGCGCTGAACGCCTTCCGGCTGCACACTCTTCTGCAGGAGTTGGGTCCCGTCCACGGCGAGGATGCCGCCGCTCTGCTGACCGCGCTGAACGACCGCGCCGCCGGGCTGTTGGCATTGGGGGAAAAGGCCACCATGACCTACGGTGTGGTGGACGGTGAAGCCGGACGCTTCATCCATGCCTCGGCCGACGGGGCGCCGCCAATGATCCTGGGCAATGACGGCGGACCGGCGTTCGGTTCGGCCACCGGCCTGCCGATCGGCATCGTGCCCGGCACCCGCTATCGCAGCGAAGCGATGACTCTGCCGCGGGGCGGCGTGCTGGCGCTCTACTCCGTCGCGGTGCTGGAGGCGCTGGACGCCGGCGGGACCGGGATCGGGCTCGGCTGGATGATCGCCCGCGCGGTGGCGGAGGGAGAAGGCTTCGACGCCGTGGTCCGCTCGCTGGGCTTTGCCCTCGGCCAAGTCAGCGGCGACGACCACACGCTGCTGTGGATCGAACGGGAGGCGGCAGGATGAGCGGATCCCCGCCGCCCGGCCTGCTGCCGATCGAGACGCGCGATGCCTTCGATGGGTTGGCCGGCGCCCGCGTGCTGATCGTCGACGACAACCGGATCAACCGGCACCTTCTGCTGGCTCTGCTGGAACGCGGCGGCATCACCCTGATCGAACAGGCGGAGGACGGGCAGGACGCGCTGGTCCGGATGGAACGCTTCAAGCCCGACCTCGTGCTGCTCGACCTGATGATGCCGCAGATGGACGGGTTCGAGATGTGCCGGCGTCTGCGCACCGACCCGCGCTGGAAATCACTGCCGGTTCTGGTGCAGTCCAGCCTGAACCGGGCGGAGGATCGCGCCCGCGCCTTCGCCGCCGGCGCGACCGACTATGTCACCAAACCGGTCAACGCGGTGGAACTGCTGGCACGCGTGCGCATCCACCTGCGCAAGCGCGCCATGCTGCGCGACCTGGAGCAGTATCACAGCCGCACGGAAAGCGAGCTGAAGCTGGCCCGCGCCATGCAGGCAAGGATGCTGCCCGGCCCCGACCGGCTAACGGAGCTGGAGACCGCCAGCGGCATCGCCGTGCAGGCCCACTTCGCGCCCTCCTCCGAACTGGGTGGCGACTTCTGGGGAATCGAACGGCTGCCCGACGGCCGGGTCGCCGTCTATCTGGTCGATTTCTCCGGCCATGGCGTCGGCGCCGCGCTGAACACCTTCCGGCTGGATGCCATCTGCCGCCAGATCGGCAGCACCGACCTGAGCCCGGCGGAATTCCTGGGGGCGGTGAACCGCCGGCTGTGCGGGCTGCTACCCTGCGGCCAGTTCGCCACCATGCTGACCGGCCTGATCGACCCGATGGCCGGAATGTTCCACTATGCCTCCGCCGGATCGACGGCACCGATGATGTGGTGTCCCGGAGACGAGGCGCCACGATTGGGCGACGGCAGCGGCCTGCCGCTCGGCCTGCTGTCGTCGGCCAGTTACGACAGCCGCAAGCTGCCGATGCCACCCGGCGCCCGGCTGTTCCTCTATTCCGACGCCGCCATCGAAATCCCGATCGGCGGCCGGGAGAGCCATGAGGTTCTCGACGAATACGGCCTCGCCACCCTGCTCGCCCGCCACCTGCACGAATCCGACGACGCTGGCCTGCTGTCCGGCCTGCTCGACGATCTGGCAGCGACGGGCCCCATCGACGACGACCTGACGGCACTGCTGCTGACGCGGCGGCGGTAGCGGCGGTCCGATACATCTGATAATCGGCACCCCGAAAGCAAAAAGGCCGCCCCCGAGGGGGCGGCCTTTCGCGTTCGGCAGGAGCCGACCGATCAGCGCGAGTAGAACTCGATGACCAGGTTCGGTTCCATCTGGACCGGATACGGAACGTCGGCCAGCAGCGGGGCGCGGACGAAGCGGCCCTTCAGGGCGCTACCGTCGACTTCCAGGTAGTCGGGGATGTCACGCTCGCCGGAAGCGGAAGCTTCCAGGATCAGCGCCATCTGCTTGGACTTGGCGCGCACCTCGACGGTGTCGTTGTCCTTGATGCGGGCCGAAGCGATGTTCAGGCGGCGGCCGTTGACCAGGATGTGGCCGTGGTTGATCAGCTGACGCGCGGCGAACGGCGTCGGCGCAAACTTCATGCGGTAGACCACGGCGTCCAGACGGCGCTCCAGCAGGCCGATCAGGTTCTCGCCGGTGTCGCCCTTGCGGCGGACGGCCTCGGCATAGATGCGGCGGAACTGCTTCTCGCCGATGTTGCCGTAGTAGCCCTTCAGCTTCTGCTTGGCCATCAGCTGCAGACCGTAGTCCGACGGCTTCTTGCGGCGCTGGCCGTGCTGACCCGGGCCATACTCGCGCTTGTTCAGCGGGCTCTTGGCGCGGCCCCACAGGTTGACGCCAAGGCGGCGGTCGATCTTATACTTGGACTCTTGACGCTTGCTCATAACTCTCACGCCTCGTTGGACACGAGTTGATGTTGTCCCGGTAGTTCCGTCCGCCCTGTTCAGGCGGCGGACGGGGCGTCAAAGATTGCGCGCGCCCGCTTTCCCAGGAGGTGAAGGCGCGCACAATACCCATTGGCGCGGCCGAGTCAAGAGCGACGGCATGTCCGGAACCCCTTGCGCGCTTCACCCTATTGCGCTCCCCTTCCCGGCACCGCAAGCGGCAGGCAGGAATGACGCGATGGAACGGGTGGAGTGCGTGGTCGTCGGGGCGGGCGTGGTCGGTCTGGCGGTGGCGCGCCGGCTGGCGCAGGCCGGGCGCGAGGTGATCGTGCTGGAGGCGGCGGACGCCATCGGCACCGGCACCAGCTCGCGCAACTCCGAAGTCATCCATGCCGGCATCTATTATCCCACCGGCAGCCTGCGCGCCCGCCTGTGCGTGCCCGGCCGCGACGCGCTCTATGATTACTGCGCCGCCCACGGGGTGGAGCATCGCCGCATCGGCAAGCTGATCGTCGCGACGGAGGAGGCCCAGCTGCCGAAGCTGGCGGCCATCCGCGCCCAGGCCGCCGCCAACGGCGTCACCGACCTGACGGAGATCGATGCCGCCACCGCGCAGGCGTGGGAACCCAACCTGCGCACCGTCGGCGCCCTCCTGTCGCCCTCCACCGGCATCATCGACAGCCACGGGCTGATGCTGGCCCTGCTGGGCGACGCGGAGGAGGCCGGGACGATGCTGGCCCTGCTCAGCCCGCTGCTGCGTTCCCACCGCACCGCGGGCGGCTTCGAGCTGGAGGTCGGCGGGGCGGAGCCGATGCGCATCGCCTGCACCACGCTGGTCAACGCCGCCGGGCTGGGCGCCTGGGCCGTCGCCCGCGGGCTCGAGGGGCTGGACGCCACCCATGTGCCCCCGCGTGTGCTGGCAAAGGGCAACTACTATGCGCTGGCCGCCGGCCGCTCGCCCTTCTCGCGGCTGGTCTATCCGGTGCCGGTGGAAGGCGGTCTGGGTGTCCACCTGACGCTGGACCTCGCCGGACAGGCCCGGTTCGGCCCCGACGTGGAATGGCTGGGCGATCTGAAGGGTGCTGTCGATTACGCCGTCGATCCCGCCCGTGCCGACTCCTTCTACGGCGCGGTGCGCGCCTACTGGCCGGGGCTGCCGGATGGCGCGCTGGTCCCGGCCTATTCCGGCGTGCGCCCGAAGCTGAGCGGGCCGGGGCAGCCGCAGGCCGACTTCCTCATCCAGGGGCCGGGTATCCACGGGGTGGACGGTCTGGTCAACCTGTTCGGCATCGAATCGCCCGGCCTGACCTCCTGCCTCGCCATCGCCGACGCGGTGGCCGTGGAGCTTGGCGAGACGCCCGAGATATTCGCCTGAGATCGTTAACCATTCCCGAGGCGCACAGGGTTCTTGACCGCGACCGCGGCTCTCCCAATCTATAGGCATGGCGGCGCCGGCGGATGCTGGGCCGCCGATCCGCCGGGCGCCGGAAACGGGCCCATCTTCCGCAACTCGCTCCCGTCGTGAGGAGGATGCGTCGTGACGACTCGCCTTTCGCTCTTCAACAGCCCGCTGCTGCTCGGCTTTGACCAGTTCGAGCGGACGCTCGACCGGATCGCCAAAAATTCGGCCGAGGGCTATCCCCCCTACAACATCGAGCAGATCGGCGACGATGGCCTGCGCATCACGCTCGCCGTGGCCGGCTTCACCTCCGAGGACCTGTCGGTCCAGATCGAGGACAACCAGCTCGTCATCCGCGGCCGCCAGACCGACGACAAATCGCGCGTCTACCTGCACCGCGGCATCGCAGCGCGGCAGTTCCAGCGCAGTTTTGTCCTGGCCGAAGGGATCGAAGTGGTGGGCTGCTCGCTCGACAATGGGCTGCTGAACATCGACCTGACCCGCCCAATGCCGGAGCCCAAGGTCCGCACCATCAAGATCGAACAGCCGAAGAAGAGCGCCGGCGGTGCCATGCCCCGCACCATCGACGTGTCCGCCGACGGCCGGGACGACTGATCCCTCCCTTCCCTTCTTGCCTGCCCCCCCGAGACTCTGCACGCGCGGCCGCCCATGACGGGGAGCCGCCGGGAGACCATGACCATGATGAACGATACCCACAGCCAGCTGCGCCAGCTGTCGACCCAGGATTTCGCCAGCTTCGGCCTGGGCGACGTCGCCTATGTCCGCCCGGTGGAGATGGACGGCACCGCCGCCTTCGCCATCCACGCCGCCGACGGCACGCCGCTGAGCGTCGTCGCCGACCGCGAACTGGCCTTCGCCGCCATCGTGCAGAACGACATGGAGCCGGTCAGCGTCCACTGACGCGCCCATTCCCTTGCCCCGGAGCCCGGACGGCCATGGCTCCGGGGCAAGAGAGTTCGGAAGCCGTCGGGCATCACCGGAATCGGCATATCCGGTTGCACTGGAGCAGTTTCAATCTCTGGTTCCGTTTTGTCACTTTTCCGTTGCAGCGCGCGGCATCTCGATCCTTGTCAGCCCTGACTCCTGTTGTAAGGTGCGCTCTGCGATAATCATGGACGCAAGACGCGACAAGGCATCGGGAGACGGTCGGGTGGACGGCGGGGCAAGCGATACGGCGGTGGACACAAAGACCGCCGCCGAGACGGAACAGCGCAAGGCGTGGGACGATGAGGCCCGCGATTCCCTTCACATCCTGCCGCTATCGTCGATCCCGCTAGAAACCCCAGGCCTGCAGCATGCCCGTCTGATCAAGAATGTCCGGCTGCAGACCGTTGTGGAAATGTTCCGTGACGCCCAGACCGGCAGCGGACAGGTATCCCCCCGCCACATCCCGGCTTACTTCGAATCCTACAAGGACGAGGTCGAGCGCGATCTGGTGAAGCTGGAGAAGATCGGCGCGGCCTCCAGCTTCGACGTTTATTCCTCGCGGATCGAGCTGAGGCGGTTGAATATCGACGTCAACAACGTCGAATCGCTGACGCTGTCCGACCGCAAGAAAGCCGAACTGACCAGCTACATGCGGGTCTTCACCCGCCCGCTGATGGAATATGTCTATGGCACGGAGGAGCTTCAGGTCGCCGACGTGACCGACATCATCCAGCTGTTCGCCAACCCAAACCGGGATGAGGCCCTGCGCAACCTGCGCATGATGGCCGATCGGCTGGACATCGGCCTGACCGATATTCCGAAATTCCTCGAGGAGTATGGCGACATCTTCCTGTCGCTGGCCTATTTCCGCAAATGCCTGGACGAGATCGTGCCGGAGGTCCAGCGTTTCGTCGGCTGGATGGGCGAAATCCGCAGCTCGGCCGAGGTCAAGCGCGATTCCCGCCAGATGCGCATGCTCGACGAGATCGCCCGCGACCTGACCGACATCGCAACCTCCATCACCGGCCGGTTCGAGAGCTTCGACAACCGGTCGAAGGATTTCTGGAGCGACATCAACGCTGACACCTTCCGGTCGATCCGCGAGCTGATCTCCTCCCACCATGTCACCATCGGCGGGGTGCTGTGCGGTCTGGCGGTGAAGATGAATTTGTGGAAGCACCGCTTCGCCCGCGGCGGCGGCGGTCCCAACCGCCGCATGGAGTTCGTGAAGTCGGAGATCCTGCCCGGCCTGTCGCACATCAAGGCGCTGGAGCAATCGGCGCGGACGGGACACCTGTAGACGCCCTGGCTGTCCCCACGCGTTCAATCCATCGACAGCATTTTCCCCACGCCATTGTCCAACAGGATGGTGGCGAACAGCGTCAGGATCGGGACCAGGAACATCAGCCCGATGACACAGCGTACGACCAGATCCTTGCGCCGGGCGGAACGGCAGAGCGGACAGTCGTTGGGGCCATGCCCGTAATCGGACCCGCAATAGGGACAGACGGTGGTGTCGACCATGGCAGACGGGCTTTCAGAACGGGCCGGCGGCCCAGGAACCGACGCCATTCTGCCCCCGGCCGCAGCCGAACCGTCATGAAATCCCTGTCATTGTTAAGGCTTTTCTTACGCAGCCCTCTCCAGCGGAACCAGACCCGCGACGCTGCGGCCGAACTGCGCGGCGAAGCGGTCGCGGTCGGCACCGGCCAGGGTGAAGGTGACATGCAGGCGGCCGGCACCGCTGCGGTCCAGCGCTCGCACGACAGCGGGGACAGGCTCCAGCCCCGGCAGGGCGATGCGTAGCGCAGTCTCTTCCGCCAGTCCGGCCCATGCCTCCTGCGGCAACCCGCTGAGTTGGGCGCCACCTTCGGAGGCATTGTCGACCGTCACCGGCAGATCGCGCCCGCCGACCGTCAGCCGGCCGGGACGGTTCAGCGGATAACGAGGAGCGGACCGACGGTTCACCTCCGGCGTCGCCGTGCGGATCGCCTCGATCAGCACACGGCGGAGCTGGTCGATGCTGGTGGCGACGCGGGTAGACAGGGCGTTGACCTCGCTGGCGCGTTCGCCGGTGGAGGTCGCTTCCTGGGAGACGGCGGCGATGCGGGTCGCCACCTCCTGCGCGGCGTTGGAGGTCTGGACGACGTTGCGGGCGATTTCGCCGGTCGCCGCCTCCTGCTCCTCGATGGCGGCGGCGACGGTGGCCGACACGGTTTCGACGCCACGCACCCGCTCGGCGATGGCGCGCACTGCGTTCACCGCCTCGGCCGTGGTCGCCTGGATGGCGGCGATCTGGCTTTCGATCTCGTCGGTGGCCCGCGCGGTCTGGCCGGCCAGTTGCTTCACCTCGCTGGCGACGACGGCGAAGCCCTTGCCGGCCTCCCCGGCCCGGGCCGCCTCGATGGTGGCGTTCAGTGCCAACAGGTTGGTCTGTCCGGCGACGTCGTTGATGAGGTTGGTCACCTCGCCGATGCGGGTCACCGCCTCGGCAAGGCGCTGGATGGTCTCTTCCGCCCGGACCGAGGCGCCGACGGCGTCGCCGGTCATCGTCGTGGCGGTGCCGATCTGGGTCGCGATCTCGCGGATGGAGGCGCTGAGCTGTTCCGACGCGGCAGCAACGGTCTGGGCGTTCGACAGCGCCTGAGTCGCGGCGGCGGCGACATTCTGGCTGTTGTCGCTGACCGCACGGGCCGATTCGGCCATGCGGGTGGCGTTGCCAGCCATCTGGCTGGTCTGGCTGGCCACCACGTCGACGGCGTTCGATGCCTCGGTCTCCACGGTTTCGGCCATGCGCAGCAGGGCTGCCTGTTTTTCGCGTTCCGACCGCTCGCGCTCTTCCTCGCGCAGGCGGCGCAGGCGCTCGGCCTCCTCCGCATTGTCCTTGAAGACCCGCAAAGCCTGAGCCATCGCGCCGATCTCGTCGCCGCGGTCGGCACCGGGGATGGCGACGGTCAGGTCGCCCTGCGCCAGGGTCCGCATCGCCACCGTCAGTTCGCCCACCGGCCGGACCACCCGGCGCCGGATGCCGAAGACGCCCAGCACCACGACCGCCAGCACCAGGGCGGAGACACCCCACACCGCGGCCATGAACAGGTCTTCACGGCCGGCGGCATAGACCTCCGTCTCGCTGTTGTAGCGGTTGGTCTCCTCGACGATCCGATCGACGACGGCACGGTGGGCGGCATAGGCCTCGGCGATGATCGCGTAGGAGGCGCGGGCCGCCGCTTCGTCCTTGCGGGCCAAAGCCGGCAGGAACTTCGTCTCGACCTCGGTCCAGAAACGCATCACCGGGGCATGCGAGGTCCGGGTCAGTTGATCGAGCAGGGACGGCTCGAAGCTCTCCTTCAGCCAATACTCGTGCCGCTCGTCATAATCCTTGCGCAGTTGCGCCAGCCGCGCCCGGCGCTGATCGACCAACGCCGGGTCGTTCATCGCCAGCGTCGCCTCCAGATAGGCTTCGATCACATATTCGGGCGGCGGCAGGATGTCGGCGATCAGATCCTTGCCCAGCACGATGCGCTGGTAGATCGGCCCGCCCACCTTCAACTCGCGGATCGCCAGTGCACCGGTAACGACCACCGCCAGGAAACCCAGCGTGACCACCACCCCGAACAGGTTGGTAAGCGCGGCAATCCGGAGGTTTTTCAGCATGATGCAACCCCTGCGCAAAGACGACAGCATAAGGTTGCTTCTCAAAATAAGCCTAATATGACAAGTAAAAAAATTGCTCTGCTATAGAGTGTTACAGAAATGATATTTCTCTGTGCGCTTTGCACGTGGATTGTGCAGAGCCTGCGTAAGGACCGACCAAGGTGCTGGAAACAATCTTAGGTCAAGACCAAGGTGCCGACCCAGCCGACCAGGGCCAAAATCACCAGCATCACCAGCAGCGCCACGATGACGGCATTGGTGCGGCGAATCGACCGGCAGCGCGGGCATCCCTCCTCGTCGGCGGAATAGCGGTGGGCGCAGCGGTCGCAACGCATGGTTTGATCGGTCGTAGTCTGGCCGGTTGCTGTATGGTCAGTCATCGGCGGTTTCCATGGTTCGGAGGCTGTAAGGCCGCATGGATAGCACGCTGGCGCCCCTGCATCCATCGATCGACGACCGGTCAATCCGCCGCAGTCGTCTCGACCGGCGGCACCGCGCGCAGTTCCGTCGCCTGTAGGCGACGCGGGCTGTGGTCCAGCGGTTCCAGCAGCGGCATCTCCGCCCCGTCCGGTGCGGCATGCAGGTCGCGGAAACGGCGCGCGCTGACCAGCACCCGCGATTCCAGCGTCCCGACTGCGTTGTTGTAGCAGCCGACGGCCTTGTCCAGCTGCCCGCCCAACCGTTCCATATGGCTGCCAAGATCGGACAGCCGTTTGTACAGCTCGGCGCCCAACGCGCTGATTTCGCGGGCATTGTCGGCCAGCCGCTCCTGCCGCCAGCCATAGGCGACGGCGCGCAGCAGCGCGATCAGTGTCGTTGGTGTGGCAAGGATCACGCGATGGTCGATACCGGCCTCGATCAGCGCCGGGTCCTGCTCCAGCGCCGCGGAGAAGAAGTTCTCGCCGGGCAGGAACAGCACGACGAATTCCGGGCTGTCGTCGAACTGGTCCCAGTAACCCTTGGTGCCGAGCTGCTTCATATGGTCGCGCACATGGCGGGCATGGCGGGTCATGCCGTCGCGCCGGGCTCCGTCGTCAGCCGCCTGGATGCCGTCCAGATAGCCTTCCAGCGGTGTCTTGGCATCGACCACGATGGTTTTGCCGCCGGGGAGCGTGACGATCAGGTCGGGACGCAGGCGTCCGGCATCCACCGACACCTGTTCGACGAAGTCGCAATGGTCGAGCATTCCCGCCATCTCGCAGACCCGGCGCAGCTGGATTTCGCCCCAGCGCCCGCGCGCCGCCGGTGTGCGCAGCGCCCGGACGAGGTTGCCGGTCTCCGCCCTGAGCGCGCTTTGGGTCTCCACCAGCGACAGCACCTGCTGCTTCAGCCCTTCATAGGCGCCGGCCCGCGTGCTCTCCAACTCGCGGATCTGGCGGTCCATGGCTTCCAGCGTCTGCCGCACCGGATCGACGATGGCGGCGATGGCGGTCTGGCGTTTGTCCAGATCGCCCTTCGCCTGCTCCTGGAAGCCGGCCAGCGTCTCCCGCGCCAGATCGAGGAAGCTGCGGTTGTTCTGGTGCAGCGCCTCCGCCGACAGGGCCTTGAAGCTGTCGGCCAGCGCCGCCTGGGCGCGTTCCAGCAGCGCCATCTTCTCCGCCGCCGCGGTCCGTTCGGCTTCCAGCCGGGTGGAGAGCTGGGCATGACGTTCGCGGGCGTCGGCGACCTCGCCATGCAGGCGGGCGATCTGATGGTCGCGCGCCTCGATCTCCTCACGCAGGTCGTCTTCGCTCCGTTCGGCAAGGTCGAGACGGGTGGCGAACTCGGCATGCAGCGCGGCTGCCGCCGCTTCGGTCCGGCCGGCGGCGGCGCGCAGCACCGCCCAGGCGACGGCGGCGCCCAGCAGCAGACCGACCGCCAGCCCGATCGCCAGCGATACGCCGTCCACCACCATCCCGTTGACCAGGAACTGCGTCACCCCAAATCCCCTCACCACTGGAATGGGAGCAGCCTATCGGAACGAATCGCGAATTGGAACAGGGCGCGAACGCGTGGTGGATCACGCCGGTCCGGCTTTCGCTTTCTCCGCTTGCCCAACCAAGGATACGGCGCCATATCGGAAGCCATGCCGAACGATACGCTCCCCAACCATACGCCCCCCGACGACAAGTCCCCCGATTGCGGCCCAAATTGCGGCGGCCCGCGCGTCCGAGCCATCCCGCCCGGCGAGGACCGCGAACGGCTGATGTGCCCCGATTGCGGTTATATCGCCTATCAGAACCCGCTGATCGTGGTGGGGGCGGTGGCGACCTGGGAGGATGGCCGCATCCTGCTCTGCCGCCGCGCCATCGAGCCGCGCAAGGGTTACTGGACCCTGCCCGCCGGCTATATGGAGGAGCGTGAGAGCACCCGCGAGGGCGCCGCCCGCGAAGCCTGGGAGGAGGCGCGGGCCCGCATCGACATCGACCACCTGCTGGCAATCTACGACATCCCGCGCATCAGCCAGGTCCAAATGATCTTCCGCGCCCGCCTGCTGTCCCCCGACGTGGAACCCGGCCCGGAAAGCCTGGAGGTCGGCCTGTTCGAGTGGAAGGACATTCCCTGGGCCGAACTCGCCTTCCCCACCGTCATCTGGGCCTTGCGCGAGCATCATGAGCGCCTCGGCCGGTCAGACTGCGCCCCGGCGCTCAACCCCACACCGGATGCGCTGGCCCGGTGGGAGAAGATGCTGTAGGGGCAGGGTCTACTTCCCCTCCACCGGAAACTTCGCCACCAGTTCATGCTCCGCCCCGTCGCGCCGGATGGTCAGCGGCAGCCAGGTGCCCGGCGCCTGACGGCGGATCACCGCGACCAGATCGGCAGGCGCGCGCACCGGCATGCCGGCGGCGATCAGGATGCGGTCGCCACTGCGCAGGCCCGCCGCCGCGGCCACGCTGCCGCTGCTGACCGATCCCACCATGATTCCCTCCGGCCCCGGGTCCAGTTGCACACCAAGCTTCGGCCGCTGCGGCTCCGCATCCTCCCGTTCCGGTCCCAGACCGAACACCGCGTCGGCGATACGGCCGTCCAACTCGTCGCAATCGCGGTCGGCGTCCCAGGGCAGCAGCACGGCGGAGTCGCCGATGCCGAGGTCCGCCAACTGGTGCGGAACGCCGTCGCGGCGGGCAACATGCCCCTCCCCCAGGATGCCGACCACGCTGCGACCGGTGGTCCCGCGGGTTTCGGCGATCTTCTCCGCCATCGCGCGGTCCCAGACACCCTGCGCCTCGATGAAGCGCTTGGCCGCACTGTCTGGCGCATCGGCCGGGGCGGCGGAGCGGGCCTCCGACCGATCATGCGCCGCCAGCGTCTCGGTCAGGCGGCTGCGGTAGGCCTCCGTCGGGGCGGCAGGCGTGCCGACACCCTCACGCTCCGCCTCCGGGATGGTGGACCAGCCGTTGCGGGCGGTGCGGCCGATCAGCGACCGCTCCACATTCAGCGCCACCACCGGCAGCCGGTGCAGGCGGGCGAATTGCAGGATCGGCAGGTAGAATTGCGGGTCGAAGCCCCAGACCGTGCGCCAGTCCGTCGCCTTCAGGAACTCGCCCTCCGTCATCTCTCCCGCCACCCAGCGGTCGAGCACCGGTTGCAACCGGCGCGGCAGCATCTCCATCCCTATCGCAAGGTCGGGATTCAACGCGTGCAGCCCGGCCAGGGTGTGGAGTTGCCAGCGATGGTGGTCCGCCTTGTCATGCTGCTCCCCCAGCAGGACCACCGGCGCCTCGGCAAGGCGGCGCAGCAGCGGGACCGGCTCCACCGCCGCGCCGGTGCCGTCGGCCCAGACGCCGGGGGATACGCAGGCCACCCGCGCGGCCTCCGCGGCCCAGCTGACCGAAGCGGCCAGGGACAGTGCGGCAACGGTCAGCAGGGCGATGCGGCGGCGAAGACGCGACGCGAAGGGACGGAAGGGCTGGCGCGACAAGGGCTGGCTCCGTCGGTGCGGGGATTCGCCAAGGTTGGCGCTGCCGGGCGCAACGTCAATGGACAAGGCCGGCTGTTGCGTCGTTCGGCCGCGCCTGACGCAAGCCAGAAGCCCGGCATACTGCCGGATGACAGGCGGTGCAGCGGCGGGTAGGATCGCCGCAGGCGGTGGACCACCGGCGGATGAGGGACCCTCGATGCCCCCATCCGGAACTCCCAAGGCCGTTCCCAGGGCGTCCGCTTTCCCCGCTGACCGCAATCATTCGTGAAGCGCAGCCCCCATGCCGCACCGCAAAGTCGTCATTCTCACCGGCGCCAGCCGTGGTATCGGACACGCCACCGTCACCCGCTTCAGCAACGAAGGCTGGCGCGTGATCTCCTGCTCGCGCGAGGACGTGCCGGCCCATTGCCGCCGCGATCCCAACTGGACCCACCACATCCCGGCCGACCTGTCGGACCCCGCCAGCCGCGCCGCCTTCGTGGAGGAGGCGAACAAGGCGCTGGACGGCGCACCGCTGCACGCCCTGATCAACAACGCCGGCATCTCGCCCAAGACGCCGATCAAGGAGCGGCTCGGCTGCCTGAACGGCTCGATCGAGGGCTGGCACCGGGTCTTCGAACTGAACTTCTTCGCCGCCCTGGTTCTGGCGCGCGGCTTTGCCGCCCCGCTGTCGCGGGCGAAGGGGGCGATCGTCAACGTCACCTCCATCGCCGGCCATTCGGTGCATCCCTTCGCCGGCTCGGCCTATTCGACCTCGAAGGCGGCGCTGTCCGGCCTGACCCGCGAAATGGCGGTGGAGTTCGCCGAGATCGGCGTCCGCGTCAACGCCGTCGCCCCCGGCGAGATCGAAACCGCTATGACCGGCCCGGAATATGACGTGCTGATCCCGCGCATCCCGCTGAAGCGCATGGGCACGCCGGAGGATGTCGCCGCGGTGATCTTCTACCTGTGCGGCCCGGACTCGGCCTATGTAACGGGGACGGAAACCTTTATCACCGGCGGTCAGCATCTGTTCTGAAGAAAATCGGGAGCGGGATACTGCAACGCCCCGCTCCCGATCGCCTAATTACCTCCCCGCCCGCCAGTCGATCAGCCGCCGCGCCGCCTCGGCGATGGTCGCCTCCGACCCGGCGAAGCTGAAGCGCAGGAAACGGCGGCCGCGGGCGGTGTCGAAATCGATGCCGGGGGTGCAGGCGATACCCGTCTCCTCCAGGATCCGCTTCGCCAGCGCCTCGCTGTCGTCGGTCATATCCGACACGTCGGCATAGATGTAGAAGGCGCCGTCGGCCGGGGCCATCTTGGTGAAGCCGGCCTTCGGCAGTTCCTCCAGCAGCAGCGCACGGTTGCGGGCATAGCGGGCGACATGGCCGTCCAGCTCCTCCGTGCAGTCGAAGGCGGCGACCGCCGAGACCTGACTGAGGGTCGGCGCCGAAATGAACAGGTTCTGTGCCAGACATTCGACCGACCGCAGCAGGTCGTCCGGCACGATCATCCAACCCAGCCGCCAGCCGGTCATCGAGAAATATTTGGAGAAGCTGTTGACCACCAGCGCCTGATCATTCACTTCCGCCGCGGTGACCGCGTCGGTCCCATAGGTCAGGCCATGGTAGATCTCGTCCGACACCATGCGCACGCCGTTGGCACGGCACCAGTTGGAGAGCGCGGTCAGCTCCTCCCGGCTCAGCATCGTGCCGGTCGGGTTGGCCGGGCTGGCGACGATCAGCCCCTGCACCGGCTCGTCCAGCGCTTCCAGCAACTCGATGGTCGGCTGGAAGCGATGCTCCAGCCCGGTCGGCAGCTCGACCGGGATCACGCCGGCCGCGGTCAGGGTATGGCGGTAGGCCGGATAGCTGGGCGAGGCCATCGCCACCCGGTCGCCCGGATCGAACGCGGCGAGGAAGCCGAGCTGGAAGGCGCCCGACGAGCCGGTGGTGACGACCACGCGGCACTCCGGCACCTCGACGCCGTAGCGGTCCTTGTACCATTTGGCGATGGCCGCGCGCAGCGGCGGGATGCCGAGCGCGCCGGTGTAGCCCAGCGGGTCCGTTCCGACCACCGCAGTGGCGGCCGCCTGCACCACGCCCTTCGGCGCACCGCTGGAGGGCTGCCCCACCTCCATATGCAGGACCTCCAGGCCGGCGGCCTCACGCTCGGCGGCGGCGCGCATCACCTCCATCACGAAGAAGGGCGGGATGGCTCCCCGCTTGGAAACCTTGGGCTGCTTGCTCATGATCGTCCGTCTCTGATTCTTTTGGGCGGGCCGTTTTCCTGCGGCATCAGTCCCGCTTGCGTTCGCTTTCCACCGTCAGCGCAAGGCTGCCGGCACGCGGGTCGTTCGCCGCCTGGCAATAGCGGATCCCGTTCTCGGTCGACACCCGGCAGCCGACGAAGCTGACCCGGCCGGGGATGGATTGCGGACGGGCCGCCTGGATCTGCGGGGCGGTGGAGGTCTCCTCCAGACCCGACGGCAGGGCGACCGACAGCAGCGCCGCCGGGCCGGCAGCCGGACCGTCGTCACCGTTGGCGGTGCCGACCCCGGCGAACAGGGTGCGGCCGATGATGGAGTTGGCGATCAGCGCCGGCGCGCCGAAGTCGCCGCGGTCCACGCCCTGGGCCACCAGCATGCCGGTGCCGGGGATGCCGCGGCCGGTGCCGAAGGGTGCCCCCTGGGTGAAGGCGCAGGCGGCACCGTTCTCGTCCGGATCGATCACCATCACCCCGGCCCCTGCGGCGACCGGGCCTTTGCCGGTGACACCCAGCAGTTGGGCAGCTCGGGTGGCGCGTTCGGCCGGCGGCAGCGAGGCCACTGCCTTCCAGGCCTGAACCAGGGCGGTACCGGTTTCCGGCTCGCTCATGTCGGGCACATGCAGGTCGGTGATGTCGAAGGGCACGGTCAGCGTGCCGCCGACGCGCGGCTGGTAGGCGCGCAGCTGCGCCGGGTCGATGCCGGCGCCCTGGGCGACCGTCGCGGCGAGCGGCCCGTTGTAGAAGGCGCCCACTCCCTGGCGGCGCAGGACCGACAGGGTCGCGGCCAGTTCCGGCTGGCCGACCACCGCGCCGACGGCGGGGGTGCCGCCGCCAAGGAAACGGCGGCGCACGTCCGAGTCGGCAGCGAGCCGCCCGCCGAAGGCACCAAGATCCTGCACCAGGGCGCGGCTGAGGCCGGGGGAGAACTGAGCCAGCTGTTCGGCCGGGGCGACGACCTGCTCCCACCGCATCGAACCGGACGCTGCCTGGACCGCATACAGGCCGCGCGCCATCGTCGGCATGGCAACACCGCCGGCTCCCACCGGACGCGGCAGGAAATCGACGGTGCGGGCCTTCTTCGACGCGGCATCGAACAGCACGCAGACGCCGCCGCCGGCCAGCCCGACGCGCGACGGCAGGCTGGCGGCCATCGCCAGCGCCATCGCCGCCACCGCGTCGCCGGCCTTGCCGCCCTGGGCGATGATGTCGCGCCCCACGCCGGCGGCATAGGGTTCGTCGGCGACGACGAAGCTCTGCACGGTGGCGTCGGTCTTGAACTTGGTATTGACGCAGCCCGCCAGCAGTGATGCAGCTATGGCAACCGCGCCCAACCGTTGCCAGATTTGCAAGCGAGTGTGTCGCGGACTCCGCCGGTCGCGCGCGGGGGTCCGCTGTTCCAAGCCGGAGGTCGTCACGGTGCGCAAGCCCAGCAGGCTGGTTTCGGTCGTCGCCATCATGTCCGTATGTCTGATGTCGCTGGTGTGGGGAGCGCCACCGGCGAGCGCGCAGCGCCGGTCGGAGATGCAAATCCTCAGCGACGCCGAGACGGACCATATCATCCGCAAGATGGCCCGGCCAATCTTCCAGGCAGCCGGCATCGATCCGGAATCGGTACAGATCCTGCTGATCAACGACCCGACGGTGAACGCCTTCGTCGCCGGCGGGCAGAACATCTTCATCCACACCGGGCTGCTGCTGGACGTCGACAACGCCGACCAGCTGCTGGGTGTCATCGCGCACGAGACCGGCCACATCGCCGGCGGCCATCTGGTGCGTGGGGCGGAGGCGATGGACAATGCCTTCCTCGCCTCGCTGCTCGGCATGGGGCTGGGCATCGCCGGCGGTCTGGCCTCGCGCAATGCCGGTGCCGGGGCGGCCGGCGTCATGCTGGGCCAGCATCTGGCGGAGCGGAACTACCTGTCCTTCTCCCGCACGCAGGAGGCCTCGGCCGATCAGGCCGGCCTGTCCTTCCTGGAACAGTCGGGTATCTCCGCCAAGGGGATGGAGACCTTCCTGGAGAAGCTGGGCGTCAACGATCCGCTGATGAACGACCGTGATGCCGGCTATCGCCTGACCCACCCGCTGACGCGCGAGCGCATCGACGCGGTGAAGGCTTTCGTCTCCCGCTCCCGCTACAGCAATGCCCAGTTGCCGGCGGCGACGGAGGCCGATCTGCGACGGGTCCAGGCCAAGCTGTACGGCTATCTCGATCCGCGCGGTGCCTTGCAGCGCTACAAGGCGAACGACCCGTCGCCCGCCGCCCGCTATGGCCGCGCCTATGCCTATTTCCGCCAGGGCGACATCAAACAGGCGACGCCGCTGGTCGATGGGCTGATCGCCGACGAGCCGAAGAACCCCTACCTCTACGAGATGAAGGGCGACCTGATGCTGCAGACAGGCCGGGCGCCGGATGCGGTGGCCCCCTATCGAAAAGCGGTGGAGATGGCTGGTTCCGATGCCGGAACGATCCGCGTCTCCCTCGCCCACGCCCTGCTGGAGCAGCATGACCCCCGTCTGGCCGACGAGGCGCTGAAGAATCTCCAGATCGCCTCCAAGGGCAAGGCGCAGTCGGCCTTCCTGTGGCGGCTGACCGCGCAAGCCTGGAGCATGAAGAAGAACGACGGCATGGTCGCCTACGCCACGGCGGAGGAAGCGCTTGCCCGCGGCGACATGCCGATGGCCAAGGCCCAGGCGGAGCGGGCGGAAAAGCTGCTTCCCACCGGATCGCCCGGCTGGCTGCGCGCACAGGACATCCGCGGCCAGACCGGCGGTGCCGGTGGCGACAAGCCAGAGCGCTGAGTGGCCGGAGCGCTAAGTGGCCGGCGCTTTGATCATATGACTAAAGCATCCTTCTGGTAACGCAACGGTCATCGAACCGTCCCGGCCACGTCATCGCCGCTTGCTATTCCGCGGACATCGAGCGCGCTTATCCTCAAACGGGCGCGCAGGTTCCGTCCACGGAGTACACCGCATGCCGTCCGCCCGTCTCCTGTCCTGGCACCTGAAGTCCCGGCGTCTGCCATCGGGGCGCAGCGCCCTGCTCGCCACTGCAGCGCTTCTGTCCGCCAGCCTGACCATTGGTGCGGCCCACGCGCAGGACCAGCAGGCCAAGCGCTATCCCGCCACGCTCGCCGGCCATGCCGTTCTGCCAGCCAACACGCTCGTGCAGGCGCCGGCCGAGGCCGGTCCGCTGTTCGCCACCGCCGGCAAGTTCACCAATGCCGACCGCAAGCGCGTGGACGCCGTGGGCACCATCCGCGCCACCTCCTTCGTCGCCGACCCCAAGGCCCCGCGCGAGACGGAGATCATGCTGCCGGTCGCGGGGCAGGCGGTGCAGGGCTTCTCCGCCGTCGTGCCGCAGCCCAATGGCGAGTTCCTGGCGCTGACCGACAATGGCTTCGGCAGCAAGGTGAACTCGGTCGATGCGCTGCTGATGGTCCATCGCGTCAAGCCGGACTGGCAGAGCGGCGCCATGCAGCGGCTGGAAACGATCTTCCTGCGCGATCCCGACCGCAAGATCCCCTTCGCCATCGTCAACGAGAACACCACCAGCCGCTATCTGACCGGCGCCGACTTCGACCCCGAATCACTGGTAATCCAGCCCGACCGCCTGTTCATCGGCGATGAGTTCGGCCCTTATATCCTGGAGCTGAGCCGCGACGGCGTGGTGATCGCGGTGCATGAGACGGTGATCGACGGCAAGCCGGCCCGCTCGCCCGACCATTACCGCAACAACGGCCTGCCGGCGGTGCCGGGTGCGGTCAGCTTCGAGGTCCGCCGCTCCCGCGGGTTCGAACCGATGGGCGTGTCGCCGGACGGCAAGACGCTGTACCCGTCGCTGGAAGGCCCACTGTGGAATGCGGCCGCCAACGCCTTCGAGAACAAGGACGGCCGCGTGTACACCCGCATCCTGGAATTCGACGTCGCCAATCGCACGTACACCGGCAAGTCGTGGAAGTACAGGCTGGAGGACAACGCCAACGTCGTCGCCGACATGGCGATGATCGACGCCGGCAGCGCCCTGGTGATCGAGCGCGACGACACCACCGAAGGGGCGAAGACCCAGGCCTGCCAGGGCGAGGCCAAGCTCGACTGCTTCAACGCCCCGGCCGCCTTCAAGCGCATCTACAAGATCGACATCGCCGGGGCCGACGCCGAGGGCTTCGTCCGCAAGGTCGGCTACATCGACCTGACCGACATCGCCGATCCCGACCACAAAGCCCGCGCCGGTCAGGCGCCGGAAGGCCGCTTCGTCATGCCCCATCTCGGGCCGGAGGGGGTGAACATCGTCGATGCCGATCATATCGTCGTCGTCAACGACAACAACCTGCCCTATTCCACCGGCCGGACGATCGGCAAGGCCGATGGCGACGAGATGGCGCTGCTGTCGGTGGGCGAGCTGCTGCACGCCCGCTGATCACGTGGCCCAGCGATCACGTGAAGGTGAGGTCCGGACAAGCGCTTTGCACTTGTCCGGACCGGATTGTCGGTCCAGTGTGGGCGGCCTTCGGCCCAATGTCCTTCGTGTTTCGGAGACCGTCCACATGCGCCCCGCCCTGCCGTTCCTGCGTTCCGCCCTGCTCGCCCTGCCCGTCGCGGCGCTGGTGCTGTCCGCCGCCGCCCCGGCCCATGCGCAATCGGCCAGCTTCGACAGCAGCCAGAAGGCCGCGATCGAGAAGATCGTCCGCGACTATCTGATGGAGCATCCGGAGGTGATCCTCCAGGCCGTCGAGGCCATGCAGGAACGCCAGAAGACCGCCGAGGCCGAACAGGCCCGCAAAGCCCTGGCGGAGAATAAGCAGGAGCTGCTCCGCAACCCCGCCGACGTGGTTATCGGCAACCCGCAGGGCGACGTCACGGTCGTCGAGTTCTTCGATTACCAGTGCGGCTACTGCAAGGCGGTGCAAGCCGACACCCAGTCACTGATCAAAGGCGATCCCAAGCTGCGCTTCGTGCTGAAGGAATTCCCGATCCTGGGGCCGGCGTCCCTGATCGCCTCCAAGGCGGCGCTCGCGTCCCGTGGGCAGGGCAAATATGTCGAATTCCACAATGCCCTGATGGCCCAGCGCGGCCAGTTGGACGAGGCCGTCATCATGCGGTTGGCCAAGTCGGTCGGGCTCGACACCGACCGGCTGAAGAAGGACATGGAGTCGCCAGACGTACTGAAGGTGATCGCCGCCAACCAGGCGCTGGCGGAGAAGCTGAACATCCACGGCACCCCCGCCTTCGTCTTTGGCGACGAACTGGTGCCAGGCGCCATCAAGCTGGACGACATGAAGCGGCTGACCGACGCCGCCCGCGCCAAGGGCTGAGGCAGATTGTTTGATGACCGGAACGACTGAGCCGTCCGTCGTCGTCTTCGATGTCGGGCAGGTGCTGATCGAATGGGATCCGCGGCATCTCTACCGCGAACTGTTCGACGGCTATGAAGACCTGATGGAGGATTTCCTCGACCGGGTCTGCACCCCGGCCTGGAACCTGGAGCAGGACCGCGGCCGTCCCTGGAAGGACGCGGTCGCCCTGCTGACCGAGGAACATCCGGACTGCGCCGAACTGATCCGCGCCTATGACGACATGTGGGAACGCATGGTCCCCGGCCCGATCCCCGGCACGCCGGAGATCCTGGCGGAGCTGAAGGCCCGCGGTGTTCCCGTCTATGCCATCACCAACTTCTCGGTCGACAAGTTCGAACTGACGCGCAAGCGTTTCGACTTCCTGAACGGCTTCGACGGGATCATCGTTTCGGGTCAGGAACAGCTGGTGAAGCCCGATCCGGCGATCTACCGGCTGCTGATGGACCGTTACGGTCTCGAACCGAAAGACTGCTACTTCATCGACGACAACCCTGACAATGTCGAGGCGGCCAAGTCTGTTGGCATGTCGGCGCACCTGTTCCTGGGCGCCGAGGCCCTGCGGCGCGATCTGGAAGCGCTGGAGTTGCTGTGACGCGGTCCCCTATTCCGCCGCCGCCTCGCGGTCAGTGGCGGAGTTGAAGGCGTAGGTCTTCCAGGTCGGCTCATAGCTGTCGTCGGCCTGGTTGCCCCAGACCGACCAGTTGGGCCGGGCGCCGCGGGCAAACATCTCCAGATAGGGGCCAGGGCTGCAGGACTCGATCAGTTCATACTGTTCGTCGGGCTTGCGGCTGTGCTCGCGCTTGCGGCTCTCGATCAGGTTGACCTGGGTGCGGCCGGGCGGCAGCGTCCGGGCCTTCTTGCCACGGACGCCAAACAGGATCAGTTCGGTCACATTGCGGAAGTAGAACCCCACTCCACGCCCGTCGGACCCGCCATCCTTGCGCACCTTGTGCCAGATCAGGTTGGTCTTGTACTCGAAGCCCCAGCTGCGCATCACCTGCAAGCCTTCCGGCAGCAGGGCGTTGGGAACCCAGAGATAGAGGTGGGCGGTCGGGGCAACGATGTCGGCCACCGGCAGGGCGCAGATGTCCTCCACGGTCATAGTGCCATAGCGCGACAGGCGGCGATGCTCCGGCGCCATCTTGCCGGTGCGGTTGACGAAGCGCCAGGGCGGGTCCGCCATCACGGTGGCGAAGCGCCGGTCACCGGCGAAAGCCACCAGATCCTGCGCCGGATCCGATGCCGTCGCCACCGTCTTGCTGTCGCCCATCACTGCCTCGAAATCCTGAACAAATAGGGTACCGGGAGGGGTGCAAACTCGCACGGGGGGACAGCGCCGTCAATCCGGTCTGAACCGCAGAGCTGATGCTGTCACAGGCGCCGGTGATGCGATCCCGTCACTCCTCCTCGCCGGCTTCGGCCATGGCGCGCAGGGAGGCGCGCTCGGCGACGCTGACGGTCAGGCCTTGGGTTTCCACCCCTACTGCCCGCAGCTTGGCCAGCGCCCGCGACAGGGTTTCCGGCTGCATGCCCAGGCGGCGCGCGATCAGCGCCTTGTCGAAGGGAAGCTGGAACTGCGCCGGGCCGTCGCCCGGCGGGCAGACGCGCATCAGGAAGGCGGCGACCCGCTGTGGCGCCGGCTGGACCTGAAGCTGTTCGATCTGCGTCACCAGATGGCGCAGGCGGACCGACAGCGACCCCAGCATGCCGAAGGCGATGCGGTCGTCCTCGCGCAGGCAGCGGGCGAATCCGTCGGCGGTCAGGGTCAGGACGCGGGCGTCGGTCACCGCCTCCGCACAGACCGGGAACTTGCCGTCGGCGAACATGGCGGCCTCGGCGAAGCTCTCCGCCGGGCCGATGACATGCACGACCGCCTCCGTCCCGTCGCGGGTCAGGCGGTACAGCTTCACCCAGCCGTCGAGCAGGACGAAGAAGCGGTCGGCAGGCTCGTCCTGAAGGAACAGGGTGGTGCCGCGCGACACCGGCCGTACGATGGCGACACCGCCCAGCAGGGACACCGCACGGTCGGTCAGCTTGGCGAACAGCGGGATCGCGCGCAGTGCGGTGGCGTCTTCCGACGACAGATTCGAATGCGACAGGTTCGAATGGTTGACGGTCATGACAGCTTCGCCTCCCCGCTCGCCGACGGAATTGATGTTGCCAGAGGTGCTGGTTGAGGCGGTGCCATCCCGGTACCGCGCAGCAGCATCCAGGCATTGACGACGATCCCCGTCACGTCCGAGATCATCCCCGGCACCGATCCCACCAGACTGTTGTGCACGAACCAACAGGGCAAAGCCACCAGCATGGTGCCGCGGAAGCGCGCAACCTGCGTTTGATAGCGGGCAAGGCTGATCAGCGCCATTCCCGCCGCGGCGAAGGCCGACGGCAGACCGGTCCAGGTGACGGCCATCACCGCGGCGATCACTGGCAGGATCAGCAGATAGACGATGCGGAAGGCCGGCCGGCCACCAACCGCCAGCGCCGCCACCACCTGAAGCGCAGCCAGCCCATTCAGCGCCGCCGCGGTCGGGGCGCCCACCATGGCGAAATGCAGGGCGAAACACACGCAAGGTACCAGCTGCATCAGCAGCATGGCGGTGCGACTGCGGAAGAACGGCCAGAGCATGCCGCCGAGCGTGCCGCAAAAGCCGAGCAGCTGCGCCACGGACCATCCATCACCCTGAACCACGCCCTCAACCGCCGAAAGCAGGTCGGTCAGCAGCTCGCTCATACCGGATCGCGCCTTCGACAGCGTGGGACAGCGGACAGGAAAACAGGAAGCCGGGTTGGAAAAACCGGCTTATTTAACGGCATTGGGAACAGCGCCGGCCGCCCCGGAGGGCGGCGCCAAGGAGCAGGCATAGCGCAAGAAAACAGAGCGGAAGACACACGCAACGAACAGCCGGGCCATGCTGGAGCCACAGCCGGATCACTCACGAGCCAGGACCGCAAATGCAGTAGAACTAAAGACAGGAACGCACGGCGCACCCCCGGGAAGGGATGCACCGTGCGCTGAAAGTCCGGACTCTCACCGGGAAGCCCGGAGCCGACGCGGCTCGGGGCTTCGTCAGGCTTTCCAGCCAAGCGGAGCCAGCCGGTGCGGCGTGCGTCCGGAGAGGACGAACGCCTTGCGGCCGAGGCCCGGGTAAACCCGGAACCTTACAGGTACTCGACCTTGCCCGCTTCCGGACCCTTCTGGCCCTGGCGAACGGTGACGCGCACCTGATCGCCTTCCTGAAGGGTCTGCATGCCCGAACGGCGCAGCACGTTGACGTGGACGAAGACGTCCTTGCCACCAGTGCTGGGCGTGATGAAGCCAAAGCCCTTGTCGGCATTGAACCACTTCACGGTGCCGTCGACTTCTTCGCCACCGGCACCGCCGGCATCGTAGCCGCCGCGGTCATAGCCGCCACGGTCGAAGCCGCCGGTCGTCCGCGGACGGGCCGAACGCTGAGCGGTCGACGTATCGACCGTGTGGATGGAGGCCACCTGCGGACCCTTCGGCCCACGGGCCAGGTCACAGGTGATGGTGGTGCCTTCGTCCAGCGCGTCGTAGCCGGCGGCCTGAACCGCGGAGACGTGCAGGAAGGCGTCGGGCGAACCGTCCTCAGGCGACACGAAGCCGAACCCCTTGGTGGGGTTGAACCACTTCACGGTGGCGGTGACGTTGGACTTGGTGATCTCGGGAGCGCGGAAGCCCTGGCGGGGCGGGCGGTCGAACATGTGTCTTCAAGCTCATAGAGTGTGCCGAATGTCTTTTGTCACAGGGATCCGGTCCCAGGTCAAGCCTTCCAAAGGAAAGATGGCCGAATCGCCGTTAATTGCCTCACCCCTGGCTCACGCTTCCCTGCCTGCCGGCGTCCCGATCGAGCGGAAGCGGCACCGAAGTGCCGCTCCACCCACTGCTTCCGGCACCCCCGTACCGCTTCCGCCCGCGCGACTCGGAAGGTTTTTGCACGCCCCCCGTGCGGCGGCGCCTCAGGCTGCCGACTGGCTCAACGTGGGATAGTCGGTGTAGCCGTGACGATCACCACCATAGAAGGTCTTCTGGTCCGGCTCGGCCAGCGGGGCGTCGATGCGCAGCCGTTCCACCAGATCGGGGTTGGCGATGAAGGGCCGGCCGAAGGCGATCACGTCGGCATGGCCGCCGGCTGCCGCCTGGATCGCCATGGCGCGGTCATAGACGTTGTTGGCCATGTAGCGGCCCTTGTAGAGCCCGCGCAGTTCGGCGAGATCGCCGCCGAATCCGGGATGCGGGCCGCGGGTCACCCCCTCGATCATGTGCAGATAGGCAAGCCCGTAGTCGTTCAGCTGCCGGATCACCGGGCTGAAGGTGCCAATCGGGTCGCTTTCCTGGGCGTCGTTGGCCGGGCTCAGCGGCGACAGGCGGATGCCGACACGGTCGACCCCCGCCTCCGCCACCACGGCATCCAGCACCTCGAACAGGAAACGCGCGCGATTCTCGACCGGGCCGCCATAGGCGTCGGTGCGCTTGTTGGTGCCGTCGCGCAGAAACTGGTCGATCAGGTAGCCGTTGGCAGCATGCACCTCCACCATGTCGAAGCCGGCAGCCAGCGCGTTTCGGGTGGCACGGCGGTAATCCTCGACGATGCCCGGCAGTTCCGAGGCGTCGAGCGCCCGCGGAGTCGGGATGTCCTTGAAGCCGTCGACGGTGAAGGCCTTCACGTCCGGCTTCACCGCCGACGGGGCCACCGGCAGGGCGCCGCCGGGTTGCAGGTCGGGGTGGGAGATGCGGCCGACATGCCAGAGCTGGAGGCACATATGCCCGCCCTTGGCATGGACGGCATCGGTGACCAGTCTCCAGCCCGCCACCTGCTCGGCGCTGTGGATGCCGGGGGTATAGGCATAGCCCTTGCCCTGCGGCGAGATCTGCGTCGCCTCGGCGATGATCAGGCCGGCGCTGGCGCGCTGGGCATAATATTCGGCATTCATCGCGGTCGGCACGCCGGTGGCGTTGTCGGTGCGGCTGCGGGTCAGCGGCGCCATGGCGATGCGGTTGGGCAGGGTGTAGCGCCCGATCGTCACCGGCTGGAACAGGGGGGCCGCGTCCTGGCTGTCCGTCATGTCCGATCCATTCTGTATGGGTGAGAACTGGACAGGAAAGAGTGGCCCGCCATAAGCACCCGGCAAGGCTTCGTTGCACCGCAGCAACCGGATGAGAAGCATGGCTGCCATACCGTGCCCGGCGTCCCGGCGGGACCTTTCCGGGCCTCCGGCGGTTATTCCCGACACAATCCTCCACCGGAAAAAGCGGGATCGCCGATGCAGCACGCGCCGATGCAGCACCCTTGGCCCGAGCGCCTCTGGATCGTCCGCCATGGCGAGAGTGCCGGGAACGTCGCCCGCGACGCCGCGCATGCCGCCGGACTCGGCAGGATCGACATCGCCGAGCGCGACGTGGACGTTCCGCTCAGCCCGCTGGGCGAGCGGCAGTCCGACGCTCTCGGCCGCTGGTTCGCCGCCATGCCGGCGGTGGAACGGCCCGACGTGGTGCTGACCTCACCCTACCGGCGGGCAATGCGGACGGCGGAACGGCTGCACCAGTCGGGCGGGCTGCCGGTCCATCCTAACGACTTCGTCATCGACGAGCGGCTGCGTGAGAAGGAGTTCGGCGTGCTCGACCGGCTGACCACCGCCGGCATCCGCCAGGAATTCCCCGAACAGGCCGAATTCCGCCGCCTGCTGGGCAAGTTCTATCACCGCCCGCCGGGGGGTGAGAGCTGGTGCGACGTGATCCTGCGGCTGCGCAGCGCGCTCGACACCGTCAGCCTGCATCATGGCGGCCGGCGGGTGCTGATCGTCGGGCATCAAGTGGTGGTGCTGTGCCTGCGCTATCTGCTGGAGAACCTGACGGAGGAGGAGATCCTCGCCATCGACGCGGCCGGCGACGTCGCCAACTGCTCCGTCACCGAATACCGTTTCGACGCCCAGGCCGGGCCACGCGGCGGGCTGCTGCTGCACCGCTACAACTTCGTCGCCCCGCTGGAGGAGGCCGGCGCCCCGGTCACCGCCGAGCCGGACGCGGCCGTCGCCGCCCGCTGAGGAGACGCGATTGGACGCCGAGGAAATTCCCGTCACCGCCGAGCTTCTGCGCGGCATGCCCCTGCCCCAGCCGGACGGCGACGGCGACAAGGAAACCCGTGGCCGGGTGCTGGTGCTGGCCGGCAGCGTTCCGGTTCCGGGCGGTGCGCTGCTGGCCGGGATCGGTGTGTTGCGGGCCGGCGCCGGCAAGCTGCAGGTCGCCACCGCCGCCAGCATCGCCCCGCACCTGGGCCTCGCCCTGCCGGAAGCCCTCGTCGCCGGCCTGCCCGAGACCGCCGATGGCGGGATCGCGCCCGAGTCGGCCGAGGCACTGGCCGAGCGCGCTTCGCGCTGCGATACCGTGCTGATCGGCCCGGGCATGATGGACGAAGCGGCGGTCGCCAACCTGACCGCGGCGCTGCTGACCCGCCTGGAGGCGGGACAGGAGGGGCCACGGTTCGTGCTGGACGCCGGTGCGCTGGCCGGGCTGGGGCACGACCCGGTGCCACTGCACCGGCATGAGGGCCGTCTGGTCATCACTCCCCATGCCGGCGAGATGGCCGGGCTGCTGGGCTGCTCCCGCGACCGGGTGGACGCCGACCCGCTCGGCTGTGCGCGGCAGGCGGCAGAACGGCTGAAGGCGGTGGTGGCGCTCAAGGGAAGCTGCACCCGCATCGTCGCCCCGGACGGACGGGCCTGGGCCTATCGCGGCGGCACGGTGGGGCTGGCGACCTCCGGTTCCGGCGACACTCTGGCCGGGATCGTCGCCGGCCTGCTGGCCCGCGGCGCCAGCCCGGAGCAGGCCGCCATCTGGGGCGTCTACCTGCACGGCGAAGCCGGCAACCGCCTGACCCGCCGCATCGGCCCACTGGGTTTCCTCGCCCGCGAACTCCTGGCGGAAATCCCTGCAGTGATGGCGGCACTGGCGAGCGAGGCGGACGACCGCTGAAGCTCACCGCACCGGAGCACTTACAGGGGCAGGGGCAGGGGCAGGCGGCAGCGCCGGGGCGGCCGGGGGTGTTGCGGCACGGCGCGGCTGCGACGGGGCCACATCCGCCGACAGCGCGGCATCGCGGTCGCGGCAGCGGTCGACCACCTTCTGGCCGCAGGCGACGAAGCCCAGGTCCTTGTTGAGGCAGACCCGCACCTCCGACACGTCGCGGCGGGAGCAGACGACCGCCACCCCTTCCGCGGTCAGACCGGGATTGGCATCCAGGAACAGCCGCTCCACCTGCGTCGCCGGTACGGTCGGGCCGGGCGCCTTCAACGACTCAGGAATCGCCACCTTTGCCGCGGCACCGCGCAGCTTGGCAAAATAGTCGGTGGCGTTCAGGCCGGAGCAGGTCCCGTGCTTGCGCCATTCATGCATCATCAGCCCGACGCTCGGCATCACCGGCATGGTCTGGTCCACCACCGTCTTGGGCAGGTTGCGGTCGCGGGTACAGGTGGCGGGATAGCTGCCGTCATTGTATTGCGGCCACAAGCCATGGACGACGAAGCCGTATTTCCGGTCGCCGCACTGATCGGGATCGGGTCCGTTCTTGTCGCGGGCGCAATAGGTCGGCGTCCAGGACAGCGACAGGATGTAATAGTCGAAGTTGCCCGGCTCCGCCCGCCTCTGCGCCCAGGAGGGGCTTGCGGTGAACAGTCCGGCAACCAGAGCGGACAGGATGGCGACGGCGGCGCTTCGCATGACGGTCTTCCCCCAGGGCTATGCTTCCCTGCGTTGCATACCATGGAAGGATGTTTCTGTCGCGGGGTCTCGACACCGGTACCACCCGGTCAGATATCACTTGGCCGAAACTCCTTCTGCCGAACCTTTGCGCGTTCCGTTCCTCCAGAGGGTATAGTGACCGGCATGTTCACCCTGTCCGCCCCGATTCTGCTGCGCGCCTATGCCGCCGGCATCTTCCCGATGGCCGAGAGCGCCGAATCGCGGGAGCTTCACTGGTTCGACCCGGAACGCCGCGGCATCCTGCCGCTGGACGGCTTCCACGTGGCGCGCAGCCTGCGCAAGACGCTGCGCCGCTGCCCGTTCGAGCTGCGGTTCGACACCGCCTTCCGCGCGGTGATCGAAGGCTGCGCCGAAGCGACGGAGGACCGGCCGAAGACCTGGATCAACGACGACATCGTCCGCCTCTATGGCGATCTGTTCGACACCGGATACGCCCACAGCGTGGAATGCTGGCGCGACGGCCGGCTGGTCGGCGGGCTCTATGGAGTGTCGATCGGCGGCGCCTATTTCGGCGAGAGCATGTTCAGCCGCGAGACCGGGGCCAGCAAGGTGGCGCTGGTCCATCTGGTTGCCCGGCTGCGCGCCGCCGGCTTCGCCCTGCTCGACACCCAGTTCGTGACAGAACATCTGAGCCGATTCGGCGCCATCGAGATCCCACGCACCGAGTACCGCCGCCGCCTTGCCGCCGCAATGGAGCGCAAGACCGATTTCCGCGGCGTCGACCAGCAGGCGGCGCTGGCCGACCTGCTGGAGACGGCCGGCACGCCGCCTGCCTGAACGGACATCCTGCCGCCGGGGGGTATGCCGGAAGCGTCGCCCCGCGCTCCCCCTCTACCACACCCGATCCATTGTGCGTTGCAGCGACGGCGGCCATCCTCCGCGCATCCACCGCCATGGCTGGAAGGCGCCCATGCGCTTTTGGAACAATTCCCGGGTTCTACCCACCCTTACCATCATGCTGGCGGGAGCCCTGATCGGCGCACCGCTGTTGATGCTGAACGGCTTCCCACTGACCTTCGACGACACGCCGGGCTATCTGGAGCCGGCCTTCAACATCCTGCACCATGCCGCCCAGCCGGCCTGGACGACCCCACCGGACCTGTCACCGCACGGCCCCTCCTCGGCCAACATCTTCTTCCTGCGGCCCTTCGGCTACATGCTGTTCCTGCTGCCCTTCGTCGGTGGCTGGGGCGGCTGGGGCGTGTGGCTGATCCCGCTGGGCCAAGGTATCCTGGCGGCGGCGGTCCTGCGGGCGGCCCTGACCACGGCGGGTGCGCCGGAGCGGCCTGGGCTGTTCCTCGGCATCGCCGCGGTGCTGGGGCTGACCACCAGCCTGTCGCTGCACGTCGCGACAATCATGCCGGACTTCCTCACCGGATTGGTGATCCTGCTGGTCTATGTCGTCGTCATGCGCTGGCTTGCCTTCACCGTCATGCAACGGCTGCTGACCGTCGCGGCGCTCACCGGCATGATCGTCTGCCACCTCAGCCATCTGGCAATCCTGGGCGGGATGGTCGTCCTGCTCGGGCTCTGGGCGCTGTGGCACGACCGCGCGATGCTACGGTCGCTGGCCTGGGGGGTGCTGTTGCCGATGGTGCTGGCGGTCGGGCTGCTGACCGGCTCCAACCTGCTGACCGCCGGCCGGCCGGTGCTGTCCGAAAGCTCCCCCGTCTTCCTGCTGGCCCGTCTGATCGGTGACGGTCCGGCGCGCGACTATCTGGCGGAGGCCTGCCGCAGCCGCGATTACCTGCTGTGCGGCAGCCTGGACAGTCTGGACCGCAGCGCGCCGGGCTATGTCACCTCCGACTATTTCCTCTGGCACCCCGACGGCGCCCGCCGCCGCTTCGGCGACCAGCCGCGCTTCGTGGCCGAGGCGGCGGAGATCGCCCACGACACCATCGCCAGCCGTCCGGCCGCGGTTGCCGAACATGGGCTGACGAATGCCGCCGGCCAGTTCGTCGAGGTCCAACCGGACGACACCCTGAACGATCCCGTCAAGCCGCTGACCCGCCGCCTGTTCAGCCGCTTCCCCGCTGCGGTCTATGCCGCCTTCGACCAATCGCTGCAAACGCAGGGGCGTTTCCCCCGCGACGGGCTGGCCCTGGTCCAGGACCTATCGCTGTCGCTCGGCGTGCTGGGGCTCGCCACGCTGGGGCTGGGGCGCTGGCGGCGGGTCGACGGGCGGGTACGGATGCTACTCCTGGTGATCGGGCTTGGGCTGACGCTGAACGCCGTCGTCACCGGCGGGCTGTCGGCCGTCCATGACCGCTATCAGAACCGCGTGATCTGGCTGGTGCCCTTCGCCGCCTTGGTCCTGCTGACGACGGCCCGCAGCCGAGACGCTCTGCCTGCCGGCCGGAAAAATCAGGCGACGGGATGGAACAGGCCGCCGCGCATGGGCACCGGCACCCCGGTGGTCGCCGGCAGGCTAAGCGGCAATCCCAGCCTGCTGCGCACGGCGAGATAGCCAAAGGCCTGCGCCTCCAACGCATCGCCATCCCAGCCGACGAGGTCGGCCGGCTCGACCGGCACGCCCAGCCGATCTGCCAGCATCGCCATCAGCGTGGCGTTGTGCCTCCCGCCGCCGCAGACCAGCCAGCGCACCGGCGGGGCCGGCAGGTGGGAGACGACACGGGCAACCGACTCGGCGGTGAAGGCGGTCAGGGTGGCCGCACCGTCCTGCGGCGACAAGGCAGCCACCGGGGCCGGGTCGAAGGCGTCGCGGTCCAGCGACTTGGGCGCCGGGCGATCGAAATAGGGATGGGCCGTCAGGGCGGCCAGAGCCACAGCATCGACTCGGCCGCTTGCCGCCAGCGCACCGCCGGCGTCGAAGCGGCCGAGCCCGTGGCGCAGCACCCAGTCGTCGATCAGGGCATTGCCCGGCCCGGTGTCGCAAGCGACGACCTCCGCCTCCCCCTCCGCCGATCCCGGACCGATCCAGCTCACATTGGCGACGCCACCGATGTTGAGGACGGCGAGCGGACGCGGCAGGTCATGGGCCAGTGCGCGGTGAAACAGCGGGACCAGCGGCGCCCCCTGTCCGCCCACGGCCACATCGGCGCTACGGAAGTCGTTGACCACGGCGATGCCGGTCACGGCAGCCAGCCGGGCGCCGTCGCCGATCTGGCAAGTCAGGCGCCGGTCCGGGTCGTGGTGGATGGTGTGGCCGTGGAAGCCGATCAGCTCGACCGCCGCCGCCGCGAGGCCCGCCTTGTCCAGCAGGCGGCGCACCGCACCGGCATGGGCATCGGTCAGATCGCGCTCGACCGCCGCCACCGGTCCGGACCGGTCCGCCCCGCCAAGGCAGCCGCGCAGCCGGGTCCGGAAGCCGTCATCATAAGGGATGGTCAGGAAGTCCAGCGCCTCCACCCGGTCGCGCCCGTCGGTGCGCAGCAGGGCAGCGTCGATGCCGTCCATCGACGTGCCGCTCATCAGGCCGACGACCGTGCGCAGCCCTTCCTTCGCTTCCATCATCCGTTCCGCATCCCCTGTGACGATGCGGTCCACTCTAGCTCAGCTGATCCAGAGCTGCAGCATCAGCCGCTCGCGGCTGGCCGGCGGGGTGGCGCGATGGTAGCAGGAAGTGTCCTCGATGAAGCCTGTGCCGGCCGGCCCCTCCACCACCAGGATGCGGTCGCGGGCAAAGTGGGTGAACAGCTGCTCGTCGCGGGCGTTGGCCGATCCCATCAGCATGCGCAGCGACTTGCCATGATGGCTGCCGCGGACCAGCGCATGCTCCCCGGCGCCCGGTCCGACATCGGTCAGGTAGAACTGGGCCGAACAGAAATGGAAGTCGTGGACGTCGAAATGCCAGTCGATGGTCTGCCCCAACTGGCGGCGCTCGTCATCGGTGGCGTCGGTGACGAAGCTCCAGAACAGGCGCGGGATGATCTTGGTGGCGGGAAAGCCCAGGAAAGCCCCGGCACACTCCATCAGCAGCGGATCGCGGCAGACCCGGCGCACTGCCGGGCAGTCCAGCGGATCGGGGACGATGCCCATCACCGCGGGCGACCCGTCCTCCAGCCGGCCCTTGCGGACATTGTGGCGATAGAACATGCGGTCGTCGCGCAGCCGCCGCTGCAGGGGGGAGTGGGTGGCGAACTCCACCATCTCCTCCACCATCGACCAGGGCAGGTCGAAGCCGAGCGCGATCGAGTCGCGCCGCAGGTCGGCCAGAGCGCGGTCCACCGTCTGACCGGCGAACAGGGTGGCCGGCAACGGCGGCAAGGCGATGGGCGGTCCGGCCGGCGCCCGCTGGCGCGACCGCGGCGACAGGCGGCGCAGGGCACTGTAGCCGCGCCGCACCGTTTCGAACCGGCCCAGCGCATAGTGAAGTTCACCGGCGACGAGGCGCCGGGCAATGTTCGCAACGTTCATGGCGTGTGCATCCCTGGAGGCAGCCGAAGGACCAAAACCGCGGTGGGTTGCGCGGCCTCTGGTGCCGGAATGCACGAAGTGTAGGCAGGTTTGGGGCGATTCTAAAAATACCCTTCGGGCGTACGCCCACACGCCGGGGGAATAGCCGGGCAGGCAGAGCGTCTTTCCCCTACGGTCCATGCCGGGAGAAAAAGGCGCCCCACCCTCCCGTTCAAGGTTACAGCGCCTGCACGGCCTTCAGCACCGCGGCGACATGGCCGGTGACCTTCACCTTGCGCCAGACGTTGCGCACCACGCCGTCCTTGTCGATCAGGAAGGTGGCGCGGTCGATGCCCATGTACTTGCGGCCGTACATGCTCTTCTCGACCCAGGTGCCATAGGCCTCGCAGACGGCGCCGTCGGTGTCCGACGCCAGCGTGAAGGTCAGCTCGTGCTTCGCCTTGAACTTGTCGTGGCTGGCGACGCTGTCCTTGGAGACACCGATCACCACCGCATCGACGGCGGAGAAGTCGGGCAGCTGGTCACGGAAGCCGCAGGCCTCCGACGTACAGCCCGACGTGTCGTCCTTCGGGTAGAAATACAGGACCACCGGCTTGCCGCGCAGGGCCGACAGCGTGACGCTGCCCCCACCATCGGTCGGCATGGTGAAATCCGGGGCGGGCGTTCCGACGTCTACGGTCATGGCTGCTCGAATGTCCTTCTACTTGCCGGCAGGGGAAACGAGTCCTCAGGCCGGGGGCGTGGTGGTGGGTGGGGCCAGACGGCTTGCCGGCTCCTCGACCAAGGCCTTGAAATGACCATGGGCGCGGGCGGCGACGGCACGGATTCTGTGGTCCAGCTCCGGGAAGTCAACACCGCCAGGCTCACGCTCGTCAGGAAAGGCTGCGCGGACCAGCCCGGCCAGCAGGCTGGGCGACACCTGGTTGGGGTCCAGCACCCCGGCGGTGGTCAGCCGCAGGAAGCCCTGCACCCGCCGCCACAGCCGCAGCGTCGCTTCCAGGTCCTCCGCCACGTCGCCAGCCAGCGCCCCGGTCCGGGCAGCGCATCCCAGCGCCTTGGCGGTGCCGATGTGCAGGATGTCCGGACGCTCGTGACCATGGCGCAGTTGCAGGTACTGGGCGATGAACTCGATGTCGATCAGGCCGCCGCGGGCGTATTTGACGTTCCAGACATTGGTCGTCCCGAACTCCTTCTCGATTCGCCGCCGCATGTCGGCGACATCCCACAGCAGCCGGTCGGCATCGCGCGGCGCGGTCAGGACGGAACGGATCGCCGCCGACACCCGCCCGGCCAGTTCCACGTCGCCGCCGATCACCCGGGCACGGGTCAGGGCCATATGCTCCCAGGTCCAGGCGTCGGTGGCCTGATACTTGGCGAAGGCGTCCAGCGAGGTGGCGAGCGGCCCGGCATTGCCCGACGGGCGAAGCCGCATGTCGACCTCGTAGAGCCGTCCGTCGCCCATCGGGGCGGTGATGGCGTTGGTCAGGCGCTGGGTCAGCTTGATGTAATACTCGTTGGGCGACAGCGGCTTGGCGCCGTCGGACAGGAGAGGGCCGGACAGGCGCGGGCCGTCGCCGGGCGCCACGTCATAAATGACGATCAGGTCGATGTCGGACGTGATGGTCAGCTGCCGGCTGCCCAGCTTGCCCATCGCCACCACCACCCAGGAGCCTCCGGGGATATGGCCGTGGCGCTGGGCGAACTCCTCCTCCACCCGGCGGGCGAGGTCGGGAACGACGATGTCGGCCAGATCGGCCAGGAAGGCACCGCAACGGTCGCCGTCGGTGATGCCACGCAGGATGTGGACCCCGGCGCGGAAGCGCTGGTCGTTGGTCCAGCGCCGTGACAAGGTCAGGGCATCCTCGAAATCGCGGGCCGCCGCCATCACCCGGGCATGGTCGTCGGCCAGCCCGTCCTCCTTGCCCGGCAGCGTATCGAAGAAATCGGGCGACAGCACGGCGTCGAGCAGCGACGGGTTGCGCGACAGGGTGTGCGCCATCTGCGGCGCAATGCCCATGATCTCCGCCACCAGTTCCAGCAGCCAGGGATTGGCGACGAACAGGGAGAACAGCCCGACGCCGGCCGGCAGCTTGCCGAGGAAATCGTCGAAGTTCATCAGCGCCGAATCGGGCGCCGGGGTCTTTACCAGCGCGTTCAGCAAGGCGGGGGTCAGCTCCGTCAGCAACTCCCGCGCCCGGCCGGACCGTGTGGCGCGGTAGCGGCCGCGATGCCAGGCCGACACCACGCTGATGACGCGGGCCGGGTCGGCGAAGCCCATGCCCTTCAGCGTCTCCACCGTGCCGGGATCGGGGTCGGTGCCGGTGAAGACCAGATTGCCGGGACCCGACAGCGACGGCGCCTCCTCGAACAGTTCGGCATAGCGGTCCTCGACCTGCCCCAGCGTCGCCAGCAGCTCCGCCCGGAAGGCGGCGGGGTCGTCATAGCCGAGGAAGGTCGCCAGATGCGCCACGCCGGCATCGTCGGCGGGAATACGGTGGGTCTGCTGGTCGTCGATCATCTGGATACGATGTTCGACACGGCGCAGGAAATGATAGGCCCCGGCAAGCTCCTCCACCGTCTGCGGCGGCACCCGGCCGACGTCGCGCAGCGCCTCGTTCGCCATCAGCGTCGGAGCGATGCGCACGCGCGGGTCGCGCCCGCCGAAGATCAGCTGCTGGGTCTGGGCGAAAAACTCGATCTCACGGATGCCGCCGCGGCCGACCTTGATGTCGTGGCCGTTGACCGTCACCTCGCGGTGGCCCTTGTGGGCGTTGATCTGGCGCTTGATCGAATGGATGTCCTGGATGGCGGCGAAATCCAGGTTGCGGCGCCAGACGAAGGGCTCCAGGAAGCGGAGGAAGGAGGCCCCCGCCTCGGGATCGCCGGCGATCGGGCGGGCCTTGATCATCGCCGCGCGTTCCCAGTTCTGGCCGACACTGCCGTAATAAATTTCGGCCGCGGAGACGGAAACCGCCAGCGGCGTGGCGCCCGGATCCGGCCTAAGCCGAAGGTCGGTACGGAAGACGTAGCCGTCCTTGGTCCGTTCATCCATAATGCGGACAAGATCGCGTGCGAGCCTGATGAAGGTTCGCGCGAGGTTGTCCGGCTGGGGCGTCTGCACAACAGCGTCGTCGTACAGGACGATCAGGTCGATGTCGCTGGAATAGTTGAGTTCGCGCCCGCCAAGCTTACCCATGCCCAAAACGATCAGGCCCGAACCGACCCACGGTCGCTGCGGATCCGGCAGCGTCAGCGTCCCCGCCTCCCCGGCGCGGCGCAGCAGGAAATTCGCGGCCAGCTGGACCCCCGTCTCCGCCAGTTCCGACAGGGCGCCGGTGACGCGGAACAGCGGCCACGCCCCCACGATGTCGGCCAGCGCGATCAGCAGCGCTGCCCGCCGCTTCGCCACCCGCAGGCCGGCCATCAGCCGGTCCATCGATTTCTCCTCGCCATGCTCGGCGTGGAGCGAGGCGATCAGCGCGGCGAAGGTGGCGTCGAACCCGTCCTGCATTGTCCGGGCGACGAAAGGCAGTTCCCGCGTCAGGCCGTGGCCGAGATACGGGCTGTTGCCGCACACTGCCTCGATCAGCGCCCGGCCTGTTTCCGAATCGGCGAAGGCTTCCGCCCAGGCGCGGGTCTCCGGCTCCGCCGCGGCAGCCTGCTGGCGCCAACGATCCATCCCCAGCGCCGCCTGCGCGCTGTCGAAAGGCTTCGGCAAGGGGCTTGAGAACGCGATGGTGCTCGGCATGACGGCGGTCTTTCCTGCTCAAAACATGTGCAGAAAGCTGCACGTGTCGGACAGGAAGGTCAATCGGGCCGATTCTGCCACTCTCCAGGCCAGTGCCCGATGATCCGGCGCACCGCGAAGATTCTCGGCCTGACGCTGACCGGGATCGGCGCCGTAGCGCTGGCGGCCGGCGGGCTGTTCGCGTGGCGGCTGTCGCAGGGGCCGGTGGCACTCGATCCGCTGATCCCCTATGTCGAACGGGCGCTGAGCGACCGCGACGGCCGGTTCAACGTCGACATCGGCGAGCTGGTGCTGTCGCTGGAGGAGGAGGACGGGCTGGAGACCGCCGGCCGCCGTCTTGACCTGCGCGCCCGCCGGGTGCAGGCATTGAACGCCGACGGGGCGGAACTGGCCGCGGTGCCGGAAATGGGCATAGGCTTCTCTATCCCGGCGCTGTTCCGCGGCACGCTGTCGCCGACCCGCCTGGATCTGGTCCGGCCGCGACTGTCCATCCTGCGCCGGGCTGACGGCAGCCTCGCCTTCGACGTGCGGTCCGACGCCGGGTCCGCGCGCAAGTCCGATGATGGCGGCCCCGACCTGATGGACGAGGCGCTGGACAGCCTGCGCCGCCCGCCCGACATCGACCGGCCGTTAGGGCTGCTGCGTCGGCTGTCGGTGACGGGCGCCGACCTGCGGGTCGAGAACCGCATGCTCGACCTCGCTTGGCACGCCACGCGCGCCGACGTGGTGCTGACCCGCGACGCCCAGGGCGCCCAGGGCCGTGCCCGCGTGACTCTGGACCTCGGCAACACCGGAGGAGCGGCACCACAGCGGGCCGTGACCATCTCCGCCGCCGGCCGCTACAACATCGCCGACACCACCAGCGACCTGACGATGTCCGTCGACGGGCTGGAGCCGGCGGCGCTGGCGGAGTTCGGCCCGGCCCTGGCGCCACTGTCGGCGGTAAAGCTGCCGCTGTCCGGCACGGTCTCGGCGCGGCTCGATGACCGCTTCGAACCCCTGAATGTCGACTTGAACCTACGCGCCGGCGCCGGCACCGTCGCCCTGCCCGCCCTGCGGCCGGAGCCGGTCGCCGTACAGAGCCTCGCACTACGCGGCGCGTTGGATGTGCCGGGCCGGCGTCTGCGGGTCGAGGATCTGTCGCTGAAGGCGGTGTCCCCGGACGGCAGCGAGCCTCTGGCGCTGAGCGGCCAGGGCCAGCTGGCCGATACCGACCGGGGCCGCGACCTCCAGGCCCGCCTGTCGCTGACCGCCGGCGGACGCACCGCCGGGCTGGAGTTGTCTGGGCAGCAGGGGCCGGGCGGGGATGGCCGGGCGACCGCAAGGCTGACCGGCTTCACCCCCGCCGCCATCGCCAACCTCGCCCCGCTGCTGGAGCCGCTGAAAACGGCGGAGCTGCCGCTGTCGGGAACGGTGGAGCTGGCTTTCGATCCGTCGCTCCAGCCGACCGCCGGCAAGGCCGACATCGTGGCCGACCGCGGCCGGTTGCTGCGGCCCGACCTGTTCGAAGGGCCGGTTCCGGTGGAATCGGCCCTGCTGCGCCTGCATGGCAACCGCGACCGCATCGAGCTAGACGGCTTCAGCGCCGTTCTCGGCGAGGCTGGCGGGCCGCAGCCGCGGCTTGAGGCCACCGCCACCGCCCAGCGCCAGGGCGACCGCATGGTGGTGGAGACGCAGGCGACCGCCCGCGGCGTCGCGCTGGACGAGTTGCGTCGCTATTGGCCCATCGTCGCCGGTCCAAACGCGCGCGAGTGGGTGACCCGAAACCTGTCGCATGGAGCAGTGACACAGGCGCGAGCGGAAGCGGCGCTCTCCGTGCCGCTCGACGGGCAAGGGCAACCGTCGGGAGAGCCGGAGACGACGCGCTTCCTCGCCACCATCGCCGGCGAGGACATCAGCGTCCGCTATTTCCACAACCTGACGCCGGTCACCGGTGCCGCGGTGGAGGCGACGACCGACGGCAAGACCTTCACCGTGCTGACCAAGGGGGGCCGGATCGCCGATGCGAAATCGGGTGACATCGAGGTCGGCGACGGCAAGGTGGTGATCGGCGGGCTCGACATCGGCAAGGAGACGATGGACATCCGCCTGCCGGTCCAGGGGCCGGTGCGTTCCATCCTGACCCTGATCGACATGCCACCGTTGGGCTATCCCACCAAGTTGGAGATGGACCCGAAGCGCACCCAGGGCACGGCCGAGGCGCAGCTGCATTTCGCCTTCCCGCTGCTGGCAGACCTGAAAGTGGAGCAACTCGACCTCGACGTGACCGGCAAGCTGCACAAGGTGGGGGTGGAGAAGGTGGCGGCCGGGCTGAACGCCACCGACGGCGAGCTGTCGCTGGCGCTCGACCTGAAGGCGATGCAGATCAAGGGCGCCACCAAGCTGGACGGCATTCCCGTCACCATTGATTGGAACGAGTCCTTCGACAGTGCCGCCAAGGGCCCGCGCACCCGCATCGCGGTGAAGGGCGACGCCACCGCCGACGACCTGCGCGCCCACGGCATCGATCTGGAAGACCGGGTGCAGGGTCCTTTCGGCGCCGATATCCTGTTCACGGTCGACCGCAAGCACAAGCTGCTGCTGACCGGCAACCTGAACCTGGAGAAGACCAGGCTGTCCATCGGGGAACTCGGCTGGGCCAAGCCCGCCGGCAAGCCCGGTACCGGCAAGCTGACTCTGGAATTCGACAAGGACCGGCCCACCCGCATCAGCAACCTGACGGTCGATGCCGGGGGGCTGAAGTCTGTCACCAATCTGGAACTGGCCGACGGCGGCAAGCGGGTGGCGCGGGTGCAGACCCCCAGCTTCAAGCTGGGCCAGACCGACCTGCGTGCAGACCTGACCGTGCTGCCGCCCGCCAAGCCCGGCGGCCCGGCCGGCGGTTATGCCGGCACCATCACCGGCACCAGCCTGGACGCCCGCGGCCTGACCGGCAAGACGCCGTCGGGCGAAGGCGCGGTGACGCCGCCGCCGAAACAGCCGCCGTCTGCCGCCGACGACAGCCGCAAGACTCCGCTGGACGTCGCCATCAAGTTCGACTCGGTGGTGTTCGGCGACGGCCGGCGGTTGCGGCAGGTTGGGGGAACCATGCGGCGGGACGCCACCGCCTGGACCCTGCTGGACCTCACCGGCCGCAGCGAGGGCGGTGGCGTGTCGCTGAAATGGCGGCCGGGGCCGCAGGGTGTCTACGACCTCGCGATCACCGCCGAGGATCTGGGTTCGGCCCTGCAGGCGATGGACCTGAACGATCGCATGCGCGGCGGCCGGCTGACCCTGACCGGCCGGTCGGCGGAGCCGCGGGCCGATGCCGCCATCGTCGGCAAGGCGGAAATCCGCGACTACACGCTGATCGACGTCCCGGCATTGGCGCGCATCCTGAACGCCATCTCGCCATCCGGTTTCGCCGAGCTGCTGGGCGGCGGCAAGGGCATCAATTTCGGCCGCATGTCAGCGGATTTCCGCAAGGAGGGTCGCCTGCTGACACTGAAGGATCTGCGCACGTCCGGCTCGGCGCTCGGCCTGACGCTGGAGGGGCAGATCGACCTGGAGACGGAAACCGCCAACCTCCAGGGCACCATCGTCCCGGTCTATGGCCTGAACCGCCTGATCGGTCAGATCCCGCTGCTGGGCGACGTGCTGAGCGGCGGCGAGGGCCAGGGCATCTTCTCCGCCACCTGGCATGTCCAGGGACCGCTGTCGGATCCCGACGTGTCGGTCAACCCATTGGCCGTGCTGGCCCCCGGCTTCCTGCGCAACCTGTTCTTCCTGGGCGGCGACGGCACGCCGATGCCGGACACCAAGGCACCGCCGGAAGCGCACACGCGGTAAGGGGGCGCATTTCCGGCGCCCCGCTCACCTCTTCCTCACCCCACCTTCACCAGCGCATGCCGCTTCTTGCCGGCGCTGAGCTTCACCACGCCGTCTGCGTTCAGATCCGCCACGGTCGCCTTGGCCGTCTCGTCAGCGATCGGACCGTCGTTCAGCTTGGCCCCACCGCCCTTGATCAGGCGGCGCGCCTCACCCTTCGACACGGCCAGACCGGCCGACACCAGCAGGTCGACCACCGGCAGGCCGGCTTCCAGATCGGCGCGGGCGACCTCGATGCTGGGCAGCCCCTCGGCGGCCGCCCCTTCCTCGAAGGCGCGGCGCGCGGTCTCGGCCGCCTCCAGCGCCGCCGCCTCGCCGTGGGCGAGCTTGGTCACCTCGTTGGCCAGGATCTTCTTGGCCTCGTTGATCTCCGCACCCTGGAGGCTTTCCAGCCGGGCGACCTCGTCCAGCGGCAGTTCGGTGTAGAGGCGCAGGAAGCGGCCGACGTCGGCATCCTCGGTGTTGCGCCAGTACTGCCAGAAATCATAGCTGCTGAGCTTGTCGGCGGTCAGCCACACCGCACCCGCCGCCGTCTTGCCCATCTTGGCACCCGACGAGGTGGTCAGCAGCGGCGTGGTCAGGCCGAACAGCTCCGCCCCATCGGTGCGGCGGCCGAGTTCGACGCCGTTGACGATGTTGCCCCACTGGTCCGACCCGCCCATCTGCAAGCTGCAGCCGTGGCGCCGCTTCAGCTCCACGAAGTCATAGGCCTGGAGGATCATGTAATTGAATTCCAGGAAGGTCAGCGGCTGCTCGCGCTCCAGCCGCAGCTTGACCGACTCGAAGGTCATCATGCGGTTGATGGTGAAGTGCCGGCCGATGTCGCGCAGCAGCGGGATGTATTTCAGCTCGTCCAGCCAGTCGGCGTTGTTCACCATCACCGCGTCGGTCGGGCCGTCCCCGAAGGTCAGGTAGCGGCCGAAGATGCGCTTGATGCCCGCCATGTTGTTGGCGATGACCTCGTCGGTCAGCAGCTGGCGCGCCTCGTCCTTGCCCGACGGATCGCCGATCTTGGTGGTGCCGCCGCCCATCAGGACGATCGGCTTGTGGCCGGTCTTCTGCAGCCAGCGCAGCATCATGATCGGCAACAGGCTGCCGACATGCAGGCTGTCGGCGGTGCAGTCGAAGCCGATATAGGCGACGATCGGCCCCTTCTGCGCACGCTCGTCCAGCGTGGCGAGATCGGTGCACTGGTGGATGAACCCGCGATCCTGAAGAGTGCGCAGGAACTCCGAGGAGGGGGCCGAGGGGGTGGTCGTCGTCATGGCCGCAATCCGGCTGTCGTTGGAAAGAAGGGCGAGGCCCACCGGGTGGTGAGGGCGGAGAAATCCCGCGGTCTGTTACCACGGAACGGCCCCTGCCTCAATGCGGCGGCCCCGATTGCCATGGCTGGAACCAGGGCGCGGACCGGCCTGTTCTGCTGCTCAAGCATCGCTGCGCCGCCGCAAGTCAAAACCCGCAACGCCAACCGGGGAATTCACCGGAATCCTCCCTTATCGCAATTGACATTGATTCGCAAAACAGGGATCCGGCCCTGGCTGTATTTTAGGCAGCCATCATCCGTCCCAACTGATAGTGACTATCAACTACATCTTTGTTTCAATTGGAGATTTTTATTGTGCGAGTCCTTCGGCTGTGCCAAGGTGCGACAAATCGTCTATTTCGGAGTATCGCACCATGCAAGGCGATCAAGGGGTACTGGACCGTTTGAACAAGCTGCTCACCGGTGAACTCAGTGCCGCCGACCAGTATCTGTCCCATGCACGCAGCATGGAGGACATGGGCCTCAAGGCACTGAGCGAACGCATCTCGCACGAGCGGGTCGAAGAGCTGGAGCATGCCGACAAGCTGATCCGCCGCATCCTGTTCCTGGAAGGCACGCCCGACGTCGCCAGCCGCGACCCGCTGCACATCGGCAAGACCGTGCCGGACATGCTGCGCAACGACCTGAACCTGGAATATGAGGTGGTGGCCGCCCTGAAGGAGGCAATCGCCTATTGCGAGCAGGTGAAGGATTACGACACCCGCCGCATTCTGCTGGAACTGCTGGTCGACACCGAGGAAGACCACGCCCACTGGCTGGAACAGCAGCTTGGCCTGATCGACATGCTCGGCGTGCAGAATTACCTGCAGTCGGCCATGGGCGGCTTCCCGAGCTGAGAGGAGGACGGATCATGAAGGGTAACAGCGACGTCATCACCCAGCTTCAGATCGTCCTGAAGGACCAGCTGACGCAGATCAACCAGTATTTCCTGCACGCCCGCATGTTGAAGAACTGGGGCGTCAAGGCGCTGGGCAAGTGGGAATATCACGCCTCCATCGAGGTGATGAAGAGCGCGGACGAGATCATCGAACGCATCCTCTTCATCGAGGCGATCCCCAACCTCCAGGATTTGGGCAAGCTGCACATCGGCGAGGATGTGCCGGAGATCCTGTCCAGCGACCTCAGCGCCGAGCGCGAGGCCCGCGACCGCATCGCCCATGCCATCGCCGTGTGCGAGGAAAAGGCCGATTACGTGTCGCGCGACGAGCTGTCCGAGCTGCTGGAAGAGTCGGAGGAGCGCATCGACTATCTGGAAACCCAGCTGAGCCTGATCGACGACATCGGTCTGCCCAACTACATCCAGTCGGCGATGGGCGAGTTCAAGGACTGAGGTCGGGGGGCAAGCTCTTCTTGCCCCCCGCCCCCCTCAGACCCGCCCCAGAATCTCCTCCGCCAGCGCCTGCATCTCCGCCGCCGCCTGGGTTTTGCGCGCGGCCTCCGTCACCGACAGGCCGGTCATCAGCGTGCCGGCATAGGCGGTGCGGTTGCCGACCTGGGCCGACGCCAGCTCCACCGCCGGCGGGGCGACCAGTTCATGCACCTTGGCAACCAGTTCGTCGGCGATGCGGGCGCGCGGCGGCACGCGGTTCAGCACCAGCAGCAGCCGGCGCTTCTCCTGTGCCGCCAGATCGATGGTCGGATGCACCGCCCACAGATCCATCGGGCTCGGCTGCACCGGCGCCACCACCAGCGTGGCGGCGCGCACCGCGATGCGGGCTTCGGTCTGGGCATGGGGCGGGCTGTCGACCACCACGATGTCGTGACTGCGCGCCAGTTTCTCCACCTCCGCCTGGGTACGCCAGCCGGTGATCTGCACATGGGTGAAGCCGGGCTGGCCGCCGGTGGCCTCCGCACGGACGGCATGCCAACGGGTCAGGCTGCCCTGCGGGTCGATGTCGACGGTGGCGACCTTGTGGCCGAGCTGTGCCCAGGCGATGGCAAGATGGGCCGCCAGCGTGGTCTTGCCGGCGCCGCCTTTCTGCTGCGCCACGGTGAAGACCTTGCCCGTCATGCCCGCACCCATCATGTTGTGTTCGGTGATTGCGCATCCCCCTCATAACCTTGGGCATGGCACCGGTGCAACCGCGCGAATTGACACCGGAGCCGCACGGGCTAGAAAGACGCCGTGACCGACCATTCCGCACCCGACACCGGTGAAAAGCGCCCGGCGCTGATCCCGACCACCCCCGCCGGCATCGCGCAGGCGGGCGAACTGCTGCGCGCAGGCCGTCTGGTCGCCTTTCCGACCGAGACGGTCTATGGGTTGGGCGCCGACGCCACCGACGACCGCGCCGTGGCCGCCATCTTCGCCGCCAAGGGCCGGCCGCAGTTCAACCCGCTGATCGCCCACGTTCCGGACCTCGCGTCCGCCCAGTCCTGGGGCCTGTTCGACGACCGCGCCCACGATCTGGCGACACAGTTCTGGCCGGGTCCGCTGACGATGGTCGTGCCGCGCCCGGCGAATTCCGCCCTGTCGCTGCTGGTCAGCGCAGGGCTGGACAGCATCGCCATCCGCGTGCCCGGCCATCCAGTGGCCCAGGCCATCCTGCGCACCGCCGGCAAGCCGATTGCAGCTCCCAGCGCCAACCGCTCCGGCGCCGTCAGCCCGACCACGCCGCACCATGTGCTGGAAAGCCTGGGTGACCGGGTTGACGCCATCGTCACCGGCGGCAAATGCATGGTCGGTCTGGAATCCACCGTCATCGACCTGACCGGCCCCGAAGCCGTGCTTCTGCGTCCCGGCGCCGTGCTGCCCGACGAGATGGAACGGCTGATCGGTCCGGTCCGCCTGTCGGCCGGCGACCCGACCGCGCCGAAATCGCCCGGCCAGCTGGAAAGCCACTACGCCCCCAACGCCGCGGTGCGCCTGAACGCCTCCTCGGCCGAGGAGGACGAGGCGTTCCTGACCTTCGGTCCCGACCGCTTCGTCTTCGGCGGCACCACGCGGCTGAACCTGAGCCTGGAAGGCGACCTCAACGAGGCAGCCGCCAACCTGTTCTCCCACCTGCGCAGCCTGGACCAGAGCGGCACCCGGCGCATCGCCGTGATGCCGATCCCGGAGGTGGGGCTGGGGCTGGCGATCAACGACCGCCTGCGCCGCGCCGCCGCCCCGCGCAGCTAAATCCTGGGGTGGCGGCTGGTCTGCGCAACAGGTGCATGGAAATGGGGGCGGCTAGATTGTAGAAGTGTCGCGCTTCACTGCGCCAACCTTCTGCCGGACTCCGCGCCATGACCACCATCGCCGCTGCCCTCGACCAGATCCGCGCCATCGTCGGCCCGTCCGGCATCCTCACCGACGCCGCCGACATGGCCCCCTACCTTGCGGAGTGGCGCGGGCGCTTCAAGGGCAACAGCCCGGCGGTGGTCCGCCCCGCCAGCACCGGGGAAGTGGCGGCGGTCGTCAAAATCTGCGCCGATGCCGGCATCCCCATCGTGCCCCAGGGCGGCAACACCAGCCTCGTCGGCGGCTCGATCCCCTATGAGGAGGGGCGCGAGATCGTTCTCAGCCTGTCGCGCATGAACCGAATCCGCGACATCGACACGCTGAACTACACCATGACGGTGGAGGCCGGCGTGGTGCTGACCAGCATCCAGGAGGCCGCGGCCGACGCCGACCGCCTGTTCCCGCTCAGCCTGGGGGCGGAGGGCACGGCGCAGATCGGCGGCCTGATCTCCACCAATGCCGGCGGCATCAACGTCCTGCGCTATGGCAACACCCGCGATCTGGTGCTGGGGCTTGAGGTGGTTCTGGCCGACGGCCGCGTCTGGGACGGCATGCGCCGGCTGCGCAAGAACAACACCGGCTACGACCTGAAGAACCTGTTCATCGGCGCCGAGGGCACGCTGGGCATCGTCACTGCCGCGGTGCTGAAGCTGTTCCCGCGGCCGCGCCAGTCGATCACCGCCTTCGTCGCCGTGCCCAGCCCGGCCGCCGCCATCGAGCTGCTGGCCCGCCTGCGCGCCGCCTCGGGCGACGCCGTCTCGGCTTTCGAGCTGATGTCGCGCCGTTGCCTGGACTTCGCGCTTCGCCATGTCACCGGCACCATCGACCCGCTGTCGGAGCCTTCGCCCTGGTATGTCCTGACCGAACTGACCGCCGGCACGCAGTCCGACGCCTTCCAGGAGACGGTTGAAACCGCACTTGGCGAGGCGTTCGAGGCCGAACTGGCGACCGACGCCACGCTGGCCCAGTCGGACGCCCAGGCCAAGCAGTTGTGGTTCATCCGCGAGGCGATCGTCGAAGCGCAGAAGTTCGAAGGCGGCTCGATCAAGAACGACGTGTCTATCCCGGTGTCCCGCGTCGCCGAGTTCATCGAACTGGCCGAGGCGGCGGTGGCGCAGGCCTGCCCCGGCATCCGTCCGACCCCCTTCGGCCATGTCGGCGACGGCAACATCCACTTCAACCTCAGCCAGCCCGAGGGTGCCGATACCAAGGCCTATCTCGACCGCTGGGACGAGATCTGCCACGTGGTGAACGAGGTGATCTTCAAGCTCGACGGCTCGATCTCCGCCGAGCATGGCGTCGGCCGCTTCAAGAAGGACGAGATGCCGGCCATCAAGGGTCCGGTCGAGTTCGACATGCTGCGTGCCATCAAGGCGACGCTCGACCCCAAGGGCCTGCTGAACCCCGGCAAGATGCTGCCCTGACCACCCCCTCACCGGCCGGCCGCGTCATAATATTGCGGGGGACAGGCTTGCGGCGACAGACGTAGCGCGATGCTTGTCCCCGGCACGACACAAGGCTATGGTGCGGCCTCCGTTTCTTCTGCGCCTGTCGTACCGCGAGAGAGAGTTTTTCCGATGTCCAAGCCGCGCACTCTGTTCGACAAGATCTGGGACAGCCACGTCGTGCATCGCCAGGACGACGGCACCTGCATCCTCTACATCGACCGCCATCTGGTCCATGAAGTGACCAGCCCGCAGGCGTTCGAAGGACTGCGCGTCGCCGGCCGCAAGGTACGGCGTCCGGAAGCCACTCTCGCCGTGCCCGACCACAACGTCCCCACCACCGACCGCTCCAAGGGCATCACCGAAGAGGAGAGCCGGATCCAGGTGGAGACGCTGGACAAGAACGCCCGCGACTTCGGCGTCCGCTATTTCCCGATGGACGACGTCCGCCAGGGCATCGTCCACATCGTCGGTCCGGAACAGGGCTTCACCCTGCCCGGCGCCACCATCGTCTGCGGCGACAGCCACACCGCCACCCACGGCGCCTTCGGTGCGCTGGCCTTCGGCATCGGCACGTCGGAGGTTGAACATGTGCTGGCCACCCAGACCCTGCTGCAGAAGCCGGCCAAGAACATGCTGATCCGCGTGGACGGCAAGGTGAACCCGGGCGTCACCGCCAAGGACATCGTGCTGGCCATCATCGGCAAGATCGGTACCGCCGGCGGCACCGGTTATGTCATCGAATTCGCTGGCGAAGCCATCCGCGACCTGTCGATGGAAGGCCGCATGACCGTCTGCAACATGGCGATCGAAGGCGGCGCCCGCGCCGGCCTGATCGCCCCGGACGAGAAGACCTTCGAGTATGTGAAGGGCCGCGCCCTGGCTCCGAAGGCCGGCGCCTGGGAGCAGGCCGTCCAGTACTGGAAGACGCTGCCGTCGGACGAGGGCGCGGTCTATGACGCCACCGTCGTGCTGAACGCCGCCGACATCGCCCCGCAGGTCACCTGGGGTACCAGCCCGGAAGACGTGCTGCCGATCACCGCGACCGTGCCGAACCCGGCCGAGATCGCCGATGCCGGCAAGCGCGCCGCCGTCGAGCGCTCGCTCGCCTACATGGGCCTGACCCCCGGCCAGCCGCTGACCGAGGTGAAGGTGGACACCGTGTTCATCGGCTCCTGCACCAACGGCCGCATCGAAGATCTGCGTGCCGCCGCCGAGGTCGCCAAGGGCCGCAAGGTCGCCGAGGGCGTGCGCGCCCTGGTGGTTCCCGGTTCGGGTCTGGTCAAGGAGCAGGCCGAGGAAGAGGGTCTGGACAAGGTCTTCACCGAGGCCGGTTTCGAGTGGCGCGAGCCCGGCTGCTCCATGTGCCTGGCGATGAACGCCGACCGTCTGGCTCCGGGCGAGCGTAGCGCATCGACCTCCAACCGCAACTTCGAAGGCCGCCAGGGCCGCGGCGGCCGCACCCACCTCGTCAGCCCGGCGATGGCCGTGGCGGCGGCGGTGACCGGCCATCTGGCCGACGTGCGCGCTCTGGCCTAAGCGGACAGGGTCTATCAAACGACATGTAGTCGTTATGCGGGCGGGAGTGCTGACACTCCCGCCCGTTTTTCGTTCGGCCTCGACCCGCCGTGAAGACAGCGAGCGTAAGGTCAAGTGAAGGAGACGAGCCGAATCATGCGGGTGCTTGCGATCTCCGGCAGCCTGCGCGCCGCCTCCACCAACAGCGCGTTGCTGCGGGCCGCCGCCGCTGCGGCATCCGAAGGTGTGACCGTCACGGTCTTTGCCGGGCTCGACGGATATGGTGTCGGCAGCCTGCCACCGTTCAACCCGGACGAGGACGGCGACCCTGCCCTGCCGGCGGTAAAGGCCTTTCGTGAGGCACTGACCGCGGCCGATGCAGTGGTGATCGCTTGCCCGGAATACGCCCATGGTGTTCCCGGAGCCTTGAAGAACGCCTTGGATTGGGTGGTGGCCAGTGGGGAGATGGTGGACAAGCCGGTTGCACTGCTGCACGCCTCGCCGCGCTCGACCTACGCACGGGAGGCATTGACCGAGATTCTGACGGTCATTTCAGCCCGATTGATCAGTGAAGCCAGCGTCACGGTCCCTCTGATGGGGAAAACCTTGGACGAAGCCGCAGCGACTCTCGCACGCCCCGAGAGCGTTGCGGTGTTGCGGAACGCTCTTGCCGCCATCGAAGTCGCCGTAGCTGCCGGCACAGCGCATTAGGAATTACCCGTTTCAGGCCGTTCAATCCCCCCTCCCCCGTGCCTGCCCCATTAGCCCCTGCGGCCGATAAATCAGGAACATCGTCAGCAGCCCGAACGCCACGATGTCCTTGTAGGCGAGTGCGAAATAGGCCGACCAGAAGGTCTCCACCAGTCCCAGCAGAGCACCACCGAGCATTGCCCCCGGCACCGAGCCGATGCCGCCGACCACCGCCGCGGCCAGCGCCTTGAAGCCGATCAGGTAGCCGGTGAAGAAGTTCACCCCGCCGTAATAGAGCGCGATCACCGCACCCGCCGCCGCGGCCAGCCCGCCGCCGATGGCGAAGGTCGCCGCCACCGTGCGGTTGACGTCCACCCCCACCAGTTCCGCCGCCGCGATGTCGTCGGTGCAGGCGCGATGCGCCCGGCCGAAGGCGGTGCGCTGCATGATCCCCCACAAGGCCGCATAGAGTCCGCCGGTCAGTGCCAGGATCGCCAATTGCGCCATCAGCGCGGTGACGGTGAAGGCGCCGTCGCTCAACAGGGTGAAGCGCTCGGTCAGCACCGGCGCCGGCCACCAGTCGCGGGCGCCGTGCAGCAGCCGCACCCCCTCCTGATAGGCGATGGACAGCCCGACCGCGACGATCAGCGGCGTGTGGCTGCGCACCCTGCGCAGGCGGCGGAAGACCAGCCGGTCCATGGTCCAGCCCTGCACCGCAGTGAAGCCGATCACCAGCACCAGCACACCGAGCAGGGCCGGCGGCCATGTCGCCCAGCCGGCCATGCCCAGCCCGGCCGCCGCCATCGCCGTCAGCATGGCGCCGACCATCGTCAGTTCCCCCATTGCCAGATTGATCTGGCCGAGGATGGCATAGACCAGCGTGTAACCAAGGGCGAGCAACCCATAGACGCAGGCGACGGTGGCGGCGTTGATGATTTGCTGGACCAGGAACAGGACCGGCGTCCAGCGTGTCGGCTGCAGCCTTTCGGCCTCCACCACGCCGCCGATGGCGTCGCGCGGCGGCTTGATGCGCAGCCATTGCTGCAACATCGCGAAGCGGATGTCGGTCAGCCAGCCGTTGCGGTCGGTCGCCACCGCCGCCAGGGTCCGCCGCCCCTCCTCCATCGAGGTGCCGGCGAAGCGGCAGGCGATCCAGTGGGGCTGGCTGCCGCTGCGGTAATCGACGCGCAGCACCCGCTTGTCCTCGGCGTAAGAGCGGGTGGACAGGTCGGTGACGGGACCGGAGTCGAAGGCAGGAATCAGTTTCCGGCAGAGCATGTCCTGGTCGGCATCGACGCCGCACCCGGTGAGCATCAGCAGGACAAGGCACAACAGCGGCAGGATGCGCAGCACGGAACCGCCCGGTCAGGTGGGATGGTTCAGCCTACCGACAATTTGGAAGGGTGGGAAGCGCCGCCGATCCGCCCCCACCCGTTCCCTCACTCCACCATGTAATCACGCACCAGCAGCTCGGCGATCTGCACGGCGTTCAGCGCGGCACCCTTGCGCAGGTTGTCGGCGACGCACCAGAAGGACAGGCCGTTCTCCACCGTGATGTCGTCGCGGATGCGGCTGACGAAGACCGGGTTGTCGCCGGCGATTTCCACCGGAGTGACATAGCCGTCGCCGGTCTGCTGGTCGACGACCGAGACGCCGGGGGCGGCACGCAGGACGACGCGCGCCTCCTCGGCGCTGATCGACTCCTCCGTCTCGATGTTGACCGACAGGGCATGGCCGATAAAGGTGGGTACACGGACGCAGGTGGCTGCGACCTTGATCTTGGGATCGAGGATCTTCTTGGTCTCCACCGTCATCTTCCACTCTTCCTTGGTGGAGCCGTCCTCCATGAAGGCGTCGATGTGAGGGATGACGTTGAAGGCGATCTGCTTGGGGAAGACGCTCTTGGCGACGGGATCGTTGACGAAGATGGCGCGGGTCTGGGTGAACAGCTCGTCCATCGCCTCCTTCCCGGCGCCCGACACCGACTGGTAGGTCGAGACCACGACACGGCGGACCTTGAAGCGCTCGTGCAGCGGCTTCAACGCCACCACCATCTGGATGGTGGCACCGTTGGGGTTGGCGATGATGCCGCGCTTGCGATAGCCGATGACCGCCTCCGGGTTCACCTCCGGTACCACCAGCGGTACATCTGGATCCATGCGGAACTGAGAGGTGTTGTCGATCACCACGGCCCCGGCCGCCGCCGCGCGAGGCACATGGACGGCCGACACCTTGGCGCCGGGAGACGACAGCACGATGTCCACGCCATGGAAGTCGAACTTGTTGAGATCCTGGACCTTGAGGATGTCATCCTCGCCATAGGACACCTCCTGGCCGATCGACTTTTCGGAGGCCAGAGCGATGACCTTGTCGGCCGGGAACTTCCGCTCGGCCAGCGTTTGCAGGATCTCGCGCCCGACATTGCCGGTGGCGCCGATGACCGCGACGGTATAGCCCATGACGGTGGTTTCCTTCTGCCGAATGTCCGCGAAGACAAGAATGGTGCCGGGGGGCGATAGGAGCTAGGCGCTTTCCCTGCGAATTGCAACCCGTCCCACATAAAACCTGCCCTCCGGCCGGGTTGACATACCAGGGAAGGCGGCGGGAAGATTCCAGGCCTCAACAGTGCCCGAACGGGCCTCCAGGGAGACTTCACGGATGACCAGCTTCAAGCGCGGCCTCATTGCGCAGACGGTTCTTGGTGCCGCCGCTCTCGCCCTCGCCGGTTTCGCCGCCCCCGTCCTCGCCGACACGCCGAAGGACGCTCTGGTGATGGCGTGGCAGTTCGACGACATCGTCAGCCTCGACCCCGGCGAGATCTTCGAGCTGTCGGGGGCCGAGTACAGCGCCCAGGTCTATGATCGGCTGGTTCATTTCGACGTCAACGACGTCAGCAAGATCGAGGGCGAGGCGGCCGAAAGCTGGACCCTGTCGCCCGACGGAAAGACCTTTACCTTCAAGATGCGCGACGGCATCGCCTTCCATTCCGGCAATCCGATGACGGCCGAGGATGTGGCGTGGTCCTTCTCCCGCGCGGTGAAGATGAACAAGGGTCCGGCCTTCATCCTGACCCAGTTCGGCCTGACGCCCGAGAATGTCGACCAGATGGTGCGCGCCACCGACCCGAAGACGCTGGTCTTCACCACCGACAAGGTCTATGCGCCGACCTTCGTGCTCTACTGCCTGACCGCCGACATCGGGTCGATCGTCGATTCGAAGCTGGTGAAGAGCAAGGAGAAGGACGGCGATTTCGGCGCCAACTGGCTGAAGACCAACTCCGCCGGCTCCGGCCCCTTCATCCTGAAGCAGTGGAAGGCCAGCGAGCTGCTGACCTTCGACGCGAACCCGAAATACTGGCGCGGCGCGCCGAAGCTGAAGCGCGTGCTGATCCGCCACATCCCGGAACCGGCGACCCAGCGCCTGCTGCTGGAGAAGGGCGACGTCGATATCGCGCGCAACCTGAAGCCGGAGCAGTTCGAACCGCTCAAGTCCAGCGACACCGTCCGTCTGGTCCAGGCGCCGAAGGGCACGCTGTGGTATCTCAGCCTGAACCAGAAGAACGCCGCCCTGGCCAAGCCGGAGGTGCGCGAAGCCTTCAAGTATCTGGTCGACTATGACGCCATGGCCGGGACCATCATGAACGGCATCGGCGCCGTCCATCAGGCCTTCCTGCCCAAGGGCTTCCTGGGTGCGGTCAACGACAACCCGTACAAGTACGATCCGGCCAAGGCGAAGGAACTGCTGACGAAGGCCGGCTATCCCGACGGCTTCACCGTCAGCATGGATGTGCGCAACACCAACCCGACCCAGGACATGGCTCAGGCGATCCAGGCCAGCGCCGCCAAGGCCGGCGTGAAGATCGAGATCATCCCCGGCGACGGCAAGCAGGTGCTGACCAAGTACCGCGCCCGCAACCACGAGCTGATGATCCAGCAATGGGGGGCCGATTACCAGGACCCGCATTCCAACGCGGAGACCTTCGCCTCCAACCTCGACAACAGCGACAATGCCAAGTCCAAGCCGCTGGCCTGGCGCAATGCCTGGGACATTCCGGAGCTGACCAAGAAGACCGCCGCTGCGGTCGAGGAACGCGACGCCACGAAGCGCGCCCAGATCTACCAGGAGCTGCAACGCTCGGTCCTGGCCGATTCGCCCTTCGTCATCATGTTCCAGCAGACCGAGATGATCGCCGAGCGCAAGAGCATCAACGGCCTCGTCTGGGGTCCGAGCTTCGACACCAACTTCTACTGGAAGGCCGAGAAGAAGTAAGGGCGCGGGGGGCGTTCGCCGCCCCCTCCCCGGTCATCCCCAGGTGCGCGCATCCTCCACCACCATGGCGAGGCTGTCCGACAGGCCGGTCAGCACGCCACGCTGGATCTCGGTCGCCGGCACCACGCCGCCCTTGCCGTCCGGCAGGTCGCGGGTGGCGGTGGCCGAGGCCACGACCGTCACCCGCCAGCCATGATCCACCGCCGACCGGGCGGTGCTGCTGATGCAGTTGTGGGTCATGAAGCCGGCGATGATCATCTCGCTCCGCCCGCTGTCGCGCGCCACCGCCTGCAAGTCTGTCCCGGCAAAGGCGTTGGCGAGCTTCTTCACGATCACCGGCTCGCCATCGCGTGGGGCGACCGCCGCAATGATCTCCGCCATCAGCCCGGTGGGGTCGAACACCGGCGCGCCCGCCGCGGTGTGATGCACAATATGGATCACCGGCACGCCATTGGTCCGGGCCAGGACCAGCAGTTCCGTCGCCCGCTCCACCGCCGTATCGACGCCAGACAGGCGCAGGGCGCCGTCGGTGTATTCCCGCTGAAAATCGATCAGAACCAGCACCGCCTTGTCCAAGGGGGCGGGAGTGGTCGGCACGCCGACGATCTGGCGCAATGTCCGGGCAGGAAGAGTCGTCATCACTGGATGCTCCGCTGTCGCTGAAGGTTGATGAAGACCATCCTCTCCCGTTCACCGATGCGCAGCCATCCGCTATGCTTGCACGATGACTGTTCAAAAATTCACAGGCTCGCTCGATTGGGACGACCTGCGCGTCTTTTTGGAACTGGCGCGGGCCGGCAGTCTGTCGGCGGCGGCGCGTGCCCTGCGGCTGAGCCATGCCACGGTCGGGCGCCGGCTGGCTGCGCTGGAGAGCGCACTCGGCCACAGCCTGATGGAGCGGCGGCCCGACGGCTATGTCCTGACCGAGGAAGGTGAGAGCGTCCGCGCGCTCGCCGAGGCGATGGACGAGGGGGCGCAGGCGATCCGCCGCCGTGAAGGCGATTCCGCCGGCCTCAGCGGCACCGTGCGTCTGACCATGACCCAGGCTCTGGCCGACGTCTTCCTAATCCCCCGGCTGGCACCGCTACGTGCGGCCAATCCGGCACTCGATCTGGAGATCATTGTCGATAACCGCACCCTCAGCCTCGCCCGGCGGGAAGCCGATCTGGCGATCCGGCTGGCCCGGCCACAGCGCGGCGATCTGGTCGGGCGGCGGCTGGCGACGCTGGGCTACGGGCTCTATGCCGCGCCGGACGCGCCCGACACGCTGATCGCCTATGACGAGTCGATGGCGGAACTGCCGGAGGCCTTGTGGCTGGACCGCCATGGCGGCGGCCGGCGCGTCGCCTTCCGGTCCAACAGCGTGCAGGGCCAGCTTGCGGCGGCGGTCGCCGGCTTCGGCATCGCCTTCCTGCCCTGCATGCTGGCGGACGGCGTGCCAGGACTGAAACGACACCCGCTGCCCGGCCCGCCGCTGACGCGCGAGGCGTGGCTGCTGGTCCACCGCGACCGCCGCGAAGTCCCGCGGGTGCGGGCGGTGATCGAGCATCTGGTGGCGGTCTTCACCGTTGAACGGGTGCGGCTGGAGGGCCATTGACGAGGCTTTGCAACCCGAGCGGCATTTCATCAATCGTCACTGCAACGGTTTTTCCCCGCGATGTCACTCCGCCATCTGTGTCTGGCCGGCTTCGCCATAGCGGCGGCGCTTCCCGCACACGCTCAATCCCGCCCCAATGAAGAATATTTTACCAATAAGGTGGTCGCCGCTGGGAAAGCCATCACCCGTAACCAATGCGCCGAACTGGAGGCGCTGGAAACCGCCAGTTGGGTGGAGGTGAACGGCCGGGGCGAATGCCTGCGCTATTATGCGGCCGGTCTGAAGTCGGGCACCAACCCGATTGTCGCAGCCTGGATGCATGGCGACGTCATGGGCTCCAAGCCGGAGCAGATCGGCCATCAGGAGGGGCTGAGCGTCGCCGGCATGATCGAACAGGAGCGGGCACTGTCGGAGCACTTCGGCGTGCCCTTCATCTTCCTGGCCCGTCCGGGAGCCTATGGCAGTTCCGGCAAATTCTGGACCACGCGCCATACCCCGCGTGAGGCGGCCCTGATGAACGCCCATATCGACCTGCTCAAGAAGCGCTATGGCATCGGGCAATGGTCGCTCGGCGGAAGCAGTGCCGGAGGCACGCTGACGGCCGAGTTCCTGGCCCGCCGCAGCGACCTGAAATGCGCCGTCATCTCATCGGGAGCCTCCGCTTACGAAGCCTATCTCCAGGCGCATGGCGTCAAAACCCGTTTGGCCAAGCCGGAGACATGGTTCGACCCCTACCGCTCGCTCGAACGGGTCCCCAAGGACCCGGCGCGCCGAATCTTCGTCATCGGCGACCCGCGGGAAACGAACGTGCTGTTCCACACCCAGCGCCTTTATTTCGACGGCTTGGCGGCACGCGGGCACAAGGCTTGGCTGGTCCCTCTCGAACGGGCCCGGCCGCCCCGCTTCCACAGCTTGGTGGATTTCGGCGAAACCGCCACCGGTCTCTGTGCTCAGGGTGTCGAGACGGACAAGCTGTTGCAGACGCTCCAATCCATGCCCGAGCAGCCGGAGCGGATCAGCAACTGACCCGCTTCAGTAACGCGCCGCCATGAAATAGAGCCCGTCCGGCGGGCAGGTCGGCCCGGCCTTGGCCCGGTCGCGGGCTTCCAGCGCACGGCGGACGTCGTCAACGCCCCATTTGCCGGCGCCCACCAATTCCAGCGTCCCCACCATGTTGCGGACCTGATGGTGCAGGAAGGAGCGCGCGGCGGCATGGACGCGGATTTCGTCGCCCTGGCGTTCCACAGCCAGCCGGTCGAGCGTCTTCACCGGCGACTTGGCTTGGCACAGCGCCGCGCGGAAGCTGGAGAAATCATGCTGTCCGACCAGGACCTGCGCCGCTGTGTGCATCGCCTCCGCATCCAGCGGGCGGGTGACGTGCCAAGCACGGCCGGATTCCAGCGCCAGCGGCGCCCGGCGGTTGACGATGCGATAGACATAGGCGCGGCCGGTCGAGGTCAGGCGGGCGTGGAAGTCCTCGCCCACCGCCTCCACCTCCAGCACCGCGATCGGCGCCGGCTTCAGGTGGAAGTTCAGGGCGTCGCGCAGCTTCAGCCCGGTGAAGGGCTTTTCCAGGTCGAAATGGCAGACCTGCCCCAGCGCATGCACCCCGGCATCGGTGCGGCCGGAGCCATGGACCCGCACCACCTCGCCCGACAGGCGCTGCACCGCCTCCTCCAGGCTCTGCTGGACGGAGGGGCCGTTGTCCTGGCGCTGCCAGCCGACGAAGGGACGGCCGTCATACTCGACGGTCAGTTTCCAGCGCTGCACGGCGGTCAATCCGCAACGGCTTCAGAGGAAACGGGCTGCCCGACGGCCAGCGCGAAGCCGCGCAGGAAAGCCGCCCCATCGACCGGCGCCTTGCCCGGACGCTGCACCTTGGTCAGCCGAACGGCCCCGTCGGCGCAGGCGACCGTCAGCCGGTCGTCCAGCAAGGTGCCGGGGGCGCCCGCGCCGGTCGCCGGTTCGGCGGCCAGAACCTTGATCCGCTCGCCATTGGCGGCGTCGAACCAGCAGCCGGGCCAGGGCGTCAGCGCGCGGACCTGCCGCTCGACATAGGCGGCAGGCTTCGTCCAGTCGAGCCGGCCGTCCTCGCGCGTCAGCTTGGCGGCGTAGGTGACACCCTCTTCCGGCTGCGGCATGGCAGTGAGGGTGCCGGCGGCCAGACCTTCCAGCGCCGGGACGATCATGCGGGCGCCGAGCACGGCCAACTCGTCATGCAGGCCGGTGGCGGTGGTGGCGGGGGTGATCGCCACCGCCTCTTTCGACAGCATGGCGCCGGTGTCGAGCCCGATGTCCATCTGCATGATGGTGATCCCGGTCTCGGCATCGCCGGCCAGAATGGAGCGCTGGATCGGCGCCGCCCCGCGCCAGCGCGGCAGCAGCGAGCCATGCACGTTGACGCAGCCCAGCCGCGGCGCGTCGAGGATCGGCTGCGGCAGGATCAGGCCATAGGCGGCGACCACCGCGGCATCGGCCTTGAGGTCGGCGAACTCCGCCTGGGCCTCGGCATTGCGCAGGCTTTTCGGCGTGCGCACGGGAATGCCGTGCTCCTCGGCGAAACGGTGGACGGGCGATTTCTGCACCTGCTGGCCGCGGCCGGCCGGGCGCGGCGGCTGGCTGTAGGCGCAGACGAGCTGATGCCCCGCCTCGATCAGCGCGGCAAGGCTGGGCACGGCGAAATCCGGCGTACCCATGAAGACGAGACGGAGCGGGGTGGTCATCTTTGAATCGAGGCGGGTCAGGCCGTCGCCTTCTGCATCTTCTGGACCTTCTTCAGCAGGATGTTCCGCTTTAGCATAGACAGATAGTCGACGAACAGGACACCGTTCAGATGATCGATCTCATGCTGGATGCAGGTGGCGAGCATCCCGTCGGCCTCGATCTCCTGCGGCTGGTTCTTTTCGTCCAGATAGCGGACGCGGATGCGCTGGGGACGGGTGACCTCGGCATACTGCTCCGGCACCGACAGGCAACCCTCCTCGCACACCGCCTTCTCATCGGAAGACCAGACGATTTCCGGGTTGGCGAGGCGGATCGGGTTCGGCGGCTCGCCCTTCTCATGGACGTCGACGACGATGACGCGGTCGAGCACGCCGACCTGCGGAGCGGCCAGACCGATGCCGTTGGCGTCGTACATGGTCTCCACCATGTCGTCCATCAGCTTGACGACGCGCGCATCCACTTCGGCGACGGGTTGCGCCTTGCGCTTCAGGATCGGATGCGGGGCGACGAGGATCGGAAGACGGGCCATGGGTGCTCGATGCTGGTAGGGGGAGTTCAAACGGACAAAGTAGGCGGGCCGGGTGTTCCGGTCAAGGAATCGGACCTGTGCGAACGGTATGGAACCGCCCGCCTTGCAGGGTTGCGCCGGACGCCGGTTGGGCGTAGTCGATGCCGATCATGCGTGACGCGACCACAGCCCCCACCCCTTCCCCCCGCTGGACCCAGGATGCCGCCCTGGCCCTGGTGTTCCTGACCCGCCTGCCCTTTCCACCCCTTGGTCCGCTCAACGGGCCGCTCGCCGAAGGCACGTCAGCGCGGGCAATGGGGTGGTTTCCGCTGGTCGGCGCGCTGGTCGGACTGGTGGGTGGCGCGGTGTTCGCCGCCGCCGCCGCTCTGCACCTGCCACCGTTGGCGGGTGCGCTGCTGGCGCTGGCGGCAACGGTCCGGATGACCGGCGGCCTGCATGAGGATGGCGCGGCCGATGTCGCCGACGGCTTCGGCGGCGGACGCGATCCGGCACGCAAGCTGGAGATCATGCGCGACAGCCGCGTCGGCAGCTATGGCGTGCTGGCACTGGTCTTCTCGGTCGGCATCCGTGCGGCGGCGCTGGCAGCCCTGCCGGTGCCGGCGGCGGTCGCGGCGATGGTCGCGGCAGGCGCCCTGTCGCGCTGCGGGCTGGCGGCGATGGCGCGCGTCCTGTCCCCGGCCCGGCGCGACGGGCTGGCTGCGGCACAGGGCAAGCCGGCGATGACGACGGTGCTGCTGGCGCTGGTGTTCGGCATCGCCGTGGCTGCGGCAGTCCTTGGCGGGCTGGCCTTGCCCACGCTGGCGGCCTCGCTTCTGGCGGTGGCCGCGGTGGCGACACTCGCCCGAAAACAGATCGGCGGGCAGACCGGCGACGTCTTCGGCGCGGCCCAGCAGGTGGCGGAGGCCGCGGTGCTGCTGACCCTCTCCGCCCTAAATGGAGCAGCGGCATGAGTGCGGTGAGCCTCACCCCCCTGACCGTCACCCGCTGGTGGCTGATCCGCCATGCGCCGGTCCACAATCCGGACAATGTCATCTGCGGGTCGAGCGACCGCGAGGCCGATACCGGCAACCGCGCCGCCGCGGCGGCACTGGCGGCCAACCTGCCCGCCGACGCCCTGTGGCTGACCAGCCCTCTACGCCGCAGCCGCCAGACCGCCCAGGCGCTGTGGAGCCGGAACCCCCGCCTTGCCGACACAGCCGTGGTGGAGCCGGCTTTAGCGGAGCAGGATTTCGGCGCGTGGGAAGGCGTCAGCCACGACACCGCCGCCCTGCGTGACGCCGAGACCGCTGCCCGCTTCTGGCGCGACCCGGCCCGCCACGCCCCACCCAGGGGCGAGAGCTTCGCCACGGTGATGGAGCGCACGGCAAAGGCGCTTCGGCGGCTGACGGAACTCCACGCCGGACGCGACGTGGTTGCGGTGATCCATGCCGGCACCATCCGCAGCGCGCTGGCGCTGGCGCTGGATCTGACACCGGAAGCGGCGCTGCGCCTGCGGATCGACCCCTGGTCGCTGACCCGGATCGACCACTACCACGCCGGGACAGGGTCCTGGTCTGTCGGGGGAGTGAATCAGCAGTCCGGAACTTTCTGACCGCTTCGGGCGTTCCCCAGTCTCCGTTGGGCTACCGAACGAGAGGCAGACCATGGTCCATAGCACCACCGCCGGCCACAGCCCCGACCAGGGCCCCGATAAGGGTGAAGTCAAGAAGCTCTGGGAGATGATGAAGGGCGTTCAGGTCGCGATGATGACGACGCTGGACGACAACGGCCGGCTGAACTCCCGTCCGATGGCGACGCTGTCCCATGCGGGGTTCGAAGACGGCACTCTGTGGTTCTTCACCCACGCCCATTCCGAAAAGGTGGCGGAGATCGACCGCCACTGGCGCGTCAACCTCGCCTACTCCAATCCCGACAAGCAGGATTACGTATCCGTCTCCGGCATCGCCGAGGTCGTGCGCGACCGCGACAAGATTCGCTTCCTGTGGCGCGACATCATGACCACCTGGTTCCCCCAGGGTCCGGACGACCCGGAGGTCGCGCTGCTGAAGGTGTCGGTCGATCAGGCCGAATATTGGGACAGCCCGTCCAGCACCATGGTCTACGCCTACGGCTATGTGAAGGCGAAGCTGACCGGCCAGTCGCCCGATCCCGGCGACAATGCCAAGATCGCGTTCCAGTAAGGCGCATCCGAAAAATGCGGGCTTGAAATGAAACGCCCTCCCTGCCGACCGCAAGGCCGGCAGGGAGGGCGTTTCATTCAAGGCGTAGAAGCGTCAGGGGCGCTGCTTGTTACCAGCTCTTCGCCCGGGCCGCCGGCTTGCCGTTGCCGTGGGCTTCACGGCGGGCATGGCCATGGTCCGGACGGGCGTCGCCGCGGTGGTTGTCGTTGCGGGCATAGTCCGGACGCGGGCCGCGCGGGGCGTGCGGACCCTTGGACTCGCCGTTGCGGTGCCACGGCTTGCCGCCGCCGCCCGGACGACCGTTGCGACCGGCCGGACGGCCGGCGCCGCCGGTGGTGAAGGGGCGCGTCGGCTCCAGGCCGGGCACCACATGCACCTCAAGCGTCGCCTTCGTGTAGCGCTCGATGCGGACCAGGGTCTCGCGGTCGGCGCGGGCGGCGAAGGAGATCGCGACGCCCGAAGCGCCGGCGCGGCCGGTACGGCCGATGCGGTGGACATAGTCCTCCGCCGAGCGCGGCAGGTCGAAGTTGATGACGTGGGTGATGTCGCGCACGTCGATGCCGCGGGCGGCGACGTCGGTGGCGACCAGCAGGCGGACCTGGCCGGTGCGCAGGCGCTGGAGCGTACGGTTGCGCTTGGTCTGGTCCATGTCGCCGTGCAGGGCGGCGGCAGCATGGCCGGCGGCGCTCAGCTCCTCGGCCAGCGTGTCGGCATCACGCTTGGTGGCGGCGAAGATGATCGCCTTGCCGACCTCTTCCTGGGCGGCGAAATGCTGCAGCAGGCGGCGCTTGTGGTCGAGGTCGTCGGCATGGTGCAGGCGCTGCTCGACATTCACCGAGGTCGCCTGGCTTTCGACGGCCACGCGCTCCGGGTTGCGCAGCAGGTTGCCGGCGAGCTGCGCCATGCGGCGGTCCAGCGTCGCGGTGAACAGCATGGTCTGACGCGTCGGCGGGCAGCACTTGGCGATGGTCTCGACATCGTCGAGGAAACCCATGTCCAGCATGCGGTCGGCCTCGTCGAGGATCAGCACCTCGACCTCGTCCAGCGCGATGCGGCGGCGGGCGACGTGGTCCAGCAGGCGGCCCGGAGTGCAGACAAGAACGTCGACCGGGCGCGACAGCAGGCGCAGCTGCTCGCGGTAGGGCATGCCGCCGACCACGTCCACGATGTTCAGCTTCATGAACTTCGCGTATTTGCGGGCGGCGTCGGTGACCTGCTTGGCCAGCTCGCGGGTCGGGGCCAGCACCAGCACGCGCGGGGTGGCGGCGCCGTTCAGCGGCAGCTCGGCGGTGCGGGTCAGCGCCGGCAGCATGAAGGCGGCGGTCTTGCCGGTGCCGGTCTCGGCGGTGGCGAGGATGTCGCGGCCCTGGAGCGCCGGCGGAATGGCGGCGAGCTGGACCGGAGTCGGAGTGGTGTATTCGAACGCCTCGAGGGCCTTCAGGACGAGCGGGTGCAGGCCGAGTTCGGAAAACGACAAGTCGGATCAACCTTCTCTAAGCAACACGGCACGACCCCGCGCGCCCCGATGGCGGGCGTGGGACATACCGGCGGACTCGCCGGGAGGAGGTCGATAGAGGGAGAGGCGTCTATCCGATGCAGCGGCCAGAGCGTCCCTAGAACACCGGGACGTTTGCCCCCTAGGGGGTTGCCGTTGCGCAATCACAGCGCGTCTCGCTCAAGAGACGCGCGAGCCTCCAGCGATCAAGACGCCCTACATAGGCTATTGCGCCGCACAAGACAAGGCCCATCGCCGATGGAGCCCCGCGTCGGTCACTTGACGACCATGCGTTCGATGTAGATGTCGCGGAACAGGCCGGTCCCCGCCTCGCGGTTCACGGCCTCCTTGATGCGCGCCTTCAGGAAGTCAGCGGAGCCGGGGCCGGTAAGGGTTTCGCTGTCAACCCGACTGACGGTCTGGAACAGCCGGTCGGCGATGCGGTCCTGATAGCGCAGGATGCGGTCGGGCTCCACCTTCGGCGCCAGCACCAGCGAAACCTGCATTTCCACCGCTCGCGATGCGCCCAGCGGCACCTCGATCGCCGGCAACTGGGCCAGCCGTGGCTTCGGCCCCATGCGCGTCTCGATCCGCCGCTGCTCGAGGATACGGTCCACCGCGATACCGCCGCCATAGGCGAGCCCGGCCAGCGTGAACAGAGCGATCAGGACGACGATCAGCAGGCGGGTGGGATGCGCCGGTTCCGGTTGAGTTTCATGATGGTGCGCCAGTTCGTCCCGCAACGGGTCGTGAGGCGGGGTCGAGAACAGGTTTCCGTGCAAGGTGCGATGCGTGGCCATGGTCGGCCTCCTGCGGGCCGGTCGGCGGGAGCAAGGAGGAGTATAGCGCGGTGGCGGTTAAGATTCCGTGGAGGGTGGTGCCCCCACCTCATCGCACACAGTCCGCCAGCCCATCGCGCCGCACCACCGCCATCCGCCGTTCGATCACCCCGGCCCGACGGGCGACATAGGCGCTGGGCCGGGAGGGCGACCAGTTGCGCGGGCTGGGCAGCACCACCGCCAGCAGCGCCGCCTCGCGCCGGGTCAACGCCGCGGCGGATTTGTTGAAGTGGTGCCGGGCGGCGGCCTCGGCACCATAGACGCCGTCGTCCCACTCCACGATGTTCAGATAGACTTCCAGGATGCGGCGCTTGCTCCACAGGCTTTCGATCAGCAGGGTGAACCAGGCCTCCGCCCCCTTGCGGGTCCAGCTGCGGTCAGGCCACAGGAAGGCGTTCTTGGCGGTCTGCTGGCTGATGGTGCTGCCGCCGCGCAGGCGCTTGCCCTCCTCGTTGTCCTCGAACGCACCCTCGATGGCCGCCCAGTCGAAGCCGCCATGGCCGCAGAAGCCGGTGTCCTCCGACGCGATCACCGCCTCCACCAGGGCCGGCGAGATACGGTCCAACGGTTCCCAGTCGCGCGACAGGCCGGAGCCGCCCAGCGCCCGGATCAGCATCAGCGGCGTGGCCGGCGGCGGCACGACCCGATAGAGCGCCGCCCACAGGATGGTGAAGGCCGTCAGCCCCGCCACCCCGATCAGCGCCCAACGCAACAGTCTCCGCATAAAGTCCCGTCTCCGCTCCGCTCCCCGGACTTCCCTCAATGGGGGTGAAGCGGCGGCCCGTCAACATCCGGCGCTCGCTTTGGGACGGTCGCCCGCCATATAGTGCCGCCGATGGACCTGACCGCCGATCCCACCCCGATGCACAGCCTCGACGACGCGCCCGCCATGGTGGCCGGCGCGCGCCGCGTCGTGTCGCTGACGCTCGACGGCGAGGTGGAGGAGCTGTCGCTGACCGCCGCAGCCTCGAAGGTACGCCGCCAGCCGCCGCTGGTCTGCCATGCCCGCGCCTTTGCGCGCCGGCTGGGGATCGACGGCTTCCCGGCCTTCGACGTGCTGGAGCTGTTCGCCTTCGTCCACCCCGCCCGCTTCTGCGTCCCCACCCCGCGCGGCATCGCCGAGGCGCTCGACCTGCCTACCCCAGAGTGCCACGAAGCGGAGGCGCTGGCCCTGCAACGCGCCGTGCGCCGGCTGCTGGGTGACCTGGGGGCCGCTGGACGCGAGGAATCCTCCGACCCCGTCGCCTTCGCCTGGGAGATGGGCCGCGCCGGCTGGCCCTGGGCGCCGGCGGTGCTGGCCGCACTCGGCAGGCCCGATGGGCCGGAGAAGGGCGCCGCCCGCTCGGGCCTGCGCGTCTGGACCCGCATCAAGGAGTGGGAGGAAGGCGCTCCCCCGCCGCCACCCGCGCAGAATCCGGTGGACCCGGAGGAGGCGCGCCGCCGCCTCGCCGCCATGCTGTCGGCCAACGTGCTGGGCAAGGTGGCGGAACCGCGGCCGCAGCAGGCCGATTACTCCAGTGCCGTGTCCGCCGCCTTCGCCCCGCGCCAGTTGCCCGACACCCCGAACGTCGTGCTGGCGGAAGCCGGGACCGGCGTCGGCAAGACGCTGGGCTATCTGGCGCCGGCCACGGTGTGGGCGGAGAAGAATGGCGGGACGGTGTGGATTTCCACCTACACCCGCAATCTCCAGCACCAGATCGACGGCGAGCTGGACCGGCTCTATGCCGACCCGGCGACCAAGGCCCGCAAGGTGGTGCTGCGCAAGGGCCGCGAGAACTATCTATGCCTGCTGAACCTGGAAGAAGCGGTGCGCGCCATGCCCTTCCAGCCGCACAACGCCATCGGCGTCGGGCTGATGGCGCGCTGGTCGGCGGCGACGCGCGATGGCGACATGACCGGCGGCGACTTCCCCGGCTGGCTGGTCGACATCGCCGGGCGCGGCCCGACCATGGGGCTGGCCGACCGCCGCGGCGAGTGCATCTATTCCGCCTGCGACCATTACGCCCGCTGCTATATAGAGAAGAGCGTGCGCCGCGCCCGCCGCGCCGACATCGTCATCGCCAACCACGCGCTGGTGATGGTGCAGGCAGCCCTCGGCGGCGGCGAGGAACCGACGCTGCCCAGCCGCTACGTCTTCGACGAGGGGCACCATGTCTTCGACGCTGCCGACAGCGCCTTCGCCGGCCATCTGACCGGCCGCGAGACGCAGGAACTGCGGCGCTGGCTGCTCGGCGCCGAGGAGACCGGCCGCAGCCGCGCCCGCGGCCTGAAGCGCCGGTTGGAGGACATCGTCGCCAATGACGAGGAGGCCCTGCGCCACCTCGACGACATCCTGATCGGCGCCCGTGTGCTGCCCGGCGATGGCTGGTCGGCGCGTCTGGCCGCTGACAACCCGCAGGGACCGACCGAACGCTTTCTGCTGCTGGCGCGTCAGCAGGTCTATGCCCGCACCGCCGGCCAGGGCGGCCCCTACAGCCTGGAGGCCGACAAGGCCTATCCGGTGGATGGGTTGCTGGAGGCGGCGGCGGAACTTGAACAGGCGCTGGTCCGCCTGTCCGAACCGGTGGAGGCGCTGGCCCGCCGGCTGGCCCAGCGGCTGGAGGATGAGAGCGCCGAGTTGGATTCCGACCAGCGCCGCCGCATCGACGCGCTGTCGCGCAGCCTGCACCGCCGGGGCACCCTGACGGTGGAGGCGTGGCGCGCCATGCTGCGCACCCTGCCGACCGAAACGCCCTCCCACTTCGTCGACTGGTTCGCGGTGGAGCGGATCGACGGCCGCGACGTCGATGTCGGGCTCTACCGCCATTGGGTCGATCCGACCGTTCCCTTCGCCGAGGCGCTGGCCGGCCCCGCCCATGGGCTGGTGGTGACCTCCGCCACGCTGACCGATGGCACCGGCGATGTCGGGCAGGACTGGCGCGCGGCGGAGGACCGCTGCGGCGCCAGCCATCTGCCGGCCCCGGCGATCCGCGCCCAGGTCCCCTCCCCCTTCGACTACCCGAACCGCACCCGTGTCTTCGTCGTCAACGACGTGCGCAAGGACGATCTGGGACAGGTGGCGGCGGCCTACAAGTCGCTGTTCCTGGCGGCGGGCGGGGGAGGGCTCGGCCTTTTCACCGCGATCAGCCGCCTGCGCGCCGTGCGCGACCGCATCGCCGAGCCGCTGGATCAGGTCGGCATTCCGCTCTACGCCCAGCATGTCGACCCGCTGGACGTGTCGACCCTGATCGACATCTTCCGCAACGAGGAGCATGCCTGCCTGCTCGGCACCGACGCGGTGCGCGACGGGGTGGACGTGCCGGGCCGCTCGCTTCGCCTGATCGTCTTCGACCGCGTGCCCTGGCCCCGCCCCGACATCCTGCACCGCGCGCGGCGCGATGCCTTCGGCCGCCGCCGCTACGAGGACATGATCACACGATTGCGCCTGAAGCAGGCCTTCGGCCGGCTGGTGCGCCGCGCCGACGACACCGGCGTCTTCGTCCTGCTGGACCCGATGATGCCGAGCCGGCTGGCCGGCGCCTTCCCGGACGGGGTGGAGATGCGGCGGGTCGGCCTGAAGCAGGCGGTGGAGGAGACGGCGGAGTTCCTGCGGGGTTGGTGACGCCGCGGGAGGCGGGGCGAGCCCGCCCCCCGCTTTCTTACGCCGCGCGGACGGATGCCAGGAAATCCTGGACTTCCCGGCTCAGGCGTTCGGCGTTTTGCGACAGCTGACCTGCGGAGTCGAGCACCTTGCCCGCGGCGTTTCCAGTCGCCTCGGCGCTCTGCGTCACGCTGCCGATGTTGCCGCTGACCTGTTGCGTGCCTTGAGCCGCCTGCTGGACATTGCGGGAGATTTCCCTGGTGGCGCTTCCCTGCTCCTCGACCGCCGAGGAGATGGTGGTGGAGATCCCCTGAATCTGCTCGATGATGTTGGAGATGCTCTGGATGGCGGCGACAGTGTTGCGGGTCTCCTCCTGAACGGCGGCGATCTGCTGGCTGATGTCCTCGGTGGCGCGGGCCGTCTGGTTGGCCAGGCTCTTGACCTCGCTGGCGACGACGGCGAAGCCTTTGCCGGCCTCCCCCGCACGGGCCGCCTCGATGGTTGCGTTCAGAGCCAGCAGGTTGGTCTGGCCGGCGATGTCGTTGATCAGGCTCACCACCTCGCCGATGCGGTCGGCCGCCGCCGTCAGCTTGCGCACCAGTTCGTTGGTGTTGGCAGCCTCGACCGACGCCGTGTTGGCGACGCGGGCGGATTCGGCAACCTGCCGGGCGATCTCGCCGATCGAGGAGGACAGCTCCTCGGTGGCGGCGGCGACGGTCTGGACATTGGCCGAGGTCTGCTCGGCGGCAGCGGCGACGGTGGAGGCGGCGGCCGTCGATTCGTCGGCCACCAACGACATCGTCTGCGCGGTGCTCTGCAACTCACCCGACGACGACGAGACCGCCGTTACCATGCCCATGACCTTCTGCTCGAAATTATCGGCCATCCGGTTCATGGCACGCTTCTGCTCCTCGGCGGCCTGGGCCTTCTGGGCCTCCTGCTCCTGGCGCAGCCGCTCGACCTCCAGGGCGTTGGTCTTGAACACCTCGACCGTGCGGGCCATCGCGCCGATCTCGTCATGGCGGGCGGTGCCCGGCACCTCGGCGGCCAGATCGTTGCCGGCCAGCCGCTCCATCACCCCGCGCAGGGCATTGACCGGCCCGGTGATGCCGCGCCCGATCAGCCACGCGGTCAACGCGCCGAGCAACGTGCCGACCAAGCCGGCGACGATCGCGGCAGAGGAGGCCCAATCGATGCGGCTGTTGATGTCCTTCGCCGTGTCGGTATTGAGACGCTCGACAAAGGCGCTGGCCGCGTTGTTGGCTTCGGCATAGCGCTTGGCGCCGGCATTCACCTCGGCGATGGCCTTCTGATACTCCGGCGAGGCGCCATCGACGCCCTTGGCCTTCAGGTCGTTGAAGCTGCGGGCCTTCGCCTCGAAATCGACGACCGAGTCCTCGAACGCCTTGACCAGCCTGTGCCCCTCGTCGGTGACGAGCATGTTCTGAACGACCTGCAACTGGGCGCGGGCCTGGGCGAACGCCTCGTCACGGCTCTTAAGATAGCCGGCGTCGCCGGTGGCCGCATAGCTCCAGGCCATGACGCGCCCCTGCCTGACGCTTAGGTAGGAGTCCTTCATGCCGATCACGACCGCGGATCGCTTCTGCGACAACGCGGCATAGTCCCCAAGACTCTCGAACTGGGACATTGCGAAAGCCGCGAGGGCGATGATCAAGGCAACCAGAAGCCCAAACCCCACCATCAGACGAGCGGAGATGTTCAACCTAGCAAGCACCGTTCTTCTCCACGTTCAGAGAGCTTGTCATTCTTCGCGTCAGGCCAAGGGAAACCAAAGTCACCGACGGTCTCTATCCGCATCTGCAAGTTGGAAGCGCTGGAAATGCCGGCTCTTGCAGAGCGCGTACACTGTGCCGGAAATATATTAATGTACGGATAAGCGCGAAAGCTCCTGCCACGTTCATAATGCAATGCTGCAATAAATTTGAGTCCATCTCGTTTGATATAAAATTACAAATTTTCCAGCCGCGCTTTTGAAGGATAACAACCGTTCCAATCATTATAGTTCCGTGTCTTAATGATTTTAAAGTCGACTTTCCAAAATTCTTCTTTCAGCAAGACAGTCCACTGCTCCGGACCAATACGAACGGGACCATCGCCCGCTCGCCAAAGGCATGGCCTCCCGAACGGCATGACGGGAAGACCGGAAAGGTCCGCGTCGGCACATCTCCGCCGGACTGGAGCTGGTCCCGGCAACCCGTTTCAGGCCGGGATTTGGGGCCATCGCGATGCCTTGCTCCGCTGAAGATCGATGACCGGGGGCTTTGCCCGCGATCTCTACCCGCTCCCACTATGACCCGATGAGCGCAAGCTCCGGATCGCTCCACTGCCGGCCACGCAGGAACGCAGCAGCCTCCTCGATCGGAACGGGCCTGCCCACCAGATAACCCTGCAAGAGATCGCAGCCGTTGGCTTTCAGGAATTGGCACTGCTCTTCGGTCTCCACGCCCTCGGCGATGGTTTCGAGCTTCAGGCCACGCGCCAACAGGATGATGGTTTCCACCAAGCGTGCCGCCGCTTCGCTGCTGCCGGCATCAACGATGAAGGAGCGGTCGATCTTAAGCGTGTGGAACGGGTAGCGTAGCAGGTAGCTCAGCGACGAATAGCCCGTGCCGAAATCGTCGATGGACAGTCGGACGCCGAGACCGCACAGCGCGCTCAAGGTGTTGGCGATCTCCGGAGCCTCATCCATGATCACGCCCTCGGTGATCTCCAGCTCCAGCCGTTCCGGCGGCAGGCCGCTCGCCGCCAGCGCCCGAGTCACCGCCTCCCTGAAGCACGGGACGCGCAGCTGGCGCGGCGACACGTTCACCGCAATGCGCGGAGCACAGCCGGGCACCGTCAGAATCGAAGCCGCCTCGCGCGCGGCGGTGTCGATCACCCAGTCACCGATCTCGCCGATCAGGCCGATCTCCTCGGCAACAGCGATGAACTGGCCCGGTAGGATCAGGCTGCCGTCAGGCTGGCGCCAGCGCAGCAGGGCTTCGAAGGCGACCGGCGTTCCGGTGTCCGTCGCCACGACGGGCTGGTAATGCAGCAGGAATTCGCCGCGCTGAGCGGCACCGCGCAACCTGTTCTCCAGGGACAGGCGGCGCTGCACCCGTTCGTTGATTTCGGCGGTGTAGAACTCATAGCGGCTGCGCCCCTGCTCCTTCGCCCGGTACAGGGCGAGGTCGGCGTTGCGCATCAGCTCCGGCCCGTCGGCCCCATCGGTCGGGTAGAGGGCGATGCCGATGCTGGCGGTCGCGAAATGGTCGTGGCCGTTGATCGAGAAGGGACTGGAGAAGGCCCTCACCACCCGTTCGGCCACCTCGCGGGCGGCCACGTTGCTGGCGATGCACGGCAGTATGACGAGGAACTCGTCGCCGCCCATGCGCGCCAGGGTGTCGCCCTGTCGGATGGACGACCTGAGACGTTGCGCAGCCTCGCACAGCAATGCGTCGCCGGCCTCGTGGCCGAGGGTGTCGTTCACGTTCTTGAAATGGTCGAGGTCGATGAACAGCAGCGCGCTCGGCACCCTGTTGCGGCGGGAGTTCGCAATGGCCTGTTCCAGACGGTCGCGTGTCAGGAGCCGGTTGGCCAGACCGGTGAGCTCGTCATAATGGGCCTGCCGGTACAGTTGCTCCTCGAAAGTCTGGCGCAGGGCGATGTCGCGTTCCAGGGCCTCGTTGGCACCGGCCAGCTCGCGGTTGGCGGCGTAGAGATCGCCGGACATGTCGTTGATCGAGCGCACCAGCTGATCGAGTTCGTCGGGATGCTCCCGTTTCGGACGGTCCAGGGTCAGCAGGGGCGGGGCCGCCCGGACATCATGCTGCCGCAGATAGTCGGCCATCGCCATCAGATGGCGCGTCACGAGGCGGTGGAATATGAAGAGGATGAAGGCCGAAACCAGGAACGTCTTGATCGCCTGGCTGACCAGGATCACCTCCGCCGTTTCGAGCAGGCGGCCATAGACACCGGTCAGGGTTGCTTCCACCCGCAGGACGCCGATCACCTGCGGTCCGTTCATGGTCATGCGCGTCAGCGGCATCTCCGCCGCCAGGACGGATTGGACCTGAGGCTGGCCAAGCGTCACCACCAACGGCTTCCTGCCGCCCGCGACGATCTCCCGAACCTCCGCCATCCGGATGTCGGGCAGGCGCATGATGCCGTCAAGCACCAGATACAACTGGTCGCTGTCGAATTGCCACAGACTGCCGCCAAGGCTCGGAACGGTGCTGAGTTCGATATCGCGGAAGCGGGCGTGGATGCCTTCCACCTCGCGGCGGAAATCGAAATAGAGCTGCACCAGTGTCGAAACCAAGGTGACGAGGGAGCTGAACAGCACGATCGACGCCAGCACGCGCATGGCGATCCCGGCGCGCAACGGCGTCGAACTGGTACGATCCCCCTGCGCCGCAGCGACCTGCTCCGCTCCCTCCACCATGAACGATCCCCGTTTGCGCCCTGGATCAAGGGTACTCCAAGCGGAAGGACGGGGGAATAAGGGGCAAGACTGATTCGATCAGGCCGTCGGCAGACCTGATGTCAAACAAGAGTCAGAGATTCACTGCCGAGCGGAACTCGAAGCTTCGACGGAATCAATACAGACGGATTTTTACAGGTTGCTTGTGCTGACAATCGACTTTTTAGACATAATGGAAAATTCTGAAGGCACAGCTTGAGAAAGTCGCAACTCACAAAAATCCGATCAACCTCCGGGCGCATACACCGCCAGCAGCGCCGACAGAGTGACGACGCTCAGCACCGTCGACACCAGGATCGCCGAAGACGTGCGCTCCACATAGGTCTGGTACTGGGTCGCCACCACGAAAGTCAGGGCGCCGGTCGGCAGGGCCGCCAGGATCACCGCACTGCCGCTCCAGAAGGGGTCCATCGGAAACAGGGTCTGCGTCAGTGCCCAGGCCAGCGCCGGGTGGACCAGCAGCTTCAGCGCGCTGATCCACCCCGCTTCCGCCAGCCCGGCGGTCAGCCGCTGCGAAGCCAGGAACAGGCCGATGGCGAAGAGCGCGCAGGGTCCCGCGGGGGAGCCCATCAATTCGCAGAATGTGGCGATCGGCTTCGGCACCGCCACGCCGGGCAGCAGCGCCGACCAGGCGAGCCCGGCGGCGGTGGACAGGATCAGCGGGTTCTTCGCCAGCGCCCGGCCGACGTCGCGCAGGGCCTTGCCCAGCCCGCTGCCGTGGCTGTTGGCAAACTCCATCCAGATCACGGCGATGCCGACCATGATGGCGCTCATGATGACGGTCGCCAGGATGGTGGGGGCGAGACGGTCCGGACCGAAGGCGGCCAGGAACAGCGGAATTCCCATGTAGCCGGTGTTGGAGAAGGCGGAGTTCAGCCCCTGCATGCACTGGATCTGCGTGCGCTCCCGATAGACGAGACGACCGATAACCGCCCCCAGCACGTACACCAGCAGCATCGACCCCAGAAAGGCGCCGATGAAAGGACCGTTGAAGATTTCAGGGATCGACCGTCTGGCGGTGCCCAGGAACAGCACCGGCGGCAGCGCCATCCAATAGACGAACTTGTTCAGCGCCTCCGACGAGGCGGCCCCCAGCAGCTTCGACTTCCCGGACAGGAAACCGGCCAGGATGATGGCGAATACGGGAAAAGCGACATTGAGGACGACGTTCATGGTGCGCGACAATAGGCAACGCCAACCGTCGCGTCGAGCGGCCGACTCCTCCGCTCCCGGCATGGCACCCTTGACGCGGCACCGGCGGCGTTCGAGATTGCCGACCTTACACGCGACCACTCCCCAAGGGAGACCGCCCCATGAGAAAGCCGACCGATTCCATGATCGACCACCACAGCGCACTCATCTACGTCATGGTCCTGGTGTCCGCCTGCGACGGCGACATGACCGACCTTGAACTGGAAGCCATCGGCGAGAATGTGCGTTACCTGCCGATCTTCAAGGATTACAGCGGCGATCAGGTGATGGCCGCTACCCGCGAATGCACCGCCATGCTGTCCGACAATGACGGGTTGGACACCGTGCTGACCATCATCGAACAGGCGCTGCCGTCCAAGCTGCGCGAGACCGCCTATGCGGTGGCCTGCGACATCGCCGCCGCCGATCCCAAGGCCTCGCAGGAGGAACTGCGCATGCTGGAGTTGATCCGCCACCGGTTGGGGGTCGACCGGCTGTGCGCCGCCGCCATCGAACGCGGCGCCCGCGCCCGTCATATGCGCCTGTGACTTTGTCCAATTTCCGTGAAAGCCTCGACATGACCGAAGACACCATCCGCCCCGACCTCGCCGGCCAGCGCATCGGCTTCATCGGGCTTGGCCTGATGGGCAAGCCGATGGCCCGTGCGCTCGCCCGTGCCGGCGCGGAGCTGGTGGTGACCAGCCGCAGCCCCGGCCCGGTCGCCGAACTGGCGGCGGAGGGCATGATCGCCGCCACCGGCTCCGCCGCCGTCGCCGGACAGGCCGAGACCGTCATCCTGATGCTGACCGACACCAAGGCGGTCGAAACGGTGGCCGAGGCGCTGCTGCCGGGCTTGCGTCCCGGCCATCTGGTGATCGACATGGGCACCACCGCCGTTGCCGCCACCCGCGCGCTGGCGGAGCGCGTCGCCGCCGCCGGGGCGGAGTGGCTCGACGCCCCGGTTTCCGGCGGAACCGTGGCGGCCGAGGCCGCCGTCCTCACCATCATGGCTGGCGGCACAGACGCCGCCTTCGCCCGCGCCCTGCCGGTGTTGCAGGCGATGGGCCGGCGCATCACCCATGTCGGGGCCAGCGGTGCCGGCCAGATCGCCAAATCCGCCAATCAGGTCATCGTCGCCCTGACCATCGGCGCGGTGGCGGAGGCGCTGGCGCTCGCCAAAGCGGCTGGTGCCGATCCGGCGAAGGTGCGCGACGCCATCCGCGGCGGCTTCGCCGAATCCCGCATCCTCGACCTGCATGGCGGCCGCATGGTCAGCGGCGATTTCACCCCCGGCGGCCGCGTCACCACCCAGGTCAAGGATTTGCGGCAGGCGGAGGAGCTGGCCCAGCAGTCCGGCATCGACCTGCCGACGCTCGGCCTGTCGCTGGAGCTGTTCGAGATGCTGGTCGAACAGGGCGACGGCGCGCTGGACCATTCCGCCCTCTACCGCCTGTTCGCCCGCTGATGCCGCAACCCGCAAGGGCCGGTCACCCGCGAATAGTCCTTTAGTATGAAGGGCAAAACTTAAGGGCTGACCCTGATTGCCGCTCTCTTGGGCATAACCGCATAGTCACTGAAGATGTGACGATTCAGTGACAGCGGAAACGGAGACGGCGAATGACGATAACCCTGCGGGCCACCTTGATCGGGGCTCTCGTCATTCTGGGAGGCATGCTCGGGCTCGAAGCCCTGAACTCCATGACGGCCCTGCGGTCGGCGAATGAGCGGATGAAATCGGTCTATGAGGACCGCGTCGTGCCCTTGCGCGATCTCAAGATCATTTCTGATGCCTATGCCGTCCTGATCGTCGATACGTCCCACAAGCTGAGGTCAGGCGCACTGTCCTGGCCGGACGGCGCCGCTTCGCTGCGCAAGGCCCAGGCGACGGTGCAGGAGCGTTGGACCGCCTATACCGCCACCAGCCTGACCGCGAATGAGGCGAGGTTGGTGACTCTGGCCCGTTCGGCAATGGACGGGGCCGACGCCGCGGTGGCAACCCTGCTGCGGATTCTCGATGCCCAGGACAAGGCGGCACTCGACCGTTTCGTCGTCCAGGATCTCTATCGGAACATCGATCCGGTGACCGATAAGGTGAGCGCCTTGATCGACCTTCAGGTCACGGTCGCCGACGACGACTTCAAGGATTCCCAGCAGCTCTATCTGCAGGAAACCTGGCAGTCCTGGCTTCTGCTGGCCATCGCGGCGGTGCTGCTAGCCACCGGTATCGGAGTCGTGGTTCGTCGTGTCATCTCCCCGCTCCGGCAGATGACCGAGGAGATGGATCGCTTGGCCGCGGGCGACGTGTCGGTCACGGTGGCGGCGGCCGGACGCCGGGACGAGATCGGCCAGATGGGCCGCGCCGTCGCTGTCTTCAAGGACAATGCCATCGCCAAGCAGCGCATGGAGGCCGAGCAGGAGCAGGCGAAGAAAGCCGTCGAGGTCGAACGACGCCGCATGATGGCCGAACTGGCCGATCGGTTCGAGCTGGCGGTGCAGGGCGTGGTCGCGCAGGTGGGATCGGCCGCCGGACGGCTGACCGCCAACGCGCAGTCGCTGTCGGGACTGGCGGAACAAAGCCGCACCCAGGCCGCCGCGGCGGCGGGCGCCAGCGAGCAAACCTCCGCCAACGTGCAGACCGTCGCCGCCTCGGCCGAGGAGATGGCCGCCTCCATCGGCGAGATCACCCGGCAGGTCGGCAACACCGCCGACGTCGCCCGCCATGCCGCCGAACGGGCCGGCCGCACCGACGCCACCATCCGCCAGTTGGCCAACCACGCCAAGGCGATCGGCGACGTCGTACAACTGATCAACGCCATCGCCAGCCAGACCAACCTGCTGGCCCTCAATGCGACCATCGAGGCGGCGCGGGCCGGCGAAGCGGGCAAAGGCTTCGCTGTCGTGGCCGGCGAGGTGAAGAGCCTCGCCACCCAGACCGCCAGGGCGACCGAGGAGATCGCCAGCCAGATCGGCAACATGCAGGGGGTCACCGGCGAGGCGGTGGAAGCCATCGCCGAGATCGGCCGGACCATCGACGACATCAACCGCATCGCCGCCTCCGTCGCCGCCTCCATCGAACAGCAGGACGCGGCCGCGCGAGAGATCGCCCGCAACGTCCAGCAGGCTGCGGTGGGGACGGAGGAAATTTCCTCCAACATCGTGTTGGTGCGCCATGCGGCCGACGACACCGGTGTCGCCGCCCAGGACGTGCTGGGTGCTGCGCAGACGCTGTCGAACGATGCCGACCGGCTGTCAGGGGAGGTCGAGCGTTTCATACGGCAGGTGCGGGCCGCCTGATCGGCGGCACGACTCCGGCCACCAATCCCTTCCGTTGCGGCAAAGCCCCGCTTTCCGCAAGTTTCTTGTCAAAACGGTTGAGGATAAGCGCCGCATCGTCCATTCTCCCGGCTTTCCACAGGGTGGCAAAGCACTGCCAACCCCTTTGTCCCACAGGTCAGGCGGCGATGACGGGCGAGCGCATCTATCTCTACGACACCACGCTCCGCGACGGGGCGCAGACCCAGGATGTGGATTTCTCGGTCGCCGACAAGATCGCGATTGCCAAGGATCTGGACCGGCTGGGCATCGACTATGTCGAAGGCGGCTGGCCGGGCGCCAACCCGACCGACGACCAGTTCTTCGCCGAGGCGCCGGAACTGACGCGCGCCATTTTCACCGCCTTCGGCATGACCCGCCGCCCCGGCCGCAGCGCCGCCAACGACCCGCAGTTGACGGCGCTGGCGCAGTCGCGCGCCAAGGCGGTCTGCATGGTCGGCAAGAGCTGGGACTTCCATGTCGATGTCGCGTTGAACATCCCGCGCGAGGAGAATCTCGACCTGATCCGCGACAGCATCGCAGCACTGCACGCCGCCAAGGGCGAGGCGCTGTTCGACGCGGAGCATTTCTTCGACGGCTACAAGCGCAACCCGGCTTATGCCGTGTCCTGCATCAGGGCGGCGTTCGAGGCCGGCGCGCGCTGGATCGTGCTGTGCGACACCAACGGCGGCACCCTGCCGCACGAGGTCGATGCCATCATCCGCGAGGTGGTGGAGACGCACGGCATCCCCGGCGATCGCCTGGGCATCCACTGCCACAACGACACCGAGAATGCGGTGGCCAATTCGCTGGCCGCGGTGCGGGCTGGCGCGCGCATGGTCCAGGGCACCATCAACGGGCTGGGCGAGCGCTGCGGCAACGCCAACCTCGTCTCGCTGATCCCGACGCTGATGCTGAAGATGGGCTACGAGACCGGCATCCGGCGCGAGGATCTGCATCTCCTGACCCAGCTGAGCCGCGCCTTCGACGACCGGCTGAACCGCGCGCCCAACCGCCACGCCCCTTACGTCGGCGCCAGCGCCTTCGCCCACAAGGGCGGGCTGCATGTCTCGGCGGTGGAGAAGGACCCGTCCTCCTACGAGCATGTCACCCCGGATGCCGTCGGCAACCGCCGCCAGATCGTCATGTCCGACCAGGCCGGCCGCTCCAACCTGATCGTGCGGCTGCGCGACATCGGCATGGCGGTGGATGCGAAGGACGAGCGCCTTGCCGGCCTGCTCGATCTGGTGAAGCAGCGCGACAGCGACGGCTACGCCTACGACACCGCGGAGGCCAGCTTCGAGCTTCTGGTCCGGCGCGAACTGGGCGAGGTGCCGCGCTTCTTCGAACTGCTGCGCTTCCACGTCACCGACGAGCGCCGCTACAACGCGGTCGGCAAGCTGGTGGTGGAATCGGAGGCGGTGGTGCGCGTGCGCGTCGGCGACGCCGTGCGGATGGAGGTGGCCGATGGCAACGGCCCGGTGCATGCGCTCGACGTCGCCATGCGCAAGGCGCTGGAACCGGCCTATCCGGCGCTCGCCAAGGTCAGCCTGTCCGACTACCGGGTCCGCATCCTGGCGGCCAAGGACGGCACAGGCGCCATGCCGCGCGTGCTGATCCGCAGCGCGCGGACCGACGGTGCCGAATGGTCGACGCTGGGCGTGTCCACCAACATCATCGAAGCCTCGATGGAAGCGCTGGTGGACAGCTACACCTACGCCCTGATGAAGAGCGACGCGACTCCGGTGTAAGGGCCGGTCTGAGGGCCGGTCTGAGGGCCGGTCTGGGAGCCGGCAGCCCCCAGTCCCCTTCTCCAGGCCCATCCAGACCGGCTTACGCCGTTGCCCGCGCGATGGCGGCGATCGTCTCGGCATGCAGGTCGGCCGTCGCGGCGGCCACCACGCGCCCATCCGATTCCATGGTCAGGGGTTTGCCCTCCCAATCGGTGATGACGCCGCCGGCCCCTTCGATCACGGGCTGCATCGCCAGATAATCGTAGGGCTGAAGCCCGGCTTCGATCACGAGATCGATATGGCCGGAGGCCACCAGCCCATAGATGTAGCAGTCGCCGCCGAAGCGCCGTGTCCGCGCCTGCCGGCTTACCGTTTCGAACACCCGCAGCCCCGCCTCGTCGAAGGCATCGGGCGAGGTCGTGTAGACCGTCGCATCCGCCAGCCGACGGCAATCGCGGGTGCGGCAGGACTGCTCTTGCCCACCACCGTCGGTATAGAGCGTCGGGGCGCCCGCCCGCCCCGTCCAGCGCTCGCCCAGCACCGGCATGTCGATGACCCCGACCGCCGGCACGCCCCGCTCCAACACCGCCAGCAGCGTGCCGTAGACCGGCCAGCCACTGATGAAGCTGCGCGTGCCGTCGATGGGATCGATCACCCAGACGATCTCCGACTCCGTCCGGTCGCGCCCATGCTCCTCCCCGAAGATTCCGTGGTCCGGAAAGCGTTCCGCGATGCGGCGGCGCAGGGCGGTCTCCACCTCGCGATCGGCGACCGTCACCGGGCTGTCGTCCGGTTTGGTGTCGATGGCGACCGGGGTACGGAACCAGCGGCGGGACAGTCCGCGCGCCTCGTCCGCCAGGATGGCGGCGAATCCGGCCAGTTCCAGCCTTCCCTCCGCCATGGTCGTCGGATCCCTCATGATCTGGCTCATCGTATGCCTTGTTTTTATGCTGCTGCGTAAATGCACGCCATCTGTGCAATCATGGTAGACACAAACGCACAGAAGTGCAAACTTCCACTTAAATCCACGGCGAACAAAGCTTCGCCACCGGCCAGCGGCCGGGGAACGGCATCCGGAACAGAGGGGATTGGCGATGGTAGAATTTGCTGGGATCGAGTTCTGTGGGAAGTCGTTGGCGGCCGGGACGTTCCTGATCGCAGCGGCGGCGATGCCGGCCATGGCCCAGGCCGGAAGCGTGACGGTCTACACGGCGCTGGAAGAGGATGAGATCGCCGATTACGTGGCGGCGGCGAAGAAGGATCTGCCGGACATCGACCTGAAGGTGCTCCGCCTGTCCACCGGCGATCTCGGCGCCCGCATGCTGGCGGAGGCCGCCAATCCGCAGCATGACGTGATCTGGGGCTGGGCCGTCACCAACATGCTGGATCCGCGGGTGATGGCGCTGGTGGAACCCTATGCCGCCAAGGGTGGGGACGCGCTGCCGGCGGCCTACAAGGATGCCGGCGGGCGCTGGTTCGCCGCCACCGGCTACATGGCGGCCTTCTGCGTCAACACCGAACTGCTGAAGGCGAAGAACCTGCCGGTTCCCGCCTCCTGGAAGGACCTCGCCAACCCGGTCTACAAGGGCGAGGTGGTGATGCCGAACCCGGTGTCGTCGGGCACCGGCTACCTCCAGATCGCCGCGATCCTGCAAGGCCAGGGCAACGAGAAGGGCTGGCAGTTCCTGAAGACGCTCGACGGAAACGTCGCCCAATACATCAAGTCCGGCTCCAAACCCTGCAAGTCGGCCCGCTCGGGCGAATACGCCATCGGCACCTCTCTCGCCTTCGCCGCCATCAAGTCGGTGGAGGAGGGCTTCCCGATCAAGATGGTCATTCCGACCGACGGCGCCGGCTATGAGCTGGAGGCGTCGGCCCTGATGAAGACCTCGAAGAACAAGACCGACGCCAAGCGCTTCCTCGACTGGACCCTGTCGCCGGCAGCCGCGACGCTCTACACCAAATACAAGGAGATCGTGACGATCCCCGGCGCCCCGGTCGCCAAGGCGGCTCAGGAGGCCGGCCTGCCGGCCGATCTCCAGAAGGTGCTCTACCCGATGGACTTCGCCAAATCCGCGACGGAACGCGACGCCATCCTCCAGACCTGGCAGGGCAGCATCGGCCGGTAAGGCCGGCGGCGTCCGCGTCCCCCGCTTCCGGCCTTTCCGTCGGGATGCGGGGGCACCGGCGCCTTTTTTTTCCCCGCGTCCCGCCCCTCTCCCTTTCCCGTTCCAGATGGCCGCGCCATGGATTTGCAGATCAAGAATCTCCTGAAGACCTTCGACGGCTTCGTCGCTCTCGACCGCATCACCCTGAACGTGGAGGAACGGGAATTCGTCTGCCTGCTGGGGCCGAGCGGTTGCGGCAAGACGACCCTGCTGCGCATCATCGCCGGGCTGATGCCCTATGACGCCGGCGAGCTGCTGATGGGCGGACGGGACCTGGGCGCCATCCCGGCACGCGACCGTGGCTTCGGCATCGTCTTCCAGTCCTATTCACTGTTCCCCAACATGACGGTGGCGCAGAACATCGGCTACGGCCTGAAAATCCGCAAGGCGCCGCGCGACCGCATCGCGGCGCGGGTCGGCGAGCTTCTCGACCTCATCAAGCTGCCGAAGGTCGCCGACCGCTACCCGTGGCAACTGTCCGGCGGACAGCAGCAGCGGGTGGCGCTCGCCCGCGCGCTGGCCGTCGATCCGTCGCTGATCCTGCTGGACGAGCCACTGTCGGCACTGGACGCCCGCGTGCGCGCCGACCTGCGGACGGAGATCCGCGACGTGCAGCGCCGGCTCGGCATTCCCACCATCATGGTCACCCACGACCAGGAGGAGGCGCTGACGCTGGCCGACAAGGTGGTCTGCATGAACCACGGCCTGATCGAGCAGGTGGGCACGCCGCAGGACCTGTATCTGCGCCCGCGCACCCGCTTCGTCGCCGACTTCATGGGCAGCAGCAACCTGCTGCCGACGGCCTGGGTGCGCGAGACGATGCCCCACCTGATGCCCGGCCGCCCGGACGGCGCGGAAAGCGCCTTCGAGGCCTGCGTGCGGCCGGAACGGATCGCCGTCACCCCCGCACCGGATGCCGAAGGGCGGGTAATCGACCTGACCTTCCTCGGCAACATCCGCCGGCTGCGCCTGTCCTGGCGGGGCCGGGAACTGCTGGCCGAAACCAACCGGGATCCGGGGGTGGAGCCGGGTGCGGCGGTCGATGTCTCGGTGGCGGCCGACGCCTGCGCCTGGGTGCGGGCATGACGGCCCCGTCCCTGACCCTGACGGACAAGGCCCGCCCCCGCCGCGCCAGCCGCCCTTTGGACGAACGATTGCTGTTCGGCGCCTGCGTGCTGGTGCCGGTGGTGGCGCTGGTCCTGTTCTTCCTGCTGCCGCTGGCCACCATCGTCTGGCGCAGTTTCACCGAAGAGGCCGGCGGCATCGGCGTCGCCAATTACCTGGCCTTGTTCCGCACGCCGGGCATCCTGCGCGCGACCGGCAACAGCCTGCTGGTCGGCACGGCGACAACAGCGGTCTGCCTCGTGCTGGGCTTCGCGGTCGCCTATGCGGCGCAGCGCACGCGCGTTTCCGGCAAACGTTTCGTCGCGGCGGCCCTGTCGCTGCCGCTGCTGGCGCCCTCGCTGGTGCTCGGCCTCGGCCTGATCTTCCTGCTGGGACGCAACGGGCTGGTCAGCAACCTGCTGGGCATCCGGCTGAACATCTACGGCTTTCCGGGGCTGCTGATCGCCAACGTGCTCTACGCGCTGCCGCAGGCGGTGCTGATCATCCAGGCGGCGCTGCGCCAGTCGGACGCCCGCTATTACGACGCGGCGGAGGTGATGGGGGCGACGCGGCTGCAGCAATTCCTCGGCATCACTCTGCCCAACGTCAGGTTCGGCCTGCTCAGCGCCGGCTTCGTGGTCTTCACCGTGACCATCACCGACTTCGGCAATGCCGTGACCATCGGCGGCGATTTCTCCGTGCTGGCGACCGAGATCTACAATCAGGTCACCGGCCAGATGAAATTCGGCATCGGCGCCGCGGTGGGCATCCTGCTGCTGCTGCCCACCGGCATCGCCGTCTACATCGAGCGGGTCGCCGCCCAGCGCCAGTTCGGCACCGCCTCGGAAAGCGCGCTGCCGCCGGTCCCCGACCGCCTGCCGATGCGCGACATCCCGCTGTTCCTCGTCACCATGACGCTGGCCCTGTCGATCACTGCGGTGGTGGCGACGGTGGTCTTCGCCAGCGTCGTCCGGCTCTGGCCCTACCGGCTCGACTTCACCACGAAACATTATTCGATCACGCTCAGCGGCGGTTACGATCCGCTGTGGACCTCGCTCGGCGTGTCGGCGGCGACGGCGGGGATCGGCACCGTGCTGCTGTTCGCCCTGGTGCTCGGCCTGCGGCGGATGCCGCCCGGACTAGCGAAGGCGGTCTATCTGCTGGCCGTGCTGCCGGTCGGCGTGCCGGGGCTGGTGCTGGGCCTGTCCTACATCTTCGCCTTCAACCTTGCGGGAACGCCGCTGCACATGCTGTATGGAACGGCGCTTCTGCTGGCGCTGTGCAATTTCTACCACTACCACACGCAGGGCTTCCTCACGATGGTCACCGGAATGCGCGCCGTGCCGGCGGCGCTGGAGGAAGCAGCGGGCTGCCTGGGCGGCGGCGTCCTGCGGGTGCTGGGCGACGTGGTGGTGCCGGTGATGATCCCCACCCTGCTGTCGGTCTTCTTCTTCCTGTTCATGCGCTCCATGGTCACGCTGTCGGCGATCATCTTCCTTGTCTCGCCCTCCACCAACCTCGCCGCGGTGACGGTGATGCGGCTGGACGAGGCGGGGTTCGTGTCGCAGGCGGCGGCCTTCTCCACCTGCATCATGGCGGCCGTGGCGGCGGCGGCGCTGGCCATGCGCGGCGCCCTGGCGCTCGCCGGCCGGCGGAAGGCGGCCTGACCGATGCTCCAGGAGGAACGCCACCAGCGGATCCGCGCCCTTCTGGCGGCGGCGCACCGGATCTCCACCGACCGGATCGCCGGGGATCTCGGCGTGTCGCGCGAGACGGTGCGGCGCGACATCATGGAGCTGGAAGCGCGCGGCGAGTTGCGCCGCGTCCATGGCGGGGTCGTCGCCCTGGGTCCGGAGCCGGAACCGCCCATCGCCGTGCGCAGCCAGGTCCGCCAGAAGGAAAAGCGGGCCATCGCCAAGGCGGCGGCCCGTCTGGTCGCGCCGGGCCAGACCCTGTTCCTCGATTTCGGCAGCACGGTGTCGGCCCTGGCCGAGGAACTGGCGAGCCTGCCCGGCCTGACCGTGATCACCAACTCCTTCGACGTGGCGCAGATCGTCGCCAACCAGAACCGCAGCCGGGCGGTTCTGCTCGGCGGCCGGGTGGACGAGGGGATCCCCGCGACCTTCGGCGAAGGCACCATCGCCGAAATCCACCGCTACCGTGCCGACATGGCGCTGCTGTCGCCGGTGGCGCTGCACCCGCGCTACGGCGCCACCAGCTTCGACCCGCGCGAGGCGGAGGTGGCCCGCGCCATGGTCGGCAACGCCGGCCGCGCGGTGATCCTGGCCGACCACAGCAAGATCGGCCAGACCAGCCGGGTCAGCTTCTGCCCGGTCGGCGGCATCGACACGCTGGTCACCGACGGCCGGTCCCGCGAGTTGCCGGAACTGGCCGCCCTGGCCGCGGCGGTGCCGGATGTCATCTTCGGTTGAACGGCGTTACCGGCCGAACGGACGGGCGAATGCGGCATCTTCCCACCATGGCGATGTTCTGTTAGCTAGAGCGGTTTCTCGGGGCGCTCGCATTCACGCGGGGCCGGCTCCGGTCATCAGCGCCCGTATTGCCGCGGGTCCGCTCTCGGAGGATCATCACCATGCTCTGGCTCGCCGCCTATATCGGCAGCATTCTTGCCATCAACTTCGCCTTCAGCCTGTATCCGCACCTGGATCTGGTCTGGTCCTGCTGGGCCGGCCTGATCTTCATCCTGCGCGACATGGTGCAGGTGCGCTTCGGCCATTGGGCGCTCGCCGCCATGCTGGGCGGCACCGTGCTGTCCTATCTGCTGACCGATCCCTTCGTCGCCACCGCCAGCGTCGTCGCCTTCGCCGTGTCGGAGATGATCGACTGGGCAGTCTTCACCATCACCCGCCGTCCGCTCCGCGACCGGCTGTGGATCAGCGCCGCCCTGTCCGTGCCGGTCGACACCGCCATCTTCTTCGGCATGCTGGACGTCTGGGACCCCGCCGTCTGGGCCGCCAGCTTCGCCTCGAAGCTGCTGGGCGTCTCGGCGGTCTGGCTGCTGATGCGCGCGCGCGACGGGCGGATGGCAGTCGCGGCTTAAAGCAAGCCCCAGGTTCCGCTGCCCTCTCCCTCCCCGGTCAGGCCGCCGAGGGGGAGGGCGGCGCGCACCCTCAGAACCTCTTCACGAACCGGTTGAACAGCCGCCCCAGCGGTCCGGTCATCCGCAGCCCGCCAATGGTGGTGGCGAGGCACAGGCAGCCTTCCGGGTCGGACACCGGGCGATGGACCAGCGACGGGTCGCCGATGGCGATGTCGCCGGGCAGGAAGGCGCCGAACTCGTCGGAGAAGCCGCCCTCCAGCACCACGGTCAGTTCGATGCCGCCATGGGTGTGCTTCGGCACGCCGACCCCGCCCTTCATGCGGATCAGCCGGGTGGTCCCCTCCGGACCGGACAGCAGATCCAGGCTGCGCATGCCCGGTTGCAGGAACCGCCAGCCGCCCTCTCCGATCCGCCCGTCACGGTCCAGCCGTCCGCGCAGATAGCTGCGCAAGGGTTCCGGATAGCGCGACCGCTCCGCCGACGGCCTCAAAGCGGGACGGCAAGGCGCCGGCCGTTCATGGTCCAGGCGGGCCATCAACGCTTCCAGGCAGCCGGCGGACAGCGGTTCCGGCTCCAGATCGTCGAGCAGGGCGCCGCCGATCGCCTCCATCTCCGTCACCGCATGGCGGCAGGCCGGGCAGAAGGCCATGTGAGTGGCGACGGCCAGCGACGCGCCCTCGCACAGGGCGCCGCCGGCATAATCGATCAGCAGGGTGTCGCCGGGGTGGTGACTCGGCCGGTTCATCGGAAATGCCTCATCCGACATCCTTCAGCGACCGGCGCAGGCGTTCCATCGCCAGACGCAGGCGCGATTTGACGGTGCCGAGCGGGATGCCGTGCTCCGCGGAAATGACGCTGTGCGGCTTGTCCTCGAAGTAAGCCATACGCAGAAGTTCGGCCTGCTCCGGCGGCAGATCCTTCAATGCGGCGCGCAGGCGCCCACTGCTTTCCTTCGCCTCGATCCGGCGGTCGGCGGCCTCCTCCGGTTCGGGCACCAGGGCGGGATCGTCGGGGTCGATCTCCGGCCGCTGTTCGCGGCGCAACACATCGATTCGCTTGTTGCGGGCGATGGTGAACACCCAGGTTCCGGCCGAGGCGTGGATCGGATCATAGGTTTCGGCACGACGCCAGACCAACAGCATGACCTCCTGAACAAGCTCTTCCGCCGCACCGGAATCGCATCCCAACCGACGCAGATACGTCTTCAGCCGCGGCGCGAAGTGGCCGAACAGCACCCCGAAGGCTTGGCGGTTCCGCTCGCGCCCGACGGCGACGAGCAGGTCTTCCAGGCTGGGGTTCATGTCGGCCGCGGGGGTGTGCTGGTCCTGCATAGGCCCATTCAAGGGGAACATCGGCCGCCGCACAAGCCAGGGATGGCACCCATTCCCGGAATTCGCGGCAGTCTGCCCATTTTCAAGGCCCCTGCGTCAATCCTGCATCCCGCGAGCTTTCACGCCGGACTGCCCTCACGCCGGACTGTATGTCGCATCGTGACCTTCGATACGCAACCGCCCGACCGTTGGATCACGAAAAAACCCGCCCCGCGGCATTTTGTTCGGATTTGCCGAAGAGTTTGGTCAGACTCTATCTGATAAAGCCCATGGCACGCAGGGCCTCCGTCACCTCCGGCGTCTCCAGCGCCTCGACGAAGCGACGGACGGCGGGTCGGTCGCGGCGGGCGGCGGGGATGACGAAGTCGTAATGCTCCTCCTGCAACGGCAGGAAGCCCAGCCCATAGAGGTTGGCCGCGGTTTCGATGGCGACGCCCCAGTCGGCGCGGTTCTGCGCCACCGCGACGGCGACGGCATTGTGCGACTTGGCCTGTGTCCAATAGCCGGTCGGCCGCACCGCCCCCAGCAGCCGGTCGGTCAGGATGCGGGTGCCGCTGCCGGCGTTGCGGTTGATCAGGATGCAGTCGGCCGACCCGGCAACCGCGGCGACCGCCTCCGCCGCCGTCCGGCCCTCGAAGCGCGGGTCGCCGCGTCGGAAGACGATGCCCTGCATGCGGCGATAGCCGGTGGCAAGTTCCAGCCCCGGCGCCAGGAAGGGCGTGTTGTAGGTACCGGTGACGGGATCCATCAGGTGGACGGGGGCGAGGTCGCACTCCCCGCGCCGCGCCGCCGCCAGCCCGCCCATCGAGCCGACATTCAGCGCCTTGACCGTCATCCCCTCGCCGATCAGGCGGCCGAGCACGGCGTTCAGGCCGATGCACTGGCTGCCGACCACGATCAGGTCGGCGGGCGTCAGTGAACGGCCGAGAAGCTGGACCGATACCGGTGTGCCGGCTTCCACCGCCTCCGCCTGGGCGTCGATGGCGAGGAAGCCGTCGGCATGGCTGAACGCGGTGACCGCGCCCGATCCCTTGGACAGCGGATAGGCCGCCAGTTGGTCCTCGCTGGCACCATGGACCAGCGAGACCATGACATATTCGGTGCGCCCGCGCTCCGACCCCAGCCGCACCGGCAGGGTGGCCGGCACCTCTTCGGCAAGCGCCGGCGGCAGGCCGGCCATGGCGCGGATCACCGGGGCGACGAAGCCGTGGAAGGTGAACATGGCGGAGGTCGGGAAACCCGGCAGGATCACCACCGGCTTACCGCCGGTCACCGCGAGGCACAGCGGCTTGCCCGGCTTCAGCGCCACGCCATGGGCGACGATGCCGGGGTCGGACAGTTGCGCGACGATGCGGTGGGAGCGGTCACCCGCTCCCTTCGACGTGCCGCCCGACAGCAGCAGCGCGTCGCACTCCAGTCCTCGGGCGACCAGCCGCTCCAATGCCGCGTCCTCGTCCGGGGCGATGCCCAGCGGCACCGGTTCGCCACCCAGTTCGGTAACCGCGGCGGCCAGGATGGCGCCGTTGCTGTCATAAACCGCCCCGGTGCGGATCGGCTGGCCGGGCGCCACGATCTCGTCGCCGGTGGACAGGATGGCGACGCGCGGCCGGCGGACCACCGGCACCTCGGCCAACCCGATGGCGGCGAGCACGCCGATCTCTCGCGAGGTCAGGGCCTGTCCCCGGCGCAGCACCACCTCGCCCCGGCCGATGTCGGACCCTGCTGCGGCAATGAAGGCACCGGGCGTCGCCGGACGGGTCAGGCTGACGGACAGACCGTCCGGCCGCTCCACCACCTCGGTCGTCTCCACCATCACCACGGCGTCGGCGCCGCGGGGCAGCATGCCGCCGGTGGCGATCACCGTGGCTGTGCCAGGCTCCACCGTCAGTTCGGGAGCATGGCCGGCGGCCAGCACCTCGTCGTTCAGGCGCAGGGCGACCGGGCGATCCTCCGCAGCACCCACCGTGTCGGCGGACAGCACCGCGAAACCGTCAACCACCGAGCGGTCGAAGCCAGGCACATCGACTTCCGCCGCCACGTCGGCGGACAGCACACGGCCGAGAGCGGCGGACAGCGGTACCCGCTCCTCCCCCCGCGGGGACAGGTCGAGATGACGGTGGAAACGGGCGCGCGCCTCCTCGCCGCTCACCACCTCCAGGAACTGGTCCTGGCGGGCGGCCTGGGCGACGAAACGGCGGATGTCCTCACGGCTGCGGTCGGAGCTGTGCACGCGGCAAACCCTTGCGGAATAAGATCAGGCGAACCTGTACTTGGTGAAGCTGTACATAGTGATCGGCGCGCCGTCCGGCACGCCTTCGCTGTCCGCCCCGATCAGGACGAAGCCGTCGGCCCGCGCCGCCGCCGCCAGCCCCGGCCAGCCGGGCGAGGCCACCGGCTCCAGCCGGCCTTCCTCATCCATCCGGACCCGGTGCAGGTCTAGGCAACCGATTTCCGACACCAGCTTGCGCGCCGTCACCGCCTGGACCGTCGCATGGGGCAGATCGGCCGGCAAGCCGGCAGCACGCCGCACCGCACGGCCGGCCAGCAGCTCGTAAGCCGCCAGCGCCGCCATCGGTTCGCCCGGCAGCAGCAGGACCGGGGTGCCGCCGGCACGGCCCAGCCCGGCGCTGCCGCCCGGCCGCATGGCGATGCCGTGCAGGTCGAGGCTGCCGGCCCGCGCTAGGGCAGGCGGGGCCACATCGTCCGGTCCGGTGCCGGTGCGGCCGGCCGACAGGATCAGATCGGCGCCCGGCAGGACATAGGCTTCGGCCAAGGCGTCGAGGTTGGCCGGCAAATTCCCGACCGCTCCGACCACACCGCCGTCGCGCCCGACCAGCGCCGCCAGCATGGCACCGAGCTGTTCCGGCGCCCCGGCTTTTGCCCCCCCGGCCAGCAGGATGCGCACCCGCGGCGCCGGCAGCACAGGCACGCTGTGATGCCCGCCGCTGGCGAGCAGGCCAAGATCGGCGGGGCGCAGGCGCCGTCCGGCCGGCAGCAGCGGACTTCCGCCTGCGGCCCAGGCAGCCCGCCGCTCCACGCCGCTGCCGGGCGCCACCGCGTCGATGGCTTCGATGAAGGGGCCGACGGCCTGTGCCGCCTCATAGGGGATCACCGCGTCGCAGCCCGGCGGCAGCGCGTCACCGACGCTCACTGCCACCGCCGCAGTCAAGGGGACTGGATTGTAGGAGCCGGCGCCCAGTGTGTCGGCCGCCGCCACGGCATAGCCGTCCAGTGCTGCGCGGTCGGCTGGCGGCCAGTCACCGACTGCCGTGATCGCATCGGCCAGCCGCAGCCCGGCACAGTCAGCCAGGGGCAGGACCCTTGCAGCGGGTGCGACGACCCGGTTGTCGATCCACTCCCAGCCATCGGTCAGCGGCGACCGGCGGGAGAAGCCGCGGCCGCGGACGTCGTGGAAAGGCAAAGCGGCCTCCCGCGCGGTCACAGCGCCGGTACCGTGGCGTCCTGCACGCGGTTCCGGCCGCTGCGCTTGGCGCGGTAGAGCAGCTGGTCGGCCATCTCCGCCAACTGTTCGGGGGTGCCCTCGGGCGACGGGATCAGGGTGGCGACGCCAAGGCTGATGGTGACGTGGGGGGCGACCGGAGACTGGGCGTGCGGGATGCGGCGTCCGGCGACGGCGGTCCGGAAGCCTTCCGCGACGCGGGTGGCGCCGGGACCGTCGGTTTCCGGCAGAAGGCAGACGAACTCCTCCCCGCCATAGCGGGCGACGAGGTCGCTCGGCCGCCGCGCGTGATCCGACAACACCTCGGCCACCAGACGCAGGCATTCGTCGCCGGCCTGATGGCCGTACTGGTCGTTGTAGGCCTTGAAATGATCGACATCGAGGATGATGAGCGACAGCGGCAGGTGCGAGCGGGCGCAGCGCCGCCATTCGCGCACCATCGTCTCGTCGAAGCGGCGGCGGTTGGCGATGCCGGTCAGCCCGTCCAGGAAGGACAGGCTGCGCAGCAGATCGGTCTGCCGTTTCAGCAGCAGGTGGTTGCGCACGCGCGCCTTCACGATGGGCGGGCTGATCGGCTTGGTGATGAAGTCGATGGCACCGACCTCCAGCCCGCGGGTCTCGTCCTCCACCTCGCTCTTGGCGGAGATGAAGATGACGGGGATGTCGTGGGTGGCGGGGTCGCACTTGATGCGGCGGCACACCTCGAACCCGTCCATCCCCGGCATCATGATGTCCAGCAGGACAAGGTCGGGCATCCGCGCCTGGACCAGATCCAGCGCCTTTTCGCCGTCGGTGGCGAAATAGATGTCGTAATCGTCCTTCAGGACGCGGCTCAGTACATGGACGTTGGACGGGATATCGTCCACCACCAGGATTTTCGGGCGGAGGTCGGCCATGGGCGCGTTCAGACCGTTGGTAACGAAAGGCCGAGGTCGCGTGCGATCCGCTGCACGATCCCAAGCGCCTTGGTGAAGTCCAGACCATCGATGGCGGTGGACAGTCCCTTCATCGTGGAAGGCTCGATCCAGTCCGTCAGCAACGGCGCCAGCATAGCGAACTCTTCCGCCGCTGCGAAGTTACTCTCCTGCAACAAAGTCGCGAAATGCGGCAGGCGATCGGCCAGCACCGCCCGATTCTCCGCCGAGGGGCCGGATGCCGCAGGTTCCACCGCCTTTCCCTCCATCGTCCGGTCGGACGACATCTGGAGCATCCGGGCGCCCTCCAGCACCAGAGCCAACTCGGCGCGCAGCACCGGAACCTCGGCCGCCGCAGCCGCGATATCCTGGCGATGGGCGGCAATCTGCACCGCGTCTGCGGCGACCGACAGGCGGCGCGCCCCGACATTGCCGGCAACGCTTTTCAGCTCATGGGCGATGGACTTCGCGGTCGCCAGATCGTCGCCGTCCAACGCGGCGGCGATCCGCTCGACGATGTTGCCATAGCTTGCAGCAAACTGGCCGATGAAGCGACGGAACAGTCCGGCGTCGCCGTCCAACCGGTTGAGCGCGTCGACAAGGTCGATGCCCGGCAACCTGTCGGGCAGAAGACCGGCCGGCCGGCTCAGCGGCACCGGCGGAGCGGCGGCAGCCGTCAACATGGCTTCGCCCCGCGGCGGGATGGGGCCGGCACCGCAGGGCGCGCAGGGGCGGACCGCCACCAGCGGCGGCCCGATCCAGCGGGCCAGCGTGGCGAACAGCTGCGGCAGATCAAGCGGTTTGGGCACATGGGCGTCCATTCCATTGTCGAGGCAGCGTTGCCGATCCTCCGGCAGGGCGCTTGCAGTCATGGCGAGGATCGGCAGCTGCCGCCCGCCCGGCAACGCACGGATCGCCGCAGTCGCGGCGAAGCCGTCCATGTCCGGCATCTGCACGTCCAGCAGCACGGCGTCGAACGGCCGCTCGGCCATGCGCACGCTCTCCACCGCCTCCCGTCCCGTCGATGCCGCGGTGACCGACGCGCCGGCCCGCTCCAGGATTTCGCACGCCACCTGCCGGCTGATGGCGTTGTCGTCGGCCAGCAGCAGCCGGCGGCCATGCAGGGCCCGGCTGGCATCCCAGGCTGGCCCGCTCAGCCCGCCGCGGGATGGTGCCGGAACCGGAAACGGAAGAGGATGCACGCCGGCATCCGGACCGGATTGCCCATAGCCTGCCACGCCAAGCCCGTTCTGCACATAGGCGACGGTGACGGCGTCGAGCAGGGTGGAGGCGGTGACCGGCTTTACCAGGAAACCGGATATTCCGGCCTCCTCGAAGCGGGCGCCCATCCGCTCACGACCATAGCCGCTGATGACGATGATCATCGGGGTGCCGGCATGGACGTCTGCACGGATGCGGCGCGCCGCCTCGATGCCATCCATCCCCGGCATCTTCCAGTCCATCAGCACCACGTCGTAGCCATGGCCGCCGGCAGCGGCACGCTCCAGCTCGGCGATGGCGCTCCGGCCATCGGCGCAGGCGGTGACGGTCCAGCCGAAGGCGGTGGCGATCGCACTCAGCACCTCGCGCGCGGTGGCGTTGTCGTCGACCACCAGCACCGTCAGGTCGCGCGGAACCGGCCGCGGTTGGGAACCCGGCCCGCCGAGGGCGGCAATGCCCGTTCCCCTGCCGGTCTGCCTGCCGGTTTCGGCGGGACGGCGGCCGAACTCCGCCTGGAAGCGGAAGACGCTACCCTTGCCCGGTTCGCTCTCCACATCCATGGTGCCGTTCATCAGCCGGACGAGCCGGGCGCAGATCGCCAGTCCCAGCCCGGTGCCGCCGAACCGCCGGGTGGTGGAGCTGTCGCCCTGGCTGAAGGCCTGGAAAATCCGGTCGCGCTGTTCCGGCGCAATGCCGATGCCGGTGTCGCGCACGGCGAAGTCCAGCACGGCGTTCCCGTCGCTCAGCGACCGCACCCCGACCGACACCACCACCTCGCCGGACTCGGTGAACTTGATGGCATTGCCGGCCAGATTGATCAGGATCTGCTGCAGGCGCAGCGGATCGCCGATCAGATCCAGCGGCACGTCCGGCGCCACGGAGAACAGGACGTCGATGTCCTTCTCCTGCGCGGCCGATCCGATAATCACCGCCAGAGTCTGCAACAGATCGTCCAGCCGGAAATCGGCCCGCTCCAGCTCCAGCTTGCCGGCCTCCACCTTGGAGAAGTCGAGGATGTCGTTCAGGATGCCGAGCAGCGACTGCGCCGACACCCGCACCTTCTGCACATAATCCGCCTGACGGTCGGTCAGGTCCGTCTGCTGCAGCAGATGGATCAGCCCGAGAATCGCGTTCATCGGGGTGCGGATCTCGTGGCTCATGTTGGCCAGGAATTCGCTCTTGGCCCGGCTCGCCGCCTCCGCCGCCAGCCGGGCGCGCTGCATCGCCGCCTCCGCCCGCTTACGTTCGGCGATCTCGTGGAAGACCACCACCGCGCCTTCCACCTTGCCGTCGGCCAGCATGGGCGACGCGGTGTATTCGACCAGAAACGGCGTGCCCGCCCTGGTCCAGTAGGTGTCCTCGAGTCCGCGCCGGCTCTCTCCGCTCAGCAGCACCTCGGTCACCGGGCATTCCAGCGCCGGGAAATGGCTGCCGTCGGCCCGGCGGGAATGGATCAGCGCATGCAGGTTGCCGCCCAGCAGCTGCTCGTTGGAATAGCCGGTCAGCGCCGAGGTGGCAGGGTTGGCGAAGGTGATCAGCCCATCGCGATCGACGCCGCAGATGCTGTCGGAAGCCGAATGCAGGATCAGGTTCAGCCGGCGGTTGGCGCTGGCGAACGCCTCGTTGGCAGTTTCCAGTTCGCGCTTCTTGGTATCGAGTTCAGCGTTGGTGTCGGCCAACCGGCGGCGGCCGGCAACCTCGCGCTCCAGGCTGCGCAGCGCGGCATAGGCCAGCCCGGCGCAGGTCAGCACCGCCAGACCGACCAGGATGCTGCCGCGGATCGTGCGTTCCCGCCAGGGGGCCAGTTCCGTCCGCTCCGACAGGGCGACGAAGACGACCAGCGGCAGGGTCGGTACCCGCTGGTAGGACAGGATGCGCCTGTCGCCCGGCACAGGCCCATCTGTCTCGAAGGTCTCGGCCGCGGCCTCCGCCGCATGGCGCAGCACGACCTTCCCGTCAGGGCCATCCAGCGGCTCGCTGTCGGGAAAGCGCAACACTGGCTTGCCGTCGGTACGGTAGAGCGCGATGGCCGATCCGGGACCGAGGTCCAGGCTCTCGTAAAGCTGGCGGTAAAATTCGAAATCGACGTTGGTGTGGACGACCCCCTGGAAGCGGCCTTCCTGTGTGATCGAGCGGCTGACGGTGAAGAATTCCGTCCCCGTGACCCTGCCGGTAATGCGCTCGCCGACATGGAATTCGGTGCCGTCGAGATGCGCCTTGAAAAAGCTGCGGTCCGCGGCGGTGACCCGGGGCGTCGGAAACTGCCGGCTGGTCAGCACTGCATCGCCGGCCCGACCGTCGATCCACAGCGCCGCGATCTCCGGCAGGCCTTCCACCATGTCGCGGATGGTGATCCAGGCCTCCCGGTTGGTGTCCAGCCCGGGCAGGCCATAATGGCGGATGAGATCCTGTGTCCGGTTGATGGCGAGGTCCGCGGTCGCAACCGTTCGCCGCACATGCTCCTGCAACAGGCGGGCGGTGGACTGGGCCTGCTCCCGGCTGTGGCGCAGTGTCTCTTCCCGGTCGGCCCAGACGACATAGCCCCAGAACCCGGCGCCGAGCAGCGCGATCAACGCGAAGGCCCCGGCCAGCAACAGACGGGTGCGCACGGGCGAAAGCGTCAGGACCGCTGCATCGATCGGGTGTCTGTCCATCATTGCCGAGTTGTCGCCGCACTGCCGCCATCAACCAGCGCCGTCAACCGGCGACACCCGCCGGTCCTTCCGCCTAGATCGGTCGGAGTATGGTCTCGCGCCGGCTGCAACCGCAAGCAACTTGATGTGCGCAACGATGACGTTGGCGACACCCGGCACTTGCGGGGAACCCCTCCGGTACAGCCCCCCTTGCACCGCCTGCCTTTGTACCCCGGCTGAGGCATCGTCCCCATATTCACGTCCGATTTTTGTCATGCCCGGTCCCTACCCGCATCCCTCGCCCCCGCCCGTGAAAGCGCCCGTCCGATGGCCGACCGCCGCCCCCTCCCGCTCAAGCCTCTCCTGCTTGCCGGCCTGCTCGCTCTGGCCTCCGGCCCCGCCCTGTCTCAGTTGGCCCTGGCCCAGGCGGCGCTGACCGGGCCGGTGCGCTCCGATCCGATGCAGACGGTCGGCGCCGAGGTCCATGTCAGGATCGAGACCTTGCCGAAGCCCTACGCCACCCCCGCCGTCGCCAACGAGGCGGTGCTGGTGCCGCGCCCCGGCGACCAGCCCCTGCGCGCGCCCCGAGGTTTCACGGTGACTCTGTTCCGCGACCATGTGGAGAATGCGCGCAACCTGCTGGTCCTGCCCAACGGCGACGTGCTGGTGGCGCAGCAGCGGCCGGGCACCCTGACCCTGCTGCGCGATGCCGACGGAGATGGCCGGGCGGAGATGGCGCAGGTCTGGGCCGAGGGCTTCGACCATCCCTTCGGCCTTGCCTTCCAGGACGGGGCGGTGCTGGTCGGCGATCTGGCCGGGGTATGGCGGCTGCCCTGGACCGCCGGGACCGTCCAGGCGGGGGAGCGGCGGCGGCTGACGCCGGAGGGCGCCTTCGGCAAGCGCGGCGGCCATGCCACGCGCTCCATCGCGGTGGCGCCGGACGGCCGGCATTTCTATGTCGGCATCGGATCGGAGGGAAACATCGGGGTGGAGGCGGAACCGCGCGCCACCATCCAGGAATTCCGCATCGACGGCGGCGGCCAGCGCACCTATGCCGCGGGCCTGCGCAACGCCGTCGGCCTCGCCTTCAAGCCCGGCACCGGCGACCTCTATGCCGTGGTGAACGAGCGCGACGGGCTGGGCGACCAGCTGGTTCCCGATTTCCTGACAGCGGTGAAGCCGGGCGGCTTCTATGGCTGGCCCTACTCCTACATCGGCGACCACCCGCAGCCGGACCTTGCCGGGCGGCGGCCCGATCTGGTGAAGGCGGCGCTGGTGCCGGGGCTGCTGTTCCAGGCCCATTCGGCGCCGATCGGGCTGGTCTTCGGCGACGCCACCCATTTCCCGGAGCGCTACCGCATGGGGGCCTTCGTCTCGCTTCACGGGTCCTGGAACCGCTCGCGCCCGACCGGCTACGCCATCGCCTTCGTGCCCTTCGACACCGGCCCCTTCGACAAGAGCAAGCCGACCGGTACCTACGAGACCTTCGTCACCGGCTTCCGCGTCACCGGCCCCGCCGGGACCGCAACGGGGAGTGCGGCGGAGGGCGACGAGACCCCGAAGGTCTGGGGCCGGCCGAGCGGACTGGCGGTGACCGCCGACGGCGCCCTGCTGATCGCCGAGGACGCCTCCGGCACCGTCTGGCGCGTCGCCTACGCCGCCGCGGACAAGGAGACGGAGAAGGAGCCTGCAGCCAAGCCGTGAGGGTTCAGCAGCATTCGTCCTCCAGCTGGCGCAGCATCGCCAGCCCGTCCTCGTCGTCATGCTCCTCGAACAGGTCTGCGATGTAATAGATGTTGGCGCAGAGCAGGCACAGCCCGTCGGCCTGCCGCTTCAGCGGATCCTCGGCGACCGCCAGCTTGGCGCGGAACCGCTCCCAGAAGGCGTTGGTCTTGGCGGGATCGTCGATGTGCATGTACAGGCGCTCGATGATGCGGCGGCTGTTGCCCTCGCAGTCGATTCCCTTGAACGAGACATAGCGGTCGGGCGAGTCGATGCTGTCCACGGAGGCGGTTTCCTCTTGCCGGTTGCCAGGGGTGGCCGGGTGCCAGGGTTGGGAAAGATCGCGCCGATGCTTCCCCACCGGAACCCCTTCGATCAAGCCGCGCTGCACCAGCGGTATCCGGCCTGCGCGAATGGCGGGATCGCTGCATGAACGGAACTGTCGCCGAGACTTGACCGCTCACGGTCCGCGGACCACTCTCGCGCCACGGGTACAACCGGCGGGCGATCGGGATGGGATATGGCGGTTCATGACTTAGCGGCGGCGGCCGGTCTCTTCCGCGAGGGGCGCCGGCAGGAAGCCTTCGACGTCTGTGCCTTGATCCTTGGCGGGCGGCCGGACAATGGCGACGCCTGGCAGCTCTCCGCCATCATTCGCTTCCAGCAGGGAACAGACGGCGCGGCGGATGCGATCGCGCGCCAACGCAATGCCTGCGCCTGCGATCCCGCCCGCGCTGAATATGCCGCCAACCTCGCCGCCATGCTGAAGGCTTACGGCGATGGCGGGGCCGCTTTGGTCTGGCTGCGCCGTACCGCCCTGCTGACCCCGGCCGATCCTATGCCCTGGCGCCGTCTGGCAGCTGCCTGCCAGCAGGCCGGCGACCGGACGGGCACAGTCGATGCCTTTCGCGAAGCCGCCGCCCGGTATCCGCTGCGCTCCGACCTGCATGCCGATTTCGGTGCGCAGGCCTTGCAGCAGGAGGACGGCCCCACGGCCCTGCGGGCCTTCGGCAACGGTCTGGCACTCGCCCCTGGCAATGCCGACGCCTTGCGCAATCTCGGCGTCGCGACCCTGCGCCATGGCCCGGCAGCGGAGGCGGTGGACTGGCTGACCCGACTGCTTACGGTCGAGCCGGACCATGAGGACGGCTTCTGCGATCTGGCGCTGGCACTCCACCGCCGACAGGCCGAAAGCGGACACACGCGCTGGCGGCAGCACGACCGGCGACTCTTTCCGCCTGTCCCCGACCGGCTGCGAGTCTTCTACCGGCTGAGCGACCGCGGGAATCCCAAGGAGAAGATCGCCGGCCCCTTCGCCTGTCTCGCCAACTTCCTCGACGTCTTCCGGCCGGCCGCCGAGGAGTTGCGGCTGATCGCCGACAATTGCCGGGACGATACGGTGGAGCGGGTGGAGGCGATGCTGGCGCAGGCCGGCTGTCTCGGCACTGGCGTCATCCGGCGCACGGCCCTGGGCCATCACGGCTCCTTCCTCCATGCCAAGGCGCTGGCACTGGCCGACCCGGTGAGCCAGGATGCCATCGTCTATTTCCTGGAGGATGACTATCTGCATCTGCCCGGCGCCCGCGCCATGCTGGCGGAGGGGTTGCAGATCGCCGATTACGTGACGCTGTACGACCATGCCGACAAGTACGCCGACCCCGCCGCCACCAGCCTCCATGGGGTGATCGCGGCCGGCGGCGAGGAAACCTGCGTGCTGCGCCGCCCGCTCAGCCATTGGAAATTCACCGCCAGCACCACCATGACCTGGGCCTGCCGCCTGTCGACCCTGCGCGCGGACAGCGCCGTCTGGGACCGGTTCCGCATCGAACGGCGGTCCATCGACTATTGTCTGCACTACACGCTGGGGGCGGCAGGCCGCTTCCTGGCCTGCCCGCTGCCGGGACACGCCACCCATGGCGAAGCGAACTGGGCCTCGCCCGGTCGCGACTGGCCGGCTCTGGCGCGGCAGGCCGAGCAGCGGCTACAGCGCTAGGCGCTTCTTCAGCGCATCGGCCCGGTTGCGGCTGAGCGGCACGCGGGGAGCGCCGGGAGCGGCCATGACGAAGGCGGCGCGGCCGTCCTGCCGCTCCACCGCGCGGGCATGGCGCAGATTGACGATGTAGCCGCGGTGGGTGCGCACGAAGGACCGGGCGTCGAGCCGCGCCTCCAATTCCGACAGGGGAAGGCCGCAGAAGAAGGCGCCGTCGGCGGTGTGGACCGTGGTGTAATGACCGTCGGCCTGGAGATAGACGGCATCCGACGGGTCGAGCAGCACGATCCCCTGGCCCTTCTCCACCGGCAGCTTGACCAGCGGCTCAGGCGTCTGCGACGCCGGAACCTGTGATGGAAGGATTTGCGCGTCGGCTGCTGCCGGCCGCGCCACCTCCATCAGCATCAGGGCGGTAACCGCGCTCCCCTCCCCCGCCGCGGTTGCGGGCGCCAGCGCCGTCGCCTTCACCACCAGCACCCGGCCGGGCAACGCCACCATCATCGAACTGGCCGAGGCCGGGGCGGCGGGATCGCCGGCTGCGGCCAGCAGCAGCTCCACCTTGGCGCGGTGGGAGGGCGGATGGAGGTCGTGCAGATAGGCGCCGACCAGCCCGGCTGCGCGCTCGCCCAGCAGCCGCACCGCCGCCGGGTTCAGGGCCAGCACCCGCCGCGCGCTGTCCAGCAGCACCAGGCCGACATCCATGTTCTGCAAAGCATAGTCCATGGACGCCCACTATAACTGTGCTTGCGGTTTAACTCTCGCCTTTCCGCCGGCTGCCCTGGATCAGGGCGGCGACGACGCCGTGGAAGGTGCGGACCTCCTGCTCGGTCATCTCCATCCGCTCGAAAGCGTTGCGGAGGGTACGGACCATCGAGGGGCGCTTTTCCTCGCTGGTGAAGAAGCCGGTGCGGTCCAGCGCCGCCTCCAGCCGTTCGAAGAAGTTCACCCGCTCCGCCATCGTCGCCGGGCGGGTCTGGCCGGTGTGCAGGAAGCGGTCGGGCGTGCGGTCGCCGGCCTGGAACCACTCGTAGCCGATCAGCAGCACCGCCTGAGCCAGATTGAGTGAGGAAAAGGCCGGATTCAGCGGCACTGTCACCAGCGTCTGGGCAAGGGTCAAATCGTCGTTGAACAGCCCGGTGCGCTCCGGCCCGAACATCACGCCGACCTTCTGCCCGGCGGCATAGCGCTCCCGCATCTCGCCCGCCGCCACGCGCGGGGTGACGAAGCGCTGGATCATGTCGCGGGTGCGCACCGTCGTGGCATAGACCGCCTCGAGATCGGCGACCGCCTCGGCCGTGGTCTCGAAGATCGTCGCGTTGTCGATGACGAGGTCGGCGCCCGATGCGGCGGCATTCGCCTTCGGGTTCGGCCAGCCGTCGCGCGGCTTGACGAGACGCAGGTCGGTCAGCCCGCAATTCAGCATCGCGCGCGCGCAGGCACCGATGTTCTCGCCGAGCTGCGGTTGCACCAGGATGACGGCCGGGCCGCCAAGGATGGACTCACGGGTGGGGTTCTGGCCGGAGGTCATGGGAACGATTGTGGTTGAACGATGAAGGGCGAAGACGGCCGGATCGCCGCCTATTCCTGTTGCTCCGCCTCGACCTTCACCGGGCCGCCGTCGATGGCGGTCAGGCGCTTCTTCAGGTCGGAGACGTCGGCGTACAGGCGCTTCAGGCGGGCGAGGCCCTTGTACTGTTCGAAGGCCCGGGCGCGCGGCACGGCGGGATAGCCCATCCACACCGACTTCGGCGGAATGTCCATGCCGACGCCGGAATTGGCGGCCACCACCGCGTCGCTGCCGATCTTCACATGGTCGGCCACGCCGACCTTGCCGGCCAGAACCACGCGGTCGCCGATCACCGTACTGCCGGCAATGCCGACATGGCCGCACAGCATGCAGTTGGTGCCGACCTGGACGTTGTGGCCGATCTGGACGAGGTTGTCGATCTTGGTGCCGTTGCCGATGCGGGTGGCCGTCACCGTACCGCGGTCGATGGTGGCGCCGGCGCCGACCTCGACGTCGTCGCCCATGATCACCGTGCCGATGGAGTTCACCCGGCGGATCAGCACGTTGGTGCCGACGACGCGGCCGGTGGTCTTGGCCGATTCGACACTGCCCGGCTCCGGCGTCACGAAGCTGAAGCCGTCATTGCCGATGGCAGCGTTGGGATGGACGATGCAGCGCGCCCCCATCTCCACCCGTTCGCCGATGCGGGCACCGGGATGCAGCAGGCTGCCTTCGCCGATCACCGCGTCGGCGCCGACCGTGACATGCGGCAGGATGACCACCCCGGCACCGATGCGGGCGCGAGGGCCGACATAGGCGAAGGGGGCGATGGAGGCATCGGGCGCCACGACCGCGTCGGGCGCCACATAGGCCTGCGGCGACACCCCCGGCTCGGCATGGACCGGCTTTTCGAACAGGTCGAGCATCCCGGCCATGGCGAAGCGCGGACGCTTCACCACGACGCGGCCCTTGATGCCCTCCGGCACCTCGACCCCCTCGGCGACCACGGCGGCGACCGCCTTGCTGCCGGGCAGCAGGGCCAGCAGGTCCTTGTCCATCGCCAACGCCAGATCCTCCGGCCCTTCCGCTTCCGACGGATGGACGGCGCGGCGGATGGTGAGGGAGCCGTCGCCTTCGACCGCGGCGCCCAGCGCTTCGGCGATCTCGGTGAGGGTACGGGAGGCCTGGGTCATGGAGCGCACCAGTATCAGAGTCTTGCACAGGGGCCGTCCGGCGGGACGGCGCGGCGGACCCTAACACGGGCGTCCGGCAGATGGCGAGGTGTCAGAACGCGGTGCCGGGCTGCGCGCGGCCCGTCTGCCCGTCCGCCGTCTCCGGGCGCAGCCAGCCCTTCACCCGCGCCTTCATCCGGCGCAGCAGCGGCTGGCGCGCCTGGACCGCATAGTATTTCCGCACCGTCTCCAGGATCTCCCAGGTGCCGGTGAAGCCCATCGGCAGCACCAGCGCGTCGCCCGCCTTGTATTCCCGAGGGGACCCGCCTTCCGGCGTGATGATGACCCGGCCCGACAGCAGCACGCAGAACTCGTGGTACGGCCAGTCCTTCATCGCCACGAGGCCCGGCGTGCACTGCCACACCCCCGACCGGAAGCGGCTGTAGTCGCCTTCGAAGATGTTGCGGTGGATCTCCAGCGGCTGGCCCGACAGGATGGTGCCGAAGACCGCCGGCTTGCCGACCTCGTCGTCGGCGATGCGGTGGCTGTCGATGGGGATGGGGGTGTGGTCCGGCATCGGCTCTCCCGGTCGGAGGGTTGGAGGGCGGCGCGCGCAGGGCCGGAGGCCCGTCGGCGCCCCTGCGCAACACCTCACTCCGCCGAAGGTTCCCTGCGGATCAGAAAAATTCAGCCGCCCAGATTGACGATCTCGACCCGCCGGTTGGCCGCCGCCTTCGGCTGGTCGGGCAGCAGCAGGTCCCGCGCACCCATGCCCGACGCTTCCAACCGGTCGGCGCGGATGTGGTGGCGCGACACCAGATACTCGACCACCGCCGCCGCCCGTCGCTTGGACAAGGCGAGGTTGGCCGCATCGCCGCCGACGGCGTCGGTGTGGCCGATGATGCGGAAACGGGTGGTGCCGGCCGTACCCATCACCGCTGCCACCTTGTCCAGGATCGCCCGCGACTCCGGCCGGATGACGGCGGAGTTGAAATCGAACTCCACCCGGAAGGCGGCGCGCAGCTCCGGCGCCTGCATCGCCGTCGGTCCGGGCAGCGGCGGCACCGTCACCGGCCCCGGCCGCTCGGCCGAGGGGGCGGCCGGCGGCGGGGCGGCCGGCCGCTGCATCGCCACCGGCGGGCAGTTGGGCCCGGTGGTGCCGAGCAGCGCCGCCTGAATCTCGCATTCGCTGGGATTCGGCCCCATCGGGGTCGCCGGGCCGGGCAGCCCCTGGGCGAGGCTTCCCGCCGCCGGCAGAACCAGACAGGCGAAAACGCCAAGCATCAGGCCCTGCCGCATGGTCGCAATGCGGCTGCGCCGCATGGCGGCATTGTTCGGACCGCGGACGGTCGCTTCAAATTGCGCGTGGAACAGTCCTGCGTCCATCTGTACGATCCCGGTCCGTATCTTTCGTATAGGGCGCTTGGGAGGAAACAAGCATGAAATCGCTGAAGGCTCTGCTCGCCGGCATTGCGCTGGCCGCGCTGACGGTTCCCGCCGTGCTGGCCGGTGCTGCGAACGCTGCCGACTACAAGGCGGAGTACAAGCTTTCGACCGTTCTGGGCAAGCCCTTCCCCTGGGGCGTCGGCGGCGACCGCTGGGCCGAACTGGTCAAGGAGAAGACCGGCGGGCGCATCACCATCAAGATGTATCCCGGCACCTCGCTGGTGAACGGCGACCAGACCAAGGAATTCACCGCACTCCGCCAGGGCACCATCGACATGGCGGTCGGCTCCACCATCAACTGGTCGCCGCAGGTGAAGGAGCTGAACCTCTTCTCCCTGCCCTTCCTGATGCCCGACCACAAGGCGCTGGACGCCCTGACCCAGGGCGAGGTCGGCAAGAAGCTGTTCGACCTGCTCGCCACCAAGGACGTGGTGCCGCTGGCCTGGGGCGAGAACGGCTTCCGCGAGATCTCCAACTCCAAGCACCCGATCCGCACGCCGGCCGACCTGAAGGGTCTGAAGATCCGCGTCGTCGGCTCGCCGCTCTATCTCGACACCTTCACCGCGCTGGGCGCCAACCCGACGCAGATGAGCTGGGCCGACGCGCAGCCGGCGCTGTCCACCGGCGCCGTCGACGGGCAGGAGAACCCGCTGGCGATCTTCGTCGCCGCCAAGCTCGCCACGCTGGGCCAGAAGAACCTGACCCTGTGGGGCTATGTCGCCGACCCCTTGATCTTCGTGGTCAACAAGGAGGTTTGGGCCAGCTGGTCGAAGGAAGACCAGGAGGCGGTGCGAGCCGCCGCCATCCAGGCCGCCGCCGAAGAGGTCGCGATCTCCCGCAAGGGCATCACCGCCGAGGATGACAGCCTGCTGAAGGAAATCACCGCCCAGGGCGTCGAGGTCGTGCGGCTGACACCGGACCAGCAGAAGGCCTTCCAGACCGCCACCCAGCCGGTCTTCGACAAGTGGGCCAAGCAGATCGGCCCCGACCTGGTGAAGGCGGCTCAGACCGCCATCGCCGAGCGGAAGTGATCGTCCGTTCGCTTGACTGACGAATGACGGCGCCCTTCGGGGCGCCGTTTTTCAGGCCCGGCTTTTTTCAACCCACAGGGCACTTGCTTGTGATGCGTGCTTGCGTGGATTGCGCTACAACTCCCCCCAACTTGCCAGATGGTTTGCGGAGCGGGCGCGTATGACGTCGGAAATGCTGCTGGCGCTGTTCTGCATCGGTGCCACCCTGCTGTTCCTGGGCATCCGCCGCGGGCTGATCCTGCGGACGGAGCGGGAGATCCGCCGCTGCGGCGCAATCCTGGCCGCCGAACGCGACGCACTGGAACTTCAGGCCAACGAGCTGGAGGCCATGCAGGCCGAGATCGAGGCGATGAAGGCAAGGCTGGCGGAACTGTCGACCGACAAGCTGGCCCTCAGCCGCCGCAGCGGCAAACGCACCGCCGCCACCCGCCGCTTCATCCACGAGATCGGCCGGCCGGAACCGGGGCGCAACCATTTCGTCTTCAAGCTGGCAATGGCGCCCGGCTTCGCCGCAAAGCCCGATGCCAAGGCGGTGGTCCACCCCGCCATCTGGCGCTTCGGAAACGAGGCGCAGGTCTGGGCCTCCGACTTCGCCGCCGCCCAGATGCTGACCCGCAACATCTTTCATGACGGCGTGGGCGTCACCGTCTCCGGCGAGGATTCGGACGACAAGGCCGCTGCCCCAGCCGAGTCCGGAGCCGGCGCGCCATGAGCATCGCCTGGGTTCTGGGAGCCGTCACCAGCCTCGTGATCGGCCTGCTCGGAGAACGGATCCTCGGTATCCGCGCCCGCCGCCAGTCGGAAAAGCTGGCCGCGCTGAAGGAGCGGCTGGACGTCTACGCCAACTACGCCAAGCTCGCCTCCCTCCGCCGGGCGGAGACGGAAGAAACGCTGGCCGGCCTGCACCGCGAGGCGGCGGAGATGGAAAGCGAGATCCTGTCCCTGCAATCGGCCGTCACTGACGATGCCGCCCTGACGCCGATGGAGTTCTACTGCGTCGACCGGGTCGCCCGCTCCGGCGGCCCGCTGTGGTATGTCGCGGTGGAGGCGCTGGACGCCACCGCCCCCTGGGCCGGCATCCGCACCTACGCCGTCGCCGCGGAGAGTGCCGAGGACGCCCGCAAGCGGATCACCGAACGCCACCCCTCGCCGACCTCGTTCGCCATCTCGCCCGCCGTCCCGCTGGTGCTGCCGGAACGCTGAGTGTGATCGTGCCGTTGGATTAAGGAGCTGAGGCACCAAAGAAAAAGGGGGCGCCCCCAACCGGAGCGCCCCCTTTTCCCATCAACCCGCCAATCAGGCGTTATTCATGCGGTTGTCGATCAGGTCAGTCACCACGCCCGGATCGGCGAGCGTCGAGGTGTCGCCCAGGCTGTCATGCTCGTTCGCGGCGATCTTGCGCAGGATGCGGCGCATGATCTTGCCGGAACGGGTCTTCGGCAGGCCGGGCGCCCACTGGATCAGGTCAGGCGAGGCGATCGGGCCGATCTCCTTGCGGACCCAGGCGACCAGTTCCTTGCGCAGTTCCTCCGTGGGGGTCTCGCCGGCGTTCAGCGTGACGTAGGCGTAGATGCCCTGGCCCTTCAGGTCGTGCGGATAGCCGACGACCGCTGCCTCGGCGACCTTCGGGTGGGCGACCAGCGCGCTTTCGACCTCGGCGGTGCCCATGCGGTGGCCGGACACGTTGATGACGTCGTCGACGCGGCCGGTGATCCAGTAATAGCCGTCGGCGTCGCGGCGGCAGCCGTCACCGGTGAAGTACTTGCCCGGGAAGGTCGAGAAGTAGGTCTGGACGAAACGCTCGTGGTCGCCATAGACCGTGCGCATCATGCCGGGCCAGGCGTCGGCGATGCAGAGGTTGCCCTCGGTCTCGCCGTCCAGGATCTGGCCCTCGTTGTCGACGACGACCGGCTGGACGCCGAAGAAGGGCTTGGTCGCGGACCCCGGCTTCTGGCCGATGGCGCCGACCAGCGGGGTGATCAGGATGCCGCCGGTCTCGGTCTGCCACCAGGTGTCGACGATCGGGCAGCGGGCGTCGCCGACCACATTGTAGTACCACAGCCACGCTTCCGGATTGATCGGCTCGCCGACCGACCCCAGCACGCGGAGCGAGGCGCGCGAGGTGTTCTTCACCGGGCCTTCGCCTTCACGCATCAGCGAGCGGATGGCGGTGGGGGCGGTGTAGAAGATGTTGACCTTGTGCTTGTCGATCACCTGCCAGAAGCGCGAGACATCCGGGTAGGTTGGGATGCCTTCGAACATCAGCGTGGTGGCGCCGTTGGCGAGCGGGCCATAGACGATGTAGCTGTGGCCGGTGACCCAGCCCACGTCGGCGGTGCACCAGTAGACCTCGCCGTCCTTGTAGTCGAAGACATATTGGTGGGTCATCGACGCATAGACGAGGTAGCCGCCGGTGGTGTGCAGCACGCCCTTCGGCTTGCCGGTCGAGCCGGAGGTGTAGAGGATGAACAGCGGATCCTCGGCGCTCATCTCCTCCGGCGGGCAGTCGGCGGAGACGCTCTCCATCTCCTCGTGGTACCAGAGGTCGCGGCCTTCGGTCCAGGCGACGTTGCCGCCGGTGTGCTTGACGACCAGCACATGCTTGACCATCGGCGCGCCGGCCACCGCCTTGTCGGCGTTGGCCTTCAGCGGCACCTTGCGGCCGCCGCGCAGGCCCTCGTCGGAGGTGATGACGAAGTGGCTGTCGCAGTCGACGATACGGTCCTTCAGGCTGTCGGGCGAGAAGCCGCCGAAGACGATGGAGTGGATGGCGCCGATGCGGGTACAGGCCAGCATCGCATAGGCGGCCTCCGGGATCATCGGCAGATAGATGGTGACGCGGTCACCCTTCTTGACGCCGTTCTTCTTCAGTACGTTGGCGAGGCGCGAGACCTTCTCGTGCAGTTCCTTGTAGGTGATGGCCTTGGAAACGCCGGGGTCGTCGCCTTCGAACAGGATCGCGGTCTGGTCGCCGCGGGTCGCCAGATGGCGATCGATGCAGTTGGCCGACACGTTCAGCGTGCCGTCATGGAACCAGCGGATGTGAACGTCGTCGTTGAAGTTGACGTCCTTCACCTTGCTGTAGGGCTTGATCCAGTCGAGCCGCTTGCCCTGCTCGCCCCAGAATGCCTCGGGGTCCTTGACCGACTGCTCGTACATGCGGGCATAGGCTTCCGCATTCACGTGGGCGGTCGCCGCGATCTCGGGCTTCACCGGAAAGAAGCTGTTGTCGGTCATGAGTGCGATTCCCCCGTGGTGCTTCCGAATTGGCCGGAAGATGATTGGAGGGCGGCGGGCCGCCGCCCGGAATTGAGCGGCATTATCCACACAAGTTGCGGGACGAACAAGCAAATCGGCCCCTGTAGGCCCCCCGACCAAAGGAGGATTGTGTCCCTGATTTTGCAGCGCGAGACTGTTTCTTCTCCAAGCATAACAAGGCACGCCCAATCCCCTGCCCGTCAGGCTGGAGCTGTGTGGTTCGACTGCCGCGACCATCCGCCGCGCCGCGGCGCAGCATACGGCGATGTCGATCCTGTAACGGACGAACCCTTGCTTAACCCGACCTTAACCGGCTGGCAGCTATAGAGTTGCTGCATTACGGTAACGATCATCGGCGGCAAGGATCGCAATGCCCAGAACCACGAACGCGGACGATCTTCCGGAAACCGGCGACCGCCTCGCCGGCTTGGCCGACCGCACCAGCCTGATGGCCATCGACGCCACGCTGCGCGCGCTCGGCAGTCCCGCAGGCGCCGCCTCCACCGCTGGCGTGGCGGACATCGCCCGGCGCATGATGCAGGCGACCAAAGACTTTCGCGCGGCGATGCAGGACACGGCGGAGTAGCAGGTCTTTCGATCAGGTGAAGGGTGCATGGGCGTGTGCCCGTCCCCGACCCTCTCCCACCAAAGGTGGAGGAGGGTCGGGGAGGGGCACTCAGCAGCACCGCCTCAAGCCGGAACCCCAACGCCCGCCAGATCGCATACCCGCGCCCATTCATCATCGCTGACCGGGCAGACCGACAGGCGCGACTGGCGGACCAGCGCCATCGACTGCAACAGCGGATCGGCCTTGATCTGCTTCAGCGTGACGGGGGTCTTCACCGGCATCACCGGCGCCACGTCGACCATGCCGAAGCGGCCGGCCTCGTCGCCGGGGTCCGGGTAATAGGTGCGGACGATCTCGACGATGCCGACGATCTCCAGCCCTTCGTTGGAGTGATAGAAGAAGGCGCGGTCGCCCACCTCCATCGCCTTGAGATTGTTGGACGCCTGGTAATTGCGCACCCCGTCCCAATGGGTCCGGCCGTCGGCGACCATGCGGTCCCAGGAATATTTGAACGGCTCGGACTTCAGCAGCCAGTAGGCCATCGCCGGCGTTCTCCCGCTCAGGCCTTGGGGTAGACGCGGCGCCAGGGCCGGATCGTCACGCTGTCGAACAGGCCGGCCTTGGCATAGGGGTCGCCGGCGGCGAAATCCTGGGCGGCGGCGGCATCGGCGCACTCGACGATCAGCAGGCTGCCGACCATGCCGCTCTGGTCGTCCGACAGCAGCGGGCCGGCGGCGAAGATACGGTCGGCGTTGGCCTCCAGATAGGCCAGATGCTCGGCGCGGTTGGCGGCGCGGACGTCGGCAGCACCGGCCTTGTCGACGCAATGGAACATGAACAGCATGCGGTTCGCTCCTTCATACGATGGAGCGGGAGCCTAGCTTACGCAGTCGCGGCGGGAAAGCACCGGCTGACGTTTATCGTTCACGCCACCACGCGCGGACGGCGCGGCGGCGCCTTTCCTCCCTTGCAGGGGGAATAGCCGCCGGGGGCGATGCGGCCCAGGCTGATGCCGGTCCGCTCGATCTCACCGAAGCCGCGCAGCCCCATCTCCAGCACCGCGGCCAGCGCGATGCGGCCGCAGGCCTCGGCATCACTGCCGGCATGGTGATGGTCCAGCGCGATGCCCAGGAAGTCGGCCAGATGGTTCAGCCGGTGCGCGGTCAGTGTCGGCCAGGCGCGCCGCGCCATCACGACGGTGCAGAGATAGTCGCAGGCCGGCCAGTCCAGCCCATAATCGCTCAGGGTGTGGCGCAGCACGCTGATGTCGAAGGCGGCGTTATGGGCCAGGATCAGCCGGCCCTGCACCCGCTCCCGCAAAGCCGCCCACACCTCCGGGAATTCCGGGGCGTCGGCCACGTCCTCTTCCCGGATGCCGTGGATGGCGCTGTTGAAGGAGTTGAAGCGCAGTTCGCGCGGGCGGATCAGATGCTCTTCCGTCCCGGTCACGCGTCCGTTCTCGATCCAGGCGACGCCGATGGAGCAGGCGCTGGTGCGGGTCTCGTTGGCGGTCTCGAAATCAATGGCGACGGCGTGGCCGGAAATGACGGTCATTGAGGTCCGGTTTGCTGGCAGGTCAGAGACGGATGAGGCTGGCGAGATCCTCAGGCAGCGCATCTTCCGCCGCCAGCACCCGCAGCTTCAGCAGACTGGCGACCGCCATGGCGTCGGTGATGGCGCCGGCCAGGACCATGTCGATCACCTCGGCGAAGGGCACGCGGCGGACCGCCAGAACCTCGGTCTCGTCAGGAGCGGGCTCACCCTGCTCCAGCCCCCAGGCGACGAAGGTGTGGGCGACCTCGTCGGTGATGCAGTTGGACAGGTGCAGCTTCATCAGCGGCATCCAGCGCCGCGCCGTCAGACCGGTCTCCTCGCGCAACTCGCGCGCCGCCGATTCCTGCGGCTCCACTCCCTTGCGCCCGCCGCCCTCGGGAATTTCCCAGCTGTATTGCTTCAGCGGGAAGCGGTACTGGCCGACCAGCGTCACCGTGCCGTCGTCATGGATCGGCACCACGCCGGTGGCGAGGCTGCGGGGATGGACGACGCCGTAGATGCCCGGGGCGCCCTTCGGGGTCAGAACCTTGTGTTCGACCACCTCCATCCAGGCGTTCTCATATTTCATCGTGCTGGTCAGCACGGTCCAGGGATTGCCGGTGGGATCACCGGTTTCGATCGGCACGCGAGGCCCCCTCCGTCGGTTGCGGCCGGAGTATAGGGAGGCGTCCGGGCTGCCGCAATGGGCGCACACAGCAGGCATACAGACAAAAACCGATAAAATTTTCTGACAATTGGCGAAAACGAAGTCGAAATCGTTAAATAATGGTTTCTTGACAGACAAATCAGTCGCCCCTACTTCTAAATCACAGCGCCGAATGTCGATGTCATATCCGAAAGCGGTAGATCGGCGCTCCGCCGATTGACCTGGAAAGGGCAGATGCGTGGTTCCGCAGATCAGTCCGCAGGATTTGGAGCGGTGGCGTAACCCCGACTGGCGCATCCGTTTGGCCGCCTGGTGGGAGGGTTATGACCTGTCCCGCCTGCCCCGCGTTTCGAGCCGGGCTGACCTGCGTAACTTGGCAGATCGCCGCCGGCCGGGTGCGGTCGATGCGGTCGGCACCGCTTCCCTTCCAGGACCGTCGAACGCGATCGCATCGCCGGGCATAGCTCCAGACCCGGCTCCGCCCGGCGGCACTCCGGAACTGGACCGGCTGGCGTTGATGCAACTCGACCGTCACGGCGAGCCGGTCTGGTCACCGGCACGCAGCGAAGGCGCGCAGCTTCTGTGGGGCCAGGACATGACCGGACCGGAGGAGGCATCCTGGATGGTCGACTCCGTCCGCTCCTTCGGGCTGACCCCGGCCAAGAGCGTGCTGGACCTGTCGGCCGGTCTCGGCGGGACCGCCCGCGCGTTGGTGGAAAGCTGCGACACCTGGGTGACCGGGCTGGAGCCGTCGCCGCTGCTGGCGAAGCTGGCGATGGACCGGTCGAAGGCGCTGGGGCTGTCGAAGAAGGCGCCGATCGCCCATTACGACCCGGAGCATTTCAATCAGGCCGGCAGCTTCGACCTCGTGATGGCCGACCGCATCGTCCACCGCGTACGCGACAAGGAGCTGTTCCTCGACCGCCTCGGCGACTGCGTGAAGCCCAAGGGCGGCATCGCCCTGTTCGATTACGTGATCGACGGTACTCCCGGCTCCTGGGACAGCTGGAACGGCTGGCGGGAGGAGGAGCCGATGGAGGTCTATCCCTGGACCGCCACCCGCATGGCCGACGAACTGACCCAGCGCAACCTCGACGTCCGCATCACCGAGGATCTGACCCAGCTGCACCGCCGCCACATCATCGACCGGGTGCGCAAGCTGGCCGACACACTGGCTGCCGCCGTACCGCCGGCTCCGGTGCTGGCCGCGTTGAAGCGCGAACTCGCGCTGTGGTGGGCACGGCTGCGGGTTCTGGGCAGCGGCCTGCGCTTCGTCCGCTATGTGGCGATGAAGCCGGCATGACGCCCACCCAATGTTCATATGAGTAAAGAAAGGACCTCAGGGGAGGTCATAGGATGATCGAGGGGAACGGACCGTGGCGTCCCGCAAGGGAGGTTGCGAGGCCGTACTGCATACCCATGCCTATGCTCTCGCTTTCTTGATGCCATGCGTTTGATCTGCCGGACCCCCGCCCTACATCTTGCCTGCATGACTTGCGGGCGCCCGCAAGGCTGCCTCAGTCTTTTGGATGATTCTCAGGTCATTTGACCGCTCGTCCTGCGGACCGTCGCGACATGGCTCATAACCCTGGCCCATATCCCTGGACCGTAACCGAAGCACTCTCCCAAGCGCCGATCAAGGCGCACGCCAGACCCAATCGCCAAGGAGGCTTCCCGTGACCACCTTCACCGGTCAGGACTCGCTCAAGACCCGCCGCTCGCTCAGCGCGGGCGGCAAGAGCTACGACTATTTCAGCCTGAAGGCCGCCGAGGAGGCGGGTCTCGGCGATCTGTCGCGGCTGCCATTCTCCATGAAGGTGCTGCTGGAAAACCTGCTGCGGTTCGAGGACGGGCGCACCGTCTCCGTCGACGACGTGAAGGCGGTGGCGCAATGGCTGGTCGACAAGCGGTCCGACCGTGAAATCGCCTATCGCCCAGCACGCGTGCTGATGCAGGATTTCACCGGCGTACCGGCGGTCTGCGATCTGGCGGCGATGCGCGAGGCGATGGCGTCGCTGGGCGGCGACCCGACGAAGATCAACCCGCTGGTGCCGGTCGACCTCGTCATCGACCATTCGGTGATGGTCGACTATTTCGGCGGCAACGATGCCTTCCAGAAGAACGTCGATCTGGAATTCGAGCGCAACCTGGAGCGCTATGCCTTCCTGCGCTGGGGCCAGAAGGCCTTCGACAATTTCCGCGTGGTGCCGCCGGGCACCGGCATCTGCCATCAGGTGAACACCGAATACCTGTCGCAGGTGGTGTGGACCGACGGCGACCCGTCGGGCAAGCCGGTGGCCTATCCCGACACGCTGGTCGGCACCGACAGCCACACCACCATGGTGAACGGCCTGTCCGTCCTGGGCTGGGGCGTCGGCGGCATCGAGGCGGAGGCCGCGATGCTGGGCCAGCCGATCTCCATGCTGATCCCCGAGGTCATCGGCTTCAAGCTGACCGGGCGTCTGAAGGAAGGCACCACCGCTACCGATCTGGTGCTGACCGTCACCCAGATGCTGCGCAAGAAGGGCGTGGTCGGCAAGTTCGTCGAGTTCTTCGGACCGGGTCTCGACAGCATGACGCTGCCCGACCGTGCCACCATTGGCAACATGGCCCCCGAATATGGCGCCACCTGTGGCATCTTCCCGATCGACGCCGAAACCATCCGCTACCTGACCTTCACCGGCCGCGATCCCGACCGCGTGGCGCTGGTCGAGGCCTACGCCAAGGCCCAGGGCATGTGGCGCGAGCCGAACAGCCCCGACCCGGTCTTCACCGACGTGCTGGAACTGGACATGGGCACGGTCGAGCCGTCGCTGGCCGGTCCGAAGCGTCCGCAGGACCGCGTGCCGCTGTCGGGTGTGGCCCAAGGTTTCGCCAAGGACATGACCGACGCCTACAAGGCCGACGACCCGACGAAGGCCGTTCCGGTGAAGGGCAGCGACTATCGCCTGGAACAGGGCGCCGTCGTCATCGCCGCCATCACGTCCTGCACCAACACCTCCAACCCGGCGGTGCTGATCGCCGCCGGCCTGCTGGCCAAGAAGGCGGTGGAGAAGGGACTGACGCAGAAACCGTGGGTCAAGACCTCGCTGGCGCCGGGCTCCCAGGTGGTCACCGACTATCTCGCCAAGGCCGGGTTGCAACCTTATCTGGACCGCATCGGCTTCAACATCGTCGGCTATGGCTGCACCACCTGCATCGGCAACTCCGGCCCGCTGCCCGACGCCATCGCCGCGGCGGTGGAGGAGGGCAACCTCGTGGTCGGCGCCGTGCTGTCGGGCAACCGCAACTTCGAAGGCCGCGTCAACCCGCACACCCGCGCCAACTATCTGGCGTCGCCACCACTCTGCGTCGCCTATGCGCTGGCCGGCAACCTGAACATCGACCTGACGACCGATCCACTCGGCACCGGCACCGACGGCCAGCCGGTCTATCTGAAGGACATCTGGCCGAGCAACCGCGAGGTGCAGGACGCCATCGACGCCTCGCTGACCGCCGAGATGTTCCGCAGCCGCTATTCCGACGTCTTCAAGGGCCCGGAACAGTGGCAGGCCATTGCCACGGCGGAGGGCCAGACCTACCAGTGGCAGGACGGCTCCACCTATGTGAAGCTGCCGCCCTTCTTCAGCGGCCTGACCAAGACGCCCGATCCGGTGTCGGACGTGCGCGGCGCCCGGGCCCTGGCGGTTTTGGGCGACTCCATCACCACCGACCACATCTCGCCCGCCGGCTCGATCAAGAAGACCAGCCCGGCCGGCGAATATCTGCTGAGCTATCAGGTCCGTCCGCAGGACTTCAACAGCTACGGCGCCCGCCGCGGCAACCATGAAGTCATGATGCGCGGCACCTTCGCCAACATCCGCATCCGCAACGAGCTGATCCCCGGCGTCGAAGGCGGCGAGACCAGGCATTACCCGTCGGGCGAACGGCTGCCGATCTACACCGCCGCCATGCGCTATGCCGACGAAGGCGTGCCGCTGGTGGTGGTCGCCGGCAAGGAATACGGCACGGGGTCGAGCCGCGACTGGGCTGCCAAGGGCACCAGGCTGCTGGGCATCCGCGCGGTGATCGCCGAGAGCTTCGAGCGCATCCACCGTTCCAACCTCGTCGGGATGGGCATCCTGCCCTTGCAGTTCAAGGACGGCGTCACCCGTGCCGACCTGAAGCTGGACGGTTCTGAACGCTTCGACATCGACGGCATCGAACAGGATCTGCGCCCGCGCAAGGACGTGACCCTGACCCTGACCCGCGCCGACGGCAAGACGGAGACCTATCCGCTGCTGCTGCGCATCGATACGCTGGACGAGGTCGAGTATTACCGGAACGGCGGCGTGCTGAACTTCGTGCTGCGCAATCTGGCGAAGTAAGGCTGCCGGAGCCTGGATAAGGAATGGGCCGCTTCCCTCCGGGAAGCGGCCCATTCTTCTTGGCGAGCTGACCGAAGCCGGCCCTCACGCCGCTCCGGCGCTCGCCATCATGCGGCGGAGGTCGTTGGGGAAGACCGGCTTGTGCAGGATGCGGAAGCCGCGGCGTTCGGCCTCCTCCTGGCGTTCGGAACTGGTGTCGCCGGTCAGGATGATGCCGGGAACCGACTGGCCCAGCATGGTCTGGACCGCACACACCGCCTCCGGACCGGTGCGGCCCTGCTGGAGCTGGTAATCGGCCAGCACGATCTGCGGGCAGCGCCCGTCGGCGCGCAGCCGTTCCAGCGCCTGATCGCCCGACTTGGCGGTCAGCACGTCATAGCCCCAGCCCTCCAGAATCGCCTTGAGGCCGAGCAGGATGATCGCCTCGTCGTCGATCACCAGCACCATGCCCTTGTCGGAACCGGCCCCGGCTTTGGCCTGGGTGGCAACGGCGGGCGCGGGCGCAACGGTCTTCGTGGCCGCCCCCCCGCTCCGCCCACCGCCGAAGGCGTTGGCGATGGCGCTGATCGCCTGCCCGCGGTCGTTGGCGGCGGCATCGTTGGCAACCGAACGGCGCGCGAGCGTCGCCGCCGCGGCGGCGGTGCCGCTGGCGGGACGCGGGTTGCCCAGGATCACCCGCGGGAGTTCGACCGCGAAGACCGACCCCTTGCCTTCCCACGAGCGCACCGTCACCGGATGTCCGAGCAGACGCGACAGCCGCTTGACGATGGCCAGACCCAGGCCGAGGCCGCGCTCGCTGCGCTCGCCCAACTGGGTGAATTCCTCGAAGATGTCCTCCAGCCGGTCGGCGGGGATGCCGGCGCCGGTGTCCCACACCTCCACCCGCATGCCGGACGGCGTCCGGCGGCAACCCAGCAGCACCTTGCCCCTGGTGGTGTAGCGCAGCGCATTTTCCACGAGGTTGCGCAGGATACGCTCCAGATGGGCCGGATCGGTGCGGACCCAGGCACGGGTCGGCACGGCGCGCAACACCAGCCCCTTCTGGGCGGCGCGCGGTCCGTATTCGGCGACCAGACGGCCGAGCATCTGGTTCAGCCGCACCTCGACAGGGGTGGCGACGATCTTGCCGGATTCCAGCCGCGACATGTCCAGCAGCCCGTCCAGCAGGCTCTTCAGCGTGTCCAGACCCTGGCGGATGTTGTCGAGGATCGGCAGCGCCGCATGACCCTGCAACCGGTCGCTCAGCGCCGCGGTGAAGAGATAGAGTGACTGAACCGGCTGGCGCAGATCGTGGCTGGCGGCGGCGAGGAACTTGGACTTGCCGTCATTGGCCTGATCGGCCTCCTCCCGCGCGCGGTGCAGTTCGGCCTCGGCCTGCTTGCGGTCGGTGACCTCGACGGCGGCACAGGTGACGCCCTCCACACGGCCGGAGGGACGGCCGGAAGGATCAAGCAGCGGGTCGACGGTCAGGTCGAAGAAGCGGTCTTCGTCCTTGCAGCGGATACGCACCTCTTCGCGCGCACCGACCCCGCTTTCCATCACCCGACGCTTCAGCGCCATCATCCCGTCGGCATCCTCGCGCTGGCTGCACAGGTCGGCGTCGGTACGGCCGATCAGCGCGTCGGGCGCGAAGCCGAGCCATTCCGAATGGGCCCAGGTGTAGCGCAGCTCGCGGTCCTGGTTGAACACCACCACGCCGGAATTGCGCAGGCCGGTGCGCACCCGTTCCTCGGCGACGCGCAGCGCCTCCTCGGTGCGCTTGCGCTCGGTGATGTCGATGCCGGTGGCGATCAGATGGGTGACATGGCCGTCGCCGTCGACCATCGGCGTCAGGTTGACATCCACCGTCATTTCCCGTGGGGCGGTATCCCGCCCCGTCGGGACGCGCAGCCCGGCGTCGAAGCGGGAGGAGCGCCCATTCGCCCCCAGCGCCAGCGCCTGCCGCAGCCGTTCGCGCCCGGCCTCGTCGAAGGACAGCCAGCAGATCTCGTCGAAAGGACGGCCGACGATGCGCGCAGCTGGCACCCCGGCGGCGTCGGCGGCGGCGCGGTTGACCTGGGCCACCGCCCCATCCGGCGTCAGCACGCCGACATAGGCGGGCAGCGCGTCCAGCACGGCGCGGATGTGGCTTTCCGACTGGCGCAGCGCCGCTTCGCGCGCTTCCAGCCGGTCGGCCATCATGTCGAAGGCGTGGCCGAGCTGGCCGATCTCCGACGAGCGGTCGGACAGCTTGACGCGGGTGGCGGTCTTGCCCTCGCTCCAGTCGCGGGCGGCGGAAACCAGCGCATCGACCGGACGGCGGATGAACAGGGTGCCGCCGATCCAAGCGGCGGCGGCGGCGACCAGGAAGCCGGACAGCGTCATCAGCAGCCCGTCGCGGGTCGCACGGTCGACCACTCCCATGGCGGCGCCACGGTCGACGCCGACGCTGATGAACAGGTCGCGGATGCCGGCGGACGGCGGGGAGAAGGCCAGGATGCGCGACGCGCCGTCCAGGCCGGGCATCATGGTCACACCGGATTCCCGCTCCGCCAGAAGCCCCAGATAGCTGTCCGGCAGCCGTTCACCGGCGCGGCCCTGGGTGCCCGGCAGCTTCACCAGGATGGTGCCTGAGCGGTCGGCGACCGTCAGGGTGGTGTTCTCCGGCATCGGACGGGCGGCGAACATGGCGGACAGCCGCGGCACGTCGAGCGACAGGGCGACCACGCCGGCCCGGCGGCCGTCGCTGTCGGAATAGGGGGCGGCGACCGGCAGTTCGCCGCCGTCGGCACCGGAGTGGGTGATCGTCCATTCGCCGACGGCGAAGCGCCCCTGCGCCATCGCCCGGCGGTAATGCGGCTGGGCGTTCAGCGACGCACCGACGCGCGACGGGTCGGCACTGCACAGGATGCGCCCCTCGGCATCGGTGATCGACAGGGTGCGGTAGTCGGCGGAACGGGTGGCCAGCCGCTCCAGATAGCTCTGGCAGCTGTTGATCTCGCCCTGGCGGAGGAACTGCGCCTCGGTCACCGCGGTGACCATCAGGCGGGCGCTGTCGATCAGACGGAAATGCTCGCTTTCCACTTGGCGCAGAAGCCGTTCGGCCTGGAGCGTCACCTCTCCCTCGCGCTCCGCCCGCTGTTCGAGCACGCTGTAGATCTGGATGCCGATCGCCGGCAGCACTGCGAGCAGGACCAGGATGAAGAGGCGTGCCAGAAGGGTCATGGCGTAGACGAGGCTCCTCCGCGAAGCCGACCGGATGGAACGCCGGATGCGTCACCCTGCGGCATGCCCAAGTGCGGCATGCCTATCGCTAACGCACTTATGGTTAAGCGCCGGTTAATTTAGAAAACAGCGAGTCAGAATAGACGAAAGGACATGAACGCAAGACTTTCGATTTCTCCTAAATTTTCGGTAATCGGCGAGCGCTTACATCGAAAATCGCAGGATACCACCATCGAGCGGCTATGACCGAAAGGAGTATGGCCCTGCGGCTTCCTTGATCTTCCACCATTGCGATGCTCGACGACTTCTTTGAAAGGCTGGATTTCAGCCATGGGTTTGCTCCAAGGGAACAGCCTGCGGGGTGGGCTGTTGAAGCCTTGCAATGACCACACCCTTCCTCTTCCCCCCGCTCCGCACCACGTCCCAGGGCACGCCGCGCCGCGTGGGGGTGGAACTTGAATTCGCCGACCTGGACGCGCCATCGGCCGCTGCCTGCGTGCACCGGCTGTTCGGCGGAACCATCACGGTCGAAAACCCGCACCGGTGTCTGGTGACGGACACCCGGCTCGGCGACTTCACGGTGGAGCTGGACATGCGCTCCGCCCATAAAGGCAAGGGGGGTGCGGCGATCCTCGATCCGCTGCGGCCGTTGTGGGGCAATATCGGCAGCCTGGTAATGCCCTTCGAGATCGCAGCGCCGCCGGTGACGGTGGAGCAGATGACGGATCTGGAGGAGTTGGTGGCCTGCCTGCGCGCGCTTGGCGCCGCCGGGACCGAGGCCAGCCCCCTGTTCGCCTTCGGCCTGCATTTCAACCCGGAGGTGGCACGGACCGACGGCGATTACCTGCTGGACATATTGAAGGCCTTCCTGCTGCTGGCCCCCTGGCTGCGGCGGGAGATCCGGGTCGACGTCACCCGGCGCCTGTCCGGCTTCATCGCCGCCTTCCCGACGCTCTATGCCGCCAAGGTGGTCGACCCCGCCTATCGCCCCGGCCTCGGCGGGCTGATCGACGATTATCTGGCCGACAATCCCACCCGCAACCGCGAGCTGGACCTGTTCCCGCTGTTCGCCCATCTCGACCGCGACCGTCTGGCCGCGGCGATGGAAGACCCGCATGTCCGCCCACGCCCGACCTTCCATTACCGCCTTCCCAACGCGCGGCTGGGCGATCCCGGCTGGTCGCTCGCCGCCGACTGGAACCGCTGGGTGGCGGTGGAGCGGGTGGCCGCCGACCGCGCCCTGCTGGACGGCCTCGGCACCGATTACCGCCGATCGGCCGGGGCACAGCAGCTGGACAGCTGGGCCGAGCGCATCGACGCGATGCTGGCCGCCAATCCGGGGATTTATCCAGGCATTCAGGACGTTGCCGGGCAGGACGTTGCCGGGCAGGACGAAGAAACCGGCGGCCCGGCCCGTCAGGCCGGCTGAAGGAGTTTTCCCATGGCAGCCATCGTCGGCAGGTCCCGGCCGCTGGTCGGCATCACCGCCTCGGTCCATGGCAGCCGCATCGCCGCCATGGCCAACCGGCTTGCCTTGTGGCGGGCCGGTGCGTCGTCGGTCCGCATCACCGCCGACTCTCCCTTTCCCATCGACCGGCTCGACGCGCTGGTCGTCGGCGGCGGCGACGACATCGACGCCTCGCTCTACGGCGAATCCGCCCGTCCGCAGATCCGCATCGATCCCGAACGCGACCGGCTGGAGATGCGGGCGCTCGACTGCGCCGCGAAGATCGCGCTGCCGGTGCTGGGCATCTGCCGCGGCTCGCAGATGATCAACGTCCACCGCGGCGGCTCGCTGCATGTCGACATCCACGAGGTGTACGAGGAAGCGCCGCAGATGCGCACCGTGCTGCCGCGCAAGCGCATCCGGATCGAACCGGACAGCCGGCTCTACCGCATCCTCGGCATCGGCGAATGCCGGGTGAACGCCCTGCACCACCAGTCGGTGGACCGTGTCGGCGATGGGCTGCGCGTCGTGGCGCGCGAACGCGCCGGCGTCGTCCAGGGCATTGAGGCGCCGGACGAGTCCTTCATGATCGGCGTGCAGTGGCATCCGGAATATCTGGTCGCCGACAGCCGACAGCAGGCGCTGTTCCGCCGTCTGGTCGCCACCGCCGCCGGCATCGCTCCGCTGGACGATTTCGCGGAAGCTCCACCCCGCCGCCCGGTCCGCGCCCCCGGTTGACCTCGCCCGCAGCTTGGTTCAGCGCCAACCTTCGACACACCGCGATGGCGGGAACGACGCGGGCGCCGCCGGAGGGATGGCTCCGGGGCGCCCGCGCAGTTGCCGCGACAGGGATGTTACTGGCTGCCGCCGTTGTCCGGGCCGCAGTTCGGGGTGCCCGGCGGGCAGTGGGTGCCGGTACCGGTCTGGTTGTCGCGCGGGATGTTGCTGCCGGTGTTGTTGCCCATGCCCGATGGCGCGGTGGTCACGCCCGGCACCGGCGAGATCGAGGAACCCGACATGTTGCTACCGGAGGTGCCGGTCGAACCGGACGTACCCGTGGAGTTCAGCGGACCGCCGGTCGTGGAGCCGGCCGACGGCGAGGTGGTGGCACCCGGCGGGGTGTGGACGATGCCGTCCGGCCCGACGTTGGTGCTGCCGGCGCTCGGGCTGGTGGCGTAGGCGCCGCTGCCCTTGAGGGCGCCGGGGTTGGCTTGCTGAGCGGTCTGGGCCATGGCCGGGGCGGCCATCAGGAGAACCGCCGAAACGGCACCGATCATCAGGTTACGCATCCTCGAACTCCTTCATGGTGGCAACGCCTCGCATTTGGGCGTCTTTGGAACGAGACGGATGCCGTGTTGGAGCCGCAACGCGGCGTCCGCCCAGGGCCTCGCGTCTTTCATGGGTCTAGAACAGGACAATCCGGGCATGATCTCGGTCGACGCATGCGCTTTTTTGGAAAACGCCCGCGAAAGGGCGGCAAAAACGCGTCCGCCGGGTTCCTTCGGCGAGCCACGGACGCCCGCCCGCAAATGCGGGAACAACGCGCATGCCATGGGGTTCAAACCGCGAGGCGGATGGTCCGCGAAAAGTCTCACGTCGCGTTTCCAACGAGGGTTTCAGCCGTGCCCGACGCCTCCCCAGATGCTGCCCGGGACGCCGACCATCAGTCCGGCATGCCCCTGATGACGCCCGATTTTCCAAAGCCGGTTCTGCGCCCGGGTCTGACCTGCTGGCGGACGGAGCGCGCCGGGCGGGTGGCGGTGCTGGTCGACGGCGCCGACTATTTCGTCGCTGCCCGTGCCGGGATGGAGCGGGCGCGTCAATCGATCCTGCTGGTCGGCTGGGATATCGACCCGCGCATGCGGCTCGACCCCGAAAGTCCGGAAACGCTGGGCCGATTCCTGGCCCGACTGATGCGGTCGCGACCCGGGCTGCATGTGCGGGCGCTGAAATGGGACATGCCCTTTCCCCTCGCGCTCGACCATCCGCACGAACCGCTGGACCGGCTGGACCGCAACACCGGCCGGCGGCTGAACGCCCGGCTGGACGGGGAACTGCCGGTCGGCGCCGCCCAGCACCAGAAGCTGCTGGTGATCGACGATGCGCTGGCCTTCTGCGGTGGCATCGACTTCTCCTTCGACCGCTGGGACACGTCGGAACATCGCGACGGCGACCCGCGCCGCCGCTGCCCGAACGGCGAGCCCTATGACCCGCGCCATGACGTGATGACGATGGTCGACGGCGATGCCGCCCGCGCCCTTTCGGAACTGGCGCGGGAGCGCTGGCGCTGCGCTACCGGAGAGACGCTGGAGCCCTGCCCTTTCCCGGATACGGACCAGGCGGATCAGGATCCCTGGCCGGACTGCCCGCTGCCCGACTGCGCCCATCCCATCCTGACCGACGCCCGGATCGGCATATCCCGCACCATGCCGGCGACCGGCGACCGTCCGGCGGTCCGTGAAAGCGAGGCGCTGACCTTCGCCGCCATCGCCGCAGCCGAGCGCACCATCTATCTGGAAAACCAGTATTTCGCCTCCGCCCGCGTCGCCGAGGCGCTGGCCCGCCGCCTGGCCGAGCCCGACGGGCCGGAGGTGGTGCTGGTGGTGTCGATGGAAAGCCCGAGCTGGTTCGACCGCATGGCAATGGACACGCCGCGCTCGGTGGCATTGCGCTGCCTGCGCAAGGCCGACCGCTTCGGCCGGCTGCGCGCACTGACCCCAGTGACGGAGGGCGGCCGGCCGGTGATCGTCCATTCCAAGCTGGTGGCGGTCGATGGCCGGCTGCTGCGCATCGGCTCGTCCAACCTGAACAACCGATCGATGGGCTACGACAGCGAATGCGACCTGACCATCGAGGCACCGCAGGAGGACGGGCCGAAGCGAACCCGGGCGGAGGCCGCCATCCTGGGCGTGCGCAACCGCCTGCTGGCCGAGCATATGGGCATCGACCAGACCCGACTTGAGATGGAGATCCACGAAACCGGCAGCGTCATCGCCGCCATCGACCGGCTTTGCCCGCGCTCCGGCCGCCGGTTGGCCGATCTGCCGGCCAGCGATCCCAGCCTGACGGAGCAAGCCTTCGCCGCTCTGCGCATTGCCGACCCCGACGACCCGGACGAAGCCTGGGCACCCTGGAAGCGCCTGCCGCCACCCCCACGCTCCGCCCTGCGCGCCGCTGCCGCCGCTCTGCTGACGGTCGGACTGGCCGCCGGGGTCTGGGGCATGGTCCGGGCCGGACATGCGAAAGCCCCATCCCCCTCTCCCCCCCGGGGAGAGGGTCGGGGTGAGGGGGACGCACATGCTGAATTCTTGTCGAAATCCCGCCGCGCAGGCCCCCCCCCCCCACCCCCCCCCCCCGGGGGGGGGGGGGGGGGGGGGGGGGGGGGGGGGGCGAAACCCCCGCCGGGACCACCCCAAAGATAACGATTTTAGGCGTGACGGGGTAGGGGGAGCCC
>NZ_JALJXJ010000015.1 GCF_024170005.1 Azospirillum lipoferum
ACGAAGGCGCCGATCATGTAAATCTCGCCATGGGCGAAGTTGATCATCCCGATGATGCCGTACACCATCGTGTAGCCGATCGCGATCAGGCCGTAGATCGCTCCAAGCGAAAGGCCGTTGATCAATTGCTGTAGAAAATAGTCCATCAGGCAGGCTTCTCCCACTCTCCCAGATCACCGAATAGGCAGGCTCACGAGACCTTTGCCGAAAACCTGAATTAAGCCGTGTGCGGCGGCGGAGTTCCGATCCGGATGAACGGGGGAGAACATCCAGGACCGAGGCAGGGGACGCTTGGAATCCCGCCGCCGCACCCGGTTACTGCCGAAGCCCCGCCGGATGCTGGATCCGGCGGGGCTTCGGGCGAAATCGTTACAGGGGACCGCTGCCGACGTCGGTGGGGCGGGTCTGCGCGTGGCGGAGCAGGCGGCGGATCAGGTCTTCCGTCATCCGGATACGCGACGAGGCTATCCGGATATGCGACGAGGTCGCGGGGGTGCGGTCCTGCACCCGAGCGGCGTTCCGTCGTTCGACCATAGCCAACAGCTCTCCCTTGCGCGGCACGGCTTTGAGGCCGTGGCGTTCCCACCGGCATCGCTGCCGGACATCCTGTCGTGAATCTCGGGTCAGTTCGGGCGGAATGACCGCCCGGTCCGGACCAGTCGGCGAGAGGCGCCGCGCCTTACCCTGTTCAAAACTGTTCTTGGTCTTTGGCCCCGGCACTTAAGCACCGGTTGCGGATGTTACCCTTTTTCTTATGACAGACAGGTAATGCAACTTGATCCGTGTGCGCAACACTCTCTTTTGAACGGCAGAAAAAAACAACATTCATCGTGGATTCAGCAGAAAAAACCGAACGAAATTTTTTGATGTCTCGATTCCCAGAAATTTCGTTCAGTTCTTTGTCAACAGCTGTTCACATCTCAGCCGACCAGTCCGCGCGGGTCGGTGAAGGGCTGTCCCAGAGCCTCGGCGACCGCCGGATAGGTCAGCCGGCCGGCCTGGACGTTCAGCCCGGCCAGCAGGTGCGGATCCTCGGCCAGCGCCCGTTTCCAGCCCTTGCCGGCCAGCGCCTGGACGAAGGGCAGGGTGGCGTGGTTCAGCGCCTCGGTGCTGGTGCGGGCGACGGCGCCCGGCATGTTGGCGACGCAGTAATGGACGACGCCGTCCACCACATAGGTCGGGTCGGAATGGGTGGTGGCGTGGCTGGTCTCGAAGCAGCCGCCCTGGTCGATGGCGACGTCCACCAGCACCGAGCCGCGGCGCATGCCGGCGAGCTGGTCGCGGCGCACCAGCTTCGGCGCCGCCGCCCCTGGCACCAGCACGGCGCCGACCACCAGATCGGCATCGGCCACCAGCCGGTCGACCGCGTCGGCCGAGGCGTAGACGGTCTTCAGCCGCGGCCCGAACAGGTCGTCGAGCTGGGCCAGCCGGGGCATGGAACGGTCGGCGATGGTGACGTCGGCGCCCAGCCCCATCGCCATGCGGGCGGCGTTGGTGCCGACCACGCCGCCGCCGATGACCAGCACCTTGCCGGGCAGCACGCCGGGCACGCCGCCGAGCAGGATGCCGGAGCCGCCGTTGCTCTTCTGCAGGGCGACGGCGCCGACCTGGATCGCCATGCGGCCGGCGATCTCCGACATCGGCGCCAGCAGCGGCAGGCGGCCGGCACGGTCGGTGACCGTCTCGTAGGCGATGGCGGTGCAGCCGCTCTCCATCAGCAGCCGGGCCTGTTCGGGATCGGGGGCGAGGTGCAGATAGGTGAACAGCACCTGATCCGGGCGCAGCCTGCGACATTCCGCCGGCTGCGGCTCCTTGACCTTCACGATAAGCTCGGCCTTCGCGAAGACCTCCTCGGCGGTCTCGGCGAGTTCGGCCCCCGCCGCGCGGTAGGCCTCGTCGGAAAAGCCGATCTCGGCGCCGGCGCCGCTCTGCACCAGCAGGGAATGGCCGTCCGCCGTCAGTTCGCGGACCGATGCCGGCGTCAGCCCGACCCGGTACTCGTGGTTCTTGATTTCCTTGGGAACGCCGATGCGCGTGACCATGCCAGAACTCCCCGATCCGAACGCCCGTTTCAGTCAATCCGGCCAATCAGGTCCCGCCAGCCGATCTGGTATCCCGGGAAACCATCGGTGGGGCTGATTGTCTCAGCGATGTCACTATAAGGCCGGCGGACCGGGTGAATCTCTGCAAAGCCTTGCATGAATCCCCCATAGTGTGGTGGAGCTTTCGCATGATCCGCCACGTCTTCGAATAAAGTTGCATGCACGCCCTGGATGCCCTGGACCACAAGATCCTCCGCCTGCTCCGCAAGGATGGCCGGATGAGCAACGCCAAGCTGGCGGCGGAGGTCGGGCTGTCGCCATCGGCCTGCCTGCGCCGCCTGCACATGCTGGAGCATTCCGGCGTCATCCGCGGCTATACCGCCATCATCGAGACGGTGGACGAGGAGCGGTCGGTGACGGTCATCGTCCAGATCACGCTGGAACGGCAGACCGAGGAGTATCTGCGCCGCTTCGACGCCGCCGTCCGCCGCTGTCCGGAGGTGCGGGAATGCTATCTGCTGTCCGGCAGTTCCGACTATCTGCTGCGGGTGGTGGCGCAGGACCCCAGCGATTACGACCGCATCTATAAGGACTCGCTGTCGCGCCTGCCCGGCGTGGTGCGTATCCAGTCGAGCTTCGCCATCCGCAGCGTCGTACGCCCCGGCAGCCTGCCGGCGCTGGAGGAGCAGGCGGACTGAAGACGGGGGCCGCTTACAGCGCCTGTTCGAGGATCGCCCTGGCCGGTGCGTATTTCTCGGCAACCATCCGGGGCCCTGCGGCGAGGGCGGCGACGCGGGCGGGATCGCTGTTGTCCAGATTGTCGGCCAGCTTGACACGGATCGCCGTGACGTTGCCGCTCGCGGCGATCCGTCCGATCCAGTCCAGGTAGGTTCCGTCCGGATCAAGGTTCCGGCTTACCAGTTGGATGGCGGTGATGGCCTCCTCCTCGATCCCGGCGGTCCGGAGATCGTCCGCGCTGACGCCGGCATCCTCGATCGCATCATGGAGCAGAGCGGCCTGAAGCTCAGCCTTCGTGGCGTCGGGGAACCGCTCCATCAGACGGTGGGCGACCCGTTCCAGATGCATCCAATAGGGGGCGCCGGCCTTGTCGACCTGACCGTGGTGGAGGGTCTTGGCGAACTCCAACGTGTCGCGAAACCAGACCGCGTTCAGCACCGCACTTTCTCCTTTTCACGTCTTTGCTTCGTAACGTCGACGGTATAACCCCGGTTCAGCCGAACAGGTCGAGTTCCGGGTCGGGGGCGGTTTCCGGGTGGGTCAGGTCGGTGCAGCCGATGCCGATCAGGCGGAAGGCGCGGCCGTCCACCTCGCGCTCCAGCAGGGCGATGCCGGCGGCGAGGATCGCCTCGGCCGAGCGGGTCGGCTCGACCCGGCGGGAGCGGGTCAGCTGCTGGAAATCCTTGGTCTTCAGCTTCAGCACCACGCTGCGGCCGAGCAATCCTTCGCGCTCCAGCCGGCGGGCGACCTTGTCGGCCAGCGGGCGCAGTTCCTGCGCCAGGGCGGGCAGGGTGGTGACATCCCAGTCGAAGGTTTCCTCCGACGAGATGCTCTTGCTCGGCGACTCGGGATGGACCCGGCGGGAATCCTCGCCGCGGGCGTAGCTGTAGAGCACCCGGCCCATGGCGCCGTAGCGCTTCACCAGCCAATGCTCCTCCTTGTCCTGGAGGTCGCCGACGCGGGTGATGCCGTCGGCGAACAGCTTGCGCTCCAGCGCCGGGCCGACGCCCCACAGGATGGTGACCCGCTTCGGCGCCAGGAAGGTTGCCGCCTCCGCCCGGCCGAGTGCCGAGAAGCCGCGCGGCTTGTCGAGGTCGGACGCGATCTTCGCCAGCAGCTTGTTGTAGCTGAGACCGATGGAGGCGGTGATGCGCAGCTCGCGCTCGAACCGGCGGACGATCTCCACCAGCGCCTGGGCCGGGCTGATGCTGAGGCGATCCTCGACGCCGGTCAGGTCGAGATAGGCCTCGTCGATGCTGATCGGCTCGACCAGGGGGGTGAAGGCCTCCATGATCGCGCGGGCGTAATGGCCGACCTCTTTGTACTTGGCGATGTTGGGGCGGATGATGGTGGCGTCGGGACAGCGGTCCAGTGCCTCGCGGATCGTCATGGCGGAGCGCACGCCCGACATCCGTGCGACATAGCAGCAGGCGGCGACCACCCCGCGATGGTCGTCGCCGCCGACGATCACCGGGCGGCTGGCCAGCTCCGGCCGGTCGCGCTTTTCCACGGTGGCATAGAAGCTGTCGCAGTCGATGTGGCCGATGGGCAGGCTGTGCAGCTCGGCATGGCGGAACAGCCGGCGGCTGCCGCATTTCGGGCAGCGCGTGACGTCACCTGGCAGGGCGGCGGCGCAGTCGCGGCAGACGCTGTGCGGGGCGGTGGTCATGGTGACGGCAGTTTAGCAAAGGGGGGCGCGAACCGCCAGCTTATGCGTACAAAGGAAGAACGAATGGTGAGTTCGGCGGATCGGAACAAGGCCGGCGGGTATCACCGCAGCACGTCGCCGCCCACCGCCAGCCGGCCGGCGACGACGGCGGCCTGGGTGCGGCTGACCACGTTCAGCTTGCGCAGGATGCTGGAGACGTGGACCTTCACCGTCTGCTCCGACACGTTGAGATCTCCGGCGATCTGCTTGTTCAGCTTGCCGTCGACGATCATCGTCAGGATGCGCAGCTGCTGCGGCGAGAGGGAGGCGAAGCGGCGGGCGGCGTCGGCCTCGTCGGCTTCCGCCGAGGCGGCGGAGAGCGGTGGGGCCCAGGTCTCGCCGGAGAGGATGGCGCGGATGGCGTCGGCCATCGCCGGCATCGACAGCGATTTCGGGATGTAGCCCGAGGCGCCATAGGCCAAGGCCCGGCGGATGGTGTCGGAATCCTGCAAGGCCGACAGGATGGCGACCGGCACCGTCGGGTGATGGGCCAGCATCAGGAACAGGCCGGCGAAGCCGTGGGTGCCGGGCATGTTGAGGTCGAGAAGGACGAGGTCGATGTCATCCGGCCGCTGCCCCACCGCGGTCATCACCGAATCGAGGTCCGGGCATTCGATCACCCGCACCTCCGGCATCGCCTTGCCCAGCGCGTCGCGCAGCGCCGCCTGGACCAGCGGATGGTCGTCGCCGATGACGATGGTCGTTTGTCCAGCCGTTATCGATGCGCTCGCAGCGCTGTCCTCGCCCATGGCTTCCGCACTCCCCCCATTTGCGACCGTCCGGCTTTTGTCCGGTTCCGGCCTTACCGCTCGGCCACGGCGGCGGTTTGCAGCGCCGCCCCGTTCAGGAAGCGGCGCAGCGACGCCGGCTTCACCGGTTTGTAGAGCACGCCGCAGCCGCAACGCTCCGCCTCCGCCCGCACCGTTTCGGAGCGGTCAGCGGTCAGCAGCAGCCCCTTGACCGGGCGATCCCACAATTCCCGCAACCGCTCCAGAACCGCAAGCCCCGTCTGCCCATCCCCGACGTGATAATCGACGCAGACCACGTCGGGAAGCGCCCCGTCGAAGGGAGCCAGCGCCGCCAGCGCCCCGGCGACATCCGACGCCGTCGCCACCCGGCAGCCCCATTGGCCGAGCAGGGCGCGCAGGCCGGCGAGGATCGGCTCCTCATTGTCGATGCACAGAACCAGCAGCCCGGCGGACAGGGTGGCGGGGGTGGTGACCGGGCGGTCGACCGGGGCGGCGCGCGCCTGCTCCATCGGCACCTCCACCGCGAAGCCGGTGCCGCGCCCGACGGTGGAGCGCAGGCTGACGGGGTGGCCGAGCAGCCGGGCGATGCGGTCGACGATGGCGAGGCCGAGGCCGAGCCCCTTGTCGGCCGGGTTGCCGCCGCCGTTTTCGCCGCCCAGCCGGCGGAATTCCTCGAACACCTCGTGGCGCTTGGCCTCGGGGATGCCGGGACCGGTGTCCCACACCTCGATGCGCAGGCGATCACCATAAACAGGGTCGCGGCGGCGGCGGCAGCCGAGCAGGACGCGGCCCTTGGGTGTGTAGCGGATGGCGTTGGACAGGAAATTCTGCAGGACACGGCGCAAAAGCTGCGGGTCTGAGCGCACCACCGCACCGCAGCCGACCACCTTCAGCGTCAGGCCGCGCTCCTGCGCCAGGGCGGAGAACTCCACCCCCAGCCCGCCCAGCAGCTCGTCGATGGCGAAGCTGCGCATCTTGACCCGGACGTTGCCGGCGTCCAGCGAGGAGATGTCGAGCAGCCCGCCCAGCAGCATCTCTGTCGACCGCAGGGAGGCGGCGGCGTTGTCGATCATGCCGCATTCGGCCGTCCGCTGGTCGGGTGTCGGCAGCGGTCCGCGCATGCTCTCCTCCAGCGCCGAGACGAACAGGCGGGCGGCGTTCAGCGGTTGCAGCAGGTCGTGGCTGGCGGCAGCGAGGAAGCGGGTCTTGCTGGCGTTGGCCGCCTCGGCCTCCGCCTTCGCCTGCTGGAGCGCGTCGGTGCGTTCCTGCACGCGGTGCTCCAGGCTTTCGTTGGCCTCGCGCAATGCCTCGGCGGCGCGGTAGCGCTCGGTCACGTCGGTGTAGGTGGAAACATAGCCGCCTTCCGGCAGCGGGTTGGCGACGATCTCCAGCACCGTGCCGTCGGGCCGGCGCCGCTCGTAACGGTAGGGCCATTGCTGGGTGGCGGTGTCGCGGTTGATCAGCAACGCCTTCATGTCGTGGGCGCTGTATTCGCCGCGCCGCTCGTTGAAGCGGATCAGCTCGGCGAAGGGCACGCCGACCCGCACCATGTCGGCCGGCAGGTCGAGCAGTTCCAGATAGCGGTGGTTCCAGGCGGCGATGCGGTGGTCGGCGTCGATCACGCAGATGCCCTGGCCGATGTTCTCCAGCGTCGCCTGGAGAAGCTTGCGGTTGAAGCGCAGAGCCTCCGACGCCTCGTCCAGCATCGCCATGGCGTCGCCGCGCGACAGCGAGCGGCCCTGGAGCGAGGCGGCCATCACCACCCGCGCCGACGCCGCCCCGATGGCGCCGGCGATCAGCGTCTCGGTGAAGCGGACGGCGTCGAGGTCGGCGGGGCCGGTCTCGCCCTTGCGGCCGGCGGCATGGAGCAGGCCGCCTCTGGCGGCGTAAGCATCGAAGGCGGCGTTGCCGCGCTCCGCCCCGACGAAGCGGATGGCGAGTGCCCGCAGGTCGGCCAGCTTGGCCAGCGCCTGGGGGGTGTCGTCCTCGTCCCGGTCGGCGGTGGCGGTGGTGTAGAAGACGGCCTGGGTGCGCTCCACGGCACTGGGTCGGGCCAGCAGCGAGCCGGCGACGAAGGCGATCAGGTTGGCGAGCAGGCTCCACAGGCTGGCGTGGGAGATGGGGTCGAGCCCGTCGATCCCGAACAGTGCCTGCGGGCGCAGCCAGCCGATGCCCCAGGGGCCGAGATCGAGGAAGGCGTCCGGCACCGGCACGATGCGCGCCATCGACGGCACCAGCAGCGTGTAGACCCACAGCAGGAAGCCGGCCCCGAGGCCGGCCAGCGCCCCCACCCGGTTGGCGCGCGGCCAGTAGAGCCCGCCGAAGAAGGCCGGACCGAACTGCGCCACCGCGACGAAGGACAGGAGGCCGATGACGGTCAGCGGGTAATCGCGGTCGACCAGCCGGTGCATGACATAGGCCAGCAGCAGGATGCCCAGCACCGACAGCCGGCGCACCAGCAGCAGCGTGCCGACCATGTCGCGCCGGCCGACGCGGGCGGCGAAGCGGGGCCGGCTGAGCAGCAGCGGCATCACCACGTCGTTGCACAGCATGGTGCTGAGCGACACCGCGGCGACGATGACCATCCCGGTCGCCGCCGACAGGCCGCCGATGAAGGACAGCAGGCTGAAACCGCTCGCCCCCGCCGCGATCGGCAGGGTGATCATGAAGGTGTCGGGGTTGATGCCGTCTTCGAAGGTGATCAGGCCGGCCACCGCGATGGGGATCATCAGCGCGCTGAGGGCCACCAGATAGGTCGGGTACATCCAGGCGGCGGCGCGCAGATGGCGGGGGCTGTCGTTCTCCACCGTCATCACATGGTACATCTGCGGCAGGCAGAGGAAGGCGATGATCGAGATCGCCGTGTTCGACCACCAGGTCGGGTCGGTGAAGTCGGGCGACAGCAGCGGGGCTGCCTGAGGCCGGGTGATCAGGTCGCCGTAGCCGTCGAACATGCCCCAGACGATGAAGGCCGCCACCGCCAGGAAGACGGTCAGCTTCACCAGGCTTTCGAAGGCGATGGCCAGCATCAGGCCGCGGTGATGCTCGCTGGCGTTGATGTGGCGGACGCCGAACAGAATGGTGAAGACCGCCATCGACAGCGCCACCGCGAAGGCGGTGTCGCCCCAGATCGGCGGCGGCAGGGCGGCCGGTGCCGTCAGCGACGGGGATGTCAGCACATCGAAGCTGGCGGCCACCGCCTTCAGCTGCAAGGCGATGTAGGGCAGCACGCCGACCAGGGCCGTCAGCGTCACCAGCGCCGCCACCGCCTGGCTCTTGCCGTAACGGGCGCCGATGAAGTCGGCGATGGAGGTGACGTTCTGCGCCTTGGTGATGGCGATGGTCTTGGTCAGCACCGGCCGCGCCGCCAGCAGCAGGATCATCGGCGCCAGATAGATCGGCAGGAAATCGAAGCCGCTGGCCGATGCCCGTCCGACCGATCCGTAGAAGCTCCAGCTGGTGTTGTAGATGCACAGCGTCAGCGCATAGAGGATGCCGGCCGACCGCGGCGATGGCGACAGCAGCGCGCCCCCGGCGGTGCGCCGGTCGCCCCACCAGGCGATGGCGAACAGCACCCCCAGATAGGCCGCCGAAACGGCCAGCACCAGCCAACTCTGCACGACCGACGGACCTCTTGGGGTGGGGAGGATCACCCTCTCCCGTCCCAGGAGAGGGCTTTGGAGCGACCCTATCTCAAGCTTCTGTCCGCCAACAACGGGCGGGCTCGGCGTTGCTTAAAAACTGTGCAGCGTTGAACGAAGGTAGGGGGCGCATATGGTTTGCCTTCCGAACTATTCTGTGTCTGCCGGACGCCGCCGTCCCGGTCGCCGCTGGTGCGACGGCTGGTGTTCCAGGCTCCCGGCCTTGGGCATCCGCTCAGGCTTGGGGACCGCCGAAGCGGCCGCTTCCGTCTCCTCCCTCGTGCGGGGGTGGCCGCTTCCGCGCCCGCCGTCCGGGCCCCACCGGCAGTGGACAAACGGGGGCCCCAGTCGGTTTACTGCGTCGTCATCGCTGGGAAAGCGTCGCGAACGGCCCAATCTATGGCAAGATGGTCCATCGTCAGGGAGCCCGGCCGTCGGTGCCGGACCCGGTGCGTGGCCTGAAACGGAAGACGGACGCCCAAGAGAATGCTGATCGACGCCTATTTGGGGTTCCGGGTCGGGGACGTGGTCCTGGACCGCGCGGAGCTTGCCGCCGGCACCGCCACCATCAAGGAAATCCACGTTGTTCCCTGTGACTGGGCGCATGGCCTGACCGGCATCGCCGTGATGGAGAACGGCGCGGAGCGCTTCATTGTCCAGTTGAAGAAGGTCCGCCCGACCGAGGAAGAGGTCGAGACCGAAAGCAACGTCCGGCCCCTGCGCCACCGCGCGCGCTGAAATCGCTCCAGGAAAATCGCCGTAGGACACGGCAAGGCCCGCCGCCCCGGATCGGAGCGGCGGGCCTTCTTTTTTCAGGCGGTGCGGAGACCGCGGCCCGTCAATGACGAAGCTTCAGTGACGAAGCTGGACGCGTCCGCCATTCATGCGCGCGTCGTCGACGCGGGCGATGGCGGGAAGACCGCGCAGGAAGGCGGCGCCGGTGTCGGTCGCCTCGAACAGGACATGGCCCTGGCGGTCCTGGCCGCGGAAACGGGCCTCGGTCGCCATGCCGGCATTGCGGACGGCAGCCGACAGTTCGGACACGGCCTTCCAGATGCGGGCGCGGTGTTCGGCGGCGCTGGCGCATCCGGTCGCATCCGCGACGGCCAGCGTTACGGTAAAGGAATGAAGCTCGATCGCCATGGTGGCACCACGGAACTTGGAGTGCGGGATTTGAAAACCCGGATCGTTCCGGCCATCGGCCGGATACGGCGCCGGCCCTTGGGATCGAGAAACTCAGTCGTAACGGGGAAGCTTCGACAGGACGATGTCGCTGATGAGGCCGCGGAGCTGGCTGACCGGGAGCTGTTCGACCGGAATGCTGACAGCGCGGGCATAGGTCTCGCAAACGTGCCAGGCGTGGTCGGGTTCGACCAGGATATGCCGGGCGAGATCATGTTCGTCGGCGTTCACCCGTCCGGGGAGCGCCTTTTCACAGGCCAGAGCGGTTTGCACCATGTCGCTGGCCAGACTGTGCAGATTCATGGATGGCACCTTCCTATGTTCGGAAGATTGTTGGGGGCACGAACAGACTAGACCTTTGGATCGGTTTCCACAATGGTGCCTATGACGTTCGGCTGTGACAATTCAACGATGCTGTCACAACCGGCGCCCTGGCGATGCCGCCGCGGACCGGCCGATACCGACACCAACATAGGTGGCGGCGAATTATTCCGCCCGTGACCGTTTCGCGGGTCTGACGCGGCAAATTCCGGCCTGACCCATTACCACTCCGCTCTTGCGCCGGGCAAGGTTTCACCTATGGGCGTGCTGCTTTTCCGGCCGGCGGCCCCAACGCCATTGCACGGGCGCGCGTGCTGTGGATTGATGAATGGACCCTTCCGTACCGGAGACCCGATCCATGTCCCCCGACCTGTGGCTCGCCTTCGCCGCCGCTTCCGCCATCATGCTGATGATCCCGGGGCCGACGGTGCTGATCGTCGTGTCCTATGCGCTGGGCCATGGGCGGAAATCGGCCATGGCGACGGTGGCCGGGGTGGCGCTGGGCGACTTCACGGCGATGACCGCCTCCATGCTGGGTCTGGGGGTGCTGTTGTCGACCTCGGCAGCGCTGTTCACCGGGCTGAAATGGGCGGGTGCCGCCTATCTGGTCTATCTAGGTCTCAAGCTGTGGCGGGCGCCGGTCAGGGGGACGGAGGCGATGGCCGACGAGTCGGCAGGGGAGTCGGCGGTGCGGCCCTGGCGCATGATGCTGCACACCTATGCCGTCACTGCGCTGAACCCCAAGAGCATCGTCTTCTTCGTCGCCTTCCTGCCGCAGTTCCTCGACACCGGCCGGCCGCTGGCCGGGCAGATGGTGGTGATGGAGGCGACCTTCCTGGTGCTGGCGACGCTGAACGCCGCCGGCTATGCCCTGCTGGCCTCGGCGGCGCGGCGGGCGGTGCGGACGCCGTCGGTGCAGCGGGCGGTCAACCGGGTCGGCGGGTCGCTGCTGATGGGGGCCGGACTGCTGACCGTGGCGTGGAAGCGGACGGCCTGACCCGAATGGCCTGAGGCGGAGTCCGGCGCGCCAGGATCGCTGTCCGGCGCCGGCTTGTTGACAAATCATTATAACTTCACTGAAAATTGTCAGTGACTTTGGGGATGCACGCGCCGGTAACTTTCCTGAAGCCGGCCGCAGCAAATTGGAACCGCGGGGGCGGTGATGTCCGACGGGGTCAACGGGGGTGGCATGGCGGAAAAGTCCCCGCGGGAGTCCGCAGGCGATGTCCTGGAATTCGCCGCCGAGGCGGAGGAGTCCGCCGACGGCGGGCGGCGCAACCCGCCCTGGCTGATCCTGATCGTTGACGACGACCACGAGGTCCACGCCATCACCCGCGTCGTGCTGGGCGAAATGATGTTCGAGGAGCGGCCGGTCCGTTTCCTGTCCGCCTACACCGCGCGGCAGGCGCGGTCGCTGCTGGCCGAGCAGCCCGGCATCGCCGCCATCCTGCTGGACGTGGTGATGGAGACCGACGATGCCGGCCTGAAGCTGGTCCGCCACATCCGCGAGGAGATGGGCAACCGGCAGGTCCGCATCATCCTGCGCACCGGCCAGCCGGGGCAGGCGCCGGAACGCGATGTCATCCTCAGCTACGACATCAACGACTACAAGGCGAAGAGCGAGCTGACGGCGCAGAAGCTCTACACCGCCGCCGTCGCCGCCCTGCGCTCCTACCAGCACATCGCCGCCATCGAGCGCGGCCGGCAGGGACTGGAGCGGGTGATGGAGGCGGCCGACCATCTGGCCGGGCTGCACTCGCGCTCCCAGTTCCTGGCCGGGCTGGTCGGGCGGGCGGCGGCGCTGGTGACCGACGCCCGATCCGCCCTGCTGTGCGGTGTCGGCGAGGATGGCGGACCGGCGATCCTGGCGGAGGCCGGGCTGCCGCCCGACCTGCCGCCGGAGGCGGCCATCGACATCCTGCCGCCGGAGGCGGCCGCCGACATCATGGCGGCGCTGGCCGACGGGCAGACGCGCTGGGGTGCCCGCCACGGCATCGCGGTCCTGCGCGGGCGCGATGCGGCACCGCTGGCGCTCTGCCTGCTGGGCGGACCCTTCGCCGAGGGCGACCGGCCGCTGGTGGAACTGCTGTGCGGCAAGGCGGCGGCCGGGCTGGACAATCTGCGGCTCTATGAGCGGCTGAACCAGGCGCAGATCGCCACCGTCCATGCGCTGGGCAAGCTGGCCGAATACAAGGACGAGGTCACCGGCGACCATGTGAGGCGGCTGGGCCGCTGGGCCACCGCCATCGCCCGCGAACTCCATGCCCGCAACGCCTTCGCCGACGAGCTGGACGACTGGTTCTGCGACACCATCGGGTTGGCCAGCGTTCTGCACGATGTCGGCAAGGTCGGCATTCCCGACGCCATCCTGCGCAAGCCGGGCCGGCTGGATGACGGGGAGATGGCGGTCATGCGCGAGCACGCTGCCATCGGCGGCAGCATCCTGCGCGACGCTTCCGGCGGCGACCGCCGCGGCTATCTGTCGATGGGCGCCGAGATCGCCGAGAGCCACCACGAGAAGTTCGACGGCAGCGGCTATCCGCAGGGGTTGGCCGGCGACGCCATCCCGCTGGCCGGCCGCATCGTCGCCGTCGCCGACGTGTTCGACGCGCTGCTGCACCGCCGGCCCTACAAGAAGGCATGGGACATCGGCGAGGTGCTGGACCTGCTGCGCGCCGAAGCCGGCAGCCATTTCGATCCGCGGGTGGTCGACGCCTTCCTGGTGGTGCTGGAACGCGACGGGGCGGGAGTGTAACCGGCCGCCCCGCCCACACGTCGATCAGACGCCCAGCACGTCGCGCATGCTGTAGAGGCCCGGCGTCTTGTCCTGCGCCCACAGGGCGGCGCGGACGGCGCCCTTGGCGTAGATCTGGCGGCCGGACGCCTTGTGGGTCAGCTCGATCCGCTCGCCGTCGCTGGCGAACATCACGGTGTGGTCGCCGATCACGTCGCCGCCGCGCAGCGTGGCGAAGCCGATCTCGCCGCGCGGGCGGGCGCCGGTGTGGCCGTCACGCACCTTCTGCCAGACATCCTCCAGCATCACCCCGCGCCCGGCCGCCGCGGCACGGCCGAGGCCGAGTGCGGTGCCCGACGGCGCATCGACCTTGCGGCGGTGGTGCATCTCCAGGATGTCGATGTCGAAGTCGTCGTCCAGCGCGTGGGCGACCTGCTCGACCAGCGCCAGCAGCAGGTTGACGCCCAACGACATGTTGGGCGACTGGACGATGGCGGTGTGGGTGGCCGCGGTGGCGATGGCCGCCTGCTGCGACGGGTTCAGGCCGGTGGTGCCGATGACCAGCACGGTTTCCGACTGGGCGGCGAGTGCTGCGTGCCGCTCCGTCGACTCGGGGCTGGTGAAGTCGATCACTGCATCGGAGTCGGCGAACAGGGCGACCGGATCGTCGATGGCGGTCACGCCCAGCGGCTCCAGCCCGGCCAGCACGCCCAGATCCTTGCCGAGAGCCGGGCCGCCGACCCGCTCGGTCCCGCCGGCCAGCGTGCAGCCCGCGGTCGCCGCGATCTCGCGCACCAGCATCTGGCCCATGCGCCCCGCGCACCCGACGACACCGATCTTCATGACGCCCATCCTCTGTTCAGCTCTTCCGGCCGGACTTTTCCGCCCTCCCAGCGGTTTAGCACAGGCCCGGCCGGGGCTTAAGCGCCAAGGCAGCCGCGCAGCGATGCGGCGAGGTTGCGCATCAAGGTGGGGTAGAGCGCTTCGCCCTGCGGCAGGTCGGCGCCCTCGGGATCGAGCACGCCGGTCCTGGCCTTGGTGCCCTCCACCACCGTGCGGACCAGCGTCGGTTCGAACTGCGGTTCGGCGAAGACGCAGGCCGCGTTCAGGCCGGCGATCTTGGCGCGGATCGCCGACAGGCGCTTGGCCGAGGGGCGGCGATCGGGGCTGACGGTGATGGAACCGACCGCCGACAGGTCGTAGCGCGCCTCGAAATACTGGTAGGCGTCGTGGAAGACGACGAAGGGCCTGTCCTTCAGCGGCGCCAGCGTGGCCTTCAGCTCGGCGTCCAGGGCGTCGATGGCCTGGAGCGTGCGGTCGGCGTTGGTGCGGTAAGCCTCGGCATCGGCCGGATCCTTGGCGGCCAGAGCGTCGGCCGTCGCGGTGACGATGGCGCGGGCGTTGGCGGGGTCGAGCCAGATGTGGGTGTTCAGTTCGTCGTGGCCATCGTCGCTATCCTTATGGTCGTCCTGGTCCTTATGATCGTGATCCTTGTGGCTGTCATGTCCATGCCCCTCATGCCCATGGTCATGCGGCTCCCAGGCGCCGCCCTCGCGGGTTTGCAGCAGGGTCAGGCCCTTCAGGTCCATCAGGGTCAGCTTCGTCGCCTTCGGCGCGTTGGCCTGCAACGGCTTTTCCAGGAAGCCTTCCATCTCGGGACCGACCCAGACCACCAGATCGGCGGCCGACAGCGCCTTCGCGTCCGACGGCTTCATCGTGTAGCTGTGCGGCGAGGCGCCGCCGCGGACCAGCAGCGTCGGTTCGCCCACCCCGTGCATGACGGACGCGACCAGGGAGTGGATCGGCTTGATCGACACCACCACCTTTGGCGCCTCGGCCCAGGCCGGCAAGGCGGCGGTTGCGACGAAGGCGGCGGTCGCAATGGCGGACAGCGCGGTGAGGCGCATGGGAGGGATCCTCTCGACTTGCTGGACAGGCTGGCGGTTTCAGAGCATAGGGAAGCCACAGTCATTTTGGTGTCACGTTATAACGTAACATGTCAACACCGTACCCAAGCCGGGATACCTCCGCCCTCTTCGCCGGCCCGCTCGCCTGGACCGAGGATCTGACCGTCCGTTTCGGTCGCCGCACCGTGCTGGACCGCGTCAACATCGCCGTCCAGCCGGGGGAGGTGGTGACGCTGATCGGCCCGAACGGCGCCGGCAAGACGACGCTGGTCCGCGCCGTGCTGGGGCTGATGGCGCCGGACGGCGGGCGGGTGCTGCGGCGCCCGAACCTGCGCGTCGGCTACATGCCGCAGAAGTTGTCGGTGGACCAGACCTTGCCGCTGACCGTGCGGCGGTTCCTGGCGCTGTGGCGGCCGGTGACCGCCGATCAGGTGGCGGCGGCGCTGGAGGAGGCCGGGGTGACGCGGCTGGCCGACTCGGCGGTGCAGACGATTTCCGGCGGCGAGATGCAGCGGGTGTTGCTGGCCCGCGCCCTGCTGGGCGACCCCGACCTGCTGGTGCTGGACGAGCCTGACCAGGCGGTGGACGTGCATGGGCAGGCGGAGCTGTTCAACCGCATCGCCCAGGTCCGGCAGCGGCGCGGCTGCGGCGTGCTGCTGGTCAGCCACGACCTGCACACGGTGATGGCACGCACCGACCGGGTGATCTGCTTGAACGGCCATGTCTGCTGTTCCGGCCGGCCGGAGGACGTCAGCCGGCATCCGGAATATCATGCCCTGTTCGGCGGCCATGCCCGCGACCTCGCCGTCTATGTCCATCACCACGACCATGCCCATGCCGAGGACGGCAAGGTCGTGCACGACCATGACGGGGACTGCTGCCATGGATGAGTTCGTGATCCGCGCCCTGCTGGCCGGCGGCGGCATCGCCCTGCTGGCCGGGCCGCTGGGATCCTTCGTGGTGTGGCGGCGCATGGCCTATTTCGGCGATACGCTGTCCCATTCGGCCCTGCTGGGGGTGACGCTGGGCTTCCTGCTGGGCGTCAACCCGATGATCGGCGTGATGGTGGTCTGCGTGTCGCTGGCGCTGGCGCTGGTGGCGCTGCAACGGCGGCGCCATCTCGCGGCCGACACGCTGCTGGGCATCCTGTCGCACGGGTCGCTGTCGCTGGGACTGGTGGCGCTGGCCTTTCTGGAGACCTTGCGCGTCGATCTGATGGCGTATCTGTTCGGCGATATCCTGTCGGTGACCGACGGCGACCTGATGGCGATCTATGGCGGCGGCGCGGTGGCGATGGCGGGATTGGCGCTGCTGTGGCGCCGGCTGCTGGCGGTGACGGTGGACGAGGATCTGGCGCGGGTGGAGGGCATGCCGGTCGACGCCCTGCGGCTGGCCTTCATGCTGCTGATCGCGCTGGTGATCGCCATCGCCATGAAGATCGTCGGCATCCTGCTGATCACCTCGCTGCTGATCATCCCGGCTGCAGCCGCCCGCCGTTTCGCCCGCACGCCGGAAGGGATGGCGGCGCTGGCCTCGGTGCTGGGCGTTGTGGCGGTCGCTGCTGGGCTGCTGGCTTCGCTGAACTGGGATCTGCCGGGGGGCCCGAGCGTGGTGGTGGCCGCCGCCGCGCTGTTCCTGCTGGGATCGCTGGTGCCGCTGCGGCGATGATCAAAAGCACGGCGCGCGACAGCGTTGCCTGCAATCAGAAAAAGAACACGCTTGTGTGTGTTTCCCGTTTGCGGGCGTGACAGCCTGCGCCATAGTCCGCCGGCGGACGCGATGGCGGAAGGGCCGCCATCGCCGCCGCACTGACGGAGGGCAGGAGGATGGAGAAGATCCTCACTCTCCTGATCCTGGTGCTGGAGATCGTCAAGCGGTTGCTTGACCTTCTGATGCACTAAGATCGGGCGGGCGGGCCGGGGAGTACCAGTCCTCGGCCTGCCTACCCCCGATATTGGTGCGGCACCCCATCGCTGTCAACGGGCAGCCCGAAAACACTCATTCGTCGATGTTGCGGGCCAGGACCTCGCGCTTGCCGGAGTGGTTGGGCTTGCTGACCACCCCTTCGGTCTCCATCCGCTCGATCAGGCGGGCGGCGGAGTTGTAGCCGATGCGCAGCTGGCGCTGGATGAAGCTGGTCGAGGCCTTGCGCTCGCGGCAGACCACCGCCACCGCCTTGTCGTAGAGGTCGTCGCCCGACCCGCCGCCGGCGCCGGGCAGGGCGCCGTCGTCGAAGGACTCCTCGCCCTCCTCATCCTCCAGGATGGCGTCGACATAGTTGGGCTCGCCCTGCGCCTTGAGGAATTTGACGATCTGCTCGACCTCATGGTCGGAGACGAAGGGACCGTGGACGCGGGTGATGCGGCCACCACCAGCCATGTAGAGCATGTCGCCCTGGCCGAGCAGCTGCTCGGCGCCCTGTTCACCCAGGATGGTTCGGCTGTCGATCTTGCTGGTGACCTGGAAGCTGATGCGGGTCGGGAAGTTGGCCTTGATGGTGCCGGTGATGACATCGACCGACGGGCGCTGCGTCGCCATGATCAGGTGGATGCCGGCGGCGCGTGCCATCTGGGCAAGGCGCTGGATCGCCGCCTCGATGTCCTTGCCGGCGACCAGCATCAGGTCGGCCATCTCGTCGACGATGACCACGATGTAGGGCAGTTCGGTCAGGTCGAGCGGCTGCTCCTCGAACAGCGGTTTGCCGGTGTCGGGGTCGAAGCCGGTCTGGACACGGCGGGTCAGCGACTCGCCGCCCTCGCGCGCCTCGCGCAGGCGGGCGTTGTAGCCCTCGATGTTGCGGACGCCCAGCTTGGACATGTTGCGGTAGCGGTCCTCCATCTCCCGCACCGTCCATTTCAGCGCGACCACGGCCTTCTTCGGGTCGGTGACGACGGGTGTCAGCAGGTGGGGGATGCCCTCATAGACCGACAGTTCCAGCATCTTGGGGTCGATCATGATGAAGCGGCAGCGCTCCGGCGGCAGCCGGTAGAGCAGCGACAGGATCATCGTGTTGATCGCCACCGACTTGCCCGAGCCGGTGGTGCCGGCGACCAGCAGATGGGGGAAGCGGGCGAGGTCGGCGACCACCGGCTGCCCGCCGATGTCCTTGCCGAGCGCCAGCGCCAGCTTGCCGCCATGCTTGTCGAAGCCTTCCGCCGCCATCAGCTCGCGCAGCAGAACGGTCTCGCGTTTGGCGTTGGGCAGCTCGACGCCGATGACGTTGCGGCCGGGAACCACGGCGACGCGGACCGACACCGCGCTCATCGAGCGGGCGATGTCGTCGGCAAGGCCGATGACGCGGGAGGACTTCGTGCCGGGAGCCGGCTCCAGTTCGTACAGGGTGACGACCGGGCCGGGATGGACCTTCTGGATCTCGCCGCGCACACCGAAGTCGCCCAGCACGCCTTCCAGCTGGCCGGCGTTGCGCTGGAGTGCCGTCTCGTCCAGCTGTTCGCCGCGGATGCCGGTGGGCGGCATCTGCAGCAGGTCGAGCGGCGGCAGCTCGTAGCCCTGCGGCCCCTCCTCCTCGCCCAGCGGCAGGCGGCTCTGGCGCGGGTCGTTCTTCGCCGCCTCGCGCTCCGACGTCGCCGATTTGGGCGGAGTGACGATGGGGACGGCGCGGACCGGCTTGTCGGCTGTACTCAGGGGGGAAGGCGGGGCGGCAGCCGGACCGGCGGACAGGGGAACCGGACCGGCGTCGAGACCGGCCGGGGGCAGCGGGGTCACCTGAACGGCCTCGTCGAAGCGCGGGCGGTTGCGTTTCGGCGCATCGCCGCCGCGTAGCGAATCGTCCACCGCGACCGAGGCGGCCTGGGCCGCGTTGCGGCCGTGGCGGCGCAGGACATCGACGCCGTTGCCGAAGCCACGGCGGACCATGCGGACGCCATTGACCATGCCGCGGCCGAGCGCGCGGAAGCTGGCGATCCACTCGCCGATGGACAGGCCGGCGGCCAGGAACAGCACCAGACCGCCGCCCACCGCGGCGGCGGTCGCCACCATCGGCTCGGCCCCGAACAGGTTGCCGACTCCACGAAGCAGCACCTGACCGACGCTGCCGCCGGGAAGCGGGGCGAGCGGATCGGTGGAGGCGTCGGTCAGGCCGGCCAGCGCCATCGCCACCAGAAACACGCCCCACAGGGCCAGAACGGTGCGGAACAGCGGGTTGCCGAGCTTGCGCTGGGCACCCAGCCGCCAGCCCCAGAACATCGGCACCAGCGCGATGACGAAGGCGGCCCAGCCCAGCGACTGGATCAGCAGGTCGGCGGCATAGGCGCCCGGGGTGCCGAACAGGTTGCGCGCGCTTCCCGCCGTGGCGGGGATCGAGTTCAGCGAGGCGTCATGCGGGTCGTAGCTGCCCAGCAGCACCATCAGCAGCAGGCCGAACAGGCCGAGCACGAAGCCCATCGCCTCGCGCGCGCGGGCGACGACGAAGGCGCGCATGGCCGGGGAGAAGAAGGGCGGCTTATCCTGCCGGCCGCGGCCGGGACGGATGCGGTCCTTTCCCGGTTCCTTCGCCGCGTCTCTGGGCACTCCGTCTCTGGGCACCCCCTTGCGCGGGCTGGGGGCGGGGCGTCCCAGGCTGGGCCGGGGGCGCGCGGAGGAGGGGCCGGCGGGTCGGGCCATGGGACGGGAACCTCGTGCTGTAGAAACCAAAAATACAGGGGGCTGATCGGAACCGGTCAGCCGAGAATGCGGACGATGGACGCGCAGGCCTGGGCGACGGTGTCGGTGTCCTGAACCAGGGCAACGCGGATGAAGGCGTCACCGGGGTTCGGCTCGCCGGGATTGCTGCGCGACAGATAGGCGCCGGGCAGGACGCGGACCGCCCCCTCCGCCCACAGCCGCTTCGCCGCCTCCTCGCCGTTGCCGACCTCCAGCCACAGGAAGAAGCCGCCGGCCGGCCGGTAATAGCCGTAGCGGCCGCCCAGCTCCGCCTCCGCCGCCGCGAATTTTGCGCGGTAGGCGGCGCGGTTCTCCTCCACATGCGCCTCGTCGCGCCACAGCGCGGTGCTGGCGGCCAGGATCGGCAGCGGCATGCCGGCGCAGCCGTAGCTGCGCAGGCGGGAGAAGCGCCCGATCAGTGCCGGGTCGCCGGCGACGAAGCCGGAGCGCAGGCCGGCGGCGCTCGACCGCTTGGACAGGGAATGGAAGACCAGCAGGTTGGCCCAGGGCTTGCCGTCCTCGTGGGGCAAGCTGGCGGCAACCTGCAATGCGCCGACCGGCGGGGCGTCCAGCCAGATCTCGGCATAGCATTCGTCGACCGCCAGCACGAAGCCGTACTGCCGCGCCAGACCGATGGCCTTGGCGAGATAGGCCGGCGTCGCCGCGGCACCCTGCGGGTTGGCGGGGGTGCAGAGATAGAAGAGGGCGGTGCGTTCCAGCAGTTCCGGCGTCAGGGCGTCGAGGTCGGGCAGGAAGCCGGTCTCGCGCGTCGCCGACAGGAACACCGGCTCCGCCCCCGCCATCACCGCCGCCCCCTCATAGGGGGCGTAGAAGGGGTTGGGCATCAGCACCGCCGGCTGGCGCCCGGCCTTCTGCGTCGGCACCGCCAGCAGGGCCAGCATGAACAGCGCTTCGCGCGTGCCGGACAGCGGCAGGACGGAGCTGTCGGCGTGCAGCAGCCCGGCCGGCAGACCGTAACGGCGGGTCAGCCAGTCGCCGGCCGCGGCGCGGAACTCCGGCGTGCCGCCGACCGGCGGGTACTTGTTCCAGCCCGACGCGCTGGCGCGCAGCGTCTCCTCGATGATGGTGGGCGGGGTGTGCTGCGGCTCGCCCACCGTCAGCAGGATGGGGGCGACGTTGGCGCGCGGCGTGATCGGCGCCAGCAGATTGGCGAGCCGGGTGAAGGGATAGTCGGTCAGCAGGTCGAGCCGGTCGTTGCCGATCGCCTCGGTGAAGACGGCACCGCTGTTGACGCTGAAATCCGCAAGAACCATGGCGACCGCAACCCTTTTCGCACCCCGGATGCCGCGCCCCGGCCCGGGGAGGCGGCCACGTCTCGTGAGGGACCGATCCTATCGGCGGGGCACGGGGGGCACAAGCGCCCAGAACCTTTGGGCGCGGCGGGTGGCCGAACGGTCACAGGAGACAGAAGATCGTGTACTTGCGAGTCGCTCCTCATTTCATCCGGGCGATATTGACGCCCGTTTTTTATCCGGGTAAAATTTGCTCATCACAATTGGAGTTCCGACCATGTCCGTTACCGCCGAAACTCTCTGCACCGCGTTCCGGGGCGAGCGCCGCCTTGCCGCCGGGGACGCGCTGAGCGTCGCACGGGCAGTGCGGGCAGCACTGGATGCGGAGCCGGACGGACCGCCGGTGCTGGTGTTCGACGATGCCACCGGCAAGGTGGTCGACCTCGACCTGCGGGGAAACGATGCCGAGCTTGCGTGGCGTCTTTCTCCCCCGCCGCGGGGGCCGGGGCGGCCGAAGCTGGGGGTGGTGGCGCGGGAGGTGACGCTGCTGCCGCGCCATTGGGAATGGCTGAACGCCCAGCCGGGCGGGGCGTCGGTGGCGCTGCGCAAGCTGGTGGACGAGGCGCGCAAGGGAAGCGAGACGAAGGACCGCGTGCGCCGGGCGCAGGAGGCCGCCTATCGCGTCATGCTGGAACTGGCCGGCGACCGGCCGGGCTATGAGGAGGCTGTGCGGGCGCTCTATGCGGCAGATCAGGCGCGGTTCGATGCGCTGACGGCAGACTGGCCGGCCGACCTACGCGATTATGCCCGTGCGCTGGCTGCCGATGCCTTCACCAACTCAGGCGAGGGCGGCTGAGAACAAGCGAGCAGGCGCGCGAAGGGCGCGCCCGCCGGGTCCGTTCCTGCCGGAAGGAGCGGACCCCGTCGGCCGGCAGCCTTACAGCGCCTCGGCGTTGGTCTCGCCGGTGCGGATGCGCACGGCCTGGGCGATCTCCAGCACGAAGATCTTGCCGTCGCCGATGCGGCCGGTGTTGGCGGCCTTCTGGATCGCTTCCACCACCTGCTCGTACTGGTCGTCGGACACGGCGACCTCGACCTTCACCTTGGGCAGGAAGCTCACGGAATATTCGGCGCCGCGGTAGATTTCCGTCTGGCCCTTCTGGCGGCCGAAGCCCTTGACCTCGCTGACGGTCAGGCCCTGGATCCCGAGCGACGTCAGCGCCTCGCGCACTTCGTCGAGCTTGAACGGCTTGATGATGGCCATAACCAGTTTCATGTGGCTTCCCCTTAAAGCGTTGTTCCGGCCGCGTGCAAGGCTTTGGCCGCCCGGTTGCGGTTCAAGTCCGGCCTGACACCGTACCGTCCTCCCGCCGATGGCCCAAGCCTGTTCGCGTCGACCGCAAAAATCAACGACTACAAGAATCGTGCCGGTTGAAATGTGCTGGACCGATGGGAATATGCCTGCTGATTGGGCGCCCAAAAGGGCGGCATTTGCCCTAAAATCGTGCAGCGACAATCTGTCCGGCTGTCAGCATGCGCCGGGCGGGGACTGGACACTGGACAGGACGCCGCAGTGCGACAATTGTTTGACCGCGCCGGCGGCGCCGGCAAGGGTCAAGCCCGACCGGTCCCCGCGGCGCATGGACGAAAGCGAGAAGGCAGCGAGCATCATGGCCGTACCGGGCACCGAATCGGGCAACGCGACCGTCCCCCCGCAGGGCGGCGACATCACCACGGAGGTCGTGGTGCTGGGCGGCGGTCTGGCCGGTCTGACCATGGCGGCGGCGCTGGCCAGCGCCGGCGTGCCGGTGGTCTGCATCGACCAGGACAGCCCCGAACGCATGGGCGACCGGGAGTTCGACATCCGCACCACCGCGATCTCCTACGCTTCCAAGATGGTGCTGGAGGCGGCGGGCGTGTGGCACCACATGGCCGATCAGGCCGGCCCGATGCTGGACATCCGCATCGCCGATCAGTTCTCGCCCCTGTTCATCCATTACGACCACACCGAACTGGCGATGGAGGGCAAGCACCAGCCCTTCGGCTGGATCCTGGACAACAAGGACATCCGTCACGCCCTGTTCACCCGCGCGGCCGAGTTGCCGGGTCTGGTCCATCTGGCGCCGGCCAAGGCGGTGACGGTGGAGCGCAAGCGGTCCGGCGTTTCGGTGCGGCTGGCCGACGGGCGCACCGTGCGCGGCCGGCTGCTGGTCGGCGCCGACGGGCGGCGGTCGATGGCGCGGGAAAGCGCCGGGATCAAGGTGCGGCGCTGGTCCTACGACCAGAGCGCCATCATCTGCACCATCCGCCACACCGAACCGAACAAGGGCGTCGCGGTCGAGCATTTCCTGCCCAACGGCCCCTTCGCCGTCCTGCCGATGACGGACAACCGCTGCTCCATCGTGTGGAGCGAAAAGTCCTCGCTGGTCGACACCTATCTGAAGCTGCCCGACGACCAGTTCATCGACGAGCTGCAACGGCGCTCCGGCGGCTATCTCGGCGAGATCACGCTGCTGACCAAGCGCGAGGCCTGGCCGCTGTCGGTCCTGCTGGCCGACCGCTTCATCGCCGACCGGCTGGCCCTGGTGGGCGAGGCGGCGCACGCCATCCATCCGATCGCCGGGCAGGGGCTCAACCTCGGCATGCGCGACGTCGCCGCACTGGCGGAGGTGGTGGTCGACGCCTATCGCCTGGGGCTGGATGTCGGCGGGCCGGAGGTGCTGGCGCGCTTCCAGCGCTGGCGCCGCTTCGACACCGTGCTGCTGGCGGCGGTGTGCGACGGGCTGGTCCATCTGTTCTCCAACAACATCCCGCCGGTGAAGCTGGCCCGCGACCTGGGCATGGCGGTGATCAACCGGCTGCCGCCGGTCAAGCGCTTCTTCATGAAGCATGCCATGGGCGTGGTCGGCGACCTGCCGCGGATGATCAAGGGGCAGCCGCTTTAAACCCGGCCTTTTTTAAGCAGCAGCCACTTTGATCCGGCACCGGTAATCCTTGGCAGCGGGAGGCGGACGCCTTATGTCCGCCATACCGCCCGGTTAAGGGATTCGGGCTCCGAACGACCAAGGATGAAGACCGTGCTTCGCCGCCTTTCCGCCGCCCTGCTGTTTGCCGCTCTCCTGGCCCCGCTGCCGGCGGCCTTCGCCCCGTCCGCTGTCGCTGCACCGGCCAGCCCCGTCTCGCTGTCGGCGCAGGACCAGGCGGTCGTCGCCAAGGTGGAGGAGTATCTGAACGGGATCACCACCCTGCAATCGAAGTTCCTGCAGGTGGCGCCGAACGGGCGGCAGGCCACCGGCACCTTCTATCTATGGCGGCCCGGCCGGATGCGGCTGGAATATGATCGGCCGCTGAAGGACTTCATCGTCGCCGACGGCAGCTTCGTCTTCTATTGGGACGGCGAGATGCGCCAGCAGTCGAGCGCGCCGATCGGCTCGACGCTGGCCGACTTCATCCTGCGCAAGAACATCCGGCTGTCGGGCGACGTCACCGTCACCGACGTGTTCCAGGCCCCCGGCGTGATCGAGGTCAGCCTGCTGGAGACCAAGGATCCCGGCAAGGGCACCCTGACCCTGGTGTTCGAGGACCGTCCCTTCCAGTTGCGCAAGTGGCGGGTGCTGGACGCCCAGGGCCTGACCACCGAGGTGGCCCTGCTGAACCCGCGCACCGATGTCACCTTCGACCGCGAGATGTTCTATTTCAAGGAGCCCGCGCGCGGATCGGACTTCGGCCGGAACAACTGAGCGGCCGGCCGCAAGCGGGCAACAAACCCCTTCGCCTCCTGTTGTCATTCGATGGCGCATATGACGGCAGCGGGAGGCTTTCCATGTCCTACGATCAGGCGGATCGGTCCAGGCTTGACCCAGGGCTCAACCCGGAACTCGGGCCGGCGGGCCGTCTGCGCAGCATGAACATGGTGCTGGCGCGCAACTGGTGGGCGCTCGCCCTGCGCGGGGCGGCGGCGATCCTGCTGGGGGTGCTGGCCCTGCTGATGCCGGGGGTGACGGTGGCGACGCTGGCGCTGACCTTCTCGGCCTATCTGCTGCTGGACGGCGTCTTCGCCATCCTGGCCGGCATCCGCGCCTCCCGCCACCATGAACGCTCGCTGCCCTTCATCCTGGAGGGCGTCGTCAGCCTGATCGCCGGCATCGTCGCCGCGTTGTGGCCGGCCGCCAGCCTGTTCGCCCTGGTGTTCCTGATCGCCGCCTGGTCGGTCATCACCGGCTTCGCCGAGGTGATGGGAGCCTGGCGCATGGACCGCACCCACGGCAAATGGGCCTGGGGTGTCGCCGGCGTGATGTCGATCCTGTTCGGACTCAGCATGTGGGTGCTGCCGGCGCTGGGTCTGCTGGCGCTCGCCTGGGGGGTGGCGGCCTATCTGATCGCCTTCGGGGTGCTGGCGCTGGTGACCGCCTTCCGGCTGCGGCACTGCCACCGGGAAAACAACGCCTCGGGCGGCGGTTCCGGCGGGGGGATGGCGGCGGCGGTTTGAAGGGGCCGGTGGGGAGGAACTTTACTGAGAGAACCTCCCCCTGTGTTCGCCGATCAGTCGCGGTCGGGCGCACCGAGCGGAAAGTAGGACCGGTAAGGGCGCCCTTCGTCGACGGCGCGCGCGATCGAAGGCCGTGCCAGCAGGCGCGAGCGATAGTCCCGCAGCCGCGGGAAACCGGGGCCGATCCGGTGAACCCAATCGGCATAAAAGAGAGACGGAGCCGCGGCGCAGTCGGCCATGGTGAAGCTTTCGCCTGCCGCCCAGCGTCTGCCTGACAGCCTCTCCTCCAGCCACGCATAGGCCGTATCGAGATCCCGGCGGGCTTTTTCCTTCACCTCGTCCAGCCGCGTCGCGTCCGGTCGCAGCGACTCGAACACCGGCGCCTGCATCGCCGTCATGACGTAGTTGTCGAAGAACCGATCCATCAGCCGGACCTCCAGGGCGGCGTCACCATCGTCGGGAAGCCATCGGATCGGCCCGGCATGGTGGAGATCCAGATGTTCGATGATGATGCTGGATTCCACGACCGTGCGGCCGTTGTCGACCAGCACCGGAAAGCGTCCGAGTGGCCAGAGCGTCGCCCGCTCCGCCGCCGCGCCGGGTTCTTCCAGATTCCGGTAGGTGAAGGGAATGTCGTTCTCCCAGAGCGCGATCAGCACCTTCTGGGAATAGGATGAGAAGGGATGTGCATAGAGCGTCAGCGACATCGGGGCACCTCCAACTGCTTGCAATCTGCAAGCAGTTGAAAGCTACCGCGACTGATCCTACTTTGCAAGCGGAAGGAGACCGGTCTTGCAGGACGCACATCGATCGGGGTGTCCGATCAACCTGACGCTGGAGGTCCTGGGCGACCGCTGGAGCCTGATCGTCATCCGCGACATCATTTTCGGCGACCGGCGCCGCTATCGCGAACTCCTTACCCGCTCGGAAGAGGGCATCGCGTCCAATGTCCTGGCGGACCGGCTCAAACGGCTGCTCGCGGCGGGCCTGCTGACCAAGGCTGACGACCCGCGTCACCGGCAGAGCGTGATCTACAGCCTGACCGAGCCGGCGATCCAACTTGTTCCGTTGCTGGCCCAGATGGGCGCGTGGGGGCGACGGCATACGCCTGCGTCCAGAGAGTTGTCGATCCGCGCACAGCTTCTTGAAGAGGGCGGCCCTCCCCTGTGGGCAGAGTTGATGGACGAACTGCGTGTGCGTCATCTGAATGCCGAGGCATGCGGTCCGTCGGTTTCGGAGTCCGTCTTGCAGCGCCTGAACGCTGCGTATGAAGCCATCCGGCAGGCGCCGAACTGACGGGCCTATCTGCTTGGGAGCGGGGAGCATCCGCTTGCCGCTCTCCTGCGCGATCGTAAGCCGATCGTATAATTTCTCATACGGACTATTTCTGTCAGCCTGAAATCCGGCACGATGTTTGCTGCGTTGCGGCAAAACGGCTGCGAGGGGCTGGGTCATGACGCCGCACCGACCGACTCTTGGGCAAACTGCCGGCCAGCTTGGCGGGGGCCGCACAGGATCTGTGCAACACAACATCCTGGCCGCCGCGGCCTGCGGGGTGTCGGACTTCATCGCCGCGCAGGGCGGCTGCCCCGATCAGGTGTTCCACCGCGTCGGCGTCGAGGAGCGCGCGCTCGGCCAGCCGACGGTGGCGCTCGACCTCCGCGCCTATGTGGCGATGATGGAGGTGGCGGCGGCGGAGACCGGCAACGACAATTTCGGCCTGATGTTCGGCCGCCAGTTCCAGCCGGAGATGCTGGGGCTGATCGGCTCCATCGCGCTGGCGGCACCGACGCTGGGATCGGCGCTGGACCATCTGGCCCGGCTGTTCCCCTTCCACCAGCAGGCGACCGAAACCCGCTTCGTCCGCGAGGGCGAGCTGCTGCGGCTGGAATACCGCATCCTCGACGGCTGCATCGTCGAGCGGCGGCAGGATGCCGAACTGACCATGGGCATGTTCGCCAATGTGGTGCGCGCCTGCCTCGGCCCGCACTGGATGCCGGAGGAGGTGCATTTCGAGCATCCCAAGCCGGAGGGCTGGCGCCAGCACGAGGCGCTGTTCGACGCGCCCGCCCATTTCGGCCAGCGCACCAACGCCATCCTGCTGCGCGACCGCAATCTCGACCGCCGCATGCCCGGCGGCGACATGGCGCGGCTGACCGGGCTGTGCGGCACGCTGATCGACATCGCCCGCGGCACCGGCACGCCGCCGCTGCTCGACCGCGTGAAGGCGGAGGTGCGGGCGCGGCTGCCGGAAGGCCCGCCCTATGTCGAGGACATCGCCGACCGCCTGGGCATCGCCCGCTGGACCCTGCAACGCCGGCTGGCCGACGAGGGGCTGAGCTTCTCCGATCTGGTGGAGGGAGTGCGGCGCGATCTGGCGGCGGTCTATATCCGCCAGCGCCATGTCCCGGTCGCCGATATCGGCGCGCTGCTGGGCTATTCGGAGGTCAGCGCCTTCAGCCGCGCCTTCCGCCGCTGGTTCGGCGTGTCGCCGGCGAAGATACGCGACGGGAAGGGCTGAAACTTCGGCGCTCCCGTCATAAGATCGCTGCCGGGACATTTCCGGGGCAGGGCGGGCATGGCGCGCGCATCAAGGAATCTTCACCGTTTCTGGCGGGACCCAGCACTTCCGCATCTGGAGGCGCGGAGCATCGAGGATGGGCAGGAGGTCCGCTATGGCTGGCACAGCCACCCGACCTTCTCCATCGGGCTGGTCACCGGCGGCGTCAGCGATTTCCGCATCGGCGCCGACCGTCACCGGATCACCGCCGGCACCATCGTGCTGATGAACCCGTACGAGGCGCATGTCTGCAACCCGCTGGAAGGCCGGCCCTGGTCCTACCGCATGCTGTATGCCGATGCCGGTTGGCTGGCGGCGCTGGAGGGAGAGGCGGCGTTCCGGCCCTTCGCTCCGCATCTGAGCCGCGATCCGGATCTGGTCGGCCGCTTGGGCCGGCTGTTCGGGCTGCTGTTCGATTCGGTCCCCGACAGTGCCGTGAAGCAGGAGGCGGTCCGGTCCTTCTTCACCGGGTTGCGGCAGGCGCTGGGCGGGAGGCCGTCCGCCGTGGGGGAAGGCGGCGAGCATGTGGCGTTGGACCGGGCCGCCCACTACATCTCCGCCCACTGCACGCAGCCGCTGCGGCTGGCCGAGATCGCCGCGGTGTCGGGGCTGTCGCCGTCCTATCTGGTGCGGTCCTTCAAGGCGCGCTATGGGCTGACGCCGCACGCCTACCAGATCAACCGCCGTATTCAGTTCGGCCGGCGGGAGCTGCAACGCGGCCGGCCGATCGTGGAGGTCGCGCTGGATGCGGGCTTTGCCGATCAGGCCCATTTCCAACGCGCCTTCAAACGGCATGTCGCCGCCACTCCCGGCCAGTACATGCGCCGGGAATGACGGCGGTCATGAAAGCGGGGGCGGCGATCAGGCGGCAAGGCCGATATGGACGGCGCTCGCCGCGAGCAGGGAGGCCATGGCTCGGTTGAACAGGCGCATCCGCCGTCCATCCGCCAGCAAATGGCGCAGCCGGGCTCCGGCATAGGCCCAGCAGCCGATGGACAGATAACAGATGACGAAATACAGCCCGGCGAAGATCCAGAGCCGGGCCGGATCGTCCCCGGCATAGGCACCGACGCCGGCCAGCGCCGCGACCCAGGCCTTGGGGTTCAGCCACTGCATGGCGGCCCCTTGCAGGACGGACGGCGCCGGGGGCGGCTCGCCGGCCGTGACCTCTCCGTCGCTTCTCCATAGTTTCCAGCCCATCCACAGCAGGAAGGCCATGCCCGCCCAGCGGGTGAGCGCGGCGGCGGCGGGCCAGCCGTGCAGCAGCTCCGCCAGCCCCAGCCCGGCCAGAACCAGCAGCAGGACGAAGCCCAAGGTGGCGCCAGCGACATGGCGCAAGGTGGCGCGCAGGCCGTGCGCCACCCCGCTGGATAGCGCCACCACATTGACCGGGCCGGGGGAGATCGACGCGGCCAGCGCGAAGCCGGCCATCGACAGGTAAAGCATCGTCATCGTTGCCGCCCTATTTCAGCAGCGGCAGCGAGCCGGTCAGCGAGCGCACCAGCGCCGCCGGGCCGTGGAGGCAGAGGCCGAGATAACGCAGCTCCTCCTGCCGGGTGGCGGCGAGGCGACGGCGATAATCGTCATAGCTCTTGGCGCGCTGGGCGACGTCGGTCATGCCGATTACGCCCAGTCCCTCGGCCTCGCGCTCCGCCGCGTTCCGGCGCAGGGTGCGCAAGGCCTCGGCGTCCGACACCAGGATTGGCATCACGATGGTGGTGATGCCGGAATGGCCGACGCCGTCGGCATCCTCCAGGTCGCAGCCCACCAGATCGGGCCGCAGTTTCCCCAGCGTCATCGACAGGGCGGCGGCGGTGTTGGCGATCAGCCCCGGTGGCAGGGCGCGGTCGATGATGAAGGCACAGCGTGTCACGTCCGGCATTCCCTTTGTTGGACGAAGGTCAGGCCGGGGGACTGTCGTGGATCGGGCGGGGGCCGGTATTGAAGGAAATCACCCACCGCCCGGCAGTGTCGCCGTCGCTCAGATGCCGACCTCGACCGCGGCGTTGACGACGTAGATCTGCTCGTTGCGGTCGTTCTTGTCGGCCAGGAAGATGCCGCTCGGCGCCAGCATGCCGCCGCCGGTGACGTGGATGCTGACTGCGCCATAGGGGAAGACGGCCTTCACCGCCTCCTGGTCCAGCCGGTCGGCATCGGCCGGCACGGCGAGGTGGACGCGCACCTGCATCCTGCTGGTGTCGCCGTCCACCAGGGCGCGCATGCCGGGCATGGAGTTGCGCTCTATGGCGTTGCGCACGGCGCGGACGGCGGCCTTGGTCACGTCCTGGCCATGCAGATCCACCCCCATGCCGAGTTCCACGAACATCACCTGCTTCATCGCGTCGGGCTTTCCCTTTGGGTGTCGGTCGACGGGATGATGGCGCGGCGGGGTGGAGACGGCCAGGGGGTGGTATGGGGAATTCCGGGGGGCGGAAGGCCCCCCCTTCTCCTCACTCCATTGGCAAGCCGACGTAATTCTCCGCCAGCGCCGTCATGGCGGCGCGGGAGTGGACCAGATAGTCCAGCTCGGCCAGATGCACCCGCTGCTCGAAGGGCGATTCCTTCTCGTTCCGGTGCAGCATGGTGGTCATGTACCAGGAGAAGCGCTCCGCCTTCCAGATGCGGCGCAGGCAGGTGGCGCTGTAACCCTCCAGCCCCTCGGTCGTGCCGGATTTGTAGTAGGCGGCCATGGCGCGCGACAGCACCAGCACGTCGGCGACCGCAAGGTTCAGGCCCTTGGCGCCGGTGGGCGGCACGATGTGGGCGGCGTCGCCGGCGATGAACAGGCGGCCATGCTGCATCGGATCGCAGACGAAGCTGCGCATGGCGATGATGCCCTTCTGGAAGATCGGCCCTTCCTTCAGGGTCCAGCCGCTTTCGTCCTCCAGCCGGCGGTGCAGTTCGGACCAGATGCGGTCGTCGGACCAGTTGGCGATGTCGTCCTTGGGATCGACCTGGATGTAGAGCCGCTGCACCTCCGGCGAGCGGGTGCTGAGCAGGGCGAAACCGCGTTCGTGGTTGGCGTAGATCAGTTCGGGGTGCGACGGCGGCGCCTCGGTCAGGATGCCGAGCCAGCCGAAGGGATAGACGATCTGGTATTCGGTGCGCGCGGCGGCGGGGATCGCCTGCCGGCTCGGCCCGTGGAAACCGTCGCAGCCGGCGATGAAGTCGCAGCGCAGCTCATCCACCGGTCCGTCCGGACCGCGGCGGAACTGCACGCGCGGCGCCTTGCCGTCGAGGTCGGCGAACTGCACGTCGGACACGCCGAACAGGATGGTCCCGCCATCCTCCAGCCGGGCGGAGACGAGGTCGCGGATCACCTCGTGCTGGGCATAGACGGTGACGCGCTTGCCGCCGGTCAGCTCCGCCATGTCGATGTGGTGGCTTTGGCGGTCGAAGCGCAGGGTGATGCCGGAATGGAAATGGCCCTCGCGCATCATGCGGTCGCCGAGGCCCATCCCGTTCATCAGGTCGACCACCCACTGCTCCAGCACGCCGGCGCGGATGGTGCCTTCGATCTCCTCGCGGCTGCGGCTTTCGAGAATGACCGACTCGATGCCCTGGCGGTGCAGCAGATGGGACAGGAACAGGCCGGCCGGGCCGGCGCCGATGATCGCGACCTGGGTACGGGTCGACTTGGTGGGGTGCATGTCTCTCGCCCTTTCGGCAAAGCTGTGGCGCCGCTCCCGACGGATTGCTTTGTGCGCCAAATGTTATTGGACATGCTAATTCATCGGGCGGAGGGCCGGACATAGACGAACCGGAAAAAGGCTTGTACTTTTCAACGCAAGTCAGCCGGAGTCCGTGCGATGTCCGCCCATCTCGCCCACAGTACCGAACCCATTCCCCGCTATTGGCTGTATGGCGAACCGCCGGCGGTGCCGGAACTGCGCTTCGTCCATATCGAGACGATCCCGGAACGGATGCGCTTGTACAATTGGGAGGTCCGCCCCCACCGCCACGACGGGCTGAGCCATGCGTTGCTGGTCACGGAGGGCGGCGGGCGGCTGACCGCCGACGGAGGGGAGGTGACGTTCCGCGCCCCGGCGCTGATCACCGTGCCGGCGCAGGTGGTGCATGGCTTCCGATTCGATCCCGGCACCGACGGGCATGTGCTGACCGTGTCGGAGGGCTTCCTGGCCGGCGTGCAGGCCGCCGCGCCGGACGCGGAGCTGCGCGAGGCGCCGGCCCTGCCGATGGCCTGGGACCTGGAGGCGGGATCGGACGAGGCGGCGATGCTGGACCGCTGTTTCGCCGAGATCAGGCGGGAATTCCGCGCCCACCATGCCGGCCGGGCCAGCGCGATATCGGCCCAGGTGATGCTGCTGCTGGTCGCGGCGCTGCGGCTGGCGGCCGACCGGCGGCGGGACGGCGCGGCGCGGGACGGGCAGGGGGTGTCGCCCGACGTCCGGCTGCTCGCCCGGCTGCGGCCGATGATCGACGAGCGCTTCAGCCATCATTGGCCGGTGGAGCGCTATGCCGCGGCGCTGGGCGTCACGCCCAACCGGCTGAACGCCGCCTGCCGCCGGGTCACCGGCCTGTCGACGCTGCAACTGGTCCATGCCCGGCTGATGCTGGAGGCCCGGCGCTCGCTGATCTACACCAGCCACGGCATGGCGGAGATCGGCTATGCCCTGGGCTTCGAGGATCCGGCCTATTTCTCCCGCTTCTTCACCAAGCGCGAGGGGCGGTCGCCGCAGGCCTTCCGCCGGGCGCATGCCGGGGGCGTGGAGGGTGATGGCCTAACGGGAGGCAGCCTTGACGGGAACGGTCTTGACCGGACCGGGGGCGTCTCACCACAGTAACGGCCTTGCATCCCGCAATTGGGAATGCGGAGCGGTTCGGTGTGCGGGAAAGGGTGGTGGCAATGGACAGCCTGGACGTCACGATGCGCGAGCCGGCCGAAACGGTCGAACAGTCGCTGTGGCGCCGCCTGCGCGCCGATGCCGTCCGGGTGGCGGAGGAGGAAAGCGGCCTCGCCCCCTTCCTCTATGACGCGGTGCTGGCGCGCGACGGCTTCGGCCCGGCGCTGGCGGCCTTGCTCGTGCGCAAGCTGGCCGACCGTGCGATGCCGGAGGACCGGCTGGCCGCCGTGGTGCGCGACGCCATGGAGGCCGACCCGGCGATCGTCGATGCCGCCGCCGCCGACCTTGCCGCCATCCTGGCCCGCGACCCGGCGGCCGACGGCTGCCTGACGCCTTTCCTCTATTTCAAGGGCTATCACGCCCTGCAATGGCACCGGGTCGCCCATTGGCTGTGGCGCGGCGGTCGTCACGATCTCGCCCATTTCCTGCAAAGCCGGGTGTCGGAGGCCTTCGCCGTCGACATCCACCCGGCGGTGCCGGTCGGGCGCGGCGTGTTCATCGACCATGGCACCGGCGTGGTGATCGGCGAGACGGCGGTGATCGGCAACGACGTGTCGATCCTGCAGAACGTTACGCTGGGCGGCACCGGCAAGGAGCATGGCGACCGTCACCCCAAGGTGCGCGACGGCGTCCTGCTGTCGGCCGGCGCCAAGGTGCTGGGCAACATCACCATCGGCGCCCACGCCAAGGTCGGCGCCGGCAGCGTCGTCCTGAAGGATGTCCCCGGCTGCGCCACCGTGGCCGGCGTGCCGGCCAAGGTCGTCGGCTGGTGCCGCGACGAGCCGGCGCCGGCCCTGACCATGGACCAGAGCCTGCAACAGGGTGACTACAGCATCTGAGAGGTCTCTTCTGCGCCCTGTCCCTCCGCTGTCACCGGAAATCCGTCTGCGCAATGACTACATGGAAGATGGACGAGATCGGGGCGTGAGGGCCGTGAGGGTGTTGCTGGCATTTCTGTTGACGCTGGTCCTGCTGCTGGCCGGGCCGGTGTTCCTGCTCGCCTCCGGCGCGGTGCCGACGGCGGTCGACTGGAGCCGCATCGATCGCAGCCCGGTGGGCCTCGCCCCCGATGCGGCAACGACGCCGGAGGCGGTGGTCCAGGTCTATGCCGCCCGCGTGCTGTCCTGGCGCGGTGCCTTCGGCGTGCATCCCTGGTTCGCCGTGAAGCCGGTCGGCGCCCGCAACTATACGGTCTATGAGGTGATCGGCTGGCGCGCCTATCGCGGCCTGTCGGTGGTCTCCGTCAGCAACCGCGACCCCGACGGGCGCTGGTTCGGCGCCCAGCCAACCCTGCTGGCGGATCTGCGCGGCCCCGCCGCCGAAACCGCAATCCCCAAGATCGCCAAGGCCGCCGGCAGCTATCCCTATGCCGGTGAGTACCGCGTCTGGCCCGGCCCCAACAGCAACACCTTCGCCGCCTGGGTCGCCCGCGCCGCGCCGGAGCTGCGGCTGGACCTGCCCTCGACGGCGCTGGGCAAGGATTACCTGGGCCGCGGCCTGTTCGCGCGGGCGCCAAGCGGCACCGGCTGGCAGATCAGCCTGTTCGGCGTCGCCGGCCTGCTGCTGGCACTGGAGGAGGGGCTGGAGGTCAATCTGCTGGGGCTGACGGTGGGCATCGACCCGCTGGGCCTTGCGGTGAAACTGCCGGGGATCGGCAGAATAGGATGGCCGGAATCCGGCGCCGGTTGAGGGGACGGAGAGAATTCAAGGGGAGCATCACGGACGGCGCTTTCGGCAGTATGGCGAGGCTGTTCGAGGCCAACGATGCCGGGGAGGGAGCGCGGTGCCTGCTGCCGAAGGCTCGACCTTGAGACGGCGGCACAGGGGGGCCGCTCGCGGGGTGATTTCAGGATAAGCCTTGACGTGGGTGATCGGCGAGTGTACATATATTCCTATCAACGCCCAATCTACGTCTTCACCGTATTGTAATAGGAAATCAGACACAAGCTGCCCGCCCGGTATCCACCGTGGCGGGTTTTGTCGTTTCGGGGATCACCCTTATGGATCATCTGCCCCTGCCGATCCCCGATGTCGGGGAAACGCTCACCCGCATCTCCATCCTGTCCCCGGTCGCGCAGGTCGCAGCCGTCATCACGCTGGGCTGCATCGCAGTCGTCTGGATCTGGACGCGCCGACCGCAGCCCGGTCCCGGCAACGAGACGTTCCAGCTCATCATCACCTCGATGACCGAGCAGGCGAAGGCCACGAACGCCTTGGCCGAGCAGGTCGAGAAGGTCGTCGAGCAGAACGCGACCATCATAGCCCGCCTGCCGGTCGCGGTGGGCGGGTGATGCGCAGGCTCTGCGACATCACGGCCGCATTGCGGGCGGCAGGACTCGTTGCACCCGGTGCCGGGCGGTTCCCGATCATCCGGAAAGCGGGGCTGTGGGCCGGCATCGGATCGCGGCTTCATGCAGGAGGATGAGCATGGCCAGTATCGACGCCTTCGACACGCTTCACAGTTTCATCGGTACGGCATGGCCGGATGCGGCCCCGATGTCCTGCCCGCTGGCGTGGGACAACGAGGCCTTCACGCCGCCGGCGCCATTCGACGCCCAGGATCGTCCGCAGTGCTGGGGCCGGGTGCTGGTGGACGCCAGCCTGTGGGACCAGGACTCGATCGGTGCCGGCGATCCGGCGGAGGAGCTGTGGGAGGAGGTGGGCACCCTGGCGCTGACCGTTTTCAGTCCTGCCGGTGCTGGCTCCCGGCCGAACCGGGACCTGCTGACCGCGTTTGCCGGCATGGTTCGCGGACAGCGTCTGGGCGGCCTGGAGTTCCGTGGCTGCCGTTTCGACCCCGCCCGCGCCAAGGACGAGTCCGGCGCCTGGTGGGGCATGACCATCATCATCGACTGGAAAAGAGGAGCCTAGCCCCATGGGCAAGCACATCGTCACCAAGTCCTTCGCCACCGCCACCCGCCGCTTCCCGGTCGGCCGGGACGTCACCGAGCGCGACATCGATGGCGCGCTGACGCTCGCCGACTGGGTGCGTCTCGGCCATGTCGCCCTCGTCGAGGAGGCCGTCGAGGAGGCCGCCGAAGACGCTGCCGGGACCGTCGCGGCTGGCTGACCCCTCTCCCCGTTCCTGCGATCCCCCCGTTCCTGCGATCCCCCAATCCTGTGATCCATGGCCGCCCTTCGAGGCGGCTTTTCTTTTGGCCGGAAGGAAGCCTCAATGACCAGTTCCAATCGTGTCCGCCTGACGGGTGTCGCCGAGTCCACCTACGGCGTCACCCCGACCAACCCGCGCATGCAGAAGCAGCGCGTCACCTCGATCGGCCTGACCAACAAGGCCGACTATGTCGACAGCGACGACATCCGCGACGACCGCATGTCCTCCGACCCGATCATGGTGGGCCAGAGCAACGGCGGCCAGATCGGTATCGAATGGCACTATCCGGCCGACAACTGCCTGCTGTCGCGGGAAATGGAATCGGCCTTCGGCAATGTCTGGATCAATACGCCGAGCCGAGACAATGATGGCGCCGCCGGCAGCGTGATCCAGTCCGTGACGGCCTCCACCCAGGTGGTCGCGGTCGCCACCGGTGCCGCCTTCGTCGCCGGGCATCTGGTCTGTTTCAGCGGCTTCGCCACGGCCAACAAGGGCAAGCTGGCCAAGGTCACCGCCGGCAGCGCGACCGCCCCGGCCTTCGTCGGCGGCGGCCTGGTGGACGAGGCCTCCCCGCCCGCCACCGCTCGGATGAAGGTGGTCGGGTGCGAGGGTGCCGCCGGTGATATCCAGGCGGTCGCCGACGGGCTGACCACCCAGGCGGGCGGGCTCGACTTCTCCACGCTGGGGCTGATGGTCGGCCAGTGGGTCAAGGTCGGCGACACCGGGGCGGCCTACCGCTTCGCGACCGAGGGCGTCAACGGCTGGGGCCGCATCGTCGCGATCTCCGCCCGCAAGCTGACGCTGGACAACCTGCCGTCCGGCTGGAGCGCCGACACCGGCACCGGCAAGACGATCCGGATCTTCTTCGGCGATGTGCTGAAGAACGGCGTGCAGAAGCTCGGCCTCTCCCTGGAGCGGGGCTTCATGGGGCAGGCGACGCCCACCTACATCGCCCAGACCGGCATGCGGGTGAACACGCTGGAGTTCGGCGGCCAGGCCAAGCAGAAGGCCACCGGCTCGATCGCGTTCATGGGCCTGAAGGGCACCACCGCGCTGGTGTCCCTGGACGACACGCCCGATCCGGCGCCGGACGGCGCGCTCTTCCCGGTGATGGCGTTCAGCGTCAATTGCGGCCGGATCGGCGAGGGCGGTTCGGCGCTCAAGAAGCCCAACTGGTCGAAGAGCGTCAAGTTCACCATCAACAACAACCTGCGCGCCATCGACGCCGCCGCCGACGGCGACGACGCCGCGCCGGCCGCCGTCGATGTCGCCGACGGTTCCTTCGACGTGTCCGTCGAGCTGGACACCTACTTCGGCAATGCGGATCTGCTGGCCAAGGTGATGGCCGGCACGCCCACCAGCCTCAACACGCGGCTGCAGAAGGGTGTCCAGGCGATGGTCTGGGAAGCGCCCCGCCTGACCCCGAAGGAAGGCGACCCCAACGTCAGCGGCAAGAACCAGGACGTGATGCTGCCGGTGAAGCTGACCGCGTCGGCGGACAGCCTGACCAACGCGCAGCTGATCGTGAACCGGCTCGAATTCTTCCGCTGATCCGAGACCCCGCGACCAACGGGAAAGAGGCTGCCCCCGACCGGGGGCGGCAGGACGGCACGCGTGGGCCGCGGGCGGGCGTTTGGTCGGCGCCCGCCCATCCATCGCGCATTTCCGACCAATCGACCGACAGGATTTTCGCCATGAAGGATCTGCTGAACACCTCCGCCGCTCTCGACGATCTGCTGATGGACGAGGATGTGCTGACCAACGGCCGCTGGATCCGCCCCGATCCCGACCGTGACCTGCGCATCCTGACCAAGCCGCTGGGCGACGACTACACCGACATGCAGGCCCGCCTGCAGCGCAAGGCGGCCCAGGGCTTCGGCGGCGACACCTCGCGCCTGCCGGCGGCGCAGAAGCGCCAGATCAACGCCAAGTGCCTGATCAAGCATGCCCTGGTGAATGTCGAGAACTGCGTCATCGGCGGCCAGGAGCTGGATTTCGACGCCTTCTGCGCGCTGATCCAGGAGCCGAGGGGCCAGAAGCTGCTCGGCCTCGCCTTCATCGCCGCCAACATGGCGACCGATGCCGATGCCGACGAGCTGAAGGAAGCGGAGGGAAACTGACCGCCGCGCTGCGCGATCACCTCCATGCCAAGGCGGCCAACAACGGTTTGTTGGCCGACCTTGCGGAGGAGGAACCCGACGCGGCGGGCATGGTCGCCGACCTTCTGGAGGAGGACGGCGAAGCGGTCCAGCCCCTGCCCTGGACCAGATGGGCCTGGCGGGCCTGGCACGCCCTTGCCGACGACCGCCAGTGGCGGGCCGGCGGCATGGGGCCGGCCATGCCCTGCAACATCCCGTGGACGGTCATGCGCGCCTACGCCGCCGACCACGGGCTCCACCTCCCCACCCTGTTCCGCCTCCTGCGTGCCATGGACGCCGTCCATGCCGAGTGGTGGACGGACAAGGTGAAGGCCGAACAGGCCAAGACGGACACCGAGGACTGACCATGGCCAAAGCCGCCGTCTTCGCCCGCCAGCCCAGGCTGTTCATCGACCGCATCCCGTTGCCGGCAGCGAAGAGCGGCAGGCGCGTCTGCAGCACGCGTTTTCGCGGTCAACTCGTCCAGGGGCCGGAGCGGCATCGCCGTTCCGGTCCTCACATCGGCTGCTGGCGCGGTGGCGCCGGCAAGTCGGTGGAAGCTTCCGCCCCGATCATCACACCGCGCCAGTGAGGCCGCCATGACGACACAGGTTGAAAGCCTCAGCGTCGGCTACGAGGATCGTGCCTCCGCCGCCGCCAATGCGGTTGCCGACGCGATCCGGCATCTGGGTGAAGAAGCCCAGACCGCCGAGAGCCGTGTTGCGCGCCTCGGCAAGGGCAGCGAACAGCTGGCCAAGTCCTTCAGCGACACCGAACGGCTGGCGGCGAAGGTCACCGCGGCGACGAAGCAGTTCCGCCAAGCACTCGATGAGCTGGACCGCTCCGAACTGAACCTCGTCGAGAAGGAGAAGCTGCGCACGAGCATCCTGCAGCAGCAGGAGCAGGCGGTGCAGCGGGTCACCGCTCAACAGGAACGGTATCTGGCCGGCATGCGGGCGATGGAGGCCGCAGCCGGCGCACAGACGGCCGGCATGGCGGCCTCCACCGCGGCTGCCGGCGACAGGACGGGTGCGCTGGACAGGAATTACGACGCGGCCACCAGGCTGATCCAGCAGGAGGCCACGCTGAACAAGATCCATCGCGAGAGTGCCGGCACCGCCCGGCTGACGGCGAATGAGATGGGCAACCTCGCCTCCGTGATCCTGGATACGGCGTCGCAGCTCGGCGGCGGGCAGGGCCCGTTCCTGATCCTGATGCAGCAGGGGCTGCAGGCCGTCGAAGCCGTCGGCGGCGTATCGCGCGCCATGGCGCTGCTGGCGTCGCCGGCAGGGCTGGCGACCATGGGCGCGCTGGCGCTCGGCGGTGCGATGGCGGTTGTCATCGAGCGGGCGGTCGAGGTCAGCGCCCACACCCGCCGCCTTTCGGTGGACATCCAAGCCATGGGCAACGCCTCGGGAGTATCGGCGGGGCAACTGCGCGCCATCGAGACGCAGCTCCGACAGCAGGGTGTCAGCAGTGATGCGGCCTTCGCCTCCGTCCGCACTCTCGCCGGGGCGCGTGGGCTGCCATCGTCCATACTGGGCGATGTCGCCAGTATCGGCCGGAACATGGCGGCCGGAACCGACGACGTGGCCGAATCGGTCAAGGGGCTGACAGACACCCTGACAGAAGGGTATACCGGCATTCGCAAGCTGGATGACCAGTTCAATTTCCTGACGGTGGACGAACGCCGGCAGATCGAGGCGATGGCGCGGCATGGCGATCAGGCCGGCGTGCTCAAGACCTCGGTCGATGCGCTCCATCGGCAGTTCGACGGCCTGCACGAGAAGGCGCTCAGCCCAGCTGGCGCCGCTATGGAGCGCTTGTCTGCTGGCTACAACCGCTTGCTGGACTCCATCGCCAGCCGGCCCATCGTCATCAAGGGACTGGAGGCGCTGGCCCTGCTGTTGGACAGAACGGCCGGCAGCATCGGAGAGCCGACCAAGGCGGAGCGGGTCGCCAGCATCCGCCGGGAGCTGTCGGATCTGGATGCGCAGTATAGCCGCCTACCTGAGGCGACGTCCGGCATTCAGGCCACCCACGAGGCGATTATCCTGCGTCGCATCGACCTGATGCAGCAGCTCACGAAACTGGAAAAGGAGAACTCGGCCGGCCAGCCGTCGCAAATCAGCACGGGGGCGCCGCGCACCGCCGGTACGTCCAATGCGCGGAGCGGGATGCCCGATCCTGCCGCCGCCAAGTATGTGAGCGAGCAGGCCACCGCATTCGAGCGTCTATCGGAGGCGATGCAGGGGAATGCCGCTCAGCGGACCCTTGCTCAAGCCGAAATGCAAGCGGAGGAGGATATCAGTAACCGCCGGCTGCGTGGCACTGCTGCCGACGAGATCCGCATCATCCGGCAGAAAGAGGCTCTCCTTCAGTTGACGGTGGCGGTCAACGACAACAACCGCGCCGCTGCCGCGGAGGTGGCCGGCGCCGATCTGGTCGCCCGCGCTTACGGCCAGTCCACGGCGGCGGTGCGCGAGGCCGAGATCCAGAGCAAGGCCCTGACCGAGGTGGCGCGTGGCACCATCGAGCCGTACGACGCCATCGTGAAGCGGCTGCGGTTGCTGGACGACGCCCAGCGTAAGGTGCAGGCCGCCTCCTTCGACGCCACGTTGCGCCAGCAGGTCGAGGATGCCAATCGGCTGGCCGCTGCCTGGGGCAACGGCGCCGACGCGGCACGCGAGGCTGGTCTCGCCAACGAAGCGCTGGCCGAGGCCCGCAAGCGCGGTCTGGACCCCTCCCGCGATGCCGGGCAGATCCGGGACATCGGCGCCGGCATTCTGGCCCGCGACGCCGCGCAGCGTTCCCAGCAGTTCGCGCAGATGGCTGCAGAGCAACGCCGGGCGGTCGATCTCGCCAACGCCGAATACGACACGCTCGGCCAGTCCAATGCCGAGCGCGCCAAGACCCTGGCCGTGCTCCAGACCACCAACGAGCTGCGCGACAAGGGCGTTGACCTGACCGACGCCGGCACCCAGGCCTATATCCGGCAGGCGGGCGAACTGGCGCGTTTCAAAAGCCAGATGCAGGACGCCGCGCAGAACGCCGCCAGTGTGGCGCAGCCGATCGCCACGGCATTCGAGGATGTGATCCTCGGCGCGAAGAAGGCGGGCGATGCCGGCAAGGCCCTCGCCGAGGAGCTGAGGCGGGTCTTCGTCCATACGGTCATCACCAAGCCGGCCGAGACTTGGCTGACCGGAACGCTGACCAAGCTGATGTCCGGGCCGATCGATCCGGTGAACGACAATACGCCGAAGCCGGCCAACGACCCCGGCACGCTGGACCGCATCGTCGGCTCCGTCAAAGGCGGCCTCGGTTCGTCGTCGGACAATGCCATGTGGGTGCGGATGGCTGGTTCGGCCTCCGCGGTGGCGCTCGATCCGCAGGCGCTGACCGGCAGGCCCATGCCCGTTGCGGTCAAGGATGACAAGGGCGCCGGCATCGCCGGTCTGCCCGTGACCGACGCTGCGCCTTTGCCGGTGGCGATCAAGGACGGCGGGCAGGTTGCCGACCTGATCCGGTCGGAGTCGCGGGCGCAAGGGGTGCCGGAGGAGGTGGGGCTCGCCATCGCCAAGATGGAGTCCGGCTTCCGCCAGTACCACGCCGACGGCCGGCTGCTGACCAGTTCCGCCGGGGCCATGGGCGTCATGCAGCTGATGCCCGGCACCGCGAAGTGGCTGGGCGTCGATGCGACCGATACCCAGGAAAATGTCCGGGGCGGCATCAAGTATCTGGCGATGTTGGGTCGGCAGTTCGGCGGCGACTGGACCACGGCTGCGGCGGCCTACAATGCCGGACCGACTCGGGTGCAGCAGTACCTGACCCAGGGCCGCGCCCTGCCGGCGGAGACGGTCACCTACATCGAGCGCTTCGGCGCCACGGTGAAGACGGTGGGAACCGACGTGTCGGTCCTCGGCACCCGGGTGGGGGGCGTCACCAAGGCGCAGGAGGACGCGCTGCAGGCCCAGCTCGACGCGGCCAATACGGCGAAGGTGGCTACTGGAAGCGCACAAGACCTCAACGCCTCGCAGTCGGCCCTGGTGGCATCGGTACTCGGCACCACCGCGGCAAACGACAACGCGGCGTCGGTCATCGAGGTGCAGTCCCGCGCCGTCAGCCACATCGGTGAAAACGCCATCAGCGCGGCCGGTCATCTGGACGATGCGGCGGATGGCGCCAAGGCCCTGGCGAAGGCCTCGGACTCGGCCGGCGACACGCTGCTGGCCGGGGCACAGTCCGTCTACAACGGCTTTTCTGACGCGGTCTCCGGGATCTGGAATTGGGTCGCTGGACTGTTCAGCGGCGTGTCGGGCGGCGGCGCGGCGACCTCGACCACTAGCGGGCAGGCCGGCGCGGCCTCCGGATCGTCCGGCGGCGTGGGCAACTTGCTATCGCTGGGCAGCAAATTCATGCCGTCGTCGTGGACGTCCTCGATCACGTCGAGCATCGACAGTTGGGGTGCCTCGGCGCTCGGCATCGGCACGGCGGCGGCGCCGGGGATGACCGCGGCGGCTGGTGGGGCGGCTCAAGCTGCTGGCGTTGCCGCTGTTCCTGGTGGCATCACAAACGCGGCGGTCGCGAACGGCGCCGTCACCGGCGGCCTGACATCCTACCTCGGTCCCATCGGTGGCGGCTTTGCAGCCGGTAGCCTGATCGGGCCGATGGTCGCCAACGGCAACAAGGCGGTGGGTGGTCTGGCTGGTGCCGCGTCCGGTGCGGCGGTGGGTGCGCTGATCGGTTCGGTGATCCCAGGCATCGGCACCTTGGTCGGCGCGCTCATCGGCGGTGCCAGCGGTGGACTTGGCGGCCTGCTGGGCACTCAGAAGCCCACCGTCGGACCGACCGCCTCGGCCGACATCACGATCAACACCGGCGGCAAATCAGCAACATCGGGCAACTACCTGACGGATAACGACGGTGACCCCAAAGCCGCCCAGCAACTCGGCTCGGCCTTCTCCGCCATCTTCACCGCTGCCGCCTCGGGCGGCGGTGTGCTGGCGAAGGATTTCGGCATCGGGCAGACCGCAACCAAGGGTCTATACGTCGCAGGCAGCGTTCCCTACAAGGAGTTCGGCAAGGGCGACGATGCGCTGGGCAACCTGCTGCGCTACACGCTGCTGGAGCAGGGCGGCCTGACGAATGCCGGGCCGAACGTCACCAAGGCCATCCAGAACACGAAAGCCTCCTCGTACGAAGATGCCGCCAAGGATATCGGCCTGGGCGCCACCATCGACGCCGGCATCACGGCCCTGTCCGAACTGGACAAGTCCCTGGCCGGGGTCACCCGGTCGGCCAAGAACGCGACCACCGAGTCGCTGAAACCGATGCTGGAGGAGCTGGACCGGGCCAAGAAGCTCGGGATCGGCGACAGCTATGTCGGCCTCGCCACCGCCCAGTTGAAGGGCTACCTGGAGCAGTTGAAGAACCCGGTGGACTGGACGCAGGGCGAGCAGGACATGGCCACCCTGACCGGCCAGTTCCAGGCGCTCCGCGACGCCGCGGTGCAGCTGGACCCGGCGCTCGCCACCACGGTCGACCAGATCGAGGCGGAGACGCGGGCTCGCACCAAACAGCGGGCCGAGACCGATGCCAAGCGGCTCTTGAACAGCGCGTCCGGCCACGAGTTCCTGAACCAGATCACCGACCTGGGAGACACCCGCGACAAGAGCGCGCGCAATCTGGCCGCTGCCGGTGCCGACATTTCGGTTGCCGGCGACATCTTCAACGCCGCCCTGACCAGCCTTCTGACGGACCTGAACCCGTCGGAACTGGATCTCGTCACCAGGAGCTTCGGCGGCGACATCGGAGCGCTCGCCCAGACCCTGAAGACCACAGGCAAAGCCGCGGTCGAAGCGGCGGCCAATCTTCGCGCCTACAACGCCGATCTCCAGAGCCGGATGCATGCGGCCGTCGGGAATGTCCGCGGCTCGGGCTTGCTGACGCTGGACCAGCAGCAGTCGGTGGAGATGGCCAAGGCCAAGGCCGATGGCTACGACACCTCCGTGCTGGCTCTGGTGCAGGGGGCGGAGCGCGGCCAGAAGGCTTTCGAACTGGCGCAGGCGGATGTTCTGGCTTGGTACGATCAGGAGATCGGCGCCCGGCAGACCTTCATCGGCGAGTTGCAGGACGGCGCGTTGAAGGTGGCGCAGGCGGCCAAGCAATTCGCCGCCGCCCGCGATGCCCTCGCCATCTCCAGCGATGCCCCGATCAGCCCGCAGGAGCGCCTGACCGAGGTCAAGCGGCAATGGGACGCGGCCCTGGGGACTGTCCGGTCGGCCACCGCCAGCGACGAGGACAAGGACACCGCCCGGTCGAACCTGATCAACCTCGGCCAGACCCTGGTGTCGATCGAGAAGGAGAACAGCGCCGGCACCGCCCGCACTCTCTACGACATGGTGCTGGGGGTCGAAAAGGAGCTTGGAACCCTCGCGCCGGACAGCGCCGCGGCGACGGCCGACGCCCAGATCAAGGTCGCGCAGGACAGCCTGAAGGAACTGCAGAAGGCGCGGGCGGACGCGGCGTCGATGGGGCAGCGGCAGTTGGGCAGCCTCGACGGGCTGAAGGACACCATGGGTCAGAGCCTCGCCGTCTGGCAGGCGGCGCTGTCCCCGCTCCAGCAGCTCACCGGCACCACCTCCACCACGCCGCGCTACAGCGCTCCGGCATCGGTCCAGACGGCGTGGGACACCCTGTCCGTGGCCCAGCAGGGCGGCATTGCCCAGGCCATGGGCTGGGGCGGGCAGGTGGACGAGGCCTTCAACTTCTGGCTCGGCTCGTCGGCCAGCCGCCGATCCGATTTCGAGTCGCGTGTCCTGGCGGCCGGTGGCGGGGCATCCACGCCGCGGTACGGCGCGCCTGCCGACGTGCAGTCGGGATGGGACGGGCTGTCCGGTGCCCAGCAGGTCGGGATCGTCCGGGCGATGGGCTGGACCGGATCCATCGATCAGGCCTTCAACGCCTGGCTGGCGACCGATGGCAGCCGTGCCGCCACCTTCGAGAGCCACGTCAGGACCATAGCCGGCGGGGCGGTCTATTCGGCATCTGCCGACATCATGCGGGCCTGGGAGGCGCTGTCGGCCGACCAGCAGGCCCTGGCCGTCCGGATGGCCGGATACCCCGGCGGCGTGGACGCCGGCCTCAACGCCTGGGTCCGGCTCGGTCATCAGGCCGATTTCGAGTCGGCGGTCCGGGCGCGGGCAAAGGCCGCCGGCATCCCCAGATTCTGGACCGGTACCCTGTCCACGCCGCCGGGCGCGATGTGGGTCGGCGAGACCGGACCCGAACTGCTGTGGCAGGGCGGCGGGGCGGCGGTGGCCTCGTCGGCGGACTCGCTCCGGATCGTCGGCATGCACCAGACGGCGGCGAACGACAGCTCCCCGCCGCCCGTCGCTCCGATCCGGCCGCCGGCCGGGCCGCTGGCGTCCGACAACCGGGAAATCCTGGCGGTGCTGCGCGACATCGCCCGCCGCATCGAGCGGCTGGAGACGAGCATCCACGAAGCCGAGGGCGAGGCGCAGACCCAGCGCAGCCGCATCGCCCAGGACGAAATCACGCTGATGCGCCAGCAGTTGGACGAGCTGCGGGAGCAGCAGGTCAAGCGCGCCGCGTAACGGAGGGTTCCATGGACATCCACCTCTACGACCTCGTGGCCTATCACAAGGCCTCGGGGCACCTGCACCGCTGGCCGCTCTGCGCCGGATCAGTCGCCTACCAGTCCCGCAGCGGCGACAATCCGCCATCGGTGACTTGGCTGCCGCTGGTCGGGCAATGGCCATCGGTGGCGGTCACGGCGGCGGCCGATGGCGCCAGGGCGCAGATCGACGACCTGCGGCTGATCAATGTCCGGCAGACCGACGACCTGCCGCGCCATGCCTCCGTCTACGACATGACGGCGGGGGTCTGGCTGCGCGTGCCGCTCGGCACCCGGCCGCTGAACCTGCTGCTGACCGATTACATCGTCCAGGCGGTGACGGAGCGGGTGGCGGCGGCCGGGGCACCGCTCGACACCGCGGTGACGGTCTGGCAGGCCAAGGCCGGCATGATTTCGCCGGATGTGACCGAGCTTAGGCTGCCGGTCTATGACCGCCAGCTGGATTTCGACACGCCGATCCAGAAGGAGGACGCGAAATATGCCGGGACCGGCGGCTATGAGGGTCCGGAGACGCTGAAGAACGCGCTGAAGGAGCGGTGCTTCGGCCACTGCCCCATGGTGCAGCCGACCTATCTCGGCATCGTCGACTTCGGGAGCGGGGCCGGCGGGCTGCTGCATGTCTGGTCGGTGAATGGCGGCCTGCCCATCGCCGACGTGCCGCGGGGCTGGTCAGGCGGGGTCGCCGTCAGCAAGACGGCCGGCATCCCAGGTTCCAACCAGTTCCGGGTCGATGTCGCGACCGGCAGGATCCACACGGCGGTCCACTACGAGGACTTCCGGGTGGAGGTGAAGGGCGACAAGAGCGGCGGGGTCTGGAGGCGCTATATCGGCGAAGTGATCGCGTTTCTCGCCACCACGCATGGCGGGATCGTCAGCGCGGCCGATGTCGGCGGCATGGATGCGACCCCGCGCACCGTCGGGTTGTACCTGCCGGCTGGCGACGGGCGCACCCACCGGGATGCCTATGGGAAGCTGGTCGGCAGCGTTCCGCGCGGCCGCTGGTTCGTCGATCTGCAGGATCGGCTGGTGGTGACCCGGCTGCCGCGGGCCATGGCGGCCACGCCGACCCGCTCATACAGCAAGGTCAGCGGCGCGACCGACGGCCTGAAGCCCACCGCTGGCGGCAGCGTGACGCCGACGAAGAAGGTCACCGTCCTTTATGCAGAAAACCCGAGCCCGACCGCTGCGGCTGTGGACGCCACGCCGGCAGACACTGCGCTGTGGACCCAGCAATGGCGCGAGTCGGACAGTGCGACCGATCCGGTAATTCAAGCCGCCTATGGGGTCAGCGCGAAGACCGATCGCATCGAGACGGCGCTGACCTTGAAGGCGGACGCCGACGCAGAGGCGCCGCTGTGGCTGGCCGAGAAGGCTTGGCCGCCGCAGCCCTACAGCCTGAAGGTGCGTGACGGGGCACCGGGGCTCTGGATCGGCGGCGCCGTCACCGTGGTGGACGACATCGCCGGCTTCGAGACCGGCGGTCCGCTGGTCATCACCGGCCGGACCAACCGCGACAAGGGCGGCGGCGCCACCCTCTATGGGGAGCGCTGATCATGCCCGGGTCGACCTACGCCTATCTCGCCGACCGCAACGAGGTGCAGAACGGTCCGCTCGATAACCCGGCCACCATCGCCAGCTCTGCCGCTTGGGCACTCACCGCCCCGCTGACCTCCATGCTGACCACGCCGGTTTCTGACCGGGCGGTTTGCCTGACCAAGGGCGACGTGGACTATGCCACCGGGGCGCCGATCAATCCGGTGGTCGTCACCCTGACCTGGCAGTTCCCGATCTTCCTGTCGGTGGCGTCGCTGCTCGACACCAACCTCCGCCAGAACGCCTTCTATCGGATGGAGGCGTTCGGCGATGCCGGGATGACGGAGCTGGTGGCGACGTCCGTGGTCGACGGGGTGGACGCCAACGTGGTTCCACCGCTGACCGATCCGGAGACCATGCCGGCCGGCGCGCCCAACCAGATGCGCGGTGATCTCGATCCACGGGACTTCGCCCTGTTGCCCACGAACATCCACTGCGTGGTGCCGCAGGTTCCGGTGGTGGCGATCCGTTGGACCCTGTGGGGAGGTGCCTTCCGGCCGGACAGCAGCGAGGACACCGGCTATCGGATCGGCCTCGCCTGGGCTGGCGACGGCCTGATCTTCTCCCGGCATGTCGGGAAGTCCGGTGAAGGGGTCAAGGACAACGACGAGGTGATTACCGGTTCCGGCGGTTCGGCATGGGTGGAAGAAGGCATCGCCAAGCGGACGGTGACCATCGGCCGCGAGGTGACCGACCGGAAACTGCGGGACGAGCTGTTCAAGATGGCCCTGCGCTCCGGCAAGCGTCGGCCACTGCTCTACCTGCCCAGCATCGGTGACTCGTCCAACCCGTCCCGTACCGCCGACCCGGCCGCGAACTTCCTCTATGGCGGCCTCTACCGGCGATCCTCCGACCACAGCCAGAGCTACGTCAGCTCCCGCTACACCTCGACCAGTATCGAACTGGAGGAGTTCAAGGAATGAGTCTCTTCACCGAGGCGATTGATCGCCTGAGGCAGTACAATCTCGGCATCTACAACGCGGCCTCCAACCTCTTCGGGCTGTCCGGTGTCGGCGGCATGGCGGCGAATTGGTCCCGCCACAGCAAGGATGTCGCCACCGTCGGCGAAGGGGTGGCGTCCTTGGCTGATGCGGCTACCGCCAGCCAGACCTCCGCCGCTGGTTCTGCCATCGCAGCAGGCAACAGCGCAACGGCGGCCCATACCTCCGAAGTGGCCGCCGCGGGCAGTGCATCCGCTGCCGCCGGAAGTGCGACATCGGCGGCCGGCAGCGCAACCGCTGCCGCTGGCAGCGCCGGTGCGGCCGCGGGCAGTGCATCTGCCGCCGCCAGCAGCGCCACATGGGCCGATCAGCTGGCTTCGGCTGTCGGCGGAACAGTGGCGGCGGTCCGCGGTAGTTGGTTGACCACAATTGCCGACGCGGACGCCGGGAACGGCAAGGTCTGGGCCAACAATGCGACGCTGACCGCCGCAACCGTCGTCTACATCGACAATGTCGACGTCGTCGGAACCAGTGTTACCGCAGTGGTCGATCGCTGGGGCGCCAGCACCAATGCCGTCAAGGGCACTCTGCGGATTGCCCACCGGACCGACCTGACGAAATGGGTGGAGTTCCAGGTCACGGGCGCCGTGATCAATGGCGGTGGGTATCGCAAGATCCCGGTTTCCGGTGGCACGGGGCCGGGCGGCTTTGCCAGCGGTGATGTAGTGGGGGTGGGTTTCAGCCGGGCCGGCGATGCCGGCGTTACGCCTACCGGCGACGTGAACCCCACAGCGAACAGCATCGTGCAACGCAACAGCAGCGGCGATGTGATCGCTTACGGCCTGCTGGGGGCCTACTCGTCATTGAGCGGGACCAACGTCAGCGCCGTGATGACTGAGACGGACGGCACCGCCGATTCGAAGATCTGGAACAAGAACATCAACAACGGAGTAATGACTGATTACACCGCCAACGACGCAGATACCGTTAGAACGGCATGGCGCACCATCACTCGCACTGGCGGTGTAGTTACGAGTATCGATTACAAAATCGCACCTACCGTCAATGGCAATCCAATTGCTGGCGGCCTGACCGCGGTGACGCAAACCGGAAATGCGACTCTGGTCAGAAATCAGAGCTTCATCGCCAACAGCGCGTCTACCTTGACCTTTACCCTACCCACGCCTGCTGCCGTTGGTGACCGTTTCGAGGTGGTCGGTGCCGGCACGGGCGGCTGGAAGATCGCACAGAACGCCAACCAGTATATCAATTTCAACGGCAAGACGACGGCGACCGGCATTGGCGACGGTATCCAGTCGACCGATTACCGCGATTGCATTGAGCTGATCTGCACGGTGGCAAACACCGCGTTCACGGTGGTCGACAGCCAAGGAAGCCCGCAAGCCTCCGGCGACGCAGGCTACATCCTATCCTCGAGCTATTGGGCCAGCACGACGCCGATCCAGGCCCTCAAGAGCGTCTGGTCCTACAGCATGGGATCCGGGACGGGTCGCTTTGTCGGCACCGGCATGAGCACGTCGCGCACCAACGTCTGCGCTCTGCACAATTCCACCTACGCCTGGACGCTCGGCGGCTCGCCCGTTCCGTCCAGCCCAAGCGGCAGCAACGCGATCGATCGGATGGCCTTTGGCACCGAGGTGATGACGACGATCGCCAACACCACGCCCGACAGCTACAACGTCGGTGCCGGCATGGACTTCAATGCCACGATCGGCAAGAGCTATCGCTGGCGGCCGTGGGCGGGCGATATGAACCAAAGTTGGGGCACCGTCTCGCGCTTCACTTGGTCGACCGAGACGGCCGGCAATGTCAGCACAGCTTCTGCCCCCAACGAACAGCGCGTCGCACCGGTCACCAGCTCCGGCACGATCTGCTACACCTATGGCGACGAGCAGACGACGGCGACGATCAACAAGCTGATCGCCAGCAACGAGACCAGCACGAACGGCTGGGGTAGCATGGACACCGGCATGTCCAGCGCTGCAGGCGTCACCAGCTCGACGCGCGGCTATGTGCTGTCCGGCCATTGGGCCGGCTCTCTCTCGACCCGCGCCGGAGCGCTGACGTACGCCAGCGAGACTTTCGCCACCCTCGGCAACATCATGACCGCTGCCCGCAGGGAACCCGGCGCTTTCAACAATGCGACCAAAGCTTTCCTGGTCGGCGGCTACGACGGCAGCACTTACCAGAACAACGTCCAAATCTTCACCTTTGCGACCGAGGCATCGGCTGCCGGCACAGCGATTTCCGGCCAGACCATCGGCGATTATTACGGTCGCGCCAGCACTCAATCGGGAGGCTATCTCTGATGCCCAGCATCAACATCGAAGCCCTGGAACGCGAGATCCTAGAAGCGGCCGAGCATGTCCCCTTCGGAAACTCCGCTTTCCAAACCACCCACTTTACCGGCGGTGACGAAAGCGGGCGCAGCACGGCGCGGCGTGTGCGTGCCCTGCTGCTCAACATCGACAGCAAAATCCAGGCGCTGCGCGAGAACCATTTCTTCCAGCAGGAGCACCAGATCGATCTCGACGAGGCCGATCACAAGCTGACCGATCCCGATCTCGATTCCTTCGAACGCCGCCGGCTGCTGCTGAAGAAGGAGCGCGCAGCGCTTGGTGTCGCCCGCGCCGCCAAGCTGCTGCGCGACGCCATCGCAGAGATCGAGGTGATGTATCAGGAATGGAAGTCGCTGCCCCCGGTCGAGAGCCGCCAACAGTTCGAGGAAGAGGAGCACCGCTACTGGATCGACCGGCTGGTCGGCAACGCGGTCATGCAGATCAAATCGGGTGGCCGGATCGAGGTCGGTACGATCGAGGCGCTGCATCAGATCGGCGTTCATGACGTGCTGGTGGCCAAGGAGGGCGACGTCCATCTGGTGGGGCCGGCCGCTGAGATGCTGGCCTTGGAAGACAAGAAGGAGGCAGCCTGATGATCCGCTTCTATGTGACGTGCCGGCCGATTTACATGCCGACCGAGCGTGGCTTTTGGTTGATGCCCCGCCATCTGCTGGAGCGGAGTTTCACCGGCATGCCGCTACGGTATGACATCATCGTCTGGGACGAGACGAAGGACGGCCGGGCGCTTTACCAGATCGACGTCGACACGCTGGAACATCGGGACGTGGTGATTGAGGCGCTGGCGTGGTTTGGCTGCCATCAGAAGACATTGGGCAGCGCCAAGGCTCTGGCGGAGCTGCTGACCGGGCAGGTGTATGAGCTGACCGGAGACGCGACCGCCACTCATTGCTCCGACAGCGAAGGGCTGGTTGCTCCGGTACCGCCGGCCTGATCGACCGCGCCAAACACTCCCACCCTTGCCCATCCCCGGCCGCCTGTGAGCGGCTTTTTTCATACCCGGAGCGTGCCCATGCCCGATGTCCCTTCACCCAGAGCAGGAGGTGCAGCAGGCGCTGGATGCCTGCGGTGGCTATAAGGACGCCGCCCTCCTGCTGCCGCCTGCCACCTGCCGACCGGCGATAGAAGCGTTATAGGCGCCCTGTAACGCATAATTCCCACTCGGGAGATTCCCATGACCACCATGTCCACCGACACGGCGATCCCGCACGACCCCACCGAAGCCGTCATCGACGCCATCCTCCGCCGGGAGGGCTGGCCGCGCTACACGGACCGGTCCAGCGACCGCGGCGGGCCGACGAAGGGCGGCATCACGCTGGCAACGCTGACGAGATGGCGGAAGCGCCCGGTCACCGCAACCGATGTCGCCGCGCTGGACGAGGCCGAGGTGCGGGCGATCTACCGCGCCCGGTACATCGAGGAACCGGGCTTCGTCGGCATCGCCGACGCCGCCCTGCGCGCCCTGGTGATCGACAGCGGCGTCAACCACGGAACCACCCGCGCCGGGAAATGGCTACAGGACGCGGTGAATGACCTTGCCGGCCGGCCGCTCCTGAAGGTCGACGGCGCCGTCGGGCCGAAGACGCTCGCCGCGGTGAACGGCGCCGACGCGGCCGGGCTGTGGCGCTCGGTCTTCGTGGCCCGGATGTGCTTCTACGGCGACCTGATCTCAAGCGACGCGCGGAAGCGTGGCCGCACCGATGATCAGGCACTCAATGCCGCCGGCTGGCTCAACCGGTTGGCCGAGTTTATGGAGGTGTGAAGATGCGGATGTTCCCCGTCCTGAAATCCACCGTCCGCCCTTTCCTGGCCTAATCCTCACGCTGCCAGCAGCCTCGTCGGTCGCGTGCGTTGATCAAGCCGGCCGAGGAGGATCTCGCCGCTACGATATCGCTGAACGGTATTGAGAATGGCAGCGCAACGCATATTCGCAACCGAACACCTCGATAAACCGGCCTTTCTGGCTGGTTAAGACCACGGAACGGGGTTTGCCCGATGAGAAGCCGGCGATTTTGGAGGCTGAAGCCGCAGTTTTGTGGAAAAACGCAGAACGAAACTTCGAATAACCAGTTTTCAGCTGGCGTTGACAGCCGCGGTGGCCGGCCGACACGGACACGAAGGGGTCCCACAGCCGCGACGGGACTTTCCTGTTCTGCCATCTGTCGCGCAGTGGCGCCGGCGAACGGATGAGCCCGGCGGCGGTGCGCCGCGTGGTGGAACGGTGCACCGGAGAGGCAAACCCGCTGGCCGTCGGTTTCAGCGGCCATTCCTTGCATGTCGGTGCCGCCCAGGACCTGCTGGCCGCCGGCGTTGATCTGCCCGGGCTGATGCAGGCGGGGCGCTGGTCCTCGCCGGTGATGCCGGCGCGCTACAACGAGCACCTGAGGGCGATGCGCGGCGTGATGGCCCGGGTTCGGCGGGGAAAGGGCAAGCGTCAATAGCGGTCGGCTGAATTCTGCAGGCGGGGTTGAAGAGCCTGTGGCACCGACCAGATTTGTGATTCAAGTCTTCCTGGATGCTGGCCCGCTGAGCCCAGTGGAATCGGCAGAAATCCCAACGGATTGGATCTTGCGATCAAGAGATTTTGACACTGAATATCTTCAGTGAGATTTCTCAGGGGAAAACCACTGCCTTCCAATGGATCACGTTTTTCGACAGGTTATTGTGCTGATCGGCGTCGAAACCTCGTGCTGATTTACAGCCTTGGGAATCATTTTCCGTGAGGCAGCGTTTCAGTTGATCGGTATGAGACCGAACAAGCAACACGTCCGGATTTTATGGTCCCCTGCGCCGCTCGGTCCATTGACAGGAAGCTGGTCCACGCATATCGTCATTATACAAACGCGTTCAGTAAACGCGTTTTAAATGAGGAAGCCATGACCATGTCCAAGCTGCTCTGGTGCAATGGACAGCGTAACGACATCCGAACCCGTATTCTGAATGCCGCCTGGGATGTGTTCGACGCTGCCGGGATTGAAGCCGTGTCGATGCGTGCGCTCGGGGCGCGGACAGGGCTGTCCGCCTTGGCGCTATCCACCTATTTCCCGACCATGCGCGATCTGCTGCGCGTCATGTGGCGGGACGCGTTCGATGAACTGCATCACCGCATGGAGGGCATCTCGATCAGCGAACCCGATCCCGTCGCGGCCATTCGGGAACTGGCCCACGCCTATGTTGAATTCGCCGCGGAAAACCCGGCTCGTTTCAAAATGCTTTTCATCGTCGATAAGAAGGAAGCGGCGGAGGAGTTGAAAAGCTCAGGCATGCGCGCTGCCGCCTACAGAATTTTCCGTCAGCGCGTCGTCGAGGCGTTCGACCTCGGACGGCTGGACACCGGTAATGCTGATCTCGCCGCCCAAACTCTGTGGGCGGGGATAGCCGGAAAAGCTCTGCTGGCAGCATTCTTCACCGCCTATGAGGCTGGGTGGAGCGGCGAGGCTGCCGGTGACTGCCGTCTTGAAGCATCGCGTCGCGGTTCTACGACGCTTGCTCGCCGCACCAGGGTCGGTTATCAGGCCTGCGGCGGCGGATATGGCGTGTCCGATGGCTATGGGCCGGCTCTGCGCGATTTGACCGGCGGTGAGCGGGGACCGCGCCAGCTGCGCGCCTGAAGGCAGCGCGTTTCAAAGCAAGTGTGGAATCATCATCATGCCCAGACAGCCCCAGAGCGAGGAACAGCGCGACAGTGTCCAGCGCCGCATCCTGAGTGCCGCCCAGGATCTGTTCGACGCTGCTGGAATTGAAGCCGTGTCGATGCGTGCGCTCGGGGCGCGGGTGGGGCTGTCGGCTTCGGCGTTGTACGCCTATTTTCCGACCAAGCGTGATCTGCTGCGTGCCTTGTGGTGGGATGCGGTCAGCGAACTGCATCTCCGCATGCAGAACATCTCGGACAGCGAACCCGATCCCGTCGCGGCAATCCGCGCCATCGGGCGTGCCTATGCGGAGTTCGCGGCGGAAAACCCGGTTCGCTTCAATGTGCTGTTCATCATCGACCAGGGCGAGTTGGCGGAAGAACTGAAGAGCTCGGGTGTCCGCGCAGCCGCCTATGAGCTTTTCCGCCAGCGTGTCGCCGAGGCGATCGAGCGTGGGCGGTTGCGGCCCGGCGATCCCGATCTCGCCGCCCAGACACTGTGGGCAGGCATCCATGGCGTGCTGACCCTCACCAGCTCCTCGGCCAGCTTTCCATTTCTGCCGTCCACGCTCCTGATCGACACCGTGATGGAAGCGATCCTGGCTGGCCTGAATACAACCTCGATCGATGAGAGGGCAGGGGGAAAAGCCGTTCGGGTAAAGGCGGTCGTCAGAAAAGTCCACGGCCCGACACCCGACGGTCACTCGCGGCATACCGGGACATCGTCCGAAGGGTGAAGAGGCTTGGTGTGCCTCCCGAATGGCACGTCTGGATGGGATCGGATCGGAAACTTTGACTTTATATGATACTGTACCGTACAGTTAAATATCTGATTGCAGTGGCCTTGGGAGGTCTGCCCAAGGCAAAGGGGTAATTTCTTCAATGCGTAAGAAGACGGAAGCCAAGCGCGAGGCCATCCTCGATGCCGCGACGCTGGAATTCACCGAACGCGGATATGAGGGAGCGTCGATGTCCGCCATCGTGGCTCGCCTCGGCGGATCGAAGCAGACGCTCTACAGCTATTTTCCATCGAAGGATGACCTGTTCGTCGAGGTGATGGTGCGGACCATCACCCAGCATGCGGCCTCCTTGCAGGCTGACATGATGGACAGGACAGATATCGAGCGGTCGCTGCGGCGGTATGGCGAACGCTACCTGAAGGGTCGCCTTTCACCCGAAATGGTCAGCCTGACGCGGTTGGTGTTCGGGGAATCCGGGCGCTCGGACGTCAGTCGCCTGCTCCATCTGCGCGGCAAGATGAAGGTGACCAACGACGTCGGGCAGTTTTTGGCGACCGCCATGAAGGACGGGCAACTGCGCAGCGCCGATCCAGACGTCGCGGCGCTGCATTACATGGCGCTGCTCGATGCGGAACTGCTCGAGCCCGTTGTTCTGCGGGTCCGGGAACCGGCCACCGACGAGGAGATTGCGGCGGTGGTCGACCGGGCGCTGGGCGTCTTCATGGCCGCCTACGGGCAACCGGGAGGTGGCCGACCCTGATCCGGGGTGCGGATAGGGACGATGCCGACAAAGCCGCTGTCCCCGCCCTCCTTTCGGCGTAATCACGGGATCATTCCGCATTCGAACAGCTTGTACGCCACTGGTGTCGCCACTTTGCCGATGAATTCGGCGCGAACCTGCGGGTCGCTGCGCAACATCTTCGCAAGTTCTTGCGTCATTTCCGATTTCGGTTCCGATTTCATCGTCGCCAACTGGTCGCACGACAGGGATTGGACATGTTCCGCGACCTTTTTCGCGACGGCATCCGACAGGGTGTGCCGCTCTTGCGGCTGGCTTTCCGGCGGGCGCTGGTCCGGTGGACGTGCCTGTGCCGGCCGCTGTTGCTGAAGCGCCTGCCATTGCTGTTCCAGGGATGGCGGCGGCCCATTCGTGGGGAAGGTGAGGGGCGGCAGGGGTGGAACCTGCGCGATTGCGGCGGGGGCGGTCATGGCGAACGCTCCAAGCGCGATGAAAAGGGCATGTTTCATCAGGCTGCTCCATACAGACCATTGAGAGTGGGACGAGCGGGTCACATCGCGAAAAGCAGCGCGAGATGAACGGCAATGATGAGGAACGAGGCCACGAATTCGGCAAGAAGACGAAGGGACGTCATGGCATTCACCCGATGGCAGGGGAGGGCGAGCGGCAGTCAGCCACCGGGCGGATGGCGAGGGCGCTCGCAAGAGGAACCGGGTGGCAGTGGGCAGTGACGACGTCCGGCCTGTCATGTAAGACGGATTTGGTCAGACGTTGCCGCTCCGGCTCCCTTAGAACGCGTTCAATGAACGCGTTATTTAAATAAGTTAGACCTGCCGCCGTGTGCTGTCAACGAAGGAATGGCGAAGCCCGGTCCCCTGCCCCGGGCTTCCACCCGTCACCGGCTCTCGTCCGGACAGGGCAGCCCTTGCCCCGCCGCGACATGGCGCAGGCTGTCGCCGATCCGGTCGGCCAGACGGCGGCTGACGGCAGACAGCGCCGCGGCGGCGGCGGCGGCATCACGGCCATCCACCGGCTGACGGCCGGCCCATCTGCAGCCTTGCACCGGGCCATCGGGCAGACGCCGCAGGGTCCAGGAAGCGTCGATCATCGCGGCCCGGCCCGGCACCGCTTCGAAACGGTCGAGCCGGACGGCCAGCCGGAAGAGCGGCAGCGTGACCGCCGAACCGGACACCGGCGCCTGATAGGTATCGGACGCTCTTGCGGTCCTCCACAGGCCGTCGGCCAGGATCTGCCGCAACTCGTCCCCGATCGGGGACAGCCAGCGTTCGGCTTCCATCACCGTCACCTGTCCCGTTTCGTCGGTGAGCACCAGATTGCTTCGCGTCAGGGCCTCGGGAACGGCGACGGGCAGGATTTCCACCAGCATCCGCGCCTGTCCCGAGGCGGGAAGGGCGTCGTCCGGGCGGGAGAGGGCATGGTAACGGGGCGGTGGCGACGTGCCGCAGCCGGCCGGCAGGGCGAGGCAGAGGGCCAGGAGAAGGTGGCGGGAGGAGATGCGTGTCATCGGGTGGTTTCCTTCTTGCCCCGCAGCAGGGATTCCGGGCTGCGGTCGAGACCATCGGTCAGCGCCTTGACGGAGCGGGTCGCATCGGTCACACCGCGCAATGTCTGACGGATGTCCTGCAGCAGCGGCGAATCGCCGGCGATGCTTCCCTGGACGGTGGCGAGAGTCTGCCGCAGGTCGCGGATCGCCAGACGGACCTCCGGCATGGTTTCGCGGTCGGCATGCCGGGCGAGGCCGCCAAGCTGCGTCACGGTGGTTTCGGTTGCCACCATCAGGCGATGGGCGTCCTGGCCGAGCGTGTCGAAGGGAAGCGTGTCGAGCTTGCGCAGGATATTCTGCACCTGCTGCTGCATTTCCTGCAGGTCGCCCGGTACGGTCGGCAGCTCCAGCGGATCGAGCCGCGGATCGAAGCGTGCCGGGGACGCTTGGGGAAAGAAATCGACGGCGACGTACAGCTGACCGGTCAGCAGGTTGCCCGATCTCAACTGTGCCCGCATCCCGCGCTGCACGAGATCGGCCAGCAAAGCCCGACGCCGATCCTGCGGCATAGTCTCGGGAAACACATCGCTGACCCTTCCCAGCCGCTGAGGATAAACGTCGATCCGCGCCGACGAGACGAAATCGGTGCCGGCGGGGTCATATTCGACGCTGACCGATCGCACCTGTCCGATCTCGACGCCGCGGAAATCGACGGGTGCGCCGGCGCTCAGGCCACGGATGCTCTGCTGGAAATGCAGGACGAGGGATTCCGGTGCGCCGTCGGGAGATTTCAGGGCTTCGACCCGGTCGGCGGCCAGATTGAAATGCGCGCCCTCTTCGGCGGTCTGAGCCGCCGTCTGGCCCGATCCGCTGGGCTCCAGGCTCTCGAAGGCGATGCCGCCCAGCAGGATGGTGGCCAGGGACTGGGTTTCCAGCTTCAGTCCCGACGCGTCCATGCGAAGGTCGACGCCGCTGGCGTGCCAGAAGCGGCTGCTGGTGGTGACGAAGCGCTCGTAGGGTGCCTTGACGAAGATGCCCATCGTGGTGCGGCGGCCGTCCGGATCGAGGGCGAAGCTCTCCACATGGCCGACCTGGACCCGCCGGAAGAACACCGGAGACCCGATGTCGAGCGAACCGACGTCATCGGCATGCAGAATGAAGCGGCGGCCCGGCATGTCGGACGGCACCACGGGGGGCTCCTCCTCGCCGACGAAGGCGTTGCGGGCCTCATGGCTCTGACCGGCATCGACGCCGATGTAGGCTCCCGACAGCAGGGTGCCCAGGCCGGAGATGCCCGATCCGGCCAGGCGCGGGCGTACCACCCAGAAGCGGCTGCCGGTGACCGCGAACGGAGCGGCATCCTTGGCGAGGTCGATGGTCGCCACCACCCGCGCGTGGTCGGCGCTGAGCGCCAGTCCCGTCACGTCGCCGATGTCGACGTTCTTGTACTTCACCTTCGTCTTGCCGGGCTCGATGCCCTCGGCCGTGGCGAAGGTCACGGTGATGGTCGGGCCGCGCTGCCACAGGGCCTGCGCCACCAGCGACAGTCCGATCAGCGCCGCGACGATCGGAATGATCCAGACCAGGGAAACCCTGCCGCGGCGACGGTCCCACACCAACGGCCGGGCGATCTCCGGTTGCACGATGGAGGGATCGGCCGCGGCCGATTGCGTATCAGTGTTCATGGCTCGATGGTCCGCTTGCATCCCACAGGAGACGGGGATCGAAGCTGGCGGCGGCCAGCATGCTGAGGACGACCACGGCGCCGAAGGCTGCGGCGCCGGGCCCGGCTTCGATGGTGGCGAGGGTGCGGAAGCGCACCATGCCGACCATCAGGGCGATGACGAAGACGTCCAGCATCGACCAGCGTCCGGCCAGCTCCACGGCCCGGTACAGCCGTCCCAGCCGATGCGGGCCGGTGGCGCCGGGACGGCGGACGCTGAAGGCCAGATAAGCCAGTGCGCCGAGCTTGATCAGCGGCACGAGGATGCTGACGCTGAAGATCAGCAGGGCGAGCCCCGGCGATCCGGACGTCCAGAAATAGACCACGCCGCTGATGATCGTGTCGCGCGACGAGCCCAGCAGGCTGGAGGTCTGCATCACCGGCAGCAGGTTGGCGGGGACATAGAGGGTCGCGGCGGCGATCAGGAAGGCCCAGGTGCGGGACAGGCTGTCGGGCTTGCGCGGGTGGGCGGTGGCTCCACAGCGCGGGCAGCGTCCGGCACCACCGCGGTTCCCGGCGCTGGGCCGGCAAAGCCGCCGGCAGCATGGGCAGGCCCACAGGCCATGGGACAGGGCGGTGGTCATGCCGCGCCCTTCCGTCCGGCGGGCAGTTCCCACAGGCAGCGTGGATCATAGGACAGCACCACCGCCAGCAGCACCGTCAAGGCGATGAAGGCCCACAGAGCCACCCCCGGCACCACCTGAGCCAGATGCGACAGCTTGATGAGGGAAACGAGCACCCCCAGCATCAGCACCTCGATCATGCCCCAGGGACGGATCTGCTGGATCAGCCGCAGCAGCGGCGCGAAATAGGCCGGCCGCCGACCGGCCAGCACCGCCGCCAGCAGAGCCGTCATGGCCAGCAGGTCGGCCAGGGGGGCGAGCAGACCGGTGGCGAACACCAGCACCGCCACCAACTGGCGATCCTCCCTCCAGAGGGTGAGGACGGCATCCAGCAGCGTGGCACTGCTGATGCTGCCCTGTACGCGCAGCTCCAGAATGGGACAGGCATTGGCCAGCAGGAAGGCGATCAGCGCCGCCATCACCAGCGCCAGCATCTGGTCCGGCCGCCAGTACGGCGCGCTTTGCAGGACGGTGCCGCAGCGGACGCAGCGTGCCTTCTCCCCGGCCCGCAGCGGCACGCGGACATGCAGGCGGTCGCATTCCGGACAGGCGACCAGCCGGTCATCGGCAGGCCCTGCGGAAGCCGGCGGCGATGCTTCGGCTCCCGCGGTCATGACGGATGCTTTCCGTCGCGGCCGTAGCCGGCGAGAAAGGCGCCGACAGCCCGGCCGACAGCTGCGATGATCTCGTCCTCCGCTGCCGGCTCCCGGACGCGCAACACCACCGGTTCGAACAATTCGGCGTCGAGCAGCGCCAGAAAATGAAGTGCCGCAACGGTGGGATCGGCGACACGCAGGCCTCCCGTCTCCATGACGGCCGTCAGGAAGCGGCCGATGTCCTCCGCCGCCCTCATCTTTCCGCGGGGATGAAGGAGCCGGCTGACCTCGGAACGTCCGGCTTCGGCGAACACCATGCGTGTCAGGCTCACCATGTCCGGCGAGAGGCGGACCTTCAGGTAACGCTCCCCATGCCGTTGCAGCGCTCCGCAGATGTCCGTCGTGTCCGCAAAATCCCCCAGCGGGGTGGCCACATGCCGGTCGATGATCCGGGCCATCACCTCGACGAACAGCTCGTCTTTCGACGGGAAGTAGCGGTAGAGCGTCTGTTTCGACGCGCCGAGCCGCTCAACGATGGCCGAGATCGAGGCTCCCTCATATCCGCGTTCGGTGAATTCCAGCGTGGCGGCGTCGAGAATGGCGTCGCGCTTGGCTTCGGTCTTCCTGCGCATGGGGTTGCCTTTTTGTGGACTTTCCGGTCGGGCGCGATGCGGTGCACGGGCTTGACCATGATTGCATCAAATATTAGACCGTACCGTACGGTTTGACAAAGGAATTTGATTCGCCACCCAGTTGTGCCGAACGGTGCCGTGGCGCCGCCGAAGCCTCACGCCCGCCCGCAATGGTGGATGGCGGCGTTGTGCCATCCGCCATTGCGGTGCATCGCGTCAGGCGATGCGGGCCACGGTCTGCCGGCCGCCATATGAGGCCGGACGACCTTTAATGGACCGGTCGGTACGATTTCATTTGACGCCCGCCTCTCAAACTCATACCGTACGGTACGGTAAATGACGAGCCAAGCGCTGGACAGCACCCGCTGCGACGCTGCCGGAACGGCATTTCCTTCGAGAAATCAAGCAGGAACACAATGCGCCCGGAGTCCGCATATGCCGGACATCCAAGCGCCTGCGCGCGGTCAGGGAATTGGAGACGATCATGCTGGAACGTCATACGCAGCCCGAAACACTCACCGCCGGTCCACTGCAATCGCTTTGGCAAGTGGCCCTGCGTCCGTTGCAGGACGCCGTCGACTATGCCTGGGACGGGGCGCAACGATCCGTCCTGTTCTGGGACGTGATGCGCCGGCGGGGAAACCAGTACCGGGCGCACGCAAGCCAGGATGCACCGCATGTGCTGCATTTCGCCGGCGAGGTCCTGATCGACGGCCGGACGCTGACACGTCCGGTGAATTATGGTCTGGTGCGCGTCGACCCGCCGGCCGATGCGCCACCGACCGACCGGCGCGCCCGCCCGGTCGTCGTCGTCGATCCGCGGGCCGGCCACGGGCCGGGCATCGCCGGCTTCAAGGCCGACAGCGAGATCGGCATGGCGCTGAAGGCCGGCCATCCCTGCTACTTCATCGGCTTCCTGCCCAACCCGGTACCCGGACAGACGATCGGGGATGTGGCCGCCGCCGAGGCGGTGTTCCTGGAGGCGGTGATCGACCGCCACCCTGAAGCCGAGGGCAAGCCCTTCGTCATCGGCAATTGTCAGGCCGGCTGGGCGGTGCTGATGCTGGCGGCGCTGCGTCCGGAGCTGTTCGGCCCGATCCTGGTGGCGGGATCGCCCCTGTCCTATTGGGCCGGGGTGCATGGCCGCAATCCGATGCGCTATTCCGGCGGCCTGCTCGGCGGCAGCGCCTTGACCGCTCTCACCGGAGATCTCGGTGGCGGCGTGTTCGACGGGGCATGGCTGGTGCAGAACTTCGAGAACATGAACCCGGCGAACACCCTGTGGTCGAAGCCCTATGGTCTCTACGCCAAGGTGGACAGCGAGGAGGCGCGCTATCTGGAATTCGAGCGCTGGTGGGGCGGCCATGTCCTGCTCAACGCCGGGGAGATGCAGTGGATCGTCGACAACCTGTTCGTCGGCAACCGCCTGTCCACCGCGCGGATCGTCACCGGCTCCGGTGAGATGGTCGATCTGCGCAACATCCGCTCGCCGATTGTCTGCTTCTGCTCCGACGGCGACAACATCACCCCGCCGCAGCAGGCGTTGGGCTGGATCCTCGACCTCTATGCCGACGTCCGCGACATCCGTGCCCATGGGCAGACCATCGTCTACAGCGTCCATGCCAATGCCGGGCACCTCGGCATCTTCGTGTCCGCCGCGGTGGCGCGGAAGGAATATGCGGAGTTCGTCCAGAACATCGACTTCATCGACTGCCTGCCGCCGGGCCTCTATGAGGCGGTGATCCGGCCCCGTCCGGACGGGGCCGGTCCGGAGGTGGGCGATCACATCGTCAGCTTCGAGGAACGCACCCTCGACGACATCCGGGCGCTCGGCTGCAACAGTCCCGAGGACGACCGCGCCTTCGCCGCGGCGGCACGTCTGTCGGAGATCAACCTCGGCCTGTATCGCACAATCCTGCAGCCATGGGTGCGCCTGATGACGCTGGAGCCTCTGGCGGCTGCATCGCGCGCCCTGCACCCGTCACGCCTGCCCTACGAGATGGTGAACGACCGGACACCCGGCGCCGCGATGCTGGCAAGTGTCGCTGAAACGGTGCGCGAGCATCGCCGGCCCTGCGCGTCCGGCAACCCCTTCCTCGTGGCGCAGGAGCGGCTGTCCGACCTCATGGAGACGCTGCTTAACACATGGCGTGACCGGCGCGACCGGACCGCGGAGGAGATGTTCTTCGCGATCTATGGATCACAGGCGATGCAGGCCGTGCTCGGCCTCCGCGGTGCGGCCGATTCCGCAGCGCGCCGCCCAGGCATCGATCCTGCGCATGAACGCTACGTGCGTGAACGCATCGACGACCTGCGCCGGCGGATCGCCGATGGCGGCCTGCGCGAAGCGGTGACACGCGCGGTCCTGTATGCCCTGGGGGCGACCGCAAGTGCCGACGAACGCACCTTTGCGATGATCCAGCGCCTGCGCGCCCGGGATCCGGAGAAGCAGACGCTGGACAGCTTCAAGGAAATGCTGCGCGAGCAGTTCTTCCAGCTGCTGATCGACGAGGAGCGCGCGGTCGATGCGATCGGTGCCATGCTGCCCTCCGATCCCGCCACCTGCAACGCGGCGTTCGAAACCGTGCGGCAGGTTGTCGATGCCGACGAATGCGACAGCCTGGAAAGGCGTCAACGGCTCGCCCGGCTTGAGCTGCTGTTCCGCAACCATCGAAACGGCCCCGCCAAGGCGGCGTGACGGCGGGAGCGGCCCGGATGACCATCGAAACCACCCCCCTCCCGGCCGGATGCGATCCCAGGACCGATCGCATCCTGGCCGCATCGGAGCGGCTGTTCCTGGAGCTTGGCTACACCGCGACCTCCATGAGTCTGGTGGCGCAGCGTGCGGCCGTATCGAAGACGACGCTCTACACCCGGTTTCCCTCGAAAGAGGAGCTGTTCGTGGCGACGATCCAGGCTGCTTGCCGGCGCTATGGAGCGGACATCACTCCCGACAATGTGGCCGACCTGCCCCTGGAGGAGGCGCTTTACCGGGTCGGCCGGCGTCTCGTCGATCTGTTGTGGTCCCCGGACACCATCATGATCCGCCAGTCGGTCCTGAGCGAGGCGTCGCGCATACCGCTGGTGGGACATCTCTATTGCCAGGCCGGACCGCAGCGGATCGTTTCCGCCCTGACCATCCTGTTCGCGCGCCTGTCCGGCCGCGGCTGCGTCGGCATCGCGGATCCGGCCTTCATCGCCAGACAGTTCCTGGCAGCACTTTCAGGTGGTTTCCACTCCGTTCCGGAATTGGGAATTGCCGGTCCGCCATCCAAAGCGGAACGCGATGAGTTCACACGCAAGGCGGTGACCCTGTTCATCCGGGGTCTCTGCAAAGGTGCCGCCTGAGCTTGGCTCACCGGGCCGCCGCTTGCGATCCGGTGACCGCGGAACCTCCTCCAAACCCGACATCCCGATCGGACATGCGCTCCCCACTTCGGCTCCCCGCTGCGGTGCTTGCTGACCGCATTGCGAGCGGACTGAGACATTTTCCAAGTCAGGAAGCAAAGACGATGCATATATCCAGGATCGCAGCGGTCAGTGTCATAGCCGTCGCCCTTGCGGGCTGCCAGGAACAGGCGCCATCCGAACCCGCCATCCGGCCTGTCCGCGCGATCACGGTCGAGCGCAATGTGCAGGGCGCCCCGGTCACGCTGACCGGGCAGGTGCGGGCGCAGGATCAGGCCAACCTGTCCTTCCGCCTGGACGGCCGGCTGTTGGAGCGGCGCGTCAATGTCGGCGATCTCGTCCAGCCGGGACAGGTCGTCGGCAAGCTCGATCCGCAGATTCAGCAGAACTCCCTGCGCCAGTCGCAGGCCGGGCTGTCGTCGGCCCAGGCGCAGCTGACCCAGGCCCGCAACGCCTTCCGGCGCCAGCAGGAGCTGCTGAAGAACGGCTGGACGACCAACGCCAGCTTCGATCAGGCCCGGCAGGCGCTCGACTCCGCCGAGGCCCAGGTCACCTCGTCCCGCGCGCAGCTGCGCAGTGCCGAGGAGACGCTGAGCTACACCGACCTGCTGGCGGATACCGCCGGGACCGTCACCGCGACCGGTGCCGAACCCGGCGAGGTGGTGCGGGCCGGGCAGATGGTGGTGCAGGTCGCCCGCCAGGGCGGTCGCGATGCGGTGTTCGACGTGCCGTCCCGGCTCATCCGCACGGCACCGCGCGATTCGGTCGTCGCGGTGTCGCTGGCCGAGGATCCGTCGGTGACGGCGACGGGCCGAGTCCGCGAAGTCGCACCGCAGGCCGATTCCACCACCCGGACCTTCCAGGTCAAGGTCGGCCTGATCGATCCGCCGGACGCCATGCGGCTCGGCGCCACCGTGGCCGGCCGCATCCGGCTGAGCCCGCCGGAGGGCGTCGACGTTCCAGCCAGCGCGCTCACCCTTTCGAATGGACGGCCGGCCGTCTGGGTCTTCGATCCGAGAAGCCAGACCGTTTCCCTGCGCAGCGTCGAGATCTCCCTGCACGAGCCGTCGAGCGTGGTGATCTCGCAAGGGCTGGCGGCCGGCGAGGTGGTGGTCACGGCCGGTGCGCAGGTTCTGCGCCCCGGGCAGAAGGTTCGCCTGCTGGGAGGTGAGTCGTGAAAAGCCTGAACCTGTCGGAATGGGCGATCGGGCACCGGTCGCTCATCGCCTTCTTCATGCTGGTGCTCACGGTCGCCGGCATCGGCGCCTACACCCGGCTCGGCCGCAACGAGGACCCCACCTTTACCATCAAGACGATGGTCGTGCAGGCGCAATGGCAGGGGGCGACCATCAACGACACGCTGAAGCAGGTCACCGAGCGGCTGGAGCGCAAGCTGCAGGAAACGCCCAGCCTTGATTACCTGCGCAGCTACACGACCGCCGGCCAATCGACGATCTTCGTCAACCTGAAGGGATCGACGCCCGCCGGCAAGGTGCCCGACATCTGGTACCAGGTGCGCAAGAAGATCGGCGACATCCGCGGCACCTTGCCCCAGGACATCGTCGGGCCGGGCTTCAATGACGAGTTCGGCGACACCTACGGCATCATCTACGGCTTCATCGCCAACGGCTTCTCGCACCGCGAGCTGAAGGACTATGTCGACGACATACGCTCGCGCCTGCTCCAGGTGCCGGACGTCTCCAAGATCGACGTGCTCGGCGCCCAGGACGAACGCATCTATGTGGAGTTCTCGACCGAGCAGCTTGCCGGAATGGGCATCGACCGTTCGGCGCTCATCGATGCCCTTCAGGCGCAGAACGCCGTCACCCCCGCCGGCGTGATCCAGACCGGCGACGAGAAGATCATGCTCCGGGTCACCGGTGCCTTCCGCTCCGAACAGGATGTTCTCGCCGTCAACTTCGTCGCCAACAACCGCATCATCCGGCTCGGCGACATCTCGCGCGTGACCCGCGGCCCGGCCGACCCTCCGCAGCCGGTTTTCCGTGTCAACGGCCAGGACGCCATCGGCCTTGCCGTCGCCATGCGCGACGGCGGCGATGTCCTGGCGCTGGGGCACAACATCGAACATGCGATGGCCGACATCGTGAAGGAGCTGCCGGTCGGCATCGAGGCGACGCTGGTCGCCGAACAGCCCGCCACCGTCGAACATGCGGTCGACGAGTTCATGGAGGCGCTGTGGGAAGGGATTGCCATCGTCCTGGCGGTCAGCTTCGTCAGTCTCGGCACGCGGGCGGGTGCGGTGGTGGCATGCTCCATCCCGCTGGTGCTGGCCATCGTCTTCGTGGCGATGGAAATCCTCGGGATCGATCTGCAGCGCGTGTCGCTGGGTGCCCTCATCATCGCCCTCGGCCTGCTGGTCGACGACGCGATGATCACCGTGGAGAGCATGGTCACCCGGCTGGAGCGGGGCGACAGCAAGGAGAAGGCCGCCACCTTCGCCTACACCTCGACCGCCTTTCCGATGCTGACCGGAACACTGGTCACCGTGGCCGGCTTCGTGCCCATCGGCTTCGCCCGCAGTGCGGCGGGCGAGTACACATTCTCGATCTTCGCCGTCGTCGCCATAGCCCTGATCTCCTCCTGGTTCGTCGCCGTCCTCTTCTCGCCGCTGCTGGGCGTCTGGATCCTGAAGAAGCCGAAGAAGCATCATGACGAGGCGGGCGGTCCGCTCATGCGCGCCTTCCGGCGCCTGCTGGACCTGGCGATGCGGGCGCGTTGGGTCACGATCGCGCTGACGCTGGCGATCTTCGCGCTGGGCATGTATGGCGGGCGCTTCGTTCCCCAGCAGTTCTTTCCATCCTCGGACCGGCCCGAACTGCTCGTCGACCTGAAGCTGCCGCAGAACGCCTCGATCGAAGCCACGCGGGATTTGTCGGCCCGGCTGGACAAAATCCTGTCCAAGGATCCCGACGTGGAGCGCTGGAGCAGCTATGTCGGCCGCGGTGCCGTCCGCTTCTACCTGCCGCTCGATGTCCAGCTTCCGAACGACTTCTTCTCCCAGGCGGTGGTCGTCACCAAGGGAGCGGACGTGCGCGACCACGTGAAGGCGCGGCTGGAGCAGGCGCTGGAGGCCGAGTTCCCCAGCGTCGTCGGGCGCATCTACCCCCTGGAGCTGGGGCCGCCCGTGGGCTGGCCGCTTCAATACCGGGTGAGCGGTCCGGATCCCGAGAAGGTGCGCGGGATCGCGCTGCAGGCCGCCCAGATCATGGCCTCCGACGGCACCGTCCAGAAGGTGAACTACAACTGGTTCGAACCGGCGCGTACCGTCCAGATCCGCGTCGACCAGGATCAGGCCCGCCTGCTGGGGCTGAGCTCCCAGGGACTGGCCCAGACGCTGAATACCGTGGTGACCGGCGTGACCGTCACCCAGATGCGCGACGACATCTATCTCGTCGATGTGCTGACGCGGGCTTCGGCCGAGCAGCGCATGTCGCTGGCGACCATCCGGTCGCTTCCGGTGCCCCTGCCCAACGGCAAGACCGTGCCGCTGAGCCAGCTCGCCTCCATCGAATACGGCCAGGAACTGCCGTTCATCTGGCGCCGCGACCGCAAGCCGACGCTGACGGTCCAGGCCGACGTCGCTGCGGGGGCCCAGCCCGCCACGGTGGTGGAGGCGCTGGCGCCGAAATTCGCGGAGCTGAACGCCTCCCTGCCCGACGGCTACCATGTGGATGTCGGCGGTACCGTGGAGGAGAGCGACAAGTCGCAGGCGTCGGTGATCGCGGTGGTGCCGGTGATGCTGCTTTTGATGCTGACGATCCTCATGATCCAGCTCCAGAGCTTCAACCGGCTGTTCCTGGTGCTCAGCGTCGCACCGCTGGGGGTGATCGGCGTGGTCGCGGCGCTGCTCGCCTCCGGCAAGCCGCTCGGCTTCGTCGCGATCCTCGGCGTGCTGGCGCTGATCGGCATGATCGCGCGCAACTCGGTCATCCTGATCGACCAGATCGAGATCGAGAAGGCGCACGGGCATCATCCGTGGGATGCGGTCGTCATCGCGGCCACCCATCGCTTCCGTCCGATCCTTCTCACCGCGGCGGCGGCGATCCTCGGCATGATCCCGATCGCGCCGACCGTCTTCTGGGGGCCGATGGCCTACGCCATCATCGGCGGCTTGGCGGTGGCGACGCTGCTGACGCTGGTGTTCCTGCCGGCGCTGTACGTCGCCTGGTTCCGGATCGAGCGGCCGCGGCCGGACACGTTCCCTCCACAGTCGGGCAACCAAGAGTCGCATCGGGAAGAAACCGTTTTGCTCGAAGGGTGAGCACAGGCGGGACTTTTTGAAACACCGGCGCGGGCTGGCGCCGCACCCGAACATAGCCCTGGCACCAGCCGGTGCCGATCCCTCATCAACGTCAGGCAATGGTCATGGACATTTTTCAGGCCTATTGGTCCCACGGCGAGTTGGTGGCCAACGGCATCATCCTGCTGCACCTGCTCGGCTCCCTTCTGACGGGCGTGCTGCTTGGCTACGAGCGATCCTATCAGGGACGGGCGGCCGGCATGCGGACCTACGGTCTGGTCTGCATGGCCTCTACGGCTCTGACCGTGATCGTCGCCTATCCGCACCTGTGGTATGGCGGTGCCGCGGCCGGCTGGAGCGGTTCCGCGGACCCGACCCGCGTCATCCAGGGGATCGTCACCGGCCTCGGCTTTCTCGGGGCGGGAGTCATCATGCGGGAAAGCCATTCCATCAGAGGATTGTCCACCGCCTCCTCGATCTGGACCACCGCCGCCATCGGCGTCACCATCGGTATCGGCTTCTACGTGGCCGCACTTGCCGCCACCGCCCTGACCATAGTGGCGATGGTCGGCCTGCGGCGGCTGGAGCCGATCCTGCCGCACCGGACGGTGACGCACCTGACCGTTGTCTTCACGCGGGACAAGGCGCCGCCGGCCGAGAGCATCCAGGTTCTGGCGCGGGAGCGCGGCTTCGAGGTCGTGGACTGGGGATACCACCTCATGAACGGCGCCGGCCAGATCGAGTACAAGCTGGCGCTGAAGACCAGCGGGTCGCCGGACACCTCGCGGATGGTCACGGAGCTGTCCGCGACCGACGGCGTGATGGAACTCCACATGACGCCGTCGCGGATCTGACCGGCCTTTGCCGGGGCATTGTCACGGGAACTGAGCCGGTGTGCAGAACACCCCCAGTTCGACATTCGCTTACACGTCCGCGGTCGCGAATTGCTGAACCGGTTCACCCCATTTACCCGAGCCGCCCCGCGACCCTGGCCGGCACCGCGCGCGCAGGGCGGCGGGTGAGCCGATCGAAGGCCAGATAGATCACCGGCGTGGTGTAGAGCGTCAACAGCTGCGAGACAAGCAGCCCGCCGACCATGGAGTAACCGAGCGGCTGGCGCAGTTCCGAACCGGTCCCGGCGCCGAGCATCAGCGGGACGCCGCCGAGAAGTGCTGCCATTGTCGTCATCAGGATCGGACGGAAGCGCCGCAGGCAGGCTTCGCGGATGGCGTCCTGCGGGGCCATGTTCCGCTCGCGCTCCGCCGCGATGGCGAAATCCACCATCATGATTCCATTTTTCTTCACGATGCCGACCAGCAGGATCAACCCGATCAGTCCGATCACGTCGAAACCGAAGCCGCCGAGCCACAGGGTGCCCAGGGCGCCGAGTCCGGCCGACGGCAGGGTGGACAGAATGGTCAGGGGGTGGATCGTGCTTTCGTAGAGGACGCCGAGGATGATGTAGACGGCAACCAGCGCCGCGGCGATCAGGTAGGGTTCGCTGGACAGCGACTGCTGGAAGGCCTGGGCCGTTCCCTGGAACGATCCGGCCAGTGCCGCCGGCGTGCCCAGGGCGCGCATGGCCTCGTCGATGGCCGTGGTCGCCTGTCCGAGCGAAACGCCCTGCGCCAGGTTGAAGGACAGCGTCACGGCCGGAAACTGTCCCTGGTGGTTGATGGTCAGCGCGGCGATCGGACGTGTCGAGACTTTGACCAGCGTGGAGAGGGGCACCGGCTGTCCGGTGGCGGGGGAGCGCAGGTAGATCTGCCGCAGCGTCGCCGGCAGGCCCTGCAGGTCCGGCGACACCTCCAGCACGACATGGTAGCTGTTGGTCTGCGTGAAGTACTGCGTCACCTGCCGCTGCCCGAAGGCGTCGTAGAGCGTGTCGTCGATCAGCTGCGGCTGGATGCCGAAGCGGGCGGCCTGATCGCGATCGATGGTCAGCGTCGCCGTGGTCGCCGCGGTCTGCTGATCGGAGGACAGGTCGCGCAGTTCCGGCAGCGTCTTCAGGCGGTCGAGCACCTTCGGCGCCCAATCGTCCAGTTCCTCCAGATCGGCATCCTGAAGCGTGTACTGGTACAAGGCCCGCGAGGACCGGCCGCCGACGCGGAGATCCTGCGCCGCCTGCAGGTAGAGCCGGATGCCCTCCACCGCCGCGGTCTGCCGACGCAGGCGGCTGATGACCTGATCCGCGGTGGCCGTCCGCTCGTTGCGCGGCTTCAGGGTGATGAAGAAGCGGCCGGTGTTCACCGACTGGCCGCCGCCGGCCCCGACGGAGCCGACCCAGGTCGCCACGTCCGGATCGGCGCCGATGACGGCGCCCAACTGCTGCTGCAACCGGCTCATGATGGCGAAGGAGGCGTCCTGCGGCCCCTCCGAAGTGCCCATGATCAGGCCGGTATCCTGCTGCGGGAAGAAGCCCTTGGGGATTTCCGCGAACATCCAGCCGGTGAGGGCGACGGACGCGACGAAGGCCAGCAGCGTGACGGGCTGGTGCCGCAGAACGATGTCCAGCGTGGTGCGGTATCCGGCGAGCAGGGCATCGAACCCTCCCTCGATCGCGCGGTAGAAGCGGCCATGCGTCCGGTGGCGCTCGTCCTTGAGCAGGCGGGCGCCCATCATCGGCGTGAGCGTCAGCGACACCAGCGCCGAAACCGCGATGGTCATGGTCACGGTGACCGCGAACTCACGGAACAGCCGCCCGACGATGCCGCCCATCAGCAGCAGCGGGATGAAGACCGCCATCAGCGACAGGCTGATCGAGAGGATGGTGAAGCCGATCTCCCGGGAGCCGGTCAGCGCCGCCTGGAGGGGCGGCACGCCCTCCTCGATGTGGCGGTGGATGTTCTCCACCATCACGATGGCGTCGTCGACGACGAAGCCCACGGCGATGGTCAACGCCATCAGCGACAGGTTGTCCAGGCTGTAACCGCACACATACATCAGCCCGAGCGTCGCGGCGAGCGACAGCGGCACCGTCACGCCTGGGATCAGCGTCGCCATCGCGCTGCGCAGGAAGAGGAAGATCACCATGACCACCAGGGCGATGGTCAGGGCCAGCGTGAACTGCACGTCGGCGACCGAGGCGCGGATGGTCTGCGTCCGGTCGGACATGATGTCGACATGCACGGCCGGCGGGATGGCGGCCTGGAGCTGCGGCAGCAGCTGCTTGATGCGGTCGACCGTGTCGATGACGTTGGCGCCGGGCTGCTTGTAGACGGTCAGCAGGACGCCGGGCCGGCCGTTCTGCCAGGCGGCGAGCTGCGTGTTCTCCGGCCCGTCGACGGCCCGTCCGATATCGCCGATGCGGACCGGCGCACCGTTGTGGTAGGCGATGATGACGTCGTTCCACGGCTGCGCCGCGGTGATCTGGTCGTTGTCGTAGAGGGTGAAGCTGCGATCCGGCCCGTTGATGCTGCCCTTGGCCGAATTGACGGTGGCGGACACGATGACGCCGCGCAGATCCTCCAGCGACAGGCCGAGGCCGGCGAGCTTCGCCGGGTCGGCCTGGATCCGCACCGCCGGCTTCTGTTCGCCGCCGATGGACACCTGGGACACGCCCGGCACCTGGCTGATCTGCTGCGCCAGCATGGTGTCGGCGTATTCGTCCACCTGGGTGATCGGCAGCAGGTCCGAACGCACGCCCAGGATCAGGACCGGCGAATCCGCCGGGTTCACCTTGCGGTAGCTGGGCGGGCTCGGCAGGCTCTTGGGAAGCTGGCCGGTGGCGGCGCTGATGGCGGTCTGGATATCCTGCGCGGCGCCGTCGATATTGCGGTCGAGGTCGAACTGCACGGTGATCTGCGTGCTGCCGAGCGCGCTGGTGGAGGTGAGCTGCGTCACCCCGGCGATCTGTGAGAACTGGCGCTCCAGCGGCTGCGCGACGGTGGCGGCCATGGTCTCCGGGCTGGCGCCGGGCAGCGAGGCCGAGACCTGGATGGTGGGGAAGTCGACCCGCGGCAGCGGGGCCACCGGCAGGAACGGATAGGCCGCGACGCCCGCCAGCAGCAGCCCGATCATCAGGAGGGCGGTGGCGACGGGCCGGCGGATGAAGGGGGCCGACAGGTTCATCGTGCCGGCCCTCCCTGTGCGACGCTCTGCCCGACCAGGAGCGGCTGGTCGGCTGGCCGGGCGTCGACGCGGGCGCCCGGCTGAACCTTGAGCTGGCCGGAAACCACCACGCGCTCGCCCTCCTTCAGGCCGTCGGTGATGACGGCGATCTGGGGCCCCAGACGCGCGGCCTTCACGGTGCGCAGTTCCACGCGCTCATCCGGAGCGGCGACCACGTAAACATAGAGGCCGGAGGCGCCACGCTGCACCGCGGCGGACGGGACGGTCAGCGCTCCATGGTCGGTATGCAGCAACACCTCCGCCGCAACGAACTCGCCGGGCCACAGCGCGTTGTCGGCATTCGGGAACAGCGCCTTCATGCGGATGGTGCCCGTGGCCGGATCGACCTGGTTGTCGATCACCTTCAGCACGCCGTCCTTCAGGTGCCGCTGATTGTCGCGACTGTTGATCGAGACGGCGACCGTACCCCGGGCCATCGCTTCGACAATGTCGTGCAGCCGGTCTTCCGGCAGCGTGAAAACGACGGTGATCGGGTCCGTCTGCGTCACCACCAGGATCCCGTTGGCGTCGGTGGCATGGACGATGTTTCCCGGGTCGACGAGCCCAAAGCCGGCCCGGCCGCCGATGGGCGAACGGATGAGGGTGTAGCCGAGTTGCACCTGGGCATTGTCGATGAGCGCCTGGTCGCCCTTGATCTGCGCCTGGAGCTGCGCGACCTCCGCCTTCTGGGTGTCGGCCTGCTGGCGCGAGGAGAAGTCCCGTTGCGCCAGCGCCTCGTAGCGGGTGAGATCGCGTTGCGCATTGGCGAGCTGCGCCTCGTCCTGTGCCTTTTTGGCGGTGGCTTGGTCGAGCGTCGCCTGGAAGGGCCGCGGATCGATCTGCACCAGCGGGTCGCCGGCCTTGATCGTCTGCCCTTCGGTGAAGAAGGCATTCTGCAGTTCGCCGTCGACGCGGGAGCGGATCGTCACCGTGCTGACGGCCTGCACCGTGCCGATGCCTTGCAGCCACAGCGGGACGTCCTGCCGCGTTACGGGGGCGACGGTCACCGGTACGGGCTGCTGCTGCGATGGCGCCGCCGCCTTGGCCGGACGATCCGCGCTCTGGCCCCACAGGGAGCCGGCAAACACGACCCCGGCGAGGACGCCGGCGACGGTCAGGCTTCGCACCGCCGTAAGGGCCCTCGCTGAACGTGACGACTGATCCATAGCGCTGACCTTTCCGCAGGAAAGCCGGGCGAAGCTCGATCACCACAGCACTATGCGGCATGCGGATAGCCGCCGCCTTTCTGCCGGATGAATTCCGTGCAAGGGAGCCGCCGCAGAGTCTGCCAGGGACGATCCGCGGGCATCGTCAAGTTGAATTTGGTCGACCGGTCCAGAAACTTGACCTGGCAGCCATGGTGTTCCATTTCCTCCAATAAAACCATCAACTGCACATAGTAATACCGGCGGCTTTAGATATTGACCGCCGCCCATGACCGGAGAAACCACGCTCCGCCATCGCGCTCCACAGGATCAGGACATTGATCCCGGAATAGCGGCGACCGCTGACCGCATTGCGGGGCAGGGCATTGTCACGCCAACCTTGGCGGCGGCCAAGCGGTGAGGGTACGTTCCTCCGATGACGCCGATCTCGTATGCCCGCCACCAGTTTCCCCCCGCGATCATCCAGCACGCGATCTGGCTGTATCTCCGGTTCGCTCTGAGCTACCGGGACGTCGAGGAACTGCTGGCCGAACGCGGCGTAGAGGTGTCCTACGAGACCGTCCGCCGCTGGGTCCTGAAGTTCGGGCCGGCCATCGCCGGCAACCTGCGGGGATTTCGTCCCAAGCCCAGTCCGCGCTGGCATCTGGACGAGATGGTGATCAGGGTGAGCGGCCGGCTCATGTACTTGTGGCGGGCCGTCGATGATGAAGGCGAGGTGTTGAAGGTGCTCGTCCAGCGCCGACGCGACAAGGCTGCGGCTTTGAAGGTGATGCGCAAGCTGCTGAAGAAGTATGGCTTCGCCCCCATCCAGGTCACGACCGACAAGCTCCGGTCCTACAGGGCCGCCTTCCGCGAAATCGGTCTGACGGCCCATCATGAACAAGGGCGGCGAACGAACAACCGGGCCGAAGTCTCGCACCAGCCGGTGCGGCGACGAGAGCGGAAGATGCGGCGGTTCAAATCGCCCGCGTCCGCTCAGCGCTTCGTTTCCCTGCACGCCGCCGTCTACAACTGCTTCAACCTCCAACGCCACCTGGTCTCCCGCCGAACCCTGCGCACCTTCCGGGCGCAGGCCAGGGCCGACTGGCAGGCAGCGACCGCTGCGGCGTGAGCCTGTCGGGAAATCGAAGCATGCTGCGCGCCGGCCCAGTTTTCGTGACAAAGCCAGGCGTAGCCCTTGTGTCTGCCCAGCGCTGGTCAATCAAGGTCGCTGTGGCGCGGTGGCAGGCGGCGTGTGGGCTTGGTGCCGATGGTATGGTCGGCCAGATGACAGCCACAGTGGTGGGGCTGGGCTGATGCACTCCTAACCACCAGCATCGCACAGGTAGAGCCTAATATCCTTTTTTAGGATTTTTATCTTTACAGGAGTGCGCCTGGAGGGCACTTTCTATCTGCGCATGTTGCAGAGGCTGGCCAGCCTTCGTCCACTAGACATCGTCACCCTACCGATGTAGCGGAGAATTGTTCATGGCTGTTCAGACCTTCAACCCTACCGACCTGTCCCAATCCGCTGCTAACTGGGCCGTTTCCCAACGGATCGTCGGGAATTTTGCGCCTCATGCGCAGGTAACGCCGAACCTGACCCTGGCGCTCGACCCCGGCAATCTGCTGAACGGCACCACCCTGATCGAGGTGAATGCCCAATCCGTCGGTCCCTTCGCACCCCCGGCCAGCGGTTTCCGCATCGACCGCGTGGTGGTGGACCGCAGCACCGGTGCCGCAGCCATTGTCACCGGTGCAGCCAACAGCCTGACGCCACCGGCAATCCCGACTGGCAAGCTGCCGATAGCCCGCGTCATGCTGCTTCCCACCACCGATGCAATTATCAACGAATTGATCGTGGACGAACGGGCATTGATCGATCTGACGCCGCCAGTATCCAACCTCGTCATCTGCCGGGCAACGCTCGGCGGTGTCGATCAGACAGGGATTGCCACCGGCACCTATACCAAGATTGCTCTCTCTACCCTGGACTTCAATGTCGGCAACGCCTTCGACGTGACAACCAACCGCTTCTCGCCCTCAGTCGCTGGTTACTATGACGTATCGGCACAGGTGGTGGTCGAGATCCCGAACGGAACCTATGTTGGGATCGCGATCCGAAAAAATGGAGGCGCCTACGTGGCAAATGCCACAGCATCAGTAGCGGTACCTGCATTGCTGCATGCATTCGCACAGATAAACGACATCGTTTATCTCAACGGTACTACGGACTATCTGGACGTTCTAGGCGCTCAATTCACCGGCTCAAGCAGAAGCTTCAACGGAAGGAGCGACCTTACGTACTTTTCCGCCAGCCGCATCTAGCCACGTCCTCTGCCTTTGAATGAAGGTGGTATGGCGCCATACTTAGACCCCCATTTTACATTCGACCATTAACCCACTCCAGCAAAACGTAGGCACGCCGTCGCCGTCTGCCCGAACAGCTTTAGCGGTGGTGCGGCACGGCTGTGCCAAGCAGCTACTGAAGCGTCAGCACTTCGCCCGCGCGCCATCCCGGCCGCGGGCTTTTTCGTGCCCACAAGGAGGAGCAATCATCGTGGCCGTCGCCATCTCCCTCATCACCGCCCTGACCCCGCTGCTGGCGGACCTGCTCGACAAGATCCCCGACCCGGACGCCAAGGCGAAGGCGACCGCGGCGGCGAACGCCTAGATCGTCGCCATGCTTCAGAGCGGCGACGCGGCGCAGTTCGGCGGAGGCTGCCAACCCGAACCTGTTCGTCTCCGGCTGTCGGCTGGGTCTGCATCCTGGGCCTGCTGGTCCAGACCGTCGGCTATCCGCTGATGGGGTGGGCGCTGTCGATCTGGGCGCCCGGCATGCCGATGCCGCAGATCGACACCGACACGCTGATGGGGCTGCTGGTGCCGATGCTGGGGTTGGCTGGATACCGAACCTTCGAGAAGGTCAAGGGGGTGGCGCGTTGACACGGCAAAGGGCGTCTCGATGCGGGACGGCCTGTCGCCACATCCGCCACAGGCCCATGCGGGCACGTTCGGGCGGGCTAGGATTTCTGCGGGTTAGAGCAGACACAGCAAAACAGGCGTAAAAGCCCGAGTGACTTCGCCTGCACCAACCAACCCGCTGATTTTAAATGAGGGAGGGTGGTGCCCAGGGACGGAGTCGAACCGCCGACACGGGGATTTTCAGTCCCCACAGGGATTTTTATTTCGATCAGGCAAATCAATACTTCCAGGGCTTGGCTTTAGTCTCTCGCCACAAATCCGCCACAGCGAGTTATCGCAGCCCTTCCCGGAGAACGTGGCCGTAGACCCTCAGCGTGAAGCCGGCGTCGGCGTGCCCGGCCTGTTCGCTCACGACTTGGATGCTCTCGCCTGCCGCCAGCCGCTCGGAAATGCGGTAGTGGCGTAGCGAGTAGAGCGGGTATCGGCCCTCCAGTCCAGCGTCTTCCAGCACTGCGCTCCAGGCGCGGGCGGTCAGGTTGCTCAGCGACACCGGCGCGCCGTTCCGTGTCGGAAACACCAGCGCATGCGGGTTCTTGCTCGGCGGCTGCCGGATCATCAGCCACTCCGCCAGCACGTCGAACAGCAGCTCGGGCGCGTCGATCATCCGATAGGCGTTCGCCGTCTTCGGCGCGCCGATCAGCCCGTCTTCGTCCGCCCCCTGGATCACCCGGACCTGCCCGCGGCTCGGGTGGAGACCGGTTTCGGCCAAGGCGCGAACCTCCGATGGCCGGGCGCCACTCCAGCGAAGCGTCGTCAGCATGGCGTAGAAGCGTTGCCAGTCCCGATCATCCCGGCGTTGCCGCAGCGCGCGTTCGATGGCCTGCATCTCGCGGATGGTGGGGATCTGGGGGCGGCGCTGACGCCGGTTGCTGTCCACGATGGAGACGTCTGCCGCCGGGTTGAGGACCATCTGCCCGCGCAGGCGTGCCTCCGCCAGGGCGGACCGGAGGTCGGTCAGGCACTTCTTGGCGGTCGGCCTGGCGCAGCGCTTCAGCAGCTCGTCGCGGAACTCGACCACGCGCGGCGTCGTGAGCTGCGCCAGGAGAACATCACCCAGCAGGGGTCTGATGTGGTTCTTGGCCCGCTCCTTGTACTTTCGCAGCGTAGCCGGGGATACCGGTTCCCGACCGTGCCGACCCACGGTCTCGACCGTCTCGATCCAGGCGTCCAGGGCCTTGTCGACGGTGATGCTGTCGCGCTCATGGATGTGGCGACCGTCCGCCACCTCGCCGCCGATCCGGCCGGTGAAAGCCTTGGCGGCCTTCAGGGTGGGGAAGGACTTGTAGCGATAGGCGCCCCCGGCATCCTTGTAACGCACCTGATAGCTGACACCGGCCGGGCCGGTGCGCTTCCTGATGTCGGTCATCTGGCGTGACGCTCCTCAGCCCGCCGGGCCCTGGCTGTCTGCGGAGCGACGGCATCCCGGCTGGGGTACAGTTTCTCCAGGTCGGATTGCCGCACGATCAGGCATTTGCGGATCGGGCACTTCACGGCGGGGATCACACGCTTTCCTTCGGCGTCCGGCTCCATCGCCCGGCGAACCTGTCGGTCGTTCAGGGTGACGCCGCGTTCGGCCAGCCGTTCGCGGACCTGCTGGCGGTCCAGATACTTCTCAACCATTCGCTTTCTCTCCCACGCGCTTTCCCTGTGCCTCGGTCACGCCGGTTCCTGTTCGCTGAGGGTCATCATCCGGAGGAAGGCGGCCATGTCGCGGTCGACCAGGGCCGGCACGCCGCCATGCCGGGCTTCGGCCAGCCGGCGGTGCGCCTCGATCAGCCTCTCCCGGTTCTCCGGGCTTGGGTCCTCGTCGAAGACGAGGGCGGCCTCATACTTCGCCTTGGCCGCCTCCACTCGGTCCGCGTCGCTGACCAGCCGGCGGGGGAAGGCGATGATCGTGGCGGTCATCGCACCTCCTTCAGCCAGGACGGCACGTCGCAGTGGACCATCCCGGCCAGCCGGGCGAGGCGGCGGTAAACCGGCCGTTCCCCGATCCAGTCCCGCACCCAGGTCCCGCGGTGGGGCAGCAGCCAAGCCCGGCCGGCGGCGCGCCAATCGTCGTGCATGGTCAGGGCGTAGAAGGCCGCCGGCTCCAGCCGGTCGACCTCCGTCTCGCCCAGGTTCTCCAGCATCGCCGTGACGATGCTGCTCAAGGTGACGCCGACCATCGGGCGGGGAGCCGAGGCCAATCCCGCGATCTGCCGCTCGATCAGGATCAGGAAATCGCCGGCCCGGTCGAACCAGCATCCGGAGTCGGTCAGCAGCGACACCCATTCGTCGGTGATGTCGCGCAAGCTGACGGTCTCCGCTCCGTGGTCGATGGTCCGGTCGGAGGGGATGGTGGGATAGAGCGGATCGCGTGGCGGCGGGATCGGAACGGAGGAAGGCTTCCGCCCGCCGAAGCTGGCGACGATGGGGGCCATGTCGCCGCCGGTCTCCATCAGCGCCCGGAGCGCATCGGTGAAGCCGCGGCGCTGGTCGGGATCGTGGATGCCGAACAGCGTCGCCGTGCCTTCGGCGTCGATCATCGGTTCGGGCTTGCCGTCGACTTCCATCATCGTGGCGGTGACGAGCACGCCGTAGGGGGTCGCCCATTGCCGGGTCGGTTCATTCATCACACAGGCTCCCCGCGTTCCAATGCTCGCTCCAGGTCGGCGTATTGGCTGGGTTGGGCGATATCGCTATCGGGGACGCAGCCGGCTACGATCCGAAGGCATTCGGGGCTATGGCGGAGCACCCACCACCAGAACCGGAAATACAGCTCGCAATGAGCCTCGTCCCGGTCATCGGGGGTGAGTTCCATCCAGCGGGACCGCCAGCCATGCCAGAAGGCGCGGCTGTGCTTCCGTCCCGGTTCGCGGCTGTCGGGGTTCTCGGCCAGCCGCCGGCCGGCGACGACCTGGGCCTCGTCGAGACGGGCGAGGTCGCACAGCGTGCGCACCGGGACCTTGATGCCGCGCGCCCACAAGGCGTCATAGCTCGCCAGCGTGGCGGTGTAGTGGGCGGGGGCCTTCGGATATGCCGGCACCGTGTCCAGGGCACCGATCATGGAGTGCAGGAAGCATCGAGCCTCTTCGCCGGTCTGCATCACGCCACCGCCGGGCAGAGGCGTTTAGCATCGGCGAGACCCTTGTCGTAGGCCTTCACCAGCGAGGCGATCAGGGCGTCCTGCACCGACAGCCCGACCAGCTTCCTCATCTTGCTGGCCTGCTCGCACAGCACGGTACAGTCGGTGCCGGACAGGGCCTTGATCAGCCGGTCTTCGTCCAGCCGGTCGCGGTACTGGACCACCAGCGTCACCACCGCCTCGATCACCGGGCCGCGGAGCTGGTCGGGCACTTCCCGATAGGCGCTCGCCAAGGCCGACAGGGCGCGCACCACCGGCCGCTCGCCATGCTTGGCGATCAGCTTGCGGATGGTTGCCACCGACTGCGTGTGACGCGGCGGCAGGCGCTTGGACGTGTTGCTGATGTGATAGGCGATCTCGATCCCCGACCGGGTGCAGACGTTTAGAACCTGCACCGCGTCCGGATCACCGGCGATCAGCTTGCCCCGGAACATCTGGAGCGTGGTCATCGGCGTGCGGTCGGCATTGACCGCGACGAAGACCTTGGCCTGTTCCTTCACCTCCTCGGTGCGGATGATCCAGCAAGGGAGTTCATCGACCTGGGGATGGAGGAGGGCGGCGGCGGCGCGGTGCTGGCCGTCGACCACGGCGAACAGGTCGCCGCCGATTTCCGTCACCGTCAGCGGCTGGCACTTGTCCCAATGCCAGCGTTCCACCATCCGCTTGATCTGCGTCTTCGACTTGTCGGAGAGGTTCCGCTGATAGCGCGGGTCGATCCGCAAGGCATCCTTCGGCAGCCAAGCGAAGACCGGCATCGGGCCGAGGTCCCTGGAAGGCTCCAGGTCTCGGAAAGCCAGTTCGGTCACCTGGACCGGAGCGTCGTCGCGCTGCTCGACGACGGCGACCTCTTCCGGAGCGGCGGTGGTGCCGGAGACGCACTCGGCGATCTCCGTCAGCGACCAGGGGGCGAGCATTCCGTCCATGTCATGGTCCTCCCTTCTCCGGTGGTCAGGCTGCCGCGCTGCGGCGCATGCCGAGCAGCCGGTCGATCTCTTCGTGCAGGGCCTGTTCGCAACCCGGCTCGAAGCGCTCCGCCAGGGTGGAGAAATCCAGTCGGCGCAGGTCTTCCAGTTCCGCCTCGGACAGGCTCTCGGCCTTCTCGGGCAGCATCACGCGGGAGAGGGCGATCATGCTGGCGCCGTAGATGATGCGGACGGCGCTTTCCCGTGCCTCATCGGAGAAGGACGGCAGCAGCGGCACCAGCCTCTCCCGCAGCGGCGGCCCGTGCTTCGCTCTATCCTCGGCAGCCTTCTTCGCCTTGTGCTCCTCTTCCTGCCGGCGATAGCGCTCCGACACTTCGGCGCGATGGGCTTCGACGGCGGTGCGCAGCCGCCGGACGGCGCTGTCCGGCAGGTGGCCCAGCTCGGCCAAGACTGCACGCTCTTCCTCTGAAAGGATGGCGCCGGGGGTGAGGCGATAGTCGCCCTTGTCGTCATACCCGAAGGCGCAGGCGAACGCGCCGTAGGCGTCCAGCGAAGTGAGGACAGCACCCATCCGATCCGGCTCGTCGCGCTTGGCGGCGCGGTAGGCCGCAGCCAAGGCGAAGAGTTCGCCGCCCTCGTCGAGCGTGAAGAGGCGCAGCAGGTCAGCCGGCTTCTGGTCGACGATCAGGTCCGGCTTGGCGGTCAGCGTGTCCCGCCACTCCGCATCGGTGCCGGGATGCTCGACCGCCGCCGGCTCCATCACGACCGCCAGACTGCCCAACGCGATCAGGTCCGGCAGGAGGCCGTGGTCGAAACCCTGGAGCGCATCCTCGTCGCTCTCCAGCAGGCAGCGCATCTTCAGCATCCGGTCGGCGTCCGTCACCGCCGTGAAGCCCGTCACCCGGTCGCGCAGCACCCCTTCCAACTGGTCGGCCGCGCTGCCGAAACTGGACGTGGCGTCCTCCTCGTCCCCACAGGGAAGATCGGCAGCGATCGCCCAGAACAGCGACGACACCGTCTTCACCCGGCGCCAGTCCAGATAGGCCATTCGCAGGGCCGGGGAGATCGTCGACCCAACGAAGGAGGCGGGCGCGTCTTCGGCGACGGGCTTGGAGATCGGCAGCAGGCTCATGCAGTCCTCCCGTTGAGAATGGCGTCCATGGCCTCGCTACCGAGGCGCTGGCGGCAGTGGTCGGTGATCTGGTCGATGGCGTCGGCGCGGTCCTTGGGAGAGGCGAGCGCCAGCAGTCGGAACAGCCGGTGCACCGGCGGATAATTGGAACGGTTGGCCTGATGCAGCCAGAAGGGATCGACCGGAGTCGCCAGCAGAGCGTCGGCGGGATCGGCCTGGACCGGGGTGGGGGATATGTAGCTCATGCTTCGGTCCCCTCCTTCCGCTCGCGGCCGGCCGCGTGGCTGGCCGACACCGAGCCGGCTGGGTTGCCGTCCAGGTCGATGCGGGTGGAGCCGGGGATCAGGGCGGCGTCGTACTTGGTGCCCAGGCAGTAATCGCGCACCACCCGCTCGATCCGCTTGTGGGACAGCGGCTGGCCGTCCTCCCCGGTGACGCCATGGGCGATGAGGTCGGCGGTGATGCCGATCTTCAGCGGGCGCTTGGGCGCCTTGGACTTCGGCTGGTTGAAGCAGGCCGGGAAGGCGGCGGCCAGGGCGCGGCGGTCGGCGCGCAGGCCGGTGCGGTTGCCCGGCGCCGGCTTTGGGAACCGTTCGGCGATGCCAGGCTTACGGTTCTGGTGATCGACCATCCGCTGGAGGATCGGGAGCGCCTTGCGCTTCTGATCGATGGAAAGACGCGACCACGCGGCGGTCAGTTGGTCGTCGATCGTGGTGACAACGGCGGGTTGGATCGGGTCGGTGGTGGATGTCGCGGGCGCTTCGTCCGCCAACGGCGGAGCGGTCAGCATTTTCATGACGATCAGCCTCCTGGGATGAGGGCGGCAGGGCCGGCGTTATGCGGCCGACGCCGTTTCGGCGGTGGGGGCGGCGCTGGTCGGCAGCGGGTCGGGATAGCCGGTCTCCATCAGGGTCTGGCGGATGCTGTCCACCGTCTCCAGCAGGGCGTCCTTCAGGGCGCGCGGGGCGCGGAAGTTCGTCCGGTCCTGGAGCAGGCCGCTGAACTTGACCGCAACCGCCGTGAGCAGATCGGCCAGCCGGGCGGTTCCCGGCGCGGACGCCGGAAGCGACGCCCGGTCGCCGTTACCGGGCAAAGGGCAGGAGGCGATCCCGGCTTCGGCGAGGGCGGTTTCCAGCTCCGACAGGTCCGGCGCCGCGGTGCCGCTGCGCAGCGCGGCGGCGACCGACACCAGCGCCTTCAGCACCATGGGCAGGGCCGACACCATGCCGACGAGTTCGCTGCGGCGCGGGCCGGAGATTTCGGCGGTGCCGTAGCCGTCGAACGCGATGGAGCAGCGGTCGCCCTTGTGGATCGTGATGGGGCGGGGCGGGATGCTGCCCGGCGGCAGGGTGGAGGGGGAGGCACTGGCGATCATGATCCGATCCTTTCGGGCAAGGGGAGGGCGTCACCGCGAAACGGATCGCGGCGGAACGATGTCGGTGGGGGTGTGGAAGTGGTGGAGCGCCGGCGCGGGCGGTCAGTGTGCCATGCAGCCGGGCACCCCCATGTCCGGAAAGGGGGTGGAGCCGTCGAGGACCGAGCGCGGCACGAAGCGCTTATTGTCAAAGATGCGCGCGAGGAAGAAAGCCATGCGTCCCACGCTCCCGATTGTGAGGCGGCGACCGAATTGTGGGTCAGCCTGCCGGGGTGGAGGTGAAGAAGATATTGCGATACGCAGCGTAATGCGTCAAGACGCAAATCACGGAGTGAATTGAAAAATTGCGTTTATCGCAATTCGGTCTCGGATTGCCTGGAGTCGGTGCCGGGCGGGCGTGGGAAGGCGCCCGCCCGGTCATGTCAGGCTGCGATCCCGGACAGGCGTTCCGCGTCCCGGATCAGCTCCCACAGCAGACGGGTCCGGTCGTCGCTGTAGGGCTGGGGGCCGAAGCGGTGTTCGGTGCCGTCCAGTTCGGTGGACAGGTTCCAGGCGAGCCGGAGTCGCACCGCCAGACCGGCCGGTGTGCGAGGCACCAGCACCGCGACTTGGTCCTGCACGGCCGCATAGCGGGCGCACAGCGCGTCGCGGGCCTCGTCGCTGTCGGCGCTGTAGAGGGCGGCGACCAGATCGTCCATCTCCCGGCCCAGCTCCAGCAGGGCGGCGTCGGGGTGGGGATCGGGAGCGACGGACAGGGGAGGAAGGAGGGCGGCCGGCACCACGCAAGCCGCCACCGTTCCCGCCAGGATGCCCCGGCGGGTCGAGATACGGTGATGCATGGGCGGTTACTCCGCGGCGACAGCAGGGCGGTGGAAGAGATCGACGGGGACCTGGACGCCGAGCTGGCGGGCGAACTTTGCCAAGCCCTTCGGCGTCACCATCACCTGATCGACAGCCCGTTCGGTCCCGTCGTCCTTCACGATGACGTGGACCTTGTGTTCGAACAGGCCGGACTGGAGGTATGTCTGGTAGGCCACCCACTTCGCCGAGCCGGGACGCTTGTAGATGTAGCCCTCGGCGAACAGCCAGCGGGTGAAGGCGCGGGGTTGCTGGGCGAGCGACTTGGCGGCGTCGGTCAGGCACAGCAGCCCGTCGGCGTTGGCGATCCGGTTATAGGCGGCGACGGTCGGCGCCTGTTCCTGCACCTGCGCCTCCAGGGCCAGAACCTTCTCGCTGTAGTTCAGCAGCAGGCCCCGCATCGCCGCCGGGTCGTTGAGGAGGGCCATCGGGTCGGCCTGCTTCGCCGCGCCGCGTTCGTAGGAGTCGAACCGCTCGATGATCTCGATCGTGATCTCCGTCGCCTCCGCCGTCTCCGACTTGGCCGTGATGAAGATCGCCTGCTTGCGGTTCAGGTAGAACTCGGTGGCCGGTCTGCCGCCAGCCTCAGAGGTTTTTGCCACGGTGGCAAGAACCCCCATCTTGCTCAGTGCCTCGTCATGACGACGAATGAGCTTCCGGATGTCGATGGGATTGGCGAAGCCGAGCCGTTGCGCAAAGTCGATGTCTCGGATGCGGGGTTCCCCCTGCACCAGAGAAGGGATTAGGGAGGCGTTGCCCTTTTCCCCGTCTGAGGGCATATTGCCGTTCGTCATTTTCTGATTTCCTAGGTCGGATTTTGACATTCGACCAGTCGCTCGAACGACTAGTCGGCTTTGCGACGGCGCGGTGCTCGAACACCGTTGCCGTCGTTTGCTTTTCAAGCACCCACATGAGCAGGTTGGACTTGTGGCGCTATACCTATTAGTAAGCGAGCTTCTTTACTACTGCTCGGGATGTATCGCCTTTTCTCACATCTAATAGCGGTTACTTTGAATGCCGAAGAAGGCGTGAAATTTTCCCGAAAGTATGCTCGTTAATTGCTAGGCGAGATGAAATCCCAATTCCTCTTGTTGGATTTCTCCTGTCAGGTGATTCATCTTCAAAGTCTGTAAAAAAATCGCTTATAACAGTGCTGTAGTTTATCGTTATTTCCGGAGAAGTTTCGCCGCGACGAAGGTGAGCGCTAAAGGTTGCTCCAGAAATGGACATCCACCATTTTTCATGCCATACTGTAACTGATGCCTCAGCCCATTCTCCACCATGATCTTGGCGAAATTTTTCAACGTACTCGCTATATTTATTAGATATATCTTGTCCTTCCGGATTATTCAGCGTAGCAAATAAATATTCTGAGAAATCACTATTAACAGCAGAATTATCCTTAATGTCGCTACAAGCGTTGTTTTCGATAATTGATTGAACCATCTCCCCAAGAGTATGCTCTTCCTTCAAATTAAGTTTTCTTACGATATGGATTTGTGAATCTCTGTACTGGCCCTCGATATCAGAAATCATGGAAAGTGAACTCGAAATCTCTTTGCATTTTTTTACGGCATTTCTGGTGCTTCCGCCAAGGATTGCCAGCAAAAGGTTGGTTGCATCAAGACTTGTCATGTTAGGCGATCCAGGTCCAGTGCGACCCGAAGACGATATAAGCCCTTCCTTTCTCAATGGCTTAGCATATGCCTCCACCGCTGTTGTGGGCATTCCAAGCACTTCCGAAAGACACTCAACAAGCTCCGCTAACTTCGCCACGACATTGCCTCATCAATACGTTTGGAACCATAACCCCTAATTCCACCGCCGTCAAATCTATTTGGGGTTTGAGTTCCGAAATGCGTTGGGGCGTCGGAGGTGGGCTTTGACAGGGGGTAGGAGAGCGGTGCCCTGTCATGGGAGCCGTTTCGATTTTGATCAATGTCACATCAGGCGGGGCCATCGCTTTGAAGGCAAGGGCTTGTAGGTGATCTGGATATGATTGACATGAATGTACAAGCCTCCTGATCAGCCTCGCGACTGAGCACGCTGCGAAAATTTTGCGAGTTATGGTCGCTGAGATAGTGCCGAAACCAATACTGAGGCAGAAGCCATCCAAGGGCCGGAGATTCCGGCCACGGAGGTGCTTGCAGTTTCTAATCGTCCCTATGCTTCCAAGCCGAACCGGCGCAGCCACCTGCCGAGGCGTTGCCCTAGCGTGGGAGGCTGACGTGTTGCGAGTTCCAGTTCCAGAGCCTGAATGGCCTGGACGTGCAATGGGAGGGTGAAGCTGAATTTATCGCCTCTTTTATATGCTGCGGCGATAGCTTCGGCCTCCTCGGCTCGTTGACGCATTTCCTCTTCACGCTGCTGGATGACCCTGATCCGCTCGTCCTGCCGCTCCCATGCCTCCACGAAGATTGCGCGCAGGAAATCGTCACCCCATAGCTCGACCATCTCTTCAAGGTGGAAGGTGGTTGGGGCGTAGCCGGCCAGCAGTTCCTTCGCTCGCGACCTCCCACACCGGAGGTCCCGCATCACTCCTTTGATCACCTGCCCCTCTGGATACCGCGTGCGCAGAAACGCTGCGCAACGGGGGCCGAGGCCATACAGAACTTCTGCACAATTACTCATGGAATTCAGAACAGGCTAGCTTGTTTCCAGTTTTCTGGATCCAGCGGAATGTTCGTGATTGCTTTTACTAAGGCCTCACACTTACTATGGCTCTTGCTTAAATTTGCTAGATAATCATTTGGGTGATGATCTTCAAGATATAAAGCAACTTTGAGAAATATATCTTCAGTGGATTTTTTCACAGAAATAATTAAATTATCTTCATTGTTCATATCTGTATAGAAACGCTTCACATTTTTCTCTTGAAAAACAAGATGCAAAATAATTCTGTTCATGTGAATGCCGACTAAGTCAGCCCTTGGGCAAGTGTGGCTGCGAAGGCTTAGCAGTATCTCGTCTGCTACTCGCATCACCATAACAGCTCTCCACAAGCGGAAGCTGCTCAAGTCATCATTGAAAATATCAATATATGGGGAAGTATCTGTATCTCCCCATATAACACCAATTTCGCGCTTGACCTGAACCGCTAGTGCTACAGAATGAGCGCATCCTAGCGCCTGAGTTGCCTCTACAATACTGCAACCGTCTTCTCCTCTAGGGTCTTGTTCTCCAGATTTATAAACATACTTTCTTCTATCAAGTGCAAACTCCGTAGCTAAGCGATGTTGTAGTGGATCCATAGCAGCAAACTCTCTGTTCCCAACAGCATTTTGCAGGTTCGCTGCTCGCGTTATCCTTCTGGCAAAGTCTGGCGGGCATTTTTCAAGGGAGATAATTCGAATTTGTACCCATGACTGTGGTCCGTCTGCTTCATTATCTATGGCAATATCGGACTGGTCGTAAGCAGATCCGATGGTGCCAACTGTTTGAGCTCCGTTCACAATACTTACACCGTCACAGGAAAAAAGTCCAAGCTTAGTTCCTGGGGAGCCAGCAAGATTTCTAGTAATGCTATCACATATAACAGTTATTCCATTGTTGAAGTACCAAAAGTTTTCTTGATCACTTAAAACTGTTTTCCTCAATGCTTCATTAACGCTAGAATTTGTGTAGTAAAGCCTTAGATTTTCAGAAAAAGTCTATTTTCATACTTCTTCCACCATTCAGATACCTCGCTGATATGCACTCTTCCATAATAGGCGAGAAATGGCTTATCAATAACTCCATAGTCGTTAAGAATAATCTGGATTTTAATTTTTGGTGCTTTGGACTCACTAGTTATAAGATCATAGATACCGGCTTGGCTAAACTCATCAAATCTACAGAAATTCACCGGATCATTTAGATCGGAAACTAGATCTTCTATTTTCCTCAAAACATACGGCTGCATCGACTGGGTTGCCGTATGAGATACTATAAGCCTAAGTTTAATCGGCCGATCAGAGTATAGAACAGCTCGTATTTCAGCACTCTTGGCTTTTATCTTGTCATTAAATCTGTCAAACTTAGCGGCGATTAAATCCTGAATACCCGAAACAAACTTGTTGATTCCAATTTCATTAATTGGTTTATCGCCGCTCTCGTTCCACTTTGCTTGAACTAGATACAATGTATCTGTTCTTGTCTCAAAATAAATAGCGTCAAGGCCGCCATCGTGATAACTGTCTGTCAAGGAGTTAGCTGCGGTTTGAGCGTCACAGCCTGATAATGATTTGATGCACAAAGCAGATAGGGCACGAGACAGGAAAGCCCCTCGCACCTGCTCTTCCGGTCTTCCAGACCAGTCCTCCATGTTGATTAGGTCTTTGTATTGGTCCGTAAGCACATTCGAGATTCGACCTATCGTATGCCGGCTCATTACCTACTTATCCTTTGTAATGGTTTCCGCATGGCTTAATGAATAGTGTATTACTTAATGCAATCATAAGACTGCCAGAGCATCGCCTCGGAGTCGAGACCCGGCTTCAGCGTGACGGTTCGACAACCCAGCAGAACCATCAAGGGCCGCCCGGTGAGGGACGGCCCTTGATGGTTCATTCGTTGTCGCGGTCGCGCATGTCCTGACGGCGCTCCTGCATGGTCAGTTCCCCGTGCCACCGTCGCGGATTGCCGCACATCCAGCAGCTACAGGAGGCGAGGTTGTCGGCGAGCCGCTGATGGCGCTGGCCGGGATAGTACCGCTTCGCCCGCGCGAGCATACGCGCCCGATCCTGGCGGCGCCGGGCGCGCTTTCTGTCCTTGGACATTCTGCCTCTCAAGCACAACGCCCCGGTGCGCCCTGCCCAACGGCGGGCAGCGCTGCCGGGGCTATGTCGGCTTGATCGGCGGGTGGTGTGAGCGGAGAGTCATAATCGCATCCTAACGCTCTGGTCCCTACGCTTCCACATTGGGGGGAGAGAGGTCAACATTATCCCCTTCCGGAGATTTTCCCTTCAAATAGGGGTAGTTTTCAGGAACGCTTGCCCCGACCGAACGTTATGATCATATGATGTTGCGCCGAAGCTGATGACGCTGCCGGTGCCAAGTGCCGGATGAGATGAGCATGCCTAAGAAGAAACCCAAACTTGGGCATGAGACACTTGATCTTGGCCCTCTGCCCGTGGACGCGATCAACAAGGCCCTGTCTCTTGAACTCGAAGCCGGCACTGCGGTTCTGATTCCCGCGATCCAACTGCATGTCTTGCGCCGTCATCCTGAAGATTACGAACGCCTTCTGCCCCATGTTGCCAGCGTGGTGAACGCTCCTCAGTTCATCGGCGATGATATCCGGAATCCTGGCAAGATCGAGTTGATCGCCCGTGTCCCTTCGGTTGATTCGGTTCTGTTGGTGGCGGTCGATGTCGAAGTGAACGCCAACGGACAGTATGAAGTCCGCTCCTTCTATCCGATTGCCGAGGACAAGGTTCAGAACCGGTTGAGGAAAGGCTATCTGAAGAGGGTGCCAATACGCTGAAGGCCCCACCTTCCGGTAGGGCCTTCAACCGTCCAACGATGAAACTTGAGCCGGAATGCAACCCCCGGATCCCTTCGCCCTTTCGGACTACTTCACCACACCATCCTTGGCTGATGTGGAGTGTGAGACAGCCGTTCTCACCTCAGCAAGCTTCATCGCACACAACAACAGTCCTTGTGCCAATATGGCTCCGGGTATCTGTCGAGTCAACGCCATCGTCCATAACCCTGCATAACCGGCCATAACATCCCATCACATCCGCCGAGCAAACCACACGACCCGCCCAATGATGTTCACCTCGTCGGCCGTGCGCTCGTACCGCCCATGGCGCGGGTTGTCGGATGCGATGACGACCCGCGGCGGATCGCTGTTCGGCACGAACTCCAGTCGCTTCACCACCACGCCGAAGCCATCCCACAGGGCGAAGATGCCGGGCGGGGAGGGGAAGCGATCCTCCAGGTGGACCATCACCCGGTCGCCGCTGACCAGCGTCGGCTCCATGCTGTCGCCCTGGACCGGGATGATCCGGGCGGCTCCGTTGCCGATGCGCAGCTCCTGCCGGAGATAGTCCGGGGGGAACTCCCACAGGCCGGTGATCTTCTCCGTCTCGCTGTAGCCGCCACCGTCGCCGTTGGGCTGGTAGTCGAGCAGGGCTTCGCCCCCGGCGCCCATGCCGGCGCGGACATCGATCTCGGGAACCGGGACGGTGTCGTCGCTCTCGCCGGCCGGCCGGCGGTCGGCGGGCAAGGCGGGCGGCTCCGGAGGCGTCGAGGCGATGGCGGCCGGGCCCTGGCCCTCGCCGGTCAGCAACCAGGCGGCGGAGACGCCGAGAAGCGAGGCGTAGCGGCCGGCGACATCGGCACGCAGGCCGCGCTCGCCGCTTTCATGCAGGGCATAGGTCGGCTGCGGCACGCCGTGGCTGGCGGCGAACTCCTTGGCGGTCCGATAGCCGGCCGCGGTGCGCGCGAGGCGCAGGCGCTGTGCAATGTCACGCTTCATGGGAGTGAGCCTAAAGGTAAGCTGGGCTTACGCAAGCAGCGATAAATTGCAATACGCATAGCATGGGGTTGACAGAAGAATTGCGTTAAGTCACTCTATGCTGCATGAAAACCTTCATCGACATCATTGCCGAGTGGCCGAGCGACCAAGCCTTTGCCGAGGACGCCGGTGTGACCGCGTCGCTGGTGGTGTGCTGGCGCCATCGAAACAGCGTTCCGGCCAAGTGCTGGCGGAAGCTCGTGCGCGGCGCGGTGCTGCGCGATCTGGCGGTGACGCTGGAGGCTCTGGCGATTGCGGCCGAAGACCGGCCGAACTGGATCCGCCGCGGCAAGGGCGGCCGACGCACGGGCCGCCGGCCGCCTGCCCGCCGGACCCGGAGAAAGACAGCGGCGCCCCAGGGGACGGAAACCCAGAGCGCCGCGGTCTGATCAATCGTGCCGGCGGCGGGTGCGAACCGTCCCGGCACACAAGGAAGGAGGATCGGGTGGGTGCCTTCCCAGGACAGATTTGCCGCTTCGCCCGGTCCGGGGCAATGCGCGCGATGGTGGTGCGGTCGGTGCAAACGGCTCAGACCTTCACGCGCACATGCACGCGGTCAGTGGGCCGCCGGTCTGCGGGTCGCCCGCTCCGTCAGCACCTTCACGCGCCCCTTCAGCGCCAGCAGGTCGCGCCGCTCGCCGGCCGGCAGCAGCTCGGCCATCAGCGTCATACGGGCCAGGACTTCCTCGGTGTGCTGGGTGAACTCGGTGCCCAGGCTGTCGGTCATCGTCGCTGTCTCCATCCCGGTTCGGCCGGTCCATCCGGCGGCTTCGAAAAAGGCGCCCGTCCGAAGACGGGCGAGGTTCCCAACGTCAACGATGAGGCATCCGCCTCTCCGTGCCCGAACCATGGCATGGGGAGTTGTGCCGGATGCATCACAACCAGCAGGTCAATCCGCCAATGTCTGTGACGGATCAGGCACTGATCGACGAGGCGCGGGAGTGGTTGCGCGACGCCGGGGACGGCGCGCCGACCACCAAGGCGTCGCTGACCCGCGCGGCGAAGGAGCTGGGCATCAGCTTCAACCGCGCCTGGGCCATCTACTACGGCCGGGTCGAGCGGCTGTGGGCAGTCGAGTACCTGTCGATGAAGGCCTGCGCCGAAGCCGGCAAAGCCCGGAGGATCGCCCGCCTCAAAGCTGAAATCGCCCGACTGGAGACCGTGGATGCCGCTATCACCGCCCGCCTGGATACTGAGGCTCCACCGAGCCTGGGTGCGGTGGCGGATCAGCCGGCTGCGTCGGAGGCTGGAGAAGGAGCAACAGCGCTGACCCCTCGCGGGGGTCGCCTCTGATGCACATCCATCCCGTCGCCGATCTGCCGGTCGAGGCCGCGCCCGGCTCCGTGGCGCTGAACGAGGCGCGCCTGCGCATCGTCGCCGACGCCTGCCGCCTCGACACGCCGGAGCAGCGCAAGCTGCTGATCACGGCCTTGTATGAAGACGGGATCCTGTCGATGGAGGAGACGGCGGCCCTGTTCGACCGTCTCGGGCTGGCGGAGGCATGATGCGCGATCCCGCCGCCCTCGAGCGCGCCCGCTCCGTCCCGCTGTCCGAGGTCGCGGCCAAGCGCCTGCGGCTGGTCAAGGCCGGGCGCGAGTTCAAGGCCTGCTGCCCCTTCCATGACGAGAAGTCGCCGAGCTTCTTCATCAACGACCGCAAGGGCTTCTTCCACTGCTTCGGCTGCGGGGCGCACGGCGACGTGATCGACCTGCTGCGCCGGCTGGACGGGCTGGACTTCGCCGCCGCGGTCGAGGCGCTGTCCGGCGAGCGCCCGGCGCTCCGCCGTAACACCGCCCTGGATTTCGAGCGCCGCATGATGGCGGCCACCGAGGAATACACCGCCGCCGCGGGCAGGGGGTGGGAACCGGATGAGGACGAGCGCGCCCGTATGGAGCATGCGCGCGCCATCTGGTTCAACGCCCGGCCCATCGCCGGTACCGTCGCCGAGACCTATCTGCGCTGGCGCGGCATCCGCCTGCCGCTGCCGCCGACCCTGCGCTTCGCCCCGGCCCTGTGGCACGCCACCGCCCGGCGGGAGTTCCCGGCGCTGGTCGCGGCGATGCAGGACGGCGCCGGCACCATCACCGCGGTCCAGCGCATCTACCTGACGCCGGACGGGCGCGGGAAGCTGGACGTGAAGCCCCGCAAGAAGGGGAAGGGGCCGATGCGCGACGGCGCCGTGCGGCTGGCGCGGCCGGGCAGGGTGCTGGGGCTGGCCGAGGGCATCGAGACGGCGCTGTCGGCCCGTCAGATCTACAGCCTGCCGGTCTGGTCGGCCAACGGCGCCGGCCGCATGCACAGCGTCGCCCTGCCGGACTGCGTCGAGCATGTGGTGGTGTTCGCCGATGCCGGGGAAACCGGCATCGCTGCCGCACAGCGGGCCGCCGACCTGTTCGCCGGCCGCGGGCTGCTGGTCGACATCGAGGCACCGCTAGAGGGCGACTGGAACGACGCGCTGATGGGGCGCGGGGCGGTGGCGGCATGAACAACGTCACGCCGTTGCCGGCCAATCAACGGCGGCTGGCGCCCTTCGAGGCGTTCTCTCCCATCGAATGGCAGGGCCGGAACCCCCCGGCGCTGGACTGGATGGTCGAGAACTGCGTCCTGCGCGGCACCGTCTGCATGCTCTCCGGCGATGGTGGGCTGGGCAAGTCGCTGCTGATGCAGCAGCTGCTGACCTGCGCCGCGCTCGGCCAGGATTGGCTCGGCATGAAGGTGGCCCAATGCAGGGGTCTGGGCTTCTTCTGCGAGGACGACAAGGACGAGTTGTGGCGGCGCCAGCAGTCCATCAACACCCTGTACGGGACCGAGATGGGCGACCTGGAGGACGTCTGGATGATGTCCCGAGTTGGCGCGGAGAACGTCCTGATGGAGTTCGACCGCCGAGACGATACAGCGAAGCCGACTCCGATCTTCGCGCAGCTCCGGCAGAAGGTGCTCGATGTTGGGGCACAGCTGATCGTGCTCGACACGCTGGCCGACGTCTTTGCCGGCAACGAGATCATCCGCAATCAGGTGCGACGCTTCGTGTCGGCGCTGCGCAAGCTGGCGCTGGAGACCAATGGGGCGGTGATCCTGACGGCTCACCCGTCCCTGGCCGGCCTGAACAGCGGATCGGGCATCTCCGGTTCCACGGCCTGGAACAACTCTGTGCGCTCCCGGCTGTATCTGACCAAACCCAAACCGAAGAACGGAGAGGAGGAAGACGATGGCGACATCCGGCTCCTGAAGACCATGAAGTCCAACCAGTCCAAGTCCGGCGGTCAGATCGAGATACGCTGGGAGCATGGCGCGTTCATGCGGGTGGATGCCCCGGCGGATGCCGGCCCGCTGGACAAGGTGGACCAGATCGACCTGAAGGTATCGGTGCTCAAGGCGGTGGACCAGCTGTGCCGGAACGGCACCCGCATGAGCCCGGACAAGTTCGCCCGCACCTATGTGGTGAAGGCCCTGATGCAGCACCCCATGACCCGGCGGTTCACCCGCGGTCAGATCGAAGGGGTGAAGGACGCTTTGCTCGCCGACAAGCGGCTGGCCATCGTCGAGATCGGCCCGCCGTCCAAGCGGCAACAGTACATCCGCACGGACACGTTCCGCTTCGCGGATGAGGAAGGGAAACCCTGATGCGCATCCTTCCGACCCTGTTTCCGACCTGCCTTCCGACCTCCTTCCGAGCTTCCGACCTACTGGTAAGTGCTTGGAAAATCACAAACTTCCGACCTCGCTTCCGACCTTTTCCGACCTTCCAACCTGTCTGTAACCCCTTGATCCGAAACGCATTTCCGACCTTCCGACCTCCGAGTATAGGGCTAAAGCCCTATACCGCGCACGCCCGCGAGGGACGCTGCGGCGCGGCCCTGTGGGCTGGAGGCCTTCGAGCCATGGGAGTGACCGCATGACCGACAAGACCGAGCGTCCCGTGCTGGCATCCGCCGGCCATCACGCCGACGGCGTGGTCGAGCTGTTCCGGCTGCAGGACGAGCTGGAGGCCAAGGCCCGCGCCCTGCTGGCGAACCGGGAGCGGTTGGGGGTCGGCGGCGCCATACCGGACGATCCGACCGAGGCCGGGCTGTGGGCGGACATTCGCCGCATCGGCGAGCGGATCGGCGCGCTGGGTGGCACCGCGGCGATGGTGGACATCTGGGACGATCTCGACCGCACCGCCGGGCACCACGCTTCGACGGCGGTGGATTACGCTTGGCACGGCATCGGCGGGTGGGCTGCATGACCGCTGCCACCGTTCCCGCCGGCTCCGGGCGGCGGCCCGCCAACGATGCCGCGGCACCCGACACCCGCCAGCCGGTGGACGTCGAGAGGCTGGCGATCTGGGCGATCCGCGACCAGAAGGCGGACCGCACCGGCGGCGCGCTGTTCGACCTGGAGGCCGCGCTCGACCATCCCGACCGGGAGCCGCGGGACAGCAGCCGCGACGGCGTCGCCACGCTGATGCGCCGGCGGGAGACGGGCGGCTGCCGGATCGACGGCGGCGGGCCGATGCGGGGTGTCCAGCCCCGGGTGCATCCGGACGCCGAGGCGGTGGTCGACGCGATCCGCGCCATTCCCGACTGGCGACAGCGCGGGCTGGTGTTCGAATACGCCCAGCTCGGCGACCGGCCGGACTGGTCCAACGGCGACCAGACGCTGGTCCCCGTCCCGGTGCCCGAAAGCCGGCGCGGAGCGGTGCGCCACGTCGTCCGGGCGGAGTGGGTGGACCTGCCGCTGCAATCGGTGCTGCTGGCCGATCTGCGGCGCCGGGGCGTGCCGATCCTCGACCGGTACGGCCGGCTGCGGTTCCCGTCGCAGGAGCCGGGCTTCGCCTACCGCATCACCGACGACGGCGGGCGTCAGGTGGCCGTGCGCTGGTGCCCGCTGGAGCCGTCCCCGTCGGATGCCTGGATCGCGAACATGAACGCCATCTACGCGGCTTGGCATGCCGGGATGATGGCGTTGGAGAGGGCGCTGCGGCGGGTGGTGCTGCGGGATCACAGGCTCGTCGGGTTCGGTGTGCCGGCGGAGCCGTGGGGGTGATGCGTGGGCAGAAGAGGGCCGGCCGGCAGGCAGGCGGGCGGTCAGGGGGCGACTTGAGACGCATCGGCTGCCGCGTCGGAATACTGATGCCCGCACCGCCGACACGTCTTCGCCGTTCCCATAGAGATCGACCCGCAATCGGGGCAGATCTTCGAAAAGCTGGGTTCGGCAACGGCCTGCACAGACTGGGCGGCCGACTGGGTGTCATTGGGGGATGGCGCAGGCTCCAAGGGAGCCGACCGTTGTTGAGCCGGCGGCATGGCGCGTGGCGCGTTTGCGATGATTGCCGGCCCGAGCCGGTCCACCGCATCCCGAACCGCCGCCAGCCCGACCAGGATGCAGCCGGTCATGAACAGCAGGCCCGATACGATCAGGCCATTGCTCTGGCGGCTCAGCAGGCCGATGTTCTCAACGCGCCCGGACACCCCGGTCGACACGCCGGTGTCGACGCCGACCGCAAAAAAAAATGATCCGAGCAGACCAAACACGATCATGGTGAAGCCGGCAACGCGCATGTCAGGGGATCCTCAAAACTGCAAATCGGTGTAATCGGAAAACTTGCACCTCCGACCAGTAGTCGGTTGATGATTAATTCTTTGTTGTAATAGAGATGTTGAAGCCTATTGGGAACATCATGATAAGGAGAAACCCTGCAATTAGTATCATGATCCTGATAGTATAGCTATGTACACTTGATCCTGCTTTAGGCAAAACCACCAATGTGATCAGAGCTGAGATCGATAGCACAATGCCGCCAATCGCCCACAGAACCTGACTCCGCCCCCGCTCCTTGGCAATGAACCAGTTTACGGTTGCGCACACAATACTAAGAATAATTACAATAATTGGAGACATAATTAAAGGTCCATCATTTGGAATTTATAACTGATTCCCAAGCCAGAACGGCCCAGTAACATAATTCGACGAGATAGACTTGTGCTTTTGTCTGGCGCCGTCTCGTGCTTCAGAGGCTTGACCGTTGGCCACGGCCCCACATTGCTACAAGCTGCGCTAAGCGCACTCCATCTACCCTTCCCAGCGCGAACGCCCACCGCTTTGCGCAACCAGATTATGCAGAGGCACACATCCAGAGTCGAGACCCAGCTTCGGCTTGGCGGTGCGACGATCCGGCAGAACGAGAAAGGGCCGCCCGGTAAGGAGCGGCCCTTCCAACATCATTCGCTGTAACGGTCGCGTACGTCCTGCCGTATTTCCTGCATGGTCAGCTCACTCCAGAACCGCCGGGGATTGGCGCAGCATCCGCGGGCGCACCATGCCATGTGATTGGCGAACCTGTCGGCCTCCGGCCCCTGGTTCCACGCCCGACGTACCTTGGCCTTCATGCGTGCCAGATCGTGGCGGCGGCGTGCACGCTTCATGTCCTTGAACATCATGCCTCTCAAGCACAACGCCCCGGTGCGCCCTGCCCAACGGCGGACAGCGCTGCCGGGGCTATGTTGGCTTGATCGGCTGGAGGTGATCACTCATCAGGTCTGCCAACTCGTCCTCACCGATGCGGCCTTCGATCAGGGCCACGATCCAATGGCCGAGTTCCTCGTCATCCTCGGCGACCCATTCGTAGCCGTTGAAATCGAGGAACAGCAAAGCGGCGGTGGCCGCCGTCCGTTTGTTGCCCTGCTCGAAGCAATGGTTCTGCGCGATGCCGTGCAGGAGTGCCACGGCGAGGTGGACGACGTTGGTATCGCCGTAGAGCCAGCGGTTGATCGGCTTGGCTGCGGCGCTTTCCAAAAGTCCCCGATCACGGGTGAAATGCGTCTCGCCGGTCTCCTCCACCTCTCGCCGGTTGATGGCTTCGAGGTCGTCCGGCGTCAGCCAGAGCGGCTCACTTGGCAAGGTAGGCGCGCGTCTTCGAAATCTTGCCCATCACCCGCGAGAGGCGGACGTCGAAGTCGGTCTTGTCGGCGGCTGGACGCGCCTCGAACGACAGGGTGGAACTGCGCTGCTCGACGGAATCAGCCGCATGCTCCGTCTGGATCGGATCGTCCTTGAGCTTGCGAATGGCCATCATCATCTCCTCGACACGAACAGCAGCATACCCTGTCCATGGTAGCACAAAGCTATTGGAAACGTCACCGGACAGGGTTGGTTCCCAGCCGGCCGCCACCACGCACCCGGTGAACCAAGCGACCCTCACTCCACGATGATGCGTCCGAAGAGATGGTAGCGGGATCATGGCATGACAATTTTCCAAGCCGGCAAAACCGATTGGTTAAGGGTTTGGAAAGGATTTCCCTGCAATAGTTGACACCATGCACCGCCCAAGGTGCGACTGAACCAAGCCCCGCCGGAGAAATCCGTTGCGGGGCTTCGTCGTTTCTGGAGCTTCGCCACGATGGACACACTGCCGTTGCCGGACGTCGGCGACACGCTCGCCCGCATCGCCATCCTGTCGCCGGCCGCGCAGATCACGGCGTTGCTGGTGATCGGCGGTGTGGTGGGGCTTTGGATTTGGTCTCGGCGGCCACAGCCCGGCCCCGATGCGGCCACGGTGGTGGAGGCCCTACGGGTCACCGCCCAGGCGCAGGCGGAGACATCGGCCAGCATGACGGCCATCGTCCAGCAGAACGAGCGGATCGCCGAGGACGTGAAGGCGGTGGTGTCCGAGGTGCGCAGCCTGACGCAGCTCGTGATCCAGAGCCTCAAGCCGACAGCCTGATCATGGACCGCAAGCCCCTGTCCCAGAGCATCGCCGATGCAGCCGACATCTTCGAGCAGCAAGCCATCGCCGAAGGCTACGCCGATGCCAGCCGGTTCGTCCGGCCCCTGATGCGGGACATCCCCGACGGTCTCATTGCCGTGGGCGTGATGGATGGCTGGACCGCAGTGGTTCCAGCGCTGGTCGAGAACTGAAGCCATGGCCCCGCGTCTCCGTACCCTGCGCTCGCCCTTGTCCATCCTGGACACCCGCACCGGCAAGGCTATGGCGCCCGTCGTGTCGGAGACGGAGCGCAAGCGTCGCTTCGACGAGACCCGCGGCACCGCCCGTCAGCGTGGCTACGACCGCGACTGGGAGAAGCTGCGGGATGCGGTGGTGATCGAGCGGGGCTGCCGGTGCGAGGCGAAGGGCTGTGGCCGCATCGTGGTGCTGCGGAAGCGGGAGGCCACGGCAACCGCGCCCGTCGCCCATGTCGACCACATCAAGAGCATCGCCGATCGTCCCGACCTGCGGTTGGAGCGGTCGAACCTCCGGGTCCTGTGCGAGCCCTGCCACAACGCCCGCACGGCGCGGGATCAGGGGTTTGCGAGAGGGTAGGGGGGGTGAAAAGTGCGCAGAGTGCGCAGGCTTTGGACCGCCGATCCCCCCATTCAGAGTTTTTTCTCCGCTGTACGAACCGAGGTGCGCACTTTGCGGTGCGCATGACCAGCCATGGCGAAACGTGACGACATCGACTGGACGGCGATCGAGGCCGCTTTCAGGGCCGGAACGCTGTCGAACCGCCAGATTGCCGAGCGGTTCGGCGTCTCGGAAGCCAACATCCGCAAGCGGGCGAAGGCTGGGGATTGGGTGCGCAGTGCCCAGCCGCGTGCGCACCTGCCGGTCGCCGAAATCCTGCCGCCGATCGACCGCTCGGCCCGTCCGGTTCTTCCCGGTGAACCGCGGGAGCATGTCGAGCACGCCCGCGAGATCGCCGGCCGGATGCTGGACGAACTCGATGCCGTCACCTCGCATGTCGGCGAGTTGGAGCAGCTGATCGAGGTCGAGACCGACGACGACAGGGACGGTCGGCGCCGTGCCGCCATGCTGAAGGCCATCTCCCTGCCGGCCCGCTCCATGACGCTGAAGACCATCGTGCAGGCCCTGGCGGTGGCGAAGGAGGTTGCCGGCGTCGGCATCGGCGGCGGCAAGAAGGAAGAGGCCAAGGCCAGGGCGCAGGAAGCCGCCAAGCCCGGCAACAAGTTCGCTCCCCCGGCGCCGCCGCGCCTTGCCGTCGACAACATGAAGGGCTGACGCATGCGCTGGACGACCGCATGCCCCGACTGGGAACGGCGCATCATCGCCGGAGAGTCGCTGATCCCATGCCCGCCGCTGTTCTCGGCCGAGGCCGAGGCGGCGCTGAAGATCTTCCGTGCCCTGAAGATCGTCGACGTTCCCGGCAGCCCGACATTCGAGGAAGCCTGCCGGGAGTGGGTGTTCGACTTCGTTGGCGCGGTGTTCGGCGCCTATGACGCGGAGACCGGCCGGCGGCTGATCAACGAGTTCCTGCTGCTGATCTCGAAGAAGAACAGCAAGTCGACCATCGCCGCCGGGATCATGGTCACGGCGCTGCTGCGCAACTGGCGGCAGAACGCCGAGTTCATCATCATCGCGCCGACCATCAAGGTGGCGCAGAACTCCGCCGATCCGGCGATGAGCATGGTCACCGCCGACCCGGAACTGTTCGAGATCCTGAAGCCCATCCCGCATCTGCGGATGGTCGAGCACCGGACGACCGGGGCGACGCTGAAGATCCTGGCGGCCGACAGCGATGTTGTCACCGGCAACAAGGCCACCGGGGTGCTGATCGACGAGCTGCACCTGTTCGGGACCAAGGCGAATGCCGAGGCGATGCTGCGCGAGGCCCGCGGCGGCCTGACCAGCCGGCCGGAGGGCTTCGTCATCGCCCTGTCCACCCAGGGGGAGGAGCCGCCAGCCGGCGTCTTCAAGCAGTGGCTGGCCCGCTTCCGGGACATCCGCGACGGCAAGCTGTCGGCGCCGAAGTCGCTAGGGGTGCTCTACGAGTTCCCCAAGGCGATGCTGGAGGCCAAGGCGCATCTCCGGCCGGAGAACTTCTACGTTACCAACCCCAACATGGGGGCGTCGGTCGACGAGGAGTTCCTGCTCGACGAATATGCCAAGGCCCAGTTGGGCGGCGAGGGCTCCGTCCGCGGCTTCCTGTCGAAGCACCTGAACGTCGAAGTCGGCCTGAACATGGGCTCCGACCGCTGGGCCGGTGCCGACTTCTGGGAAGGCTGCGGCGAAGAGGGACTGACGCTGGAGGCGATCCTCGCCCGCTGCGAGGTGGTGGTGGTCGGGATCGATGGCGGCGGGCTGGACGACCTGCTGGGCCTAGCTGTGCTGGGGCGCTGCCGGGAAACCCGGCGCTGGCTGATGTGGCACCGTGCCTGGGCGCACCGGATCGTGCTGGAGCGCCGGCAGGAGATTGCCCCGCGCCTGCTCGACTTCGAGAAGGACGGGGACCTGACCATCGTCGACGATCCGGCCCAGGCTGTGACGGAGTTGGCCGACATCGTCATGCAGGTCGAGCAGGCCGAGCTGCTGGCCGAACAGGGCATTGGTGTCGACGCCGCCGGCATTGGCGAGATCGTCGACGAGCTGACCGGACGCGGCATCGCGCTGGAGCGGATCATCGGCATCAGCCAGGGCTGGAAGCTGAACGGTGCCATAAAGACGGCTGAGCGCCGGCTGGCGTCGAAGACCACGGCGCATGGTGGCCGGCCGATGATGGCGTGGTGCGTCGGCAACGCCCGCATCGTCCAGCAGGGCAACGCCATCTCGATCACCAAGCAGGTCAGCGGCACGGCGAAGATCGACCCGCTGATGAGCAGCTTCAACGCCGTGGCGCTGATGGCGACCAACCCGGCAGCCTGCGGTCCGTCGGTCTATACGACCCGCGGCCTGCTGATCGTGTGAGGCGCCGATGGGCCTGTTCGATTTCTTCCGCGGCGGCCGGGCACAGGGTGGCCAGCGGCCCCGGGCCAACGGCGGACAGGTCTTCACCGGCCTGGACGATCCGGCTCTGCTGGAGTTCCTGCGCACGGGAGCCTTGGCCGGTACCACGGTGTCGGTGGACGAAGCGCTGCGCAACTCGGCCGTCTTCCGCTGTGTCGATCTGGTGTCGAGCAGCATCGGCATGCTGCCGATCTTCCTCATGCGCCGGGAAGCCGGCTCCGTCGTGAAGAACGAGGCCCATCCGCTGTTCGACCTGCTCGCCTATCAGCCGAATAGCTGGCAGACGGCGTTCGAGTTCAAGCAACTCATGCAGACCTGGGTGCTGGTCCATGGCAACGCCTACGCCATCATCGTCAGGACCGGCGCCAAGATCACGCAGTTCATCCCGGTCGACCCCTGCCGGGTCCGGGTGCGGCAGATGCCGGACCTGTCCGTGCGCTATGAGATCACCCGCGACGACGGCTCGATCGGCACTTACGCCGCCCGCGACGTCCTGCATCTGCGCGGCCTGTCGCTGAACGGCCTGACCGGTCTGTCCCGCGTCCAGAAGGCGGCTGAGACCATCTCGCTCGCACTCCAGTCCGGCCGTGCCGCCGAGCGCATCTTCCGCAACGGCATGATGGTCGGCGGCAACCTGAAGCACCCCGGCAAGCTCGGGCCCGAAGGCAAGCAGTTCCTCCGCGAGTCGTTGAACGAGATCCACGCCGGACCGGAGAACGCCGGGAAATGGATCATCACCGAGGAGGGCATGGAGGCGAAGCCCTTCGCCAACACCGCCAAGGACTCCCAGCTGGTCGAAGCCCGCGCCTCGCTGGTGGAGGAGATCGCCCGCGTCTTCGGCGTGCCGCGCCCGCTGATGGGGGTGGATGACACGTCGTGGGGTTCGGGTATCGAGCAGTTGAGCATCCTCTTCGTCCGCTACGGCCTGGCGCCGTGGTTCCAGGCCTGGGAGCAGGCGATCACCCGCTCCTGCATCCCTCTGGCTGATCGCGGGACCCTCTTCCCCGACTTCGACGAGACCGAGCTGCTGCGCGGCACGCTGAAGGATCAGGCCGAATTCTATTCCAGGGCGCTCGGTGCCGGCGGCCAGCGGCCATGGATGGAAGTCAACGAGGTCCGCGAGTCGGTCGGTCTGGGAGCGCACCCCGACGGCGGCGGCCTCATCAGCGCAGGAGAAACCCGCAATGTCGCTCCGTAACCTGCCGGCCGCCCAGGCGTTCGAACGCCCCGAGGGCCTGCATTGGGACCCGCCGTCCGACGCGCTGGAGCGCTGGGCCGCCACCGCGGCGCTGGCGGAGGCTCCCGGCACCATCGGCATCATGGACATCATCGGCACGGACAGCTGGACCGGCGAGGGGGTGACGGCCAAGCGCATCTCCGGCGCGCTGCGCTCCATCGGCTCCAAGCCGGTGACGGTCAGCATCAACAGCCCCGGCGGCGACATGTTCGAGGGGCTGGCGATCTACAACCTGCTGCGCGAGCACCCGGCCGAGGTGACGGTCAAGGTGATGGGGCTGGCCGCTTCGGCGGCTTCCATCATCGCCATGGCCGGCGACCGCATCGAGGTGGGGCTCGGCTCCTTCCTGATGATCCACAACGCCTGGGGCGCGGTGGTCGGCAACCGCCACGACTGGCGGGCCGCCGCCGACGTCTTCGAGCAGTACGACGCCGCCATGGCCGACATCTACGCCGCCCGCACCGGCCAGCCGGTGAAGGAGGTGGCGAAGATGATGGACGCCGAGACCTTCATGCGGGCGTCGGAGGCCGTCGACAAAGGCTTCGCCGACGCCACCTTCAACGACCCCGCTCCTTCTTCCGACGGCGCTTCTGCGCGGGCCGAGCTGTCCGCCCGGCGCCGTCTCGACGCTCTTCTCGCCCAGAACGGCATGCCGCGATCCGAGCGGCGCCGCCTGATGCGTGAAGCCCTCGGTACGCCGGGCGCTGCCGAGTCCCCCGCCACGCTCCGCGCTGGCTTCGATCCCGCCGCAGCCCTGCGGCTTCTCGAAACCATTCGTTCCTGAAAGGACGACCATGAAGATGCAGACCGCCCGCAAGTTCCGCGGGATCGCATCGGTGCGCGCGGACGCGGCCGATGCCAATTCCATCCTTGCCAACCTCCAGCAGGCCTTCGCCACGTTCAAGGCCGAGAACGAAGAGCGCCTGAAGGAAGTCAAGAAGGGTTTCGACGATGTGGTGAAGGCCGAGAAGGTCGAGCGCATCAACACCGCCGTCACCGATCTGCAGTCGGCGCTGGACCAGACCAACGCCCAGCTCGCCGCCCTGAAGCTGAACGGTACCGGCGGCAACGACAACGACCCGGCCCGCGCCGAGCATGCCCAGGCCTTCAACCAGTTCTTCCGCAAGGGCGCCGAGGCCAACCTGCGCGATCTGGAGGTGAAGGCGAAGCTGACCACCCAGTCCGACCCGGATGGCGGCTATGTCGTGCCGACGCAGATGGAGAGCGCTATCGACCGGGTGCTGGGCACCATGTCGACGATGCGCTCCCTCGCCACGGTCCGCCCCATCGGTGCCGCCACCTACAAGAAGCTGGTGAATGTCGGTGGCGCCACCAGCGGATGGGTGGGGGAGAACAGCGGCCGGCCCGAGACGGAGACGCCTCGCCTGATCGGTCTGGAATTCGGCATGAAGGAGCTGTACGCCCAGCCGGGCGCCACCCAGACCATGCTCGACGACAGCGGGATGAACATCGAGCAATGGCTCGCCGACGAGGTGTCGGTCGAGTTCGCCGAGCAGGAGGGCGCCGCCCACATCAGCGGCAACGGCGTCAACGAGCCGCGCGGCCTGCTGTCCTACGACATGGTGGCGGACGCCAGCTATGCCTGGGGCAAGCTTGGCTTCGTCGTCTCCGGTCATGCCTCGGCCTTCGCCGCTTCCAACCCGTCCGACGCCTTCCTGGACCTGATCTATGCGCTGAAGCGCGGCTATCGCCAGAACGCGTCCTGGCTGATGAACGACGCCACGGTTGGCAAGATCCGCAAGTTCAAGGACGGGCAGGGCAACTACCTGTGGCAGCCGTCGGCGCTGGCCGGCGAACCGGCCTCCTTCATGGGCTACCCGGTGGCGGATGACGACAACATGCCAGACGTCGCCGCCAACGCCTTCCCCATCGCCTTCGGCGACTTCAAGCGCGGCTACCTGATCCTGGACCGCATCGGCGTGCGGGTGCTGCGCGACCCCTTCACCAGCAAGCCGAACATCCTGTTCTACACCACCAAGCGCACCGGCGGCGGGGTGCAGAACTTCGAAGCCATGAAGCTGATGAAGATCTCCACCTGATCCCCCGGCGGCCTCCGGGCCGCCGCACCTCTTCCGGGCCTGAAGGAGGGCCATTTCATGCGCGACCTGATGAACAGCATCCATCCCCTGCGGGCGATCAGCCCGCAGGCGGCGGTCACCGACAACACCGCGCTGGTGTCGCAGATCATCGACGTCCGGGGCTACGACAGCCTGACCTTCGTGATCCTGTCGGGCGGTCTGACCGACCCCAACGCCACCTTCTCCGTGCTGGTCGAGCACGGCAGCGACAGCGGTCTGTCGGACGCCGCCGCGGTGGCCGACGACGACCTGCTCGGTACCGAAGCGCTCGCCGGCATGACTTACGCCGACGACAACGAAACCCGGAAGATCGGCTATGTCGGCAGCAAGCGCTACGTGCGCCTGACCGTCACGCCGAGCGGCAACGACAGCGGCAACGTCTTCGTGTCGGCCGTCGCCGTGCTGGGGCATCCGCGGATGTTCCCGACGCCGAACCCGCCGGTCTGAGCATGACGCGCCCGCTCCTCATCGTCGGTTCGGCGGCGTCGCTGTGGGACGACCTCGCCGCGCTGGGCGTCTGGCCCGGCCCGGTGATGGCGGTGAACCGGGCGGGCGCGTTCCACCAGGGCCGGCTCGACCATTGGGTGTCGCTCCATCCCGATCAGCTCGGCGCCTTCATGGCCGAGCGCGTGGCGCGGGGTGGCGACCTGTCGATGACGACGTGGTGCCAGAAGGAGCATGCGGGGGTAAGGGTCGACCGGGTGGAGGCGGCGCTGGATCGCACCGGCTCCTCCGGCCTCTTCGCCGTCCGCATCGCCCTTCAGCGTCTCGGGCACAACCCTGCTGGGCCGCCCTGATCCCACCTGGATGGAGGGCTGACATGACCGTCGTGACCTTGGACGAAGCCAAGGCGCACCTGCGCGTCGATGGCACCGACGATGATGCCGACATCACGTTGAAGCTGGCGGCGGCCGAGGACGATGTCGCGCGCTACCTCGACCGTCCGGTGCCCTGGACCGATGCCGATGGTGTCCCGGTCGCCGTGCCGGCGGCGGTCAAGGCTGCGATCCTGCTGGTGCTGGGCGACCTCTATGCCAACCGCGAGGTGTCGGTGATCGACGCCACCTATGCCGAGAACCCGACGCTCAAGCGCCTGCTGGGCAGCTACCGCCGGATCACCTTCGCATGAAGACCACCGGGGCCGGCGACCTCGACCAACGGATCCGGATCGAGGCCAAGACCCGAGTCGAGGACGAGGGCGGTGGATCGGCCGAGGCCTGGACGCCGGTCGCCACCGTCTGGGCCAAGGTCTGGCCGGTCTCCGGCCGGGAACGCGCCGAGGCCCGGCAGGTCCAGGCTGCCACCCTGATGCGCTTCAAGCTCCGGTACCGGGACGGTCTCGACGCCGGCATGCGGATCGTCTGGCAGGGCAAGGCCCACAACATCCGCTTCATCGCCGATGCCGGCCGGCGGGAAGCCTTCCTGACCATCGACGCCGAAGCGGGAGTCGCCCTCTGATGCCCAGCAAGGTCACTGGCGGACGGTCGCTGCGCGATAAGCTGCGCAAACTGCCGATCGACATCAAGGCGGGGGTGGCCGAGGCTGTCGCACAGAGCGGCGCCGCGATCTTCGCCGACGCCAAGGCCGCAGCTCCCGGTCCGGAACACCCCTACGCCACGGGCGAGCTGAAACGGAAGCTGCGGTTCCAGATCAGCCGCAACGGCCTGCGCGCCCGCGTCGGCTCCTGGGGCAAACGCCGCGCCCGGCACATCCATCTCGTCGAGTTCGGCGCGGCGGCCCACGACATCCCGATGCCCGACGGTGGGGTGATCCACCATCCCGGCGCTCCGGCGCAGCCCTTCCTCTTCCCGGCCTACCGCCGGCATCGCGACTCCAGCGTCAAGCTGATCCGTGCCGCGGTGCGCGATGCCCTGGCCCGGGCCGCCCGTCAGCGGGGTGGAGCATGAGCGCTTCCTCCTGGCCGTTGCAGGTCGCCGTTCTCGCTGCCCTCCAGCCGGCGCTCGCCCCTGTCCCGGTGTTGGATGACGTACCGCAGGGGCAGGCCTTCCCTTATGTCGTCATCGGCGAGGACACCGTCACCGACTGGCCGATGCTGGGCGATGACGAGGCGGAGGAGATCGACCTCACCCTGCATGTCTGGAGTCGCTACGCCGGCCGCAAGGAGGCCAAGCATCTGATGGCCGCGATCAAGACGGCGCTGCACCAGCAGCCGCTCCCGGTCGACGGCCAGCAGCTGGCAACCCTGCGCTTTTCCTTCGAGACCCTCTTCGTCGAGCCGGACGGCCTGACCCGTCACGGCGTCCTCCGCTTCCGCGCGCTCTGCCTGAGCGCCTGATCCCTCACCGGCCCACCGCCGCGTGTCAGCCGCCCCCATGGGCGGCTTTTTTCATGCCTGAAAGGAGCGTCCCATGGCCAAGGCCATTTCCACCGCCAAGATGAAGGTGTTCGTCGACACCAGCGGCACCGAGTGCGACACCATCACCGAGTATGACGCGCTGACCTGGGTGAAGGTCGGCAACCTGCTGGACGTCGGCGAGTTCGGCGCCCAGTACCAGGAAGTCACCTACACCACCATCGACGAGGCCATCGTCCACCGCCTGAAGGGCGCGCTGGACAACGGCACCTTCTCCCTGACCGTCGCCCGCAACCCGGACGATGCCGGTCAGGGCGACGTGCTCGAAGGGCTGGACAGCTACGAGAACGTCAACGTCAAGGTCGAGCTGAACGACAAGCCGGCCGGTGTCGGCGCCAAGCCCACCCGCTTCTGCTATCCGGCGAAGATCTTCTCCTACAAGAACCAGTTCGGTGACGCCAATCAGGTGGTGAAGGCGGTCATCAACGTCGGCATCGACGGCTTCATCATCGAGGGTGCCCGCGGCACCTGACCCGGTCTCTCGCGCGAGAGCGGGCGGGCGCTGCTGTCGGGGCGGCGCCCGCCCTTCTTCCCGACACCCCGGCATTTCCCCTCTTTTGAAAGGTCCCGACCATGTCCAAGCTGACCGCCAGCAACGTCACCATCACGCTCGACGGCGAAAAGGTGATCCTGAAGCCGACCCCGCGCGCCGCCCTGGCGATCTCCAACCAGTTCGAGGGTTTGCAGGGCGCCGTGCCCCGTCTCGCCAGCCAGGACATCGCCGCCGCCTCCTTCGTCATCGCCGCCGGGGCCGGCATCCGCGGCGAGGCGGCCAAGGGGCTGAACGACAGGATCTTTACCGCCGGCATCAGCGATCTGGCGCCCTCGCTGATCGAGTTCATCGTCATCCTGATGAACGGCGGCAAGCGGCCGGACAGCCTGCTCGCCAACGACGAGTCCGGGGACGATGAGGGAAACGGCGAGGACTGAGCCTCGACGCCTATCTGGAGCAGCTGTTCCGCTACGCCACGGGCTGGCTCGGCTGGGTACCGGATGTCTTTTGGGACACTCCGATCCCGGAGATCGAGCTGGCCCTGGACGGCAAGGTCGACTTCCTGAAGAAGACCAACCCCTGGGGGGCTGCCGCGGAGGAGGAAGCCCCTCCCGCCGCCTCCGAGGAAGAAGCCGCCGACCGGCTCCTCGCCATCCTCCGGAGCAGTCCCCGCTACCGGAAACCGACGAGCTGAGATCCTCCCGACAGGCGCCCGGCCCCGCCGTGGCGCCTTTCCTTTGTCCGGACCCCGCCCATGGCTGATCTCGAAGGCCTTTCCGTCTCGCTGACCGCGGACACCGGCGGGCTCGACCGCGGTATGCGGTCGGCCGAGCAGTCGGTGTCCCGTGCCGAACGCTCGGTCACCGGCTCGTTGAGCCGGATGGATCGGGCGATGGAGCAGGTCAACCGTTCCACCGCGGCGATTGCCCAGCGCTTCGGCCAGTTCGCCGCCATCCTCGGCGTCGGCACGCTGGGCGCCATGACGGCGAAGGCGCTCGACTATGCCGAGGCCTGGACGCAGATCGGCAACCGCCTGCGGTTGGTGGCGAGCGATGCCGGGCAGTTGAAGGAAACCCAGGACCGGCTGTTCACCGCCGCCCAGAAGGCCGGTGTCGGCCTGTCGTCGGTGGTCGACGTCTATGCCCGCGCCTCCCAGGCGGCCGGCGAGCTGGGCGCCAGCCAGGAACAGCTGACCCGCTTTTCCGGCGGCGTCGCCCAGGCGCTCGCCGTCTCCGGCACCAGTGCCGAGGCGGCGGCCGGCGCCATGCAGCAGCTCGGCCAGCTGCTCGGCTCGGCCCGCGTCCAGGCCGAGGAATACAACTCGGTTCTGGACGGTGCCCCGCGCATCGCCAAGGCGGTCGCCGACGGGTTGACCGAGGCCGGCGGTTCGGTCTCGCGCCTGAAGCAGCTCATCAACGACGGCAAGGTCAGCAACAAGCAGTTCTTCGAGGCCTTCCTCGGCCAGATCCCCAAGATCCAGGCGGAGTTCGAGACCGCGGTGCCCACCGTCGGCCGGTCGCTGGCGACGCTGAACAACGCCATGACCAAGATGGTGGGCGAGGCCAACGAGGCGACCGGCGCCACCGCGGCACTCGCCCGCGGCATCACCGCGCTGGCCGACAACCTCGACACCGTCGCCGCGTACGGGGGCAAGGCGGCCCTCGCCCTGGCCGCCATCGCCACCGTGCGGATGGTGCCCGCCGGCATGGCCGGCCTGACCCGCGCCATCGACGATCAGAAGGTCGCGCTCTACGCCAAGGCGGCGGCGACGCTCGAAGCCGCCAAAGCGGAACAGCTGGCTGCCGTCCAGGCGCTGATCATGACGCAGCGAACCCAGGCCGCCGCCGCCGCGACCGTGGCATCGGCGGAGGCGGAGTTCGCGGCCCGCTCCGCTGTGGCCGGCACGGCTGCATCCAACCTCGCCGCTGCTGAAGCCTCGCTGTTGCAGGCCAAGGCCAAGACCTCGCTGACCACCAACGTCTATGTGCTCAACCGCGCCCTGGCCGCGGAGCGCGATGCCGAGGCCGCCGTGATCATGGCCCGCGAGGCGTCGATTGCCGCCGACACGGCGAAGGCGGCCTCGCTCGCCCGGCTGCGCAACGCGCAGCTCGCCGCCGCCGCGTCGGGGGAGGCGGTGGCGGCTGCTGACGCCCACCTCACCGCCGCCGCGACCGGTGCGCAGGCGGCATCCGCGGCATTGGCGCAACGGGCCTCGCTGCTGTCGGCGGCCTGGGGTGGGATCAGGGCGGCCGGCACCGGTCTGCTGGCGATGGTGGGTGGCCCCTGGGGTGCGGCCTTCCTGGCGGCCGGGGCTGCGGTCTACTACCTCGCCACCCGGACGTCTGACGCCGACAAGGCGCAGGAAGCCTACAACCGCACCCTGGCCGAAGGTCGCCGCCGCATCGATGAGCTGACCGGCGCGTCGCACGAACGGGCCAACCAGCTGCGGGAGGAGCAGCGCAACGAACTGAGTGCCGCCCAGGCCGCCGCAGACGCCGCCGCGAAGAAGGTCGCGACTCTTCAGGCACTCATCGCGGAACAGCGCGCCTCGGCCGATCCGTCCGAGGCGGGCGGCACCGCCGGCATGTTCTCCACCCTGTTCGGCAGCGGCGATGCCGGGCTGCGGAAGCTGGAGGCCCAGCTCGCCGCCGCCCGCAAGGAGGTTGCCGCCACCGCGGCTGTGCTCGACGGCCTGATGTCGATCGGCCAGAAGACCGGCGATGCGGTCGGGCTGGAACTGGCGAGCAAGCTGTCCCGCGGCACCAGCGCCTTCATGCAGTTGAGCACCGCCACCGGCGATGCGCTGAAGCAGGCGGGTTTGACGATTTAGTCCGGCCGGCTGATGACCAACGAGCAGGCGCAGACCGAGAAGGCGGTGCAGGCGCTGAGCCAAGCGCTCCAGGCCGGCGCCGGCTTCCTGCGCGGGTTCGGCACCAGTGCCGATCAGGTCACCCGCGTCATGGACGCCCTGAAGCTGAAGATCGACCCGGTCGCGTCGGCCATCGCCGACATGAACCGGGAGATCGGCCAGCTCGGCGCCGCGGAAGGGGCTGCCCGCTCGGCGCTGAATGTCCTGCAGCAGATCAACCAGCAGCGGGAGAAGGAGGGCAAGGCCCCGCTGACCACGGTCAGCCCGGAATACCTGACCCTGCTGGGCAAGGCGCAGGAGGTGGAGACCAAGCGGGTGGAGTCCGCCACCGCCGCCCGCGCCAAGGTGCTCGACCTCGAAAAGCAGATCACCGCGGCGCAGGCCGCCGGCAACACGACCTTGGCGGCCAAGTTGGAGCGGCAGAAGTCGGTCACGGAAATGGTCGCCCGCGGTGTAGACCCGGCGGTCGCGGCGGCCAATGCGCAGCAAGCCTATGACCTTGCCATCGCCGGAGCCGGGGCCGCCGCCGGGCAGGCCGCCAAGGAAATCCTGCTGGCGGCCGATGCCCAGATGGTCATGGCCCAGGCGGCGGGCCTGGGCGAGGCGGCGACGCGGCAGGCGACCTATGCCACCAAGCTGGCGCAGGAAGCGGCCAAGGGCAACGGCAACGTCCTGGCGGTGCAGGCCGCCAACCGTCGGGAAGAGGCGGCGGCCATCGTGCAGATCCGCAACGAGACGGTCAGGTCGCTGGAACTGGAGACGGCGAACACCAACGCCCTGACCACGGCGATGGCGGCTGGCGGGGCTGCCGTCCGGGTGGCGCAGGAGCAGGAATACAAGCTCGCCCTGATCCGCAAGCTCGGCACCGACGCCACCGTCGCCGGCACCGAAGCCCAGCAGGCGCTGAACGCTGCGATGGACGCCTACCGGAAGAACCGGGCGGCCAACGACAACAACCGGCTCCAGCAGGAACGCCAGAGCGCCAACGACAACCTCGTTCTCGCCCAGCGGGAACTGGAGCTGATGGGGCAGGCGGAGCCGGTGCGCGAGCGCGCCTTGACCACCCTGCGCAACCAGCAGGAGGCCGCCCGCAAGGTGGCGGAGCTGGGCGAGGACGGCGCGCGGCAGTGGCTGGCGTGGCAGGAACAGATCGCCGACAAGCGGGCGATGATCGACTATCTGAAGTCGGTCCAGCAGACCGCCAAGGAAATCTCTAGCGACATCTCGGAAGCGCTGTACGACCGGCTGATGGACCCCGGCAAGGCCACCAGCGTGGTCGACGTCTTCAAGTCCATCTTCAAGCGCATAGCCATTGCCGCCCTGGAAACCAACATCGTCCTGCCCATCGTCACCCAGGTTGTTGGGAGCGCACCGGGTCTGTTCGGCATCCAGGCGCCTGCCGGCGCGGCGGGCACCGCCACCAACAGCCTGACCAGCAGCCTGACCAATACGGCACTGTCGCAGGGCGGCAGTTGGGCGATGGACAAGCTGGGCATCACGGGCGGCATGTCCGGCTTGATGAACACCCCGCTGTGGACGGGGTCGTCGGGCATCGCCCCCGGCTTCGTTGATGTCGTCGGTTCAGAGGCCATCACCAACACCGCATCCATGACCGGCGGTGGCGCGACGCTGGGTGGGGTCCTGGGGGCGGCCGGCGCCGGGTCCTTGGGCGGCATGCTCGGGGGGCTGGCCGGCACCGCCACCAACAGCAAAGTGGTGGGCGGTGGCGTCGGTGCTGTGGCCGGCGCTGGGGCGGGATATCTCTCCACCCTCATTGGCCTGTCGTCTCTCGGCGGCCCGGCCGGCGCCGCGATCGGTGCTGTCGTCGGCCTGATCATGGGGCTGGTCGGCACCCAGAAGGCGACGGTCGGTCCCACCGCATCGGCGGACATCACGATCAACGCCGGGGGCAAGAGCGCCACGGCGGGCAACTTCCAGGTCGACAACGACGGGAAGATCGAAGACGCCCAGAAGCTGGGCACCGCCTTCAGCACGATCTTCACCGCGGCGGCGGCCGGTGGCGGAACGCTGAAGCAGGATTTCGGCATCGGCCAGACCGCGGCCAAGGGACTCTATGTCAGTGGCAGTGTGCCTTACCGGGAGTTCGGCAAGGGCGACGACGCCCTGGGCAACCTGCTGCGCTACACCCTGCTGGAACAGGGCGGGCTGTCCAATGCCGGGGCCGCGGTCACCAAGGCGATCCGGAACACCAAGGCGACCAGCTACGAGGATGCCGCCAAGGACATCGCGCTGGGGTCCGGCATCGACGCCGGCACCACCGCCCTGGCTGCGCTCGACAAATCGCTGAACAGCTTCACCAGGGCGGCCAAGGATGCGACCACGGAGTCGCTGAAGCCGATGCTGGACGAGCTGGAGCGGGCGAAGGGGCTGGACCTGAGCGGCGAGTATGTGAAGCTCGCCACCGATCAGCTCAACGCCTACCTCGACCAACTGCGCAACCCGCCGGACTACACCCAGACCGAACAGGACATGGCGGCGCTGACCGGTCAGTTCGCCGCGATCCGCGAGGCCTATCAGCAGCTCAACCCGGCCCTGGCCGCCACCGTCGACCAGATCGAGGCGGAGACGCGGGCGCGCATCAAGGCGAGCGTGCAGGACGACGCCAACCGCCAGCTCAACAGCGCGTTGGGCCGCGACTATCTCAACTTCATCAACGATCTGGTGAAGACGCGCGACACCAATGCCCGCAACCTGACGGCGGTCGGCTTGTCTACCCAGCGCGCGACCGAGATCTTCGACGCCTCGCTGAAGAGCCTGCTGGGTGGGCTGGATGCATCGCAACTCGACATCATCGCGGCCAGCTTCACCGGCAGCATCCACGACCTGGCAGTCGGGATGCGCGACGCGGCAGCGGCGACCGAGGGGGCGACGAAGGCCGCGGAGCGGGCGGCTTATCAGGCTGACCTGAACAGCCGGATGTACGCCGCGCTCGGCAACGACCGCGGTGCCGGGCTGATCGCGCTGGACCAGCAGCAGGCGGTGGAACTCGCCCAGGCCAGGGCTGCCGGCTACGACACCACCCAGCTGCGCATGGTGCAGGCGGCGGAACGTTCAGCCAAAGCCTTCCAGCTTGCCCAGGCCGATGTGCTGGCCGCCTACGATGTCCAGATCACCGCGCAGCAGGCCCTGGTCGAAAGCCTCCAGGCCGGGGCCGAGGCGGTGAAGCAGTTCCGGCAGGCTTACGATGCGCTCGCCGTCAACGACAACAGCCCGCTGAATGCCCGCGACCGGCTGGCCGAAGCCCGCCGCCAGTTCGAGACGGCGTATGCCACCGCCAAGGACGCCTCCGCCAGCGAGGCGGAGAAGACGGCGGCCCTCGCCACCCTTCAGCAGCTCGGACCGACACTGGTCCAGTTGGCGAAGGGCTTCTACGGTTCGACCGACACCCGCGATTACGACCGGGTGCGGCAGGTCTTCGCCGAGTTCGCCGGCCTCCAGTCGGACGGCGTCGACACCGCGCAGCAGCAGCTCGACACCGCGAACGCCACGCTGAAGGAGCTTCAGCGCCAGCGAGCCGATGCGGCCAGCCTGGGCCAGAAACAGTACGGCGCGCTGACCGGGCTCAAGGATGTGATGGATCAGAGCTACGCCGTGTGGCTGGCGGCGCTCGGCCCGCTGAAGGCGCTGACCGGCACCAACGACAACCGACCGCACTACAGCGCGCCGGCGGCGGTGCAGTCGGCCTGGGACGGCCTGTCGGCCGAGCAGCAGCACGGCATCGCCCGCGCGATGGGCTGGGGCGGGGACATCGATGAAGCCTTCAACATCTGGCTGGCCACTTCGACCCAGCGCGCCACCACCTTCGGCGCCGACGTCACCGCCATCGCCGGCGGTGCCCGTTATGGCGCACCGGATGAGGTCGGCCGGGCCTGGGAGGCGCTGACCCAGGCCCAGCAGCTCGCAGCGGTCCGCGCCGCTGGCTACGACGGCGGGATCGACAGCGGGCTGAACGCCTGGGTGAAGCTGGGGCATCAGGCGGCCTTCGAGGCGGCGGTGCGGGCGCAGGCGCATCTGGCCGGTATTCCCGGCTATGCGGTCGGCACGCCTTCCGCCCTGCCGGGCTTGGCCTGGGTGGGCGAGCGTGGACCGGAGCTGGTGCAGATGGCCGGCGGCGAGCGGGTCTATCCGCACGAAGCCAGCATGGCGATGGCCCGGCGCTTCCAGGCGGCGAACGACCGCTGGGGCGGCAACGTCACCGCCCTGCGCGCTCCCGGCATCCCGCCCATCGTCATCAACACCGCCGGGTTGGAACAGCGGCTCGACCGGGCGGTCGCGGTGCTGGAACGCATCCTGGGTGCCATCGAGGACGGCGACGACGAGACGGTATCGGCCATCTCCGGTCTTGCCAGACGGCTCGACCGCTCCGCCGCGCCGGTCGGTCAGCGCCGCGCCGTGAACGGGTGATCCCATGCCCTACCTGATGCGTGTCGAGCCCTACGACGCCAGCCTGGGTGCCGTGCGGCCCCTCTTCTTCTCCGACATCGGCTTCACCAGCGAACCGGGCGACGCGCCGTCCAACACGTACTTCGTGCGCCGGATCGAGACGCCGTTGCAGGTCCGCCGCTCCCTGTTCGATGGCTCCGCGGTGGGAGGCTTCTCCGAGACCAGCTTCGGGTCCGCCACCCTGGCGAACGACGACGGTGGGCTGGACTGGCTGGCCGATCTGGACTGGGACGGCCGGCTGGTGGAGATTCTGTACACGCCGAAGGAGCGGCCGGCGCTGTCCGACTTCGCCGTGCTGTTCAGCGGGGCGGCCGAACAGCTGGTGCCGGGCGACCTGATCGAAATCCAGCTTCGCGACCTGGTGGTGCTGCTGGATGTTCCGGCCTCGCGCGGGCAGTTCGGTGGAACCGGCGGGATCGACGGCACTGCCGAGCTGAAGGGCCGCTACAAGCCTTGGCTGATCGGCCGGCGGCGGCAGATCGAACCGGTGCTGATCGACGCCGCCAACAACGTCTACATGGTGGACCCTGCCGGCTTCAGCTCCCTGCTGGCGACCCGCGACAAGGGTGTCGCCTACCCGGCTGCGGTGGGGGATTACGCGTCCTATGACGCCCTGGTGGCGGCCTCGCTGACCGGCACCGACGTCGCGACATCCAAGGCGGCCGGGCTGATCCGTCTGGGGCAGGCTCCCGCCGGCCGCTTCACCATCGACGCGGAGGGGGTGAAGGTCTCCGGCGGCTGGATTTACCGCTTCGCCGATCTGGTGCGGCACCTCGTCACCAGCATGACGACGGTGACCGGGGCCAGCCTGCTGGACGCCTCCTTCACCACCTTCAACACGCTCCAACCAGCGGTGTTGGGCTACTGGTGCGACGGCTCCAGCGTGCCGAAGGTCCGGGATGTGATCGACCAGATCGCCGACTCGGTCGGGGCCTACTGGGGCTTCGGCGAGGATCGGCTGCTGTCGCTCGGACGCTACGACGGTCCGGCCGCGACTGCCGACTTCGCCTTCGGTGAACGGGACATCATCGACCTGACGCCGCGGTCCGTCGACCGCCGGATGAAGTCGCTGAAGCTGGGCTACCGCCCCTTCGGCGTGACCTTCACCGCGTCCGATCTGGATCAGGTCAACGTCACGGCGGCCGATGTCGAAGCCTTCCAGACCGAATACCGCTGGACGGCGGTAGCAGCCGATGCTGCCGCTGCCGCCGCCTCGCTGCTGGCAACCGAGGACGAGGGCAAGACCCTGTTCGACGTGGAAGCCGACGCCATTGCCGAGCGCAACCGCCGGCTGGCGCTCCATGCCGCCAAGCGCAAGGCCTTCGACGTCACCGTGCCGCTGACCACTGGTCTGACGGTCGGGCACACGGTGGCGCTGACCGATCCCCGATATGGGCTGGCGGCCGGCTGGAACGGCCTTGTGCTCGAACTCGAACGGGATGCCGACGAGGAAACCATGAAGCTGACGGTGCTGGGATGAAGCCTCTGCATGTGCTGTGGAAGAAGCCGACCGATGCCGGGGCCTATACGGGCGGGTCGTGGATCGACAGCGGCGGGCTGGCCCTGGACAACCTGACCAGCCAGGACGTCATGGAGCTGGCCCGCTCAACCGACACGGACGAGTCGTCGACGTGGTGGCGGATCGACCTTGGCCGGCTGACACCGTTGTCGATGTTCGCGCTGCTGAACCACAACGGCAGCACGGCGGCTCGCCGCCGGCACGTCGTCACCAACAGCCCGACTGACAGCGATGTGCCGGTCTATGACACCGGCTGGCAGCGGATGCGGACCCCAACGGAGGTTTGGGGCGCCCAGCCTTTCGGGGCCTTCCCCTTCGACGGCATCGACACCGCTGCCTATCCGGGCGGTCTGGTCGACCTGCACGTCGCGCCGTCGACCGTCTATGGCCGCTACCTCTTCACCTACCTGTCCGACATCAACAACCCGGCCGGCTATCTCCAACTGGGGCGCTTCATGGCTGGCGAGGTGTGGACGCAGTCGATGGCCTTTGGCGTCAAGGTACGGACAGCAGACCCGAGCGAAGCCCGGCGGACCCGGGGCGGCCGGCGGCTGGTGCGCCGTCTGCCGCGCTATCGCGAGCTGTCGATCAGCTTCGAGCACATAACCGAGCGGGACGCCATGGCGACCGCCTTCGAGATCGACCGGCAGCTTGGGAAGAGCGGCGATTTCCTGCTGATCTACGACCCTGACGACGCTCCCGCCATCCGTTTCCGCCGCACCGTCTACGCCGCCCTGACCGACACCAGCGGCATTACTACCACCACCGCCACCATTCCCCGCCGTTACAGCTGGGGTATCACCGCCGAGGAGTTGATCTGATGGCGACGTTCAACGGTACCGACTGGACCTTCGCCGACTTCTCGGGGGAGGATGGATACAAATATGCCGAGAACTGGGATCAGTTCTGGGATGACGTCATCGCCGAAATGGATGACCGCCGTACTGAACTGGGCGCGTCGAAGCTGGACGTTGCCGGCGACGGCTCGGCGGTGACGGTGATGCCGACGGGCGGAACGACTGCACAATCGCTGGCGGCTCTGTTCGGCCGCGTCGTGTATCTGGAGGCTATGGGTGCCGTCGGCAACGGCATTGCCAACGACCGGCCGGCATTCGCCGCGGCCCTCGCCCGCATCCAGGCCATGGGCGGTGGACGCATCGTCGGTAAACACGGCGCTACCTACCGGCTCGATTACACCTCCGGTGCCCTCACGACGCTCGCCACGCTGACCGATTGCCGGGGCGTCCACTTCGACATGCCGGGCTCGACGATCCAGGTGGACCGCACCTTCACCGGGTCCGAGTATTTCGACCTGATCCGGCTCGCTGGCTGCTACTTCGTCGACATCGACATTGGCCACATCATTGGGGCCGTCCAGCCGCGCACGGAGCAGTACCAGCGCGGATGGCGCAGCTTCTACCTGTACGGCACTGCAACATCTGGTGGGTGCCAGCATGTGCGCTCCCGGTTCAAGCAGACCGGCGGCATCAACACCCTATTCATCTGGCGCGATCCGACCGACCCGGCGAGCTACAACAGCCGCTACATCGACGTGGACATCGAAGCCATCGGTGTCGGTTACGGCCTCAATCTCGCCTCTGCCGGTTCCAACGTCACCGGCCGGGTACGCTGTGACGGCTGCTGGCGGTCGTTCATCGCCTACGGCGTCGAAGACATCGACCTCGACATCTCCGACAAGAACCACACATCGCACTCGTGCAAGATGGGGGCGAACACCACGCCGGCCATCCTGCGCAACGTGCGGATCAACTATCTGTCTGAAGACAGGACGGTGGACGAGGCCGGCGGCTTCTGTGTCGATTTCGAGTTGCGTTCCGACACCCCGATCCTGCTGGAGAACATTGACGTCACGATCACCTGCAAGGACGCCGGCTACGCCCAGCGGGGCGGCTTCTTTGGCTTGCGCAAGACGCTGGCGGACGGGACCGTTGATACGACAGCGCGCGGGCACATCGTCCGGAACGTCAAGGTGCGTGGCATCATCGACGGGGTACAGGATGTTGCGGCCTGGAGCTGGGCGCCCAACGTGGTGGAGGTGTGCAAAGGCTGGGGCACGGGCGACTATGTCGACAACATCGAGGTCGGCCCCTTCGTCGTGACGGGCAACACCGGGTCCGTCATCTACGTCGACGCCGCGACCATCCGTTCCGGCCTGCACCTCCACGACATCCGCACGGTGGGCAGCGTCACCGTGGCGGGCACTCTGCCGCCGATGTCGCAGGTGGCTCGCGTCACCGACAAGAACGGCACCATCGGCTGGCAGGCCGCCGCTCCTGCGCTGTTGCCGGATGGCTCCGCATCCGCCCCCGCGGTTGCCTTCTCAGCCGACACCAACACCGGTCTTTACCGGTTGGGCTCCGACAAGCTGGGCCTCGCGACCGGCGGGGCCGTTCGGACGGTGATCGACAGCGCGGGCGCGTTGATCCAGGGGCATACGACCGGGCTGTCCATCGGTGCCGGTGGCGGCCAGTCGCCGCAGGTCCAGACCCACGGGACCGGCTTCAACACCGGCATCGGCTCCTGCCGCTGGGACGCCGCCAGCGTCTTCGGCGCCCAGCTGACCCTCGCGCACAGCCGCGGTGCCATCGGGACGCATGGCGCCCTGGTGAACGGCGACGAATGCGGTTGTATCTGGTTTACCGCCAGCGATGGCACGACCTTCATGCCTGCCGCTGATATCCGAGGCTGGATCGACGGCACACCATCGGCCGGCTACATGCCGGGCATGCTGGTCTTTGGCACCACTGCCACCGGCGGCGGATCGCCGGTTGAGCGGCTGCGGATCAGCGGCGACGGCACGATGACCCACCGCAACAACGGCACCACCATCGTGAACGCAAGCAGCCATCTGTGCCTGCGTGCCTACACCTTCGCAACGCTGCCGAGCGCATCGCCCGCGCAGCAGAACATCGCCATCTCCGACCGCGGCAACCGGCCGGCATGGTCGACCGGCAGTGCCTGGATTTGGGCTGACGGCACCACCGTTTCCTGAGGAGCATCAACATGCAGACCCAAAAGTACCCCTATGAATTTCTGGTGCGCTGGGACCAGACCGGACAGCTGTCCGGCGCGCACGTCCAACATCGCTACGTCATCCTTGACGATGACGGTACCAAGATCGGCGAGACCCTTGGGCCGGCCGAACCGCTGACGCTGGACACCGCCGCCGGCTTCCCGCTGAGCGCCATGCTGACCCAGGTGCAGATCGACGCCCTCACGGCAAAGGCCGCCGCCGACGCCGAACGGGATGCGGCCATGGTCGCGCGCGACGCCGCCCTGGCACGCGTAGCCCAGCTGGAGGCGCAGATCAGCGAAATGCCTCTCGCTGAATAGCCGCGACAACACTCCAACTCCTGACTGATCCGGCGCCCGCGAGGCGCCTTTTTCATGCCTGGAAGGAAGACGCGGGCGACCTTCGCAAGATCGGTCGCTCGATAACCTTATAATAAATGAGGGGGTCATTTTATACAGCAGACGGGCGGTTCCAGGTCTTGAGTGCACGGTAGGGGCTGTCTTTGTGAACAAGAATAAGATCCACTTGCCATAGCCCGCTGTCTGCGGGGCGATACAAGAAGTCGACCACGTCGTATGGGATGAAATCAAATGGTTCGAAAAAATTGATAATCTTTGAAAATCTCGGATTTTCATCCAGGAGTGTGGCCTCTACCACAAAAACCGACTCTTTTGTTATGAGAGATGTCGCCCCTTTCAAAACTTCAATCTCCGCGCCGTCAACATCAACTTTCACCAAATACGGGCCTTTGAAGTTCGAGTTTGAGCGGATGTCGTTGAGGGATATGCCGTTTACTGTTCGGTACACCTCTCCCTCTTCATGTGGGTTATCTCCAATCGTCGAGTAAAGACGGTTCTTCGATATCCACAGATTTATTGGGCCGCTTTGAGCAGTAACCGCAGCCATATGGTATTCGGCGCTTTTGAGCTTTGCGCACAAGGACTGAAGAGCATGCTCGCATTCAGCAACAGGCTCAAACATCACATGATGTGCGTGAGGGAAAACATTAATGAGCGGTGGTGTTCCGAACTGTGCTCCAACGTCAAAGACAGTGGCGGGATTGAACCCCCCGTTCTGAAGGATCGCTAATGCCATGTGCTTCGACATTCTGGTAAATACTGATTGGCCATTTACAAGAGCAAAAAGGGCGGTAGCAATTGGATCTCCAGGAAAAGATTTTAGATATTTCTTGTACTCTTGTTGAGCATCTCCTAAGTTTCCCGATATATGCGTTGCGACAATTTTTAGCAATGCCTCGGCGGTCATGAGCGATCCCTCAAGAGAATGATCTTATAGGGACAACTACCGTACTTTCCAGCCGCGCGGTAGTGCCCCGTAGCCCTGCGACAACACTCCACCTGCCCGGCCGCCGCGAGCGGCCTTTTTCATGCGCGGAGGATCTGAACCATGGTGACGCTCACCACCGAAACCATCATCGACACCATCCTCCGCCGGGAGGGATGGCCACGCTACACCGACCGGTCCAGCGACCGCGGCGGCCCGACGAAGGGCGGCATCACGCTGGAGACGCTGACCAGCTGGAGGAAGCGCCCGGTCATAGCGGCCGATGTCGCCGCCCTGGACGAGGCCGAGGTGCGGGCGATCTACCGCGTCCGCTACATCGAGGAGCCGGGCTTCGCCAGCATCACCGACGACGTCCTGCGCGCCCTGGTGATCGACAGCGGCGTGAACCACGGAACCGGGCGCGCGTCCACATGGCTCCAGGACGCTGTCAACGACGTTGCCGGTCGGCCGCTGCTGAAGGTGGACGGCGCTGTCGGCCCTAAGACGCTGGCGGCGGTCAACGGCGCCGATGCGGCCGAGTTGTGGCGCTCCGTCTTCGCAAGCCGCATGCGGTTCTATGGTCAGATCATCACCGGAGACGCCCGCAAGCGCGGACGGACCGAAGACGACGCGCTAAATGCTGCCGGGTGGCTCAACCGGCTGGCCGAGTTCATAGAGGTGTGACCACCGGGTAGGACGCCACCCCCTCTGTATTCCGTACCCGCTGCCAGGGCAGGATCGGCGAGCCGGTTGCGGTATTTGCCCGGTCGTCCGGCGGTCATGGGCTGCGACGTGAACGTGCTGAGCAAATGCTCCCCCGCCACTAAACGGCCGAACCGCTTCGCAGAAACGCATCCTACCACCACAAACCGCCTGCTCCATTTTCAATTCCGGATCACAAAAAATCCGCAAAATCAATGCATAAAATCATAAATTTTCATTTTTTTGGGCTTATTCTCCTTCTTATCGTTTTCAACTGGGAGGTAAGGCAATGAACGCCGTGAAAGCTGGTCATTTCTCTTTCAACAATGTCGCCTCTAACAATACTTCTCTGGAAATCATTAGCCCGTCTGCCAATATTGCTGGTGCGATCGTTCGTACAGCAGTCTTGAATTTGTACGGCGCGGGGGTGGTCTATCTTATCACCGGCACCTCAGCACCCGGTGCCATCGGAACTGGCACGTCAGTTCTCTCCAGCCACTACGCGCCGCAGGCTTCGGGAATGGTCATTCCCTATTCGATTGAGCTTCCGCCCGGTAAGGGGCTGTGGCTGCGCCCCGAAGGTACGCCGGCAGGTGGCGGTATCCATGTGACCTACGATCTCTACTCCGCTTAACCCCTTGCGCCACCTGACCTCTGGTCCGGATCGCTCCGGCCTGGGGCTCCCTTTCACGGCCCGCCCTTCCCGGCGGGCCTTTTCTTTGCCAGAAGGAGGGGCAACTAACATGGCCGTAGCTATCCCGCTCATCACCGCGTTAACCCCCCTCATCTCCGACCTGATCGACCGTATTCCCGATCCGGACGCCAAGGCTAAGGCGGCAGCCGAAGCCAACGCCAAGTTGGTGGGCATGCTCCAGGCTGGCGACGCGGCGCAGCTCCAGGTGAACGCCGCAGAGGCGACCAACCCGTCCGTTTTCGTCTCGGGCTGGCGGCCGGCTGTCGGCTGGGTCTGCGTCCTGGGCCTGCTGGTCCAGACCGTCGGCTATCCGCTGATGGGGTGGGGCCTGTCCATCTGGTCACCCGGCACGCCCATGCCGCAGATCGACACCGACACGCTGATGGGCCTGCTGGTGCCGATGCTGGGGTTGGCTGGATACCGAACCTTCGAGAAGGTCAAGGGGGTGGCGCGTTGACACGGCAAAGGGCGTCTCGATGCGGGACGGCCTGTCGCCACATCCGCCACAAGGCTCGCCACAACATCCGCCACAGGCCCATGCGGGCGCGTTCGGGCGGGCTAGGATTTCTGCGGGTTAGAGCAGACACAGCAAAACAGGCGTAAAAGCCCGAGTGGCTTCGCCTGCACCAACCAACCCGCTGATCTTAAAGGAGGGAAGATGGTGCCCAGGGACGGAGTCGAACCGCCGACACGGGGATTTTCAGTTGCAAACAGCGTAGCTTAAGCTGTTGATTCTGAATGATTACGCTGCGTTATGTGCTAGCATTGTGCTAATGCTACCGCCTTAGGTATATTATCCTTCTTTGGGTTGGTTGCTCTATGACGGGTCCTGAACCTTGCCAAAAATTAGCGAGTTATCTCGAAGATTTGGATGGGAGAGCTAACTAGCAGAAAAATGAAAACTCATTTAGCTCTAGTATTTTCAAAAATTCGTTTTATGAACTCTGCAGATCCAGGGCCTTTAAGTAGCTGATCTGGCATACCAATTGTATTGGTAGCATCCTTATTCAGAACAGACATTTTTACCATACCATCTTTTGGATCAACGGTGACAATAATGCGCTTTATTTTAGAGTCTGGAGTATTTTTTATGAGAAGTGCAGTTTCTCTGGGGGTTTTTGGTTTTTTCATTGCGCCTTCCTTCCATTTATAACGTTGTGCGCCCATTTCTCAACATACTCTTGACTTCCTTGTCGACCGCTTTTAGTCTTCTTTAGATATCGTGTCGGATTATTTGTCATGGATGAACCGTCTATCGTTTTGACTTCAATAATTAACACTGGCTTTGTTGGATCGTCGGACACCCATACTTGATCAGGGCCGGTTATGCCGTCTGCTTTTGATGGCACAAGCCGGTATCCCGGAAAGGCCTTTTGAATAGCGACCGCAGCCACGTGTTCTCCGAGCTCTCCCTTTTCGTGGGGCTGATTTGGGGAGCGCACTTGAGGGGTATCAAGTGGATTGGTTTCCACTACCTGCGTGATATCATCATCCGCCAAGACACACCTGTAGTGAAACGGGGTTAGGTACGCGAGCGGTGATTTTACCCTTCTAGCTCCGCCATGCATAGCTGTGAGTTGCAGTGCGACAATTCGTCGAGACTTATTACTAATGAGTGGGGTTCTGCGCCCCACAACGATTCGCTTCCCTTCTTAAGCGACACACTTAGGCATTGCGTAGATCTGGTTCAGGGTTGAGGCCAATCAACGCAGCACAATGCTAGAGGAGAGCTCAGAAATACCTAATGATCGCCTGACAGCATGATCGTCAGCACTCGCACGGTCAAGCTGGGATCGGCGGCATCGGAGGACAGGTAGGTCATGGTAGGGTCGTAGTAGTCGATCTTCCACATGATCCGCGTTTCCCGCACCATCATCGTCGCACAGTCATGTTCGCCATGCGGATCGTTATCCACCGTGAAGGCGTTGAAGGTGCGAACCCCTGCCAGGATGAGACTGACGTGCAGGGGATCGAGCGCCGTGATGCCAGCAGTGATGACCACCCGGCCACCCTCGAAGGTGCGGCGCAGATGGTCGTTGAGGCGTGCGATTTCCGCCGCACGCCCCATCGCCTTGTCGGTCATTGCACGGTCTTTCCGGCTTTGGCCGTCATCGGCTTCTTCAGCACCCGCTGACGGCTCGCGACCGCGCCGGCAATCACCTTGTCGAGTTCCCCTGCTGTGACAGCCTGACCGACCTGTTCCAGCACCGGCACCAGACGATCCATCGTGCCCACGGTGATGACCGACTTGCCGGGCCTAAGTTCGAGCGGCTGGTTGCCATAGTGGATCTGGAGGTGAAATGTTCCAGCCTCGTCCTTCCACCACCAGGGGCGGAACCGCACCGGCACGTCGCGACGTTCCTTCGTGCCATCGACCTCCACCCACCGGCCGACACGGCGGATGAACACCTCGCCTTTGATCGTCGCCGTCGCGGCCTCGATCTGAAGCGCAAGTGCGTCGAGCAGCTTGCGACGGGCAATCCCTTCTGGGCTGGCTTCGCGCTGCTTGGCGATGTTCGTGAGGGTCAAGCTTTCCAGAATGCTCATTAGCGTTCTCCATACGTTCGACTTTCGTATGGTAACGCCCCGGTAGCACCACTCAATGCCAGAGGTTGAGTCCCCTTCATTAAATTTCTCGACGCTGACATCATCTAAAGTGAAGGGCTGTTCGTTGTACGAGATAAATACACCTGCTACTCGTGTAGTAGCTTGCATGTCCAACGAGGAGATAAAATATGGACAAGACGTATATCGACGATATCCAACGCATCGATGCTGATCTACCAATCCAAACCCAGCCAGGAACCAAGCCATTGCCTGAGGAAGACATGAAGAACCTTAAGACTCGCGTTCGCCTCATCCAACATCGATGTGCCGCCGACATTGAATTAGCACGCCAAGCGCGCCAGAAGCGCAACCAGTGCGACTGATCGTCAAGGCTGCTACTGCGCAAGCACGGAGGCGGAACGCACTGTGCGGCGACGTGGCAAGCGGCAAAGACTACGCTGGTCAATGTCGATCCACACGGCGTCTGCACAATCCCGTAGGCGGGCAGCTATCGCTGAATACGGGTTGCGTTCCGCCAACGTGGCAGAGAGCCGCTCCAACCGAAGCGCAAGGCTCGTCAGCACCTGTATGCTAGGGGTGCGACCAGTAGCAAGAAGATTGCTGTAATAGCGACTGCTGGAGCCGAGCCATACACGGCTAAATTCAACCTGGGATGAGCAAAAGCAATTAGACAAAAGGAAATTGTATATATCGCCCAACATTTCTCACCTTTATGTAATTTTACGTCGAGCACCGCTCTGCGCGGCGCATAAATACTTATCGAAAAGCACATACCTGGATTGTATGGCGGTGTAGTGTCCGCTGCGGGCAAAGATCCCTTCGGGGAGTAGAAGCATTTTAAAACAAACCCGCGAAGGCCGAGTGGAGTGTAGGCCAGCCCACCAGGAGGGCACCGCAAAGTAACCCCTGTAATGGCACCAACCTATCCAGGGCGGTCGGCGGTATAAGGTGGCTGGTAACGGCCCCGCAAGTAGGACACGGCTGAACAAACCCATAGGCATTCGGAAATGCGTCAGGGAGGCAGCTAGAAAAAGACGGTGGCTCTGTGACGAGACCACAACCACCACCTATACGACGGTCACCTTCCGGGTCGGCGTATGGCACCGAAACTGGCGCGAGCCAGGGAATGAGAGGATGGCAGGAAATCGGGTTTCCGCCTGCTGTAAACACCTCGACGGAAGGGGCGATGACGGCTTTATACGCAGAACGAACAATTCCCCCCTGTGATACCCGCAAGCACACATGTGCTTCACTTCAAGTGAACGGCTATCACAGGGGGGAATGTGCTCTGTCCAGCATTGACGCAGGACGAGAGATTAGAAGACACCACGTTTGGTGGTTTGCCGGACGAGTTTACGAGGCCGAGAAACCACTAAACGGTCGCGAATGCGTGAGCGTTCGCGCATACATCAACAATGATATGGGGATATATACAATGCGACTACACGAGATCATGAGGATTACGAAAGAGGAATGGAACCAGCATCTTGCAGAGCTTGGGCTTGCTGATGCAACGGCCGATGCGGCGAGCCGGCAGGCCGATCAATTGGTTAAACGCGGCAAGCTGGCAAAAAAGCGCGCATCTGTGATGAAAGCCCGCCAGCAGCTTGCCGCTAAGCAACGCGATCTCGCGGCCGCAAGCCGCAACTCATAAGTCTACAGCACGGGTTCCTTCGCTACAGACGGCCTGTTGGATCATATGGTGAACGATATTCTTTTAAAAAGACAGGTGACCGCCAAGCCGCTTGGCGGTCACCATCCATCATGATGGAGCAGAGCCATAACTCGACGGAATCAACTCAGCTCGAACGGTCCCTCGCTCCACTTCGCCGCTGCGAACTTATTAAGCTCGAGCCCTACCCTGCCCGGGTCCTCGACCATCACGTAATGCCATCGCCCATGCAGCCCAAGACGGTTAACAGCTTCTGTCCATCTTGCGGCGGCCTTCGCTTTAGCATCCGCATCGTCAGTCACTTGGCCTTTGATTTCGACGATAACGTTCTCATTGCGGTCGGTGACTACGATGAAGTCCGGGATGTATTTGGACATTATTCCACGATGCCGATAAGGAATAAAGAAGCCAAGGCGATCATTCTTGACCCATTTACTTACACCCGGGTGACTGTCCAAAAGGAAGCCTGCACTCTGCTCCCATTTGCGCGTGTCGGCGACCATCGCATTTAGATGGCACCGCATAACCGGATATATCGGCTTGGTTGTATGGAATTCGACGTGGAGCGTACTGCCGCGACCGGCCGCCCCCTGCGGAATGATAGCGACTTCTCCCTCTCCTGTGGTTGCGCCCTTCTTGATAGCTTCATGCAAAGACCCTATGGCCGCCTGCATGTACTCTCCCACGAGCAGAACGTCACATGGACGACTTCCACCTTTACAATCAACTTTCTCCGCTAAGAAGCGTTTCGCTGCAAACGCAACCTTTGGAAACAGCTGGTGAACAGGAACAGCTTCCGCACCATTGTCGGATTGCCAGCGAGCGCAGACCTCGCGGGCGAGCCGAAACGCCACCTGCTGTTCACGGAAGCGTGACCTCCACTCCTTAAGGGACAACACCGGTCGCTCGCCCGGGCCAAAGACCGCAAGAGTGCCATCGGGCGTTGTAAGTGGTGTGAGCTCGACGACCTGGGGAATCTTCATTGGGTCTATTGTGACCTTGGAGACCTTGCTCCAGTCCACAAATACTTCAAACTTGCCCGACTGATGATAGCCCGAGACGATGGGGAAAGTGATCTCGTACTCGGCTTTCTCAAGAACCGAATAGATGTGGCTGGGATCTCGCTGGGGCGGCTGCGGCCCAACAGGTTTTACCTTGAAAGGAATGAGTTCGAATGGTACGCCGAAGACCTTCGCGGTTTCTTCGGCGAACATCTGAGTTTCCCCGTCGAGGGCATAGCTTTTTCGCCGTAGAGCTCGACCGACGACCTGCTCGCAGAGCAGCTGGGAGCCGAATGGCCGCAACCCTACAATGTGAGTAACGGTGTTTGCGTCCCAGCCCTCGGCCAGCATCGCAACCGAAACAATGCAGCGGATGTCGCGACCGGGTGGGATGCGCTCGTCAATCCACTTCAGCGAGCCATCGTTGTCGTCGCTGGCAACCTTATCGTTATGCTTCCTAACGAGTTCGGACCAGTCATCAGGAACCTTGCCACCCGGCCACTCTGCTTTTCCGACAGTGTCTAAGATGAACCTCAGCCGTTTGTTCTCGTCCTTCGATCCGCCCGCCTCAATGTCTTCTATGACTTTAGAGTCAATCCGGACCGTGACTTCCTGGCCGGGAGCGTTCTGGAACCACGGGGGTGAAACGCCGTAAGTGTCATTCCCATTTGCAAGCCAGTGGTGGACCTCCTTGGCAACCGACGTGTCTCGGCAGACCACGATAAAAACCGGTGGGACGGGATGTTTCTGCTGCTGCTTCGAATGTTGTTCCCATTCGACGAACCGTTCGTGCCACTCTTGGGCTAGCAGGTTGATCGGAGCAGAAGCATAGTTCATTACGATCTCAGGCGTTATATTCGCGCCGAGGCCGTCCTCTTTGGCTTTGGCTTGAACCCATCGCCAGATATTAAAGTAGGCGGCTTCCTCGGCACCGGAAACATCGCGCGTCGGCAACTGTGGGATCTTCACCAAGCCAGACTCGATCGCGTCGAGCAACCCGAAATCCGATACAATCCAGGGGAAGGGTTTCCCGACCTCGTTGCCAGAACCTTGGATATAGAAGGGTGTTGCCGACAGATCGACGCAGAGTTTTATCCCTTTCCGCCGACTGCCACCCGCTAGCTTGTTGATCCGATCCAGTCCTTCGATCCAAATCGTCGCCTCACGAGCGTTCTTGTTTGCAAGATCCTTGTCTTCTTCGAGGTTTTCTTCGGTCGTCGCATCCCCACGGCGATACGCGTGATGAGCCTCGTCGTTGAAGATTAGCCAATGCGGACTCCGGCCCTTGCCGTTGCCGAGTTCCCTTCGGATGCGCTTGAGCCAAGCTTGGTCGGATTCGTAGAACTTGATTTCAGCGCTCTCATTCACTTTCCCGGCATTCTTGATAACCTCGACCGGCTCTCCCGTCTTGACAACCTTTGCGCTGTCGCCATTGACCGTGTTCGCCTCCTTCTTTGCCAATCGATGCCAGTTCGCGATCATAACCTCGCCACGGCGAAGCTCCTCCATTCGGTGCGGCGGCACGAGCTGGCGGGTGCGATAAAGGCTCAGGTCGCCCAAAGCGGGGTCAAGTTCCTGCAACCGCTCGCGAATTGTCACGTTCGGGCAGACGATCAGAACCGTGTCCGAAAAGCGGTCGTCACGCGGGGCCGCGACTCGGTTCAGAATCGACCACGCCGTCAGCATGCCCATAACGGTCGTCTTGCCGCTGCCGGTCGCCATCTTGCAGGCGTAGCGCAGAAAGGCGCGAACACCGGTGGCCTTGGCCTCCAGCCCAGGCTCGTCCTTCGGTACCTCGGGCAGGCCCTTGTGGTAGATGTCCTGCGCCTCGACGAGGAAGATGATCGTCTCGGCCGCCTCAAGCTGGGCGAAAAACAGGCGCTGCATGCGCTGATCGCTGCGCCAGAGGTCCAATAGCTCTCGAGTTACTTGTGATGCACCGTCATAGGGTACACCACCACTATGTGCGCCTGCGCGCCAATCCTTGACGCGGCTCCGGATTGTGTTGACGATCTCAAGTTCAACCTCTTCGCCTGTCTGGCTTTCAAAGAGCTCCGCCTGATTGCGGTTCCCCCGTCCTCGACTGGCATGTTCCGGCACGCGGTAGAAATAACTCGCGCGGCGGCGTCCCTCGGCTTTGTAGGGTGGTTTTGCTTTTTCGATCTTCCAGTGAACTTGTGGCTCTTGGAACGGCGAGTTGATGATCGGCGACTCGACCTCAGCAGCGGTCAGCGGCAGTTCTTGGTTGTTGGCTGCGGGCATCAGACAGCATCCTCTTGGGCTCGGGTCGCCATCAGCTCATTGCCGCGCTCGTCGATGACCTTCACGGCGATACGCTTCTTGTCACCTAGCGCGAAGGGCTCGCTGATCGTTCCGGCCAGATGGCCCCAGACGCTGTTCTCGAACTGGCCTGCCAGCGATTTCTGGAGATTGTCCCAGGCACTGGTCTTGGGGAAAAACACTTGGCTTGCATAGAACGCCAAGCCGTTGTGGTTAGTGTCGAGCATCCAGCAGGGTAGATTCTCGGCCTCAATGGCATCGGTTTTCATCGTGTCAGGGCGGAAGATGTCGAGCCCACGCAGCACCACACGGTAAAGCAGTGTTCCATCGTCTTTCGCACCAACCTTTTCCAGCCGCACATCGGGCAGGCCGGTGATCGAGAAAATTTCACTGCTCTTCGTCGTCTTCAGCAAGTCCGACATGACGACATCCGGCGTTACCGAAATGTAGTGCGTTTCAGGGCGCCGAAGCTTTGGGCAGAGCGCGTGCGCGTTCGCTTGTATAGCGAAACCGAAAATAAAGAGACTCCGAAAGTTGCTGTTACCGGCCTCTTCATGTGCATCCCGTACAAAGTTCTCGCTAATGGCACCATCCTCAGGGCCAAAAGCAATAGCGATAGTCTTTTCGTTGCCGTCCTTCGCCACAGCCTCGGCATGCAGGTATTCGCGGTCAGCGAGTGGGCGAACGTTGTCGAGTTGTAGAGTCATGTTGCCGGGCAGGTTAAGCGATTTACTCTGGCGAAGTACCTCGATCATGCGGTCGAGGTAGGCGCGTGGACTTGAGATTTGCAACTGGGCTGATCCGCCTTCGGCAGCGCTCTCCATGCTCATGGCGGCCTGAATCGTGGCCTCGACTGTGAATGTTCCACAGACGCGAGTGATCGCCTTGTTGACTTCAGGGCGATCCACCAAAGTAACAGTAGACGGATCCTCATTATTAGCAATAGACTTAAGCGTTATCTTTGGAATGAGGCCGCCGACTTCTTCACCTTTCCGATTTTTCTTTCTCTCGTAGACAAATCCACCTGAGGGGCCATTCTTCGGGTCTTTAAGTCGAAACCAAGGATATGCCATCGTAAGCAGCCGCTGACGAGCAAGCGCAACAGGAATACGCGAAGTATCCACCGCAATCCATCGCCGCCCCCACAGTTCCGAGGCAACTGCTGTAGTCCCTGATCCGCAGGTAATGTCTAGTACCAAATCACCGGGGTCAGTGGTCATCTGAATACAACGCTCAACAACCGGAGGATTGGTCTGCACAACGTATAGCTTTTTCCCCGCGAATCCACTGGTTCCGGTATCAGTCCAAACATTGGATACGGGAAAATAGTTAAAATCCGCGAGGTAGCGTTTATAACGCAGGGTGTTTCCAAGCGCCATGATCCGATTTGCGGCAGCAAGCCTTCTCATGCCCTCCGGTGTCGTTTTCCAGTGTGAATTCGCCGGAACCTTGAATTCGCGCCCATTCCATTCAAACGGTTCTGTGTTGCCTGATGCGCCCTGCGCTGCAAGGTCTCCGTGCGTTAGGATCTTGTACCCTTCAGGTATAAGTGACGGATCAGCTTTCTCCTCTGAGGTCATCGACCTCAGAACAGTCCCATCCTCAGATTCCACATAGCTGTACTGGGTAGCTCCTTCTTCTCCAGCAGCTTTTTGAAGGTAAATTGGATTGTACGCTACCTGACTCTTATCCTTTGCGTACCAGAGAAGATAGTCAGAAACTTTGGAAATTAGATTTGAACTGAATCCGCTAGTTTTACGAAATGAAATAATCGCACAAAAGTTGTTCTCTCCAAATACTTCGTCCATCAGTTCTCGGACATGGTGAATGTTATCATCAGAGATTTGTACAAATATAGACCCTGACTCACTTAGAAGGTTCTTTGAAACGAACAGACGGTCCCTAATGTAGGATAGATAAGAGTGCAGACCAAGCTCCCAGGTGTCCCGATAAGCTTTAACCATTTCGGGCTCGCGAATCATATATTCGTCTTTCCCGTGATTCTCTGTCACCTTCCGATCTCTAACGAAAGGCTGGAAATTTGAGCCAAATTTCACGCCATAGGGTGGATCGAAATAGATCATCTGCACCTGACTGCCTAGCCCCTCATATTCGAGAAGCGAGTTCATCACCTGAAGCGAGTCTCCAAGGATCAAGCGGTTGGTCCAGGGGCCCTTATACTTATAGGCATCAAGCCTGTCGGCGATGTCGAGGTCCAGGTCTCCGAACATGTCCAACGTTTGTCCACGAGCTTTGTGCGACTTCAGCGTCTCAAGGATCGCCTGCGTCGAATGTCGCTCGTGCACGAACAGTGGCAGTGTCGGTACACTTATTTGCTGTCGCTCAGCCTTGCCCGCCCAGTTCAGGAAGGGCTGCGTCAAGCTGCGCAGCCGCGCAGCGCATTGCGAGAGCGAAGTAAACCGCTCCTCCGTTCCCTTCCAGACCTGCGGTTCGGCAAAGACCGCAGCCTCACCTTTTTCGGCGGCCTCCGCCACCAAGTTCAGAAGCCACTCGGTGAAGGCCCGACCGGCGTTCTCGTCCCAGGACAGCTCGGGCGCAAGACTGGAGTCGTACCGGTAGGTGCGCGGCGGTTTGCGGTGTGAGAACTGAGCCTCGACACCGGCATCAGGACGGAGCACCGCTTGATCCGCGTGCGCATAGGCGGCAGCACCATTACCGGATGGCATAGTCGGCGCTGATTTGGGCTTCGGATTATGTGAAGTCTCGGCTGACGTGCTCGCCGCCGTCATATGACCATTGAGTCGATAGACGGAACCTCCACGGCCTCGCCCCTTCGCCAGAAGCCCCTCTTGGACAAGCTCTTCTCTGACGGCCTGATACTCGTCCTCGCTGACATGCGCAAGGCGCTGACGCAACGCCGTGAAAAGCGCCTGATTGCCCATGCGCTCACCATTCGACGGGACCAATTCCAAAATTAGCGTCTTTAAAGCATCCGACATGTCGAGCAAGTCCCTTCCATTCCCGGCGCAGTACGCCGATCGCCACGCTGCGTCTCAGTGTCGGGCGCGGCGCCGAGCCGGCCCCAACTTTAGAGGTACACTCCTCCGTTCGAGTGCGCGAGTTTCAACTAGGGCAAGCGCAACCGCAAGCACGATTTGCTTACGTGACTTTGCTACCGGCAGTCTGATGGCCTGTCTTCCAGGCACAGTTAAAAACCACCTTGTCCAGCTACGTTATGAAGGGATAACGGTGGATGGGCTGGGATAGTAATTGAGATACATTCCCAGCCCGTCGGGACCGTGGTGTAGCAGTTCGGTACAACCTGAATGAATACCGTCGAGCTGGGAAGATGGGCACTCGTCGCGAATCACAATGATGTGCGAAGAGCCGAAACCCAAACACCATAAAATGCTGCTTTTATGATGTTTTCGCTGAGAGCCGCGCCATTCCTCGGGTTCGTTCATGACTTGAGCGCAGCCTATTCGGAAAACATAATGTCTTGTGTGGATTGACGACGCACAGTGAGGTTTCCGATGAAGCAGGCGCGGGTGTTGACGGAGCAGGAGCAGAAGCGGCTGTTGGCCGTGATCGCGCAAGGCCGACACGCCGCCCGCAACCGGATGGCCGTCACGTTGTCCTATCTTGCGGGTCTGCGGGTCGGAGAGATCGCGGCACTGACCTGGGGTGACCTGCTGGAGAGCAACGGCGCGGTGCGCGATCAGATCAGACTGAGCGCCGAAATCACCAAGGGCGGTCACTCCCGTGTGGTGTTTGTGAATGACCGGCTCCGTAAGGAGATCGAACGGTACCTCGGCACTCTGGGCGGCTCGGTGAAAGCCGAAAGGCCCCTCCTGGTCACCCAGAAGCGGACGGCGTTCAGCGCCAATACCCTGTGTCAACTGATGGGGCAGCTTTATGCGCAGGCCGGCCTCGACGGGGCGACCTCCCATAGTGGTCGCCGGTGGTTCATAACCAAGCTGGCGCACAGCGGCGTCAGCCCAAAGGTGATCATGACCTTGGCCGGGCACAAGCACCTGACCACCACCCAACGCTACATCGAGGTCAACGACGAACTGATGCGAGCGGCGGTCGAGATATTGTAGAAAGGAGGCGTCTTTTAAAAAGACTTCCTCGTGAACCAGATCAGTGGTCATCGTTGACATCGGCACTTCCAGCTAGAAACTTCAGGGTCTTCTTGTGCTTCTGTAAGATCGCCATGGGCTGATCGCTCTCGAACACGGCGTGGATTGCCTTGACTGCTTTCCGAACGTCATGTGGAACGAAGCGGGGCAATTTCTCGTCGTAATCGATGAGCCGATTGGCGTCGGCGATGCCCCGCAGTGTCGCGTAGACGTTGTGATGAGCCAGCAGCACCCGCCCAGCTTCGTCCCAGGTGCGCCCCACCCCCGTCGGCACGCCGAACAAATCGCCCTGGGTCAGACGCTCACCCAAGGGGCTCCGGAAAGGAAAGCGGATGGCCGGGTCAAGGGTGCTGGTGTGCTCGAACAGAAAGGTGTCGAGATTGAACTTGCCGTCATAGCTCAAGCCGATGGTCGCCTGCCGCCGTTGCGCCGCCGAGACGAAAGCGGTCGCACAATCGAAGGTCAGTTCCAGATTTGCCAGCCCCTTCGCCCGCAGTGCCCGCTTCAACGCCGTCAGCACCACGGCCATCGTCGGTTGCTGGACGCCGAGAAAGTGAAGCCATGCCGACCTTCCCGTGAGGTCGCCGTTGTCCAGCATGATGATGATACGGCGGCAGACTTCGTAAAGATCGAATTTCAGAGGCCCACCCCAGGCCCAACCTTCCAAGGGGAAAGCCCGCACCGCCCGATACCAATTGTCCGCCTCGTCGCCGTTGCGGCCCTGGAGAATATTGAGCAGACGCAGGTCACTACTTTTGCGGTTGTCGGCAGCCCACGTAACGTTCTTGACGGTTTGATCGCGGCATTGCTCGAACGAGGTGAAGCCGGATTTCGGCTCAGAGATCGCCGCCGTCGGCACGTCAAGGACGATTCCCACGTCACAGTGCTGCTCTTGCCAACGCAGCACGTCGCGGCACAGCACGGCGTCTATCGTGCCGAGCAATCCCTTGATCGCCTGGAATCCACCGCTATCGCCAATTACGACGGCGTTGCGGGGGCGTCCCAGCTTCTTAATCATACAGGCTCGCCCCGTCCGATTGCCGGGCAGGCCATAGCTTGCCAGAGCGTACTTCAGTATGAACAAGGGGTTAGGGGCGAGAAAGTTCAAGTCTTCGGACTTCAGACCGGCTGGACAGCGCGTGGCAGCGATGCCGGCGGGCAAAGCGGCTTCGGCAAACCAGTCCTGAACGGCCGGAGTAAACGTTGCGTATTCTGTTTGTTCGCTGGTGAGATTGATCATTGGTCGCACTCTTGCGCTGGGGCCGGTCACCCGGCCCCAGGCGGTCGTTTATAGGGTATGGACGGAATGGGAGTTACAGCGTATCCGCTGCGTCCGCGTCAGGATCGCACCGTACCGGCTCGAATGCCTTCAGGTGGCGGTTTGACCGCTCCCTACCACGCAGCAGCGGCACGCCAAGACGGTAGCGGGCAGCATCCGTCTGAAACTCGACAAGCAACAGCCCTTCGGGGTCGATGCTGTACACAAACTGACCGTCACTGGTGGCAATCGAAGTGAGCGCCTTCGACACGGCAAACCAGTCTTCGGGATGAATGCTGACAACCAGCGACTTTGCCGCCCGCTCCACGATGGTCGGCTGGTCACCCTTCGCATTCCCGCCGGACAGGGTCAGCTTGCCCCCTTCAACGGTCAGGGTGATTCGGTCCAACTTCTTTTGGCGGCGAAGCTTGGGGTTGGTGGAGGTTGCAAGGTCTGCAAGGCTCCCCTCCGTCAGCCGACCGATCACCATGGGCTTGAACACCGAGTCGCTGAGGTCAAGCTCATTCGGTTGAAATTCAACACCTTCTTGACGGGCGGCGAGCAGAGGCAGCTTGATGGCGCTGCGCTCCTCCTCCTTTGCTGCGTCGGTCGATACAGTGATCCGATAACGAAGCTGCTTTAGCTTTTCTGTTCGCATGTCGGCCACTTCCGATGAAAAGACCAGCGCCCGTGACGGCTCCAGCAAATTGGCGGCTATTGCATCCAATTCATGAGTGCGAAACCACAAATCCTCGTCCGGCAGCCCATCCAGGAAGTTGTCGACCGGGGTCGCTTCCAGGATGACGTGCCCCGTAGGACGGAGGAATTGCGTAATGCGAATACGACCATCCCGTCGCAACCACCATGCCCGCGAGGCCGGGCGACGGGGACTATCCTCATACTCCGGATCGTCGAAACCCTCCCTGACGTTGACCGGCATGTCGGTCGGATAAACCTTTATAGCGAGTGCAAGACGCGACAACTCGCTCAACAGCGCAACGCGCGGCTCCGGCTTTGCCGTCTCTGCCAATAGAGCCAGGATGCGGTCCTGAGAGATGGGAAGCTGGCCAACCACACGGCGCTCGCCACCTTCATCGAGGATCAGCCCCACATCCGGCATGGCACCGCCAAAGGGTTCCGTAACGCGACGGAGGATGACGTTCTTAACCCCTGTTGCATCAAGTTCGATCAGGCCAGATTGATTCGGCGCTTCGCCAGCGTCATCGGCGTTGCGGGCCAACTCACCCAGCCCGGTAATGCCGTGGAGCTTCACCAGAGACACAAGGTTCTGCACGGTGACGGCGTTATAGGAGAGGACGAGGCCCTGCGCTTCCTTCTCCCGCACCAGCAGGTCAAGGCCTTTGATGGCTGCTGCATTGCGCTCAATCTCGTTGCGCCGCTGCTTCTTGAGGGTGGCATCGGAAGTGTTGAGGTCAAGACGAAGATAAGCGATGACGGCGTTGGCGCTGGGCCACTTGCTCGCGGTCGAGAGCAGTTCCAGATCGGCGACCATGTCCTTGAAGGCGGCCATCCGCTCGTCGTCGGTGTCACCTTCCATGCGGAAGCCCAAATACATGACGGCCAACTGTACCATCACCGCGTGGTGGCCACGCTCTTCCACCTGCTGACGGATAGCTGTAATGTCACCTACAGATGTGTGCCAACGCTTACGGTCAGCGGAGGACGGATGAGCCGGAAGCGTAGGGATAGCTGCGGTGATTTCGCTGTCCAGCTGCTCAGCTTGGCCATTGTCGGTCGTGACAGTGAGCCCATTACCTTCAAAGATGCTGGCTGCCACTGCGATATCGGCAGTAGGATCGCGATCCGCCTCCCCGTCGTGGGAAGCATCAGCAACAGTATAAGCCGGGACATTCGGGATTTCGGTAGTCATAAGGCACGCTCCTTGCGTCGCACTAGAAATAGTGCGTTGAATTCGCCGGTCAGATTGATCTGAGCCGTCAAACGAACCATTCGTTTGGAGCGTTCAGGTGGAATCGAACCACCCCGAAGAACCATCAACGCTAGCGAATTGGGCAAGGAAGCCCGAACTCGAATGTGATCTGCTGGGATTGACCAGCGCGACCACTTTCAAACACTACCATGGACAAGATTGAAAGCAAGGAGTAATTTGAGAGTGGTCCAACTTTTTATTGTTAATAAATGATTAACGCCAGTCTTTTCAAAAGACTGGCGCAATCTGCTCCTTGCCACAGGCTATCTTTTTGCATCCAAACTGTCAGCAGGAGCTGCGACCTTGAGGGTATACTGCATAGGTCGGACAGCCTTACACTGATCATGCCATCAACCCAGTGGAGGCGGTTGATATGGTTGTGTGTTAGAGCGCTGCAAGCTTCAATGTGGACAGTAGGTCCATCATCTTATTACGGTCTTCTTCGGCTCTTCCATCAACGGTATAGCCAACACTCCAAACTCCGGAGCTACTATCCGCGACAATCTTTATGGACAACGTTGTGCCATTTCCGAACTGATCCTTTGGGTACCACAGCATCTTTGCTGTGATTTTGCCCCCAGTTTTTCCAGAAGGAGCTGCATATTTTACTATCCACTCTTGGTCTGCCCAACAGATAGTGCGGTAGCCACGATCATCGGTAGTTGAGCGAGCGTCGAACCAAAGCTTAAAGACGTGCTTGTAGAATGGCTCGCCCTTTTCAGTCAAGGTGGTGAACAAAGCACGTTTCGCCATGGTGAGATCCTTCTCAACTGAACCGACCTATGCGCAATATTGAGCGCCAAACTTGTACCGCAGCGCACTCTAGGTTCAACTGCGCAGTGCGAGCAGCAGTATCGCTGAACGCAAATAGTGCGCTTTAGCCGCAGTTTAGAAGCGTGTTGGTTAGCGCGATGCGCATACTTCATCAGACTGTAACCAAAAGCTTCCACTCGGGTCGCAGGTGATCCTTCATCAGTTCCAGCTTCACGTCGGCGTAGAAGCGATGGATCATGTCGCTGCTCGTGCCGGTGTTGCGGGCCAGGATGAAGATGTCCACGCCAGCAATGAGCTGCTGGCTGATGTAGAAGTGGCGGAACGAATAGGACGTGCGACGGACACCGCGATGGTCGGTCAGCAGGTTGCATGCCTTCAGCAGTTCGGCGAGGCTCTTCTTCACGCTGTCGAGCCGATTCCCGGCCGTCGTGGCGAAGACCGGCTCAGCGTCGAGCGGATCGCGCTTCATGGCTCGAACCCAGAGCATCCACAAAGTGTCGAACCAAAGCAGGGCGGCTTCCTGGGGAACGAAGGTGCGAGCCTTACCCTTGCCACGGACCCGAAGACGGATGTCGCGGTCACGGAGCGGCTTGTTGCGCCCTTCCCGGTAGCCCAGCACATCCCCCCAGTTCATCCCCTTCAATTCCGTCGGCCGGCAGCCGGTGAATGCGGCGATCATCATGTAGGCGTGCAGGATAGCCCGGTCCCGTCGAACGTGCTCATTGAGCTTCGGATCGCTCATACGGGCCATCGAGGTTTCGACCAGCCGGCCAAACTCATCGGCGCTGAAGCTGGGACGGGGCACGTCCGGTGCTTTCACCACCTCGACCTCGGGGATAGCCGCCTGCTTGATGTAGCCCTGCTTGGCAGCGAATCGGAGAAGCGTGCGGAGGAGCACCGCCTCGTTACGCTGGCGGGAGAGGGTAGGGGGATCGCGCTTGGTAATAGGGCGGCGGATTTGGCGGCCAGCGCGCTCGTAGGTGATGAACGCGACATCCCGGCCCGGTCCTTTGCTCCAGTAATCCTTGCGCCACTCCACATAGGCGTCGATGTCGCGGTCGGTGATGCTGTCCATCGCCCGGTCGCCGAAATAGCCCACCATGTAGCGCCGGATGATGCCGGGGAACTTCTCCCCCTGTTCCTTCTTACGCTCGCCGCGCTCGACCTCACGTTCGATCTTGGCGATGAACTCCTCGGCCATATCGCCGAAGGTCTTCACCGTGGCGTTCAGACCGTTCTCGGTGCGGTAGAGGGCTTCATAGTAGACCTTGCGCGCCCGCTGATTCGCCTCGGCTTCGTCCGTGGTGTCGAGCGACTTCCTTATCTGGCCCTGGCCGCGGATCGAGAACCGAACCCACCACTTGCTGCTGCCGGTGCGCTGGAAAAGCTGGAACGGCTCTGGCATTGCCCTCTCCTGACGACATCAACCCATAGGTTGTATTATAGCATCGTCACTGTCGCTTATGGGCGAATTTAGCACAACGGTTAGCACAGCCGGCAGGGGCGATTTTCAGGGGGTGATTCGGGCGCGGAAATCGTCGCCCACAGGGGTTCATACTGCTGTCGAGACTGTGCTGCGATTGTGCTAGCACAGGGATAAGCGGGGATTTTAATGTGAGGGAAATCAATGACTTAGCGTGAGAGGAAAGTTGTCCTCTGCGACTGTGCTAGGTCTGTGTTAGGTAAGCTGGCTTTACCTATCTCACCATTAACCCCTTGATCTACAAGAGGAAAATGGTGCCCAGGGACGGAGTCGAACCGCCGACACGGGGATTTTCAGTCCCCTGCTCTACCAACTGAGCTACCTGGGCATCCGGCGCCGCTTGGTGGGTGACCGTTTCGGTCGGTACGGCGCGTCGTGTGGGGCGCTTTTTAGAGAGGTTCGGACGGGCTGTCTAGAGGAAAATTCAAAAAATTTCGGGGCTATAACCTAGAGCGGATTGCCGGGCATCTGAATCGGGGCTTCCCAAAGGCGGGCAGTTGTGATTCAAGATTCGGACTGACTGAAGGAGGCCGGTCTGGATGGCGAAAGCACTGTCCGTCGATCTTCGTCGGCGCGTGGTGGAGGCGGTTACGGCTGGAGCGTCTTGCCGGGCGGCTGCGGCGCGCTTTGAGTTTGGGGTTTCCTCGGCGATCCGGTGGGTGGCCCGTGCGCGAACACGCGGTGATCTGACGCCGGACAAGCGCGGTGGCAATGTCCGCTCTCATCGGATTGACGAGCACCGGGACCTCATCCTGAGTTGGATCGAAGAGAAGTCCGATCTGACCTTGACGGAGGTTGCCGAGCGTCTGGACGAGGCGGTGGGATATCGGCCGCTGCCCAGCATCGTGTGCCGGTTCTTCCAGCGTCATAGTGTGACGCGGAAAAAAAGACGGCGCACGCTGCCGAACAGGATATAGCCGCCAGCCGTCAGGCTTGGTTTGACGCCCAGCCGGACCTGGACCCGGAGCGGTTGGTGTTCATCGATGAATGCGGCACCTCCACCAAGATGGCGCGGATGTACGGTCGCGCGTCACGAGGAGAACGCTGCCGCGCTGCGGTTCCCCATGGGCACTGGAAGACGACGACCTTCGTCGGCGCCCTTCGATTGTCGGGCGTCACCGCCCCGATGACACTCGACGGAGCCATGGGCGGCGCGGCCTTCCTCGCTTACGTCGAGCGCGTTCTGGGGCCGACGCTGAGCCACGGAGACGTCGTCGTGATGGACAATTTGCCCGCCCACAAGCTTCCGGCCGTGCGGGTGGCAATCGAGCGGACAGGCGCCGTCCTGAAGCTCCTGCCGCCCTATAGCCCCGATTTCAACCCCATTGAGATGGCTTTCTCCAAGATCAAGGCGAGCCTCAGGAAAGCCGCCGCAAGGACGCTCCCTGAACTGTGGGATGCCATCCGAGACGCCATTGACAACGTCACGCCAAGCGATAGCCGAGCCTTCTTCACCGCCGCCGGCTACGAACCAGAATGATCGGAATCCGCTCTAGAATCAGACGCGATTGCTTCGCAATCGCGGTATGGAGTAACGACAAAGTAACTCTATGACAAAAGAATCCATGCCGGAGTTATTGACTCATATTTGACTCGTGAGACAATGATTTGGTAAAGGAAACTGGCCATGAAACTCACTGATTTCCAAGAAGCCTTCCCGGATGACACGGCCTGCATGCGGTTTCTTGAGGAAACCGTCTGGGTAAATGGTCGGCATTGCCCCGAGTGCGGCTGCCTGAATACCGTTCCTCTGGGTGGAAAAGCGGCGGAACGCCACCTGTACCACTGCCGGGACTGCCACAAGCAATTCACCGTCACGTCCGGTACGTGGCTCCACAGCCGGAAACTCCCACTGACGAAGTATTTCGAGATCCTGTACTACTCGGTGAACAGCAGCTTCGGCATGGCATCTACCCGGATTTCCGAATGGACTGGCGTCTCGCAGAAATCCGTGTGGAAGATCCTACAGGCGTTCAGGGAACTCCAGGGGTTCTGGCTCACCCTGACGGACAAGCTCACCAACACCGTGGAGTTCGACACCAAGTATGTCGGGGGCCAGCCCCGGAAACAGAAGGACGCGGAGGGCAACCGGGTCAAGAACAAACGGGGTCGCGGGACCAAAAAGCAGGCGGTGTTCGTCGCAGCCGAACGGCAGGGCGAAGTCCGGGCCACAGTGGTCCCGAACGAAGCCGAGGACACGATCCGGCCCTTGGCCGAAGCCCAGGTTGATCCCCAGGCTCACATCATGTCAGACGGCGACGGAACCTTCGCCAAGATTGCCCGGTCGTTTGCCCTGCAAAGCCAGTGCAGCCACCGGGATTGGGACTTCTCCAAGGATGGTGTACACAACAACACCGCCGAGTCGTTCAATTCCTGGGTCGAACACATGCGGGATGTCCACTTTTTCGTGTCCAAGGACCACATGCAGCGGTACGTGAATGATGTTATGACTCGGTGGAACCTCCGGGTAGCGGTCGAGCGGGAAGTGACCCAGAAGGGCCAGCGGGTCCGCAAGATCCTGATGGAGAAGATGCCCCTGCTGGATCGCCTGCGGGTAATCTTCGGTCACGCTGTTGGTTGCAATGTTCGCCGCAACCGTAAAACTGGCGGAATCATGGTCGTGGCTTAACTTGCTCCGGAACCGCCTTCATGTATTTTAATTATTTTCGCGAGACGCGGGCTAAACCCACTGACTATTTCTTTCTCAAAAAGCTCTCTCACTTGATTTTCTTCCAGCTTTCTCTTCTCAGCAATCTTCTCTAATTGCAGAATGATTCCATCTATATTAACGTCTTCACGATTACCTACTGGCGTCGCATCCCTGATTTTAATCAGACCAGATTTTGTGCTCTCAAATATGTCCGCCATATCGGAATAATTTCTTCCGATTTGCTCAATAACGCCGGTTATGAAATCGCTTTGGGTATGGTTCGCCAGATCAAGCTGCTGGACTTTTTCCTTCATCTCATTCCAGATGGTGGCGATCTGCTGCTGGACAGAGGCAGACATTGGCAAGCCTTTCATCTATTCTCGTCATAAGAGTTCGATGTTCCACAATCATCCGTTCAGCCACCACTTCTGGGACAGCCGCGAATAAGCTTTCTGGCAGCCGTGTGATGGCATCAAAAACGGCATCCAGATCTGGATCTCCTTTGACCTCTACCAGACATCCGTGTACCGGACAACGCATATTCCCTCTCCCCATCTGAGTTGTGCCCGTATTTAGCTCACAACTCCGATGGTTCTCTGCGGTTAATTATGAGTCGCGTTTGAGTCTGGGTTATAGTCCCGAAAATTTTCGCCCCCTCTCACAGCGCCTCATCGGGATCGGATCCACCGGGCGCAGCAGGGTTTTCCGGGCCTTCGATGCGGTAGACTCCGCCCAGCCAGCGCGACAGGTCGATGTCGGCGCAGCGCTTGGAACAGAAGGGGCGGGTGGCCGGTTCGGTCGGGCGGCCGCAGATCGGGCAGTTGGTGCCCACCTTGGCGCCGGCATGGGTCTGGGGGCGCTGGGGCGCGCTGGGGGATCGGGGGTCGGACAAGAAAGGCCTCCGTAACGAGCTGCTTCAAGCGGTCAGGGCCGCAGCAGGGCTGCTAGCGGCGTACCGCGGCGGGCGCGGGTCAATTCGACCAAGCCCAGTTTCGACATGCCGTAAACTTGGGTCTGCACCGGGTCGCTTTCCACCGCGTGCGACAGGGCGGCCAGGACACGCTCGGCATCGCCGTGGCTGCGCATGTTGACGAAATCCACCACCACGATGCCGCCGACATTGCGCAGGCGGAGTTGGCGGGCAATCTCCGCCGCGGCGTCGAGGTTGACCTCCAGCGGGTTGCCGCGCTCCCCGGCATTCACGTCGACCACCGTCAGCGCCTCGGTCCGCTCGATCACCAGCGAACCGCCGAGCGGCAGCGGCACCCGGACGTCGAGAAGCCCGGCAATCGCAAAGTCGAGGTCGCGCAGGTCGAACAGGCGCCGGGCATCGGTATGGGCGCCGAGCCTCGGCAGCAGGTCGGGGGCGTGGCGGCCGCACCAGTCGCGCAGACCCGCAAGCAACGGTCCGTCGCCGATCCTGATTCCGCCGGGAGGGGGCTGGTCGTCGACCAGGATGGCGGCCGGAGCGGCGGCCCCCTGCTCGATCAGGGCACGGGTCGGGGCGTCGGGGCCGGGATGCAGCAGGCGGGGGGTGGAGCCGGCGCGGGCGTCGTCGCGGATGGCGCGCCATTGCAGGTGCAGCGCCTCCGATTCGGCGGCCAGCAACTCGTCTGGTATCTGGGCGGCGCCGGCGCGCACGATCCAGCCGGCGCCGGTGGCGAGCTCCTCGATGCGGCGGGCCAGCGCCGCGCGCTCCGGGCCGGAACCGAGGCGCTTCGACACCGCGATGTCGCGGCCGAGCGGCGCATGCACCAGAAAGCGGCCGGGCAGGGTGATGTCCATCGTCAGCGATGGACCCTTGGCCCCGGCGGCGTCGGCCTTCACCTGCACCAGCACCGGCTGGCCGGTGCGCAGAAGCGCGCCGATCGGCGCCGGCTTGGCGCCCGGGCGATGGGGCCGGGACTGCGGAGAATCGTCGTCGAGGACAGGGCGGCGCACGTCGGCGGCGGGAAGCAGGCCGGACAGGCCGTTGCCCAAGCCGTTGCCCAGATCGACGAAGGCGGCGTTCAGGCCGGTGGCGATCCGCTCCACCCGGCCCAGCATGATGGCGCCCAGTAGCGACGGGCGGCCGGCATGGTCGATGTGCAGGTCGGTCAGGCGGCCGTCGGCCAGCACCGCCGCCCGCGTCAGCGGACCGTCGCGGTCGACCAGCAGCTCAAGCCTGCTCATTGTTCGGATGGGGGATCGGAGGGTGCTGGATGCGGGAAGCCGGCGCCGTGCAGCATGCCGGCGACCTCGTGCAGCGACAGCCCGACGACGTTGCTGTAGGAGCCGCCGATCCAGCGCACCAGCGTCCCCGCCCGGCCCTGGATGGCATAGCCGCCGGCCTTGCCCTTCCATTCGCCCGATGCGATGTAGGCGTCGGTTTCCGCCCGGTCGAGCACCTTGAAGGTGACGTCGGTGCGGACCAACCGGTCGATTCGGCGGTGGCCTTCCGGACCGCCTTCAGGGTTGGGCACCAGCAGGACGATGCCGCCCAGCACCCGGTGCCGCCGGCCGGACAGCAGGGACAGGCAGCGTCGCGCCTCCTCCTCCCGTTCGGCCTTGGGCAGGATGCGGCGGCCGCAGGCGACCACGGTGTCGGCGGCGAGAATCCACGAATCGGGATGGCGCGCGGCGACGCACGACGCCTTCTCCGCCGCCAGACGCAGGGCGTGCTGGGGCGGGAGTTCGTCGCGCAGCGGCGTTTCATCGAGATCGGCGGGATCGACCGCGTCGGGCACGATGCCGATCTGGCGCAGCAGGTCGAGCCGGCGGGGCGAAGCCGAAGCCAGCACCAGCCGGGGCGCCTTGGACGGGATCGTCACGGGGAACCGCGAAGCAGCAAGGATGCTACTTGAACCGGAAGGTGATGCGGCCCTTGGTCAGGTCGTACGGCGTCATTTCCACATTGACGCGGTCACCCGCCAGGACGCGAATCCGGTTCTTACGCATCTTGCCGGAGGTGTGCGCCAGAACCTCGTGATCGTTGTCGAGCTTCACCCGGAACATCGCGTTCGGAAGCAATTCGACGACGGTCCCGGAAAACTCGATCAGATCTTCCTTTGCCATAGGCCCTTATGTCCGTCCTAAAAGTTTCGCGGCAATAACTGACCTCCCAAGGCCGCCGGGTCAAGGGGGATTCCCATCGCCGATGCGTTCGGCCGCAGCCATCTGCGCGGGGCAGCCCCGCGTTGCGTGCCGGACATGTCCGCTGGAACTACCGCTGAGCCCTTGCGTCAGACCGACTGATAGGGGTTGAGCGGCGATGCACCGCCTTCTTCCAGGCGGCGCGGCTGGTCCACCGCCTTGCCGATCGCCGCGAACATCTCGCGCTGGTCGATCTCCATACGGCGGGTCAGGCGGCTGACGGTTTCCGCCGCACTCAGGGCGCGGCCGGTGGAGCGGTCGTGGAACAGGTTGTGATTGGCCTTCGCCGCACTGGGCAACAGGTCGGCGGCGACGGCACCCGGTGTCGATTCGGCGGCGCGGATCAGCTTCGCCGCCCCGCCGGAGCCCAGGACATAGGCCATGCGGCTTTCCGATTCGCTGGCCGGGCGGCCCAGCCGCTTTTCCAGCGCCTCGCGCCCTTCGGCCAGATACCGGGCGGCCATGCCGGCCGACAGGTCGACGTCGTGGCGCAGCTCCAGGATCTGGCGGCGGATCGCCGGATCCTTGACGCTGGACACGCCGTTGCGGACCTGGATGTGCGAGGCCAGCTCGCCCTGGCCATAGGCGGCGCCATGGCGGCGGAACAGGTCGAGCCAGGTCGATTCGAGGAACTGGAACGGGCCGGCGGCGGAGCTGCGGCTGTTCTTCGCCGCGCTGTCCAGCCCGCTTTCCTGGGTGGCCTGGGCGAGGATGGCGGTGAAGCTGTGGCCCGACAGGCCGGCGACCTGCTGCGAGGCGACCAGCACCCGCGTGGCGGCCGGATCCTCGGCGGCCACGGCCTTCACCGTTTCCGCCACCTTGGCGGAGCTTGGTGTCGGGGTTTGAACCGGAGTCCGTGTCGGTGCCGCCGGCTTCAATCCAGGCAAGGGCGCGCGCGGCGGTGCGGTTTCCCCGGCCGCGGAGTCGAAGGCCAGCAGGACCGGCGCTTCCGGCTTGGCGGCGGGAACCGGCACCGTCGTGCCGTCGGCGAGGCGGATGGGGGTGACCGGCTTAGCCGCCGGCAGCGGGACCTGGGTGCCGTCGCTCAGCAGGATCGGGGCCGTCGGCTTGGCAGTCGGCAGGGGCGGCGTCTTCTGGCCGTTCGCCGGCCGGCCGACCGGCACGGTTCCGGAACCGGGCCTGGTGGTCTGGACCAGCGTGTCGCGGAAGGACGGCTCGCCGACGGTGCCGTCGGCCAGCGTGGGGGCCAGCACCGGAGAGACGTCGGGCTTGCGCTCCGGAACGGGGGCGAGAGGGGGCTGCGCAACCTTCATGGCACACACTTCGCTGCGGACCGGCCGGGCCAGCCGGGAGAACCCCCCGCCCGTCCACGCCCGTTGAGCGTGAGCGTGGCCGGACGGGCGAAGGCACTATAGCACCGACTCGTCAGCGATGTGCGATCAACTGTGGACGCGGGGCATCGTCCTGACTGTCAGCGGAGGGCAGGTCGTCAAGATGCGGATCGTCGCGATGCGCCATGCGCGCCCAGCGGCCGATGGCGGCCAGCAGCTTGGTCTTTTCCAGCGGCTTGGCCAGATGGGCGTTCATGCCCGCCTGCAAACAGCGTTCGACCTCGATCTGCATCACGCCGGCAGTCAGGGCCAGGATGGGGATGCCGCCCACCGGGCCGGGCAGGGCACGGATGCGGCGGGTGGCCTCCAGCCCGTCCATCACCGGCATCTGCACGTCCATCAGCACGAGGTCGTAGGACTGTTCCTGCACCGCGGCCACCGCGGCGGCACCGTCGTCCACCGCATCGACATGGTGGCCCGCCTTGGTCAGCATGGTCACCGCCAGATCGCGGTTCATCGCCAGATCCTCCGCCAGAAGGATGCGGGCCCTCGTGGGGCCGAACTCGGCACCGGACAGGATGGCATTGTCGGGCTGGATCGCGGCGTTGCCGGCGGGCAGCAGCGGCAGCGAGAACCAGAAGGTGCTGCCGGAGCCGATCCGGCTTTCCATGCCGACCTCGCCGCCCATCAGTTCCACCAGCCGGCGGCAGATCGCCAGCCCCAGCCCGGTGCCGCCGCGCCCGCGTTCCAGCTGGGTGAAGCGCTGGAACAGGTCGCGCTGCCGCTCGGGGGCGATGCCGATGCCGGTGTCGGTGACGGTGAAGGTGCAGATGCGGGCACCCTTGCCGCTGTCCTCGACCGCCTTCACCGTCAGGCGGACCGAACCGCGGTCGGTGAATTTCACCGCGTTGCTGAGCAGGTTCAGCAGGATCTGGCGCAGACGGTCGGGATCGCCCATGACGAAGCCGCGGGCGGTGGCGGAGATGCTGGTCTGCAACTCCAGCCCCTTCTGTTCCGCGGCCAGCCGGACGATGGCGACGCAGCGGTCGGCCAGATCGTCCAGCCGGAAGGGCACGCTGACCAGATCGAGCCGCCCCGCCTCCAGCTTCGACAGGTCGAGCACGTCGTTGATGACGGTCAGCAGCGACCGCCCGGCATCGCGCACCTGCGAGGCGTAGCGCCGCTGTTCCGCGGTCAGCGGGGTTTCCAGCAGCATTTCCGCGAATCCGATCACCCCATTCATCGGCGTGCGGATTTCGTGGCTCATGGTGGCGAGGAATTCCTCCTTGGCGCGGCTGCCGGCGCGCGCTTCCTCCATGGCGGAACGCAATTCCTGCTCGCGCTGCTTCAGGCGGCGCGACATGTGGTTGAAGGCGTGGGAAACGACGCGGAATTCGTGGGGCGCGCGGTCCGCCTCGATCATGGTGCCGCCGCCGCCGTCGCCGATGCGGGTCGCCGCACTGCCCAGTTCCCACACCCAGCGCAGGACCGACGCCCGCAGCAGCACCCACAGGGCGGTGACGCTGACCAGCGCCGCGATGGCCAGCAGGCCCAGGCTCTGCCACAGGTCGCGCCGCGCCTCCGCCAGGATCGGGCCGGTCGGCATGCCGACGGCGAAGACGGTGTCGGTCTCGTCGGAATGGCGGAAGGCCCACAGCCGACCGCGGCCGTCGGCGCTTTCGGCGTCCAGCGTTCCGTCCTTTTCCTTCAGCATCTGCCGGACATGCGGCATCTGGCCGACGTTGCGGTTCAGCCAGCCTTCCGGATCGGGCTGGCGGGCGACGATCACGCCGTGGCGGTCCAGGACCATGACGCGGGCGTCCGGCTGCTTCAGCACCTTGACCAGATCGGTCAGCCAGGTCAGGTCCACCGCCACGCCCATCACGCGGACGATCCGCCCGTCCTCGATGATCGGGCTGGCGACGATGATCAGCGGCTTCAGCGAGCGCTTGCCGATGATGAAATCGCTGACCACCCAGCTTTTGGTGTCCAGCACGCGCTGGAAATACTCACGCTCCCGCAGCGAGATGCCGGCACCGGGGCCGGTGGTGTCGCAGATGATGTTGCCGTCGGCGTCGGTCAGCCAGACGCCGGTGGTCCAGCGGTGCTGGCGCGGCATCGGCGCCAGGGTGGCGACGCAGGCGTCGGTTTGGTCCGGCGTGGCGTTGCGGATCGCCGGCACCAGCGACAGCACGCCGAGCAGGTTGCGCGCCTCGCCGATCAGGTCGTGCTGGCGCTCCACCCCGTCGTCGGCCAGATGCAGAGCCAGTTCGCGCGCGGCGTCGATGCGGTCGTCGAGCTGCTGGTCGGCGAGGTAGAGCGCGCCCGCCAGCGGCAGCGCCAGCGAGGCCAGCACCACGCCCATCAGGCGCGCGCGCAGGCTGCGCGGGCTGAAGGCGCGGAGCAGGCGGGGCATCAGACCGGCGGGCATGGATGGATGGCTCTCCGCGGGAATGTTCGTCGACGCCCCCGAGCCTATAGCGTCGCGCGGCGCGTTGCGATGACACAGCTCAATAGCACTGGCGGGGATGCAATGTGAACAGAGCGCCGCGTAAAAAGTTGAAGAATACCAAATTTATTACCGACCATCCCGTGTGGAGGGCCGCATGACCGTATGGAGCCTCCGCGATCATTTGACGGCCGTCAAGGGCGGCGGGACGCGCTTCGGAGATGGTTCGGGCATTGCGCCGACTCCAGGTCAAGGAACCCTCCCAATGCACACGGAAAGCGAGCACAGAATCAATCCGGCACGGCCGGCCGTCTCAGGGTTAGCGGCCGCAGGTTCGGCCACCGCGGCGGCTAACCCTGAGGTGGCCGGCTGGGGAGCCGGCATCTTCCCCGGCTTGTCACGGCAGCGGGTGCGTCGCTTCATGCTGATGGCCCACCTGACGCTGGGGCTGGCGGTGGGGGCGCTGCTGGCGCTGACCGCGCTGACCGGCAGTCTGCTGGTCTTCTATGTCGACATCGACCGCATGCTGACGCCGGAACTGGTGGTGTCGGCAGGACAGGGGGAGAGCCGGGGCGATCCGGTGCCGCTGGACCACGTGGTGCAGGTTCTGCGCGAGGCCCATCCGGCGCGCAGCGGCGGCTGGCGGCTGGAGCTTCCCCATGCGCCGGATCATCCGATCATGGCCCGCTACATGAAGCCGGAGGAGACGGCGGGCAAGTCCTTCGCCCCGCTGATGGTTGCGGTGAACCCCTACAGCGGGGAGGTGCTGTCCTCCCGCTTCTGGGGCCGGACGGCGATGACCTGGATCTATGATCTGCATTACCTGCTGCTGGCTGGCGACAGCGGGCAGCTGGTGATGGCGCTGGGCGGGGTCGGCAGCCTGCTGATTCTCGCCACCGGGGTCTATCTCTGGTGGCCGGCGGCGGGAAAGTGGGGCCGGGCCTTGCAGCCCCGGCTGCGCTCCGGCTTCGTCCGGCAGGTGTTCGACATCCATGTGCTGGCGGGGGTCTACGGTCTCGTCGTCCTGCTGCCGCTGATCGTGACGGGAATCGTCATGGAGCGGCCGGACTGGGTGAAGCCGGTGGTGGAGCGGCTGTCCCCCGTGACGGCAGCGCCCGCCCTCTCCTCCGCACAGTCCTCCGCACAAGGCGGGACGGTGGTCGGGGCCGATGCGGCGCTCGCCGCGGCGCTCGCCCGCTTCCCCCGGGCCGAACCGCGCTGGGTCGAGGTGCCGGGGCAGGCCGGAGGGGCTTATCACATCCGCCTGTTCCAGGCCGGCGAGCCTGGCTGGCGCTTCCCCAAGACCAGCGTCTGGGTGAATAGCGGCGACGGCACGATCATGGATTTCCGCGATCCCACCCGCTGGACCTTCGGCGACGCCTTTTTCGGCTGGCAGCATCCGCTGCACAACGGCGAGTGCTTCGGCCTGTGCTGCCGCATCCTGGTGGCGGTGGCCGGTCTGCTGCCGGCGCTGATGCTGGCCACCGGTATCGTGCGTTGGCGCCAGAAGAAGCGGACGCGGCCGGCGCGGGGCGGCTGACAGCCGTTAAACCGCCAAGCCGTCAGACCGTCGGCCCACGGGTCAGGGGGAAGCGTTGCTTTACCCTGGCCAGCAGACCGTCGCGGACGTGACGGTAAGCTTCCAGCATGGCGTCGCGGGTGCCGTCGACCAGGGTGGGGTCGAAGGTGTTCCAGAACTCGACGTCGCAGGCCATGGTGCGCGTCATCTCGATGGCGCGGTGCTGCGCCTCTGGCGACAGCGAGACGATCAGGTCGAAATTGGTGTCTTCCAGATCCTCAAAGGTGCGGCAGCGGTGCCTGGAGATATCGATGCCGATCTCCTCCATCACCGCGACGGCGAAGGGATCGACCTCGTCGCCCTCGCGGACGCCCACCGAATCCACATAGACGCGCGCGCCGTGGTAATGGCGCATCATCGCCGCCGCCATCGGCGAACGGATCATGTTGTAGGTGCAGGCGAACAAGACGCTCGTCACCGGCAGAGGGATGAGGACCGGGGTCGCCGCCATGGCCATGCGCCGCCCGTGCCGTCAGCCGCGGATATGCAGGACGCAGATCAGCGTGAACAGCCGGCGCGCGGTCTGCAGGTCCATCTCCACCTTGCCGGCCAGCCGTTCGCGCAGCATCTCGGACCCCTCGTTGTGCAGGCCGCGGCGGCCCATGTCGATGGCTTCGATCTGCGAGGGCGTCGACCGCTTGATAGCGGCGTAATAGCTCTCGCAGATCAGGAAGTAATCGCGGACGATCGACCGGAAGCCGGTGATCGGCAGCAGCAGCCGGTCGAGTTCGCTGTTGTCCTCGCGCCGGATGTCGAAGACCAGACGGTTGTCCTCGATCGACAAATGCAGGTGGTACGGCCCATCCTCCGTGAAGTCGCACGGGCAGAACTCGTTGTCTTCAAGCAGGTCGAAGATGGCGACGGCCCGCTCATGCTCGACCTCCGGCTTGTGGCGGACGACACTCCGCTCGTCGAGCGTCACATGGGTGATGCGCCGCTTGCTCTTTGCCGTCGTCACGCCCCGCCTCCCCCGCTGTTTTTAGTCTTTATAGGCCTTAATCTTTATAGTCTGGCAGCCGCTGGGCGACGGAGCGCGCATGCGCCTCCAGCCCTTCGGCCATCGCCAGCGTCACCGCTGCCGGGCCGATGGCGCGCAGGCTGTCGGCGTCGCAGGCGACGAAGGTCGTCCGCTTCATGAAGTCCAGCACGTTGAGGCCGGAGGAGAAGCGGGCGCTGCGCGCCGTCGGCAGCACGTGGTTGGGACCGGCGACGTAATCGCCGATGGCCTCCGGCGTGTAGCGGCCGAGGAAGATGGCGCCGGCATTGCGGATCTTTGCCGTCAGCGCGTCCGGATCCTCCACCGCCAGTTCCAGATGTTCGGGCGCCAGCCGGTCGACCAGGGCCGGCGCGTCGGCCGTCAGGTCGCCAACCAGGACGATGGCGCCATGCTCCCGCCAGCTTTCCCCGGCGATCGCCGTGCGCGGCAGCGTCTCCAGATGTTTGTCCACCGCCGAGGCGACCGCGTCGGCGAAGGCGGCATCGTCGGTGATCAGGATCGACTGGGCGGAGGTGTCGTGTTCGGCCTGCGACAGCAGGTCCATGGCGATCCAGGCCGGATCGTTCTTCCCATCGGCGACCACCAGGATCTCCGATGGACCAGCGATGCTGTCGATGCCGACGAGACCGTAGACCTGCCGCTTGGCGGCGGCGACGAAGGCGTTGCCGGGGCCGACGATCTTGTCGACCGGCCGGATCGTCGCCGTGCCGTGGGCCAGCGCCGCGACCGCCTGGGCGCCGCCGATGCGGTAGATCTCGTCGATGCCGCAACGCCTGGCGGCGGCCAGCACCAATGGGTTGATCGCCCCGTCCGGCGTCGGCACCACCATGACGACGCGCTCCACGCCGGCGACCTTGGCCGGCAGGGCGTTCATCAGCACCGAGGACGGGTAGGAGGCGGTGCCGCCCGGCACATAGAGGCCGACGGCGCCGACCGGGGTCCAGCGCGCCCCCAGCCGCACGCCGGCGGCGTCGCGGTAGTCGGTGACCTCCGGGATCTGGCGGCGGTGGAAGTCCTCGATCCGCGCGGCGGCGAGGTCGAGCGCCTCCAGCGTTTCAGCGGAGCATTTCGCGGTGGCGGCGTCGATCTCGTCCCGGCCGATGCGCAGGGTGTCGGCCGTCAGGGTCTGGCGGTCCCAGCGGGCGGTGTAGTCGATCAGGGCGGCGTCGCCGCGGGTGCGCACCTGCTCGATGACACCGGCGACCAGCGTCTGGACATCCTCGCTGGCCTCGCGCTTGGCGTGCAGCAGCGCCTCGAAGCCGGCAGCGAACTCCGCGTCGCGAATATCAAGCCTGACGGGCATTCACCGCCTCCCGGAACTTGTCGATCCACTGAGAAATCTCGGCCGTCCGCGTCTTGAAGGCGGCGCGGTTGACGATCAGGCGCGAGGTGACGTCGGCGATGTGCTCAACCTCCACCAGCCCGTTGGCCTTCAGCGTCGAGCCGGTGGAGACCAGATCGACGATGCGGCGGCACAGGCCCAGCGTCGGCGCCAGCTCCATGGCGCCGTTCAGCTTGACGCATTCGGCCTGGACGCCGCGGGCAGCGAAGTGGCGCTTGGTCACCTCCGGGTATTTGGTGGCGACGCGCACATGGCTCCAGCGTGACGGATCGTCGCTCTCCAGCATCTCCGCCGGTTCGGCGACCGACAGGCGGCAGGCGCCGATGCCGAGATCGAGCGGGGCGTAGATTTCCGGATAGTCGAACTCCATCAGCACGTCGTTGCCCGCCACGCCCAGATGGGCGGCGCCGAAGGCGACGAAGGTCGCCACGTCGAAGGAGCGGACGCGGATGATGCTGAGGTTCGGCACATTGGTGGCGAAGCGCAGAAGCCGGCTCCTGTCGTCGTCGAAGGCCGGCTCCGGATGGATGCCGGCATGGCTCAGCAACGGGCGCAGCTCTTTCAGGATGCGGCCCTTGGGCAGGGCCAGCACGAGCTGATCGTCGACAGGAACCTCGGCGGCCGGCAAGCCCAGGGCGCTGGTATCGGCGGACAAAACACTCTCCTCGCATCGCTCGCCGGGGCGGTGTGGGAGCCCCGGATGAACCATCGCCGCGATAGATAGCACATTCCACGCGCCCGTCACCTGTCACTGTCGCGACGCAGAAATTTTACGGATTTTCTTTGCCTAATGAGAAATTTCACACAAGCTGAAAAAATGGGTTTGACCAAACCCCATTGAAAGAGTAGATAAAACCCATGGACGCCCCGTCGGGGCATCCCGCGGCAATTTGACTTCTGCAGCTTGCGCCGCGTCACCAAACGCTAAAGCGCCACGATACCGGTCGTGGACCTCTTCAAGAAGGAGAGACCGGAATGACTTCGCGAGTTTCCACTCCCCCCTTCGTGCGTCGGACCGCTTCCCCGGCCTGCATGATGCGTTCGGGCCTGTGTTGCCGCTGATCCCGCGGCCCAGAAACACAGCGCCCATCCCGCACATCAGCCAGTCCTGAACGCATTCGCGCCGCAGCCCCGCCTTGCCGGGGGCCAACCGCGCCCAGGGGAGAGCCTCGCCATGACCCACGCCAACGCCTATGCCATCGAAGTCCAGGGCCGTTCCGCCGGCATCGTCGTCGCCGAACGCGGCGGCTTCACCTTCTTCGTGTCCGATTGGGCTTTCCGCGATCTCGACCGCCGCGTCTTCCGCAATGTCGGACAGGCCCAGCGCGCCGCCCACCAGCATTACAGCCGGCTGCCCGACACCCGCCGCCGCTGAAGACCCCCAGGCCTTTTATAAAAGCCCACCCGATAGAATCCTGAGGAAAGCCCCCATGAAGCGTATCCTGATGTCGGTGGCCGTCGCCGCCGGCCTGCTGACCGCCGCGACCTCCGCTTTCGCCGCCCCGCTGAAGCTCGGCGTGTCGGCCGGCCCCTATGGCGAGATCCTGGAATTCACCGCCAAGCTGGCCGCCAAGGAAGGGATCGAGGCGCAGGTGATCGAGTTCACCGACTGGAACATGCCCAATGCGGCGCTCCAGGCCGGCGACATCGACGCCAACAACTTCCAGCACCAGCCCTTCCTCGACAATCAGGTGAAGCAGCGCGGTTACGACATCGTCTCCGTCGCCAAGAGCGTCGTGGTGCCGATGGGCGTCTACAGCAGCAAGGTCAAGGCGCTGGCCGACCTGAAGCCGGGGGCGTCGGTGTCGATCCCCAATGATCCCACCAACGGCGCCCGCGCCCTGTTTCTGCTGGCCAAGGCCGGCGTGATCGGGCTGAAGGACGGGGCGGGGCTGAACACCGGCATCGCCGACGTCGCCAACCCGAAGGGCATCAAGCTGGTGGAACTGGACGCCGCCCAGCTTCCGCGCTCGCTCGACGACGTGGATGCGTCGGTCATCACCCTCAACTATGCCGTGCTGGCCGGGCTGGAGCCGAAGAAGGCCCTGCTGCTGGAGGATGACCAGTCCAAGTGGAACCTGGTGTGGGCGGTCCGCAAGGATCGCATGGAAGACCCGACGATCAAGCGCTTCATTGCGCTGTATCGTTCGCCCGAAGTGCGGCAGTTTATCGAAACGCGCTTCAACGGTTCCATCATTCCGACTTGGTGAGGGGGCTGGGGGACGCTGGACGTCCCCTTTTGCCGAATAAATGATGATAACGCTAACAAACATTCGTAAGACTTACGCCGCGCGCGGCGGCGGGGCTCCGGTCCACGCGCTGGCGGACATCGACCTTTCCATCGGACGCGGCGAGGTCTTCGGGATCATCGGCCGGTCGGGCGCCGGCAAGTCCACCCTGCTGCGCACGGTCAACCTGCTGGAAAGCCCCACCTCGGGCAGCGTCACGGTGGACGGGGTGGAGATGACCGCCCTGTCGGCGGCGGAGCTGCGCAAGGCCCGCCATTCGATCGGCATGATCTTCCAGCATTTCAACCTGCTGTCCTCGCGCACCGTCTTCGACAATGTGGCGCTGCCGCTGGAACTGGCCGGCATGGCCAGGGCCGAGATCCGGAAGACGGTGGAGCCGCTGCTCGACCTCGTCGGGCTGGCCGACAAGCGCGACCGCTACCCGGCGGAACTGTCGGGCGGGCAGAAGCAGCGCGTCGGCATCGCCCGCGCGCTCGCCAGCAAGCCGAAGGTGCTGCTGTCGGACGAGGCGACCTCGGCGCTCGACCCGGAGACGACGACGCAGATCCTGCATCTGCTGGCCGACATCAACCGGCGGCTCGGCCTGACCATCGTGCTGATCACCCATGAGATCGCCGTCATCAAGGAGATCTGCCACAAGGTGGCGGTGATGGAGGGCGGCCGGGTGATCGAGCAGGGACCGGTCTTCGACATCTTCGCCCACCCGCAGCACCCGACCACCCGCAGCTTCGTCGATCCCGTCATCAACCGCGGCATCCCCGACAGCCTGCGCGGCCGGCTGTCGCCCCAGCCCGGCCTGGGGAGCAACCCGGTGCTGCGCATCACCTTCACCGGCGAGAAGGCGACCACCCCGGTCATCAGCGCGATCAGCCGCCAGCTGAACCTGGATCTGAACATCTGGCACGGCCAGATCGATGAGATCCAGGGTGCCCCCTTCGGCACGCTGGTGGTGGAGGCGCTGGGCGATCAGGCCAAGGTCGAGGCCGCCATGGCGCTGGTGAAAGAGAACAATCTGGGTGTCGAGGTGTTGGGCCATGCTCTCCCCGCAAATCATTGACCTGCTGATCAAGGGGCTGATCGACACGCTGCAGATGGTGGCGGTGTCGGGGGCCATCGGGACGCTGATCGGCCTGCCCATCGGCGTGATGCTGGCCGTCACCGGCCGGGGCGAGCTGTTGCAGAATTTCGCCTTCAACAAGGTGATGGGGGCGGTGGTCAACATGACCCGCTCCACCCCCTTCATTATCCTGGTGGTGGCGATCATCCCCTTCACCCGGCTGATCGCCGGCACCTCCATCGGCACCAACGCCGCCATCGTGCCGCTGACCGTCGCCGCCGCCCCCTTCATCGCCCGCGTGGTGGAGAATGCGGTGCGCGAGGTCGACCGCGGACTGGTCGAGGCGGCGCAGGCGATGGGCGCCACGCCCTTCCAGATCATCCGCAAGGTGCTGCTGCCGGAAGCCCTGCCTGGCATCGTCGCCGGCCTGACCCTGTCGGCGGTCAGCCTGATCGGCTATTCCGCCATGGTGGGTGCGGTCGGCGGTGGCGGCCTGGGCGATCTCGGCATCCGCTACGGCTATCAGCGCTTCCTGCCGGAGGTGATGCTGGCGGTGGTGATCGTGCTGATCGTGCTGGTGCAGATCGTCCAGTCGACGGGTGACCTGATCGCCCGCCGCGTCAACAAACGCAATCTGAAATCCTAATCCCAAAAACCTGATCCAAGAAACCCGAGGAGTGTTCGAGATGCTGCGCTTCCGTTCGCTGGCGTCATTGTTGGCCGGCGCCGCCACCATGGCCTTTGCCTTTGGCGCTTCCGCCGAGACCATCAAGGTCGGCGTCACCGCCGGTCCGCATGCCCAGATCCTGGAAGCGGTGAAGCCCATCGCCGCCAAGGACGGGCTGGACATCCAGATCCTGGAATTCACCGACTACGTCATCCCCAACCAGGCGCTGGCCGGCGGCGACCTGGACGCCAACAGCTTCCAGCACCAGCCCTATCTGGACAATCAGGTGAAGGATCGCGGTTTCGATCTGGTCAGCGTCGGCAAGACGGTGGTCTATCCGATCGGCATCTATTCCAAGAAGGTGAAGAGCCTGGAGGAACTGCCGACGGGCGCCAAGTTCGCCATCCCCAACGACCCGACCAACGGCGGCCGCGTCCTGCTGCTGTTGCAGGCCAAGGGGCTGATCAAGCTGAAGGACGGCGGTACTCTCAAGGCCTCGCCGATCGACATCGTCGAGAATCCGAAGAAGCTGGAGATCGTCGAACTGGACGCCGCCCAGCTGCCGCGCTCGCTGGACGACGTGACCGCCGCCGCCATCAACACCAACTTCGCGCTGGAGGCCGGCATCGACCCGGTCAAGGACGCCATCGCGCGTGAGTCGGCCGAGAGCCCCTATGCCAACGTCATCGCCGTGCGCAAGGCCGACAAGGACAAGCCCTGGGTCGCCAAGCTGGTGAAGGCCTACAACAGCCCCGAGGTGAAGGAATTCATCCTCACCAAGTTCAAGAACGCCGTGGTTCCGGCATTCTGAGATCTGTAAGGGCACGCCCGGCGGCGCCCAGCGCGTCGCCGAGCGTCCCACCCGGTCGTGGCCCGAACAGCCGCATCGACGGATACCAGGGCCGGCAGCCGGTGCCGAGCGCCGTCCAGTCCCCCGCCGGCCCGATCCGCCAGACCGGCACGCCGAGCGCGCCCGCCATCTCCGCCACCGACGTTCCGGCGGAGATCACCAGATCCAGTGCCGCCGTCAGGGCCGCGGCGCCGTCGAGGTCGTTTTTTAGGTCGAGCGGCGGGCGGTGGATGGCGATGCCGAAGCGCCGTTCGGCGTTGGCGAGTTCGGCTTCGCAGTCGTCATATTGCAGGTTGATCAGGCGCAGGCCGGGTAGGGTGAGGATCGGCGCCCAGTCGGTCAGCGGGGCGTAGTTGGCGTCGCGCAACGCGCTGCGCAGGCTGCTGCGCCAGCAGAGGCCGACGGTCAGGGGGCGATCGTCGCCACCTAAACCATCCAGCCAACCCCGCCACCGCTCCACCGCCGCCTCGTCCGGGCACAGCCATCCGCCCTGCTTTGCAAAGCCGTCCAATCCCCAGCCCAGCCGCAAAGGCAGCGACCCCGCCGGGACGTGGAAATCGGCATCCACCGGATCCTCCGTCGCGGCGCGCACCACCGCCAGCGGGAAGGAGCGCGCGAACAGCGCCGCCAGCCGCGGCTCGCATTCCACAATTACGCGGCTGGCGCGTGCAATCAGGTCGGGGTAGCAGGCGCTGTACATCAGCTCGTCGCCCACCCCCTGTTCGCGCCAGACCAGAACCGTCTTTCCGGTCAGGTCGCCGCCGTTCCAGGCGGGAATGCGGAAGCGCCGGTCCGGCAAGGCCCGGCCGGCGGCGAAGCGGGCCTCCAGACCGGTCCAGCCGGCGGCAAGCTCTCCCCGCGCCAGCGCTGCGTAGCCGCGGTTGAAGGCGGCGAGCGTCAAGGCCGGGTCATCCTCGACCGCTTGCCGATAGGCGGCATCGGCCTCGGCCGGCCGGCCGGCGGCGTGCAGGGCGTTGCCCTGGTTGTAGCGCCACTCCGCCCGTTCGGGCTCCAGCACCAGGGCGCGGCCCCAGCCCTTCAACGCGGCGTCGAGCCGGCCCTGGCGCTGCCGCAGGTCGGCCAGCCCAGCCCAGCCGGCGCCGGTTCCGGGGGCGAACAGGATCACCCGCCACCAAGCCAGCCCGGCGGCGGTCCCGTCGGCGGCCCGCTCCAGCGCCAGGGCGAGGTTGCCCAGCGTGCCGAGATCGCCCGGCCGGCCCCATAGCGCCAGACGCAGATAAGCCACCGCCTCCGCCGGGCGGTCTTGCGCCAGGACGGCCAATCCCAGATTGCTGACCGCCGCCGGGTCGCCGGGGCGCAGGCACAGGGCGCGGTGAGCGGTGCGCTCCGCCCCGGCGGCATGATCGGGATCGCGCAGGGCTTCGGCCGACAGGGCGGTCCAGGCCTCCGCCAAAGCGGGGTCGAGGGCGAGCGCCCGCTGGAAGAAGGGCTGGCCCGCTTCGCCCAAAGCCTGCCGCGCCAGCCCGGCATTGGTCCATAGCCCGGCATGGAAGGGGGCGAGCCGCAGGGCCGCGTCGGTCGCCTCCGCCGCCTCAGGCGCCGCCCCGCGGGACAGGCGCAGGGCGCCGAGATTGCCGAGCGCCTCGATATCGTCGGGCGCCAGCGTGGCGGCGGCCAGCCAGTCGGCTTCGGCCTTGGCCAGGGCGCCCATCTCCTGGTGGGCCTGGGCACGGCGCTTGTGGCGGTCGGCGGTCGGCTCCGCTGCGATGGCGCGGGTCAGCAGGGCGGCGGCGATGTCGGGACGGCCGGCCTGATGGCCAAGCAGGGCGTAACCCTCCAGCGCGGCCGGCACTTCGCCGCCCTGATCAAGGATGCGCTGATAGGCCTTTTCCGCTTCCGGCCAGCGGCCGCCGTCATGGAGCGCCCGCGCCTCGGCCAGCCACTCTCGGACGGGTAAAGCTGGGACGGGTAAAGCTGGGAGCAGCCGGCAAAGGTGGGCCGCCATGCGGGTCAGCACGTCCGCCAGCCTCTCGCCGGGCGTCGCGCTCCACAGCCGCATGGAGGGGAACCAGGGCCGCACGCCGCTGCCGAGCGCCGTCCAGTCGCCCGCCGGGCCGAAGCGCCAGACCGGCACGCCCAAGGCGCCCGCCATCTCGCCCACCGAACTCGCCACCGTCACCACGAGGTCGAGATTGGCGATCAGTGCCGCCACACCCTCCAGGTCGCTCTTCAGATCGGTGCCGGGCCAGCGGTGGATGCGCAGACCGAGGGCGGCTTCGGTCGCGGCGATCTCCGCCTCGCGCCCGTCATATTGCAGGGTGACCGGGATCAGGCCGGGCAGGATCAGCAGCGGCGCCCAGTCGGCGAGTGTGGTGTAGGAGGCCTTGCGCTCCCCCAGCATATTCTGGCTGCCCCAGCAGATGCCGACGCGCAGGCCCGGCCCGAGCGCCGCCAGCCGCCCGCGCCAGTCTGCCAGCCGCAGCGGATCGGGCGTCAGCCAGGACGGCCGGGCGGGGAAGTCGGCCAGCGTAGGGCGCAGCAGCCGGGGCAGCGATCCCATCGGCAGGTGGGCGTCGGCGCCTGTGGAATCAGAATTGGTGGGATTGGCCGTCTGCGCCCGCACCGTGACGCCGGGCAGGGCGCGGCCGATCAGCCCGGTCAGGCGGGGATCGACCTCGATGACCAGCGTTTCCGGCCCGAACCGTTCCACAAGGTCGGGCAGAATGGTGCCGAACATCAGCTCGTCACCCAACCCCTGCTCACGCCAGACCAGAAGACGCCCGCCGGGAGCACCATCCCAGGCCGGCAGGGAGAGGCTGCGCCCGGCCGATACCCGGCGGGAGGCGAAGCGCGCCTCATATTCCTGCCAGCCCTCCGCCAGCCGGCCCCGGCCGAGCAGCCGCAGGGCGAGGTTCCAGCGGGCGAGCGCGAAGCCGGGGGCGTGGATCAGCGCCTGGGCATAGAGCGACTCCGCCTCCTCGCCGCGCCCCTGCGCCTCGCGCAGCAGGGCGAGATTCACCATCGTCTCGGCATCGTCGGGGGCAAGCCGCAGGGACTCCAGGTGCGCCGCCTCGGCCTCGGCGCTGCGGCCGGTCTCCTTCAGCACGACGCCGAGATTGGTCAGGGCGGTGGCATGGCCGGGATCGAGCCGCAGGGCGTGGCGCAGCGCCGTTTCCGCCTGCGCATAGTCGTCCTGCGCCCGCAGCAGGGTGCCGAGATTGGCCCAGGCCTCGGCATAGCCGGCATTCAGGTCCAGGGCGCGGCGGTAATGGACGGCGGCCTCCGCCAGCCGGTTCTGCTCCTGCAAGGCGCTGCCCAGGCTGTTGTGCGCCTCCGCATAGGCTTCGCGCAGGGCGAGCGCCCGGCGGTATTCCGCCTCCGCCTCCGCCAGCCGGCCCAGCGCGTGGAGGGCAAGGCCGAGGTTGGCGTGCTGTTCCGCCATACCGGGGCGGCGGGCGATGGCCTGTCCGATCAGATGGACCGCCTCGTCCTCCAGGCCGCGCTGGTGGTGCAGCACGCCCAGCAGGTGCAGAGCATCGGCATTCCGGCCGTCGGCGGCCAGCATGGCGCGATAGGTGTGCTCCGCCCCGTCCAGATTGCCGGCGCGGTGGTAGGCCAGCGCCTCGCGCAGGAGGGTGGCCAATCTGGCGGAGGGTCTGGCGGGGTCGGCGGAGGGCGGCATGGGGCGGTGGCCGGATCGGGAGGGACGCAGCGTCTCGATAGCATGAGTCCGCCGGATGACGCCCAGGCAAAATCTCACAAGCAATTAAGAGGGCTGGTGTGATGCTCTTCAATCTGTATACTTTCGTTCAATTCGGCTTCTTTGACCGATTTCCATCCAAAAGGCGTATATCTTGGGTAAGACTGCAATCATCGTCGACGACAGCAAGCTTTCGCGCATGCATGTGCGGGCAATGGTCTTGCGCAACAAGCCCGACTGGGCGGTGGTCGAGGCTGCGAACGGCGACGAACTCTTCAGGATTTTGCAGGACACGCCGGTCGATGTTGCGATCATCGATTACAACATGCCCGGCGACAATGGCGTGGAGACCGCGGCGAAGCTGCGCCAAAGCCACCCGGACGTCCACATCGCCATCATCACCGCCAATGCCCAGGATGCGGTGGTGTCCGGTATCCGCGCGGTCGGCGCCGCCTTCATGCCGAAGCCGCTGGAAGAGGAGCAGGTCACCCGCTTCCTGAACTCCACCGCCCTGCCGCCACGCCGCTCCACCCAGGCCGCGCCGGAGTGAGCGGCCCCAGCCAAGAGAACAGGCCATGCTGAGCGATCTGGAGCGCGACGCGCTGGCCGAACTGGGCAACATCGGTATCGGCCGGGCATCGACGGCGCTCGGCCGCATGCTGGGCGGGCTGGTGACCCTGTCGGTCCCGACGGTGGAGATGGTGCCGCCGGACGCGGTGGCCAGGCTGCTGGACCGGGCGCTGATACCGCCGCTGGTCGGCATCTCGGAAACGCTGGGCGGCCTGTTCTCGGGATGCGCCCTGCTGGTCTTCCCCCAGGCCGGCAGCCTGCCGCTGGTGCGCGCCGCCCTGCCGCCCGACGTTGCGGCCGAGGATGCACCGGCGCTGGAGGACGAGGTGCTGGCGGAACTGGGCAACGTCGTGCTGAACAGCGCGCTGGCTCAGATCGCCAACCTGCTGGGCGAACCGGTCGAAACCGGACTGCCGGCGGTGTTCCGCGGCGGTGCGGCGGAGATCCTGCGGGGCTGTTCGGGGGCGGTTCCGACCGTGGAGGGGGTGGTGGAGGGTGCGGCCGTGCTGTTCCACATCGACCTGCGCACCAGCCTGCCCAGGGGAGATGGGGGCGGCGACGGAGGCAATGATGGGGGCGGGGTTGGCGGGCGGGTCGTCCTGCTGCTCGACGCCGGCTCCGCGGGGACGCTTCAGGCGACGCTGGGCCGCTATATCGGGCGGCTGGTCGCGTAACGGCAACAAGAAGAACCGGCTGGAAGGGCGCGGAAGGACCATGGCACTCATCAAAAAGACCAAGATCGACACGGCGCGCACCGCCCGGACCAGGCCCGGTGCCGCCGAGGCCGCCGAAGAGGGGCTGGAGCGGTCCGCTGCCGAGGCCGCCATCGCGCCCGCCGTCTCTGCTGCTGCCGTTGCGCCTGGCGCGCCGCAGCGCCGCCGGGCACGCGCCGATTCGCGCCGTCGGCAGGCCGCCAGCGGCATCGCCGCCGCCTCCACCGAACTGGCGAGCGGCGTCACCCAGGCGGCGGCGGCGGCGGAGCAACTGCGCCGGGCGATGGAGCGGATCGCTGCCGGGGCCGAGGAATCGGCCGGTGCCACCCAGCAGAGCCAGCGCATGATCGGCCGCGCGTCGGAGCTGCTGACCCGCTCGCGCGGCACGGCGGAGCAGGCGGTGCTGCGGGTCGAAGCCTTGCAGGTGACGCTGAAGGATGTCAGCGGCCAGATCCTGTCTTCCATCGACGGCATCGTCCGCGCTGCCGAACGGCAGGAGGCTTCCGTCAGGCTGGTCCGCGACCTGGAGGCCCGGGCGCAGGAGATCGGCGCCATCGTGCAGAGCGTCGCCGCCATCGCCGACCAGACCAATCTGCTGGCGCTGAACGCCGCCATTGAGGCGGCACGGGCGGGGGAGGCCGGCAAGGGTTTCGCCGTCGTCGCCGACGAGGTGCAGGCGCTGGCCGAACGGTCGGAACGCAGCGCCAACGACATCCAGGCGATGGTCGCGGAAATCCAGGAGGCTGTCGCGGCGATCGCCGCCGGCATCGTCGCCTCGTCCGACGCCGCCAAGGCGGAGGTGGAGCGCGGGCGCGAGATCGTCCGGCAGTTGGAGGGCGTGCGGTCGGACATGACCACCATCGTCCAGGGCGCGCAGGAGACCATCCGTGCCGCCGTCGAGGCCGATCAGGCCGCGCGCGAGGCGCTGCGCGGGGCGGAGACCATCGCCGCCAGCGCCGAGGAGCAGTCCGCCGCCGCCGAGGAGGCGCTGAGGACCGCTGGCGAGCAGGCCCTCGCCCTGGCCCAGAGCCAGCGCGCCGCCGGCCAGCTGTCCGAACTGGCCGAGGATCTGGAAGGCACCGCCGATCTCGCCGCCACCGCCGACGAACTGGCATCGGCTGCCGAGGAGCTGTCGGCCGCCATCGAGGAGATCAACCGGGGGGCGGCCCAGATCATGACCGCCATCGGCCAGATCTCCGCCGGGGCGCAGTCGCAGAGCGCCGCCACCCACCAGCTGGCCTCGGCCATTGCCGAGATCGACGCCGCGGCGACGCTGGCCGCCGGCAGGGCCGGCGAGTCGGTGGAACGCTGCACCGCGATGGAGGGGCTGCTGGGCGAGACCCGCGACACCGTCGACCGGCTGGCCGACGGCGTGCTGGAGGCGGTGGAGTCCGCCCGCCGGGCAGGCGATCGGCTGGACGCGCTGGAGCGGATCGGCCGGCGCATCGACAAGGTGGTGGACGCCATCGCCATCGTCGCCATCCAGACCGGCATGCTGGCGGTCAGCGGCTCCATCGAAGCGGCACGGTCGGGGGAGTTCGGCCGCGGCTTCACCGTGGTCAGCGGCGACATCCGCAAGCTGGCCGGCGACAGCGCAGACAGTGCCGAACGGGTGAAGGACATCGTCCGCGACATCCAGGACCAGATGATGCGGGTGCGCCGCGACGTGGAGGAGGTATCGGCGACGGCGGTGACGGAGATCGCCCGCCACCGCGCCTTCGGCGTCACCCTGACCGCCGGCGCGCAGGAACTGCGGGTGGTCACCGCCGGCAGCCGCGAGATCCTGGACGCCGCCACCGAGACCACCAACGCCCTGCGCGAGACCCGCGTCGGGGTGGAGCAGGTGGCCGCCGCCGCCGCCGCCGCGAACCTCGCCGGTTCCGAAGCCGCCAAGGCCGCGCGGGAACAGGCGAAGGGGGCCGAAGAGCTGGCGTCGGCGATCGAGGAGATCGCGGCGATGGCCGACAGCCTGCTGGGCGCGGTTTGACCGCCGTGGCCGGGGACGCGGCAGGCCAGGGGGATGGCGGGGGGGACGGCAGCGCCCTCGCCTTCGTCACGGTGATGGTCAGCGAGCTGCGGCTCGCCCTGCCGCTGGCGGCGGTCCGCGCGGTGATCCGGCTGCCGGAGCTGGTGCGCATCCCACTCGGGCCGCCCAGCCTGGACGGGCTGGCGCAGTGGCATGGCGAGGCCGTGCCGGTGCTCGACCTTGGGAAGGCACTGGGGGCCGGAGCATTGGACCGGCAGGGCGGAGTACCCGCCACGCGGGAGACGCGCGTGGTGCTGGTCGGGCATCGCGGCCAGCCGGTGGGGCTGCGGGTGGACGCCATGGCCGGCATCCTGCGCACCGATCCCGACCGCATCGACCCGGTGACGCAGGAGGAGGGCGGGCTCGACCCCGTCCTGCTGGACGGTCTGCTGCGCGACGGCCCGGCCACCATCCTGAAGCTGGACACGCTGATCGACCGCCAGTTCGGTGACGGGGCCGAGGCGGAGCGGGCTGATCGGGGAGCCGCTGCGGTCGGCTTAGGACCAGCGACGGTCAGGGAGACGGCGTCGGCGGTCGGGCTCGACCGGCAGACCCTGCTGGTGTTCGGGGTCGCCGGGCAGGAATTCGCCCTGCCGGTGGACCGGGTGCGCGAGATTCTGCCGGCCCCGAGCGAGGTCGCCCGCATGGCGCGGGCCAAGGCGCATCTGCTGGGGGTGATGGCGGTGCGCGACCGGCTGCTGCCTCTGGTGGGATTGCGCGCCCTGTTCGGGCTGGACACGGCCGGCGAACAGGCCGCCGGTCGCCGCGTCGTCGTGGTGCGCTCCGGCCTTGGGACATCCAGAGGCGGGCAGGCGCCGGTCGGGGTGCTGGTGGACGAGGTGCGCGAGATCCTGCGGCTCGACCCGGCGCTGATCGACCCGGTGCCGCCGCTGCTGGCCCGCGAGCCGGAGTTCGAGGATCTGGACGGCATCGCCAGAGCGGATGGCGGGAACGGCGGTGGACGGCGGCTGGTCTCGGTTCTTTCGGCGGAGCGGCTGTTCCGCCACGGCGCGGCGCTCGCCGCCGATGCGGGCGGGGAGGGAAACGGGATGGAACCGGTGCTGCCTGCGGAGGGGTACGGGGGTGGGGAACGCTTCGTCGTCTTCCGCCTCGCCGGGGCGGAATACGGCCTGCCGGTATCCGCCGTGCGCGAGGTGCTGCGCCGGCCCGACAGCATCACGCCGCTTCCCAACGCGCCCGACTTCGTCGCCGGTGTTCTGACCTTGCGCGGCGAGGTGCTGCCGCTGATCGACCAGCGCCGGCTGCTGAACCTGCCGGCCGCCGTGGCCAACTCGGCTTCCGGGCTGGAACGCGGGCGGGTGGTGGTGGTCGGGCGCGACGGGCTGCTGGTTGGGTTGCTGGTGGACGGGCTGTCCGGCCTGCTGGCGGTCCCGGCGGAACGGATCGGTCCGGCCCCGGCGGTGTCGGCGGCGCAGCGGCGGCTGATCCGCCGGGTGGCGACGCTGGACTCCGCGGCCGGCGCCCGCCTGATCCTGCTGATGGACGCGGACAGCCTGCTCGACATGGACCGGCTGGCCGACCTGTTCGTTACCCCGCAATGATCGTTGGAGGGGGGACGGCGTGCTGACGGTCCTGGTGGTCGACGATTCCGCATTGATGCGCCGGCGCATCGCGGATCTGCTCGGCGAGGCTGGATTCCGGGTAGAGACCGCCGCGACGGGGGAGGAGGCCCTGGCCCGCCTGCCGGTCGTCGACCCGGACGTGGTGACGCTGGACATTACCATGCCCGGCATGGACGGGCTGACCTGCCTTGCCCGCATCATGGTGGAGCATCCCAAGCCGGTCGTCATGGTCTCCGCCCTCACCGGGGCGGGGGCGGAGGAGACGCTGGAGGCCTTGCGGCTGGGTGCGGTGGAGGCGGTGCAGAAGCCGGCCGCCGGCTCCATCGGCCGCATCGGCGAGGAACTGGTGGAGACGGTGCGCGCCGCCGCATCCTCCCGCCCGCGCCGGGTACGGGGGCTGCGCGAGCGGCTGCGGCTGGCCCGTGCCCGCATCGCCGGAGAGGATTTCGTGTCATCCGAGGCGTTGCAGCCGGCGGTGTCGGCCGCGGGCGTGGCGGTGGGCGGCGAGGGCGAGGGGGTGGTGCTGGTCGGCGTCTCCACCGGTGGTCCCAGCACGCTGGAGGACATCCTGCCGCTGCTGCCGGCCGGCTTCCCCTGGCCGGTGGTGGTGGCGCAGCATATGCCGGTCGCCTTCACCGCGACGCTGGCCCGCCGTTTGGACGAGCTGTGCGCCCTGCGGGTGGTGGAGGTGGAGCGGGCGACGGTGCTGGAGCCGGGCATGATCTGCATCGCCCGCGGCGGCGCCGACGTGGAGCTGGCGCGGCGCGGCGGGCGGTTGCAGGCGGTCAGCGTCCCGGCTTCGCCCGACCGGCCCTGGCACCCCAATGCCGACCGGCTGGTGACCAGCGCCCTGCGGCTGCTGCCGCCGGAGCGGCTGGTGGGCGTGCTGCTGACCGGGATGGGCAATGACGGGGCGGTATCGATGACGGAACTTCACGCCCGCGGCGGCCGCACCGTCGCGGAGTCGGAGGACAGCGCCGTCGTCTTCGGCATGCCGCAGGAGCTGATCCGGCGCGGCGGGGCCAATATCGTGCTGCCGTCGGACCGGATCGCCGGCCAGCTGACCCGCTGGCTGATGCCTGCCCCCCGGCGGGCCGGAATTGGGTAAGGCCGGAATAGGGAAGGAGTGACGCCATGGGGCTGGTGAAGAAGAAGGCCGCTCCGGAAACCAGCCCGGCTGGGCCCACCGGATCCGAGGCTGCGCGCGATCCGCTGGCAGCGCTGGAGGATGCCGACGCCGCGGTGCGCCGCGGTGCCGCTCACGCGCTGGGCCATGCGGTGGTTCCGGGTGCGGAGGCGGCGCTGGCCCGCCGGCTTCAGGCGGAGGGGGATGCCGGCGTGCGCGAGGCCATCCTGACCGCACTCGCCCGGATCGCCACCCCCGACGCGGCGGCGGCCTTGGTCCCCTTTCTCGACCGCGAGGATGCGGCGTTGCGCAACGCCGCTCTGGAAAGCCTGCAGCAGATGCCGGCGGAGGTCGCCGCCCCGGCGCTGCTGCCGCTGCTCGACCATGCCGACGCCGACCTGCGCATCTTCGCGGTGCAGGGGCTGGGCAGCCTCGTCCATCCCGGCGATTCTACCTTTGGACGGGCCGACTGGCTGGCACGGGTGATGGAGCGTGACGCCGACGTGAATGTCTGCCTCGCCGCTGTGGAGGCGCTGGCCGAGGCCGGCAGTCCGGAAGCGCTGTCCAGCCTGGAGACGCTGGCCCGCCGCTTTCCCGGCGACGCCTTCGTCGCCTTCGCCGTCGATGCCGCCCGTTCCAGTTTCCGCGGTGGGTGACAGTGACCGATGCCGAGCCGCAAGGCCTGTCCCCGGAGGATTATGCGACGCTCTGCGGCTTTCTGCGGGACCGCACCGGCCTGTCCTTCACCGAGGCCAAGCGCTATTTCGTCGATCGCCGCGTCGCCACTCGCATGCAGGCGGTCGGGGCGGCGGATCTGCGCGCCTATATGAACCTGCTGCGCTTCCAGGCGTCGGGGGAGGAGCTTCAACGGCTTGTCAACCTGATGACGGTGAACGAGACCTATTTCTTCCGCGAGAAGTACCAGTTTGACTGTCTGGTGAACTCCGTCCTCGACGAACTGGTGCGGGGACGGCCGAAGGGCTCGCGGCTGCGCATCTGGTCGGCCGGCTGCGCCACCGGGGAGGAGCCCTATTCCGTCGCCATCATGCTGCTGGAAAACTGGAGCCGGGTGGACGATTACGAGATCGAGCTGCTGGCATCCGACATCGACAGCGCCGTGCTCGACCGTGCGCGCGCGGGCATCTATGACGAGCGCGCCCTGCAAGGGTTGCCGGTCCATCTGCGCGCCAAATATTTCCAGCCGCTGCCCGGGGCGGCGGAGGCCGGCGGGCCGCGCTGGCAGATCGTCGAGGATCTGCGGGACTCGGTCGATTTCTCGCTGGTCAACATCGCCGACCCGCGGCAGGTGCGGACCTTTCGCGGGATCGACGTGATCTTTTGCCGCAATCTGCTGATCTATTTCGACGATCTGGGCCGACGGGAGGCGGCGAGCATGTTCCACGATGCCCTGGCGCCGGGCGGCTTCGTCTGCCTCGGCCATTCGGAAAGCATGAGCCGCATGTCCTCGCTCTTCGTCCCGCGCCGCTTCCCCGACGCCATCCTCTACCAGAAGCCGGTGGATGGGGGTGGAGCGTGAGCGGGCCGCGTGTGCTGGTGGTGGACGACGCCGTGACCGTCCGTGCCTTCAGCCGTCGCGTGCTGGAGGCCGACGGCTTCGTGGTGGACGAGGCGGTGAACGGCATCGAAGGGCTGGAACGCGCCATGGCGGCCCCCCCCGATCTGGTGATCGTCGACGTCAACATGCGCAAGATGGACGGTTACACCATGCTGCGCGTCCTGCGCCGCGACCCGAGCCTGCGCGACGTGCCGGCCATCATGATCAGCACCGAATCGAAGGACAGCGACCGTGAACAGGCGCTTCTGGCCGGCGCCAACTGGTACATCGTCAAGCCGCCGCGGCCGGAGGTGCTGGTGGAGGCGGCGCGGCTGCTGACCGGCCGTCCCGTCGATGCGGAGGGTGCGCCATGAGCGAGCTGTTCGACCAGTTCGTCGTCGAGGCGCAGGAACTGCTGGAGACGGCAGGCGCCGCCCTGCTGGCGTTGGAGCGCGACCCGGCCGACCGCGCGTCGGTGGACGAGCTGTTCCGCGCCTTCCACACCCTGAAGGGGTCGAGCGCCCTGTTCGACATGGCGCCCTTCACCCGGCTGGTCCATGCCGGGGAGGACACGCTGTCGCTGCTGCGCGACGGCCGGCGCGGCATGACGCCGGAACTGGCCGACCGGCTGTTCCGCGCGCTCGACCAATGCGCCCGCTGGGTGGCGGCGCTGGAGGAGACCGGTGCGCTGCCCGCCGATGCGGCGGCGGCGGAAACGTTGGTGCGCGGGCTGTCCGGCGGCTCGGCGGATGGGGATGCTGCCGCCGGTGCCGGGCAGCCGGATGGGCAGTCGGATGCCTTCCCCTGGGTGGCGACGCTGACCGGAGACGAGCGGGGTGCGGTGGGCGAGGGGGCGTTGACCGTCATCGACTACACACCCGATCCGGAATGCTTCTTCACCGGCGACGACCCGCTGGCGCTGTTCCGCCGGGTGCCCGACCTGCGGCTGATGCGGATCGAGCCGACGGAGCCGCTGCCGCCCCTGGCGCAGATGGACCCCTACCGCTGCATCCTGCGCTTCCGCGCGCTGAGCGGCGCCGGGGTGGAGGCGGTGACGCCGGCCTTCCGCAGCGTGCCCGATCAGGTGCGGATCGGCAGCGTCACGCTGGCGCCTGTCGTGCCGTCACCCGTTGCGGCACCGCCGGACTCGCTGGCGGCGGCGATGCTGGAGGAGCAGGCGCGCATCCTCGACCTGCCCGGTGGCACCGCTGAGCGCCAATCCCGCCGCGCCGCGGTTGCCCGCACCGTTACCGCGATCCTGACCGCGCTGGGGCGCCCGGCGGAGCGCGCCGCCGTGGAGACCGCCTGTGCCGATGGCGGGACCCTGCGCCGCTTCCTGGCCGACGGACCGGCGGACAAGCCGACCGATGCCGAACCGCGGCCCGCCGCTCCCGCGCCCTCCCCGGCCCCGCGCCGCGCCCTGCGGGTGGAGCCGGAGCGGATGGACGCGCTGATGGCGTTGGTCGGCGAGCTGTCGGTGATGAAGGGGCAACTGGGGCCGCTGGTCCGCCGCGCCGGGGACGGCGAACTGGCGCGCGACATGAAGGCCTTCTCCGCCCGGCTGGACAGTCTTGTGGGCGACCTGCGCCATGCGGCTCTGCGCTTGCGGCTGCTGCCGCTGGCCCGCGTGTTCGATCCGCTGCCCCGGTTGGTGCGCGACACCGCCCGCCGGCTGGACAAGACGGTCGAGCTGGTGCTGGAGGGGGCGGAGACGGAGGCCGACAAGGACATCCTCGACGTTCTGGGCGAGCCGTTGCTGCATCTGGTGCGCAACGCATTGGACCATGGCATCGAGGCGCCGGAGCGGCGGACCGCGTCAGGCAAGCCGCCGGGCGGCACCCTGCGGGTCCGCGGCTTCCAGGACAAGGGCGGGGTGGTGGTGGAGGTATCGGACGACGGCGCCGGCATCGACCCGGCCGCCATGCGCCGCGTCGCCGTCGCCAAGGGGCTGCTCGCCCCGGACGCCGCCGCGGCGCTCGGCGACGATGACGCGGTGCGGCTGGTCTTCGCTCCCGGCTTCAGCACCGCCGGCAGCGTGTCCGACCTGTCCGGCCGCGGCGTCGGCATGGATGCGGTGCGGGCGGCGGTGGAACGGGCCGGCGGCCGGGTGGAGATCGCCTCGACCCCCGGCAGCGGCACGCGCGTGCGGCTGGCTCTGCCGCTGACGCTCAGCATCACCCGCGTCGTGGTGGTGGAGGCGGCGGGGTCGCTCTACGGCATCCCGGTGACGCTGGTCGGTGGCGTCCAGCGGGTGCCGCGGGCCGACATTCACGGGGTGAAGCGGGCGGAAAGCATCGTGCTGCGCGACCGGGTGGTGCCGCTGGTCCGCCTGCGCCGCCTGCTCGGCCAGCCGGACGACGAGCGGGTGCAGGGCGAACGGCAGCGTGCCGCCGACTGCGTCGTGCTTGCCGAACTGAGCGACGGCCCGGTCGCGGTGGCGGTGGACGATGTCGGCGAACGCGCCGACGTGGTGCTGCGCCCGATGACCGGAGTGCTGCGGGGCTTGCGCGGCTATGCCGGCACGGCGGTGCTGGGCGACGGCCGACTGATCCTTGTGCTCGATCTGCGGGAGCTGTTGTGATGCCGATCCGTTACGACGACCACCTCGCCCGTTTCGAGGCCGCCTGCACGGTGGAGGATGCCCTGCCGCTCGCCGAATGGCTGGAGGCGACGGCGGCGGCGCGCATCGATCTGTCGGCCTGTACGGAGCTGCACACCGCGCTGCTTCAATTGCTGATGGCGGCAAGGCCGACTGTGGTGGCGGGTCCGGAGGATGCGTTTCTGGCCGGTTGGGTTGGTCCGGCGCTGGGCGGCGCCGTCCCCCTCTCCTCCCGGTGAGAAGGTTGGGGGGGAGGGGGTGCGAGTCTGGATTTTTCATCCCACAAGGGGATGAGGGCTTTTGAACGGATAGACTCCCTTTCACATATCCAGCCCCAAATCCAGATTCGGGGCGCTGTGGGTCAGCCAGCCGCAGCTGATCATGTCGACGCCGGTCTCGGCGATGGCGCGGACGGTGGCGAGCGTGACGTTGCCCGACGCCTCGGTCAGCAACCGGCCGTCGACCATCCGCACCGCGCGACGCAGCGTGTCCGGGTCCATGTTGTCGAGCAGCACGACATCGACCGGCAGGCCCAGCAGCTCGTCGAGCTGGTCGAGCGTGTCGACCTCCACCTCCACCTTCACCATGTGGCCGATGGCGGCGCGGACGCGCTCCACCGCCGGGCGCACGCCGCCGGCGACCGCGATGTGGTTGTCCTTGATCAGCACGGCGTCATCCAGCCCGAAGCGGTGGTTGAAGCCGCCGCCCAGCTTCACCGCATGCTTTTCCAGAACGCGCAGGCCGGGGGTGGTCTTGCGGGTGCAGACGATGCGGGCCTTGGTGCCCTCCACCTCGCGCACCAGGGCGCGGGTGGCGGTGGCGATGCCGGACAGCCGGCCCATCAGGTTCAGAGCCGTGCGCTCCGCCGTCAGCAGGGCGCGGGCCTTGCCGGTCAGGGTGGCGATGGTGCCGCCGGGGGGGACATCTTCACCGTCGATCCGTTCCAGCGCCACGGCGATGTCGGGATCGAGCAGGCGGAAGGCGATCAGCGCCGCCTCCAGACCGGCGACTCGGCCATCCTTGCGGGCGGCGATGCGGGCGGTCGCCACCGCGCCGGCCGGGATGATGCTGTCGGTGGTGATGTCGCCGGCCCGGCCCAGATCCTCCGCCAGGGCAGCACGGACGATGGGCTCGACGGTCAGAGGATGCAGCATGCGGCGTCTCCGGACAGGGGGCCGGCGGTGCCGGCCAGATCGCTGAGGGTCAGGGTGCGGCTGATCGTGGCGGGATTCGGCAGGGGATGGTCGCTGCGGCAATGGGCGCCGCGGCTTTCCTCCCGCGCCAGCGCGGCGTGGACGACCAAACGGCCGACCAGCAGCCGGTTGCGCGCCTCGCCCCACTTGCGGACGATTTCGGGTGGAGCCTCATCGCCCTCCTCGCAGCGCAGCATGTCGAGCGCCGTCGCCAACCGGTCCAGCTTGCGCCGGGCGGCCAGCAGCCCCAGCCCGTCGCGGACAAGCCCGGCGCCTTGATAGAGTGCCGTCCGCGCCTCCGTCCCGATGGCGTCGAGCAGGAGATGGCCGACATCGGCGGCGACCGCCGGCGGGCGGGGCAGGGCGAAGGGCGGCAGCGCTGCCAGCGGGCGCTCCGCCACGTCGCGGGCGACGCGGGCGCCGAAGACCAGTGCCTCAAGCAGGGAATTGCTCGCCAGCCGGTTGGCGCCGTGGACGCCGGTGCAGGCGACCTCGCCGCAGGCCCACAACCCTTCCAGGCTGGTGCGCCCGTCGGCGTCGGTGACCACCCCGCCCATGTGATAGTGGGCGGCGGGCGCCACCGGCATCGGCTCGGCGAAGGGATCCAGACCATGCTCGGCACAGAGCGCCAGCACGGTGGGGAAGCCATTGGGCTTCGCAGCCAGCGCCGGACGCAGGTCGAGGAACACCGGCTCTCCCGCCGCGACGCGCCTTCCGATGGCGCGGGCGACCACGTCGCGCGGCGCCAGTTCCGCCAGCGGATGCTCGTCCGGCATGAAGCGGTGGCCCTGGCTGTCGAGCAGCAGGGCGCCGGCGCCGCGCAGCGCCTCGGTCAGCAGCGGTACCGGGTCGGCATCGACGGCGAGTGCGGTCGGGTGGAACTGCACGAACTCCAGGTCGGCCAGCCGGGCGCCGGCCCTTGCTGCGATGGCAAGGCCATCGCCGGTGGCCTCCGCCGGGTTGGTGGTGCGGGCGAAAGCGGCGCCAATACCGCCGGTCGCCAGGATCACGCGGGGGGCGCGGTGCAGCACCCAGCCTTGCGCATGGCAAGCCAGCAGGCCGCAGACGCGGCCGTTGCGGAGGACGAGGTCGACCGCAAAGGCATCGGTCTCCACCCGCACCGACGGGGTGGCGCGCAGGCGTTCCGCCAGGGCGGTGACCAGCGTGCGGCCGGTGGCGTCGCCCCCGGCATGGACGATGCGGGCGGCGCCATGGGCGGCCTCGCGCCCCAGCAGTGGCGAGCCGTCGGGCGCGCGGTCGAAGGGCAGGCCGTCCTCCAGCAGGCGGCGGACCAGCGCCGCGCCGTCGCGGGTCAGCAGGGCGGCCATCGCCGCATCGACCAGCCCCGCTCCGGCGGCGACAGTGTCGGCGGCATGGTCCTCCGGCCGGTCGCCCGGTCCGACGGCGGCGGCGATCCCGCCCTGGGCATGGAGGCTGGAACCGCCGGGCAGGCCGGCGGTCTTGGTGATGAGCGTGACCGCGCGCGGCGCCAGTTGCAGCGCCGCGGTCATCCCGGCAAGGCCGGAGCCGACGATGATCACCTCGGCGTCACGGACATCGTAAGGCGTGCTGGAGGTCATGGGGGACTCCTCGACGCAACACGGACAAGTCCCTTCTCCCCCCTGGGGAGAAGGTTAGGATGAGGGGGTTCGGCGCAGCCGAACGGATCCTCGCAATGCATCCCCCTCACCCCGACCCTCTCCCGGGGGAGGAGAGGGGGTTTACTTCGGCTTCACCGCCAGCATGCGCTCCACGGACCGGCGGGCGCGGGCCGCCAGTTCGTCCGGGATCTCGACGCGCGGCTCCAGGGTCTGCAACGACTCCAGGATGCCCGACAGCGTCACCGTCTTCATGTGCGGGCACAGGTTGCAGGGCCGCACGAACTCTGTCTCCGGAGAAGCGGCGGCGACGTTGTCGCTCATCGAGCATTCGGTGACCATCAGCACCCGAGGCGGTTTCTCGTTGCCGACGAAGTCGATCATGCGGGCGGTGGAACCGACGAAATCGGCGGCCTCCAGCACGTCGGGCGGGCATTCGGGGTGGGCGATCACGGTCAGCCGGTCGAACCGGCGGCGGAACTCGCCGATCTCCGCGCCGGTGAAGCGCTCATGCACCTCGCAATGGCCCTTCCAGGCGATGATCTCCACCTTGGTCTGGGTGGCGACGTATTTCGCCAGATATTCGTCGGGCAGGAAGATCACCCGGTCGACGCCCAGCGATTCCACCACCTCCACCGCATTGCCCGACGTGCAGCAGATGTCGACTTCCGCCTTCACCTCGGCCGAGGTGTTGACGTAGGCGACCACCGGCACGCCGGGATGCGCCTCGCGCAGCAGGCGGACGTCGGCGGCGGTGATGCTGTCGGCCAGCGAGCAGCCGGCGTTGCGGCTGGGGATCAGCACCGTCTTGGCTGGGTTCAGCAGTTTCGCCGTCTCCGCCATGAAATGCACGCCGGCCAGCACGATAACGTCGGCGTCGGTCTGGGTCGCCTTGGCGGCCAGCGCGAGGCTGTCGCCGACGATGTCGGCCACGCCGTGGAAGATCTCCGGCGTCTGGTAGTTGTGGGCGAGGATGACGGCGTTGCGCTCGCGCTTCAGCTCGTTGATGGCGTGGACCAGCGGCGCGTGGAACGGCCATTCGATGGCCGGCACGACGCGCTTCATCCGGTCATAGATCGGCGCGGTCGCCGCAGCGACGGCAGGGGTGTAGGCGAGTTCGGCGACCTCGGGCATCGGACGGCTCCGCTCTATGCTCGTTCTGAGCAAAACCATATGTGCTCTATGAGAGCATATCAAGTGGAAAAGAGGGACGGAAACAATCGGGCGCGGACGGCGTTGTGCGGTGGGGGAAAGGCGCGGCAGCGCGGCCTCGCCCCTGCTAAGCGCTGTCTGGAGAAAAGCCGATGAAAGCCTTCCTCGCCGCGCTCTGCGCCATCGCCGTCCTGGCCGGCGGTGCTTGGGCGGTGCTGCCGACCCTGTTCGCTCGCAGCGCCGACGAGACCTTCGCTTCGACCGGCGCGCGGGTGGGGGAGGAGGCGTCGGTCGCGCACCGCAATTTCTCCGGCCGTCCGCAGAAGTGATCCTGATCCGTGGGGAAAAGGGATGAGCCCGGCGGGGTAGCCCCGACCGGGTAAGGCAACCTTTGCCCGCGCCGGCCGTTGTCAGAGTTCGGGCCAGTCATGGCTTTCGACTGTTTCCGGAGCGGCTTGCGGGAGTGTGATGACGGTTCATGATCCGGAAAGCGGTGCGGACGGCCTGCGCGCCGACGTCTACCGGCTGCTGGCCCTGACGCTGGCCGCCCCGCCCGGCGCCGACCTGCTGGCGCTGCTGGGCAAGCTGACCGGCGATGCGACGCCGATCGGCCGGGCCTTCGACGATCTGGCCGCCCGTGCCCTCGCCATCGAACCCGACAAAGCCGAGCGTGAGTTCAACGCGCTGTTCATCGGCGTCGTACAGGGCGAACTGGTCCCGTACGCCTCCTATTACCGCACCGGCTTCCTGACCGACCGGCCGCTGTCGGCCCTGCGCGCCGACCTCCAGGCTTTGGGGCTGGAGCGCGCGCCCGACGTGTCGGAACCGGAGGACCACATCGCAGCATTGTGCGACGTGATGGCCGTGCTGATCCGCGAGGGCGCCGACCCGGCGGTGCAGCGCCACATGCTGGACAGCCACCTGACACCCTGGGCCGGGCGCTTCTTCCAGGATCTGGAAGAGGCGGAGGCGGCCGGCCTCTACCGCCCGATCGGCACCATCGGTCGCCTGTTCCTGGAGATCGAGCAGGAGGCCCTGAACAGACAGATCGATCAGTTGGAGGGAGCCGACGCATGAAGACGCCGCCAGAACCCCCGCGCAATCCGCTGCAACGTCGCGACATTCTGAAGACGCTGGGCCTCGGTGCGGCGGGTGCCGCCGCTGCCACGATACTGCCGGCGGGGGACGAGGCGCAGGCGATGGAATCGCCGCAGGAGCAGGTGAAGGCCCGCTACCGCGAAACCGAACACGTCAAGCGCTTCTACGCGCTGAACCGCCTGTAGGGCGATCCGGAGAATGTCCATGCTGGTCAAACGCAGCTCGGCGAAAGCGGCAGGCGCAAAGCGGTCTGGTCTGATCGCGGCCCTGGCCGACAGTCTGGAGTCAGGAGTCAGCCGCCGCGGCTTCCTGCGCCGCTCCGGCCTTGCCGCGGGCGGCATCGCCGCCGTCGGCGCGCTGCCGGGCGCGATGATCCGCAAGGCGGAGGCCGGCCCCATCCTGCCGAACGTCGAGGTGGTGACGCGCAAGAACGTCTGCACCCACTGCTCGGTCGGCTGCACGGTGATCGCGGAGGTGCAGAACGGCGTCTGGGTCGGGCAGGAGCCGGGCTGGGAAAGCCCGATCAACCAGGGTACCCACTGCGCCAAGGGCGCCTCGGTGCGCGAACTGACCAAGGGCACCCGGCGCGTCAAATACCCGCTCAAGCTGGTCGATGGCGTCTGGCAGCGCATCGGCTGGGACCAGGCCATTGAGGAGATCGGCAACCAGCTGATGGACATCCGCAAGGCGTCCGGGCCGGACGCGGTGTTCTGGCTCGGCTCGGCCAAGTTCTCCAACGAGGGCGCCTATCTCTACCGCAAGCTGGCGGCCTTCTGGGGGACCAACAACGTCGACCATCAGGCGCGCATCTGCCACTCCACCACGGTCGCCGGCGTGGCGAACACGTGGGGCTACGGCGCCATGACCAACAGCTATAACGACATCCAGAATTCCAAGGCGCTGGTGATCGTCGGCGGCAACCCGGCCGAGGCGCACCCGGTGTCGATGCAGCACATGCTGCGCGGCAAGGAGCACAACCGCGCCCCCTTCATCGTCATCGACCCGCGCTTCACCCGCACCGCCGCCCATGCCACGGAGTATGTCCGCATCCGTCCCGGCACCGATATCCCGGTCGCCTGGGGGCTGCTGTGGCACATCTTCGAGAATGGCTGGGAGGACAAGGAGTATATCCGCCAGCGCGTCTACGGCATGGACGAGATCCGCGCCGAAGTGAAGAAGTGGACGCCCGAAGAGGTTGAGCGGGTGACTGGCGCCCCCGGATCGCAGCTTCGCCGCGTGGCGGAGGCGCTGGCGAAGAACAAGCCCAGCACGGTGATCTGGTGCATGGGCGTCACCCAGCACACGGTCGGCACCGCCAACGTCCGCGCCCTGTCGATCCTTCAGCTGGCTCTGGGCAACATCGGCGTGGCCGGCGGCGGCGCCAACATCTACCGCGGCCACTGCAACGTGCAGGGCGCCACCGATTTCGGCCTCGACGTCAGCACGCTGCCCGCCTATTACGGGCTGGCGGAAGGGGCGTGGAAGCATTTCGCCCGCGCCTGGGACGTCGACTACGACTATCTGAAGGGCCGCTTCGCCACCAAGGATCTGATGGAGGCCAAGGGCATCCCGACCACCCGCTGGTTCGATGCCGTGCTGGCCAAGCCGGGCGAGATCGACCAGCCCAGCCCCTTGCGCGCCATGATGTGCTTCGGCCATGGCGGCAACACCGTCACCCGCATGCCGGAGATGGTGAAGGGGCTGGAGAAACTCAGCCTTCTGGTCATCGCCGACCCGCACCCGACCACCTTCGCCGCGATCAAGGAGCGGCGCAACGGCACCTACATCCTGCCGGCCTGCACCCAGTTCGAGACCGATGGGTCGCGCACCTGCTCCAACCGCTCGATGCAGTGGGGGGAGAAGGTGGTGGAGCCGATCTTCGAATCGAAGGACGACTACGCCATCATCTATCTGCTGGCGCGCAAGCTGGGCTTCGCCGACGAGATGTTCAAGCACATCACGGTGGAGAAGGACCGGCCGGTGCCGGAGGACATCCTGCGCGAGATGAACCGCAGCTGCCTGTCCATCGGCGCCACCGGTCAGTCGCCGGAACGGCTGAAGATGCACATGAAGCATCAGGCCGATTTCGACAAGATCACCATGCGGGCATCCTCCGGCCCCTGTGCCGGCGACTATTACGGCCTGCCCTGGCCGAGCTGGGGCCATCCGGAGATCCGGCATCCGGGATCGGCGGTGCTTTACGACACCTCTAAGCATGTGATGGACGGCGGCGGGGTCTTCCGCGCCCGCTTCGGGGTGGAGCGCAACGGCGTCTCGCTGCTGGCCGACGGTTCCTATTCGAAGGGGTCGGAGATTGAGGACGGCTACCCCGAATTTACCATGGCCGTGCTGAAGAAGCTGGGCTGGGACAAGGACCTGACGCCGGACGAGATGCGCGTCATCCAGGCGATTGGCGGGACCGACGTGGACAATGTCAGCTGGCAGACCGACCTGTCGATGGGCATCATCCGCGTCGCGCTGAAGCATGGTTGCGTGCCGCACGGCAACGCCAAAGCGCGTGCCGTCGCCTGGAACCTGCCGGATCCGGTGCCGGTCCACCGCGAGCCGATCTATTCGCCGCGCCCCGAACTGGTGAAAGCCTATCCGGCCATCGAGGACCGGCGCGACTTTCGTCTGGTCCAGCTTGCCCGCTCGCTCCAGTTCAAGGTGGCGGACAGCGACCTGCGCCAGCGCTTCCCCATGGTTCTGACCTCCGGCCGGCTGGTCGAGTATGAGGGCGGCGGCGAGGAAACCCGGTCCAACCCGTGGCTGGCCGAATTGCAGCAGTCGATGTTCGCGGAGATCAACACCAAGGACGCCGAACGGCTGGGCATCAGGGACGGCGCCTGGGTCTGGGTCTATGGGCCGGAGGACGGCGGCAAGGCCAAGGTCAAGGCGCTGGTCACCGACCGCGTCGGCGGCGGCACGGTGTTCATGCCCTTCCACTTCTCCGGCTTCTGGCAGGGCGACAGCTTGCGCGGCAACTACCCGCCCGACACCGACCCCATCGTGCTGGGCGAGCCGGTGAACGGGGTGACGACCTACGGCTACGACCCCGTCACCTTCATGCAGGAAACCAAGGTCACCCTCTGCCGGGTCGAACCGGCATGACGTGCAGGAGCTGAGTGGAACAATGGCCCGGATGAAGTTCCTGTGCGACGCCGAACGCTGCATCGAATGCAATGCCTGCGTCACCGCCTGCAAGAACGAGCATGAGGTGCCGTGGGGCATCAACCGCCGCCGGCTGGTCACGCTGAACGACGGCAAGCCGGGCGAGCGGTCGATCTCGATGGCCTGCATGCACTGCAACGACCCGCCCTGCGCCGCGGTCTGCCCGGTCGACTGCTTCCTGCAAACGGCGGACGGGGTGGTGCTGCACAGCAAGGACCTGTGCATCGGCTGCGGCTACTGCTTCTACGCCTGCCCGTTCGGCGCGCCGCAATACCCGCGCACCACCGATTTCGGCAGCCGCGGCAAGATGGACAAATGCACCTTTTGCGCCGGCGGCCCCGAACCGGACGGCAGCGTCGAGGAGTACCAGAAATACGGCGCCAACCGGCTGGCCGAGGGCAAGCTGCCGCTGTGTGCCGAGATGTGCTCGACCCGCGCGCTGATGGCCGGCGACGGGGCGGTGCTGGCCGACATCTATCAGGAACGGTCGCTGCGCCGCGGCTACGGTTCCGGTGCGCCGGGCTGGTCCACTGCCTACGGCCGCAACGACCGCGGCTCCCCCTTCGGTCCGGGCGGGCCGGGCACGGGAGGGGCGTGAGCGCCTCCACAAGAATGACCTTCGGGAGACCACCATGCGCCCCCTGCACGCCCTGCTGTTGCTGATCGTCCTGCTGGCCGCTCCGACTTTCGCACAAGCGCAGCTCTATCAGGTGCCCGGCCAGAACTCGCCGACCACCAAGGAGCAGGTGCCCCTCTACGTTCCGCAGGACGACAAGGTGATCGGCCGTGTCAGCATCCCGGACGAGAAGCTGGCGGTTCTGGTCCAGCCGGAAGGGCGGGAGTGGCGGGAGTGGCGCAGTCACACATTGCGGCTGGCGATCGGCGGTCTCGCCATCGGCATGACGGCGGTGCTGGCAATCTTCTTCCTCTATCGCGGCACCATCCGCATCCATGGTGGCCGGTCGAGGCGGCTGGTGCTGCGCTTCAATTGGGCGGACCGCTTCGCCCATTGGACCACGGCGGTCAGCTTCCTGATCATGGCGCTGACCGGTGTGATTCTGACCTTCGGCCGGCCGCTGCTGATCCCGCTGATCGGCCATCAGGCATTCACGCCGCTGGCGGAATATGCCAAGTCGCTCCACAACTTCGTCAGCGTGCCCTTCGTCGTCGGCTTGCTGATGATCCTGGCCCTGTGGCTGCGCGACAATGTGCCGGAGAAGGCCGACTGGATTTGGATCAGGACGGCGGGCGGGCTCTTCTCCAAGGCCGGCGGCCACCATCCGGAGGCAGGGCGCTTCAACGCCGGTCAGAAGATGGTGTTCTGGAGCATCGTCCTCGGCGGCATCGGCATGGCGGCGACCGGCTATCTGATGATGGTGCCCTTCGCCTTCACCGGGATCGGCGGCATGCAGATCATGCACGTCATCCACGGCCTGCTGGCGGCCGGGCTGATCGCTGCGGTGATCGGCCACATCTACATCGGCACCATCGGCATGGAGGGCGCCTTCGACGCCATGGGCTGCGGCGTGGTGGACGAGAACTGGGCGATGGAGCACCACCGCCGCTGGTACGAGGAACAGCTGCGCAAGGGCTATGTCGAGGGGCGCCAGCCGGCGGAATGAGGCGCCCAAAGGCTCCGGCATTGGGTGGGACACGAACAATCCCGCCGGCCGACCGTCTCCTTCCATAGTACAATTTACCCTCTCCCTCCCAGAGTGGCTGAATGGCCCCGACAAACGCGCTGGACCGGGGACCTGACCGGTTCACCACACTGAGAGGAACGGCCCAAATGCTCCACCAGGCTCTCGAAACGCTCCAGAAGCAGATCGCGCTCCGCCCCCGCTACGACAACTATATCGGCGGCCAGTGGGTTGCGCCGGTGGATGGCCAATACTTCACCAATCTGACGCCGATTACCGGCAAGCCGCTGTGCGAGGTCGCCCGTTCCCAGGCCGCCGACATCGAGCTGGCGCTCGACGCCGCCCACGCCGCCAGGACCGCCTGGGGCCGTACCTCGCCGACCGAGCGCTCGAACATCCTGCTGAAGATCGCCGACCGCATGGAAGAGCGGCTGGAGGTCATCGCGCTGGCCGAGACGCTGGACAACGGCAAGCCGATCCGCGAGACCCGCGCCGCCGACGTGCCGCTCGCCATCGACCATTTCCGCTACTACGCCGGCTGCATCCGCGCCCAGGAAGGCTCGATCGCCGAGATCGACCACCACACCTACGCCTACCACTTCCATGAACCGCTGGGCGTCGTCGGCCAGATCATTCCCTGGAACTTCCCGCTGCTGATGGCGGCCTGGAAGCTGGCTCCGGCGCTGGCCGCCGGCAATTGCATCGTGCTGAAGCCGGCCGAGCAGACCCCGATGGCGATCCTGGTCCTGATGGAGATGATCGGCGATCTGCTGCCGCCGGGCGTCGTGAACGTCGTCAACGGCTTCGGCCTGGAGGCCGGCAAGCCGCTTGCCACCAACAAGCGCATCGCCAAGATCGCCTTCACCGGCGAGACCTCGACCGGCCGCCTGATCCTGCAATACGCCGCGGAAAACATCATCCCGTCGACCGTCGAGCTGGGCGGCAAGTCGCCGAACATCTTCTTCGAAGACGTGATGGCCGAAGACGACGAGTTCCTGGACAAGGCGCTGGAAGGCTTCGCGATGTTCGCGCTGAACCAGGGCGAGGTCTGCACCTGCCCGAGCCGCGTCCTCATCCAGAAGTCGATCTACGACCGCTTCATCAAGCTGGCGGTCGAGCGCGTCAAGAAGATCGTCCAGGGCCATCCGCTGGATGGCGGCACGATGATCGGTGCCCAGGCTTCGCAGGAGCAGCTGGAGAAGATCCTCTCCTACATCGAGATCGGCAAGGCCGAGGGCGCCAAGGTGCTGCTGGGCGGCGAGCGTGCCCATCTGGGTGGCGAGCTGGAGGGCGGCTACTACGTCCAGCCGACCATCCTGGAAGGCCACAACAAGATGCGCATCTTCCAGGAGGAGATCTTCGGTCCGGTCGTCGCCGTGACCACCTTCGAGACCGAGGAAGAGGCGCTGGCCATCGCCAACGACAGCGAGTTCGGCCTGGGCGCCGGCGTGTGGAGCCGTGACGGCAGCCGCTACTTCCGCATGGGTCGCGCCATCCAGGCCGGCCGCGTCTGGACCAACTGCTACCACCTGTACCCGGCGCATGCCGCCTTCGGTGGGTACAAGAAGTCCGGCATCGGCCGCGAGACGCACAAGATGATGCTCGACCATTACCAGCAGACCAAGTGCCTGCTGGTCAGCTACAGCCCGAAAGCGCTCGGCTTCTTCTGAGCCCTGCTCCTCCCTATCGGGCAAACCTGGGCCGGGGGCATGTCCCCCGGCCGTTTTTCTTTCTCCCGTGTGGTTTCGTGATAAAGGACCACCATGACTGACCCCATGCCGACAGATCGCGTCACCGCCACCCCCGAAGCCGTCGCCCTGCTGGACCGCCTGTCGGCCAAGCATGGGCCGCTGCTGCTGCATCTGTCGGGCGGCTGCTGCGACGGGTCGGCGCCGCTCTGCCTGCCGCTGGGGGAGTTCCGGCTTGGCGGGCGCGATCTTTGTCTCGGCACGGTCGCCGGTGCGCGGTTCTGCATGTCCGACGACACCTTTCAATGGTGGCGCAACACCCAGGTCATCCTGGACGTTATCCAGGCACGCGGCGGCGGCTTCTCGCTGGAGGTGCCGGACGGCGTCCGCTTCACCGTCAGGGCCCGCCTGTTCACCGACGAGGAACTGGCCGGGCTTGCCGATCCGCAACCGGTAGAGATTATCTAGGCCGAGAACGTCTGGGAGCCGCCCCGCACCATGTCCACCTTCACCGGTCCGCGGATTGGTCTTGCCCGCCGCCATCCCTGGAGTACCCTTGCCGGATCGCATCCGCGGACGGAGAGGGACACGGGAGGGGCAGGGATGTCCACACGGGAGACCTCCGCAGACGGTCCGGTAAGACCCGCGTCCGGCGACGGCATGCCGCGCGCCGTCACCCATGCCGAACGCCCGGGCGAGGCGGCGAGGGAGCTGCGCGCCGGGCTGGGCGAGGCGGCGCTGGAACTGGTGGTGGTCTTCTGCGCCCCCAGCTATGACCGGCAGGCGCTGGCCGATGCGCTGGCGGCTGAGTTCGGCATGGTGCCGGTGATCGGCTGCACCACGGCGGGCGAGATCGGTCCCGGCGGCTACACCACCAACGCCCTGGTGGCAGTGGGCTTCCCGACCGAGGATTTCTGCATCGTCACCGCTCTGGTCGACCATGTCGACCGTTTCGAGATCGCCGACAGCACCGCCATCGCCCGGTCCCTGCTGTCGCGCCGCGACCGGGCGATGGCGAGCCGGCCGGTCCCGCTGGGCGAGGAGGCCCGCAGCTTCGCCATGCTGCTGATCGACGGCCTGTCGATGAGCGAGGAGACGGTGGTCAGCGCGCTGCACAACGCGCTGATCGACATTCCGCTGTTCGGCGCCTCGGCCGGCGACGACCTGCATTTCGAACGCACTTTCGTCCTGCACGAGGGCGCCTTCCATCCCAATGCCGCGGTGGTGGCGCTGTTCACCACGACGCGGCCCTTCACCGTCTTCCGCACCCAGCATTTCGTCAGCTCCGACCGCAAGATGGTGGTCACCGGCGCCGATCCGCAGCACCGCATCGTCCATGAGATCAATGCCGAGCCGGCGGGCCGCGAGTACGCCCGGCTGGTCGGGCTGGAGGGGGAACCGCTGACCCCGATGATCTTCGCCGCCCATCCCGTCGTCGTGCGGGTCGGCGGCCAGTACCATGTCCGCTCGATCCAGAAGGTGAACGACGACGAGAGCCTGACCTTCTTCTGCGCCATCGACGAGGGCATCGTCCTGACGGTGGCGGAGGGGGTCGATCCGGTCTCCAACTTCGACGGGCTGATCGAGGGCATCGAGGCGGAGGTCGGCGCCCCCGACCTGATCCTCGGCTGCGATTGCATCCTGCGCCGGCTGGAGATGGAGCAGCGGCAGCTGAACGCCGTGATGTCCGACCGGCTGGCCCGCCACCGCGTCGTCGGATTCTGCGCCTATGGCGAGCAGGTCAACGGCATGCACGTCAACCAGACCTTCACGGGCGTCGCCATCGGAGGGCGCTAATCCATGGTCGGCATCCGAACCCGCAACTGGACACTCGACCCGGCCGACCGCATCGCCGAGCTGGAGCGTGAGAATGCCAAGCTCCAGCGCATCAACAAGGTTCTGATGGACCGTGTCGAGCGGTCGATGGACTTCCAGGGCGGCGCCTTCTCGCTGTTCCAGACCGCCATCGTGCTGGAACAGAAGATCCGCGAACGCACGCTGGAGCTGGAGCGCGCCCTGCACAAGCTGGAGGACAGCAACCGCGACCTCGCCCGCGCCAAGGAGCTGGCGGACACCATGCGCACCCGCCTGTTCGAGGCGATCGAGTCGGTGAACGAGGGGTTCGCCCTGTTCGACTCCGCCGACCGGCTGGTGCTGTGCAACCGCAAATACCTGTCCTACTGGCCGTCGGTGGCGGGCCGCATCCAGGCCGGGATCCGCTTCAACGATCTGGTCGCCATGGTCGCCGCCGCCGGTGCCGTCAGCGAGCCGCCGCCCGACGTCTGGCTGCGCGAACGGATGGAGCATCGCCACGACCTGAAGGGCGTCTTCCTCAATCGGCTGTCCGATGGCCGCTGGATCCAGGTGAACGAGCGGCGCACCCGCGACGGCGGCATCGTCGGTGTCTATACCGACATCACCGTCATCAAGCATGAGGAGGAGCGGCGGCGCGAATCCGAACAGGCGGAGAAATCCGCCCTGATGACGCTGAACGACCAGCTCCAGCAGGCGAAATCCCAGGCCGATCAGGCCAACCTGTCCAAGACCCGCTTCATCGCCGCCGCCAGCCATGACCTGCTGCAACCGCTGAACGCCGCCCGCCTGTTCGTCTCGGCGCTGGCCGACCTGGAACAGCCGGATGCCAATGCCGAACTGGTCGAGAATATCGATGTCGCCCTGGCGTCGGTCGAGGATCTGCTGTCGGCGCTGCTCGACATCTCCAAGCTCGACGCCGGGGCGGTAACGCCGGAGGTCACTGACTTCCCGTTGCGCGGCATCCTGGCGCCGCTCGCCACCGAATATGCCGCGGTGGCGGCGGAGCGGGGCATCGACCTGAAGGTGGTGGGATCGGGGGCGGTGGTGCGCAGCGACATGCGGCTGCTGCGCCGGATCGTGCAGAATTTCCTGTCCAACGCGCTGCGTTATGTCCAGGGCGGCCGGGTGGTGGTCGGCTGCCGCCGGACCGGCGACGGCATCCGGATCGAGGTTTGGGACAACGGCCCCGGCATCCCGCGCGACAAGATCGCCGAGATCTTCCAGGAGTTCCGCCGCCTCGACACCCCCGTCACCAAGGGACGTGACCGCGGCATGGGGCTGGGGCTCGCCATCGTCGACCGCGTCGCCCGCATGCTGGGTCACCCCATCACCGTGCGGTCGGAGCCGGGCCGCGGCTCCGTCTTCGCCGTCACCGTGCCGCGCGGGACCGAGCGCCGCGCCGTCCGCCCGGCCAGCGTCGCCGCAAGGCCGATGATGAACCGGCTGGCCGGCACCTCGGTGCTGGTGCTGGACAACGAGCCGGCGGTGGTGGCGGGGATGGAGGCGCTGCTGCGCGGCTGGGCCTGCGACGTGGTGTCGGCCACCAACGGCGACGAGGCTTTGGCCCTGCTGTCCGGCATGCCGCAGCCACCGGACCTGCTGATCGCCGACTATCACCTCGACGACGGGGCGCTCGGCGTCAACGAGGTGGCGCGGCTGCGCGCTGCCTGCGGCCGCATCCTGCCCGCCGTGATCGTCACCGCCAACCGCACGCCCGAACTGGCGGACGAGGCCAAGGCGGCCGGCTGTCTGGTGCTGAACAAGCCGGTGAAGCCGGCACAGCTGCGCGCGGTGATGTCGGGACTGGTGGGATAAGAAAACCGCCGGCAACAGGCATTCCTCATCGGAACGCGCGTCGCCGGCGGGTTGCTACAGGTCCGATCCGGCCTCGCCGCTGTCAGCTGGACTGGGCAGGCAGGCAGAGCTTTCCGTTGGCGAGATCATACAGCACCGGAAATTGCAGGAACATTCCGAGTCCGGTGTTGACGCAGCCGTTGCCGCGGTCGCCGTTGCCCCAGGCGGTCAGGTCGTCGCACTGTTGGCTTCCGGCGGTGAAATTCATCACCGTCTGACCATCGGTCAGATTCAGCACGATGGTGTCGCCGACCGCGGGCTGCATGTTGGTGCCGAGATTGGTCCCTGGATAGAAGGTGGTCTCGGTGGCGCCGGTGTCCATCACATAGCTGATGTCCGCGGCACTGCCGTAGGGACTGCCGGTGGCCTGCACATAAGCCGTTCCGGTCGCGACCCCTTCCGCATAGGCGTTGATTGTGGCCTTGCTTCCGAAAAGCTGGGTGTAGGTTCCCGCCGACGGCATGGTGTAGGGCAGCGGGAAGCTGGTCGCCAGCGTGTCGATGCCGCCCAGGATCAGCCGCCCGATCAGCGTTCCCTTCGGCAGTTCGTCGCCGACATAGGGAACCGTGTTCACGAGATCGACGATGAAGCCGGCTCCATTGTTGTAGAGAAGCTGGGAAAGCACCCCCAGCATTTCCGGCATGGTGGAGGGCGGTGCATAGGGCGAGGGAAGTTGGTGTTTCAGCGGCAACTGGGGCGCGGACGCGGTGTTCTGCAGGGATACTCCGAAATCGCCGGAGAAATAGTTGAAGATGGGAAAGGTCGAAACGCTTTCCTGCTGGTCCTTCGGCCGCAGAATGGTATCCACCGCCGCGATGGTTGCCTTGGTGGTGACCGGGCCGGGACCGGTTTCAGCGAGGAGGGATACGTAAACGTCCCTGGCCTTGCCGAAATAGGTGATGCCGCTGGTGTATTGGGTGAAAACCTCGCCATGATCGGCGCAGCCGGTCAGCGACGGAAGCTTCCCGCAGTCGGCCCAGAACGCCTTGCCGCCGGTATCGAATTCGAACAGCACCGGATCGGGCAGCTGTGCCCCGTGCGTCGGTTCGTCCGGCGTGACGATCACCGGAATGCCGACCTTGCGGGCCGAGGGATTGTTCGGGTCGAAGGGAACGATGAACAGCGGAACGATGGTGGCGCCGGCGTTCAGGATCTGCTCGCTGGTCAGATTGAGCGGCAACGGCAGCGGAGTGCTGGGCGGTGCCGGCGGAGGAGTGGTTGGGGCCATGTTCGGTTCCACGCTTCGGCGATAGGAATGGGGGAATTGGAAAGGAAAGCGTGTGTCAGGCGGGATAGGCGGCGTAGCCGACCTGACCGACCTGCGCGTCGAAATAGAGCTGATAGCTGTTCAGCAGATGGAAGCCGGTGTTGACGAAATTGCCCGCACCGCGAGGCACCAGATATTTGGGCGGGATCACGCCCGGTTCCGCGTCGGTCGTGAAAACAAAGCTGTCGGCACCCTGGCCGAGCTTCACGGACTCGGAACCGGTGATGCCGAAGCTGTAGCACACCTTGACGGTCGACGGTTCGACCGGAACCTCGATGGCGATGATCGAGCCCGCCTTGATTTCGCTGTCCAGATTGCCGAGCGGGGATTTCACCATCGCCAAATCGACCCCGGTGTCCATCAGGATGTCGTAGCTGGTTGTGTCCGTCGGGTTGATGTTGCTCACCCGGAAATAGCCCTTCGGTGTCGTCCACTGGCTGGAGTTGTGGGGCACGGGCGTCTCGGTGCCTTCGTAGGTCAGCTGTTGGAAGCCGAAGACGCTGCTGCCGAGCTGCTTGGCCGCCAGTTCAGGCGTCAGGCCGAGCCAGATGCCTTTGGTGGTCAGCAGGAACGAGGGATACATCTCCCCGGTGGGCATCCCGATGAGCGACAGGAACGGATTGCTGGCCAGGACGGGGCGGCCGAAGCCGATTCCGCACATGTGCGGCGTCTTCTCGACCGCACCGATCGCGGTGATCTGGGTGGTGGCCGCTGCGGCCTTCCCGTCCTGAACGCCGATGCTCAGCGCCGAAATGGTGAAAATGAACCCGTGAATATCGTCTTGCGACGGCTGATAGACGACGGTGGTTGGCCCATGAATCTCGACACCCGGCATCAAAGTGCCGGACGTGATTTTGTTCTGGGCCGCGTCATAGGTATAAACACCGTCCTGGTAAAAGAACGAGGCGGGAAGGACCAGGCCGGTCGATCCCGTATCGAGCTGAACCACCGCATTTCTGGCGGAAACGCCATCCGATCCCGGGATCTGGATGGCAATGTGGAAAGCGCCCTCATCCCCACCCGCCAGGGGGATTTGGACGGCACTGATCGCGGGGGTGTTCGACATTGAAATTTCCTTTCTAAGAAATGAAACATACGAGATCATCTTTTGAGAGAAAACCGTCCGCAACAACCAACCATTTGGATCGAAATCAAACGAAAATCATCCTTCCAAATATACATATCTGAGGTTGCAACAACTTTTAAGGTTATTATCGCGCCCTTTCATTGCAAGTCCTGGGTGTCTGATCCGGCCTTGCATTACCGGTTGTCGAAACCGGCGCAGTGCGACCTGATAGGATGAAAGCAACCACGAACATTTGATTTACCGGTAACGCCTTTTTGGTGGCGCTGAACCCTGCGATGACCGCACGCAATCCCTTTTTGATAAGGACGCGCGACATCGGTTCGGCCCTTGCTTGACTATCTGTAAGTGTCTGCTTACGGTTAAGCATGGCTAACGTTTCAAGTGTCTTCACCGCCCTGTCGGATCCGACCCGCCGCACCGTTCTGGAACGGGTGGCGGAACGGCCGCGGTCGGTCGGGGAGATCGCCGGAACCCTGCCGGTCAGCCGGCCCGCCGTGTCGCAGCATCTCCAGGTGCTGAAGGCTGCCGGGCTGGTGGTGGACGAGGTGCAGGGGACGCGGCGCATCTACCGCATCGATCCGGCCGGGCTGGGGACGGTCCGCGCGTGGCTCGACCGCTTCTGGGATGAGGCGCTGGAGGCGTTCAAGGCCGACATCGAGGCTCAACGGGGGACCGATTCATGACCTTGGACCAGGGGATTCAAGCCATTCAGCCCGCGCCCGTGCGCAAGACCATCCATGTACGGACCACCCCGGACCGCGCCTTCGACGTCTTCACCCGCAACATGACGCGCTGGTGGCCGCGCACCCATTCCATTGCCGCTTCGCCGCTGGCCGAGGTGGTGGTGGAACCGCAGGTCGGCGGCCGCTGGTTCGAGCGGGGAGAGGACGGGTCGGAATGCGACTGGGGCCGGGTGCTGGCCTGGGAGCCGCCGGGCCGTCTGATGCGGGCTTGGCAGATCGATCCGCAATGGCGCTTCAACCCGGATCTGGTGACCGAGGTCGAACTGCGCTTCACCGCCGACGGCGAGGGCACGCGGGTCGAGCTGGAGCACCGGAACCTGGAGCGTATGGGCGAGCATGCCGAGGCTGCCCGCGCGGCTTACGATTCGGAGAATGGCTGGAGCGGCCTGCTGGACGGCTTCGCCGCGGCCGCCGACGCCGACTGACGGATGGCGGGAGCCGGCCCTGGGATTCGAGCCTGGGCCGGCTTCCAACCCTTACGTTTTGTGCATCGCAACACGCTGCCATGTCCAGAATGCAGGGCCGTTCACCGACAGCCGGGCGCATATAAGATTACGAGAGCGACGAAGATGCCGCTCCGATCTTCATAAGACGAGGCCTGAGGTGATTCACAAAATTCTCGACGCGATCGATACCGTCGTCGCGGAGAAACGTCAGAACGGACAGCTTGAAGACTGGCTCAAGAGTGGAGCCGCGCGCCGTTTCTGCGAGAAGATTTCGTCAGAGCGCAAGCACTATTATCCCGCACTGCTCCTATACTTGGAGCGCAGCGGCGGGAAGCACGTGTGACAGCATACCGGTAACGGGAACGGGCCGCGGCTTTCCGCGGTCCGCCCGTTTTCAAGGGGACCTACTCGGCCGCCAGCGGCGTCGGCATCATGCTGCCGGTCTGCTGGAAGCGGCTGTGCCAGGCGAAGGCCTCCTCCAGCAGGTGTGGGGTGTGGCCGCCGCGCTGCAAGGCCCGGCGGTGATAGTCGGCCGCCAGCTCGCGGTAGCTGGGGTGGACGCAGTTGCGGATGATGGTTTCCGCCCGTTCGCGCGGCGCCAGCCCGCGCAGGTCGGCCAGCCCGGCCTCCGTCACCAGCACGTCGACGTCATGCTCGTTGTGGTCGACATGGGTCACCATAGGCACGACGCTGGAGATGGCGCCGCTCTTGGCCAGCGACTTGGTGACGAAGATGGCAAGATGGCTGTTGCGGGCGAAATCGCCGGAGCCGCCGATGCCGTTCATCATCTGCGTGCCGTTGACATGGGTGGAGTTGACGTTGCCGTAGATGTCGCACTCCAACGCCGTGTTGATGCCGATGACGCCCAGGCGGCGGATCACCTCCGGATGGTTGGAGATCTCCTGCGGGCGCAGCAGCAGCCGGCCCTTGTAGGAGCCGATCTTCGGCAGCACCTCGGCATATTTGCCGGCGCTGAGCGTGATCGAGGAGCCGGACGCGAAGTTCAGCTTGCCGGCGTCGAACAGCTCGAAAGTGCTGTCCTGCAACACCTCGCTGTACATGGTCAGGTCGTGGAACGGCCCGTCGATCAGCCCGTGCAGCACCGCGTTGGCGATGGTGCCGATGCCGGCCTGCAGCGGCGCCAGCGAGCGCCCCATCCGGCCTTGGCGAACCTCCCGGCCCAGGAACTCGATCAGGTGGCCGGCGATGGCGTTGGTCTCGTCATCGGGCGGCAGGATGCTGGCGGAGCTGTCCTGCTTGCGTGTCACTACGATGGCCGCGATCTTCGACGGGTCGATCGGGATGTAGGGCAGGCCGGCGCGGCTTTCCGCCGTCACCACCGGGATCGGCTCGCGGAAAGGGCGACGGGTCGGGATGTAGACATCGTGCATTCCTTCCAGATCCAGCGGCTGGGTCAGGTTCAGCTCGATGATTATCTTCTCGGCCAGGATGGCGAAGGTCGCCGAATTGCCGATGGAGGTGGTCGGCACGATGCCGCCATTTTCGGTGATGGCGCAGGCCTCGATCACCGCGACATCGACCGGTCCCATCTGGCGTGAGCGCAGCAGTTCCACCGTTTCCGACAGATGCTGGTCGACGAACATCACCTCGCCGCGGTTGATCGCCTTGCGCAGCACCGGGTCGGCCTGGAAGGGCAGGCGGCGCGACAGCACCCCCGCCTCCGTCAGGATCCTGTCGACGTCGTTGCCCAGCGAAGCGCCGGTCATCAGCGTGATCTTCAGCTTTTCCGACGCGGCACGTTCGGCCAGCGCCAGCGGCACCGCCTTGGCGTCACCGGCACGGGTGAAGCCACTCATGCCCACGGTCATGCCGTCCTTGATGAGGAAGGCGGCTTCTTCCGCCGGCACCACCTTGCCCCACAGGGATTTCAGGCGGATGCGATCTCGGTACATCGGGCGTTCCTTTTATGAGTGCTTTTTGGCGAATGGCGAACGATCCGTTCCCATGCGGTCGTATTTCTTGGTTGAAAATACTCATAGGGAGGTGCTCTCCGGTGCCGCAATTGTTCGTCCGGAATATCAGGCAACGCTCAAGTGAATGGGTGGGCGAATATCGGCGGACTGGTGCGGAATGCGGACAGGGACTTGGTATGGCTGCGGAGTGATCTGGTGAAACTCAGTTCCGTTACTCGGCATTGGCCCTTTGTTGCCGAACCCACCCTCATGTGCCCACGGGCTTGTCGATGCCGGGGAGCAGGGCGTACCATCCGCCTACCCAAGCGACCTTGAGGAGTCCGCCGGCGTGGCGTCCCCGCATCGGCCGACCGTCAGCACCCGCAGCTATGACGGGCATGAACGGCGGCACACGCATGACCATCACCAGATCGTGCTGCCCATCGCCGGCACCCTCGACATGGAGATCGGCGGCGCCTGCGGCCGGGTGGGCGACGGGCGCGGGGTTCTGGTGGCGGACGGGGTGCCACACAGCTTCCGCAGCGGCGGGACCAACCGCTTCGTCGTGCTGGATGTGCCCGCCGCCGGGCTGATGCCGCAGGCGGCGGTACGCGCCTGCGACGCCTTCTTCGCCATCGACGGTGCGCTGGACGGGCTGGTGCGCTATCTGGCGGCGGAGGCGGCCGACCGGCCGCTCGATCCGGTGCTGGCCCATCACTCGGCGGGGCTGCTGCTGAGGGCGCTGGAGACCCGCCAGCCACCGCCGCCCGTATCGAACGATCCCATCGACCACGCCCTGGCCCTGATGGCGGAGCGTTGCGCCGAACCGTTGACGGTGGCGGAGCTGGCGGAGGCGGCCGGTCTGGCGCCCAGCCATTTCCATGAACGTTTCCGCGCCCGCACCGGCAGCACCCCGGCCCGCCTGCTGGCCGATCTGCGGCTTGACCGGGCGGAGGCGCTGCTGCGCGACGGGCAGCTGCCGCTGGCGGAGGTGGCATTGGCGGTGGGCTTCTCCGACCAGAGCGCCCTGACCCGCAGCCTGCGGCGGCGGCGCGGCACCACGCCGGGGGCCGTGCGGAGATCTGGAGGGATTTAGCCCCGGTATTTGATGCGGCGGATTCCGGGCGAAGCAGAGTCCGTCCGAGACGATCGCATTCTAGCCCTGCGGGCCGCCGAACATTTCGGTCAGCCAGTCGATGAATACTCTGATCCGCGATGAAAGATGGCGGTTCTGCGGATAGACCACCGACACCGGCATCTGCGGTGGTGGAAAGGCTTCCAGCACCGGGACCAGCTGCCCGGCGGCGATCTGGTGTTCCACACGATAGCGCGGCACCTGTATCAGTCCCAACCCCGCGACACCTGCCGCCGTGTAGATCTCCGCCCCCCGGACGACGACATCGTGGGGCAGCCGGACCTCCCAGTCCCGCTCTCGCGTCCTGAACTCCAGGGGATAGGATTGCCCCGTCGCCGAGGCGGCATAGGCGACCATCCGATGGCCGTGGAGCTCGTCCGGCGTCGATGGAGTGCCATGACGGTCAAGATAGGCGGGACTGGCCAGGGTCAGTTGCTCGAAGATCGTGATGCGACGGCCGATCAACGAAGAGTCGGATAGATCGCCGGCCCGGACGACGCAATCGACGCCTTCGGTGATGAGGTCGACCATCCGGTCGCCCTCGCTGAGGTTCAGTGAAATCCCCGGATAGCGCGCGATGAACGCAGGCAGTGCCGGCAGGATGAAGAACCGCGCGATGGTCCCCTGCATATCGACGCGGAGCGGTCCCCTCGGCTCGGCATTGCGGAAGACGCTTTGCATCTCGTCCAGATCGGGGAGAAGCCGAAGGCAGCGCTCATGATAGAGCGAGCCGTCCAGCGTCGGCCGGACAGTCCGGGTCGTCCGTTCCAGCAGTCGGACGCCGAGATCCGCCTCAAGGCGCTGAATCGCATGTGTGGCGGTCGGGCGCGGAACCTGCAAGTCCCGTGCGGCCTGGGCGAAGCTCCCACGTTCGACGATCCTGACGAACAGACGCATGACGTCGATGCGATCCATGACCGGCCCATGTGATTGTTATTCCCAGCGAAATGGTGATGTCGAAATCGCCATTCTACCCCGCGATTTCAAAATAGCTCACTTTCGTCCCTGAGAGCAGAGACGGAAGGCGGCGCGAATGCCGGAAGACACTGAAGCGACCGGCGTAGTCACCAACCCCTTCTATGCCTTGATCGACCCGTACAGACACCGATCAATCGATCATCCACAGGAGTGAAGACCATGCCCTTCGTCAATTTCAAGGTTCCCGAGGCTGCGCTGAACCGTGCCCAGAAGGAAGAAATCGTCCACCGCACCACGGCGATGCTTGTCGAGTATTTCTCGGAAGCTGCCCGCCCGCACACCATGGTCCTGATCGAAGAGGTCAAGGACGGCGGCTATGCCCGTGCCGACGAGGTGTTCGTGATCCCGGAGGAGTATCGGGCGAAGGATTGAAACCGGGCGGGCGCTGCCACTCGCATCGCCCGCCTCGCACCAAGCCAGGATAGAGGGAACAAGACAATGACGACATCAACGAACCGTGTCGCGATCGTCACCGGAGCGTCCCGCGGCATCGGGGCCGCCATCGCCCGGCGGCTGGCAGGTGACGGCCTTGCGGTCATCGTCAATTATGCGGGCAGCGCCGGTGCCGCCGGCAAGCTGGTCGACGAGATCGAGGCGGCCGGCGGCCGGGCCATCGCGGTCCAGGCCGACGTCGGCGATCCGTCGGCGGTGAAGCGGCTGTTCGATGCCGCCGAGGCGGCCTATGGCGGCGTGGACGTGCTGGTGAACAATGCCGGCATCATGACGCTGGCGCCCCTGGCACGGATGGACGACGCGGCCTTCGACCGGACCATCGCGATCAACCTCAAGGGCACCTTCAACGGGCTGCGCGAGGCGGCGAACCGGCTGCGCGACGGCGGCCGGATCGTGAATTTCTCCACGAGCGTCGTGGGGCTCTACCAGCCGGGCTACGGGGTCTATGCGGCGACGAAGGCGGCCGTCGAAGCCCTCACGCACATCCTGGCGAAGGAGTTGGGGTCCCGGGGGATCACCGTCAACGCGGTGGCGCCCGGTCCGGTGGCCACCGAGCTTTTCCTCCAGGGCAAGGACCAGGCCACGCTCGACCGCATCACGCAGATGATCCCGCTCGGCCGCCTGGGCGAGGTCGACGACATCGCGCGGGTGGTTTCCCTGCTCGTCGGACCGGACGGCGGCTGGATCAACGGCCAGATCCTGCGGGCGAACGGCGGCGTGGTCTGAGGGAGGAGGGGACAGCATGAGGCAAGTCATTCTCATCACCGGCGCATCGAGCGGCTTCGGCCGCCTGATGGCCAACGCCCTGGCCGCGTCGGGTCATATCGTCTACGCGTCCATGCGCGGGCTGAGCGGCAAGAATGCGGATCAGGTCGCCGAGATCGCGGCCTATGCGCGGGACCGCAAGGTGGATCTGCGGACGGTCGAACTCGATGTCCAGTCGGATGCATCGGCGCAATCGGCCGTCGCGGCCATCGTCGCGGAGCATGGCCGGCTCGACGTGCTGATCCACAATGCCGGGCATATGGTGTGGGGGCCGAGCGAGGCGTTCACGCCCGAACAACTCGCCGGGCTTTACGACGTGAACGTGCTCGGCACCCAGCGCGTCAACCGGGCCGCCCTGCCGCACATGCGCAAGGCCCGGCGGGGGCTGGTCGTGTGGATCGGCAGCAGCAGTGCCGCCGGCGGCGTCCCGCCGATGCTGGGCCCCTATTTCGCGGCCAAGGCCGGCATGGACGCCCTGGCGGTCTGCTACGCCCGCGAACTGGCCCCGTTCGGCATCGAGACGTCCATCGTCGTTCCCGGTGCCTTCACCAAGGGGACCAACCACTTCGCCCATGCGGGCGCGCCCGCCGACAAGGTCCGTGCGGCGGACTACGAAGCGGGCCTTCCCGCGGGGTTCGCAGAGGCGATGCTGAAGGCGCTCGCCGCGACCGTGCCGGAAACCGCGGATCCCGAGCGTGTCGCCGACACCGTCGTTGGCGTGGTCAATGCCCCGTTCGGCAAAAGGCCGTTCCGCGTGGTGGTCGATCCGGCCGACGACGGTTCGGCGGTTGCCTATGCGGTGATCGACCGGGTACGGGCGGAATTCCTGCATCGCGTGGGGTTCGCCGATCTGATGCATCCGAAGGATTTCGGTGTCTCCTGATCGCAAACGGATCCGAACTCTTCAAAACTGCGCTGCCCAGCGTTCCAACGCGGCGCGAACGCGAAGGATGACGGGGGCCCAGTCGCCCGGCCGATCCTGGCGGAACAGGCGCATGGTCGGATACCAGGGGCTGTCCGACCGGTCGCGCAGCCACCGCCAGCAGGAATCATAGCGCGACAGCATCCAGACCGGCCGGCCCAGCGCGCCGGCCAGATGGCACACCGAGGTGTCGACGCTGATGACGAGGTCGAGTTCCGCGACAAGAGCGGCGGTGTCGGCGAAATCGCCGACCGCCTCCATCCAGTCGACAAGGTCGAGACCGGCCGGCGGCGCTTCGGACGCCGCCGGCCCCTTTTGCAGGCTACAGAAGCGCACGCCCGGAATGCCGGCCAGCGGAGCCAGCGCGGCAAGCGGCAGGCTCCGCCGTCGGTCGACCATATGGGCCAGGAACTGGTCGTCATGCGCCGAACCGGCCCAGACCAGACCGACCTTCAGGCGGCGCTCACCGTCGAGCCTCCGCTTCCAGGTGCCGCGATCCTGCTCGGAAGCGTGCAGATAGGGGACGGACGCCGGGATGGTCGCCAGCGTGGTGCCGAACACCAATGGCAGGCTGAGCAGCGGAATGCAGGCATCGCAGACCGGTGGCGGTTCCGTGAGCGACCGGACCGAGGCGATGCCGGGGAGCCCCGACAGCAGCCGGACCAGCGATGGCTGTACCATCAGATGGACCTGGGCGCCGAGTGCGGCCAGCATCGGGGCATAGCGGACGAAATGCAGCGTATCCCCCTGTCCCTGCTCCGCCACCAGAAGGAATGAGCGCCCCGCCGGGTCGCCGCCCTGCCAGCGCGGGGCATGGGCCGGATAGGCCACGCGCTCCATCCGCCAGCGGGATTCGTAGAGACGCCAGCCATTGGCGAAGTCGCCCTGTGCCAGCAGCACCATGGACAGGTTGAAGCGTGCGACGTCGCTTTCGGGATGGAGCAGGATGGCGCGCTCGTTGCCGCGGCGCGCCCGCTCCGCCTGCCCGTTGTCATGTTCGGCCAGGGACAGGTTGATGAGGGCGGCCGGGGAGGACGGTTGCAGGACCAGAGACCGGCGGGCCAGCGACACCGCCGTCGCGAAGTCGCCACGCAAGGTTGCCACCAGACTGTCGCCGGCTTCGGCATATCCCTCCAGCGGAGCCAGCCGGCGCAGCCGGTCATGCAACGCCCCGGCCGCGTCGAGCCTGCCCTGCCGGATCAGGAGTCCGGCATGGTTCACATAGCCGGCCGGCCGGTCGGGCGCCAGCGCAACCGCGCGCTGCACGCAGGCGAGCGGCAGAGCCGGCTCCGCCGTTTCACCGAGCCCGCCGGCCAGCGCGAGCCACGCCGGCACACTGTCCGGCGCCAGCCGCACCGCCCGCCGCAGGATGATCGGCAGGCGCTCCATCGCCCGCTGCTCCAGCAGGATCGAACCGGCGACCGACCAGCCCTCGGCAAAGCCCGGATCGAGAGCCAACGCCCGCATCGACGCCCGTGCCGCCGCCTTGAAGCGCCGGCTTTTGTGCAGCAGAGAGGCCAGTCCGGCCCAGGCCTTCGGATAGGCGGGACGCAGCCGCAAGGCATGATGGTAGGCCCGCGCCGCGCCCGTCACTTGACCCAGGGCACGCCGCGCTTCACCGAGATTGTGCCAGATGCTTGCCCGATGCGGCGCCAGTATGGCCGCCAGGGTGAAACAGGAAACGGCAAGCATCTCCTGCCCGTCGGCCAGGGCGGCGGCACCCCGGTGGGTGAGTGCGACGGCTTGATCGGTGAAGCCGGTGGTTGGGAGGCACATGAAAGAGTGTCCTTCGGAAGGCGGCGGACGGGTGCAGTGCAGCAGTGGAGAGGACCGATGGGTGAGGCCGGGCATCTGTCCGATTCGGCTGAGCGAAGTCCGCGTCCCACCCCGATCTTCACCATCTTAAGTCGTTCAATCGTGGACATTCTCCCAAGCCTTCGCCATCTCTGGCTGTGCATAAACCAATTTTCCAAGAAGATTATCTACTCTCTTAATAATTTAAATTTATTTCATGGTGCATGCTAACGGTTCAGCCGGGATGATGGGCGAGAAGAGAGGGAGAGCGGTCGGATGGCAGCCGAAGAACGATCCCAGCCCATGCCGGTCCAGCCCATGTTGCAGGGCACGCCGAACCTGCCCGACTGGCTGGAGACGGCCGGCTGCGCGATCGCATTTTCGACCTACGAGACGCACAGGCTGTTCTTCCTCGGGCTGGGCGAGGATGGGCGTCTGAAGGCCCATGAGCGGATGGTGCAGCGTTGCCAGGGCCTGTGTGCCGACGGGACCGCGCTGTGGGTCGGCGGACAGTCCCATCTCTGGCGCTTCACCAACACATTGCAGCCGTCCGAACGCACGCCGTCGGGCGCGGATCGGCTTTACGTGCCGCGGCTGGGCTATATGACCGGCGATATCGATATCCACGACATCGCGGTCGGGCATGACGGCGTCCCGATCTTCGTCAACACGCGTTTCAGCTGCCTTGCCGTTCCCGACGCCGACCGGGGCTTCCGTCCGGTCTGGAAGCCCGCCTTCATTTCCGCCCTGCGCAACGAGGACCGCTGCCATCTGAACGGGATGGCGCTCGGCGAGGACGGCCGGCCGATCTTCGCGACGGCATTGGGGCGCTGCGACGTCATCGAAGGCTGGCGCGAGCGCCGGAGCGACGGCGGCGTGCTGATCGACGTCGCGTCGGGCGAGGTCGCCTGCGCCGGGCTGTCGATGCCCCATTCCCCCCGCTGGCACCGCGGCCGGCTCTGGCTGCTCAATTCCGGCACCGGAGAGCTTGGAATGGTGGACGGGACGGGACGGTTCGAGCCGGCCTGCTTCTGCCCCGGCTTCGCGCGGGGACTGGCCTTCCATGGCAAATGGGCGGTCGTCGGGCTGTCGCGCCCACGCGGCGACCACGGAACGTTAAGTGCGCTGCCGCTTGAGGCGGCGCTGAAACGGGCGGGGGTTTCCGCACAATGCGGACTGGCCGTGGTGGACACCGACAGCGGAACCGTGGCGCACATGCTGTGGCTCCATCACACCGTCAACGAGCTGTACGACGTCGCCGTCCTGCCCGGCGTGCGCCGTGCGGAGGCGGTGGGGCTGCTCGACGCGCGGGCGCTGGCCGAAGCGGTAGCCATTCCAACAGAGTTTCCGAATTGATCGGACGCCTGATGGCGGACGGTGCAGGGGTGTGGTGTCGATAGGTATATCCGAGGGGCTGAAAGATCGTGGCTACTCCAACCTTTACTCTTGTCGGCACCAATTCTTTCGGCCTCAGCGGCGTCGGCAATTATACCGCCCCCACGCTCAAGGATCTCGACGGCGACGGCGACCTGGATCTTCTGGTCGGCAACGTGCTTGGCGAGACGGTGTATTTCGCCAATGTCGGAACGACGCTGGCGCCGACATATTCCCTGCAAGGCACGAACCTCTTCGGCCTCTCGAGTTTCAATACTTATGCGAAGCCAAGCTTCGTCGATATCGATGGCGACGGTGACCTCGATCTGTTCATCGGCAGCAAGAGCGGTGGCACGCGGTTCTTTCGCAACAATGGAACATCGTCCTCGCCAACCTTCTCGCTGGAGGGGACCAACCTCTTCGGCATCGTCACCGGCAGCTACATGGCTCCGACCTTCGCCGATCTGGATGGTGACGGCGACGCCGATCTGCTGATGGGGGACCGTTCCAACGGCCTTCTTCTCTACCGGAACAACGGAACGTCGTCGTCGCCGACCTTTTCGCTGGAGGGAACGAACCTCTTCGGCATGACGGCGGGTGTCAGTTTCAATACACCGGTCCTCGTCGACCTCGACGGTGACGGCGATCTCGACCTCGTGAACAAGGATGTCGTTTCCATCAACATCGGGACGGCATCCTCCCCCACCTTCTCGCTTGTCGGGACGGCGGTCTACGGTCTCGTCACCGGAGGCTATCCGACGCCGGCCCTGGCCGACCTCGATGGCGACGGCGACCTCGACGCACTCTATGGCACCTCCAACGGCATCCTGTTGTATCTCAGGAACATTGCGCCGGTCGTCAGGACTCTGGCCGATTCCGGCAACACGCTGACGCTGTCGCAGATCAACACGCTGACGGGTGGCGCAGGCACCGACGTCATCACGCTGGGCAACATCGGCGCGACCTTCGGCGTCAGCGGCGTCGAGACGCTGACCGGTGGTGCCGGCACCGATGCCGTAACGCTGGGCACCGACGGCAACACGCTGCTGGTGGCCGGCATCGAGACACTGACCGGCAACGTCGGCACCGACGTGGTGACGCTGGGCACTGCCGGCAACACGCTGCTGGTCTCGGCCGTCGAGACGCTGACGGGCGGGGTTAGCACCGACGTGGTGACGCTGAGCACCGCCGGCAACACCCTGTTGGCGACCGCCATCGAGACGCTGACGGGTGGCAGCGGCACCGATGTCGTAACGCTGGGCACCGTTGGCAGTGCGATGCTGGTTTCGCGCATCGAGACGCTGACGGGCAGTGCCGGCACCGACATCGTGACCTTGGGATCGCTCGGCAACACGACACTGGTGTCCGATATCGAAACGCTGACCGGCGGGACCGGTGTCGATTCCATCATCCTGGGGACCGCCGGCAGCACGGTTCTGATTTCCCGCGTCGAGACGCTGACCGGCGGAGCCGGCACCGATGTCATAATGCTGGGGACCGCCGGCACAACCTTCAGGGCGGCGGGTCTTGAAACCCTGATCGGCGGGGCCGGCACCGATGCCGTGACGCTGGGCAGCGCCGGCAGCACGGTGCTGGTGACCGCCGTGGAAAGCCTCATCGGTGGCACCGGCACCGATGTCGTGACCTTCGGATCGGCCGGCAGCACGATATTGATCTCGGTGCTTGAGACGCTGATCGGCGGTGCCGGCGTCGATGTCGTCTCGATGAGTGGCAGTGGCGGGACCTTTGCCGTTTCCCTGATCGAGACATTGAATGGCGGCTCGGGCCGCGACGTCATCGCCCTGGCGGCATCGGGCAACACCATCACGGTGTCGAGAATCGAAGCGCTGACGGGCGGGGCCGGTACCGATGTCGCGACGCTCGGCAGCGCTGGAAACAGCTTGGTGGTCTTGGCTGTCGAAACGCTGACGGGCGGTATCGGCACCGACGTGGTAACGCTCGGTACTGACGGAAACACGCTGCTGGTGGCTGGTCTCGAGACGCTGACGGGCGGGGTTGGCACCGACGTGGTGATGCTTGGCACTGTCGGCAACACGCTGCTGGTGGCTGGTCTCGAGACGCTGACGGGCGGGGTTGGCACCGATGTCGTGACGCTCGGTACCGGTGGCAGCACGCTGCTGGTGGCTGGTCTCGAGACGCTGACGGGCGGGGTCGGCACCGATGTCGTGACGCTCGGTACCGGTGGCAGCACGATTCAGGTTTCCCGCCTCGAAACGCTGATGGGAGACAGCGGCACCGATGTCGTAACAGTGGCATCCGGCGGTGTATCGGTGACGGTCCAAGGTCTCGAGACCCTGATCGGCGGTATCGGCACCGACGTGATAAGGCTCGGCAGCGGTGGAAACACCTTGCTGGCATCGGCCATCGAGTCGTTGACCGGGGGCGGCGGCACCGACGTGGTGACGCTCGGCACTGCCGGCAACACGCTGCTGATCTCGGCCGTCGAAACGCTGACGGGTGGGGTCGGCACCGATGTCGTGACGCTCGGCATCGGCGGCAACAGCCTGTTGATCGCGTCTGTCGAAACGCTGACGGGCGGGGCTGGCTTCGATGTCGTGATGCTCGGCACCGCCGGCAGCACGATTCAGGTTTTCCGCATCGAAACGCTGATGGGAGACAGCGCTACCGATGTCGTAACCATAAGCTCTGCCGGCGCATCGGTGACGGTCCAAGGTCTCGAGACCTTGACCGGCGGTATCGGCTCCGAGGTGGTGACGCTGGGCACCGCCGGTAACACGCTGCTGGTAGCCGGCATCGAGACGCTGACGGGTGGGGCCGGCACCGACGTGCTGACGCTGGGCACTGCCGGCAACAGCATGCTGGTGTCGTCTGTCGAAACGCTTATCGGCGGCGCCGGCACTGACGTTCTCATCCTCGGCACCGCTGGCAACACGCTGCTGGTGTCGTCTGTCGAGACGCTGACGGGCGGGGCCGGCACCGACGCCGTGACGCTCGGCACCGGCGGCAACACCTTGCTGGTAACCGGCATCGAGACGCTTGCCGGTGGCGTCGACACTGACGTTCTCATCCTCAGCACTGCCGGCAACACGCTGCTGGTCTCGGCCGTCGAAACGCTGACGGGTGGGGCCGGCACCGACATCATCACGCTGGGGACCGCCGGCAGCACCTTGCTGGTATTGGACATCGAGGCGGTGACGGGTGACAGCGGCATTGACGTCGTCGCCCTGGGCACCGGCGGTGCAACCCTGACCGTCCAAGGTCTCGAGATCTTGACCGGCGGTATCGGCACCGACGTCGTGACGCTGGGCACCGTCGGCAACACGCTGCTGGTAGCCGGCATCGAGACGCTGACGGGCGGGGTTAGCACCGACGTGCTGACGCTGGGCACTGCCGGCAACACGCTGCTGGCGGCTGGCATTGAGACGCTGACGGGCGGAGTCGGCACCGACGTGGTGACGCTCGGTACCGGTGGCAACACTCTGTCGGTTTTGGGCTTCGAAACGCTGACGGGCGGAGCCGACGTCGACGTCGTGACGCTTGGCACCGGCGGCAACACCCTGCTGGCAACCGGCATCGAGACGCTTGCCGGTGGTGTCGACACTGACGTCGTCATCGTCAGCACCGCCGGAAACACCCTGCTGGTCTCGGCCGTGGAAACGCTGACAGGCGGAGCTGGCACCGACATCGTGACGCTCGGCACTGCCGGCAACACGCTGCTGATCTCGGCGGTCGAAACGCTGACGGGTGGGGCCGGTACCGACCTCGTGACGCTTGGCACTGGCGGCAACACCCTGCTGGCGACTGCCATCGAAACGCTGATCGGCGCCAGCGGCATCAATGTGATCACGCTGGGTAGCACGGCCGGTAACACCATGACGGTGTCGTCGCTGAGAAGTCTGACCGGCGGGATTGGGAATGACGTCATCACGCTGGGTTCTGCGGGCAATAGCACGACGGTCTTGCAGGTGGAAACCCTGATCGGCGGAAGTGGGGTCGACACCATTACGCTGGGTTCGTCGGGAAGCACCACATTGGTGTCCCAAGTGGAAACCCTGCTCGGTACCACCGGTGTCGACGTCCTCACCCTGGGCGATGCCGGCAATTCGATAGCGATCTATAGCGTTGAAACCATCGTCGGCGGTGCGGGAACCGACTCCATCGTGCTCGGTACCAATGGCGTACGATACGCAGTGTCGGGCGTGGAAGTCGTCACTGCGGGCGGCGCGGGCGGCACAGCATCTTTGAACCTGGGGGTGCAGGGCAACACCACCACGGTGTCACTGGTGACGACCATCGTCGGCAACAGCGGTACCGACGTGATCACCCTGGGATCGGCCGGCGTCACCACGAGGGTGTCGGAACTGGAGACGCTGACCGGCGGCGCCGGCAATGACGCCGTGACCATCGAAACCGCCGGCACGACCATGCTGGTTTCGCGGCTGGAAACCCTGACCGGCGGCGTCGGCACCGATGTCATCACCGTCGGAACCGTCGGCAGCACCATGACGGTGGGGCTGCTGGAGACGCTGACCGGCGGCGCCGGCACCGATGTCGTGACGCTCGGCAGCGGCGGCAACAGCCTGCTGATCGCGTCTGTCGAAACGCTGATGGGCGGGGCCGGTACCGACGTGGTGACGCTCGGCAGCGGCGGCAACACCTTGCTGGCAACCGGCATCGAGATGCTTGCCGGTGGCGTCGACACTGACGTTCTCATCCTCAGCACTGCCGGCAACACGCTGCTGGTCTCGGCTGTCGAGACGCTGACGGGTAGGGCCGGCACCGACATCATCACGCTGGGGACCGCCGGCAGCACCTTGCTGGTATTGGACATCGAGGCGGTGACGGGTGACAGCGGCATTGACGTCGTCGCCCTGGGCACCGGCGGCGCAACCTTGACCGTCCAAGGTCTCGAGATCTTGACCGGTGGTATCGGCACCGACGTGGTGACGCTGGGCACCGCCGGCAACACGCTGCTGGTCTCGGCCGTCGAGACGCTGACGGGCAGTACCGTTACCGATGTCGTGACGCTTGGCACCACTGGCAGCACGATGCTTGTGATCGGCATCGAGACGGTGACGGGAGACAGCGGCAACGACGTCATCGCCCTGGAGACCGCCGGCGCAACGGTGACGGTACAAGGTCTTGAGAGCGTGATCGGCGGCGTCGGCACCGACGTCGTGACGCTGGGTACCGCCGGCAACACCCTGCTGGTCTCGGCTGTCGAAACGCTGGCCGGCAGCACCGCCACCGATGTCGTGACGCTCGGCACTGCCGGCAACACCCTGCTGGTGACCGCCATCGAGACGCTGACGGGTGGCAGCGGCACCGACGTCGTGACGCTGGGCGCCGTTGGCAACACGCTGCTGGTTTCGCGCGTCGAGACGCTGACGGGCAGTGCCGGCACCGACATCGTGACCTTGGGATCGCTCGGCAACACGACACTGGTGTCCGACATCGAAACGCTGACCGGCGGGACCGGCGTCGATTCCATCATCCTGGGGACCGCCGGCAGCACGGTTCTGATCTCCCGCATCGAGACGCTGACCGGCGGGGCCGGCACCGATGTCGTAATGCTGGGGACCGCCGGCACATCCTTCAGGGCGGCGGGTCTTGAAACCTTGATCGGCGGGGCCGGCACCGATGCCGTGACGTTCGGCAGCGCCGGCGGCACGGTCCTGGTGACCGCCGTGGAAAGCCTCATCGGTGGCACCGGCACCGATGTCGTGACCTTCGGATCGGCCGGCATCACGATCTTGACCTCGGCGGTTGAGACGCTGATCGGCGGGGCCGGCGTCGATCTCGTCTCGATGAGTGCCAGCGGCGGGACCCTTGCCGTTTCCCTGATCGAAACGCTGAACGGCAACTCGGGCCGCGACGTCATCGCCCTGGCGGCATCGGGCAACACCATCACGGTGTCGAGAATAGAAACACTGACGGGCGGTGTCGCGAGCGATGTCGTGACGCTCGGCACTGCCGGGAACACCTTGCTGGTGTCGTCTGTCGAAACGCTGACGGGCGGCGTCGGCACCGACGTCGTGACGCTCGGTACCGGTGGCAACACCCTTCTGGTAACCGCCATCGAAACGCTGACGGGCGGAGCCGATATCGACATCGTGACGCTGGGCGCCGCCGGCAACACCCTGCTGATGGCTGGTCTCGAGACGCTGACGGGCGGAGCCGGTACCGACATCGTGACGCTGGGCACCGCCGGCAACACCCTGCTGATGGCCGGCATCGAGACGCTCATCGGTGGCTCCGGCACCGATGTCGTCATGCTCGGCAGCAGCGGGACGACCTTTCACGCCGTCAATATCGAAACCGTCATCGCGCCCGGGCAGACTCTTCATCTGAACGGGCTGGAGACCCTGGTCAGCATTCTGGATGCCGATATTCTCGTCTTGAGCGACGCCGGCGGAACCCTGTCCGTCTCTACGCAATACAAGACCATTCTCGGATCGTCTGGCTCCGATGTGATCACGCTCGGAAGCGGCGGCAGCACGGTTCTCGTCGAACGTCTCGAAACGCTGACCGGGTCGAACAGCGGCGACGCGGTGATCGTCGGCACGGCCGGCATCACGCTGCTGGCAACCCTGCTCGAAACGATCACCGGCGGGGCCGGCACCGATGTCATCACCCTGGGCGGTACGGGTGGCACCCTGCTTGTCGACCGGTTGGAGACCCTGAGCGGCGGCAGCGGCATCGACATCGTCACGCTGGGGACCAGCGGCACGACCCTGCTCGTCAATGCCATCGAGACATTGGCAGGGTCTGCGGGCACCGATGTGATCACCATTGGTTCGGCCGGCAGCACTCTGCTCGTCGACCTGCTGGAGACGATCACCGGCGGCACGGGCTCCGATCTGATCATCCTCGGCACGTCCGGTTCGACGGTCACGGTGTCGGCCATAGACACCCTGATCGGCGGGGCCGGGACCGACATCGTCAGCTTCGGCACCGCCGGCAACACGCTGTTGCTGCGCGGCATCGAGACGCTGACCGGCAGCGTCGGCACCGACATCGTCACGCTGGGCGATACCGGCAACACCATGCTGGTTTCGGCTCTTGAGACGATCATCGGCGGGACGGCCGCCGACTTGATTTCGCTGGGCACAGCCGGCGGCACCCTGTTTGCGGCTGCTCTTGAGACACTGACCGGCGGCGCCGGCACCGACGTCGTGACTCTCGGCTCGGCTGGCAACACCCTGTCGGTTTTGAGCTTCGAAACGATCGCCGGCGGCGCCGGCACCGACATCATCACCTTGGGCACAATCGGCAACACCCTGCTGCTCTCGAATGTGGAGACGATCACCGGCGGTGCGGGCTCCGATGTCGCGACTCTGGGGTCGGCCGGCGGCGCTCTGCTCGCCAACCTGCTGGAGACGATCACCGGCGGCATGGGCTCCGACTTGCTCTTCCTCGGCTCGGCCGGCGGGACGGTCCTGACGTCCGGCCTGGAACTGCTGATCGGCGGCGCCGGCACCGACATCGTCACGCTGGGTCCGGCAGGCAGCACGCTTCTCGTCCGTGGCCTGGAGAGCCTGGCCGGCGGCGCCGGCACCGACACCATCACCATCGGCGATACCGGCACCACCATGGCGGTTTCGGGCATCGAGACGCTGGTCGGCGGTGCGGCGACCGACGCCATTGCACTGGGCACGGCAGGAGGCACTCTGCTGGTTCGGGGACTGGAAACCCTGGCCGGTAGTATCGGCACCGATGTGATCACCATCGGTTCGGCCGGCAGCACTCTGCTCGCCGACCTGCTGGAGACGATCACCGGCGGCACGGGCTCCGATCTGATCATCCTCGGCACGTCCGGTTCGACGGTCACGGTGTCGGCCATAGACACCCTGATCGGCGGGGCCGGGACCGACATCGTCAGCTTCGGCACCACCGGCAACACGCTGTTGCTGCGCGGCATCGAGACGCTGACCGGCAGCGTCGGCACCGACATCGTCACGCTGGGCGATACCGGCAACACCATGCTGGTTTCGGCTCTTGAGACGATCATCGGCGTCATCGGCAATGACCTCCTCACCCTTGGCTCGCTCGGCAACACGCTGGCGGTGTCGCAGCTGGAGACGCTGGTCGGCGGGTCGGGGCTGGATGTGGTGACGCTGGGCTCGGGTGGCAGCACGCTCTCGACGGTGGCGGTGGAGACGCTGATCGGCGGCAGCGGGCTGGACGTGGTGACGCTGGGCACCGGCGGCACGACGGTGCGGATCATCGGCATCGAGTCCGTCACCGGCAACAGCGGGCGCGACGTCGTCCATCTGTCGGAAAGCGGCGGCACCTTCGTCGTCAACCTGCTGGAGACGCTGGTCGGCAGTTCCGGCTCGGACGTGGCGGTGGTCGGCGAGCTTGGCGGCGGCTCCACCCTGCTGATCGCCGGGCTGGAGATCCTGGTCGGCAATTCCGGCTCGGACGTGGTCACGCTGAGCGACGGCGGCAACACCACGCTGCTGCGCAT
>NZ_JALJXJ010000016.1 GCF_024170005.1 Azospirillum lipoferum
CTCCACCGCCACCGTCGAGAGCGTGCTGCCGCCCGAGCCCAGCGTCACCACGTCCAGCCCCGACCCGCCGACCAGCGTCTCCAGCTGCGACACCGCCAGCGTGTTGCCGGAATTGCCCAGGGTGACGAGATCGTTGCCCACGCTGCCGATGATGGTTTCGAACAGTCCGATCTGCATCGGGCCGCCGTCATTCAGCAGCATCACCACATCGGTGCCGCTGTTGCCGGTCAGCGTCTCGATGTTACGGAGAGCCAGCGTGTTGCCGCCGGAGGCGAAGAAGACGGAATCGTTGCCGGTACCGCCCGTCAGCGTTTCGATGGAGGACACGAACAGCGTGTTGCCGGCGTTCCCCAAAGCGGCGATGTCGGTACCTTGGCCGCCCAGAAGGGTTTCCAACCCCGAAACGGCCACCGTGCCGCCACTCTGCGCCAGCGTGACGACGTCGGTGCCGGCCCCGCCGGTCAGCGTCTCGATGGCACTGACCAGCAGAGTGATGCCTGCCGTCCCGAAGGAGACGACCTCGTTGCCGGCGCTGCCGGTCAGCGTCTCCAGCAGGTCGACCTTCATGGTGGTGCCGTTGCCGGCCAGCGTCACCACATCCGTGCCGGCGCCGCCGGTGAGGGTGTCGATGGCGCCGACCAGCATCGTGGAACCGGCACCCGCCAGCATCAGCACATCCGATCCCTGCTCGCCGACGATCGTTTCGACGGCGGAGACGAACAGCGTGCTTCCGACGGTACCCAGCGTCAGCAGATCGGTGCCCACGGTTCCGGCGATGCTCTCGATCAGGGAGAGGACCAGCGTAGAACCGGCCGTTCCACCCAGCGTGATCACATCGGTGCCGCTTCCGCCCAGCAGGGTCTCCACCGCGGTGACGGTCAGGGTGTTGCCGGCGGTGCCGAGCGACACCGCGTCGATGCGGCTGCTGCCGGTCAGCGATTCCAGCGCAGAAACCAGCAAGGTGCCGCCGGTGGTGCCGAGGGTGACGATGTCGGTGCCGGCCCCGCCCAGCAGCGTTTCCAACCCGTTGACGAGCAGGGTGCTGCCGAAGCCGCCGACCAGCGAAACCAGATCGACCGCCATGGTGCCGGTGATGGTTTCGAACAGGCCGACCGCAACGGTGCTGCCGGTGCTGTCCAGCAGCAGGACATCGCTCCCGGCATCGCCGATCAGCGTTTCGACCAACCGCTGCGTCAGGGTGTTGCCCTGGGTGTTGGCGAACATCACCACATCGATGCCGGTACCGCCGGTCAGCGTCTCGATGCCGGCGGTGTAGACGGTGCTGCCGGCATCCAGGAGCGTCACCACATCGGTGCCGACGCCGCCCAGAAGCGTCTCCACGCCGCTCACCAGCAGCGTTCCGCCGGCCGTGCCCAGCGTGATCGAATCCTTGCCGGTGCTACCCAGAAGCGTTTCCACATTGGACAGCAGCAGCGTCGTGCCCGTGGTCACGCCGATGCTGATGACGTCCGTGCCGTCGGACGCGATCAGGGTCTCCAGCGCAGAGATCTCGACCGTGTTCCCAGGTGTCCCCAACGTGATGACATCGGTGCCGGCGTTGCCGAGGATGGTGCTGTACTGGGCCAGCGTGATCGTCGTGCCGCCGGTGCTGGCGACCGGATAGACCAGTGACAGCGCGTTGGCATTGTTTACGGCTGAATAGGTCAGGACCGCGTTGTTGGCGTTGGTGTCGCGGATCGTGCTGGTGTTCAGCGTCAGGCCGTTGGCGACGGCTGTCACGCCGTCCGCATCCACGTCCCCAGGCTGTACCGTATAGCTGTAGGTTGCGTACGACCCGAAAGTTTCCACGAAGGTGGCTTGGCGCGTGGTGCTCCCAACGGTCAGGGCCAGGGTGGAATCCGTCCCGGTGTAGACGACGATGTCGCTGAAGGTGACCTCGACCGTGATCTCGGTCCCCAGCGCATATGGCCCGTCGCTGATGACGACGCTGGTCACCGTCGGCGGTGTGCCGCTGATGGTGACCACCAGCGCCGCCGAAGCGACGGAGGTGTTGCCGACGCTGTTGATCTGCGTGGCGGTCAACGTATGGTCGCCGTCCGCCAACGACGCTCCCGCGGTTATGGTCCACAACCCGTTGGCGTCCGCAGTGGCGGTGCCCAACGCGGTCGTAGCGTCATACAGAACCACGGTGGCGCTGGCACCGGCCGTACCGACCAACGCCGGCTGCCTCACACCGGTGATCCGGTCGGTGTTGCTCAGACCGCTGTCGGAGTCCGGGGTCAGCGCCAGACCGGTCGGTGCGCCGGGTGCGGTGGTGTCGATGGTGACGGTCAGGCCGGCCGACGCCGTGGAGCTGTTGCCCGCCACATCCACCGCAATCGCAGTCAGGGTGTGCCCGCCGCTGCCGAGCGTGGCGCTGGTGATCGACCAGACGCCGCTGCCGTTCGCCGTACCGGTGCCGGCGATGGCCGTCCCGTCATAGAGCGTGACGACGCTGTTGGCCTCCGCCGTGCCGGTCACCGTCGGGACGGTGACACTGGTGATGCGGTCGCTGGCGCTCGACCCGCTGTCCGACCCGGCGGCCAGGACCAGACCTGTCGGGGCCGCGGTCGTGCTGTCGATGGTGACGGTCAGGCCGGCCGACGCCGTGGAGCTGTTCCCGGCAACATCCACTGCGGTCGCCGTCAGCGTGTGGTCGCCGCTGCCAAGCGTGGCACTGGTGATCGACCAGACGCCGCTGCCGTTGGCCGTGCCGGTCCCGGCGATGGCCGTACCATCGTACAGCGTGACGACGCTGTTGGCCTCCGCCGTGCCGGTCACCGTCGGGGCAGTAACATTGGTGATGCGGTCGCTGGCGCTCGACCCGCTGTCCGAGCCGGCAGCCAGAGCGAGCCCGGTCGGGGCCGCGGTCGTGGTGTCGATGGTGACGGTCAGACCGGTGGAAGCCGTGGAGGTGTTGCCCGCCAGATCCACCGCCATCGCCGTCAGCGTGTGATCGCCGCCGGCCAGGGTGGCACTGGTGATCGACCAGACGCCGCTGCCGTTCGCCGTACCGGTGCCCGCAACGGCCGTGCCGTCATAGAGCGTGACGACGCTGTTGGCCTCCGCCGTGCCGGTCACCGTCGGTGCGGTCACATTGGTGGTGCGGTCGCTGGCGCTCGACCCGCTGTCCGAGCCGGCGGCCAGGACCAGACCGGTCGGCGCCGCGGTCGTGCTGTCGATGGTAACGGTCAGGCCAGTGGAAGCCGTGGAGGTGTTCCCGGCAACATCGACCGTAGTCGCGGTCAGCGTATGCCCGCCGCTGCCGAGCGTGGCGCTGGTGATCGACCAGACGCCGCTGCCGTTGGCCGTGCCGGTGCCGGCGACAGCCGTACCGTCATAGAGCGTGACGACGCTGTTGGCCTCCGCCGTGCCGGTCACCGTCGGTGCGGTCACATTGGTGATGCGGTCGCTGGCACTCGACCCGCTGTCCGAACCGGCAGCCAGCGCCAAGCCGGTCGGCACCGCGGTCGTCGTATCGATGGTGACGGTCAAGCCTGTGGAGGCGGTAGAGGTGTTCCCGGCAACATCGACCGCGGTCGCGGTCAGCGTATGCCCGCCGGTGCTCAGAGTGGAACTGACGATCGACCAGACGCCGCTGCCATCGGCGGTGCCGGCGCCGACAACCAAAGTTCCGTCATAGAGGGTGACGACACTGTTGGCCTCCGCCGTGCCGGTGACGGTCGGGGTGACGATGTTGGTGATGCCGTCGCTGCTGTTCGACCCGCTGTCCGAGCCGGCAGCCAGCGCCAGACCGGTCGGCGCCGCGGTCGTGCTGTCGATGGTGACGGTCAGACCGGTGGAAGCCGTGGAGGTGTTGCCCGCCGCATCCAGCGCGGTGGCGGTCAGGGTGTGATCGCCGCCGGCCAGAGTGGCGCTGGTGATCGACCAGACGCCGCTGGCGCTGGCCGTGCCGGTCCCGGCGACGGCCGTGCCGTCGTACAGCGTGACGACGCTGTTGGCCTCCGCCGTGCCGGTCACCGTCGGGGCGACGACGTTGGTGATGCGGTCGCTGGCGCTCGACCCGCTGTCCGAGCCGGCAGCCAGGGCAAGACCGGTCGGGACACCCGGTGCGGTGGTGTCGATGGTGACGGTCAGACCGGTGGAAGCCGTGGAGCTGTTGCCCGCCGCATCCACCGCGACCGCGCTCAGCGTATGAGCGCCGCTGCCGAGCGTGGCGCTGGTGATCGACCACACGCCGCTGCCGTTGGCGGTGCCGGTCCCGGCGACGGCCGTCCCGTCATAGAGGGTGATGACGCTGTTGGCTTCCGCCGTGCCGGTGACGGTCGGGGCGGCGACGTTGGTCAGGCGGTCGCTGTTGCTCGACCCGCTGTCCGAGCCGGTGGCCAGCGCCAGGGCGTCCGGCGCACCCGGTGCGGTGACATCGATGGTGATCGTCAGCCCGGTGAATGCCTGCGACGTATTGCCCGCCGGATCGATTGCCAAAGCCGACAGGCTATGGGAGCCGTCGCCACGGGCGGAAGCCGTGACGGTCCACGCTCCCCCCGAATCGGCCGTGGCCTGACCGATCAGGCTGGTTCCTTCATAGAGCAGGACCGTGCTTCCGGCCTCCGCCGTGCCGGTCACGGTCGGCGCCACCACGTTGGTGATGCCATCCCCCGACGTTCCGCTGTCGGAGGCCGCCGCCAGGGCAACTCCGGAGGGAGTGGCGGAAGTGGTGTCGATGGTCAGAACCAGTGCGGAAGACGCTTGGCTGGTGCTGCCGGCCGCGTTGATCGTGCGCGCGGTCAGGGTGTGCGCGCCGTCCGGCAGCGTACCGGTGGTGACCGACCACAAGCCGGACGCATCCGCCGTCACCGTGCCGAGGGCGGTGCTTCCGTCGAAGAGCGTGACGATGCCGTTGGCTTGCGCGGTGCCGGACAGCGTCGGCGTGGTGACGCGCGTGATCCCGTCACCCGCCACGCCGCTGTCGGACGCCACCGCCAGCACCGGGGTCGACGGGGTGGTGGGCACCGACGCATCGATGGTGACCGTCAGCGAGGAGGAGGAGCCGAGGAGCGTGCCGCCCGACACCGCGGTTGCATAGAGATTATGCGCACCGCTGGACAGCGTCGTCGTGGTCACCGACCATGCTCCCACGGAATCCGCAGTGGCGGATCCGACCAGCGTGCCGCTTTCGTAGATCGAGACCGTGCTGCCCGCCTCGGCTGTGCCGGTGAGCGTCGGCGTCACCACATTGGTGAGGCGGTCGCCCACGGTGCCGCTGTCGGATCCCGAGTCCAGCTGCGGCGTGGAGGGAGCGCCCTGCAGCGGATTGCCGATGGTGATAATCAGATTGCCGGACACGGTGCTGGTGTTGCCGGCGAGATCGACGCTCCGCGCGGTGAGGGTATGGGCTCCCACCCCCAACTCCGACGAGGCGATCGACCAGTTGCCGGCGCCATTGACGGTCGTGGTGCCGAGCAGGTTGCTGCCGTCGAACAGCGACAGCACCGAGTCCGCCTCGGCCGTGCCGGTGATCGTCGGCGTCCGCACTGTCGTGGTGTTGTCCCCCGGCGTGTCGCTGTCGGACGCCGGGTCCAGCGTCAGGCCGGTGGGCGCGGTCGGCGCCGTCGCATCCACCGTCACCATCAGCGCCGTGGAGGCCGTGGAGGTGTTGCCGGCCACGTCGACCGCCTGAGCCGTCAGGGTATGGACGCCGTCCGCCAGGGAGGGGCTGGTGAGCGACCACAGGCCTGCGGCATCCACCGTCACCGTGCCGACGGCGGTGGCGCCGTCATACAGCGTCACCACACTGTTCGCCTCGGCCGTTCCGTTGACCGTGGGGGTGGTGACCTTCGTGTTGCGGTCGCTGTCGCTCGCCCCGCTGTCCGAGCCGAGCGCCAACGCCAGACCGCCGGGCGTGGCCGATGTCGTGTCGATGGTGATCGCGAGACCGGTGGATGCCGTGGACGTGTTCCCGGCCAGATCCACCGCAATCGCGCTCAGCGTGTGCCCGCCGTTGCTCAAGGTGGAACTGACGATCGACCAGACGCCGCTGCCGTTGGCCGTGCCGGTGCCGGCAATGGCCGTACCGTCGTACAGCGTGACGACGCTGTTGGCCTCCGCAGTGCCGGTCACCGTCGGGGTGACGATGTTGGTGGTGCCGTCGCTGGCGCTCGACCCGCTGTCCGAGCCGGCGGCCAGGGCAAGACCGGTCGGGGCGCCGGGCGCGGTGGTGTCAATGGTGACGGTCAAGCTGCCGGAGGCGGTGGAACTGTTCCCGGCCAGATCCACCGCACGGGCGGTCAGCGTGTGGCCGCCGCTGCCGAGTGCGGCGCTGGTGATCGACCAGACGCCGCTGCCATTGGCGGTTCCGGCGCCGACGACGACCGTGCCGTCATAGAGGGTGACGACGCTGTTGGCCTCCGCCGTGCCGGTCACCGTCGGGGTGATGACATTGGTGATGCCGTCGCTGCTGCCCGACCCGGTATCCGAGCCGGCGGCCAACGCCAGACCTGTCGGGGCCGCAATCGTGCTGTCGATGGTGACCGTCAGGCCGGTGGAGGCCGTGGAGGTATTGCCCGCCACATCCACTGCGGTCGCCGTCAGCGTGTGATCGCCGCTGCTCAGCGTGGTGCTGGTGATGCTCCAGCTTCCGCTGGCGGTGGCCGTGCCGGCGCCGACGGCCGTGCCGTTGTCGTAGAGGGTGACGACCGAATTCGCTTCGGCAGCACCGGTAACGGTGGGTGCGACGACCTTGGTGATACGGTCCGTGCTGCTCGATCCGCTGTCCGACCCGGCGGCCAGCGCCAGGTCCGTCGGGGCCGCGGTCGTGCTGTCGATGGTAACGGTCAGCGCGGCGGAGGCGGTGGAGCTGTTCCCCGCCGCGTCCACCGCCCTTGCGGTCAGCGTGTGGGCGCCGCTGCTCAGCGTGGCACTGGTGATCGACCAGACACCGCTGCCGTTGGCCGTGCCGGTGCCGGCGACGGCCGTGCCGTCGTACAGCGTGACGACGCTGCTGGCCTCCGCCGTGCCGGTCACCGTCGGGGCGACGATGTTGGTGATGCGGTCGCTGGCGCTCGACCCGCTGTCCGAGCCGGCAGCCAGGGCAAGACCGGTCGGGACACCCGGTGCGGTGGTGTCGATGGTGACGGTCAGACCGGTGGAAGCCGTGGAGCTGTTGCCCGCCACATCCACCGCAATCGCGGTCAGGGTGTGCCCGCCGCTGCCGAGCGTGGCGCTGGTGATCGACCAGACGCCGCTGCCGTTGGCCGTACCAGTGCCGGCGACCACAGTCCCGTCATAGAGCGTGACGACGCTGTTGGCCTCCGCCGTGCCGGTCACGGTCGGGGCGACGACATTGGTGGTGCCGTCGCTGGCGCTCGACCCGCTGTCCGAGCCGGCGGCCAGGGCAAGACCGGTCGGGGCCGCGGTCGTGCTGTCGATGGTGACGGTCAGGCCGGTGGAGGCCGTGGAGCTGTTCCCGGCAACATCCACTGCGGTCGCCGTCAGCGTGTGGTCGCCGCTGCCAAGCGTGGCACTGGTGATCGACCAGACGCCGCTGCCGTTGGCCGTGCCGGTGCCCGCAACGGCCGTGCCGTCATAGAGCGTGACGACGCTGTTGGCCTCCGCCGTGCCGGTCACCGTCGGGGCGACGACCTTGGTGATGCGGTCGCTGGCGCTCAACCCGCTGTCCGAGCCGGCAGCCAGCGCCAAGCCAGTCGGCGCTGCGGTCGTGCTGTCGATGGTGACGGTCAGGCCGGCCGACGCCGTGGAGCTGTTGCCGGCCAGATCCACCGCGACCGCGCTCAGCGTATGAGCGCCGCCGGCCAGGGTAGAACTGGTGATCGACCAGACGCCGCTGCCGTTGGCCGTGCCGGTGCCGGCGACAGCCGTGCCGTCGTACAGCGTGACGACGCTGTTGGCCTCCGCCGTGCCGGTCACCGTCGGGGCGACGATGTTGGTGATGCGGTCGCTGGCGCTCAATCCGCTGTCCGAGCCGGCAGCCAGGGCAAGACCGGTCGGTGCGCCGGGTGCGGTGGTGTCGATGGTGACGGTCAGGCCGGTGGAAGCCGTGGAGCTGTTGCCCGCCACATCCACCGCAATCGCGGTCAGGGTGTGCCCGCCGCTGCCGAGCGTGGCGCTGGTGATCGACCAGACGCCGCTGCCGTTGGCCGTACCAGTGCCGGCGACCACAGTCCCGTCATAGAGCGTGACGACGCTGTTGGCCTCCGCCGTGCCGGTCACGGTGGGTGCGACGACATTGGTGGTGCCGTCGCTGGCGCTCGACCCGCTGTCCGAGCCGGCGGCCAGGGCAAGACCGGTCGGGGCCGCGGTCGTGCTGTCGATGGTGACGGTCAGGCCGGCCGACGCCGTGGAGCTGTTCCCGGCAACATCCACTGCGGTCGCCGTCAGCGTGTGGTCGCCGCTGCCAAGCGTGGCACTGGTGATCGACCAGACGCCGCTGCCGTTGGCGGTGCCGGTGCCCGCAACGGCCGTGCCGTCATAGAGCGTGACGACGCTGTTGGCCTCCGCCGTGCCGGTCACCGTCGGGACGGTGACCTTGGTGATGCGGTCGCTGGCGCTCGCCCCGCTGTCCGAGCCGGCAGCCAGAGCGAGCCCGGTCGGGGCCGCGATCGTGCTGTCGATGGTGACGGTCAATGCCGTGGACGAGGTGGCCGTGTTGCTTGCCGTGGTCACGGCAACCGCGGTCAGGGTGTGCGTCCCCTCGCCCAGCGTACTGGAGATCGCCCAGGTGCCGTTCGACGACGCCGTGCCGCTGGCCAGCACCGTCCCCCCTTCATACAGGGTGACGACGCTGTCGGCTTCGGCCGCCCCCGTGAAGGTTGGGGTCGTGACATTGGTGATGCCGTCGCCGACGGTGCCCCCGTCGGACGCGGCATCGAGGAAGGGTCCGGTCAGGGAGCTTTGGGTCAGCGTGATGCTGTCGCCGGAAATCGAGAAATTGCCCGGCGTGTAAAGGCCGTCCAGCGTGATGACGCGGGTGGCCGCACCGGTGGTGCCCGCGGTGTTGATGTAGAGCGTCGTCACCCCTCCGGAGGAGGAGAGCTGAATCGCCCCGGCAGCGACGGCGGTTCCGTTGCCGTTGGTGACCGGGCCGGTCAGGGTGGCGCCGATGACGCGGAGGACGTCGTCCTTGCTGAAGCCGTTGACCGCGCCGGTGCCGGCGGCAGTGGAATCGAAGGCGAACACATCCCGGCCGGCGCCGCCGGTCAGCGTTTCGATGCCCGCGGCGAGGATCGTGTTGCCGGAGGAACCCAGCGTGACCACGTCCACGCCCGCTCCGCCGACCAGGGTTTCCAGCCCGGACACGGCGATGGTGTTGCCGCCGCCGTTCAATGTGACGAGGTCCACGCCGATGTCGCCGACCAGCGTTTCGATGCCGATGGCCAGCATGGTGCTGCCGGCGCTGCCCAGCGTCACGACGTCGATGCCGGCGCCGCCGGTCAGCGTCTCCAGCCCGGCCGCCAGGATCGTGGTCCCGCCCGACGACAGCACCACCACATCACGGCCCGTGCTGCCGATCAGGGTTTCGACCCCGCTGACCACGATGCTGTTGCCCGCCGTCCCACCAAGCGTGAGCACATCGATGGCGGCGGACCCGACCACCGTCTCGATGGAACCGACCGACAGCGTTCCACCCGTGGAGCCGAGCACCAGCACGTCGAGGCTGCCACCGCCTGTGACGGTTTCGAGATTGGAAACCGATACGGTGTTGCCCGCCGATCCCTGGAGAAGGATCGCATCGGTGCCGGCGCCGCCGATCAGCGTTTCGAAACCGACCGCCAGCATGGTGTTGCCGGCGCTGCCCAGCCTCACGATGTCCGTGCCGGTGCCGCCGAACAGCGTCTCGAGCCACGATGCGAACACCGTGTTGTAGGTTTCCGTCAGGATGATGACGTCGGTACCGCTGTCCAGGCCCTGGATCGTCTCGACCAGCGACAGCGTCGTGGTGTTCCCGCCGCCCAGCAGGCCGACCACATCGACGCCCGCGCTACCCGTCAGCGTTTCGATGGCGCTGATGGCGGCGGTGATCCCGCCGCTGGCCGTCAGCAGATCCCTGCCGGCGCCACCGATGATCGTCTCCAGGCCGCTGACCTGCATCGTGGTGCCGGTGCTGGCCAGCATGACCAGATCCAGACCGCTGCCGCCGACGACGGATTCGATGGCGCTCACCTGGATGGTGATACCGCTGGTGTCCGTGCGGATGATATCCAGGTCGTCAGAGCCGGTCAGCGTCTCGATTCCCGCCACCCACATGTTCTGGCCGGTGGTGAAGCTGTGGGAACTGGTAAACATCGTGACGCGGTCTTGCCCCGCGGAGCCGACGAGCGTCTCGATGCCGCTGATCTGCACGGTCGAGCCTTCCGGATCGATCAGCGCGAGAAAATCGGCAGGGTTGGCCGGCAGCGATGGATACTGGGCGCCGTACACGGTTTCGACATGCGAGACCGCCAGCGTCAGGGCCAAACCGAACAGATTGGAGCCTCCGGGCTTCGACGGATCGCTCGTAGCCTGCTCATAGTGGCCAAAATTGATCCCTGTCATAACGTCGATGCCAGACGTTCCAATCAGGGTATCCACGCCCATGGTGGTGACAGTGGCGCCGCCAATGTCGCCGAGAATGTAGACGTCCTTGCCGATGCCGCCGGCCAACTGCTCCACGCCGGAAACCAGAACCGTCGAGCCGTAGCCTTTGACCTGGACGATCATGTCATAGAGGGTACTGCCGATGATCGTTTCGTAGAGATCAATCCGGATCGTGTTGCCAATGGTGCCGTTATTCGTCATGAGCATGACGTCGGTACCGGTGGTGCCGAATACAGTGTCAAGCATCGACACTCTAATGGTCGAGCCTGCCGTATTATCGATATAGATCGTGTTTGCTGACGCTCCGCCGATCAGGGTTTCCACCCCGGTGACGTGCATGGTGCTGGATATGCTGCTGCCGAATTTTATATTTCCGACATCTCTGCTCATATCGATGACGTCATTGCCGGCCGTGCCGATGAGCGTATCGATCGCACCGACGAGGACGGTGGCGCCGTTCGTCTCCAGCAGCTTGACGTAGTCTTGGTTGCTGGTCGTACCGCCAAGGATGGCATCCACCCCCAAGACGGCCAGGTTGAGCGGGCTTGGCGCACCCTGTCCGGAGATCAGATCGAAGCCGATGTTGCCGATCACCGTGTCGATCTGGGACACGACCATCGTCGTGCCCACGGTCGAGGAAATCTGGGCGACATCAATCCCTGTGTTGCCCAACAGCGTGGTGATGTCCTGAACGGAGATCGTGCTGCTGGCGTCGCCGAGGAAGACGACCTCCGTTCCGGACCCGCCGATGATCGTCTCCACCAGCGACACCAGCATGGTGCTGCCAGAGGTGGCAAGAGATCCGGGCACGGAGCCGCTGCCGAAATAGACCACGTCCTTCGCCGTGGTGCCGATAAGGGTATCGATCCAGTCCACCCGGACCGTATTGCCGCTGGTCCCCACCAGAATGATGTCTTCGACCGCCGACTTGGAGGTTCCGGTCAGGGTCTCGATCAGCGATACCGCCATCGTCGTTCCGACGGTCGAGCCGTAGATCACGTCGTTGCCGGCACCACCGATCAGCGTCTCGAGCGCCCTTACCGTGGTGGTGTTGCCCCCACTGCCGAGCGTGATGAGATCGAAGCCGGTGCTGCCGATGAGCGTCTCGAGTACCCTCACCGTGGTGGTGTTGCCGGTATTGCCCAGGGTGACAACGTCCACCCCCGTGCTGCCGATGATGGTGCTCGGCGACGTGGTGGTGGTGGTGGTTCCTGTGGCGTTGACGGTTCCGGCCATAATTTCCTCACACGCGGCAGCTTGAAGGATGGGAAAGACGATGTCAGGGGTCTCAGCAGACGACGCCTGCCTTCGGAGGCGGAACTAGTCGATGGGCACCGGAGCCGAACCGCTCACATACGCCAGTATTAAGCTCGGGAAGCAAATGGCTGCTTCTAGCAAGTCTATCGTTTTGTATAGACACCGAACAAACCAAGTATACCCTCTATACTTGCAACAACTATCAAATGAAGAAATGGGTCGTGATAGCGATGAAGTCTGATAAGAATTTCTGATTTTCCCGCAAATCGCGCGCAAAAATTGCAATTCGAATTGCCGAACAGTCATGAATAACCCCCAAATACTATTCTTTTAGCACAAACGATCCAGCACCACGATTTTCGAACAGCTCAAAACCATTTTACCACGAAAGTATTACCACCCGAGTTAATAGCAAATTAGCGTGAAAGCGAGCAAACGGCTTTTTCGGGACTCCCTTGTGCCGCATACCCATAGGCTGCTTATGGCGCCCGGTTGCTCTACCGGCTCCACAGGACAATCTTCCGGGATCTCGGCCACGACGCCCGGTTCGGCGTCGGTTCAAAGCAGGACTTCGGCGTCCCAGGGGTTGTAAGGCACCAGCATGCGCCGATGACGATCCGGGCGGACGAACCGCCGGGCGGTCTGGTTCAGCAGGCCGGCCACAAAGGAAAAGGTGCTGTTGGAGATCGCCAGCACATCGGCGACGCACAGCGCATGGAAATCGGTGAAGAACTCGGCACCCGCCAGGGGCTCGCCCAGGTCGGTGGCGAGAATGGGGGAAAATGATGCGAAGGCCCCGGCCAGTTCCGGCGCGTCGGTTGCCAGATAGAGAACGGGCGAATCGAGATCGGCCCACAGCCGCTCCAGCCACGTCAGGTACCATTCCTCCGGCGCGATCCAGAACCGTCCCCAGCCATAGTCGCCCCGCCGCAGATGCAGCGCGACAACCGTCCGTCCCCGTGCGCGCAAACGATGTTCGATCGCGTCGGCGCGCGGCCACAGATACCGGCCGGGCGTGAAGATCCTGCGGAAGTCCGTCCGGTACGGTGCCAACGCCGCGGTGTGGCGGCAGAAATAACCGGTGACGTCGCACTCAGCCCGAACCGGTACGACGCCGGACAGCGAGGCGAAGAAATCATGGCCCTCCTCCGAAGCCCGGGGAAGGGGAGCCCCGGGCAGCGGATCATCGCAATCGTACAGGTAGCACCCCACCCACTCCGGCACCTCCAGATCCAGATCATGCCGGGCGGCATAGAGGCGCAGAAAGCCGTACTGAAGCAGCTGGTTGCCGAAACGCCCGTTGCACCCCAACTCCGTCGCGGCGAGGCGCCGTCCGGAACGCCCGGCCACGGAACGCGGGGGTGGGGCTTCCCAACGCTGCCGCAACTGCAAAACAGCGCGTCGGGTGAACGCTTCGCCGAATCCCGGATGGCAGCGGATCGCCCGCTCATAAGCGGCGAGCGCCTGGGCAGTGCGGCCCTCCGCCTCGGCGGCGGCGGCGAGCGCAAGGTGGGCGTCATAGCGCTCCGGGACCAGGGCCGCGGTCCGCCGCCCGTAACGGATGGCGTCCTGCCACCGGCCTTCGTCACGCAGCGCAAGGGCCAGTTCCGCCACAATGTCCGCCGCGACGGGCGAAGTCGCCGGCTCCAGCCGGGCCGCACGGTCCAGCAGCCGGCAGGCCGCATTCGCCTGCCCGATCCGGCGCGCCACCCGGCCCAGTTGGAACAGTGCATAGGCCTGCGCCGGGTCCAGCACCAGCGCATGCCGCAAGCTCGTCCCGGCGTTCGGCCAGCATCCGGAATCGAACAGCACGCTCCCCAGATTGAGATGGGCGGACACCATTTCCGGCAGCAGGCGCGCCACCCGGCGGAAGGCTGCGGCCGAGACCGCCGGCCCCTGCGCCGCATGGATCACCATGGCAAGCGCGATCCACCCTTCGACGCAGCCGGGATCGAGCGCCAGGGCCGTGCGCAACGCGGTGACGGCCCGGTCCGTCCGTCCGTCATGGGCACAGAGCCGGCCAAGATCCAGCACCACCCGGCCGAGGTCGGGCGCCAATGCCGCTGCGCGGGCGAACATGGTTATCGCACTGCCCGGCGCATCGTTCCGCACCGCGATGTGGCCAAGGCCAAGCAGGCCCGCCGGTTCCCCGGGACTGAGCGCCGCGAAGCAGCGGAAATACATCGCAGCGGCGCCGATCCGGCCGCTTGCCAGCATCCGATGCGCTTCGGCAAGAACATCGGCCGGAGTCACGGCCAGACCAGACGCCGAATGCCTGCCTGCCGTCACAGGGCGATCATCCGCCCATTCCTGTCGGGAAGAATGGGCGGTCCATCCCACTGCATTCCACGCTTGGCCTCCAGGGCATAGAGCCGGCGGCGGATCAGAAGCTCCGCCGCCAGATGGACCGGTTCCGGCGGCGCTCCCTGCCCGGGCGGCCTGCCGCTCAGCATGTCCGCCTTCAACCTGTCGAACACATTCCCGTCGCTGAGCGTATAGTACACCGTCGGTTCCGCGGTCTTCGCCCCGACGAACAGCGACTGCAATGCCCTGCTGTAGCAGACATCCTCAGGCCCGGCCGGATTGAACGGTTCCTCGTCGGGAAAGCCGCCGATCAGGTCATGGCAGACGCGACGCACACCCAGGTTGCAGGGATAGGTCGTTTCGGAGGCCGAGCGCCAGACCGGAGTGATGTCCCGGTCGATGCTGTCGAAGCGAATGCCGGTGCGCACGAAGCCGATCTCCGGATGGCGGTCGAGCGCCGTGGCCGTCACCCAGAGATGGCGGTCGAGAAACCAGTCGTCGGCGTCGAGAAACCACAGATACGGCCCCATCGCCATGGCGGCCCCGAGGTTGCGCGACCGCCCGGCCCCGCCGTTGCGGCTGCTGGCGATCAACGACAGGCTGTGTTCGGGATGGGCCTGTGACCACGCCCGGACCGCCTTCACGGTATCGTCCGGCGAAGCGTCGTCCACCACGCAGATATGAAAGGACGCGTCCGGTTCGTCCGCCGCCTGCCGGTAATAGCGAACCGCCCGGTCCACGCTGTCCAGGGCGCGCCCGATGCACCCCTCCACGCGATAGGCCGGGATCACCACGGTGCCCAACATTCGATGGTCCCTGCGCCGCCGCTCAAGCGCGTACAGCGCGCGCTCCAGACCGGCCTCCGCCACCGGCACGGCACCCTCGCCGGCGGCCCCATCGCCGGCGGCAAGACCCGACACCCGGGCGAGCAGTCCGCCGGCCTCGTCGGTTGCCCCCTGGATGAAACGGACCAGCGCCAGGAGACGCAGCAGGGCACGATGCGGCGGCAGCGCCTCCACCAGCCGCGCCAGTGCGACACCGGCCCGGTCGACCGCTCCCCCCTCCAGTTGAACGGACAGCCGATGCGCGGTCACCGAAAGCATGGTCTCGCGCAGCCGCTCGAAGCCGGCGTCACCGGCAGCCAGGGGGGCAGCCAGGGGGACAACCCTGGGCAGCCAGCGAACGGCTCCCCCGTCCTCCACCTCGGCCAGAGCCATCAGCAGGACCAATCCGGGATCGGCCGGGGCCATGCACAGCAGTTCGGCGTAGCATCGCCTCGCATCCGCAAGGCGCCCCTCCCGATGGGCGTCGATCGCATGGCGAAGGGCGGTCTGGGCTCTGGCTTGAGCATCCGGGGCTTTGGCGTCTGGGATTCGAGCCTCTGGGATCACGCGGGAACTCGACGGTTCGGAAAAGCGGCGGCGGGTTTCCAGTCTACAGCAGCCCGGCTCCGGATGGGACGGTCTTGCGGATGCGCGGATCCCGGCTAGGATGGCGCTCCGCCGCCAGCCGGCCACAGCGCCATGACGGAACCTCCATGCCCGTCCCCCCCGATGACGTCCCCCCCGACGTGTCCGCAACCGACCCCCAATACAGCCCGGAGTTCCAGGCCGGTTTGCTCGCCTCGCAGAAGGGCGACAGGGTGGCGGCGGTCGAGGCCTTCACCCGGGCGGCCGGCAGGTTTCCGATGTACGGCCCCACCCATGCCAATCTCGGCACCCTGACAGGCCAGCTCGGACACAGCGCCCTTGCGATGCGCTGCTTCCAACGGGCACTGGCGGTCGATCCCGGCCATGCGGAAGCCTGGTCCAACTTCGCCAGCCAGCTGTGCAGGGTCCATCGCGACGAGGATGCCATCGCGGTCCTCAAACGCGCGTTGAGCGTGGCGCCCAGACATGCCGGTGCCCTGTGCAATCTCGGCGCCATCCTGTTCGATGCCGGCCAGACCGCCAGGGCGGAAGCCTGTTTCCGGCAGTCGCTGGCGCTGGACCCCACCATGCATAAGGCGGCGAAGAATCTCGGCTTCGCGTTGCTGCGCCGCGGCGACCTCGGCGCCGGCTTCGGTTGGTACGAGCATCGCCACGCGGTTTCACCGCCGCCGGCGCCCATGCTTGACACGCCGGTTCCCCGCTGGCGCGGCGGAGCGCTGAATGGCGTTTCCCTGCTGGCGGTGACGGAACAGGGCGAAGGCGACTCCATCCAGTTCGTGCGCTACGCCAAGCTGGTGGAACGCGGCGGCGGAACGCTGACCATGCTCTGCTCACCCGCTCTGAAGCGCCTGATGACGCGCGCCGACGGGGTGCGCCAGGTGGTGGCCGATGGAGACCGGATGCCGCGGGTCGACGCATGGACGCCCCTGCTGAGCCTGCCGCACCTGCTGGGCACCGACCGCGGCAGCATTCCCGGCGGGGTGCCCTATCTGCATCCGGCACCGGAGGACGCGGCGGCATGGCGCACGCGGCTGTCGGACACCGCCGGGCTGAAGGTCGGGCTGGTGTGGGCGGGCAACCCGTCGTTCGAGGGAGACCGTTGGCGGTCGCCGCGCTTCACGGCCGTCGCCCCCCTGCTGACGCTGCCCGGCGTGCACATGGTCCTGCTGCAGGTGGGGGACGGACGGCGCGACCTGGCCGGACATGTCCTGCCCACGACCGTCACCGACCTGGGCGACAGGATCCGTGACTTCGCGGATACCGCGGCGATCATGGCCGGACTCGACCTCGTCATCACCTCCTGTACGGCGCCGGCGCATCTTGCCGGTGCCTTGGGCCGGCCGGTCTGGATCATGCTGCCATTCGCCGCCGACTGGCGCTGGATGGAGGGGCGGGCCGACAGTCCCTGGTATCCAACCGCAAGGCTGTTCCGCCAGCCGACCCCGGGGGACTGGACCAGCGTCGTCACAGCGATCTCCGCCGAACTGCAGGCGGTGGCCGCCGGTCGCCGTCCTTTGAATGGCTTGGTATGATCGGAACCGCGGCCTGTCTTGATTAGCCGAAGGTTAAGCCTGTCCGGCTAGCCTTCATACCGCGGTCGGCCGCCGCTATCCGGGTTGATTGGGAACACACCGTTTTGGATGCGAGCAGCGAGATCAGAGGGAGCGGTCAGACGCAGGCGGATTGGGCTGGGGCGGGGCGGACCGGCACGCCGCCGGCCGGGAGCCTTCTGAACAAGGCGATCGCCTCCCACCGCGCCGGTCGCCTGACCGAGGCGGCCTGGCTCTATCATGCCTTGCTTGCACTGGAACCGGCCCATGCCGATGCCTGGCACCTGCTGGGGCTGACAGAACTGCAATCCCAGCGGGACGCTGGTGCACTGGCGTTGTTCGACCGCGCCTTGCGCATCACGCGCGACCGTGCCGAGTACCACAACAGCGTCGGCGAGGGACTGCGGACGCAAGGCGACATGGCCGCCGCCGCGACGGCCTATCGCAAGGCCGTCGCGCTGCGCCCGGACTATGCCGAACCCGTCATCAACCTCGCCCGCGCCCTCCAGCTCCTCGGCCAGCCGGATCGGGCCCGTGCCAGCGGCCGCCGGGCCGTCGTCCTGGCACCGGAACGGACCGAAGGCGCGATCAATCTGGCCCACGCCCTCCTCGATCTTGGACGTTTCACCGAGGCGCAAGCCCTCTACCACCGGGCGTTGGCGCTTCGGCCCGACCATGCGGAAGCCATCGGCCATCTCAGCCGCGTCGCCCGCGGATCCGGCGATCGCCGCAGGATGGAGACGGCCCTGCGCCGAGCCATGCGGATGGAGCCGCTCGCCATCGACCACCCCCAGGCGCTGGGGGACCTCTTCATCCAGCGCCAGGAGCTTGCCACGGCGGAACAGGTCTACCGGCGCGTCATCGCACTGAAACCCGATCACCCGGAGGCGCTGAACGGGCTGGGCAGCGCCTGCCTGATGCAAAAACGCTATGCGGCGGCCAAGCCCCACTACCGCCGGGCCATGCTGCTGCGGCCGGATTATCCGAGCCCCCACAACAATATGGCCAATGCCCTGTGGGAACTGGGCGAGGCCGCCGCCGCCCGCACCCGCTACCGTCAGGCCATCGCGCTGAAGCCGGACCACCCCGACGCCTATGCCAATCTCGGCCATGCGTTGCGCACCCGGGCCAAACGGTTCGCCGACTACCACGAAGCCGAAAAGGAATGCCGGCGCGCCCTGCGTCTCGATCCGGGCAACCTCGCGGCCGGCAACAATCTGGGCATCGTGCATCTGTCCCGCAACGAGCTGAAGGCGGCGGAGCAGTGCTTCCGTCAGGTCCTGGCCCGAAGCGCGGAGAACGCGGACGCCCATTTCAACCTCTCGCTGACGCTGTTGAAGGCCGGGGCCCTCGCAGAGGGGTGGAAGCATTACGAGTGGCGGTGGCGGACCGGACAGCTTCCGTTGCCCAAGCTGTCCCAGCCACGCTGGCAGGGAGAGCCGCTGGATGGCCGCAGCATCCTCGTCTATGCCGAGCAGGGGCATGGCGACACGCTGCATTTCGCGCGCTATGTGCCGCTTCTTGCAGAGCGTCTCAAGGCAGAGAGTTTGGGGGCCAAGCGTGCGGGGCGGGTGATGCTGGTCGCCCAGCCGGGGCTGGTACGGCTGCTGAAACGCATGCCGGGGATCGCTTCGGTGCACGCCGTCAACGACCCGGTTCAGGATTTCGACGTCCATACTCCACTGCTGAGCTTGCCCGGCTTCTTCGGTACGACACTGGACACGATCCCTGCGCAGGTTCCCTACCTTGCCCCCGATCCCGCGGACGTCGAGACATGGCGACAGCGGATTCCGGTCCATGGCGGGGTGCGGGTCGGTCTGGTGTGGGCCGGCGACCCGCGTCCCCACATGCTCCACGCCAACGCGACGGATCAGCGGCGCAGCATGACCCTGTCCCAGCTGGCTCCTCTGGCCACCATTCCCGGCGCGGTCTTCTTCAGCCTGCAGAAGGGAAAGGCCGGAACGCAGTCGCACACGCCGCCACGGGGCATGGCGATGATTGACCTGATGGACGAGGTGAATGATTTCGCCGACACCGCGGCCTTGATCTCCGCCCTCGACCTCGTCATCTGCGTCGACACCTCGGTCGCGCATCTGGCGGGAGCGCTGGGCAAGCCGGTGTGGGTTCTGTCACGCTTCGACGGATGCTGGCGCTGGTTGACCGGCCGTCAGACCACCCCCTGGTATCCAACCATGCGCCTGTTCCACCAGACCAGACCAGGGGACTGGACGCCGGTGGTCGAGAGTGTTGCCCGCGCCCTGCAGGTTTTCGTCGACGAACAGCTTGAAGCAGGCACCCGGTGAGATCCCTGCAGATGACCCGGTTGGAGGGCTGACCTGGGCCGACCGCCGGTCGCGCGGTTCCCTCATCCGGGGCAGGCGACGCCCCTCACTTCGCCTGCGCCGACGGAACCCGTCCCGCCGGGGCGTAGCCGGCAAGAGTCAGGTCGCGGTAGGCGGCGGCAACCGCCCGCCAGGAAAAATGCTCGACCACCCGGCGGCGTCCGCCCTCGCCCAGGCGGCGGCGCAGGGCCTGATCTCCGGCCAGACGTGCCAGTGCCGCGGCGAGAGCGGGCATGTCGTCGGCGTCCAGCATCAGCCCGGTCTCCTCCTCCACCACCAGGTCGCGGTTGCCGGCGATGCGGGTCGCCACCACGGGCAGGCCGGCGGCCATCGCCTCCAGCACCACGTTGGGCATGCCTTCGTCGCGGGACGGGAAGACGAAGGCATCGGCGGCACGGTAGGCGGCCGGCAGCTCTTCGCGCCCGAGCCAGCCGAGGAACCGGATGCGCTCCGACAGGCCGAGCCGGGCGGCCTGCGCCTCCAGCTCCGGCCGGGCGGGGCCGTCGCCGACGATGGTCAGGCCGATGCGGTCGCGCGTCCCGGAGGGCAGGGAGGCGAGCGCGTCGAACAGCACGTCAAGCCCCTTCTGCCGCACCACCCGGCCGACGAACAGCAGCGACAGGCGGCCGCCGTCGCTTCCGGCGTCAGCAGGCACGAAGCGGGCGGCATCGACGCCGTTGGGGATGATGGCGATGGGCCGGTCCGGGGCGAAGCGGCGGGCCAGCTCGGCCAGCCCTTCGCTGTTGGCGACGACGGCCGAGGCGCGTCGCCACAGCCAGCCGATCACCGGACCGGCCAGCCGGTGGTAGAGCGAGATGCCGTCATACTGGAAGCCCGGCACGTCGCCGCCGCGAAGGCTGACGACATAGGGCACGCCGGACAGCATCTTTACCATCCAGGCCGCCGGGCCGCAGGGCAGACCGAAATAGGCGATGGTGGCGTCCGGGCGCCAGCGGGCGGCGATCCACGGCGCCATCACCAACGAACTGACGAGGAAAGCCAGCATCTCCACCACGGAACTGCGGTCGCGGCGGCGGCGCAGGGTGGGGATGCGGCGGATCTCCACCCCGTCACCCCGGCGCTCCACCCGCGGCAGATCGCCGAAGGCGGAGGTCAGCACCAGCACCTCTTCGCCCAAGGCGGCCAGTTCGCGCGCGGTGTTATCGGTGGCGTTCGCCGCCCCGCCGCCCAGCGGCGGAAATTCGTAATTGATCAGCAGAAACCGCGCCATGCCGCCCGCCATGCTCCCCGTTCGACGAGCGCCATTGATGCGGGGGCGGAAAGGGCGATGCAACAGGCATCACGAAAAATGGAACGGTGCACGAGGGGGAATCCAAGGGGCCGCTCTTTGCAGGAACGGTCCTCTTCATGCTACTGATCCCGCCGTTCCCCAACCGAAGCGCCGCGGCCTCCATGAACATCGAACAAGCCTTCACGACGGCGGTCGGCCTCCAGAAAGCCGGCCGTTCCGACGAGGCCGGGCGGCTCTATGCACAGATCGCCGCCCGCGATCCGCACTTCGCACCGGCGGTCAACAACATGGGACTGCTGCATGCCGCAGCTGGCCGGAACGAGGCGGCGCTCGCCCTGCTGCGTCGCGCGTTGGCGCTGGTTCCAGGGTCGGTGAACAGCTGGAACAATCTGGCATCGCTGCTGATCAAACTCGGCCGTCCGGATGATGCCGCCCGGGTCTATCGGATCTCGGCAAACCTCAAGCCCGACCAGCCTGCGGTGCTCAACGAGCTGGGCCTTCTGCTGGAGGGGCTGAAGCGCCCGGACGAGGCATGCGAGGCCTTCGCCCGCGCGGCGGAGCTGGACCCGATGGAGCCGGAATATGCCAACAACCTCGGCGCCATGCTGCGTGGCGACCGGCGGCTGGAGGCGGCGGCACGTTGCTTCCGCCGGGCGATCGCGCTGAATCCGCAACACAGCGGGGCCTACAGCAATCTGGGCTCCACGATGAAGGACAGGGGCGTCTTCTGGCCGGCGCTGCTGGCTTTCCGCCGGGCCACGAGGCTGGTGCCGGATTTTGCCGGCGCCCATTGGAACGACTCCCTGCTCCGGCTTCTGCTGGGGGATTTCGTCCGGGGCTGGCGGGGCTATGAATGGCGCTGGAAACATGGCCAGTTGCCCTCGCCGCAGCGCAGCTTCACCAAGCCGCGCTGGGACGGGTCGCCGCTCAAGGGGCGGCGCCTGCTGGTTTATTGGGAACAGGGCTTCGGCGACGTGCTGCAGTTCGTGCGCTACCTGCCGCTGCTGGCACAGGTGACCGGGGAGCAGCCGATCATCTTCGAATGCCAGCATCCGTTGCTGCCGGTGCTGCGCGGCCTGCCCGGCGTCACCCTGGCGCCGACCGGAGCGCCGCTGCCCGACTTCGATGTCCAGATCCCGGTGATGAGCCTGCCGGCTCTGTTCAATACCCGGCTGGAGACCATACCGTCCCGCGTTCCCTACCTGAGGGCGGAGCCGGAGCTGGTGGCGCGCTGGGGGGAGCGGCTGGCGGGGCTGGAAAAGGACGGGGGCGGGCTGAAGGTCGGCATCGTCTGGGCGGGGTCGCCCACCCACGGCAACGACCGCAACCGCTCCATCGGCCTCGCTCCCTTCGCCCGGCTGGCCGCGATCCCCGGCGTCAGCCTGGTCTCCATCCAGAAGGGACCGACCGAAGGACAGGCGGCCGACCCGCCCGGCGGCTTCCCCCTGCTGAACCTGTCGCCCGACATCAGGGACTTCGCCGACACCGCCGCCATCATGGCCGGCCTCGATCTGGTCGTCTGCGTCGACACCTCCGTCGCCCATCTCGCCGGTGCGCTTGGCGTTCCGGTCTGGGTGCTGGTCCCCTTCGCCCCGGACTGGCGCTGGATGCTCGACCGCGAGGACAGCCCATGGTACCCGACCATGCGCCTGTTCCGGCAGTCCCGCCCGCAGAGCTGGGACGACGCCATCAACCGCCTGGAGCGCGCGCTCCGCCAACGCGCCGCCGGATAAGGACCTCTGATAAGGATCAGAGCGCGGCGTAGGGTCCGTCGCGATGGACCATCACCAGATCGACCTGCCACATCCGCTCGTCCTCCGGGCGGTACAGGGGATCGACGATGTCCCATACGCGGAAGCCGTACGGCGCCATCGCGTCGATGATGCGGGCCAGCCGGGCGTCCTCGCCCACCAGCGTCGCCTCGATCACGAAGACGCTGCCCGGCTCCATCAGCGTGGCGGCGCCAGCCAGCACCTCCAGCTCCAGCCCATCGACATCGATCTTGACCAGCAGGGGGCGGGCATAGCCGCGCTCGGCGCACAGCCCGTCGAGCGAGACCGCCGGCACCTCGCGCAGGCTGCGAAGCGCATGGTCCGGTTCGACCCGATGGTCCGCCGCGACGACGGAGGAATAGAGCCGGTCGTCGGACACCGCCAGACGGCTGGTGCCGCCCTGCCACGCGACGGCGGCGATGCGGTATTCGGCGCTGCGCAGGTCCGCGCACAGACGCTGCAACGCCGGTTCGTTCTCCGCTACCGGTTCGATCAGCACATGGTGGGCGTCGGGGAAGACCTCGTAGAGCGGCGGGGTGCCAGTCTGGGCCCCGACATCGATCACCGTGGCGGGGCGGAAGCCCCGGCCGCGCAGCAGGGCCAGGGTCTTGTGCTTGCTCTGGCGGACCATCGTCCGCTGGGACCGGATCAGCCCCAGCAGCGTCGCCGCCATCGGATGTCCCGGGCTGGCGCGCAGGATGACGCGATAGAACTCCTCCGCCCGCTCCAGGTCGCCGGACAGGTGGACGTCGAAGGCGATCTTGAGGCCGTCGGCGATGCTCACGGTTCCATGGCTCCCACCAAGTTCCGGATGGATCGCCGCATTCGGGACTCCGAATATAAAAGTGCCACGCCGGAGCGACCGGCGTGGCACAGTTTCGGCTGGAACCCTTTCCCGGGTCCATACAAACATTTGATGGCATTTTGCGAACTGTTCAAGCGCGTTCTCCTGAACGGCCGCGTTTTGGCTTGGCATCGCCCTTACCAGTTCCGCAGAACGGTGGCGAACCCGCATTCGGGGCACCGGCCCCCCCCTGGCATGGACCATTCGAGACCCGCGGGCCGCGACTCGGGGGAAGGGAGACAGGCATGCCGACTGCTTGTCAGACAGCAGGGTGTCATGGGATGAAGCCCGCCCCAGCCTGCGAGGACGACCGTCATGTCCCCCATCCCGCCCCCCACCGGACCCGCCGGCCTCCAAAGCGATCTGGACGCCGCACGCGACGCCGAGCACACGGGCAGGCGCGAAGCCGCGATGGCGCTGTACCGCCGGGTGCTGGAACTTGGTGAGAGTGGCGGGGCCGAAGCGGCAGCGGCACACGACGCGCTCGCCCGGCTGCTGGTGGGACAGGACATGGCGGAGGCGGCCGGCCATGCGCTCGCCTCCTGGCGGCTGACGCCCACCGATCAGACCCGCCGATCCAACCTGTGGCAGTTGCTGACCCATCTGGGCGAGGCCGGCGACGTCGCCCGCTTCCAGGGCCGGGAGGATTGCGTCGGGCTGGTGGCGCTGGGCAACGCGTTGCGCCGCGACGGGCAGGCGCTGCGCGCCGAGCGCGCCTATCGCCGGGCGGTGGAGCGGTTCCCGGAGGTCTCCTTCACGCTCAGCCGGCTGGCCTGCCTGTGCGCCGAACAGCACCGGCTGGAGGAGGCCGACGCCCTGTTCCTCCAGGCGGCGGAGCGCCATGGCGGACGCGATGCCGTCACCCGCACCGCACCTGCCTTTCTGGCATCCCTGCACGAGGGGCCGGCCCCCGCCGGCATCCGCGCCACGCTTGCCGAGGGGGCGGAAAGCACCGACCGGCCGCTGGTGGTCTACGCATGCTGCGACGCGGTCTATGCCCGCAAGTTCCTGCCGACCATGGTGCGGTCCATCGTCGAGGACAGCGGCCTGGACTGCGCCATCGCCCTGCACCTGATCAATCCCGACGACGAGGCCGAAGCGACGGTGGCGTCCCTGGCCGCCGCCCATGGCGCCGGCCGCTTCATCGTCCTGCGCGAGACCATCGACCTGACGCCGCTGGGCGACAATGCCAAGACCTATTACGCCTGCAGCCGTTTCCTCGTGCTGCCGGACCTGCTGGCCCGCTGGAAGCGGCCGGTGCTGATGCTGGACGTCGACCTGCTGGCGATCCGCGACCTGAACCCGCTGCTGGCGACCTCCGCCCGGTCGGACCTGGGCATGATGAGCCATGCGCTGAAGCGGCTGGACATCTGGAGCCTGCTCTACGCCGACGTGCTGCACATCCAGCCGACCATGGGGGCGTGGCGCTTCCTCGACCTGACCCGGCGCTACATCCGCCATTTCCTGGACCACGGCATGCCGGTCTGGTTCCTCGACCAGGCGGCGCTCGCCGCCGTGCATCTGGCCGGCTTCGCCGGGCAAGCGGCACCGCGCCTGACCGTCTATCCGGCCGACATCCACAGCAGCACGGTGATGGTCGACGGCGAGGGCCGCTATTGGACCGACGACAGCGCCTATTTCTATTCGGTCCGCGCCACCGGCGGCGGCCAGCACGCAGTGCACCGGCTGAAGCGCCGGGCCGGCACCACCGCCGACGTGAAACAGGGGAAGACGCAGGGATGAGACGGCGCTGACGCCGGTCTCAGCGCAGCCAGCCCGTCGTCCGGAAGCGGTCGAGGTTGTCGCGCACCAGCCGGGGATGGCGGTCGACCGCCACGACCTCGTACTCCTCGCGGGCGCCGGGCGCCCCCTCCGGCAGGGCGCCGCCACCGTCGAGGAAGCTGGCGACGCCGGCCATATTGCCCTCGCCGAAGGACTGCGCATGCTCCTGGTGGGCATAGGCGTTCAGCTTGGCGGCAAAGCGCTTCAGGTCGCCCATCCAGCTGAAGTGCCAGCCGGCGTCGCGGATGAGATGGCCGATGTCCTGCTTGGCGAGGTAACGCACGGCATTGGGGCCGGTCTGCCGGATGAAGCGGAAGGGGGCGGCCCCGGCGGCGCGCCAGTTGCGGGCGAAGCGGTAATTCAGCCGGTAGAAGAACAGGTCGAGTTCGGCGGTGAAGACGGTGTCGAAGGCCGGTCCGCCGCCACGCAGCCGCTCCACCACCTCACGCCGCAGGATCTCGTCGACGTCGGAGACGATGACCATATCGTCGTCGCGGCAGCCGTCCAGCCCGCGCAGGATGGCGTCGCGCTGGTAGGCCTCCCGCTGCCAGGAGAAGGTGCCGATGAGTTCGTCCACCACCACGTAGCGGATCTTGTCCATATAGGGCCGGAACCGTTCGTGATGGTCGCCGAAGCTGAGCGGCTTGGGCTCGCCGGAATGGGTGTGGGTCGCCTCCACCACCACGAAGCGTTCGACCACATCGTACAGCTCGGCCAGCCGGACCTCCAGGATCTCGGCCTCGTTGAAGAAGGTGCAACAGTCGAAGATTCGCCGGGATGCCGGTTCCGCCGGGACGGCCGGCGCCGCCCCTTCGGCAAAGGGGTTGCCGGACAGCGGAAGAACGGGGTTGCGTCCGAGAGCGGCTGCATAGCCGACAAGGGAGCGCAGGCCGAGCAGGGTGGTCCAGCGTTGCGTACGGGTCCAGCTGTCGATGCCGGGCGCCTCCAGCAGGCGCTCCGCCGTCGCCGACAGGCTGTCGAAGGAGGCACGGGCCGCAGCCTGCCTGTCCATGTCGTAGATATAGGCATAGGCGAAGCCCTTCAGGCTCTCCAGCAACGCCTCGATCACGAGATACTGCTGCGCCTGCGCCTTGCGCTCCAGCCCGATCGGACTGTTCCACAGGTCGAAGCCCTGCCCATGGGCTTCGAAGGCTTCGCGGTAGCGCTGCCGCTCCTGCCGCAGGTCTCCAAGCCAATGCATCGCGGCCGCCGCCGCCTGTCGGCGAGCCTCCGTCCGGCCGTCGCCCCGCCAGCCTTCCGCCTGAAGCGTCATTCCACGGCAGCGGGCCAGGGCCGCCGTCTGGCCGGGCGGGCACAGCCGGACAAGCGCAGCCAGAAGAGGAGCCGCCGGCCGGTCGCGGCCCAGCCATTCGGCAAGAGCGCGGATGCCCGCCTGCAAGGCGATATCGCGCAACTGGTCGGCATGGTCCGTCCCCGGGGCGAGCAGCAGGCCCCGGGCAATCGACATGGCCGCCACCGCCCCGTCGCCATCGGCGCCCCGTTCGAACTGCCCGACGAGCAGATGCGCCTGGGAGATTGCCGGATCGAGGATCAGCAGCAGACAGCAGGCGCGTTTGGCATCGCCGCCGCGCCCGGCATTCGCATCCTCCATGGCGCGCTGGAGGATCATCGAAACCAGGGCCTCACAGTTGGCGCGAAAGGATTCGCGCGGCGCGCCATACTCCGCGAGAAGGACGAAGCAGCAGACCGCCTCCCCGAGCCGGCCACCCCTGTAGGCTTCGCTTCCCTTCGCGAAGATATTGGTCAGCACTGCCCCGGACAGGGCGAGCGCATCGGCATTCGCAGGATCCCGCTGCAGGATGTGCCGCAGCCCTTCCATGGCATGCCAGGCGCGTCCCGCTTCGGCATCGGTACGGGCCTGGAGGAGGCGGGGGTCTGTCATGCGGCAGGTCCTGGCAACGGGATGGCTGAGACGAATGGACGAAGGAACTGACCGGAAAATCCGCGAGCCCGCGGCGGCGATCGGTTTCGGGCACCGCACCGCTCGTGCCGGTAAAGTCCGGGGGCGGCCAGGTCGGGTGGCTATGCCATGGCGATGGCGGGGCTGACAAGCACCGGGATGATGGAGCACCGCCGCCCCGACATGGTTCCCGCCCCATGCCACGCCAGCATGATATACTTCTATATCATGATTTCATGCTTCTTCTTCATGACGTGAAACCACTTCCATCTTTCCTGATCTTGCGTGTAAATCCGCGAAGCTCCCGCTCGGGTCAGCCCGTTTTCCATTCTCTGCAACCGGGAACCACCGCATGGCTCGGATCATCAGTTTCGCCTCCACCAAGGGCGGCGTCGGCAAGACCAGTCTGGTCATGGCACTCACCTCCGAACTGCGCCGGCGCGACGCGAGCGTGCTTCTGCTCGACTGCGACCCCAACCGGCATCTGGCCGAATGGGCGCGGCGACGCAACGATGCGGGCGTGCGGGTGATGGAAGAGATCACGGAGTCGAACGTCCGCCAGACCGTGCAGGAGAATGCGCCGAGCTTCGACTACACGCTGATCGATCTTGCCGGCTTCGGCAACCTGACCATGCTCTACGCCTTCTCGGTCAGCGACGGGGTGCTGATCCCTACCCAGCAATCCTTCATGGACGTGAAGGAGACGGTGCGCACCTTCAAGGTGGTGGCGGACTCCGTCGGCGTCCTGAAGCACACGCCGGCCTCCAGCGTGGTGATCGTCCGCACCCAGGCCGCCATCGAATCCCGCGTCGACCGCCATGCCCGCGGCCTGCTGGACGAACATGGCGTCCCGGCCTTCCGCACCGAGTTGATCGAACGCTCGCTCCTGAAGGAGATGACCTACACCGGCCATGGCCCGGGCGAGGTCAACCCGGACAGCAACGCCGACCTGAACGTCCGCGCCCTGACCGACGAGTTCGTTGCCTTCCTGGAGACCTCCCCGGCCAACCCGCTGATCCCCCGGGGGTGAGGCGAACCGGAAAAGTTCCCGCAGCGTGGGGGAAAGCGTCGCCGGGACAACCGGGCACAGGATGGGACCTTTCATATTTTCATGATTTCATGATGCTTCTCCTTGTCCGAACCGGTGGCCGGCAGGTGGGATGGGTCCGCATGCTTGTGGATGAAAGTGTTGGGATTTGAGCACTGGAGCCGGCGGACAGAACCAGTCAGGGCCGGTATGGACGAATGGCCGCCAAGCGTAGCCCTGCCTTACACTCGAGTGCCACGCCCGCCGGGTGAGGGCGAGCGGGCAGGGTCTGCTTGCGTTCCCAGACACAAGATCATGTCATGATTCATGATCATGACAAATTGACAGGCCAGAAGGGCACGAGATCGAGAATGAGGTCGCTTCCGCCATGCTGTAGCGGCCCTATTTGAGCAGCATGACTGACAATAAGTCCATGCTCTTTTATCATTTTATAATATCATGATAATATTTACTTCCGTTGGGAAAGCAGTACCCTTCGATCAGGATCGACCCTTCCTATGGGCCAGAAACAGGACCATGCGGGACATTCCGTACAAAGTCTGTTTCCTCAGGTACGGGAGCAGCGTACTCCTTGCTCTGTCCCGCAGCAGGGGACCGGCAGAAGCCATCGGAACCGTACCCCCCTCCTCTGTTCCCGCCGTCACGGCGCAGCCGACCGGCCAAGCGCCTATGGTCCGACGGAAATTTTCATGATTTCATCATTTATTATCATGCCATTTCTCATTTCCTCCTTCGCTTAATCCGGTAACAGCCATGTCTCCATCCTTTTGATAGGGGAGGGGCCGGTTCTGCCGGTCCGCGAAGCATGCTCCTACCCGGCAGGTGGCTTCGGGTCAGCATGTTTTCATGTTTTTATTTCATGCCCTGTTATGCTGCCTCCCTCTCTGCCGTCCTCCCTGTGTTTCCTGCGCCACGCCACCTGGCTTTCCGCCATGGCACAGCCCACGCCCGTCACATGTCGCGAAGACAGGACACCAAGTCATGATATTGCTTCATGGCTTAACCGGCCGGCTTCCAGCCGATGCCGCCCTGACTGGAGTGCCCATGTCGACCGACAGCCCCGCCAAGCCCCCTCTGAAGTCCGCAGCAAAGCCGGCCCGCCCTCCGCTCGGTGGGATCGGGATCGGCGGGTTGGGCACGGATGACATCGACCCGATCCGCCAGTACGGATTGAGCAAGGGCTTCCTGCCGACCGAGACGGAGCTGCCGGCTCCCCAGCCCGCCATTTCCCAACCTGCCATCCAGCCCGCCCCGCAGCCCCAGCCGGCCCCGGCATCTGCCATCGTCCGTCCGGCGCCGACCCGGCCGTGGCAGGCGATGTTGCCGGACTATCTGGTGGAAGAGCTGCGGCAGGCCGCCGCACGCGAAGGCACTGCGCAGAAGGTGATTGTGCTGAAGGCGCTGCGGCAGGCCGGCTTCCGGATCGACGACATCGACCTGCAGGATCTGCGGCGGCGCTGATCCTGCCCCAAGAAGCACACAAGCACGGTCGAAGGGACGGTTTGACTCTCCTTAAGGAGCCGTCTATGCCCTACCCGCGCTCTGCTCCTGCTCCAAACCGATTGCAGACCACCAGCGACGACGAGAGATGAAGGCAAACATCACCCAGGCCGCCCCGGCGCCATCCTCCTCGGCAGCCTCGCCCCTTCAGGCCTCGCCCCGTCCGGTATCCTCGGTTCCGGCTCCCACCCCGGCCCCCACCCCGGCATCGGCCCAGGGTTCCCACGGCCTCAGCATCGACATGCTGGAACGAATGCTGGAGCAGCAGCCGAAGGACCCCAATGTGTGGAGCGCGCTGGGCGCCCTGCTGCGGCAGGCCGGCAAGCCGGAGGCGGCGATCGCCTGCCAGCGGCGCGCGCTGGAGATTGACCAGCGCCATGTCGGCGCCTGGACCAATCTGGGCAACGTGCTGGGCGACGTGGAGCGCTATGACGAGGCCATCGCCGCACAGGAGCATGCGGTGGTGCTCTCGGGCGGCAACGCCAACCTGCTGTCCAACCTGGTGGTGGCGCTGCGCCACGGCTGCCGGTTCAACCGCGCGCTGGAGATCCTGGACGTCGCCCTGCGTGCACGGCCGGGCGATCCGGGGCTGCTGTGGGATCGCGCCCTGACCCTGTTGCAGGTCGGCCGCTATGCCGAGGGCTTCCGCGACTATGACTCGCGCCTGTCGCTGCCCAGCTACCAGAACCGCATCGCGGAAGGGCCGATGTGGGACGGCGGGCCTCTGCACGGCAAGACCATCCTGCTGACCACCGAACAGGGCTTCGGCGACGTTCTGCTGACCGCGCGCTATGTGCCGCTGGTCAAGGCGCGAGGCGGCCGGGTCCTGCTGGAATGCCATCCTGAACTGCAACGGCTGCTGTCCGGGGTGGAGGGCATCGACGGCTTCGTGCGCGCCGGCACCGGCTATCCGGCCTACGATGTCCATTGCCCGCTGATGAGCCTGCCGCACCGGCTGGGCACGACCATCGAGACGGTGCCGCCGCCCACCCGCCTGACCGTTCCGGCCGAAGCGCGCGAGCAGGCCGCCCGGCTGGTTCCCGGTCCGGACGGCACGATCAAGGTCGGCATCATCTGGTCCGGCCGCGTCACCTTCAAGGACAACGCGCGGCGCGCCACCACGCTCAGCCGCTTCCTGCGCTTCCTCGACGTGCCGAAGGTGCGGCTCTACAGCATCCAGAAGGGTCCGCCGGAGGCGGAACTGGAGACGCTCGGCACCTCGACCCTGATCACGCCGCTGGGACCGCATTTCAACGACTTCGCCGACACCGCGGCGGTGCTGGAACGGCTCGATCTGGTGATCATGACCGACAGTTCGGTGGCGCATCTGGCCGGCTCGCTGGGCCGCCCGGTGTGGAACCTGCTGCAGTTCATGCCCTACTGGGTCTATGGCGACGGCAAGGGCGAGACAACCCCCTGGTACCCGTCGATGCGTCTCTTCCGCCAGACCACGCCGGGCGACTGGGACAGCGTGTTCGCCGCCGCCGAACAGGCCCTGCGCCAAGTGGTGGCGCTCCGGACCTGAGGACGGACGCCGGTCCGGTCTCAAGGCCCTCGCATGCGCTCACCGGCCATAGGGAGGGAGGGGTCCTCCTTGCCCACAGCGTCAGACGCTTTGCCGTCCATACCCGATACCTCGCCCTCATGGCACGCCCCGATGGACCGCAACGCCTTGCTCACCTCGGCCAGTACGCCGGTCCAGTCGCCGGGCGTGGCCTGACGGAAGAGCCGTAGAGTCGGGTACCAGGGGGTTGTGGCTCCGGCCACCCCCCAGAACCACGCCGGCATGAACGGCAGCAGCACCCAGCCTGGAACGCCCAGCCCGCCGGCGATGTGAGCTGTGGTGTTGTCGATGGTGATGACCAGATCCATGGCGGCCACCAGGGCCGCAAACCCGTCGAGGTCGCTGGAAGGGTCAATGCTTGCCTCATGGAAAAGGCCGGCAAAGCGCCGCTCCTGGTCGTCGACACCATATTGCAGGCTGATGAGGCGCCCTCCGGCTGCCGCCAGCCCCGGAGCGAGAGCCGTTGCAAGTTGCTCCAGGCCAAGCGAACGGGTTTCACTGGCGACCGAACGCCAGGAGAGGCCGACGCGCAGCCGGGCATCGCTGTGGCGGGCGCGCAAGGCGGCAAGCTTGTGCGGATCAGCGGCCAAATAAGGCCGCTGTCGGTCAAAATCCTCCGGCCTGCGCCGCAGATAGCGTGGCAAATCACTTGCCTGGACTTGTGCCACACTGTCCATCGCCAGTGCAGGCGCCGCCATGGCAGATGGGCTGTCCGCTCTCGCCACCACCTCCGTCCCGGACAAGGAGCGCCGCAACAAGGAGACGAGGCGGGGGTCGCACACAAGACGGCAGGCGATGCCGGCTTCGGCCAAGTCCGGGATCAGACCGGCAAACAGGATTTCATCCCCCACCCCCGGTTGCCCGACCACCAGCAACCGTCCGGCCGGTATGGCAGCCCCCGACCAGCGCGGCAGCCTATCCCCCACCTCTGGCGGCGTCATGCTCTGCCAGTGGGCCGCCAGATCGTCCCATCCGCCGGCCATCTCCCCCAGCAAGAGCCGGGCGACCCCACGGTTGACCCGCAGCCCGGAATTGTCCGGCTCAATCTGCAATGCCCGGCTGTACGGAGCAATCCCACCCTGCGGCCTGCCCTGATGCACCCGCGCATTGGCGACAAGCGCATAGCCCTGGACCGAGTCGGGCGCCAGAACGGTCACCCCGCGGCCATGCCGTTCCACATCAGACAGCCGCCCCTGCGCCATCGCCACCAGGGCGCTGTTGAGCACGGCTTCCACCGCCTCCGGGGCCAGACGGCGCCCACGTGCCAAAGACAGCTCGGCAGCCTCCTGGCATCCGAGGGCATGCAGGACAGCGCCATGATTGATGTGCGCCATTGCCAGATCGGGCACGAGCAAGGCAACCGTCCGGAATGCCGCTTCGGCTTGCCTCAAGCTGCCTTGCCGGTACAGGAGCATCCCGCGCTGGAAAGCGACTTGCACCATCAGCGGATCACAGCGCAGCGCCATCCCACAGGCCGCAACCGCGCCAGTCTCCTCGCCCTGATCCGCCAGCAGCGTCGCACACTCGGCAAAGGCGGCGGCATCGGCAGGGCACAACGCGATGAGACGCCGCAGGCAGGCCAGCCCTGCTCTGCGATCGCCGGCCTTCACCACGGCCTTGCCCAGCAAGCGCCACCCGTCGATGTTCACAGGGTCGACATGCAGGACGAGGCGATACAGCGCCATCGCCTCCTCCAGACGCCCGGCGGTATGGTGATCCGCCGCCAGACGCAGAACATCACCGGTCGTCGCCATAACTCTGGTGTTCCAATGCCGTTGTGCAGCCCGATGGGCATCCTTAATGCGCCAGGGAAAGGCTGACCAGGACAATCCCATCCGGACAGCCGCGCAACGTTTCCGCCGCGCAGCCAATCTTCGTCGCGATCGAACTGATCACCGCCCACCGCGAGGCGTGATCCCCAGCATGTTCGAACACCATCCGCACCGGACGCTCGCGGACCTCCAGAGCATATTCGGGTGATGCCTGCTGGTCATGACACCCCCATCTTCTCAAGAAATGGCACCTCCGACAAACCCGGTACGGTTCACTCCGACCTGTTGGACGAGGCCCGGCCGCTCAGCGGCCGGGCGGCAGGAAGCTGAGGTCGCAGACCCAGACCCGCTCGCCGCCGCGGTCGGCGATGTCGCGCACCACGCCGGCCCTGGCGAGCTGCTCCACCAGCAGATGCACACCGCGCAGCGACAACCCGCATCGTCCCTTCAGCTCGCCCGCCACCCGGCTGATGGTGAAGGCCGGACGGTCGTGCAGCCAGTCCAGCACATCGGGCAGACGTGAGCTGCTGCGCCGCGGCGTGGTGGCCAGCCGCGCCTCCCAGTGCTCCTGCAGCAGATCGAGGTGGCGCAGCCGCTCCAGCTCATGCGCCACCAGCTCGGGAATGCCGTCGAGGACCCAGCGCATCCAGGCGCCCTCCGTCCCGGCCAGGGCAAGCCGGTAGCCAGTAGCGTCGCGGGCGAGCGCTGCCGTCAACGGCGGCCAAGCGTGATGCAGGCGGCAGGCACCGCGGACCAGATCGGGGGCGGCGAGCCACACCACCACGCTCCACCAGGAGGTCGGCGACCGTTCCGCCGCGACCACAGCCCGCAAGGTGGCGCTCTCGGCATCGTCGTCCTGGCCGCGGCGCTCCCGGGTCGGGCCGCAACGCCAGGGCGCGGATCGCCGCCGCACCGAGCAGGCCGGGCGCGGCATCCAGGGCCTCGGCCACCGCCTCCATCGCCGGACCGGCATCGGCGGCGCGGGCCTCGCCGAGACCGACCGGACAGCCACCCTGGGCAACACTCCAGCGCCGGTGCAACTCGTCCAGCCAGGGTCGGGTCCAGGGCGTGAGCAGCGGCGGTGGGGTAGCGACGGCGGCGTCGCCTTCATGCTCCTTCAGGCCTTCACCGTCCCTGAAATCAATCTCCTCCAGTGCGGCAATCGAGGCGCGCACCGCGGCCACGACGTCCCATGGCTCCTCCGCCCTGGCCGGGACCTCCGCGGGCCGGACGGGGGGTGCGCTCCGGCGGCAGGGTGGCGGTCAGGCCGGACGGCAGCTGGGCGAACAGCGGCACCAGCAGGGCGGCGCGGGCAGCCTCGCCCTGGGCATGTTCCGGCGCAGCCGGGGCGCGCTGGAAGTCGTGGGCGTCGAGGCGGTGGCCGTCGAGCCGGATCACGGCGGCGGCCGAGCGGCGGGCGGCATCGGCGACGAGGCGCCGCGCCGGGTCGGCGAGCGCCTGATCGAGGCGGCCGAGCGCGCGTTCGGCGGCGAGCAGGGCGGGGAGAAGGGAAAGGAGGATCATCGCAGTTCCGGGGAATCCACGCCAGGATAGATAATTGCAGTGATCTTTTTTAACTGCACCGACATCGGAAAGCTGAAAAGGCCGGTTTCTGGTAACCACTCGATAATCGCGGTTATCAGATCATTGTCTACGCGATAGCCTCTGAGTGTCAGCTTTCCGAAGTTGCTGGACAGAAGCGGGAAATCGCGGGAAACGGCCGAATTTGGCCCAGGATCGCTGGACTCGAACCGCACTCGGTGGACAGGCTCCGTCTTTCAGCCCCTCCCGGCATCCTCTTCAGGACCGCATTTCCCCCACGGCACGATGGTCGGCAGCCTGCTGCGGGCAAGGCAGAGCACGGCCGGTTTGATTCCGTCCGACAAGAGGCATTTTCGGACGGAACTCTTGATTGTAACTCTTAAAACCTACACCCTACGCGTGAACCGCCCACACGCCGCCGCCTTGGAGCCCCGATGCCGGACGATCCGATCCTCCAAATCCTCCCGGACGGGGAGGGCACAGCTTGGCCGGAGCCCGATGCCGGCATTGCCGTCGAAACCGGGATCTTCGGCCGTCTCGTCGTCCCCGCCGACCCGGCGCGCGCCACCGAGATCCGCGAGCTGGCCGGGCAAGCCGCCGCTTGGGCGACGCGGGCGCGCGGGGCGGGCACGCTGCGCGCCTACCGCTCCGCCTGGACGCACTATACGGCCTGGTGCGCCCGCCTCGGCTTCGCCCCGCTGACCGGCGACGCCGAGATCATCGGCCTCTACCTGGTCAAGGCGGCCGAGCGCCTGACCGTGCCGACCCTGCGCGTCCACCTCGCCGCCATCGCCACCGCCCATCGCCTCGCCGGCGTACCCGTCGACCTCAAGCACCCGCGCATCGCCCTGGTGCTTGACGGTCTCGCCCGCGGTCAGGCCGATCGTACTGTGCGGCAGGCCACCCCCATCCCGCTCGACACACTGCCGCGCCTGCTCGCCGTCCAGCCCAACAGGCCGCTGGGCTTGCGCAACCGCGCCATGCTGCTGATCGGCTACGGCGCCGCCCTCCGCCGCAGCGAGCTGGTGGCGTTGCGGATCGGCGACGTCACCCGCTACCCCGACCGCGGGGTCGAGGTCGCCGTGCGCCGCTCCAAGACCGACCCGCACGGCCGTGGTGACGCCGTTGCGATCTGGGCCTCTACCGATCCGGCCATCTGCACGCTCCGCGCTCTCGAGGCTTGGCTGGCGGTGCGCGGCGTGCTGCGCCCCGAAGAGCCGCTGTTCTGCGGCGTGCTGAAGAACGGCCGCGTCACCGGCAAGCCGCTATCCGACAAGGCGGTAGCGCGGCTGGTGAAGGACAGCGTGGCCAAGGCCGGCCTGCCCGAACCGGCGCGTTTCTCCGGTCACAGCCTGCGCGCCGGCCTTGCCACCGCAGCCGCCGAGGAGGAGGCTCAACTGCACGACATCATGCGCCAGACCCGCCACAAGTCCACCGAAGTGGCCCGGCGCTACCTGCGCTCACGCGACCGTTGGCGCAACAACGTCACCGAGAAGCTCTTCCGTCGACGAAACGACGGCTCATGAGTGAGAATCCTAGAGCATGATCGTTTCAGGCGGAATCGCTTGAAGCGTGAATCACACGGAAAACCAAAAGCTTAGAGTCTGTCTGGTGCTTCAATAAGCACCAGACAGACTCTAGAGACCCTGACCGATTCGGAGGACGCGCGACAATGTGCGGGAGAGGATGGCCGCGGCGATCCTGGTCAGGAAGAGGTTGCGGCGGAACAGCAGGGCCTCGGCCTCCCGGCGCTTACAGTGCATGCCATTCTCCGCGAGGTGGCATTCATGGCCTGCATGAAAGCCGGGGCGCAGCCGATCGGGGACTTCCGCCACCCTGTTCTTCTGGCCCATGCCACTCTCCGAACGCGCGAACTCCCTCCCGTCGGGGTGGATTTATGCTCGTCTGCGCACCGGCGTCCGCCGGCCTTCGGCAACCCTGACAGCAGTGGGAGGTTGGCATGAGCATGATAAGGCGCAGCTCCGCCGAGTTTCTCGGGACGTTCTGGCTAGTCTTCGGCGGCTGCGGCAGTGCCGTGCTCGCCGCCGCCTTTCCGCAGGTCGGGATCGGATTGCTCGGCGTGTCGCTCGCCTTCGGCCTCACCGTCCTGACCATGGCCTATTCCATCGGCCACATCTCCGGCTGCCACCTGAACCCGGCGGTCACGGTCGGGTTGTGGGCCGGCGGGCGGTTCCCGGCCAAGGATATCCTGCCCTATGTGCTGGCCCAGCTGGTCGGGGCCTTCGCAGCGGCCCTGGTGCTGTATGTCATCGCCACCGGGAAAGCCGACTACAGCCTGGCCGTCAACGGCCTCGCCGCAAACGGGTACGAGGCGCATTCGCCCGGCCAGTACGGCATCACCTCGGCCCTGGCGATCGAACTGGTCCTGACCTTCTTCTTCGTGCTGGTGATCCTGGGCTCCACCGACCGGCGGGCGCCGGCCGGCTTCGCGCCGCTGGCCATCGGCATGGCACTCGTCCTGATCCACCTGATCAGCATCCCGGTCACCAACACGTCGGTGAACCCGGCCCGCAGCACCGGTCCGGCGCTGGTGGTCGGCGGGTGGGCGCTACAGCAGCTCTGGCTGTTCTGGATCGCCCCGCTGGCCGGCGGACTGGCGGGCGGGCTGGCCTACCGCGTGCTTGCCGAGGAGGTGCCGGCGAAGCCCGCCATCACCGGGCAGGCGGAAAGCTCCACCTGAAACGGGTACGGCTCCCTTGTGATCGACGGGACCGGTTCGCAAAGGGCCGGTCCCGGATGGTGTTCCCCGATGGCCTGCCGATGTCGCAACGCCCCATCGCCGTCCACTGTTATTCAGGCAGGACAAACGGCGCAGAAGGCGTATCCATGCGGCAGTTCGACCCTGACTCCAGCCCGATGACGGAGGCCGATTACGGCATCGTGCTCGGCCTGTTCATCGGCATCTATCTCGGCCTCCTGGTGGTGTCGGCGCTTCCCTGAACATCGTTGGGCTGACCCTCACGCCCCCTCCGGCAGCATCAGGCAGCGGTTCACCAGATTCATCAGCTCGCTCTGGCGGGTGGTTCCGGTTTTGGCGAAGATGCTGCGCAGCTGGCTGCGCACCGTGCTGATCGCCACGCCGCGGCGCTCGCCGATCTCGGCCGGGGTCAGGTCGGCCAGCAGATCGGCGACAAGGCCGGCCTCCACAACCGTCAGGCCGAACAGGGCGCCCAGCCGCCTTTCAAGCCCCGGCGTCACCGCAGCCGGGTCGACGATGTAGACCGCAGCCCGGATGCGCGTGCCACCACCACAGCCGCCCGCATCGCCGAACGGTCCCGCTGCCTCGGGCGACAGCGGCAGAACGGTCAGCAGATAGGGCGCCCGGCCGGACGGGCGCGACACCCGGAGGTCGCCCGCCTCCGCCCGGTGCGCCGAAGCCCCCCTTCCGCCAGCCGACACCGCCGCCTCCAGCATATGGGCGAGCCGGCGCGCCTCACCCCCCTGTTCGGCCTGCAATCGCCCCTGCGAAAGCCGCAGGCCATCGCGCGCGTCGATCATCGCCTGCCCGGCCCGATTCAGGGTGGCGATCCGTCCGGCGGCGTCGAGCAGGGCGACCCCCATCGGCAGCCGGTCGATCGCGCGACCGTTCCAGCGATCCTCCTCCCCACCATCCTGGCGTGCCAGCAACCGGACGCGCAGCCGCATCGCCCGCTGGAGATGCGGGGCACAGCCCCGAAGAAGCCGCACCGTCTCGTCGGGGAAGGGAGTGGCGTCGGCCGGCCGATAGAGGCTCAGCACCGGCTGCACCGGCGCCAGCTCGCCGCCGTCGGACAGGGCGAGCGCGCACAGCCGCCCCATGCCGTGATCCCGCAGCAGCTCGTTGAAGAAGGCGGAGCGCCGCAGCACCGCGTCCGGCACCAGCTCCTCGCCGCGGCGGACGTCGCAGCGGCTCAGCAGGCCGCGCGCCGCCGCCGCGTTCGCCCAGACGTCGCGATGGCGGAAATGCGCGGTGTAGTCGGCGAGTTGACTGTCCGTGATGTTGTGGCGGGCCCATAGCGCCGCAGTCCGGCTGTCGTGCTGGGGGGCCGTGGTGAACAGGAAACCGTGCGTCGCATCGGTCAAGGCGCAGAGCCGCTCAAGGACGCCTCCCCAGCGCTCCGGGAAGGTCACGGCGTCGTAGATGTCCTCGATCAGCGAGTCCGCAGCGTCCACCATGGGGAAGTCCTCCGCTGCCGATCAATTTTCCGTAGGCAACGTCCCGTCCTCAAGCGCCACCAGCCGCATATGACCAACGTTGGAGCGTCCCGTCCGTCATGTGAAGGATGCGACCATCGGGATTTTCCTCAAAAGTCACCGGACCTGAGTCCCTGCCGCAAACAGGAGCCCTCGAACCGGAGCAAGCCCCCAATGACTGCGCCCATGACTGCCCGAGCGATCATCCCACTGACCACCCCGATCGCCTCTTCCATGACCGATGACAGCCGGAGGGATCACGCCGGCCCGTCGCCGGAACGGTGGGTGGCCGAAAGCCGGGTGCGTTGGGCACTGATCGCCGACCGCAGCTCATTGCTGCGCGATGGGCTGCGGCTTTACCTGGAAACGCTGGGCTGGCAGGTCGTGGCGGGCGATACGATGGAAGACGGGCTGGCCCTGATGGCAGCATCTCCATCCACCCCGTCCGACCCCATCGTTCCCGACCTGATCGTGATCGGAGAGACGGGGACGGAGCGGCGGGGACCTTGCGGACCGGAGCCATCGGTCTTCGACCGGCTGGCGGCGATGCGCAGTGCCGTGCGCCCTCTCCTGCTGTCCATCGCCGCGGCCAACCACGACCTGATGGTCCGGGCGCGGACCCGCGGCTTCGAAGCCATCCACATCGCCATGCCGCCGCTGAACCTGGAGGAATTGCTGCTCGGCTGCGTCCGCCGCATCGAACGGCGGTGAGGCGGCGATACAGTCTAATCATATGTTTTCATGAAAATATGTAATTTCTCTTTCAAATGGCTTCACTTGGGAGAGCGGCAGCCGGGTTGACAAGAGCGCCGCCGGGACGGCTTTTCAACATAACGGAACCGCAAGAGCCCCACCGTAAGAAAGACTGCCGCCACCATGCCCGACGACACGCCCTCCCCCCGGAATGCCAGCCGCCGCAGGGCCGCCTTCTTCGACCGCGACGGCGTGCTGAACGAGGACATCGGCTTCGCCCACCGCCCGGACCAGATCACCTGGATGCCGGGGGCGAAGGAGGCGGTGAAGCGGCTGAACGACGCCGGCCTCCTGGTCTTCGTCGTCACGAACCAGGCAGGTATCGCCCGCGGCCTCTACGGCGAGGAGCATGTGCGCACCTTGCATCGCTGGATGCAGCAGGAGTTGAACGCCGCCGGCGCCCATGTCGACGCCTTCTATTACTGCCCGCACCATCCCGAGCATGGCGAGCTGCCCTACCGGACCGACTGCGCCTGCCGCAAGCCGGAGCCGGGAATGCTGCTGCAGGCAATGGCCGAATGGCCGGTGGAGCCGAAGGGCAGCTTCCTGATCGGCGACCGCGATACCGATGTACAGGCGGCACAGCGGGCAGGCATCGAGGGAACGCTCTACCGCGGCGGCGACCTCGACGCCGTCGTCGCCGGCATCCTGGCACGGGCGGCGTGACGGCTAGAGCGCGATCATCAGCGCGGCGGCGGCGACACTGACCAACCGGGTGGACCGCCGTGCCGCCGCGGCCCGGTGTTCGGCCAGAAGCTCCGGCGGGATCAGGCGGACGACCAGCAGGATGCCAAGCGGCACGATCGGCAGGTCGTCCAGATAGTCCAGCACCGGGATGAAGTCTGGGATCAGGTCGATCGGGCTCAGCGCATAGGCGGCGACCGCCATCGCCAACAGGCGGACAGGCCAGGGGGTGCGCGGGTCGCGTGCCGCCAGATAGACGGCCAGCACGTCGCGCTTGATTGCGCGCGCCCATGTCTTTGCGGTTTGCAACATCGTCCGGGGGCCGGATCAGCCGATCTGCTGGAAGAAGCCGGCAGAGGACGGGGAGGGCGAGGCGGCAAGGTGGTAGCCCAGCCCAGACAGCCCATGAAGCCCGACATAAAGCCCGACCGCCAGGATCAGGACGCCGGAGACATAGGGGGCCCGCCGGGCGATGCGGCCGAAGGCGCCGGACCAGCGGCGTTCGGCATGGCGCACGCCCAGCGCCGCGACCACGCCGGCCGACATCAGGGTCAGCGCCAGCCCGATGCTGAAGCACAACACCAGCACGCCGCCCAGGGCGATCTCCTTCAATTGCAGGCACAGCAGCAGGACAGTGATGGCGGCGGGGCAGGGAATCAGGCCACCGGTCAGGCCGAACAGGACGATCTGGCCGGTGGTGACCGGACGGCCGTCGAAGCGGCGCCGGATCTCCTCGGCATGCGCCTGCGCGTGCGCATCCTCCGGCTCGTCGTCATGGTGATGATGGCCGTGGTGAAGATCATGGTCATGGCTGTGGCCATGGCCGCCGTGGTCATGATGATGGTGGTGGTCGTGATGGGGATGCTGCTCCCGCCAGGTCCGCGCCATCATCCATAGCGCCACGCCGACGATCAGCACCGCCGAAGCGACCTGGAAATAGGGCTCGGTCGTTGCGGCGTCCCAGCCCTGGCCCAGCCTCAGGCCGGCAAGCGCCACCACCCACACCACCAGCGTGTGCGACACCGTCGCGGCCAGCCCCAGCAGGACCGCCTGCAACACCGTGCCGCGGATGGCGACGATGAAGGCGGCCATCATGGTCTTCGAATGGCCGGGCTCCAGCCCGTGCAGGGCACCCAGCAGGATGGCGCTGGGAACGAACAGCCAGGCCTGCCCGGCTCCCTGCTGCAACAGGGCGGCGAAATCCGGCATCTTCGTCCCCTCACAGGTATTTGGTGATCGCCTTGAACTCGGCGACGGAGCGGCGGGACTCCTCCGGCCCGGCATCGACCGCGGCGTCCAGGCAATGGTCGAGATGATCGTGGATCAGCAGCTTCTTGGCCTCGCGCACGGCGCTCTCCACCGCGTGGAGCTGCTGCGCGATGTCCAGGCAGGGGCGTTCGGCCTCGATCATCTCGATGATGCCGCGCAGATGACCGTCGGCGCGCTTCAGACGCTTGACAATGTCGGGATGGGAATGGTGCGTGCTCATGCCCTGATCCTATCCCCCTGGAGGGGATAGAGTCAAAGACAAGTCCCCCCAATCGGGCTTTCCAGCCGGGATGGCGCTTGTGGTCGCCATCCCGGTTTCGCGAAGGAAATCAGTGCCGGGCGAAGATCTGCGGGCCGCCGCCGGCGCCGAACAGCATGACCTGATAGGGCTGGCCGCTGGCCATGTCCATGCCGGGGGCGTCCTGCGGCATGCCGGGGACCGCCAGCCCACGGGCTGGCGGCTGTTCGGCCAGCAACCGCTTCACGTCGTCGGCCGGCACATGGCCCTCCAGCACATAGCCGCCGACCCGCGCCGTGTGGCAGGAGGCGAGGTCGTCCGGCACGCCGGCCATCCGCTTCATCGGCGTCACGTCGTCGACGACATGGACGGTCACGTCGAAGCCGGCCGCGCGCATGTGCCGCACCCAGCCTTCGCAGCATTCGCAGCTCGCGGCCTTCCAGACCTCGACCGCCGTGCCGCCGGCGAGAACGGCGGCACGGACCATGCCCGACAGTCCCACGGACCCGAGGCCGAGCGCCAGAACGGCCATCAGCGCTCCCTGGCCCGCCCCTCGCATCATCGTCCGCCGCGTCATGCTCATAGAGTTTCTCCTAACGAAATCAGTGCTTTGTCCTGGACGCCCACGGGCGCCGATCACAGTCGGACAGACAGGAGGCGCAGGGCGTTGGCAGTGACCAGCACGGTGGCGCCGGTATCCGCCAGGATCGCGGGCCACAGCCCGGTGACACCAAGCACGGTGGTGAGCAGAAAGATCGCCTTCAAGCCCAAAGCCAATGCGATGTTTTGCCGTATGTTGGCCATGGTACGTCGTGACAACGCCACCATCGCCGCCACGTCGCCGACCCGGCCGTGCAGGATGGCGGCGTCGGCCGTCTCCAGCGCCACATCGGTGCCGCCGCCCATCGCGATGCCGACATCGGCGGCGGCGAGCGCCGGGGCGTCGTTGATGCCGTCGCCGACCTTCGCCACCCGCTGCCCTTGGGCCTGAAGATCGCGGACGATGCGCAGCTTGTCGTCCGGCAGCAGTTCGGCATGCGCTGCCATGCCCAGCATTCCGGCGACCGCCCCGGCGGTCCGGGCATTGTCGCCGGTCATCATCAGCGAGCGGATTCCGGCACGCTCCAGCGCGGCGATCCCGCTGCGGGCGTCGGAACGCAGCTCGTCACGCATGGCGATCAACCCGGCAGGGATGCCGTCCACCAGCAGAACCGAGACCGTCTTGCCCGCCTCCGCAAAGGCCGCAGCCTGCTCCGCCTGTGCCACGGTCAGGGCGGGTCCGGCGGCTTGAGGCGACAGCAGTGCCACCGGCCGCCCTTCCACCCTGCCGTTCAAGCCGGCACCGGGGAGCGCCGTCACCTCGTCAGCCGCCGACGGAGCAATGCCGCACTCCGCCGCCGCGGCCAGAATGGCGCGGGCCAGCGGATGGCTCGACCCGGCCTCAAGCGCCGCGGCGTCGGCCAGCAACTCCACCTCGCCCGCACCAAAGGGAACCAGATCGGTGACGCGGGGCTTGCCTTCCGTCAAGGTGCCGGTCTTGTCGAAGGCGACGGTGGTGATGCGGCCCAACGCCTCCAGCACGCCACCACCCTTCAGCAGCAGCCCGCGCCGGGCGCCGTTCGACAGGCCGGCGGCGATGGCCGCCGGGGTGGAGATCACCAGCGCGCAGGGGCAGCCGATCAGCAGCACCGCCAGGGCGCGGTAGATCCACCCCGTCCAATCGCCCCCGAAGGCCAGCGGCGGCAGCACGGCGACCAGGATGGCCACGCCGACGATGCCCGGCGTGTAGAAGCGGGCGAAGCGGTCGATCAGCCGCTCGGTCGAGGCCTTGCTCGCCTGCGCCTCCTCCACCAGCCGGACGATGCGGGCGATGGTGTTGTTGCGCGCCGCCGCGGTGACGCGGACACGCAGGGCGCCATCGGCGTTGATGGTGCCGGCGAAGACCGCATCGCCCTCGCGTTTAAGCTTCGGTACGCTCTCGCCAGTGACGGGAGATTCGTCGACACTGCTGCGGCCGGACAGCACGACACCGTCGGCCGCCACCCGGTCACCCGGCCGCACCAGGATGACGGAGCCGACGGCCAGCCCGGCAGCGGGAACGAGGTGTGGAACGGCACCGTCCCGCTCCAGCAACGCCGTGTCGGGGACCAGCGCGGTCAGGCCGCGGATGCCGGCCCGCGCCCGGCCGGCTGCCACCCCCTCCAGCAGTTCGCCGATCAGGAAGAGGACCAGGACCGTCGCCGCCTCCTCCACCGCCCCGATCAGGAGCGCGCCGACGGCGGCGACCGTCATCAGCATCTCGATGGAGAAGGGGGTTCCGGCCCGCGCCGCCGCCAGGGCACGGCGCGCCACCGGGAGCAGCCCGACCATCAGCGCCAGCGGGAAGGCCCAGGGCTCCGCCGCCGGTACCAGCAGGCCCAGCGCCGTCGCGGCGGCCAGGGCCACACCGGCCGTCACGGTCAGCAGAGCCTTGCGCCCCCGCCACCAGGGCGCTTCGGATGCATCGTCGTGGCTGTGGGAATGGTTATGGGAATGGCCATTGGAGTGAGCGTGAGGGTGCGCATGAGCCTCGGCCCCGCAGCAGTCCCCGCCGCAGGTTGACGCTCCGGCCTCCGCCACCGCATCGGCAGGGGTGGCGCCGTAACCGAGGGCCGACAGCGGACGGACCACCGCGTCGGCACCCAGCCTGTCCTCGTGCGAAACGGACACCGTTCCCGCGGACACCGACACCCGCACCTCGCGGATTCCCGGCACCCGGCGCAGCGCCGTCTCGATCTTGGCTGCGCAGGAGCCGCAATCCATGCCGGAAACCCGGTAGCGGCTGGTGCGCAGGGCGGTGCCGACCTGCGTCCCGGACGGGGGTTCGGAAATCGGTCCGTGCATGGAAGAGGCTCCTCGATCATGGCCGGTTGCCGGCAGCTCCCCCGGAGCCTAGATCCTCCAGCGACTGGAGGATCAAGAAGGAAATGCCCACCATGTCCAGCCTGCCGACACCCCTGACCATCGGGTCGCTCGCCAAGCAAACCGGCGTGAAGATCCCGACCATCCGCTATTACGAGAGCATCGGCCTGCTGCCGGAGGCGCCGCGCACCGGCAGCAATCGACGCACCTATGACAACGGGTCGGTCCGCCGCCTGCGCTTCATCCGTCATGCCCGCGAGCTGGGTTTCGAGGTGGAGGCGATCCGCCAGCTGCTGGCGATGGCCGACGATCCGGGCCGGCCTTGCCGGGAGGCCGACCTGCTGGCCCGCACCCATCTGGCCGAGATCGAGTCCAGGATCGCCCGGCTGGAGGCCCTGCGCGACGAGGTGCGGCGGATGGTGGAGGGCTGCGCCCAGGATCAGGTGCGCAGCTGCCATGTGATCGAGGTGCTGGCCGACCACACCCACTGCCTGCACGACAGTCATTGAGGCCACGGCCGGGGCGAAGCGCCGGGTGGGACAAGTGCCACCCTATGACCTGGAACCGGTTGCCCGGCAGACGAGGCTGGCATCATGGCGGCGCTGCAACGCCCCACCTGGATTTGGCCGTCAGGCGTCCTTCACGCAGGCCCCGACATGGGTGAAGCGGAACCGCGCGTCGATCGGCACGTCGGGGAACGGCAGCCCGTGGCCGTCATGGGCGCTGTCATGAACGAGGCAGCGGCCCTCGATCAGCGGCCAGACGACGCGCCCGAGGAAGCGCTGGTCCTGCAAACGCCCGCCATCGGCACGGGCGGCGGCCCCCACCAGGGGGGCCATCGGCGGGAGGATGCCGGCCCGCCCACCCCACATGCCGGCCAGCATCAGGTCGGTGTGCATGATATGGTCGCGCATGACGTGGAAGGGGAGGCCGGAGGCCAGCCAGGCATCCACCGCGGCCCGCTCGCGGCTGTTCAGGCGGGAATCGGCGTCGCGGCACAGGAAATGGCTGACGGTCGGATCGTCGGAAACGAGGAAGCGCCAGAACAGGCCATGTACCGGCCCGCTGCCGGGCTCCATGGCAACCAGTTCCGCCCCCGCCCCGGCCAGTTCGCCGAGAGCGGATGCCGGCACGGACTCGTCGTGATAAATGCGGCAGGTCCAGCCCGGATAGAACTCCGCCGCAAGGCGGACATTCTCCAGCGCCCCCTGCATGTACAGGGATGCGGTCCCCCACAGGCTGAAGCTGATGATCCGCCGCGTCCGGCCGTCCAGCCCAGACTCTTGCGAAGATGCCGGCAGGGATGTGAGCATGGATGCGGGAACAGGCACCGTTCCGCCATCCTGCCGCCCCTGCTGCGCCGCCTTCGCCTTCCGCGTCAGGATCGCACCGGCTTCGCTTGCCGCCTCCGCCCGCCGGTCGCAATGGAAAAGCGTTGCGACGAGGTATTCCTGCGTGTCCAGATGATCGGGATCGAGGGTGCTGGCGCACCGGAAGGCGGTTGCCGCCTCCGCCATCCGCCCGGCGTTGCAGGCCGCGACCCCGGAATTGTACCAGACGAGGCGTGAGGATGGGGACAGCGTCAGGACGGCGCGGTAAGCCGCCACGGCGGCCTCCCAGGACTGCCGGTCGAAACGGGCATCGGCCAGCCCGGTGCGGATGCGGAGGTCGCCGGGACGCAAACGCGACGCCTCCGCGAAGGCCGCCTCGGCGGCGGCTGGATCCCGGCCGTCCAGGCAACGGGTGCCGTGATCCAGAAGCAGGTCGGCCAGCCCCTCGGCAGCCTGCGGCGCCCCAAGGGCATGCGCCCGCCGGTAGGCCTCCATCGCCTCCGCGGTCCGCCCGGCGGCGCGGAGGAGATTGCCGTAGTTGAGCGGATATTCCGCGGAGTCCGGCCGCCGGGCCATGGCTTCGGCGATCCGGACCAGCCCTTCCTCCAGGCGTCCGGTCTGGCCCAGCAGAATGCCGGACAGATGAAGCGCGTCCGGATATCCGGGTTCGGCCTCCAGCACACGGCCATAGAGGGTTTCCGCCTCGGAAAACCGTCCTGCGGCGTGCAGATCAAACGCCAGAAGAGTCGCTTCGGAGAGGGTGGCCATCGCCATCTACATAACCGAGAACAAGGCCCCGATCCAAAGCGAAATCCCAAGGCGGTTCCCACGGCGCGTCACCGGTCCTGAAGCGCGAAGCAACCCTTTCCGGCCGTCTTCAGGACAGTGCAGGCGGCGTCGGCCTTGGCAGCGGCAAAACCGGTCAGGCGGGCCTTGTAGAGACCGCCGGAACGGACGACCGCAGGACTGGCACCGGCAGCGAGGGCCCCCAGGCGCTTGGCGGTGGCGTGGGCGCTGCGCTGTGCTGCGGCATGGCTGGCGAAGGCGCCGACCTGGATGGCCCAGGGGCCGCCAGTGGATTTCGCCGCAGGGACGCCCACGCTCACCGCCGTGTTGCGTTCGGTGATCGAGGCACTGTTCTTGGTGATCAGCAGATCCGGTTGCACAGGTGCGGGTTTGGCCGGACTGGTCGGGCGCTTGAAGCCGGCATCCAGCAGGTCGGCGACGCGGTCGTCGCGGGAGTTGGCGCTGTGTCCGCCCATCACCACGGCGATCAGGCGGCGGCCGTCCCGCACGGCCGAAGCGGCGAGGTTGAAGCCGGAGGCGGCGATGTAGCCGGTCTTGATGCCGTCCATGCCGGGATAGCGTGCCATCAGGCGGTTGTGGCCATAGACCATGTCGCCCTGCCAGTCGAAGCTGCGGCGATTGAAATAGGCATAATGCCGGGCGTGGCTGCGGATCAGCGCGCGGGACAGGATCGCCATGTCGCGCGCCGTCGTCCGCTGCAGCCGGTCGGGCAGGCCGGATGCGTTGCGGAAGACCGTGCGGCGCATGCCGATCGCCCGGGCGCGGGCGGTCATCTTCGCGGCGAAGGCGGTCTCGCTGCCGCCCAGCGCCTCGCCCAGCACCACCGCCACGTCGTTGGCCGAGCGGGTGACCAGCGCCAGGATCGCCTGCTCCACCGTGATGGTGCTGCCGGGCGCCAGCCACAGCCGCGACGGCGGCATCGATGCGGCATGCTGCGACACCACGAGGCTCTGGTCCAGCCGCAGCGTGCCGCGGTCCAGCGCCTCGAAGGTCAGCATCAGCGTCATCATCTTGGTCAGCGACGCCGGATAGGTCAGGGTGTCGGCATTGCGCGCCTGCAAGACCCTGCCGCTGCCGGCATCCATCAGGATCTCCGCGGCGACCGGTGCCGAAGCCTTCTTGGCAGAGCCTTTGGCCGAAGCCGGCAGGGGCGCCAGCAGGACCGCGGCCAAAGCCATGAGAGCGGTCAGGGAGAACAGCAGCGTCGAGACGCGGGCGAGCGGGTGCATCGTCTCAGGTCTCCCTGGAGGTTGGGGGAGGCAGGGCAGGAGGGGACAGGGAGCGGCGGGCGTCATCCGCCGGACAAGCCGTCAGACAGGCCCTCGGACAGGAGCTTCCGCACCATGGCGCGGAAGGCATCGACCGCCACCGGCTTGGCCAGCATGCGCATGTTGCGGCCAAGCCCATCCTCGCCGTCGCCGGGCCGGCCGTCCAGGGCCTGGAAGGCATAGCCGGTCAGGAACAGCACCTTCAGGTCGGGATACCGCGCCTGCGCCGCCTCCGCCAGTTGCCGGCCGTTCAGGCCGGGCAAGCCGACGTCGGTCACCAGCAGGTCGACCGGCGGCCTTTCCTCCGATTCAGCCTTCTCCCCGGCCTCTTCCAGCCGGGCGAGTGCCGTGGTGCCGTCGGCCGCCTCCAGCGTGGTGTAGCCGTCGCCCTCCAGCACCTCGACCAGCAGCATGCGGACCAGTTCCTCGTCCTCCACCACCAGCACGGTGCCGCGCCCGGCCTGCCCGGTGGACGGGTCGAAGACAGCGGCGGCCTGTTCGGCGGAAGCGGCGGCAGTGACGGCATGATCGCGCGGCAGGTGGAGATGCACCGCGGTGCCCTGGCCGATGGCGCTGTCGATGCGGACGAAGCCGCCGGACTGGCGGGCGAAGCCGTAGAGCTGGCTCAGCCCCAGACCGGTGCCCTGGCCGATCGGTTTGGTGGTGAAGAAGGGCTCGAAGACGCGGGCCAGCACGTCGGGCGGCATGCCGGTCCCGCTGTCGCGCACGCTCAGCACCGCATAGTCGCCGGGCTCCACCCCCGGCTCGCTGACGAGGTCGGCCGGTCCCAGGGCGGCATTGGCGGTCTCCACCGTCACGCACCCGCCATCGGGCATGGCGTCGCGGGCGTTGATCACCAGGTTCAGCAGGGCGCTTTCGATCTGGTTCACGTCGGCATGGACCGGCCACAGCGGCTCCGCCAGCCGCTGCTCCAGCCGGATCTGCTCGCCCACCGAGCGGCCCAGCAGGTCCCACAGCCCGGCCACCAGCGCGTTCAGGTCGACGCGCTCCGGCTTCAGCGGCTGGCGCCGGGCGAAGGCCAGCAGGCGCCGGGTCAGGGTGGCGGCGCGGTCCACCGCGGCGCGGGCGGTGGCGGTGAAGGGGGCGATGTCGCTGCGCCCGGCCGACAGCCGCTGATCGATCAGTTCCAGGCTGCTGCTGATGGCCTGGAGCAGGTTGTTGAAGTCGTGGGCGACACCGCCGGTCAGCTGGCCGACCGCTTCCATCTTCTGCGCCTGGGCCAGGACCTCGCGCGCCTCGTCCAGCGCCTGCTGGGCCTTGCGGCGTTCGGTGATGTCGCGGGTGACCTTGGCGAAGCCGCGCAGGGTCCCGGTCTCGTCACGGATGGGATCGATGACGACGCTGGCCCAGAAGCGGGTGCCGTCCTTGCGCAGGCGCCAGCCCTCCGCCTCGAACTTGCCCGCCGACAGGGCGGTGGCGAGTGCCCGCTGCGGCATACCGGCGGCGCGGTCCTCCTCCGTGTAGAAGCTGGAGAAATGCCGGCCGATGATCTCCTCGGCGGCATAGCCCTTCATCCGGGCAGCCCCCGCATTCCAGCTGCGGACGACGCCGGTGGGGTCGAGCATGAAGATCGCATAGTCGACCACGCTCTGGACCAGCAGGCGGAACTGCCGTTCGCCGGAGACGGGTTCCCAGGCGGGCGCGACACGTTCGTCCTTCATAACAACGACTTTCCGGAACACGAGGGGAAGCAAACTTCCCAATGATCCGTGCCCGATACCGTCAGGGTCAATAACCCAATACGAATATCCAGGTATTATTCCGTCGCATTACGCGGAATTTGCCGGGAGTTGGCTGGCGCAATTTGGGGCGGGATTTGCAGTCATCAGGGGAAAGGGGCGGGGCGGCGAACCGCCCCGCAGGTTCCCTTTTGGACAGGGCTCAGCGCGGGGCCAGCACCATGACCATCATGCGGCCTTCGACCCGGGGCATCTGCTCGACCTTGGCGATGTCCTGGAGCTGGTCGCGCACGCGGACGAGCACGTTCAGACCGAGATCCTGGTGCGCCATCTCGCGGCCGCGGAAGCGCATGGTCATCTTGACCTTGTCGCCTTCCTCGATGAAGCGGACGGCGGAACGCATCTTCACGTCATAGTCGTGATCGTCGATATTCGGCCGAAGCTTGATTTCCTTCAGCTCGATGATCTTCTGCTTCTTCCGCGCCTCGTTGGCCTTCTTCTGCTCCTCGAAGCGGAACTTGCCGTAATCAAGGATCTTGCAGACAGGCGGATCCGCCTGGGGCGCCACTTCGACGAGGTCGAGGTCGGCATCCGCGGCGGCTTCCAGCGCTTGGCGGAGCGGCACCACGCCGACCATCTCGCCGTCGGCGCCGACGAGGCGGACCATACGGGCGGTGATTTCACGGTTGAGGCGCGGGCCTTCGCGGACGGGGTCCGCGTCGTAGAGCTTGGCTATGGTGATCTCCTGTGGTCGTGGATGGGTAGAAAGAGGCGAGCCCGGGACAAGAGGCTCAGCCCAGGATGTCGAGCACAATCTGCCGCAGTTCGCCCCGGGTCAAGCCGGACGGCTGCGGATCGGCACGAAAATCGGGCTTTTTGCCCTCAACTGCGGCGAATTGGCCGGCAGAGGAGCGGGTGGAGGCCAGCTGGGCCGGCGCAAGCGTGGACTGGGCGGCAAAATGGCCGGCGGTCTGCGAAAGGGCGGAAACGATCGGGGTCGTCATGAAAATCCTCCAGGCCGGATGGGCGGACCGAAGGACTCGGTGCCGGCCGGCTCTTGCTTGTGTGTGGCGTCGTGAACGGGAACCGGCGCGGCGCAACACCGCCGCACGAGGCCCCGACAAAGGGAAACGGCCCCGGGTGTGGGCATGTTCCAAAAGGCCGGCGTCCCCGGTGAAGGCTCCCTCCCGCCGGGGCGGAAAGGTGGGGGGACGGCACTGCCCGAGCGGTTTCGCCCGGACGGTTTTCGGCCTTTTCCCAGATGGGGAGCCGGCTGGGATTTTCAAGCCGTTCCGCACCGGTTCTCCGCCTTGCCGCGGGCTCCGCAGGGAACGTGGGAAGCCCCTGATGGTTTCGTCTCCACCGGCCCATCGGGCCGACCCGTGACGATGGAGGGTGGCGATGCGGTGGCAGGGGGGACGGGAAAGCGAGAATGTCGAGGACCGCCGCGGGCAGGGTGGCTTCGGGGGCGGAGGATTCGGGGGCGGCTTCGGCGGCAGGGGTGGCGGCATCCGCATCGGCCGGGGCGGGCTGGGCATCGGCGGAGCCATCGTTCTGCTGGTGGTGTCGATGGTGCTGGGAGTCGATCCCACGGTGCTGCTGGGCGGTGGCGAGCAGGCGGACCAGAGTACGGGCCGCACCCGGATCGGCGAGGCCGCCCCGCGCAGTCAGGCCGACGACGAGTTGAAGCGCTTCGTCTCCGTCGTGCTGGCCGACACCGAGGACACCTGGCAGGGCCTGTTCCAGCAGATGGGGCGCCAGTACCAGGACCCGACGCTGGTGCTGTTCACCGGCACGGTGTCGTCGGGCTGCGGCCGGGCGCAGGCGGCGATGGGCCCCTTCTACTGCCCGATGGACCGCAAGCTCTACATCGATCTCGGCTTCTACCGCGAGCTGCGCGACCGCTTCCGGGCGCCCGGCGACTTCGCCCAGGCCTATGTCATCGCCCATGAGGTCGGCCACCATGTGCAGAACCTGCTGGGCATCTCCGACAAGGTGCAGGCGGCCCAGCAGCGGGCGCGCGGCCAGGCCGAGGCCAACGCCCTGTCGGTGCGGCTGGAGCTGCAGGCCGACTGCTTCGCCGGCATCTGGGGCAACCACGCCAACCGCGACCGCCGGATGCTGGAGCCCGGCGACGTCGAGGAGGCGCTGACCGCCGCCAGTGCCATCGGCGACGACCGCCTGCAACGTCAGGCGCGCGGCACCGTCAGCCCCGACAGTTTCACCCACGGCAGCTCCGCCCAGCGCGTCCGCTGGTTCCGCACCGGCCTGGAAAGCGGCCGGCTGGAGGCCTGCGACACCTTCGGCACGGACCGGCCGTGAGAAGGGCTTGATGGCTGGAAAGGGGCTTAACTCCCCACCCCGCGCATGAGCCGCAGATAGTCGAGCACGCGGGCGGTGCGCCAGTCGGGATCGGCCCAGCAGGCGGCCTCCCGGGCGCGGCGGCAGGCGGCGGCCGCTTCCAACCGGGGCTGGCCGGTCAGCGGGCGCAGGTCGGCGGGGATGGTGGCGAGGCAGGCGGCGGCGAGTTCCGCAGGCGGGGCGGGGCCGGTCTCCAGCCAGCGTTCGGCATCCCGGAAGCGGTCGCGGCACATCAGCGCGATCATGTAGTCGCAGGCCGATTGCAGGCCGGGCGCCAGCCGGCCGGGACTGACCGACAGCAGCGGCAGCAGCGGGGCCAGCGTCGGCGCCAGATGGTTGGCGTAGAGCGTCGCCCCCCAGTAACGCTCCGCCGTCTGCCGGAAATGGCCGAGGTCGCGCACCGGCACCAGACCCGACTCCGCGATGGGCAGGATTTCCACCTTCGGCTTGGTCACCACCACCGTGTCGTTCGACACGTCGACATAGAGCGCGCCGATCTGGAGCGCGTTCTGGAAATACTGCTCGCGCAGGACTCCCCAGACGCTTTGCAGCACCCCGCCCTCCTCGACGAAGGCGCGCAGCGCGCGCTCCACCGGACCGGCCGGCCGGGCCAGACGCTGCGACAGGCGGGCGAAGAGGTCGCGGGTGATCTCCTCGCAGCGGCCATAGGGGTAGGGCTTGCCGCCCGCCGGCGGCAGCCCGGCGAGCGCCCGGTCGCTCTCCCCGCGCAAGGCCATGAAATAGCTGTAGAGGGCTTCCCCATCGGCGCCCAGATGGTGGGCGGTCAGCGCCGACTGGCGGTCGTCCACCGGAGCGATCTGCTGGGGCAGGAGGGGCGGGGAGTGCGGCGTCATGGCTGGCGGGATCCGGGGTTTCGCGGCAAATTGGCACCCTTCGCGGTCCGGGCGCCAGAGTTTCCGATCCCCGGCACCCATACGGAACAGGGGGTTGCGCAAAGCCGTGCCGCCCGTCACACATTCGGCAGCCGCCGAGGGATGGTTGTCCGGGCGGCCCAGTCCTTTCGAACGGAACGGCATGATGAGCACAGCGGACACCGCACCCGATCTCCAGGCGCCGGACATCCAGTCCCTGGAAAGCGCCTATCGCGGCCGCAGCGCGCGGGTGGCGGTGATCGGGCTCGGCTATGTCGGGCTGCCGCTGGCCCTGGCGCTGACCGGGGCGGGCTTCGCGGTCACCGGCTTCGACATCGACCCGGCCAAGGCGGCGGCGCTGAACGAGGGGCGTTCCTACATCCGGCAGATCACCGGCGACCGCGTCGCCCGGGCGGTGGCGACCGGGCGGTTCCGGGCGACGACCGCGGCGGATGAATTCGCCGCCTGCGACGCCGTGATCGTCTGCGTCCCCACCCCGCTGTCGCCGCAGCGCGAGCCGGATCTGAGCTTCGTCGAGGCCTCCACCCGCCTGATCCGCGACCGGCTGCGGCCGGGTCAGCTGGTGGTGCTGGAATCGACCACTTGGCCCGGCACCACCGACGAGGTGATGCGGCCGATCCTGGAGGAGACCGGGCTGGCCAGCGGGCGCGACTTCTTCCTGGCCTATTCGCCCGAGCGCGAGGATCCCGGCAACATCACCTTCACCACCAGCACCATCCCCAAGGTGGTCGGCGGCGACGACGAGGGCGCGCGGCGGCTGGCGGTGGCGCTCTACGAGCAGGTGGTACCGCAGGTGGTGCCGGTGTCCGGCACGCGGACGGCGGAGGCGACCAAGCTGACCGAGAACATCTTCCGCTCGGTCAACATCGCCCTGGTGAACGAGCTGAAGATCGTCTTCGAGCCGATGGGCATCGACATATGGGAGGTGATCGAGGCGGCGAAGACCAAGCCCTTCGGCTTCATGCCCTTCTATCCCGGCCCCGGTCTGGGCGGCCACTGCATCCCGATCGACCCCTTCTATCTGACCTGGAAGGCGCGCGAGTACCAGATCTCCACCCGTTTCATCGAGCTGGCGGGAGAGGTCAACACGATGATGCCGCGCCATGTGGTCGACCGCCTCGCCCTGGCGCTCGACCGCCGGTCCGGGATCGGGCTCAGCCGCTCGCGCATCCTGCTGGTCGGCATGGCCTACAAGAAGAACGTCGACGACAGCCGGGAATCGCCGGGCCTGCGGCTGATGGAGATGCTGCTGGAACGCGGGGCGGCGGTCGAGTACCACGACCCCTTCATCCCCGTGCTGCCGGTCACCCGCGAGCATGCGGCGCTTGCCGGCCGGACCTCCATCGACTGGACGGCGGAGCGGCTTTCGGGGTTCGACGCGGCGGTGATCGTCACCGACCATGACGGCATCGACTATCAGGGCCTCGCCGCCCATTGCCCGCTGGTGGTCGACACCCGCAACGCCATGCACGCCGTCGAGGGGTTTGCCGACCGCATCGTGAAGGCCTGAGGCCGGGATGGGGCGGCCGGCAGCTGGAACGGCGTGGAACATGCCGGGCGCTACCGTTCCATCCGCCGGGCTGACGGCAAGAGCCAATGGAACAGGGTGAAACACGCTGGGCGGTGGCGTTCCATCCGCCGGGCGGGCAATGGGGTCGGCGATGGCGGCAGATGGAACGCTGTGAAACACGCCGGGCGCTGCCGTTCCATCGGTCGGGGAAATCCCCCTCTCCCACCCAGGGGCCGGCAATCCTGGAAAGGGGAGAGGGGTGGGCATGGCGTCGGCTCCGCAGCGGTGGGTCCGACGCCATTTTATAGGAATTTGTTCCCGAAAGGCGGCACTAAGTTCAACGGCGCGCCGCCCGGGGTCGGGATCAGAGTTCCTCTTCGCCGCCAAAATCGCTGCCGAAATCACCCCAGCCGCTGCCCTCGACCGCCTGTTCGGCATGGTCGGTGGCGGCGGTGGCCGCGTCGGTGGCAGCGGTGGCGGCCTCGCTGGCCATCGCCTCCCCGCCGGAGAACATGCTGGACAGCGCGCTGCCGATCAGCATGCCGCCGGCCACGCCGGCCGCCGTCTGCATGGCGCCGGCCATGAAGCCGCCGCCGGCCCGCGGCTGCTGGGCATAGGCGGCGACACGCGGGTCGCCATAGGCGGGGGCATTGGCAGCGGCCGGCGGGCGGCCCCAGGGCGAGCCGGCCGGCATGGCGGCAGCCGGAGCGGCAGCGGACGGGGGAGCCGCCGGATATGCGGGCTGCGGAGCGGGACGGCTGCCGCCGCCGAACAGGCTGCCGAACAGACCGCCGCCGCCGGACTGGGCCGGAGCCGCAGCGGCGGGGCGCTCGCGCAGCTGGCGCTCCAGCTCTTCGTTGCGGCCCTGGGAGGCGGCGAGCGCCTGCTCCATCATCACGATGGCCTGGGCCATCAGGTAGGCGGCGGCAGGCTGGCGGGCGATCCGCTCGCGGATCAGCGCCTCGGCCTCGGGATCGCGCGGGCCGGATTGCGCCTCGGCCTGATGCAGCTTGGCGAACAGGTCGTCGATGATCTGGCGTTCGGTCTGGTCCATGGCGATGCTCGTTCTCATGAAAGGGTTGCGGAAAGCGACCCGCTGCCGGGGCCGATATCCCGAAGGGACGCAAGGCTGCGGCCGCGCGCCGGAAGGGGGGACACGCGCCGGGGCGGCGTCGGAAGCGGGAGGGGGCGGGCTGCCCGGGCGAGGATTTGGAAAGACGGTCGGGGAAGAGGACATCGGTCCCTCCAAGTGCGGTCACGCCCGTCGGCGCAAAAGCAGGTGAAGAGATCCGACATCGCGACCACGTCTAAGTCGCCAGAGGGGCCCGGATCCAGGTGATGAGCACGTGGCCCCGTCCCGCTTTCCTGTCAAGACGGCACCCGCACAATTTGCGCCCCGAACGCGCCGGGCGATTGGGACGGCGTGCTGCGGGAGTTGGTCGAGGCGCTGCGGGAGAACTGAGAGGGCCGGCCGAAGGAGGCTTGCCTTTCGTTTTCAAAAGAACATATTGCGAACATTGGCACGGGAAAGGGAAGTCCCCACGGTGGATGAGGCGCTGCTCGACAAGCTCGAAACTCTGGCGGACGCGGCGAAATACGACGCCTCCTGCGCATCGTCGGGGGCGAAGCGGCGGACCGGTGGCCCGGACGGCATCGGATCGACCACCGGGGCCGGCATCTGCCACGCCTATACACCGGACGGGCGCTGCGTCTCGCTGCTCAAGATCCTGCTGACCAACTACTGCCTGTTCGACTGCGCCTACTGCATCAACCGCCGCTCCTCCAACGTGCGCCGCGCGCGCTTCAGCGTGGAGGAGGTGGTGCGGCTGACGCTGGGCTTCTACAAGCGCAACTGCATCGAGGGGCTGTTCCTGTCCTCCGGCATCATCCGCTCGCCCGATTACACCATGGAGCAGCTGATGCTGGTGGCGCGCACGCTACGGCGCGACCATGGCTTCGCCGGCTACATCCACCTGAAGACGATCCCGGAGGCCAGCCCCTGGCTGATCGAGCAGGCCGGGCTGTGGGCCGACCGGCTGTCGATCAATCTGGAACTGTCGTCCGACCGCAGTTTGAAGGCGTTCGCGCCGGAGAAGGACGGCACCTCGATCAAGGCGGTGATGGGGCAGGTCGGCGAGCGCATCCTGGAGGCCAAGGAGGAGAAGCGGCGCTTCTCCCCCGCCGGGCAGAGCACCCAGATGATCGTCGGTGCCGACGCCTCCACCGACCTGTCGGTGCTGGAGACCAGCGACACGCTCTATCGCCGCTATGGGCTGCGCCGGGTCTATTATTCCGCCTTCAGCCCGATCCCGGAAGCCAGCTCCGCCCTGCCGGTCAAGCCGCCGCCGTTGCAGCGCGAGAACCGGCTGTACCAGGCCGACTGGCTGCTGCGCTATTACGGCTTCACGGTGGAGGAGATCGCCGCCGGGGGCGAGGGCGGCATGCTGGATCTGGGCATCGACCCCAAGCTGGCCTGGGCCCTGAAGAACCGCGAGCGCTTTCCGGTCGACGTGAACAGCGCCGACCGCGAGATGCTGCTGCGGGTGCCGGGGCTGGGAGCGCGGGCGGTCGACAGGATCGTCGAGGCGCGGCGCCACACCACCCTGCGGCTGGAGGATGTGGCACGGCTGTCCTCGGGGCTGAAGCGGGCGCGGGCCTTCCTGATCGCCGCCGACCACCATCCGGGCGGGCTGACCGACCGCGCCGACCTGCGGCAAAGGCTGGTGGCGCCGCCCAAGCAGCTCAGCCTGTTCTGAGCCGTGAACACTCCATCGCCTAGAAGCGATGGCTTCTCGGTCAAGCTGGGCGGTGCTCCGCTGCCTTGGCGACCGAAGGTCGGTTCCGGCCCCATTCCCTGCGCCCGCCGCAGGATCAGCACGACCGCCGCGACATCGCGATCGATCACACAGCCACAGGGGCATCTGTGCAGACAATCGTTGAGCATCAGCGCGGCGCACCGTCACCGGCATCCAGGACCGCCTGCTGAAGGAGGTCCGTCACTGCTGCGATTGGGCGAGTGGTGGGTGGCACTCGGTCTGCGGGGCCTGCCTGGCCTGGGCGAGGCGGTGCTGGTGAGGCTGCTGGCGCTGGGGGTGGTGGATGCGCTAGGGTAGCAAATGCAAAAGGAGCACGAAGCAAGGAAGGTGCCGCTGTGTCGCAGCGGTGATGGCGTTGATTGGATTAGTCAATCGAGATATGAAATTCCATATCCACCAATGCACTGAAGGAGCTATTATAATGAAATAATATTACAATATATCCTTTTAGGGGAAACAGGGCGACACCATAGGAAAAATAAATGACTAGTATTTCTGTACCGGAAGCCGTTGAGATGGCTTTGAATTTTATTCGCTCGGGAAATCTGGGTGAAGCAAATAATTTGTGTGATCAAGTTCTAAAGGTGGCACCATCTTATCCTGGTGGCCACCTGTTGGCCTCTCTCCTGGCCATGACCAAGGAGGATTACGGCAAGAGCATTGAACATTCTGAAATATTCTTGTCGAATTCTTTTAAGGATTATGGGATTGACCGCAACATCTGTCGATATTTTGAGGATAACGGCAAGGAAGACAGCGCGTTGAACGCAGCATGCATGGCGTTCGAACGCACATTCTCGCCGCACGTTAAAATGGCGTTCGGGTCAAAGAAAGACTTTAGTATCGCTGATATCATAAAAAATAACAGGAAAATTCTGCAAAGCATCCCGCGCTGGATTGAAGATGATGTCTATAATAATTCTGTTATGAATTATGGTCTTCCTCAATTTGCTCGCCCCAAAATCGATCTGAATGTCGGGTATTATCCGATTTACGCTGATTTGATTGTATATATGTCAAAATTTCTTGATAATTCAATCAGATATCTGGAGATCGGAGTTTCCGTCGGAAAAACTTTTTATCTTATGCTGGAGAATTTTAAGGAGTCGAAACTGACTGCTTTTGATATCGAAGATATTAATCCGACACTATCCGCACGCATGAGCTTTGTAGAAGAGAAAAAATTCTCTAGAAATGAGAATTCTCTGCGAAAGGCAGATTTTTCTGAAAAGGAATTTAGGAAACATGATAAAAATAATATTGTAAACTATATAGCTGGAGATGTCTTGGATAGGTTTTCTTGGGAAAGGCTGCAAGGGAAAAAGTACAATTTGATCTTTTCTGATGCAATGCACACAGCAGAAGCTATTAATTTTGAGATGGATATGTTGATCGGTCTTGATCTGATCGATGATAGGGAATTTATAGTCGTATGGGACGACTTGGAATCTCCCGCCATGACTGAAGCGTTCAAGCAAATTTCAGGCCGGCTGGCCGATACATACAATCTGCCAAGCTCTGCGATCTTTACAGTTGATTGCGGGGGCTGGCTGGGCCGTAACGAACACCTTCACAAAGTCGGTGTGGTCGTAAAGCCAAGGCGTCGCTGAAGCTCAGGACCAGTTCGGCAATCCCTGCTGACAGGCTCGCTGGATCAGCAGGTTGCTATGGATTGAGGTGCTCTGACCGATATGCGTAGCTCCGCTGGTTCATGCGGAGAGCCTCTGATATGTTCATGACTTGTTCAATTTGGGTGGCGTTTCCCGTGCCCTGCCTTGCTTCTGCTTCCTGAAGGTGGAAGCCCCAGCCGGAAGGTCTGATGCACAGGATCGAGCTGAAGGATGGCGCCGACCTGGACGGCTTCCGCCGCGCCCTGCGTGGGCTGGTCGCGCTCGGCCTGGAGCCGGGTGAGGTGGATTGGAGTGGCGGGGCGGCGCCGTCGCTGTTCGGCGATGCCGCCCCCTTGCCGGCCGATGCGCCGCCGGTTTCCCTGCCCAGGGCGGTCGGGGACCTGATCGGCACCGTGGTCTGCCACCGCGATCCGGAACGCTATGCCCTGCTGCACCGGCTGGTCTGGCGGGTGGTGCGGGGGGAGCGCGACATGCTCGACCACCATGCCGACCCGCTGGTCCATCGGCTGGCGCTGCTGGACAAGGCGGTGCGGCGCGACCTGCACAAGATGCACGCCTTCCTGCGCTTCAACGAGGTGCGCGACCCTGCCAACTCCGAAAGCGGGGGCGCCGAGCGCTATGTCGCATGGTTCGAGCCCGACCATTTCATCGTCGAGGCCACCGCCCCCTTCTTCGTCGAGCGGTTCGAAAGCCTGGTCTGGACGATCCTGACGCCGGTGGGATCGCTGCACTGGGACCGGCGGTCGCTGACGATCGGGCCGGCGGCGGTGAAGCCGGAGCATCTCGACCGCGACGACCGCTTCGCCGAGGGCTGGCAACGCTATTACGAGAGCACCTTCAATCCCGCACGGGTGAACCCCACGGCGATGCGGGCGGAGATGCCGCGGAAATACTGGGCCAATTTGCCGGAGGCGGCGGCGATTCCCCGCATGATCCGCTCCGCGCCTGCGCGGGTGCAGGCGATGATCGAGGCGGAGGCCGCGGCCCCCCACCGCCGCAATCCCGACAAGGCCGTCGCCGCCATGGCCCGTCAGGAGCCGGCGACGCTGGCCGAGCTGAACCGCATCATCCTGGCGGCGGATCCCCTGGTGCCGGGAGCAAGGCAGGCGGTGCTGGGCGAGGGGCCGGAGGGGGCCGCCATCGCCATCGTCGGCGAGCAGCCCGGCGACCAGGAGGATGTGGAGGGCCGTCCCTTCGTCGGCCCGGCCGGGCAGCTGCTGACCCGCGCGCTGGAGGAGGCCGGGATCGAGCGTAGCACCGCCTACCTGACCAACGCGGTGAAGCATTTCAAGTTCGTCGCCCGCGGCAAGCGCCGCCTGCACCAGTCGCCGACCGCCGGCGAGGTGAAGCATTACCGCTGGTGGCTGATGAAGGAGCTGAGCTTCGTCCGCCCGCGTCTGGTGGTGACGCTGGGCGCCACCGCGGCGCTCGCGCTGACCGGGCGCAGCGTGCCGGTCCTGCGGGAGCGCGGGCCGACGGGGTTCGGCGATTGGGGGGGCTTCGTCACCGTCCACCCGTCCTACCTGCTGCGCCTGCCGGCCGGCGAGGGAGTGGAGCAGGCCTATCGCGACTTCGTCAGCGACCTGCGGTGGGCGCGGGGGATGGTGGAGAGTGCAGGCTGAGCGCCCCCCTCAGATCACCCCACGCCGCCGCAGTTCCCCGATCACCTGGGCAACCATCTCGTCGGTGCCGTGTTCGGCGCCCTTCAGCGTGATCTCCGGCGCTTCCGGCGGCTCATAGGCGCTGTCGATGCCGGTGAAGTGAGGGAGCTGGCCGGCGCGGGCCTTCCTGTAGAGCCCCTTGGGGTCGCGGGCCTCGCAGACCTCCAGCGGGGTGTCCATGAAGATCTCCACGAACTCGCCCTCCTCCACCAGGGAACGCGCCATGCGGCGTTCCTCGCGGAAGGGGGAGATGAAGCTGACCAGCACGATCAGGCCGGCTTCCACCATCAGCTTCGCCACCTCGGCCACCCGGCGGATGTTCTCCACCCGGTCCTCGTCGGTAAAGCCCAGATCCCGGTTCAGGCCGTGGCGGACATTGTCGCCGTCCAGGATCATGGTGCGGCGGCCAAGGCTGTGCAGCTCCTGCTCCAGCCGGTCGGCGACGCTGGACTTGCCGGAGCCGGACAGGCCGGTGAACCACAGCACGCAGGGCTTCTGCAGGCCACCGGCCCGCGCCGCCCTGTCCAGCTTCGACGCGTGGCGGTGGATGTTGGAGGCGCGGCGCAGGGGGAAGCGGATCATGCCGCAGCCGGCGGTGGCGTTGGTCAGCCGGTCGATCAGGATGAAGCTGCCGGTCTCGCGGCTGTCGGCATAGGCGTCGAACGGGATCAGCCGGTCGAGCGCCAGATTGCAGAAGCCGACATCGTTGAGATCCAGATGCTTGGCGGCGGCATGCTCCTGGGTGTTGACGTTGATGGCGTGCTTCAGCTCCGTCACCTGGGCGCCGACCGTCGCCGTGCCGGCGCGCAGCAGGTAGGAGCGGCCGGGCAGCAGCGGCTGCTCGTCCATCCACACCACATGCGCCGCGAACTGGTCGGCGACCTCCGGCCGGCCGGCGGCGGCGACGATCATGTCGCCGCGGCTGGCATCGACCTCGTCGGCCAGCACCAGGGTGACCGCCTGTCCGGGCAGCGCCGTCTCCAGCTCGCCGTCCATGGTGACGATCCGCGCCACCCGGCTGGTCCGCCCGCCGGGCAGGATGGCGATGTCGTCGCCGGTGCGTACCGGTCCACCGACGACCGTGCCGCAGAAGCCGCGGAAATCCTGGTTCGGCCGGTTCACCCACTGCACCGCCAAGCGGAAGGCGCCCAGCTTCTCCTCGGCGGAAGCGTCCACGCTCTCCAGATGGCCGAGCAGGGTCGGGCCGCCGTACCAGCCCATATGCTCCGACGGTTTGGTGACGTTGTCGCCGGTGAGTGCCGAGACCGGGATGCAGGTGACCTCATCGAGGCCGATGCGCTGGGCGAAGACGCGGTAGTCGGCGGCGATGCGCTCGAAGGTCTCGCGGTCCCAGCCCACCGCATCCATCTTGTTGACCGCCAGCACGACATGGCGCACGCCCAGCAGCGAGACGATGGTGCTGTGGCGCCGGGTCTGGGTCAGCACGCCCTTGCGCGCGTCGACCAGCAGGACTGCGGCGTCGGCGGTGGAGGCGCCGGTGACCATGTTGCGGGTGTACTGCTCGTGGCCCGGCGTGTCGGCGACGATGAACTTGCGGCGGTCGGTGGTGAAGAAGCGGTAGGCGACGTCGATGGTGATGCCCTGCTCGCGCTCCGCCGCCAGCCCGTCGACCAGCAGGGCGAGGTCGAGCTGGCCGGCGCCGGCGGTGCCGAAGCGGCCGGAGTCCGCCTCCAGACTGGCCAGCTGGTCCTCGAACAGGCATTTGCAGTCGTAGAGCAGCCGGCCGATCAGCGTCGACTTGCCGTCGTCCACCGAGCCGCAGGTGATGAAGCGCAGCAAATCCTTGCCGTTCTGGCGGGCCAGATATTCCTGTACTTCGGTCGCAATATCCGAGGGGGCGATATCCGCGGAAGCGGCAACGGGATCGAGAAGCTTCGGCATCAGAAATAGCCTTCCTGCTTCTTCGCCTCCATCGAGGCGGCGGCGTCCTGGTCGATTACGCGGCCCTGCCGTTCCGAGCTGGTGGACAGCAGCATCTCGCGGATGATCTCGGGCAGGGTGGCGGCGGTGCTGCGCACGGCCCCGGTCAGCGGATAGCAGCCGAGCGTGCGGAAGCGCACCCAGGCCATCTCCGGCACCTCGCCGGGCCTCAGCGGCAGGCGGTCGTCGTCGACCATGATCAGCGTGCCGTCGCGCTCCACCACCGGACGGGGCCTGGCGAAATAGAGCGGCACCACCGGGATGGCCTCCTGGTGGATGTATTGCCAGATGTCCAGCTCGGTCCAGTTCGACAGCGGGAAGACGCGGATGCTCTCGCCCTTGTGGATGCGGCCGTTGTAGAGGCTCCACAGTTCCGGCCGCTGGTTCTTCGGCTCCCAGCGGTGGGTGGCCGTGCGGAAGGAGAAGATGCGCTCCTTGGCGCGGCTCTTCTCCTCGTCGCGGCGCGCCCCGCCGAAGGCGGCGTCGAAGCCATGGGCGTCGAGCGCCTGTTTCAGCGCTTGCGTCTTCATCACGTCGGTGTGGACGGCCGAGCCGTGGCTGAAGGGGCCGATGCCCTGGCGCACGCCGTCCCGGTTGATGTGGACCATCAGGTCGACGCCGAGGTCCCGCGCCGTGCGGTCGCGGAATTCGATCATCTCCCGGAATTTCCAGGTCGTGTCGACATGCAGCAGCGGGAAGGGCGGCTTCGACGGGTGGAAGGCCTTCATCGCCAGATGCAGCAGAACCGCGCTGTCCTTGCCGACCGAATAGAGCATGACCGGCTTCTGGAACTGGGCCGCCACCTCGCGCATGATGTGGATGCTCTCCGCCTCCAGCCTTTGCAGGTGGGTGAGGCGGGCGGGCGTGGTCAGGATGGCGGGCAGGTCATCCCCGGGAACGGTGACGGGCCGGTCCTTGGCGACAGGGCGGGTGTCGAGCAGTAGGTCAAGCAGCATAGCCGGCCTTCTTCTGCATGTCTCCGGCCACGGCGTCGAACAGGGCCTGACGCTTGCGCGACCATTGGATCGGGCGCTTCGACGGGTCGAAGCCTTCGGGTTTCCTGACGGGGGTCCAGCTGACCTCGCCGTTGCTGCGCGAGGCGCGGGACGATCCCAGGATGGGCAGGTCGCCGATCCGCTCGAACGGATAGCGGTCCTCGTCCAGCTCCAGAAAGCGCATGAGGTCGCGGGTGGTGCCGTCGGGGGCGGCCACCGCGTCTTCGAAGCGGACCAGCCGGCAGGCCTCAATGCTCATCCGGCTCTGCGCCTCCAGCGCCGCCTCGGTGCCGAAGCTCCACTCGCGGCAGACGTCGGCGAAGGTCCGGCCCAGGAAGCGCAGCGGCCAGGTGTCGATGGTGGACTGCACGGCGCGGCGGCCGTCGCGCAGCACGATCAGGCAGCGCTCCGCCGGGAACAGATAGGGGAAATAGCGCAGCATCCGGGTGTGGGGCGACTTGATCACCACCGTCTTGCCGGCCGGGAACTCGGCTTCGATCCGGCGCAGGAAGCCGCTGACCATATAGCAGAAGGTCTCCAGATCGCCGAACGACTCCCGGTTGCGCCGGTAAAGGCGCAGGAAGCGTCCCTCATAGAGGCGCGCATCCTCCACCGTGTTCAGGAAGGGAAGCTCGCGGATGCCATAGGGGTTGACCACCACGTCGGGATGCAGCTCCAGCAGGCTCTGGAGATAGTTGGTGCCGCTGCGCGGCATCACCCCGTGCAGGAAGACGATGCGGGGGGCGGAAGGGACGGCGGGCGCTTCCGACGGGATCCCGCGGACCGATCGGGCGACCGACCGCAGGTGACGGGCATTCTCCTCGGTGAACCAGGGATCGAAGAAAGCCGATCTTTCCGTGCTTGGAAGTCGAAGAAGCCGCTTTCCGACAAAGCCGATCTCCTTTTGAAGACGATGAACGGCACCATCACCGAAGTGATGTTTTAAAGATGTGGCATAATGATCGGCTGTCAGGGTTTTTTCATTCCAGAACACAACAGCCTCCTTTTGCACCAGAGCTTCCTCCGGCAACCCGGTTTTTCCATGGGTTCGGCAATCGGTGCGTCTTTCCTGCAAATCAGGCAATCGCCGTTTCTCAAGGTTACTTATGGTCCTGCCGGATGGGCTTTTTTAGACCTAATCCGGATCTAACCCCATGGGCTTACAAATATACGGACGCGATCCTCAATGGTGGTTCACACATTTCCCAGCATCCTCATGAATATGAATGTCTCTATCTTGGAGATAGAGAAGTCAAATTTGATCGTCGATTGGACTTTACTGATACGGGCAGCGCAGAACTTACCTGCGCTTTCTGTGGCATTAGCCCGTACAGCACGAATTTCTCAAATGTTTATTCGATTATTTTCTTTGGTGATAACGAAAGTCTCTGGATGGTTTCGCCACCGCTCCGATCTTTCGGGTAAACGGAGGAAACCGAAGGTTCGTTCCCCCGACCGTTCTTTTTTGAAGTCGGCTGTCCCTCCCGCATCCTTCCGCACCCCTCCGGCAGGGCCCTCCGGCAGGGCCGATGCTTTCGCTTGAACGCCGCCGGGGTGGGGGTTATGGTCGGCCGGCCGCAGACGGGGAATACTCTAAATTGTTTAACTCTCAGTCGGTAAACCCTACGGTGGCGGGTTTCGGCGCCGGTCCCTTTGCCCTTTTCCAGACCGCTTGGCATCACAGGTCGCTGATCCTGCGGCTGGCCCGGCGCGAGATCGACGCCCGCTATCGCGGGTCCGTGCTGGGCATCGTCTGGGCGGTGCTGAACCCGATCCTGATGCTGGCCGTCTACACCTTCGTCTTCTCGGTGGTGTTCCAGGCGCGCTGGGGAACGCCCAGCGGGGCCGGCGGGAGCAACACGGAGTTCGCCCTGCTGCTGTTCTCCGGCCTGATCCTGTTCAACGTGCTGGGCGAATGCCTGAACCGGGCGCCCGGCCTGCTGCTGGAGAACATCAGCTACATCAAGAAGGTGGTCTTCCCGCTGGAGATCCTGCCGCTGGTGTCGCTGGCGGTCGCCTTGTTCAACGCCGGCATCGGCTTCGTCATCCTGGTGGTCTTCCATCTGCTGGTGGCCGGGCTGCCGCCAGCGACGGCCCTGCTGCTGCCGCTGATCCTGGCGCCCTTGTGCCTGACCACGCTGGGGCTCAGCTGGTTCTTCGCCGCCGCCGGCGTCTTCCTGCGCGACCTGCGGCAGGTGGTGGGCGTGGCCGTCACCGTGCTGATGTTCCTCAGCCCGATCTTCTATCCGATGACCGCGATCCCCGAGCGCTTCCGCGCCATCCTGCACCTGAACCCGATGACCGCGATCCTGGAGCAGTCGAAGGACCTGCTGTTCTGGGGCCGCATCCCGTCGCCGGTCGAATGGGGTCTGGCGACGCTGGGCGCCTGGGTGGTGGCGTGGCTCGGCTATCTCTGGTTCATGAAGACCCGCCGGGGGTTCGCCGATGTCGTCTGAACCCATGTCGCCTGAAACCCCTGTCGTCATCCGCGCCGAGGGGCTGGGCAAGGCCTACGCCATCTTCAAGCGCCCGCAGGACCGGCTGAAGCAGATGCTGGTGCGCGGCCGGCGCAAATATTACGACGAGTACTGGGCGCTGCGCGGCGTCGACCTGGAGGTTCGCCGCGGCGAGACGGTCGGGCTGATCGGCCGCAACGGTTCGGGCAAGTCGACCTTCCTCCAGCTTCTCTGCGGTACGCTGACGCCGACCTCCGGCCGCATCGCGGTCGATGGCCGCATCGCCGCGCTGCTGGAGCTGGGCGCCGGCTTCAACCCCGAATTCACCGGGCGCGAGAACGTCTATCTCGCCGCTTCCGTCCTTGGCCTGTCGAACGGGCAGATCGCCGAGCGCTATGACTCGATCGCCGAGTTCGCGGGCATCGGCGACTTCATCGAACAGCCGGTGAAGCTCTACTCCAGCGGCATGTATGCCCGCCTCGCCTTCGCGGTGGCGGCGCATGTCGATGCCGACATCATGATCGTCGACGAGATCCTGGCGGTCGGCGACGCCTCCTTCACCCAGAAATGCATGCGCTTCATCCACCGCTTCAAGGAGCGCGGCACCCTGTTCTTCGTGTCGCACGACACCGGGCAGGTGGTGAATTTGTGCGACCGGGTGGTGTGGCTGGACAACGGGTCGGTGCGGGCGATCGGCCCGGCCAAAGAGGTCTGCCACGATTACCTGGCCGCCCTCTACAGCGACCAGGACAGCTCGCGCGGCTTCCGCATCGGCGGGGCGCGGCAGGCGCTGCCCCAGGCCAAGCGCGAGGAGCCGGTGGAGGACGCCCGCGCCGAGCTGCTGAAGGCCTCGCAGCACCGCAACGCCATCGAGCTGTTCGACTTCAACGACAGCGGCCCCTGGTTCGGCAACCGCGGCGCCACCATCACCAACGTCTCGATCCTGGATGCCGGGGAGCAGCCGCTCAGCGTGCTGGAGGGCGGCGAGGTGATCGTGCTGAAGGTGGACTGCCGGGCCGACCAGCAGGTCTACCGTCCGATCGTCGGCTTCTACGTGAAGGACAAGCTGGGCCAGAACCTGTTCGGCGACAACACCTTCCTCAGCTACCAGCTCGACCCCGTCACCATCCCGGCCGGGCAGGACTTCGCCGCCCGCTTCCGCTTCCAGATGCCCTACCTGCCCAGCGGCGACTTCTCCATCACCGTGGCGCTTGCCGAGGGCACGCAGGAGGACCACGTCCAGCACCATTGGGTCGAGGACGCGCTGTTCTTCAAGGTCCATGCCAGCCATGTCGTGCGCGGGCTGGTCGGCATGCCGATGCTGGCGATCACGCTGGAAGCGGAGGGAGCGTCAGCCCCCCAGGCGGCCTCCCAGGCAACCTCCCAACCTGCCCCCGCGACAAAATAGCGACAGGCCGCGGATCCCCCCGGACTGAGGCAGGAAAACCGCAGGTCCGGGCATTGTTGGGCACCGCAAAGCGGGCTCCGGACAGCGGCTTGCATTCCGGCGGGGTGTCAGCGTATGTGTGTCGGCGGCTGTGACGGGGCCGTCCGCCGGGCCTGAAACGGTGTCCCGATGGACCGCACCCCGCCGCAAGGCCAGGCAGAAGAAGAGGCACAGGTGGATTCGTTTTTGAAGGACCAGGGATCGGACACTCTCCGTCGTATCTGCCGGCCGATCACGCTCCTGACCCCGGATCTCGTCACGGCGCCGGCCTCCTGGCTCGGCCATGTGCCCTTCGCCTTCTGGATCGTCGAGGCGCTGCGCCCGGACAGCCTGGTGGAGCTGGGGACGCACACCGGCAACTCCTATGCCGCCTTCTGCCAGGCGGTCCGCCATGTCGGGCTGCCGACCGCCTGCTATGCCGTCGACACCTGGGCCGGCGACCCGCAGGCCGGCTTCTACGGCGACGACATCTACAACAAGCTCGCCGCCTATCATGACCCGCGCTATGCCGGCTTCTCGCGCCTGCTGCGCATGACCTTCGACGACGCGCTGGTCCATTTCGCCGACGGCAGCGTCGACCTGCTCCACATCGACGGGCTGCACACCTACGAGGCGGTGCGCCACGATTTCGAGACGTGGCTGCCGAAGATGAGCCGCCGCGGCGTGGTGCTGTTCCACGACATCAACGTCCGCAAGGATGATTTCGGCGTCTGGCGCCTGTGGGACGAGATCACCCGCGACCGGCCGTCCTTCAGCTTCCTGCATTCCAACGGGCTGGGCGTGCTGGGCGTCGGCGCGGATCTGCCCGAAGCGGTGCGCGAGCTGTTCGCCGTGCAAGCCGCCGGCGGCGAGGGGCTGCGGGCCGTCCGCAGCTGGTTCGACCGGCTGGGCGACGCCGCCATCGAGACCGAAACCATCCAGCGCCTGGAAGAGCAGGAAAAGCACCTGCGCAGCGAGGTGGCGATGGTCCGCAAGGTGCTGGACGACCAGATCGCCCACACCGAAGATCTCAAGGGCATGATCGCGACGCGCGACCGCGACATCGCCGTCATCCAGGGCTGGCTCGGCGACCATCAGGCCGAGATCCGCCGCCAGGGCGATGCGCTCGCCGAGATGGCGCAGGAGCTGGCCGACCGCGAGCGCAACCTCGCCGCCCATGCCCGCGAGCTGGTGGCGCGTGAGCAGGCGATCGCCCATCTGCACGGGGTGGTGGCCAGCCGCGACCAGCACATCCACAGCCTGGTCAACTCGACCTCCTGGAAGCTGTCGGCGCCGGTGCGCAAGCTGGGCCGCCTGACCCAGAAGGCCGGGCGCTTCTACCGCCGCCGCCTGCACGCCATCACGCTGGAGCCGCTGCACGACGTGAAGCCCAGCCCGCAGGGCGGCTACGAGGCGACCGGCAGCGACCCCGCCTTCCTGCTGCGCTCCGACCGCGGCCGGCTGCCCGGCCACTGGTGCGTGATCTCCTACCGGGTGGTCCGCGCCTCGGCCCCGCTGGTGCCGGTGATCTATGTCGATGACGGCAACGGCTTCGACGAGCGGACCATGATCCGCCTGCCGGTCGACACGGTGGGCGAGTTCCGCCAGCTGGCCCTGCTGCCGCAGACGGTCAAGGCGCTGCGCTTCGACCCCGCCACCCGGCCAGTGTCCTTCGAGATCGCCGACTTCACCATCCGCGAGATCGGCAAGACCAACATCCTGCTCGACTATGTCCGGCAGAACCAGCCGGCGCGCGTGCTGGACTATCTGCGCCGCCATGGCTGGCAGGCGACCAAGCAGCGCGTCCTGCAGGAACTGCAGCCGAACCGCTGGTCGGCCGACTACAAGTCGTGGGTGCGGATGTACGACACCCTGACGCCGGAGGACGGGGCGGCGATCAAGGCCGACATCGCCCGGCTGCCGGCGCGCCCGCGCTTCTCCGTCGTCATGCCGGTCTACAACACGCCGGAAGCCTACCTGCGCGAGGCGCTGGACTCCGTGCTGGCCCAGTTCTATCCGGACTGGGAACTGTGCATCGCCGACGACGCCTCGACCGCGCCGCATGTGCAGACGGTGCTGGCCGAGTACAAGGCGCGCGACAACCGGATCAAGATCGTCCGGCGCGAGACCAACGGCCACATCTCCGCCGCCAGCAACAGCGCGCTGGATCTGGCGACCGGCGATTTCGTGGCCTTGATGGACCATGACGACCGGCTGCCGCCGCATGCCCTCTACACCGTCGCGGCGGAACTGGCGCAGCATCCCGACACCGACATCCTCTATTCCGACGAGGACAAGATCGATGCCGACGGCGAGCGCTACGACCCGCATTTCAAGTCGGACTTCAATCTGGACCTGCTGCACGGCCAGAACATGGTCAACCATCTGGGCGTCTTCCGCCGCTCGCTGATCGAGCAGGCCGGGCGCTTCCGCCTGGGCTTCGAGGGCAGCCAGGACTACGACCTGACCCTGCGCGCGGTCGAGGCGACGCAGCCCGAGCGCATCCGCCATATTCCGGCGATCCTCTATCACTGGCGCGTCTTCCCCGACTCCGCGGCCTTCTCCACGGTCGATCTGCCGCGCGCCACCGCCGCCGCCCACAAGGCGCTGACCGAGCATTTCCAGCGCCGCGGCGTCGACGCCACGGTGGAGACCTCGCCGTCGACCGCGCGCTTCACCCGCATCCGCTACGCCCTGCCGGCCAGGCTGCCGCGGGTGTCGCTGATCGTGCCGACGCGCGACAAGGCCGATCTGCTGAAGGGCTGCGTCGACGGGCTGCTGCACCGCACCGACTATCCGGATCTGGAAATCCTGATCGTCGACAACAACAGCGAGGAAGCGGCGACCTTCGCCTATTTCGACACGCTGAAGGACGAGCCGCGGGTGCGGGTGCTGACCTACAAGGCACCCTTCAACTACTCCTCGATCAACAATTTCGCCGCCGCCGAGGCGACCGGCGAGGTGCTGGGCCTGATCAACAACGACATCGAGGTGATGGAGCCGGGCTGGCTGGCCGAGATGGTCTCCCACGCCCTGCGGCCGGAGGTGGGGGCGGTCGGCGCCAAGCTCTATTACGCCGACGGCACCATCCAGCATGCCGGCGTCGTCACCGGCATCTGCGGCGTGGCCGGCCATGTCCACAAGGGTCTGACCCGCGACGCCTACGGCTATTTCAGCCGGGCCCAGCTGACCCAGGACCTGTCCTGCGTCACCGCCGCCTGCCTGATCCTGCGCAAGGAGATCTTCGACGAGGTCGGCGGGCTGAATTCGGAGAAGCTGGCCGTCGCCTTCAACGACGTCGATTTCTGCCTGCGCATCCGCGAGAAGGGGTATCTGGTCGTCTGGACGCCGTTCGCCGAGCTGTACCATCTGGAATCGGCCTCGCGCGGGCCGGACACCGCGCCCGACAAGGTCAAGCGCTTCATGGGCGAGGTGGCCTACATGCAGGAGCGCTGGGGCGACAGCCTGCTGGCCGACCCCTACTACAACCCGAACCTGACGCTGGACGCCGAGAATTTCGGGCTGGCCTTCCCGCCGCGCACGGTCAAGCCCTGGCTGCGCAAATCCTGCCCCGAGCTGCGCAAAGAGCGCCTGAAGGAAAGCATCTGAGCCATGGACGTCGTCTCCCTCGACATTCCCGACGTTAAGATCATCCGCCCGAAGAAGTTCGGCGACCACCGCGGCTTCTTCTCGGAGACCTACACCAAGAAGACGTTCGAGGCGGCCGGGCTGCATTACGACTTCGTTCAGGACAACCAGTCGCTGTCGGCCGAGGTCGGCACCATCCGCGGCCTGCATTTCCAGCTGCCGCCCTTCGCCCAGGACAAGCTGGTGCGGGTGGTGCGCGGCGCCATCCTGGACGTGGCGGTCGACATCCGCAAAGGCTCCCCCACCTTCGGCCGGCATGTCAGCGCGGTGATCAGTGCGGCGGAGTGGAACCAGATCCTGGTGCCGGTCGGCTTCGCCCACGGCTTCTGCACGCTGGAGCCGGACACCGAGGTCATCTACAAGGTGACCAACTATTATTCGCCCGAGCATGACCGCGGCCTGCTGTGGAACGACCCGGAACTCGGCATCGACTGGCCGGTGTCGGCGGACAAGGCGCGGCTGTCTGACAAGGATTACAAGCATCCGACCCTGGCGCGGCTGACCGACCTGTTCTGACGGCGGCTTCCGGTTTCGGGCACTCAGAGCTTTTGCACAAACGGGGGCCGCGGGCGGCCCCGCTTCTCGGCGGTAAGGTGGTTTGATGACGCGCATTCTCGTCACCGGCGGCGCCGGTTTCATCGGCTCGGCGGTGGTCCGCCAGCTTCTCGCCGAAACCGACGCCTTCGTCGTCAATGTCGACAAGCTGACCTACGCGGCCAACCTGTCCTCCCTGCCGGGGGCCGAGGGCAATCCCCGCTACGCCTTCGAGCAGGTCGACATCTGCGACGCCGCCGAACTGCGCCGGGTGTTCGACACCCACCAGCCCGACGCGGTGATGCATCTGGCCGCCGAATCCCATGTCGACCGCTCCATCGACGGGCCGGGCGAGTTCATCCAGACCAACGTGGTCGGCACCTTCCGCCTGCTGGAGGCGGCGCGCGGCTACTGGTCGGCGCTGCCGGCGGAGCGCAAGGAGCGCTTCCGCTTCCACCACATCTCCACCGACGAGGTGTTCGGCACGCTGGGCGACGACGGCTTCTTCACCGAGACCACCGCCTACAGCCCCAACTCGCCCTATTCGGCCAGCAAGGCGTCGAGCGACCATCTGGTCCGCGCCTGGCACGAGACCTACGGGCTGCCGGTGGTGCTGACCAACTGCTCCAACAATTACGGCCCCTACCATTTCCCGGAGAAGCTGATCCCGCTGATGATCCTCAAGGGTCTGGCGGGCGAGAAGCTGCCGGTCTACGGCAAGGGCGACAACATCCGCGACTGGCTCTATGTCGAGGACCATGCCCGCGCCCTGCGGCTGGTGCTGGAGAAGGGCAAAATCGGCGAGAGCTACAACATCGGCGGCCATAACGAGCGCACCAACCTGGAGGTCGTCCGCGCCATCTGCGCGCATCTGGACGAGATGGACCCGGCCGGCGCCCCGCACGACCGCCTGATCAGCTTCGTCACCGACCGCCCCGGCCATGACAAGCGCTATGCCATCGACGCCGGCAAGATCGAGCGCGAGCTGGGCTGGACGCCGCAGGAGACCTTCGAGAGCGGCCTGCGCAAGACCGTCGCTTGGTATCTGGAGAACCGCGACTGGTGGCAGGCCATCCTGAACGGCTCCTACCGCGGCGAGCGCCTCGGGCTCAAGGAAGAGGGGGCCGCGCAATGAAGGTTCCCATGAAAGTCCTGGTTCTCGGCAGCAACGGCCAGCTCGGCTTCGAGCTGATGCGGGCCAGCTGGGCGCCGGGCACCGACGTGGTCGGCCTGCCCTATCCCGAGTTCGACGTGACCCGGCCGGGCGACGTGGAAAAGGCGATCGCCGCCCACGCGCCGGACCTGCTGGTCAACGCCACCGCCCACACCGCCGTCGACAAGGCCGAGAGCGAGGTCGACCTCTCCTTCGCCATCAACCGCGACGGGCCGGGCGCCATGGCGGCGGCCTGCGCCGCGCGCGGCATCCCCTTCATCCATGTGTCGACCGACTATGTGTTCGACGGGACGAAGGACGGCATCTATACCGAGGATGACCCGATCAACCCGCTGGGCGTCTATGGCGCCAGCAAGGCGGCGGGCGAGGAGGCGGTACGGGCGGCGACGCCTGAACATGTCATCCTGCGCACCTCCTGGGTCTACAGCGCCTACGGCAACAACTTCGTCAAGACGATGCTGCGCTTCGGCAAGGAGCGCGAGGAGATGCGGGTGGTCGCCGACCAGCACGGCTCCCCCACCGCCGCCGCCGACCTTGCCGCCGCCATCGTCCACATCGCCGGGACGATCGAGAAGACGGGCGCCGCCGCCTGGGGCACCTACCACCTGACCGGCAGCGGCTACACCACCTGGCACGAGTTCGCCGAGCACATCTTCCGGCGGCTGGAAGAGCGCACCGGCAAGCGGCCGCGCCTGACCGCGATCGGTACCGCCGACTACCCGACCCCGGCGCGCCGCCCGGCCAATTCGCGGCTGGACTGTTCCCGTGCGAAGGAGCGTCTCGGCGTGTCCTGCCCGCCCTGGCGCGAGAGCGTGGACCGCGTGATCGACGAGCTGTTCACCAACCCGCCGCAGGCGTGAGGACGAAGACCATGAAGGGCATCATCCTGGCCGGCGGGTCCGGCACCCGGCTCTACCCGGTGACGCGGGCGATCAGCAAACAGCTGCTGCCGATCTACGACAAGCCGATGATCTATTTCCCGCTCAGCACCCTGATGCTGGCGGGCATCCGCGACATCCTGATCATCACCACGCCGCACGACCAGCCGCTGTTCCAGACGGTGCTGGGCGATGGGTCGCAGTGGGGCCTGAACCTGAGCTGGGCCATCCAGCCCTCGCCGGACGGGCTGGCCCAGGCCTTCATCATCGGCCGCGAGTTCGTCGGCAACGACAGTTGCGCGCTGGTCCTCGGCGACAACATCTTCTACGGCCACGGCCTGACCAACATCCTGCGCGCCGCCGGCGAGAAGGCGGACGGCGCCAGCGTCTTCGCCTATGCCGTGCGCGACCCCGAACGCTACGGCGTGGTGGAGTTCGACGGCGAAGGCCGGGCGCTGAGCATCGAGGAGAAGCCGGTCGCTCCGCGCTCCAAATGGGCGGTGACCGGGCTTTATTTCTACGATAACGACGTGCTGGACATCGCCGCCGCGGTGAAGCCGTCGGCTAGAGGCGAGCTGGAGATCACTTCGGTCAATGCCGCCTATCTGGATCAGGGCCGGCTGTCGGTCGAGCAGATGGGCCGCGGCTATGGCTGGTTCGACACCGGCACCCACGACAGCCTGCTGGAGGCGGCGGAGTTCGTCCGCACCATCCAGCACCGCCAGGGCCTGCAGATCGCCTGCCCGGAGGAGATCGCCTACACCTCCGGCTGGATCGACGCCGAGCAGGTCCGCCGTCTGGCCGAGCCGCTGAAGAAGAACGATTACGGGCGCTACCTGCTCGGGCTGCTAGGCTAAAGGCTAAGGGCTAAAGACAAAGGGCCAAAGACAAGGGATCGGGCGGCCCTCCTGCCGCGTTGCCCCTTCGCGGTTCGCCGGCGGTCCGTCCTTCGACGGGCCGCCGGCGAACCGCCAACGCAAACAGCCAAGACAGGAAGGCAGCCTTGCCGGCTCTCACCAACCGAAAGCGTGTCCTCGTCACCGGCGGCGCCGGATTTCTGGGCTCCCATCTGTGCGAGCGGCTGCTGGCGGCCGGGAACGACGTGCTGTGCGTCGACAATTTCTTCACCGGCAGCCGCGACAACGTCCTGCACCTGCTGGACAACCCGCATTTCGAGCTGATGCGCCACGACGTGACGTTTCCGCTCTATGTCGAGGTGGACGAGGTCTACAATCTCGCCTGCCCCGCCTCGCCGATCCATTACCAGCACGACCCCGTCCAGACGACCAAGACCAGCGTGCACGGCGCCATCAACATGCTGGGGCTGGCCAAGCGGGTTGGGGCGCGGATCATGCAGGCGTCGACGTCGGAGGTCTATGGCGACCCGGCGGTGCATCCGCAGCCCGAGGAATATTGGGGCAACGTGAACACCATCGGCCCGCGCGCCTGCTATGACGAGGGCAAGCGCTGCGCCGAGACGCTGTTCTTCGACTATCACCGCCAGCACAGGCTGGACATCAAGGTCATCCGCATCTTCAACACCTACGGCCCGCGCATGCACCCCAACGACGGGCGCGTGGTGTCGAACTTCATCATCCAGGCGCTGAAGGGCGAGCCGATCACCATCTACGGCGACGGCCAGCAGACGCGCTCCTTCTGCTACGTCGACGACCTGATCGAAGGCTTCCTACGCTTCATGGACACGCCGGCCGGCGTCACCGGCCCGATCAACCTGGGCAACCCCGGCGAATTCACCATGCTGGAGCTGGCGGAGAAGGTCGTCCGCCTGACCCGCTCGGCCTCGACGATCGAACACAAGCCGCTGCCGCAGGACGACCCCAAGCAGCGCCGCCCCGACATCGCCAAGGCCCGCGCCCTGCTGGACTGGGAACCGGCCGTGCCGCTGGACGAGGGGCTGGAGCGCACCATCGCCTATTTCCGCGGGCGGTTCTTCGGGTGAGGGCAAATCTCCCTCTCCCGCCTCTCGCACAAACGAAGTTTGTGCTGACGGCGTCAGGCGGATCGAAGATCCGCTGAGAGCCCCGGGGAGGGGGTCGGGGGGAGGGGGTGAGGAGGCGAGGATTATCGGGAAGGCACGCAGTGCATCCCCCTCACCCTAACCCTCTCCCCGCTTTCAGCGGACCGGAGGTCCGCCTGTCGCGTCAGCGCAAACTTCGTTTACGCGTTAGCGGGGGGAGAGGGGATCTGAAGCCGTTCCTCCCAGGCGAGCGCCGAGGCGACAATGGTCTCCAGGTCGGCGTGGCGCGGGGTCCAGTCCAGGGTGCGGCCGATGCGCTCCACCCCCGCCACCAGGGCCGGGGGGTCGCCGGCGCGGCGCGGGCCGATGCGCATCGGCAGCGGACGGCCGGTCACCCGCTCCACCATCGCCAGCACCTCACGCACCGAATAGCCGCGGCCATAGCCGCAGTTCAGCACCTCCGACGCCCCGCCCGCCTCCAGATGGCGTAGCGCCGCAACATGGGCGTCGGCGAGGTCGCTGACATGGATGTAGTCGCGCACGCAGGTGCCGTCCGCCGTCTCGTAGTCGTCGCCGAAGATCTGCAATTCCGCCCGCTGGCCGGTGACGGTCTGGGCGGCGATCTTGATCAGGTGGGTGGCGACCTTCGACACCTGCCCCGAACGGCCCTGCGGATCGGCGCCGGCGACGTTGAAGTAGCGCAGCGCGACATAGCGCAGGTCATGCGCCGCCGCGCTGTCGCGCAGCATCCACTCCGTCATCAGCTTGGAGGAGCCGTAGGGGTTGATCGGGCTGGTCGGCGTCTGCTCGTCGATCGGCAGCCGGTCGGGCATGCCGTAGACGGCGGCGGTGGAGGAGAAGATGAAACGGCCGATCCCGGCCTCCACACAGGCCTCCACCAGGGCGTGGCTCTTCACCGTGTTGTTGCGGTAGTAGGCGAGCGGCCGCTCCACCGACTCCGGCACGACGATGCTGCCGGCGAAATGCATCACGGTGCCGATGCCGTGGCTGGCGAAGGTCCGGGCCAGCAGGGCCTTGTCGCCGACGTCGCCCTCGACCAGCGGCACGCCGTCGGGCAGGGCGGAGCGCCGGCCGGTGGACAGGTCGTCCAGCACCACGACGGCCCGTCCCTGGTCGCGCAGGGCCAGCACCACATGGGAGCCGATATAGCCGGCGCCGCCGGTCACCAGCACGGTCGCGTTGTCGCTCGTGGTCATGTCCGCTCTTCGTCTTCGATTGGGGGCGATTGGGCAGAGTCGGAAGATAGTCGCCCGCCCATGCTGCACTGCGGGCTTTTCCGCCGAACGGGCGACATCATTCGAACGGCCTCCAACGCCCCGCCCCGACCCCGATGGGCGGCCGGATGGAGAGCGGAAGTGCTAGTCGAGGTAGTAGCGCAGGATGACCGTCCGCTGCATCACCAGGATGCTGACGATCGGGAAGAGCCACACCATCCAGGTCAGGCTGCGCTCCAGCACGCCCGTCAAGCCTGAGGACCAGCCGAGCCGCCCGCCGGCGAAGGCCAGCGGCAGCAGCGCCGCCAGCGGCAGGAAATAACGCCCCTGCACGCCGTCGACCCACAGCTGGCCCACCGGCGTCCACACCATGTAGAGCGCCCCGAACAGCAGCGCCCCGGTCGCCAGCACGACGGCCGCGGTCACCGCCGAGGCGCGCGCCGGCACCCCGGAATACCAGTCCGCCGCCCGGCGGCCGAGCAGCAGCGGCAGGAAGGACAGCAGCAGGACCAGATAGGCGGCGGCGTAATATGGCTTGGGCAGCCGGGTATCGACCCAGCCGAGGATGCCGACGAACTGCTGGTAATACTCGTCGCCCCAGACCTGGAAGGTCTTCACGGCGATGGTGAGGACGGCCAGCGGGTTGCCCAGCAGGAAGCGGAGCTGGCCCATGGCGTCGGTCGGGGCGTCCTGGCGGATCAGCGGCGTCTGCACGGCGACCGCCATCCACACCGCCCAGCCGACGGCGGCAACCAGCGAGGCGGCGACCGCGAGGCGCTTCACCGCCGCCCGTTCCGCCGGGACCGCCAGCGGCATCAGGCAGAGCAGGGCGTAGGGCTGCTTGGTCATCCCCACCAGGGCGAAGCAGGCGGCACTGGCCCAGATCTCCGCGCTGCGCAGCGGCCGGCCTTCGGACAGCGCCCGGGCCAGGAAGGCGATGCCGAGTGCGGTGACGGTGATGACCAGCCCGTCCTGGCTCATCGAGGCGTAGAGCGAGACCGACATCGGCAGCAGCAGCACCGCGAACAGCGGCAGATGCGCCCGGCCGGCCAGCAGCAGGGCGAAGAAGCCGACGACGATGCAGGTCAGCGCGTTGGCCGCCCGCGCCAGATACAGCGTCTGCACCACCGGCAGGTCGAGCGCCTTGCCGACGGCGATGGCGGCGGCCTGCGGCAGGTAGAAGAAGGGCGGGTAGGGAGCGGTGTTCTCCGCCGCGACGTTGAAGACCCGGCCGTCCCAGCGGGCGGTGAAGGATTTGACGAAATCCTCCAGGTTCGCCTTCTCGTCGGGCTTGAATGGGACATGGTGGAAGGGGAAATAGGCCTCGATGATCGCGACGTCGGACGGTCCGCCCGCCGCGATCCGTCCGTCGGTCGGAACCCTGGCGGCCACCCAGTAGCCGTGGGTGATCATGTTGGCCCGGTAGATGTGGGCGGGCTCGTCGGCGGTCTGGAAGGGCGGAAGGCTCCAGACCAGGAAGAACGCCGAGAGGATTGCCAGTACGGCAAAGAGGAAAGGACCTATCCGCTGCATCACCAGACCTGTCGCTGAATGGGCTGGTGGGTGGGTACCCCATCCGCCGGACAGGCGCCACTTGGAAACTTTGACGCAGCGGGAGGAGGGGTTGGAGACGGCCCCGAACCCTTACGGCTCGCGGATGCTTTCGTCCAGCGCGCGGATGACGGGGTAGAGGAAGTAGGACAGGACCGAACGGGTGCCGACCCGGATCTCGGCCGAGGCGACCATGCCGGGACTGAGCAGGGTGCCGGCGGGCACCGCCTCCAGCCGGGTGTCGGTCAGGCGGATGCGGGCGCGGAAGACGGCGCCGGCGGCCGGACGGGGGCCGTCGGGGTTGATGGGGGCGGCCGCAGCCTGGGCGGGATCGTGGGTGAAGGCGTCGGCGCTGATGGTGCGGATTTCGCCCGGCAGGGTGCCGTGGCGCTGGAAGGGGAAGGCATCCAGCTTCACCCGCACGAAGTCGCCGACCCGGACCAGACCGATGTCGCGCGACGGGATCTCCGCCTCCACTTCCAGCGGCACGTCGGCGGGGACGAGGGTGACCAGCGGTTCGGCCTCGCGGATGACCGAGCCGACGGAGCGCTTGGCCACCTCCAGCACCACCGCGTCGACCGGGGCGGTCAGGGTGACCAGCGAGCGGCGGCGCTCGGCCTTGGCGATCTGCTCGACCAGCGTGGCCCGCTGGCGGGTCTGCTCGACGAGGTCCTCCGCCGTCTTGCGCCGCCATTCGTCGATGAAGGCGGCGCGGTCGGCCTGGACGCCGCGCAGTTCATGCGCGCTCGCCTGCTCGCGGTCCTGGAGGGCGGTCAGGTCGTCGCGCATGCGCAGCCGCTCGACCCGCGCCTCCAGCCAGGTCAGGCGGGAGCCGGTCTGGCGTTCCTGAAGCTGGCGGCGGATGTCCTCCACCTCGCCAACCACGGCGAGGCGCTCGGCGAGGCCGGCCTGGGCGCGACGGCTGGCGGCGATGGCGCTGTCCAGCTGCCCGGCCTTCTCGTCCAGCGAGGCGAGGCGGGAGCGGTATTCGGCGCGGCGCCGCTCCAGGATGGCGGCCTGGACCGCGGCATCGGGGGTGTCGGCAGGGGTGAAGTCGCCGCCATCCAGCTCGGCGCGCAGCCGGCCGATCTGGGCCTCGACGCTGGCGAGCTTGGCGGTCAGATCGGCCAGATCCGCCGCGGCGAAGGTAGGGTCGAGCGTCGCCAGACGGTCGCCGGCCCGCACCCGGTCGCCGACCTGCACGTCGACGCCGCGCACCACCGCGGTCTCCAGCGGCTGGGCCACCACCAGCGGGGCGGTGGTCACCAGCCGGCCGCCGGCGGTGACGATGCGGTCGACCTGGGCGAAGCCGGCCCACAGGACCAGCGCTACCAGCAGCCCGGCCAGCACATAGAGGGTGGAGCGCGCCAACCAGGGCAGCGGCGCATGTTCGATCGCCGCCCCGTCCGGCAGATAGTCCAGCGCGAAGCCCGGCGGCGGTGCCGACGGGGCGGGCAGGGCGGCGCGGCGGCGCGCGGGAGCGGGGGGAGGAGAAGGTTCGGCCTTGGCCGGGACGACCTCGCGGCCGGTCTCCCCTTGCGCGACGTCCTGACTGTCGATTTCGGGCATCTGCGTGTCGGGCATGGCTCAGCGCCCCCGGTTCTGCTGCTGCCACAGATGCCGGTATTCGGCGCAGCGGTCGAGCAGGATGGGATGGGGGGCGAGGTCGAGCAGGCGGCCCTGCTCCAGCACGGCGATGGTGTCGCAGCCGGTCAAAGTCGACAGCCGGTGGGTGACGATCAGCACGGTGCGGCCCTGGGCGATCCGCCGCAGGTTGGCCATGACGATGGCCTCGCTGTCGGGGTCGAGCGCCGAGGTCGCCTCGTCCAGGATCAGCAGGCGCGGCTGGGGCAGCAGGGCGCGGGCGATGGCGATACGCTGCTTCTGGCCGCCGGACAGGTTGCTCGCCCCCTCCTCCACCAGCGTGTCGTAACCGTCGGGCAGGCGGTGGATGAACTCGTCGGCGCCGGCCAGCCGGGCGGCCTCGACGATCTCCTCGCGGCTGGCCTCGGGCATGGTCATGGCGATGTTGTCGCGGATGGTGCCGCGGAACAGGAAATTCTCCTGCAGCACCACGCCGATGGAGCGGCGCAGATGGGACAGATCCAGCTCGCGGATGTCGAGCCCGTCATAGCGGATGCTGCCCTCCTGCACCGGGTAGAAGCCCTGGAGCAGCCGCATCAGCGTGCTCTTGCCCGAGCCGCTGCGCCCGACCAGCCCGACGACGGAGCCGGCCGGCACGGTCAGGGTGACACCGTCCAAGGCCGGCGGCCGGTTGCGGTCGTAGCGGAAGCCCAGCCCCTCGATCTCGATGCGGCCGATCAGCGAGGGGCAGGCGCCGCTGCCTTCGCGCCGGGGCTCGGCCGGGTGATTCATCACCTCGCCCAGCATGCGCACCGACAGGGCGGTCTCCTGATACTGGTGGATCAGCGAGACGATCTGGACCAGCGGCGTCACCACCCGGCCCGACAGCATCTGGAAGGCGATCAGCGCACCGACCGACAGCTGGCGGTCGAAGACGTCGAAGGCGCCGACGGCGACCACCGCCACCATCATCGCCTTCTCCAGGAACTCCGTCACCGTGCGGGCGGCGATGGAGATGCGGCCGACCCGGTAATGGCTGGTCACCGCGCGGGCGGCCTTGCGGTCCCAGCTGCGGCGCTGCTGCGGTTCGAGTGCCGAGGACTTGACGGTGCGCATGCCGTGGATGGTCTCCACCAGCATGGCCTGCCGCTCGGCGTCGGCGTTGTAGAGGTCGCGCAGGCGGCTGCGGTAGACCGGCACCAGGGCGACCACCACCCCGGCGATCAGGCCGGCGAACAGCAGGGCCACCAGCGTCAGCTTGACCGAATAGAAGAACAGCACCGGCAGGAAGACCAGCAGCACCAAGCTGTCGAGCACGGTGGACAAGAGGTTGCCGGTCAGGAACTCGCGGATGCGCTCCACCTGCTGCATGTGGCGCACGGTGACGCCGGCCGAATGCCCGTCGAAGAAGGTGATCGGCAGGTCGAGCAGATGGCCGAAGGTGCGGTTCAAGAGGCGGATGTCGATGCGGTTGGCGGCCGCCAGCAGGATGAACTGGCGCAGGAAGCGGAAGGCCGCCTCGAACAGCAGGGCGGCCAGCACGCCGATGGTCAGCACCTGAAGCGTGGCGACGGTCTCGTTCACCAGCACCTTGTCGATCACGATCTGGAAATAGACCGGAACGGCAAGGGCGAGCGCGTGCAGGACCAGCGCCGCGACCACCACGTCGCGGAAGGCCGATTTCTGGCGCAGGATCTCCGGCACGAACCAGCGCAGGCCGAAGGGCTGGCGCGGGTCGGCGAGGCCGTGGCGCGGCTTGAGGAAAACCAGTTCGCCGTCCCAGCGCTCCAGGAAGCGGTCGCGCGGCACGTCGATGACGTCCAGCCGGTCGGCCAGCGGGTCGACGACGCCGACCACCGGTTCCTCGGCCGAATCGGCGGGACGGGACAGCCCGACCAGGATGACGGTGTTGCCGTTGGACAGCCGCGCCAGCAGCGGGAAGACCGGCGGCAGGGCTTGCAGGGCTTTCCAGTCCAGCCGGCGGGCGGTCGCCTTGAAGCCGGTGGCGGCGGCGATGCGCAGCAGGTCGGCTGTCGAAGGCTCCCCGTTCGCTCCGCCGGGGCCGGGGGCGACACGGGCGCGCAGGGCGGACGGCGAAGCCGACAGGCCATGGTGGCGCGCCACCAGCGTCAGGCAGCGCAGCGCGGTGCTTTCGTCGCGATCAGGGGCGTCGCGGTCGGGGGCGGCGTGCGGACCCGGCGGAGGGGGCGGCGCGACGGTCGTGCTGGCGTCCGGCATCGGTCAGCCGAAATTCGGCGAGCGGGGCCGTCCGGGCGAGGTGGCCGGAGTCGCAGGGGAGGAGGTGGCAGGCTGGATCGGGGCCTGCACCGGGCTGTGGAAGGCCGGAGCGGCAGGGGGAGCGGAAACGGGCGCACCCGGCCCGGGGCCGGAATTGGGCGGCAGCACACCGGCGGCCTCCAGCCGCTGTCGCATGCCCTCAAGCGCCGAGAGGCTGGCGAGGAAGCCCGGCAGGCTCATCACCACCCGCTGGCGGATGGCGGGCAGCGGCTGGCCGTTGGCGTCCTTGCGCAGGGCCGACAGGCTGAACAGGTCGATGCGGACCATGCCGTTGCCGAAGCCGATGTCGAAGACCCCGTCGGCATAGAGTTCGGGGATGCGGTCGTCCGGCGGCGGCTCGATGGTCATGATGGTCCCGGCAGCAGAAGGCGGGGCGCCGCTGCGGCACCCTCGCGCCTTCGTTGTACCGGAAGGCGGCACTTCGGACCAAGCCGCCAATGCCGACGCCCGCAAAGAGACACAAGTGCCGCCTCTGCTTACGCAGAGGCGGCACTTGTCATCATTAGCCTCAATCACCGGCGCGGGCGTCCGCCCGCTTGGCTATCGCGGGCATGTGCCCGCGGGGCCGCAAGTCGCGGCCCTTCGACGGCAACGGCCGTTGCCGCTCAGTTGCGGCCGTAGACGTCCTCCAACCGGACGATGTCGTCCTCGCCCAGATAGGAGCCGGATTGCACCTCGATGATGGTCAGCGGCACCTTGCCGGGGTTTTCCAGCCGGTGGACCGTGCCGATCGGGATGTAGATCGACTGGTTCTCGTAGACCATCACCTGCTCCTCGCCGCGGGTGACCAGCGCCGTGCCGTTGACCACCACCCAGTGCTCGGCGCGGTGATGGTGCTTCTGGAGCGACAGGCGCGAGCCGGGGGCGATGGTCAGGCTCTTCACTTGGAAGCGGTCGCCGGTGTGCAGCGACTGGTAGGAGCCCCAGGGACGGTGGACCCGGCGGTGGCTGACCGACTCGCTGCGCCCCTCGGCCTTCAGCCGGTCGACGATGCGCTTGACGTCCTGGGCCTGGGAGCGGTCGGCGACCAGCACGGCGTCGTCGACCACCACGACCACGGCATTCTCCACCCCGACCACGGCGGTCAGGTGGTTGTCGCTGCGGACGTAGCAGTCGCGGGCCCCCTCCAGCAGCACGTCGCCGACGACGACGTTGCCCTCGCCGTCCTTGTTGCCGACGTCCCACAGCGCCGACCAGGCGCCGACGTCGGTCCAGCCGATCTCGCAGGGGACGACGGCGGCACGGTCGGTGCGCTCCATCACCGCATAGTCGATGGAGATGCTGGGCGCCTTGGCGAAGGCGGCGGCGTCCAGGCGGAAGAAGTCGAGATCCTTGGAGCCCTGGTCCAGCGCCTCGCGGCAGGCGGCCAGCACCGCGGGGGCGTGGCGCTCCAGCTCGGCCAGCAGGCGGGCGGCCGGGAACAGGAACATGCCGCTGTTCCAGGCATAGGTGCCCTCGGCGAGGTAGCGTTCGGCCACCTCCAGCGACGGCTTCTCGACGAAGGCGGCGACATTGTAGGCGCCGTCGGCCTCGTCCATCGAATGGCCGCGGCGGATATAGCCGTAGCCGGTCTCCGGCCGGGTCGGGGTGATGCCGAAGGTGACCAGCCGGCCGGCCTGGGCGGCGCGGGCGGCGATGGCGACGGCGCGGCGGAAGGCCTCGGCGTCGCGGATCTCGTGGTCGGCCGGCAGGATCAGCAGCAGCGCGTCCGGATCCTCGGCCGTCACCGCGAGTGCCGCGAGCGCGCAGGCGGCGGCGGTGTTGCGGCCGGCCGGCTCCAGGATGATGCCGCGCGGGGTGCAGCGCGACTGGCGCAGCTGCTCGGCGGCGAGGAAGCGGTGTTCCTGGTTGCAGATCACCAGCGGGGCCGAGAAGACGGCCTCCGCACCGGAACTGGGCTGAGTGGAACTGGGCCCCTTGGAGCTAGATTGGGCACTGACCCGCAGGGCGGTGTCCTGGAGCATCGTCCGGTCGGAGCAGAGCGGCAGAAACTGCTTGGGATACAGTTCGCGCGACAAGGGCCACAAACGGGACCCCGTACCGCCGGACAGCAGCACCGGGACGATTTTCTGCGCGGAATTGCCGTTCATCCTGCCGCCATCTGTTGTGTGAGCCTGTGATCGGGCACCGGAAAGCCGGAGGTCGAACCCCAGGAGCCGGCGCCATGGCGGTTCGTTATAGACCGCGTTTTCCGCCCTTCACAAGCACCCCTCCGAGACCCACCCGACCGGAGCGCCTCTTCCGGGAAGGCGGGCCGGAGGAAGTTGGCGGAGGGAACCGGCGGGGGGCGAGACAAGACTCCAAACAAGGCCGCTTGCGGCGACGGGCGGCCAGGGTCGAGGCCGGGGTCAAGGTTGGAGTCTTGTCGCGCCCCCGGCCATCCGTCGTCCACGGACATGGACTTGGGGCGAGCTGGAGGCGGTTCGGGCGGGCGATCAGGGGAAGGCTGGACGGGCGGGGCGCGACAGAACTCCAAATCCGGCCCCGGACAGCACCGGTGCCGAAGGGCGAATCACCAGCGAGTCGTGATCGATTCGCCTTCGCGACTCGGAAATGAGCGAATCAGAAGCGATTCGGGGCCGAATCGAAATGTCCCGCCTGGAGTCTTGTCGCGTCGGCCGAAAAATCCACAGGCAATGCGGACTATCCGCTGGAGTCTTGTCGCGGGAGTTCTGGAGTTTTGTCGCGCGACTCGCGATTCTCTACTGGAGTCTTGTCGCGCAAACTATTAACTGAATCAAATAACCGTACAAATAGTTTGAGCGACAAGACTCCAAATTGCTGGCACTAACCGAGCGTGATATAGCGTTGACCGCAAAGTCGTGCCAAGGTCAGTTCGCTATGGGACAGATACACACCCTGATTACCCAGCTGGGACGCGACCAGGCGAAGGCGCTCCAGACCGATCCGGATCAGCGTTCGCTAGTCGATGTGGCTGCCGCCGTCCTCGAAGAGGAGCGGCAGGAGCTTGGCATCACCTATTCGGGTTTTGCACTGACCGCTCTTCCCCATCGTCGTCTTCCCGATGACCAGCCGTGGGAGCGGCGCGGACATAAGATCCGCTTGCTGATCGAACCTGGACGACTGCCGATCCGCAACGGTGGCTTTAAGCTTTACGGTGTTCCGTATGGCAGCCGCGCGCGGATGATCCTCTTGTATCTGCAAACCCGGGCGATCCAGACCGACAGCCGCGAGGTCGAGCTGGGCCGCAGCATGCACGAATGGCTCGACCGCATGGGTCTGTCGGTGGGCGGCCAGACCTACCGCGACATCCGCGAGCAGGCGTCGCGCATCGCCGCCTGCAACCTGACCTTCGCCTGGGAGGACGCCCACAGCATCGGCTTCGAAAAGGGGTCGATCGTCAAGGGCGGCATTCATTTCTCGGCCAATGCCGGGGCGGAGCCGGGCCAGGGCTCGCTGTGGGAAGACCGCGTCCTGCTGTCCGAGGCCTTCTTCCGCGAGCTGAAGGCCCATCCGGTGCCGATCTGGGAACCGGCGCTGCGCCACATCCAGAACAACAGCACCAGCATCGACATCTATATCTGGCTGGCCTACCGGCTGCACAGCCTGAACCGCTCCACCCCCATCACCTGGCCGGCGGTGTTCGAGCAGTTCGGCGCCGGATACAGCCGCCTGCGCGATTTCAGGAAGCGCTTCATCGAGGCGCTTCAACTGGCGCTTGCGGTTTATCCCGACGCGCGGGTGGATGTGGAGGAACAGGGGCTGATGCTGCACCCCTCGCCGCCGCCGATCCCGGAGCGCAAGTTTGCGCAGCTTTGCCGGTGATGGCAAAGCACACTCCCTGACTGTAGAACGGTCATCCCTGCGAAGGCAGGGATCCGGCCTTTCGGGCCTCCAGTCCAAATCATTGACGTGACTGGATTCCCGCCTTCGCGGGAATGACGGCCTGTGAAAGTTCAAGCCTGCGACGGCGCTCCGTCCCCCCCTGCGACAAGACTCCAAACTCCGAGCCTCAGGGATTGACGCGCAAAGCCCCGGCCAGCGGGGTCAGCAGGCGACGGAGCAGTGAATCCAGAAGGCTTTCATCCAGACTGCCGGACAGCGCCAGAGCCTGGGGCGGCGTCATGAAGAAGGGCGCGTCGCTGGCGGATCCGCTGCGCTGAAGGGTTGCCGCGAGCGCCAGAAGCCGCTTTCCGCTTTCGGGCCGCAACGTGGCATGAACCAGAACCAGCAGGGTGCCGGGGTCGGCGATGCGGACGTCGTTGGGAACGAGTGCTGCGACCGCCGGGCCGGAGGCCAGCAGCCCCGACAGCACCGCGGCGGCGCGACCGCACAACGCCTCGTCCCCGATATCGGCGGCGGGACCGCCGTCGGCGTCCACCGCGCAGAGCAGGCCGACGCGCTCGACCCGCTGGAAGAAGGGCAGGGGCGACATGGCGGCGGCCTCCGTGGCGAGGGTGAACAGGCTGGCGGCGAGCAGCAGGGCAGGGCGGATCCCCAAGCGGATCCGTCTCATCGCGCCTCCTCCATGGTGGTGATGCCGGCATCGTCCGGCAGGAAGCCGCCGACCTGCCGGCGCCACAGCCGGGCATAGGGACCGTCGCGGCGCAGCAGGGTGGCGTGGTCGCCATCCTCCAGGATCCGGCCTTTCTCCATATAAAGGATGCGGTCCATGCCGGTGACGGTCGACAGCCGGTGGGCGATGGCGATCACCGTGCGGCCCTCGAACAGGTCGAGCAGGGCGTCCTGGATCAGATGCTCCGTCTCGGAGTCGAGGGACGAGGTCGCCTCGTCCAGCACCAGGATCGGCGCATCCTTCAGGAAGGCGCGGGCGATGGCGACCCGCTGGCGCTCGCCGCCCGACAGCTGGATGCCGCGCTCCCCCACCACCGTGTCGTAGCCTGCGGCGCGCCCCTCGATGAAGCGGTCGCAATGGGCGCGGGCGGCTGCGGCGCGGATCGCCCCGTCGGCGGCTCCCTTTCCGTCCGGACCCTCGCTGCCATAGGCGATGTTGTCGCGGATGGAGCGGTGGAACAGGCTGGGCAGTTGCGGCACCTCGGCCACCGCGCGGTTGAGCGAGGCGAGGCTGACCATGGCGATGTCCTGGCCGTCGATCAGGATGCGGCCGCCTTGCAGCGGGAACTGCCGGCGCAGCAGGCGGACCAGCGTGCTCTTGCCGGCGCCGGACGGGCCGACCAGCGCCACCCGCTCCCCCGGCCGGATGGTCAGCGACAGGCCGTCGAATACCGCGCCCCCTTTCTCAAGATCGGAGCCCGGATGGGCGAAGCGGACCTCCTCGAAGCGGATGGCGCCCTCGCTGACGGTCAGCTCCGGGCGGCCGGGCGGATCGGGGATTTCGTGCGGGCGGACGATCAGCTCCAGCGCCCCCGACAGGATGCCCAGCTGTTCGAAGAAGCCCAGCATCCGTGTCGACAGGCCCCAGACATTGGTGCCGACGATGCTGGCCAGCGAGAAGATCATGGCGAAGTCGCCCACACTCATGCGGCCGGCCGTCGCCTCCGACACGGCGATGCCGATCAGGGTGATCTGGAAGACCAGCAGGGCGTTGAACAGCCAGAACCACATCCTGGTCAGGAACCAGCGCAGCTCCTTCGACCGGGCGATCTCGCCGGTCAGCGCGTCGGACAGGCCGGACAGCTCCTGGCGGCGGCGGGCGAAGGCGCGCACCAGCTCGGCATTGGCGATGATGTCGACCATGCGGCCGGTGGTCGACGACACCTCCTCCGAGAAGGCGTGCGACAGCCGCAGGCAGCGCCGGGCCAGCAGGGCCGACAGGGTCAGGTGTGCCGCGGTCCAGCCGACCAGCAGCCCGGCGAACAGGGTCTGGGCCGAGGCCAGCAGGGTCAGGCCGATGGCGAGGATGACGACGATGCGGATGATGTCGTTGGTCAGGATTTCCAGGATCTGGATGGCGCTCTGCCCGGCCTGCTTGACCTTCTGGCCCAGGTTGCCGGCGAAATTGTCCTGGAAGTAGCGCGGCGAATGGTCGATCAGATGGTCGAACAGCCGGACCTGGATGGCATGGCGCAAGGCCGGCGAGGTGTGCAGATCCACCAGCTCGCGCAGGCGGTTGAACAGGGCGGACGCGATCCACAGCCCGCCCAGCAGCAGGAACCAGCGCATCACCTCCGATGTCCAGCCTCCGGGCCAGACGGGGGAGCCGGCGGGCGGCTGCCCCGCCAGTCCCGGCCCTGATAGTCCGGCGAGCGCATCGACCAGCCCGCGCATCGCCACCGGCTCCATCCCCATCAATCCGATCCCGCCGGCGGCGGCGAGGTTCAGCAGGATGGCGCGGCCGAGGAAACGCTCGCGCACGAACATCCACAGGAAGCGCCAGGGGGAGGAGGGCAGGGGGGAGGTTCCGGAAGAGGGCAAGGGGCGTCGGCGCTCCGTCGCGCGATTGGCCGGGCACCGCCGGCGGATGGACACCTTATAGGCGCAAGGCGGGGGAGGCGGAACGGGTCCTTCCGGTGCATGCCCGCTCCGACGGTCCGGTCACCGGCATGACCATTTCCTGGCCTGCGGCTATGCCGTTGAGGCGGGTTGCCGGATTCGCCTGTTGACGGTGGAATGGAAACCCTCGATCGCCTCAAGGCCCTGCAAGCGACGCTCCGTGAAGCGCTGGAACGAAGACGGCGTCTTCTGGACCGGAGCCGCGAACGCCTGCGCCTGACCGAAAGGACGCTGACGGCGTCCCATCGCCTGATGGAGGGGAACCACCATGACCCGCACGCACCTCCCCTTGGACCAGCCTCCCCCGGACCAGTCGGAGGAAAGGCGGATTGATGCCGAAGACTGGAGGCGGCGCAGCGAGACGCGCCGTACCAGGAGCGAGGACGATCGCCATGCGGCCGAGCTGAGGCGCGAGAAAGCCGAAGAGGAGCGAAGCGCGGCGTTCGAGCGCCATATGGAGGCGGAGGGTGCCCGCATCATGGCCGAGGAAGGCCGGATCACGGGCGAAATGCAACGGCGGGAGGCCGAGGGCTGGCGGATCGAAGACGAGGATCGCCGCCGGTCGGAGGAGGAGGCAAGGCGTGCGGCGGAAGAGGCGCGTCAGGCCGAGGAGCGGGCGAGACAGCTTCATGAGGAGGCCCGCCTCTCGGCCGAGCAGGCGCGGTTCTACGCCGAGCAGGCGCGGACGCAGGCGGAGCGGATCCGCGCGGCTGCCGACGAGCAGCGCCTGCTCATGGAGGAGATGCGCGAAACCATCCGGCGCTATGAGGCCCTGCTGGCCCGCGGCGGGTAGAGTGTGATCGTTTCAAGCGGAATCGCTTGAAACGTGAATCACACGGAAAATCAAAAGCTTAGAGTCTGTCTGGTGCTGATTGAAGCACCAGACAGACTCTAAAGGCCGCCTTCAGGCCGTCACCGATTCCCGGTTGGCCAGGAAGCTGTTGACCGCCTGCTCGCCCAGGACGCCGCGCAGCGCCAGCTGGCCATACAGGTCGGGTGGGGCGAGGGAGCGGGCGGGCCCGTCGCTGACCACATCCACCAGCAGGACGATCCGCTGCTCCCCGGGCGCGTTCTCCACCTGATGGGGGAAGGTGAAGTCGCCGGCCCACAGCGTGCCGGCGGGATAGGCCGCCGGGCTGTCGCCGATCCAGGTCACGGCACCGGGCGGGGCGATGACCGGCACGATCAGCCGGGCTTCGGGCTGGTGCAGGCCGGCGCTGTCGAAATGCCAGCGGAGCAGGCCGCCCGGCTCCTGCCGGTGGACGTAGCAGGACAGGATGCGGCAGCCCAGCCCCTCCAGCAGGGTGCGGGCGGCCGGCATCAGGCCGAGCGCCGGGGTGGGCTTGCCGATGGCGCGGTTGCTGTCGGGCCCGAGCCCCTCCTCGATCAGGGTGATCGACGACCAGCTGCCGTCGCCGGCCCTGAACTGGCGCCCCTCGTCCCCCGTCGCCGCGTCGAGGGCGTCGAACTCGCGCCGGAGCGCGTCTGGGTCGGCGCGGACGGTCAGCGGGGCGTGCAGCACCAGACCGCTGCCGGCGGTGACCTGCTGCCAGGGGTGAAGGGGGTGGGACTGCATGGCGGGAAGGCCGTCCGGTTGTGGCTTTACCCAGTTCTTAAACTTATTTTCGGGGATATGCCACCCGGCACCCCTATGGGGCGGATGGTCTTATGCATCGACAGCGGTGACGGATGGTTGCAGGCTGTCGCCCCGTTTCCCCCTTTTCCGGGCATCGTCTTTCCATGCGGATCCTGTTCGTCCACCAGAACACCCCCGGCCAGTACAAGCATCTCGTCCGCCATTTCGCGGCGGATCCGGCCCATCGGGTCGCCTTCATCGGCAAGGTCCGGCGCGAGCTGCCGAAGGGCGTGCAGATGGCGCTCTACCGGCCGACCCGCGAGCCGGGGGAGAACACCCACCCCTATATCCGCATGTTCGAAGGACAGGTCCTGCACGGGCAGGGCGCCGTGCGCGCCGGGCTGGCCCTGCAGAAGGAGGGCTTCACCCCCGACGTGATCTGCGCCCATCCCGGCTGGGGCGAGGCGCTGTTCCTGAAGGACCTGTTCCCGGACGCCCGCCTGCTGCTCTATTGCGAGTTCTTCTATCGGGCGGAGGGATCGGACGTCGGCTTCGACCCGGAAAAGCCGGTGACGCTGGAGACGCGCTGCCGCATCCGCACCAAGAACGCCTCGCTGCTGACCGGGCTGGACGCGATGGACTGGGGCGTCAGCCCGACCCGGTGGCAGCGGCAGCAGCATCCCGACGCCTTCCGTCCGCGCATCTCGGTGATCCATGACGGGGTCGACACCGCGGTCTGCCGGCCGGATCCGGCCGCCACCGTCACCCTGCCCGACGGCCGCAGCCTGTCGCGCGAGGACGAGGTGGTGACCTATGTCGCCCGCAATCTGGAGCCCTACCGCGGCTTTCCCACCTTCATGCGGGCGGCGGCGGAGCTGCTGCGGCGCCGGCCGAAGCTGCACATCCTGATGGTGGGCGGCGACGAGGTCAGCTATGGCGCGCCACCGGAGGGGGGTGGCACCTGGCGCGAGGCGATGTGGCGGGAGACGATGCTGGACGCCGCCGGCAATCCCAGGCCTGAGGCGGCGCGGCTGCATGTGCTGGGCAAGCTGCCCTATGACCGTTACCTGTCGGTCCTGCGCATCTCGCGCGCCCATATCTACCTGACCTTCCCCTTCGTCCTGTCCTGGTCGATGCTGGAGGCGATGGCCTGCGGCGCCGTCATCGTCGGCTCCGACACGCCGCCGGTCGCCGAGGTGATCGAGGACGGGGTGAACGGGCTGCTGACCGGCTTCCACGATCCCATGGCGCTTGCCGACCGGGTGGAGACGGTGCTGGACGATCCGGAGCTGCGCGCCGCCCTGTCGGCCGCCGCCCGGCGGACGGCGGTGGAGCGCTTCGACCTCGCCACCGTCTGCCTGCCGGCCCAGATCCGCCTGCTGGAGGACGTGCAGGCCGGGCGGGTGCCGGTTCTTTAGGAGGAAAGGTTAGCGGCCCGCCGCCAGTCTCTCCAGATCCCCCCGCACCGCCTCGAACACCGGAGCCCAATCCTCGTCCGGACCCTGGCGGTAGAGGCGCATCGACGGGTACCAGGGGGTGGTGGGGCCGGTGCGGCCGTAGACCCAGTAGGGGACATGCTGCACCAGGTTCCACACCGGCACCCCCAGCGAGCCGGCGAGGTGGGCGACCGAGCTGTCGGTCATGATGACCAGATCCAGCTCTTCCAGGACCGCGGCGGTGTCGGCGAAGTCCTGCATCTCCGGACCCAGCGCCGTGATGGGCGTATCGGGGCCGAGCGCTTGCAGCTCGGCCTCCGGCGGACCCTTCTGCAAACTGTGGAAGGCGGTGTTCGGGACCGACAGCAGCGGCAGGAAGCGGTCCAGCCCGGCGGCACGGATGTGGTTGTCGTTGAAGCCCTGGTTGCCCGACCAGACGATGCCGACCCTGAACCGGTCATCACGCGGCCCCAGAAGCCGGGCGGCCTTGGCGCGCGCCTCCTCCGGGATCGTCAGGCGGGGCGGCGGCGGCACCGTGTCGGCGGTGGTGCCGAAGCGGTGCGGCAGGCTCATGATCGAGCTGTGGACATGGTAGATCGGCGTCGGCGCCACATCGCGCGGCACGAAGGCGTCGACCCCCGCCATGCCGTCGAACAGGCGGCGCAGTTCTTCCGCGCGTTCGACCACCACCCGGCGGGCGCCCAGCCCCTTCAGCAGCGGCAGGTAGCGCGCCATCATGATGGTGTCGCCGAAGCCCTGCTCGGTGGTGACCATGATGATCTTGCCGTCCAGCGGCTGGCCGGTCCAGCGCGGCCCCTGATGGGGGCGGTAGGCCTGCTGCTGGTATTCGTCGAGCCAGTAGCGGCATTCGTAGTCGGCGAAGCCTTCCTCATACTCCCCCTCGTGCAGGCGGACCTGGGCGCGGCCCCAGCGGTGGCTGGGAAAGTCCGGCTGCAAATGGATCAGCCGGTCCAGCGCCGTCCGGCAGGCGGGGAAGTCACCGCGGCGCTGGAGGGCAACGGTCAGCCGGAACAGGACGCCCGGGTCGGCGGGATCGAGCGCCAGGGCGCGCCCGATCGCGTGCAGCGCCTCGGCATGCCGTCCGCAATGGGTCAGGGCGAACGCCCGCTCGGCCCAGGCGGCGCCCTGGCTGGGGTCGAGAAGAAGGGCGCGCCGGCTGCTGGCCGCGGCCAAGTCGCGCAGGCCCGGCCGGTTCAGCAGCTTGCTTCGGATGATCCACCCCTCGGTATCGGCGGGGTCCCCGGCCAGCCGGAACTCGATTGGCTGGGGGGCGGGCTGCGGCGCCATCTGCGGCGGGACGGCGAAGGGCGGGAGGCCCGCCATGGCAGGGACCGGAGGCAGGGGCGACAGGGGAATGTTCGTCATGAACCGGCCGGCGGAAAGAGGGGGAAGGCGGCGAGAAACTATAGAGAAGGCCGTTCGCCACCCGCAAGGCGCGACATCCGGCAAACCGTATCGCGCCTGGGAGGTGATGTCCTGCGTCCTCCTCCGCCGGCCCCGCTTCCCGACAGGCCTTGCGCCGGGGGGCATCCTGAATTAACCCGATCGTCAGAAAGCACCGGTTACCGTCGGGGTTCATTTCGATCCCGATGCGGCGCCCGTCCCGGACCCTCCGGCCGGCGGGCCGGCGGCTTCGAGCGATGCGGCTTCAATGGACGGAACCGGCGGTGACGACACACTCCAGCAAGGCGGACGGGGCCAGGCCGGGAACTCCGGCGGACGGATCGGACGAGATCGCCCCGTCCGGCAGCGGGCTTGAGGCAGGGGGGCTCGAGGCGGGGCTGCGCATGCTGGACGGCCGGTCGATCCTGGTGACTGGCGGCACCGGCTCCTTCGGGCGCCGCTTCGTCGAGACGGTGATGCGGCATGCCAGGCCGCGCCGGGTCGTCATCTTCTCCCGCGACGAATTCAAGCAGTACGAGATGCAGCAGCACATGCCGGCGGACTGGGCGCCGACGCTGCGCTATTTCATCGGCGACGTGCGCGATTGCGAGCGGCTGAAGCTGGCGATGCGCGGCGTCGATTTCTGCGTCCATGCCGCAGCGCTGAAGCATGTGCCGGCCGCCGAATACAACCCGATGGAATGCATCAACACCAACGTCTACGGGGCGGAGAACGTGGTGCGGGCGGCGCTGTCGGCCGGGGTGCGGCGCGTCGTCGCGCTGTCGACCGACAAGGCGGCCAACCCGATCAACCTCTATGGCGCCAGCAAGCTGGCGTCTGACAAGATCTTCATCGCCGCCAACAACCTGTCGGGCGCGCTCGACACCCGCTTCGCGGTGGTGCGCTACGGCAATGTGGTGGGGTCGCGCGGCAGCGTCGTCCCGCTGTTCCGCAAGATGATCGCCGCGGGGGCGGACCACCTGCCGGTCACCGACGAGCGGATGACCCGCTTCTGGATCACCCTGCAGCATGGCGTCGATTTCGTGCTGTCCTGCTTCGCCATGATGCAGGGCGGCGAGATCTTCGTGCCGAAGATCCCCAGCATGCGCATCGCCGACCTCGCCCGCGCCATGGCGCCGGATCTGCCGCAGAAGATCGTCGGCATCCGGCCGGGCGAGAAGCTGCACGAGGTGATGATCACCGAGGACGATTCCCGCCAGACCTACGAGCTGGACGACCGCTACGTCATCGAGCCGGCCTTCACCTTCTGGCAGCATGCGCCGTACGAGCGGCTGAGCGCCCGCCCGGTGACCGACGGCTTCCGCTATGCCAGCGACGGCAACGACGACTGGCTGGACGGCGAGCGGCTGCGCACCCTGCTGGCGGAAGCGCCCTGATGACAAATCTGCCCTTCCTCCCCTATGGCCGCCAGTCGGTGGAGGAGGAGGACATCGCCGCGGTGGCGGCGGTGCTGCGTGGCGACTGGCTGACCCAGGGGCCGGCGGTCGCCGCCTTCGAACGGGCCCTGGCCGCGCGGGTGGGTGCCGCCGAGGCGGTGGCCTGCGCCAACGCCACCGCGGCGCTACGGCTGGCCTACACCGCGCTGGGCATCGGGCCGGGCGACGCTGTGGTGGTGCCGTCCAACACCTTCCTCGCCACAGCCTCCGCCGCCCGTCACGCCGGGGCCGAGGTCGCCTTCGCCGATGTCGATCCCGACAGCGGCCTGATGGGCGTCGCCGAGGCCGAGGCCGCCATCGCCCGCGCGGCCAAGGCCGGCTGGCGCGTCCGGGCGCTCGCCCCCGTCCATTATGCCGGGCAGACCGCCCAGATGGCCGGGCTGGCGGCGCTTGCCCGGGCGGAAGGGCTGGCGCTGGTCGAGGATGCCGCCCATGCCATCGGCACGGTCGATCTGTCAGGGGGCGATCTGCCCGGCATGATGGACGGGGGCGAGAGGCCGGTCGGCGCCGGATGGCGGGAGGTGGAGGCCGGGTCGCTGACCGTCTTCTCCTTCCATCCGGTCAAGACCATCGCCGCCGGGGAGGGTGGGGCGGTCACCGGCAACGACCCGGCGCTGATGGCGCGGGTGCGGCGCCTGTGCAACCACGGCATGAGGCGCACGCCCGAACCGGGGGAGGGCTTCGCCGATCCCGACGCCGCGCTGGATGCGGAAGGGAACGCCAACCCCTGGTACTATGAAATGGCGGAGCCCGGCTTCAACCATCGCCTGTCCGACATCCATGCGGCATTGGTGCTGAGCCAGCTCGGCCGGCTGGACCGCTTCGTCGAACGGCGGGCGCGGCTGATGGCGCTCTATGCCGATCGGTTGGCCCCGCTGGCCCCGCTGGTGCGGCCGCCGGCCCTGGTGCCCTGGTGCCGGCCGGCCTGGCACCTGTGCGCCGCGCGCATCGACTTCGACGCGGCACGGCGGCCCCGTTCGGCCGTGATGGCGGGCTTGCGCGCCCTGGGCGTCGGCACCCAGGTGCACTATATCCCGGTCCATCGCCAACCCTACTGGCGCCGCCGCTACGGCGACCTCGCCCTGCCCGGCGCCATGAACCATTACGCCCACACGCTGTCGCTGCCGCTGTTCCCGGCCATGGCCGACGGCGACGTCGAGCGGGTCGCCGCGGCGCTGGAGCGGGTCCTGTCCTGATCCGGGTCCAGCCGGCCAGCCCAAGGGCAGGGTCAAGGGCTGGGGGAGTTCAGGGTCCAGACCGTTTCGCCCAAGCGATTCCGTTAGCGTTTTGGACGGGATGGACCGATAACAATGGCGTCGTCAGGAGGGCATAGACCTAGGTCGAACGGCTGGAGAGCCGGATGGCCGGGTCGGGTCGTCCCGAACGCCGCTCCACAGTGTTTCGCGTACGGACCTCCGAATTTGCTTCGCAACACGCTCTGGAATCTGCTTGGCGAGGGGCTGCCCATGGCGGCGGCCCTGCTGTCGATTCCGTGGCTCATCTCCGCCGTCGGGATGGAGCGCTTCGGCGCGCTGACCCTGATCTGGGCGCTGCTCGGCTATCTGGGCGTGCTGGACCTCGGGCTGGGACGGTCGCTGGTGCAGGTCGTCGCCGACCGGATCGGCCATGCCGGCGGGGGGCATGAGGCGGGGCAGGGTGCCGCCAACACGGCGGGGATCGCCGGGCCGGCCATCGCCCTGATGGGGGCCATCGGCGTCCTGACCGGCGGGGCGGTGGCGCTGGGCGCCGGGCTGCTGGCCGACCGCTTCCAGCTGGAGACCGGCACCTCGCCGGACGAGATCCGCACCAGCCTGCTGGTGGCGGCCGCCATCGTGCCGATCGCGCTGGTCTCCGCCGGCCTGCGCGGCGTGCTGGAGGCGCACCAGCGCTTCCGCCCGATCAGCCTGGTGCGGATGACGGTGGGGGTGCTGAACTATCTCAGCCCGCTCTTCGTCCTGCCCTTCAGCCAGAGCCTGGTGCCGGTGATCGCCGCCATCGCCGCCGGCCGCTTCATCGGGCTGGTCGGCTACGGCGTGCTGGCGGTGGGCCAGGTGCCGGATCTGCTGCGCCCCGGCCGCTGGGGCCGCCCGAGCTTGCGCGGGCTGTTCACCATGAGCGCCTGGATGATGCTGAACAATCTGGTCGGCCCGGCGATGCTCTATGCCGACCGCTTCATCCTGCTCAGCCTCGTTCCGGCGGCGATGGTCGCCTTCTACACCACTCCGTTCGAGCTGCTGTCGCGGCTGATGGTGATCCCCGGCGCGCTGTCGCTGGCGCTGTTCCCGCTGGCCTCCAGCCTGTTCCGGCGCGATCCCCCGGCGCTGGGCCGCATCCTGGACACCGGCGGCCATCTGACGCTGGCGGTGTTCCTGGCGATGCAGGCCGCCACCATCGTCGGCGGCGAGACGGCGCTGGAGCTGTGGCTGGGGCCGGCCTTTGCCGCCAACAGCGCGTCGGTGCTGTCGATCCTGATGCTGGGCGTCTTCTTCAACGCCACCGCCTATGTGCCCAACACCCTGATCCAGAGCGTCGGCCGCGTCGACGTGACGGCGCGCCTGCAACTGGCCGAGCTGCCGGTCTATCTGGGCGTGCTGTGGCTGCTGGCCGAGCGCTATGGCGCCGTCGGTGCAGCGGCGGCCTGGAGCCTGCGCACGGCGGTCGATTGCGGGCTTCTGCTGGTTCTGCTGCCCCGCGTGGCGCCGGGAACCGGGACGGTGGCGCTGACCATCGGCCTGCGCGCGCTGCTGGCCGGGGTCGCCGGGCTGGCCGGCCTCTTGGTCGGCGGGCCGGTGGGGGCGGCGATCAGCCTGACCGGCCTGCTGGCGGTCGGGCTGGGGGTCGCCGGCCGGCTGCTGCGCACCCGGTCCTGGGAGAAGCTGGCCGCCCCGCTGCGCAAGAACCGGGCGGTGCCGCTGCCCACGCCGCTGCCGTCGCCGCGGATGAACGGGATCAACGGGCAGGCCATCGACGGAGCGGCGGCGGACGGTCCGTAACATCATCCGACAAGAGCGTGGCCGCGGTCCGGCCGCGCTCAACCGCTGCGGCGCGCAGGTGGTTCCTTTGCCGCCGAAAATGCGCTATGTGAGCGGAAACTCTGTGCAACGCTGGTTGGAGTTCGAAGGCCATGGCCGAGGGTACTGTGGACTATTACGCGATGGTCGAAGAGGCTTGGCAGCTCAGCGACACCGCGCGCGACTATGTGAAGAACGCCGGCCGCGAGGTGGACAACACCGAGCTGTGGGAAAAGGTGTTCGCCTCGTCGCCGCTGATCGACCTGGAGCGCACCCGCGCCGAAGGCGGCCAGCCGCTGCAGAAGATCTTCTTCAAGAATCCCTACGGCCTGCAGTACCGCGCCGACCACAAGGACTGGATCCCGTTCCGCCACGGCGCGCTCGACCCGGCCTACCTCCAGGTCATCTGATCGGCAGGTCATCTGATCGGTTCAGCCGATCGGCCCGGACCCCGCCGGAACCGGCGGGCGGTGCCGCATTGCGGCGGGGGTTAGGGGGCGTGCATGGCGCGGCTGGTGGCGGGGCAGGGCTTCGCCCTCGATCTGGCCCCTGATTCAGGGGAGGCCCGGCTGGCGAACGGTTTCGTCGCCGACGCCTTCACCACCGTGCCGGATGCCTCCTTCATCGCCGCCGGAACCGGCAGCCAGACCGTTACCCGTTCGGTCTCCGGCCGGATCCATGCCGCTACGCTCGACTATGCCGCTGCCGGCAGCGGGACGATGGCGGCCGTCCGCTTCACCGGCCTGACCGACCGCGACCTGTCCGGCATCCTGCGCTACCGCATCGAGGGGCTGGATGTCGCCCTGACCGGCGGGACGCTCGACCGGCTCGGCGCCCGCATCTTCCAGCAGATCGACGCCTTCGTCGGGGCGGACGGCAACGACAGCGTCTATCTGGGGATCCCGGGCGGGCGCAGCTTCGACGGTGGCGCCGGCACCGACCGCGCCGTCTATACCTCCGACCCGCGCCGCTACGCCTTTCAGGGCGGCAGCTACCGGGCGGAGACGCCGGTGGTGGTGGCGCTGGACGGCCGGCGCTACGCCGCGGTGTCGAGCCGCGCCACGGATGTCCTGACGGATGTCGAACTGCTGACCATCGACGGCCGCACCGCCGCGCCGGCGGCCTTCGCCTTCGACGCGCGCAGCTATCTGGCGGCCAACCGCGATCTTGCCGCCGCCTTCGGCGACAACGTGATCGCCGCGGCGGCCCATTACGCCTGGAGCGGCCGGAACGAGGGGCGCAGCCTGACCGGCTTCGACGCGCTGGGCTATCTGGGCGCCAATCCGGACGTGCTGGCGGCCGTCGGCGTCAATGCCGGGGCCGCCCTTCAGCATTACCTGGCCTATGGCGTCCGCGAAGGCCGCACGGCCGGCTTCGACCCTTACGGCTATCTCGCCTCCAACCCGGACGTGCTGGCGGCCGTCGGCATCGATCCGGCGGCGGCGGTGGTCCATTATGCCCGCTTCGGCCGGGGCGAGGGGCGCAGTGCTACCTTCGACGCCGCGGCCTATCTGGCGGCGAACACCGATGTGGCGGCGGCCACCGGCGGCGACGCCACATCGGCCAAGCTGCATTACCTCTCCTTCGGCCTGCGCGAGGGCCGGCCGCTGCGGGTGACGCCCAGCGGGTCCGTGACGGTCGCCGCACCTGCCTGGGTGGCGGATCTGCTGTTGCCGCAAGGGGCGCCAGTGGGTGTGTCTCTGGGAGCACCGTTGGTGGTGACCGGCACGACCGGCAACGACACGCTGAGCGGCAGTGCCGCCTATGACGCCCTGGGCAACCCGATCACCGACGCGGTGGACGGGCTTTCCGGGATCGACAGCTTCGTGCTGACCGGCGCGCTCGCCTCCTACGCCCTGTCCTTCGACGGCAGCGGCAATCTGGTGGTCAGCGGACCCGACGGCACCGATACGCTGACCAGCATCGAGCTGTTGCAGGCCACCGACGGGGTCTATCCGCTGGGGTCGCTGGTCAGCTTCTCCCAGCCGTCGCTGAGCGGGCTGACCGTCTCGGCCTCTGCCACCACCGGCAACGACTATCTGGTGGGCGGGCTCCAGAACGACGCCATCGGCGGCGGCGGCGGGAACGACACCATTGCCGGGCTGACCGGCAACGACACGTTGTTCGGCAATGCCGGCAACGACGTCCTGCTGGGCGGCGACGGTGCCGACCAGCTGGAGGGCGGGGCCGGCAGCGACCTGATGTTCGGCGGGGCGGGGGACGACCTGATGCGGGGCGACGTGATCGACGTCGTCGGCAACGACACCCTGCTGGGCGAGGACGGCAACGACTGGCTCGACGCCGGGGCCGGCAACGACTGGCTGGACGGTGGGCTCGGCAACGACACGCTCTATGGCGGGCTGGGCGGCGACGTGCTGCGCGGCGGCGGCGGCGACGACGTGATGTTCGGCGACGTCTATTCCGACCGCAGCCACGAGATCTCCGTCAATCCCAGCGACACCGTCACCGGCTATGAGGACGTGCTGCTGGGCGGGTCCGGCAACGACACGCTGATCGGCGGCTATGCCGCCGACCTGCTGGACGGCGGTGCCGGGGCGGACGTCTTCTCCATCCGCAACCTGAATGAATCCACCCTGGCCGCTCCCGACGTCATCATCAATTTCAACGGCGCCGTCGTGGCGGCGGAGGCGCTGAAGGGGCTGGCGAGCTATGCCACCGCCGGTGCCGAGGGCGACCGCATCGACCTGTCGGAGATCGACGCCATCACCGGCAATACCGGGAACGATGCCTTCACCTTCATCGGCACCGCCGGCTTCAGTGCTGCCGGGCAGCTGCGCTATCAGGCTTCCGGTGCCGTGACGCTGATCGAGGGCGACGTGAACGGCGACCGGACGGCCGATTTCCGCATCCAGGTCAACATCGCCAACTACAGCTTCTCCGCCTTCGATTTCGTGCTGTAGGCAAGTGATGTTCACCCTTATCAGGACCGAACGGTTCGAACAGGACATCAAGAAGAGCCGCTTCCTGGCCCAGGCCGCCCCGGCCGACAGCGAGGAGGAGGCGCGCCGCTTCATCGCCGCGTCCAGCCTGCCGGATGCCGGCCACAATTGCTGGGCCCTGCGGGTCGGCGACGTCTATCGCTTCAGCGACGATGGCGAGCCGGGCGGAACCGCCGGGCGCCCGATCCTCCAGGCTATCGAGGGCCAGGAGATGGACCGGGTGGCGGTGGTGGTCAGCCGCTGGTTCGGCGGCATCCTGCTGGGGGCGGGCGGGCTGGTGCGCGCCTATGGCGGCACGGCGGCGGGCTGCCTGAAGGCGGCGGCGCGCGAGCCCATCGTCGCCTACGCCACCCTGTCCGTCGCCTGCGGCTTCGCCGAGGAGGCGCGCATCCGCTCCAGCCTCGGCGGCTTCCCCGGCACGCGGGTGGAGACGACGGGCTTCACCGCCGACGGTGTCCAGCTCCAGGTCACGCTTCCCCGCGACCAGACGGACGCGTTCACTCGGCTGGTCACCGACATCTCCCGCGGTCAGGCGGTGGTGGAACGTGCCGAGGAATAAGCGGGAGCGTGGCTGTTTTCCATAAGCACCCTTATGTGCCGATTTGATGCCATGAAATCATGGTTATAAATAATGATTTTATGGCTTTTGCTCATGGCTGAGGTGTGGCTTGACCACCCCTTTTTCGTGCGCACAAAAGGTCTGTTTCCCGCAAAGAGGAAATTTTGATCAATCACGGTCGGGCTTCGGCTTGAGCTGAAGTCACCGCCTGAAATCGCAGTCTCCTTCTTACGATTTCCTTCAAGTGATCGCCCTTTCTTGCCGGCGATACCCCGACTTATCGAGTTGTGGGGGCGCAGTTCTTCCTCACATTTGGGAGAACAGGGCCGTTCGGCCTGAAAGAATACTGCCGCCAAAGAATACTGCCGCCAGTGTTCTTGCGGCCATGAAGGAGGACCATCCGTGCGCGACGTACTGATTGCGGACGCCAGCCTCGACGACCTCGACCTGCTGCTCGACCGTTGCCGGCCCGATGTCCGGATCGTCCGGATCGCGGCCGATGGGGACGGCGGGAAGGCTCTCGCCACCGCCTTGGCCGACGCGCTCGCCGCCCGTCCCGCCGCCATCCATCTGCTGGCCCATGGCGAGCCGGGCGCGGTCCGGCTGGGGGCCCGCCGGCTCGACATCGCGGCGCTGTCCGGCCGTGAGGCGGATGGGCGAACTTGGCCGCAGGCCCCGGATACCGAGATCCTGATCCATGCCTGCGACACCGGCGCCGATGGCGGGCGCTTCGCCCGGGCGCTCGCCCAGGCGACCGGCGCCCGCGTCGCCGCCGCCAGCCATCCGGTCGGCCATCCGTCGCTTGGCGCCTCCTGGGACCTCGACGTGACCACCGGGCCGATTGCTGCCGCCCTGCCCGTCTCCGACACCGGCGACTGGGTCCGTCGGCTGGCCTACACCGGCACGCCGAGCGACGGCGACGACACGCTGGTCGGCGACGACGGCGGCAACACCATCAATGGCGGGGCCGGCAATGACAGCATCGTCGGCGGCACCGGCAACGACAGCCTGATCGGCGGGATCGGTGACGACACGCTGGTCGGCGGCGGCAACAGCGGCCAGTCGGCCGGCGACACGCTGAACGGCGGGCTGGGCGGCGACCATTATGTCGGCGGCAACGGCTTCACCATCGTCACCTACGAGAACGCCACCAGCGGCATCACGCTGGATCTGACCAACGGCGCCAACAACACCGGCGAGGCGGCCGGCGACACCTTCGTCGACATCCAGCGCTGGGTCGGAACGGAGCATGACGACGTCATGACCGCCGGCGACACTGCCGTCTGGTTCTGGGGCCATGGCGGCGCCGATCTGGAGCATGGCGGGGCCGGCGACGACACGCTGGAGGCCGGCGACGGCAACGACACCGTCTTCGGCGGTGGCGGCGCCGACCTGATCTATGGCCGCGCCGACAATGACGAACTGCACGGGCAGACCGGCAACGACACGGTGGCCGGCGGCGGCGGTGCCGACCTGATCTATGGCGACGCCGGCAACGACCTGCTGAAGGGCGACTGGGAACGCGACACCATCCATGGCGGTGATGGCGACGACACCATCCTGGCCGGCATCGTCAGCGCCGGCAGCTATGGCCAGGATCAGGCCGACCAGATCTTCGGCGAGGTGGGGAACGACCGCTACATCGTGGTCAGCCAGTATGACGCCGGCACCGTCAGCTTCGACGGCGGCGAGGGCACCGACACGCTGGAGATCCACTCCGACGACCTGAGCAGCTACAACGGCTACGACCTGGAATACTACACCGCCGTCGCCTCCCCCGCGATCGACCTGACGGGGATGACGCTGACCGGGGTGGAGCGGCTGGAGCTGACCGGCAGCAAGGCGCATGACGTCACGCTGACCGGCGCGCAGGCGGCCGGCTTCGAGGTTGTCGCCGGCAGTACGGCCTCCGACACCCTGCGCATTTCCGGCAGCGCCGACCTGTCGGCGGTGGCGATGTCTGGCATCGAGGCGATCGAGGTCACCGGCAGCGGCTCCACCCTGACGCTCGCCGCCTCGCAGCTGGCCGGGCTGGCCCTGACTAGCACCGGCACCGGCACCGGCACCGGCAATGCGCTCGCGGTGACGGCGTCCGGGACCGGAGCGGCCGTGGACCTGTCCGGCGCCACCGGCTTTGGCCGGGTTGCCCTGACCGGCACCGCCGGGGCCGATGACCTGACCGTCGGGGCCGGGGCGACCGTCACCGGCAATGGCGGCGACGACGTCATCCGCATCGCCGCCGGGACCACCGGCACGGTCACCATCGTCGACGCGGCCGTCGGCGACCGGCTGGTGATGGCGGGTGCCGATCTGACCGCCATGCAGGTCGAGACGGGTGCCGCCTCCACCATCCTGCGGGTCGGCAGCGATCTGGCGGTGACGCTGACCGGCAGCTTCGCGGCCAGCCAGTTCCAGGTCGGCAGCGGCGGCAGCGTCACCATTGTTCAGGCCAACAACGCCCCGGTGGCGGAGGCCGGCAAGACGGTGATGGCCCAGGCCGGCGCCCCGGTGGCGCTGGGTATCGCCGCCCCGACCGACGCCGACGGCGATGCCCTGACCGTGACGGTCACCGGCCTGCCCGCCGGCGGCACCATCCGGCTGGCCGACGGCACTGCGGTGACCGCCAACCAGAGCCTGACGCTTGCCCAGCTGTCGGCCCTGACCTTCACCGCCACGGCCGGCACGGCCGGCGACGCCGGCTCCTTCGCCTACAGCGTCGCCGACGGTCGCGGCGGTACCGCCGGCCAGACCGTGGCGCTGACGGTGAACGCCGCCCCGGTGGCGGAGGCCGACAAGACGGTGACGGCCCAGGTCGGCGGCACGGCTGCGCTGGGCATCGCCGTTCCGACCGATGCCAACGGCGACTCGCTGAGCGTGACGGTCACCGGCCTGCCGGTTGGCGGCACCATCCAGCTGGCCGACGGCACGGCGGTGACCGCCAACCAGAGCCTGACCACCGCCCAGCTTGCCGCCCTGACCTTCACCGCCGGCGCGGGCATCGTCGGCAATGCCGGGTCCTTCGCCTACAGCGTCTCCGACGGCCATGGCGGCAGCGCCGGCCAGACCGTGGCGCTGACCGTGAACGCCGCTCCGGTGACGGAAACCGACAAGACGGTGACGGCACGGCAGGACGCGGGTGCGGTGGCGCTGGGCATCGCCGCCCCGACCGATGCCAACGGCGACGCGCTGAGCGTGACGGTGACCGGCTTGCCGACCGGCGGCACGGTGACCTTCGCCGACGGCACCGCGGTGACGGCGGACCAGAGCCTGACGCTTGCCCAGCTGTCTGCCCTGGTCTTCACCCCGGCGTCCGGCACGGTCGGCACTGCCGGGTCCTTCGCCTACCGGGTGGAGGATGGCCATGGCGGTGTCGATACCCAGACCGTCGCCCTGACGGTGGAAGCGGCGCCGGTCGTCTCGCCTCCCCCTCCTCCGCCCCCTCCTCCCCCGCCGCCCGTCACCTCCTCGCCCGATCCGGTCGTGACTCCGGTGGTGGAGCCGGCCGTCAACCATGCCCCGACGGTCCAGGCCGACAAGACGGTGAGCGTGCAGGACCGGACGGCGGTGTCGCTCGGCCTCGCGGCTCCCACCGATGCCGACGGCGACGCGTTGAGCGTGACGGTGACCGGCCTGCCCGGCGGCGGCTCCATCCGGCTGGCCGACGGCAGCGCCGTGGCGGTGAACCAGACTTTGACGGCAGCCGACCTGCCGGGACTGACCTTCCTGGCCGCCACCGGTGCTGCGGGCGATGCCGGGTCCTTCGCCTACAAGGTCGATGACGGCCATGGCGGCGTGGCGGCGCAGACCGTCGCTTTGCAGGTGGTGCCGTCGGCCGATCCCGCCTCCACCCCCCAGACGCCGCCAGCCGGCGGGCTGCCGGCCGGCTTCAGCGCGCTCGCCTACATCGCCTCCTACCCGGACCTGATCGCCGCCTTCGGCACCAACACCGCCGCCGCGACCCAGCATTACCTCCAGGTCGGACAGGCGGAAGGGCGGACGGTGACCTTCGATCCGCTGGCCTACACCGCCTCCTACCCCGAGCTGATCGCCGCCTTCGGCACCGATACCGACGCCGCGAGCCGGCATTTCATCGAGCATGGCTATGCCGAGGGGCGGCACCCCAACTTCAGCGGGCTGTCCTACATCGCCTCCTACCCGGACCTGTCGGCGGCCTTCGGCACCAACGCCGACGCCGGCATCCGGCATTACATCACGAGCGGTTATGCCGAGGGGCGGAGCGCCAGCTTCGACGGCTACAACTATCTGGCGGCCAACCGTGATCTGGCGGTCGCCTTCGGCACCAACGCGGATGCCGCCGCCCGCCACTACATCGAGCATGGCCGGGCCGAGGGCCGGGCGGCCCAGGGCTTCGACGCGCTGCGCTACATCGCCAGCAACCCGGACCTGATCCAGGCCTTCGGTCCCGACGTCCAGGCGGCGGAAATCCACTATGTCCAGAACGGCTATGCCGAGAACCGGTCGCTGACCGCCTTCGACCCGGCGGCCTATCTGGCGAGCCATCCGGAGATCGCCACGGAGTTCGGCACCAGCGACGCCGCGGTCGAGCTGGCCTACATCAAGCGCAGCACCTCCACCGCGGCGGAGGCCGTGGCGTCCGCCAATGGCGAAGCCCCCATCGCAGTCGCCATGCTGGCGGCGGGAATGACCGGGTCGCAGGCGCAGGGGATCGACGGCGGCTTCCACGACGCCTCGTCGGGCACGACGTCCGGCCTGCTGGCGGCGGGCGACGGCGGGCTGTCCACCCGGCAGCGGACGGAGCTTCCGGCCTGAGGTTCGGGCGGATGATGTGAAAGGGCGGCCTCAGGGCCGCCCTTCTCTTATTCGGTCGGCTTTATTGGGCCTCGTTAGATTGGCCGCTTTCCCGTCGCGGCCTGGGGCCGGCGCATGGACAGGGCGGTCAGGAAGCCGGCCGCGGCTGCTGCTCCGCCCAGCAGGAAGACGCTGCCGTAGCCGGCCCGGTCGGCGAGCAGCCCGGCCACCGGGCCGGTCAGGCCATAGGCCACGTCCTGGAAGGCGGCGAAGGCGCCGAGCGCCGTCGCCCGCAGATGCGGCTCCACCAGATGCACCACCTCCCGGCCCATGGCGGGGAAGACCAGGGAACAGCCGAGCCCGGTCAGGAAGGCGCCGGCCAGGGCCAGGGTGGGATCGCCGGCGCTCCAGACCAGCAGCTGGCCCACCGCCTCGACCGCCAGCGACCCCATCGCCACCGGCAGGCCGCCGATGCGGTCCGGCAGATGGCCGAAGGCGAAGCGGACGAGGACGAAGCCGACCCCGAAGGCGGTCAGGCCGAGCCCGGCGAACGGCCAGGATTCATGGACGAAGTGCAGCGTGAAGAAGGCGCCGATGGCGGCGAAGCCGATGCCCTGCAAACTGACGACGGCGCCGTGCAGCCAGATCCGGCCGAGCACGCTGCGGAAGGGCGGCCGCTTCGCACCCGGATGCGCCGGAACCCCCGCCATCGGGCGGATCGCCAGCAGCCCCAGCGCCGGCAGCAGGGCGCCGACCGCCATGGTGCCGGCGAAGCCGATGCCGTCGAGCAGCAGCAGCCCCAGCGGACCGCCCGCCGCGAAGGCGCCATAGAGCGCCGCCCCGACCAGGGCCAGCACCTTGCCCGAGCGCTGCGGGCCGACGATGCCGATCCCCCAGGCGATCACGCCGACCCCGACGAGGCTTTCGCCCAGTCCGATCAGCAGGCGCCCCGCCACCAGTACGCAGAAGGCCGCCCAAGGCAGATGTATCAGCATCCCGGCGGCGAGCGAGACCAGCCCGCCGGCGATGTAGAGCGCCAGTCCGCGGGCGACCGCCGGCTTGGCGCCGCCGCCGTCGACGAAATTGCCGGCGAAGCTGCGGGTGAGGATGGTGGCGAGAAAGGCGCTGCCGACGCCCAGACCCGCCCAGAAATTGCCCATCCCCAAGGTCCCGGCCACGAACAGCGGCGTGACGGGAAGGGAGATGGCGACGCAGAGATAGGAGACGAACAGGATGGCGGCCAGGATGAACAGGCGGCCCTGGGATTGGTCCTGGGACGGATCACCGGATGGATCGCGTGCCGGCTGGGAACTCATGGTGTGCTCCACACTGGTCCGCGGTCGGCACGCGTTCCGAACAAGCGAACGCACTCCGACCGCCGAGGATCGTTGAGTGCGTTGGTTGACGTTGAACGCTTACGGCCAGTGTGACTGACGACTGACAGACAGCTAACCGATCCGGCCGGGCAAGACAACCATGAAGGCAACTGGGGAAATCGCCGGGCCTGGACTCGCTCAGCGGGGCCTTCTTCAGCGGGCCTTGCGGTCGGCCTTCGCCATGGAGGGCAGCACCAGATCGATCACCAGCCGGTGGCCGCGGTCCTTGTCGGGGGGCAGGGTGGAAACGGCGAGCAGACGGACGGCATCACCCTTGCCATCTGTTCCGCCATCCTCATCGCTGAACAGCAGGCGGGTGCCGCTGCCGTTCTGCTCTGCCCGGTAGCCGAGCGCCGTTGCCGGCAGGCGGCCCGTCGGTGCGGCCTGCCACTGCGTGCCGGGAAGCGTGACCTCCAGCCGGCCGTCGGGGCGGCGCACCGGTGTCTCGAAACGCGGATCCTGATCGAGGTCGAGCACGACGCGCAGCCCGTCCCCGCCATTGGCGGTGCGGATGCGCTCCACATGGCGGGGGGCCGCCGTGCTTGCCACCGTCTGGATACCGGACGCGCGGGCCGGCGCGTCGGGGACCGGCTTGACGCCGGGGCGCAGGATTTCCACCGCCGGTTCCGTCCGCAGGGCGGGCGCGCCGTCCTGCGGTTCGGGCTTCGCCGCCGGCAGCGGGGGAGCCGGGACGAAGGCAGGGGCCGGATCTGTTTGGGCCGGGCCGGTGGGGGGGGCGGTCGGCTGGCTTGTGGCGGGGTGGTGTTCCGCCGGCTTCTTGGCCTGCTCCACGAAGCCGCCGCGGCGGCCCTCGGCACGGCCCTGCTGGACATAATGGGCGTAGCCGCTGGAGACCTGCCCGCTGCGGACGGCGGCGGCGACATCGGGGTTGGCGGCCAGATAGGCACGCTCCCGCCAGCCGGTCGGCTGGGCCGTTGTGGTGTCGACGTCCGCGGGGCGGCGCCAGCTGGACAGCAGCGACGGCATCGACCCGTACAGGCCCAGACCCTCCACCGCCAGCGACAGCCAGAAGGGCGTCAGCAGCAGGATCAGAAGGCGCAGGAGCTGGGGGATCGGCGACAAGGCGGCTTTTGTCCGGCGTGGGGAAAACGGCGCCGGTCCCGCTGGTCCGGCTGTCCTGCATGCCTACTCCCAAGCACCGCATCCGGTCCAGGAAAAGGCGCTGGGGAAAGCCGTTGGGGAAAAGCAGCCGGCCGGACCGGACCATCGGGGAAACCGCGGAAGAGCGCTCGGTCGACCTTCGAGCCTCTCCCTTCGAACAGCAACGATGCGGGGTACCCCATCGTTCGGGTGGCCGCGCGGGGACGCGATGCTCACCTTCGATTGGCCGCAGCCGTCCGGCGGCACCCCTTAGAGTTTTGGAACCGGGAAGCCTTCATGGAACAGATGCGAGACGGGTCGCCGGCCGATCCGGCGCGGGACCCTCCCTCCCCTCCCCCTGGCGCCCAAAATGGTCCTAACCCTGGACCCAATCCCGGCCCCCGTCTCGATCCCGGCATCGCCGGACTGGTGTCGGCGCTGCGCATCCTCGGCATTCCGGCCGACTATGACGGCGTGCGCCATGCCTGCGGCGGTGAATCCCCCGATCTGACCGGGCTGGTCCGCCAAGCCCATCGGCTGGGCGCCAAGGCCCGCGTGGTGAAGACCAAGTGGGAGCGGCTGGAGCGCACGCCGCTGCCGGCGCTGGTCCCCGGTCCCGACGGTGGTTTCCTGGTGCTGGCCAAGGCCGGCGGCGACCGCGTGCTGGTGCATGACGCGGCGACCAGCCAGACCCGCATCCTCGACCGCGAGGGGTTCGAGCCGCTGTGGACCGGTCGGCTGATCTGCCTGGGCCGCAAGGGCACGCTGGGCATGGGCCAGCCGCGTTTCGACGCCCGCTGGTTCGGCGCGGTCGCCTGGAAATACCGCGGCATCCTGGGCGAGGTGCTGCTCGCCTCCTTCTTCATCCAGCTGTTCGCGCTGGTGACGCCGCTGTTCTTCCAGGTGGTGGTCGACAAGGTAGTGGTGCACCGCAGCCTGGGCACGCTGGACGTGCTGATGGCCGGCATGCTGGCCGTCATCCTGTTCGAGGCGGTGCTGGGGGGCCTGCGCACCTACACCTTCGCCCACACCGCCAACCGGCTGGACGTGGAGTTGGGGGCCAAGCTGTACCAGCGGCTGCTGTCGCTCCCCATGGGCTATTTCGCGGCGCGCCGGGTCGGCGACAGCGTCGCCCGCGTGCGCGAACTGGAGACGATCCGAAACTTCATGACCAGCTCCACCATCACGCTGGTGCTGGACCTGCTGTTCACCGTGGTCTTCCTGGGCGTCATGCTGGTCTACAGCCCGATGCTGACGGCGATCGTCGCGGCCTCCTTCCCCGTCTACGTCGCCATCAGCCTGGTGGCGACGCCGATCCTGCGCCGCCGGCTGGACGAGAAGTTCGCCCGCGGCGCCGAGAACCACAGCTTCCTGGTCGAGACGGTGTCGAGCATCGAGACGGTCAAGGCCATGGCGGTCGAGCCGCGCATGCAGCGCCGCTGGGAGGACCAGCTGTCCGGCTATGTCCGCGCCGGCTTCCGCGCCGGCAACCTGAACAACGTCGCCAGCCAGTCGGTGCAGTTCGTCTCCAAGATCTCGACCATGCTGGTGCTGTGGCTGGGGGCCAAGCTGGTGATCGAGGGCAGCCTGACGGTGGGCGAGCTGGTGGCCTTCAACATGTTTGCCGGCCGCGTCGTCCAGCCGGTGCTGCGCATCGCCCAGCTGTGGCAGGATTTCCAGCAGGTGCGGCTGTCGATGCACCGCATCGGCGACATCCTGAACACGGCACCCGAACCGCTGCAGAGCGCCGGCCGCGCCGCCATGCCGGCGATCAAGGGCGACCTCAGCTTCGACCATGTCACCTTCCGCTACCGCCATGACGGGCCGGAGACGCTGAGCGACGTGTCACTGCATGTCCCGGCGGGACAGGTGGTCGGCATCGTCGGCACGTCCGGCTCGGGCAAGAGCACGCTGGCCAAGCTGCTCCAGCGCTTCCATGTGCCGGAGCGCGGGCGGGTGATGGTCGACGGCACCGACCTCTCCACCGCCGACGCGGTGTGGCTGCGCCGGCAGATCGGCGTGGTGTTGCAGGACAATGTCCTGTTCTCGGGCACCATCCGCGAGAACATCGCGCTGACCGACCCGACCATGGACATGGCCCGCGTCGTCGCCGCGGCGAAGCTGGCCGGCGCCCACGACTTCGTCGTCGAGCTGCCCGACGGCTACGACACGGTGGTGGGGGAGCGCGGCGCCAGCCTGTCCGGCGGGCAGCGGCAGCGCATCGCCATCGCCCGCGCGCTGGTCACCAACCCGCGCATCCTGATCTTCGACGAGGCGACCAGCGCGCTCGACCATGAGTCCGAACGGATCATCCAGGCCAACATGCGCCGCATCTGTGCCGGCCGCACCGTGCTGATCATCGCCCACCGCCTGTCCACCGTCGCCATCGCCGACCGCATCGTCACCGTCGAGCGCGGCCGCATCGTCGAAGACGGCGCACCCGACGAGCTTCTGCGCCGCGGCGGCCGTTACGCCACGCTGTTCCGCGGCCAGATGGGGCAGCTGCCGGGCAGCGCCCCGCCCACGGACGGGCTGATCGAACAGCGGGCTGCGGGCTAAGGGGGATGAAGGTCATGAGCAAGACGACCGCCGCAGTGAAGACCACTCCCGCTACCCCCTCCTCCCCTCCGGGCGTCAGGCCGCCCGCCAACGCGCCGGGCACCCCCGGCGGGCCACGCCCGCCGACCAAACTCCAGGGCCGTCCGCAGAAGCGGCGGCGCGACGAGATGGATTTCCTGCCCGACGCGCTGGAGATCCTGGAACGGCCGCCCTCCCCCACCGCGCGCATCTTCACCGGGGTCATCATGCTGGCCTTCACTGCGGCCTGCGCCTGGGCGTGGTTCGGCCATGTCGACGTGGTGGCGGTGGCCCAGGGCCGGGTGGTGCCGAGCGGCCGGACCAAGACCATCCAGCCGATGCAGACCGGCGTCGTCCGCGCCATCGCCGTGGAGGACGGCCAGTTGGTGAAGGCCGGCCAGACCCTGATCGAACTGGATCCGACCGAGGCCGCCGCCGACCGCGACCGCATCCGCTCCGACCTGTCGGCCGCCCAGGCCGAGGCGGCGCGGCTGCGCGCGGCGCTGGAGGTGGTGAACGGCAACCCCGACGCCGCCTTCACGGCCCCGGCCGGCCTGTCGCCCGAACTGGCGCGGATGCAGGGCCAGCTCCTCGCCAGCCAGATCGCCGAGCAGCGCGCCAAGCTGGCCGCGCTCGACCGCGAGCAGGCCCGGCGCGAGGCCGACCGCGCCACCGTGGTGCAGACCATCGCCAAGCTGAACGCCACCCTGCCGCTGATCCGCGAACGGGCGGAAGCGCTGTACGATCTGTCGAAGCGCGGCACCTCGTCCCGCTTCCAGTATCTCCAGCTTCAGCAGGATCTGGTCGGGCAGGAACAGGAGCTTCTGGTCCAGAAGATCAAGCTGACGGAGGCCGACGCCTCCATCGCCGCCACCGCCGAGCAGCGCCGCCAGACCGAGGCCGAGTTCCGCCGCCAGCTCTATACCAGCCTCGCCGAGGCCGAACGCAAGGCCGCCTCGCTGGAGCAGGAGCTGGCCAAGGCCGACCAGCAGGTCGGGCTGCTGCGGCTGACGGCGCCGGTGGACGGCTATGTCCAGCAGCTGGCCGTGCATACGGTCGGTGGCGTGGTGACCACCGCCCAGCCGGTGATGGTCATCGTGCCCGAGGACAGCCGGCTGGAGGTCGAGGCCTTCATCCCCAACAAGGACATCGGCTTCGTCCAGACCGGTCAGGTGGCGGAGGTGAAGGTGGAGGCCTTCTCCTTCACCAAATACGGGCTGATCCCCGGCCGCGTCGCCTCGCTGTCCAGCGATGCCGTGCAACAGCAGCAGCAGGCTGACAAGGGGACGGACAAGACCGCGGCCAAGACGCCGGAAGCGGGATCGGTCTATGCCGCCCGCATCGCGCTGGACCGCGACACGCTGGACGTCGACGGCAAGCAGACGCGGCTGCAGCCGGGCATGACGGTCAGCGCCGAGATCAAGACCGGCCGCCGCCGCATCGCCGACTACCTGCTCTCCCCCCTGTCGCGCAGCGCCCAGGAAGCGATGCACGAGCGGTGAGATGGTCACTCTCCCAGAATCCCCCTCTCCCCCCGGGGAGAGGGGATCCGCTCCGGTCTCGGCTCCTTATGCCGCCACGTCGTGCGTGTCGTACCACGCGTGCAGGCCATGGTCGGCATACTGGAAGGCCGGAAGCATTTCCGGCGTCCAGCCGGCGACATCGGCCGTCCCGTGCGATGCCATGTTGGCCGACACCGCGTGCCCGAGCAGGTCGCTTGCCTGAAGCTCCGCCACCTGCGCCTGTGCACCGAACAGGCCTTTGTCGGCGGCGACCACCAGCGTGCCGTTCCACCACATGCCGCTCTGGCCCTTGACCACATCGCGCCCGTCGAGCGCGCCCTTGTCGTAGGTTACCGCGGCATCGGTGGCGGCATAGCTGTGGCCGTTCACGCTGACGCTGGTGACGAACAGGTTGCGGTCCTGGCCGCCGGCGAAGCCGTCATTGTCGTACTGGACCTGCACCGTGTGGGCGCTGTCGGCCGACACGGTGGCGGTGAAGGCGTAGTTCTTGGCCGCGGCGCCCACCGTGGCGTTGCCGACGGCCTGACCGTCGACCAGCAGGGTGAAATGGGCGTTCACCCCGGCCGCCGCCGTGCCCTTGGCGTTGACCAGGATGGTGGCGGTGGTGGTGGCCGGAGCACCGGGGTGTGTGGGGTCGGGCAGCGTCGGCGTCGCCGTCGTGCCATAGAGCTGGCCGATCTTCGCCAGCAGGGCCTGGGTGTTCAGGTCGGTGTAGCCGGTGCCGGCGATCGGCGTGCCGGTCTGCCTGGCCAGCGACAGGAACTCGTCCTGGGTCAGGGCGCTGCCGCGCAGCGCCACGGCCTCCTGCTGGGCGAGCGCCACCGCGGCGGTCACCGCGGGGGCCGAGAAGGAGGAGCCGTTGGCCGTCACCGTCCGTCCGGCCAGATCGGTCAGCCGGATGTCGGTGCCGTCGGCGCAGAGGTCGGTGATGCCGGGGACGCGCTGGGCCCAGCCCGGCATGGTGCCGTCGCCGCCCGATGCGCTGACGCAGATCGTGTTGTGGTCGGCGGCGAAATAGGACACGTCGGTCGCCGTCCCGTTCTGCCCGGCATTGCCTGCGGCGGCCGACACCAGCACCCGCTTGGCGGCGAGGCTCGCCAGCTCGTCCGACAGCAGGGTCGTCATCTCCGACGTGGCGGAGCCGCCGGCCAGCGACAGGTTGACGCCGACGACGTTGTAGTCCGACGCATGGGACACGACCCATTGCAGCGCCTGCTCGATCGCCGCCCCCGACGCGGTGGAGGCGCCGTCCGGCATCACCTTCAGCGCGATGACGTTGAGGTCCGGCGCCTGCGACAGGATGCTGGAGGTCACCAGGGCGCCGTGGGTGTCGGCGTTGGGGTTGCGCGCGTCGGCATCGTTGTTGGCGTAGTCATGCTGATAGACGATGCGCGAGGCGGCCTCCCAGGTCGGCGACCATCCGCTGTCGATGACGACGACCGTCTCGCCCCGGCCGGTATAGGTGCTGTTCGCCATGCTGTCGGTCCCCGTCCTGCTGCCGTCGTCGATGAAGATGCGGGGCGGAGTATGCGGGCCGGCGGTGTGGCCTTCGGATGATAAGGACGGGGCGGATTTGGGGCGTGATTGACTCTGTCGGACAGGTGTCCTAGAAATCTCTAGGTCAGTTGACCTAGTGAGGTGCCGTCGCCCCCATGTCCCGGTTTCCGCCTCGAAGCGGTGAGGGCTGGCGGCACACGGGGCGTGGGGAGAGGACGATGGGTGCCGCAAGCACGCGCCAGCAGATCGTGGAGGCTGCCGACCGGCTCTTCTATGAGCAGGGGTTCGAAGCCACCTCCTTCGCCGACATCGCTGCGGCCGTCCGGCTGTCCCGCGGCAATTTCTATTATCACTTCAAGACGAAGGACGAGATCCTGGATGCGGTGATCGCCCTGCGTCTCGCCAACACCGGCCGGATGCTGGAAGCCTGGGAGGCCGGGACCGACGATCCGGCGCAGCGCATCCGCAGCTTCATCCATATCCTTGTGATGAACCGGGCGAAGATCATGCAGTACGGCTGCCCGGTCGGCACGCTCTGCAACGAGCTTTCCAAACTCGATCACGTCGCCAAAGAGGACGCGGTCAGGCTCTTCACCCTGTTCCGGGACTGGCTGGCCCGCCAGTTCGCAGCACTTGGACGCGACGCCGACGCCGATGCGCTCGCCATGCATCTTCTGATGCGCAGCCAGGGCGTCGCCACCCTTGCCACCGCCTTCCGCGACGAAGCCTTCATCCGGCGCGAGGTCGAGGACATGGGCATCTGGCTGGAGGCCCAGCGCCCCGGGGCAAGCCGCCCCAACCATCTTTCCTGACCTCAATTCCGAAGGAGCCGCTCCGCATGTTCGTCGTCACGCTCAGATTTTCCGCGAACAGGGCGGAGGCCGCCAGGCATATGGACGGGCACACCGCCTGGATCCGGCGCGGGTTCGAAGACGGCGTCTTCCTGCTGGCCGGCAGCCTTCCCGGCGGTGCCGGCGGTGCCGTTCTCGCGCACGACATCTCGCGCGGTGATCTGGACGCGCGCCTGCGGGAGGATCCCTTCGTGGCGGAGAAGATCGTCGACGCCGACATCCTCGAAATCACGCCGGGCCGTGTGGACGACCGTCTGGCTTTCCTGCGGGCCTGACCGATGAAGGTTTACCGATGAACGCGACGATCCCCGGTCCTGACGGCAGACCCCGGTGCCGCTGGTGCGCGGCTGCGCCCGAATTCTTCGCCTATCACGATACCGAATGGGGATTTCCGGTCGGCGATGACCGCCGCCTGTTCGAGAAGCTCTGCCTGGAAGCTTTCCAGTCGGGCCTGAGCTGGCGCACCATCCTCGCCAAGCGGGAGAATTTCCGCGCGGCCTTCGAAGGGTTCGATTTCGAGCGGGTCGCCGCCTTCACCCAGGCCGACGTCGAGCGCCTGATGACGAACGACGGCATCGTCCGTCACCGCGGCAAGATCGAGGCGGTCGTCAACAATGCCCGGCGCGCACGGGAACTGGTGGAGCAGGAGGGCTCGCTGGCCGCTTATGTCTGGCGCTTCGAGCCGTCGGCCGACGCATGTGCGCCGCCGCAGACCGCCTCCACCTCTCCGGCGTCGGTCGCCCTGTCGAAGGACCTGAAGAAGCGCGGCTGGTCCTTCGTCGGCCCGACGACCGTCCATGCCTTCATGCAGGCGATGGGGCTGATCAACGATCACGTCGAAGGCTGTGCGGTGCATGGCGAGGTGGAACGGGCGCGGGCCGCATTCCAGCGGCCGCGCCGGATGGCCGGTGCGGGCTGAGCCTCTCCACTTATGCGTCGTCGCATAAGAGTGGGGCTGGCCCTCCCCGCCCGACGCCCCACCTGTTGAGCGGAAGCCACGGAAGACGGAGCGGTGCTGTGCGAAGGGTTCGGCAGAGAGTCTGGATGAGGGTGCCGGCTGGATATCGCTGGGGCCTTGCCGCCCTGCTGTTCCTGCCGCCTGCCGCCCTTGGCGCCGCATTTGCCCAGGCTCCTGCCGGGGCTCCGGCGCTGGAGGTGCCGGTGCGCTGCCGGATCGGGGCGGACTGTTTCGTCCAGAACTATGTCGATGCCGATCCGGGGCCGGGGATGCGGGATTTCGCCTGTGGCCGGCTGACCTATGACGGGCACAAGGGGACCGATTTCCGGCTGTCCGACCTGGAGGCGATGCGGCGCGGGGTGGCGGTGGTGGCTGCCGCCCCAGGCACGGTGGTGCGCGTGCGCGACGGGATGGACGACGTCAGCATCCGGCAGAGCGGCGGCGCCCCGACCGGGCGGGAGGCCGGCAATGCGGTGGTGGTCGACCATGGCAACGGCTGGGAGACCCAGTACAGCCACCTGAAGCGCGGCAGCATCGCGGTCAAGCCGGGCGACCGGGTGGAGGCGGGCACCGTGCTGGCCCAGGTCGGGCTGTCCGGCAACACCGAGTTCCCCCATGTCGATTTCGGCATCCGCCATGACGGCCACACCCTCGATCCCTACACCGGCAAGGAGGTCGGGACCGGGGAGGCGCCGGCCTGTTCCGCCGATCAGGACATCGCACCGGTGCCGTCGGGCACGCTGTGGAGTGCCGAGGCGCGCCGGACGCTCGCCTACCGGCCGAGCGCCGTGCTCGGTGCCGGTCTGGCGCCCGAGGCGCCGAAGGCGGAGGTGGCCCGGAATGGTGGCTATGGCGGCAGGACGCTGCCGGCCGACACGCCGGTGCTGGGCGTGTGGACGGAGCTGATGGGCGGGCGGCAGGGCGACCGGGTGACGCTGGAGGTCACCGGTCCCGACGGACGCCGCCTGTTCCGCAACGAGGGCGCGGTGCCGCGTCCGCTGGCCGTGCTGTTCTTCGGCACCGAGGTGAAGAAACCGGCCCCCGGCTCCTGGGTCCCCGGTCCCTACCGGGTGACGGTGACGCTGCGCCACGGCGATGAAACGGTGCTGCGGGAAGAGCGGCAGGTGGAGATGCGCTGACCGGGTTGAGTCGGGAATTTCCTGAGCAACGAAAAAGATAGGCAAGTGACAAGTGCGGAGATTCGGGCATTTGTCACGAAATGAACACCGGAATCCCGTACGGAAGGATAACTCCGAAAGGTTATCCATACCTCATTATTAAGTATTTCTGCCGTGTGATTGCCCGGTATCGGCAAGGCAATCCGGCAATGACAGACACGCAGCAGGCTTTCTACGTCGCGACCAACGGCAACGATTCCTGGTCGGGGCGTTTGGCGGCACCCAATGCCGACGGCACCGACGGTCCCTTCGCCACGCTGGAACGCGCGCAGAGCGCGATGCGGGCGACCGGCATCCGCGACACCTATGTGCGCGGCGGCACCTATGCCATGGCGCGCACGGTCACGCTGACCGGAGCCGACAACGGCGTGCGCATCATGGCCTTTCCGGGCGAGACGCCGGTGTTCAGCGGCGGCGAGCGGGTCGGCGGTTTCACCGCCATCGGCGGCGGGCTCTATGCCGCGGCGACCTCGGCGACGGGGCTGGACCTCTCCATCGGCGGGGTGCGGCAGAAGGTGGCGCAGACCGGTGACTGGAACGCCGGCGACGCCCGCTCCGGCTGGTCGGTGCTGGAGGCGGCGGCCGGCGGCGCCAGCAAAACCAGTCTGCGCGTCGGGGCCGGCGACGGGGCGATGGCGGCGGTGCTGGCCGCCGGTGTCCAGCCCGGCACCATGGTCCAGACCTTCGACACCGAACGGCTGTCCGACAACATCGTCGGCGTCGCCTCCACCGATGCCGGCAGCCGGACGATCAACTTCACGCAAGCGGTCAAGTACGCCCTGCGCAGCGGTGGCACCTACCGCCTGCTGAACGACGACGCCTTCATCCGTGACGCCGGCGAGTTCGCCTGGCAGGCCGAGACCGGCCGGCTGGTGGTGAAGCCGCAGGACCCCGGCACCCTGCTGGTCCAGGGCGCTGTCGTGGCGCGGCTGGGCACGCTCATGGCGCTGAACGGGGCGAGCGGCGTCACCCTCCAGGGGCTGACCTTCGCCGACACCAGCTGGGACGGCTCGGCCCTGACGCTGACCAACGCGTCGGGCAACAGCATCGCCGGCAACCGCTTCGTCAATGCCGGCACGGCGATGACGCTGACCGGCTCGTCCGCCAACGCGATCGAGGCCAACCGGATGGAGCATCTGGGGGCCGGCGGCATCAAGGTGACCTACGGCAGCAACGCCAACCGCATCAGCGCCAACAGCATCGACGGCATCGGCGAGGTGCTGAAGGACGTCGCCGGCATCCAGCTCTACGGCGCCAGCGGCACGCTGATCTCCGGCAACGACATCCGCAACAGCACGCGCTACGGCATCTCGATCAAGAACTGGGACGGCGCCACCGTCAACACCGACACGGTGGTGGAATACAACCGCCTCTACAACACGATGACCGAGACCGCCGACGGCGGCGCCATCGAGATGCTGGGCCGCTCCAACGTCGACACCCGCACGACCATCCGCGGCAACGACATCCGCAATGTCGGCGGGCTGGCGACCGACGGGTCGGGCTGGCTCGACCGCCAGAAGAGCTTCGGCATCTATCTGGACGACATGGCCAACGGCGTCACCGTCCAGGACAACTTCATCCAGAACACCGGCTGGGCCAGCGTCTTCATCCATGGCGGCGATTCCAACACCGTCACCAACAACTTCGCCACCCTGTCCAACCCGCGCGAACGCTTCATCCGGCTGGAATGGGTGCCGAGCGCCGGCAACATCGGGCTGCTCGGCAACAACCGGGTGACCGGCAACGTCATCTCCTCCTCCACCGGCGTGGATTACTGGGAGTTCTGGACCCCCGGTTCCTACACTGTCAGCGGCAACCTGTTGCAGGGCATCCGCGGGCTGAACGGCGGCGACACGCTGTCGTCCGGGCTGTTCGCCAACCCGGCGGCCGGCGACTTCCGGCTGGGCAGCGGGGCCGCGGCAGCACTCGGTCTTTCCCTGGGAATCCATGACCTGGACTGGGGGCGGATGGGCTTCGCCCCGCTGACGGTGCCGGGGATTCCCAGCCCCGGCGGGGGATCGGGGAGCGGGACCGCCCCGGCGACCGGTACCGGCGGCACGCCCGCCGCGGCCGGGCCGGCCTTCTCGCCGCTGGCCTACATCGCCTCCTACGCCGACCTGTCGGCCGCCTTCGGCGCCAACGCCGCCGCCGGTGCCGCCCATTACGCCGCCAGCGGCCGGGCGGAAGGGCGGACGGTGAGCTTTGATCCGTTGGCCTATGTCGCTTCCTACGGCGACCTGACGGCCGCCTTCGGCACCAACGGCGATGCCGCGGCGGCCCATTACATCACCAGCGGCCGGGCCGAGGGCCGGGTGGTGAGCTTCGATCCGCTGGCCTACATCGCCTCCTATGGCGACCTGACGGCCGCCTTCGGCACCGACCGGACGGCGGCGGCGATGCATTACATCGGCAGCGGCCGGGCGGAGGGGCGGACGGTCAGCTTCAACCCGCTCTCCTATCTGGCGGCCAATCCCGACCTTGCCGCCGCCTTCGGCACCGACACCACCCGGGCCGATCTGCATTACCTGGGCAGCGGCCGGGCGGAGGGACGGAGCACCGGCTTCAACGCCTCGGCCTATCTGGCGGCCAACGCCGACGTGGCGGCGGCCACCGGCGGCGACCTGACGGCGGCGATGCGGCACTACATCCTGAGCGGCCGGCTGGAGGGCCGGGCGCTGAGTCCTGCCCCCGCCGCGGCAGCGGGCCTGCTGCCGGACGGCGCCATGCTGGCCGCCGCGGGGATGGGGGGAACATGAAGGATTTCATGGAAATGGGCGCCCCCCGAGAGGTTGGCGGCGCGCTGGAGACATGGCATACAATTCAAATTGCACGTCCATTCGCCATCCATGGCCCAAACCGACCCTGAATCTGGACGAAAAGACCGTTCTTACGGGATATTTTCGCAGCAATGCTGGACGCACCCCTGGTCGCCCGGCTTGGGCGATGGTCAACACGGGATGTCCGAGTGGAAAATTACCGTCTTGCAGCGATGGCCTGCAAATGCTGCGCCGCGTCGGCGTCCTACGTTGGAATCCTGGATGCCAACAAGTGCTGCATCGACCGCCTTGGCCGGCGGGCGCTGCCGGTCTCTGACGTCCAGGTGCCTTATTGGGCATGCGGGAACTGCGGGTTCGTCTTCACGAATTATGTCGACGAGTGGTCCGCCGAGGATTTCCGTACAAAGATTTATAACGCCGACTACGAGTGGATCAATCCGGCAATTCCCGGACGTGCCGATGTTCCCTTGAAGGAGACTCCCTCCTACGCGAATGGCAAACGAATTGCCTCCTTCCTGCATGGTAGCCAGGATGATATCCGGATCTTGGATTTCGGGGCCGGCGGCGATCCCGGACCGCTCGGCCAGGGGCTGATCGACAGCGGGTTCAACGTCTCCTCGTATGAACCCTACCGCGTGGAGGAGGCACGGAAACCCAAAGGCCGGTACGACGTCATTGTGGCCGTCGAGGTATTCGAGCATTGCCATGATCTCGGGGCGCTGTCCGCGTTCATGGGCCGGCACCTGAGCCGTGACGGGTTGCTGTGGATACAGACGCTGCTGCATCCCTTCCCGACGCCGCCCGACGTGTTGACGTCGTGGTACGTCGCACCGCGCGACGGGCATGTGTCGATCTTCACGCTGCCGGCGCTGAGTTGTCTCTTCAATGCCGTCGGCATCAACATCGTGCAGACGGCGGTGGGAACATTCGGCTTCAGAAGCGTGCCGACGTTTCCGAACCGGATCTTCCTGCGCTGATACCGCTCCGCTTCCATGGCCGCCAAGCAGGTTAAGACCTGGCTGGACGACCGGGCCTTCGAGACGCTGGGCAACATGTCGTCCGACGAGGTCAGGGCCGGTCTGGTCGACAGCTGACTTGTGTCTGCCTCCTTTCCCGCCTGCCTCCTCTCCCGCCTGATCGGGTGACAAGCTGGGCGTGAGCCGTTACAACGGCCCGTTCGGCGCCGCTGTCCCGCGGCACCCGGATTTCCATGCGGGGATGATGGCTCAGGCTCTTCTCGACACCCCCTTCGCCCAATCGGCGAAGCCCGGTCCTGTTCCCGGCCCAGAACCGGATCCGGAGCCGGGCGAGTCCGGTCCGGGCAAGCCGGCCGGCCGGCGGTGGCCGGTGCTGGTCAAGCTGGCGGTGACGGTTGCGGTGCTGGGGGCGCTCGCCGCCGGGGCCGACTGGGCCGGCATCGCCGCGCGCCTGTCGGCCGCCGATCCCCTGCTGTTCGCCGCCGGCTTCGCCGTCAAGGCGCTGACCCTGCCCTTCGCCTCGCAGCGGTGGCGGGCGGTCGGCCGGGCCGCCGGCTTCTCGCTGACCCGCTGGACCGCCTTCCGCCTGCAGATGGCGAGTGGATTCCTCGGCCAGATCCTGCCGGGATCGGTCGGGGCCGACCTGCTGCGCGGCTGGTTCACCTGGCGGCTCGGCCATCCCGCCGGTCCGGTGATGCTGGCCCTGCTGGTCGACCGGCTGATGGCGCTGCTGGGCGTGGTGCTGATCGGGCTGATCGGGCTGCCGCATCTGGCCGCGGTGGCGCCGCCCGCCGTCGCCGGCACCGTGCTGGCCGGGGCGCTGGTCCTGGCCGTCGCCATGGGGCTTCTGCTGCTGGCCGGGCGCATTCCGCGCGACCGGCTGCCGATCCCGAAACGGCTGCGCGACGGAGCGCTGGGGCGCACCGTCTGGACCGCCGTGGCGCAGCTGCGCGCCATGGGCGGAAACCCGTCGGCCTGGGCGGCGCTGGGCCACAGCATCGGCGTCCATCTCGCCACGATCGGCGCCACCATCCTGTTCGCCCGCTCGGTCGGCCTGCCGCTCGGTTGGCTGGACGGGCTGGCCATCGTGCCGGCCGCCATCGTCGCCGCCGCCTTGCCCGTCTCGCTCGGCGGCTGGGGCGTGCGCGAGGGGGCGATGGTCGCCGGCTTCGCGCTGCTCGGCTTCAATGCCGACGCGGCCCTTCTGGTCTCGCTGCTGATCGGGCTGTCGATCGCCGTCCTCTCGCTGCCCGGCGGCGTTTTCTGGCTGCTGCTGCGCAGCGAGACCGCGGCGCGGCCGGAGGACGGCTCTTCTGCTGGCTCCTCCGGCAGACCTGATGCCTTTCCCACGGATTTTTCGCGATGACCGACCAGTCCACCCCGACGCTTTCCCAATCCGCTTCCGTGGCCGCTCCCGTAACCGCCGCCATGGATGCCGCTGCCGAGACGCGCGGCCTCTCCCCGCGCCAGCAGCGGATCCGCTCGCTGTTCGACGCCATGGCCCCCCTGCGCGACCGCTGGGCCGGGCGCAACCGCGCCTTCCATGACGCCGACCGCGCCTATCTGCGCTTCCTGATTCCGGAAGGGGCGACGGTGCTGGAGATCGGCTGCGGCGTCGGCGACACGCTGGCGGCGCTGAAGCCGGCGCGCGGCGTCGGCATCGATCTCAGCCCGGCGACCATCGCCGTGGCCAGGGCGCGCCATCCCGAACTGGAGCTGATCGCCGCCGATGCCGAGGATCCGGCGACCATCGACAGCATCGAGGGACCGTTCAGCCACATCCTGCTGTCGGGCACCATCGGCTTCCTCGACGACATCGAGGAGACGCTGCGCCTGCTGCGCCGGGTCGCCAACCCCAAGACCCGCATCATCGTCAGCTATCACTCCCGCGCCTGGGAGCCGATCCTGTGGGCGGCGGAGAAGCTGGGAATGCGCATGCCGCAGGGCCAGCAGAACTGGCTGTCCACCAGCGACATCGTCAACCTGCTGGATCTGGCCGGCTGGGAGCCGGTGCGCCGCGAATGGCGCCAGCTGATCCCGAAGCGGCTGTTCGGGCTGGGCACGCTGGTCAACCGCTATGTCGCCCCGCTGCCGGGCATCCGCCGGCTGTGCGTGCGCAACTACGTCGTCGCCCGGCCGCAGCCCGCCGCGCAGGAGGTGACGGTCGACGGCAAGCCGGCCTCGGTCACCGTGCTGATCCCCTGCCGCAACGAGCGCGGCAACATCGAGAACGCCATCCGCCGCCTGCCCCGCTTCGCCCCCGACGTCGAGGTGATCTATGTCGAGGGCAACAGCCAGGACAACACCTATGAGGAGTGCCTGCGCGTCCGCGATGCCTATCCCGACTGGGACATCAAGGTCATGAAGCAGCCCGGCAAGGGCAAGGGCGACGCGGTGCGTGCCGGATTCGCCGTGGCGCGCGGCGACATCCTGATCATCCTCGACGCCGACCTGACGGTGCCGCCGGAGACGATGGGGAAATTCTACCAGGCGATGGTGTCGGGGCGCGGCGAGTTCGTGAACGGCACGCGGCTCGTCTACCCGATGGCGCCGGAGGCGATGCGCTTCCTGAACTTCCTGGCCAACCGGGCCTTCGCGCGCATCTTCTCCTTCCTGCTGAACCAGCGCTTCACCGACACGCTGTGCGGCACCAAGGTGCTGTGGCGCGAGGATTATGAGACCATCGTCGCCAACCGCCATTACTTCGGCGATTTCGATCCGTTCGGCGATTTCGACCTGATCTTCGGCGCCGCCAAGCAGAACCTGAAGATCGTCGAGGTGCCGGTGCGCTACGCCGACCGCAGCTATGGCGAAACCCAGATCTCCCGCTTCACCCACGGCTGGCTGCTGGCCCGCATGGTGGTGTTCGCCTGGAAGAAGCTGAAGGCGTTCTGAGGTTTCAGACCGGCTCGGCGGCGGCGAGCGGCAGGAAGGCCTGATAGCTGTCGCGCTGTTCGGTCAGGCTGAGCAGCAGGTCGGTCAGGCTGTCATGGGCGAAAGCGTCATCGGTGGCGGCCATCCGGCGGCGGACGACGGCGATGAACTCCTCCAGCACGTCCAGATGCAGGGTGGCGGAGGCGAGGACGTCCTTGGCGATGGGGGCGGCGATCGGAGCGGTCATGATGGCGGTCTTTCGCGGAAGATGGGGCGGATGGGGGGCTGATCAGGCGGCGAGAGCGGCGACGGGCTCAGCGGAGGTCTGGGCAGCCGTAAGCACGGCGCGGTAGGTCTCGCGCTGTTCGGTCAGGCCGGCGAGCAGGTCGGTCAGGCTGTCGCGGGTGAAATCGCTGGTGGCGGTGTTCAGTTTCGACTGGGTGATCGCGATGAATTCATCGACCACATCCAGGTGCAGGGAAGCAGAAGTGAAAACACCGTCGGCGCAATCGATCTTGGACATGGTGGCGATCCCTGTATTCGTGGCGAAGGCTTTTGCCCGTTCTGATGAGCTTATTGAGCCATCAGGCCAGTTAACGAGGTGTTAAGATCACCGATTGGTCTCAGGTCGATTGGTGATTACCTCTTCCAAAGAAAACGCCGCTCTGCGATTTGGCGGTAGTGTTACTTCTTTCGATTGGGCGTTTGCTTTGGGCATGAAAAAACGCGGCCGGTTTCCCGGCCGCGTTCTTCACTGTCCATCCGGCCCCGATCAGGCCGCCATCACGCTCCCCTCATCACACCGGCTGCGGCAGCCCGTGGATGTAGCCGACGCCGCCGCTGCGGCGGTTGCGGTAGGCGTCGTCGATCAGGCCGGCGACGCTGTCCTTGACCTTGTCGTGCAGGCCCTTCTCCCAATCGCCGGGGTGCTGGAAGTTGCTCATGATGTAGGAGAAGCCGTTGACGTCGTCGACCGCCTGCAGACCGGTCGATTCAGCCCCGGCCGGGCAGGACAGGATGCGGGACAGCTGCTTGGTGTCGGCGTTGTAGGCCCACAGGAAGTTGTTGACGTGGTTGCCGCTGTCTTCGCCGATGAACAGGGTGCGCAGCTTTTCGGAGAATTTCAGATTGTCCGGGTTGGCGATCCGGTCGGCGTCGGCGGTGTTGCCGAGCGCGTCCGGGGTAGCGAGGTCACGGCCGACCAGGGCGGGGACCGGGCTGAAATGCACCGGCACCCACTCGCTGGCGATGGCGGTGCCCGCCATGTCGGTCTGGCCGCCCTTCATCGGCAGCTGATAGACCGCACCGGCGTTGATGGCGTCGACCTTGATGCCGCTCTTGCCGTCGCTCATCGACTTGTAGATGTAGGACACCGCCATGTAGGCGGTCTTGTCCTTGGCGTTGACGGTGACGCCTTCCAGCTTGGTCAGGGCCAGCGTGGCGCCGACGGTGGGGGCGTAGCGGTGGGTCTCCAGGAAGGCGGCGGCCTTCTCCATGCCCGGCTTGAACCTGACCCACTGGGTCTTGCCGCTGAAGCCGATGGCGGTGAAGGACGGATCCTTCGGGTCCTCCTTCTTCACCTCGACGATGTCGGCGGCCTTCAGCGTGTCGGCCAGCGTCTTGATCTCGTCGCTGGTGGCGTGGCCCAGCTTGACCCACTTCAGGGCGAAGGCACCGCCCTTGTCGATGTCCTTGCCGGCCTCCTGCTCCATCTTCGCGGCATAGAGGGTGCCGGCGGACAGGTCCTTCGCCTTGTCGGCAATGAACATGAACAGGCCGCCGTTGGTGGCGTCGTCGCCCATCAGCACGGTGCGCTCGTCCGGCATCACCTGCACCAGCTCGTGCGAGATGCGGCCCATGCAGTAATGCTTCTTGATGCTGCCGGTACCGTCCGGGTTCACCGTCACTTCCGGCAGGTGGCCGTAGTGGTAGGGGTTGGCCTTGGTCTCGTCGCCGAACAGGTTCTTGCTGTAGGCGCGGAACTGGTCGTCCAGCGCCGCCGCATCCGGCTCGTATTCCTCGCTCGACAGGTGGGTGTTCCAGGGCGACAGGCTGGCGCCGCAGGTGATCCACAGGCCGTGCACGCCGCTGGTGTCGACATTGTGGTACTGCACCAGCTTCAAGGCACCGGTTTCCTTGTTCTGGTCCAGCGTCAGGACAGCGATCGGCGACGGCAGCTTGCCGTACATCGAGGCGTCCTTGGAATCGCGGGTGGTGTATTCGAACTGGACCACGGCGAACAGGGTGTTGCCGGCCACGCCCGCCACCTTGGCGCCGGGGACCGGGGCCAGCATGTTGCAGCCATCCGGGCAGTCGGAGAAGAACTGCGTCGGGGTCGCCAGCGAGCCGTCCAGGATCGGCTTGCCGTTGATGTCGACATAGCCGCCGGCCAGGATCGTGCCGCCCTTGCCGTCCGGCACCATGTCGCCGGTGATGAACAGCGGCTGGTAGCCGAGCGCGAAGCTCTGCTTGGAGCCGTCGGCCCAGGTCACGACCATGCTGGACTCGACCGTGGTCTTGGCCTGCGCGGCGGCGGCGGTGGGGGCGGCCATGCCGACGAACTCGACGGCGACCGGCGCGCCCTTGGCGGATGCCGCTTCGGCGCCCGAGGCGAACAGCAGCTCGCCGGCGCCGATGCCGGCGACCGGCAGCAGCGGCAGCCCGGCGAGGGCGCGGAGCACCGAACGGCGCGACGTTTCAGGCAATTGGGCGGTCAGGTTGGTCATGGCAGGTGTCTCCCGAACCCTCATCAGGGCAAGCGGCTGGCGTGAGCGGTGCCGTCGGGCCATTGGAGCCCGTTCGGCGCCGCCTTGGTCTTGGCGAGCGTCGGGAAGCTAGCGCGGGGATGTTACAGTTTGACGGTCGGTCTCCATTCGATAGAGCGGCGACCGTCGCCGGTCAGCGGGCGCTGAGCATGCAGGTGCGGTCGGACGGCATCGGCAGCGTCACCGGCTTGCCGTCGGCCCCGGTGCCGCGCACCACGCGCCCGCCGGCTTTTCCAGCCGATGCCGGCTGCGAGGCGGGCTGATCGACGATCTCCGGGTCCGTCACCTGGCCTGCGACCGTCCATTGCCGGGTCTGCGGGTCCTGGCAGCGCAGCTCGTAGCGGCCCTTCATCGGCTCGGCCGTGGCCGGGAAGGAGGCCAGTGTCAGGGAGGCCATCAGGGCCATTGGGGCGAAGCGGGTCATCGGGTTTTCCTCAACCGGCTGTGTCTGGGCCGGCTGTATCTGGTGAGTGGGGACGGGACAGCACCCGGGCGATGTCGGCCTGCCAGACCATGCTGACCAGCGCGATCTGGGTCAGCAGATGCATCTCGCCGCGGCCGATGGCCTCCAGCAGTTCCGCCCGCGTCAGGTGCAGGATCTCCGTGTCCTCCAGATCGTCGGCGATCGGATCGGCGACCCGGCGGCAGCCGGTGGCGCGGAACATGTGCGACCAGGCGCCGCCCTGGTTGGCGTTGACGATGTAGGTGCCGAGGTCGGTCCAGGCCTCCGCCTCCATCCCCGTCTCCTCCATCAGTTCGCGCTTGGCCGCGGCCAGCGGATCCTCGCCGGGCGACAGGTGGCCGCCGGGGAAGACCAGCCCGACCTTGCGCGGGCCGTGGCGGTACTGGCGGTAGGTGACGATCCGTCCGTCCGCCGTCTCGGCGAAGATGCAGGCGAAGGAGGGCTGGTCGAACTGGTAGTAGTCGTCGATCCGCCGCCCGTCCGGCAGTTCCACCGTCTCCACCCGCACCTTCAGGAATGGATCGGCGTCGAGCAGCTCGCGGCTGTCCAGCACGGTCCAGGGACGGTGGAGGCGGTAGGGGCGGTGTCCCGGCTTGGCTATGGGCTTAGGCATGGGCATGAGCCTGCTCTGCGATGGGGGTCACCACAGCCGCGTGACGATGCCGTCGAAGACCGCGTCGGCGGAGACCAGCGGCAGCTTGTAATGCATCGCCGTGGCGGCCAGAAGACGGTCAAAAGGATCACGATGGCTCCAGTCCATCATGCCGGCGATCAGGCAGACCGCCGGATCGAAGCCGGCGACCTGTCCGCCCTGGTCGGCCAGCAGCACATCCAGCCGTTCCACGAAAGGCTCCATCTCCGGCCATTTCCCAAACCGGACCTCCTGGGCGATTTCAAAGAAGGTGATCGGGCTGACCATAACCATGTCGGCCGCGGCGATGGCGGTGATTGCCGGTTTCGACAGGCGGGAGTCGCCGGACAGGCTCCAGGCCCAGGCGTGGGTGTCGAGCAGGACCGCCGTCATGACCTCGTCAGGCTCCCCCTTCCCAGACGTCCAGATCAGCATCGTCCATCGGTTCGAAGAAGTCCGGTCCGCTGCCGAGCTTGTCCTTCAGCAGACCGATGGTGAAGGCGCCGCGGGTGACCGGGACCAGCCGCACGACCGGCTTGCTTCCCCTGGCGATGATGACCTCCTCACCGCGCAGAGCGGCTTCGATCAGCTTCGACAGATTGGTCTTGGCCGCGTGAATGGTGACCTGCCGCATCCGGCACCTCCTTCTTTCCCAAGGATTATAGAAACCGGCTTCATGTTAGGCAACTTAGCTAACCCGGTGGTCTGCCGGTCCGTGCCCGGAGCGGCAGGACGACACCAATGTGTGGTGCCGAGAAAATGCCGGCGATGAGGTGGTGTTCTGGATAATCCCAAATGAAATAAATGGAGAAATTGGCAATCATCTCTCCTTTGGCGTGTGCCACATGAAACGGGATGTGACAGATTTTTGTTGGATGCCCATTGTTATTGAGTTGTTTTCCCAAAATGATTATCGGGTCTCATCCCATTTCCATCCGGAACCATGCAGTTCGAAGTCAACTCCCCTATTCCGCGCCTGATCCATCAGACCTGGAAGACACGTGACGTCCCGCCGGAGTTCCAGGCCCTGCAGCGCAGCTGGATCGGGCGCAATCCCGGCTTCACCTACCGGTTCTGGACCGACGCGGACATCGAGCGCTTCGTCGTGGAGGAGCATCCGGCATTGCTGCCGGTTTTCCGGGGCTATGCCGAGCCCATCGCGCGGATCGATCTGGCGCGCTACCTGATCCTGCGCCGTTTCGGCGGGGTCTATGCCGACCTTGATTTCGAATGCCTGCGCCCGATCGACGGGTTGCTGGAGGGCCGGAGCTTCGTCGTCGGGCTGGAGCCGGAGGAGCATGGCAGGCTGGCGAAGGCGGCGGAGCGCGGGCTGTCCCGCATCCTGTGCCCCTCCTTCCTCGCATCGGTGCCCGGCCATCCCTTCTGGGACCATCTGCTGGACCAGCTGGTCGAGGCGCGGCACTCCCCCGACGTGCTGGACGCCACCGGCCCCTTCCTGCTGACCCGCGTCCATGATCAGTATGAAAATGACCGGTATGAAAAGGCTGGGGATGAAGGAAAGCGGGCCACGGTGACGGTGCTGCCGCCGGAGCTGCTCTATCCCGTGACCAAGGAGGACTGCTGGAGCGGCCGCCTGTTCGATCCCGTCTTCTGGGAACGGGCGATGCGTCGGGCCTATGCGGTCCATTACTGGGAAGGCACCTGGTTCCGGGACGGTGCCGGGCATAGCACGGTCTTGCCGCGGCAGGTCACGGCGGTGGTGACCGACGGGCGGCCGGACGGCGCCCGTACCCCCGTGGCGACGGTGGAGGGGCTGCCGCTGGTCTCCTGCCTGATGGTCACCAGGGGGCAGAGGGCGGGCCGGGCCGGGCTGCTGGAGCTTGCCATCGACGGCTTCGCGCGCCAGACCTATCCCAACCGCGAGCTGGTCGTCGTCTGCGACAGCCCGGCGCTGCCGCAGGACGATCCGCTGGAGCTGGCGATCCGTGCCGCGGACTGTCCGAACGTCCGGCTGGTCCGGGTCGAGGCGGGCGGCCGACAAGGGGGGCTGACGCTGGGCGAGCTGCGCAACATCGCGGTCGACCATGCGGCCGGGCTCTATGTCTGCCAGTGGGACGACGACGACCTTTACGACCCCTGCCGGCTGGAGATGCAGCAGCGGGTGCTGGCCGCCGCCGGCGCCCAGGCCTGCCTGCTCGGCCGCTGGATGATCTGGTGGCCGGCCGAAGACCGGCTGGCGGTGTCCTGCGAACGGGACTGGGAAGGCTCGCTTCTGTGCGAGAGGGCGGTGATGCCCCGTTATCCGGCCCTTCGCCGCGGCGAGGACACGCCGGTGGTCGAGCAGCTGCGCCGCAGTGCCCGGGTCGTGCGGATGGACCTGCCGCGGCTCTACACCTACGTCGTCCATGGCGGCAACACCTTCGCCTCCGGGCATTTCGAGGAGCACTGGCAGGCCGCCACCGCCCGCTTCAGCGGCGACCGCTGCCGTGCCGTGCTGGAGGAGATGGCCAAGCGCCTGCCGGTGGAGCCATACCGCCGGGCCGTCCCGCCTGTTCCGGCCACCGCCGCGGCGCGGCAGGAAAAGCTGCTGGTGCTGACCCCGGTGAAGGATGCCGTTCCCCATCTGCCTCGCTACCTGGAGCTGCTCGGCCGGCTCGACCACGATCCGTCCCGCCTGTCGCTGGGCTTCCTGGAGGGGGACAGCCGCGACGGCACGCATGACTGGCTGGCCGCAAGGCTGCCGGAACTGCGGGACCGCTATCGCCGGGTGACCCTGCTGCGCCACGATTACGGGTTCCGGCCCGAAGGGCCGCGCTGGGCGCCGGAAATCCAGCGGCGGCGGCGGGAACTGCTGGCACGGTCGCGCAACCGGCTGCTGTCCGGCGCATTGGCGGACGAGGACTGGGTGCTGTGGCTCGACGTCGATCTGGTCGACTATCCGCCGGACCTGCCGGCCCGGCTGCTCGCCGCCGGGCGCGACATTGTCGTTCCTCATTGCGTCCTGCCCGACGGGCGGAGTTTCGACCTCAACAGCTTCCGGCTGACGGACAGGGAGATGGGCGGGGAGGACCCCCGCCATCTGGCCGACGGCATCTTCCAGCCGCCGCGCGGTGCCGGGCGGCTCTATCTGGATGCCTTCGCCGGCCAAGGCATCGTGCCGCTGGACGGGGTGGGCGGCACGGCCTTGCTGGTGCGGGCGGACCTTCACCGCGAGGGGCTGTGTTTCCCACCCTACAGCCACCGCGGCTACATCGAGACGGAGGGGCTGGCGATGATGGCCAGGGATATGGGCGTGACCGCCTGGGGCCTGCCGGACCTGCGCATCATCCATGCCGATCACTGACAGGCGAAGCACCATGCCAACCACCCGAAACCCCGGCATCGACAGTGCGGAGGAGATCGCCGCCAGCATCGTCATCTGCACCTATCGGCGCCCTGAATTGCTCGCGGCCTGCCTGGACAGCCTGATCGGGCAGCAGGTGGGCGGCGCCTCCCCAGGCTCCGCCCATGAAATTCTGGTGATCGACAATTCCGCCCTGGCGGATGGCCGCCCGGCCGTCGAGTGCCGACAGACCGCCTTCGCTCTGCGGGGAGTGCCGCTGCGCTATGTCCTGGAGGAGCGGCCGGGCGTCAGCTTTGCCCGCAACCGTGGCGTGGCGGAAGCGGCGGGAGCCCTGATCGCCTTCATCGACGACGACGAGCGGGCCTGCGAAGGGTGGCTGGAGCGCTTGCTGGAGCCTTTTCACCGGCTGGGCGACGCCGTCGACATCGTTGCGGGCGAGGTCGAGCCGGATTTCGGCGCGCTGTCCAGGCCGGACTGGCTGGCCGACGACATGCTGCATTTCTTCTCATGCCGCTGGGGCTGGGACAGCGAATCCCGCTTCCTGCACGAGAAGGAATGGTTCGGTGAAGGGAACTGCGCCTTCCGCAAGCGGCTGATGGCCGGTCGCGCTTTTCCGAGCGACCTCGGCCGCAAGGGCGACGGGCTGCTGACGAATGAAGGCATCATCTTCATGGAGATGCGCAGCGCCGGAGCCGCCACCTACTATGTCCCGGCCGCTACCGTGTCCCACCTCATCCATCCCGACCGGCTGAACCGACGCTGGCTGATGCGGCGGATGTTCTATCAGGGAGTTTCCAACCGTCTGACCCAACGGCGATACGGGCTGGAGGAACAGCGCTGGGATTTCAACGTCAATATGGCCAAGCTGGCCGACCTCGATGTCGAAAGTCTGGAGGGGGAAAGCCTGCGGGCGGTGATCCGGCTGTACTATCAGCTCGGCTATGCCGCGGCCTCCGGCATGAATTGAGGTCGCCGGGGGCTCTCCCTCACGGCGCCACGTAGATCTGGTTCACGAAGTGGTCCAGCCCGTCCGGTACGGCGGTCGAGCGGCGGTCGAGCGGTGGGATGGCCGGACCATGGGGGGTGCGGTTGACATTGTACTGGCCGGACAGCAGCAGGCGCCGGCCGCGCCGGGGCAGGGCACCCTTGTGGATGCCGTAGGTGTCGCCCAGGAAACGGCTGCCGGCCGGGCCGGTTATCGCCACGGTATCGCTGGTGCCGAAGGCGGCCTCCACCTGCGCCTCGGTCAGGGCGCGGCCGGTGGACAGCCGGCGGCTGCGGTGGCTGCGCTTGACGAAGATGTGCGGACCGCCCTCCTCGTCCACGTCGGTCAGGTAGAAGAAGATCTTGAAGCCGCGCAGGCTGTCCAGGTCGCGGTGGTGGCGCTGGGTGCCCTTGGCCGCGTCGCGCCCGCCGAAGCTCTCCCCGCCCCAGGACCACCAGCAGCCGATGTTGTCGAGGATCGGCTTGCAGCCGAGATACAGCTCCGCCACCTCCAGCACCTGCGGGTCGTTGAAGAGATCCAGCACATGGGGTGCCCGCAGGATCTGGTCGATGCCGTGATAGCCCATGTTGGAGTCCGGGCTGGGCGGGCTGTCGGGCCGGAACCAGCCCAGATGCGGGCGGAAGGGATCGTGGCAGGGGGTGTTCTCGAAATAGGTGCGCAAGCCCGCGACGACGGCCGGATCGATGGGCGGCAGCAGCGGGGTGATGCCGTCCCGCTCCAGCGTCCGGCACCAGTCCCGCGCCTCCAGCGACGGATGGAGGCCCAGCGTCCGCGGCCGCCGCGCCGCGATCAGCGCCGCCAGCCGGTCGCGCAGGGCCGGGTCGGTGACGATTGGCAGGATGTCGTAGATGGCATAGCGCGGATCGGCCTTCACCTTGCGCCAATAGGCCCGCGGCGATGCGATGCGTGTCCGTACATTGTCCAGGAAGCTGCCGATTGGGGCAGAGGCGGGGACGAAGGAGGACGCCATGGGGTGCGGCACCGCTTGGAAGGAGAATCGTTCGTGATGAAGACTCTCCATAAGGGCAGCGGTCTTTCAAGGCGTATCCGCTTGTCCGCGTCACTCCGCTGCTGAGGCACGGCGTCGCGGGGCATGGGACGGTGGGCGGACTTGCACAGGGCCGATGAAGGGGCAATGTTACATGTAACAGATGGAGTGCTCGCCATGTCCACACCGCTTTCCTTCCGTGTCCAGCGCCACCGCGACAGCCTGCGTGCCGCCGGGCTGCGTCCGTTGCAGATCTGGGTGCCGGACACCCGCCGGCCCGGCTTCGCCGCCGAATGCCGGCGCCAGTCGCTGCTGGTCCGGGATACCCCCCAGGAACAGGAGACGCTGGACTGGCTGGACGCGGTCCGCGACACGGAGGGCTGGGAGTGAGGCGCGGCGATCTGGTGACGGTCGCCTTGCAGGGCGATTACGGGAAACCGCGTCCGGCGCTGGTCATCCAGTCCGATCTGTTCGACGGGCATCCCAGCGTCACCATTCTGCCGATCACGAGCGAGCTGGTGGAGGCACCGCTGTTCCGCCTGTCGGTCGACCCGACACCGGGCAACGGCCTGCGAAAACGCTCGCAGGTGATGGTCGACAAGGTCCAGACGATCGCCCGTGACAAGACAGGCGAGCCGTTCGGACGGTTGGAGGATGACAGCATGCTCGCAGTGAACCGGGCGTTCCTCCTCTGGATTGGACTGGCCTGAGCAGGTTCGTCCTTGTGCAGGCTCGGTGCGGTTTTTCAAAGAGGGAGCAGGAAACCCGATGACCATGACCGGTGTCGAACATCGCGTGCTGTACCGCGATCCGCGTTTCTATGCGTCCTTCCCGGCGCTGACCCCGACAGCAGTGGGGCAGCAGGGGGCGGTGCTCTTGGCCTTTCGGCGCGCGCGCGACCACCGCTGGCTGCGCGGGGCTACGTTCCGGGCGGGGGAGACCGGGTTCAACCATGTCGACCATCTCGATTCCCGCTCTCAGACGGTGCTGCTGCGGCTCGGCCCCGGCGCGGAGCCGCTGGGAGAAGCCGTTGCCCTTCCCCCCGACCCGCAGGCGGCCGACCAGGATGCCAGCCTGCTCACCCTGCGCGACGGCCGCATCCTGCTGGCCGGCTTCCGCTGGTATCCGGTGCCGTCGTCCCAGGGGGAGGAACTGCGCGCGCTGGGCATCGGGCTGACCGGCAGTCCGCAGAGGACCGGCGATCTCTACATCTTCTGGGGCGGCTACAGCCGGCACAGCGATGATGGCGGGCAAAGCTGGACCGCGCACCGCGACCTGCCGCCCCTGCCCGGCCATCCCGACATCGTGCCGGGCCAGCGGCCCTTTTACGGCGGTGCGGTGCGCGGCCGGGCGGTGGAGGCGCCGGACGGCACGATCCTGCAAACCGGCTACACCCACCACCCCTCCACCGGGACCTATGCCAGCCATCTCTTCGCCTCGACCGACCGGGGGGAAAGCTGGGTGCACCGGGCGGTCATCGCCATCGATCCCGAGGCCAGGGCCGGCTTCTGCGAGACGGCGCTGCATCTGGACACCGACGGCGTGCTGCACGCCTTCCACCGCACCACCGGGCTGGACGACCATCTGGCGACCTCGCGCTCCACCGACCTGGGTCACAGCTGGGAGCCGTGGCGTCGCCATGCGGTGGTCGGCCACCCCTATGACGCCTGTCCGCTGCCGGACGGCCGGCTGCTGCTGGCCGGCGGCTACCGCCATGCGCCCTACGGCGTGCGCGCCCGCCTCTACGACCCGCGCCGCCAGCAGCCGGACGAGGTGCCGGAGCTGGTGCTGCGCGACGACGGGCCGGCGCCCGACCTGGGTTATCCCTGGGCGGCGGTGCTGCCGGACGGCCGTGCCATGGTCGCTTATTACATCTGCGACGCCACGGGCTCACGCGGCATCGAGGTGACGCTGTTCCGCCCGTGAGAGAGGGATGCGCCTGCGACCCGCTGTACCCTGGACCGGCCGGCGGGGCGCGGGCTACCCTTCCTGCATCATGGAAAGCCCCCTCCCCTTCGTCGCCGCCAAGGCCGTCCCCGGGATCGCCCCCGCCGCCTACCACGATCCGGAGGTCTTCCGGGTGGAGGAGGAGCGGATCTTCCGCCGGTCCTGGGTCTTCGCCGGCTTCACCGACGATCTCGCCCGCCCCAACGACTATCTGACCCGGCGGATCGGCGGGCTGGATGTGCTGGTGCAGAATTTCGACGGGGAGCTGCGGGGCTTCCGCAATGTCTGCACCCACCGCTTCGCCATGATCCACCGGGCGAAGCACGGCAACGGCATGCTGCGCTGCGGCTATCACGGCTGGACCTTCGACCGCGACGGCGTGCCCTACGGCATTCCCGGCAACGAGGCGAATTTCGCTCTCGACAAGCCCGGCCGCTGCGGCCGGGCCCTGACGCCGGTGGCGGTGGGGGTGTGCGGGCGCTTCGTCTTCCTGCGGGTGGCGGCGGAGGGACCGGGCCTCGACGACTGGCTGGGCGTCTATGGCGACGTGCTGCGCCATGCCTCGGAGATCTTCGTCCGCTCCTTCGACGAGCGGTCGATGGAGTGGGACGCCAACTGGAAGATGGGGGTGGAGAGCGTGCTGGAGGTCTATCACGCCGACCTCACCCACCCCACCACCTTCCGCAAGCTGGTGAAGGGCGACTGGCGCTGCGACTATGACGGCGCCCATTCCCGCGGCGTCACGTCGGTGTCGGACAAGAGCGCCCGCTGGTGGGACGGCGTGTCGGAGCGGCTGGGCTTCCGCCCCAGCACGGCTTTGCGCGAGTACGACCACCTGCACATCTTCCCCAATCTGGAGATCGGCTTCACCCGTGGTGCTGTGATGAGCGTCCAGACCTACGACCCGCTCGGCCCCGACCGCTGCGGGCTGGGCCTCCGCCTGTTCCTGGCGGATCCGGAGGGCGATGACGGCAGGGGCGGACCCGCCGCCCGCCGCCTGATCCAGGAGGGGGCCCGCGACCTCAACGTCGCCCTGCTGAATGAGGACCGGGAGGCCTCCGAACTGGCCTTCCGCGGCTGCCGCCAGACGGACCGCCCCGCCCTGCTTGGTCTGAACGAGGAGCGAATCCAGCAGTTCCACGCGGTGTGGCGGGGGATGATGGGCTGATTCGGACGGCGATCCCGATTTTTGTCACTGGCTGGTGGGCCGGCCGTCTGTCACCCTCCGACAAGGGGGCTTGGTCGTCGGAGGTTCACCACCATGGGCGGCGCCGTCCCGAATCCGTCTTCCGTTCTTCCTGCCGTCATCGCCCTCAACCGGCTTGCCTTCGGTCCACGGCCCGCGGATCTCGAAGCCGGAAGTTCTGGGTTGGATCGCCCGGACTGGCTGGCCCGCTGGCTCGACCAGCAACTTTCTCCCCCCGATCCTTCCTCTGGCGACAATGATGATCCCGAGGTCGAGCGCCATCTCGCCGCGGCGAAGCTGCGCATCCGCTATCCCGCCGGGGACGGCTGGGAGGCGGTGGACGAGGAGCGGCCGCTGGCCTGCCTGGGCCAGCCGATCGAGGCGCTGTGGCCGCTGGCCGCCAACCGTCCCGCGGTCGCCGGGCCGGAGCGGCAGAGGCCGCGGCTGGAGGTCGCCGCCGCCACCCTGATCCGCGCCGTCCACAGCCGCTGGCAGCTGCGCGAGGTGCTGGTCGATTTCTGGCACAACCATTTCAACGTCAATGCGGCGGGCGAGCCGGCGGTGGCGGCGGCCCTGCCGGTCTATGACCGCGCCGTGATCCGCCGGCATGCTCTGGGCAATTTCCGCGCCTTCCTGGAGGCGGTGGCGACCAGCAGCGCCATGCAGGTCTATCTGAACAACCGCTCGTCCCGCGCCGGTGCCGCCAACGAGAATTACGCCCGCGAGCTGTTCGAGCTGCACACGCTGGGGCGCGACGCCTATCTGAACGCGCTGTACAACCGCTGGCGCGACGTGCCGGGGGCGCTGCGCAGCGCGCCGGACGGCTACATCGACCAGGATGTCTACGAGGCCGCCCGCGCCTTCACCGGCTGGACGCTGGAGGACGGCGCCGGGCTGGGCGGCGACGCCAAGCTGCCGGTGACCGGCCGCTTCACCTATGTCGAGGGCTGGCACGACGGCTATCAGAAACGGGTGCTGGGCCGGGAATTCGACCCCTTCCAGTCGCCGATGGCCGACGGCCACCGGGTGCTCGATCTCGTCGCCGACCATCCGGCGACCGCCCGCAACCTCTGCACCGCGCTGTGCCGCCGGCTGGTGGCCGACGATCCGCCGCCCGGGCTGGTCGCCCTGGCGGCGCGGGTGTGGACGGAGAACCGCAGCAAGCCGGACCAGATCGCCCGCGTCGTCCGCGCCATCGCCCTCTCTCCCGACTTCGCGCAGGTCCGCGACGCCAAGGTGAAGCGCCCGCTGGAACTGGTGGCGTCCTTCGCCCGCGGCACCGGCATCGACCTCGTCCCCACCAACCCGTTGTTGGGCGAGCTGGACGGCAGCGGCCAGCGGCTGTTCGGCTGGCCTGCCCCGACCGGCCATCCCGACCGGATGGAGGCCTGGCTGGGGGCCGCCGCCATGCGCCGGCGCTGGGGGCTGCTGCTCGGGCTGGCGGAGAACCGCTGGGAGACCGGGGCGATCGACCTCGCCGCCCGCTTCCCGGCCCCGCTGCCGGCCGCGGCGGCGGTCGACCGCTGGCAGGGGATGCTGCAGGACGGCGAGCCGGAGCCGGCGACCACCGCCGCCATCCTGTCCGGCATGGGGCTGGCGGCCGACGCCATGCTGACGCCCGGCACGAAGGCCGGCGACGACCGGCTGCGCCGGGTCGCCGCCTTCGTGGCGATGGCGCCGCGCTTCAACCAGCGTTGACGGAGACCTGAGCCATGACGATCTCTCGCCGCACTGTGATGCGGGGCGGGCTGGCGGCCGGACTCGGCTTGGCCGGGGGCAGTCTGACGGGGCTGCCCGGTGTCCGCAGCCTCGCCTTCGCTGCCGATGCTTCGGGTGAGGCCCCGGCCGGGACGTTGGGGGCCGGGACTCTGGTGGTGGTGGTGTTCCTGCGCGGCGGGGCGGACATGCTGGCGCTGGTGGCGCCGGCCGACGATCCCGACTACCGCGCCGCGCGGACGCCGGAACTGCGGGTGGCGGCCGAGGGGCCGAGGGCCGGCATCCGGCTGGAGCAGACGCTGGCGCCGGCCCTCGACTTCCGCCTGCATCCGGACGCTGCCCCGCTGGCCGAGCTTTATGCCGCCCGTCGGCTCGCCATCGTCCATGCGGTCGGGCTGACCGACGGCACCCGCAGCCATTTCGTCGCCCAGGACCTGATGGAGCGCGGCATCGCCCGTGAGGAGGACCTCGCCCGCACCGGGACCGGCTGGGTCGCCCGCTGGCTGGACGCCGAGAGGCTGGGGCGGGTTCCGGCCATCGGGACGGCTTCGGCGCCGGCTGCCGCCCTGGCCGGGATGGGCGGGGCGCTTGCCGTGCCCGACCTGCGCGGCGGATTGGCTCCTCCCGGCGGGCCGCAGGCGGCGGCGGTGCTGGCGGCGCTGTCCCGGCAGGGCGACGGCGCCTATGAGCGGGCGGCGCGGGCGGCACTCGACGGGCTGTCCATGGTCGACGGCCGGCTGCCGCGGCAGCCGGACGGCAAGGTCGCCGCCTATGAGGCGGAGGGCGGGGCCGTCTATGAGGAGACCGAGGCCGGGCGGGCTCTGCAGACGGTGGCGCGCGTGTTGAAGATGGACATCGGCCTGCGGGTGGCCTGCGTCGATGTCGGCGGTTGGGACACCCACGAGAACCAGCAGGGGCGCTTCGCCACCGCCGTCGGCCAGCTGTCGCGAGCCATCGCCGCCTTCCATGCCGACACCCAGCGCTATGAGCGCGACCTGACAATGGTGGTGATGAGCGAGTTTGGCCGGCGCCTGCGCGGCAACCGCAGCCAGGGCACCGACCACGGCCACGGTGGCGCCATGCTGGTGCTGGGCGGCCGGGTGGCGGGCGGGCGCCTGCTGGGCCGCTGGCCGGGGCTGGCCAGCCACCAGCTGGACCGCGGCGTCGATCTGGCGGTCACCACCGATTACCGGACAATTCTGTCGGAGTTGATCGGCGCACCGGCGGCGCGCAGTTTTCCGGGGTTCCAGTCGAAGCCGCTGGGGGTACTGTTGGCGTGACGCTGCCCGGCGGCGCGGAACGGACTTGATGAGGAGCAACCGGATGCCGGCCTTCGCCGCCAACCTGACCATGATGTTCACCGAATGGGCCTTTCTCGACCGCTTCGACGCGGCGGCTGAGGCCGGCTTCACGGCGGTGGAGTATCTGTTCCCCTACGACCACCCGCCCGAGGCGATCGCCGCGCGGCTGGAACGCAACCGCCTGACCCAGGCCCTGTTCAACCTGCCGCCGGGCGACTGGGCGGCGGGCGAGCGTGGGCTGGCGGCGCTGCCCGACCGGTTCGACGCGGTGAGGGCCGGCGTCGAGCGCGCGCTGGACTATGCCGGGGCGACCGGCTGCACCCGGCTTCACCTGATGGCCGGTCTCGCCGACCGTGCCGATCCCGCGGCGCGGGCGAGTTACGTCCGGGCCGTGGAGCATGCCGCCGGACGCCTTGCCGAAAAGGGCATCGACCTGCTGCTGGAGCCGATCAACGGGCGCGACATGCCCGGCTATTTCCTGAACGACTTCGCCGAGGCCGAGACGCTGATCGCCACGCTCGGCCTGGCGAACCTGAGGCTGCAGTTCGACGTCTACCACCGCCAGATTCTGCATGGCGACGTCACCATGGCGCTGCGCCGGCTGATGCCGATGATCGGGCACATCCAGATCGCCGGCGTGCCGTCCCGCCATGAACCGGACGGCGAGGAGCTGAATTATCCCTTCCTGTTCGCGGAGCTGGACCGGCTGGGCTATGCCGGCTTCGTCGGCTGCGAGTACCGCCCGCGCGCCGGCACGGTCGAAGGACTTGGCTGGGGGCTGGGCTGGCTGACGCCCGGGCTAGGAAGAGCCGGCTTTTTTCCGGGGTGACGGGCTCAACTCGCTCCTTGCCTCCGTCATCTCAACGCCGCCGAGCCGCGCGAAGCGCCGGTGGATGGCCTCGCCGAGAACCGTCACCGGCTGGCGCTCTTCCGTGAGTGCCGCACGCAGAATGTGGCGGGCCTCATCCTCCATGGAGCGGCCGTGATGGGCGGCACGGTCCGCAGCCGGGCTTTCACAAAAGGTCTTCGATGTTTCGGATCGTGAGGCTGGCCATCCTGCGCTCCTGAGCCTGTTGGAGAGAAGGTTGGTCCGTGATTGCATCGATGCCAATGTGAGCGCGCTGCCCTCTACATCCACTCCCGCCCGTCCATGTCCTGGTAGACGCGGAACCGATCGCGCACCGCCAGCCAGTCCTCGGCCAGCATCTCGAAGATGTGCAGGTCGATCTCCTGCCCGTCCTTCACCACCTGACGCTTCAGCACGCCGACCGGGCGGTAGCCGATCATCGGCTGGCCTTTCAGCAGGCGGGGGCTGTTGGTGCCCAGGATGTGGTTCACCACCTTGCGCAGCCCCAGCGTGAAGAAGACGTGGTTCAGCATGTAGGCGAAGTTCAGCGGGGCCGCCCCCATCCGCCCTGCCCGCTCGCCCATCAGCACGCCGATGGTGGCGATCCGCCAGTCCGGCTCGGTGATGGTGATGGAGACATGGCCGGCCGGCACGCCGTCGACGCAGAGGATGCGGTGGACATAGTCGTCCCGTTCCGCACAGCGCCGCAGCCACGCCTTCTGCCGCTCCACGTCATAGGGGACTTGGGTCAGCATCTGGCCGGCGATGTCGGGCCGGGTGCGCCAGTCGAGCAGCAGTTCGGCGTGATCCTCCGTCGGTTCGATGAAGGTCAGGGCGCCGCTCACGCCATTTCTCCCAACTGCCGCAGCATCGCTTGATGGAAGTCGAGGATGCGGCGTTCGCGCCGGCCGTAGATGCCGGTGATGTGGGGAAGGTCGGCGATGCCCGGCCGGCCCTGCTGCACCGCCTCGCAGACCGGGCGGTCCTCGGCGATCACGGTGCTGGCGGACTCGATCAGATAGGCGGCGGTGGAGCGGTGGAAGGCCTGCTCGCGTGCCGTTTCCAGCCGGGTGGTGGGCAGGAACAGCTGCCACCGCAGGATTGAGGCGTCGGAGGCGACGGGGTCGACCCGGTGGGGGATCACCGTGGCGCCGTAGAAGGTCGCCAGATAGAAGTTCGGGAAGATGAAGGTGTGGCGGTAGAAGGACTCAAGGGCGAAGCGGCGCATGCGCAGCTTGGCATCCAGCTTCGCCCACCAGCCGGCGGTGCCGTCGGCCAGCAGCCAGCGGGAATCGCTGTTGGCGCCGTGGCGCTCGGTGACGAGGTGGTTCTGCCAGTCGGGATGCACCGCGGGGTGGATGGTATCGGGATGGACGGTGGAGCCGTGGAAATCGTCCATCGTGTTCTCGACCATCGCCTTCCAGTTGGCCTGGAACGCGATGCCGACGGGGGGCTGCGGGTTCAGGCAGTTGGCCGACATCATCGCCAGCCGCTCGCCATAGGGCGCCAGATGCTGGGCCAGGGTTGGACCGCCCTCTTGCGCCACGCGGGCGAAGACCAGGGCGCCGCAGCGGTCGATCTGCAAGGGCCGCACCCGTTCCCCGTCGCGGCACACCCCCTCCATCGCCTCGCCGCGGCGGTGCAGTTCGAAGCGCAGGCCGGCCATCTCGGCGGTCAGGAGGTTGGTGTCGTCGAACACGCCCATGTAGAGCCAGCAGCGGCCGAAGACCCGCTCGCGCTCCTGCGCGAAGGCCTCTTCGGTCCAGAAATGGCTGTGGGGGAGGAAGGCGCCGGTTTCGGGGATGACGCTCCGGGCGGGATGCGCGCTCATGCCGGCAGCTCCGCGTCAGCGGTGGCGGGATGGAGGGTGACGGTGCGGGAGAAGCGCTGGTCGGCACCGGGCGGGGAAGCACTGTGCAGGACAAGCACGCGGTCCGGCGCCAGATGCAGGCGCAGGTTGGCGGCCTCGATCGTCTCCCAATCCTCCGCCGGCTCTGCCGTTTCGCCGTGGCGGGGGAACGCGTCGGACAGGGCCGCCAGCCGGGCGAACAGGGCCGCACCCAACTCCTCCTCCAGCGACGGGCCGTCGGCGGCGACCCGGACGAAGACCAGCCGGCCGCACTGGGCCAGCGAGGCCGGGTGCAGGGCCAGCCGCCGGCGCTCCCCGGCTTCCAGCTGGAAGTCGGTCGGGTTGAAGGGCAACCCCACCGGCACGCCGTCGGCGTCGAAGCTCCAGCCGTGATAGGGGCAGCGCAGTGGACCGCAGCCCGCCGGCTCGCCATGGATCACGGCGAAGCGGTGGGTGCAGACGTTGCGGAAGGCGACCACCCGTCCCTTGATGTTCTGGGCCACCAGCGGCACCGCCCCCACCCGCGTTGTGGCGAAGGCGTTGGGGCTGGCGAGGTCGTCCGCCATGCAGAGGTGGAACCAGCGGTTTTCGGGAGCGCCGTTCTGCATTGCGGGCCTCAGGCGGTGCGGCCGCCGTCCACCGTGACGATGGACCCGGTCATCCAGCGGCTGGTGTCGGCGAGCAGATAGGCGATCATGTGGGCGATGTCGTCGGGATGGCCGAAGCCCAGCGGCTGGAGCGTGCGCAGATGCTCGTACTGCTCGGCGGTCAGCTTCTGCTTGCCGCGTTCGATCAGCTCGGTCTCGACGATCGAGGGGACCACGCAGTTGACGCGGATGCCGTCGCTCAGCAATTCCACCGCCAGCCCCTTGGTGGCGGCGATGATGCCGCCCTTGCTGGCGGCATAGACGACGTTGCCCGGCGAGGCCGCCGTCGCGGCGGTGGAGGAGATCAGCGCCATCGCCGCCCGCTCGGCATGGCACCCTTTCTGCCGCAGCCCGCGGGCGAGCGCCAAGGCGCTGCCCAGGTTGGCCCGCATCACCTCGTCGAAGAAGGCGGCGGAGAAGATGCGGATCGGCCGCAGGGTCTGGATGCCGGCGCAGTGCGCGATGCCGTCGAAGGGCGCATCGTCGGCGCACAGCCCCTTCACCCAGCCGGGCACCGCTTCCAGATCCGACAGGTCGAAGGGGGCGATGGCGTGGTCGTCGCCTTCCAGACGGCCCTCGAGTCTGTCCGCGGTCTCGGCCAGCCGCTCCTCGTCGCGGCCGTTCAGCACCAGCCGTGCGCCGAGCTTCGCCAGCACCACCGCCGTCGCCCGGCCGATCCCGGCCGACGCTCCGGTCACCAGGATGCGGCGGCCGGTCAGGTCCATGGGGTTATAGGCGGCTGTCATGGCGGAAGAATCCTGGTTGGTGGCATGTCAGATGCGGACCATAGCACAGGCGCGACATGCTCCCCGCTGCGGCTTTTTCGAAGGGTGGCGGATGGTGCCTGGCCGGGCTCCGCCCGGGGCGCCGGACACTGCTATTGTCTGAAATCAAGGATCTGGAAACCAGTTCCCCGCCACTCTGCGCTATGGTGCCGGGCACCAACTCTCGAACGCATCCCACATCGGGCCGCGAACACGCGAAGGACAGGACAGCCATGAAAGCCATCATCGACGGCATCCGGATCGCCGGCCTGCGCGCGGTGGTGCCGCCCCAGCGCCATTCCTTCGTCGAGGATCCGGGCATGTTCACGGTGGAGGAGGCGAAGAAACTGGCCGCCACCATCGGTGTCCAGGAACGTCGCGTGCTGCCGCCGCCCTATTGCGCGTCGGACCTCTGCCTCGCCGCGGCGGAAGGGCTGATGCAGCAGCTGGGCTGGGACCCGGCGACGGTGGAGGTGCTGGTCTTCGTCTCGCAGGACGCCGATTACGTGCTGCCGGCGACCGCCTGCATCATGCAGCACCGGCTGGGGCTGCCGACCAGTGCGGCGGCTTTCGACGTGCCGCTGGGCTGCTCCGGCTATGTCTACGGCTTGTGGATCGCGGCGAAGCTGCTGGGCGGGTCGACGGCCAGACGGGCGCTGGTGCTGTGCGGCGACAACGCCACCCGCCACCTCCACCCGGAGGACCGCGCCACCCTGCCGCTGTTCGGCGACGCCGGCTCCGCCACCGCGCTGGAGGTCGATGCGGAGGCCGCGCCGATCCCGGTGGTGATCGGCACCGATGGGAAGGGCGCGCCGCACATCTTCGTCAAGGCCGGCGGCAAGCGCCATTGCCTGATCCCGCCGGTGGCTTCCGGGGGCCGGGTCGCCGATGCCGATGCCGCGGCGCAGCTGGAGCGCGATTCGCGCCTGACCCTTAACGGGGCGGAGGTCTTCGCCTTCACGCTGCGCGCGGTGCCGCCGCTGCTGCGCGAGACGATGGAACATGCCGGGACCGATGTGGACGGCATCGACTGGTTCGTCCTGCACCAGGCCAACGCCTTCATGCTGGAACATCTGCGGAAAAGGGTGAAGGCGCCGGCGGAGAAGTTCGTCATCGACATGCAGGGCTTCGGCAACACCAGCTCCGCCTCCATCCCGCTGGCGATTTGCCACAGCCTGGGCGCCAGCGTGGCGTCTGGCCGCCGCCGCACCCTGATGGCAGGGTTCGGGGTGGGCTGGTCCTGGGGCGCGATGGTCGCCGATCTGGGGCCGATGCCCGAGCCGCAGGTGGTCGACCTGCCCGACGGCTATCCGGTGCTGGCGGTGGGGTGATCAGATGGTGCCTGTTTCAGCTTTTCCCATCTTCGAAACCTGCTCTCCGCCAGGATTATCGCTTGCAATCCTGAGTCATTTGTTCTTCTGTAAATCTGCGTAAATGGTGTCAAGAACCAAATCATTGACTGAATGATTTTCTCGGAGATGTCGTCGCTGCAAGCGAAAGTGGTCAGATTTTATTCAAGAATTCTTTTGTGTTATTAACGTAAGGAGATGATCTTATGGGTATGTCTTTTTCTGAGGCCGAAAGAATTCTTCGACTTGAAAACGATGGCCTGCTTCCGCCGCAGGCCGTAATCGCCGAGCTCGGTTCCCAAGAGTTTATGCCTTCTCTTGGGGCCGAGAAGATAAAGGAATTGCTTGACCTTGGGAAAAGACAAGAAAATGTCAGTGATTTTGGGGAAATCCGCTATGCAAGCAAATTGTATGAGGCATTGGGATACTCTTCAGTGAGCTTCGATTTGGTCGATGCTCCAGCAACACGCCGTCTGGATCTCAACACTGATTCCGTTCCGGTGGAATTTTTCGGTAAATCAGATCTGACGACAAATTTTGGAACAACTGAACATATAATAAACCAATATAATTGCTTTAAATTCATACATGATATAACCCGTTGCGGTGGTTTGATGTGGCATTCTCTCCCTTCATCAGACTATTATGGTCATGGATTTTTTAAGTATGACCCAAATTTCTTTTTCTCTTTGGTTTGGGCAAACGATTATCATATAATTGATTGGGGTATTTCTTCAAGAGTAAAGATGCCTCCTCAAGTAAAAACCCCGGATTACCTGTTCGATGCTGGCATGCCGCACATGGAGCCTTTTGCCAGCAGTGTGACCTTCATTTTGCAGAAGCGTTTCGACCGCCCCTTCGTTCCTCCGATCGACTCCCCGGTTTCGTTTGCCAGCCGTGCGCTTTTCCATATTCGCAATGCTCCGCCGACTGGCCGGCTGCTTGTCTATGGGGCTGGTGGAATGGGACAGTCTCTGGTCGCTGCCCTTCAGGAGAGTGGTTTTGCGGTTGCCGGATTCATCGACACCTATAAGGCCGGTGAATGCGCAGGGCTACCGATTCACCGTTTCGAGGACTATCGTCAGCAAGCCAAGCCGGATGACCGCATCATCATTGCTTCCGACTTCGCTCCGGAAATCAAAGGGTTGCTTTCACAGAACGGAATCGGCTGGTTCCTCGCGCTGGGCGGTGCATAAGTGCTGCTTCCGCCGCTACCTTCCACGTGACGAGGACGGCATCCATCCGGGCTACCCGGTGCTGGCGGTGTAGGGCCGTAAAGGAAGCGCTTCCGCCAGCCGGTAAATTCGCAAAGAACCGAGAAGGCTGTCCTGAGGGCCGACTGCGACGCCTTCGATCCGTGTCCGATTGTTCCAGTGGGTAACGGACAAGCTTCTCCCTCCGAGCGTGGTTACCCGGCGGTGCTGGCGGAGTTTTGCGAGAGGCCAGTCTCCGGCGAGCAGATGTTCGGTGGCAAAGGCCGACAATGAAGCGATCTCGTCGTCCAGCCGTTCCCGCAAAGCATCCTCTTCCGGCAGCAGCAGCGTGATCGGGCCGGCGGGAATGGTCAGATGGCGGCAGGTGGACGGGTCGCGCAACAGCCTCCCCAGGAGCGTAGCCAGCACCGGAGCACCATCGCCGGCGGTCTCGATCACATGGCGGAAGATTTGGTAGCGGTCCAGGGCATCGGTGATTCGCTTCGAGAACGCCTCCATCCGGCGCCACCGCCGCTCGCTCGACTCGTCGCCGCGAAAGCGGATGGCGTGGGTGAAGTAGTCCTGCATGCGCGTGTTGGCGTTCACGCCCATCCACGCGGCTAGCAGCGGCAGCGTCAGAGGATGATGGTTATGGCTGCTCACGTGAAGCCGGGGACTGACCTCGATCACGGCGAAATCGTCGGTGTCTCTGACGAACTCGACGTCATCGGGGTTGGGATAGGCGCGGTCAACGAAGTCCTGGTCCACGGAACGTGATGGTGCGACCCCGTCGGGCACCGATGCGATCAGGAATGGCTGGGGATGGAAGGACCGACGCAGAAAGGAACGCGCACCGACCTTCCAGCTGACATGATGAGGCCATGTCGTTGCGACCGGCATTCCCCAGAACCGCACCATGTCGTGGACGTGCATAGTGTCGCTGCCCAGACCGATCAGCACACGATGAGGAATGTCCAGCGCGACATCCCGCCGCCATGGCGTCACGGCCGACAGCATGTCCTCACGGACGGTGCGGATGCCGGCGAACATCACGCAACGGACACCCGCTCCGGCACGCTCGACCAGATGGGAAAGCGCCCGGTTGCCCCACACATGATCCGGCTGATCGAACAGCCACGCGGTCCCGGTCTCGGCGCATTCCTTCAGAATCCGGGCATGCACCACGTTCATGCGGCCGATGGTGTCGGAATAATCGCCCGGCCCGGCCCTGTCGGTCAGGATCTCGATCCGGCAGGGAACGATCGTCTGCAACGCCCGATACACCGGGTGCGCCTGGATGACGGCGGCATCCGACGCGGTGGTGTAGATCGCATGCTCTATCGCGATGCCGCCTGAAACCAGGGCCGGCAGGTTTCCGGGGGCGAGCAGGCTCGGCAGGTTCAGCATCAGCATGCTGTCCACATAAGCCGTGCCCCACACGCATTTCGCCAGCAGGAACCTCAACGCTTCTCCTCCGGCTCCCGCCACCAGCTTTGACTGAAAACGACGCTCCGCCGCCATTCCTGAGGGTCGGCCGGCGTCCGCCAGGGAGCCTGCCAGCCGTGGAGCCCGCTTCCGCCGGCCAGCACTGGCCGTAGAAGCTCCAGGCTTTTCGGCAGGGCCGCGAGGAATTCCGTTTCGGCCAAGTGCCGGGCCAGCCTGTCCGCCTGTCCAAGGCACAGAAGAGCCACGGCGTGGTTGATGGCTGCATGACGCTGGCGGGGATCCTCGCCTAACGCCAGGCGGAAGGCATCGGCGGCGCTGTCCAGGCTACCGGTCGTGAACCGGATCACGCCCACATCGTTCCACAGTGCCGCCGAGGGGTGCAGGGTCAGGGCGCGCCAAGCGGCAACGACGGCGCGGCAGGCCGCCTCGCTCTTCCCATCTGTCGGCCTGCTGGTCCGTCCGGCTCGGAAACGGTGGAACTGATCGGTCGTGTGGTCGACGGCAGCGATCTCGTTCAGGATCTGCGCTTCGGCCATGAAGGCCCGCCAGCTGGACGGATCCAGGGCCTGCGCCCTGCGGCTGCAGGCCAAAGCGCGGTCCATCGTGGCGTTGGACAGCATGCAGGCCCAGGCGGTCAGCAGGAGCCACCGCAGCGAGTTGGGAAAGGCCGCAGGCAGATCCAGCCAGAACCGGCCGAGCGACGGCCCCATTCCATCCCGAATTACGGCCTCGGACAGCTCGAACCACCAGTCCAGACGCCAGGGCGCGGCATGGATGGCGCGCTGCAGATCGGCATATCCGGCAGCGTGGTCACCGTTCATGCGATGCAGCCGGGCGGTTGCCCATGACAGTATAGCGGCGGCGTCCCCTGCCGTTCCTTGGGCGGCCCCAGGAGAAGCCGCATCCGATACCGATCCGGCGGCCGGCCCCTGCTGACCGCCGGATCGGAGAAGGGCGCGCAAGGCGGTGCGGACGGGAAAGCGGAAGGGGTCGTCCGGCAGCGGAGCGATCCGGCGGGCCGCGTCGTCATAACGCTCCAGCTGAAGGTAAATCTGCACCAGCCACTCCGGGGCAAGAGCCGCGGTGTCAGGGGCAGTTTCGACCATCGCCATAAACGGGGTGGCTCGGTCGGTCCGGCCTGCCTGCAGCCACCGCCCGACCAGTGCCAGAGCGGCGTGCCCGGGAGCCATCCGGCAGGCATCGCGGACGATCGGATGATCGCCGGCTGTCTCCAGAGCGGCCTTTTCTGAAACGTCGCCGATCCAGCCATGAAGGTGGCATAGGGCCGCGACCCTGGCGTTCGCCGGAGACGACGGTCCTCCAGCCCCCTGCCCCGTTTCCTGCCGGCGATCCATGCGCGTCGACCGGTTCAGGGCTTTACCAGATAGGCGGCCGGCGCATTCGTCCAGTCGAAGGTCTGTAGGCGAAGGCCGGGATTCTCCGCCAGGAACTCGTCGACCGCCTGGGTTTCGCCCGGCCATTCGGGAATACCGTATTCGTCGAACAGCATCACGCCGCCGCGACTTAGGCGCGGCCAGAAAGCCGAGAGCGCCGCCTTGGTCGGTGCATACAGGTCGCAGTCGAAATGGATCAGGGAGAAACGCACCCCGGGATTTTGTTCCACGAAGGTCCCGGCGGTCTCGGCGATGTCGCCATGCACCAGCTTGATCCGTGGCTTCCAGGGGATGAAGCGGTCGCGGTCGAAGATGGCGATGGCGTTCAGCAGTTCCTCATGATGGGCTTCCGGCGAAAAGCCGCCGATGGTCTTGTGGGCGCTGCCGTCGGCGCGGCCATCTTCCGGGGTGAAGCCGGTGAAGCCCTGCCAGTTGTCGAAGCCGTAGACCGTCTTGGTGCGGTCGCCGATGCAGAAGGACTCCAGAAGATTTGCCCAGGTCATGAGGCCTAGCCCGCGGTAGACACCCAGTTCGGCGATGTCCCCGGGAATGCCCAGCGTCAGTCGGAACAGTTCGGTATGTGCCAGGAACCGTTTCAGCAGCTGGCGCCTTGCCAGGACCGGAAAATGCCGGACGGCGTCCAGGGGGGAAATGCCGAACCGGTCGCAATGTGCGGCGAGTTCTGCCTCGACATCGCCGTCTATGCCGGTCTTCTTGAAACCGTCGAAAGGCTGGTTCTCCGTCATGGTCTTCCGTATCGGCGCTTCCGGCGGACCACGATGGCCCATCCGCGGGAAAGGACAGGAATATCCGATTACGCACGCTGGTGCGCGTCAAAACAGGGTGCTCCCATCCCTCCTTCAACCAGGGTCGCGACGGCTTCGGCCGCCGCCCGATTGTCGGCCAGAAGCCTGCGGCGAAGGTGCCGCGTGCCATCGACAAGCCGCCGATGGTCGGCCTTGCGGATGGCGTCGAGCACATCGGACGGCTCCAGCCGTTCGATGACGACGCCCGCGTCATATTCGCGCACCAGATCGCCCATAAAGCCCCAGCTGGAATCCAGGAGGGTCGGCAGGCCGGCGCTGACATAGCCGGTCCAGCGGTTGCAGATTCCCACCCGGCGGTCGGCATGGAAGGTTTTCTGGTCATTGCACAGCCAGCCGAAGCGGTAGGAAGGCAGCCGCGCCAGCAGATCGGCGTAGTCGAGGCGGCGGCTGTAGACCAGGGGGGGCTCCGCATACCGTTCCAGGTAATCCGCGAAGATGACATCGCCCGATGCATCGGCGTGGGAGGAGTTGTAGATGTCCGCCGCCAAGCCGCCGTCACGGCAGACGGCTTCCAGCAGGGGCAGGAAGTTGTAGCCGATGGGAAAGTTGCGCAGAAAGGTGCTGGACGGGAGGAACCCGGCATAGACCAAATCCGCCCGCGGCGGACCGCCCGCCGGTTCGGGGCCTTCCACCATTTGCGGAAAGGCCAGCTGGTAGGGCGTGCGCAGGTGGGACTGCAGGCGCTCCCACTCCACTCCGCCCCGCTTGGACAGGGCGAGGTCGAGCGTATGTCCGGCGATCAGCTCCGATCTCCTCAGCCAGCCCATGGAGGTCGCGTTCAGCCCAAACAGGTTGGACAGGTCCTCATCGGGCCACAGGATCGTATAATCGTAGAACTCCTGAACGACCTTCGCTTCGGGCAGGACATGCTTGACCAGCATTCCCAGATAATTCTTGTAGATGATGCTGCGGACATAGACGACCTTCGGCCGCAGGCGCTTCAGGACCAGGACCAGAGCCTCCAGCGATTCCCGCAGGTCGAAGGACTGGTAGTCTCCTTCGTTCCGAACGCCGCCGACCTCCCGCCCCAGGAAAAGCTGAATGGTTCGATCCGGCGGCAGCCATTGGGCAAGCTGCCGGTCGTGAAGGATATTGGCGCTGCAGCAGGTCACGATGACCGAATCGGCCGGCCGCCGGCAGGCGTCGTCCGCTAGGGACTCCACCGCCGGAGCGGACAGTGCCCGGTAGCGGGAAGCGGTGTGCACGGTCACGATGCGGTCGGCCGGAATCCCCGCGGCGACGGCGGCGGCCCGCATTTCCATTTCATAGACGGTGTGGGCGAGGAGAACCCGGTCGAAGGCCAGCCCGGCGATCTGATCGGGCCGGAATACCGGATGGCCGCAGAAGGTCCCGATATCGGCAGCCATCCGGTCCAGGATCCCGACCACCTTGATGGTGGGGGGAAGATGCTCCAGCAAGGTCCGAGTCAGGGTGCCCGCTCCGTACAGCAGGACGCGGCCGGCCGGCTGCTCCGTGCAGAAGCGCCGCAGGATCTCCGGCATGCGCGGCGCGCCGTACCAGTGGAGCAAGGTTCTGACCAGGGCGTCGGCGCCGGCCAGGGCGGTCTGCGCATCGGGCAGCCCGGCGCCGGCCCATGGATCGTCGAACGGAGAAGCTCCGGATGGTGCCGCGGGATGGCGGGCGATATCGGAGGCGCTCATCGGTCCAGCCCCCCCCCGGCGCGGCTGCCGGCATAAGGGGGCTCCAGAAGGGGAGCGATGCAGTGGTCCAGCGTTTCAAACGGATCGAGCGGAAGGATGCCGAGTTCCGCGGTGGCGCGATCCCCGTCCATCAGGGTGTGGAGCGGTGGCTGGTCCTTCAGGAATCCGGCGGCCACGCTGTCCACCGGCCGGACCAGAACCGGTGAGGCTCCGATCCGCCGGGCGACATGCCGCGCTGCCTCGACGTAGGAAATTTCGGCGGCGGAAGCCAACTGGACGATCCCGGCCGTGCGCCGTCCGCTCATGCGGCGCAGCGCCTCCACCACCTGGGCGACCGGCAGGGGGGCCAGCGACATGTCCCGCGCAGCAAGCACCTCGTCTCCGCGCCGCAGGCGGTCGATCCAGCCCGCCAGCAGCGGCATGCCCGGCTCCACCACCTTGGACAGCCGGAGCACGCCAGGGGTGGTCATGCCCGGCCGGCCAGCCAAGGCGATCACCCCCCGTTCCGCCTCTGCCTTGCTGCGGCCATAGGCGGTGGTCGGACTGACCGGCGTTTCGGGCAACGGGGACGGCAGCCGGCCGTCGAAGACCTGATTGGTCGACAGCAGCACGACATAGCAGCCGCGCGCCGCCAAGGCAGCCGCCAGGGCAACCGGTCCATGGGCGTTGATCCGCATCGCCGCTTCCGGATCGGCATGGCAGGCGTCCAGGCGGGCCATGGCGGCGCATAGAATGGCCGAGGACCAGGGCCGGGCAAGTGCGGCATCCCATGTGCCCGGATCGCCCAGATCCAGATGCAGGCGGCGTTCCCCGGTGGTGGCGGGTCGGCGGGTCGTCGTGAAGACACGCCCCGCCTCCGCCCCGTCCAGAGTGCCGGCCAGCACGCGCCCGATCATGCTGTCGCCACCGACGACGAGGCAATGACCGCCCGCATCCCCGGTCCCGTCCGGAAAACCCGACGTCATGGCCGCTCCTCCATCCTCATGCCCTGCCTTCAGGCAGCGGGGCCATCCTTGCGGCGCACCAGTACCATGCCGTTCACTGCCGGTAGGAACACCTTGTCCGTGCTGTCGTCCTGCGCCAACTGGTCGAGCAGGGCGGCAACCCCGGCCCCCTTCTTCGTGGAAGGGACGGCGTTGAGGGTGTCGGCATGGAAGAGCACATCATCGACAATGAAAAGCCCACCGGAACCAAGCATGTCCTTGAGGGTATTGTAGTATTCGCAATAATTTTCCTTGTCGCCGTCGAGGAATATCATATCGAACGGTCCCTGCTCCCTGATCGTATCGATCATGGACAGCGCTTCGCCCTGAAGGACGTTGATCCGGCCGGCAAAGCCGTTCCGTTCGATGTTCGTTTCGGCCAGGCTGCTGAACTGGGGGTATTTCTCGATCGTGACGACGCGGCCATCCGGCCCGGCGGCATCGGCAAAGCACATCGCCGAGACCCCGATGAAGGTGCCGATCTCCAGAATGCGCTTGTAGCCGCCGATCTTGATCAGCATCTCCAGCGTTTTCAGCACGAACATGTTCGAACCGAACTGCGAGAAGCTGATGCCGGGCGGCACCTCCAACTGGAAGCGGGCCTCCGGATCGGCTGGTGTGCTGACCTGGGAAATCCTGTCCAGCAGGCGCGGATAGAACTCTTCGGGCGGGTGCTGGAAATGTACGGACAGGACGGGCTGAGACGGCAGGATCCGATCCTCCCAGTTGGTCACCCGCTCGAAGATGAAGCTGTTCTCCGCGTTCCGGACGGGAGGGGCGTTCTGGGTGGGAGGGGAAGGCTGATCGGTCATGGACGTCTTGTCTCCGCGGTTCCGGCAGGAATGGGCCGTCAATTGTTAAGCGGCGTGTCGCCTTGCGGCTTGAACCTGATGGTCGTTACGGGCTGTTACGGCGGATCAGGCTGAGGTATTGCTGCCCCCGTCCCCAGAAGGCCGGGAAGAGGCGCAGTTCCGCTTCGGACCGATGGCCGGTGAAAACCTCCGACACCTCGTTCAGGGCCGCCGCCGTCTCCGGCAGCCGGGGGCGCAGCGCATCGGCGATGGGCGCCAGCAGGGCGGAAACCCGTTCGGGCGCCTCGAGGCGCTTCCCCGTCGCCTCGGCGGCAGTCATCAGATCCCAGATGCCCTTGCACAGCCCCTCCAGGGTCCGGCCGGTTTCCTCTTCGTGTTCGGGAGGGGAGAATCGGTAGTCGACCATCGTTTCCAGGCGGCGGAAATAGCACTCGGTCATCCGCTCGTTGAAGCCGCGCCTGACTCCATGGACCGTCTTGTACCAGCGCAGGTCGGTGGTGAAGGACGGGGATGAACCATAGGCGTCGAAATCGTCCGACAGGGTGTCGAGCGCCTGGGGAATGGTCAGCAGCCCGTCCGGGCGCACCGGCTGGATGATGTTGTCGAGCAGCCAGTCCTCCACCGACCGGCTCATCCCGGACAAGGTGGCCAGATGCGGCTCCAGGATAGGACGCATCAGGGCCATCTGTTCGGATGCGGGGGCGTCGGGGGCGATCAGACGGCTGCGCATCAAGCGCCGCACCATCTCCGACAGGAGGGAGGCGGGCGTCACCGTGGTGATCACCAGGATGCCGCCCGGCGCGGTGAAGCGGCTGAGATGGCGCAGCAGGCGGGTCGGGGCATCCGAATGCGGTGCCAGGAAACCTTCCGCCAGCACGATGTCGAAGCGTTCGGCCGTATCGAACCCCTCGAACATGCTTTCGACGACCTCGATGCTCCCCTCGCAAAAGCCGTGGCACGCCAAATTGGCGCGGGTTTCCGCCACCCCCACGGGGTTGCCGTCGACCAGGACATAACGGTTCGGCTTCAGGCTTGCCGTAAACAAGGCATTGTGCCCCGATCCGGGGCCGAATTCGATTACGGACCGTTCGGCCACCAGGGCCGCAGGAATGCCGAGGAAGCGGTAGAGGGAGTCGCGGCGGCCGAAATGCCGCGGCAGGTCGCTGACATCCTGCGCGACCGGCGAGATCCCCAGCCTCTTGTAGAAATCGACGTAGGCGGTTCCGTTCATCTCTGCGCTCCACACCTCAATGCCGATGGGCCGGCCGTTTCCGAACCCGGGATCCCTTTGAAGCCGCCCAGGGAAATCGTTCAGCACGTTCCTCATTCGAAGTAGATGAAGCCGTAGTCCCCGCGGTAACCGGCCTGCCTAGCGATCCATGCCCAGCCCTGCGGGTCATGGAAGGACTGGCAGGTCAGCTGCCAATAGAGAAGGTTTGCCTTCTCCCGTTCGTTCCGGAAGGATTCCACCATGAAGTATTTGCGGTCGCCGCGGCCGACCCGCTCCGCCTCGGCCAAGGCGCCGAACACGCCTTCGATGGGCAGGTTGTGGAATGTGCCGAGCGAAATCACGAAATCGAAGCTGCCGTCGGGAAAGGGCAAGGCACGGGCATCGCAGACCGCCAGCCGGTTCCGGACCTCCGGCTTTGCGTAGGCGATGCCGTAGGCCGAGATGTCGACTCCGAACACCTCGACGCCCGGAACGGCGCGGGTGAATTCGTGGAGCAGATAGCCCTTGCCGCAGCCGATATCCAGAATGCGGTCCCCAGGCTTCAGTCCGTAATGGGCGGCGATCTTTTCCGCCACCGGCAGCCAGCGGCCGTCGTAGCGATAGCCGCCATAGCCGTACTGGCGCTCGCCGTCCCAATAGTCGCGCCCGAAGCGCCGGGCCACCTCTGCGCAGGCAGCCTTGTCATGCTCGACCACGCGCTGCACGTAATCGCGTTTCGTGCTGCTGTGGAGCGTCTGGATGAAATCGATCCAGGCCATGGCGGTCCTCAGGGAATTTGCAGGGTCGGAAGCTGCTGCGACTGCACCAGCCAAATCCGCTCCAGCCGGTCGATGTCGCCCTCCCCGTGCAGGGCGAAGCCCTCCAGCGCGGTGTGCAGGGACGCGCCTGCGTCGAGGACGCGGCGGTAAACGGCAAGGCGCCGTTCGGCCCGGCGTGGCAGCATGAACAGAGAGAACGCGATCATGCCCTCCAGCATCGGCAACTCCTCCAGAACCTGGTGGAGCATCATGTAGCAGGCGGGCATCGCATATTCGGTAGCGCTCAGCTTGTAGGTTAGGCCGTGGCGCTGTGCGTAGTCGCGGATCACCAGGTTCTGGACATGCTGGGGCGTCCGGTTGCCGAGCACCGGGCGGGATCCGATGTAGCCGCGATAGCCGTGCCGCCCGGTTCTATTCATCGAAGCCCCCCGGCAGGCGATAGTCCATTCCCAGCCGGCTCATGGCGCGCAGGGTGATGGGCTCGAAGAACTCGCCGAGTTTCTTGTCCGCGTAGGGCGTGAACACGCCCTTGAATCGGCAGTTCATGCTCCACCGGGTTTCCGGTTCGCGGTTCACCCGGTTGCCATGCGCCAGATTCTGGTTGAACAGCAGGTAATGGCCGTATGGAACGGTCATCCATTCGATGTCAGGCTCGATAGAGCGGTAGATGTCCTCGGCGCCGCGTTCGGCGAACTGGTGAAGCCTATCGCTCAGATGCGCGTTCGGGACTGGTGGCAGCAGATACATGGCCTTGGTCCCGTAGCAGTCGACCAGAGGCACCCACAGGACGGCTTCGAACGGTGAGTCGCCCGACCAGACGTCGGCATGGACCGGCAGCAGCGATTCCGCATCGCCGGGAAGCTGGATCGAAAGGTTGACGCGCCGCTGCATCGCCAGTTCGTTGCCGATCACCGCCGACAGCGCTTGGCGTGCCAGCGAGAAGTAGGCGGCGCGGAACCAGGGCGCGGCGGCCATGGCGCCGATGACGGACAGGCGCAAAGCGTTGAGACGTTCGGGATCGACATGGCCGTGGATGCCGTCCAGCAGAGCGCCGATGCCGTCCCCCGATGAGCCATCCTTTCCTCCGTCCTTCGGCATGGGCGTGATGCCGAGCATCTCGCAGGCGGCGGCGGCGACATGGGCGCGGATGCGGTCGAGCGACGCCCGGTTCTCCACCGGAGCAATCAGGTAGCCCTGTGCGATGAAGCGCTCGGAAAGCGCCCGCTCCTCCGCCGTCAGGAACTCCGGATCGATCATGAGGCTCTCTCCCAGCGGTTGAAGGACCTGAACGCCACAGAACCGGATCCGTGGCGTCCGGCCTCATCGATCCAGGGTCTTGCGGATGGTGTCGGCGACCTGGGATGGCTGCAGCCCGGCAAGTTCCAGCAGATGGTCTTGCGAGCCGTAGCCTTCGGGGAAGCGGTCGGGCAGGCCCAGGCGCAGGGTAGGCTTCAGACGGCCGGCGTCAGAGAGGGCCTCGACGACGGCGCTGCCCAACCCACCGATGCGGGCATGCTCCTCCAGCGTCACCACCAGTTGCGCCCCGTCCGCGGCGGCGAGCAGCCCTTCAACGTCAAGCGGCTTGATCGTGTGCATGTGCAGAACGCCACAGCCGATGCCGTCCAGCAGATCGGCCGCCGCCAGGGCGCGGTTCGTCATCACGCCGGTCGAAACGATCAGCACGCGGCCGGCCGGACGCATGGGGATGGCTTTGCCGATGGCGAAACCGGCCTCCGGCCGCGAAACGATGGGGTCACCGCCCTTGCCCAGACGGATGTAGAGCGGCCCCTCCCAGGTCAGGGACGCCTCCATCAGGCGCTTCATCTCATCGGCATCCGACGGGGCGACGATCGCCATGTTGGGCAGCGGGCGCAGCAGGGCAATGTCGTCCGTCGCCAGATGCGTCGGACCGAGCGGAGCGTAGACCAGCCCACCGCCACTGGCGATCAGACGGAGCGGCAGGTTTTCCAGGCAGGCGTCGATGCAGATCTGTTCCAGGCAGCGCCGGGTCAGGAAGGTGGCGATGGTGTTGATGTAGGGGATGAACCCGTCCATCGCCATTCCAGCCGCCATTCCGATCACATAGGCCTCACTGACACCTTCCATGAAGAAGCGCTCGGGCATCTCCTCCTTCATGCCTTTGAGCACGCCTGGGGAGAGATCGGAACCGATGAAGAGCACGCGCGGGTCGCGGCGTGCCAGCTCATGGACCATGGTGAGAGCGGTCTGTCTCATCGGGCGGACTCCAGGGCTTGGCGCATCCGGGCGACGTCGGGAGCCTCGATCCGCGCCTTGTGATGCCACAGGGCCTGCCCTTCGGCGAAATCCAGCCCTTTGCCTTTGACGGTGTGGCAGATCAGGATGGACGGCTGTCCGGACTGGAAGGGCAACGAGGCCAGCCGGTCATGCAACGCGCCGACATCGTGCCCATCCACCTCGGCGACGGCGAAGCCGAAGCTGCGCCACTTGTCGGCCAGCGGTTCCAGGTCGAGCACCTCGGCAACGGCGCCATAAGACTGGAGCTTATTGTAGTCGACGAGCGCGACCAGGTTGTCCAGCCGATGCTTGGCTGCGGCCATCGCGGCCTCCCAGACCGATCCCTCGTCCAGTTCGCCATCGCCCATGACGACGAAGACACGGCTCGGGCGGCGCTGCAGCCTTGCGGCCAGGGCCATGCCCACCCCCAATGCCAAACCATGGCCGAGCGCGCCGGTCGACGCCTCCACCCCCGGCGTATGGCCGCGCTGCGGGTGGCCACCCAGCATGGCGTCCGGCCGGCATTGCTCCTTCAGCGCATCGACGGGGAAGAACCCCTTGTCCGCCAGCAGCGCGTACAAGGCGAGGCAGCCGTGCCCCTTGCTGAGGATCAGGCGGTCACGGTCCGGCCAAGCCGGATCGTCGGGACGGACGCGCAGCACATCGTCGTACAGCACGCGCATGATCTCGATCAGAGAAAGCGTGGAACCGACATGCCCTCGGCCGCCGCCCTCCAGGGCGTCGATTACCAGGCTGCGCAGATGACGGGAACGGGCATCCATGGATCTACTCGACCCCCTCTTTCCAGTTGTCAACCGTGCCCGGCACGGTGAAAGGCTGCCGGCCAGTCCATCGGATCAATGGACAGGATGCAGGAAACCCGATCGAGAAGCGCATTTGCCTTTTCCGCCTGGATGCGCCTGGCATCCGTCCATGTCCCGTCGGCACCGGCGCCGGCACGGTGCGCCCAGCGTTCAGGCAGGAAGTCACTAAGCACGATCAGACACCAGCGCAAGCCGAAAAAACCTATTTGGGAAGCCAGCCGGACGGCAAAACCAGGATCATTGCCGTAGACCGTTCCAGCGGCCTTCAGAAAACGGCTCCGCGTGGCGGCGGACAGCCGCATCCCGGGATGCCAGAGCGTGTCGGCTACCAGTTTCACCGGGTCGTCCCATCCAAAATATTCAAAATCGATGAAGACGATGCTGCCATCTGCCCGGGACAGCGCGTTGTGCAGTCCGAAATCGGACGGCGACAGGGTCAGGTTCCGACGGGCTGTCGGCGTCTGCACGTCGATCCGCGCCAGATCATAGAGTCGGGACAGCCGATCGCGCAGCCGGCCCGCAGCCGGGTCGAAACGCTCGTCCAGCAGGCGGGCAAGGTCGCCGTTTTCCGGCTCCTCCGCCACCATGGCCAAGCGTATGCGCCGGCCTTCGATCTGGCGCAGCAACTCCGCAGCGGAGGGGCAGGCCTCGACCGCCTGCGGCAGCCCGGCGGCATCGGGCGCGTGGCGCAGGCCGTGCAAGTGCTTTAGGAAGCCGATCATGGCGTCGCATCCCTCGCCCTCCGGCGGCGGGGGACCGTCCACCCATTCCAGCAGAGCGGCGCCCGCCTCCGGATCCGCGCCAAGCAGCCGGGGCACCGGCGCTCCGTGCCTGTGCAGGAAGCCCAGGCCCGCCCGTTCATGAGCAAGCCGATCCCGGCCATCGGCGCCGCGCGGCGGATAGAGCTTGAGGGCGCGGACACCGTCCTCCGTCTCCACCCGGTACAGTCGGCTGTTGCCACCGTGGCCGGCCTGGCGAAGGCTTTGCACCGGAGAACCGGCCAAGCTCGCGGCGACCTGCGCGAGCCCGGGAGCATCAGCTCCGGACGGGGGGTGCGAGCAGGGTGTCGGCGACATCGGACCAGGACCGGTAGGAATGGAAGGGACCGGAGGGCAATCGGCCGGAGCCATGAAGCAGGAGATGGCGCCCGACCCGCTCCGGGAAAGACGGTTCGCGAAACACCTCCTCCAGATCATCGACGAAATCGCTGCAGCCGAGCGCCGCGAGACGGGCGATCTTCTCACCGCGGGTCGCTTCGAAATGAATGTCCTGCGGGGCGATCCCGCCGGGGCCGTCCCCGGTCAGGCCGTGGCGCCGCATCCAAGTCCGCGCCGCATCGCGCAGATTGACGCCATGGGGATCGGCGGCGGCGGTTTCCGTCTTGTGGCTGACCACGACGATGCCGAAGCCGGCCTTCCGGCAGCGCGCCAGGAATTCCAGGATGCCGGGGGCCGGCTCGGCGTCAGCGATGCCGGGGCCGTAGACCTGTGCCTGCAGGCGGCACCATTTGGTGTCACCGTCGTTCTGCGCCCGGATATGGTCGCGGACCTGCTGCTTGCCGCCGGAAAAACCGGGGGGAAGCAGTCCCATGGCATGGCCGACCCGGATGAAGACGCGGTCGTAGAGAACGATGGTGTTGTCGAAATCGAGACCGATCAGCCGCTTTCCGGGACATGTTCCCGGAACGGCCGCGTCGTTCGAGCCCGTTCCGGTCATCCGGCGGCTCCCGGTCCGGCCGGCCCGTCTTTCGGCGTCCAGCCCATGGCGAGGTCGAGCAGGGCATGGCACAGAGCCAGATGCGAGACCTCGACGAAGCCGTAAGATGTCGACGGCACATACAGGTTGACGTCGCCGGCACGGCGTAGCGGGTTGCCGGCATCGAAGCCGCTGAGCGTCAGGATCCCGCAGTCACGCTCCCGCGCGGCAGCCACCGCCTTCAGGATGTTGGGTGACCGGCCAGAGCTGCTGATCGCCACCAGCAGATCGCCCGGGCGGGCATGGAAACCGATCTGCGCGGCGAAAACGTTCTCGTAGCCGAGATCGTTGCCGAGGCAGGTCAGCGCGGCCGGGTCGTTGAAGGCCATGGCGCTCATGCCGCCATTCTTCGAGAAGTCGATGGCGAGATGGCTGGCGATCCCGGCGCTGCCGCCGTTGCCGACGATCATCAGCTTGCCGCCCGCCGCGGTGGCCGAGCGGGCGATGCCGATCGCCCGGTCGAATGCCGCGCCCAGGGAGAGGACATGCCCGGAAAAATCGGTTGCCTCCGTGGCCGTCTGCAGTGTGCTGAGGACCTCGAAATAGGCGTTTACGCGCTCCTGCACAATCGCACCCTCATTTCAGCAAGGCAGTGACGAACTTGAGCAACGCAGGTTTTTCGATGGCGCTGCGGTGGCCGATGATGTTGACCTTCATCGCTCCGGCGGCATTCCCGATGAACCCGATGAGCGGCATGGGGCCGCCGGCCGCCACCAGCGGCGCCGTCACGCTCAGGAAGGCATCTCCCGCCCCCATGGTGTCGATGACCGTGCTGGTGAAGGCGGGAATGCGGTGAAGCCCCTCCGCCTTGTCGAAGGTGACGCAGCCGTGCTTGCCGTGCGTGATGATCAGACGCGAACAGTCGATCCGCGACGGCAGAAGCTCGCTGGCGATGTGCATGATGTCGCTGAAGCGGTCCATGACCGCCAGACGGGCCTCCGGCGCGTCGATGCAGACATAGTCGGCGCGCGGATAGCGGACGATCAGGTTGTAGCCGAGATTCCCGCTGTTGGTCTGCGCGTTCACCGCCAGGAAACGGGCATGTCGGCTCAGCAGATCGATCAGGCGGGGCGTGATCATGCCATGGCCGAAGTCGGTGACGATGACGAGGTCGTAGTCCCCTGCCGCCGCGATGCGCTCGGCAAGCCAGTTCTCTTCCTGGCCGGCAACCGGCGTATCGTCCATGTTGTAGACTTCGAACATCTTGCGCATGTACCCGCGCTCCACGAAGCGGGTTTTGCGCGTCGTGGGCTTGCCCCGGCGCGTCAGCAAATCCAGCCGGACGTTCGGCTTGACGCTGCTGCGGATCAGGTCTTCGTGGCTTTCCAGATCACCGATGCAGGTGACGACGTCGACGGAGCGGCACAGCCCGGCGACGTGATTGGCCGCGGCGATGATTCCGCCGGCGAAAAGCTCGCGCTCGCAAAAGCGCGTGACGAGGATATTCTCCTTGGGTGACTTCGCCATGCCTTCGACATACTGGTAGTCGTCGACGATGGTGTCGCCGACCAGCAGCACCCGAAAATCCCTGACTCGCTCGATCATGTCGAGGATCTGCGGCAGCGTCTGGTTCTGGCGCATGTCCGCGAGGTAGCTGTTCAGCTCCGGATTGTAGACGCCGAGATAGCGGTTGATGAGGCTGGACGAACTGAAGGTGATGTCGTCGGTGAAGACGAGACGCCCGCCGTGGGATTCCACCGCCTTGCGTTCCCGGACGATGCCGCCGGTCACATCCTCGGCGGCGTTCGCGTAGTCCGATCCCTTCACATAGACATCGGGACGGAGCATGGCCAGGATGGGTTCGGCCGTCGGCTCCTCGTTGACGGCGACCCAGTCCACCTGCTCCAGCGCCGCCAGCATCTGGGCACGGAGGCTCTGGGTGAAGACCGGACGCCCCGGCCCCTTGTTCACATGGCGGTCAGCGGTGATGGTGACGATCAGCATGTCGCCGTGCTGGCGCGCCTCTTCCAGATGACGCACGTGCCCCAGATGCAGCAGATCGAAGACGCCATGGGCAAGCACCACCTTCCGGCCGGCGGCCCGGGCTTTTTCGGCGATGTGGGCAAGGTCCGGCAGAAGGCATATCTTGTCGCGTGTGGCGCGCCGGTCGGCTCCGCTTGGCGGCAGGGTATCGGCGGTCATGCTGGCAAAATTCTCCGCGTGCGGTCGAAGGGGCTGCCGGGCGTCGATCGAGGCCCGACCTGGCGGCGTCCGGTCACCGGGACGAGCCTGGACCTGAGTGTAGTGACTTTCGCCGTGTGCTTGCTAACAATCTGTTAATTCATTGCTTCCCACGATTTCCGGTAGCGTCCGGTCAGGGTGACAGGGCTGTCGGAGAGGCTCCGGGCCTGAAATTCAGCCGCAGATGAATCTGTTTGGTCCCGCAGAAGGCGGATCCTATGATGCCTGCCGCTATCAAACTGACGATGCCGTTCACCATGGCTTCCTCCCCTGAGGATCATACGCGCGACCCGGTCAACCAGTCCCTGATCGACCTGCGCGACCGGATCGGGTTCGCCCGGTTGGGCATCATGAACAACCAGGTCTGGCACGAGGATCCGCGACGCCTCGTGTTCACGCTGGCCCGCTACAAGTTCGTTTCGAAGATGCTGCGGGGCAGAGGGCGGGCAGTGGAGATCGGCTGCGGCGACGCTTTCGGCTCACGCATCGTCCGCCAGGAGGTGCGCGATCTGCTGGTGGTCGATTACGATCCCCTGTTCATCGCCGACGCCCAGGACCGCATGACCCCTCCCTGGAACTATGAGGCGCGGGTGCACGACATCCTGGCCGGTCCGGTGGAGGGCAGCTTCGATGCCGCCTACAGCCTCGATGTGCTGGAGCATATCCCGGAGAGCGCCGAGGATCGGTTCATCGCCAATGTCACCGCCTCGCTCCAACCGCATGGTGTGCTGATCGTCGGGATGCCTTCCTTGGAATCCCAGGCCCACGCCTCCGCCGCCAGCAAGGCCGGCCATATCAATTGCAAATCCGGCGACGCGCTGAAATCGGTGATGGAGCGGCACTTCCACACCGTGTTCATCTTCTCGATGAACGATGAGGTCGTGCATACCGGTTTCTATCCGATGGCCCATTACCTTCTGGCCGTCTGCTGTTCGAAGAAGCAGATCGAAGGCGCCTGAGCCCATGGCAACCCCGGCACAGCTTTACAGCAACTTGAAGTTCCTGCGCTTCCGCGAACAGCTGGACGCGCTAGCCGGCGGCGGGCTGGCGGCTCCCGTGCATATCCGCATCAAGCCAATCAACCGCTGCAACCACAATTGCTGGTACTGCGCCTACCGGGTGGACAACCTTGCCCTGGGCGAGGAGATGGATGTCGGCGCGACGATCCCTCTCGACACGATGTTCGGGATCGTCGAAGACATCGTCGATATGAAGGTGCGGGCGGTGACCTTCTCGGGTGGCGGGGAGCCGCTGCTCTACAAGGGACTGCCCGAGGTGGTGCGGCGGCTGTCCGCCGGCGGCGTCAAGATCGCGACGCTGACCAACGGCGCGAACCTGAAGGGGGCCATGGCCGATGCCTTCGCGACCCACGGCGCCTGGGTGCGCGTGTCACTCGACGGCTGGGACGACGAAAGCTACGCCGAAGCCAGGGGCGCGCGTCCCGACGCCTTCACCCGGTTGATGGGCAATCTGGAGGCCTTCGCCGCCCGCGGGTCGCGATGCGTGTTGGGGATCAGCTTCATCGTGAGCGAGCGCAACGCGCTGCATCTCGCTTCAGTCTGCGCCCGTTTGCGGGACGCCGGGGTCAACCACGTCAAGATCAGCGGCGCCGTGGTGTCCAACGACAGAGACGAGAACAACGCCTACCACCGGCGGATTCACCTCGCCGTCTCTAGCCAGATCGAGCAGGCCAGGCGGCTGGAAACCGCCGATTTCCGTATCGTGGACCATTATCACGAGCTTGAGGACCGGTTCGAGAAGGGCTACGGGACCTGTCCGTTCCTGCAGTTCCTGACGGTCATCGGCGCTGACGGCGGCGTCTACACATGCCAGGACAAAGCCTATACCAGCGGTGGACGGCTGGGCTTCCTGAACGGCCGCCGGTTCAGGGACTTCTGGTTCTCAGAGGAGAACCGGCAGCGGCTGCAGGCCATCGACCCGTCCAGCCAATGCCGGCACCATTGCGTCGCCCATCGGAAGAACTTGGTTCTCCACGATTACTTGTCCCTCGACACGCGGCACGCCGAATTCGTTTAAGGTCTTCGGCCGGCGGCGCTCAGCCTTGGCCGCCGGGCGGCTGTGCGAGGCGGATCAACTGCTCGCGCAGTTCCTGCGGCGTTACCATGGCGCTGCCGGTGCACAACCGGCATTCCGGATCGAGATCCGTTCCGGAAAGAAGCCTGCGTCGCAGGTCCCGGTAGGCTTCGCCGGCCATGATGCCGTCAATTCCACCATCGTCCTTCAGCGTTCCCATCACCTGTCCACGGAAGCAGCAGGCATAGGCTTCGCCCTTCGGAGCCAGGAACACATTCGTCCAGGGTGTCGTGCACATCCGGGTCATACCCGGCGGCAAGTCGTCGAGAGCATCGCCGCTGAAGGAATATTCCCCTTGGATGCCCTGGCGGCGGAGGTGCGGCCCGCCCCCGGCGGCGGCTTGTGTGTCGTCCCCGTCCGGTCCCTGTCCAATCCCTGCCGATGCAGGGAGACCGCGGAAGGCGCGTCGGTAGCCGTCGATGCCATGGGCGAGAAGCCGTCCCTCGATCTCGTCCTCGAAACTGGAACCGATCAGGATGAGGTCATCCGCCGTCCTCTGCTGCCGGTACAGGTCGAAAGACAGGAGCGGAAGGCCATCAAGGGTGCCGTGGCGTTCGCTGTCGATGAAGCCAGCGACCATCCGGTCCGGCAGCCGGTTCCGCAAGGCGTGGCCGACGCTTCCCGCACCGTAGATGAAGATCCGTCTTCCGGCGTCCAGGTCGTCCAGGCCGGTCAGCGTGCGCGTGATGCGCCCGAACTCCTGCCGGCCGTAAAGCGCCAAGGCACGCCGGGCCATGCGTTCCGCGCCGCCGAGAGCGAAGGAGACGCCATGGCGCAGCGCCAGCCGTCGCGCTTCATGCACCGCCGCGAAGCCTCTGCGGAACACGTCCTCCTCGGCATCGTTCAGATGACGGACCGCATTCGCCCCGACACCGTCGATATAGGCGACTTCGACGCAGTTGATGGCCGGCACACTGCTGGATATCGCCGTTGCCACCAAGTCGGGCATCCCCTCGGCAACCCGGTCGGTGAGCACCGAGGTCCAGATCAGCTTGGGCATCGGCAATCCGTGCCGCAGGACATGGGCGCGGATCAGATGGGTGTTGTAGAGGATGGTGCGCGCATCGACGGCCTTGCGCACCTGCTTCAGCAGCGGGATGTCGATCGTGTCGATGCTGATCTGGACTTCCTGGAATCGGCTGACAGCGGCGACTTCCGCCGGCGTCATCACCTTGGAGAAGTTGGAAACCAGATTGAGGATGAAGCCCTGGTCGAAAAGCGGCTCCACGGCCTTTTCCCAGCCGTCGACCAGCATGGTTTCGCCGTAATAGCCGATGCTAATCCGGGAAACCCGCTTCTCCAGCGCATAGGCGATGATCCGCTCGATCTGCTCCTTGGGCGTTTCCGCGTGGAAATCATCGGGATGCGTGCCCTGCGGACAATAGACGCATCGCAGGTTGCAGCGATTGGTGAAGGAGAAGGCGATGTGGGACAGGCCCGCCGCGGGCATGTCCCACAGGGCCGCATCGGAGGGGCCGGCATCCGCGGGAATGCAAGCCGCACCGCCGGAAACGGGCGTCGTTTCAATGCCGCTCATGCCACCCTCCCGGAGCCGGCCCCGCCGGGCGGCACCACAGTCCAGCTCTGGCAATCCAGGTAATGTTTCGTGGAGCGCGCCGTCTCCCCGAAGAAGCGCAGGTCGATGCTGAGGCGCGGGCGCGATGAGCGGTTCGGCATGGATTCGTGGATGATCCAGCGGTTCAGCAGCAGGATGTCGCCCGGATGCATGGGCTGGCATTCGATCCGGCGCAGCCCGTCGGTCGGGACAGGTTTCAGCCAGACGTCACGGGACAGGTCGTCCAGCAATTCCGGAAACTCCTGGCTTCCTTCGAACATCGTGACCCCGCCGCAGGCGTCGTCGATCGGCACGAAGGGGATCCACACGGTCAGGAAATCGGACATGTGCCGGTTGTAGCTGACATCCTGGTGAGCCGGGACGGCGGCCAGCGGATTGCCCGGCTCGATGAAGCGGGCTGTCGGAGGCATATGCATGAAGAGAGCCTGCGTGCCCAGTGCATCCCGCAGGATAGCCTGCAAGCTTTCCTGGCGCGGCAGCTCCCACAGCCGTGGCGACAGCCGGACATCCAAGGGGAAATGGCCGGAGCGGGTATGTTCTTCCACCTCTGCCGATCCGGACCGGCGGAAGGCTTCCAGCGACTCCTCCAGAAACAGTCCGACGTCCCGCACGACCGCCGGATCGAGTGCCTGCCGGATGATCTGATATCCGTCGCGATGGAAGCTGGCGGTCAGGCTCATGCTGTCGTCACCGGGGCTGTGAAGGGTTGTGTCATTGGGCATGGCCGCAGAGCGGCTTTTCGCCAGGCGGTTTTTCGAGGCCGAAGACCGCGTAGGCATCCAGCGGCTTCGGCTGGCCGGCATAGGGCACGATATAGCGGTCTATGAAGTCGTCGTTCTCGCCGCACAGGCAATTTGCGACTTCGCCGCGGAACCAGGAGGATTCCATCAGGGAGTCGCGCATCTGGCGTATCGACCGGTCTCGGATGTTGCCGAGACTGAACTGCAGGAAGTTGCACGGCAGGAGATGCCCGTTGGCCGACAGGCTCATGAACTCGATCCCGGCCGGGCAATGGTCGCAGTCGCCGCAGTAGATGTCGCGGTTGATCATGGTCTGGCCGGTGGAAATCCGGCCGGAGGTCTGCTGCAAATGCTTGATGTAGGCAGCGTCCTCGGGCGTGATCAGCATGTCCTTGCGGCCGTCCCACTTGCCGACCGGTTCGGCGATCTGGACGTCCATCCGAATGCCCTTGCTTCGGGCCAAGTCATACGCGCGCCGGAAGCCTTCGGAATAGAGGCTGTCATGGGTCACGACGATGGATATGGACGAAAGCAGGCCCGCCTCCCGGACCCAGTCGATGGCCTGCACGACCCGCTGGAACGAGCCCGGCAACCGGTTGGCGTCATGCTCTTCCTGGATCCCCGAATCCAGGCTGAAGGCGATCTTGTCGACCTTCAGATCCTTGAGCCAGCGGATGCGGTCGCGATCCATCTCCCAGCCGTTGCTGACGACGTTGATGTAGGTCTCGTCGGGATGGCAGTGGCGCAGCACGAACTCCAACCGCTTGGGCGACGTGACGGGCTCGCCGCCCTGGATGACGTAGTGAAGCACCCCCAGCGTGTAGAACTCCTCGAGTGCACGGCCGAGCGCGCCCATGTCGACCATGTCGACACGGTTGAAGGTTTCAGCATAGCAGTGGCTGCAGGTCATGTTGCAACGCGACGTCACGTCCAGGGCGATCGTCCGCAGCCCGCCCGGCCGGTGGCGTTTCTGGCGTTCGTGCAGCAGGGGCTTGTCGGCGTACATATGGGTTTGTCCTGTTTCGCGGCGTAAAGTGTCCGGCAAAGAACGTGAAAGCTTTATGAATAAGCAGCGGCGGCAAGGACGCCGTCCGGTTCCGGCCGGGCTTCCCCCCGGCTTCGGCGGGAGATCCCAATCTGCGCAGGCAACCACCGGACCGTGCATCCACATCGGACGGCACGCTGGCGGTCAACAACCCCCTAGAAAACTGCGCCTTGGATTCAGAGGGAGGCCGCGGTCAGGGGCGACCGTCCCCGCCTCCATCCCCACTATGGCCGATGGCGCCCATAAGCCGCCGGATAGTTTCCCGTCCCTGTTCGGGCAGCAGCAGCAGGAAGTACGGCATGATTGCGGGATAGGGAGCGACATGAGCCGTGTACAGGTCCAACGCCTCTTGCGCCGCTCCCTTTTGCAAGAGGACAAGTGCCAGATTCAGGGCGATCCAGGGATCCGATACGGCGACGAATCTGCTTTTGTGGCCGGCCTGGGCCAGGGCGGTCCGGTGAAGCCGCTCCGCTTCGTCGAGATTGCCCTGGACCATTCGACACAGTCCGGTATCGGCGAGATGGATGGGCGAATGGGTGCCCGCGCTCTTCGCCTGTTCGAGCAGGAGACTTGCCTCGTCCAGGCGCCCTTCGCCCAGAGCCATCAAGCCGCGATGGCGCAAAGCATTAAAATCATTTCCATTCTTTGCGATCTGCGCGTCGAGCAGCGTTTTTGCTTCCGCCATGCGGCCAAGCCCCTGCAACGCGACGGCGTGGCCGGCGGCATAGAAGGCGGCGGGGCCCCTGTCCTTGGGCTCCGGTTCCTGCTCCAGCAGGGGGGACAGGATCGCGTCCGCTTCGGCCCAGCGCCCGCACAGGAGATTGGCCCAGCCGATCAGGCCGCGTACGGTGAACACCTCCATCTGCGGCGAGGCATCCTGGGCAGTACGGGACAGAATCCGTTCCGGGCGATTGGCCAGGATTTCCAGATAGAACAGCGTGAAGAAATAGGCGCTGCTGCCCGGATCGAGCCGACAGGCGCAGTCCGCGATGGCAACGGACGCCGGCAGGTTCCAGTCGCGATATTCGCTGTACCAGTAGAGCCGGTTGCCGACGGTAATATAGTCGGCGGCAACCTGGGGCGCATCGGCCTCCAGCCTGTCACAGACCGTGGAGAATTCGGCCCGAGCCCGATCGATATCCCCGGTCGCGAACAGGGCGAGAGCATGATAGAGCCGGCCGCGATGGTCGTCCGGGCCGATCGCCACCCCATGCGCGAGCGCCCTGGCGCCATCCTCCACCTCGCCGTCCAGCAACTGCCGCACGCCGATATCGATCCATCCCTTCGTCTCGTAACCGGCGTCCACCGCGACTGCCGCATGGTGGGCGCCGCCCGCCTCATTGCCGTGTCCGAGCTGACGCAGCCCCGCGACCAGCTTCACCTGCGCCTCGTACAGCGACGGCATGATCCCGACCGCGCGCCGGTAGGCTTCGATGGCGTCGCTGCCGCTGCCGGCTTTCAGCAGGGCATCGCCCATTCCCAGATGGTAGCGGGCGAAGGTATCCGCTTTGATGCGGGCGCGCCACGCATCGAAATCGATCTGGTCCGGCGATGTCGATGCGGTCGCCTCAGCAGGGGAAACTGGATTGGACATAGCCTCTGAACCACTGTGGAACCATCATCGCCGACGCCTGAAAACCCAGTAGCTTTCACTGTTTACCGGCCGAAGGAGTATGCCCGAAGCTCTCCGGTGCCGCCAGCATCCTGGCGGAGCCGGAGACGGTCAGACAAAGACGCCGTCCGGAGGCCGTATGACGGTGAAACGGTCCAGTTCGGCGAGTCGGCAGGCGATCTTGTCGGCGAAAGCCGGGGTGTGCGCCACAAAGACGCGGGCGCCGTCGGGGACCTGCCGGGGGTGCAGGATGGGCCGGCCGAGATAGGTCCCACCCACCCGCTGCATGTCCTCGTCGACGAAGAAGGCGATCGAGTCCGACACATGGGCAGCGAGCCAAGTCGCGGCGATCGACGTGCCGAAGATGCCGACCGGCCCGGCAACCGCCGCTGCCCTCGCACTGTCGCGCAGCCGGGTCAGCCAGTCGATGTGATGCTCCACCCGCTCAAGCGAGGCCCTCCAGACTTGGTCGGCAGGGGGATCCGTGGGAAGGACGGCGGTTCCTTCGGGCAAGGCTGCATGCCGCGCGACCACGCTCAGCTCTCGGGGAATCCAGCTGTCGGTCAGGCAATCCACATACAGGCCGGATTCGGTCAGAACGTTGCGCAGGACAGCAGGCGTGAAATGGGTTGCATGGTCGGCGATCAGCAGATCGAAGGGGCTGGTGCGCAAGTCCGGAACCTCAATGACCAGCTTGCCGTCGGGAACCAGCATTCCGACCAAGGTCGAGAGGATTGCCATTGGACGCTCGAAATGCTCCAGGACATGGACCGTCGTGACGAGGTCGAACCGTCTCGGAATCGCACTTGGGGAGCCGGCATAGAAATCCTCGACGCCGGGAATCGCCTCGATCTCCGGACGCCGGCTGTCGTTCAGTTCGGCGCCGGCCCGCTTCCAGGCCGGCAACAGGGCCGCCGCATTCCGGAGCAGGCTGCCGTCCCCGCATCCGAAGTCCAGATGATGGCCGTCCGACGGCAGCCCGAACCCGTCCACCAGCTTGCGCAGCAGAAGCAGCGACCGGGCCTCCCCGCCGCCCGAGGACGCAAACACGGCCTGCTCGTTCCCGCCGTTCTGCCGGTAGACGACATAGGTGGAGTAGATTGCTTGGCACTCGCTCCGCCACGCCGCGGTTGCCGGCTTCTGCACCGCTCCGCAAGCCCGGCATACGGCCAGACGCCCGCCGGCGGGCCAGATCCGGACGTCCGACGTGATCCGGAGAAGCCGGCCATAGCCGGCGACCTCATGCAGGGCATCATGTCCGCACAGGTGGCAGGAAGGCGTGGTCATCATTCAGTCGGCCTCCAGCCGCCGTGAAGCCGGGGAATGCCCTTCGCCATCGGCTGTCCAGGCTTTCAGGCCGTCCTGCGGATCGTCATGGGGAATTTCCCAGGATTGTAGCGAAACAGCGACGGGGCTTCTTTCGGACATGCCCAGGAACAGGCGATAGCCATCGAAACAGTTCCGGATCCCGAGAGAGCGTATCGTCTTCTCGATCTCGCGGGCGTATTGCGACACGACGAGGACGGAGTCACCCTCCTTCTGCTGCGTCGCATAGCTTGTGGCCTGAAGTACCGGCAGGCCGTGGGCCTGGCCGGCACGATGGCTGTCGAGAAAGCCGGCCACCGCAATCCCGTCCCGCTCCATCCGCTCCCGGACGGCCTGCCCGGCTGCTCCGCTGCCGTAGATGAAAATCCGGGCCGCGTCCTTGAGTTCGCCAGTGGCTCGCACCGTCGGCAGGCGGGGCCACAAATCCTCGACCTCCGCCGCCAGAGAACCGACGATCCGGGACGCTGCGGCCTGCACCGGAGCCAGGACATTGGGGTCGACCGGATCGTCATGGAACAGGATCGGCGTCCGCACCAGCCCAGCATGCACGGGGCGCAGCCATTGTCTTGCCCAGCCGAGAAAACGGCTGCGGTCGAACGGCCCGAGATCGCGCAGACTGTCATCCCGCCGGTTGCGTGGGCTTAGTTCGGCCACGCAGATCTCGTCGGAATCCCGAATGATGTGCATCCGCGTTCCGGCCAGGGCCTCGACAAAGTCGCCGTCGACGGTCTGGGTGAAGCCTTTGGACCGGGCACCGGGCCGGACCATGAGGGGATGCAGATGCCAGCAATGCGCCAGCAGGCCGCTGCTGCCGACGGGCCAGAAGAACTGGGACGCCCAGGCCCTGTTGAACCGCTCACCACCCCAGATCATGCTGCGTCCGATAGGGTGCATGTGCCTGATCGCCCGTCCGGCAAGGTCGCTGGCCGGAAACGATACCGGTCCCGGCCCTCTGACCCGCTCCTCCAGCCAAGGCTGCATGTCCTCCATGACCGTGCAGATGGCGGTGATCAGGAGACAGTCGCACCCTTCGGCCGCCTTCCGCTCCATCGCTGCGAAGCTGCCGTCAGAGAAGAGGGCATCCGGAGCGAGAAAGACGATCCGCGCATCCTCGGCCTCGGCCATCAGGATCGCTTCGCGATGAAAAGCGCTCATGACGTCGTAGACGTTCTCCGCCGACAAGAGCGCCTCATCCTCCGTCTTCATGACGTGGAAGCGGACATCCATAAGCCGCTGGAGCTTTCGCACCGGCTCCGACCGCGCCATCACTGCGGCGTCGCGGGCCGTCGTGTAGATGTTGTAGGTGGAGCGCTCATTGCCGGCGAGTGCCGGCAGGTTGCCTGGCGACAGATGGGAGGGCAGAACATAGCGCAGGAAAACGTCGGTGAAGGCCCGGCCCCAGACCACCAGCGCATGATGAAGCGCCGAGGTCATGAAACCAATCCGTCCATATGCCGGCGGACCCGCAGACGGATGGTTTCGATGAAACGGTCGGACAGTGCCTCCACCTGTGGGTCGATCTTTCCGATGCCGCCAGAATGACAGCGGATCTTGGTCCCCAGATTGTGGAGATAGGCATCCAGCCCAGGTCTGCGCAGAAGGTGTCTTTCTATGTAGGTCCAGACACTGTTCGTCCAGGCGTCCAGCCAGACATCGGCATTGTCCGGCAGCGGCTTGCGGTTCGGCAAAGCGACGCGGTCGCTGAACTCGAACGCGAAGAAATCGTCGGAATCGTCGAAGATATGGACATCCGCGGGATCGCAGTCCAACCAAGACGGAACGTCGCCGTCGATGGAGGTTTCCGATTTCCGGGCGAAATCCTCCGGAATGGCCCGCGTGTCGATGTACAGCGGATGCAGGAGCAGGGAGGTCGCCAACAGATTGGTGCGCCCGTCCACCCAGAAGAAGCCCGGCACCTCCGGGACGACCCCGTCACCGAAGCTCACCCGCCGCGTCCATTCGTGGCTGGCCTCCGTCGAGAACCGGACGAGATCGCGCGTCGGCACCTGGATCGACCCATCGTCGCGGCGGTGCTTTGCCGCCCAATCCACCAGTTCCGTCTGGTTGACCCGATGTCCGCAGATATAGATGCAGCGGCGGCCCATGGCGCGCACCCGCTCGACCGCCACCAGCCCGCCATCGGAAACGATGCTGTCCGCGCACAGGCAGATCACGTCCTCCTGCCGGCTCCGCGCGCGCTCGATCTCCCAGGCATAGGCTTGGCTGAACAGCGGCAGGTGGGACATGTGCCGCGGAAAGGATTCTGGAAAGACGACGACATCGACCCGAACCCATTGCCGGGCGCGCTGAATGACGGGATGGCTGTTCAGATACGCCGCCTCTTCCGGCATCGTGATCAGCCGCAGGATGAAGAGGTCACGACATGCCAATCCGGGAAGATTTCCGGGAGACAGCAGGAACGGCAGGGAGAGATCGGTGAGGGCGGCGATGTAGCGCTCTCCCCATACGGGAACGAGCATGTTCAGGGGGCGGACCGGAGAGGCGATGGAACCGGTTTGCGGCATCACGGATCAAGACCTGTCGATGGAATGGGCTGCGCGGTTCTGATCATGTTATCGGGAAGGCTCGAACCGGGAAGCCGAGCCGGAGTTCGACCGGTTCACCATCGATGCTCAGCTTGGGGTGCTAAGAAACTGTAAAAACGCCTCCCGGCCTGCTTCCCGCCGAAGGGAACCGGGCCGGAAGGCGGTCCGCATCAGCCAGCCCTGCCAAGCGCTCCGAACCAGGATCGGGTGGCTTGAGTGATGGAGTCGGGATCCCAAACCGGAGCGTCCCGCCAATAGTCGATCCCTTCAAGCACCTTGGCCACTCCAGTCTCGAAATCGACCTTCGGTTCCCACCCCAGCTCCGCCTGGATTTTGGCCGTGTCGGCCCAAGTGCAGTCGGGCTCCCCCGGGCGCTTCGGGATGTTGACCACGGAGCCGTCCAGCAGTTCCACCAGTCGGTTCACGGTTTGCGGCGCATTTGCGCCCACATTGTAGACCTCGCCGGCCCGGTTCGTGCGGGCGGCGCAAAGGAAGGCGGCGGCCACATCGGTCACGAAGATGAAGTCGCGGCTCTGGGTGCCGTCACCCACAACCGTGAACGGCTTCCCGGCCAGCTTTTGCCGCAGGAACACGCCGAACACCGCGCCGTAGGCTCCCGACGTGCGAGAGCGCGGACCATAGGCGTTGAAGATCCGGACTGAATTCACGGGAAGGCCATAGACCCGGTGCCAATGCAATGCCGCCTGCTCCCCCTGGTTCTTGGACAGGGCATAGGGGTACTGCGGAGCGATCGGATGGTCTTCCCGCGTAGGCACGGCGGCAAAGCCGTAGCAGGAGGAGGAGGCGGCATAAACCAACTTTTCCACGCCGGCATGACGCGATGCCTCGAGCACGCGCACCGTGCCCATGACGTTCGTGTCCATATAGTCCGCCGGACGCTCGATGGAGGGCACGATGTCGCCGATGCCGGCGAAGTGGAAGACGTGCCGCACGCCCCGGAACAGGGAATCGTCGGGAGCAATGTCACGAATGTCCCGGGTTTCGACCACCAGATCCGGATTTCCGGCGTGGTGGGCGAGATTATCCAGCCTGCCGCCAGCGAGATTGTCGATCACCCTCACGCCATAGCCCTGCTCCAGAAGGAGGTCGACCATGTGGCTGCCGATGAAGCCGCATCCTCCGGTGACGACGGCGACGGTGCGCTGGGAAGGCGATGAGGTCATGAGAGCGCCAATGCCTTCATGGTGCGGACGTTGAAATAGGTGTCGTCGGTCAGGCTGTCGGGGATTCTTCCATCCCGGAAGGCGTGGCACAGATCCCGAACGGCGTCCTCCACCGACCGGTTCGCTTCGAAACCGATGGCCTGCCTGATCTTGTCGGAATTGACGTGATAGGAGCGATTGTCATCGGTCGGCGTGCGGACGATGTCGATCGGCCCCAGGTCAGGGAACTCCTCCATCACCACCTTGCGCACGATCTCGGCGATCTCGGCAACCTTCAGGTTGCCGTAGCCGGCATTGAACACCTCGCCGGCGATCGTCTCCGCCGGAAGACGCAGCAGCAGCAGATACAGGTCAACCATGTCATCGATGTGGATGTTCGGCCGCATCTGCTCGCCGCCGAAAACCGTGATCCTGCGGTTGTTGATGGCGTGGTTCGTCAGGATGTTGACCGTCAGATCCAAGCGCAGCCGCGGCGCATAGCCGCAGACGGTCGATGGCCGGATGGTGACACAGGTGAAGTCCGGCGCCTGGTAGCGGGCCAGGACCGTCTCGCACATCGCTTTGTATTTGCTGTAGAGCGTCAGAGGCAGCAGCGGATGCTCCTCCGTCACGTCGGCGGCTTCGCTGATCCCGTAGACAGAGCTGCTGGATGCATAAATGAAGCGCCGGACACCCGCGGCACGCGCGGCCTGGACCATCGGCTCGAAAGCGTCGTAGTTGATGGTCGTGCTGAGCGCTTCGTCGAGCTCGAAGCTCGGATCGTTGGAAATGCAGGCAAGATGGATAACGGCGTCCACCCCGGCAACGGCACGCGCGAAGTCCGCCGCATTGCGGATATCGGCCTTGACGATGCTCAGCGCCGTGTCGTCTTTGGGAAGCATGTCGGTACCGAACAGCATCAGATCATAGACCACGACCTGATAGCCTGCCGCCAGAAGCCGCGGAACCAGCGCGCTTCCGACATAACCGGCGCCGCCGGTGACCAGCACACGCTTGAAGGGGATGTTCTCGGCCATAGGGTCCTTATTCCGCATTCAGGCGAACGGTCCGTTACCGGCAACGGACGGGAGAACGATGACGGCAGCCGGTATGGCAACGCCCAACGCTACAAAGCGGCGTCGGGCGGCGTCAATGAAGTTGAAGCCGCTGCCGCCCTCATCATCCCACGATCTTCCACGACCCGTCGGGCTGGCGGCAGGCGGTGCCGAAGGCCTGTTCGGTGCGGCCGCCGACGACGATGGTCTGCTGGAACTCGCGGCAGTAGGCACCAGAACCGTCATAGCCGTCCTTGACCGGCACGATGGTGCCCTGGTTGCCGGACTGCGGGTTGTTCCAGCTGATCCGCTGGCCGATGGGGGCGCTGTAGGCCTGATAGGCGGCGCGGTCGGCATATTGCTGGTCGGCACGGTCGAGCGAGGCGCCGATCTCACGGCCGGCGAAGGCGCCCAGCAGCGTGCCGATGCCGACTGCCACCAGCTTGCCCGAGCCGCCGCCGAAGCGCGAGCCGATCAGGCCGCCGGCGACGGCGCCGCCGACGGTGCCGAACCCCTCCTTGGTGCCCATCGATCCGGTCTGGCAACCGGCCAGCGTGGTGGACAGCGCAAGCACCGCGACGGCGGCGGTGCGGGCGGCGATCCGGGGGAAGCGAAAATGGGCACGCATCGGAGGACTCATCTTTGTTCCGAGGATTGTTGCCCCGGTTATAGCGCAAGCGGTGCCGTTTGTGCAGCCGCCCTGTCCCGATAGTGGGCGAGCAGCCGCGGGCAGAGCGCCTCCAGCTTCGCCTCCAGTTCCGAATCGCGCGGCTTGTCGCGGAAGCGCTCCGACACCGCCCTGCCCTGCACGTTGCCGAAGGCGAATTCGATGCGGTCCATCAGAGCCGGCACATGCCGCCACAGGGCGCCGGCCAGCTCGTCGTGACGGCGGCGGTAGTCGTAGAAGCCCTCGTCCACCGGCCAGCCCAGCGCCGTCACCGCAGCCAGCACGGCCGGGTCGCGGGCGACGAAATCCTCGTAATGCACCACCGCGTCGAAACGGTCCGCCCGGCCGGCGAAGATCCCGTCGATCAGGGCGAACTTCTCGTCGATCAGGCCGGAATGGTTGCGGTAGGGCTTGGCCGACAGGCTGCGGTAAGTGTCGCGCGGGTCGCGCAGCAGCAGGACGGTGCGGTCGGGACGGAAACGGTCCTGGTGGACCTCCAGCGGATAGGCGGTGGTGACCACCGCCTTCACCACCATATCCAGGCCGGTCTCCACCCGCGGGGCGGCGTAGTTGTTGAGGATGTCGACCAGTGCCAGGCAATCCGGCCGCTGGGCCAGGAACAGGGTGAAGGCGGTCGCACCGCTCGACTGCATGCCGTAGACCAGGAGGCGCATCGCTGGGAATTTCCTTAAAAGCTTGCTCAGGACGTCTGCGCCGCCTCCGGCCCCGCCCCCTGCCCTGCCGTCAGCCAATTCTCCTCGATCTCGGCGCTGACGAAGACGTACTGGCGGGTGTGCGGGGTGGGGTGGCGGAGGCCGACGCCGTGCAGGGCGTGGGCGCTCTGCGGGAAGATGACCATCTGGTTGGCGCGATAGGGGATGACGGCCACCCGTTCCACCGCACCCGCCGGCAGCTCGTAATGCTCCAGGCTGGCGATGCGGCCGTCCTTCCAGCGGAACAGCTCCAGGTCGCCGCCCTCGGCGTCGTCTTCCGGCCGGCGCAGGTAGTAGAGGCAGGTGAACAGCCGGTTCGGCGTGTCCAGATGCGGCCCGCGCGAACGGGAGGCGGGGCCGGTGACCGGCGTGTTGATCTCCGCCCGCGCATCCATCAGGATCCGCGCCCGGTCAAAGCCGTCGCGCAGGACCAGTCCCGTGCCGTGCCCGGTCAGGCTGCCGCCCAGCGCGTGCAGCAGTTCATCCGGCCAGTGGCCGCGGAACAGCGCCGCCACCTCGGCCAGCCATTCGGGGGAGCTGTGCAGGCGGACGAAGTCCTTCCACACCTGCGGCAGTTCCGGATGGTTCATGATCAGCGAGGCCGACAGCTGGTAGCGGCGGTTGCTGCCCGGTGGACGGCGCGGGTCGGCCCAGCCGATCTGGGCGAAGCTGGGAAAACCGGCGTTCAGCGCCCGGTGGGTCTCCTCGTCCAGAACGTCGGACAGGACGACATGGGGAAAGGGATCGGTGCGGATGTCGGCCGGGCTGACGCCGGCAAGCAGCGAACGCATCTCAGTTCCCGCCCTGCAGGGCACCCATGGCGCGGGCCTGGGCCTGCATGGCCATCATCTTCGTCATATGGGCCTGGGCCTGCGCCTCCACCTGGGCGGACAGGGTTTCCAGCGCCTCGGCCTCCGGATGGCCGGGGGGCAGCCAGCCCATGTGGAAATGGGGCGGCTCGTAGCCGGTGGTGCGGAACCCCAGCCGCTGGTAGACCTGCCGGCCGTTCGATCCGATGATCGGGGTGGACAGCGTGATGCCCATCATCGGCCCGGTCGCCGCCATTTGCAGGCCGCGCAGGACGTCCGACCCGACGCCCTTGCCACGGGCGCGTTCCAGCACCTGCAATTCCGACACCCGCCAGTTCCGATAGCCGAGATCGACCACCACCCGGCCGACGCGGTCGCCGGCCTTTTCGACCACCAAGTCGACATGTTCGGGATAGATCGCCTCCTGCCCGGCCCGCATCGCCCGGTACTGCTGTTCGTACAGCGCGCGCAGGAAATCGGGGCTGCCCTGCGCCCAGGCCAGCCAGGGACGCGCCTCGATGAACAGATCCAGCAGGAAGGTTTCGTCGGCGGGCGTGGTGAAGCGGGCTGTCAGGTTGCCGGGGAAGGGGAAGGATCCGGAAAAGCCGGCCATGGGTCGACGCATCCTCCGCAAAGGAATGTCAGTTGGGTTGGAGGGGGGAAGGATAGGTTGGAAAGGAGGCCGCCGCCCCTCTCCCCCTGGAAGAATCCTTGGGAAAAGAAAGGACGGCGGCCGACCTTGGTTGGTTGGGCTTGGATCGCCAGACTCAGTTGAACGAGATCTGGAAGACCGCCTGTTCCGACCCGCCGCCTTCCGGCATGACCCGCTCCACATAGACCGGCCCGAAAGCCGGCATCTGCGGATGGGTGACGGTGAAGGACGCCCCGCTGAAGTGGGGCAGCCCGTCGGCCGGGCATTGCAGGAACAGGCTGAAGGCCGTGCGCGGACTGCCGGGCATGGTGGACCTGGGGTTTTCCGTGCAGGCCGTCAGCGTCGCCTCGATCTCCACCCCCTCCTCCGACGTCATGGTGAAGACGCTGTTCAGGTGGGGGGGGAAGAGGCCGGCGGAGAGTTGGCTGAGGTCGGTCATCAGTTGCGCATCGGATAGAGGCCCTGGATGGCGATGACGAAGTTCAGCGCCAGATAGGGCGATACGATGCTGAACGGCGCGCTGACGCCACCGGTGTTCGCGCCGACCGCGACGGTTCCGCCGCCGGTGCCGCCGCTGGCGGTCAGGGTGATCGGGCCGGACGCGCTGCCGCTGACCGAACCGGTGGCGGTGCCGGTGAAGGTTTGGGTCGGACCGATCGGAATATTCGCAGCACTCGTGGCGAAAATGTTCGCCTGGGCGCCGCCCTTCGTCAGAACGCTGTTGTTCGCCGGCGTGACGACACCACCGCCAGCCGTGTTGGCAATCGTCAGATCACCGGTCACCGTCGTCGGCAGGGTGACGGTGGTGCTGAACGGCAGGGAGGCCGTGCCGGTGATGGTGGAGGTGCCGCCGGTGCCGCCGGGGAAGAAGGTCGCGGGGTGGGTGTGGGGCGGCAGGTTGCTCGCGTTCAGGGCGGAGATGTAGCCGCCGCCGGTTTGGCCCATGTTCAGGATGGGAGCGCCGGTCAGCGTGCTCTGGCCCTGGCCTATCGGCATGCGGCCCTGGAGGTTCGGTAAATTGAAGGTGGTGGAGCCGTTGCCGCCATAAACGGTGCCGAGCAGGGAGTAAAGCGCGGCGTACTGCTGGAGGGGCATCTGCTGGCCGATGCAGCGGGCATAATCCGCCGGCGCCCAGGACCACGGAAGCATGAACACCATGCCGAGCATTTGATCCATTGCAAATCCTCTCTTTCGAATATTTTTGTGCTTTGCACAATTAGCGGGAACCGTCCCAAGGGCCTCGCCTCGGCGGTTGTTGTTCTATATCAACGCAATCTGCAGGAGTCGATATGCCGTCTCAATTTCTCTCAATATTTGTTTTTTTGTAATGAATTGCGAATATCGTACACGTATGGCATTGGCCGCGAAACAACTTTTTCCCGCCAATAGCCCCACCTGTACGAAAGAAGTGGCCAAACCTACTGCGTCACAGTTGTGGCATGGGATGCATGGATGACCTGCAATGGCCGGCGGCAGAGTAGGGGGTTTTGTCCGGATTTTCTACCGGTATTGCGCACGGCGTACATTTATTTCTAGTGGAACGAAGAATATTTCAACAAAGCGTCATGATTCGTGCGCCTCCGCCCAGTGCCATCTGGAGTCTTGCCGCGCCCCGGCAAGGCAATCGCATTTTAAAGATAGAGTCCTCCGATGGAAGACTGTGGTCTGAAACTTTGAAAAATCGCCACCAACCGCCGCGGGCCCGCTTCCGGGGATCGCAGGAAGCCTGCCGGCCCTGAACTCTTCCTTCGCCGGTAAATGGCGGGAAAAGGGAAGAATCAGAGCCCCGGAAGGATCGGACCACTTTTCCGATCAGAGGCTGCCTGAATCGGCTCGAAGCCCCTCTCTTCCATGGCTTCTGCCTTGAAGGCCGCTGTTTTTCTGAAACTAAAAGCCCCCTGAGGCCGGGTTTCCGTCTTTTCGGAAAGATCGCTGATAAAAATCAGGACTTCCGAAGAGTTTTTCAAGAAAATACATATAGGAATATGCATCCCTTCATGCCCTCCCCGTCCTGCTCCCTGTAAGCCGACGATCCGCAGGCAAAACTTTATTAACTGTTCTTCCCCAAAATCGGCACGGTCGTGCAAAAGTCCGGCCCCGCTCCCGCATGGGGGTAAGACGCGCCGACCGCCTTGCGCTCTCCGCTGAGGTTTTCGCGCGGCTTATCGTTCTATAGTTGCGATGTCTCAGGAATAACATTCCAGCCTGTGCTACAATTGGGCACATATTCGCATGTTGCGGATGGTGGGTTTCTTTTTTAGAAATCTCCGGTTGGTTTGGATTCCCCTTTTCGGTCTGCTGGCGGGTGTGGCGATGAAGTCCAGGTTCACACGGGTGAAGGGTTCGGCGAAGACCGGCGCGAAGACGGAGGCACAAGCGGTGCAGAAGCCGTCCGCCCGTCCGCCGCTGGCCTATGCGCTGGAACCGCGCTTCATGTTCGACGCGGCTGGTGCGGCCACCGCCGATCCGAACGCGGCGACCGACCATAGCGCCGACCCCGCCGCCGCCAGCCACGACACCACCGACCACAGCGCCGACCAATGGCAAGCCCAGGCGGTGGCGGATGCCTCGCCCGCGACCGCCTCGCCCGCACCGGTGGAGGTGCGCGCCGCCGACCCGACGCAGAACGGTGGGCGGAAAGAGGTCGTTTTCATCGAAACCAACGTCACCGATTACCAGACGCTGGTGGATGGGGTGAAGGCGGGTGTCGAGGTGGTGCTGCTGGACAGCACCAAGGACGGCCTGTCCCAGATGGCAGAATGGGCAAGGACCCACAGCGGTTACGATGCGATTCACATCGTCAGCCATGGCGCCGAGGGAGAAATCAACCTTGGTTCGTTGACACTCGACACAGCAACAGCTACCGCCCGTGCAACTGATCTTGCCACGTTAGGGCGTGCTTTGACTGATAGTGGCGATATGCTGCTTTACGGATGCGATGTTGCAACCGGCATTGGACAGAGTTTCATATCCACTGTTTCTACATTGACGAGCGCAGATGTTGCCGCATCGACGGATCCCACAGGCTCCGCTGACCTGGGTGGCAACTGGGTCTTGGAAAGTCAGAAGGGAGACATTGAGTCTAATGTTGCAGTCAACCGTGAGGTAACTGAAGCTTATAATCACATTCTTCTTACGCAATTTGATTTTGGAACCAGCACTTCAGATGTAAGCGGAGACCAAACAACCGCAATAAGCCAAACTGTATCTGGAGATACTATCACGGTAACTGTTGCTGGGCAATCAGATTCGAACGGATCCCCTATTGTATCTTTGGTTGATGCAACAAATTACAATAATGCAACAAATTTTTCAGGGAAAATTATTGAGGGGTATTATGGTTATGTGGAGAGCTATACGATCACAGCGGGGGTTGGATATACTTTTGATTTTAGTGGAATGACGATTATTGATCAGGAAGCAGGTTCTCTGGATATTGTATACACAACCAACAAAGGAACTTTCGAGCAAACCGTTGCATTTGACAATCATGGAAGCGTCTTAACTCCAAGCGACCCCAATCTTATAGGCGTTCAATACGTAACCATAACCAAAAAGAATGGTGGCGGGCTTTATCTTGCAATTGACAATATAAATCTTGACAATATTACTCCGCCTCCCGTTGGCACTGCTCCGAGCCTGACCGGCACAGGGGCCACGACGACCTATACCGAAAACGGTGCGGCGGTCAGCCTGTTCAGCAGCGTGACCGCCAGCGTGGGCGCAGATCCTACGGACAGCGGACAAACCTTTACCGGCATGACCCTGACCGTCACCAATGTGACGGACAGCACCGAATATTTGAAGATCGGCGGCGTGGACGTGGCGCTGAATGCCGGCACAACGACCCTGACCGGCCTCGGTGCTTCGGGCGATGCCACCGCCACGGTGACCAGGAGCGGCAACACGGCGACGGTGGCGGTCACCGGGCTCAGCCGGACCGAAGCCCAGATGGGAACGCTGATCGGCGGCATCACCTATCGTAACAGCAGCGAAACGCCGACGGGGTCCAGCACCCGCACCGTCACCGTCACCAGCGTCAAGGATTCCGGCAATATATCCGCCACCCCGGCGCTGGGGGCGGCCACCGTCACCGTCAATCCGGTTGCCGACGTCACCAGCGTGTCGATTGCCAACGGCAGCCACAGCGGCACCTATCATCTGGGCGAGAACATCGACGTCACCGTCACCTTCGATCAGGCGGTCGACGTCACGGGGACGCCGACGCTGGCGCTGGATGTCGGCGGCACCACCCGGTCGGCCACCTATCTCAGCGGCACCGGCACCAGCACCCTGACCTTCCGCTACACCGTCCAGGCCGGCGATACCGATGCGAACGGCGTGGATGCCACCGCCAACGGCATCACCGGGACCATCAAGGACAAGACGGGGTCGAGCGACGGCACCGCCGACAGCGCCACCGTGACCTATTCGCTGGTCAACAACAGCAGCGCCAAGGTCGACAGCAGCCCGACCACCACCGTCTCCACCGTGGCGTTCTCGGCCGACACCGGCACCAGCAGCACCGACTTCATCACCAAGACCGCGGCCCAGACCGTCAGCGGCACGCTGAGCGCCAATCTGGCCACCGGCGAATCGGTCGAGGTGTCGCTCGACAACGGCTCGACCTGGACGACGGCGACCGCTTCGGTCGGTTCCAGCAGCTGGAGCCTGTCCGGGGTGACGCTGACCGGCAGCAGCACGCTGAAGGCACGGGTGACCAACAGCGGGGGCAGCAGCACGGCGCTGTCCCAGGCCTATACGCTGGATACCACCGCGCCGACCGCGACCGCGACGGTGCAGGGGATGGACCAGGACACCGGCCCCCTCGACTACGACTACATCACCAATGTCGCCAGCCAGATGGTGAGCGGCATCTTCACCGGCACGCTGGGCGCCGGGGAGACCATCCAGGTGTCGGCCGACGGCGGCACCACCTGGGTTTCCGCCACCATCAGCAGCAACACCTGGACGGCGTCCGGCGTCACGCTGAGCGCCGGCACCCACACGCTGGACATCCGAACGGTCGACACCGCCGGCAACGTCACCACCGGCACCGGCCACAGCTACACCCTCGATTCCACCGCGCCGACCGCGTCGCTCACGGCCAGCAACGTCACGACGACCGGCGGCACGACCCATACCTTCACGGTCACCTACAGCGATGCGGTGGGGATGGACACGTCGTCCTACACCAACGGCGACGTGAGGATCACCGGACCGAACAGCTTCAGCGTCACCGCAACCAAGGTCTCGGTCTCCGGCAACACCGTCACCTACCAGTTCACGGCGCCCGGCGGAACCTGGGACGCCGGCGACGCCGGGACCTACACCGTCAGCATGGTGGCGAGCCAGGTCAAGGACTTGGCCGACAACGCCGTCGCCGCCGGCTCCCTGGGCACCTTCACGATGAGCCCCAACTCCGCCCCGGTCATCGGCAACCTGAACACCGACAGCGTCGGCTGGGCCGGTGTCGGCGGCACGGTGACGCTGGACACCGGCACCGCCGTCACCGTGTCGGATACCGAGAACGACGGCGCCACCACCTGGAACGGCGCCAGCCTGACCGTGCAGCGGTCGGCCACCAGCGGCACCAGCAACGGCGCCTGGTCGGCCGACGTCTTCGGCCTGGGCAGCAGCTATACCGTCACCGGCACCACGTCCGGCACCATTTCCGACGGCGGCACGCAGTTCGCGACCTACACCAACAACGGCAACGGCACGCTGACCGTCACCTTCGACGGTAACGCCACCGCGGCGCGCATCGCCACGCTAATGAGCGGCATCACCTACCGCAACGACACCCCGGCCGGCGACGCAACGATCCGCTTCACCCTGAACGACGGCCACGGCGCCAGCAGCACGGCCGACGTGAAGGTGGCGACCAACTACATCTACGTCACCGGCACCGGCGACGGCAGCACCGTCGACGTGACCGACGGCAGCGTCGGCCTGCGCGAGGCGGTCGCCATCGCCAACGGACAGGCCGGCACCCAGACCATCGTCTTCGGCAGCGGGCTGGCCAACGGCAGCATCACGCTGGGTTCCAACCTGGCGATCGGCGAGAACATCACCTTCGACGCCGACGCGGCCAGCGGCCTGACCATCGGCGGCAGCACCATCACCGTCGCGTCCGGCACCACCCTGACGCTGACCAACGATACCGGCCACACGCTGGCCATCACCAGCCAGATCACCGGCAGCGGCGGCGTCACCAAGAGCGGCGCCGGCACCCTGACGCTGAGCGGCGGCAACGACTATACAGGCGCCACCAGCATCGGCGGCGGCACGCTGACGGCCAACGGTGGCATCGGCGACAGCAGCGCCGTCACCGTGTCCAACGGCGCCACGCTGAACCTGTCCGGCAGCGAGACCATCGGGTCGCTGACCGGCAGCGGCGACGTCACGCTGGGCAGCAGCACGCTGACCGCCGGCGGCGACGGCAGCAGCACGAGCTTCGACGGCATCATCAGCGGCACCGGCGGCCTGACCAAGGCCGGCAGCGGCACGCTCACCCTGACCGGCACCAACAGCTACATCGGCACCACCACCGTCAGCGCCGGCACGCTGGAACTGAACAGCAGCGCCGGCACTGCGCTGTCCGACAGCAGCGCCGTGACCCTGTCCGGCGGCACGCTGACCCTGTCATCGGCGACCGAGACCATCGGCACGCTGAGCGGGGCCAGCGGCACGCTGGCGCTGGGGGGCAATGCCCTGACCATCAGCCAGGCGAGCAACGCGACCTTCAGCGGCGCCATCACCGGCACCTCATCGGGCAGCCTGACGCTGAACGCCGCCATCAACAGCACGAGCCTGACGCTGGACGGCACCACCAACAGCACCGGCTTCGCCGGCGGCATTACCGTCACCAAAGGCTGGCTGCAGGTGTCCGCCGACAGCAACCTGGGCGCCGGCACCGTCACCCTGAACGGCGGCACCCTGCGGCTGAGCGGCACCGTCGGCACCATCGACAACACCGTCGCCATCGGCAGCAGCGGCGGCACGATCAGCGTCGCCCCCAGCGGCAGCGCCACCCTTTCCGGTGCCATCAGCGGATCGGGCACCCTGATCAAGGCCGCGTCCGGCGACCTGACCCTGTCCGGCAACAACAGCAGCTTCAGCGGCACCTTCACCATCAACGCCGGCACCGTGACGGTCAGCAACGCCAACGCGCTGGGCGACACCACCGGCGGCACCACGGTGGCCAGCAACGCCGCCCTGGCCCTGTCGGGCGGCATCACCATCGCGGAAAACCTGACCCTGTCGGGCACCGGCGTTTCGTCGGGCGGCGCGCTGATCAGCGCCAGCGGCACCAACACGGTCAGCGGCACGGTCACGCTGAACGCCGACACCACCGTCACCACCACCAGCGGCCTGACCCTGTCGGGCGTGGTCAGCGGCAGCTATGCCCTGACCAAGGGCGGGTCGAACAGCCTGACCCTGTCAGGCAGCAACAGCTACACCGGCGCCACCACCGTCAGCGCCGGCACCCTGGTCGCCGGCAGCAACAACGCGCTGGGCACCACCGCGGCCGGCACCACCGTGTCCAGCGGCGCCACCCTGGCCGTCGCCAACGGCGTCACGCTGGCCGAAGACCTGACCGTCTCCGGCACCGGCGTGTCGTCGGCCGGCGCGTTGCAGGTCACCAGCGGCAGTGCGACCGTCAGCGGCGCCATCGCCATGGCCGCCGACACCACCATCGGCGTGTCCGGCACCGGCCTGACCATCAGCGGCACGATCGGCGGCAACAATGCCCTGACCAAGACCGGCAGCGGAATGCTGACCCTGTCGGCCGACAACAGCTATACCGGCGCCACCACCGTCGGCGCGGGCGTCCTGTACATCACCCATGCCAACGCGCTGGGCACGACCGCCGCCGGCACCAGCATCGCCAGCGGCGCCACCCTGCGTATCGGCGACGGCCTGAGCATCGCCGAGAACCTGACGATCAGCGGCATCGGCGTGTCGTCCGGAATCGGTGCGGTGAAGGTCAACGGCGGAACGGCCACCATCACCGGCACCGTCACCCTGGCGGCGGACGCCGACATCGGCTCCTACAACAGCGGGGACACGCTGACGATCAGCGGCACGGTATCCGGTGCCTTCAACCTGACCAAGGTCGGCGCCGGCACAGTGGAGTTAAGCGCAACCAACAGCTACACCGGCACCACCACCGTCAGCGCCGGCACCCTGTCGATCGCCAGTTCCGGCAACATCAGCAGCGCCGGCATCACGCTGAACGGCGGCACGCTGGCGGTGACCGGCAGCGCCGTCGCGCTGGCGAACGTCGTCACGCTGGGCAGCAGCCATGGCACCGTCAGCGTCGGCAGCGGCAACGCCCTGACCCTGTCGGGTGTTGTCTCCGGTTCCGGCGGCCTGACCAAGTCGGGCACCGGCACGCTGGCCCTGAGCGGCACCAACAGCTACACCGGCACCACCAGCCTGTCGGCCGGCACGCTGGTCGTCACCGGCACCCTGAACGGCGCGTCGGCCGGGGCGGTCACGGTGGGCAACGGCGGCACGCTGGCGGGCACCGGCACGGTGAACGGCGGCCTGACCGTGCAGTCCGGCGGCACGCTGTCCCCCGGCGTCGCCGGCACCAACAGCGGCGTCGGCACCCTGACCGTCAACGGCGGCCTGACCATCCAGTCCGGCGGCATCCTGGCGGTCGATCTGGCCAGTTCCAGCAGCTACGATCAGGTGGCGGTCACCGGCGCGGTGAGCGTCGGCAGCGCCACCCTGTCCACCAGCGGCAGCTACACCCCGGCCAAGACCGCCAGCGGCGACAGCTTCGTCATCATCTCCAACGACGGCAGCGATGCCGTCACCGGCACCTTCAGCGGACTGGCCTCGGGCGCCACGCTGAGCCTGAACAGCGGGTCGATCACCATCAGCTATGCCGCCGGCAGCAACAGCAACGACGTCACGCTGACCGGGCCGGTCAACCAGGCGCCGGCGCTGGGCGGCACCTTCACCACCGCCGGCACCGTCAACGACAACGCCACCACCACGCCCTTCAGCGCCGTGACGGTGAGCGATGCCGACGACAGCACCGGCACCTTCACCGTCACCATCACCTACACCGCGGCCAACGGCACGCTGTCCAGCGCCGGCGGCGGGCTGAGCGGCAGCGCCGGCAGCTACACGCTGACCTCCAGCACGCCGGGCGGGCTACAGACCCTGCTGCAGGCGCTGGTCTTCACCCCCACCAACAACCAGGTGGCGCCCGGCAGCACGGTGCAGACCACCTTCAGCCTGGCCGCAAGCGACGGCACGACCAGCAGCAGCGCCAACACCAGCACGGTGGTCACCGCCAGCTCGATCAACGACGCGCCGACCGACCTCGCCCTGTCCAACAATTCCGTCACCATCTTCGACGGCACCAACGCGGTGGTCGGCACCCTGTCGAAGACCGACGCCGACACCGGCCAGACCTTCACCTACACGCTGGTCACCGGCACCGGCGACACCGACAACGCGCTGTTCAACATCTCCGGCACCTCGCTGAGGGCGAACGACGCCACCACCCTGACCGCCGGGCAGAGCTATTCCGTCCGCATCCAGGTCAGCGACGGCACCGCCACCTACGAGAAGACCTTCAGCATCAGCGTGACCAACGACCTGGTGGTCGACGTCACCGCCATCGACGGCAATACGCCGGCCGGCACCTATACCGCCGACAAGGCGGACGGCGGCGGTCTGGACCTGAAAGAGGCGATCACCCTCGCCAACAGCGTGTCGGGCAACGTCACCATCCGCTTCTCCGGCACGCTGGCCGGCACCATCACGCTGCCCGGCACGCTGACGGTGCGCAGCGGCGTGACCCTGGCGATGGACAGCGACACCGACAGCCGGGCGATCACCATCACCGGCAACGGCTTCACGCTGGGCAACAGCTTCGGCGTCAGCGTCGGCGACGGCGACACGCTGACCATCAACTCGACCCTGGCCGACAACGGGACCAGTAATTCGGCGGCCCTGACCAAGAGCGGCGCCGGCACGCTGGTGCTGGGCGGCACCAACAACACCGCGAGCGGCGCCACCGGCATCAACACCATCACGGTCAGCGCCGGCACGCTGTCGGTGGCGGGCGACGCCAACCTGGGCACCGACACGGTGACGATGAGCGGCGGCAATCTGACCGTCACCGGCGCCACCACCATCGACAATGCCATCACCCTGTCGTCCGATGCCTCCATCGACAACGCCAACGCCGTCACCCTGTCGGGCGACGTCACCGGCAGCGGCGGGCTGAGCAAGTTCGGCAGCGGCAAGCTGACGCTGAGCGGCGCCGGCAACAGCTGGTCCGGCGGCACCACCATCCGCAACGGCGAGGTGGAGCTGGGTACCGCCGGCACCATCGGCAGCGGCACCATCACGCTGAACGGCGGCACGCTGACCACGACGGCGACCAGCCAGACGCTGACCAACGCCATCGCCATCGGCAGCAGCAACGGCACGGTGAAGACCGCCAACGCCCTGACCCTGTCCGGCACCGTCAGCGGCTCCGGCGCCCTGACCAAGACCGGCACCGGCACGGTCACCCTGTCGGGCACCAACAGCCACAGCGGGTCGGTCACCGTCTCCGCCGGCACCCTGGCGGTGTCGGGCGGCTCCGCCATCGGCAACGGCAGCGCCGTCACGGTGTCCAGCAACGCCACCCTGTCGCTGGGGGCGGCCGAGACCATCGGGTCGCTCACCGGCGCCGGCAACGTCACGCTGGGCGTCTACACCCTGACGGTGGGCGACGGCACCAGCACGACCTTCTCCGGCGTGCTGTCCGGCACCGGCGGGCTGACCAAGGCCGGCAGCGGCACGCTGACCCTGTCCGGCAGCAACACCTACACCGGTGCCACCACCATCGGCACCGGCACCTTGGCGCTCCAAGGCGGCGCGTCCATCGCCGACACCTCCGCCGTGACGGTATCGGCCGGAGCGACCCTGTGGTTCGACGACAGCGTGAGCGAGACGATCGGCTCCCTGGCCGGCGGCGGCACGGTCACCCTGAACAACGGCACCCTGACCATGGGGGGGAATGACGCGTCCACCGTGTTCTCCGGCGTCATCGAGGAAAACCAGGTTGGAAACATCGTCAAGACCGGCAGCGGGACGATGACCCTGTCGGGCGCCAACACCTACACCGGCACCACCAGCATCCGCGGCGGCACCCTGTCGGTGACCGACGCCACCAACATCAGCACCGGCGCGCTGACGATCGACAACGGCACGCTGGCGATCACCGGCACCGCCGTCAGCTTCGCCAACGCCGTCACCGCCGGCACCTTCGGCGCCACCATCACCGTGTCCAACACCGCCACCCTGACCGGCGTGGTCGGCGGCAGCGGCGCCCTGACCAAGGACGGCAGCGGCACCCTGACCCTGTCGGGCACCAACACCCGCAGCGGTGCGACCACCGTCAGCGCCGGCACGCTCGCCGTCTCCGGCGGCTCCGCCATCGCCGACACCGGCGCGGTGACGGTCGACACCGGCGCCACCCTGGCGCTGGGGGCGGCCGAGACCATCGGCTCGCTGAGCGGCGCCGGCTCGGTCACGCTGGGCAGCTACACCCT
>NZ_JALJXJ010000017.1 GCF_024170005.1 Azospirillum lipoferum
GGATCGGCGACGAAGCGCTCCGCCGTCAGGCCCGGCCGGTTCAGGTAGCCCCGCGCCAGACCCGAGCCACCCAGATAAAGCTCGCCCACCACCCCGGCCGGAAGCAGGTTCAGCGAGGCGTCGAGCACCAGCGCCCGGCGGTCCCCGATGGGGCGGCCGATGGGGGCAGTTCCGGCCTGCCCTTCTCCGCCCACCTGCCAGACCAGAGGGGTGATGACCGCCTCGGTCGGCCCATAGGCGTTGAAAACACCGCCGACCCAATCGGCGAGACGGCCGGCCAGCGACAGATCCCAGGCCTCGCCACCCAGGATGCAGGCGCGCAGGCGATGGCCGGGCATGGCGACCGCAAGGGCATCGGCATGGTGGGCGAGATAGGCCGGCGGCAGGTCGGCGACGGTGACGCCATCGCGCAGGATCAGCGCCGCCAGCCGCTCCGGCGTGGAATCGGCCATGGCGCCCAGGACGACGCCGGCTCCCGCCAGCAGAGGCATCAGGATCTGTTCGCTCGCCGCATCGAAGCCGAAGGACGCGAAATGCAACAGCCGGTCCCCGGCGGTCATCCCATACGCCTCGGCCGCCGCAAGACAGTGGCAGGTGAGCGCCCCGTGGGAAACCATGACGCCCTTGGGCGTCCCGGTCGAACCGGAGGTGTAGATCAGGTAGGCCAGCCCCTCGCCCGCCGGCGCCGGAAGAGCATCCGCGATCTCCGGCCCATCCTCAGCCAGCCCCTCGGCGTCCACCGTCAAGCGGGCGACACCGGCCGGCATTGCCCCTTGCAAGCTGTCCTGCACCAGCATCAAAGCCATGCCGCTGTCGGTGATCATCCCGGCCAGGCGGTCGCGGGGGAGCCGGGGATCGAGCGGCACATAGCCCCCGCCAGCCTTCAGGACGGCCAGCAGCCCGACCACCATGGCGGGTGACGGCTCGACCGCCAGCCCAACCCGGGCATCCGGCCCGACACCCAGCGCGCGAAGCCGACGGGCCAGCCGGTCCGACCGCACCTTCAGGGTCCCGAACGTCACTGGCCGCCCATCGGCGACGAGACCCACGGCGTCGGGGGCCTCCGTCGCACGGGCATCGAACAGCGTCGCAGGCGACAGTGCGGAAGCGGACGCCATAGGTACGGCCAGCGCGGCGTCCGCGCCGTCGTCAGCCGTAAGCCGGATGGACGCGACCGGAACGCTCCCATCGGCGGCGAAGGCCGCGAGGATGCGCCGGTAATCCTCCGCCATGGCGGCCATCCGCTCCACGGCGAACCGGTCAGCAGGGTAGCGCAGATCGCAGCGGATGCGCCCGCCGTCATCCTCCTCGGCCTCCAGCGACAGGTCGAACAGAGCGGCCCGGGAACCGCCGGTCTGCAGCCTGATCGTGAGCCCGGCGATCCGATCCAGCGCTGACAGCCGGCGATGCTGGTGGTTGAACATCACCTGGAACAGCGGATTGCGGTCGAGCCGGCGTTCCGGCTTCAGCGCGTCGACCAGATGCTCGAAGGGCAGATCCTGGCTGGCCTGAGCGTCGACCGACCGGTCGCGGACCTGCGCCAGGACCTCACGCAGCCTGAGCCCGCCATGCAGGTCGGCACGGATGACCTGACTGTTCACGAACAGGCCGATCAGACGCTCGGTCTCGGCGCGGTGACGTCCGGCGACCGGCACGCCCACCCGCAGCTCTCCCTGCCCGGTATGGCGGTGCAACAGAAGCAGGAAGGCCGCCAGCAGAAGATTGGCGACGGTCGCCCCCTCCTTGCCGGCCATGCCGCGCAGTTGAGCGATCAGGGCATCGTCAAGAAGGATCGGGATGCCGGCCTCGCTGTGGTCACGCCCGTCGTTTCCGGCACCCTGATCATCCCAGGGCAGACTCAGGTCCGGCTGCTCCGCGCCGAGCAGGGCACACCAATGCTCGAGCTGCCGAGCCCCTTCGCCGCTGCGCAGGAGACGGTCCTGCCACAGCGCATGGTCGGCGTACTGGATCGGCAGCGGGGCCAAGCCGGCGTCCCGCCCCTGGCATCGGGCCGCATAGAGGGCGGCGAACTCCTCCACCAGCAGGTTCACCGACCAGCCATCGGCGGCAATGTGGTGGAGCGTCAGGAAAAGCGCATGCTCCTCTTCGGCCAGCCGCACCAGCCGCAGACGGACCGGTGGCGCCGCTTCCAGATCGAAAGGGGTTGCGGCCTCCGCCTCGGCCAGGGCTTCCAGCCGGCCGTCCCGCTCCGCCGGCACCAGGGCCGACAGGTCGGTCCAACCGATGGTCTCAAGCCAGATCTCCGGCGGAGCAGCGGGATGGAGTCGCTGCTCCGCCTCGCCATCGCGGGCCGGATAGCTGGTGCGCAGCACCTCATGCCGGTCCACGATGTCGGCGAATGCGCCGGCAAGCGCCTCCCGGTCGAGACGACCGGTCAGGCGTAGGCCGATCGGGATGTGATAGGCCCGGCTGCCCCGGTCAAGCTGCCAGAGCACCCACAGCCGCCGCTGGGCATGGGACAGCGGCAGCCGCTCCGGCCGGCGGCCGGGGAGGATCGGCAGCCGGGCGAAGGAAATCCCGGTTTCGGCGAGACGGCGGAGGAATTCCTCCTGTCGGTCGGCAGGCAGGGCATCGAGACGCCGGGCGATCTGCTTCAGCGCATCTGCCGGCCGTCCAGCAGGTTCCCGCTTGGCGGTCGTGGTCATTGCGCGGCCTCCGGCGACATGGCTTCAAGATCGGTTTCGAGGTCGGCCAGGAGGGCGTCCATCCGCCCGATGTCGTCGCCGCCGCCGTCCGCCTGTTCACGGTCGATCCGTGCGGCAAGCTCTGCAAGGGTGGGCGCCTCGAACAGGGCGCGCAGGGGAAGCTCCAGGGCGAAGCGGTCGCGGATCTGCGCCGCCATCCGCGTCGCCAGCAACGAATGACCGCCGAGCACGAAGAAATTGTCGGCGGCGCCGACGCGCCCGACGCCCAGGACAGCGCTCCAGATCTCCGCCAGCACCCGTTCGGTCGCCGATGCCGGCGCTATATGTTCCGTACCGGCATCGGGTGCGGGCTCGGGCAGTGCCTTGCGGTCGAGCTTGCCGTTGGGCGTCAGCGGCAGCCGCTCCAGAACGACGATGTGCGCCGGAACCATGTAGTCCGGCAGGCCACCGGCGAGATGCTCCCGCAGCAGCCGCGGCAGCTCGGCAGTCCTATCCGCGCCGGCCCCATTTGCATCGGCCGCCACATAGCCGACCAGCCGCTTGCCGCCGGCGCCCTCCCTGGCGACCACCACCGCGTCGCGCACCGCCGGATGCCCGCGCAAGACCGCCTCGATCTCGCCAAGCTCGATCCGCAACCCGCGGATCTTCACCTGATGGTCGATCCGCCCGACATACTCGATCACCCCGTCGCCACGCCGCCGCGCCAGATCGCCCGTCCGGTACATCCGGCCGCCGTCGCTGGCGAACGGATCGGCGACGAAGCGCTCCGCCGTCAGACCCGCCCGCCGGTGGTAGCCCCGCGCCAGACCCGCACCGGCGATGTAAAGCTCGCCCACCGCCCCGGCCGGAAGCGGGTTCAGGCTCTCGTCCAGCACATGGAGCCGCAGATTGTCGATCGCCACCCCGATCGGCACCCCGCCGCCGGCACCGGCCTCGCCAGCCCGACAGGTCCAGTGGCTGACGTCGATGGCCGCCTCGGTCGGGCCGTAGAGGTTGTACAGGCCGACACCGGGCAGACGGGAGAACAGCCGGTCCTGCAGCGCCACCGGCAGGGCCTCGCCGCTGCACACCACCCGACGCAGGCTGGTGCAGCGCTCCACACCCGGCTCCTCCAGGAAGGCCTGCAGCATCGAGGGCACGAAATGCAGCGTGTCGATGGACCGCTCACGGATCAGTGCCACCAGCCGTGCCGCATCGCGATGTTCGCCGGGCGCCGCCACCACCAGATGCGCCCCCACCATCAGCGGCCAGAAGAACTCCCAGACCGAGACGTCGAAGCCGAAGGGCGTCTTCTGCAGCACCCGGTCGCCCGGAGCCAGCCGGTAGGCCTTCTGCATCCAGGCCAGCCGGTTCAGCAGGGCGCCATGGCTGTTGCCCGCCCCCTTGGGCGTCCCGGTCGAGCCGGAGGTATAGATCAGGTAGGCAAGGTTCTCCGCCCGCAGGCCCGACGCCGGCGGGTTGTCCGGCAGGCCGCCGGTATCCTCGGCGTCGAGCAGCAGCAGGCGGACCGCCTCCGGCAGCGCGTCGCCGTTCAGCCTGTCGGCAAGGTGGCTCTGGGTGAGAAGCAGGGCGATGCCACCGTCCGTGGCCATGGCCTTGAGACGGGCCGGCGGCAGTTCCGGGTCGAGCGGCAGATAGGCGCCACCGGCCTTCATCACCGCCAGCAGGCCGACGACCAGTTCCAGCGAGCGTTCGGCGGCGACACCGACCGTCACCTCGGGTCCGACGCCAAGCCCCCGAAGCCGGTGCGCCAGACGGTTCGCCTGCGCCTCCAGCTCGGCATAGCTCAGCGTCCGGCCGCCAAAGCTCAAAGCAGGACGCGCACCATGCAGAGCCGCCTGCTCAGTAATCACGTCAGGAACCAGAGGACCGGCGGGCGCACGGAGGGTGGGCTCCACCGCCGGCCAGTCGGCGGCGTCGAGGATCGGCAGATAGCCCAGCGTCACCGCGGGTGCCTCGGCCACCCCGCGGAGAATCCGCTCCAGATGGCTGCCGAAGCGCTGGACCGTCGCCGCGTCGAACAGGTCGGTGGCGTAGATCAGGGTGGCGCACAGCGAACCGTCGGCCTGTTCCTCGCTGTGCAGCGACAGGTCGAACTGGGCGGCATGGTGCTGGCGCGGATGCTCCGCGATTTCGAGGCCAGGCAGGCGGCGCAGCGCGTCGGAGCGGGGGCGGCTGTGGCTGGCCATCACCTGGAACAGCGGGTTGCGGTCGAGGCTGCGCGCCGGCTGCAGGGCCTCCACCAGGGCGTCGAAGGGCAGGTCCTGATTGGCCTGGGCGGCCAGAACCTCGTCGCGCACACCGGCCAGGAAGCGGTCGAAGGGAATCCGCCCGTCGGGTTCGATACGAAGCACCTGGGTGTTGGCGAAGAAGCCGATCAGATTCTCCAACTCCACCCGGCCGCGGTTGGCGGTCGGCACACCGATGCGCAGGTCGGTCTGGCCGCTGTGCCGGTGCAGCAGGGCGGCGAAAGCGGCGAGCAGGACCATGAACAGGCTCGCCCCCTGTTCACGCCCGACGGCGGACAGTCCGGCGACCAGCGGTGCCTCCAGCCGGAATTCCACCGCAGCGCCACGATGGCTCTGCATCGGCGGGCGGGGCCTGTCGGCCGGCAGGTCGAGCGCCGGCTGTTCCCCGCCCAGCCGTCCCCGCCAATGGTCGAGCTGCCGGCGGGCATCGTCCCCCTCCATCCAGCGCTCCTGCCACGCGGCATAGTCGGCATAGTGAAGCGGCAGAGGCGGCAGCGCCGCCGGCTGGCCGGCCGATAGCGACGCATAGGTCCGGGCGACCTCATCCACCAGAATGTTCATCGACCAGCCATCGGAGACGATGTGGTGCATCGCCAGGGACAGCGCATGCTCATCCCCGCCCGGCAGGCGGAACAGGCGCAACCGCAGCAGCGGCCCCCGTTCCAGATCGAAGGGGCGGGCGGCCTCGGCTCGTAGCCGGTCCTCCAGCAGGGCAACGTCTTCCAGCGCCTCGACCGTCCAGTCGAAACCGGGCTCTGCATCGATGACCTGACGGGGTTCGCCGCCGCGATCGACGAAACGCGTCCGCAGGCTTTCATGCCGTGCCGACACCAGGGCGAAAGCCCGCCGCAGGCTCTCTGTGTCGAGCCGGCCGCGCAGGCGCAGCGCCGTGGAGATGGTGTAGGCGGTGCTGGCGGAATCAAGGCGCCACAGGAACCACAGCCGGCGCTGCGTGGAGGACAGTGCAAGACTGTCGCCGCGCGGCACCGTGGGAATCGCCGCCTCTGCGGTGGCATCCGGCACGCCGGCGGTGCCGACGGCCGGGGCAGCCTCCGGAACCCGGGTCGGCGCAGGGGCGCCTGCCTGAGAGCGGGCATCCAGCAGGGCGGCGAGCACACGGATGCTCTGCGCCTCGAACAGTTGTTTCGGAGTGAATTTCAGCCCTTGCTTGCGAGCACGGGCGATCAGCTGGAGGCTGAGGATGGAATCGCCACCCATGGCGAAAAAGCTGGCGCCGACATCCACCGTCTCACGCTTCAGAACCTCCGCCCATATGGCCGCAAGGCGCCGCTCCGTCTCCGTCATCGCGGTTCGGGGGGCTTCCTCGGCGATGATGGGAGCCGGCAGCGCCTTGCGGTCCGGTTTGCCGTTGGCGGTCAGCGGCAGGCGGTCGAGCATCACCCAATGGGCCGGCACCATGTGGTCCGGCAGCAGGGCGGCAGCGGCTTCGCGCAGGGTGGCCGCATCCGGCAATCCGGCGGACGGCACGCAATAGGCGATCAGCTGCCCGGCAGCCGGAGCATAGGCGGCCGTGCCATGGAGGGCCGTGCCGGCGACCACCAGCACGTCGGCCAGCCCGGGCAGGCCCTTCAGGACGCGGGAGACCTCCCCCAGCTCGACGCGATGGCCACGGATCTTGACCTGATCGTCCAGGCGGCCGACGAACTCCAGCAGCCCGTCCCGGCGCAGGCGCACGCGGTCGCCGGTCCGGTAGAGCCGGTCGCCCGGCCGGTGCGGCTGCGGATCGGGAACGAAGCGGGCCGCGGTCAGCCCCGGCTGGCCGAGATAGCCGTCGGCAAGACTGTCGCCGCCGACATAAAGCTCACCCACGGCACCGGCAGGCACCGGCTCCAGATCGGCGTCGAGCACGCAGGCGCGGACATTCGCCAGCGGCCGGCCCAGCGGAACCAAAGGGGGAATGGCAGCCGGAACCTCGTGAGTGAGAACGCCGACCGTCGTCTCGGTCGGACCGTAATGGTTGAGCACGCGCAGGCCCGGCCGCAACCCCCGCACCCGTTCCACCAGCCCACCGTCGCAGGCCTCGCCCCCCAGAACCAGCAGGTCGCGCGGCAGCACGTCGGCGGCGCGGCCGGCATGAAGCAGGCCGCGCAGATGGCTTGGCACGATCTTCAGGACCCTGGCACCGCATTCGGCCATCCAGGCGGCGAAGCGGTCGGGGTCGCGGGCGGTGGCATCGTCGGCCAGATGCAGGGCGCCGCCATGGCACAGCGCCCCGAACAGCACCGTGTGGCCCAGGTCGGCGGCGACCGTCGAGACCATGGCCATCGCGCTGCCCTTCGGAACGGCCAGCCGCTCCAGCACGCCGCGCAGATAGCTGCCAAGCGCGCCATGGCTGACCAGGACGCCTTTCGGCTCGCCAGTCGAACCTGAGGTATAGATGACATAGGCCGGCAGCGCCCCGGCCGGATTGAGGCCGTCGAACCGGTCGGAGCGGGCGGCGATCTCCGGACTGTCGAGGTCGAGACAGGGCAGGCCCGTGGCACCGGCGGCGGCCAACGTCGGCTCCGCCGCAACGACGCAGCGCGCGCCACTCGACAGGGCGAGGCGGCGGAGCCGCTCCGCCGGCTGGGAGGGGTCGAGCGGCACATAGGTGGCACCGGCCTTCATGACGCCCAGCAGTGCCGCGACGAGGCCGCAGGAGCGTTCGAAGCACAGCAGCACCCGGTCACCCGGCCGGACGCCGGTTTCGCGCAGTTCGTTCGCCAGCCGGCTGGCAAGGGCGTCCAACGCGCGGACCGCGAGCGTCCGCCCGCTGTCGCACACGGCGACGGCCTCCGGCTCGGCCGCGACGCGGGCCTGCCACAGATCCAGCACGCCGGGTGCCGGATCACACCAGTCGCCGGCCTCGGCGGGTGATGCGAAGCCTTGCGGACTGAGACGCCACAGCGGGGCGTCGGGCTGGCTCAGAACGGCGTCCAGCAGGCTGCTGTAATCGGCAACCAGCCCCTCGACGCTGGGGGCATCGAACAGGTCGCGGGCATAGGTCATCGATCCGTGCAGCTCGTCCCGGGCATCGGCGATGTCCAGCGCCAGATCGAAATGGGCTCCCAGGAACTCGGTCGGCTCGGGGGCGAAACGCAACCCCTCCGGTGCCGGCAGGGTCGAGGTGTCGAAGCCGTAGTTGAACTTCACCTGGAACAGCGGGTTGTGACTCAGGCTGCGCTCGGGCTGCAGCGCCTCGACCAGCTGCTCGAAGGGAAGATCCTGGTGGGCCTGCGCCTCCAGCGCGGTTTCCCGCAGCCGGGCCAGCAGGGTGCCGAAGCTCTCCCGGCTGTCCAGCCGGCTGCGCAGGACCAGCGTGTTGACGAAGAAGCCGACCACCCCCTCGGTCTCGACCCGGTTGCGGTTGGCGAAGGGCACGCCGACCCGCAGGTCGGTCTCGCCGCTGTGCTTCATCAGCAGCAGCTTGAAGGCGGCCAGCAGAAGCACGAAAGGCGTGACGCCGCGGGCCTGGGCCAGCCCCTTCAGCGCACGGCTGCGCTGTGCGCCGAGCCGGAAGCTCACCGTGCCGCCATGGGCGCCCAGCACTGCGGGGCGGGGCCGGTCGAGCGGCAGCGACAGGACGGGATGGTCGGTGCCGAGCCGGTCGCGCCAATAGGCGAGTTGGCGATCGCGCTCCCCGGCTTCCAGCCAGTCCCGCTGCCACTGGGCGTAATCGGCATACTGGATCGGCAGAGCCGGCAGGTCCGGTTGCCGCCCGGCCCTCAGGGCATCATAGCTGCGGGCGAACTCCGCCAGAAACCGCTCCACCGACCAGCCGTCGGCGACGATATGGTGCAGGGTGACCAGCAGCAGATGATCGTCATCCGCCAGCCGGATCAGGGTCAGGCGCAGCAGCGGCCCCGTGCCGAGGTCGAAGGGGGCCAGCGCCTCTTCGCGCGCAAGATCCCGTGCGCGGGCTCCGCGTTCGGCAGGGGCGAGATCCGAAAGATCGATGCGGACGGGCACCGGCGCCAGATGCGGGTGGATGACCTGCACCGGCTGGCCGTCGCGCTCGGCGAAGCAGGTGCGCAGGGCCTCGTGCCGCTCGGTCAGATGGATGAAGGCCGCTTCCAGCAGGGCGGGATCGAGCGGACCCGTCACCCGGATGGCACCGGGAACGTTGTAGGCCGCACCGCCCGGATCCATTCGCCATAGGAACCACAGCCGCTGCTGGGCAAAGGAGAGCGGCAGCGGCTCGGACCGGTCGGCGCGTGGAATCGGGAAGCGGGTGTGGACGTCGATGCCCTTGGCGGCAAGCATGGCGGCCAGCGCCCGGCGCTGGCTGCGCGAAAGGCCGTCGAGCGAGAGGACCGGCGAGGTCGGCAGGGCGGAGGTGGACGGGCTGCTGGTCATCGGGCGGTCCCCGTATTGGCGCTGTCTGGTGTGGCGCCGCCGGTGCGGGCGGCATCCGCGATCGCGTTCAGTTCGTCCTCCGACAGGCCGTCGATGGCCTTCAGAGCGGCAATGAGCTCATCCTCGATGTCCGCCCCGCCAGCGGGTCCGCCAACGGATGCGGCGGCCGGTCCGGCGGTGGCGAGGCGCTCCTCGACCCGGCGGGCGAGACTGCGCAGTCCGGTCGCCTCGAACAGGGTGCGAATGTCGAGCGTCACCCCCAGCTCGGCGGCAATGCGCGAGGCCACTTGGGTTGCCAGCAGCGAGTGGCCACCAAGCTCGAAGAAGTCGTCGTCCAGCCCGACACGGGTGACGCCGAGCACCTCGGCCCATATGGCGGCAAGCGACATTTCCACCGGCGTTTCCGGCGGCACGTGGGCTGCCGCCGTCACCTGCATCGGCTGGTCATGATCGGCAAGCCGGTCGCGGTCGAGCTTGCCGTTGACGGTCAGCGGCAGGCGGTCGACGCGCAGCAGTTGGGACGGGACCATGTGCCCCGGCAGGCTGGCGCGCAGGACGGACAGCAGGCGCGGCGCGAAGGTCCGCCGCTGCCGGGCGAGCAGAGGGTCGCTGCATTGGGCGCGCCAGTCGCCGGCAGGCACCGGTTCCGGCACCGGCGGAGAGCGCTCCAGTTGCGCCGGATCGACGATCTCCACGTCGAAGCGGCCTTCCGCATCGCCGACGCCGTCGGGGCCGACGCTCCAGCCGATGCGGGCGCGGTAACCATGCGCTTCGGCCAGTGCACGGTAGGCGTCGGGATCGGCACCGGCGGGTTCCAGGCATCCGATCCGTTCCCGCAATCCGGCCGCGGCAGGCGATCCGGCGCCGGACATCGCCGTCCAGGCGGCGAGGTCGCGGGCCAGCCGCCGGTTGACGATCCGGGCGATGCGCAGGCCGGCAGGCCGTTCCTCCGCCAGCAGGCGGTCGAGACGGGCCAGATCCTCCCCGGCCTCGCGCCAGCCACCGGCCGGGCGCAGGTCGTCCCCGCCGATGTGAAGGACGGCATCGAAGCGGTAGCGGGTCAGCTCATTGTCGGCCCGGCCACAGCGCAGGTCGGTGTCGATGCGCCCGATCCCCGGAATGCGCCGGCGGAGCGCAGGGAAGAAGCCGGGGGCGAACAGCAGCTCGCCATCCTCGGCGATGGCTCTGCCGACGCGGGCACGCAGCTGGGCCGGGGTGGCCTGGGCCTCAGCCCGCCACAGCGTGACCGAGGCATGGAACAGCGACTGGAGATGCAGCGGGCGCAGGTCGCCCAGGAAGATGCGCCCACCCGGCCGCAGAACCCGCGCCGCGCCCTCCAGCACGCACAGCAGATAATCGCCGTCCGGGAAATACTGGACGACGGAGTTGATGACGACGGTGTCGTAACCGCCCTCCTCCACCCCGCTGAAGTCGGTCGCCTCGCGCCGCATCAGCCGGATATGGGCCAGCTCCGGCCGCCCGGCCGCCCAGGAGCCGAGATCGGCGATGGCCTGCGCCGAAAAGTCGGTTCCATGATAAACGGCGCAATGAGGGGCCACCGCCTGGGTCAGCAGGCCGACGCCGCAGCCGATCTCCAGCAGCCGCTCCGGCTTCAGCGCCAGGATGCGCGCGACGGTGGCATCCAGCCACTCCCGCATCTGCGCCTCGGGGATCGGGCGGTCGTCGTAGCTGTCGTTCCAGCCGGTGAAGCTCGGCCCCGTCGCCGCTCCGGCGCGGGAATAGGTGCCGTCGAACACCGTGTTCCACTGTCCGACCAGATCGCCGCTCTGCTCCTCCGGCCGGTCACGCAGGGCGGCCTCGTCGGCGACGGCATAGGCGACGAGCCGTCGGTCCCCCGCCCCATCGCCGCGCAGCAGGACAGCGGCGTCGGCGACGGCGGGCTGGCGGCGGATCGCCGCCTCGATCTCGCCCGGCTCGATGCGGAAGCCGCGCAACTTGATCTGCTGGTCGGCGCGGCCGAGATACTCGACCCGGCCATCGGACCGACAGCGCGCGAGGTCGCCGCTGCGGTAGAGACGACCGCCCGGATCGCCGAAGTTCCCGCCGAACGGATCGGCAACGAAACGCTCCGCGGTCAGACCGGGACGGTTCAGATAGGCCCGCGCCAGCCCGGGACCGCCGATATGGATCTCGCCAACCGCGCCGGGCGGCACCGGCTGCAGATGACGGTCGAGGAAATACCAGCGCAGATCGCCGAGCGGCATGCCGACCGGGGCGCCGGTCTCGGTCTGGGCATCCGCTTCCCCCGGTTCGGGCAGGTCGGCGACGGTCAGAAGGCGATGGGTGACATGGACGGTGGTCTCGGTGATGCCGTACATGTTCACCAGCCGCGGGCGGGCGTCGCCGAAATAGCCGAACCAGCCGCGCAGGCTTTCCATCTCCAGCGCCTCGCCGCCGAACACAACCAACCGCAGCGACAGCGCGTCGCGTGGTGCGGCGAGCGCCACCGGCATCAGCTGCCGGAAGGCGGAGGGCGTCTGGTTCAGCACCGTCACCCGCTCGTCCCGCAGCAGGGCGAAGCAGTCGGCCGGCGACCGGCTGGTGTAGTAGGGCACGACCACCAGCCGCCCGCCATGCAGCAGGGCACCGAAGATCTCCCAGACGGAGAAGTCGAAGGCGTAGGAGTGGAACAGCGCCCAGACGTCGCCCCCGTCGAAGCGCAGATCGGGCGGACAGGATTCGAACAGCCGCAGCACGTTGGCATGGGTGATCGCCACGCCCTTGGGCTGGCCGGTCGACCCCGAGGTGTAGATGCAGTAGGCGAGCGATCCCGCCCGGCTCAGGTCCGGCGGCGGACCGTCGGGAGCGTCCGGCTCCTCGCCGACCGAGAGCGCCCGCACATTGTCGGCCAACGGCAGCCTGCCGCGCAGATGCGCTTGGGTGACGACCAGTTCGATGCCGCTGTCGGCCTGCATGTAGAGCAGCCGGTCGGCGGGATAGGAAGGATCCAGCGGCAGATAGCCGCCGCCGGCCTTCAGGATGCCGAGCATGCCGACGATCAGGTCACAGGAGCGGTCGGCGGCCAGCCCGACCAGCCGGTCGGGCCCGGCGCCGAGCGCGCGCAACCGCCACGCCAGCCGGTCGCTGCGGCGGTCCAGCTCGCCATAGCTCAGGGTCAGGCCGTCGCAGGTCACGGCGGGTGCGTCGGGGGCCCGGCGCGCCTGTTCCGCGATGCGGGCATGGAGACCCGGGGCGCTGGCGGGCACCGGCACAGGCAGGGGAGCGGAGTTGCGGGCGGGATCGTTCCAGCCGGCGACCAGCGCCGCCGTCTCCGCCGCGTCCATCAGCGGCAGGCGGGCGACCGGCTGCGCCGGGTCGGCGACGATGCCGCGCAGCAGGGTCAGCCAGTGCCGCGCCATCCGCTCGACGCTCTCCGGCTCGAACAGCTCGCTGCTGTAGGTGAAGAAGGCGCCGAGACGGCCGGTCCCGTCCGGCCCGACCCGCTCGGTGGTGTGCAGGATCAGGTCGAATTGGGTGGCGTATTGCAGATGCTCGATGGCCTCGACCCGCAGGCCGGGAAGGCGGTCGAGACCGTCCAGCCGCTGCCATTGGTGATCGTAGGCGGCCTGGAACAGCGGATGGTGGGCAAGGTCACGCTGCGGCTGCAGTTCCTCGACCAGGCGGTCGAAGGGCAGATCCTGGTTCGCCTGGGCGTCGAGCGCCGCGTCGTTGAGCCGGCCCAGCAGCGCGGCGAAGGCCGGATCGTCCGACAGGTCGGCGCGCAGCACCGCCATGTTCACGAAGAAGCCGATCAGCCTCTCGCTGTCCATGCTGCGCCGGTTGGCCAGCGTGCAGCCGATGCGGATGTCGTCCTGGCCGGAATAGCGGTGCAGCAGCGCCGCATAGCTGGCGAGCAACAGGGTCGGCAGCGTCACTCCCATCCGCCGGGCGAGCGCACGCAGACCGGTTGCGAGCCCGTCGTCGATGGCGCACTGCACCGCCCCGCCGCGCTGGCTGCCGCCGGCGGAGCGCGGACGGTCGGTGGGCAGGTCCAGCACCGGATGACGGTCGCCCAGCCTGGCGGTCCAGTGCGCAAGCTGGCGCGCCTCCTCGCCCGACTCCAGCAGCTCGCGCTGCCAGCGGGCGACGTCGGCATACTGCACGGTCAGGGCCGGCAGATCGGGCGCCCTGCCCTCGCAATGGGCGGCATAGGCTTCGCCGAACTCGTCGAGCAGGACGCTCATCGACCAGCCGTCGGCGATGGCGTGATGCAGGCTGACCTGCAGATGATGGTCGTCGGCGGCGCAGGCGATGATCTGCACCCGCATCAGCGGCCCCTCCGCCAGATCGAAGGGGGCGTGGACCTCCTTCTCCAGCACACGCCGCACCGCCGCCTCGCAGTCCACCTCCCCTGACAGGTCGGCGAGGCGGACTGCGACTCCCGGAATCCCGGCGGGGCGCACCACCTGCACCGGCCGTCCACCCTCCTCGCGGAAGACGGTGCGCAGGCTCTCGTGCCGCCCGACCAGCAGGTCCACCGCGGCCTGGACGGCCTCGCGGTTCAGGGCTCCGCGCAATCGCACCCGCCCGGAGATGGTATAGCCGCAATCCTGCGGGTTGAGCTTCCAGGTGAACCACATGCGGGCCTGGGCCGCCGACGGCTCGGCGACGCGCTTCATCGCCCCGGTCTGCGGGGCGGCCGCCCGGATCGCCCCACGGATCGTCGCAGGGGCGCCGTCGGACAGCCGGGCGGCGAACTCGGCCAGGGTCGGGTGGCGGAACAGGTCGGCGATGTCGGCCGCCAGCCCGCAGCGCTCGCGCAGCCGGGCGACGACCTGCACGACCGACACCGAATTGCCGCCCAGCGCGAAGAAATGAGCGCCGCCATCGGCGATGGCGACGTTCAGAACCTCCGCCCACACCGCGGCGACCACGCTCTCGCGGTCCGTCAGACCGCGGACGGCGGTATCGGCGACAGGAACGGGTGCCCCCCGGCGCTGGACATGGAAGGCCGGCAGGTCCCCCGTATCCAGCAGGGACCGGCAGGCGGAGCGCTGCAGCTTGCCGCTGGAGGTCTTGGGCAGGGCACCTGGCTCCAGCAGGGCGACCAGCGCCGGCGCCTCCTGGCAGGCGTCGGCCACTGCGGCGGCGATGGCACCGCACAGCGCCTCCGGCGTCACCAGCTTCAGCACCGTCCGGCCGATCTCGGCGGCGATGCCGATGCCCTCGCGGCCGTCCTGCTCGACGGCGAAGGCGGCGACCCGTCCCTTGCGGACGACCTCGACCTCCTCCTCGACGCTGCGCTCCAGATCCTGCGGATAGATGTTCTGGCCGCGCACGATCAGCATGTCCTTGAGCCGGCCGGTGACGAACAGCTCGCCGCCCTTCAGGAATCCCAGATCGCCGGTGCGCAGCCAGACTGCGCCGTCGCGCTCGACGAAGCTGCGGGCCGTCGCCTCCGCATTGCGCCAATAGCCGTCGGCGATGCTGGGCCCGCCGGCCCAGATCTCGCCGACCATCCCCTCGCCCACCTCCGCGCCGCTGGCGGGATCGACCAGCCGCACGGGATGGTCGGGCTGCGGATGGCCGCAGCCGGCCAGCATCATCGCCGCGCCGTTGTCCCCCGGCGGCAGCGCCCGGTTGGCGGCCAGCGCCGGCCCGTCGAACGGCGTCAGCGTGATGCCCTGCCCGCGCCGGCCGCCGGTGACGAACAGCGTGGCCTCCGCCAACCCGTAACAGGCGAAGAAGGACCGGCTGTCGAAGCCCGCCGGGGCAAAGCGCTCGGCGAAGCGGGCAAGCGTGTCGGGCCGGATCGGTTCGGACCCGGAGAAGGCCAGCCGCCAGGACCGCAGATCCAGCCCTTCCAGCCCGCCATCGGCGATGCGCTCGCAGCACAGGCGGAAGGCGAAGTCCGGCCCGCCGCTGATGGTGCCGCCATAACGGCCGATCGCCTCCAGCCAGCGCCGCGGCCGCTCCAGGAAATAGCGCGGCGACATCAGCACGCAGGGAACACCGCTGTGGATCGGCTGCAGCAGCCCGCCGATCAGACCCATGTCGTGGAACAGCGGCAGCCAGCTGACGATGCAGTCGTCGGTGCCGATGCCGAAGCCATGGCGGATCAGCCCTTCGTTGGCGACCAGATTGCCGTGGCTGACCCGTACACCCTTGGGCGCCGACGTGGAGCCGGAGGTGTATTGCAGGAAGGCGATGTCCTCGCCCGACAGCGGCGGCATCGACCAGTCGCCGGCAAGCCCAGCGTCCGTCGCGTCCACCGCCAGCAGTTCCGGCATCCGCTCGCCGGCCATGGCCCGGCCGGCCTCACGCAGAGTCTCGATCAGGGTGCTGTCCGTCAGAATGACCTGCGGCTGCGCATCGGCGAGAATGCCCTGGATCCGGGCCAGATGCTGCGGCCGGACCGACTCCGGCGGATAGGCCGGCACGGCGATGACGCCGGCATAGAGGCAGCCGAAGAAAGCGGCGACATAATCCGGACCACTCGGCAGAAGCAGGACGGCGCGGTCGCCGAGCCCGGCCCGCCCGCGCAGACGGACGGCGATGGCGCGGGCCCGCCGGTCCAGCTCCGCGTAGCTCAGCGGATCGTCCGTCCCCTCGGCGATGAAACGCAGGGCGATGCCGCCGGGCGTCTCCGCGGCCCGTCCGAGCAGCGTGCCGACCAGCGTCTTGCCCAGCGTCCCGCCCGGCGTTTCGGAGGGGATGCGCGCAGGCCGGGCCGTCGAAAGGGAGGCGGCGTCGGAACGGTTGTCCATGGGAGTCACCTGTGCAGGCAGAAGGGCACGCCCCCGGCAGGCCAGGGGGCGGAACGATCACGAGGTCGGCAAGGCCGGCGGAAACGCCGGCCAGGGTCAGCAGAGCCGGCGGAAACGCCGGCCGGGAGCGGTCAGTCGGCGGAGTGGGGTTCGGCCATGGCGACCACCACCTTGCGCGGCCCGCTGAAGGGCGTGCGGGCATGGGCGGCCAGCATGTTGTCGAGCATCATCACGTCCCCTGTCTCCCACGGGAACAGCACCGTTTCCTCGGCCAGGACCGTACGGATGGCGGCGAGGTCGGCCGGGTCGATGGGACCGCCGTCGGCGTGGTAGACGTTGCGCGGCAGATCCTCCTCGTCGAGGATGTCGAACAGCGCCGACCGCGCCTCCTCCGGAAGGTTGGAGACGTGGAAGAGATGGGCCTGGTTGAACCACACCGCCTCGCCTGTCACCGGATGACGGGCGGTCGCTTGGCAGATCTGGCGGGTGCGCAGTTCGCCATCCTCCTTCCAGTCGCAGAGGATGCGGTGGTCGCGGCAATAAGCCTCCACCGTCGCGCGGTCCTCCGTGTTGAAGACCTTCTGCCACGGCACGTCCAGCCCGTTGCCGTAGTTGCGGACATACATCAGGCCGCGCCGTTCGAAGCGTTCGCGGACATCGGCGGGAATCCTGCGGTAGATCGCCCGGCTGTCGGCGATCGGCGTTTCGCCGCCGACCGGCGCCGCCTGGACGCAGCAGAACCAGATGCGCATCGGCCAGTCGCGGGTGTAGGCCTGCTCGTTGTGCAGCGGGATGTGCTGGTCGGCCGGATATTCGGTGGAGGTGTAGACACCCGAGGTCACGTTGGTCCGCGGGGTCGAGCCGAACTCGTAGCTCAGCAGGGGATGGCCGAAGGCGGCGGCGAAGGCACGGAAGCGCTCGACCGAAGGCACGGCCGAGGATGCGCCCGAACCCAGTGCGAAGCCGCGGAAAAGGATGCCGGCACAGCGCGGCAGCCAGTCGCGCACCAGAGGCTCCAGGGCGGCGAAGGCGTCGAGCAGGTCCACCTGCGGATCGCGCGCCCGCACCAGCAACGGCAGGCCGCCGCGGGCATGGGGAAAGTCTTCGATCGTGAAACTACGCTCGGCCATGGGATCCTCACGAAATCAGGCGGTCGCGGCAATGCCCCGATTGCCGTCCGCCGGCCGGGTCAGGCATGCCGCCAGCCGGTCGAGGAGCGGACGCTCGTGGGCGCGCAGGAAGAAATGGTCGCCGTCGAACATCTCCAGGGTGAAATCGCCCCGCGTCTCCGCCGACCACGCCCGCAGCCGGTCGGCGGCGATGTCGTCCCGCGTGCCGCCGAACACCCGGATGGGGCAGTCCAGCGGAGGGCGCGGGCGGTAGGCATAGCGGCCGCACAGCAGGAAGTCGGCACGCAGAACCGGCAGGGCCATCTCCAGCAGGTCGCGGTTGCCGAACACCTCTTCGGCCGTGCCGCTGAGGCGGCGCATCTCGGCGATCAGCCCGTCGTCGTCCAGCGGCTCGGCCCAACGCCCGTCCTCGCGCCGGCTGGGGGCGGCGGCGGCCGAGGCGAAGAGGACCCGCGGCTCCCCCAGCCCTCGCCCGCGCAGAGCATGCGCCAGCTCGAAGGCGAGCAGACCGCCAAGGCTGTGCCCGAACAGGGCGAAGGGACCGCGCATTTGCGGCGCCAATTCCTCCGCCAGTTCGGCGGCCAGCCCCGTCAGGTCCGTCCTGGGCGGCTCGTCCATCCGCCGGCCGCGGCCCGGCAGTTCCACCGGCACCACCTCCAGCCAGGACGGCACGAGGCGCCTCCAGCGGGCGTAGATCATCGCGCTGGCGCCGGAATAGGGCAGGCAGAACAGCCTCATCGCCGGTGCTGCCGCGCGACCGGAAGCAGACGTGGTCGCGATGGTCATCGCGCGGCGGCTTCGTCCATCTGGCGGCGCAGGCTGAGCGGCCGCATGTCGGTCCACACCTGCTCGACATAGGCGAGGCAATCGGCCTTGGGGCCACTCTTGCCCGCCTCGCGCCAGCCGGCCGGAACCGCCTTGTAGTCCGGCCAGATGGAGTATTGTTCCTCGTGGTTGACCAGCACCTTGAAGGTGATGTCCTCGCGGTCGAACGCCATCGCTGTCCTCGTCGTCTGTCGGAAGTGGCGGTACCGGGCCCGGCCGCTCATGCGGCCCGCGCCCGGCGCCGTCCTGCCCTAATGGACGAAGCAGCGCGGGGAATCGTTAGGGGGATTTTGCGATTCCCTCGCAACAACCGGTGCAAGGTTGCCGTGACGGTCAGCGGACCAGCCCGACCGGCTCCCCGGAATCCGGATGCGGGATCACCGCCATCGGCAGGCCGTAGATGGCGCCCAGCCGGGTGGACGTCATGATCTCGGCCGGGGTGCCGCGGTCGATCAGCCGTCCGCCATGCAGGGCGACGATGTCGTCGCAGAAACGGGCCGCCATGTTCACGTCGTGCAGCACGGCGATCACCCCGATGCCGCGCTCCCGCGACAGGCGGCGGACCAGGGCCAGCACCTCCACCTGATGGGCGACGTCGAGCGCGGAAATCGGTTCGTCGAGCAGCAGGCAGCCGGCATCCTGGGCGATCAGCATGGCGAGCCACACCCGCTGCCGCTCGCCGCCCGACAGGCTGTCCACCAGACGGCCGGCAAAGCGCGCGGTGTCGGTCAGGACCAGCGCCTCCTCCACCTTGCGGGCGTCCTCGACCCGAAAGGCACCGAGCGCGCCGTGCCAGGGATAGCGGCCGAGCGCCACCAGTTCCCGCACCAGCAGGCCGGAGGCGGGTGGCATATGCTGCGGCAGGTAGCCGATCCGGCGGGCGAGCGTGCGCTGTTTCCAGCGCTCCAGCGGCTGGCCCTCGAACAGCACCCGTCCGCCGCTGGGATGCTGCTGGCGGGCGAGGATCTTGAGCAGGGTCGATTTGCCGGAGCCGTTGTGGCCGATCAGCGCGGTCACCCGGCGGGGAAACAGGTCGCAGGACGGCAGGTCGAGCAGGAGACGGCCCGGCAGGGCGAAGCTCACCCCGTCGATCCGGAACATCGGCTCGGTCGAAGGCACAACGGGAGAGGTCATGCGGAAGTCCTGCGGTCTGATGGGGTGTCCGGCGGGGTGCGCCGCCAGTAGGCGACGGTCAGCATGCGGTCGCGGTCGATGCCGCGCCCGCGCAGATGATCGCGCAGACAGGCAAGGTCTTCGAATTCGCAGGCGACCCAGGCGAACAGATCGTCCGGAAGCGTCAGAGCCTGCACCGCCTCCACCAGGGGCCGCGCCGTCCCGCCGCCCCGCCGGCGCAGCCAGCGGACGACGACACCGGCGGGAGCCCTGAGTGGCAGTTCGTCCGCCGCATCCTCCACCTCGATTAAGGCGGTGCCGCGGGCATCGGCAGGCAGCTCCTCCAGGATGCGGGCGATGGCGGGAAGCGCCGTCTCGTCGCCGGCCAGCAGATGCCAGGGCGCCGGGCGGATGCCCAGCCCGCAGGGGCCGGACATGCCGCAGAGAGCGCCGGGCCGCGCCCGGCGGGCGAAATCGGCACCGGGTGCGCCATCGGCAAGTCCATGATCCGGATGGCCGTGATCGGGATGGAGAACGAAATCGATGTCGAGTTCACCCGCCTCGGCGTCGATGCGGCGCAGGGTGTAGTAGCGAACCGCCGGCCGCCGCTCCGGATCGGGCCAGACCGGCCGCCCGTCGGGACCCGGACGCGGCCAGGACGGCGTCGCCATCCCATCCGTCGCCCCATCCGGCGGCAGATAGAGACGGACATGCAGGTTGTCCGGCGTGGCGAAGCGGTCGAGATCGCGGCCCAGGAAGGTGATGCGGCGCAGACGTGGCGTCAGGTCCCGGACGGCGATGACCCTGATTTCCCGGAAATCGGTGAAGAGCGGTCCGGTCTCCACATCGCCGGTCCAGACGATGGAAAGCTCCTCCCCCAGCAGACCGGCCAGCTGTTCGCTGACCGAGGCGCGCAGCCGCTCCAGCAGCCCGCGGTCGTCCGCCTCCGCCCGCAGATGCAGGGCATCGCCGCCGACGGTCAGGGCCAGCCGGCCGAACGGGCCACTCGCTGCCAGCGCGTCGCCCTCACGGGTGAAGGTCAGGCCGTAAGGTTCGGCGGCGGCCACCAACTGACCGGCGGCGGCGGCGGGGTGGTCGTGGGGGATCGCGGTATCGCAGGAGAAGCGGGGCATCAGCGCCGTCCCAGCAGCCAGAGAAGGAAGGGTCCGCCGATCACCGAGGCAAGCAGCCCGGCCGGCACCTGATAGGGGAAGATCACGCCGCGTCCGAGCCAGTCGGCCAGCAGCATGACCAGTCCGCCGAGCATGGCGGAGCCGGCGAGATGGGCCGCAGCCCGCTGCAGGCCGAGCATGCGGGCCAGATGCGGTCCCATCAGCCCGACGAAGCTCAGCGGCCCGACGATCAGCGTCGCCGCCGCGGTCAGCACGGCCGACAGGCTGAACAGCGCAATGCGGCTCAGCGACGGGCTGACGCCCAGCGCCGCCGCCACCCCGCCGCCGAGCGGCAGCAGATCGAGCCAACGGGCAATGAAGGGGATCGCGGCACCGGCGAGCAGGGCCAGCGACAGCGCCGCCAACCCGTCGGTCCACCCGACCATATAGGTCGACCCCGAAAGCCAGGTGACCAGCGTCTGCAGGCGCGGATCCTGCCCGGCCATCAGCACGGCGACGACGACGCCGGAAATCGAGCTGGTGGCGACGCCGGCCAGCAGCAGCCGGTCGGGGGAGAAGCCGTCCTTGCGGCCGAGCGCCAGCATCGCCGCCAGCACCGCGACCGCCCCCGCCCCGCCGGCCGCGATCTGCGCGCCACGCTCCGGCGCCTCGACCGAGAACATCAGCGCGATCACGCCGAGGATCGCGCCGGAGGAAACGCCGAGGATCTCCGGCGCCGCCAGCGGGTTGCCGGTCATCCGCTGCAGAACGGTGCCGGCCACCGCCAGCATCGCACCGCCCGACAGGGCCGCCAGCGCCCGCGGCAGGCGCCAGGGCTCCAGCGTGGCGAAATCGGCGCCGACGCTCCAACTCCAGCCGTCCGGGCCGGGGCCGAAGGCGACCGCCGCCCACAGGACCAGCGGCAACAGCAGGGCGACGCCGGCAAGGACGATGCCCGGCCGGGAAGCCCGCGGCGGCGGCGGTGCCGCAGTCATGACCGGAGGTGCGGTGCTGCGCAGCCGCGGCAGAAGCCACAGCAGCATCGGCACGCCCAGCACCGCGGTGACGGCACCGGTCGGCAGTTCGCGGTAGGTGATCGGCGCCATCAGCACCAGGGAATCGGTCGCCCACAGCAGAGCGGCACCGCACAGGGGCGCCCACAGCATCCGCTGGCCCAGCCGGCGGGCACCGGCCATGCCGACGATGGTCGGGGCGGCCAGACCGACGAAGCTGACCACGCCGACAGCGGCGACGGTCAGGGCGGCCAGCATCACGGCGATCGTCAGCCCGGCGAGACGGGCGCCGACCACCGACAGGCCCAGGCTGCGCGCCCCACCCTCCCCCAGGCCCAACAGGGTCAGCGGGCGCAGCACCAGCAGGGCGGCAACCGCCAGCACCGCCAGCCTTGGCGCCAGGAAGGCGGCCATGCCCCAATCCTGCTGGTCGAGGAAGCCGGCCCCCCACAGGAACAGGCCGATCAGCAGATCGTGGTTGAACAGCACCATCACGCCACTGACCGACCCGGCATAGAGGCTGAGGACGAGGCCGGCCAGGATGACGGTGACCGGCGACAGCCCCTTGCGCCAGGACAGCGCCAGCAGGGCCGCCGCCGACAGCCCGGCGCCGGCCAGCGCGACCCACTCCCGCCCCAGCGCCAGCGCCTCGGGAACCCATAGGGTCGCGACGGCGAGCGACAGGTGCGCGCCGGCGGAAATGCCCAGGGTGGCCGGCTCGGCCAGCGGGTTGCGTAGGACCTGCTGCAGGATGGTGCCGGCCAGTCCCAGCGCCGCCCCCACCAGCAGGGCGACGGCAAAGCGCGGAAACAGGACATAATGGGCGGCAAGCTGGTCGAGCCGCGCCGGATCGGGATCGAGCAGCGCCCGCCACCACAGCTCCGGCGGCAACTGGCGGTCGAGCACCAGAAGGGAGGCCAGCCCGGCCAGCAGGAACAGGCCGGCCACCGGCCATGCGGGGCCGAAGCGGCGGAAGGACGGCGGCATCGCGGTGTCAGCCATGGCTCTGCGGCAGCCTTTCGCCGAGCAGGCGGACGAACCGTTCGGCCGTCGGGACGCCGCCATAGAACAGGATGGGCGGCAGGATGGTGACGCGGCCTTCGCGCAGGAAGGGCAGCCCGGCGAACAGCGGCAGGGCGGCCAACGCTTCCAGCGCCCGTTTGCCCTCGCTGCCGATGTTGACCAGCCCGGCCTCGGGACGCCCGGTGAGCCGGTCCATCGTCACCGTGGCATGGCCATAGGGGCCGCTCGGCCCGGTCCAGGCATTCCCGATCCCCAGCCGGTCGAGGAGATCCTGATAAAGGCTGTTGCGTCCATGGATGAGGACGCGGCGCCCGTCGAGAACGCTGAGAACATAGAGCGGGCGCGTGACCACGCCGGTCAGGCGCGCCCGTGCCTCGTCCAGTGCCCGGTCGAGCCGCGCGACCGCAAGCTCCGCCGCCTCCGGCACACCCAGTTCGCCGGCCAGCCCGCGCAGGGCAGCGATGGCGAAGGCGAGCTGGCCGTTCCGCCCTTCGCTCTCCCCGGAACCCGTGTCGAAGGACCGATAGAGGGTAAGCGGCGCGATCCGCGCCAGCCGGCCGTGCACCGCCGACAGCATGCCGTCGGTGACGAAGCGCGCCGGGGCCAGCCGGTCGAGCAGTTCCAGGTTCGGCTCCGCCCGGGCGCCGATGTCGGGAACACCGGCCGGCACCGCCGGCTCGATCACCGAACGGCGGTAGCGGTCGATCTCGGGCAGGCCGCGCGGGGCGATGCCCAACGCCAACAGGGCCTGCGCGCTCGTCCAGTCGAGCGCGCAGGCCCCGCCTGCCTCCTCGGCCCGCACCGGCCGCGTGCCGCCGGCCAGGAGACCGAGCGGCAGCGCAGAGGCCATGCGGAGGAACCGGCGCCGGTCCGGGGCGCCGGCCATGTCGGGCATCGGCCGCAACGGTCGTGCCTTACCAGCTGTACTTCAGCGTCGCCAGGACCTGGCGGCGGTTGCCGTACAGCACCGTGTTGTCATAGAAACCCGCCGAGTAATATTTCTTGTCGGTCAGGTTGCTGACGTTGAGCGCGACGCTGGCGCCCTGCAGTTCGGACCGCAGCGCCCCCAGATCGTAGCGGACCGCGGCATCGACCAGCGTGTAGTCGGGGATGGTCTCGGTGTTGCCCGTATTCTTGGCCGAGCCGACATAGCGCGCGCCGGCACCGAGGCCGAGGCCGGTGAGCGGACCCGACTTGACGGTATAGTCGCCCCAGGCGGACGCCATGTGGCGCGGAATGCCCTTCGGACGCAGCCCGACCGAGCTGGTGGTGGAGCCGACGGCGGGATTGTCCTTGGTGATCTCCGCATCGACGAAGGCGTAGGAGGCGATCAGGCTGAACTCCTCCGTCAGCTCCATCTTGCCTTCCAGTTCGATGCCGCGGCTGCGGATCTCGCCGTCCTGAACGGAGAAGCCGCTGTAGGTCGGATCGTTGGTCACCACATTCTGCTGGGTAATGTGGTAGAGCGAGGCGGAGATGAAGCTGTTCCAGCCGTTCGGCTGGTACTTCACGCCCACCTCGTACTGGGTGCCGGTGGTCGGCTTGAAGGTGCCGCCGCCACGCTGCGGCGCGTAGGTGCCGGTGGTCGGCTGGAACGAGGTCGCATAGCTGGCATAGGGCGCGATGCCGTTGTCGAAGACATAGCCCAGACCGACGCGGCCGGTGAAATGATGGTCGCGCGCGGTCTGGGAGCTGCTGGACAGGTTGTCCGTCTCCTTGTCCACCACCCAGTCCTGGCGGCCGCTGAGAGTCAGGATCCAGTTGTCGTAGCGCAGCTGGTCCTGCAGGTAGGCGCCGATCTGGCTCAGGTTACTCTTGCCGTCCACCCAGGGGTCGGCATAGAGGAAATCGGTCCCCGGGTAGCTTGGGTTGAGCACGTCGATCACCAGCGAATTCAATGAATTGCGCCGCGTCTCACGCCCGATGTAGTAGCCGTAGTCGACGCCGGCCAGGATGGTGTGCGACACCGGACCGGTCGTGACCTTGCCCTGGACGTTGCTGTCGAGCAGGTAGGTCTCGGTGGTCTTCGGACGGTCCTGCACGCCGACCGGATAGAAGCGACCGTTCTCCAGCTCCACCGGCCATGCGGTGCTGAAGGCGCTGACGAAATTCACCCGCGAATGCATGTAGCGGGCGTTCTGGTGGAAGGTCCAGTCCGGGCTGATCTCATGCTCCAGCTCGTAGCCGATGGTGGTGTTCTGCACCTTCCAGTCGGAATAGCCGGGAATGCCAAAGAAGAGATCGGTGCCGATCTGGCCCATCGCATCGCGGGGAATGCTCTGCTCCGCCCCGCTCATCTTCAGCTTCTGATAGCTGGCGAGCAGGGTCATCTTGGTCTTGTCGGTCGGCTTGAAGGTCAAGGCCGGCGCGATGTAGAAGCGGTCGTCGGGCGCATGGTCGACCTGGGTGTCGGACATGCGGCCGAGGCCGGTCAGGCGGTACAGCACCTTGCCGTCGCCATCCACCGGCCCGCCGAAATCGAAGGCGGCCTGGCGGCGGTCGAAGCTGCCGGTCTGCAGCTGAATCTCGTGCAGAGGCTTGTCGGTCGGCCGTTTGGTGGTCAGGTTCACCACGCCGCCGGGCGAGGTCTGGCCGAACAGGACCGACGACGGGCCCTTGACGACGTCCACGCGCTCCAGCCCGTACGGCTCGAAATTGGTGTCGTAGTTGTTGAAGCCGGCCCGAAGGCCGTCACGGTAGATGCCGAACAGGTTGAAATCGCGGAACCCGCGCATCGAGAAGTCCGGGGCACCGGGACCGCCGGGATAATCGACCACCGCGATGCCGGGCGAATAGGCCACCGCGCCGGCAAAATCCTGCACTGCGCGCTGATCCAGCTCCTTGCGGGTCACGACGGAAATCGTCTGGGGGATTTCGACCAGCGGCGTCTCGACCTTGGTGCCGACCGCGCTGCGGGTCGCGACATTGCCTTCGGTACCGCCGACGACGCCCTGCACGGAAATCGGTCCGAGAACCATGCTGTCGCCGCCGGTGGCCTGGGTGTCGCCGGCCTTTCCGCTGTCCGTCGCCTGCTGCGCCAGACCGGCCGGCTGGTTCGCCATCAGCGCCAGACCGGCCATCGTGGTCGCCAGCAGGAAAGCCCTCAGACGCCCGCGCTTGCCCGACGCCGCGCGACCGGCCGGCACGGCCGCCCCAACCTCGATCTCCATCTCCATTCCCCCAAACTGAAGCTCCGTCCGACGGGGTTCCGCTTCCGGCGAAATCCGTCTCCCGGCTCTAAGACGAAGGGGGTAGATGAAGATTAAGGAGATTCTTTCATATGTAGGAATTTTTCGTGCGCGCCCGGGTCGGACGACGGCTCCGACAGGCCGGGACAGCGGTCGAAGAAGTACCGGCGGTCGAGCAACATCAGGGCGGCACGCTTGTGCGGAAAGTCGAAATCACGCTCGCGCAGGAAGCCGAGGGACTGCATGTGGCCGATCATGCGGGCGTTGTCGGCCCGCGGTTCCGACACCACGCGGGCGGTGCGGGCATCGGACAGGAACAGCCAGTGGACCAGCGCCGAAAGCCACGAGCGGACCTTGTGCGGTCCACGATGATGCTCCTCGCCCACCAGCATATGGATGCCGCGGTCGTGATCGCCCGGCGCGCAGAAGGGCGCGATGCGATCCTCCTTCGCCCAATAGGCCTCGAAATAGGCGAATGGCTCGTCATCGAAGCAGCCTATCAGCGTCTGGACATGCGGGTCCTCCGCCAGCCCCTCCAGATAGGCGCGATGTTTCAGGAAGTCGCCGCCCTCCTGCCAGAATTCCAGCACCCGCGGGGTGTTCTGCCAACGGTTGAAACGCTCCAGATCGGTTTCGATGTCGAGACTGCGCAGCGAAATCCACAGCCCGAGCGCCGGATCGAACCGGCGGTACAACTCTCCGACCGGCTTGGGCGGCCGATGGAGGCCGCTTCCGTCACCGCGCGCGATGGACGGAAAGCCGCCGGTGCCGGGACTGCGCAGCCAGGGTCCAGGCAACTGCCAGAAGGCGTCGCGGCGGCACAGCGCGCCACCCACGCCGTCGGCAAGCAGCAGGCCAGACCGCAACGCCGCCGGATCGGGCTCGATGCCGCGCCAGACCAGAAGGCGGCGAGCCGGATCGCCACCCGGATCACAGCTGAACAGACAGCAGGCCGCGGCCCAGGCAGCCTCCGCCGAAAGCGGAGCGGGACGATCCCGGCCGCCCTCCGAGCCGCCCTCAGGAACAAGGGCGATGCCGCCCTCAACCGGCTCGCAAATGGCGGACAGCAGCGGAACGCCGTCGACGGCAAGATGCAGGCGGCCGGGCTGGACCTCCGCGGTCAGCCGGCGGCCGTCGGGCAAAGGCAAGGTACGGGATGACGTCATGATGGCACTTTCCTGTTGCTGGCATCCGCTGCCGCCGCCCCCTCACCGGGCAAGAGCGAGCAGCCGGTCTCGGGTCGCCCCGAAGCACAGATAGACGGCGGCACTGGTGTGGACCGACACCCCGTCCAGATCGGGCGGAATGCGGCCGTCCATGTCCAGCAATTCGACCGCCGCCCCGCGGGCGGTGAAGATCCGCCGGGCGGTGACGGCATTGGCGAAGGGCACGACGGCATCCCGGCCGGCCCCGCACAGGACCATCGGCGCGCGCGGAGTCCAGTCCAGCAGGTCGTTGCGGGCCAGAGCCTGCCGGAACGGAAACTGGGGATCGTCGAAAGCCCGCGTGAAACCGTCCTGGCGAAGCCGCGCCATCTCGGCACCCGGCGGCAGCGCGCCCTGCCGGAGCAGATCGAAGATGTCGCGGGAACCGGGCATGAGCCCTTCGACGGTGGCGTCGAAGGGCGGCCGGAACACCGCGGCGGGAGAGGCGTAGATGTTGCCGTAGACACGCTGCATCGCCACGACGGTATAGGCGAACAGCGCGGTCGCCAGACTGTTCGGCCCCGCCGGCCCGGTTCCCGACCAGCCGTCGACGAAGGTCCGCTCCAGCGCATAGGGGCCGGACATCGGCGCCGTCCCCGCCAGGGTGAATTCGGCGGCGTGGTCGCGCTCGATGGTGCGCTGTGCCGCCATGGCGGCATGGCCGCCCTGGGAATAGCCGGCCAGCAGCACCTTCCCCGACAGAGCGGTTCCCGCCTCCGCCGCCACGCTGCGCGCGGCACGCAGCGCATCGACGATGGCGGACGCCTCGCTCTCCGCATGGAGATAGGGGTGGAACGGATAGTCCGACCGCCCCAGCCCGAGATAATCGGTGGCAACGACCGCGACACCCTGGGCGGCATAGAACGTCATCAGCGGGCTGTCGCCCGCTGCGAGAAGATCGCCGGCCTGGGTGACGTCCCGCTGCATCCGGGTGCCCTGCGCCCAGCCCAGCAGCCCATGCGATTCGCTGCAGTCCGGGCCGCCGGGCAGCAACAGCATGGCCGACGCCGTCGCCGGTTCGCCGCGCACGCCGATGGTGGCATAGCTCACCTGCGACAGGGTGACGTCGCAACGTGGTCGTCCAATGTAACCGGCGCGTTCGCCCAGCCCGGCTTCGATGGCATCCCGCCGGTAGGTCGCCAGCGTCGCCACCTCCAGCACCGAACCCCGCGCCGGAGCGACGGCCGCCTGCCGGACGGCCTCCGCCGCGGTGCCCGCCCCTGCCGCGCAGACGGCGGACATGAGACACAACAGCCACAGCCCGGCGCGCCTGACCCTCGTCATTGCGCGCATCAGCGGTTCATCGCGCCGGCGACCAGACCGGTCGGTCCCGACTGGCGCCGGACCCTGCCGTCCGCCGGCGCCAGATCGAGGTAGAGGGCGGCGGCGATCTCCGCCGCGCGGACCGGCAGAACCGACAGCAGCGTGTCGCTCAGCCCATGGGTCTCTTCGCAGAAGCCCTGGATGAAGACCGGTGCCGTCAACTTGGAATCGGTGCGGACGCGATAGTCGCGGTCCACCCGCAGGTCGCCCAGCAGGTCGCCCAGCGGCTCCAGCAGGCGCCGGTGGGAGTTGCGCTCGTAGCCGGTCGCCAGCACCACCGCGTCATAGCGGATTTCCTCCAGGCCACCGCTGGACAGGTCGCGCAGGGTCAGCGTGACGCCGGCCTCGTCCGATACGACTGCCTCGATCTCGCGCCGGCACAGGAAGCCGTGGCGCGGCACGCCGGAAACCTTCTGGCGGTAGAGAATGCCGTAGATGCGGTCGATCAGCTCGGAATCGACCACCGAATAGTTGGTGTTGTGATAGTCGCGGATCAGCCGGGCGCGCTCCTCCTCCGGCAGGCCGAACATCACGTCGGTGTAGGCCGGCGCGAAGATCTCGTTGACGAAGGGGGTGTCGTCGGCCGGTCGCAGGACGGCGGAGCGCAGGATCATGTCGGCCCGCACCGACGGAAAACTGTCGTTGAGATCAATGAAGGCCTCGGCCGCGCTCTGCCCGCCGCCGACCAGGGCGATGCGCATCGGCGTCCCGGCGACACAGGGCTGGGCGGCGATGCGCTGCACATAGTCGGAATGGTGGAAGACGCGGGGATCGTCCTTCAGCCCGGCGAACAGGGTGGGAATGCGTGGCGTTCCGCCAGTGCCCACCACCAGCGAGCGGGTGCGCCGGACCCGCTCGATCCCGTCCGGACCGCGGGTCACGACATCCAGCATGCCGATCGTGCCGGAACGGTCGGCCACCGGCTCGACACGCAGAACCTCCGTGCCGTAGCGGCAGAGATCGGAGAAATGGGATGCCACCCAGCGGAGGTAGTCGTTGAACTCCATCCGGCAGGGATAGAAGGTGCCGATGTTGATGAAGTCGATCAGCCGCCCCTTGCGGTGCAGATAGTTCACGAAGCTGTAGGGGCTCTGCGGATTGCGCAGGGTCACCAGATCCTTCAGGAAGGAAATCTGCAGGTCGCTCTGCTGCACCAGGGTGCCGCCATGCCAGCTGTAGGAGACCTGCCGGTCGAAATAGGCGGTGTCCAGCGTCCGTCCGGAACGTTCCGCCTGCTCTTCGAGGGCGATCGCCAGCCCGATGTTGGATGGCCCGAACCCGACCCCCGCAAGGTCCAGGGGCTTTTCGGAAAGGCTGAACTGAGTCATGGAATGGTCGTCCCCTGTTTGAGAATCCCCAAAACGACGCCACGGCTGCCGGACGCTTGGGCCGGTCTTGCTCCTGCCTGCGCCGGTCGTGCCGGTCGTTGGCGTGGCGGGCTTCCAGCCGGAGCCGACCGGCTTCAGCCGACCGCCGCCTCTTTCGCCGGATTCCTGAAAGACGACGAACGCACCCCGCGGAAATTTAGGCACTTCAGCAAACAGACCATCCGCGCCACCGGACTCCGCAACAAAAAGCGGTGATTGGGCGGATGATCCTGCCCGGGTTCGGTGGCTCTTGCGCACTTTGCCTGGATGGTCCGGGTTGCGGTGGCGAGCAGACTGGGGATTGCCCACATGGAAGGAGCACGGAGCGCGCGGGATTGCCCCGGCTCGGTGAACGGGTTGGGACTTGTTTCACCCCGCAGCGCTGGATCTCCTTTCGTAGTCGACCGGTGACAGATGGCCGGGGGCGGTGTGCCATCGGCAGGGATTGTACCAGCCTTCGACAAAGGGAAAGGCGGCAATGCGAGCCTTGGTATGAGAGCGGAACCGCCGCCAATCGAGCCGAAATCACTAGGCGACCGACGTCCGTCGTTTAAGCCGTTGCTGCCGGATCGAATGTCCGACCAGGACCATGATGATCGCTGCAAGCAGGAGAAAGGCGCCGGACACGACGATGGCAATGGCGGTACGGGAAAAATCAGGGTTCTCTCCGCGGACGAGGGCAATCATGTAGGGGGAGACGAATCCTGCGATGTTGCCGATTGCGCAGATCAAAGCGATCCCGCCCGCCGCTCCGCGCCCGGTCAGAAGTTCCGGAATGGTGGCCCAGAACGACGGCAGGGTGGAAATGCAGCCCACCGCGCCGATGCAGAAGCCGAGGAACGCGATGACAGGCGCAGTCGAGAGGGTAAGAGCCGAAAGGCAGAAGCCTGCCGCCCCCAGGGTCGCGAAGGCGGAATAGTGAAGCACTCTTTCGTTGCGCACATCGGAACTGCGGGCGATCAGCACCAGACCCAGCGAGGCGAAGGCATAAGGAATTGCAGTCAGCCATCCGATCTGGAAGGTGCTGTAGCTTCCATGCGATATCTCCTTGAGGATGGTCGGGAGGAAAAAGGACAGCGCATAGATCGGAATGACCATGCTGAAGAAGATCGCCGCAAAGCCGAGTACCCGAATGTCCGTTGCCGCGCTCAAGGTAGAACCGAGTTTATGTGAAGCCTCGCCCTCCGCTGCACGATCCTGCGCGAGCCTTCGGACCAGCCATCCACGCTCTTCCGCGTTTAGCCAGGTCGCTTCCTCGGGGGTGTTGGTCAGGTAGCGGAAGATGAACCAGGCGATCAGAATGGACGGAATGCCCTCGATGATGAGCATGAACTGCCATCCGGACAGCCCAAACGGACTGAACCCCATCAGCCAACCTGAGAATGGCGCGCCAATCAGGGTCGAGACCGGAACGGCAAGGTAGAAGAGGCCGATCACACCGGCACGGTGCGACGTTGGAATCCATTGCGTGATGTAGAGAAGGACGCCCGGCACCAGACCCGCTTCGGCAACGCCCAACAGAAAGCGGAGGGCGTAGAAGCTCCATTCCCCTTGCGCGAATGCCGTGGCGATGGCGGCCAGACCCCAGGTCGCCGCGATGCGGGCGATCCATATCCGGGCCCCCACCCGGTAGAGAATGAGGTTGCTCGGCACTTCGAACAGGACGTAGCCGATGAAGAAGAGACCGGCGCCAAGGCCGAATGCAGCCTCGCTGAGATTCAGATCAGGCTGCATCTGCAGCTTGGCAAGTCCGATATTCGTCCGGTCCAGATAGTTGAAGATGTAGGTTATGAACAGAATCAGGACCAGACGGCTGTTCACCTTGCGCATCACCGTTCTTTCGAGAGATCTCTCGGATTGAACGGTCGCACCGGCGTCAGCCGCGCCGAGCTGCTCCTGCATATGGGCCATTTCGGCTCCTCCCGTTTTGATGTTTTTAAGTTTTCTCCAAAATCACTGTTCGTTTTGGAGCACGGACGCTTTGGGCCGTGTGGGGCATGGCAGAAAGGCCAAACTCAGGCAGCCGAGGCTGCGGGTGCGAGATTGGCGCACAGGATGCCGGTAATGTCCGCCGACCCCATCGTGCCCCCGATGTCGCCGCTGAGGGCGTTGCGTTGAGCCAGCGCATCGTGAACGGCCAACTCGATCCGGCGGGCTGCGTCGAGCAGCCGCCGATCCCCGTGACGCCGCCCCAGCCAATCGAGCATCATCGCGCCCGCGAGTACCGTTCCGTAGGGATTGGCGATGCCTTTCCCGGAGATATCCGGCGCCGAACCGTGCGATGCCTGGAAGAAGCCGTTGCCATCCCCCAGCTCGGCGGACGGAGCCATGCCCATGCCCCCCACCGTCGCCGCGCCGAGGTCCGAAATGATGTCGCCGAACATGTTCTCCGTCACGATCACATCGTAGTGCGACGGCTGCCGCACGAGATGAAGGGTCATGGCGTCGACGAGCGCATATTCGGCCTCGACGTCGGGATAGCCCCGGGCCACTTCGCTGAAGATCTCACGGAACAGGGCGTAGCTGCGCAGCACATTCGCCTTGTCGCAACAGGTCACCCGGCGGCGGCCGTCCGCCGGTGCGCCGCCGCGCGTCCGGGCAAGCTCGAAAGCGAAACGCACAATGCGCTCGATGCCCTTGCGCGTCTGGACCAGCGGATCCATCGCGACTTCACCACGCAGGAACACACCGCTGCCGCGTGCGGCGTACAGCCCTTCGCTGTTTTCCCGGACGATGACGTAATCGATGTCGCCGACCTCGCGTCCCCGAAGGGGGGACGTCACACCCGGCCACAGCTTGATCGGCCGGACATTCGCATAGAGATCGAGCTTGGACCGCAGCCCGAGCGTGAAGTCGAGCCCGGCTTCCGTGCCGTCCGGGTGGACCACGCCGGGAAGTCCGGCAGCGCCGTGCAGGATGGCATCGGCGCTCCGGCATGCCTCGAATGTGGCCGCCGGAAACGAGTCCCCGGTCCGCTGGAACAGTTCGGCCCCGGCAGGATATTCGGCAAAGCGGAGAACAGCCGTGGATCCCAGCGCTTCGGTCAACACCCGCACCGCCGCCTTTGACACTTCCGGCCCGATGCCGTCACCCGGCACCACGGCGATGTCGTATATTTCCTTCAATTGAGGGTCCTCCGGCTCGAGAGAGGTTATCCGTGACGGCCTGCGAATCCTTCAGGCCGGGCAGATGCAGGGCTGGGAAATGAGAATTCCTGCGTTTGATCGGGTCCGATCCTGCCCGATCCGGCCTAGATGCATCGCCCGCCGTCGACTTCCATCGCGATGCCCGTGACCATGCTTGCCTCGTCGGAGGCTAGGAATGCCGTTGCATTGGCGATATCCGCCGGGGTCGACAGCCGGCCGATCGGGATGGTGGAGACGAACTTCGCCCGGATTTCGGCGGTATCCTTGCCCATGAAGGTTTTCAGCAACGGCGTGTCGCCGGCCACCGGGTTGACGGCGTTCACGCGAATTCCGAAAGGTGCCAGTTCCACCGCCATCGCGCGCGTGGCGGTGATCACCCATCCCTTGGACGCGTTGTACCAGGTGAGATTCGGGCGCGGGCTGACGCCGCCCGTGGACGCGATGTTGACGATGGCGCCGCTCTTCTGCTGCTTGAACAGGGGAACGACCGCGCGGGCGCCGTGATAGATGGACTTCATGTTGACCGCCGCGATCCGGTCGAAGACGTCCTCCTCCAGGGCTTCCAGCGGCTGCGGAGGGTGCCCCATCCCGGCATTGTTCACGAGGATGTGCAGCCCGCCGAAGGCCTCCAGCGCCTGAGCCAGCGCGGCATCGAAGCCCTGACGGCCGCTGACGTCGGCAACGACCGGGACCGCGGCCGATCCGATTGCGGCGGCGACGCGTTCGGCCGCCCCGCCGTCGCGGTCGGCGATGACGACCCTGGCTCCCTCCTCGACGAATTTCCGGACGATTCCTTCACCGAATCCGGATCCGCCGCCGGTGACGATCGCCACCTTGCCCTCTAAACGCATGCGATTCTCCTTATGGGGCAGAGATTGGGACAGAGATGGAGCCCGCGAGGCTCCGTCACGCGATGTTGAGCCAGACCGCCTTGGTGTTGAGATAGGAGTCCAGATGCTCGGCCCCGCCCTCCCGGCCATAGCCGCTCATCTTGTAGCCGCCGAACGGAACCGCCGGGTCGAGCGCGTGGTAGGTGTTGACCCAGACCGACCCGGCGCGCAATTGCCGCGCCAGGCGGTGGGCTTTGCCGACATCGCGCGTGAACACGCCGGCCGCAAGCCCGTAAGGGGTGGCGTTGGCCCGCGTGACCGCTTCCTCGAGCGTGTCGAAGGGAAGGGTCGAGATGACCGGCCCGAAGATCTCCTCCCGGGCGATCGTCATGGTGTCGGTAACGTCGGTGAACACCGTCGGCGCGATGAAATGCCCGTTCGCGAAAGCTCCCTCGCTCAGCCGATGACCGCCGGCAACCAGCCGGGCGCCCTGATCGCGCCCACTGTTCAGGAAGCCGCTCACCCGCTCCAGTTGCCGACCCGAGATCAGCGGTCCGATTTCCGTGGTGGGATCGGCGCCGTCGCCGACACGCAGCCGCGACGCATACTCGGCCAATCGGTGGGTGAATTCCTCCTGGATCGACCGTTCCAGGAACAAGCGCGAGCCGGCAATGCAGATCTGGCCGGAATTGGCGAACACCGCCATGGCCGCGACGGGAACCGCCTTTTCCAGATCCGCGTCCGCGCACACGATCACCGGCGACTTGCCGCCGAGTTCAAGCGAGACCCGTTTCAGATTGTTGGCGGATGCCCGAACGATGCTCTGCCCCGTCGCGGTCGAGCCGGTAAACACGATCTTGTCCACGCCCATATGTTCGGCGAGGGCGGCCCCGGCTTCCCCGCCGAGCCCGGTGACGACATTGACCACGCCCGGAGGCACGCCGGCCTCGTTCATGATGTCGGCGATCAGCAGCGGCGTCAGCGGCGCTTCCTCGGACGGCTTCAGCACGACCGTGCAGCCGGTGGCAAGCGCCGGGCCGATCTTCCAGATCGACGCGGCAGTCGGCGCGTTCCAGGGGATAATGGCACCGACCACGCCGACCGCTTCCCGCCGCGTGAACGACATCAGGTCGCCCGGCAGGGAGTTCTCGATCGTCGCGCCGTGCAGGGCGGTGGCCATGCCGGCGTAGTAACGCAGCATGCCGACCACCCGGCCCTTGTTCGCGCGGGTCCGCAGGATCGGCATGCCCATGTCGGCGGTATCGGACTGGCAGATTTCCTCCCAATGCCGCTCGAAGAGATCGGCGATCCTCAGCAGGAGCGTCTGCCGTTCATAGGGCTTGAAGCGCGACCACGGTCCTTCGAAGGCTTCCCGCGCCGCGGCTACGGCGATGTCGATATCCTGTCTGTTGCCACGCGGGACCGTGGCCAGCAATTTCCCGGTCGCCGGGTTGCGGGTCTCCAAGGTCTCGCCGGATTGGGCGTCGACCCAGGCGCCGCCCACGAACATGCGACGGTGCCGACCATCAAGCCTGTGGCGGAACTCGTTCGATTCCATCTAGCCTTTTCTCCCGGGGCGATCTGTCGCCGCCCCTGCATGGTTTCTCTCCCGGCCCGGCACCCTGCGTTCACCAACGCTGTGCGGAGGATGCTGATTATCCGTAGCAAAAACATTGTGCCGGTGACGACCGTAGATTCCTGAACCCTCGTGCAGAAAAATTGACTCCGTCCTCAGACTGACCGGTTCACGCAGGCACTCCGACAGGGGGGAGACCCCGCGGAACTGAACGAGGCTTCAGAAAAACGCAATTGTTCGTCTGACGTCCAATAGGGAGGATCGGACGGAAGAGGTTCGGCTTCGACCGGGTACCAAAAAATAATCTGCCATCGGGTGGACAGTCATTGCACACCGGCTGGCAGTCAAAACAGGTATCCTCAAGGGAGGTATCCATGACAAGCGCCAATCAGAGGGCCGGTGCGATCAGAGGCGGCATGCCACGCAAACCGATCAAGATAAGCCAGGAAAAGGTTGTCATCGGCATTTCAGTCGTTCTTTTTTCAATATTCTCCATCGTCCTCGACAAATTCCTCTCCGAAGGCAACATCATTGCACTTCTGAAGAATGTATCCATTCTCGGCACTCTGGCCGTGGGCATGGGACTGGTGGTGGTTGGCCGGGGCATCGATCTGACCATGGTCGCCGTCATGGTCGTCGGCGTCGCCTTCAGCATCTGGGTTTCTTCCCTGGGGATCGATTTCACCGTCGCGGTGCTCATCGGCGCCGTGCTGGTCGCTCTGATCGGTCTTTTCACCGGAGTCATGATCGCTTTCGCCGAAATTCCGCCAATCTTCGCGACACTGGCCATTGCGTCCTCCATTTACGGAACCGGCCGGATCATCTTTCCCTCGGACGTCCTCTACGCGCCCAACAATGTCGGCTGGTTGAAATGGGTCGGCTCGGGAACGCTGTTCGGGATCCCGGCCTCGGTGCTCATCTTCGGCATCGTGTCGGTGACCATGGGGCTGTTTCTTAGGAAGACGCGCTTCGGCCGGCTGGTCTATGCGACCGGAGACAATCCGAACGCAGCCCGGAACATGGGACTGCCGACACGGCCGATCATCGTGACGCAATATATCATCAGCGCCTTGATCGCCTTCATCGCCGGCCTCATCATGACCGGCCTCGTCACCGGAATTAACACGCGGATCTACAATTCCAGCCTGATCTACGACGTGCTCCTGGTGGTGGTCCTCGGCGGCATCGGCCTGTCCGGCGGCCAAGGCGGCGTGCGCAACGTCATCGTCGGCACCATTCTCGTCGGCATCCTCACCAACGGCATGACGATCCTGAACGTCAGCTACACCAATCAGAATCTCATCAAGAGCGTCATTCTCCTGACGGCTCTGGCCATCGACGCGATCATCAATCCGCGCGACGAGCAGACGTCTCAAACCGGGGACATCTGATACCGGCGGCACAGACTGCCGACGTCCTTGCACCTGACAGGCCGCTATCAAGAGCCGCTTTCATAAGTCCTCAGACGGACGAACAGGGAGGAAACCATGGCAATTCTCAGGACTATTCTGGCCGCCGGCATCGCTGTCGCGGCACTCTGCGGCGCCGCTTCCACCGCGACGGCACAGGAAACCGATCAGGTCGGCCGGCAAGCCTACCTTGATGCGGTCAAGGGCAAGAAAGTCATCTTCATTCCGATTTCGCAGGGCTTCGATCTGAATCAGGCCTGGGTGGCGGTCTGGCAACGCCATGCTGCCCGATACGGCTTCTCTCTCGAGGTTCGCGATCCGAACGGCGATACCAATGCCGGCATCCGGGCGATGCAGGGTGCCATCGCCGAGAAGCCGGATCTCATCATCGTGCAGAACCCGGACGTGCAGACCTATGCGCGGCTGCTCAAGCAGGCCCAGCAGGCCGGCATCAAGGTGCTGCAGGTCAACATGCAGTCGGCAACCCAGACCGACAGCTATGTCGGGAATGACTGGATCGAGATGGGCAAGCTGGAGATGGGCGAGCTTGCCAAAACCTGCACCGCACCGAATGCGCCGTCCCACAAGGTGGTGTGGCTGGCAGGCGTCCAGACCGGTGCGGCCAACATCTACATGCGCACCGGCATCGACGCGGTTCTGAAGCAATACCCGCAGCTTCAGCTCGTCTCGGACCAGCCGGCCGATTATTCGAGCGAGAAGGCGCGCCAGATCACCGAGACCGTGCTTCAGCAGCACCCCGATCTCTGCGGCATCATGGGCATCTGGGACAATGCCGAAGTCGGCGCGGGTGCCGCGGTCGCGGCCGCCGGCAAGCAGGATCAGGTGACGATCGTCACCAACGGTGCGGGCAGCGACACCGGGTGCCAGAGCATCAAGAACGGCCTGCTGGACGTCATCTTTAATTTCAATGCGCCGGTTCAGGGGGAAATCGCCGCGCAGCAGATCTCCGAACTTCTGCAACACCCCGATCACAAGGCCGGCAGCGAGAAGACGATCTTCTTCGGCCCGGTCACCCGCGTCGACAAGAACAATGCGACGGGCAGGAACTGCTGGAAAATCGACGAACTTAAATAATGGAATCGACCGATGAGCATGGCCGAAAGCCTTGTGCGCTGGCGTTACCGCTTCCTCCCGGATCATGTGGTGGGAGAGCTGCTGTCCAAGAAATGGATCGACAGCGTCATTCCCTTCACGGCGCTGGTGCTTCTTTTTGCAATCTTCGGATCGATCGTGCCCGGTTTTTTCGGTCTGGCGACATTGACCAATCTCAGCGGCCAGGTTGCCGAACTGGGGCTCGTCGTCCTGGGGCTCACCATTGTCATCGTGTCGGGAGGCATCGACCTCTCGATCGGTTCGACCTTCGCGCTGGCGGTGCTGGCCACGCTCTATGGAATGAATGTCGGACAGTGGAGCTTCGGCACCGGACTGGCGGCGACGCTCGCCGTGGGGGCCGCCTGCGGTTTCATCAATGCCGTGATGATCGGCATCCTGCGGATGCGGGCCTTCCTGACGACGCTGGTCACCTTGATCATCTTCCGTTCGGCGTTCGAGATCCTGTTCCCCAAGGTATCCACGGCGCTGGTGACGAGCTCTCCGGATTCCCCGGTTTACGACTATCTCGGCCTCGGGCAGATTGCCGGAATTCCGGCGTCCTTCGTGTTCTTCTTGGTGACGGCGGTCATCCTGCACATCATCCTGTCGCGAGGCCGCTACGGCTGGCGACTGTTCGCCGTCGGCGGGGCGCGGCGGTCGGCCTATAATGCCGGAATCAATGTCCGGCTCACCGTATTCAGCGCCTATGTGGTTTGCTCGGTGCTTGTGGCGCTCGCGGCTTTCCTTTTTTGCGCCCGCATCGGCAGCGCCGCGTCGGACGTCGGTTCGGGCCTGGAACTGCAGGCGCTGACCGCCACGGTGCTGGGAGGCATTTCACTTGGCGGCGGACGGGGCTCGGTCGCCAAGGCGCTCATGGGCGTCGTCTTCGTGCTGGTGCTGTCCAACGGCCTTCTGACCCTCGCGGTGCCGGGGCCTGTCAACGACCTGACGCTCGGCTTCGTCCTGCTCGCCTCGGTCTTTCTCGACGTCCGCTGGACGAAGAACCGGCACAAGATCCTGCGCAGCGTCTACATCTCTCCGACCCTGGTGAAGATGCCGGAGCCCGTCTCGACCGAACCCGGGATGCCGATGGCGGTGAATGACAGGCTGAAAGACGTCGGCGTCATCGGTCTGGGGGTCCTTGACGGCGCCGAAGACGTGATCTTCGACGGCGAGGACCGGCTCTACACCGGAAGCAGGCAAGGCGAAATCCTGCGCTTCTACCCACCCGATTACACACGCTGGGAAGTCTTTGCCCATATCGGCGGTGCCCCGCTCGGCATGGCGTTCGACCGGCAAGGAAACCTCATCGTCTGCGTCGCCGGCATGGGCCTCTATCAGGTATCGCCGGCCGGCGAGGCGAAGCTCCTGACCGCCGAGACGAACCGCAGCCTGACCTCGGTCGTCGACGACAGTCCGATGAAGCTCGCTGATGACTGCGATATCCTTCCCGACGGACGGATCGTGTTTTCGGAAGCCACCGTACGTTTCGAGATGCACGACTGGTACGCGGATGCGCTCGAGAGCCGTGGCAATGGCCGGATCATCACCTATGACCCGTCGAGCGGAGTTACCCGGACGCTGATTTCCAATCTCGTCTTTCCCAATGGCGTCTGTACCGCGTTCGACGGGCAATCGGTTCTGTTCGCCGAAAGCTGGGCGTGCCGGATCAACCGCTATTACTTTGCCGGTCCCAAGGCCGGCAGGTTGGAACGGGTGATCGAGGGGCTGCCGGGCTACCCGGACAATATCAACCGCGCGTCCGACGGCACCTACTGGCTGGCCCTGATGGGCATGCGGACCCCGGCTCTCGATCTTTCGCTGGAGATGCCCGGTTTCCGGCGGCGGATGGCGCGCCGCATCTCGGAGGACGCGTGGCTGATGCCCAACCTCAACACCGGCTGTGTCCTGCGTTTCAACGAGAAGGGGGAAATCCTTGAAAGCTTCTGGGACCAGACCGGAGCGAAGCATCCAATGATCACGTCGATGCGCGAACACAAGGGCGTTCTCTATCTCTGCGGAATCTTCAACAACCGCATGGGGACACTCGATCTGCCCAATGCGGATAAGAACTGGTTCAGTTCCCATTCCTACTGGGGCAAATCGGCATGAGCCCGTTTGGAGAATTCCTCGACCGCTTTTTCGGCCGCAGGGCCTGGGCGGTTACCGTTCCGACCTTCGACGGGCCACTGCTGCCCAACCAGAGGCTCGAAGAGGCGGAGACGCTCGCCGCGCTCGACGCGGCGGACAACGTGGTGTCCACCCACAAAGGCATTCTCGTTTCGAGTGGGAAGCGCCTCCTCCGAATCCGGGCGGACGGTGACATGGAGGAACTCGCCAGCTTCGATCAGCCCGTCACGGCGCTTGCCGCCGCACGCGGCATGACGGCGGTGGCGCTCGATGGCGAAGGCATCGTCATCCGCGGCGGCGCTTACGATGGCGCGGCGTTCAAGACCACGGGAAACATCAATCTCGGCTGCGTCACCGCATTGACCTTCCTGAACAGCGACACGCTGCTTGCCAGCAATGGCTCGGCGTCGACGGGCTTCTCCGGCTGGCGCCGCGACCTGATGCAGAAAGGCTGTTCCGGCAGCGTCCTGAAGATCGATCTGGCGCGGCGCCGGATCGAACTGGTGAAGTCGGGCCTTGCCTGGCCGGCTGGCGTGGCGACAACCGGATCCAACCGCATTTTCGTCAGCGAGTCCTGGCGACACCGCATCCTGTCGATCGATCTGAACAGCGGAGAAGTGGAAAACGTCCTCGAACATCTGCCGGCCTATCCGGCGCGCATCTCCCCGGCCATGGATGCAGGATATTGGCTGACCTTCTACTCCACACGGAATCAACTGGTGGAGTTCATCCTGCGCGAGGACCGCTATCGCAGGCGCATGCTCGAGGAAATTCCCGAGGATTTCTGGATGGCGCCCTCGCTGAGTTCCTGGAACTCCTACCGGGAGCCGATGCAGGGCAGCCAGCTCAAGCAGATGGGCGTCCTGAAACCCTATGCCGTGACGCGTTCCTACGGATTGGTGGTCAACTGCGATCCGCAGATGCGGCCGCTGAGGAGCTTCCATTCCCGTGCCGACGGCAGGATGCATGGAACCCTGGCTGCCTGCGAACATGGCGAGGATCTGATCATTGCGTCACGGGGGGGCTCGAAAATTCTGAGGCTTCCCGATGTGGCAGGCAGACAGCGAGGCTGACATGGGCGATGCTGACATGGGCGATGCTGATATGGGCGATATCGTCGAATTCCGAAACGCGACCAAGACGTTCGGCGGGATAGCGGCCTTCCGCGGCGTCAACTTCACGCTCCAGCCAGGGGAGATCCATGCGCTGCTGGGAGAAAACGGCGCCGGAAAGTCCACCCTGACCAAGGTGATGGCCGGGGTCCATACCCTCAGCGAGGGCAAGCTGCTCCTCAATGGGCAAGAGGTGAATTTCAGCTCGCCGGCGGAGGCCTTGAAGGCGGGAATCGCCATGGTGTTCCAGGAAACGAATCTGGTGCCGGCCATGACCGTGGCGCAGAATCTCTACCTGGGTGAGGAGAAGCTGTTCAATCGCCTGCGCGGCCTCAACGTCCAGGCACGGCAGTTCCTGGCAGGCATGGGATTCCAGGTCGATCCGACCGCACAGGTGAGCACGCTGGGTGCCGCCCACAAGCAGATGGTCGAGATCGCCCGCGCCGTGCATCACCGCGCGCGGGTCATCATCTTCGACGAACCGACGGCGACCTTGACCCCGGAGGAGAAGCGCCATTTCTTCAATCTCGTGGACCGGCTGGTCAAGGCCGGGGTGGCCATCGTGTTCATCACGCATGCGCTGGAGGAGGCATTGCAGGTGGCCAGCCGCATCACGGTGATGCGCGACGGCCAGATCGTCGCCACCGGCAGGGCGGCGGATTTCACCCGCGGCTCCATCGTCCAGGCGATGGTGGGCCGCAATCTGTCCGAAACGCTGCATGGATCGGCCAAGCGCGCAACGCGCAGCTACGGGGAAAAGGTTCTGTCCGTGGAGAACCTGTCCTGCGCCGGTCTGGTCCGGAACTCCTCCTTTTCGGTGTTCGCCGGTCAGGTCACCGGGATGTTCGGGCTGGTCGGCGCCGGCCGAACGGAGATGGCCAAGGTGATCGCCGGCGTGATGAAGCGCAATGTCTTTCATGGCGGTGAAATCCGGCTCTTCGGCAAGTCAGTGCGCTACCGGGTTCCGCGGCCGGCCATGCTCGACGGGATCGTCTATGTCACCGAGGACCGCAAGCTCGATGGCTTCTTTGAAACGATGACCGGGGGAGAAAATCTCCAGATCGGTGCCCTGTCGAATGGCAACAACCCGCTTTCGATCGTTTCACCGGCCCAGGCAAAGGCGCTGGTCGATCATTGGGGTACCCGGCTCCGGCTCAAACAGATCAGCGATCAGGCACGCATGATCGAGCTGTCCGGAGGAAACCAGCAGAAGGTGGTGATCGCCAAATCCCTGATCCAGAAACCGAAGCTCATCATCTTCGACGAGCCGACGCGCGGTGTCGACGTCGGCGCCATCGTCGAGATCCATCAGCTGATCAGTGATCTTGCCGATGACGGCATGGCCGTCGTGGTGATTTCCTCCTATCTGCCGGAGATCATGGCGGTTTCGGACCGCGTCCTCGTGGTGAAGCGCGGCCGTGTCGTCGAAGAGATGATGGCCTCCGAGGCATCCGAAGAGAAAATCATGTTTGCCGCCGTCCACTGACCCCATACGTGCCCGGATCATCCCTCCGCGTTCTGGCGTGGTCGCCTGGAGGCGCGCCGGTGGCTGGCGCCCCGGCAGTTCAACCCCGTGCCCGCTGCCTGACCTTCGGCCTCCATCGGTGATCCGGGTCAACTTGACCTCTCCGGCGGCTTATGCGAGCTTTCGCAGGCGGCTTTTGGGGAGAGTTGGCTATGTTGTCACGCTGTTGCGATATAGTCTCCCGGCCGCAGAGGCAGATCAGCGCCGCTGATCGCAAGTAAAGCTCCGGTAGACATGTCAGGCATCAACCTCAAACTGCTGCAAACCTTTCTTCTTGCCGCGGAGTCCGGAAGTTTTCGCAAGGCTGCGGAGGAAAGCAACCGGTCGCCCTCCGCGGTCAGCATGCAGATCAAGGATCTTGAGGAGCAGATCGGCATCAGCCTGTTCGTACGGACGCCGCAGCGGGTAAGCCTGACCAGCGAAGGCCAAATCCTGTTCGAGGAAATCGGGCGGGCAATGGGCGACGTGCAGGCCAGCCTCGACAGGCTTACGGAACTTGCCGCCCGCCGCAAGGGAAAGATCCAGATCGCCTGCGCCCCGACCCTGGCGGCGAGCCGCCTTGGCGACATTCTGTCGACGTTCAAGCTGCGCTATCCACGCAGCGTCGTCGAGGTGCAGGAAACCCCGCCGCAGGCGGCACTCGCCCTGTTGCAGAACCAGGAAGTCGAATTCTACATTGGACCGGAAGTCCCCAATCTCAACGAGTTCCAGTTCGAATCGATCATCGATGATCCGTTGGTCAGCTGCATACCCGATGAATTCTACAACGGAGAAAAGAAGATCGGGCTGGAGGCCCTGGCCCAGTTTCCCCTGATCATGCTCAATCGCAAGACAGCGGTTCGCGGCCTCGTCGACCGCCTGACGCGCAAGGAAGGCATCGAGCTCAAGGTCCAGTACGAAGTGGAGAGCGCCCAGACGGCCCTGGCGCTGGCGTCGTCCGGGCTCGGTGTCTCGATCGTGCCGAGCATCGCACTCGGGCCGAAAGTCGACCATCATTTCCATGTCGTGCCGCTCGACAACCCCAACTCCCGGCGGGCCGTCGGCATCATCACCGCTCGTGGTTATGTGCAGCACCGGTACGCCGAACAGCTGATCATCCTCATCCGCACCAAGCTGCGCGAAGGCTGAAGCGCGCCGGGCCTGTGCGATGGGGACGATCCCCGGCTTCTGACGATCGAGCCCGCTGGTCTTGCGCAGAGATCAGCGGGTTTTCGTCGTCCGGGCCGGCCAATCGGGTTCCTCCAGCAGGGACAGGGGCAAGGCGGTGGTGTGCTTGATCTCCGACAGCGCGATGGCCGAATTGGTTTCACGCACCGCCGGAAGCTGGGACAGCTTCTCCCGGAAGAAGTGTTCATAGGTTTCGACGTCCCGCGCGACCACCTTGATGATGTAATCGGTGGCCCCCATCAGCGTGTAGCATTCCAGCACTTCCGGCAGCTGGCGCACGGTCTCCTCGAATTCGGGCAGGGTCGCGCGGCCATGGGCGGCGAGCTTCACCTGCGCGAACACCAGCACGTTCAGCCCGAGTTTCTTCCGGTCGAGCAGGGTCGCGCGCAGGCGAATGACGCCGTTCTCCTCCATCCGCTTGATACGGCGCCAGCACGGCGCTTGTGACAACCCCACCCGCTCGGCGATCTCGGCACTCGACAGCTGGGCGTCGGATTGCAGCAGGGCCAGAATGCGGCGGTCGATGGCGTCGAGTTCGATCCGCATAAAATCCCTCTCCAGATCGGCGATCAACGAATTGAATGATGCGTAATTTCCGCATAGCGGGCATTAGAACGCAAAGAAAATTCGCTGCGCCAACGGTATAATCGGACCAACGACCCGATACCCCCCGACACGCCGCTGCGGTCGCGGTCGCTTCCTGCCCCGCTTTTCCATCACCGCCGCCTCTCGGACGGAAGTCCGATGCCAGCACCCGCCTTTGGGAGGAATGCCATGGATGCCCCTGTGCCTGTTCGGGCACCATTGAGTCTGCATGTGCCGGAGCCTCCGCAGCGGCCCGGCAGCGAGATCGATTTCAGCACCCTTGCCGTGCCGCCGGCCGGCACCGCCCGCCGTCCCGACACCGACTGTCCGGCGGCCGACATGACCGACCTCGCCTATGATCTGGTCCGCGTGCTCGATGATCAGGGGCATGCCGTCGGTCCCTGGGACCCGGTGCTCGGCCCCGACACGCTGGTGCGCGGGCTGCGGGCGATGATGACGGTGCGCGCCTATGACGAGCGCATGCAGCGTGCCCAGCGGCAGGGCAAGACCTCCTTCTACATGAAATGCACCGGCGAGGAGGCGATCGCCGTCGCGCAAGGAATGGCGGTCGACCGCAGCGACATGCTGTTTCCGACCTACCGGCAGCAGGGGTTGCTGATCGCCCGCGACTGGCCGCTGGTCGACATGATGTGCCAGGTCTTCTCCAATGCCGGCGACCGGCTGAAGGGCCGGCAGATGCCGGTCTTCTATTCCAGCAGGGAAGCCGGCTTCTTCTCGATCTCCGGCAATCTGGGGACGCAATACAGCCAGGCCGTGGGTTGGGCGATGGCCTCGGCGATCAAGGGCGACAGCCGCATCGCTGCAGCCTGGATCGGCGAGGGCGCCACCGCGGAGGGCGACTTCCATCACGCCCTGACCTTCGCGTCGGTCTACCGCGCCCCGGTGATCCTCAATCTGGTCAACAACCACTGGGCCATCTCCTCCTTCCACGGCATCGCCGGCGGGGAGCGCACGACCTTTGCGGCGCGGGGCCTCGGCTATGGCATCCCCAGCCTGCGCGTGGACGGCAACGACTTCCTGGCGGTCTTCGCGGCGACGCGCTGGGCGGCAGAACGGGCGCGCGCCAATCTCGGCCCGACCCTCATCGAGTTGTTCACCTACCGCGCCGCCGCCCATTCCACCAGCGACGACCCCGCCAAATACCGGCCGGAGAATGCCGGCGCCCACTGGCCGCTGGGGGATCCGATCGACCGGCTGCGCCAGCACCTGATCGCGCTGGGCATCTGGTCGGAGGCCAGGCAGGAGGAACTGGCCCGGGAGGTCGCGGAGGCGGTCCAGGTCGCCGGAAAGGAGGCCGAATCCCTCGGCACCCTCGACAAGGGGCCGTTCCAGTCGGCCCGCACGATGTTCGAGGACGTCTACAAAACCATGCCCTGGCATCTGGAACGCCAGCGCCGGCAGGCGGGGGTCTGAGCGATGGCGACCATGACCATGGTCCAGGCGCTGAACGCGGCGATGGACGTGATGCTGACGCGGAGCGGCGACGTCGTCGTTCTGGGCGAGGATGTCGGCTATTTCGGCGGCGTGTTCCGCTGCACCGACGGGCTGCAACGCAAGCATGGGCGCGACCGGGTCTTCGACACCCCGATCACCGAAGCCGGCATCATGGGGATCGCCGTCGGCATGGCCGCCTACGGCCTGCGTCCGGTCGCCGAGATGCAGTTCGCCGACTACATCTACCCGGCCTGCGACCAGCTGATCTCCGAGGCGGCGCGGCTGCGCTACCGGTCCGGCGGCGAGTTCACGGCACCGGTCACCGTGCGTGCGCCCTATGGCGGCGGCATCTTCGGCGGGCAGACCCACAGCCAGAGCCCGGAGGCCATCTTCACCCACGTCGCCGGGCTGAAGACGGTGATCCCCTCAACCCCGTACGACGCCAAGGGGCTGCTGATCAGCGCCATCGAGGACGACGATCCCGTGATGTTCTTCGAGCCGAAGCGTCTCTACAACGGCCCCTTCGAAGGTTACCACGACCGCCCGGTGGTGCCCTGGGCCAAGCATCCCGCCAGCGAGGTGCCCGACGGCCATTACGCCATCCCGCTGGGCAAGGCGGCGACGGTGCGCAGCGGCACCGCCGTCACCATCCTCGCCTACGGCACCATGGTGCATGTGGCGCTGGCCGCCGCCCGCGACGCACAGGTCGATGCCGAGATCCTCGACCTGCGCACCCTGGTGCCGGTCGACATCGAGGCGATCGAGGCATCGGTGCGCAAGACCGGCCGCTGCGTCATCGTGCATGAGGCCACCCGGACCGGCGGCTTCGGCGCCGAACTGTCCGCCCTGGTGCAGGAACACTGCTTCCACCATCTGGAGGCGCCGATCGAGCGGGTCACCGGTTGGGACACGCCCTACCCGCACGCCTTCGAGTGGGAGTATTTCCCCGGCCCGGCCCGGATCGCCGAGGCGTTGCGCCGCGTGATGGAGGAGTGAGCATGGCGCGCTATGTCTTCAAGCTGCCCGACGTCGGCGAGGGCACGGCCGAGGCCGAGATCGTCGCTTGGCATGTCGCGCCCGGCGATCGCGTCGCCGAGGACCAGACCCTGGTCGATGTGATGACGGACAAGGCGACGGTGGAGATCCCGTCGCCGACGGCCGGCACGGTGCTGTCGATCAACGGCGCCCCCGGCGCGATGCTGGCGGTCGGGTCCGAACTGGTCGTGCTGGAAGTCGAGGGAGCCGGCGATCAGGTCCCTGACGAGACCCCCGGCGACACGCTCAACGACGCCCCCGTGGCGGCGCAGCCTGAAGCGACCGCTGCAGCGCCTGCCGCCGCTGCCCCCGCGCCGGATGTCGCACCGGCCCGGCCGGACGGCACGACGCCAGCCCTGCTGGTCCGCCGGCCGCCCGGCGTCAAGCCGACGGCCTCACCCGCGGTGCGGCGCCGTGCCTGGGACCATGGCATCCCGTTGCAGTTCGTCGCCGGCTCCGGCCCCGGCGGCCGGATCCTGCATCGCGACCTCGACCGTCATCTTGCCGGCGGAGGGGGTGAGGCCGACGGTGTCGCCTTGGCCGAGCGGCCGTCCTCCCTGGCCAGAACCGGGGTATCGGAGGTGCCCGTGCGCGGCCTGCGCCGCAGGATCGCCGAAAGCATGCAGGAGGCCAAGCGCCACATCCCGCATTTCTCCTACATCGAGGAAATCGACGTCACCGCCCTGGAGGAATTGCGTCTCCACCTCAACGCCGAGGGTGGTACCGCGCGGCCGAAGCTGACCCTGCTGCCCCTCCTGATCCGCGCCCTGGTCCGGGCGCTGCCGGAGTTCCCGCAGATCAACGCCCGCTACGACGACGCGGCGAATGTCGTCCAGCAGTTCGAGGCGGTACATGCCGGCATCGCGACGCAGACGCCGGGCGGGCTGGTGGTGCCGGTCGTCCGCCATGCCGAGACGCTCGACCTCTGGCAGGCCGCCGACGCGATCCGCAAACTGGCCGCCGCCGCGCGCGACGGGAAGGCCGGGCGGGAGCAGCTCAGCGGCTCCACCATCACCATCACCAGCCTGGGCGCGCTGGGCGGCCTCGCCACCACGCCGATCATCAACCGGCCGGAAGTCGCCATCGTCGGCGTCAACAGGATCGTCGAGCGGCCGGTGGTGCGCAAGGGCAGCATCGTCGTGCGGTCGATGATGAACCTGTCCTGTTCCTTCGACCACCGGGTCGTCGATGGCTGGGACGCCGCCTCCTTCGTTCAGCGGGTGAAGACGTCGCTGGAACAGCCCGCCACCCTTTTCATGGATCAACCACGATGACCGTACCCAGCGTAAAGACCGTCACCGCCAAGGTGCTCGTGGTTGGCGGCGGGCCGGGCGGCTATGTCGCCGCCATCCGCGCCGGCCAGTTGGGGCTCGACACCGTGCTGGTCGAGGCCGACCGGCTGGGCGGCACCTGCCTGATCCGCGGCTGCATTCCGTCCAAGGCGCTGATCCATGTCGCCGGCCGCTTCGAGGCGATGGGGCAGTCGCTGGGCGATGGCCGTTTCGGCATCGCGCTCGACACACCGCCGCGCCTCGATCTCGCCGCCGCCGTGCGTTGGAAGGACGGGATCGTCGACCGCCTCAGCGGCGGCGTGGCGGCCCTGCTGCGCAAGGCGAAAGTGCGGGCGCTGCGCGGCTGGGCGGTCTTCTCCGACGCCAAGACCTGCACCGTCCAGACCAGCGATGGCCCGCTGACCGTGAGGGCGGAGCATGTGATCCTCGCCACCGGCTCGGAGCCGGTGCCGCTGCCGGCCCTTCCCTTCGGCGGGCCGGTTCTGTCCTCGACCGAGGCGCTGTCGTTGGACCGGCTGCCGCGCCGGCTTGCGGTGGTCGGCGGCGGCTATATCGGGCTGGAGCTGGGCAGCGCCTTTGCAAAGATGGGTTCGGCGGTGACGGTGGTCGAGGCACAGCCGCGCATCCTGCCACTGTACGACGCGGCTCTGACCGATCCGGTGCGGCGCTGGTTGGAACGGGCCGGGGTGACCGTTCATCTCGGGGCTCGCGCGCTGGGGATGGAGGCCACGGGGGACGGGCATGCGCTGGTCGTACAGACGGCGGACGGTGGGACGATCCGCCTGCCGGCCGACGCCGTGCTGTCGACCGTGGGCCGGCGTCCCCGGCTGGAGGGCTGGGGATTCGAGACGATGGGGGTCGATCGCCAGGGAGCCTTCGTCGCGGTGGACGACCAGTGCCGCACCTCGATGCGCAATGTCTGGGCGATCGGCGATCTGGTCGGCGAACCGATGCTGGCGCACAAGGCGTCGGCGCAGGGCGAGATGGTGGCGGAGATCATCGCCGGCCACCGCCGCCGCTTCGCGCCGGCCGCGATCCCGGCGGTCTGCTTCACCGAGCCGGAGATCGTCAGCGTCGGCCTGTCGCCGACCGAGGCGTCGGCACAGGGGATCGACGCGATCGTCGACCAGTTTCCCTTTGCCGCGAACGGCCGTGCGCTGACCCTGGACGCCGGCGAGAGCGGCTTCGTTCGGCTGGTGGCGCGTCGGGAAGACCGGCGGGTGATCGGCATCCAAGCGGTGGGCGCCCACGTCTCCGAGTTGTCAGGGGAATTCGCACTGGCTCTGGAAATGGGGGCGGAGCTGGAGGATTTGGCGGGAACGATCCATGCCCACCCGACGTTGGGCGAGGTCTTTCATGAAGCTGCGCTCAGACTGCTGGGACGACCGCTCCATTTCTGATTGGATATTTGCGACATTGTGGTTGAAACCACCGGCGAGCCACCGAATACGCATTCCGTACTGAACAGGGTCAAGCAGCGCGGATCTCCGCCAGAAATGCCTCAAGTTCATGCTTCAACAAGGCAGCATCAGCCGCCAAAGTGTCGGCGGACTGGATCACCTGCCTGGCGGCAACCCCACTCTCCTGCTCGGCCTTCCGGATGTCGACCACGCTGCGTGAAACCTCATTGGTTCCGACTGCTGCCTGCTGAGCGTTGCGGCTGATTTCGCCGGTTGCCGCACTTTGCTGCTCGACCGAGGCGGCCATCTCGGCGGCTGACTGGTCGATATGCTCGACTTGATCGATGATGCCACGCATTCCTTCGACGGTCCGGTCGGACGCAGCTTTCACGGTGCTGATCTGCTGCCCGATCTGTTCGGTCATCGCGTGCGTCTGGCTGGCCAGATTCTTGACCTCGCTCGCAACCACGGCGAAACCCTTGCCGGCCTCGCCCGCGCGCGCCGCTTCGATTGTGGCATTCAGCGCCAGCAGGTTGGTCTGCGATGCCACGACATTGATCGATGCGACGACCTGGTCCACCTGTTCGATGGCGGTCGACAGCGCGTCCAAATGACTGCGTGCCTGTTCCGCCCGTTCGGCGGTCGCCCTCGACCTTTGAGCCGCTTGCGACACCCGTCCCGACAAACCGCGGATCGCCGTGGACATCTCCTCGGCGGCCGACGCGACGGCCTGCACATTGACCGACGCCTGCTCGGAGGCCGACGCCACCGACGTGCATTCCTGCTCGGCCTTCCGGACTGCGCCGGACAAATGCGAAGCCGTTTCCTTGAAGCCGCTTGCCGACCGGCCGAGCTGGTCGACGATGCGGCCGACCCTGCTTTCGAACCGGTTCGCCAGATCGAACACCGCTGCCCGTTTTTCCGCGGCTGCCTGGACGGCTGCGTCGCGACGCTCCTGCTCCATCTGCCGGTTGCGCAGCAGGTTCTCTTTGAAGACCTCGAGCGTGCGTGCCATGCCGCCGATCTCGTCCCGCCGCCCGCGTTCCGGCACCTCGGCATCCAGATCATGGTCCGCAAGGCGCAGCATGACGCCATGCACGCGCGACAGCGGGCGCGTCACGCTGCGGGCGACCGCCCAGCCCAGCAGCAGGGCCAGCGCCGACAGCCCGGCGACCACCAGCCCGAAGACGGTCATCATGCCGAAGAAGGCGGAGCGCAGGTCGTCGGTGTAGACACCGGTGCCGATCACCCAGTCCCACGGCTTGAAATAGACCGAGTAGGCCAGCTTCTCATAGGTCGGCCCCTTGGGATCGTTGGGCCGCGGCCACTCGTAGCTCACGAATTCCGGCACCGGTGTCAGCGCGCCGCGCACCGCTTCGCGGATGACGTAGACGCCGTTGCGGTCGCGGATCTCCGCACCGCTCTTGCCGATCAGCGCCGGGTTGGCGTGCATGACGTTGACGATCTGCGAGGTCCAGATCCACAGATACTCACCGTCGGCGTAGCGTATGGCGCCGATCGCCGTCCTGGCGCGCTCCTTGGCCTCCTCCTCGCTCATCGCGCCATCCTGCGCCAGCTTGTGGAAGCGGACGGCGATGCTGCCACCGCTCTCGGCGATGAAGCGGACGCTGTTCATCCGCTGTTCGACCAGCGCGCGGTTGACGAAATGGCCACCGACCGCCGCCACCAGTCCGGCGGCGATGATCGACAGCGAGGCGAGAAATCCGATGCGCCACCGCAACGGCAGCTCCGACAAACGCATGATCCTGTCTTCCCTCTTTCCGGCCCGTTCCCCCCGGCCCGTTCCAGGGAGCCGGACCAACGTTACGAGCCGCGGCTCGCCCCAGCGACGATGCTGGTGACCGCTTCGACGGTGCCATGGTCGGCGGAATGGACCCGGTTCACCTCGTTGAACGCGGCGATCTGGGCGTGGCTGACATGGCTGAACTGTTCCGCCGCCCGCAGGGCAAGGGCCCGCCCGTCCGGGGCGTCGGTGACCGCGATGCGCAGCGTGACGGACACTTCGACAATCTCTGCCATACTACCATCCTTCAAAAGGGTACAAATGGTCGCGGAGCCGCCGCCATGTGATGGCATCGTGATGGCATCGGTAGCGGCTCCGCCACTCGACGGATCAGCCGCGCTCGACGCAGAGGGCGACGCCCATGCCGCCACCGATGCAGAGGGTGGCGAGACCCTTGCGGGCGTCGCGCCGGCCCATCTCGTGCAGCAGGCTGACCAGGATGCGGGCACCCGAGGCGCCGATGGGATGGCCGAGCGCGATGGCGCCGCCATTGACGTTCACCCGGCCCTCGTCCCAGCCCATCCCGGCATTGACCGCCAGCGCCTGCGCCGCGAAAGCCTCGTTCGCCTCGATCAGGTCGAGATCGTCCACCGACCAGCCGGCCTTCCGCAGAGCCAGCTTCGAGGCCGGGATCGGCCCGGTGCCCATGACGCTGGGATCGACGCCGGCCGTCGCCCAGGAGGCGATGCGCGCCAGCGGCGTCAGGCCGCGCCGGGCGGCATTCTCCGCCGTCATCAGCACCAGCGCGGCGGCCCCGTCATTGAGGCCGGAGGCATTGCCGGCGGTCACCGTGCCGTCCTTGGCGAAGGCCGGGCGCAGCTTGGCCAGTGCCTCCAGCGTGGTGCCGTGCTTGGGATACTCGTCGCTGTCGACGATGGTGTCTCCCTTGCGGCCCTTGATGGTCACCGGCACGATCTCGTCCTGGAAGCGGCCGGCCTTCTGCGCGGCCTCGGCCTTCTGCTGCGAGGCCAGCGCGAACTGGTCCTGCCGCTCGCGGCTCAACTCCCAGGCGCGGGCAACATTCTCGGCGGTGGTGCCCATGTGGTAGCCGTGGAATGCCTCCCACAGCCCGTCCCTGATCATGCTGTCGAGCATCTCGGCGGCGCCCATCTTAGTGCCGTTACGCAGATACATGAGGTGGGGCGACAGGCTCATATTCTCCTGGCCGCCGACCACCATCACCTCGGCGTCGCCGCAATGGATCGCCTGATACCCCAGCGCCACCGAGCGCAGGCCGGAGCCGCAGACCTGATTGATGCCGAAAGCGGTCTTCTCGACCGGGATGCCGGCCTTCACCGCCGCCTGGCGGGCGGGGTTCTGGCCCTGGCCGGCGGTCAGCACCTGCCCCAGGATCACCTCGGTCACCTCGGCGGCGTCGGTGTGGGCGCGCGACAGCGCCTCGCGGATCGCGGCGGCGCCGAGTTCATGGGCAGGGACGGAGGCCAGAGCGCCGTTGAAGCTGCCGATGGCGGTGCGGACCGCGCTGGCGATGACGATCTCGGTCATGGAGGACTCCTCCGGAATAATTGTGTCTTGCGGGATGGAGGGCTGCCGCGCCCGTCCGGGGAGCGCGGCGGCCGATTGGTCGGTGACGGTCAAAAATAGAGGCCGATCAGGAAGATGGGCAGCGTGATGACCAGGGCCGTCGCGCAATAGCCCATGATGTCGCGCACCCCCAGCCCGGCGATGGCGAGCGCCGGCAGCGCCCAGAAGGGCTGCGCCATGTTCATCCACTCCTCGCCGTAGGCGATGGCCATCGCCGCCTTGCCGAGATCGACGCCGAGCTGCTGGGCGGCCGGCATGATGAAGGGGCCCTGCACCACCCAGTGCCCGCCGCCCGACGGGACGGCGAAGTTGATCAGGCCCGACGACAGGAAGGCGAGGACCGGGAAGGTCTCCTTGTTGGCGATGTCGACGAACAGGTTGGTGATCAGCCCGCCCAGGCCGGAATGCTCCATCATGATCTGGATGCCGGCATAGAAGGGGAACTGCACCATGATGCCGGCGGTGCCGCGGGCGGCGTTGGCGACCGCGCGGGCATAGGCCATCGGCGTACCGTGCAGGATCAGGCCGGCCACCAGCATGATCAGGTTGACCGTGTTGATGTTGAGGTCGAAGCCCTTGGCCTGGAAGTGGAGGAACAGGTAGCCGATGCCGAGCGCGGCGACGACGAAGCCGAGGACGCGGCTCTCCTCCAGCTTTTCCGCCGGGCTGGCGTCGGGGCCGAGGACGCGCTTGGTCGAGGGCTCCGGTTTCAGCAGGGCCGGATCGACCGCCACCACCTCATGCGGCTTGGGGTGCATCATCCGGCAGACCAGCGGCAGGACGACGATCAGCGCCAGCGTGATGCCGACATTATAGGTGGTGAAGATGGTGTCGGCGATCGGGATCAGGCCGACCGTCTTCTCCATCGGGTTGCCCTTGGTCGCGGCGACCAGCGGAACCGAGGCGGAGAAGCCGCCGTGCCACGTCATGAAGCCGATATAGGCCGACGCGATCAGCAGCCGGTAGTCCGATTTCGGGACGCGGCGGGCCACCTCGCGGGCGAACATGGCGCCGACGACGAGGCCGAACCCCCAGTTGACGACATTGGTCACCGCGGCGGCGAAGCAGACCAGCATGACGCCCTGGGCCGGCGTCCTGGCGATGGAAGCCACCCGGCCCATGACGTTGCGCACCGGCTCGGAGCTGGCGAGCGCGTGGCCGGTGACCAGCACCAGCGCCATCTGCATCGAGAAGGCCAGCAGGTTCCAGAAGCCGTTGCCCCACATGCGCACCAGATCGACCGGCCCGCTCGGCGTCAGCCACCAGGCGAAGCCGAAGGTCAGAACGGTCAGGATGATGGCGAAGATCAGCGGGTCGGGCAGATAGCGGCTGACCAGCCAGGTCAGGGCGCGGGAAATCGGCGTGATCGGATTGAAGCGGGCGCTGGCGTCCGGCGCCGGCGGGGGTGCGGTGGTGACGCTCATGGCGATTCTCCGGCACGAGGGGGGCCGTTCGCGCCGCCGGACAGGACGGCCGGGCGGCGCGGGGACGGCGGTTTACCCCAACGATCGAAATGGGCCGATGCCCGGATGGCGACGGTCAGGCACCGACCGGCATGGTCGGAACGGCGGACGGGACGATCAGCTCGGCGCCGGTCTGGGCCAGCACATCGGCCACCGTGACGCCGGGCGCGACCTCCCGCAGCACCAGCCCCTTGTCCGTCGGCTCGATCACCGCCAGCTCGGTGACGATCAGGTCGACGCGCCGCACCGAGGTCAGCGGCAGTTCGCAGCGTTTGACGATCTTGGGCGTGCCCTTGGCGCTGTGCTGCATGGCGACGATCACCCGCTTGGCGCCGGAGACCAGATCCATCGCACCGCCCATGCCGGGCACCATCTTGCCGGGCACCATCCAGTTGGCGAGCCGGCCCTCCTCGTCGATCTGCAGGCCGCCCAGCACGGTCACGTCCAGATGCCCGCCGCGGATCAGCCCGAAGGACATCGCGCTGTCGAAAGAGGCGGCACCCGGAACGGCGCCGATCGGGCTGCCGCCGGCATCGCTCAGATCGTCGTTCTCCGCTCCCGGTTCGGGGACCGGGGCCATGCCGATGATGCCGTTCTCCGACTGGAAGAAGACGTTGACGCCGGCCGGCAGATGGGCGGCCACCATGGTGGGCAGGCCGATGCCGAGATTCACCAGGTTGCCCGGCCGCAGTTCCAGCGCGACGCGCTTGGCGATCAGGGTTTTCTCATCCATGGCGATGCTCCTTGGCGACCAGGCAGTCGACCAGCACATTCGGGGTGACGACGCTGTCGGGCGGAATGACGCCCACCGGCACGATGTCCTCGGCTTCGGCGATCACCGTTTCGGCGGCCATCGCCATCAGCGGGTTGAAGTTGCGCGCCGTCAGCGCGTATTCGAGATTCCCCAGGTAATCGGCCCGCTTGGCGGCGATCAGGGCGAAATCGGCCTTCAGCGCCCGCTCCAGCAGATAGACGGTGCCGTCCAGCTCGATGCGCTGCTTGCCGTCCTCCACCACCGTGCCGACGCCGGTGGGCGTCAGCACGCCGCCAAGGCCGAAGCCACCGGCCCGCACCCGCTCGGCCAGCGTGCCCTGCGGCACCAGTTCGACTGTTGTCTCGCCGGCGATCATCTGCCGCTGGGTCTCGGAATTGGTGCCGATATGGCTGGCGATCACCTTGCGCACCGCCTTCGCCGAGACCAGCCGGCCGATCCCCACGGTGGGGCGGGCGGTGTCGTTAGCGATGACCGTCAGGTCGCGCTTGCCCTGGCGGAGCAGTTCATCGATCAGGTGGGGCGGCGTTCCGACACCCATGAATCCCCCGATCATCAGGACCGCGCCATCGGGAATCATGGCGACGGCTTCTTCCAGCTTTCGCACTTTACTCATTCGACGTCTCCCTTGGACGTCGGGGTGCCGCGGATCGATCTCCGTCGGCAGCCCCGCGGGCGCGAAGCCCGCCATGGGATCCCGAGGGGGAACCCTGAGAAGCGGACCACGCGCTCATTCTTGGTTTCATAGCGCTGCGATCGGGGGCCCCGCGATGTCCACGCCATGGCAGTGGAGCAAAGGAGCCGGCCGATATATCCACATTAAAGCAATGGATGTGCCAACCACCGGCTCCGGCGTGAGAAGCCCGGACATCCCGCATCTTCCTTGGGTTCCGGCCGCCGCGACCGGCCGGGAGCGGGCGGATCACCCTCGGCCGGTGTGCAACTTTGTGCGTGCTGCGCAAGATCTTGCGCAGCGACACCCTGCGGCACTCTCGGTTCAGGAGATGCCGTATTCCTGCAGCTTGTAGAGCAGCGACCGGCGGCTGATCCCCAATTCCCGGGCCGTCCGCATACGGTTGCCATCGTTGCGGGCCAGCGCCTCGGCCACCACGCGCGCCTCGAAGCGGCTGACCTGTTCGCGCAGGCCACCACCGCCCGCAACCGGCGGGACGATATCGCTGCCGCCGCCCGGCACGCCGTCCTCAGCAAATCCGGCGATCTGCTCCGGCAAATCCTCCGCGACGATCATCGCGCCGGTGCTCATCACCACCGCGCGCTCCATCGCATTGGACAGTTCACGGATGTTGCCCGGCCAGTGGTAGGCCAGCAGGCGTTCCATCGCCTGTTCGTCGATACCGCTGACCTCGATCCGGTTCTCGGCAGCGAAGCGTTGCAGGAAATGGCTGGCGAGCAAACGGACATCCTCCGGCCGCTCGCGCAGCGGCACGGTCCTGAGGGTCACGACATTCAGCCGGAAATAGAGATCCTGCCGGAACAGTCCCTGCCGGACCATCTCTTCCAGGTTCCGGTTGGTGGCGACGATGACGCGCACATCCGTACGCACCAGTTCCGTGCCGCCGACCCGCTCGAACTCGCGCTCCTGAAGGACGCGCAGCAGCTTCACCTGCAAACCGGGGGAAATGTCGCCGATCTCGTCAAGAAACAGGGTGCCGTGCCCGGCCTGCTCGAACCGGCCGCGGCGGCGCGCCTGCGCCCCCGTAAAGGCGCCCTTCTCGTGACCGAAGAACTCGCTTTCAAGCAACCCTTCCGGCACCGCGGCGCAGTTGACCTTGACGAAGGGACCGGCGTTGCGCGGGCTGTTGTAGTGGATGGCCGCCGCCACCAACTCCTTGCCGGTGCCGCTCTCGCCGGTCACCAGCACGGTGGCGTTGCTCTTGGCGACCTTCGCGATGGTCTGGAGAAGCTCGCCCATGCGCGGGCTGGCGGTCAGGATGCGGCCGGTGTGATAGCTGCTGGACAGTTCGCGGTGCAGCGTTGCGATGTCGTCGCGCATCCGGCGCATCTGCAACGCCCGCCCGACCTGCAGCAGGATCTCCGCGATGTCGAACGGCTTGATGACATAGTCGAAGGCGCCATCCTTGATCGCCTGGACCGCCGAGCCGACCTCGGCGAAGGCGGTCATCAGGATCACCGCGGTGGAGCGGTCGAGCTTCCGGATCTCCGCCAGCGCCTGCAACCCGGTCATCCGCGGCATGCGGACATCCATCAGCACGACGGCATGGCGCTGTGCGGCGAAGACGGCGACCGCCTCCACGCCGTCAGCGGCGGTCGTCACCGACAGCCCGTCGCGCGTCAGCACCGCCGCAAGCATCTCGCGGATCGCCTCGTCGTCATCCACCACCAGGACGGCCGGGGCCGATATCGTCTGCTGCATGGCTGGGAACTGGGTCGTCATGCGTCAACCGCCCGGTTGGGAAGGATGGGAATCCGCAAGGTCACCGTGGTGCCGGCGCCCGGCACACTGGCGATGGAGATGGTTCCATGATGCGCATCGACGATCCGGTGCGCCATCGCCAGCCCAAGCCCGGTCCCCTGCGGTTTGGTCGAAAAAAAGGGATCGAACACCTTGTCGAGGTTTTCCGGCGTGATTCCTTCGCCATCGTCGGTCACCGTGACAACGGCCTCGCGGCCATCCGCCGCCATGGCGGTAGCGATAGCGATGCTTCCGGTTTCCGAGGTCGCCTGGACCGCGTTGATGATCAGGTTGAGCATGACCTGCTTCAGCGCCTCGCCATCGGCTTCGACCAGGGGCAGGTCGGGGGCGGGATGCAGGGCGATGCGGGCGTTCGACTTGCGCCCTGCCAGCAAAGACACCTCGCGGATCAGATCGTTCAACTGCACCCGCAGGAAGGCCGGCGGGCGGGGCCGGCCGAACTCCAGCAGTTCGGTGACGAGGCGGTTCAGGCTGTCGACCTGCCGTACGATCAGCGGGGCATAGCGCTGCCACTCGGCGACATCGTCGGAGCTTTCAAGGAACTGCATGAAGCCACGGATCGAGGTCAGCGGGTTGCGCACCTCGTGGGCGAGGCCGGCGACCAGTTCACCCAGCGCCGCCAGCCGGTCAGCTCGCATGATCTGGGTGCGGAGCCGCTGCTGCTCGGTCAAATCCTTCAGCACCACCACCGCGCCGATGGCCTCGCCATGGTTGTCGCGCAGCAGACTGCTCGACACGGTGAGATGAAGAGTCTGCCTGACCCCCGGGAAATCCAACGTCATACCGACGTGCGGCCGTCCGGTCTTCAGCGTATCGAGCAACGGGCTGGCGAACCGGGCATCCGGTTTGAACAGAGACTCGTAGGGTCTGCCGATCGCCTCGGTTGCGGTCACCCCGATCATCGCCTCTGCAGCCGGATTGAGTGCTGTGACGTGCCCGGCCCAATCGACGGCGATCACGCCATCGGCAATGCTGTGCAGGATATTTTCGGTCAGGGATTTGGCATCCAGCAGGGCGCGTGCCATGGCGTTGACCTCAACCGCAATGGCACCGACCTCACCCGGCGGAGGTCGGATCGCGTCGCCAAGGTCGCTCCGCATGCGGAGCAAGCCGTCGATGATCTGTCTGATGTCGCGGCCGACCCCGCGTGCAAGCACCTGTGTCAGCGCAAGCCCGAGCAATATTCCCCCAAGGCTGACCGTCAGAACCGCACGGTCCATGGCTGCCGCCTGCCGCTCCACATCGTCGGAAAGCTCATTGGCCCAGATATAGCCGATCACGCTGTCGTCGCGTACGATGGGCAGCATCGCGTTCAGGATGAAGCCGCGCACCTGCCGGCCGCTTTCGACAGCCTGCTTTCCGCTTTCCAGCACATGCCAGCCCGGATGCTCGGGCGGTATGGTGGTGCCGACCGTCGCACTGTAGTCCCGGCTGGGCCCATAGGTGATGATGGCGTTGAGCGCTTTGCTGTAATAGCCGACTCCCACACCAGGGTTCGCTCCGGCGATCATGTCGGTGAAGGGGGTCAGCCGATCTGAAAGGGCGCGGATGGCGGAACCACGGTCGCCGGCCTCACCCCCCATATCGGCCAGCAAGGAATCGAAGCCGGAACCGAGATGCACATCCAGCAGGCGCGTCAGGCCAAAGAGCTTTTCCGACTTTTCCCGAACCAGCGCCTGCCGCCCCTCCCGTTCCAGCAGATAGCCGGTCAGCGAAATCGGCAGGACCACCACGGCAAGCGAAACCAGGAACAGTTTGCCGCGCAGGGTGCTCGGCAGAGAACGGCGGATCCAGTCAAGGGGCCACATGACGCCCACTCCTCATCAACCGGGCATGGCCTAGCTCCCGCCCGGTTCCGCGGCCATAGCAGATTTGCGGCAGGCTGGGAAAGGAGGAACGCCTTGCCCTCCACGGCCGCAGGCCGTTCCCAGGGGATCACCGTGGCGACCGTGACGTAAGAATCATCCTCAATTGTGGTCAGGGGCAATCATCTCGATTCTGTCGATTCCAGGCGCGAAGCTGACGTAATGGTGTATTATATCGCGGCTACAACACGGATAGATGGAATCATGACTGAGCGGGCGGCAAGAATCCTGGTGGTGGAAGATGAGGGGCTGGTGGCCATGGCTCTGGAGCAGACGCTCATCGCCTTCGGCTACGACGTCGTCGGACCGGCGTCCAATACGCGGACGGCGTTGAGGTTGCTCGCCAGCGAAGAGAGCTTCCAAGGCGCCCTCCTGGACGTCAACCTCGGCGACGAGCGCGTCGATCCCGTGGCTGAAGCCCTGGCGGCCGCCTCCATCCCATTCCTGTTCGCCACCGCCTATTCCGACCCGGCAGCGCTTCCCGCCGCCTTCCGCGACCGCCCCGTTCTCAACAAGCCCTATCCACCCGAACGGCTGCGGCAGGCGCTTGTTCAGTTGCTGGGACGGGCCGAGGAGACCAGCGCCCGGTAAGCCGGCACGGTCACGACGCAGCGCAGGCCCTCCGTTCGGAAGTCGCGCGCCACCTCGCCGTCGAGATCGTACTCCACCGCCTGCCGGATCAGTCGGGTGCCAAATCCGAATCGGGCGGGCGGTGTCACCAGGGTTGGCACGCTCTCCGTCCAATCCAGGATAATATTGTCGCCGGATATGTGCCACGCCAGCGCGACATTGCCGCCGGCGACGCTCCAGGCGCCGTATTTGGCGGCGTTGGTGCACAGTTCATGCAGCACCAGAGCGAAGGCCAGCGACGCCTTGGTGGTCAGGCTGGCCGGTGGCCCGAGCATGGTGAAGCGCCCGTCGTCTTTCGTCGCCAGCGGGCCGGCCACCCGCCCGGCCAGGATTTCGAGATCGACGCTCTCCCAGTTCGACAGCGTGAGCAGCGTGTGGGCATCCGCCAGCGCCTGCAAACGGCCCGTCAAGGCCTGACGGATCCCGGTCACGTCGCTCCCTGCGCGGAAGGTCTGCTCGGCGAGCGACTGGATCACCGCCAGCGTGTTCTTGACCCGGTGGCTCAGTTCGTCGACCAGAACGCGCAGATGGCGTTCAGCCTCCTTCTGCTCCGTCATGTCGACCGCCGTGCCGGTGAAACGGAGGGGCCGCTCGCTCTCGAACCAGACCTTGCCGCGCGCCAGCACCCAATGCACGCTGCCGTCCGGCCACACGACGCGATAATGGGTGTCGTAGGGAGCGCGGACGGCGGGGTCAAGACAGCGACGGCACAGATCGTCAACCGCATCGCGGTCCTCGGGATGCAGACTGTCGAGGAAGACCGGGTAGGACATCGCCGTGTCGGCGGATTTGCCGAAGATCGCCTTGCAGATCGACGACCACGTCAGTTCGCCGGTGACGATGTCCCAGTCCCACATGCCCATCCCGGCACTATCGAGTGCCAGATGAAGGCGGTCCTCGCTGAGGTCGAGCGCCCTCTCGACGATGCGGCGCTCGGCTGCCGCCTTCTCCTCCCGCATCCGCGCCAGTTGCAGGCTGCCGCCGACGCGCGCCACCAGTTCCCGGGCGCCGAAGGGCTTGACCAGATAATCGTCCGCACCTGCCATCAATCCTTCCACGCGGGCCTCCTCGCCCGCCCTGGCGGACAGCAGGATCACCGGGACGTTCCCGGTGCGCGGATCGGCGCGCAACGCCTGCAACAGGCCGAAGCCGCCGAGCGTCGGCATCATCACGTCGCTGAGCACCAGATCCGGGACACGGTTCCGTGCAGCAGCCAGAGCCTCCTCGCCATCGCCGGTCGCTACGACCTGATAACCGGAGGCGGTCAGGATTCGTCGTACATACCCCCGCATATCCGCGTTATCGTCCGCCAGAAGAACGAGCGGTCTCTCCGGCCTCGCCGGACCGGAGACGGCACCATGGCCGGCCGCCCCTTTAACACCGTCATCGGCGCCGGCATCACTGCCGTCCGTATCCCCGCCATCCGACAGCCATTGTTCGACTTCGGCGGCAAAGGCGTCGGCACGCGACGGGTCGGCCGGCGCAAGCGGCGACAGCCGGAGACGATCGGCCGGCAGATGGGCATGGCCCAAAGGAAGGGTCACATGGAACCGGCTGCCTTCGCCCAGGATGCTGTCCACCCGGATGGTGCCGCCATGCAGCCCGACCAGTTCCCGGACCAGGGCCAGGCCGATGCCGGTGCCTTCATAAGAGCGCCCCTGCGTGCCTTCGACCCGGTGGAAGCGCTCGAACAGGCGCGGCAACTCGTGTGCCGGAATGCCGCTGCCGGTGTCGCTTACCGTCAATGTCACCGAGCCGTCCGCCGCGCGTAGCCGCACGACAATTTCGCCGTCGCGCGTGAACTTGAAGGCATTGGACAGCAGATTGAGGACGATCGTCTCCCAGGCGTTGCGATCGACGAAAACCGCCTCCGGCAGGGAAGAGCAGTCGACCATGAGCCGCAGCCCTGCCCTGTCGCAGGCCGACTGGAAATGCCCGGCAAACTCCCGGGTCGCCAGTGCGAGATCGAGAGGTTCGAAAGAAGCCTGAGCGCGCCCTGCTTCGACGCGAGCGAAATCGAGCAAGGAATTGACCAGCTTCAACAAGCGCAAGGCGTTGCGGCGGGCAACCTCGACACGCTTGCGCTGGGCGCCGGCCAGTCCGCCGTCGCCGAGGGCGTCCTCGAGCGGTCCCAGCATCAGGGTCAGGGGGGTGCGGAATTCGTGGCTGATGTTGGAAAAGAACTGCGTCTTGGCGCGGTCCAACTCGGTCAGCCGTTCATTCAGATGGGCCAGTTCGTCCCTGGTCGCCAGCAACTGCCGGTTGGCCTCTTTGACCTCGCTGGCCCGCCGGAGGACCTCGGCCTGCATGCGATCAGCCTGCGCCTGTACACGCTCGATCGTCTGCGCGGTTTCCACCGAAGCGCGCCGCTCGGACCGGATGAACTCTGTCACGTCCTCCACATGGTGGATGATGTGATCGATGCCGCCCGTCTCACCCCTGACCGGGGTGTTGACGGGACTCCAGTAGCGTTCCTCGAATCCTTCGCCATCGGGACAGGGAATGTCGTACTTCTGCACGCCCATGATGTCCTGGACGCCGTCGGCGAGCACGCGCTGCAAGGACAACCGCAGATCGCCCACGCCGGTGGCCGTCGGGTCGGCGGGGTCGTCCGGAAAAACGTCGAACAACCCGCGGCCGACAATCTGCTCCCTCCTGGTGCCGGTGGCAGACAGATAACGATCGTTTACCGCCTCGATGGTGAAGGCGGCATCGGGCCGCAGAACCAGATAGGGGTGTGGGCTCGACTCGAAGAGTCGACGAAAGAACGATTCCATGGAACGACCTCCCGTCCTTCATCGTCAGGGATGCATCCGGGCTGGGTATCATAGCAAATCGCACCGTATCCGGCGCTACTGGAAGTGAGGCTGTCGAGGATCTTCTGCTCGCTCCCGAACTGGCGGAACGAGAAGCCGATCACATGGAGGTTGTTGGGATATTGGTGCATGGAAGCGTTGCGGTACCGGCCTGCCAGCCAGAACTTTCCGGGAAAGATGCGTGATGTTTCATGTGTTCCGCGTATGACACGGAACTGCCGGGAGTGACCGGGAACGGCGCACCGAGTACGCTGCAACCCTTAAGAAATCTCGTTTTTTCCTGCACTGTCATACAACATGGCGATAGCACATGAAAAAGCCCGCCGGATCGAAGCTGAGCGCTTGATCTGACGGGCTTGATTTGGTTGCGTGGGCGGGATTTGGCCTTTACCGAACCGGCGATAAAGCTCCGTCGTAGCATCCCGATCGGTATCCGTTCAGACAGTTGCCGATGAGAGACTGCCTCGACGCCATTTTTCTCTATGTCGACAATCCCTGCCGCCTGTTGATCCCTCGAGAGGGGATTGCGCTGGAGGATGTGATGGCGCGGCAGGTCTGTCGGGTTCGGCAAGGCTCGGAATGATCTTGCCCCGATTCGGTGGTTCTTGCGCAGTTTGCGTGGATCAGGCGGCCAGGAGGGTTCGTCTTCGGAGCAGATCCAGGCTGGCTCTGCCGTACATCTGACGCTTGAGTAGCTTGAGGCGGTTGATCTGCCCCTCAGCCTGTCCGCTGCTCCATGGCAATGTGAGTGCCGCCCGAACTGCAGCGCCATCCTGCTCCAAACCGGCAGCAAACGTCTGAACCGCCATGATACCGCAGGAACTGGCCTCGGTGAAGGAAAGAGAACGTCTGCATGTTCCTTCCAGGTGGGCAATACCCGGTCTGCTCGCCACCGCAACCCAGACCATTCACGCAAACTGCGCAAGACCCACCGAAACAGGGCAAGATCAACACGCTGGACAGAACCGTCAGGCGCGCTCGGGGACCGGAGCGGAGGAGGAGGCTGCCGGATCGGCGGTCAGCAGCTTCTCCACCGCGGCGGAGGCGGCGACCTTGCCATGTTCGGCATAGCTTTCGTGGTTCCGCTCGATGGTACGCAGGTCGTAGAGGTAGTTGACCATCAGCCCGTGCGCCTGCTTCAGCCCCTTGGGCGATAGATCCCCCATCGGGTTGATCCGCTCCAGCCGCGCACCGTTGCCGAGGTGGAAACGGGCGACCGGATCGACCGGACGGCGGTTCGGCGCCTTGGCCTTGAGGAAATAGCGGGCAGCGACGGACTCCACCAGGGGGCGCATCCCCTCCGCCACCGCCGGGTCGGCATGCCAGGCGGCATTGTCGAGGATCGCCAGCCGCACCCGCTCCTCGACCGACAGCAGCCCATCCTCCTTCGTCCGCTCCCGCGCCAGCCAGCCGGCGAAGCCGGGCACCGGCGACAGCGTGACGAAGGTCTTGAGCCCCGGCAGGTCGCGGCTCAGCTCCAGCACCACCTGCTTGATCAGGAAGTTGCCGAAGGAGATGCCGCGCAGCCCCTCCTGGCAGTTGGAAATCGAATAAAAGATCGCCGTGGTCGCCTGATCGGCTTCGATCGGGCTGCGCTCCTCCGACAGCACTTCGGAGATCGACGACGCGATGTTACGGGTCAGCGCCACCTCGACGAAGATCAGCGGTTCGTCGACCAGTTGGGGGTGGAAGAAGGCGAAGCAGCGGCGGTCGGGCGGCTCCAGCCGGCGGCGCAGATCCTCCCAATCGTGGATGGCGTGCACCGCCTCGTAGCGGATGATCTTTTGCAGGATGTTCGCCGGGGTGGACCAGTCAATCCGACGCAGCACCAGAAAGCCGCGGTTGAACCAGGAGGAGAACAGGTGGGTGAAGTCGGCATCCACCGCCTCGTAACCGGGAATCGCCGCTGCGTCGCGCAACGCCTCCTCCCGCATGCGGACCAGCGCATGGGTACCGTCGGGGGCCAGATTCAGGCGGCGGAACAGCTCCTGCCGGCGCGGCTCGGCGGCGACGTGCAACTCGATGGCCCGGCGGTCGTTGGGATCGGCGGCATAATCGGCGATTGCCTTCTCAAGCCGCTTGCGGTCGGGGCCGAACCGCTCCGCCAGGGTGGCCAGGAACTGCCGCCGATCCTCCGGCCCCAGGGCGCGGTAACGGGCGAACACGTCCTGCGCCAGGGCGACGCCCGACGCCTCGCCACGGCCGGAGAGCAGCGCCTGACACAGCCCGATCAGGTCGGGTGGCGAGAGGGCCGGCCCGGTGCCGCCCTTCTGCGGCCGGATCAGCGCCCGTCCGCGGTCGGCGATGGTTTGCAGCAGGTCGCCGAAGAACTTCCCATCCATCATCGCCCTCTCCCGCCTGTCAGCACATCGGGCCCGGTCAGGCCGCGTGCCGGTCGAACAGCCCCTTGTGGGCCTCGCGAAGCAGGTTCTTCTGTACCTTGCCCATGGTGTTGCGCGGCAGCTCGTCGGTGAAGACCACCGCCTTGGGCACCTTGAAGTTGGCGAGCTGTTCCTTGCAGATGCGGATCACCGCCGCGTCGTCGGGCGCCGCCAGACCCGGCTTGCGCAGGACCACGGCGACCACCGCCTCGCCGAAATCGGGATGCGGCACCCCGACCACCGCGGACTCCACCACCCCGCCGATGGCGTCGATCACCGTCTCGACCTCCTTGGGGTAGACGTTGAAGCCGCCGGAGATCACCAGATCCTTGGCACGGCCGATGATGTGGATATAGCCGCGCCCGTCGATCCTGCCGACGTCACCGGTGATGAAGAAACCGTCGGCGCGGAACTCCTGCGCCGTCTTTTCCGGCATCCGCCAATAGCCGGAAAACACGTTGGGACCCTTGACCTCGATCACGCCGATCTCGCCCTGGGCCACCGGCTGCCCGCTCTTCTCGTCGGCGACGCGCACCGCGACCTCCGGCAGGGGGAAACCGACCGTGCCGGGGATGCGGTCGCCCTCCAGCGGGTTGGAGGTGATCATGCAGGTCTCGGTCATGCCATAGCGTTCGAGGATGGCATGGCCGGTGCGGGCGGAGAATTCCTCATGAATGTCGGCCAGCAGGGGAGCGGAGCCGGAGACGAACAGCCGCATGTGGGCGGTTGCGTCCCGCGTCAGCCGCTCGTCGGCCAGCATCCGGGTGTAGAAGGTCGGCACCCCCATCATCACGCTGGCCCGCGGCAGCAGGCGGAACACCGCGTCGGCGTCGAACTTCGGCAGGAACAGCATGGCCGAGCCGTTCATCAGCGTGCAGTTGATCGCGACGAACAACCCGTGGGTATGGAAGATCGGCAGCGCGTGCAGCAGCACGTCGTCGGGACGGAAACCCCAGACCCGATGCAGCGTGGCGGCGTTGGACCCGATGTTGCGGTGGGTCAGCATCGCCCCCTTCGACCGCCCGGTGGTGCCGGAGGTGTAGAGGATCGCCGCCAGATCGTCCGGCCCGCAGGCCACCGTGTCGAAGGCGGGGTCGAGGCCGGCGGCCCGCTCCGCCAGGGTACCCTCCCCCTTCGCCCCCAGCGTCAGCACGGCGCCGACGCCGGCCTCCGCCGCCACCTCGGCCAGGGCGTCGGCCTTGGCGGGGTCGCAGACGAAGATCCGCGGCTGGGCGTCGCCGAGGAAATAGGCGATTTCCGCCCTGGTGTATGCGGTATTCAGCGGCAGGTACGCGGCTCCCGCCCGCAGGCAGGCGAGATAGAGGAAGACCGCTTCTGGCGACTTCTCCACCTGGACCGCGACCCGGTCGCCCTTGACCACGCCGAGATCGGCCAGCAGGCGGGCATAACGGCCGCTGATGGCGATCAGGTCGCCATAGCTGTAGCGGGAGCCCGACTCCAGCTCGATGAAGGTGGACTCCGCGTCGGCCGGGAAGCAGGCGGCGGCGAGATCGTAGAAGTTGGCAGAGCGATGTCCGGTCATGGTCGATCCCGTTCCTGCGGGCAAAGGGCTGGCGCTGTTTGCAGGCCGGCGGTTTCTGGTGAGAGGATGAAAAGATCCGTCCGATCTCAGGGCGGCGAGGCGATCATCGCCTTGACCATGTCGAGCACCGCAACGCGCGACGCGGCGCGGCCCGCCGGATCGCCGCCGACATTCGGTCCCTTCTGGACGCAGGCGTCCTGGTAGCTGAAGGGGGCATTGGTCTCGGCATTGACGAGCGCTCCCGGTTCGCGCTCCTCGATCCGGCAGTTGCGCACCGTCTGGGACGCCGCGGACACCACAGGACCGTCCATGATCGGGATGTCGAAGCCGTGATGCGCGCCGGGATAGGTAGTCAGCGTGATGTCCGCCCCGGCGGCCTTCAGCCGCTCGGCGTGGGCGGCGCAGGTGCGGAGCGGGTTGTAGTCGTCGGCCTCGCCATGAACCAGCCGGATCGGTCGCTTCACCAATTTGGTGTCGTCGATGTAGCGGGTCGAGCAGTCGGCGTAGAAGGGAATGTAGCCGGCAAAGTCGATGCCGGAACGGTTCCAAAGCTGGTGGAAGCGCTCCAGCGAGGCATAGAAGGCGGCCTGCCCGCCGCGCGAGAAGCCGATCAGGACGATCCGCTTGGGATCGACGCGGGGATGTTTGGCCAGAACCTCCAGCGAATGATAGATGTCGACGATCAGGTTCAGCCGGCCCAGTTGCGCCTGATTGGCTGAGGTGGTGACGATGCCGCGCCCGGTGAAGCCGTCGATGGTGAAGGTCGAAATGCCGTTGGCGTTGAGCAGGCGCGCCCACATCTCGACGTTCGGTCCCACCCCGCCGGAGCCATGCATCAGCACCGCGACCGGCAGCTTGCCGTCGCCCTGGGCCACCCGGAACTCCCCGGCCACCGTCACGGGCTTGCCGGCGTCGGCCTCGCCCTTGAGGAACTGGGAGTCGCTGAGCGTCAGGCTGGGAATGGCGTGCAGTTCGACCCGGCTCGGGTAGGTCGCCTTTTCGGACGGCTCGGCGGTCTGCGCCAGGGTCGGGCCGGCGGCCAGCGCCAGAGCGGACCAGAGGGCGGCGGTGCCGAGCAGGGCGCGCAGTCCGCCGCGGCGCGCGGCGCGATGCTGGAGGAACATGGAATCGGTCCCCTGTTCAATGAATTCCGGAAGATTTCGCAGCCGGTCAGCCGCCATAGACCCAGGTGGGCAGGGCCGTCGCGATCTGGGGGAAGAAGCACAACAGCACGACGCACAGGATCATCAGCCCGACGAAGGGCATCACGCCCCAGATCACGTCCTTCAGCGGAATGTCTGGCGCGATGTTCTTGATGACGAAGATGTTCAGGCCGACCGGGGGATGGATCAGCCCCATCTCCATCACCACCATCATGATGACGCCGAACCAGATCAGGTCGAAACCGGCGGCGCGCAGCGGCGGCAGGATGATCGGCGCGGTCATCAGGATGATCGACACCGGCGGCAGGAAGAAGCCGAGCACCACCACCATCAGCAGGATGGCGGCCAGCAGCACCCAGCGCGACAGGTTCATCGCGACAATGGCCTGCGCGGCACTCTGGCTGATGTGCAGGTAGCTCATGACGTAGGAGTAGAGCAGCGACATGCCGATGATCATCATCAGCATCGTCGATTCCCGCAGCGTCGAGGTCAGCATCAGCCCGAGATTGTCGAGCTTGTAGGCCCCGTAGACCAAGGCCACCAGGGCCAGGGCCAGCACGGCCCCCAGCCCGGCGGTCTCCGACGGGGTGGCGAAGCCGCCATAGAGCGCCACCATGACGCCGGTCAGCAGAATGACGAAGGGCAGCACCCGCGGCAGGGAGGACAGCTTCTCCCGCGTGGTGAAATGCTCCTCCGCCAGCAGCGGCGAGTCGTGCCGGCCCTCGGCCAGCGCCATCGCCTTCTCCTTGCGGAAACGCAGCACGGCGTAGACGGCGAACAGCACCACCAGCAGCACGCCCGGCCCGATCCCGGCAAGGAACAGCCGGCCCAGCGACTGCTCGGCGGCGACCGCATAGAGGATCATGGTGATCGAAGGTGGCAGCAGGATGCCGAGCGTGCCGCCGGCCGCGATGATGCCGGCCGCGAAGCCGCCGGAATAGCCGCGCCGCCGCATCTCGGGAATGCCGGCGCTGCCGATGGCCGAGCAGGTCGCCGGGCTGGATCCTGCCATCGCGGCGAACAGGCCGCAGGCGAAGACGTTGGCGACGCCGAGACCGCCCGGCACCTTGTGCAGCCAGGCATGCAGGGCCGAATAGAGATCGGCGCCCGCCCGCGACTTGCCGATGGCCGCCCCCTTCAGGATGAACAGCGGGATGGTCAGCAGCGTGATGCTCGCCATTTCCTCGTAGACGTTCTGGGCGATGGTGTCGAGCGAGGCGGCCGGCATGAACACCATCATGAACAGCGTCGCCACCAATCCCAGGGCGAAGGCGATCGGAATGCCGGCGAACAGCACGCCGAAGGTGGCGGCCCCATAAAGCAGGCCGAGTTCGAGAGCACCCATCACCGTGCCTCCCCATCCGGCAACAGCCGGTCGAGAACTTGCAGCAGAAGCTGGACGGCGAGCAGCGACATGCCGACCGCCATCAACGAATAGGGAATCCACAGCGGCGGCGCCCAGGCGGAATGGGTCACCATGCCGTCCTCCCACGCCTCGTGGAACAGGGTCCAGGACTTCCAGGAAAAGAAGGCACAAAACCCGAAGGAGGCGATGTCGGCGACGAGGCGGCGCACCTTTTCGACCGCGGGCGGCAACAGTTCGGCAATCGCGTCGATGGCGACGTGGCCGCGCCGGGCCTGCACCCAGGCGGCCGACATGAAGGTCGCGCCGACCAGCAGGAACACCGCCATCTCGTCCTGCCAGTCGGCGGGATGATGGAACGCGTAGCGCACCACCGCCTCGTGCGTCAGCACCAGCCCGGCGGCAACCACCGCCACGGCGCAGACGATCACCACCAGACGGTTGATCAGGGTCATCAGCCGTCCGACCGCCCGCAACGCGGGGGAATGCAGGGCCGGCTCTGCCCCGGTTCCCAGGATCAGATTGCGTTCCGCCGTCGACATCAGACCTGCTCCGCCAGCTTCAGCAGGCGGGCGCCGTCCTTGACGCGTTCGGAGAAATCCTTCCAGGCGGTGTCGCGGGCGATCGCGGTCCAGCGGCCGACCGCCTCGGCGGTCATGTCGGCGGTGGCGACCCCGGCCTTGCCGTAGATGGCGGCGATCCGCTCGTCATCCTCGCGGGCGGCCTTGTAGCCGAACTCCTCCATCTCCAGCCCGACTTCCTCGATCACCTTGCGCTGGTCGGGGGTCAGCCCGTCGAAGATGGTCTTCGACATCATCAGCGGTTCCATCATGAACCAATAGCTGTGGGCGCGGGGCACCGTCAGATGCTTCGACAGCTCCTCCAGCTTGAAGGAGATCAGGCTGGTGGAGGAGGTGATGGCGGCGTCCACCGCGCCGGTCTGCATGCCGGCGTAAAGCTCGTTCGACGGGATGGTGCTGACCGCGGCCCCGGCGGCCTTCAGCATCATGTCCATCTCGCGGCTGCCGCCGCGGATCTTCAAGCCCTTGACGTCGTCGGGGTTCATCACCGACCCGGCGCGCGACACGGTACCGCCGGCCTGCCAGATCCAGGTCAGCAGCTTGACCCCCTTCTGGTCGAGAATGCGGCTCATCTCCTCGCCGATCGGGGCGGTGCGCCACTTGCGGCCCTGCTCGTAGCTGGTGACGAGGCACGGCATCAACCCCAGATTGGTCTCCGGCACTTCGCCGCCCGCATAGGGCAGCGGGTAGAGCGAGAGGTCGAGCGCGCCCTTGCGCACCGCGCTGAACTGGGCCAGCGTCTTCATCAGCGAAGAGTTCGGATAAATCTCGAACTTCAGCGTGCCGGCGGTGCGCTTTTCCACCTCGGCGGCGAAGCGGCGCACGATGCGGTCGCGGAAATCGCCCTCCTCCAGCGTACCGCCGGGGAACTGGTGCGAGATCTTCAGCACCTTGGAGTCCGCCGCCCAACCGAGGCGGGAGGTGGCGATGATGGCGGGAGCGGCGAGCGCGGCGCCGACCACGGCGCGACGGGTGACGGACATGGGACAATTGCCTTTCCGGTGGGCGCATTTTTCCGAAATGCCGCAGGCATCGGATTGCGGGCGGTCGGGAACGGGTGCGCCGAAGATGATGCGGCGATGCGGGCGTGGACGGCGGCCGGTCGTATCGGCGGTCTCCCGTCAGGCAGAGGAGATCCGGTTTCTGGACATCGTTTCCTCCTGTATCGCGGTTTAGCGTTTTTGCATGCGATTTCGTGTTCCATGTATACCGATATTTGTTCGGTACGCCAATCATTTTTGATACGATGTATGCCTCGGCCGGGAAATCGTCTATGATCGCACCGCAAAATCCCCGGCAAGGGAAGTGCGATGCCAGAGCGGGCCGGGAGCGGGCCAGGAGCAGGAATGAGCGACATCGGCAGCGACCGGACTGACGGCAGACAGAACCGTGCGGACCAACTCCGCGTCCTGATCGAGGAGGACATCGCGTCGGGCCGCCTACCCCCCGGTTCGCGGCTGGAGGAAAGCACCCTTGCGGAGCGGTTCAACGTCTCGCGGACCCCGGTGCGCGAGGCACTGGCCCAGCTCGCCTCGGCCGGGTTGGTGGAGATGCGGCCGCGCCAGGGGGCGGTCGTCGCGACGCTGAGCCTGGAGGATATCGTGGAGATGTTCGAGGTGATGGCCAACCTCGAATCACTGTGCGCCGAGCTGTGCGCCCGCCGGATGTCGGCCGCCGACCATGCCGCGCTGCTGGCCCTGCACCGGCAGTGCGAGGAGGTGATCGACAGCGGCGACACCGATGCCTATTACGAGGCCAACCGCCGGTTCCACGAGGCGATCTATGCCGGCAGCCACAACCGGCACCTGGAGGAGATGACCCGCTCCCTGCGCAACCGGGTGGCCGCCTACCGTCGGATCCAGCTCCGCCACCCCGGCCGGCTGCGGGCATCATGGAAGGAGCATGACGCCATCGTGCAGGCGATCCTTGCCGGCGAGGCCGAGCGGGCGCGCGACCTGACCAAGGGACATATCGCCATCCAGGGCGACACCTTCACCGACTTCATGGCGCTTCTGCGGGTGTCGCGTCTGAACGTGGCGTGAGGCCGGCACGGCAGACGGTGCCGGCGAAGGTTGGCGCGGGGAAAGCCAGCGAAGCGCCGGCCCGCCTCCACAAAATCTGTCATGCCGATTATGGCGATGGCACCGTCAAGTTGGGGCCAGAGTCCGTCTGTTTGTGTCTGAATCGAGATGGGGATTCCCGAGGCGTTGTCGCATAAATCCGGTTCATGGTGCGGACGTCGGCGCAGCCGGTATAGAGGTGGGCTCCGCCACCGAGTGCCCGCATGCCGTATAAGCACAATGGACCGCACCATCACCGGATCCCGAAGGCCAACTACAAGGTCGAGAACTGAGGGGAATACAACCGGACTCTTCGGCAACGCGGAAACCTGATGATCTGGGGGACACCCGAGGCTCTCGCGGCATGGGCACCCGCCGTCGCCGGTCAGAGAGGCCGTTCAGCAGCCTACTCGGACATCGCATAGAGAGCGGGGCCATGCTGCGCTTGGCCTTCGGGCGCCCATGGCGGCAGACGGAGAGGCTGCTGCGCTCCATTGTCCATATCCTCGGCATGGAGTTGCCGATTCCCGATGACACGACGCTGGCCCGACGCAGTGCCCGCCTGTCGCTGGCGGCCGCGCTGGTGAAGCCGATCGGCCCTATGACCGAGGTGATCGACAGCTCGGGGCTGGAGATGGTCGGAGCCGGCGAGTGGCACTTGGAAAAGCACGGCGGAAAGCCACGCCGGAGTTGGCGAAAACTACACATTGCCATCGATCCGGACAGCGATGATCTCCTGGCTGAAGAGCTGACCACCACCGAGGACGGCGACGCCTGCCAGGTCGGCCCCCTTGGTCGACCAGATTCCCGGCCCGGTCAATGCGATGCTGGCGGACGGCGCGTATGATGGGGATTCCGTCTACCGTGCCATTTCCGACCGGCACCCCACTGCCGCGGTGATCGTCCCGCCCCGCGTCACGGCGGTGCCGGGCCAGAAGGCCGACACCACTCCCACTCAGCGCAACCACCACATCCAGCAGATCGCCGAGAAGGGCCGAATGAACTGGCAGGCGGCCACCGGCTATGGAAGGCACGCCCTCGTGGAAACCGCTTTCTTCCGCTACAAGGTTTTCATCGGACGGAGCCTCCGGGCCAGGTTCTGCCCGCTCAGAAGGTCGAGGCCCGGATCGCTTGGCAATCCTGCACGCCCCCTCCGCCATTTCCGGATGGTTTCTGTGCTCATGCCGTAGCGTTTGGCCAGAACGCCCAAAGGCTCGGTGGACGAGGCGATGGCGACGCACACGGCCGGGGCGGGGCGAGCGTTGGGATGGATCTGGTACATGACGGCTCTCCATGGCCGGGAAGAAACCCGCCATCGTTGCCATGGCAGAGGTTACCCGTCGCCGACCCGCCATCAACCCTGGCCCTGGCGGGCCACTGCCTGACGGCGGCTCACGGGGTTGACGGCGGGACGAACGCCGGGTCGGCTTTGCTCATCATGGCGTCGACAGACAGGTCTGCGCCGAGCTTCGGCGCGCCGACGCACAACGTCATAGCGCGTCGCTCGAACCACGCGCCGTATTCCCAGATAGCCTAACAGCTTATGTCCCAACAACGTTCCGCAACCTGACAGTCAGAGAACATCTCCCAACGCCAAGCTCCAGTGCCATCGGCATGACTTTCGTTTCACGGGTTCCGGAGGTCTCCCGGACCCGCGGCGACGCCTCGACCCCTCGGACCGAGGATCAGGCGGCGACGGCGTCCCCGTCCGTAATGGGACGCTCGACGGCCAGAACGGTAAGGGTCTTCGCCTCACCCTCCCGCGTGTACCACGTGATGGACTGCCCTTCCGCAACGCCGATGAGGGCCGCGCCAATAGGAGTCAGCACCGACACCCGACAGGCTGCAAGGTCGGCATCACGCGGATAAACCAGGGTGACAGTCCGCTCCTGTCTGGTCACCTCGTCCCGGAATGCCACGCGCGCGCCCATCGTGACCACCGTCATCGCCAGCTCGCTGGCATCGACCACCGCAGCGCGCTCCAGTTCGACGGTGAGGTACTCGTAGACCTCGGGCAGCCTCTCGGAAACGGCCTCGACCAGGGCCGAGAGGCGGTCATGGTCGGTGATGGTCAGCACGATGGGCGGAAACTGGTCTGCGGGACGCATCAAGGTCTTCCTTCGCTTTTCTCGGCATGCACAGCCGATCGCCAGACGGCGCCCCCCGGTAGACGCCTCATCGGTCATGCAGCGGTTGCACATGATAACCCCGCAGCCGCATGGATGCGGTTCGAGCGGATTTCTTGGATTCGGAGATTATGTTGGCCCCGGACGGTCCGGGAGCCTTGCCTCAGGCGACCAGATCCGGGGCGAGCGAGCCTGCGTGAACGCGGCCTGCACGCAGGAGGTTACGGATATGGCGGGGCGGCAGTTTCATGGTTCCCCGAGCTTGGACAGGTTCGCTCTGGAATTCAAGGAGGTTCCGTCAGGTGTCGCGCCATACCTGAGTCGACGATGCCGAAGGTCTGGTGGGAGGCGCCATGAACTGCGCGAAGCCGATCATAACGCGCAGCGCGGCGACCCTTTGGACATGGAGCGCCCGTCGCTGCGCCGCGGGGACGTGCTGGTTGCGCTGGATTGCCGGGCGTAGGAAGTTGCGCACCTCGTCATGGGCTGTGTGCACTTGTGGAGGATTTGAAGCCGCGCGTCGGCCGGGTACGGCCTTTGGTTCCGCGGTGGTCCTGCTCCAGATGATTGTTCCTGAATTTCGACGTGCGGTGCTCGACGTCGTCACCAAACACCGCTTCCAGGGCCGGCGGGTAGCTGGCGTGCTTGTCGGTGGCGACCCTCTCGGGGTGATGCCACTGACCGCCATGGCCGAGCGGAAGAACGCTTCGGCGGCCACTTGGCTGCGGGTTTCGCTAAGATAGACATCAACCAGGTGACCGTCGCTGTCGATGGCGCGGTACAGTTACTGCCATCGCCCGCTGACCTTCAGATACGTTTCATCCACGTACCAGTTGCGACCGATCTTGCCCCTGCGTCGCTGGCGCGGGGCATCGGTAAGCAACGGCGCGAGTTTGGTCTCCCAATCGCGCACCGCCTCGTGGGAAAAGACCAAGCCACCCAGGAGCAGGATTTTGGCGAGATCGCGCAGGCTCAGCTTGAACCGAAACCGCCACAGCACGATCAGGAAGACGACATCGGAAGGCAGTAGCAGGCGGTTCACCACCGAGCCGGTACACTCGTTGAAACCGCGCCCACACTCCTGACAGTGGAAGCGGCGGTAGCCGTGGGCCGTCCGGTCCGAACGCTCGGTCGTCGCGGTCGAAAAGCAGCGTGGGCAACGCATCGGTCACCTCCAAAGGAGAGGTGATCCTCTACGTCAGCCCGGCGCCGACGAACAAGCTGGAGCGAAGGCTGACAGAACCCGATGGCGTGTTCATTTCGTCCGAGATCGCCTGGGTCGTTGGAGCGCTCGTTCGCCTGGCTATCCCGCTACCGTCGATTGAACACCATTGTCGAGAGGACGAAGGAATACTTCCTCGCATTCATCCAAATTGCCTTCGTCTCCATCCTCTCATGGCGCATCAAGCGGCTCACTCCCCAGGCCGTCGGCGCGTGACACCTACAAACAGACACTCACGCTCCCGCTTCCCGCCGCTTGTAGAGGATTTCCAGGCAATCCAAATTCTCGTGCAGCTGGCGAAACAGATCGCCGGGATCACCGGACGTCTTGCGCTGATCGTCCGACCGCAATAGGCCGTGCACCGCCAGATCCGCCAGAATCCCAGCGACCTCCCTGGCCGTCTTGCGCCCGCCTTCGTGAAACCACCATGTCGTCCAGCTGCACATGCCGATCAGCGCGAAAGCGGCGACGCGGGCGTCAACCGGACGGAACACGCCCTGCTGGATCCCTCGTGCGATTTGCGTCGTGAAATGGTCGAGTACGGCCCTTTTGGAGCGCTCGTGCACTGCCCGCAGATCAGGGGGCAGTTCCACCTCGGTCCGGTCGACGACCCGGAACTGAAGGGCGTGCGAGAGGAGAAGCTCTACATGGCCGCTCACCATGGAGCGCAGCACCTCGACGGGATCATCGTCCGTCCGGGCGGAAAGCATGGCAGACTGTCGGTCGCTGACGACGGTGACCTCCTCCACCAGCGAAGCCAGCACCTCCTCCTTGCTTTTGAAGTAGTAGTAGAGCGCGGTGCGCCCGACATTCAGCGCGTCGGCGATGTCCTGGAAGCTGGTGCCCGCGAAGCCGCGTTCGGCGAACAGCTTTGCCGCCGCGTCGAGCACGCTCTGGCGCAGCAGAGCCTTCCGGCCGGTTTCCGCTTTGGCCGATGTTCTGCCCACCCTGTCCTCCTATCCGGCTTCTCCACGCCGCAGGATGGGAGGTTTTGACGTGAACGTCAAATTTTTGAAGCGTTGCCGGACGGGACTTCTGACTCCCACGGACATCGAAGGCTTTGAAAACATTGCTCTGAACGGCAATGACCACAACACAGGTGCGGCAAAGTGCGCCTTGACAGGAATTTCCACCTATTGACGGTACCGTCAATTATTCGTCACCATGTCAAATATGCAGAGCGGGCAGCACCGATGAATAGCCGTGCCGGCCTGCCTCAAGACCAACATACGGGCGGATCGCGCCGCCCTTCGTAAGGGAGACGATGGACATGCCGGTTTCGGGCACCCCCACGCCTGCCACACATCAGTCAGCGGATCAGGCGGCGACAGCGGGATTTCTCAACACCGATTGGAACCCGCGCGACCTTCCCGACGGCACGCTGACGCGCAACGTGGCGCTGCGCACGGCCGACCGGGCGGCGACGGGAGGCACGCTCTATGTCCGCGGGCGCAGCGACACGGTCGTGTGCATCATGCACCCGCGGGAATTCATGGCCTGCCATTACCTTGTCCCGGACATCGTGGAGGCCGGCTTCGCCGCCTGGTCCCAGTCGCCGCGCTCCGTCGGCAACGACAGCCGGCTTGAGCACGAGACGGCTCTGTTCGATGTCGCCGCTGGGCTGTCCTTCCTACGCGCCCAGGGCTTCCGCCGCATCGTCCTGCTCGGCAACTCCGGCGGCGGCAGTCTCTACGCCTTCTACATGCAGCAGTCGCAGTTGGCGCCGGATCGGCGGATCGCCCGCACGCCAGGCGGGCGGCCGACCAATCTGGCGTCGCTTGAGATGCCGGTGGCGGATGGGCTGGTGCTGGTTGCGCCACACCCCGGCCAGGGCATGCTGCTGATGGGATGCATCGACCCATCGGTGACCGACGAGGATGACGCGCTGTCGGTGGATCCGGCGCTCGACCCCTTCAGCCCGGCGAACGGCTTCGCGGAGCCTCCGGAACCGTCCCGCTACTCCCCGGACTTCGTCGAACGCTACCGCTCCGCGCAGCAGGCCCGGGTCGCGCGCCTGGACGAACGGGCGCATGCCCTGATCGCGGAACGGCTGGCGGCGCGTAAGCGCGCCAAGGAGACCGGCGGCATCGACGACCGGCGGCGCGGCGCCCACACGCCACTCATGACCGTTTGGCGGACCGATGCCGACCTGCACTGTTTCGACCTCAGCCTCGATCCGTCCGACCGCGGCTATGGCTCCCTGTGGGGGCGGGACCCCTTCGCCTCCAACTACGGCGCGGTCGGCTTCGCCCGCGTCTGCTCCCCTGAGGCGTGGCTGTCGACCTGGTCCGGCCTGTCGTCGAACGCCTCCCTGCACAAGGCCGCGGCAGCCGTCGAACAGCCGTTGCTGCTGGTCGAGTACACCGGCGACGTCTCGACCTTCCCGTCGAGGGTCGCGTCTCTGTTCGACGGCTTCGCCACACGACGCAAGACCCATCTGCGCATCCGCGGCGATCACCACGGCCGCGCACTGACCCCGGATGAGGAGCCGGGGCGCTACGCCGCCGGCCGGGCGGTCGGCGGATGGCTGCGCGACCATTTCGGCGGCTGAGCGCCGCGAACGATAAAAATTCAAGGAGACCAGCATGCTTGAACGACCCGCGACGCGGCTCCGCCTGCGCGGCGTGGACCATACCGCCCGCCCGACCTGGAAACTGCGCGAAACTGTGGAGTTCTACCGCGACAAGCTGGGCCTGCCGCTCGTCCATGTCATCTCGGCGCGCGGCTGGGGCCCGGCCACCCATCCCGACTTCCTGCATTTCTTCTTCGACAGCGGCAACGGCAGCACGATCGCCTTTTTCTATTATCTCGGGTCCGACCAGCCGGAGACGCTGGAAGGGCGCGCAGCGATGCCGCCGCTGCCGGATGACCACGTCTTCGATGCGACCCACACCGCTTGGCTCGTCGACAGTGAGGAGGAACTGAAGGACTGGAAGCGGCGCCTGGAAGCCGAAGGTCTGACAGTCTCGGTGGAGACCACGCACGAGGTGATCGAGTCCATCTACGTGCGCGATCCCAACGGCTATTTCGTGGAGATCACCCGCAAGCTGCGGCCGCTGAACGCCATCGATGCCACCGACGCCGCCCTGACCCTGCGGGCCGCCCTGGACGCGGAAGACGCCGCATCCACCGAAGGCCGGCGCGTCGTCACCATTGACGAGATCTGGACACGCAAGTCCAGGTTGCTCGATTCGGACGGCGGCCACGCGGCAGCGGTCAGCATCTTCGTGCCGCGGCTGGAGGAATTCGCCAGCCTGACCCGCGCGGCCCGCGGGCGCGACGACTGCACCGTCACCGCGCTGGACACCCACGACCGTATCGATGCCGCCGGGCCGGTCGAGTTCCAGCGTCGTGCGCTCGGGCTGAAGCCGGCGGTCTGGTATGGGCTTTTCACCGGCGGCATCCGCGGCCGGATCGAAATCTTCGACCGCGACCGCGTCGTCATCGCCCCCGCTGCTTAGGCGGCCTGCAAATCAAAATGCCTATAGGGGAGGACAGAGATGACAGGAATCCGCAATCCCATAAGCGGAGTCGTCTACACGCCGGCCGATCAGGCCGAACGATACCTTGCCAACGGAGCCTGGATCCCGTCCACCGTCGGAGACGTGCTGCGTGCCACCGCAGCGCGCCATCCTGACAAGCCGGCTCTGATCAGCGACGAGCGGACCGTTACCTTCGCCGAACTGGACGGTGCGAGCGACCGGTTGGCCGCTGCGCTGCTGGCGCTGGGCCTTGTCGCCGGCGACCGCGCAATATTCCAGATGGGCACAACGATCGAGACGGTAATCGCGCTCGCCGCCTGCTTCAAGGCGGGGATCATCCCCGTCTGCACGCTGCCGCAGCACCGCGAGGTGGAGATCGGCGAACTGGCCCGGCAGAGCGGCGCCCGCGGCTACTTCGTCCAGGCGGACTTCAGCCGCTTCGACCTCCTCGGGTTTGCCATGTCCATGATGGAACGGCACCCCGGCCTGCAACATCTCATGGTTGCGCGGGGCGGGAGGTCCGCCGGACTGGCGCTGGAGGACCTGATCGCCGCCGTTCCGGCGGAAACCGCGCGCGCCCGGCTGGCCGGCATGCCCTTCGGTCCGCAAGACGTCCTGACCTTCCAACTGTCCGGCGGCACAACCGGACTACCCAAGATCATTCCGCGCTTCCATGCCGAATATCTCGGCCATGTGCGGCACCTGATGGGACTCTACGGGATGACGGCGGACAGCCGCATTTTGTGGTCTCTGCCTCTGCTGCACAATGCCGCCCAGGTCTACGCGCTGATGCCGATGATGCTCGGCGGCGCGACCGTCGTCCTGATGCCGAAGGTCGACATCCGGCGCATGCTGGAGCTGATCGAGGCGCACAGCGTCACCCACGCACTGTCAGTCGGCCCCATCGCACCACAGTTGATGGGTTATGCGGACATCCGGCGGCACGACCTGTCCTCCCTCCGCCTGTTCGCGACGATGAGCCGCGCCGACAAGCTGGAGGAGCACATCGGCGTGCCCTGCTCCAACCTTTACGGCATCACCGAGGGGTTGCTTCTCGGCTCGCCGGCGGACGCCCCGACGGAGCGGCGGCACCGCACGCAGGGCACCTCCGGCTGTCCGTTCGACGAGATCCGGCTGCTCGAACCGGGAACCGAGACGCCGGTGCCGCCCGGCCAAATGGGCGAGCTGTGCTTCCGCGGCCCGTCCAGCCTGCGCGGCTACCTTGACAACCCGGCGGCGAACGCCGGGGCCTTCACGTCCGACGGCTTCTACCGCACGGGCGACATCATGACGGCCCATGTCGTGAATGGGCAGACCTGCTACGCCTTCGAAGGGCGCTTGCGCGACAACATCAACCGCGGTGGCGAGAAGATCGGCTGTGAGGAAGTGGAGGCCTATGTCAGCCGCCATCCCAGCGTCGCCGACGCCAAGCTGGTCGCCATGCCCGATCCGCTCTACGGCGAGAAGGGCTGCATCTTCATCATCACGCGACCAGGCATGCCGGCTCCGAACGTGCAGGAGCTGGGCGCCTTCCTGACCGGTTGCGGGCTTGCGAAATACAAATGCCCGGAGCGCGTCGAAGTGCTGGACGAGTTCCCCCTCACCCGCGTCGGCAAGCTGGACAAGCCGGCGCTGAAGACACTGATCGCCGACATGTTGGCGGCTGAATCCACGGCAGGTGCGGCATGACTCCCAACGACTTCACAGCAACCGAATACATCGTCGGCACCGACCCCCTGGTGATCCGCCGCCGCGTAAAATGGGGGGAATGCGACCCGGCCGGCGTCGTCTACACCGTCACCTTCAGCGAATACGTCATCTCGGCCGCGGAGCTGTTCTACGGCAGCCTGTTCGGCACCACCCCGCAGCGCGCCAAGGACGAGCAGGGGTTCGGCACGCCCACCCGCGCGCTCGACTTCGACTTCCGCCGGTCGCTGCGGCCGGACGAGGAGTTCGAGATGACCGTCACGGTCGCGGAAATCCGGAACCGGACCTACGTGCTGCGGATCTGCGCCCGCACACTCGATGGCGACGTCGCGTTCCTGGCGCATCTGACCCCGGTCTGCGTCGCCCGCGGCGAACGCCGTTCCATCGACATCCCCCCGGCATTCCGGCAGGCGCTGGAACGCTACCACGGCGCCTGTGCGGAAGGAGGCCCGGCATGAAGATCACCATCATCGGGGGCGGCCCGGCCGGCCTCTATTTCGCCCTGCTCGCCAAGAAGCACGACCCGGCGCACGACATCCGGATCTTCGAGCAGAACCCGCGAGGCGCCACCTACGGCTGGGGTGTCGTCTTTTCCGACGTCGGCCTTTCCTTTCTGAAGGAGGCGGACCCGGACTTCTTCGCCGAATTCACCGCCGGACACGAATGCTGCGACTACATGGAGATCGTGCACCGCGACACCCGCGTGCAGATCCACGGCAATCACTTCTCCCGCACCGCCCGGCTCGCCATGCTGGAAACGCTGGAGCACGCCTGCCGGCGGGTGGGTGTGGAGATCCGCCACGGCGAGCGCATCACGGACATCGACGCACTGGCGCGTGACGCCGACCTGCTGGTCGGGGCCGACGGCGCCAACAGCGCGGTGCGCCTGCACTATGCCGAACAGTTCCGCCCCAGCTTCGAACGGCGACGCAACAAGTTTGCCTGGTACGGTACGCGCCAGCGCTTCCATCCCGTCTCGCTGATCTTCCGCGAAACCGCGGCAGGCGTCTTCGTCGCCCACAGCTACCAGTACAGCCCGGAATTCAGCACCTTTCTGGTCGAGGTCGATCCGGAGACGTGGCTGCGCGCCGGCTTCGACCGGATGAGCGAGGAGGAGAGCAGCCGCGCCTGCACCGAGATATTCCGTGCCGACCTTGGCAGCAACCCGTTGCTGACCAACCGGTCGCACTGGTTCGAGGCGAACATCGTGCGCAACGAGCGCTGGCACCACGGAAACGTCGTGCTGCTGGGCGACGCGCTGCGCACCGTGCACTTCTCGCTGGGGTCCGGCACCCGTATGGCCATGCAGGACGCCATCGCGCTTCACCACGGGATCGTCGACCATCCCGGCGACCTGCCCGCCGCCTTCGCCGCCTTCGAAGCGCAGCGCCGCCGTTCCTCCTCCAGCTTCCAGGGGGCCGCCGCGCGCAGCCTGGACTGGTACGAGACGGTTGCCGGCAAGCTCCACCTCGACCCCGTCGGCTTCGCCTACGACTACATGCGGCGCACCGGGCAGGTCAGCCACGAGGATTTGCGCCGCCGCGATCCGCACTTCACCGCCGCTTACGAGGCGCAGAACACCGACGAACCCCTGGGGAGGACGGCATGAACACGGTCAGCGTCTCCGACGTCATCGGGCGCAGCCGGCTGGGCGGCCTGCAATTGCGCGTCGTCGTGCTCTGCACCTTGTGCATGATCGTCGACGGTTTCGACGTCCAGGCCATGGGCTATGTGGCGCCGGCGATCATCGGCGACTGGGGCATCCAGAAGGCGGATCTCGGCACCGTATTCGGTGCCGCGTTGCTGGGCATGACCCTGGGTGCCCTGGTCATGGGCATGCTCGCCGACCGGTTCGGCCGCCGTCCGGTGCTGATCGCCGCCATGCTGTGCCTGGCGCTCACCAGCTTCGCGACCGCGCAGGCCACCAGCGTCGAGGAGTTGCGATGGATGCGCTTCCTGACGGGCCTGTGCATGGGTGCGATCGTGCCGAACGCCGTGGCGTTGGCCGGGGAGTTCAGCCCGGCGCGGATGCGCATCACCTTGATGATGGTCGCCTCATCCGGCTTCATCCTCGGCGGCGCCGTGGGCGGGGTCGTTGCCGGCCTGCTCATCCCAGCCTATGGCTGGCATGCGGTGTTCCTCGCCGGTGCGGCGGCCCCGCTGCTGTTGGGCGTGGCGATGCTGGCCCTGCTGCCGGAATCCCTCCAATATCTGACGGTGAGGGGGCGGAACCTGGAGCAGGTGCGACGCTGGCTTGCCCGGATCGAGCCGGACCTGACCATGCGCGACGACACGATCCTGGCGGCGGCCGACCGTCCGGCACGCGGTGCGCCGATCCTGGAACTGTTCCGCGGCACGATGGCGGTGGCAACGCCGCTGCTGTGGCTGCTGAACTTCATGAACCTGCTCGCCGCCTATTTCCTCGCCAATTGGCTGCCGGTGATCATGACGGAGGCCGGCCATCCCGCCTCGGCAGCGGTGCTGGTGGGAACGATCTTCTGGGTCGGCGGGCTGGTCGGCAACCTGCTGCTCGGCTGGCTGGTCGACCGGCACGGCTTCGGCCCGACGCTGGCGATCAATCTGCTGGCCGGCGCACTCGGCGTGGCGCTGATCGGACAGGTCTCCGGCTCGCTGGGGATCGCGGGCGTGGTGATCGCGGTGGCCGGCTTCTGCATCCTGGGGGGACAATCCGCGTTGAACGCGCTCGCCGCCGCCTTCTACCCGACGCCGGTTCGCTCGACCGGTGCGGGCTGGGCGCTTGGCATCGGCCGGCTGGGATCGATCTTCGGGCCGGTCATCGGCGGAGAACTGATGCGGCTGAACTGGTCCACCGCTGACCTTCTGGTGGTGGCCGCCATTCCGTGCCTGATCGCGCTGGCCGGCAACCTGCTGCTCTGGGCGCTTGGCCGGCTGCCGCGCACGGCCGGCAGCACGGCCGGCGCGCTTCCCCCGCAACCCGCCCGATCCCGCACCTGAGGAGCCGCGTCATGACCCGGACCTATCGCATCGGGCAGATCGTGCCCAGTTCCAACACGACCATGGAAACCGAGATCCCGGCCATGCTGCGCGCCCGCGAGGCGGTGCTGCCGGAGCGCTTCACCTTCCATTCCAGCCGGATGCGCATGCACCGCGTGGTGAAGGAGGAGTTGGAGGCGATGAATCGTGAAGGCCTGCGCTGTGCCGCCGAACTGGCCGACGCCCGCGTCGATGTGATGAGCACGGCCTGCCTCGTCGCCATCATGGCGATGGGCTTCGGCCACCACCGCACCGTGGAGCAGGAACTGGCCGAAGTCGCCCGCGCGAACCACTGCGCGGCGCCGGTGATGACCTCGGCCGGCGCGCTGGTCGAGGGGCTGAAGGCGCTCGGCGCGCACCGCATCGCCCTGATGGCACCCTACACCCGTCCCCTGACCGAGCTGGTGGTGGCTTACATCGAGCATGAAGGGATCGAGGTGATCGACTGGCGCTGTTTCGAGATCGCCGACAACCTGGAGGTTGGTCGCCGAGACCCCATGCGGCTGGTCGAGGACGTGCGTTCGCTGAAGACAGCTGGAGCGGACGTCGTCGTTGCCTCGGCCTGCGTGCAGATGCCGTCCCTTCCGGCGATCCGCCCCATCGAGGAGATGCTGGGCATCCCGACAGTCTCCACGGCGGTCTGCACCGTGTACGGCATGCTCACCCGTCTGGGCCTAATGACCGCAGTCCCGGGCGCGGGGGCGTTGCTGGAGGAAGGCGTGAGGTGAGGTGATTTGGGCGTCGATCCGCGGACTTCATCAAGGCCGGCGATCAGAGGTCGCGACGACAGGCCGGACACATGGATGCACCCGACCAACCGTCAACACGAATTCTCCTCTTGCGCCAAGAGGGCCGTCCACCACATCACCTCAGTCGGTGACCGCGCCGCGGCTTGCGGGCTGGGTCAACCGGGCGTATTTGCCCAGCACACCGCGGCTGTAGCGCGCGGGCCGAGGCCGCCAGCGTTCGCGCCGGACAGCCAGTTCCTCCCCCACCACCTCCAGTTCGATCAGTTGCCGATGCGCGTCGATGGTGATGCGGTCGCCTTCCTCCACCAGGGCGATGGGACCGCCATCGAAGGCCTCCGGCGTGACATGACCGACCACCATGCCCCAGGTCCCGCCGGAAAACCGGCCGTCGGTGATCAGCCCGACGCTCTCTCCCAGTCCCCGGCCGATGATGGCCGAGGTCGGGGCAAGCATTTCCGGCATGCCGGGTCCGCCCTTGGGCCCGAGATAGCGCAGAACCAGCACGTCACCCGGCCGGATCCGGTCGCCCAGGATGGCATCCATTGCCGACTGCTCGTCGTCGAACACGCGGGCCGGACCGCTGATCACCGGATTCTTCAGGCCGGTGATCTTCGCCACCGCCCCCTCCGGCGCAAGGTTCCCCTTCAGGATCGCCAGATGGCCCTCGGCATAGAGCGGGCGGTCGATCGGCCGGATCACGTCCTGGTCTGCGACAGCGTCGGGGACATCCGCCAGTTCCTCCGCCAAACTGCGACCGGTGATCGTCAGGCAGTCGCCATGGAGCAGCCCTGCGTTCAACAGAACCTTCAGCACCTGCGGTACGCCGCCCGCCCTGTGCAAGTCGACCGCCATATATTTGCCCGACGGCTTCAGGTCGCAGATGACCGGCACCTTGCGTCGCACCCGCTCGAAATCGTCGAGCGTCCATTCCACCTCCGCCGCATGGGCGATGGCGAGGTAATGGAGCACCGCATTGGTCGACCCACCCATCGCCATCACCAGCGTCACGGCGTTCTCGATCGAGCGGCGGGTGATGATGTCGCGCGGGCGGATGTTGCGGCGAACCGCCTCCACCAGCACCCGGGCGGATTCGGCGGCGCTGTCGGCCTTCTCACCGTCCGGATTGGCCATGCTGGCGGATCCCAGCAGCGAAAGGCCCAGCGCCTCGAAGGATGAACTCATGGTGTTGGCGGTGTACATGCCGCCGCAAGCCCCGGTGCTGGGGCAGGCGTTCCGCTCGATCCCTTCGAAATCCTCCTCGCTCATCCGCCCGGCCAGAAAGGTGCCGACCGCTTCGAAGGAGGAAACGATGGACAGGTCCTGCCCCTTCCAATGTCCCGGCTTGATCGTCCCGCCATAGACGTAGATCGCCGGCACGTTGGTGCGGGCGATGGCGATCATGCCGCCGGGCATGTTCTTGTCGCAGCCGCCGATCACCAGCACGCCGTCCATCCACTGCCCCTGGACACAGGTCTCGATGGAGTCGGCGATCACCTCGCGCGACACCAGCGAGTATTTCATCCCCTCCGTGCCCATCGCCATGCCGTCGGAGATCGTCGGCGTGCCGAACAGCTGCGGGTTGGCGCCTGCCGCCTTCAGCGCCGCCGCCGCCGCATCCGCCAGCGGTTGCAGGCCGGCATTGCAGGGGGTGATGGTGGAATGGCCGTTGGCAATGCCGATCATCGGCTTGTCGAAATCGGCCTTTTCATAGCCGAGCGCATAGTACATCGCCCGGTTCGGCGACCGCTCCACCCCCTGCGTGATGTGCCTGGACCGTTCATTGTAAGCCATGGGAAGCCTCCTCCAGCGCCGTCATTGCTGCGCCAGGCAAGAGTATCGTCCGCTGTTCAGTCGTAGAAATTCATAATACCGTGCCCGGTAAGTCGTATAACATATCAGACCCCACCATGGTCACCGACATCCGTCAGCTTCGCCATTTCCTCGCCGTTGCGGAGGATTTGCATTTCGGACGCGCGGCGGAACGGCTCGGCATCACCCAGCCGCCGCTGAGCCAGAGTATCCAGGCACTGGAAGCAGAGCTGGGGGTCGCCCTGTTCACCCGCAACCGGCGCATGGTCGCACTGACCCCGGTCGGCGCCGCGTGGCTGCCGCATGTCCGCCAAGTGGTGTCGGACGCAGCCGCCCTGCCGGTGCTGGCCCGCCGCATCGCTCGCGGGGAGGTCGGCACCGTGCGGCTGGGGTTCGTCAGCACGGCGATTTACAGCCTGCTTCCCGATCTGGTCGCCAAACACAAGGCGGGGCAGCCCGACGTCGAGCTTCATCTGTTCGAGCAGACCAGCGACATCCAGATCGAAGGGCTGCTGGAGGGAACAGTGGATGTCGGCCTCATCATCCCGCCGGCCCGGGCGTTGCACCCCGCTCTGCGCTACCGCCCCCTGCTGCGCGAGCCGCTGGTCGCAGCCGTCCCGACCGGCTGGATCGACAGCGGCCAACTGGCGACCGCGGCTGGAGGTGTTTCTGCCACGGCACTTGCCGAAAAGCCGCTGCTCCTCTTCCCCCGGCGCAGCGCCCCCGCCTTCCATGATCTGGTGACAGGCTATCTGGCGACCGCGCAAGCCGGCGTTCCGCTCGGACAGGAAGCGGTTCAGATGCAGACGATCATCAGCCTGGTGTCGGCCGGGCTCGGCTTCGCCCTGGTTCCGCAATCGCTGCGCAACCTCGCCCGCGCCGGGGTTTCGTTCCTGCCGCTGTCGCCCCAGCCTCCGTCAGTCGAACTCGGAATCGCGTGGCATACCGGTACCGTCACACCTGCGGCGGATGGCTTCATCGCCACCGCACTTGGCGAGGCAGGCACCCGTTGAGCGCGGGTTGCCGCGCGCGCCGCAAAGCCGGCGAAGGCCTTCAGGGAGCGTCTTGTCAGACAGCCGCCGACCCGGTGCGCACCGAAAGCAGAGTCCCGGCGATCTCCATGGCCTCCTCGCGAGACGAGGCGATCCGCATGGGAAAGCCCCAGAATTTGACGAAGGCGACACCGAAAGCCTTGAACGCCAGACGCTTGGCAGCGCTCGGCTCGATCACAATCATCGCCAGCACGAGGTGGCGCAATTCGGCCTTGTGTTTCTTCATCCACAGCGCATTGCGCTTCTTTTCTTCCTGGCTGTGCTCATGGTCCTCGTCCGGCGTGGAATCAGTCAGCAGGACGAACGGCTCCCCGCGACTCAGGTTCGCTTCGAACGCTTGGAAATCCTTGTCGTGGTCATGCTCCGGACCTTGTTCGAAAGTCACCCAGACCAATGGAAAGTTCGTGCTGTCAAACGACATGTCTTGTCTCCTGATCAGGATGGATGCTGTCACGTGGAGCGGATGTGCCGCCACGACATGATCAGCGCGACCGCGCCCGGAAGGGTGACGGCCAGCAGTTCCAGGGCAACGAGATGGCCGCCGTCGCGCAAACCATCGAATACGCCGCCGAGCGTGTTCATTGCGAAAAGGAGTCCGCCGCAAGCGAGCATGGCCCAGTCGGCAGCGCGCCGTCCGGCAAGAGCCAGCAACGCCGGGACGACCCAGGCGCCGTAAAAGATCGACGCGCCCCACAGCATAGTGGAATCGAACGTTATGGCCGGCATCGTTCCGCCGCTTCTAAAGTATTCGTTCATGTAGGAGAAGCACTGAAACGTGATGAAGATCGCGGCCCCCGCCGCAGGGGCCAGCCACGCGAGCGCGAGTCTGACAGATTTCGTTTCGACCATGGACTCACTCCTGTTTGGATTTTCGCGATAGGGGAGTTGCGCGCCGCCGTCCTTTGAGGAAGAGCGCGCCGCACATCCTTTCACTCTGGAAGCAATAGCTCACTTGACCCATGGCGTCATTGCGCAATCCGACCAATGTATGTTTTTATCCGGCCAAGTTGGAATAACGCCGGGCGGTGCCCTGATGTATTTGGATGTCCGTAGCGATTGGCTCTCTTATGTTGATGAGGTTCCTCGCGCTCTCGTCGCCACCAACACCGTCGCCAATCTCAAGGCCCTGGAGCAGTCGCCGCGGCACGCACATCAGAAAGCGCAACTGGTTTTCACGCTCCGTGGGATCATCAACTGCGAGGTTGAGGACGCTGTCTGGGTCGTGCCGCCGCAATGCGCCGTGTGGATTCCCGGCGGACTGCCCCATACGGTTTTCGGCTCAGGCGTGGTGGAGTGCATTTCCCTCTTCATCGAGCCTCCCGAGGCGCCGAGCCTGCCGGACAAATGCTGCACGATCACGGTGTCGGGCCTGCTCCGTCATCTGCTGATGCGGGCCAACGAGATGCCGGAGCGCTATGACGTCGACGGTCCGGACGGCAGAATCGTGTCCGTTATCTTCGATGAGCTGGCTGTGGCTCCGATCGAAGACCTCCGCCTCCCGATCCCCAGCGATCCGCGCCTGAAGAAGCTCACCGACCTGTTGATCGCGGCGCCTGCGGATCGTGCGTCCGTCGCGGAGTGGGCGTCCCGGGTCGCGCTCAGCGAACGCAGCCTCAGCCGCATGCTGGCGGAAGAGGTCGGCATGAGTTTCGGTCGCTGGCGCCGGCAGTTGCATGTCGTCCTCGCCTTGCGGCATCTGAGCACCGGCCAGACCGTGCAAGCCGTCGCGATGGATCTCGGCTATGAAAGCGCCAGCGGTTTCGTGACCATGTTCCGAAAGATGGTCGGCAAACCCCCGGCCCGTTATCTCTCGGAGCGACCGGGGCCTGCGCCTCGCGATCATGACGGGGGATGAGAAGGAGTGCTCCGGCAAGGCTGGCCGTACCGATACGCGACCTGCTCACGATCAGAAGCTCTTGGTGATCCCGAGCCCGACGATGCGGCCCGGTCCGGCCGCGACGGTTTCGACACCGACAAAGCGCGCCCCGAACGTTTCGGCACGTTGGTCGAGGAGATTGCGCCCGAAGGCATAGATTTCCAGATCATTCGCATCGTTGTTCCACCCGACCCGCGCATCGACAATGTGGTAGGGCTTCAGATCAAACGAATTGTCGACATCGGCGGGACGGCTTCCGGTGAACTGATACTGCACCCCGAAGGACAACCGGCCCGGAAGAGTGAGGACGCCGGCCGAGGTGTCGTATTGCAGTCCCGTGGCGGCGGTCCATTTCGGCGCGTTGGGCACCCCGTTCCCCGCAACGGTGTTGGTGCTGGCGCCATTGGCTCCCAGCTTGCTGTGAGTGTAGCCGAGGCCCCCCGTCAGGATCAGCCCATCTGCGATGAGCGCACGGCCCTGAAGCTCGAAGCCGGTGGTCTCGTAATCCTGATAGGTCGTGCGGAACGCTCCGAGCGCGGGATCGAGGTAGGACAGGACGCCATTCTTGATGTCGTTGTGATAGACGCCGGCGTCGAGCTTGAGTCGGTCGTCGAACAGGCTTGTCTTTAGGCCGGCCTCATAGGTCCAGCCGGTCGCCGCCGGATACGGATCGTCCACCACGCCGTTCACCGGATAGCCGAACAACGGATAGACCCGGGTGGCGTGTCCGCGCGCCAGCGAGACATAGGTCTGGACCTCATCCGACCACTTGTAAGCCAGCGCCGTCCGGCCCGTCGGATAGGTTTGCGAGGTCGAATTCGAGCCTGTCAGAGCGGCGATGTCCCGCGAGTTCCTGCGCTTGAGTTCGATGTCATCATGGTTCAATCGACCGCCGATCGAAAACTCCCATCGCTCTGCGAACGGGATCGAAATGTCACCGAACACACCGAGATTGGTGCTGTCGAGATCGGTGTTCATTGTAATGGCATCGAAGTAAGGCGGGGGTGCGCACTGCGTGCTGACGCACGCACGGCTCCCCTCGGTGCGAGCGACACTGGCGCCTATGACCCATCGGACCGGATCGCCTTCAAGAGAATTCAGCCGAAGCTCCTGGCTGTAGATGTTCTCTCGATCGTCGAGGTGACCGCGGGAACTGAAGGCTGGAAATCCAAGGGCGTCGTAGAGCAGCTTGTCGGTGTTGTCGGATTTGCTGTCCAGTTTGTTGTGCTGATAGGCGCTGACGGAGGTGAATCTGAAAGCGTCGAATTCGTGTTCCACCGTCACCGTGGCGCCGCCTTGGGTCGTCCGCGAACTTGGTTCGGTCAAGGTTCCGCTGAGCGGAGATCGTGACGTATTGCGCAGGAGATAGAACGGTGGATTGCCTTCATCCCGGAGGTAGCTGCCGGTCAGGGTGACGGTCGTATTTTCGATCCCGGTGAAGCGCAGCCCGCCACGAAATGCCGCGATATCGCGCTCGCCAAGATCGTTGGTGTACAAGCTGCGGATGTCGCCGTCCTGGTGGCCGAAACGAACGGCCATGCGTCCATCGAGCGCATCGGCGATGATATTGCCGCCCAGAACCATCTCACCCATGCGATAACCGTTCGAGCCGATCTCGCCGGTGGCATGGATATCGCGCGTCCCGTCCGGCTGATTGGTAACGACGTTGATGGCGCCGCCGAGGGCATTGCTGCCCCACAGTGTACCCTGCGGGCCGCGCATAACCTCGACCCGATTGACATCGAGGAGAATGTTGGAAGCGCTCATCATGCTGTTCGGCACGCCGTCGATATTGAAGGCGACCGTGCCATCGGAAAAATTGACGGGCGTTCCGAGCGAACTCACGCCGCGAATCGAGAAAAACTGCTGACCCGTGGCTTTGCTGATCCACTGCACGTTCGGTGAATTGCGGGCGATGGCCGCGCCGGGATCGAATGGTGCGGCCTTCAAGCTTTCCGGGGGAACGACGGTGATGCTTTCAGGGACATTTTTCAGGTCCTCCCTGGTCTTTCTGGCCGTCACCTCGACAGGGTCGAGGACCAGAGTGTCCGGCTGGGCATTCGTTTGCGCGGGCTTTGTCTGTGCTGGTGCCGTTTGCGCTTCTGCGACACAGGCCCATCCCGAAGCAAGAAACGTCGCAAGCAAACATATCGGACTCGCCGGCAGCTTGGCCGGCAGCTTGTAGGTGTTCGAGGGGTTCATTTGTCGTTCCAATACGATAATCTGCGGCGGCTTAATGCGAATGATCCGCATTAGCGTCAGAATAGACTGAATTCGGCAAAACACGCTCTCGCAGTCTCGCCAATCAATAGGTCAATCCGGCCAAACTGCGGCCTCCCAGCCGGTACATAGGTTCAACTCCCGGCACGTCGCTGAGCCGGTAGTCGATGATCCGGACCAGCAAGCCTTGAACCGCCCCGGGTTCGTCGGAGGCCCCATCATCCGAGAGAGTGGGGTCATCATGACGAAACAGGCATCACCCAAGTACGCCCCTGAAGTCCGCGAGCACGCGGTTCGGATGGTGTTCGAGCACGAAGGCGAACATGCGTCGCAGCGGGCGGTGATCAGCTCGATCGCTGCGAAGATCAGCTGCAATCCAAAGACGCTGCGGAACTGGGTTTGGCAGGCCGAGCGTGATCAGGGCAAACGGCCCGGTCCGACAACGGACGAGCAGGAGCGGATCAAGGCGCTGGAACGCGAAAACCGAGAGCTGCGCCAGGCGAATAAGATCCTACGCAAGGCATCGGCGTATTTCGCCCAGGCGGAACTCGACCGCCCGTTCAAGAAATGATCGCCTTCATCGACGTGTACCGCGCTCCGGTGCGGTTCACTCAGTTCCCGTTAGCCAGCCCGATGAGGAATTTCGCCACCGGCAGCGCTATACCCATCGATGATGACGTGGCTGCTGCCTTGGGAGCAGCATTCGATCCGGGCGTCGACCCTGTAGACCTGACGCAGCAGGTCGACGGTGATGACCTCTTTGCAGGGGCCGCTGCCACGGGACCTTCCGCCGGCAAGCACCAGGACCTTGTCGGCGAAGCGCAGGACTTGGTTGAGGTCGTGCAAGGCGATGAAGGCAAGAATCCCTCGCTGCCGCACAAGGTCGCGGACGAGGGACAGCACCTGCATCTGCCGGTGCAGGTCCAGCGCGCTCGTCGGCTCGTCCATCAGCAGGATCTCGGGATCGCGAGCGAGCGTCTGCGCCAGCGAGGCGAGCTGCCGCTGGCCGCCGCTGAGTTCACCCAGGCTTCGGAAGGCGATGTCGGCGATGCCCAGCGACGCCAGGACCTCGTCGACCGCCGCCAGATCCGTGTCATGCACCACCCATGAGGCGTTCTGCTTGCGGGCAAGCAGGACGGACTCGTAAACGGTCAGCGCCGCACTCGTCGGCGGGTCCTGGGGCATATAGCAGATGCCGGAGGTCCCGCGCTGCGTTCCCGCCACCGCAACCTCGCCGGGACCGCCGAGGAGGCCGGCCATGCGCTTGAACAGCGTCGACTTGCCGGCGGCGTTCGGGCCGATGACCGCCACGACCTCGCCACCCGCGAAGGCCTGGGTGCTGATTCCGGAAATGGTGAGATGGCGCCCGTGAAAGGCGCCGACGCCGTCGAGTTGCAGCGTCACCATGCGCGCCTCCTGCTTCCCAGAATCAGCGAGATGAAGAACGGAATGCCGATCAGCGAGGTGACGACCCCGATCGGAAAGATCGTGCCCGGAATCAGGATTTTGCTGACGACCGAACTCAGCGACAGGATGACCGCCCCCGCCAGCATCGAGGCCGGCAGGAAGAAGCGTTGGTCCTCGCCGATCAGCATGCGGGCGATGTGGGGGCCGACCAGTCCGATGAAGCCGATGGTGCCGACGAAGGCCACCGGGAACGCGGCCAGCAGGCTGACCAGCACCAGCGTGTGCAGGCGCAGCCGGCGCACGTCCACGCCGAAGCTGGCCGCCTTGTCGTCGCCCAGGCGCAGCGCCGTCAGCGCCCAGGCCCGCCGCAGGAAGAGCGGAAGGGTCGCGACCAGCACCGCCGTGGTGATCGCCAGCTTGCCCCAGGTGGCCTTGGTCAGGCTTCCCATCGTCCAGAACACCACGGCGGCGACCGCCTGCTCGGTCGCGAAATACTGCACCAGCGCCAGCAGGGCGTTGAAGGTGAAGACCAGCGCGATGCCGAGGAGGACGATGGTCTCCGCCGTCACCCCGCGCTTGAGGCTCAGCGCGTGGATGATCAGGGCCGTGAGCATGGCCATGACGAAGGCGTTCAGCGGCAGCATGTACTCCGCCGCCACCGGCAGCAGCCGCAGGCCGAAGGCGAGACCCAGCGCCGCGCCGAAACTGGCGGCCGCCGAGATGCCCAGGGTGAAGGGGCTGGCCAGGGGGTTGTTGAGGATCGTCTGCATCTGCGCCCCGGCCAGCGACAGCGCCGCGCCGACGACCACGGCCATCAGTGCCACGGGCAGGCGGATGTCCCAGATCACCACGCGCGCCTGCGGCGGCACGCTGTCCGGGGACAGCAGCGCCTGCACCACCTCCCATGGGCCGAGGCGCACGGACCCCAGTGCGAGGTCGAGCAGCAGGCTGCACAGCAGTGCCAGCGCCAGCAGGCCGAGCAGCAGCCGCTTGCGCCTGACCACCGCGCGGTAGCCGTGGCGGGTCGATGAATCCGGCAATGGCATCGCTTGGGTCACGGTCTGGTCGCCTTTCCGCCGAGCGACACGAAGTAGCCGGGCTGATACGGGATGGGCAGGAAACGCTCGTGCAGCGCGCGGAAGGTCGCTTCCGGATCGAGGTCGGCGAACAGGGTGGGATGGAACCATTTGGCGAGCTGCTGGAGCGCCACGAACTGGTAGGGGCTGTTGTAGAACTGGTGCCAGATGGCGTGGAAGGAGCCGGTGGCGTTGGCCCGGATGCCGGTGTAGGCGGGGCGCCCGGTGAAGGCGCTCAGCTTTCGCGCGGCTTCGCCCAGGTCGGCGCCCGGCCCGACGCCGATCCAGCCGCCGCCGGGGACGTAGGCTTCCCAATTGGCGCTGGTCACCACGACCTGATCGGGGTCGGCGGCGATCACCCGCTCCGGGCTCAGCTGACCGAAGGTGCCGGGGATCAGATCCCTGGCGATGTTGCTGCCGCCGGCCATCTCCACCAGCCGGCCGAAATTCTCGTTGCCGAAGGTCAGGCAGCAGTCCGGAGTGTAGCCGCCGATGCGCTCGATGAAGATTTTCGGGCGCTGCGGCTTGCTGGCGGCGATCACGTCGGTGACGCGCCGGATCTGCTCGGCACGGAAGGCGATGAACGCTTCGGCGCGCTCCTCCTGCCCGAACAGCCGGCCGAACAGGCGGATCGTCGGCTCGGTGTGCTCCAGCGGCTTATGGCGGAAATCGGCGTAGACGACCGGGATGCCCAGCGCCCCCAGCTTCTCGATGACGCGCGCGTCCTCGCTGGACCGCTGCGCCTCGACGTTGAGGATGAGGACATCGGGCTGCAGGGCGATCGCCTTTTCCAGGTCGAAGGTGCCGTCGTCCATCCCGCCGAAGGTCGGGATGCGGGCGATCTCCGGGAAGGCCCGCAGATACTGAGCGTAGGTGTCCGGGTCGGCCTGGATCAGATCCTTGCGCCAGCCGGCGATGCGGCGGGTCGGATCCTCGCGGTCCAGCAGCGCCACGACATAGAGCTGCCGCCCCTCGCCCAGGATGACGCGCCGCACCGGCGTGCGGACCTCCACCGTGCGTCCGGCGAGATCGGTCACCGATGCCGCCTTCGCCGCACCGGATGCCGTGACGTCGAACGCCGACAGGATGCCCAGGGCGCAGAGGCCCGCGAGGATCGTCGGTTTGCCGAGGAACGCCTTGCCAAGGAACGCCATGATGTCACCTGTGTCGATCGCGTGCCGTCATGCACAGGGCGACGGCACCCGCCGCGTAGGCCGCGGCGACGAAGAAATACGTGTGCTCGAACCCGACCGTCTGGCCCAGTCCAACCCCCAGGGCGATGCCAGCCATGGAGGCGCCCTGAGTCGTGCTCTGCGCCACGCCGAGGATCCGGCCCTGCTGCGCCCCGTCCGTCGCGCGGGAGACCAGCGCCATCAGCACCGGCGTCGTGGCCCCCAACAGGACGCCCCAGGCGAGATAGACGGCGGCGAAGACGGCGACGCTGGCGGTCAGGCCGGCAACCGCCATCAGGCCGGCGCAGCCCGCCGCCACACAGGTCATCCGGCGAAGCGCCGCCGTCCGCGCCATGCCCTCGAAATGCCGGGCCCAGATGGGAGCCGCGATCACGAAGCCCAGCGCCAGCATCGCGTAGCACAGCCCCGTCACCCCGGTACCGGCACCCAGAACCGACGTCACATACAGCGAGAAGGGCGCTTGCGTGATCATGCGGGCGACGAGCAGCAGCCCCATGACGCCGAGCAGGGCGAAAACCGGCGCCGACAGCCGGGATCCCACCGCGGGCCGGCCTGCCGGCACCGGGGTCCTGGTACCGGAGGCGGGCGGAGGCATGTCGGGCAACAGCGTCGCCACGGCCACCGCACAGGCGGCGCATATCGCAGCGGCGGCGGCGTTGATCCAGAAGAACGCCGCATGATCGAGGATCACGCCCCCCGCCACCGCCCCGACGACCGAACCGACATTGGTGGAGACCTGCAGATGGGCGAAGAGACGCGTCCGCGCCGCAGGCGATTCGATGCCGACCCCATAGGCCTGGGCCGGGGCGATGTATCCGGCACAGGCCCCTTGCAGGAAACGCAGCGCCAGGATCGTCCAGACGTCGCCGGCGAAGGCCAGCGCCAGCTGTGTCAGCGCGAGCCCGAGCAAGGCCCGGATCATCATCAGCCGGTGTCCGAAGCGGTCGCCGACCCGTCCCCAGAAGGAGCCGGTCAGCGCGACGCCCAGCATCGGCCCGACATAGACGGCGGTCCCTGCGACGCCGAACAGCCAGCCCGGCGGGTTGTAGGAAGCGAGATGGACCGGCCAGAACGGGCCGCTCATCTCCATGGCGCCCATGGAGACGAACTGGACCGCGAACAGGATGCGGACGGCGCGCCGGACACGGTCCGGCGCCAGGGAAACGCTGGTCATCCGGCTTTAGAAATCGGTCGAGACGGACAGCAGCGCGGTGCGCGGCGCCCCCTGCGACACACCGCCCCAGCTCGCCACGCCGGACCAGTATTCGGTGTCCAGCACGTTCTGCACGGTCGCCCGGACGGTGACCGGCCGGTCGTGAATGGTCGTGCGGTAGCGCGCCCCCAGGTCGAGCCGGGTCCAGGCCGGAATGCGCTGCGTGTTGGCGACGTTGACGTACTGCCCGCCGGTGTGCGCGACGTTGCCGACCAGGGTGAGGGCGTCCAGGAACGGCGTGTCCCACTCGGCGCTGAGGTTCGCCAGCATCTTCGGCACGCCGACCGGCGTGTTGCCGCGGGTGGCGGCGCTGTTGGTCCTGGTCAGTTCGGCGTCGACGAAGGTCACGCCGGCCAGCAGCCGGACCGACGGCGCCACCTCGCCGAAGACGGAGAGTTCCAGACCGCGGTTGCGCTGCTCGCCTCCGGCCGAATAGACGTTGCCGGTCAGCTGCCCTGACGGCTTGGTGATCTGGAACAGGCTGGCGCTGGCACCCAGCTGGCCGAAGTCGAGCTTCACGCCGGCCTCGTACTGCTTGGCGACATAGGGGGACAGGGCCTCGCCGGCGTTGACGGCGGTGGTCGGCGCGACATCGCCCTTGCTCAGCCCCTCGATGTAGTTGGCATAGACGGTGACGCTGTCGCGCGGCTTCAGGACGAGGGCGGCCATGGGCGTGACCGTGCTCTTCTTGTAGGACGAGGTGGTGGCGCCGGTCGTGGCGCTGAAATTCTCCGACTTGATGGTCTGCTGCCGGACGCCCAGAACCAACTGCACGCGGTCGTTCAGGATGCCCAGCGTATCGGACAGCGCGACGCCGGTCAGGTCGGTTTCCGAGATCTTCGGCACCCAGCCGGGCGCGGCGACCGACTGGGCGATCCGGTCGACCGGGCTGTAGATGTTCGACGCCACCGCCCGGCCGCCGGTCAGGCCGCGCGACAGCGTGTCGTGGTAGCGGCTGGCCTGGACGGTCATGCTGTGGCTGACCATGGCGGTGTCGAAGCGCGCCCGCAGCCCGGCATCCAGCGTCGAGCGCTCGACGTCGAACTTGTAGTGCTCCGGCGTCTCGCTGGTGTCGCCGCGCGCGTTGAGGATGGTCGGCGTGCCGAAAAGCCGCTCCACATCGGTCCAGCCGCCGCCGGCATCGGCGAACACCGTCACGCTGTCGGTCAGGTCATATTCGCCGCGCAGGAGCGCCGCGCGGTCGGTGACCTCCGACCATGCCCAGGGCTGGGTGATGTTGCGCCGGCCGTCGGGAGCCGAAGGCACCGGCACACCGGCCGCGATCAGAAACGGGCGGGACGGCGCGTTGAATTCCTCCTTCTGTTCCAGCAGGTCGAGCGATGCACGCAGCCGTTCGCCACGATAGTCGAGGGCCAGCGCGCCGACGCGCGCCTCGCGCGACTGGTTGTCCAGCGGCGTGTCGCCACCCCGGTAGCTGCCGTTGAAGCGGACGCCGAATTCCCCGTTGGGGCCGAAACGGCGGCCGACGTCCAGCTGTCCGCCGAACTGCGAGGTGCCGACATATTCGGCCGTCAGCCGCGTCAGGTCGGTATCGGCGGCGCGTTTGGGAACGATGTTGATGCCGCCGCCGATGCTGCTGCTGGGCGACATGCCGGACAGCAGCGCGGTGGGACCCTTGATCACTTCGATCCGCTCCGCGTAGTCGGCGAAGACGCGGTAGTTGGGAGCCACGCCATAGACGCCGTCGAAGCTGATCTCGCCCAGATTGCCCTCGCCGACGGGAAAGCCGCGGATGAAGAAGGCATCGAGCATGCCGCCGGTCTGGCCGCTGGTCCGCACCGACGGATCGCCGGCCACGACGTCGGCGACGGTGGTCGCCTGATCGTCCTCGATTTTCTTGGCGGTGTAGCTGGTGACGCTGAACGGGGTGTCCATGATATCGCGGTTGCCCAGCACGCCGATACGCCCGCCGCGCGCCACCTGTCCGCCGGCGTAAGCCTGCGGCAACGCGTCCGGATGCGTCGCGCCGGCGGACACCGTCACCTCCGGCAGCGTCATCGCCCCGTCGGCCCCGGCCTGCCCCGCCACCGATGCCGCCACCAGGACATAGCCGGCCGGCGTCCTGGCGATGCGGTAGCCGCTGCCTTGCAGCAGTGCCGCGAACCCTTCGTCCACGCCATAGCTGCCCCGGAGGCCGGGAGAGCGCAGCCCCTTCACCTTGTCGGCATCCACGACGATGGCGGTGCCGGACTGCTGCGCGAAGTGGTTCAGCGCGTCGGCCAGCGGTCCGGCCGGAATGTCGTAGCGGGCAGCGGGTTGGCCGGCGGGTTGAGCGGCGGACTGGGCACGGGCCGGCACGACGCCGGCGGTGGTGAACAGCAAGGCGGCGGCAAGAGGGAGGACGGCGGCGCGGGCGTGCTTGAACGGCATGTTGGACGGCTTTCCATGGCGGAGGTCTCGCTTCCCTTGACGGACGAGATCCGGAAAGCCGAACCGACCCAACGAATTTTTTCCGCTCTTTTCCGCACTCCGTTTATGGGTGGCCCGGCGCGTCCACCAGTACCACCCATGGCGTCAGGGTCCGTACCCGGATGGCCGGGAAGCTGGCCGTCAGCAGGCTGAGCGCCCGGTCGGTGTCGTCCAGCGGCAGGACGGCGGAGACCGTATAGGATTGCAGCGCGGCACGGTCGAAGTGGATGAGGCCCCGGCGGTAGCGGCTCAACCGCTCCAGCACGTCCGGCAGCGGCTCCCCCTGCACCACCAGCTGGCGGAAACGCCAGGCGCCCTCCACGCTGCGCACATCGACGGCGGTCACCGGCCCAGGCCCGGCGGCGGTCAGCCGCAAGCGCTGGCCGGCCTGGACGACCAGACGGTCCGGCAACGCCGGGATTTCGACGGAAACCTTGGATTCGACCACCGTCAGCACAGTGGCATCCTCTCCCCTGTCCGTCTCCCGGGACACCGAGAAGCGCGTGCCCAGCGCCCGCATCCGGCCTTGCGGCGTCTCCACCACGAACGGGCGGCTGGCATCGGGTGCCACGTCAACGAAAATCTCACCCCGCAGCAGTTCCACCGTGCGCCGGCTTTCGTCGAAACGCAGATCGACGGCACTGCCGCTGCCGAGCGTCAACCGGGTGTTGTCAGCCAACGTCCGGCTGGCCCATTCCCCGGTCCCCGTGTGCGCATCGGCGGTCAGGGCGGCCATCAGTTCGGCGGGAGGATAGGCCCGAACCGCCAGCCAGCCCGGCAGGCCGAGTGCCAGGACGATCGCAAGCGCCGCCACCGGACGGCGGGAGCGTGTGCGCCTGCCGCTGGCGAGCGCCGCGTTCAAGGCAGCGCGGGCCGGCCGGGTGGTGCCCCCGGCGCGCATGCGCTGCAGCTGCTCCACCAGATGTTCCATGCCGGCAGCGGCTTCGGCGTGGCGGCGATCTTCCTTCTGCCAGCGCTCGAAGCCGGCGCGTGCCTGTTCGCGCTCGGCCGCACTGTCCGCCGTCAGCGCAACCACCCACCGTGCCGCCTCTTCGGCAATGGCATCGTCGGTCGTGTTCCGGGTTTTCGCACTCATGTCGGGCGCCTCACAGATGGCTGTCGCGCACCCGGCAGCACTGCAACAGGCACTGCGCCAGATATTTCTGCACCATCCGCGTCGACACGCCGAGGTGACCGGCGATGGAGGCATGGGTCTGGCCGTCCAGATAATGCATCAGGAAGGCCTCCCGCGCCTTGGCCGATACCGCCTGCAAGGCAGCACCGATCTGCTCGAGCGCCTGTACCGCGGCAAGCACATCCTCCGGCGACGGATGGCCGGCTATCGTCTCGGCAGCGAGCGCCAGCTCGGCCAGATAGGCCTGCTCGATCGTCTGGCGGCGCGCACGATCCAACAGCAGGCGCTTCGCCGTGGTGGTGAGGAAGGCACGGGGTTCGCGGATGCCCAGCAACGCGTCGCGTGAGGCCAGGATACGCAGGAATGTGTCCTGCGCCACATCGGCTGCGTTGTGCGTACATCCCAACTTGCGTCGTAACCAGTTGTGCAGCCAGCCATGATGCTCGCTGTAGAACAGTCCAAACTGAGCAGTCCCACAGGCGTCTTCGAGTACAGGTTGTTTGATGGACATATACTGACCCCCCGGCCCCTGGTCCGCCTGAACATAAATATGAGAATGACAATCACTATCATATTCGCTGCATACTATGGAAGTCGCCGTTTTGTGGCCTCCCGCTGACGGCGCCCTGCCTTGAGCGATCGACCGTGACGCCGTGCTCGGCCATCATCTGTTCGAGATCAAGGGTGCTGATGCCGTACCGGCGCTGCCAGCGTATCCCCCAGAGGATGACTCACCATTGAAATGGCGTCCCTTGGAGTCCGACATGGCTGGGGCTCCCTCCGGCATCCAGCCCTTCGCCGCCTGCCGGCCAGTTTTGCAACAGAGCGCAATGCGCGTTATCGGATGCATTCCGCATCGCAGCAAGATTTCCATTCCGAAATATGCGTACATATACGGGTGCAAATTCAAAAAGTTGCTCGCGTCGATCGAGCATGATAGTTTTCCTGACAGCACTTATTGCACCCTGAGACGGAAATCACTCCTCTCACTCACCCCTCTGCGCCGGGAACATGACGATCTTCATATCGATCGCCTCCTATCGCGACTCCGAGTTGATTCCGACGATCCGCGACTGCATCGCGCAGGCACGCGATCCGGAGGCGCTGCGCTTCGGCATCTGCTGGCAGCATGGCGACGACGAGGAGCGACCGGCCGAGTTCGCTGATCCGCGCTTCCAGGTGATCGCCGTGCCCTGGCGCGACAGTGCCGGCGCCTGCTGGGCGCGGGCCGAGATCATGAAGTTGTGGAACGGCGAGGACTTCTTCCTGCAGATCGATTCCCACCACCGCTTCGCCCGCCATTGGGACGCCATCCTGATGGAGCAGGCGCAGCGCTGCCAGACAGCGAAGCCGGTGCTGAGCACCTACGTGGCGGCCTACGACCCGTCCACCGGCACGCGCCAGCCCCCCGATCCGATGCAGATGGATCTCGACCATTTCACCGAGGATGGTATCGCGCTGTTCCGTCCGCGCGCCATCGACCCGGCCCGGCGGGGCAGCCGGCCGTTGCGTGCGCGCTTCGTCTCCGGGCATTTCCTGTTCGCGCCGGGGTCCTTCGTGCACGACGTGCCGTACGACCCGTCGCTTTATTTCATCGGCGAGGAGATCACGCTGGCCGTGCGTGCCTTCACTCATGGCTACGACCTGTTCCACCCGTCGGCGCATGTGCTGTGGCACGAATATTCCCGGACCCACCGGCCAAAGCACTGGGGCGACCATGTGGCCGGGCAGACGGTGGGACAGCCCTGGAACGTCCGCGACAAGGCCAGCAGAGCCAAGGTTTCCCGGTTCCTGACCCAGCCGGTCTACGGGCCGTTCGGCTGCGGCACGGCTCGGTCGTTCGCCGACTACGAGGCTTACGCCGGGCTGGATTTCCGCAAGCGGACCGCGCTGCCGGCGGTCCGCCAGGGATCGGAGCCGGGAACGCCCGGCGCGTCCGACGACCCGAACGCGTTGCGGCGGTGGGATCTGCGCATCACCCTCAGCCGGGCCGAGTTGCCATCGGCGGCGTTGGCCGATCCGTCATTCTGGTATGTCGGGTTCCACGACGAAAACGACGTGGAGATCCACCGGGCCGATGCGGCAGGGCCGGAACTGCGCATGCTGGTCGCCGGCGATGCGCCGGAGATCGTGATCGCGCGGCGCTTCCTGTCGGCGCAACGGCCGGCGCGCTGGACCGTCTGGCCGGTCAGCCGGTCTCGGGGATGGCTCGACAAGCTGGGCGGCGCGCCATGATCTCCACCATGGAAAAATTCGCACATGACGCCTGGGCCCCGGATCCCTTATCCATATTTTTGCTCTCTGTTTTGAATATGTTTTTCTCTCACATTTAAATTTTATAGGCTAACCATGGACATAATATTAAAAACGCTTACGGTTATTCAGAGTCTTTCCAACGAATACCTCCAGAATATTGATCGCCGCGGCGATGATTGGATCACGCTGACCAGTATTGTCGGCCATGACGGCAGCGTCAACGATGCCGCCAAGGATAAGATCGTGATGACCGTCTACAACATCACCAAGGAGAACGTGGTCAGCAGCTACGCGCCGGCAAAGCCGGGTCCGGATTCCTTCGCCATCGTTCAGCCGCCCATCTTCATCGACATCCACCTGATGTTCATGGCGAACTTCGCGGCGCAGACCTATCTGGACGGGCTTGGCGCCATCTCCCGGCTGATCTCCTATTTCCAGCAGACCCCCTGGTTCAACCAGTCGAACGCGCCGGAGTTGGGGGCGGACATCGACAAGATCACCATGGAACTCGAAAGCCTGGGACCGGTCGAGGTCAACTACGTCATGGGCATGTTGGGCACGAAGTATCTGCCCGCCGCCTTCTACAAGCTGCGCATGCTGCCCTTCGCCGCGCCCGCCATGCAGAGCCGCACCTATCCCGCCCGGGGCGGCTCCATCAGCGAAACGCCCCAACCGGCGCCCCAACCGGCGCAGTGGCCATGAGCGCGGCAGCCGGCTCCGGCGCGGTCAAATCCTTCCGTTACGCGCCGGGAACCCGCCGGAGCGTGTTCGAGAGGCTTTTCAGCGTCGTGGTGACTCACACCTACTACACGCAGAATGCCGGGCTGTGCCGCGACCTGCGCTTCGCGCCGGACTCCGCCTCGGCTTCGCTGATGGCTTCGCTGGGCATGCTGTTCAAGGAGGAGGACGCGGGGTTCAGCGTCCTCATCCAGCCCTACGCCGTCGAGGGTCTGGTCCAATATCTGCGTCGCCAGGCCCGCAGCGGACTTGGGCCTCCCGAATATTGGACCCGCCTGACCTTTCTGATGACCATGGTCAATCCGCAGTTCATCGGCATCACTGCCGTGCCCGTCTCCACCAAGCCGACCGAGGTCAACTTCTATGCCAACAACATGACGGCGCACGGCAGCGGCGACAGCGTCGTCCTGCCACCCCGCCGGTACATGAACGGCGCCACGCTGGTTCCGGTGACGGGATCCCAGATGACGGTGCCGGTGACGCCGGACACCGCATATGTCACGCTGGCCGACCTTTCCGGGGCGGTGGTCCATCGCTTTCCGATCACTCCCAGCGACAAGGCGACCAACCCCACGCGGGTCACCATCGACCTCGGCCAGTGCACCTACGGCTACTATACGGTCTCGCTCGAGGGGGCCGACGGGCAGGCCATCGACGATCACCTGTACCCGCGCCAAACGCTCTATGTGCCGCCGCGCCCGGTGACGATGGGCGCACTGGAGATCCTGTTCACCCGGCCGACACCAAACAGCCGCGGCGTCTACCCGCTGCGGCGACCGTCCCATGTCCGGCAGGCAGGCACGCCGGGAAACGGCCTGACCTATCGGCTGCCCTTCGACGCACGGTCGACCTATTGGCAGTACTATGTGGTGGCGCAGGATGCGGGCGGGACCCTGGAAGATCTCAACATCACCGGGACGGGAACCAGCTTCCGCCAGCAGCCCCATCCAGTGCGCCTCCCCGACGGCGCGTCGGCGATCCTCTTCGAGTCGCAGGATGCCCTGCCCCTGCGCCAGAAGTCGCCGGAACGGTTCCGCCTGACCGGACGCCGGCGCGATACCAGCGGCCAGGAGAACGATCTGCTGATCTCCCGTCTGCCGGTCGCGCCCGCCTCCCCGGTATGGCCGGCGCCGCAGCACTCCGATGCCGGCGGCCCTCCCGCCGGCAGGAAAGGAAAAACCGGCACCCGCAGTCTTTCCAGCACCGACGGCCAGAACAGCGGCCAGGACAGCACCGGCACGTCGGAAATCTTCGTCTACGTCTGAACCTGCGGCCTCGGCCGCTCACGCACCGGCTCCAGCGCGGAAGGAACAAGGCACCATGGCAGCCAACACCCTGCAGAAGAACCGTAAGACACCCGGCGTCTACGTGACGGAATTCTCAGCCTTCCCGCCGAGCGTCGTCGGCGTGGAAACAGCGGTGCCGATCTTCATCGGCTACACCGAAACGGCGATGGATCCGTCGAGCAAGAAGCAGGTCTACCTGCAGGCGATCCAGCTCAACTCCATGGCCGACTATTACAGCTACTTCGGCAAGGGCTACGACACGCAGTATGTCGTCAGCGACCTGACGCCTCCGCCGACGCCCACCCCGTCGCCCTCGCCCACCCCGACGACCACCCCGGCGACCACCACGCCGGCGCCGGTACTGCCCGCTTATGATTTCGAAGCGTCGATGTCGTACGGATCGAGCGTCGACGACCAGACCATCATGACCGGCCAATATCTGGTCGGCACCACATCGGTCGGCGGCACCATCGTTCCCCGCTTCAACCTTTATCTATCGATGCAGCTGTTCTTCGCCAACGGCGGCGGCTCATGCTTCGTCATTTCGGTGAACAACTACTGGGGCAAGCAGAGCGTCGATCCGACGCCGGATGCGACGGCCACCACTGTCTCGGCGGCGGACCTGATGGCCGGCCTCACCGTCGCCAACGACACCCGGGGCGCGACGATGCTGGTCATTCCCGACGCCTGCCTGCTGTCGACCACCGATTACAGCTCCATCGCCGTCGCGATGATGAAGCAGGCCAGCGAGTTGCAGGACCGCGTCGCCATCCTCGATCTGCCGGGCGCGCTGGATCCGGCGACCTGGAGCAAGACGGCCATGAAGGCGCAGGCCGACGCCTTCTACGACGCCATCGCCCCGGCGCAGCCCTACTTCAGCTATGGCGCGGCTTATGGTCCGGCGGTGGAATCGTCGGTGCTTGGCACCGGCGATGTCGACTATACGAACCTGCAGGGCTCCGACAGCAGCACGCTGGCGATGAACAACCTGCTGACCACGCAGGCGCAGAGCCTCTACGCCACCAAGAATCCCGATGGCACCTACACGGCGACCGACACCTTCAACAAGGTCACCATGCGGATCGCTGCGGCCTTCCCGGTTGCCGCGGTGCCGACCCCGACGCCGAGCGCGAGCACGAGCGAAAGCTCGCCGCCACCGACCTCGGGCGGTTCGCCGCGCACCGGGGTCTCGGGCGGCCTGCTGGTGTCGCTGCCCGATTCCACCGTGCCGACCCCGACCACCCCGGACGGCATCTCGTCGCTCGAACAATATCTGCTCAACGCCACGCCACTCCTCGGCCAGGTGCTGGAGATCCTGGTCGGCAAGCTGAACGTGGCGCCGGCCAGCGGGATCATGGCCGGGATCTGGACACAGAACGACGCCAATCGCGGCGTGTGGAACGCCCCGGCCAACCTCTCGCTGAACGAGGTCATCGCCCCGAAGGTGCTGCTGACCGACGCCGATCAGGGCGATTACAACGTGCCGCTCAACGGCAACGCCATCGACATCCTGCGCGCCATGGTCAACCGCGGCACCGTGGTGTGGGGCGCGCGCACGCTGGACGGCAACAGCCTGGACTACCGCTACATCCAGGTGCGACGCACGCTGATCTACATCGAGCAGTCGATCAAGAACACGCTGGCCGGGTTCGTCTTCGCCGCCAACGATGCCGGCACCTGGGCGACGGTGACCGCCAGCATCTCCAATTTCCTGACGCAGTTCTGGCAGGCCGGCGGTCTGATGGGCGCCAAGGCGAGCGAAGCATTCACCGTCCAGTGCGGCGTCCCGACCACCATGACCGGCCTGGACGTGCTCAACGGCTACATGATCGTCAACGTGACCGTGCAGCTCATCCATCCGGCCGAGTTCATCGAGCTGACCTTCACCCAGACCATGCAGGGCGTGTGATCGCCGCGACAGCAGGCTTATTGATTTAGGAGGGGACCATGGCAGGCGAAACGCAGAACTCCACTTGGCCGTTGCCAAAATTCTACTTCTCGGTCACCGGCCTGCCCGGCGGCCCGGTCAGCTTCCAGGAGGTGACCGGACTGGAGACCGAGGTGACTCCGATCGAGTACCGGCACGGCGACAGCCCCAGCTTCTACCCGATCAAGATGCCCGGCCTCGGCAAGGTCGGCAACGTGACCATGCGCAAGGGCATCTTCGTCAATGACGCGGCGCTGTGGAACTGGTTCAACCAGATCAAGATGAACACCATCGCCCGCGTCACCGTGGTGGTGAACCTGCTCGACGAGACGGGCGCGCCGAAGATGGTGTGGACGCTCAACAACGCCTTCCCGATCAAGGTCACCGGCACCGACCTCAAGTCGGAGGGCAACGAGGTGGCGGTGGAGAGCGTGGACATCGCCTTTGAAACCATGACCATCTCGGCTCCGTGATGGTCGCTGGGGTCTATTACCCGCCGCCGGGATTCTGTTTCAGCGTCGCGGTGGCGGGGTCGGGCTCATCCCTGCAGTCGTCGAGTGCCGTCGATGGCAGCTTCCAGGAGGTTTCCGGCCTGGACGCCACCATCGAGACCGAGACGGTGGTCGAAGGCGGCGAGAACCGCTACGTCCACAAGCTGCCGGGCGCGACCCGCTACCCCAATCTGGTGCTGCGTCGCGGATACGTGACGCAGCCCTCCTTCCTGTCCGAATGGGCGGCGCAGACGGTCGGCTCGACGCTGAACCTGCCGATCCTGACGCAAACGCTGGTGGTGACGCTGCTGGGCGCCGACCGCGCTCCACTGGTCGCCTGGAACGTGGTGCAGGCCTGGCCGGTGCGCTGGGTGACCGGCCCGTTCGATTCGCTGAAGAACGAATATCTGACCGAGGTGCTCGAATTTTCCTACGCCTATGTCACGCGCATGCCGCTGAACGAAGCCACCAGCATGGTCGGGCCGGTTTCCACCCTGATCGGCGGCGCATGAGCGCGGCGCAAGCGACCCAGCTGGAGGAATGCACACATGCCCCTTGAGATCAGCGAAATCGGCGTCCGCATCGTCGTGCAGGACGCGTCCGGCGGTGTCAGCGGCACCGGCGCCAGGCCGGAGCCGGGCGCGCTCGATCCGGCGCACAAGGCGGAGATCGTCGAGCTGTGCGTGCGGGAGGTGCTGCGCACCTTGCAGATGAACGAGGCGCGCTGACATGTCCGGCAGCCTGGAACGGTTGGTCTTCACCGCCTACAGCGACGCCAACTTCAACACGCAGGTCGGCAAGCCGTTCTCGGCGTGGATCAACCCAGCCAGCTACAAGCACGACTACGCCATCCTCTACACCGACCGTCAGGCGCCCGGCGCTCCCGGCCCGTCGCCCGAATTCAACCGCGTCGGGCCGGAAAGCGTTTCCTTCGAGCTGGTGTTCGACACCACCGGGGTCGTCCCGCCGCCGGTGCCCGGCACCCCGCTGCCGTCCGACGGAGTTGCCGGCCTGATCAGCCAGTTCAGGGCTCTGTTCGGAACGACCAACGGCTCGACCCATCGGCCCAACTACGCCAAGGTCTCTTGGGCGCAGCTCCAGTTCCAGGGCGTGCTGAGCCAGATGAACACGGTCTATTCCCTGTTCAAGCCCGACGGCACACCGATCCGCGCCAAGATGTCGGTCACCTTCCTCGCCTTCACCAGCGAGGTGCAGCTCGCCAAGCAGGCGAACATGGCATCCCCCGACATGACGCATCTGGTGACGGTGGTGGCCGGCGACACGCTGCCGCTGCTGTGCCACCGCATCTATGGCGACAGCCGCTATTACATCAGCATCGCCGCCTACAACGGCCTGTCCGATTTCCGCCGGCTGCGGCCCGGGTCGCAGATCGTCTTCCCTCCGTTGGCCGGAACCGCCGCATGACCGCCCCCTCTCCCGCGCAATTGGCCGGCGCGCTCGTTTCCTGGACGATCAGCGCCGACGGCAAGCCGCTCGACAGTTCGTACCAGGTGGTGTCGATCGACGTCTGGACCGACGTCAACAAGCTGCCCAAGGCGCGGCTGGTCATCTCCGACGGCGACCCGGCGGCGCAGACCTTCCCGATCAGCGAGACGGCGGCGCTCATCCCCGGCGCCGCGCTGGAGATTTCGCTGGGCTACGACCAGTCCGTCACCCAGGTGTTCTCCGGCATCGTCTACCGGCAGGGGCTGGAGATCGCGCAGAACGGCTCGTCGCGTCTGGTGGTGGAGGCGACCGACAAGGCCATGGCGATGACGCTGGCCCGGCGGAACGCCGTGTTCGAGACGATGACCGACAGCCAGCTGATCCAGAAACTGATCGGGCAGTCGGGCCTCACCGCCAGGGTCGCTTCGACCAGCACCGTCCAGCCGGTCATCGTGCAGTACTACTGCTCGGACTGGGACCTGATGCTGATCCGCGCCCAGCTCAACGGCATGGTGGTGACCGCGGCCGGCGGCACGGTGACGGTGGCCGTCCCGGACACGTCGAAGGCGCCGGTGCTGACCCTGGCCTACGGTCAGTCGATCCTGGATTTCCGGGCCGAAATGGACGCCTCCACCCAATACACGGCGGCAGCGATCAAGAGCTATGCCTGGGATCCGGCGACGCAGCAGCTCACCGCCTCCGGCCAGGCCAGCACCGGAGTGACGACGCCCGGCAACCTGTCGTCCGACCAGTTGGCCAAGGTCTTCGACATCACGCAATACACCCAGCAGAGCGCCGGCACGCTTCCGCAGGCCGACCTCACCGACTGGTCGTCGGCGGAGCTGTTGAAGGCGCGCCTCAGCAAGATCCGCGGCAGCGTGCGTTTCCAGGGCAGCGCGCTGGTCACGCCGGGGGCGATGGTGACGCTGGCCGGGCTGGGCGACCGCTTCAACGGCAACGGCTATGTCTCGGGGCTGCACCACCGGGTCGCCGACGGTCTGTGGCTGACCTCGATCGAACTGGGCCTGTCGCCGCTGTGGTTCGCCGCCACGACGCCCCAGGTCGCCGCCCCCGGCGCTGCCGGCCAGCTTCCGCCGGTCGCCAATCTGCAGACCGCCCTGGTGCTGAAGACCTCGGACGATCCGGACGGCGAGTTCCGCGTCCAGGTGCAGCTCCCGCTGCTGCAGGCGGGCAGCCAGGGGGTGTGGGCGCGGCTGGGCAGCTTCTACGCCTCGAACGGCATCGGCGCCGAATTCTACCCGGAGGTCGGGGACGAGGTGGTCGTCGCCTTCATGAACGGTGATCCGCGTTTCCCGGTGATCGTCGGCAGCCTCTACAGCAAGAAGAACCCGCCGCCGGTCACCCCCGACGCCAAGAACAACCAGAAGACCATCGTCACCCGCAGCAAACTGCGCATCGACTTCTTCGAGGAGGACAAGGCGATCGCCATCGCCACGCCCGGCGGCCACAGCATCCGCCTCGACGACAAGGCCAAGACCATCACCATCAAGGATCTGAACGGCAACACCATGACCATGGCGCCGGGTGGCATCACCGCCAGCAGCGCCGCCGACATGACGCTGGAGGCGAAGGGCAACATCGCGATCAACGCGCAGGGCAACCTGACGCTGAAGGCGAACGCCAACGTCTCGGTCGCCGGGCTCCAGATCGACGCCAAGGCCGACACCACCTTCGCCGCGCAGGGTTCGGCCGAAGCCAAGCTGACCTCGGCCGCCATGGTGCAGATCCAGGGCGGCCTGGTGAAGATCAACTGAGCGACCGCCAACGGAGACCCCCTGCATGCCGCCCGCCGCCCGCCTGACCGACATGCACAGCTGCCCGATGGTGACGCCGGGCGTGCCGCCCATTCCCCATGTCGGCGGACCGCTGACCGGACCCGGCATGCCGACCGTGCTGATCGGCGGCCTGCCCGCCGCCTGCGTCGGCGACCTGTGCGTCTGCGTCGGGCCGCCGGACACCATCGTCAAGGGCTCCGCCACCGTGCTGATCGGTGGACGGCCGGCGGCCCGGATGGGCGACAGCACGGCGCATGGCGGTACCGTCGTGCTCGGCTTTCCCACCGTGCTGATCGGGGGCTGACCGATGGCGGACGACACCGAACAGGACTTTCTCGGGACCGGCTGGAGCTTCCCGCCGACCTTCAACCGGCACAGCTCCTCGGTGGTGATGAGCAGCGACGTGCAGAACATCAAGGAAAGCCTGTGGGTGCTGCTGTCGACCAGCCTGGGTGAACGGCTGATGCTCGCCACCTACGGCACCACCCTGCGCGACCGGGTGTTCGACAGCCTCACCGAAACGCTGATAAACCAGATCAAGTCGGAGTTGATGAAGGCGATCGTCGATTGGGAACCGCGCATCGACGTGCTGAGCATCGCGGTGCAGGAGGAGGCACCGCTGCAGGGTCTGGTCACCATCCTGATCGACTTCGTCGTCCGCAGCACCAACGTGCGCAGCAACCTCGTCTATCCCTTCTACCTGACCGAGGCGACGCTGCCCTCGCCGGCGCTGTGAAGGGGTAAGGAATGTCCGCCCCCCACCCCGACCTGCTCGTCCTCAACGCGGTGGCGACCAGCCAGCGCGACCGGCTGCGGTCGGCACCGGCACCGGAGCGGGTGCAGGCCGACGGGCGCAGTTTGGCCCAGCTGCTGTCCTTCGCCGTCGATTACGGGCGGCTGATCACCTTCTACGACCTGACCAACCTGCCGGATGGCGACTGGTCGGCGTTCTTCTCGGGTGATCCCAGCATCGCGCTGGCCCTCCAGGTCGGCCTCGACATCCGCGGCTTCGAGGCGGACTTCGACCGTCTTGCCGACGCCCTGCGCGATGCCCCCAGCCTTGAGGCACAGCGGCGGGCCGCCGACGCGCTGGTCCTCGCCGTGCTGCGGCTGGTCCGGCTGATCGAGACCGATGCCGATTCCAGTTCGATCGAGAGCACGCTCGGCGCCGCCATCGCCTCGCGGCACCGCGGGCAACTCGCCGCTCCGGCGCAGCAGCTGATCGCCCATCTCGGCGGCAACCCGTTGGAACACGGGCTGCGCCGCGCCTGGACGGGGATCGAACGGGGGTGGGCCGACCGGCTGGCGGACCTGCTGGGGGATCTGGCCGAGGCGCTGCTGGGCGTTCTCGAGCAGGGCCGTGCCGCCGCCTGCACCCGGCTCGAGGCATCGCTCGAGGCCCAGGGCCACCAGCCACAGGCGGCGCTCTACAATGCCTTCACCATGCTGTTCCGGCATGCCCAGGACACGGTCAACCGCTTTCCGGAACGGCTGGTGCGCTTCTACGACGTGGACGTCCTGCACCAGGATCGCCGTGACGGCAGCGCCGATCGGGTCTATCTTGCCTTCACCCCGGCCAAAGGCGTCATCCAGGCATCGGCACCCAAGGGCACCGTCTTCACCGCCGGCAGCGACGCTTCGGGCCAACCCGTTCAGTATACCCTCGACCAGGCGGTGTCGGTGGGGACCGCCGCCGTCGCCGCCCTGCGCACGCTGACCGTGACGCGGGAATCGCCGCAGTCGTCGGCCGTCCCCCTTCCCGCCACGCCGCTGCCGGCACAGGTGCTCGGCGGCGTCGCCGTCCTGTCGCAGACTCCGCCGCTGATCGCCGAACCGTTCCCGCTGTTCGGCGCCGAGGAGGCGGGCACCGACGGCGCGCTGGTCTCGACCGCCGCCAGCCTCGGCTTCGCGCTGGCCAGCCCGACGCTGGAGCTGGCCGGCGGCCAGCGGACCGTCAGCCTCGGCCTCTCCTTCGCAGCCGACGGGCTGGCGGCGGCCGAAGCCCTGCTGGCGCCGCTGGGCGGCGATCCGGCGGCCCTGCTGGCGCAGGTTCTCGCCGCCGCCTTCGCCCTGCGCTATTCGACCGCCGGCGGCTGGATGCCGGTGGCGGGCTATACGGTGACCGCACCGGCCACGGGCCAGAATGCCTTCACCCTCGCCTTCGCGCTGACGGCCGACGCCGCCCCGTTCGTCGCCCTGTCCTCCACCCCGCCGGTCAAGACCGCCCTGCCGGTGTCGGAAGGGGTGGTGCCCGACGACACGCTGCCGGTGCTGGTCGCCGACCTCCTCCAGACCAGGGTGACCATCGGCGCGCCGGCCGGGCCGGTCGATCTCTATCCCTACGCCGTACTGAACGGGCTGGCTTTGACCGGACTGACGATCGCGGTGGCGGTGGACGGGCTGACCGACCTGACGCTGACGACTCCCGGCGGCAGGGCGTCCGCGGATCAGCCCTTCACGCCGTTCGGGTCGCCGCCGGTACAGGGGGCCGCCCTCGACGTCGCCGCGCCGGAGCTGTTCATCAAGACGCTGGACCGCCTGTCGATGCGGATCGGCTGGTACGGGCTGCCGGTGCAGACGACCGGCTTCTACGGCTACTATTCCGCCTATGTGATCGACGCCGATGGCGTGAAGCACCCGCCCGGCTCGCTGTTCGACAACCAGTCGTTCCGGGCGTCCTTCAGCGTGGTGAACCCCGGCCTGTGGACGATCGGTCAGGCTGCCGGCACGGATCCCGCTCAGGACGGGACGGCGGATGACCCGCCCTACCTGTTCCGCACGGTGAAGGACGCGTCGCCCGCCGATGGCGAGACGGACAATGCCGATGCGGATGGCGGCACGACTGGCGATGGAGCGGCCGGAAACACCGTCCCCGACAGCCGGGGACGGCTGTCCCCGGAAACGGTTCTGGCGGCGCCCGCCATCGTCCAGACCGCCCCGCCGGACTATTACGACCCGGCCTCCTCCGCCTTGCGGCTTGCCCTTGCCGAACCGGACTATGCCTTCGGCAACACGCTCTTTTCCGCCAACACCATGGCGGCGTCGGTCGAACTGACCGCGGCGGCATCGGCATGCGCCCAGAAATGCAGCCGCCCCGGTCCGGCCCTGGCGGCGATGCTGGACCCACTGCTCGCCACCATCGGGCAGGCCTCCGACAAATCCTTCGTGCAGAGCGTCGGAATGGCGCTCCAGCAGGCGCTGTCGCAGATGGTCGGTGCCGGCGTGGCGGCCGCCCAGGATGCGATCTCCGACAGCGGCGCCCCGCCCGACCAGCAGTCGGCATGGCGGGACAGTCTGGCGGCGGCGCTCAACGGGCAGACGCAGCGCCCGCTGTCCGGCCGCAGGTCCGCCGCCACGGATCCGGCGGCGGCGCTCACGCAGCTGTCGCAGTGGATCGCCGCGAACGGCACCGCCCTCGGCACCGGCGCGCAACCTGATCTCGGTGTGGCGCGGACGCTGGCCACAAGCGGCGGCACGCTCGCCGCCACCTGGACGGCTGCACAGGGGCAGCCGGTTCCGGCCGCGCGCCAGACAATGACCGGCGCGGTGCAGACGGCCAAGGCCGACCTCGACGCCGCCGAGGCCGACCGCTCCAGCGGCTGCCTGCAACGGTGCCTGGATGGACAGCCGACGAACGGCTTCCCCAACCAGCCCTGGCTGCCTCAGATGGCCGGCCTCAGCGTCTCCTACGGCGCCGCCACGGCGCTGCCGGACGACCGGGCGAGCGTCTATTTCCATCTGCTGCCGTTCGATGGGGTGGCGGCGGCGGGCTGGCCGTCGGATGCCGCGTCAAATGCCGGCGTGCCCCTGCTGGCGCCGATGCCGCAGGATGGCGCGCTGTTCATCGGGCTGTCGGCGCAGGACGGCCAGCTGGCGCTGCTATTCTCCCTGGCGCCCGGCGAAGAGGGCTGGCCCGAGGAGGCGCCGCCGGTCAGCTGGTCGCAGGCGGTGGGGGCGGAATGGGCGGAATGGACGCCGCTGACGCCGTTGCGCGACGACACCAACGGGCTGCACAACTCCGGCATCGTCACCTTCGAGCTGGCCGCCGCCCCGGCAGCCCTATCCGATGCCGCCGCTTCCGCAGGCGCCACGTCGGCGACCGCCCCGACGGTGTGGCTGCGCGCCGCCGTCGATGCCGACACCGATGTCTTCCCGCTCCTGGCCGATCTCGTCACCAATGCCGGCACCGCGAGTTGGATCGGACCCGGCGGCGCGGACTCGCTGGGCACCCCGCTCAAGGCCGGCACGATCACCGCCAGCGCCGCTAAGCTGCCGGACATCGCCACCGTCAGCCAGCCCCTGCCCTCCTTCGGCGGCCGGCCGGTGGCGACGGGCAAGGGGTTCGAGATGTGGATGGCCGAGCGGCTGCGCCACAAGGGGTTCGGCGTACAGTCCTGGGACTACGCGCGTCTTGCGCTGGCGGAGTTCCCGGCGCTGTGTCAGGTGGCCGTGGTGCCGGCGGCCAACGGCGACGGAACGCCGGCCCCCGGCACGGTGTGGGTCGTCGCGGTGCCGGGGCCGGCGACGCAGGGCGTCTCCGACCCGACCGAGCCGACCTGCGACACCGCGACACTCGGCCAGATCCACGACCTTCTGGCGACGCGCATCAGCCCGTTCATCAAGCTCGGCGTCAGCAACCCGCCCTATCAGCGGATGAAGGTAACCGCCAGACTGGTGTTCAGCGACCAGGACACGGTCGAGGCCAGCATCCAGCGTCTGAACGACGAGTTGATTCGTTTCCTGTCGCCATGGCCGGACCCGGCGTCCGGACCCCGGCCGGACAACTACTACACGGCCGATGCGGTGGCGCGCTTCATCCGTCACCGGCCCTACGTGCTGGGCATCCTGTCCTTCGACTACGCACCCGACCCGTCGCCGGCCGTCCCCGGCTGGTCCTATCTCACCTCGGCCTTGGCGCATGCGCTGACCGGCGAGGCGCCATGACACGCGAGGTGACCGGAAAGCCGAACAGCATTCCGCGGACGCTGCCGACCGCCGCCGGCCTCAGCTATTCCGGGCTGCGGGCCGAGGGCACCCGGCTGGTGCAGGCCATGTCGGGCCAGATCTGGACCGACTACAACTACTCCGATCCCGGCGTCACCATCCTCGAACAGCTCTGCTACGCGCTGACCGAGCTGTCGTTCCGCGCCGACTTCCCGGTGGCCGATCTGCTCGGCGCGCCGGCCACCGGCGCCGTGGCCCTGTGGCGTCAGGCGCTCTATCCGGCCCGCGCCATCATGCCGGTCAACCCGGTGACCAGCGGCGACCTGCGGCGGCTGATCATCGACCGCGTGCCCGGGGTCGGGAACGCCTGGTTCACGCCCTGCCCACCGGCGGAGGTGCAGGGGGTCTCCGGTCTCTACCGCCTTTCCCTGCTCGTGCCCTCGCAGGACCCCTGCTGTTCCGGCAACGACGACCGCCTGAAGGCCATCGTCGAGCGCGCGCGGACGACCTATGCCGCCCACCGCGCCCTGTGCGAGGATGTCGAGAGCATCGTCCTCCTCGCCCCGCTGGCCACGGTGGTCGAGGCCGACGTCCAGCTCGACGACGGCGCCGACCCCAACGCCGTGATGGCACGGCTCCTGTTCGGGCTCGGCCTGCGGCTGGCGCCGGAGCCGAAGCGGGCGCCGCTCGATGCACTGCTCGCCGCCGGACGCACGACATCGGAGATCTTCACCGGCCCACTGATGCTGCGCGGCTTCATCGCCGACGAGCAGTTGACGCCCTTCCCGGCCGTGATGCCGGTCGATGATCTGCTGCAGACGATGGCCGAGACGGCGGGCGTGCTGTCGGTTCCCGCCCTGTCGGTGCGGATCGACGGCGATCCGCGGACCTACGCGCCGGGCGACCTCGTTTCCGTCCCGGAGGGGCGCGTGCTCTGGCTGGCCGAAGGGCCGTGCGACGGCTCCTATCCCATCCGGCTGTGGCGCGGCGATGTACTGTGCCAGCCCAATCCGGGGAAGGTGCGCCGCCGCCTCGACCGGCTGTGGGCGGCGCAGCGGCGCACCTACGATCTGTGGCCGGAATACGCCCGGCATTACGCGCCGCCACGCGGCCGCAGCTGGAACCCCGCGGCCTACAGCTCGGTGCAGGACCAGTTCCCGCTGGTCTACGGCATCGGCGAGTACGGGCTGCCGTCCAACGCGCCGGCCTCCCGTCAGGCGCGCGCCAAGCAGCTCAAGGGCTATCTGATGGTCTTCGACCAGCTGATGGCCAACTACTTCAGCCAGCTCGCCTTCCTGCGCCACTTGTTCTCGATCACGACGGGCGGCGGCTCCACCTACGCCTGGCAATCGCTGGAGCACATCGTGCCCGACGCGGCGCCGTTGCTGCGTCCCGATTACCGCGAGGGCCTGGAGCGGCTGGTCGCCGCGGACGACCCGGTGGCGGCCCGGCAGTCGGCCATCCTCGACCTGCTGCTGTCGCTCTACGCCGAATCGTTGACGGCACCAGCCCATGCCGCCTGCAGCTGTGGTGGCGATCGGCAGCAGACGGAGCTGGTCGAGGCGAAGCGGGCACTTCTCGCCCGCACCGTACCCGCCACGCGCGACCGTGGCCGCGGCTTCGACTATCTGCGGCCTCAGCCGGGCGACGGGATCGCCGGGCTGGAGGTGCGCGCCCGCATCGAACTGGCGGTGCTCGACGCCTCGCTGCACGGCAATCAGCCACAGATGGTCGCCGATCCCGGCGACGCCGATTTCGGACGCCGTCTGACGGCGGACGAGACGACGGCGGTGGAACGGGACTTCCTGCCCATCACTCCCGGCAGCGCAGACATCGACGGAGCGGACGACCATGGGGCGCCGTTGACCGGCCGGCGGATCACCGCCGCGCTGTGGCCGGCGCTGGCCGACGCCCGGCGCTACCGCATCGGACTGCTGTACCGCGACGGCGCCGTCTGCCTGACCTGCCGGGACAATGACGGCGTCTGGTGGCTGCTGGGCGAACATTCCGGCGTCGCCGAGGCCATCGCCGCCGCCGACCGCCTGATCCGCGCCGCGGGCGGCCGCCATACGCAGCTCACCATCGTCGAATGGACGCTGCTGCGCTACGCGATGCACGGGCCGTGGGACGAATGGCAGACCGGCGGGCAAGGCCACGGGAACCACCGGGGCACTGGCGGAACGTTCAGCTTCCGCGTCAGCGCCGTTCTGGCCGTGCATGAGGACGAGCGCCGCGACGCCGGCTGGCGCAGCGGGGCCGAGGCGATCCTGCGCGCCAATGTCCCAGCCCATATCGTCCTCGATTGCCTGTTTCTCGACCATCGCCGGCTGCGCCGCTTCCGAAGGCTGTACGAAGCGTGGGCCGAGGCGCTGCGCGCCGGGCCGCCGGGCCGCCGGGCCGAGACAAGCCGGCGCCTGGCGCACTTCCTGGACGAGGCGGCGCCCCGTCCCGTCCCGACGCCTGCCCCTGCGCCGTCAGCGGCCCCGCCTCCGACAGCGACACCGGCGCCAACCTCCACGCCATCACCGGCGCCCGATCCCACCCCGGAGCCTGAACCGCCCCCCATCGAGCCGGCAGCGGAACCGATGCCGATGCCCGCGGCGACGGCGCAGACAACATCGGAAACACGCCAGCAGGTCCGCTTCCCACCGCGGCGCGCGCCGGCACCAGGCGTCACGCCCGCCCCGGAACAAGCCCCGGAGCCCTCGGAGCCGACACCGGACGCCCCACCGGAGCGGCGCTGGTGGCAGTTCTGGCGCCGATCCAAGGCGACTCCCCCTCCGCCGACCAAACCGCCGGCGCCGCCCGATCAGACAGCAGCAGACAGCCCGGACCGGCGCACCGCGTCGCTGGCCGGGCGGGTCGTCGCGGCGACGCCAGGGGCCGCGGGATTCGACACCGACACGGTGCTGACGGCCGCCACCGCCCGGGCGTTCGCCGCGGACGGCTTCCAGTTCGCCATCCGCTACCTGTCGCGCGACGCGATCCAGGCCGGCGGCGACCTGACGGACGCCGAGGCCGAAGACATCCTGCAGGCCGGTCTGGCACTGATGGCCGTCCAGCACGTCGCGCCGGCCGGCTGGACGCCGAGCGGAAAGCTCGGCCGCCGCTACGGCCTCTATGCCGCGATCAACGCGCGGCGGGTCGGCCTGCCCTCCGGGGTGACGCTGTGGCTCGACCTGGAGGGCGTGGCCGCCGGTACGCCGGCGGACCGGATCATCGACTACTGCGATACCTGGGCCGACGTCGTGACCGACGCCGGCTACGTCGCCGGCCTCTATGTCGGCGCCGACTGCGGCCTCACCGGCGAGCAGATCGCCACCACCCGGACGCGCTATTTCTGGCGTTCGGGCAGCACCGTCCCCGACGTGCCGGGGCGCGGCTACTGTCTGCTGCAGACGATCGCCGCCAACACTTCGCTCGATGGCGTGGCCTACGATGACGACGCCGTGCAGACCGATCGGACGGGCAACACGCCCTTCTGGCTGACCCGCGCGCCGCCGGCAGCCACCCCACCGGAGGAGGACAGCCCATGACCACCCATGCCACGCTGCGGCGTGCCGATACCCGTCCGGCGCAGACCTCCGACACCGCCGGGACGGCACGCGCCGCAGGTCCCCAGCACGCCATCCTGACGCAACTGGCGGCTGACCTGAACGCCCGCTCCGGGGTGAGGCAGTTCGCCGATGCGGCGCCCGGCCAGCGGACGCCGGCTGCGGGCCGCAACCGCACGGGGCTTCCCGACACACTGAAAGCCGGAATCGAAGCGCTGTCGGGCGTATCGCTGGACGATGTCCGCGTCTACCGGAACTCGCCCAAGCCCGCGGGAATGCAAGCCCTGGCCTACACACAGGGGACCGACATCCATGTCGGACCGGGACAGGAGCAACATCTGCCGCACGAAGCCTGGCACGCCGTGCAGCAGAAGCAGGGCCGGGTCCGGGCAACCACGCAGATGAAGAATGCCACGCCGCTCAACGACGATGCACAGTTGGAGAGGGAAGCAGACGTGATGGGTGCGCAGGCGGTCCAAATGATGACGCGCGCGCCAATGGTCGGCACCACCGACGCCGCCCCCCTGCGGATCGCCCTGCCCGGATTGGCGGTTGTTCAGCGCAAGTATGCGCCGACCAGAAAGGGTGAGGTCGTCTGGGTGAAGCCCGCAGGCAGCGTCGATTGGGTGAAGGCCACATTCATTTCGGACGACGGCCGGGCCTGGAACTTCAGGTCCGAAGACGGCGGAACCATCTCAATTTCCAACAGGAACAACATCAGCCAGGACAATCCTGCCGAGTACGGCGATGGAAATGACAAAGAGACGCTGTTCGATCAAAAAAGCGCATATTCAGTGTGCCAGCATCCCGACTGCGGGAAAAAATACAAGAACTGGCATGAACTGTACAGACACGTCAGAACCAACCACGATTTTCCCAAGCAGGAGAAATATCCCTATGCCCTTCTCGGTGGGCAGGGAGCCAGTTCCTACGTGCTCAACAGGAACAGGACAGGTAAAGAATGGAGTGCGACCTTCCATTCGAAGAAGACAGGCAACAACATGCATTCCGAATGGAACGGCGCCGAATTCCTGCCCCGGAAGAAAGTGAAGCTGGATAAGCAGAGCCGAACGGAGAGAGCCGGGAGAGGTGACGAAGAAGGGATGGAGCACGATCACGGTGTGATCGATCACAGCCTCGTCACTTCCAGTTTCCAGGACTTCATGGATGAAAATGGAAAGCACACCAGCTTCTTCTACACAGGAGAGCCGCATTGTGGCCTCTGCTCGCTCTCGCTGCAATCGGCTCGCCTTCCTACGGTCTATCCGACGGAGGCGGAGCCCAGCCAATCGCAGAGCTACAGGGTGCCCTGGTTCGCTCCGAACATGGAAGAGGTCGCGGCCAGATTGGGTAGCCAGCTCCCCCGTGAAGGCAACCCGCTGGTTCTCGACAAGAAAAAGATGAAGAATGTCACGAAACCCCGCATAAAATACAACCGCACTTTGAAAATCAGAGATAAATCCATAAATAAAACGGATAAAAATCAGCAAAAACGGTATATTTTGCAATCGATTGCTTTGAACAAAAAAGCCTATGAAGATTTCTTTTCCGCTCTTGGAGAAATTGAGGGGCCAATCAGCCAACAGACAATATTGGAGCAGCTTGCCAAGACACCGGTGCCAATGGCTCCCGACACGTTCGATCAGTATGACCCTTTGTCACGGGACGCCAAGCGCGGCGGCAAGACCAAGAAGTCATCCAAGCCGCCGCAACCGAGCCAGATCCTGACCGGCATGGACGGGCAGTCCACGCTCACCGCGTACGAGACGACAGGGGACGGCAGTTGCGGCATCCATGCCATGTTCGGCACCCCCGACGAAGATGGATGCTACACCGCAGCGGATGCCCCGCAGCGCCGCGAAGCGTTGGCGCAACGGATCGAGACCGGCAACGTGGACGGTGGACGCTATCACCTGATGCTGTCTGATCTGGTGGAGGAAACCGTTCTACGCCGGATGCGCAACGCCAGAGCGCAACTCACACCGGATCAGGCGCTGCTGTGGAACCAGTTCCGCCAGATACCGGGGTTCCGCAACGCGCTACGCGACCGTATGGCCCCGCATGATGAAACGGATGCGATTCTCCGCGACGACAGGGCCGACCTGCTGCGACGATACCGTGAGCAGCTGGGTACGGTGCCCGCCATCCAGGCTTTTCTGGTCGACGAGATCATGCAGTCGGATGCGAAGTCGGACCGGGATGCACGCCGCCGCTTGGAAAGATGTGCCTCCGGCGGGCGCGCTGCGCTTTTGATGACATTTGATCCCGACTATCTCGAACGGGTCATCGAGGCGAATTTCGACGGCGTGGTGGCGCTCGACACCAGCGACATCAAGGACGACGTCGAGCAGTACCATGCGGAGCGCGAGCAGGCGGGGAACGACCGCCGGGCCGAGATGGACGGCCTTGTGAACGGTCACATTGCCGAACTGCGCAACGCCTATGCGGCTGTGGTTCGCAATCCGGCCTACTACCTGCGCGAGGAGGATCTCAGGGAAGTGGCGACCATGGAGAACCGTGGCCTGCACATCCACCGTCGTCACGACCAGAATCCCGACAGTTTCGTCAATGCGGTGACGCACGACGGCCCCAATCCATTCGTGATCTTCCACGAGGGTGCCCACTATGAGCGGGCTGAGGAGCAAGCCCGCACGGGTCGCCGCTCCAAGTCCAGAAAATAAGCCCGCGGAATGACAGTGCGCGCAACGCATCACATAGGCCGCCTCACCGTCGAGTGTGCGGTGGCCGATCTCGATAGTGCGCTGGCGCTGCGTGCGCGCGTCGAGGACATGGCGCGGCAGGCCATGCCGCCGGTACTGGAACGCGTGTTCGACGCCCTGGTGCCGGACGGCCGCCACCTGCGCCTGGGCCGGCTCGACCTCGACCTCGGCACCGTCGCCGCCGACCGGCTGGAACAGGAGTTGCCGGCGGCGCTGGAGCGGGCGCTGAGCGATGCGCTCACCGGCGCCATCGCCGCGGCGCTCCACGCGCCCGTCCCGGACGGCCGCTTTATGGAGCCGGGCGAGGCACTGCTCGACCGCTTCGACGCCTACCTTGCCAGCGGAACCATGCCGTTCGGTGCCGCAACCGCCGCCGACCCCACCGAGGATCTGCGCCGCCTGCTCGCCGAGCGGCCGGCGGCGCTGGCAGCCCTGCTGCACCGGCGCGCTACCGACCGCCATGCGCTGGAACGGCTGGTCCTGCAAGCCGGCACGGCCGAACTGCGCGCCCTGCTGGCTCTGCTGGCACCCGCAGACGCCACGGTCATCCTCACCTATCTGGCCGAACTGCTGCGCTTGCACCGCAAGGTGCCGGCGCTGCCGATCAGCGGGTCGGCACTGGAACGGCGGCTGTGGCTGCTGACCCTGGACCACCTTCTGCGCGACGCCGGAACGCGTTTCAACCGTCGGATGTATCTTCGCTTCCTGGTCGCCGGCGCGGCGCGGGCCGAGGGGATCGCCTACGCCGCGCTGCTGCTCGCCCTGCGCGCGGCGGCGGCGCGGACGCGGCGGCAGCGGCCACTGGGCGATTCGCTGCCGGGGCTGCTCGACGCATTGGCGGCCGAGCTGCCGGCCGACGCGGACGCACCGGCCGCCGATGGCGGCGAAGACGATGCGTTCCTCCTGGCGGAGGCCGGCGACGTAATGCCGCTGCTGGCGCTGCTGCGTCGCCGTGCCGACGACGACGCCATCCTGTCGCTGACCGCCAGGTTGAGCGGCGCGGTCTTCGCCCGGCTGGTCCGGGCGCTGGAGCCGCAGCACGCCGCGCTCATCCTCGTCTATGTCGCCGAACTGTCCAGGACGCACCGCGCCGAGGCGCTTCTGACCCTGTCCGACGCCGCCTTCGAGCCGCTGCTGCGCCTTGTGGTGCTGCGTCTGCTTCTGCGCGACGCCGGTACGCAATTCAACCGCCGCTCTTGGCTGCGCAGGCTTCTCCACGATCTCGCCGCGCAGGAGGATGTCCCCTATGACCGCTTGCTCGCCACGCTGACGCAGGCCATGCGGCGGTTGCGCCATCGCCTGCCCCCCACGGCATCGCTGCCGGCGCTGATCGGCGATCTCGCCGCCGAACTGCCGGCCGGGCGCGGCGCAGCTCTCCCCTGGCCACCGGAGCGCGACCCCGCCATGCGGCGCCTGACGGCATCGCTGAAGCGCCGAGGCACGGCAACCGGGCGACACTCCCCGCTGCCACAGGGACGGGCTCGGACGGCGCTGGTGGAGGCGTTGGCCACCGACACTTCAGTGGCGTGGCGACGGTTGGCCGAGCGGACGGCGGCGGCGGACCGTGCCGGCCTGTTGCGCTGGCTGACCGCCGACCCCGCTCTGCTCATCCGCTTCGCCGCAGCGCTGGGCGACAGGCGGCGTGACGACTGGCTGGCGGCGCTCGATCCCGCCGACGGCGCCGGAGCACGGGCGGCCGTGCGGGAACTGCGGCGGCTGCACGCCGGACAGCCGCTGACGCCACTCGACGGCGAGGCGTTCGCCCGACTGGTGTGGACGCTGACCGTCCAGGCGCTGGCGGGCGGCGTCAGGCCTCCGGCCGGCCGCACCGCCCTGCTGCGCGACCTGCTGGCCCGGCTGGCGAGGCACCAAGGCATCCCGACCAGCGGGTTGACGGCGGCGCTGTGGCCGCGGGTGGCCGACCCCGCCCTGCGCGCGGCGCTGCCTGGCGCCAACCCGCCGGATCCGCCGGATCCGTTGACCCTCGTCGAAGGCTTCCTGCGCACGGGCGAGCCACCGGCCGGCGGGCCGGCGCTGGCCGAGGCGGCGGAAAGCCATGCACCGGGCCTTGCCGCGCTTCTGCGCCGTCTGGTTGCCGCCGATGCCGGTCGCACGGCGGCATTGATCGGGCGGCTCCTTGCCTGGCTGCCGCCCGAAGACATCGTCGACTGTCTGCAGCCAGGCCGTACGGTGGCCGCGGCACGATGGGCGGCCGTGCAGACAGGCGATGCGGGCGGCGACGGCGCATCGGCGTGGAGCGCCGTGCTGGACCACATCCTGCGCGGTGAGCCGGTGCCGGAGGCGCCCGGCACGGTGACCGACGCCCTTCCCGAAGCGGAGCGGGCGGCTCTGCTGCGCCATTGGCTGGACCGTGGCGCTCTGCCGGACTGGGCACCGCCCGGCACCCTCCCCTCGGATCTGCTCGACGGGCTGACCGCGTGGCCGCTGGCCGAGGTTTTGACCCTGTTCGGCGACACCGACGCCGGGCCCAATGCCGCCCGCCTGCGACGCGCCGCCGACCGGCTCGGCTGGTCACGGGCGGAGGCGGCGCTGCGCCGGCTGGCGCCCTGGGTGTTCGCCACCGACGGCCCACTGTCCGCCCGGATGCATGGCCTTGCCGAGGGCGAACGGCGCGATTTGTCCCTGCGCGCAGTCGCCGCAACGCTGTCGGGCCAGCCGTTCGACCTCGAAGCGCTGGACACGCCGCCGGATCCGACCGTCTCCGGGACGGCGGACAGCGTCGACGTCCCGGCCAACCGCGCCGCGCTGATCGCCTTCCTGGCCGGCGCCGTGCCGACGCCGGCCTTCGGCGACGGCTTGATCCGCCTGACCCTGGCGTTGGCCGACGCCCGCGACCCGGAACTGGACGCCGCCCTGTGCAACGGGCTGTCCCGCGCCGGCGTCCGTGCCGGCTGGGTGGCGGTGATGCCCGACGAGATCCTGGCGAGGCTGGTTCACCGGCTGGAACCGGGCTGGGCACGCCCGCTGCTGGCCCTGACCACCGTGCTGACGGCGGCATGGCGGCAGGCGGCGGCGCCCGACCGCCGTGGCGATGCCCGCCGGCTGGTCTGGAGCCGGCTGTTCGCGGTGTTGGCCGGCCCGCGGGCATCGACGATGCGCGCCACCGCCGACCGCCTGATCGCCGGGTTGACCGGCGGCGACCCTGAAGACGGCAGACGCGAGGCCCCGGATCCAGTCATCAGGGATCCGGTGACCACCGCCCGCGTCCTCGCCCGCGCCCGCGAGCTGGCCCGCGACGGCGGCTACACCGGCCTGTCGGCCCTTCTCCGTCCGCGCCCGCCACGCCGGCCACCGCCACCGGCGCCGCGCCGGGGGTCCGACCGCGCCGGCGATTCCGGCGTCGGCGAGACGCTTTACGTCGGCAATGCCGGGCTGATCCTGTTCAACCCGTTCCTGCCGCATTTCTTCGAGCGGCTCGGGGTGCTCACCCACGGCGGCGATGGCGCGCCGGCCATCGTCGGGACCGATGCGGCCTCGCGCGCCGTCCACCTCCTCCAATATCTCGTCGACGAGCACTGCGACCGTCCGGAACCGCAGCTCGTGCTGAACAAGCTGTTGTGCGGCGTCGTGGCGTCGGCGCCGGTCCTGCGCGCGATCGAGCCGACGGAGGCGGAGCGCAGCGTCTGCGATGAGATGCTGCGCGCGGTGATCGGCAACTGGACGATCATCCGCAACACTTCGCCAGCCGGTCTGCGCGAGACCTTCCTGCAGCGCGAGGGACGGCTGCAACGGGGCAACGACCGCTGGACCTTGGAGATTCAGCGCAAGACCGTCGACATCCTGACCGATCAGGTCCCGTGGAACCGTTCGGTCGTCTACCACCGCTGGATGGCGGCCCCGATCCACGTCACATGGTGAGCCCGGACATGACGAATTGCCCCACCCCACCTGCAGCCCGGTCCGCCTCCGCCCCCGCCCTCGAACGCGAGCTGGCATGGTTCCAGGAGACGCTGAGCCACCGCTTCGCTCTGCATCTCGGCACCTTGGCGGAGGATGGAGGGGGGTGGCCGGCACCGCCCGACCATACCGGCGACGATGGCCCCTTCGCCACGGCGCTGCGCCGGCTCGACCCGACGCCGGCCGAGCGGCTGGTTCTGATGCTGGCGCTGGCGCCCTACCTCGCGCCAGAGGCGCTCGACCCCTTCCTCCTGCAGAACGAGGCGACGGGCCGGCGGTTCAGCGAACTCGGCGGCCAGGTCGGGCAGTCGCATACCGGCATCCTGCCAACCGTCGAGACGGCGCTCTTCCTGCTAGCCGGCACCGACCGCGCGGCACGCATCGCGGCACTTCCGCTTTTCAAGCCGGAGCACCGGCTTGTCCGCCAGGGCATCCTCACGGTCGAGCACCGCCACCCGGAAGAGCCACCCGCCGCCGCGGTACTGGGCATGTCGCGCGATCACCTGGAACGGTTGCTGACGGGCGGCGACTACACATGGCCGCCCGGCGAGGGCTTCCCGGCCGAGCGCATCACCACGCCGCTCGACTGGGACGACCTCGTGCTCGACGACGCGACACGCCGGCAGATCGGGATGATCGACAGCTGGATCCGCCATTCGCATACGCTCCTGCACGATTGGCGGCTGGCGCGGCGGCTCAAACCCGGCTACCGCTGCCTGTTCTACGGCGGCCCCGGCACCGGCAAGACGCTGACCGCCTGCCTGCTCGGCAAGAGCCATGGATTGCCAGTCTACCGCGTCGACCTGTCGCGGGTGGTGTCGAAGTGGATCGGCGAAACCGAGAAGAATCTGGCCGCGCTGTTCGACCGCGCCCAGCATCATGACTGGATCCTGTTCTTCGACGAGGCCGAGGCCCTGTTCGGCAAGCGCACCGACGCACAGTCGGCCAACGACCGTTCGGCCAACCAGCAGATCGCCTATCTGCTCCAGCGGCTGGAGGATTTTCCCGGCGTCGTCATCCTGGCGACCAACCAGCGTGGGCACATGGACGAGGCGTTCGCACGCCGTTTCCAGTCCTCCATCCTCTTCCCCATGCCGGACCGCGAGGCGCGCCGCAAGCTGTGGGAGGACATGTTCGCGACGGGCGCGGTCCCGCTGGCCGGGGACATCGACTTCGAAGCCTTGGCAGACCGGCACGAACTGGCCGGCGGCGCCATCGTCAACGTTCTGCGGCACGCCTGCCTGCTGGCGGTGGAGCGCGAGCCGCCCCGCGTCCAGCTTGCCGACATCATGAGCGGCATCCGTCAGGAGCTGCGCAAGGAGGGGCACTACCTCACCCGCTGACGGGCGCCCCCTGCCGGCCAACTCCGCACCGTAGCCCTCACGGGGATGCGTTGTCCTTGAATGACACGTCGTTTGCCACGAAGGACCAGAACGCGGCCCACCCGGAGGGGGGAATCAAGATCGTGACATCGTCCCCCTCGAATTTGAATTGCGGATTGATCCCGAACTGCATGGATTTGTCCTGAACGCCAAGAGGATTCGAAGTATTTGGAGAAAGAAAATTGATGAAATATGTTTTTAATTTTGGAGACAGATTGACGAGCATGACCACATCATAATCACCTTCACGGTTGTTTCTCTCCGTGCTGCTGAATGAATAAGTTTCATCGATACGAAACGCCTTCATTCCCTCGCTCCCCTTACGGAAGACATCCTTTTCTGTTCCACGGGAAATTTGATAGGCGGCACTCTCCGCCTTCGACATTTTCCGCACCAGCTGCTTTCCAGCCAATATCTTGGCGGTGGCCAGCTCAAGCTGGTTCTTGTAATTGACGTCTGCCTTATCGTTCTCCAGGAAGTCCGCCGCCTTTCTCAAGTCCTTTAAGTTACTTCTTCCTTGAAAATGGCGGAAATCGGATTCTTTGCCGCCTTGATAAAGATTGCTGAACAAATCGATATGCGTATCATTGATTGAATTCAAACCTTTTGTTATTTCGTCGCCGCTCATCAAGGCATATTTATCCATGATGGCGTCACTTTTCCCAGGGGAAACGCGAAGACGCGCATTCCCTTTCCTGGTTGATTTGTCTTTATTCTTCACATGCCGTTTACGTGGAATCACAAGCGGTTCTTCATGATCCTCCTGGTCGGATTCGCTTTCCGCTTCCTCTTCGTTGGCAAAATTCTCGATGCTGCGAAGCAAATCCGATGGACTCTCATAGGTTCCATCATTTTTCTCGATAAATCTTTCCACCAATTCCTTGGCATCAGCCCTGTATTCCAGAAAGTTATATTCGATTGTTTTATCGCTCTCTATGTAATCCACGACCTTTTCGTAAGTGTCGAGTGTGACCTCGGGCTCGTCACCCACCTCTCCGATCAGGACACGCTGTACAACAGTACCGGAGTGTTCCTGACTTTTTGCTTGAACAGGGGCGGACCGAACCGGGTTTTGATTCAATCTTGTGCCCAACTGCTGCAAAGCCATCACCCTCGAACTGTTGTTGAAGGTGGCCGACAACGACGCGAGATGGGAGGTCGCCGCTTGACCGGGGCTCCGCCCCCGATCCACATCCTGCCGCTCGATGACCTGCTGGCGGTCTCGCATCTGGAAACCACCTCCTTGCCCGGAAGCGCCCGATGGACCACGCATGACCGTCCCCTCGTCAGGAAGGTGGACAGCCTACCAAACTAGCGAGCAATTTCCCATAAAACAAACCGCAGGTGGGATTGACGGCTTCCAAGACGCGGGAAAGAAGCGGGTCTGCCCGACTTAGGCGCACAAATTGGCGCAAGGGCGGAGTTCACCGGCAGCCAATGGTGCTCAGGCGACCTTGCGGGTGGTCGGCATGCCCAAGCTGGTCATCATGTTCATGACCTTGCAGCGTACGCCTCCGGTGAGAGCCGTCTTGGCAAAGTAGGGTCCGGCGTCTGATTTTTGCGTTGCGCGTCATCGCTCGGACGCAAACGAGTTGCAAACGTCATGGCTTATCAACGGTTCGAGGTACTGACGGGGACGGAGCGGTTCAGGCGGGCTTTTTGTGACTTGGTTGCGGGGCACGCAACCAACGATTCCTACGATTGCTCGAAGCTCAAATCCCCAAGCTCGCAGCAATTGGCGGCTACCGCTGCATCTCGACCAGAGCGTCCGCATAGGCGGCTTGGGCGCGCAGGATGTGCTGGGACAGCAATTGCCTGAGCAGCGTCAAATCACGGTTCTCAAACGCCTCAATCATGCTGCGGTGCTCGCCGAACGACAAATCCTGCTGGTCGCTGTGCGGAACCGAAAGATGCGCGCGCAACGCCGCCACCCGGCCCGAGATCGTCCGATAGGCATTCGCCAGATGCACGTTGCCGCAATGGTTGACGAAGCTCTCATGGAAAACGGTGTCGGCACGGGCGTAGGCCTTGGTGTCGCCAGCCTCGCGCGCAACCCGCATCGTTTCCAGGGCGGAGGTCATGTCGTCCCGCGTCTCCGCAGGAGCCCTCTCCATGCAGCGCTCCAGCGCGCTGGTCTCCAGCAGCAGCCGGAAGGAGGCGAGCTGCTCGACATCCTCCAGCGTCGGCTGGAAGACGAAGGTCCCCTTCTTGGGCACGATCACCACCAGCCCCTGTTGCTCCAGCCGGGTCAGCGCCTCGCGCATTGGGGTGCGGCTGACGCCGAGCGACAGCCCCACCGCATCCTCCGACAGGGCTTGGCCGAAGGACAGTTCGGCGTTGACGATGGCGTCGCGCAGCCGCTCCTCGACGATCGTCGACAGGGCCTTGGGAAGCTCGATCTGCAAGCGCGGTATCATTGTCTGTTCCACGGTCCGCCGGTTGCGTGCGCTCTGTCAGGCCTTATCCGGCGGTCGCCGAACCGCCGGGCCATGACGCATGAGATAATCCCTCCGTCTTCGAAGAGCAATATCTTCCATCTTGGACACTGTATCCAAGATACAGAGCCTTGCACACAATCATGGACCGTGATAGAGGGCATACCAAGCAAATGAGCCGGCCGGGCGCCGGACATACGGAATCATGCGAGGGAAGACGCCGATGGAGATCATGGCCACCCAGAGGATCCCGGACGTCGAGAGCGGCAGGAGATTGCCGGACGCGATGCTGGCGGATCTGCGGCATCTTCTGGGCGCGCGCCTGGCCCTTGGCCTGGCGGAGCGCGAACAGCATGGGCGGGGCGAGTCCTACCACGCCACCCAGGCTCCCGACGCCGTCTGCTACGCGGAAAGCACGGAGGAGGTGTCGGCGATTCTGCGTCTCTGTTCCGCCCATGGCGTCCCGGTCGTGCCCTTCGGGGCGGGCACTTCGCTGGAAGGTCATGTCTCCGCCGTGCGCGGCGGCGTCTGTATTGATCTCAGCCGCATGACGCGCATCATCGCCGTGCGGGCTGAGGATCTGGATGTGACGGTCCAGGCCGGGGTGACGCGCATCCAGCTGAACGAGGAGCTGCGCGCCACAGGCCTGTTCTTCCCGATCGATCCCGGCGGGGAAAGCACCTTGGGCGGCATGGCGGCGACACGGGCGTCCGGCACCAACGCGGTGCGCTACGGCACCATGCGCGAGAACGTGCTGTCGATGACCGTGGTGACCGCCGACGGCGAGATCATCCGTACCAGCGGCCGCGCCCGCAAATCCTCGGCCGGCTACGACCTGACGCGGCTGTTCGTCGGCTCGGAAGGCACGCTCGGCATCATCACCGAACTGACCGTCCGTCTCTACGGCATCCCGGAGACCATCTCGGCCGCCGTCGTGCCCTTCGAGACGGTGGAGGCCGCCGTCGCCTCGGTCGTGTCGATCATCCAGTACGGCATACCGGTCGCCCGCGTCGAGTTGATGGACACACGCACCGTGCAGGCGACCAACCGCTACTGCGGCCTGTCCTACCGCGAGACGCCGACCCTGTTCTTCGAGTTCCACGGCTCGCCCGGCACCGTCGCCGAGCAGATCGCGATGACGAAGGAGCTGACGGCCGACCACGGCGCGCTGGACTTCGAATCGGCCAGCGATCCCGATACCCGCGCGACCCTGTGGCGCGCCCGGCACGCCGTCCATTACGCGGTCCAGGCCATGCGCCCCAACGCGAAGGTGTGGAGCACGGACGTCTGCGTCCCGATATCGAGCCTGACCCGCTGCATCGCCGAGACCCAGGCGGACATCGCGTCGGCCTCCTTCTTCATCTCGATCGTCGGCCATGTCGGCGACGGCAACTTCCATCTCGGCCTCGTCATCGACCCGTCGGATCCGGCGGAGCTGGAGGAGGCGGACGGCATCAACGACCGGCTGATCCGCCGCGCCATCGGCATGGACGGGACCTGCACCGGCGAACACGGCATCGGTTCGGGAAAGATCAAGTTCATGGAACTCGAGCACGGCCGCGCCGTCCGCGTCATGCAGGCGGTCAAGGCGGCGCTCGACCCGGCCAACATCCTGAATCCCGGCAAGGTCCTGCCGGCGGCCTGAGCGGCCGGCCCCTCCCCCGAGAGCGCAACGCCTTCACAACAAGAACGGCCGACGCCGTCAATTCGAGGAAACATCCATGCAGAACACCCTGATTTCGCGCCGCGGCCTGATCGCCGGCGCCGCCACCCTGGGGACCGGCTTCACCCTGGGCGCGGGAATCGCCGGCCTGGGCATCGCCGGCTCCGGCCGCGCGCAGGCCGCGGCGCCGATCACGCTGCGCGTGTCCTCCTCCGCCCCGCCGGACCGGTTCGGCGCCCATTACCTGTGGTTCAAGCCGTTCCAGGAAGAACTGGCCAAGCGCGTCGGCGACCAGATCAAGCTGGAATATTTCCCCAACGGCCAGCTTGGCCGCGAGGCCGACGTCGTCAATCAGGTGAAGGGCGGCTCGGTTGACATGATCCTGACCGGCGCCTCGATCTGGGCCACCATTGTGCCGGAGTTCGGGCTGCTGGACCTGGGCTTCCTGTTCAACAGCTACGACCATTGCGCCCGCGCGCTCGACACCGGGGTCGGCGCTGCCTACGACGCGATGCTCCAGGAGCGGGCCGGCGTCACCATCCTCGGCTGGGGATTCCAGGTAGGCGCACGCAGCATCTATACCAACAAGGAAGTCACCACGCTGCCGCAGCTCAAGGGCAACAAGCTGCGGGTATTGCCGACCAAGGCCTTCATCGACACCTTCAACATCATCGGCGCCACCCCGACGCCGATGCCGATCAACGAGGTCTACACGGCGCTCCAGACCGGCGTCGTCGACGGCTTCGAGCATGATCCGGGCACGGTCCTGTCCTACAAGTGGTACGAGGTGTCGCGCCATTGCCTGCAGACCCGGCACATCTACACGCCGCTGCTGGCCTATATCGGCAAGCGCGGGCTGGCGAAGATCCCGGCCGCGCTGATACCGCAGTTCCAGCAGGCCGCCGCGGCCGCGACCGCCGCCTGCCGGGCCGAGGTGCCGAAGGTTGAGGAGGAGGCGATGACCCAGCTTCGCGAGAAGGGCCTGACCTTCCTGGAGGTGAAGCCGGACGAGCTGCAGGACCTGAAGCGCCGCATGAGCGAGGAACTCTACACCGCCTACCTGAAGCAGTATCCCGCCACCGCCCCGCTGTTCGAGAAGATCAAGGCCAGCGCTTGAGGCCCCCGGCGCTCCTCCCCCCTTCCGAAGCGAGGTGACTGTCATGGAAATAGCGTTGCCCCCGCGCAGGGAATACGGCGACACGGCGCTGACCGAGCGGGTGCTCGCCCGTTTCGTCACGACGATCGAATATCTCGGCGCCGCGATCCTCGCGCTGGACATGGTCATCGTGGCCGCCTCGGTCGTGGCGCGGTACTACTTCCACGCCCCCTTCGACTGGGCGGAGGAGATCGCCAGCGGCCTGATGTCGACGATGATCTTCCTGGGGGCGGCCAGCGGCCTCGGCCGCACCCAGCATGTCGGCATCGACGTCGTCGTGAACCTCCTGCCGCCGCGCTGGCGGCCCTTCGTGGCATCGGTCGCCGCCTGGGCCACCGCCCTGGTGGCCGGCATGCTGCTCTACTCGACCTACGACCTGATGCTCGACACCCATGGGCAGACGACGCCAATTGGCCTGCCGCAATGGTGGTTCCACCTGCCGGTGCTGCTGGGCGTCGCTGCCATGACGGTGTTTGCGGTCAACAACTGTTTCAAGGCGGAGCCGGCGGCGCGCTGGTCGGCGCTGGCCGTCTGCCTGACCGTCGCCGCCGCCATCCTCGGCTGGAACGTGCTGCTGCCGGACGACACGGTGTCGCCGATCCTGCTGCTGTGCATCGCCGCCGTCGGCGGGCTGGCGCTCGGCGTGCCGGTGGCCTTCGCGCTCGGGCTCGGGTCGATGTCCTATTTCCTGATGGATCCGTCGCTGTCGATGCTGATCTGGGCGCAGCAGGTGTCCTCGGGCGCCCACCACTTCGTGCTGCTGGCCATTCCCTTCTTCGTGCTCGCCGGCCTCACCATGGAGGTGAACGGCATGTCATCGCGGCTGATCGAGCTGCTGCTGCGCATGATCGGACGGTTCCGGGGCGGGCTGAACCTGATCGTCATCTTCGCCACCATGCTGTTCTCCGGGGTGTCGGGGTCGAAGCTGGCCGACATCGCGGCCGTCGGCGGCGTCATCATGCCGGCGATCCGCAAGACCGGGCAGAACGAGAACGAGACCGCCGGCCTGCTCGCCTGCACGGCGGTGATGGCGGAGACGATCCCGCCCTGCGTCAACCTCATCATCTTCGCCTTCGTGTCCAACATCTCGATCGGCGGCCTGTTCATGGCCGGGGTGATCCCGGCGGTGCTGATGGCGCTGTGCCTGGCCGGCGTCGCAATCTATGCCGGCACCCGCGTCGATCTCGACCGGGTCTTCGTCGAGGTTCCGCGCCGTCCGCTGCTGCCGCTGATCGGCGGCGCCGCCGTGACGCTGGCGATGATCCTGATGATCGGACGGGGAGTCACCACCGGCATCGCCACCTCGACCGAGATCTCGGCCTTCGCCGTGATCTATGCCTTCCTGGTCGGCGGGCTGATGTTCCGCGAACTGACGCTGAAGATGACGGTCGCCCTGTTCGTGCGGGCGGCCGCGATGACCGGCAGCATCCTGTTCATCGTCGCCGTCGCCTCCAGCCTGTCCTACGCGCTGACGATCGAGCGCATCCCCGACCAGATCTCCACCACGATGATCGCGCTCGGCCAGCAGTTCGGGCCGCTCAGCTTCGTCCTGGTGTCGATCGTCATCATGTTCGGCTTCGGCATGATCCTGGAGGGCGCGCCCGCGCTGATCCTGTTCGGGCCGCTGCTGACCCCGATCGCCGGCGCTCTGGGCATCAACCCGCTCCAGTTCGGCGTCATCATGGTGATCGCGATGGGGCTCGGCTTCTTCGCCCCGCCCATCGGGGTCGGGCTGTTCGTCACCAACGCGCTGACCGGAACGCAGATGAAGAACGTCGTGCGGCCGATGATGAAGTATCTGGCGGTGCTGGTGGCGGCGCTGCTGGTCCTGGTCCTGGTGCCCGACTTCTCGCTGTGGCTGCCCCGCCATCTGGGGATGATCCGATGACGGCGGCACCGGAAGCGCCCACCCAGGTCGTGCGCTGCGCCTTCTTCCGGGGCCGGGTGGTGCCGGGGCGCGAGACCGCCTTCGAGGCCCTGCTGGTCGAGCGGCTGGTGCCGCTGTGGCGCCGCTTTCCGGGCGCGCTGGAGGTCCGGCTGCTGCGTCCGCTGGACGCCGACGCCCACGCGCCGCCCCTCGCCCTGGTGCTATCCGTCCGCTATCCGAGCCTCGCGGCAATGCGGGAGGCCCTGGCCTCGGACATCCGCGAACGGACGCGGGAACCCACGCGGGATTTGCTGGCGATGTTCGAGGGCGAGGTGTTCCACACCACCTTCGCCGTCGACGAGCACGGCACCGTCCCGTACGGCCTGGACATGCCATGAAAACCGGGCCGGCGTCTCCGTGCGCCGGCCGCACACAGAGCGAGACTGAATCGATGACTTCCGGCACGGCACTGAAACAGCTCCTCGGTCGCGGCGAGATCGTCATGGCACCCGGCGCCCAGGACGCCCTGACGGCCCGCCTCGTCCAGGCGGCGGGCTTTCCAGCCCTCTACATGACGGGCTTCGGCGCCACCGCCGTCCGGTTGGGAACCCCGGATCTCGGGCTGATGACCCAGACGGAGATGACAACCCACGCCCGCGACATGGCGCGCGCCGTCACCATCCCGGTCATCGCCGACGCCGACACCGGCTACGGCGGCCCCGCCAACATCGAGCGCACGGTCCGGGAATATATCCAGGCCGGGGTAGCCGCCATCCATTTCGAGGACCAGAGGGCCCCGAAGCGCTGCGGCCAGTTGGCCGGCGTCAAGCTGATCTCCGCCGAGGAGAACGTGCGCCGCCTGAAATGCGCGCTCGCCGCGCGCGGCGGCGACGATCTGCTGATCATCGGCCGCACCGACGCGATGGCGGCGGTTGGTCCGGAGGAGGCCGTCCGCCGCGCCAGGCTCTACCAGGACGCCGGGGTCGACCTCGTCTTCGTGGACGGCATCAAGACGATCGCCGAGGTCGAGGCCGTCGCCCGGTCGGTCGAGGGGCCGAAGGTCGTCAGCATCGTCGACGGCAACGAAACCACCGCCCTGACCGCGAGCGACCTCCAGGAGATGGGCTTCTCCGTCGTCTTCTACGCGGTGTCGGCCCTGTTCTCGGCAACCCGCGCCATTGCCGCGACGCTGGCGGCGCTGCGCGCCGAAGGAACACCCAAGTCGCGGGAATCCGCCATGATGACCTATGCCGACTTCAGCGTCCTGGTCGATCTGGGGCGCTTCAAGACGCTGGACGACGATTTCGGCTGGTCGTGATCCCGCGACCGACTTCGGCCGGTTCTGTCAGGTTGGCGAACGTGCCCCGTCCGTGGCAGGTTTCCGGTCATGAGCACGCCCATCAACCCATACCGCGGCTTCCGCTTTCCGGCGGCAATCATCAACGAGGCCGTATGGCCGTACCATTGCTTCAGCCTGAGCCTGCGCGAGGTCGAACTGATCCTGGCAGCGCGCGGTATCGAAGTCAGCTACGAGACCATCCGGGAATGGAGCCGCCGGTTCGGGCGTGACTTTGCCAACACCCTCAGGCGTCGCCGGCCCAGACCGGGTGACAAGTGGTTTATCGACGAGGTGTTCATCCGCGTCCGCGGCAAGCAGCACTACCTGTGGCGTGCCATCGACCAGGATAGCGTGGTCCTCGACATCTTGGTCCAGAGCCGCCGCAACACGAAGGCAGCCAAGCGCTTCTTTCGCAAGCTGCTGAAGGGGCTGCGCTATGCCCCGCGTGTCCTGGTGACCGACAAGCTGAAATCCTACGCTGCAGCGAAGAAGGACTTGAAGCTCGGCAGCGAGCATCGGCAAAGGACGTTGGTGTAGAAATCAGCATTTGGGCGGACTTCGCCCTATCCCACGGTGTTCAGGTGGCGCGGCGGGACACCGGCATGCCGAGGCCGGTCATGATGTTGATCACCTTGCAGGCGACGTTGGCCTCGGTCTCCTGTCGAGGCAGAGTCCGGGCGTGGAGGCTGCGACCGATCAGCGTCTTGTAGCGCAGCATCGCGACTTCCCGAGGGAGCGGCGGCCGTGCGGCCGTACTTTTCGAGGTGCCACTCGCCCTTGCCGAACACCTTCAGCCCGGTGGAGTCGATGACCACCGTCACCGGCCCGTCCGTCCTGGCCAGTGCCGACGCGACCTCCAGGATGGCACTGCGCCGGGAGAAGGTCGTGTGTGATCCGGAACCGGCAGATCCAGTCCCAGCAGGCGCATCAGCGAACCCAGCAAGCCTTCGGTCTGGCGCCACGGACGACCAAAGGCGAGGCGCAGCATCAGCCCGGCCTCGATCGCCAAGTCCGAGTAGCGGGAAGGCCGGCCACGCCGCCTCGTGGCGGGCGGCGTCCAGGCGGCAATCGCCTCCGGCGTCACCCAGAGCGTCAGGTCGCCGCGCCGGCGCAGCGCCGCATCGTAGTTCGACCAGTTCTCGACCCGGTAGCGCGCCTTCGGGATTTTGTGGCGACGGCTCTCGTTGGCCTTGTAAGGCATCGGGCTTTCGGCTTCAGCGGGACGCCTCTATACCCGCCAGAACCCTCACACCGCCAGCCCCTGACGATTTATGCGCCAACGTCGTTCAGGTATCCAAGCTCGCCGCACGGGACCGTTCATCCGGCCGAGAGATCGGGCAAAGCGAACTCCTGCAGGTGCCCGGATGGGTTCGCGTCCGTTCCGGGGTCGTCAGGCAGTTCGACCTTGAAGTGACGCCGCAGGACGTCGGCGACGAGTTCGTAGCACGATCCGATCCTGACAACCTCGAGCTCGGGAAAGCGTACGATCGTGGCAGAGCGCTTGTATGTATGGTACTTGCGGATACCGTAGTCGACGGTGATGTCTGCGATTTCCCGAATCGCCGGCTGGATGTCGTCCACGCGGAATTTCGGCCCGGTCCCCGTCAAGTTGGCGGAGGATCCGAAGATCGGGTGCAGGTTATCCCGGCTGAGCCGGCAGATTTCGCGGAACAAGGGACCGGCGTTCAGCAGCATCGCAAGGGTTCCGTGGGCGGTGCTGGTGGCCAGGAGACCAGGCGGCACGTTCCGCAGCATCGGATGTCCGGGGTCGAACGGCGCCACGGCCCCCAGCGGCAGATCGTAATCGGACGTGATCGCCTCGATCATCTCCCGTGAACGCGCATCAAGCACATGCAGTTCACGTTGCGTGTCCAATCCGCACAGGAATGCGTTCCGCTTGTGTCCTCCCCGCCCCTTGGCCGAGTTGATCCTTTTCACCGCATCTTCCGAGCCGCCCATCAACGCGTAGCCCACGTCGTTCGGGAATATCGCGATGCCTCCGTCCTTAAGGGCGTTGAACACTCGTTCTGCGTCCCCGCGCACGTCGATGACTGCCATGGGATGATCCTCCAATTTTCTGTGAGTGTTTTCAGTTCACGACTTGGGCTGCGATCCGCCCTTGCCGTCTGGCCTTGATCGGGACCAGCGCGAGAGCGCACACGGCCGCAATGCACAGCGAGGCGCTCATGAATGCGAATCCGGCGCCGAAACTGCCGGTGGCTTTCACCAGGTAACCGATGGCCGTGGGGGCCAGGGTCCCGCCGATCTGGCCCGCAGTGCTGACGATGCCGGCGTACGCCGCCCGAGCGCGGCCGGGAGCGAGGTCGAGCACCACAGCGCCGTAGGTGGCCAGTCCGGCGTACATGAAGAGGCCGGTGATCGAGAGGGACGCCACTGAGAGAGCGAGCGTCGCCGAGGCGAAAGCTCCGAACAGTGCCAGGCACGCCAACAGATAGACGGCCGCCAGGAAGTAGGGGCGCCCGCGGCTTCCGATCTTGGCCCCCGCCCAGCCCGCCGCTAGTCCACCGCAAAGCCCGAACACGTAAGGGAGACCGCCGAGAATGCCGGCGCCTTTGATATCGATGTGGCGCTCCAAAGCCAGATAACTTGGCATCCAGCCTAGGAATCCCCAGTATGCGATGCTCCAGAAGCCGTAGGCACCGCAGATGAGCCAAAGCGACGGCTCGCTGAGCACACTGCGGAAGCCGGCATTGGTGGCCCGGTTTTCTTCGTTCTGCGCTTGTGGACTGCCTGACGGCACCAGTGCGAAGTTGACTGCCGCCACAGCCAGTGCAGGGACCGCTAACAGCAGGAACACCTCATGCCAGCCGAACGACGTCAGCAGCATGCCTACGGCGGGCCCCGTCAGCGCGGGCGCGATGGCAAGCGCAGTCACCCATATCGACATGGCTTTTGGGCGGTCCTCCGCGGCGAAATTGTCGCCAATCAGCTTGTAGGTCGCTGCGTTCGACAATCCCTCGGAAACGCCGAACAACATCCGCGCCGCGATCAGTGCAGCGATCGTCGACACCAAGCCGGTCATACCCGTGAAAAGCGCCCAGAAGAGTGGACCGACGATCACGACGGCGCGGGCTCCCCATTTGTCGGCTATGATTCCCCCGGGTATTTGCGACAGCAGATACCCCAGGGAGAACGAGGACAGCACAATCCCGAAGGTATCGGTGTCGATGCTGAGGGACTTCATCATTGACGGGCCGGCGAAACTCACCACCACCCGGTCGGCGTAATTCACGAACTGCATGACCCAGATGGCGATCAGAAGCTTGGTGTTTCCACTCATGGCATGCGCTCCTCATATTTGTTTCTGAGCTGGTTTGTTCGCCGCAAGGGACGTCCGGCCAGTTCTCCTGCAAGGGCGCCGTCGGCGGCCGGCCTGGACAGGCTCGAAGTAGCCTGCGAGCGCGCCGCGGCGAAGCGCCGGGACGTGCCAGACACGAACGAGCGGCAGGCCCGTGCGACCCCTTGCAGATCATCCCGAGGCGTCGTGCTTACGGCTTGTCCGTGATCATGACGCGAGGAGCTTGACCTGCCGCTTCAGCAGCTTGCGCAGCAGGCGTTTGGCGGCCTTTTTGTCGCGCCGACGCTGGACCGGCACCTTGTCACACAGGGGATGGTTTGCTGTAAATCTCGCGGATTCTCGCCTTGAGCAGCTTTCCCGTCGCGGTATGCGGCAATTCGTCGACGAAGATCGCGTGATCGGGAATCCACCACCGGGCCACCTTGCCCTCATAATGTGCCAGGATTTCCCGCTCTGTCAGCGCCGAGCCCGGCCGGCGCACGACCACCAGCAGCGGCCGCTCGCTCCACCGCTCATCGGGATGGGCGACCACCGCCGCCTCCTGCACCGCGGGGTGGGCAATGGCGATATTCTCCAGGTCGATCGAACTGATCCATTCGCCACCCGACTTGATCACGTCCTTGGAGCGGTCGACGATCTGGACGTAGCCGTCGGCGTCCATCGTCACCACGTCGCCGGTCTCGAACCAGCCGGGCGTGGCGTGGACGGCCGCGCGCTCGTCACCGAAATAGCCGGCAGCCACCCAGGGGCCGCGCACCTGCATGTTGCCGAACGCAACGCCGTCATGGGCGATCTCGGTTCCGTCGGCGCCGACCACCCGGAACTCCATGCCAAACAAGGGACGGCCCTGCTTGGTGGAGAGGGCGACCTCCTCATCGGGCCTGCGGGTCGGCCGGTTGGGCTTGGGGCTGTTGGCGAGACCGACCGGGCTGGTTTCGGTCATCCCCCAGGCATGCAGCACCTCGACCCCGTGGTCGCGGAACCGTGCGAACATCGCTGGCGGACAGGCGGAACCGCCGACAGCCACGCGCTTCAAGGACCCGAAGGACACGTCATTGGCCGCCACCCAGTCGAGCAGGGCCATCCATATGGTCGGCACGCCGGCGGTGAAGCTCACCTCCTCAGCGATGATCAGCTCGTGCAGGCTCGCCCCGTCCAGCTTCGATCCGGGCAGGACCAGCTTCGCCCCGACCAGCGCTGCGGCATAGGGCAGGCCCCAGGCATTGACGTGGAACATCGGCACCACCGGCATCGCCACCGAGCCTGCGCCGAGCGCGAACACGTCCGGCATGCACACCGCCATCGCATGCAGAACGATGGAGCGGTGGCTGTAGAGCACCCCCTTGGGATCGCCCGTGGTGCCCGACGTGTAGCACATCGCCGCCGCTTCGTTCTCATCGAGTTGCAGCCAGTCGAACCTGTCCGGTTGGGCGGCCAGCAGATCCTCGTAACAGAGCAGGGCGGGAAGCCGCCGGGATGCCGGCATATGAGCGGCGTCGGTCATCACGACGATCGCCTCGACCCCGGTCAGCCGATCGGCGATCGACTCCAGCAGGTCGACGAAGCTCAGCTCGACGAACAGCACTCGGTCGCCCGCATGGTTGATGATGTAGGCGATCTGGTCGGGGAACAGGCGCGGGTTGATGGTGTGGCAGACATGGCCTGCTCCCGACGCCCCATAGTAGATTTCCAAATGGCGGTAGCCGTTCCACGCCAGCGTCCCGACCCGGTCACCGCGTCCCAATCCAAGCGCAGCCAGCGCATTGGCCAGTTGCTGGCTGCGCTTCCAGGTCTTGGCATAGGTCGTGCGATGGAGCGGCCCCTCGACCGTGCGCGAAACGATTTCAGTATCACCGTGATAGAGCGCGGCATGGCGCAGGATCGATGAAACCATCAGCGGCACGTCCATCATGGTCGAGCGCATCGTCTACTCCCTTATTTGATGATCTTGCCGTGCGCCGGACGTCAGGATTTCGGCAGATAGGCGTTGGTGTAGACCTTGTCCGGATCGACCGAGTATTTCTGGTCGGAAAACTCCCTCAGGAAATCGATGCTCCGCCGTAGGGCGTCCGCCGGCATCGCCGGATCGGTCGGAATCGCCGGGGTAATGGTCTCCCAGGCGGCGTCGTACAGGGCTTTTTCGAGCTGCGGGAAGTACTTGGCGTAGACGAGGTCGCGCGCCTTGATCCTTGCCTGCCGGTCGTGGATGTCGCGTTGCGCGCTGGCGATGGCGGCGAGCAGGCGGGTGGTGCGCTCGGGGACCGCCGAGGCCCACCGCTTGGTTGCGACCAGGACCACCGTCGGCATGCCTTTCAACGCCTCATAGGAACCACCGGGGCCGCTCGCCATCAGATAGGCGCCGGAGCGCACGAAATCTTCGGTCAGGGGACTGGCGCTGACGGTGGCATCCAGGCGCGGCAGGGCGGCGCGCAGCTCCTCCAACCCGCCGACGAAGACGATGGTGGTGTCGCGTTCTGGATCCAGCCCGACCGAGCGCAGGGCGTACTGCACCACCTGATGACTGCCGCTGCCGGAGCCGGTGACGCCGATCTTCTTTCCCTTCAGGGCGCGGAAGCGGTCTGCAACCGGAGTCCGGTCGGTCAGCCCGGCCTGTTCGGCCACCTCCTTGCGCATGACCAGATCGATCGACACCTCGTTCAGCACCGAGCCGATGACCACTGCCTCGACCCCACGGCTCGCCGCCGACAGGGCGCTGGAGGGGGCGCCGATATAGACGTTGGCGTTGCCGCCCAGCACCGCCGCCAGCGCGGTGGAGCCGCCGGTCTTCAGCACGGTGATCTCCGGAGCGATCTTCTGCTCGGTGAAATGACCCATCACGTCGGCGACATAGACCGGCATGTTGAACAGGCTGAGCGTCGAAGCGGTGAAGGTCACCTTGTCCTGCGCCAGTGCCGCGGTCGCGCTTCCGGCGACGAACGCGCAGACACAAGCGCGCAGGGAGCCCCGGATCAGGGCCTTCCAGATGGTCATGATCGCCTCCCGACAAAATCGGTTCCTATGGGGACCGGCCAAGCGCCGGTCAGATCGACATCTCACGGTCGTACTGGCCGGCCTGCCAGGGCATCATGCGGCGCTCGAACTCGCGGACGGCAAGGTTCAGCAGGACAGCGAGGATGATGATGGCGAGGATCGCGGCAAATACGCCGGACGTGTTGAACTGGCCGGCCGCATCCGACAGCAGATAGCCCAGGCCCCGGTTGGCGGCGATCAGCTCGCCGACCAGCGCGCCGATCAGCGCATAGGGCACCGACAGCTTCAGACCGGTGAAAACCCAGGTGACGACCGAGGGTAGCACCACCTTGGTCAGCAGGTCGCTTTCCCTGGCCCCCATCAGCTTCATGATCGCCACCAGCTCCCGGCTGACGCCACGGACGCCGGTATAGGTGTTCAGGAAGACCAGGAAGAAGACGATGGTGCCGGTCAGGATCACCTTCATCTCGATCCCGATGCCGAACCAGATGACGAACAGCGGCGCCAGCGCGATCTTGGGCAGGCTGTAGAAGATCAGGATGACCGGGTCGAGCGCCCGGCCCAGCAGTTCGTTGCGGCCGAGCAGGATGCCGACCGCGGTTCCCGCCAGCCCGCCGCAGACGAAGCCGGCCAACGCCTCCACCACCGTGATGCCGGCATGGTAGAACAAGCGGCCCGACGCCAGCAGACCCCAGAACTGCTCCGCGATCTCGCTGGGGCGGCTGACGAAGTAGGGATCGAACAGGATCCCCGCCCCACCCTCCCACACCGCGAGAAGCCCGCCGAGCAGGGCCAGCCGGATCGCCCAGATCGTGATGATTTGCCTGTTCATGGCGTCTCCTCCCCCTCCTCGCGGGCGGCGTCGGGAGCCAGCAGGCTCCACAAATGGTCGGTCGCGGCGATGTACTGGCGGTTGGAGCGCAGGCGGTAGAGATTGCGGTCGCGCGGCAGGTCGATGGTGACGATCTCGCGGACCATGCCCGGACGGCCGGTCAGTACGACGCAGCGGTCGCCCAGCGCCACCGCCTCGTCGATGTCATGGGTGACGAACAGGACGGTCTTGTTCAGGCGGGTGCAGAGGTTGCGCAGTTGCACCTGCATGGCGAGGCGGAGCTGGGCGTCGAGCGCGCCGAACGGCTCGTCCATCAGCAGCGTGTCGGGATCGTAAGCCAGCAGCCGGGCCAGCGCGCAGCGCTTGCGCATGCCGCCGGACAGTTGCGAGACGTAGGAGTTGCCGAAGCCGGTCAGCCCGACCAGCTCGATCAGCTCCTCCACCCGCCGGGCGATCTCGGCTTTCGGTCGGCGCTGGATTTCCAGCGGCAGCGCGATGTTGGCGTCCACCTTGCGCCAGGGCAGCAGATGGTCGCTCTGCGTCATGTAGCCGACGCGCTGGTTGTAGCCGGCGACCGGCACGCCGCCATAGAGCACGCGCCCTTCCGTGGGCGCAAAAATGCCGGCGGTCGCGTTCAGCAGGGTGGATTTGCCGCAGCCGGAAGGGCCGACGATGGTGATGAATTCGCCGCGCGCGATCTCCAGATCGATGCCGCGGGTCGCCACCATCGGCGCCTTGGCCGTGCCAAAGCTCTTGCCGAACCCTTCGAAGCGGATCAGCTGAGCCGTCACCGCGTTTTCGGAGTGGAGCCGGACCCCACGCCCCGACGGCTGCGGGGGCGCACCGACGGACGTTTCCGTCTTCGGCCGGGGTATCATCGGGTGTCATTCCCGCTGTTGCCGAACGCTGCTCCATCGTCGGTGAGATCCATGCTTCCCTCCCATCGGTTGTTCCGGAATGCCGAAGGTCACTGCGGCCGCGCCCCGCCCGGAAGGACAAGGTGCGCTTCATCCGGGTCCTCTATTATTCGCTAGGCATAGCATTTATCATCATAACATGCAATGTCTTATTATACTATGTCGGATGTCTGCCCAACGTCTGCTCCGACCGCTCCGGCGGGCTCCACCATGCGAACGATATGGCATGCGAACGATATGGAAGGTGTTCAGTGCATTGCCGAACCCGGTGCCGCCACATGCCCTCACCGGAATCGAGACGGCGTTGGCGATCGACTGCACCGCGTTGACTTGGTTGCGCATCGACAGGATGCCGACGTCCGGCAGTCCGAGCACTGTCGCCGCTACGCCAAAATTGCTTCCCCGACGGGCGAGGAAGCCGGCCTGCTCGACCAGAAGCATGCCGTACGCGTCATAGGCGCCTGAAACCGGCAGCACATTTCGCGTCTGGATTGGGTCAAATAGCCGCTTATTCTTGGACCTCCGCCCCTCCCGCGGATTGGTTCACCTCGACTGCCTCGTAACGTCCAGCCGCAGCCGTTCCCAAATCTCGTTCCCAAATCCCTAGGCGGGATCGATTCGTCAATCCAATCACTTCCAAACATGGATATGCCCCGGCGCACCCCTGCTGTGACCAGGCAGCAGGAACAATGCGCCATGACATATTCATTGTTGGTGGTATGCCATGGGCGGTACGTCAGTCGATCCGCCCGGCCGCCTCGAATTCCAGCATTTGCCCGTTGCCGAGTTTGGTAGAGGAGATGCGGTAGCGGAAGGAATCCCAACGGAAGGTGGCGATCATCCGCTGGATCGGCCGTCCGCCTCCATCGCGCACCAGCCGGTCCAGGATGAAGACCGGCGCACCCGGCTCCAGCCCAAGCAGGGCTGCCACGTCCCCATCGCACGGGGCAGCGCGCATCTCCTGCTCGACGCTGCCGGGCTGGATGCCACGGGCAGATAGAAGGTCGAGCATCGTCGATTTGACCAGCGCCTCGCGCGGCAGCATCGCACCGATGGCCGCCGGCACATGGGCCAGCGTATGAAGGATGGCTTGACCGCGCCGGCGCCTCACGCGCTCCACCTGGAGAACCGGCTCATCGACGGAAGCCTCCAGTGCCTCGGCCACCTGTACGGTGGGCATGCGCCAGCCGTAGGACAGCACCTCCGCCTCCATGCCGCGGCCGATCTGCAGGATGGAGGCGAGTTCCTCCTCGATACGGGTGTTGACGGCGGCAGTCAGCATGGCGGCAACACGTGCCTGCCGGCCGCGGCCGCGCTCGATCAAGCCCTCGCGTTCCAACTCCTCCAGGGCACGGCGGACGGTGATCCGGCTGACCTTGTGCTCGTCCTCCAGCTCCTTCTCGCTGGGTAGCAGCGAACCGGGGGCGAAGATACCGGCCCTGATGGCATCACGCAGGTTCTGCTGCACCCGCATATAGAGCGGCTTGGCATCGGCAGCGGCCTCGTGGGGGCGACTAATCATAATATCTCCTTGCTACTTAGCATACTATATGATATGTAGGGCCAGCATGTTTCGGATAAGTCATAACATGTGATAGCTCAAGTCCGATGCAGGGAACAGAACTTATGACAATGGCTCACATCCTCAGGACACAGCTTCGCGATGGCGGGCTCCTCGTCGCTCCCGGCGTTTACGACGGCATCACCGCCCGGCTGGCGGTCCAGGCCGGGTTCGAGACCGTCTATATGACGGGCGCCTGCGTGTCGGCCGCCCGCGGCTATCCGGATTACGGCCTGCTGACCCTGACGGAAATGACCGAAGCGGCCGGCGTTATCGCTGGCGCAGCCGGCGTGCCGGTCATCGCCGATGCCGACACCGGCTACGGCAACGAGCTGAACGCCACCAGAACGGTGCGCGAGTACGAGATGCGCGGCGTCGCGGCGCTCCACATCGAAGATCAGGTCATGCCCAAGCGCTGCGGCCACCTGGACGGCAAAGAGGTGATCGGCCGCGAGGAATTCGCCGCCAAGATCGCCGCCGCCGCCGCGGCACGGCGGTCGCCGGATTTCGTGGTGATCGCGCGGACCGACGCCCGCGCCGTCGCCGGCCTGGACGAGGCGGTCGCCCGCGCCAATCTGGCACTGGCCGCCGGGGCCGACCTCGCCTTCGTCGAGGCGCCCCAGTCGTTGGAGGAGGTCGCTGCGATCCCGCAGTTGGTCAAGGGTCCCTGCCTGCTGAACATCGTCCCCGGCGGACGGACTCCCGACGTGACGATGGCCCAGGCGACGGAGATGGGGTTCCGGGTCGCCATCCTGCCCGGCCTGCTGATCACCGCCGCCATCGGCGCCTTCGACGCGGCGCTTACGGCTTTTGCGGAAACGGAATTCGTCGACTCCAGCACCGGGCCGAACGTCCGTGAGCTGTTCGGCCGGCTCGGTGCGCCGGAATGGGACCGCCTGCGCCGCCGGTACGCCCAGGCTGCGGAGTGACGGCGATGCCCCGCACCCTGTTCGACCGCATCTGGGACAGCCATGTCGTCGCCGACCTCGGCGACGGCTGGGCCCTGCTCCACATCGACCGTCATCTTCTGCACGATCTGTCGGGAACCGGAGGACTGCAGGAGGTCGAGGCCCGCGGCCTGATAGTCCGCCGTCCCGACCTCTGCTTCGCCACGGCCGACCACGCCGTCAGCAGCGCCCCCGGCCGCACCGGAACGAGCTATGACCGCGGGGCAGCCCTCTACACCGGCCTGAAGGAGCGGAGCAGGCAACTCGGCATCCCCTTCTTCGACATCGGGCAGGACGGGCAAGGCATCGTGCATGTGATGGCCCCCGAACTCGGCATCACCCTGCCCGGCACGATCCTGGTCTGCGGCGACAGCCATACCTGCACCAACGGCGGGCTGGGGGCGATCGCCTTTGGCATCGGTTCGTCGGAGCTGGTCCATGTCCTGGCGACCCAAACATTGCGGCAGCGCAAGCCCCGGCAGATGCGCATCACCTATCACGGATTCCTGGCGCCGGGGGTCACTGCGAAGGATCTGGCTCTGCATGTCATCGCCACGCTCGGCGCCTCAGCCGGCACCGGCTTCGCCATTGAGCATGCCGGTCCGGGCATCGCCAATCTGCCTGTCGAGGGTCGGATGACGCTGTGCAACCTGTCGGTCGAGCTGGGCGCCAAGATCGCGCTGTGCTCCCCCGACGACAGAACCATTGAGTATGTCCGCGGCCGGCGCTTCGCCCCCGCCGGCGATGCATGGGAGGCCGCGCTCGCCGACTGGCGCAGGCTGCGGACCGACGACGATGCAGTGTTCGACGTGGAGGTCCGCTTCAACCTGGCAGAGGTGCCGCCAACCGTCACCTGGGGCACATCGCCCGATCAGGCGGTGGCGGTGACCGGCAGCGTACCGGACCCCGCACGCGCGTCCGACCCGACCCGAGGCGCTGCCTGGCAGGCCGCACTCGACTACATGGGGCTGCAGCCGGGCCAGCAGTTGGAGGGGACCAAAATTGACTGGGTCTTCATCGGCTCCTGTGCCAACTCCCGGCTGTCCGATCTCCGCGACGCCGCGCGCATCGCCCGCGGGCGCCGGGTCGCCCCCACCGTCCGCGCCTGGGTGGTGCCGGGCTCGGACGCGGTGCGGCGGGCGGCCGAGGCCGAGGGCCTGGACGAGGTCTTCCGCGCCGCCGGGTTCGAATGGCGGGAGCCGGGGTGCAGCATGTGCGTGGCGGCCAACGGCGAGCAGGTGCCGCCGGGCGCCCGATCGGTCAGCACCTCCAACCGCAACTTCGTCGGTCGCCAGGGACCGGGCGCGCGCACCCATCTGGCAAGCCCGGCCATGGCCGCCGCCGCCGCCGTCACCGGAGCGATCTCCGATATCCGGAGGTTTTGAAACGATGCAACCGTTCAAAAACGTCACCGGCCCCGCCGCCCCGCTGATGCGCCGCGACATCGATACCGACGTGATCATCCGGATCGACCGATTGACCCAGTACACCCGCGGCCAGCTCGGCCCCTTCGCGCTGGAGGCGCTGCACGGCGACGATTTCGTGTTGTCCCGGCCGCAGTTCCGCGGTGCACCGATCCTGCTCGCCGGAGCGAACTTCGGCTGCGGTTCCTCCCGCGAGGCCGCGGTCTGGGCGTTGCAGGAGGCCGGGCTGCGCTGCGTGGTCGCCGCGTCGTTCGGCGATATCTTCTTCTCCAACTGCATCCAGAACGGCGTACTCCCGGTCGTGCTTCCCGAGGCGACGGTGGAAGCGATCGCCGTGCAGGCCGCCGACGGCGCCCCGCTGACGGTCGATCTGGAAACCTGCACCCTCACCGCCCCCGACGGAACGGGACACACCTTCACGCTCGACGCGACGCAGCGGGAAACCCTGCTGGAAGGGCTCGACGAGCTGGGCCTGACTTTGCGCTGCGTCGATGACATCGCCGCCTGGGAGCGTGCCGACGCCCTGCGTCGCCCCTGGGCGGTCCCAACCATCCGGAAGGACGCCGCATGAGTTCCATTGACGAGATCCACACCGGCCGCGCCACCACCGATCCGGCCGGCCCGACCGGGCGCCTTGCCACTTGGCTCGCCGACCTGCGGTTGGAGGATGTGCCGGAGCGTGTCCGCCAGCGGGCGATCCATCTTCTGCTCGACGGAATCGGCTGCGCCCTGGTCGGCGCCCGGCTGCCCTGGTCGCGCCGTGCGGTGGAATCGCTCTGCCGCCTGGAGGGATGCGGACCTGCCCAGCTGATCGGCTGGAACCGCGGGGCGCCGCCGCCGCTCGCAGCATTGCTGAACAGCACCTTCATCCAGGGCTTCGAGCTGGACGATTTCCATCCCTTCGCCCCGCTGCACAGCGCGTCGCTCGTACTGCCGGCGCTGCTGGCCTGCGCCCAGGCGGACGGAAAGCGCGGCGGGCCGGTCAGCGGCGCCGTCTTCCTCAAGGGGGCGATCGCCGGGTTTGAGGTCGGACCGCGCGTCGGTCTCGGCCTGCATGGAATCGAAATGCTGTCGCGCGGATGGCATTCCGGAGCGGTGTTCGGAACCCACGCGGCCGCGGCCGCGGCCGGAACGCTGCTCCGCCTCGATCCCGCCGGGTTCGAAGATGCGCTGGGCATGGCGGGAACCCAGTCGGGCGGATTGATGGCCGCCCAGTTCGAGGCGATGTGCAAGCGCATGCACCATGGCTTTGCCGCCCGCGCCGGCCTCGGCGCCGCCTGGCTCGCCGCCGACGGCTACACCGGAATCAAGCGGGTGTTCGAGCGCGACTATGGTGGTTTCCTCGCCGCCTTCGGCGAGGGGCACGATCCAGACGCCTCGCAGGTCGCTGCCGATCTGGGAGAACGTTGGGAGACGGAGCGGATCGTCGTCAAGTTCCACGCCGCGATGGGCGGCCTGCATTCCACCATCGACGCGGTCCGCAGAACGTTGGCGGAGCGGCCATTCCGGCCAGAAGATGTCGAGAGCATCGACGTCTGGGTCGGCAAGGCCGTCTATCATCACGGCGGCTTTCCGGTGGAACGGCCGCTGACCTCCATCGGTGCGCAGATGAGCCTTGCCTATGCGGTCGCCGTCGCGGTCGTCGACGGCAGCGCGATGATCCCGCAATACACGGCGGAGCGGATCGAATCCGACGATCTCTGGACTCTGATCCCCAAAGTCCGGATGCATGAGGACGAGAGCTTCCAGGGCGGACCGCACAAGAAGCTGGGCTGTCGGCTGCGCATTGCGCTTACCGACGGATCAATGCGGGAGGTGGAGCAGGGGCTTCGCTTCTCCGAAGCGATCTCCAACGACGACATTGTCGCCAAGTTCCGCACTCTGTGCGAGCCGATCGTTCCGGCCGACCGTTGCGAGCGGATCGTCGAGGCCGTGTTGGGGCTGGAGCGGGCCGAAGACCTGAGCGGGCTGTTTGGGCTTTTGGCGCAGGAGACCGCATCGGCACTCGGAGCACAGGACGACTGAGCGTCCCCCGGAATCCTCGAGACCAACTGATCACACAGACGATTTGAACCGCCGCATCTTCCGGTCTCGTCGCCGCACCGGCTGGTGCGAGACTTCGGCCCGGTTGTTCGTTCGCCGCCCTTGTTCATGGTGGGCTGTCAGACCGATTTCGCGGAAGATGGCCCTGTAGGACCGGAGCTTGTCGGTCGTGACCTGGATGGGGGCGAAGCCATACTTCTTCAGCAGCTTGCGCATCACCTTCAAAGCCGCAGCTTTGTCGCGTCGGCGCTGGACGAGCACCTCCAACACCTCGCCTTCATCATCGACGGCCCGCCACAAGTACATGAGCCGGCCACTGACCCTGGTCACCATCTCGCCCAAATGCCAGCGCGGGCTGGGTTTCGGCCGGCGGCGCCGCAAGTTGCCCGCAATGGCCGGCCCGAACTTCACGACCCAGCGGCGCAAGGTTTCGTAAGACACGTCGATGCCGCGTTCAGCCAGCAGTTCCTCGACGTCCCGGTTGCTCAGAGTAAACCGCAGATACAGCCAGATCGCATGCTGGATAATCGCGGGCCGGAAGTGGTGGCGGGCATACGAGAGCGGCGACATCCCTCAAGCTTACCGTCACGACCGACACGACACCATCGTTGATGTGACAATGCCGCCGAGCCATCTTCCGATCGATCGCGCTGTCAGGCCGCCGGCGCCACGTCGAACAGCTCGCGCATCCGTGCCTGATAGTGCTCATCCGATGTGGACCAGCGCAATTCGGCCAGCATCCGAGTGTCCGGCCCCGCGGGAAAGCGCACTTGACGGCCGGCAAGGGTGGCGGCGGCGAACGTGACCTCCGCCACCTCCGCCTCGGTGCAGTAGGCGGTGGGATAGTCGGCCATCTTCGCGAAGAAGGCTTGGGCGAAGGCGCCATACTCCGCGGGGATCAGGCCCTGCATGCGGGGGGCGCCGTTCGCCGAGAAATTCGTGGTCGGTGCGTAGCCCGGCTCCACCAGCCGCGCCTCGATCCCGAACTGGCGCAACTCGTAGGACAAGGATTCGGTGAACCCCTCGACCGCCGATTTGCTGGCTGTATAGGCGGCGACAAGCGGCATCGGTCCGATGGTGGTGCTGGACGTCAGGTTGACGATCACGCCATGGCCCTGCCGCCGCATCTGCGGGATGATGGCGCGGCAGGTCGCCATGACGCCGAATATGTTGGTCTCGAAGACCTCGCGGATGACGGCATCGGGTGTCGCCTCGAACGCCGATGCCAAGCCGATGCCGGCATTGTTCACCAGCACGTCGATCGCCCCGAACCGCCCGACGCCGTCGGCGATGGCGGCTGCGATGCTGTCCGGACTGGTGACGTCCAACGGCAGGACGTTCAGCCGGCCCGTCGCCGCCGTGAAGGCCGCCGCCGTGAATACCGAGCGATCTGGACGCCGCATCGTTGCGATGACATTCCATCCGCGATCAAGGAAGTGCGTCGCGATGGCTTTGCCGTATCCGGACGAGGTGCCGGTAATCAGAACCGTCTTTGCCATGGGTAAAACTCCGTTGATGTGACCCGGCCTCAGCCCAGCCGTCCGACGAGCCTTGCGAGGTCCCGTCCGATGTTGCGGACGACGCCATCCGTCACGGGGTCCTTCAGACGCCCGTCCTGGTCGAACGCGTCGTACGCGCCGCCGAGCGCCATCGATTGTGGAAGGACGATCACGCCCAGCTTTTCCAGCACGATCCGCAGTGCCGTCTGCGACCGGATGCCCCCGAGGACTCCCGGCGAGGCGGAGACCAGGGCGGCCGTTTTGCCGGACAGCAACGAAACGCCGGTCCGGCCGTCGGCCAGCGGTCGGGACAGCCAGTCGACCGCGTTCTTCAGCAGCGCCGTGTACCCGCCATTGTGTTCGGGTGTGGCGATCAGGAGCGCATCGTGCTCGGCGACCGCAGCCTGGAAGGCACGCGCACCGTCCGGGACGCCGCGCTCCTGCTCCAGGTCCCCGTCGTAGATCGGCATGTCGTAGTCGGCCAGCCGCACCGCAGTGACCAGCGCGCCGGCGTCCCGGGCACCCGCCGCCACCCTGTCCAACAGTTTCTGATTGACCGATCCCCTGCGGGAGCTGCCGGACATCGCGAGAATTCTGACCATGATCTGTGCCTCCGGTGTGTTGATTTGGGGGGGCCGTCCGGGGCTCTGGAGCTGCCGACGGCTTCACCGTCACGCCGACATCCGGCCGGCCGGCGCAGGCGACGGCCTCTCCAGCCCCACCGCCGTCGGCAGGCCGAAGAAGCGTCTGGCATTCTCGCCCAGGAGCTTGCGCTTTTCTCCGAGCGACAGACCGGGATGTTCACCGATCAGCCGGCCGATCCGCTGCTCGCCCAGCGGGAACGGATAGTCCGATCCGAGCATCACCCGATCCTCGCCCATGACGTTGATCAGCAGGCGCAGGGCCGCCGGGTCGAAGACCGCGCTGTCCACCGAGAAGCGGCTCACATAGGAGGACGGCAGCCTGGGGCAGTCCTCGCGGACGATGTCGCGATGCTTCCAGGCATTGTCGACGCGGCCGAGCAGGTACGGGAAGCTGCCGCCGCCGTGGGCGAAGCAGATCTTCAGGGAGGCGGGAATCCGTTCGAACGCACCGGACAGGATCAGGGACAGGATGCCCAGCTGTGTCTCGGCCGGCATCGCCACCAGCCATGGCAGCATCCATTTCTTCATCCGCCCGTCCGACATCATGTCCCAGGGATGGACCAGCACGGGAATTCCCTCCCCCGCGCAATGGGTCAGGAAGGTGATGAATGCCTCATCATCCAGATCACGCGGCCCGACATGGTTGCCGATCTGCACGCCCCGATGCCCGGCGGCAAAGGCGCGGGACGCCTCGGCGCAGGCGAGATCCACGTCCTGGAGCGGCACCTGTGCCAGCGCGAAGAGACGTCGGGGCGCCGCGGCGCACAGCTCCAGCGCCTTGTCGTTCATCCGCCTGGCCCAGTCCAGCGCCAGGCGGCCCTCGCGGCCATAGCCGAACATCACCGGGGTTGCGCACATCAACTGGATATCGATGCCCTGCCGGTCCATGTCCTCCAGGCGCCGCTGCGGATCCCACAAGGCCCGCGTCACCGGACGGAACTTCTGGTCTCCGGTCATGATGAAGCCGGTTTCCCCGTTGGCGTCGATCGACAGCCAGGGTCCGTGCCGGTCGTCCAGTCGCTCCGCTTCCGTCCGGGAAACAGCCGGAAAGAAATGCGAATGCATATCCACCCGCAATGTCATGGGGATGCCTTGTTGGTTGGGATCAGCGCATGATCGCTGCCGGTCGATGTCGGAAGAAATGACACCGTCCACCGGAGCCGATCTTCGATCGGACGGCTGGGACGCCTGCGATCGTCTGGTGACCAGAGTAGGTCAAACCGGCGGGGCCGAATAATCAAACATCCCGCCGTGGCTATTCTGGATTGGAATACCGCCGTTCAATCGTGAAGCGTCTCGGCCACGGTTCCGGCCACCTGGCGCAAACGGGCGATCAGGGACTGGCCGGCGGGGGTGAGGTCCCTGCCCGCCCTGACGGAATAGCCGACGCTGCCGAACGTTCCGATCGCCGGCAGGTCGAGGACATGCAGAAGTCCCATCCCGACGAATTGCCGGGCGACGCGGTGCGGCATCAGGGCGACGCGCGGCGCCTCCAGCAGCAGGCCGATGTTCGTCAGCATGGAAAGGGATTCGATCGCATCCACCGGAAACGGCAGCCCGGAGGTCCGGAACAGGCGGTCGGCCGTCAGGCGCATCGGGGATTCCGGTGGCGGCAGGATCCAGGGAACCCCCTCAAGCTCCGGCAGCGAGGTCACCGCGGACAGACCGTCCGCGTGCGGCTTGCCGGCCACCACGCACAGCTGGTCGTCGAAAAGCGAGAAATGGCTGAGGGGAAACGCGTTGGAGATCGGCAGCTCGCTTTCCGGCAGCCGGCCGACGACGATGTCGAGATCGCCGGTCGCCAGGGCGGAGAACAGCTCGACGGTCGGCCCCTCCCGCACCGTGACCAGCACGCCGGGGGCGTCCCGCTTCAGTGCCGCGATCGCTGACGGCAGCAGATGGGCGGACGCCGAAATCAGGGTGCCGACGACGACGTGGCCGGTCACGCCGCCGCGGAAGTCGTTCACCTCGTCCGCCAGCAGCCGCAGCTCCGCCAGCAGCGATTTGATGCGCCGTGCGACCAGCAACCCCAGATCGGTGGGGACGACGCCGCGGTTGGTCCGGGAGAAAAGCTCCCCCTCGAAGCAATATTCCAGCTCCTGGACGACCTTGGTGACGGCCGGCTGCGTCATCTGCAGATCGTTGGCCGCCCGCAGGAGGGAGCCGGTTTCCATCACCCGGTTGAAGATCAGGAGCTGGCTGACCTTCAATCGGCGGCCGAGCCCGTTGATGGTGATGTTGATCGAACGCCGCGCCATTCCCAACCCGTTCGCCGGTCAGCCAGTCCATTCGATGGCGTGGAGATGGTAGCCGCTCCGGGAACGGTTTACCACCGGACAGGCTTCATGCGTCGAGCACCAGCGCGCCCGTCGGGACGGCCTGACAGCTCAGGCACCACCGCCCGCCCTCGGGCGCGGTGCCGAGCGCACCGGTCGCGACGCGGTGCCCCACGCTTCCGCTGACGATCCGGACGAGACAGCTTTCGCACTGGCCGACACGGCATCCGGCCGACAGCCTCACGCCCAGCCTGTCCGCCATGTCAAGGACCGTTCCCTGTCCGGCGGTCCATGTCGCGCCGATGTTCGAGCGGGCGAAGTGGACGTGATGGGCGGCATCCGGAGCCGTCTCCACCGCGGTCTGCGGGGTATGGAACGCCTCCTGGAAGATTTCGAACCGCGGCACGCCGCGCGCCGCCAGACCGTCCGTGATCTCCGCCAGCATCGCGACCGGTCCGCACAGGTAGAACCGGGCACGGCGATCGATCCAGCGCTGGTCGATGCCGTCGGCCGAAACCCGGCCGCGCCGGTGGTGACCGATGCCGGGCAGGTCCGTGGCGTCGGGGCGGCTGAAATATTCGACGATCCGGAAGCCGGGCAGCCGCTGCCGCAGCTCGTCCAGCCGGGCGCCGAAGATGCGGGCGGCCCCGTTCCGGCTGCCGTAGTAGAGGGCGCCTTCGGGCGGCTCCTCCAGGTCGGCGATGGTCTCCAGATAGGACAGGAAGGGCGTGATGCCGACGCCGGACGCCACCAGCACCACCGGAAAATCGGGGGCCGGCGGGATGCGGAAGACGCCGTCGGGTCCGCTTGCCGTCAGCAGATCGCCGACGGCAAGCGCGGTGTTGATGTGGGTGGACATGACCCCGCGAACGGCCGCCCGGCCGTCCGTGCCACCGGCCGCCATTTGCTTCACGGTGATCCGGTAGAGGCCGCTTCCGGCATCCGCCGCCCGGTTCGACAGCGAATAGGAACGGCGGACGCGGTTCCCGACGATGTCGCAGGCGACGGTCAGATGCTGGCCCGGAACAAAGCTCCGCCTGCGGTCCGGATCCTCCCGCTCCCGATCGGCGGGCGACAGCAGAACCGAGACGGTGTCGGGGGTTTCCCGCCGGATTCCGCGAACCCGGTACACCGCCGTCGGGACGGAGCCGTCGCGCGCCGACCGCTCGCGGTCGAGCACCACGTCGCAGCGCGTCGAACGCAACGACACCGCTCCGCTGACCGGGTCGATCGCGCCGGCGGGAGTCAGGACGTTGTAGTTGCTGGTTTCCGGCCCCAGCGCCGGATAGCCGGGGAGCGCCAGATCGTGGTTGGGCTGCCACCACCCGTAATCGGCCACCACCACGTCGGGCAGCAGGTCGGGGTCGATCTTCGCCTTGAAGCCGGCGCGTCCCGCCGGGCTGAGCAGCAGCACCCAGTCGCCGTCGGCGATCGCCTTCTCCCGCGCCAGTTCGGCGCTCAGGCTGACCAGGGGGAAGGGTGCGCGGCGGCGCAGCGAATTGATGGACCGGTGCTGGCTGTGGCAATAATACCCCTGCCGGCCGTTGGTCAGCAGGTAGGGAAACCGCCCGGACGGTTCCGGTCCGTGCCCGAATTGCGGCACCGCCGGATGGCCGTGGCGGGCCAGCAGCTCCGAATAGAGTTCCACCCGCCGCGTCTGGGTCGGGAAGCCGGCCGCGCCGTCGGCATGCTTGCGGTAGCCCTGGGCGACGGGGCGCCGGACACCGCCGGGGCTGGCCCGCAACGCGCCGGTGGTCAGCCCCAGGGGCTCCAGCACATGGTTCCAGGCGGCCTCGATGTCGCCGCCGAAGAATTCCTTTTCCAGACCGAGGCGCCTGGCCAGTTGGAAAACGATCCAGAGGTCCGAGCGGGACTCACCCTGTGGCGGGACCATACGCGGGCGAAGCTGGACGCGTTCCTCCGCCTCGGCGCTGATCTCGAAGCCGACGCGCAGCGCCTCGCGCTCCCACAGGCTGTTGGCCGGCAGCACATAGTCGGCCAGCGCGGCGCTCGGGGTCATGAACAGGTCGACGTGCACCTGGAATTCCAGGCTTTCCAATGCCTGCCTGCCGCGTTCCGGCTCGGGCCGCGACGCCAGCATGTTGGAACCGAAGGCGACCAGGGCGCGGACCGCGTAGGGGCGCTTTTCCAGGATGGCGGTGTAGACGTCGGTCGCCGTCACCTGTCCCATCTCCGGCGGGCCTAGCGGGCGGTCGGCCAGGCCGAGCGCCTTCCGCCGCTGCCCCTCGTCGAGCATCGTGAGGTCGGCGACCGGGTTGACCGGCTGCCGGTTCAGCCGGACATTGCCACCCTCCGCATCGAAACAGCCGGTCAGCGCATAGAGCAGCGCGATGGCGCGCTCGGTCTGCGTCGCCTCGGCGTGCTGGGCGATGCCGGTCCAGGCGTGATAGCTGATCCTGCTGGAACTCGCGATCAGCCCGGCAAGGGTGTGGACATCCTCCGGCGGCAGTCCGGTGATCTCCGCCACCCGGTCGGGGGGGTAGGCCGCGCAGGCCCTGGCGTAGATCGCGAACGCCGGCTCGCAGTCGAGCGTCCGGCCGCCGGTCCGGACGTCGAACCGTCCGTGCAGGGCGAGGCGCCTCCCCTCGTCCGGATCGACCGCAAGGTCGGGATGATAAGGTACGATCCCGCCATCCCCCTCGTCCCAGGCGACGTAGCAATCGGGGGTCTCGGCAAGCCCGACGTCGGCGCCGCGCAGGAACAGGCCGGTGGCGCGGTCGACCAGCAGGGGCCCGTTGGTCCAGCGCCGGACGAAATCCTGATCGTAGCCGCCGCTTTCGATCAGCAGATGGGCGAGGCCGAGGGCGAGGACGCCGTCCGTGCCGGGGCGCAACCGCATCCAGTACGGTGTCTGCAACGCGTGTCCCGACTTCTTCGGGTCGATCACGACGACCCTTGCGCCGGCGGCCTGCGCCGCCGCGACAGCGCCGGAATGGGCGAGCCAGGAGTTTGCCGGATTGTAGCCCCACAGCAGGATCAGGTCGGACTTCGAAAACTCCGGCGTCGGCATGCCGACGCCGAAGGTGAACTTGTGCGCATGGTCCTTCTGCCAGTTGCAGATTTCCATGGCGTCGCAGATGTTCGGGCTGCCGAACAGGCGGATGAAGCGCAGGATCCAGTCGAAGCTGTCCGACAGCGCCGTCCCGCTCGGCGAGCTCAGCGCGAAGGCCACCGCCTCGGCGCCACTCTCCTGCCTGATCCCGTCCAGGCGCGCCGCGATGTCGTCAAGCGCCTCATCCCAGCTCACCTCCCGCCAGCCGGGGTCCGGGTCGGTCTTCGGCCGGGTCCGCTTGAGCGGACGCAGCAGGCGGCGGGAACTATGCGCGATCTCCGGCGCGGCGCGCCCCTTGGGGCAGACCGCGCGGCCGGTCGGATGGCCGGGATCGGGCGCGACCCCGACCAGCCGGTCGCCGGCAATGGTGTTGACGGTTCCGCAGCGCGACCGGCAAAGGGCGCACCAGCCATGTTCCTCGCGTACATCCATCGGTAGCCCCCGCTCGTCCGGTATCGGGCGGTCCGTAACGGACCGTTCACTGCGACAGGTCGTTGCCGCGGGATTCCTTCAGGAAGATGGCGCCGAACAGGACGGAGGCTCCGCCGACGATGATGGTGTACCAGAGGCCGTTGTAGATGTTGCCCGACTGGACGGCGAAGGCGGTGGACATGAACGGCGCCAGCCCCCCGAAATAGGCGGCCCCGACGTTGTAGGGCACCGAGACCGAGGTGTAGCGCACCTTCGCCGGAAACAGCTCCACATAATAGGCCGACATCGGTGCGTAGGCCATCGCACCCCAGATCATCAGAAGGGCGAGCAGGCCGAACAGCATCGGCCTGTCGACCGCTTCGAGATCGGCCGCCCGCGGATAGCCCGCCCGGTCGAGGGCGTCCTGCAGGGCCGCGCGGTCGAAGCCCGACACCCGGTTTTCCCCGATGCGGATGTCGAGCGGCTCATGCGCGGATTTCGCCGGAGTCAGGCTGTAGGAAATGCCCGCCTGGGTCAGGAAGTCCCGCGCCTTGTCGCAGTCGCTCACCGGTGCGGCGAACAGGGCGCGGCTGCATGCGCCGGAGATCAGCTCGACCTTCACCGTCCGCTGGAATTCCGCCAGCCGCGGGTTCACGGCCACGGTCAGCTGCTGGAAAATCGGCTGCAGCGTGGCGACCGCCAGGGCGCAGCCGGCCAGCACGATCCACTTGCGTCCGATCCGGTCGGACAGCCAGCCGAAGAAGATGTAGAGCGGCAGGCTGAACAGCAACGCCGCACCCATGTAGCCATAGGTCAGCATGGTCGGCAGCTTCAGCGTGCTGGTGAGGAAATAGAGCGTGTAGAAATTGCAGGTGTACCAGACTACGGCGACCGCCGCCTGGGCGCCGAACAGGACGACCAGCATCTTCTTGACGTTGGCCCGGTCGGCGAAGGTGTCGCGCAGCGGCGAGGCGGAGGCGCGGTTTTCCCGCTTCATCCGGGTGAAGACCGGGGATTCGCTCAGCGTCGCCCGGATGTAGACCGAGATGATCAGGATGAGGACCGACGACAGGAACGGGATGCGCCAGCCCCACGCCGCGAAGTCGTCGGCACCGATCGTCGCGCGGCAGGCCAGCACGACGGCCAGCGACAGCAGGAAGCCGACGGTCGCCGTGGTCTGCAGCCAGCTCGTGCTGTAGCCGCGGCGTCCCGGCTCGGTGTGTTCGGCAATGTAGGTGGCGGCGCCGCCATACTCGCCGCCCATCGCCAGCCCCTGGAGCAGGCGCAGGGCGATCAGCAGGATGGTCGAGGCCCAGCCGAGCGTTTCGAAGCCGGGCAGCAGCCCGATGCCGGCCGTCGAAATACCCATCGCGATGATGGTGGCGAGAAACGTCGCCTTGCGCCCGGCCTTGTCGCCGAAGCGGCCGAAGAGGACGGCACCCAGCGGACGGATCACGAAGCCGACGCCGAACGTCGCGAGGGTCGCCAGATAGCCCGCAGTGGCGCTGCCCGAAGGAAAGAAATGCGCGCTGAAGAATACGGCCAGGCTGCCGTAGAGAAAGAAGTCATACCATTCGAGAACGGTACCGACCGAAGCGCCGGTAATAACCTTGACGGTCTCGCGCCGGGAGACACGCCGCTCTGGCGTGCCGGTCATGATTTCGGCAGTCATTGTGAGTCTCCGTATTGGGCGTCGCATCGAAGAAAATCTGTCCGCCCGGAGGGACAATGCTCGCGGTCCCGTTTTGGATACAGGCGTCAGAATACCGGCCGTCACTTTAGGACCCTGGATAAGGCGCCGATAATCAAAGATTCCCGCTTTGATATTCTGCATTGGAATATCGCCGAACGATCGAATACCGGCCGGGTGGAGCGGTGTCTGGTATTCCGATCCAGAATATCAGGGCAGGCAAAACTTATTTGATCCGGATGCCGCGCAATGAGACGCTTCGTCACGGCAATCGGCAGGCGACAACCGATACCGGACCCGGCGACGGCCTTTTCAAAACGTCCCCTGCAGGCACTGCCGGGGCTCCGGCGCCCTGCGTCTTCCCAATATCGCCTCACATCGGAAAATCGACGCCGTGGCGGCCTCGCCCGCCACCGGCCTGCGGCACAGGAGCACCCATGGCGGCCTTGCTTCGCAATTTTGCAGGAAACAGCTGGATCGAAACCGGACGGACCTTCGCGAACGTGAATCCCGTCAACGGCACCAAGGTTTGCGACGTATCGGAAGCCGATGCGGCGACCGTGGCGCGCGCCGTCGCAGCGGCCCGCCGGGCCGTCGAAGGCGACTGGGGACGGATGGGCGATGCGGAGCGCGCCGCCCTGCTGCACAAGGTGGCCGACCGGATGGAAGCCCGGTTCGACGATTTCCTAGCGGCGGAGATCGCCGACACCGGCAAGTCCCATTCCCAGGCCCGCACCATCGACATCCCGCGCGGGGCGGCGAACTTCCGCATCTTCGCCGACCTGATCCGGGCCTATCCCAATGAATCCTACGAGATGACGACCCCGGACGGCGCCGGCGCCCTGAATTATTCGGTCCGCCGGCCGCTGGGCGTCGTCGCGGTGATCGCGCCGTGGAACCTGCCGCTGCTTCTGCTGACCTGGAAGGTGGCGCCGGCCATGGCCGCCGGCAACGCGGTGATCGCCAAGCCGTCGGAGGAGACGCCCTCCACCGCCACCCTGCTGGCCGAGGTGATGCAGGAGGTCGGCATCCCGGCCGGCGCCTTCAATCTGGTGCATGGATTCGGCCCCGGTTCGGCCGGCGAACTGCTGACCACCCACCCCGGCGTGGACGCCATCACCTTCACCGGGGAAAGCCGGACGGGAACCGCGATCATGAAGGCGGCGGCCGACCGGGTGAAGCCGATCTCCTTCGAACTGGGCGGCAAGAATCCGGCGGTGATCTTCGCCGACTGCGATTTCGACGCGACGGTCGAGGGCATGGCGCGGGCGGTGTTCACCAATTGCGGACAAGTCTGCATGTGCACCGAGCGTGTCTATGTCGAGCGGCCGATCTTCGACCGCTTCGTCCGCGCCCTGAAGGAGAAGGCGGAGGCGCTGGTGCTGGGCCGGCCGGAGGATGCCGGCGTCGATACCGGCCCGCTGATCTCCGCCGGGCACCGCGACAAGGTTCTGTCCTATTTCCGGCTGGCGGTGGAGGAAGGCGCCACCGTGGTCACCGGCGGCGGCACGCCCCGCTTCGGCGACGATCGCGACGACGGCTTCTTCGTGCAGCCGACCATCTGGACCGGCCTCGGCGACGATGCGCGGGTCTGCCGCGAGGAGATCTTCGGCCCGGTCTGCCACATCGCCCCCTTCGACAGCGAGGAGGAGGCGATCGCCCGCGCCAACGACACCGACTATGGCCTCTGCGCCTCGATCTGGACGCAGAACCTGTCGCGCGGCCATCGCGTCGCCCGCCGCATCGAGGCCGGGCTGGTCTGGATCAACTCCTGGTACCTGCGCGACCTGCGCACGCCGTTCGGCGGCGTGAAGCTCTCCGGCATCGGGCGGGAGGGCGGCGTGCACTCTCTGAACTTCTATTCCGAACCTTCCAACATCTGCATCAAGCTGTGAGGACCCGCATGCCGGATTCCGTAACACGCGCCGCCGCGGCCCTCTGGGAGGCCGCCGGAAGCGGGATCGCCTGTCCCCCCGTTCGCTCGATCATCGGCGAGAGCGACATTGAGGCCGCCTACGCGGTCCAGGAACGCAACACCGAGCGGCGGCTCGCCGAAGGCGCCCGGCTGGTCGGCCGCAAGATCGGGCTGACCGCCCGGTCGGTGCAGGCGCAGCTCGGCGTGTCGCAGCCCGATTACGGCATGCTGTTCCATGACATGGATGTCGCCAACGGCGGCGAAGTCCCCGCCGGACGGTTGATCCAGCCGAAGATCGAGGCGGAGATCGCCTTCCTGATCGGCCGCGACCTCGACGACGACCGGCTGACCACCGCCGACGTGCTGTCGGCGATCGCCTGGGCGGTCCCGGCGCTGGAGATCGTCGACAGCCGGGTGGAGGGGTGGAACATCCGGATCACCGACACCATCGCCGACAACGCCTCCTCCGGCCTGTTCGTGCTCGGCCACGAGATGCGGCGGCTCGATGCGGTCGATCTGCTGACCTGCGGCATGGTGCTGGAGGGCAACGGCGAGCCGGTCTCCACCGGGGCCGGCGCCGCCTGCCTCGGCTCGCCCGTCAATGCGACGCTGTGGCTGGCGCGGGTGATGGCGCGATCGGGGCGGCCCCTGCGCGCCGGCGACATCGTGCTGTCCGGCGCCCTGGGACCGATGGTGCCGGCATCGCCGGGAACAACCTACGAGGCGCGCATCGAGGGGCTCGGCTCCGTGCGCGTCGGCTTCGGCGGGGAGGAGTCCCAATGAGCAAAGCGAAATGCGCCATCATCGGTTCGGGCAACATCGGCACCGACCTGATGATCAAGATCCTGCGCCTGTCCAGGACGCTGGAGATGGCGGCGCTGGTCGGGATCGACCCGGCGTCCGACGGGCTGGCCCGCGCCGCCCGGCTGGGTGTCGCGACCACCGCGGACGGGCTGGAGGGCCTGCGGCGGATGGAGGTCTACAAGGACATCAAGATCGTCTTCGATGCCACATCGGCAAAGGCGCATGCGGTGCATGACGCCGTGCTGCGGGCCGACGGAAAGCAGGTGATCGACCTGACGCCGGCCGCGCTCGGCCCCTACGTCGTCCCGTCGGTCAACCTCGACCGGCATCTCGACGCGCCGAACGTCAACATGGTGACCTGCGGCGGACAGGCGACGGTTCCGATCGTCCATGCGATCAACCGCGTCGCCAAGGTCCACTGGGGTGAGATCGTCGCGTCGATCGCCTCGAAATCGGCCGGCCCCGGCACCCGTGCCAACATCGACGAGTTCACCGAGACCACCGCACAGGCGATCGAGGCGGTCGGCGGCGCCAGCCACGGCAAGGCGGTCATCGTGCTCAACCCGGCCGAGCCGCCGCTGATCATGCGGGACACCGTCTACTGCCTGTGCGACGACACCGATCCGGACGCGATCCGCGCCTCGGTCGAGGACATGGTCCAGGCGGTGCGGTCCTACGCGCCGGGCTATCGCCTGAAGCAGGCGGTGCAGATCGAGCGGATCGGCCACAACCAGCCCCTGCGCATCGCAGAGCTGGACCGCGAATTCACCGGCCTCAAGGTCTCCGTCTTCCTCGAGGTCGAGGGGGCCGCGCATTATCTGCCGGCCTATGCCGGCAATCTGGACATCATGACCTCGGCGGCGATGACGACGGCGGAACGGCTGGCCGTGCTGCGCAATTGGGTCGGGGGGACGCACTGATGCAAGGATCCAACACCGCCGGAGCACCCCGGCTCTATATCCAGGACGTGACGCTGCGCGACGGCATGCACGCCATCCGCCACCGCTACGACCTCGGCCATGTGCGCGCCATCGCCGAGGCGCTGGACGAGGCTGGCGTCGATGCCATCGAGGTGGCGCATGGCGACGGGCTGTCGGGCTCCTCGTTCAATTACGGCTTCGGCGCGCACACCGACTGGGCCTGGATCGAGGCGGCGGGCAAGGCGTGCAGGCGCGCGGTGCTGACCACCCTGCTGCTGCCCGGCATCGGCACCATCGATGACCTGAAGCGGGCGCGCGACCTCGGCGTCGCGTCGGTCCGCGTCGCCACCCACTGCACGGAGGCCGACGTCTCCGCCCAGCACATCGCGGCGGCGCGGGACCTCGGGATGGACGTCTCCGGCTTCCTGATGATGAGCCACATGAGCGACCCGACGGCGCTGGCCGGGCAGGCGACGCTGATGGAAGGCTACGGCGCCCATTGCGTCTACGTCACCGACAGCGGCGGCGCGATGACCATGCGGGCAGTCGCCGAGCGCTTCGCCGCCTATGACCGGGCGTTGAAACCCGGGACCGAACGCGGCATCCACGCGCACCACAATCTGTCGCTGGGGGTCGCCAACTCGGTGGTCGCCGTCGAGGGCGGGGCGCGCCGGGTGGACGCCTCGCTGACCGGAATGGGCGCCGGGGCCGGCAATGCGCCGCTGGAGGTGTTCGTCGCCGTCGCCGACCGCTGCGGCTGGGCGCACGGCTGCGACCTGTTCAAGCTGCAGGACGCAGCGGAAGAGCTGGTGCGACCGCTGCAGGACCGGCCGGTGCGGGTGGACCGCGAGACGCTGTCGCTCGGCTATGCCGGCGTCTATTCCAGCTTCCTGCGCCACGCCGAACGCGCCTCGGAGACCTACGGCATCGAGACGCGGGAGATCCTGGTGGAGCTGGGACGGCGCAACATGGTGGGCGGCCAGGAGGACATGATCGTGGACGTGGCGCTCGATCTTCTGGCCCGAAAGGAGGCGGCGGCATGACCGACCTGAATGAACTGGCCGCCATCGTCGATGAGGCGGCCCGCACCGGTACCGCCATCGCGCAACTGACCGACGCGGTCCCCGGCCTTGACCCCGCCGCCGGCTATGCCGTCCAACAGCTGTCGATCGCCCGCCGGCTGGAGCGGGGGGAACGGCGCATCGGGGTGAAGATGGGGTTGACCTCCCGCGCCAAGATGCGTCAGGTCGGCGTGTCGGAGGTGATCTGGGGCCGGCTGACCGATGCCATGCGGATCGAGGAGGGGGGCGAACTGTCACTGTCCGGCCGCATCCATCCGCGGGCCGAGCCGGAGATCGCCTTCCTCCTGAAGAAGCCGCTGGCCGGCCGGGTGTCGCCGGCCGAGGCGCTGGGCGCGGTCGAGGCGGTGGCGCCGGCGATGGAAGTCATCGACAGCCGCTACCGGAACTTCAAGTTCAGCCTTGCCGATGTGGTGGCGGACAATGCCTCCTCCTCCGGCATCGTGCTGGGGGCGCTGCGCCCGGCGGCGACCGACATCGCCAATCTCGGCATGGTGATGCGGATCGACGGGCAGCCGGTCCAGATCGGCTCCTCCGCCGCCATCCTCGGTCATCCGCTGCGCTCCCTGGTCGCGGCGGCCCGGCTGGTGGCGGAAGCCGGCGAGACCCTGTCGCCCGGCGACATCGTCCTGGCCGGGGCGGCGACCGAAGCGGTGCCGCTGCAGGCCGGCCGGCATGTCCGCACCGAAATTCAGGGGCTGGGTTCCGTCGCCTTCAGCGTGAGAGGAGAACAACCATGAGCGTGAAGGCAACCCTGGTCGAGGGCAAGGCGACGCCGCGCGGCCGCTTTCCCCACATCAAGCGGGCGGGTGACTTCCTGTTCGTCTCCGGCACTTCGTCGCGCCGGCCCGACAACAGCTTCGACGGGGTTTCGGTGGACGCGATGGGCGCCACCGACCTCGACATCCGCGCCCAGACCCGCGCGGTGATCGAGAACATCGCCGACATCCTGCGGGTCGAGGGCGCCGCGCTGGGCGATCTGGTGGAGGTCGGGGCCTTTCTCATTAACATGAACGATTTCAAGGGTTACAACGAAGTCTACGCCGAATATTTCGACGTCGATGGCCCGACCCGCACGACCGTCGCCGTCCACCAGCTGCCGCATCCCCACCTGCTGATCGAGATCAAGGCCGTCGCCTACAAGCCGCTGCGCTGAGGCGGCACAACCGGAAGGACCACATCGCCATGGCACGACTTCAGGGATTCAACTTCGGCCGCTGGATCGAGGAACACCGCCACCTGCTGAAGCCGCCGGTCGGCAACCGGCAGATCTGGGAGGATGCCGACCTGATGGTCACCGTCGTCGGCGGACCGAACCGCCGCACCGACTACCACGACGACCCGGTGGAGGAATTCTTCTATCAGCTTCAGGGCGACATGGTGCTGAAGGTGGTGGATAACGGCGACTTCTACGACGTGCCGCTGCGCGAGGGGGACATCTTCCTTCTGCCTCCGCACGTCCGCCATTCGCCGCAGCGGCCGATGGAAGGCTCGGTCGGGCTGGTGGTCGAGCCCAAGCGGCCCAAGGACGCGCTCGACGCCTTCGAATGGTACTGCTTCGAGTGCCGGCACCTCGTCCATCGGGTCGAGGTCAGCCTCGTCTCCATCGTCCGCGACCTGCCGCCGCTCTACAAATCCTTCTACGAGAGCGTGGAGAAGCGCACCTGTCCCCATTGCGGCACGGTGCATCCCGGCAAGGAACCACCGGCGGGCTGGGTGACCCTGCCGGAAAGACGGTAGGCGGAAAGGCGCCGGTTCAAGAAGAACCCCGCGGGGACGTCCCCGCGGGGTTCTTCGTCGTGCCCTGTCTGCGGCTTCCCGCCGACCCCAGGATCAGGTCGGCGATGGCCTGCACGTGCGGAATCCGGCCTCAAGGCCCGTCGCTGTATTCGATTTTACCCTTCGGCAGCAGGAAGATGAAGGTGCAGGCCCCGCCGGTCACCGTCGGGTAGTGGCTGGTCTCGGGGGCGAACACCTTCCAGCCCTCTCCGCTGCCGCAGAACCGGCCGGCCGGATCCAGAGGCTGGATCATGTTGATCTCCCCCAGCGGATGCCGGTGGTGGTTGCCCTTCACGTCCTTCAGCCGCGCGCTTTCGATGACGAAATCATGTACGCCGTCACCGGCCGTTCCCAGCCGGCCACGGCGGTAGTCGGCCCCGTCGATCTCGGCATAGCACGCCCATCCTTCCTCGATGCCGGCCCGCAGGAGGCGCGTCATGTCCTGGAATTCCGGCGTCTGCGGTCCGAAATGCCGGTTGAGCCTGTCCTCCAGCGCGGCGTCCAGCGGACTGTCGCCGATGAAGGCGACGAGCTGCTCCAGCCGGGCGACGAGTTCGGGCTTGTGGGGTCCTGTCGGCAGGCCGTCCTGGTTGATCATCGCGTTCCCTCTCCTTTCCGGCCACCGTCATGGGGCGGGTCGTACGGCGATGCTAGCGCGACGGACGGAACCGGTTTGCGCCGGATTGATCCGTTTCTCGCGCGATTGACGCAAAGTCGGACAAGTGGGGGCGGACGGCCCGTTCGGCCGTTGCCGTGGCGGGAACCCGGTGCGTTCATGAAAATCATTCTTCATGCAGCGAGGCTGACATGCGGCGTCTCACACTGGCATTCCTGACCTACTGCGTGATGGGCGGCACCGCCGCCGTCGCCCAAATCTCCGGCGGTGTCGTTCGCATCGGCATAGCAACCGACTACTCCGGCATCTTCGCCGGCCTGTCGGGACCGGGCGGCCGGGTCGCCGCCCGCATGGCGATCGACGATTTCGGCGGCAAGGTCGCCGGGGTGCCGGTCGAGCTGGTCGCCGCCGACCATCAGAACAAGGCCGACATCGGTTCCGCCATCGTACGCCGCTGGTATGACGAGGACGGCGTCGACCTGGTGATGGACGTCCCCAATTCGTCGGTTGCGCTGGCGGTGCAGGCGATCGCCAGGGAACGGCGCAAGCTCGTCGTCTATGCCGGGTCCGGCACCGCCGACCTTACCGGCAAGGCCTGCATGCCGACCGGCTTCCAATGGGTCTGGGACACCTACTCGGTCGCCGCGTCGACGGCCCGGGCGATCCTGGAGGAGAAGCTGAGGAAATGGTACGTGATCGCTGCGGACTATTCCTTCGGCCAGGCGATGGCCGCCGACCTCGCCAAGGTGGTCGAGACGCAGGGCGGTACCGTTCTCGGCGTCACCAAGCACCCGGTGAACACGGCCGACTTCTCCTCCTTCATCCTCCAGGCCCAGGCGACCGGGTCGGATGTCATCGCGCTGGCCAACGGCGGCGCCGACATGATCAACGCGGTCAAGCAATTCGCCGAATTCGGCGGCAACGCCGGGGGGCCCAAGCTGGCCGGGATGGCGGTCTTCATTTCCGATGTCCACGGCATCGGGCTGGAGAGCGCCCAGGGGCTGATCCTGACGACCGGCTTCTACTGGGACCGCACCGAGGAGACGCGTGCCTGGTCCAAGCGCTTCCATCAACTGCACGGCGCGATGCCGACGATGGCGCAGGCGGGCGTCTATTCCGCCGTGACGCATTACCTGAAGGCGGTCGAGACGCTCGGCACCGATGATCCGGAAAAAATCGCCGCGAAGATGCGCGAGACGAAGGTCAACGACATCTTCGCCAAGGACGGCTTCATCCGCGAAGACGGCCGGATGGTGCACGACATGTATCTGGTCCAGGTGAAGTCGCCGAAGGAGGTTCAATACCCCTGGGACTACTACCGGATCCTGCGCACCATCCCGGCGGTGGACACCGTCCGCCCGCTGGCGGAGAGCCAGTGCCCGCTGGTCGCGAAATAGATGCTATGGCATCGTGTGTTTCATATGAAATGCACGATGCCATAGCTTTATGTTTGGCGATCGGATTCACGCTTCAAATCGATTCCGATCTTACGCGATCCGCTCTAACGGTGCGGATTGGCCTTCTCCGGACAAGGTGGTAGCATCGGGCGGACCACAGCGTGGCGAGGGTCTCGTGTTCTCAATGGATGAACTTCCGAAGAGGGCTGGGGTCGAACTCATGGACCTCGCCGGCGTCGGGGCGTCCTGGCCGATGCCCGTCGCCCTGTGGGATGCGCCCAAGGGGTTCGACACCCGTCTCCATCCGGACCACCAGCCTTGCCACGTCATCGCGCTCAGGCTGACCGGCAGTCTGGTCCAGCGTGTCGGGCCGACAACCGTCCGGCCGGAGCGGCTGCGTCCAGACGGCTTTTCCGTCCATCCGGCAAATGTCGAACTGCGGTTCATGGCCCCTTCGGCCATCCGGTTCGCCCATCTCTACCTGCCGGACGCCTTCGTCTCCCAGGTGTCCGGCATGGCTTCGGCGGGGGACCCCGGCGGCCTCATCCGGACCGAGCGGGTGATGTACGAGGACCGGGAAATCACCGAGGCGATCGGATGGTACGTGCGACGGGCGTTCGAAAGGGACGACCATCCCTCCAGGTTCGAGATGGAGAGCCGGGCGAACCTGATCGTGCTGCGCCTGCTGCAACGCCATTGGCGGCAACGTCCGGCAGTCCCGCCATCCGCCGGAAGCGAGATGGCGCCCTGGCAGGTCCGCAAGATCTGCACGCATCTGGAAGGAAATCTCGATCGACCGGTCGGACTGGACGAGCTGTCGTCGCTTGTCGGATTGTCCGGCGAGCACCTGTGCCGGGCCTTCCGGCGCGCCATCGGGGTGCCGCCGTTGAAATGGCAACTGCTGAAACGGATGGAGGTGGCCGGTCGTCTGCTGATCGAAACCGATGCGTCGCTGACCAGCATCGCGCAGGATGTCGGCTATTCCGGACAAAGCGCCTTCGGTTCGGCATTCCGGAGCGTTGTCGGGATGTCCCCCGGTCAATACCGGCGAACCCGGCGATCAGCCCGCTGAAGGGCACCGTCAACTCGTTGGCACCGACCAGGCACCGTCATTGTGTGGACGACCGCTGCGGCGCAAGGGAAAAGAGATCTTGCCCTGCTTCGGTGGACACCACAGCTAAGCTCCGAGTGGAGCGGGAAGGTGTCTGATGACGAAGACGAGGCGATCCTTCGCGGACGAGTTCAAGCGTGAGGCCGTTGCCCTTCTGGAAGGGAGCGGCCGGCCACTGGAGCATGTGGCGCGGGAGTTGGGCCTCCAGGCCTCGGTGCTGAGGAACTGGCGGCGGGTAGCCCAAGGGCACCCGCCGCGCTCACGGTCTGGCGCCCCTGCCGTATCCGGCACCGCCATTCCGGCCAAGCCGGACGAGCAGACGGCGGAGATCGCGCGGCTGCGACGCGAGTTGGAGCGCACCCGGCAGGAACGCGACATTTTAAAAAAGGCCATCAGCATCTTCTCGGAACCGCCGAGATGAGGTTCCGCTTCATCGAGGACCACCGGGACGAGTTCCCGGCCCGGCTCATGTGCTCGGTACTCGGGGTGTCCGCCAGCGGTTACTACGCGTGGCGTGGGCGGCCGGAAAGCCAACGGGCCGCCGCCAACCGACAGCTTCTGGTCGAGATCCGACGCGTTCATGGTCGCCACTATGGCCACTATGGCAGCTCGCGCGTGCATGCATCCCTCCGCGCGGAGGGCGTCGCCGCCAGCCGGGGCCGGGTGGCGCGTCTGATGCGCCGCCACGGCATCCGGGGTGCAGCCGCACGCCGGTTCCGGCCCGTAACGACCGATAGCCGCCATGGCCTTCCGGTCGCTCCCGATCTGCTGGGTCAGGTCTTCCAGGTGGCCGAGCCCAACCGGGTCTGGCTTGCCGACATCACCTATTTGCCCACTGCTGAAGGCTGGCTGTATCTGGCGGCGGTGCTCGATCTGGCGACCCGGAAGATCGTTGGCTGGGCGATGCGCGATCATATGCGCACCGAACTCACCACCTCGGCTCTGGTGATGGCCATCCAGCGCCAACGGCCGTCTGTGGGTCTCATCCAGCATTCCGATCGCGGCAGTCAGTATGCCTCTCGGGACTACCGGGACCTGTTGCAGGCGGCCGGGATGCGGCAGTCCATGTCGCGCAAGGGCTGCTGCTACGACAATGCTCCCATGGAGAGCTTCTTCCACACCCTCAAGGTCGAGTTGGTCCATCGTACCCGGTTCGAAACCCGCGACCAGGCCCGCCGGGAGGTGTTCGCCTACATCGAAACCTACTACAATCGCCAACGCGCTCACTCGGCCATCGGATACATCACCCCCGAACAGGCCGGGCTAAAATCTGCGTGAACCCATGTCCACCGAAGCAGGGCAAGATCAATCGCGTCGATCCTGGAGGCGGTGGAGAACAGGATGTACAGCCCGGCCCTGAAGGAGCGGCTGTCCGCCCTGGAGGCCGAGCGCGCCACGCTCGCCGCCGAGATCGGCGCCCTGGGGACGGAGGCGCCGGAGATACTGCTGCCGGCCAACCTGCCGGAGCTGTACAGGCGGAAGATCGCTGAGCTCGAGTCCGTGCTCGGCGACGGCGACGAGGGGATGGCCGCGATGGAGATGATCCGGTCCATGGTCGACCGCGTCGTGCTGTCCCCCTGCCCCTCGGGCGCCGGGCTGGAGGCCCAGCTTCATGGCGACCTGCTGGCAATCCTGGAGGCGTGCGCCGAGGCGGACCCGAAACGCCGACAGCCCGCCTCGTTGGAGGCGGGCTGTCAACTGTCGTTGGTTGCGGGGGCACGCAATGGCCGAGAGCAACAATGGCTCATTCTGTCAATATGACCATACACCCCTTGGCCGTTCCAGCTTTTTACTTCCCAATCCTCACTCGCAACACCCCACGCCCATTAAAAAAGGGAAATTTATCCTAGATATCCATTAGCGTTAATGGCTCTAAGAAGTACACTTAATCCCCCTACGCATCTGGATAAGACCGCCTCAATGCCGACACCAACCGACGAAACATCTCTACAGGAACGGCATTACCAATCTGTTCAGCAATTTGCGAGCGATTGCCTGCAAATCGGTACCAGTCAGGAAAAGTCTGCAAGCGTGCGGCTTCGCGCAACGTAATTGCACGATCATCACGAGGATGTGCATAGCGTCCTCGGGTCACATCTGTGCAGCCCGTCGTCAATGTTGGAGCGACACCGTCCCATCGCATGCGCCCATAAACATCGCAAAAATCACCCCTATCTCGATTTCGATGACATTCAAGTTGCAACTCAGGAGGCAAGCTGTCCCGACTCCCGCCGTCCTGTGGGATAGCCGCCAATCGCCTAAGCGTGATCTCGTGGTGCACACGGCTAATGTGCAAAGGATCGTAAGGGTCGCTTTCGCCGGACGAAAGAGGTCGCAAATCTGCCAACGCGTCACGTACGGTCACGCGCTCGGATCCCTGCGTCGATAGCGCAAAATCTTTAATCCTGCCTGGCGCGCGTACAGCTGCCACGATGCATCGAACGCGCCGCTGGGGCACACCGAAATCCGCAGCATCAACTCGCTGCGGAATTCCTAAGATATACCCTGCCGACGCAAGCGAGCGTTTAAGCCGCTGAAAAATGGCGCTGGCGGCAATCCCAGGCACATTCTCATAAATGATGAGCTGCGGCTTCAGTGCCCTTGCCAGACGAACGGATTCGAGGATCAAAGGAGCCCGTGTGTCCGCGGCTCCTCGCCTACGGTTTTGCGAGCTAAAGGGTTGACAAGGCGCACAAACAGCCATCAGCTTTAATTGCTTGCCAGTAGGAATTGCAACCGCAAGCTCCGACGGCTGAAGAGAGCGAATATCCCTTCTCTTAAAGATAACCTCTGGGTGATTTTTCCTATAAGTGACACCACAGATTCGATTTATATCAACCGCAGCAACGACACGATATCCATTTGCCTTTATCGCAGTGGTAACAGCCCCAGAGCCACAGAAAAGGTCAATAGCAATGGGCTTATCCGCCGAATTTCCGCCAGCCGAGGCTCTCGACCTCGATTTCCAGAAGTTAGCGCTCATCGTTGTTACCACTCAACCGCAACCACTCGGAACCGTTCAAGGCCACACGATTAAACTGCCCAACGAGCTGACTGGTGAAATTTTGCGCTTCCATTGGGCGCAACTCAGCCACAAACTCCCAAAACTCCGTGCGCCCCTTAGTCCAAAACCCTCGCTTCTTACCATTCACCTCCGTTTTAACAACTTGCGTAGGTAAATCAACCTCAAATTCAATAAGGCTCATATTCTTTGGCCGTCTATCAACTAGAAGAAAGATATTGACCCCGTTCACATGAACAACGAGATCAAAACAATTGTCGTTCACAGTCGTTTTGCAAAACGGAAAGGCCGTCGGCTTAGACAGTCGGACTGCGTCGCATCCTGGCTGCATACAAAGCAAATATGTTTCGGTAACGGAGCCATCTTCACCCCTGGTTTCTCTTCTTACAATGACGCCTCCGGTCAAAGCAATCGGATCTTTACCAGACTTGCGCACTCCATCAGACTCCCGAGTGAACAACGTCAATCTAGCAAACTTAGCCAACACCGCCTCAGCCACCGCATCACTATCAAAAAACTGCCTTTTTAAATGCTTTATATTATTCGCCTTCAGTTTTAGCGCACCGCTGTCCAGCCCAATCCGAGCCAAATATTGAAGAGACGTGTCGTCAGCTTGAATAAACTTGGATTTTCCTTTAGGTTGATTCACAATAGTTTTGTATTTTTCCCCGCCATTATACTCCTTAACCACCACCTGCTCCGGATTATTTCTCGGCTTAACGGCATATATGCAAGATTCTGAACCAAGAATTTCTTTACCAATCTCGCGATCAGCAATCGAAGTAACAAACTCCGAAGCAAGTAACCCAACCATCATCTCTTCAGCATCAGTCGGGGAGCCAATGCCGGCGCGCTGAGCAAGATAGGCTCCATCGAGATCTTCGGAGAAAACAGAGAGTAGGTGGTGCGTGTCATCGCGAACGGCGCCAATACTCTTCAACGAAAATGCCTGAAGGAGGCCCTGCGCCAGATTGCCAAATTGTTCCAACACGAACTGAGGAAGCTCACTCCAAGCTATAGGGCGAGCAGCAGGGCCCACCTGCTCGACTTGTGGGCCTCGGGTAGGCTTATTGGCAAATGCAATCAGAACATCACGATCATGCAGACCGCGTTCCTCATCTACGACTCTAAATTGGTTAAAGCCTTGAGAGATAAGGTGGTTATGCAAGTTCGTACATTGATCATTTAGCGGTCTTTCGCCAGTATAGACGACGATAAGCCGCAGGCGCCCACCAGCACCCTGGTCATCCTTTAGCAGACGGACAATCAACTCCTTTGCAGGTGCGGTATCGCCTACACGCAGCTGCCAATCCAAGATTGTAACATCGACGTGTTTAGCGGCAGAAAATGCGGTTTCTACAATATCCGCGTCTTCATCAGAAGGAAAATAGAAGCCGCAGGTTATTCTACGACCAGCAAAAGCGTTCGTTACCGGCCTCACGCTGAGTTGATGAGGATGGTTTGTGATAGGACGTTGCGCTTTAACGGAGGTAACGCTGTCCTCGGCTGAAGGTTCCAATCTGGCTACTGCACCAGGACGATAGGCAGCTGACTGCGCCGTCAGAATGGTACCTTCAACTACGTCCGAGCTCTGTTCGGTTAGCGGTTCGTTATCAATCAGAATGGCAGTACGCACAAAGGCTTCAACCGCATCCTGGCGCAGTTCTCGTAACGACGTAAACAGACGAGTCATTTTTCATTTTCCTCAGTCATATCGGCATTAGGCCCAATACGGAATATCGGATGGTTCTGTGTCCCCGGATTTAGAAGCTCTAAATCAAATCCAATTTTCTGTAAGGCATCACGAGATATGGCAAGTCCCATGCCTCGTCCGCCGGGTTTAGTGCTTATACCGAACTCAAATATGCGCTCAGCCATTCTCAATGAAATTCCTGGCCCGGTATTTGAGAACAACCATCCTACATCATCAGCGTCCAAGATTATTCGCTTATCTTCACCGATACCCAAGGAGGCCCAATAAAGGGCATTGTCCACTATGTTCAAGGTCGCGCCCAGAATTGTAGACAAGAAGCCTTCTAAAGATTTTGTACGGAAACTCTCCGTGACCTCTAGATTTATACCAGATTCGTGCATTCTTGAGGCTAGTGCTTCCAATAGATATTTCTCAATGAAGGCTCCGGTCACAGATGTTTTTTTCCGATATCGACGCCGGCTCAGCGGGGCGAACAGAGCGAGATAACTGTCCAGTTCATCAAAATAGGATACCAGATCGTTGTAGATGTCCTTCAAAGCAGGAGTGCCGTCCGCCCATGGCTTGAGACGGCGGACACTCTTCCGTACGCCATCGGCAACGTTGGCGAACTCATGGCCGACAATTCCGATAGCCGATCCCGCTTGAGCCAAATCAGTATATAGGTCAAGGCGGTCCTGCAACTCGATAGCACGACGCTCAAGAGCAGCGGCAGTTTCGTCCAGATCGTTGCGCTCAGCCATTGCCGAGGCGACGCCGCTAAGTTGGTCCCTCATGCCTTCAAGGAGAAGCCGCCCTTGGTTAAGGCGTTCAGCAATTGCTCGCTCCAACTCACGTTGCCGATTGTAAGCCTCCATATCATCGAGCCGATCGAGATTCATTCGTCCAAGCTCAACAAGCAACTCCTCGATATATCTCTGAAACTTATTAACTTCGTCGCGCATTATTCCACGTACTGCTTGTTCGACACGAACCATAGCCTGTTCTGCTTCGCGTCTAAGGCGCCTCACCTCACTTAAAGACTCTGATTTTTCCCGCTCTAATGCTTCCCTTGCCCGCTTTTGTCGTTCAACCCCAAGCCCCCTGGCGATCCGGAAGTTCGCAACGGTCTGAACCAAATGGGTCCGTACAGGCTCGAACACCGTGGTGCGAATGTTCGTCATTGCCTGATCGTAAGCTTTCCAAGCGGCTTCCATAGAGCGAGCTAACGCGATACCGCGCGGGCGTACCAAAGCCATGCCGCTTTCGAGTGCTTGCAGCTTGGCAAGGAACTCAGCTTCAATGTCTAATAGACGAGTAGCCGCGACGTCAGGATCGACAGCATCTAAAAATCCCAGCCGCTCATCAAGCTCCACTTTTAATTTATTGGCCTTTTCGGCAGGCTCTCCGCGTTCAATTGCATCAAGATGCCTGTCCAGGATAACAGCAAACTTTTTCTTTCTTTCACGACTTGACGCTTCTCGTTGCTTAAGACGCTCTGCATCCTCAACACGTCTCTGACGCTCAAGGCGAAAATCTTCCCCCAAATCTGATGTAGGTCTGAAGTAGTCTATAGCGAGTTGCTTAAAAAAATTCTCCAAAATATCGCGAAATTGGCGATAAGCTTTGTTCTCACGGAAGCCTTCGCGCCCCGCCTTCTCAACCAATGCACCATTTTCGCCATGTGTGATATCAATCCAACCAAGCATTCGCCGGTAGGAAAAGAACCAATCTGTCGCCTTAAGTGTTCTTCTTTGCTCTATGTTCAGAAAGTCATAGTCAGAATTTCCGTAAGGCAACACGCGAATGCCGTCACGATAAATATAGAGCCCGCCAAAACGCTGAAGCTTCGCATACATGATTCCATGTTCGTCCCGCGGCAAACGACTCTCATCGGCCAGCCCCATGAGATAGCCGAGCCTCAGACGGAAAGGCCCGCAGTCCGTCTGGCGCCCCCCAGACTGCGGCCAGCTCAGAGCATAGGGCTGCTTTTCTCCTCTATAGAGCTGAATAGTGCCGGCGAAGTTACCAAGCTCGTCAAACCGCCCTTCAAAGTGATGATCGACGGATTCGAACTCCTCCAAGCTGAAAAAACTCTTCTTACCGATTAGCTCTTCAACTACTCCGTCTTCGCGGTGGTCGCGGAATTCAGCAGAAAATTCAACATTGTCTTCTGCCAACGTATTGCCGAAACCAAGAAGCAATCTTTGAAAAGGTGATGAGCCAGCATAGCCAGTTACGTCGATGTCAGCATTGAGAATTGGATCGACAGGAGCAATTACAAAATGAGTGCCGTGCCCATCTCGTCGCAAGCTCAGATCCGAGCGGCCGTCACGAGCAGCCGAATTAGAAAGCCAATCCGCCATGCCAATGGGGTCCACTTCACTCATAGCCTGCAGAGCGTCTGTGAGCCGCTTCCGATACTGGATTGGAACAAGTTTGTTGATACTGGTAGCTACCTGGGTAACCAAGCTCTCGATGACATCGCGTCCAGGAAGGGTTCCGCCAGGCAACGAGAGAATGGGAATATCAATTTCCCCCAGGTCTATACCCGGAATCTCGAACAACCCCCAGTGAACAAGGGCTACAGTAATTTCATCGACCTGAGACGCCTTGGGATCGCACCGTGTCAGCACTAAAACCAACGGCCCTATGGCGGCAACGGCCAACCGCCCAATCCCCTTTTCTCCAAGGACTTTTCGTGTTTTGAGACCGCGAGGCCCAACCTTCAGTGTGGTTTCATCAACGCGGTTTGCGTCGACCTTACTATCGGTTCCTAGAGTCAGCCACTTTTGCTCAAAGTCGAGCCTGCTCATGCCATCGCCGTCATCGCGCAGAATCAGCTGCCGGTCGGCCCGAAAGTAGTCAACCTCGACACGGCGGGCATATGCATCATGAGCGTTCTTGAAAAGTTCGTGCAAGGCTGTGGGGATGCCAGCAATCTGCTGGCGTCCGAGCATATCCACAGCCCGCGCTCTAACCCAAAATTTGGCCATAAAGCTCAAAACCTTGTTATATATACATCCGCCTTATAGCATGCAGCACAGCCGGGGCAAACTCTCTGAACGCGGCGCGTATGGTTGATATACTTTCACGGGAAAAGCGCTCGGCGCTAATGGCATCGGTTCGCACAGTAGGAACCAAGCCGGAAATGCGGGTCCGGAGGGTCGCCTACAGCTGTGGCCTGAGGTACCGCATAGCTCCACGAGGTGTGCGGGGCCGACCGGACCTTAGCTTTTCGGGTGCCCGAATAGCAGTTTTTGTACATGGCTGCTTCTGGCACGGTCACGAGGGCTGTCGTAAGGCTAAACTGCCTACAACCAACAGTGAATTCTGGGCAGCGAAAATCCAAAGCAACCAAAGGCGTGACATAGAAATACAAAGTCACCTTATTGCAGATGGCTGGCGCCATATAGTTATATGGGAGTGTGAAACAAAAAATTATGCGACAATTGTTGAGCGATTGGCGCCAGTTATAACTCACTATCGCGGATCAGAATTCCTATCCAGGGCTATAGAAGCGAGTATAAAGTAACATAGTGTTTCAAAATAGGAGTTTTTATCGTGCGGTATTGGTGGGTAAACCACAGCAAAACCTATCGCCAAGAAATTGACGGCGGGTATATTTGGTCTCCGAAAAGGGAAAGCAACGGCACACGTAGTCAATTTTACGATAATCTTCGGATAGCGGCCCCAGGTGAGCCAATTATATCATATGCTAAAGGGAATATTATCGATATAGGCCGGGTTTCTGATTTTTCATTTACCGCAATGAAGCCTACCGAATTTGGAGGAACTGGCAAGAACTGGAATCCGGAGGGGTGGCTTTTGCCAGTTTCCTGGTCCAGAGTCGCCAAACCAATCCGAATTGATAGCCTTATTCTTGGGTTACGGCCATTACTTCCAGAAAAATATTCCCCCTTCGACAGAACAGGTCGCGGAGCTCAAAAAGCATACCTGACAGAGATCAGTAAAATTGCATTTGATTTTGTTTCATCAAGCTCTGGTTTTGATAAAATGTTAGAAAATGACTTCATAAATGAAACCCGCTCTGATGAGTTTGTTGTGAAGGAAGAGAATAAGTTAGAGCATGATTTAGAATGCGATGAAAGCTTGTCAACGACGGAGAGATACCAACTAATATTAGCCCGCAAGGGGCAAGGCATCTTCCGGAAAAATGTGGCGTCTATTGAGTCAATGTGCCGTATAACTGCTCTGAAAACACCAACCCTCCTCATTGCAAGTCATATCAAGCCTTGGAGACTGTGTTCTAATTCTCTTGAACGCCTGGACGGCAACAACGGGCTCCTATTGGCCCCGCATGCTGATCTTTTATTCGATCGCGGGTACATTAGTTTCGATAACGACGGGACTCCTATCTTTTCAGGCAAAATTAGCGAGAACGACCTTATGTTGCTCGGGCTAAAAAGGACGCCCCTAGCCCCACCGCTTGCCTTTTCCCCAAAGCAAATACCCTACTTAGACTATCACAGATCATGTGTTTTTTTGCTGTAAAAGTCATTTTAACTGAGCCAGAATTGCAGATAAAACTCTTCAATGTCACCTATCAGCAATCTAAAGCTCTCGGATAAGAAGAGCGACAGCAAGATAAAGGGGAGGTTCGCGGTCGTCCTTAGCCGTTGATCTTCCTCGATTTCCCTTGTGTACACTTTTCCCAAGGCGAACATAGGCGAACCTACCTCTGTTCCCAATCACCCCATCCGTATTTGGTCAAGGGGTAGGCTGCGGCATATCATTGATCTGGTCGAACCACCACCTGCTGCTCGCCTCTCCACCTCACGATACCTCGTGTGAAGCCACACCCTGGACCACCGAACCCTTGGCAACGCTTTCCAGAAGATCGGCGGCCAGCCGCAAGGCAGAGGCATCCAACACGCTCAAGCTGGCGCGGATGCGCTCAGAAACGCAGGTGTCCGGATCGGATGGTGCATCCGAATCGACACCGGGCATCGGTGCCAAGCCAAAGGCTTGATCGGGAGTCACCGCCAGCACCGTGCACAGGCGAATGAAGCGGTCGGGGTGCAGGTTCTGTTTGGCCGTGCCGGCGATGTAGCGACTGAACACTTTGTAGCGGACGCCGACACGCACCGCCGTCTCGTCCACACCCAAACCAAGGAAATCCATACGGCAGCGGAGCCGTGTCGTCAGCGCGCTCATGGTCCCACCATGGCCGCGCCGAACTCCTTATCGTTATGGGATAAGGCGCGATTGCAAATCCAAAAAAAACTTATGCCCCGCCTGATGGGCGATGATCGAGACGGGCCAGAAGACCATGGCGCTGTTCAAGGCTTTCCCAATGCCTTCTATTCAGCGGGCAGTTCGGTGTCTCCGCTGTCTTCCCCTCCGATCGTAGAGCGCCCGCTTCCCACTCGATGATGGGCCAGCCGATCAAGCAGATCGGCCACGAGCCGCCGATCCTCCCTCGGCAGCGTTTGAGCTCTCTCCAAGATTCGCGCCCGCTCCGGTGCGAGAGCATCGATGGTCACTGAATCGGCACCGTCCATCGGCTCCACCCCAAGCGCCTGATTGGGACTGATTGCCAGCACCTCGCACAGGCGGAGGAACTGATCGGGCTGCAAACCATGATCGAGCGTACCGGTGAGGAAGCGGTCCAGCGTCTTATGGTCGATTCGAACGCGACGGACCACTTCCGCCTTCGTCAGTTGCCGGTGCGCCATGCGGTCGCGCAATCTTTTCGCCCAATCGTTCATAGCCGCGAACATGTTCAGGTTGGATGGGAGCAGAAAATGGGATAATATCAGATCATAATTCCCATATTCACCGATAGCCTTGCCATGAAGTCCAGCATTGTCCCCGTCCTTTGCCCGGCCCACCAGCGGCTGCACCATCGTGTCGTGATCGCCGGCCGCCACACCGGCATGGCGCTGGAGGCGGCGTTCTGGCGCGCACTGCGCGACATTGCCGTCCGTGAGGGGACGACCGTTGACGCCCTATGCACGGACATCAATCGGCGTCGCGGCTCTGCGCCACTCCCCACCTCAGTTCGGGTATTTGTCGTGTCCTATTATCGGCAGGCCACCCCGGCTCTCCAAACCAATTCCGCATCAGATAGCGCTTCCCTCTCACAAGACTTACTCAAGGAAGCGCTTGAAGCAATGATTCAGCCAGACACACCTATATCAGGGAAGCATCATTAGTACCATATTCTTAAAATCCCCCACAATCATCTTCCAGAAAACATAGGGCCGCCATGGATACTACTAATCACAGCGATGCTCTCTTTGAAAACTGGCCTTGCTCGCGTTCGAGAAGAAAGGCCAGACCGGAGCCAGACCGTCAAGGGTGCGCCGCCCCTGCGGCGCATCGCTTGCGCGACGGCCTTTGGCCGCCCTTGACCGTCCGTCTCCGGCCCGGCAAAGGCTATCCATGCGAGCAAGGCAGAATGTGGCTGATCGAGCAGCCACCACCCAACAAGAGTGAACATACAGTTTCGCCTGGAACCTCGAACAGTAATCCAGCGTCAGCTTCTTAATCTCAATCATCGAAGGTGGACGTACCGTCGGACACAGCTACACTGGTGACCTATGGCCCAAGCGAACGATTTCCTTTTCGGCTTCGCCAAAACTCCGCCAGCCTTATCGCGACGAACGCTCCTGGGAAGTGCAGCTATTCTCCCTGGGGCGGCAGGAGCGCGTATGTTTTCTATTACCGATCCCGTCGCCGTGCTCTGGGAGGAATGGCAACGGGCCATGGCGGAAGCCAACGCCCTGTGCGGCCAATGGAGCGGCGCGGAGCAGACCCTTGCGAAAAGCATTGGCTGGAATGCTGTGGAGGCGGCGGTGACAGTGAACGCCCCTGAAACGCGGGACATGAACGCCATCGCCGAACGCCAGGATGCCCTTGACCGGTTCCTTGACGACCTCGGCCGCCGTATCCTCGCCCTGCCCTCCCAGAGCGTCGCCGGCACCATCGCCAAGCTGTCGCTGGCCTTGGCTGTCGCTGATCCCACGCAACGGGACGAGTTGGAATGGCGGCTGGTGCAGAACGCCTTGAGCGAACTTCGCCAATCAGCACCACGCTGAACTCTGGAATCGTAATCGTTCCTTCACGACACCAGACGAACCACGAAATTCCACTACTCTCCCATATCCGCCACAACGATAAGACCACATACTTTCTCCTATTTTGCTCTAGACTACGATGTACGATACAGTTATTATTTCTAGTATGTTGTTGAAGATTTGAGGTTGAGCGCTCATTTCCGGATTTCGTGCAGAGCATCGTCACGGAGTTCGGCCATGATCGAGGACGACAGCCCCACCCCGGACACGCTGACGGCGGCCAACGACAACGCCGCCGCCATGGCGCGGATCGACCGGGCGGCGCTGATCCTGGCCCGCCTGCTGGGCCGACAGATGGCCCGCGACGCCTTCGAGCGGCTGAAGGCCGCGAACGACAACCGCCCGCCGGACAGCGGCGGGCCCTGACCAGGGACGGACGAGCGATGACCAGGGTTGCCCTCTACGCCCGCTATTCCTCCGACACCCAGAGCGCCGCCTCCATCGAGGACCAGCTCCGCATCTGCCGGGAGCACGTCGGGCGCGAGGGCTGGACCATCGCCGCCTGCTACCACGACGCCGCCCTCTCCGGCGCCAGCATGGTCCTGCGGCCGGGCATCCAGACCCTGCTGGCCGACGCCCGGTGCGGCAGCTTCGACGTGGTGCTGGCCGAGGCCCTGGACCGCGTGTCCCGCGACCAAGCCGATGTGGCAACGCTGTTCAAGCACCTGCGCTTCGCCGGCCTGCGCCTCGTCACCCTGGCCGAAGGCGACATCAGCGAACTGCACGTCGGCCTCAAAGGCACGATGAACGCGCTGTTCCTCAAGGACCTCGCCGCCAAGACGCACCGCGGCTTGCGCGGCCGGGTGGAGAAGGGCAAGGCCGGCGGCGGGCTGTGCTACGGCTACGACGTGGTCAAGCGCCTGGGCAGCGACGGCGAACCCGTGCGCGGCGAGCGCACCATCAACGAGGCCCAGGCCGCCGTGGTCTGCCGCGTCTTCCGCGACTTCGCCGCCGGCGTTTCCCCACGCACCATCGCCCGCCGCCTGAACGACGAGGGCGTTCCCGGCCCGGACGGCACATTGTGGACTGACTCGACGTTGCGCGGCCACGCCAAGCGCGGCACCGGCTTCCTCAACAACGAGCTCTACATCGGCCGGCTGGTGTGGAACCGGCAGCGCTACGTCAAGGACCCGACGACCGGCAAGCGGGTGTCGCGGATCAACCCGCCGGAGGCCTGGATCGTCACCGAGGTTCCCGCGTTGCGCATCATCGACGACGCGCTGTGGCGCGCCGCCAAGGCCCGCCAGGAGGCTCTGGCGGCCGTGCATGCCGGCCCCATCGCCGCCGTGCGCGCTTCCTTCGCCGCCCGTGCCGCCAACCCGCTCAACGCCGCCCATCGGCCCCGCTCGCTGCTGTCCGGCCTGCTGGTCTGCGGGTGCTGTGGCGGCCCCTTCACGCTGCGCGGCCAGGGGCGCTACGGCTGTTCCCAGCATATCCTGAACGGCTCGTGCGCCAACAGCCGGACCATCCCGCGCACCGCCCTGGAGGAACGCGTGCTGGCCGGCCTGAAGCATCGGCTGATGGCGCCGGACGTCGCCGCCGAGACGATCCGCGCCTACGTCGAGGAAACCAACCGGCTCAACCACGCGCGCCGCGCTTCCGGCGAGGCCGAGCGCCGGGAACTGGCCCAGGTCGCCCGCGCCATCCAGGACATCCTGGCGCTGATCGAGAGCGGCGCCGGCAGCCGCACCCTGGTGGCGCGGCTCCGGGAGCTTGAGACGCGGGAGGACGAACTGAACGCCCGCCTCGCCCAGGTCCCGGTGGACCTGCCGGACGTTCACCCGAACATCGCGCAGCTCTATGCCCGCAAGGTGGCGCGTCTGGCCGAGGCGCTGAATCGCCCGGAGGAACGCGACGAGGCCGCCGGTGCCATCCGCGGGCTGATCGAGAAGATCACGCTCACGCCCGGCCCCAAGCGCGGCCTGTTGGAGGTGACGCTGTGCGGCGAGCTCGGCACGCTCCTGGAGTGGGTGGCCCAAAAGCAGAACACTCCCGGCCCAGGGGGCTCGGGAGTGTCTGTATCGGTGGTTGCGGGGGCAGGATTTGAACCTGCGGCCTTCAGGTTATGAGCCTGACGAGCTACCGGGCTGCTCCACCCCGCGGATGTATCAGTGTCGGGT
>NZ_JALJXJ010000018.1 GCF_024170005.1 Azospirillum lipoferum
CGAACTCGGCCGTGAAAAGCCTCCGCGCCAATGGTACTGCGTCTTAAGACGTGGGAGAGTAGGTCGCCGCCAGGTCACTCAGTCTCAAGAGACGCCCTAAACAAAGCACAAGCTTGCATCGTCATCAGCTATACCGAAACGCCCCGGCTCACAAAAGCCGGGGCGTTTCGGTGTTTGGAGTGGATCATCGCAATTCGAAAGCAAGCGGCGGAGTGTGCCGGCCGGCCCAGTGGTCCAGATTGCTCCCTCATCACACCACGGAACCTGTAAGGTTCGTGCAGGGAGAGGGACATATGACAGTCGCACTCGACACTGCCGCGCATGACGCCATCGATCTGGAGACGGACCGCTGGGCGGCTTTGCGCCGCCGTGATCCGGCCGCCGACGGGCGCTTCGTCTATGCGGTCCGCAGCACCGGCGTCTATTGCCGGCCAAGCTGCGCGGCGCGGGCGGCACGGCCGGAGAATGTCGTTTTCTACGCCACCAACGCCGAGGCCGAGCAGGCAGGCTTCCGACCTTGCAAGCGCTGCCGGCCGGATGAGCCGAGCCAGACAGACCGGCGGGCCGAGGCCGTCGCTTCCGCCTGCCGTCTGATCGAGGCGGCGGAGGAAGCGCCGCAGCTGGAGGAGCTTGCCGCGACGGCGGGGATGAGCCCGCACCACTTTCACCGCATTTTCAAACAGGTGACCGGCGTCACCCCGCGCGCCTATGTCCAGGCCCATCGTGCCGCCCGCGTCGCCGATGCCCTTAAACAGGCTGGCAGCGTGACCGAAGCGATCTATGAGGCCGGCTATGGTTCGTCCGGACGGTTCTATGAGACCGCCGCGGCGCGGCTGGGGATGACGCCCACCAGCTACCGCAAGGGCGGAATGGGTGAGACCATCCGTTTTGCGGTCGGGGTCTGTTCGCTCGGTTCGATTCTGGTGGCGACGACGGACCGCGGGGTGTGTGCGATCCTGCTGGGCGACGACCCGGACATGCTGCTCCGCGATTTGCAGGACCGCTTCCCAAAGGCGGATCTGATCGGTGGCGATTCAGGTTTCGAGGCGATCGTGGCTCAGGTCGTGGGCCTCGTCGAAGCACCGGGAACGGGGCTTGCCCTGCCGCTGGACATCGGCGGCACGGCTTTCCAGCAGCGGGTATGGCAGGCGCTGCGTGCCATTCCGGCCGGCAGGACCGCCAGCTATGCCGAGATTGCCAATGCCATCGGCGAGCCGGCGGCGGTGCGGGCGGTGGCGCGGGCCTGTGGAGCCAATCCATTGGCAGTGGCGATCCCCTGCCATCGGGTGTTGCGGTCCGACGGCGGCCTGTCCGGCTACCGCTGGGGCGTCGAGCGCAAACGCGATCTGCTGGACCGCGAGCGCAAGGAGGCGGCGCAGTGACCGTGGTCGAGGATCTGGACTGGACGCATATCGAGGCGGAACTGGAATCGGTCGGCCATGCCGTCGCGGGGCCTCTGCTGGATGCGGAAAGCTGCAAAGCGTTGGCGGGGCTTTATGAGCAGAACATCCCCTTCCGCAGCCGGGTGGTGATGGAGCGCCACGGCTTCGGCAAGGGCGAGTACAAATACTTCAATCACCCGCTGCCCGATCCGATCACGGCCTTGCGCGGGCCGCTCTACCGGCGGCTGGCGCCGCTCGCCAACCGTTGGGCGGCGGCGATGGGACTCGACACCCGCTATCCGGCAGAGCATGCCGAGTTCCTGGAGCGCTGTCATGCGGCGGGACAGATGCGTCCGACGCCGCTGCTGCTGAAATACGATCCCGGCGACTACAACTGCCTGCATCAGGATCTGTATGGCGAGACGGTGTTCCCGTTGCAGGTCGCCATCCTGCTGTCGGTACCGGGATCGGAGTTCGCCGGCGGCGAATTCGTCCTGACAGAACAGCGGCCGCGCATGCAGTCACGCGCCACTGTGGTACCGCTGGGGCTTGGGGAGGCGGTGATCTTCGCGGTGGACCAGCGCCCGGTTCAGGGCACCCGCGGCACCTACCGCGTCCGTCATCGCCATGGCGTCAGCACGGTGCGCTCGGGCGCGCGCTATACCTTGGGCATCATCTTCCACGACGCGGCGTGAGGCGTTACCCCGCCGCCGACGGCGCCCGTGATCCCATGCCGCGCGCCGGGGAATAGCCGCGCACCGCCAGAGCCGCGAACAGCAGGGTGGCGCCGGTGACGACTGCCAGCGCCAGCCCGTCGATTTGGCCATAGAGCGCGAAGCGGATCAGTTCCACCCCATGGGTGAAGGGATTGAGGCTGCACAGCCACCACAGCAGCGGTCCGGCCTCCTCCATGCGGTAGAGCGGATAGAGGGCGGAGGACAGGAAGAAGAGGGGGAAGACCACGAAGTTCATCACCCCGGCGAAATTCTCCAGCTGACGGATGGTGGAGGCCAGCACCATGCCGAGCGCCCCCAGCATCAGCCCGTTCAGCAGCAGGGCCGGCAGCACGGTCAACGGCGCCCAGGCGGGAAGGTCGATGCCATAGAGCCTGACGATCAGCAGGAAGGCCGCCACCTGGAGGATTGACACCACCACCCCGCCCAGCAGCCGCGCCACCAGCAGGAAGGCACGGGGCAACGGGCTGGTCAGCAGGATGCGCATGCTGCCCATCTCGCGGTCGTAGACCATCGACAGCGAGCCCTGCATGCCGTTGAAGAGCTGGATCATGCCGATCAGCCCCGGAACGATGTAGACCTCGTAGGGGATGTAGGTCTCGTAGGGCGGGATGATGGCGATGCCGAGCGCGGCGCGGAAGCCGGCGGCAAAGACGAACAGCCAGACCAACGGACGGACCAGCGCGCCGAGGAAGCGTTCACGCTGATGGATGAAGCGCAGCACCTCGCGTGTGACGATCCCGCGGAAGGCGATTCCCCAGATCGTGAACTGTTTACCGGTCATGCCGCGGCCTCCACTTCAGCGGTGGGGCGGGCGGCGGTCAGCCGGTCGAAGCTTTCCCCCACGGTGGCACAGCCGGTCTCGGCATTCACCATGGCCACCGGCCCGCTGGCGCGCACCCGGCCGCGGTGAAGGACCACCACATGGTCGGTCGCGGGGTCGATCTCGTCGATCAGGTGGGTGGCCCACAGCACGGCGATGCCGTCCTCCGCGCACAGGGTATGGACATGGCGGATCAGGGTGCGGCGGGCGGGGATGTCCAGCCCGACCGTGGGTTCGTCGAGCAGCAGCAGGGTCGGGCGGTGCAGCAGAGCGCGGGCGATCTCCACCCGCCGGCGGTGACCACCATTCAGGGCGCGGACCTTCTCCCCCCGACGCTCGAACAGGGACAGGCGGGTCAGTTCAATCTCGATCCGCCGGTCGGCTTCGCGCCGGCCGATTCCGTGCAGGGCCGCGAAATAGCGCAGATTCTGCAACACCGTCAGGTCGAGGTCTAGGGTCGGCTGCTGGAACACGACGCCCAGTTGGGCCAGTGCGTCGCCCGGTGCTTGCGCGATGTCGTGGTCATGGATGCGCACATGCCCGGCGGCTGGTCGCAGCAGGCCGGTGGCGAGCGCGAACAGTGTGCTTTTCCCCGCCCCGTTCGGACCGAGCAGGCATGTGAAGGCGCCGGGCATCACGCGGAAGCCGACATCCTCCAGCGCAAGGCGGCTTCCGCCATAGCCGTGGCGCAGCCCCTCGACCTCCAGTGCCGGTACCGTCATTCCGCCGTCCTTTCCCTGTACCCTCAGCCCTTGACCGCCACGCCCCAGGGGTAACGGCCGACCTTGACGGTCTTGGTCACCTTCAAGCTGTCGACATCGATCACCGACACGTCGCCGCTGACGCCGTTGGTGGTGTAGAGCATCTTCTGGTCAGGCGTCAGCGCCAGATGCCAGACGCGGCGGCCGACCAGCAGGTAATCCTTCACCTCGAAGGTCTTGGCGTCCACCACCGCGACATGGTTGGCCGGACCCAGCGCCACGAAGGCATAGCGGCCGTCATCGGTCAGCTTGACGCCCACCGGCTGGATGCGGTCCTTGGCGACGCCCTTGATGTGGAAATCGACGACCTTCCTGACCTGACGGGTGGCGGTGTCGATGACGCTGACGGTGCCGCCGATCTCCGACGACACCCACAGCTGCGAGCCGTCCTTGGTGAACTGGGCGTAGCGCGGGCGGGGGCCGACAAGCGTGTTGTCGACCACCGCGCGCTTTTCCATGTCGATCCAGTGGACCATGCTGGTCGTCTCGGAGGTGTTGACGCCCCAGCGGCCGTCGGGGCTGACGTCCATCCCCTCCGGCTCCACCCCGACATCGACCTGGAAGGCGACCTTGCGGGTCGGCACGTCGACCACGGTGACGATGTTGCTGTCCTCGTTGGCGATGATCAGGCTCTTGCCGTCGGGGCTGAGGGCGAACTGCTCGGGATCCTCGCCGGAGGGAAGGTTGTGGACGACCGTCTTGCTGGCGAGGTCGAAAACCTGCACCGTGTGGTCGTCGCTGGCGCAGATGAACAGCTGGGTACCGTCCCTGGACAGGGTGATGCCGCGCGGGCGCTTGCCGACCTTGATCGTGTCGGTGACTGCCATGGTCTTGCCGTCGATCACCGACAGCGTGTTGTCCTTCTCGTTCGACACATAGATGGTCTGGGCCGAGGCGGCCGACGCCAGAAGGATGGTTGCCGAGGCAGCAACCAGGGCGGCCCGGGAAATGCCAGTGGTTTTGCCGGTGAAGCGGGCGGCGGTCATGGCGTGGTCTTTCCTCGCGTCTTGCAGAGCGTTTCCGGTTGGTCGTAGCCCAAGCTGTCCAGTTCGGTGCGCGGATGCAGGAAACCTTCCTGCGGCGACACTGATACCAGCGAGCGGTCGGCGGCCAGCAGCACCGGCTGGCGCAGCTGGCCGTCCCAGGGGCGCAGGCTGAGCGGTGCGCCGCGGAAGGCGGACATGGTGAAGTCGGGCGACTGGATGAAGGCGATCAGGCGGTCGGGATCAGCGGTTCGGGCACGGGCGGCGGCTTCGCCGACGACGCGGACGGCGGTCCAGTCATTGTGGTCGCGCGCCGTCATCGGGCGCTTGGCCGACGCCTTGAAGCGGGACTGCAGCTGTGCGGCACCCCATTGTTCGTGGGTGCGGTGCCAGACGGTGGGGACCAGCCCCTGGGTGCCGGCGACCGGGCGGGGATCGGCGGTGCGGTAGGACAGGTAATCGCCGAACTCCCCGACCTCGTCGGCGACGACCAGCACGTCGTAGGCCTTGGTCTGGGTGAAGACCGGGATTTCGGATTCGGCGGTGCGGTTGACGTCGCTTTCGGCGGTCCAGTCCTTCTCCGCCACGATCTGGGCGCCGAAGCGCTTGGCGGCGCGGCGGACGGCATCGGCATACAGCTTGTCCTCCGGCCGGCGGCCGGTGACCAGGAACCAGCGCGGCCAGCGCTTCTTCACCAGATACTGGCCCAGCGCGTCGGCCAGCATCGCCCGGCTGGGCGCGACATGGACGAGGTTGGGCGCGCAGGCGCCGCCGCGCAGGGCATCGTCGGGGGCGGTGGCGTTCAGCAGCAGCAGGTTGCGCGCCTCCGGCAGTTTCGACAGTGCCTCCACCGTGGCGCCGGGGGCGTCGACGATGACGAAGCGGTCGCCGCGGCCGGCCAGTTCGCGCAGGGCCGCGGCGGCGTCGCCGTCCGGCGGCACCTCCACGCTGTCGAGCAGGAAGGACTGCTTGAGGAACCTGCCGGTCGTGTTGTTGTCGGCGATGGCGAGCGTGGCGCCGGCCAGCCCGTCATCGGCCGCCGGTTCGTCCGGGTTGGCGACGGAGGGCGGCGGTTCGGGCGTCTGCGAGAGGAAGCCGATGCGGATCTCGCCCACCGCTTCGGCGGCAGTACCGGCGCCCGGCGTCGCGGCCAGCAGGATGGCGCTAAGGGCTGCCAGCGATACGCTGTGAAGAAGGCGGGGCAGGCGGGGCTTCGTCATCGTATCCGTCGGGATGCCAACAGTTTGGAGAGCAGCCTATCGGGCGAACCCCGGCGGCGGAATGCGACTATGGAAGCATGGACAGGGAAGGGAGGGGTGAAGGCGGCGATCCGCCAGGGTACCGGTCGGGGAGAGGTGCCTCTTGTACGAAAGTCCAATTATTGGCGTGGCGGAGCGATGGCTATCCTGGGCGGCCGTTATCTGACGAATCCACCACTGCCGGAACCTGTCATGGCGTTTGTGACCCGCCGCCGATTCCTGTCCGGACTGGCCGCCAGCTGCGCGTCCACTGGGATCGCGTCCACGCTTGGCGTCCGACAGGCCGCAGCCCGGCCGCTGGACGAGGTGATGGAGCGCGGGCGGCTGCGCGTGGCGGTCTATCGTGAGTTTCCGCCCTTCTCCTTCCAGCGCGACGGTGCTCTGGTCGGCATCGACGTCGATCTGGCGCGGGCGATCGCGGGAAAGCTGGGCGTCAAGGCCGACATCTACGAGCAGATTCCCGGAGAGACGGTGTCGGACGACCTGCGTGTCGCGGTGTGGCGCGGCAGCCTGTTCGGTGGCGAGCTGGCCGACATCATGATGCACATCCCCTATGACAAGCGCTTCGGGCTGATGAACCCGGAAGCTGTGCTGTTCGGCCCCTATCATCAGGAGGTCTTCGCGCTCGCCCGCGACCCGCAGCGGGTGCGCAACGCCGTGCTGGCGACGCTGCCTGACGAGCCGATCGCGGTGGAGATCGACAGCGTGCCCGACTTCTTCCTGCTGGGTTTGCAGGGCGGACGGCTGCGCAGCCGCATCATCCATTGTCCGACGCCCGAGGCCGCCATCGCGAAGCTGACCTCCGGCGAGGCCGCGGCGGTGCTGGCGCCGCTGAGCCAGGTGCAGGCGGCGCTGGGTGCGAAGATGGAGCAGTTCCCGGTCACCACCGTCACCCTGCCGGGCATGATGACCTCCAGTTGGAACATCGGCATGGCGACGAAGGAGAACTCCCGCGATCTCGCCTACAGCATCGGCGACGCGGTGACGGCGCTGACCGAGGACGGCACGATGGCGAAGATCTTCGCCGCCTATGGCGTCACCCACACGCCGCCGCCGCTGGTGGAGTGAACCGGGAACAAGCGGACGGGTCGGCGGTCGGGAGGGGATAGATGAGATACGCGTGGCGCCAGATGGGACTCACCGGTGCGATGCTTGTCATCGCCGGTCCCGGTTTTGCTGCAAGCTCTCCGTCCGACCCGCTGAACTCCGTGATGTGGGAGGTGCTGCGCGACCAGTATTTCGCCGGTGCGCCGGTCGTGTTCGACGATGCGGTGAAGGTCACCGCCCCCGCGGCGGCGGAGGATACCCGCGCGGTGCCGCTCTCCGTCGACGCCACGGCGCTGGGGCGGGTGGTGGAGATGGTGGCGATCGCCGACCTCAATCCCTTTCCGCTGGTGCTGCGCTACCATCCCGGCACGGCGGCTCCCTATATCGCCACCCGCATCAAGATTCAGCAGGCAACCGCCGTGCGCGGTGCGGCGCGGACCGCTGACGGGGTTTGGCATGTCTCCGGCGTGATGGTCGATGCGGCGGGCGGTGGATGCAGCGCTCCGCCGGCGTCCTACGCCCAGAAGGATTGGGCCGACCATGTCGGCGAGGTGCAGGCGCGGCTGTGGCCGGCAGCGGAGGACGGGGTGGCGCGGCTGCGGCTGCGCATCCGCCATCCCAACGACACCGGACTGGTCGACGGCATTCCGGCCTATTTCGTCGAGACTTTGCAGGTGGATGCGCAGACCCCCGGCGGCTCGCCCACACTGGCGCGGATCGACAGCCTGGAACCGGTGTCGGAAAATCCGGTCTATTCGCTGGACCTCCGTCCGCCGCCGGACGCCACGGCGCTGATTCTGCGTGGGCGGGACAATCAGGGCGGCGAGATCCGCGCGACCATCCCGATGCCGCCGCCGGGCGCCAAACCGGCAATGTCGCTGAAACCAGCCGGCCAGTCCTGGAGCGTCGGGCAATGAGCAGGACGTTCTTGCGCCGGCTGATGTTCTCCGCAGTTCTGGCTGCTGGTGTGATGGCGGCCGGTGTGATGGCTGGTAGTGCGGCGCAGGCCGCCGGGCCGCTGACCTATGATCTGAAGCCGACGCGGATCGCCCCCGACACCTATGTCTTCGAAGGCTCGACCAAGCATTTCACCCGCGCCAATGGCGGCAACATCCTGAATTCCGGCTTCATCGTCACGGCCGACGGGGTGATCGTCATCCAGACCGGGCCGTCCCGCCGCTATGGCGAGGAGATGCGCACGGCCATCCGCAAGGTCACCGAAAAGCCGATCCGCAAGGTCTTCATCAGCAACCTGCATCCCGATTACTGGCTGGGCTCCCAGGCCTTCGCCGATGTGCCCATTGCGGCGCTGCCCGGCACCATCGCCGGCATCCAGGAGGAAGGGAACGGCATCGCCGAGAACATGTACCGGCTGGTCGGCGACTGGATGCGCGGGACCGAGGTGACGGTGCCGACCGAGCCGGTCTATGGATCGACGGTGAAGTTCGGCGACCACCGCCTGCGGCTGATCCCGCTGAGTGGCCACACCGCCGCCGACCTGATGATCCTGGACGAATCGACTGGTGTTCTGTTCGCCGGCGGCGTCATCTTCTGCGACCGCACCCCGACCACGCCGCACGCCACCGTCGCCGACTGGCTGAAGGAACTGGACGCGGTCGATGCGCTGGACATCCGGCTGCTGGTGCCCAACCACGGGCACATCCGCCCCGACAAGGCCTGCGTCGCCCAGACCCGCGACTGGCTGACCTGGCTGGACGGCACGCTGCGCCACGCCGTGGAGTCCGGACTGGACATGGCCGAAGCGCTGGAGCTGCCGATTCCCGAGCGGTTCCAAGTGCTTGATGTGCTGCGTGAAGAGTATCGCCGCTCCGTCGCCCATCTCTGGCCGAAGATCGAGCAGGCAAGTCTGCCGCGGGTCAATTGACGGATTGGTGACGCAGAGGGGAACTGACGCTTACGCCTGCTACTATCCGACAATTTACCCGACCGATCATCCGTCTACACTGCCGAATATCGTAGAGCGACGCGACCCATTCGGTCGCCAAAAGCTTGAAAAAGCCGCCCTGACTCCGTTCGCCCGCCGGACCCGCCCGTCCAGCGGCAACGGGCGGGTCTTGCCCGGGCGGTGCCGTCATCATCAGTTTTGGGAGGCAACCGCACATGAAGCGCCTGGTTACAAGTCTCGCCCTGGCAGCCTCGCTGACCGCGTTCAGCGCCACCGGCGTCCTCGCCGCCGATGGCCCCTCCAGCGACGATCTGCTGAAGAGCGCCACCAACACCGAAGCGGTCCTGACCTATGGCATGGGGCCGCAGGCCCAGCGCTTCAGCCCGCTGACCGACCTGAACGCCGACACCGTCAAGAAGCTGGTCCCGGTCTGGTCCTTCTCCTTCGGCGGCGAGAAGCAGCGCGGCCAGGAAGCCCAGCCCATCATTTATGACGGCACCATCTACGTCACCGGTTCCTATTCCCGCCTCTATGCGGTCGATGCCCGCACCGGCCACAAGAAGTGGGAATACAACCACCGGCTGCCCGATGGCATCATGCCCTGCTGCGACGTGGTGAACCGCGGTGCTGCGATCTACAAGGACAAGATCTATTTCGCCACGCTGGACGCCCGCCTCGTCGCGCTGAACCGCGAGACCGGCAAGGTGGTGTGGAACAAGAAGCTGCAGGAATACAAGGAAGGCTATTCCAACACCGCCGCCCCGCTGATCATTGACGGCAAGATCATCACCGGCAATTCCGGCGGCGAGTTCGGCGTGATCGGCATGGTCGAGGCCCGCGATGCCGAGACGGGCGAGCTGGTGTGGCAGCGCCCGACCATCGAAGGCAACATGGGCACGTTGAACGGCAAGGACTCGACCGTCACCGGCAAGACCAATGCCAGCTGGCCGGGCGACATGTACAAGACCGGCGGCGGCGCCACCTGGCTGGGTGGCACCTACGACCCGGAAACCAAGACGCTGTTCTTCGGCACCGGCAACCCGGCGCCCTGGAACTCGCACCTGCGTCCGGGCGACAACCTCTACACCTCCTCCACGCTGGCCATCAATCCGGACAACGGCGAGATCAAGTGGCACTACCAGACCACGCCGCATGACGGCTGGGACTTCGACGGCGTGAACGAGTTCGTGTCCTTCGACCTGAAGAAGGACGGCAAGGTGGTCAAGGCCGGCGGCAAGGCCGACCGCAACGGCTTCTTCTACGTCATCGACCGCACCAACGGTAAGCTGATCAACGCCTCGCCCTTCGTCACCAAGATCACCTGGGCCAAGGGCATCGACATCGAGACGGGCCGTCCGATCTACATCGACGACAACCGTCCGGGCGCTCCGACCGAAGGCGGTGGCGAAGGCAAGGGCAAGTCGGTCTTCGCGGCTCCCGCCTTCCTGGGCGCCAAGAACTGGATGCCGATGGCCTACAACCCGCAGACCGAGCTGTTCTACGTCCCGGCCAACGAGTGGGGCATGGACATCTGGAACGAGCCGATCACCTACAAGAAGGGTGCGGCCTATCTCGGCGCCGGCTTCACCATCAAGCCGCTGTATGACGATTACATCGGCGCACTGCGCGCCGTCGATCCGAAGACCGGCAAGATCGTCTGGGAATACAAGAACCCGGCCCCGCTGTGGGGTGGTGTCCTGACCACCGCCGGCAACCTCGTCTTCACCGGCACGCCGGAAGGCTATCTGAAGGCCTTTGACGCCAAGTCCGGCCAGGAGGTCTGGAAGTTCCAGACCGGTTCCGGCGTGGTCGGCAGCCCGGTCACCTGGAAGATGGATGGCGAACAGTATGTCGCCGTCGTCTCCGGCTGGGGCGGTGCGGTGCCGCTGTGGGGCGGCGATGTCGCCAAGCTGGTGAAGGACATCAACCAGGGTGGCTCGCTCTGGGTCTTCAAGCTGCCGAAGGCCTGACCACGAGCGCGGACAAGCAGGACGGGGGCGGGCCGGAGCGATCCGGTCCGCCCGTTTCTGCGTCTGCGTGCCACATAGTCATGTTGGGCATCGTTTCGATGATGTCCTACCATAGTCCAATTATTCGCGGGTCCCACTGCTGATAACGTCTGCTCATGCGAAGCAAAAGCCGCAGGGCGGCTAGAAACAGAGGGAACGTCTTTCTCATGAATGCACGGATTGTTCGGCTTGCAGCCGCGATTGGTCTGATCGGTGCCGTTGCTCTTCCCGGTCTGGTTTTCGCCCATGGCGATGTCGTCCCGCAGCCGGTCGACACCAGCGGACTGGAGAAGCTGGGCGACAAGTGGCGGGACAGCAACCCCTACCGCGGCAACCCGCGCGCCATCGAGATCGGATCATCCGCCTTCAACCAGAACTGCGCACGCTGCCATGGTCTGGGCGCGGTGTCCGGCGGCATCGCCCCCGACCTGCGCTACCTGGAAAAGGGCGATGCCGGCGACGAGTGGTTCAAGGAGCGTGTCACCAACGGCTCGATCCGCAACGGCGTGACCTACATGCCGCAGTTCGGCGAAGCGCTGGGACAGGAAGCGCTGTGGTCGATCCGTTCCTGGCTGGAAACCGTGCACGAGGACTGACCCCTGCCGGATCCTTGGCTCCTTCCCTCCATCCCTCTCTTCCAAGGTGGTCATCCATGATTCGCAGAACCGCATCCCTGGTCGCCGTCGCGGCGGCCCTTCTGGCAGCCCCGGCCCTCGCCGCCGATCACGCCACGCCAGAACAGGCCAAGTCGCTGGTCGCCGAGGCCGTCGCCTACCTGAAGGCCAAGGGGCCGGAGGAGGCGGCAAAGGCCTTCCAGGACCCCAAGGGCAGCTTCCGCCGCGGCGAGCTGTATGTCTTCGTCTTCGACACCGACGGCCGCTACGTCGCCTCCGGCGCCAACCCGAAGCTGGCCGGGTCCGATGCCGCCCAGTTGAAGGATGCGGAAGGCAAGCCCATCGTCCAGGCGATGATCACCGAGACCAAGGACAAGCCGAACGCCGTCATCGACTATGTCTGGCTGAACCGCCAGACCAACAAGGTCGAGCACAAGCATTCCTACGTCACCCGCGATGGCCGCTACATCGTCGGGGCAGGCACCTACGATCAATGACGGTCTGATACGCCTGCCGTCAGCAGGCTCCTGAAACGGTTCCGCCCGGCTCCTGCACGAAGGTCTGCTTCGTACGGGGGCCGGGCGGAAGGCGTTTTGCGGGCAGGGGGAGGCGCGATGCCTCAGAACAGCTCCTGCGCCTCCCGCGCATAATCCAGCAGCTTTTCCACCGACCGTGCGCGGTCCGCGGTTTCGGCGAAGCGGCTGCGTGCGGCCTCCGCCGCCTGTGCCCGTGCGGCGGCATCCTGTCCAAGCGCCGCGGCGCGTTCCAGGAAGCCCGCCTCGTCGGCGACGGTCATGCCCGGACCGGCGATGCCGGCGACATCGCCCTGGGCATAGGTCACCACCGGCAGCCCGTCTGCGAGCGCGAAGGCGGCGCTGCCGCCGCCACCCTGGCGGGGCGGGTTCAGATAGACGGTCGCCACGCCATACAGGCCGCGGATGCCCTCGACATTGCCCAGTGCCTGCATCCGTGCCGCATTGCGGGCGGCGGCGATCCGGCCGGACAGTTCCGTCACCGCGCCGGCGAAGGCGACATGCCCGTCGGGCACGCGGTCGAGCAGACGGTCAAGCGTCTCCAGGAACTCCGGCCCGACCTCCTGATCCAGGCGGTTGCCGACGACGACATAAAGCGGCCCATCCGTGGACAGGCCGAAATCGGCACGGCCGCGCGTGGGACCGGCATCCGGCAGGGTCCAGCCGAAGGAGAAGGGACGAAAGCGCGTCCGCGCCTCCTCGGGCCAGCCGGCGGCGTTGTCCTCCGGTGCGTAGCCCAGCAGAAGTGTGGCGAGCGAGGGAGGCAGGCCGCTGGAGGTCGGCAGGAACACCACCGGCCGGCTGCGGGCGAACAGGTCGGCCACCGTGTTGGAGCCGCCGAAGGCGACGATCACGTCCGGATCGAACCGCTCCACCGCATCGACGATGGCGGTCAGCTTCTCCTCGTCGAAACGCGGCTGCGGGAAGGACAGCATGCGGACCTTGGCGCCGTACGCGGCGATGGTCTGTTCGCCGTCATATTCTTCCGTGACGTTGTAGCTGTATTCGGGAACGAAGCCGTTCTCGCCTTCCACCGCCATGGCGTTGGGGTTGACGATCAGGACCTCGCAGCCATGCTCGTCCTGCAGCCGGCGGGCATAGTCGAAGGCGTCGGCGGTCGGCTGGTGCCCTTCGCCCAGCATCTGGTTGGTGATCAGCGCCACCCGCTTCACCGTGGCGCGCCGCGCCGCCCGGCGCAGGTGGGTGTCCAGGCCATAGCGCCGGGCCGTTTCCTCGACCAGCAGGCGGTAGAAGCGGCGGAACTCGCCCTGGGTGAAGGCGCCGACGTCGCCCTTGCGCGCGTCGCCCTGGAACAGCCGCATGGCGATGCCCCAATAGGCGTAATGCATCGACGGGATGGAGAAGCGCAGCGGGTCGTCCAGCGCCGTGTTCACCAGATTGCGGTAATAGGCGACGTCGCCGGTCAGCAGGAACAGCAGCGACTGGCGCCGCATCACGTCGCCCATGGTGTAGCGGGCATCGACCTCCGCGGCGGCGGCGGCACGGATGTCGTCGTCGTAGCGGCGGATCAGGTTGGCCAGCGCGCCGACATTGCCCCAGCCCTCCCCCTCGTTGGTCAGCAGGGTCAGGGCGCGGGCGAAGCTGAGCGCCGCCTCGCGATGGCGGCCGGAAGCGTGCAGGGCGTGGCCCAGATTGGCGTGGAACAGCGGGGAGCCGTCGTCGCCGGCGACGGCCTGGGCGATTCGGTCGACCGCCTCGTCCGCCCGGCCGGATTGCAGCGCGATTACCCCCAGCAGGTGCAGGGCGTCCGGATGGCCGGGCGAAGCGTCCAGCACGTCGCGGTACAGCCGCTCGGCTTCCGCGGTGCGGCCGGCGCGGTGGTGTTCCGTGGCGACGGCCAACGTCTGCTCGATCTGGTCCATGATGCACGTCCTTGCTGTCCGGGGCGGCCCCGTCTCCCGGCGACCGTCGTCCCATGCTGTTTACCCTGTTTTAGGGAACACGCGATCAACTTTCCGCATGCATGGAATTACGACCATCCGGGGAGACCGTGGCCGCGGCGTCATCCCCCGACCGACAACAGCCGTCACCGCCGTCCTGGCACGGTGTCTTTTCCGGGCTTTGCTTGCCATCACCGGGATGGCCGGTGCAGGTGCGGCCCTGGCGATGGAGACAGGCTCCGGTGGTCCATCCATCGCCATCAGCCTTGCAGACCGCCGTCTCTACCTGACCGATACGGACGGCGGCACCCGCAGCTTTCCGGTGGCCATCGGCCGCCCCGGCGTGCCGATCCCCGTCGGCGACAGCAGCATCCAGCGCAAGCGTCGCGACCCGACATGGCGGCCGACCGCCAACCAGCGGCGCGACAACCCCGCCCTGCCGCGGGCGGTGCCGCCGGGGCCGAACAACCCGCTGGGCAAGTTCGCGCTCGACCTCGGCTGGCCGGCCATCGCCATCCATGGCACCAACGATCCGGAGTCGATCGGCACGCGGGCCAGCGGCGGCTGCTTCCGCATGCTGCCCGAGGACATCGAAGCCGTCTTCACGGCGGCTGAGGTCGGCATGCCGGTGCGGGTGGCGCGGGACTCCCTGAGCGGAGGCGCGCCGGAGCGACCGGCTTCACAGCCGGTCAAGACAGTCCCGGTTGCAGTGCCGGCCGCGGTCAAAACTGCGCCGTCCTCGCCACCGCCGCAGCCTGCCGTCCCCGTGCCCCCGGTCGCCATCGCCCCGCCGGTCCCGTCGCCGGCGCCGGTCGCCGATCCGCGCTGCGCCACGGTGACGGCGCCGCTGCGGCGGATGATCTGCGACGTCCCGGCGCTCGCCCTTCTCGACGGCCGTGCCCGCGGAGCGCAGGAGCGGTTCCTGGCCGGCATCGACGATCCGGCGGCCCGCGCCGCCGCGGCCTATGAGCTGATTCAGGAAGAGCGGCGCTTTCACGAGCGGATCGCAGCGCTCTGCTGGATTCGCAGCGGGACCGAGGGCGATCCGGCGGTGGCTGCCGCGGCGCAGTCCTGCCTGACGACGGCTCTCGACCGCCGGTTGAGCGACGTGGCGGAGCGGATCGCAACCTTGCGCGGCGGCACCCGGATGGCTGGGCGGCCATAGCGGGAACGGACGAATCGCGTTGCCGGCGGTCGTTCTGGCTTGCCTGCATCCCCCTTGGACTGCTAACCCGCAGAACCCAACCGTTCGGACAATCCGCCGCCCATGCCGATCGACTATTATCTGAACATCGCGGCTTCCGGCCTGCTGACCGGCCTGGTCTATGGGCTGGCGGCGCTGGGGCTATCGGTTATCTTCGGCGTTGTGCGCGTCGTCAACTTCGCCCATGGCGAGATGATGGTGGCGGGCATGTACGGCGCCGTGCTGCTGGGCGGCTGGATCGGGCTGGACCCGTTGCTGTCGGCCCCGGTCATGGCGGCGCTGCTGTTCGCCTGCGGCTGGCTGCTTCAGCGCGGGCTGGTGAACAAGTTCGTCGAGCGGCCGGAGCACATGCAGTTCATCCTGCTGCTGGGCATCGCCACCATCCTGGTCAACGCCATGCTGATGCTGTTCGGTCCGGACGCCCGCAACGTCCAGGTGCCCTACAGCTTCGACACGGTGGAGATCGGCTCGATGCTGCTGGATGCGGTGCGGCTGCGCGCCGGGGCGGCGGCCATCGTGGTGGCGGCGGCGCTGTTCGCCTTCTTCCGTTTCAGCCGCACCGGCAAGGCCATCCGCGCCTGTGCCGATAACCCGCTGGGCGCCCGCGTGGTCGGGCTGAACATCGACGGGCTCTATGCGCTGACCTTCGGCATCGGCGCCGCGGTGGTCGGGGTGGCCGGCGCGCTGATGACGCTGCTGGTCGATGCCCGGCCGCAGCTGGCGCCGGAATACACGCTGCTCAGCTTCATCATCGTCATCGTCGGCGGGCTGGGCAGCCTGCCCGGTGCGCTGCTGGGCGGCGTGCTGATCGGCATGTCGGAAGCGCTGGCCGGCTTCCTGCTGACGCCGTCCCTGAAATCCCTGTTCAGCTACGGGGTGCTGATCGTGGTTCTGCTGCTGCGCCCGCAAGGGCTGTTGGGGAAGCGGTCATGAGCGGGCCTTCCAGAATGATGCCTTCGGGGGTTACCGGGCGCGGGATGATGCTGCTGGTGCTGGCGGCGCTGGGGCTGGTTATCGCGCCCTTCGTCGCCGACCGCTATCTGGTGTCGGTGCTGACCACGGTGCTGTGGTTCGCCTATGTCGGACAGGCCTGGAACGTGATGATGGGCTTTTCCGGCCTGCTGTCGCTGGGCCATGCGCTGTATGTCGGCCTCGGCGCCTATGTCAGCGCCGCGCTGTTCGTCCATTTCGGCATCGGCCCCTGGGCCGGCATGGTTCTGGCGATGCTGGTCGCGGTGGTGGCCGGCTGCGTCATCGGCTTCCTGGGCTTCCGCTTCGGGGTGAAGGGCGTGCATTTCGCCCTGCTGACCATCGCCTTCGCCGAGGTGGCGCGCATCGGCTTCGACCACATCACCTGGGTCGGCGGGTCGGGCGGCTTCTTCCTGCCGGTGGAGGCGGGGGCGAGCGATCCGCTGAACCTGCGCGGCTCGCCGGTGCTGTTCTATTACGTGGCCCTGGCGCTGGTCGTCGGCGCGCTGTTCCTGTCGCGCGCCCTGCTGCACAGCCGCCTGGGCTACCAGTGGCTGGCCGTGCGTGAGGAGCCGGACGCGGCGGAGGCGTCGGGCGTCGATCTGTTCCGCGCCCGCATGACGGCGGTGGCGGTGTCGTCCGCCCTGACCGCGCTGGGTGGTGTGTTCCAGGCCTTCTATTTCAACAACCTGTTCCCGGAGCAGGTCTTCTCAATGGGCCGCTCCATCGAGATCATCCTGCCGGCCATCGTCGGCGGCATCGGCACGCTGGTTGGGCCGATCCTGGGTGCTTTTATCCTGACTCCGCTGGGCGAGGCGCTGACCTTCCTGATCGAGGCTGGCGGGCTGGATCTGCCCGGCCTGAAGCAATTGTTCTACGGCGCGGCGCTGGTGGTGATCGTGGTGTTCCGGCCGGAGGGCGTTTGGCCCTGGCTGGCCCGCCGCCTGGGTCTTGTCCGTCAACCGGGGGAGGGCGCCTGAGATGGCCGCATTGCTGGAGGTCGAGCGCCTGTCCAAGCGGTTCCGCGGGCTGAAGGCTGTGTCGGAGGTGAGCTTCTCCGTGCCGGAGGGGCGCATCCTGGCATTGATCGGCCCGAACGGGGCTGGCAAGACCACCACCTTCAACCTGATCGCCGGGGTCTTTCCGCCGGACGAGGGCAGGGTGACGCTGAAGGGCCGCAACCTGACCGGTCTGAAGCCCAATCAGGTCTGCACCGCCGGGATCGGCCGCACCTTCCAGATCGTCAAGCCCTTCGGCCAGTTGACGGTGGAGGACAATGTCGTGGTCGGCGCGCTGGCCCGCGAACGGTCGGTGGAGGCGGCGCGAGTGCAGGCCCGCGCCGTGCTGGAGCGGCTGGAGCTGGCCGATCAGGCCAACCGTCCGGCGCGCAGCCTGACCCTGCCCGACCGCAAGCGGCTGGAGGTCGCCCGCGCGCTGGCGACCCGTCCGACCCTGCTGCTGCTCGACGAGGTGCTGGCGGGGCTCCGCCCGACCGAGGTCGACCGCATGGTCGAGGTCCTGCGCGACCTGAACCGGCGAGAAGGGCTGACCATCCTGATGATCGAGCATGTCATGCGCGCGGTGATGGCGCTGTCCGACCGCGTGGTGGTGCTGGACCATGGCGAGAAGATCGCCGACGGCGCCCCGGCGGAGGTCGTCGCCGACCCCCGCGTCGTCGAATCCTACCTGGGCGCCGAAGCGTTGGAGTGAGCGGCTTCCCCCTCAGTTGCTGAGGTTGGCCGGGTTCTCACGGTAGGTGACGGAGGCGACCTCGGCGGCCAGGGGATGGCCGGGATAGGTGAAGCGGCGCAGCCATTCGGTGTCGCCCGACGCGCTCCAGAAGCGCAGCATCAGGCGGCCGGGCATGCGCGGCAACTCATCCGGCTTCCCGGACACCTGATGGACCGGCTTGCCGTCGACGGTCCAGACGATGCCATCGGGCTTCCAGTCGAAGCCGTAACTATGGACGCCCTTGGCGGCGTCGAAGCCCAGATCGACCACGGTGTTGCGGTGCCCGGTGCCGTTGACGACGTAGCTGATCTCCAGCTTGGTGGTGTCCTTGCCGGCGATCCCCATGGTGATCTCGTCCCACGGATCGCCGAAGGGCGGGCCGGTATAGTGGGAGACCGAGGTCATCACCCCATCGGCCTTCACCGCCTTCAGCGACACCGTGTAGGCGCCGTAGCCGTAGAAGCGGTGGGTCGAGTATTCGCCGCAGGAATAGCGGTCGCCGCCGGAGATGCGGTCGCTGACCGACAGGGAGAGGTGGCCCTTCTCGGCGGTGACATTGGCGCGGCTCCAGGTGCAGTTCATGTGCCCGCCGGACTTCCAGCCGTCCGACCGCTGCCAGCGCGAGGTCTCGAAGGACCCGCCGGTCTCGCTGAAGCTGCCGCCGATATGGCTGAACAGCGATTCCGCCAGTGCCGGTGCGCTGCCGAAGACAAGGGGGCTGCTCAGAAAGGCCGCCAGTCCCGCACCGATCAAGACCGCTGTCCGCCCACGCTTTCCTGTGGCGTCTCTCCGCATGGCTGTTCCTCCCGCTGCAACGGGCCTGCCCGCAAGATCGGTCGGCCCCCACCCCGATATCGCGAGGGCGGTGCGGGGCGGCAACGGCGCGGCCGGGGTGCGACAGGCGCTTGCCCGGCGTACCTCAGCCGATAACCAAAACGAAAGAGGCAGGTCAGACGTCGGTGACGCCACTCTTGGGGATGCGCACGTCGCGGTGGACGGACATGCTCAGAAGCAGGCCGACGCCGATCATCAGCGTCATCATCGCCGATCCGCCATAGGACACCAGAGGCAGCGGAATGCCGACGACGGGGATCAGACCCATCACCATCGCCACGTTGACGAAGACGTAGAGGAAGAACTGCGCGGTCATGCCGACGGCGACCAGCCGGCCGAACTGGCTGCGGCTGTTCAGCGCGATCACCCAGCCATAGATGAACAGCAGGACGTAGAGCGCCAGCAGCGTGGCGGCGCCGACCATGCCGAACTCCTCCGCCAGGACGACGAAGATGAAATCGGTGTGCTTTTCCGGCAGGAACATCAGCTGGCTCTGCGAGCCGGACATGAAGCCCTTGCCGAACAGCCCACCCGACCCCAGCGCGATCTTCGACTGCAGGATGTTGTAGCCGGCGCCGAGCGGATCGGTTTCCGGTTCGAGGAAGGTGTAGACGCGCTGCTTCTGGTAGTCGTGCAGGAACTCCCAGGCGATGGGGATGGCGCTGAGGCCGCCGCCGATCACCAGCAGGAACTTCCAAACCCGGACGCCGGCGGCGAAGAAGATGGCGCCGCTGCCCATGATCAGCAGCAGCGAGGTGCCGAGATTGGGCTGGAGCAGCACGAAGGCAACCGGGGTGAAGACCAGCAGCAGCGGCGGGATCAGCAGAAGGGGCCGGCCGATCTGATCCAGCGTCACCCCATGGAAATAGCGGGCCAGCGCCAGCGTCAGCGCCGGCTTCATCAGCTCCGACGGCTGGAGCTGGAAAAAGCCGAGGTCGATCCAGCGCTGGGCGCCCATGCCGATGCGGCCCATCAGCTCCACCGCGATCAGCAGGCAGAGCACCATGAAGAAGATGACATAGGCCGATTTCATCAGGTGGCGGATGTCGACCAGCGCGATGCCCAGCATCAGGACCAGGCCGGGGATGGCGCGGACCAGTTGCGGCTGCGCCCAGGGTTTCCAATGGCCCCCGGCGGCCGAATAGAGCAGCCCGACGCCGACCCCGGTGATCGTGCAGATCAGCAGGACCAGCCCCCAGTTGATGAGCCTGAACTTCGTGCCGAGCGTCAGCTGCGACCGCTGCGGCTCCAGGCTGCCGGAGCCGAGATGGGAAAGAACCACGACCTTACGCCGATGTTGCCGGAAGGGACGAAGCCGGATCGGATCCGGCAAGCCGGCCCCGGACTATCGACCGGAGTAAACCGGCCGGCGGGGACCGGCGCGGATAATGCGGCAAGCGGCCCCGCTGGTAAAGGCGGCCGTGCGCCATTCCCCGTGGAGCCGATTTTTCTAACCGGCTCCGCCCGTCCGAATTCCCGCCGGTCAGGCGTGCAACGCAGGGGTCAGCGCCAGCGGGGGGAAGAAGCGCACCTGATTGCGTCCGGCATGCTTGGCGTCGTAAAGCGCGCTGTCCGACTGGGCCATCAGGTCGGAAAACTCGCTATGCTCGCGGGTCAGGCTGACGCCGCCGATGCTGCAGGTCACCGTCACGCCGCCTTCGGCGCCAAGCGGGGCCAGCTGCCGTTCGATGGCGCTGCGCAGCCGCTCGGCCAGCAGCCGGCCGGCCTCCAGGCCCGTTTCCGGCAACAGGATGGCGAACTCCTCCCCGCCGATCCTGCCCACCGTGTCCTCGCGCCGGATCTGCCCGGCGCAGCAGTCGGCCACCGCCTGGATCACCCGGTCGCCGAACGGATGGCCGGCGCGGTCGTTGATCGATTTGAATCGGTCGATGTCGAGCACCAGCACCGTCAGGTCACGGCCATGGCGGCGGGCGCGGCGGAACTCGATCTCTCCCAGCTCGAACAGGCGGCGGCGGTTGAGGCTGCCGGTCAGCCCGTCGGTGTGGGCAAGCTTCGCCAGTTCGCGGTTGAACTCGTCGCTGGCCATCAGGACGTAGTTGATCGCCCCTATGACCGTACCCAGCATCGATAATTGGAAAGTGACCCGCTCCACCCGGTCGTCGATCATGTAGGCGGCCGGCATTTCCCCCTGAACCAAGCCCGCACCCATGCGGACCAGATACACCATGGCCAATGTGGCCGACAGCAACCCGGTGACATAGTGAGGGATGCCGCGACCCTCGTAACGAACCAGCACCTCGAAGGCGATGACAAGCAATACGGCAAAGGTCGCGAAGCTGGTCAGGATGCGAATACAGGATATGCCGCCGCCGGCTAGCAGCAGCAGAAAGCAGGCCAGGGCCACGGCCAGTCCGGCCGCCGCCGGGATCAGGAGCCTGACCGGCCGGTTCTGAAGGTGGCGGACGCTGGTGTAGTTCATCGTCAAACCGGCGATCCCCAACCCGTTGGCGAGCGGGACCAGCAGGTCCGGCGCCGCACCGCCGCGCAGACCTGCGATCAGGAAGCCCGTTCCCAGCAGGAATTTTCCATAGGAATAGGCGCGCAGGGAATTGCGGATGTGACGCGGATAACGGCCGGAGGCCACGACAATGGACAGACCGACCGCAAAGCCGATGACGGTGATGACCTGCGCGATGAAGGTCGTCTCGAAATCCATCCGCAAACCCGCCACGCACCGTTACGCCGGTATGTCAACGGCACGCTATACGAAGCCTTGACCGGTGACAAGCCGAAGGGGGCGAAGTTTGTGTCAGGAATTCTGACTATTGGATCTCGATTGTCCCTGGCGCCAACTGCAAGTTGACGGTGCTTCCGTTCAACGGTTTTCAGGCGCGTAGCCACTCAGCGCCTTTCAGGCGCGTACCCCTTGACGAACAGGTCGACGGCGGCGTCGACGAAGCGTTCCAGGTCCGCGTCGCTCGGCCGTTCGCTCAGGCACAGCAGCAGCTTCATGTGCATGTTGGCCTTCAGCAGGCCGAAGAACTGGTGGGTGGCGAGATCGCAGTCGTTGATCGCCAGTTCCCCTTTGTCCCTCGCATGGACCATGAACTGGTGCGCGCGCTGGAAGGTTTCGGCCGGCCCGCTTTCGTAGAAGGCCTGGGCAAGCTGGGGTTGGCGCAGCACCTCGCCCAGCACCATGCGGTAGAGACCCAGCGCCTTCGCCGAGGCGATGAAATAGACGAAGGTCCGGCCGATCAGACGCAACCCGTCCGCCGCCGGAAGGCTCATCGCCTCGTCCCAAATACCGGCCATGACGGAGTTCGCGCATTCGCAGGCGACCATCGCCCGGAACAGTTCCTCCTTGCTGCCGAAATGGGCATAAAGCGTCGCCTTGGACACATTCGCCTTCTTGGCGACGGCATCCATGCTGACGGCGCTATAGCCATGCTCCAGGAACAGGCTGCCGGCCGCGTTCATGATCTGAGCGGGCTTCGATCCTGCTTCGGGAGTGGGGGCCACCAATGTGGTCATGCGCGCCTCGCCTGAGTCCATGTTCCTGGCCCCTACCGCGTTCCGCATCGCCCGACAAGCCCCCTGACACCAATTGCCAAAAACTAAACCGTTCAGTTCGGTCTTGACAACAGATAGGCCGTCCTCCATCTTCCGACAAGACTAAACTGAACGGTTCAGTTTCTTTCCCGTGACGGCGCCGGCAAGAGCGATCGGCGGAAAGCGGACCGGACCGCGGTGGATTGGGGATAGAGACGATGGCGAATGGCGTGCGGAAGATCGTGCTGTCGGGCGTTGCGCTGGCCGTGCTGGCGGGCGGCGCCGTCGCCGGCGAACATTGGTGGACGGAGGGGCGGTTCCTCGAAGCGACCGACAACGCGTATGTGCAGAGCGACATCACCGTCGTCAGCCCGAAGATCTCCGCCTATGTCCGCGACGTGAAGGTTGCCGAGAACCAATTGGTGCGGACGGGTGACGTGCTGGCGATCCTGGACGACCAGGACTTCCGTGCCAAGGTGGCCGAGGCCGAGGCCGCGGTGACCGCGCAGAAGGCGGCGCTCGGCACGTTGGACAGCAAGCTGGAGCTTCAACGGACGGTGATCGATCAGGCCGCCGCCACGCTGGCGAGTGCGGAGGCGGAACAGCGCCGCGCCCAGCAGGACTACGAGCGCAACCGCTCGCTGGCCAGCGACAGCTGGACCAGCCGCCAGAAGCTGGAGACCGCCGACGCCGACCTGCGCAAGGCGGTGGCCCAGGTGGCGAAGTCGCGGGCGGCCCTGGCGTCGGAGAACGAGCAGATCAACGTCCTGCGCGCCACCCGGACCGAGACGGAGGCCCATCTGGCCCAGTCCCAGGCGACCTTGCAGACCGCGCGCAACGATCTGGACAACACCGTTGTGCGCGCGCCGGTCGACGGCGTGATCGGCAACCGTGGCGTCCAGGTCGGCCAGTATGCCCGGCCGGGCGTGCAACTGCTGTCGCTGGTGCCGCTGCCCGACGTCTATGTGGTCGCCAACTTCAAGGAAACCCAGCTGTCGCGCATGCGCCCCGGCCAGCATGTCAGCATCTCCGTCGACGCCTTCCCCGACCGTCAGCTGACCGGTACGGTGGAGAGCTTCGCCCCGGCGTCGGGGTCCAAGTTCTCGCTGCTGCCGCCGGAGAATGCGACCGGCAACTTCACCAAGATCGTGCAGCGTGTTCCCGTCCGCATCGCCCTGCCGCGCGACAATGCGCTGGCCGGCCTGCTGCGCCCCGGCCTGTCGGTGGTGGCGGAGGTCGACACCCGCGGCGCCGACACCCAGCCCCATCTGGCCGGCGGCGTCTTCGGCGCGCTGACCGACAAGCAGGCGGTGGCCGCCCGATAACGGCAGTCACGGCTCCGGCGGGAACGCCGCTCCTCCCTCCCCCTTCGGGAGCGGCGTTCCCGTCAGCAATTCTTTCGGGTCTTATTGGCCTTTTGGGCAGCATATCGGCCGGAACCGCCCGCATGGCGGCGGGATTCGTTCGGCCAGGACGGAAGGCAGCGGTTCCATGGCGACACCGGCCCAGGGCATGCGCCCCCTCACCCCGCGCGACGTCGCCGGCTTCTTCGCGATGGTCGTCGGCATGTTCATGGCGATCCTGGACATCCAGATCGTCTCCAGCTCGCTGTCGGAAATCCAGGCCGGCCTCGCCGCCAGCGCCGACGAGATTTCGTGGGTGCAGACCTCCTACCTGATCGCGGAGGTCGTGATGATCCCGCTGTCGGGCATCCTGTCGCGCATCCTGTCGACCCGCGTGCTGTTCACCATGGCGGCCGCCGGTTTCACCCTGACCAGCGTCGCCTGCGCCTTTGCCGGCGGCATCGAATCGATGATCGTCTGGAGGGCACTCCAGGGCTTCATCGGCGGTGCCATGATCCCGACGGTGTTCGCCACCAGCTTCATGATCTTCCCGCCGGAAAAGCGGGCGGGCGTGACGGTGATGATGGGGCTGGTCGCCACCATGGCGCCGACCATCGGCCCGACGCTGGGCGGTTACCTGACCCAGCACCTGTCCTGGCACTGGCTGTTCCTGGCCAACGTCATTCCCGGCATCCTGGTGACTTCGCTGGTCTGGTTCCTGGTCGATGTCGACCGGCCGAATCCGGAGCTGCGCAAGGGTTTCGACTTCCTGGGTCTGGCGCTGATGGCCGCCTTCCTGGGCAGCCTGGAATATGTGGTGGAGGAGGGGCCGCGGAACGACTGGTTCGACGACGAGGCGATCTTCGCGCTGGCCGTGGTGGCCGCCATCTCCGCCGTCGGCTTTTTCTGGCGGGTGCTGTCCTACCGCAACCCGGTCGTCGAACTGCGCGCCTTCGCCGACCGCAACTTCGCCATCGGGTCGCTCTACAGCTTCATCCTTGGCATCGGCCTCTACGGGTCGGTCTATCTGCAGCCGCTGTTCCTGGCCCGCGTACGCGGATTCAACAGCCTGCAGATCGGCACCATCATGTTCGTGACCGGCGCCTTCCAGTTCATGTCGGCTCCGATCGCCGGCGCCCTGTCGAAGCGGATGGATCTGCGGGCCATGCTGGCGCTGGGGCTGATCCTGTTCGGCACCGGCGTCTGGCTGAACAGCCACTTCACCGCCGACACCGGCTTCTGGGAGCTGTTCGTGCCGCAGGCGGTGCGCGGCTTGTCGCTGATGCTGTGCTTCATCCCGATCAACAGCGTGGCGCTGGGCACCCTGCCGCCGGACAAGCTGAAGAACGCCTCGGGTCTCTATAACCTGATGCGCAACCTGGGCGGCGCCATCGGTCTTGCCGCGATCAACACGGTGCTGACCGACCGCAACGCACTGCACCTGAACCGGCTCGGCGACAATGTGAACCTCTCCCGGCCGGAGGTGCAGCAGATGGTCGACAATCTCAGCCAGCGCTTCGACGGGCTGGTGGCCGATCCGACCGCCGCCGCCATGTCCCGGCTGGTCGGGCTGGTCCAGCGCGAGGCGCTGATCCTGACCTTCAACGACGCCATGCTGCTGATGTCGGCGGTGTTCTTCGGCGCGCTGCTGTTCATGCCGCTGGTGCGGCGTCCGGGGGCGCCGGTAAAGGCGGATCACTGAGTAATTTCCCGGCGAGCGGGGTAGGTTGCCGCCCGTGGGTTGTGCTATAGCTTGCCGAAGCGTCTGAACGCCTGTTCGAACCCCGCCGAGTCCCATGAGCAAGCGCCAATACACCCGAACCGAGGTCAAGGAACTTCTGGGCGCGCTGGAACGCCAGTGCCGCGAGGCATCGAAGCTGGCCCAGTTGGCCGAGCATGAGGCCAGCAAGCACAGCTTCGGTGCCTACCGCGATTTCCGCGACAAGGTGGGCGAGTTCCAGGCACTGGTGATCTTGATCGAGCAGCGCCTGCGCAATCTGGTCGATGCCCGTTCCGACGATCTGCGCGACCAGTTCGAGAAGCTGGACATGGTGATGCTGGCCCTTCTGGTGCGGGCCAGCATGCGCTTCTTCTTCGTGCTGTCGGCCAACCCGATCCTGCCGATGGGCGCCCGCGAAATTTTCGTGGCGGAACTGCGCAGTCTGCACGATGCGGCGGAGAAGCTGAAGCGCCCCAACTATGTCGGCAAGCTCGGCCCGGAACTTGACCGCGATCTGGAAACCGCGTCGCTGATTCTGGAAGAGATCATCGACAAGGCACCGAGCCTGCTGAACTTCCGCGGGGTACCGGTGAGCGGGGAGTAGGGGGCACCCTCAAGAGGCGCCCCGCATCACTCGCTTCGCGAAATCACTTCGCCAAAAACTGCGCGATCGTGTCGCCCGCCTTGCCGATGTTCACCACGCCGTCGAGATGGCCGAGCGTCGAGGTGATCGACTCGGTGTATTCGACCACGTTGCCCTGTTTCTCCAACCGCTCCTTCAGTGGGCGCATGTTGCGGTCGGGCGGGAAGACGAGGTCGTCGGCCGACGGGATCAGCAGGACCGGCGCCTTGATCTTCGCCAGACCGTCCTCCAGCGAGGCGCCGTTGCCGGTGACGAAGGTCTGGTTGGCCTTTACCAGATAGAGGAAGTGGTTGGCGTCGCTGACTGCGGCGCGGCCGGCGGCCGCCTTGTCCAGCCAGGCTTCGATGGCGTACTGGTTGCCCATCGCGGCCTTCGGATCCTTGCCGTCTTCCGCCCATTTGCGGCCGAAGGCGGCATCGGCCCATTTCCAGTGGCGGGCGTGCAGGGTGACCAGCTTCAGCGCCTCGGCCAGGCCGGCCTTCGGCTCGGCCTTGCCGTAATAGTCGCCGTTGTTCCAGTTGGGGTCGAGCTTGATCGGCGCCGCCCACAGGTTCAACCAGCCGATCAGGAAGGGGTCGGCCTCCGGCCCGCCGATGGCGGCGATGACGCGCTTGACCATCTCCGGATGGTCGGCCCCCCATTCGAAGGCCTGGAGCGAGCCCATCGAGCCGCCCATCACCGCCTGGAGCGTCTTGATGCCCAGGCTATCGACCAGCGCCTTCTGGACATTGACGAAGTCCTGGATGGTGACGATGGGGAAGCTCATGCCATAGGGCTTGCCGGTGTCCGGGTTGATGCTGGCCGGGCCGGTGGTGACGACGTTGGGGTCCTTCGGCGACAGGTTTACCAGCGTGTCGGAGCTGATGATGAAGTATTTGTCGGTGTCCAGCGGCTTGCCGGGGCCGATGATGCTGTCCCAATAGCCGGGAGCCGCATCATCGGCCTTGTATTTCCCGGCGGCGTGGCTGTTGCCGCTGAAGAAATGGGTGATGAGGATGGCGTTGTCCTTGGCGTCGTTCAGCTTGCCGTAGCTTTCCCAGCCGATCCGGACGTTCTTGATCGTGCCGCCGCCGGTGGTGGTGTAGGACGGCATCTCGAAGACCTTCTTCTCGACGATGCCGTCGAGCGCCAGCGCCGGCAGGGCGCCAAACAGGCACGCCGCCATGGCGAGGCCGCCGATGCAGCCTGACCAGATTGAACCGCGGACAACCCCACGCATGAGCATTCCCCTCCCGATTGCTTGCTGGCCCATTGCTTGCCGGAGCGGCAGTCTACCCATACGGTCGGGTCTGTCCAGGCGCCTTCGGCAACGTGTAGGGTCAGGGGCTGCCTTTAGCGGAGACGTACGGCCGTGCCGTTGACCGACACCATCAGCATGCCGTTCTCCTTCCCCAGCACCTCGTAATCGACATCCACGCCGACCACGGCATCGGCGCCCAGCGCGCGGGCCGAGTCCTCCAGGTCGGCGAAGGCCGCCTCGCGGGCGTCACGCAGGGCGGCCTGATAGCCGCCGGCCCTTCCGCCGACGATGTCGCGCACGGAGGAGAACAGGTCGCGGAACACGTTGACGCCCATGATCGCCTCGCCGGCGACGATGCCGAGGTACTGGGTGATCTGGCGCCCTTCGACGGAATCGGTGCTGGTGACGATCATGGTTGCATCTCCTTCTGTCGGCTTCGATGCCGCACAGATGGGGCCGCCACGGCAGAGTCCAAGGCGGCACTGCGAAATCGCAGCGGGCTTGAGTCCATCGCGCCTTCCTCCACCCCGTCCGGACCGTGTAGGACAAGGTGGGGGCATGGTTGAGGGGGAGAGTGATGGACGACACGCGGCGAGCCATCCTGCGCTGGATGACCGGCGTCATGGAGGCGAAGGGCTGGAGTGCCGGCGGCTGGGCGCGGCTGGCCGGTGTCACCGCCACCAACCTGACCCGCTTCCTGCGCGATCCGGTGATGGGCAGTGTGCCCAGCGCCGACACGCTGGCCCGGCTGGCCCGCATCGCGGGGTCGGAGCCACGTTTCCTCGATGACCATGCCTATGCGCCGGTCACGCGCGTGCCGGTGCTGACTCTGGAGCAGGCGCACATCTTCCTCGACCTCGGCCGCCGGGCGGGGGAGGCGTTCCTGGCCGGGGCGCTGAAGGAGGGCGCCGCATCGGTCGCCATGAACGGCCGCACTTCCCGCCGGGCTTTCGCGTTGCGCATCCTGTCCAAGAGCCTGGACGCCGCCGGCGTGCTGCCGCGCGACTGCCTGGTGCTGGAGCCGCTGGACGTGCTGACGCCGCAGGCGGGCGACGTGGTGGTGACGGTGGGCGAGGGCACCATCTGCGGCTATCGCTTCTTTCCGCCCCATCTGATGCCGGTTTCGACCGATCCTGACTGCCGCCCAACCGCCTTCGACCGTGCCCATGTGGCCGGAGTCGCTGTTCACGTGGTGCGAGCGCTTCGCATGTAAAAGCCTGTCGCGGCGCGAGTCGCGACGTGCGTTCCGATTCCCCGCGACTCGCAAAAACGGACGCCTCTACTCCGTCCGTTTTGTCTTGCGGTGACTCTCGTCAGAAGACACCAAATATAGCGTCTTTCCAGGACTTTGGGCTAGTCTACGGTCAAGCCAGAGGTTCATGTTTTGTTCTTGAAAGCTGCGTGTTCGCATCCCATATTCAGGGTCCGGTGAGGCCGTCCGAGAATATGCTGCGAAGTCGCAGCAAGGGTCGCGCTTCGAAGCTGGGGAAGTCGGGATCAGCATGGCGATCACTCAGGCACAACGGGACTTGCGGGCGGGGCAAATCGGGTCGTCGGACGCAACGCGCGTGATGGCCGGCGACTGGTTGTCGCTGTGGCAGGAGAAGACCGGCCGCGTCGAGCCTGAGAATCTCGATCTGGTCCCTGCCGTCCAGATCGGCATTGCGACCGAGCATCTTCATCCGCGCTTCGTCACCCACGCCACTGGCCGCGTTTGCGTGGCTGCACCCGACACTTACCGCCATGCCGAGCATGACTGGATGGTCGCCCATCCCGACTTCCTGACGGGCAGCGGGACCGATGGTCCGCTCGACACCATTGTGGAGGCGAAGTTCAACAGCGGTTTCCAGAGCGATACCGACCTCGCCCGCCGCTACCACTGGCAAATCCAGCACCAGCTGGAGGTGGTTGGTCTGGACCGTGCCCTGCTGTCGATCCTGCGCCCGACCGGCCACAGCCTGGTGACGGTGGACCGGCAGCCGGACGACGTCGAGCGGCTGGTGGAGACTCTGGAAGCCTTCTGGTGGCACGTCATCAACGACGTCGAGCCGGCGGACCCGCTGCCGATGGACGCGCCGTCCTATGAGAACGGCCACGTTTTCGACATGGGGCGGCACAACCGTTTCCGTGCGCTGGCCGACCGGCTGGTCGCCAACCGGGCGGCGGCGCTGGAGGTGAAGGAGGCGGAGGCCGCCCTGAAGGCGCTGATGCCGGACGACGCCCGCATCGCTTTCGTATCCATCGACCAGCCGGATGGCCGGTCCGGTGGCATTTATCTCGCGCGCGACCGCGAGGGCCGGCTCAGCCTGCGCTACGGCGCACCGCCGCGCCGCGCTCTGGCGGAGGCGCAATCCTGGGGACCCTCCGCTGACCCGAACGCGGTGGAACTCAGCCTGGAAACAGTGCTGACCGCCGGCTGGGGTGAGGGGAGAGCCGAAACGTTTGGACAAGAAGGACCCAAATCATGGGACGCATGAGCAAGACCGACCACGTCGTTGCCGATACTGAAGCTGTGGAATCCAGCGTGCCCCAGTCGAGCATGACCGAGTCCAGCGTGACGGAGACCACTCCGGTCGAAGCGAAGTCCGGCGGCAGCCGGGGCTCGCAGGGGGCCAAGGGTGCCGGTGGCGGCAGCCGGGCGGAGGAGCCGCAGCGCATCGACACCATGTTCCTGTGGAATCGGCTGAAGCGCACCGATCCGAAGGCGACCAAGCCCTTCACCCGCTCTGGCGGCTTCCGCGGAACGCAGATCGACCCCACTTGGCGCTTCCAGATGATGACCGAGGTGTTCGGTCCGATCGGCAAAGGCTGGGGCTATGAGCAGGTCGACTGGACCATCGCGGAACGCATGATCTTCATCTGCGCCCGTGTCTGGTACATCGACCCGGAGACCAAGGAAAAGTGCTTCACCGGCCCGCAGTGGGGCGGGACCGAGATGGTCCGCCGCCGCAACGGCATGGAGATGCCGGACGACGAGTGCTTCAAGATGTCGATGACCGACGCGGTTGGCAAATGCCTGCTGCAGCTGGGTCTGGCCGCCGACGTCTATATGGGCCAGTTCGACGACAGCAAGTACCGGGAGGAGTCGGAGGCCTTCTATGCCGCCAAGTCCAACCCGGACCTTCAGCCCGCCGCCGTCGAGGCTTTCGAGGCGGAGGTGAAGCGCCGCCTGGGGGCCTGTCTGGACCTGGACGATCTGGAAGAGGTCTGGCGGTCGGGCGTCGGCACCCGCCTGCGCGAGATCGGCGCCGTCGACCGTGCCGCCCAGCACCGCATCACCGGCCTGTTCGCCCAGAAGAAGGCCGAGATTCTGAAGCGCGAGGAAGAGGACGGGCGGGAAGCCGCCTGACGGACGCCATGACCAGGACGACTATCAGGGCGACTCATAGCACCGGCGACCGGTCGCCCAGCGGTCTTTTCCGCATGAGCGCCTGGGAAGGCGAGTTCGAGCGTGCCAACGCCCAGCTGCCGCGCTGGTACTGGAACCGCGACCAGCGCCGCCGCCACTACGCCCGCTGGGTGGAGGCGGAGGCCGAAACGCTGGCGATGCGGCTGTCGGGACTACTGCGGTCCGACACGCCGGGGGAAACCGCGAGTGCCGCCCGCGTCCTCGTCGACGAGCTGTCGCGTGACATCGACTGGGCTCGACGGTTGGAAGACTCGGAATCGGAAGACGACAGATTTGCCCACGCTGCCTGACCGCAGGCGGCATCAAGGGAAGGAAATCATCTCATGACGATAGAAGAGGTCCAGGCGCGTCTGCGCGCCGCTCAAGCCCGCATCGGGCGTGAGGGCCGCTTCGCCCTCACCCTCAGCCTGGACGGGCGCGAGGAATGCTACATCACCCATTGGTTCCGCCCCGAACCGCATGCTTTCGAGGACTGCCGCGCGGTCGGTTCCGGAACTCTGGCCGAATGCCTTGACGCGCTCGACCGCTATGTCGCGGTGAACCGGGTGCGTGACGAGGCTCCGGTGCTGATGGCAGCCGAATGACATCCCCGTAACGGCCAAGCCATCGGCCTTTGTCCCCTCGTTCCCCCCGCGGACGAGGGGACTTTTTTGTCCTGTATTCGCGGGCTGCCGCGGCTGTGCTATCGTCTCCACCTTCAAGCGGGAGGGGGGCCATGGATCCTGTACTTGCCTTCGCCAGCATCGCCGGTGCCATCGCGGTCGGCGCCGCCAGCCCGGGACCGAGCTTCGTTCTGGTCGCCCGCACCTCGATCGGCGTATCCCGCCGGGCCGGTCTGGCCACAGCGCTCGGCATGGGGATCGGCGGCGTGTTCTTTGCGTCCCTGGCTTTGCTGGGGCTGCATGCCCTGCTGTCGCAGGTCGGCTGGCTCTATGCGGTGCTGAAGCTGGTGGGCGGCGCCTATCTGTTCTACCTCGCGGCCCGCATCTGGCGTGGAGCCGCCGAGGCGCTGGTGGTGGCGGAAGAGGGACAGACGGCGCCGGCCGGGCTGATGCGGCCGCTGCTGTTCGGGCTGCTGACGCAATTGAGCAACCCGAAGACGGCGCTGGTCTATGGCAGCATCTTCGCCGCGCTGATGCCGGCCGAACCGCCGCTCTGGCTGTTCGTCTTCCTGCCGCCGACGATCTTCCTGATCGAAGCCGGCTGGTACGCCATCGTCGCCGCGGCGTTTTCCGCCGGCCGTCCACGCGCCGCCTATTTGCGGTCCAAGCGCTGGGTCGACCGGGTTGCCGCCGCCGCCATGGGCGGACTCGGCGTCCGCCTGATGTCGGACGCTCTGTCCCCTCCCTGATCCTTACTTCTTCCTGCCCGACTGCGCCCTGGCGAACGCCTCGGCGAAGGCGCTGTTGACCGGCTCCGGCGCCTTGGCCGGCTTCGGTGCAGCCTTCGCCGTGGGCGCCGCCGGACGGCGGTCCTGCTGCTGCGGCTGACGGGACGGCCCACGATCGTCGCGCCGGTCATCACGGCGCTCTTCCCGGCGGGCCGGGCGCGGCGCTTCCTCACCCATGCGCATGGTCAGCGCGATTCGCTTGCGGGGGATGTCCACCTCAAGCACCTTCACCTTCACCACGTCGCCGGCCTTCACCACCGTGTGAGGGTCCTTCACGAAGCTATTGGCAAGCTGGGAAATATGCACCAGCCCGTCCTGGTGGACGCCGATGTCGACGAAGGCGCCGAAGGCGGTGACGTTGGTCACCACGCCCTCCAGCATCATGCCGGGTTGGAGGTGCTTCAGCTCCTCGACGCCTTCCTTGAAGGTGGCGGTCTTGAACTCCGGACGTGGATCGCGGCCGGGCTTCTCCAGTTCCTTGATGATGTCTTCGACGGTGGGAACGCCGAAGCGCTCGTCGGTGAACTCCTCCGCATTCAGGCCGCGTAGGAAGCGAGCGTCGCCGATGACGCTGCCGAGGTCGCGGCCGGTGGTCTTCACCATGCGCCGCACCACCGGATAGGCTTCCGGATGGACGGCGGAACCGTCGAGCGGATTCTCGCCGTCGCGGATGCGCAGGAAGCCGGCGGCCTGCTCGAAGGTCTTCGGCCCCAGCCGCGCCACGTCGAGCAGCTGCTTGCGCGAACGGAAGGCGCCGTTGCGGTCGCGATGCTCGACGATGTTCCGGGCGATGGTCTCGTTCAGGCCCGACACGCGGGTCAGCAGCGGGATGGAGGCGGTGTTCAGATCGACACCGACGGCGTTCACGCAGTCCTCGACCACTGCGTCCAGCGACCGCGCCAGTTTGCCGCCGGCGACGTCATGCTGGTACTGGCCGACGCCGATCGATTTCGGCTCGATCTTCACCAGTTCGGCCAGCGGGTCTTGAAGGCGCCGGGCGATGGACACCGCACCGCGCAGGCTGACGTCCAGATTGGGAAACTCATGCGCCGCGGTTTCCGAGGCGGAATAGACCGAGGCGCCGGCTTCGCTGACCACCAGCTTGGTCAGGGACAGTTCGGGATGGCGCTTCATCAGGTCGGCGGCCAGCTTGTCGGTCTCGCGCGATGCGGTACCGTTGCCGATGGAGATCAGTTCCACCTTGTGCCGCGCCGCCAGTGCCGCAAGCACGGCCAGCGAGCCATCCCAGTCGTTGCGCGGCGGGTGCGGATAGATGGTGGTCGTCTCCACCAGCTTGCCGGTGGCATCGACCACCGCCACCTTGACGCCGGTGCGGATGCCGGGATCCAGCCCGATGGTGGCGCGCGGACCGGCCGGGGCGGCCAGCAGCAGGTCGTGCAGGTTGCGGGCGAAGACGCGGATTGCCTCGTCCTCCGCCCGTTCGCGCAAGCTGCCCATCAGGTCGGTTTCGATGTGCGGACCGATCTTCAGCTTCCAGGTCCAGCGCACCACATCGGACAGCCACTTGTCGGCCGGGCGGCCCTGGTCGCGGATGCCGGTGTGGGCGGCGATGGTGCCCTCCGCCGGGTGAGGCTGCCCCTCTTCGACCGGAAGGTCGAGGCGGATGTCGAGCACGCCTTGTGCCCGGCCGCGGAACAGGGCCAGCGCCCGGTGTGACGGCAGCTTCGACCAGTTTTCCGAGAAGTCGAAATAGTCGGAAAATTTGGCGCCTTCCGCCTTCTTCTCCTCGATCACCTTGGAGGTGACGACGCCCTTGTCGGCCATGGCGGTACGCAGGCGGCCGACCAGTTCGGCGTCCTCGCCGAAACGCTCCACCAGGATATGGCGGGCGCCGTCAAGCGCCGCCTTGACGTCGGCGACGCCCTTTTCGGCGTTGACGAAGGCGGCGGCCTCGGCATCCGGCTGCTTCCTCGGATCGGTCAGCAGCGCGTCGGCCAGCGGCTCCAGCCCGGCTTCGCGGGCGATCTGGGCCTTGGTGCGGCGCTTCTGCTTGTAAGGGAGGTAGAGGTCCTCAAGCCGGGTCTTGGTGTCGGCCTGTTTGATCTGGCGCTCCAGCTCGGGCGTCAGCTTGCCCTGCTCCTGGATGGTCGACAGGATGCTGGCACGGCGGTCCTCCAGTTCCCGCAGATAGCCCAGCCGCTCCTCCAGGGTGCGGAGCTGGGTGTCGTCCAGACCGCCGGTCGCCTCCTTGCGGTAGCGCGCGATGAAGGGGACGGTCGATCCCTCGTCGAGCATGGCGATGGCGGAAGCGACCTGGGACTCGCGGACCGACAGTTCGTCGGCGATGCGCTGGCTGATGGACAGCATGAGGCAGGGGTCCTGCGGACTGGTGACGATACAGAGGGCGTCTGTCATAGCGCGTCGGGGTGGGGTGACGCCACCCCGGCCTTTCGGCAGAGGGGCAGGGTGCGTCAAGCTTGAGCGAAACCATTTGCCAGAGAATTTCGCAAAAAGGTGGTAGGGAGTGATTTCCCTCCGCCATTCATCGGCCGTTAACCATATCGGCTATATACCTCTACGTGCAACTTGGTTGCGTTTCCTCCCGAACCGACTTAGGGCGGCCTGACGGCGATACCGTCAGGCCGCCTTTTCTTTTTGGGCAAGAAAAAGGGCCGGGACGGACATGCCATCCCGGCCGATCCCCGGAAGTGTCTGCCGCCGGTCGAAACCGAAAGGATCAGGGAAGGCGGCTTTCAGCCAGACGCAGGCGGCCTTCGGGGGAGAGACGGGAAACGGTGTCGACGAAGCGTGCCTCGATCTCGCTGCGCAGGGCGGCGTCGTTGGCATGGACGCGGTCGAACAGGGCCTTCAGGCCGGCCGCGTCGAAGGGCTGGGCCATCAGGGCGGTGCGCAGGCGGGGGGTGAACTCCTCGTGGCTGACGCGTATGCGGACGAACAGCGGACGGGCATCGTCCAGCGCCTTGCGCAGAACCGCGCCGTCGGCCGGTGACAGGCGTTGCGACACGTCGTCGACGAAGCGTTCCAGCATCTGGTCCGGCCCGCCGGGCGGCGGGGGAGGGCGGAAGCTGTGGGCGACGACGAAGCCGCCGGCCAGCATGTTGAGCGCAAGGGACCCGACCAGAAGGAACCAGGGCCAGCGGCGCCGGATCGACGGCGTCATCGCGTGTCTCCCAGATAGCTGACGATCATCACGCCAGACAGGCTGGGCGTACTCGTCTTTTCGAAGGAAATCAGGCCCTGGCTGTAACTGAGGAAGCCGGCCAGCGCCATGCCGGCCAGGAACCCGGCCAGCGGGGCAGGGCGGAAGGGTGGCCGCGACAGGAACCACGGCACGAATTCGGGCACGACCCGCTGGGCCAGACAGTCGGCGATGCGGTCATAGACCCGCGCCTCGCGCCGGGCAGAGACCAGCGGGGTCGGGGCGGCGTCCAGCAGCGCGTCGGTGACGGCGGCATCGACCAGCAGATCGCGCGCCTCGGCACTGTCGTCCAGCAGAGCGAGCGCATCGATCCGGGCGGAATGCGGCCAGCGGTCCAGATCGGCGCCATAGGCATCGGCGTAGCGTTTGAACTCTTTGAGCGTCATGACCGTACACCGTCCTTCTGACGGATCAGGGGTTGAAGCCGGGCCCGCACGACGCGGCGCGCCCGGACCAGCAGACTTTCCATAGCCGAAACAGACACCTGCAGTATTTCCGAAGCTTCAGCGCACGTCATCTCCTCATGGTAGCAGAGGCTGAGCGCCGCCCGCTGCCGGTCAGGCAATGCTGCGATCGCCGCATCCACCGCGGCGCCGATCCGGATGCCGTCGATCACCGTTTCGGCGCTCCAGGCCGGATCGGCGATCTCGTCGGCGGCATCCAGGGGGGCGAAGCTGCGCCGCCGCTTATAGTCGATGGCGCGGTTCACCACGATCCTGTACAGCCAGGTCGTGAAGCGGGTTCCGTCGCCGCGCCAGCGGTCGGCGTTGGCCCAGATCTGCAGGAAGGCGTCCTGCGCGACCTCTTCGGCGTCGGCGGCGTTCCCGACAACCCGTTGGGCCAAGGCGATGCTGCGGCGCAGATGTCGGCGCGTGAGTGTCCCAAACGCTTTCCGGTCGCCGGCCGCTGCGTCCGCCATCAACGCTTCGTCCGACACCGTTTCCTCGGTAGGCTTCACGCCGTCTTCCGCCCGCTCCCGGTTGCTCTCGGGGATTTATACGCGGTCGGGGGCGGAAGTCCTGCGCGCCGACAGGCAAATTTCCGATAGGGGAATTCCCTGAGGGGCGATTCCGCCTACCATTTTATTTCCATAAGAATGCTTATGTGTTTTTTTGGCTCGTTTGCTGGCGCGTGCTCTCCCGGCACGAAGCGCGGTCGGCATCTTTGCCCGTGCCACGGGAACCGCCGTCCACCCGGCGGGTTGTTTCAAACATGACCGTGGCGCCACCGGAAGCCGACCATTGGCAGCGGTGGTGCCGGGAAAGAGGCCATTGAAGGACCGACACTATGCTCAAGATTCTCGGCTGGGCCATCCTGATCATCTTCATCATCGGCCTGCTGGTCGTTACCGGCATCCTGAAGCTGATCTTCTGATCCTGTCCGGCCTGCGCGCAGTCTCGCCCCGCCCTGCCCGCCTATTCCTCCGCCAGAGTCAGTGCGCGGCGCAGGTGGGCGCGGCAGTCGGCGACCATCCGGCGGATCAGTTCGTCGCAGGTAGGGATGTCGTCGATCAGGCCGATCGCCATGCCGGCCGAGACGATCCCGTCCTGAACATCACCGGATTGCAGGGCCGCCCGGCCGCGCTGGCCGGCGACCAGTGGCCGGACCTCTTCGAACCCGACACCGCCGGGACGCTTTTCCAGCGCCACGACCTCGTCCGACACCGCATTCCTGAAGACGCGGGCGGTGTTGCGCAGGCTGCGCAGGATCAGGTTGGTATCGCGTTCCCCGGCGGCGACCAAGGCCTGCTTGATGCTGTCATGCACCGGTGCCTCGCGCGTGCAGAGGAAGCGGGTGCCCATGTTGACGCCCTGGGCGCCCAAGGCCAGGGCCGCCGCCATGCCGCGCCCGTCGGCGATTCCGCCCGATGCGATCACCGGAATGCGCAGAGCCCGCACGGCCGCCGGGATCAGAATCAGCCCTGGGATGTCGTCCTCGCCCGGATGGCCGGCGCATTCGAACCCGTCGATGCTGATGATGTCCACCCCGGCCCGCTCGGCGCTCAGCGCATGGCGGACGCTGGTGCATTTGTGCAGGATACGGATGCCGTGCGCCTTCATCCGCTCGACGAAAGCGCGCGGGCTGTTGCCAGCCGTCTCCACGATGGTGATGCCGCTGTGAATGATGACGTCGAGATAGCGCTCGTAAGGCGGCGGCGTCACCGCCGGCAGCATGGTCAGGTTGACGCCGAAAGGACGGTCGGTCATCGCGCGGCAACGCTCGATCTCACGGGCCAGATCATCGGGCGTCGGCTGGGTCAGCGCGGTCAGGATGCCCAAACCGCCGGCATTCGACACCGCTGCTGCCAGTTCGGCCAGTCCGACCCACTGCATCCCGCCCTGCACGATCGGATAATCGATGCCAAGCAGGCGCGTCACCTCGGTTTTCATGCCGTCCCCTTCCCCACCGATGCCTTTTTCGTTGCCGACAGCCATGAAACGCCGGGGCATACCATCTTATAAGCGAATCCAAGCTTGAAGTCGGGCTATGATCTTCGGTCTATGATGAAAGAGCGTGGCTCTGGGAAATCCAAGGACGATCGCAAAACGTATCCTATGATAATGAAGTATAGGGTCTGACAGGATATCGTGTTGCTTCCTTCACCTCCACGCGGCGTGCGCGGCGAAAGCAGGGTTTTTACGCCTCTGATATTGCTGAATACCGATGGAAGCCCTCGGCTGACATCAGCAGGACGAACCGAAGACGGGGCTGGTTCAAGAGTAGCCCTTCGAACTTGTGACCGAGATGAGCAAAGGACGATTGTGACGCCTGCAACCGGACCGGAACCGTGGCCCCGAACCATGGCGGGCACGCTCGACCTCGACGCCTGCGCGCGCGAACCGATCCATATCCCCGGCAGCATCCAGCCGCATGGACATCTTCTGGCGGTGGAGGCGGGCAGTCTGCGCCTTGTCTGCGCGAGCGCCGAAGCCGGCGCGGTGCTGAACCGTCCGCCCGCCGACGCCTTCGGCTTGGCCGTTGACCAGCTGATCGACACCGCGTCGATGGCATCGCTGGTCCGCGGCTTGCGCGCCGCCCCGGCCGAACCGGTGCAGCTCGATATCCTCACCCTGCGCAACGGCACCGATTATCAGGCCATCGCACACCGGTCCGGCGACCTGGTGATTCTGGAACTGGAGGAGCTGCCCGCCACCGGCGCCGGCACCTTGGAGGCGCTGTATCCGCAGATGCGCGAAGGTATCCGGCGCATGCAGGCCGCCCATGATTTCGACACACTGCTGGCCAGCACCGCGTCAGAGGTGCGGGCGCTGACCGGTTTCGACCGCGTGCTGGTCTACCGCTTCGACGAGCAATGGAACGGCACCGTCATCGCCGAGGACGGCAACGGCCGCCTGCCCTCCTACCGCGGCCTGCGCTTTCCAGCCTCCGACATTCCGCAGCAGGCCCGGCGGCTCTATGGGCTGAACCGCCTGCGGCTGATCGCCGATGCCCGCTACCAGCCGGTTCCGCTGCTGTCCGGCCGGCGGGATGCGCCGCCGCTCGACCTCAGCTTTGCCGTGCTGCGCAGCGTCTCGCCGGTGCATCTGGAATATATGCGCAACATGGGCACGCCCGCCTCCATGTCGATCTCCGTCATGGACGGTGACCGGCTGTGGGGGCTGATCTCCTGCCACCATGCCGAACCGCGGCAGGCCTCCTTCGCGGTGCGCACCGCCTGCGACCTGCTGGGGCAGGTGCTGTCCAGCCAGATGATCGCGCTGGAGCGGGCTCTCGACGCCGACCACCGCATCCGCTCGAAAGGCACGCAGGCGCGGCTGCTCGCCCATATGGCGGCGGCGGAGCGCTTCATCGACGGGCTGGGCGAGGACCGCGAGGATCTGCTGGGACTGGTCAATGCCGATGGCGCCGCGATCCTGTTCGACGGCGATTGCCGGCTGATCGGCCGCACCCCGCCGCAGGAGGTGGTCGAGGCCATTGCCGCTGAACTGGCCGGCCAGGGCATCAAGGATCTGTTCGCCAGCCACCAGCTTCCGGCCGAGATGCCGGCCGCCGCCGGGATGGAACGGACTGCCAGCGGTCTGCTGGCGATTTCCATCTCGCAGTTGCACCCCAGCTATCTTCTGTGGTTCCGGCCGGAGATCGTGCAGTCCATCGACTGGGCCGGCGATCCCAAGAAGCCGCTGGACGCCGGCGGCCGGCTGTCGCCGCGCAGTTCGTTCGAGGCATGGAAGGAGACGGTGAGCGGCCAGTCCCTCCCCTGGCGCCATGGCGAGATCGAGGCGGCTGGCGACTTTCGCAACGCCATCGTCAGCATCGTGCTGCGCAAGGCGGAGGAGATGGCCGCCCTGAACGAGGAGCTGCGCCGCAGCAACGGCGAGCTTGCCGCCTTCTCCTACTCGGTCTCGCACGATCTGCGCGCACCCTTCCGCCATGTCACCAGCTATGCCGAGCTTCTTCGCTCCCGCGCCGCCGACAAGCTGAACGAGCGGGAACGCCATTATCTCGACAGCATCATCGAGGCGGCGAGCTCCGCCGGCCGGCTGGTCGACGGGCTGCTGCACTTCTCGCAGCTGGGCCGCGCCACGCTGGCGCGGGTGGAGGTCGATGTCGGCCGGCTGGTGGAGGAGGTGCGCCACCTGCTGGCGCCCGACCTGCAAGGCCGCAACCTGCGCTGGACGGTGCATCCGCTGCCCAGCGTGAACGGCGACCCCACCATGCTGCGGCTGGTCGTGCAGAACCTGCTGTCCAATGCCATCAAATACACCCGCGACAGCGCCGAACCGGAGATCGAGGTCGGTTGCCGCACCACCACCGACGCGCACGAGTTCTTCGTGCGCGATAATGGCCGTGGATTCGATATGGCCTATGCCGGTAAGCTCTTCGGCGTCTTCCAACGCCTGCACCGCGAGGAGGAGTTCGAGGGCATCGGCATCGGCCTTGCCAATGTCCGCCGTATCGTGGAACGCCACGGCGGGCGGGTCTGGGCGGAAGGCAGGCTGGAGCACGGTGCGACCTTCCATTTCTCCCTGCCGCGGTCCGCCGCCGCCGAATCGAGGTAGCCCCATGGCCGCGTTGAAACCGATCCTGCTGGTCGAGGACAATCCGAAGGATCTGGAGCTGACGCTGGAGGCCTTCGCCGAGGCGCAGCTCGCCAACGACATCGTCGTCGCCCGGGACGGGGCGGAGGCGCTGTCCTATCTGTTCCACGAGGATGGGCAGGCGGTGTCGAAGCCAACCGATCCGAAATATCCGGCCGTGATCATTCTCGACATCAAGCTGCCGAAGGTGGACGGGATCGAGGTGTTGCAACGGATCAAGGCCAACGACAGCACCCGTGCCATCCCGGTGGTGATGCTGACCTCCTCGAAGGAGGAGCAGGACCTCGTCCGCAGCTATCGGCTGGGGGTGAACGCCTTCGTGGTCAAGCCGGTCGGCTTCAAGGAGTTCTTCGACGCGATCCGTGACATCGGCAGCTTCTGGGCGATCCTCAACGAGCCGCCGCCCGGCTGCCATCCCCGACGGCCGCGCGGCAGCTGATGGCCCAGGTGATGGACCCCACCGCCGGCCCTGCCGCGCGTCTGGACCCGCCGACACCCTGCCGTGTCCTGCTGCTGGAGGACAGCGGCATGGACGCCGATCTTGTGCGCGAACATCTGCTGATGATCGACGACCATGCTTTCGACATCCATCGCGTGGACACGCGGCAGGACTTCATCGATGCCATTGCCGGCGGCGGCCCCTTCGACCTGATCCTGTCCGACTTCGACTTGCCGGATTTCGACGGAATGTCGGCGCTGGCCATCGCACGCGACCGGCTGCCGCGGGTGCCCTTCATCTTCGTGTCCGGCATGCTGGGCGAGGAGAACGCCATCGAGGCGCTGAAGAAGGGCGCCACCGACTATGTCGTGAAGCTGCGGATGGAACGGTTGCAGGTGGTGGTCCGCCGCGCCCTGGTGGAGGCGCGCGACCGCAACGAGCTGGCCGACAAGCGCACGGCCCTGGCCGAGAGTGAGGCACGGCTGCGCTTCGCGCTGGAGGCCGGGCGGCTGGGGTCGTGGGAGCTGACGCTGGCGACCAACCGGCTGCGCGTCTCGTCGATCTGTGCCGCCAACCTCGGGCTTTCCGATCCGTCGGAGATCCCGACCTATGACCGGCTGCTTGAGCGGGTCCATCCCGAGGACCGCGAGCATCAGAAGGCGATGGTCCGGCAGGCGGTGACCAGCGGCTCGCCGTTGGACATGGAGTACCGCACGATCTGGCCGGACGGCAGCGTCCATTGGGTGCAGGTGCGCGGCCGCGCCGTCTATGACAAGGACGGCATGGCAACCGGGCTGGCCGGCGTCTCGCTGAATATCACCGAGCGCAAAAAGGCGGAAGAACGGCAACTGCTGCTGCTGGAGGAACTGAACCACCGGGTCAAGAACACGCTGGCGATGGTGCAGTCCATCGCCAAGCAGACCCTGCGTGCTACGCCGTCGGTGGAGGCCTTCCCCGATGCTTTCCAGTCGCGGCTGCGCGCCCTGGCCCAGGCCCATGACCTGCTGACCCGCCGCCATTGGCAGGGCGCCTCGCTGAGCGAGATCGCCGCCCTGACGCTGGAGCCCCACGTCGATGCCGGCCGCGTGCGGGTCGGCGGCCCGCCGGTGAACCTGACGACCGGCGTGGCGGTTTCGCTGCACCTCGCCTTCCACGAGCTTGCCACCAACGCGGCGAAATACGGTGCGCTGTCGGCGGAAAACGGCCGGGTCGACCTGAATTGGGAAATTGCGCAGCTGGGGCAAATGCCGACGCGGGAGGGGGCGGGGCCTATCGTCTCCGGTCAGTTTGCCCGTAGTGGTGCCGGTGCGCTGGTTCTGCGCTGGCAGGAGAGCGGCGGGCCGCCGGTGGTGCCGCCGACCCGGCGCGGTTTCGGCTCCCGCCTGATCGAACGCGGTCTGGCACATGAGTTGGAAGGCGATGTTGCCCTTGCGTTCGACCCCGCCGGCGTGCGATGCCGGCTCGTAATCCCCCTATCGTCGCGAGTGAGCCCACAGTGACCGACGCTGATCTGTCGAACCTGACCGTCCTGATCGTCGAGGATGAACCGCTGATCGCCATGAGCCTGGAGGACGCCCTGATCGATCAGGGCGTGACCTGTCTCGGCCCGGCCGGTTCGGTATCCGCCGCCTTGGAAATGATCGAAGCGGGTGGCTTCGACATCGCGCTGCTCGACGTCAACCTGCGCGGCGAACGGGTGGATGCGGTGGCCGACCGGCTGGCTGGCGCCGGTATCCCCTTCATCTTCACCACCGGCCATGGCGCGGAAGGTCTGCCCGACGCTCACCGTACCCGGCCGGTGATCGGCAAGCCGTTCCGCGACATCGACATCACGGACGCCCTGGCCCGCCACCGGCCGCGCTGACCGCGGGCATCTGCAAGCCGCTTGCTGGTGCGGCTTGCCTGAGCGGTTCCGATACGATGAGCCAGTGGGGCTGGCCCGCATCCGCATCGACATAGCGGACGCCCGTCACCGCGAAACGGTGATAGCTCCCGTCATACCGCCTGTAACCCAATTCCAACTGGTAGGCGGCGTTCTCATAGACCGCTTTCAGCCAAGAACTGGCTGCGTTCAATTGGTCGTCGGGGTGGATCATCGAAATCCACCCGCATCCCCGCATCTGGCTGGCCGCCGGCCCGAAATACCGCCGTGTCGTTTCACTGAGCGCCAGATTGCTGCCGTCAGGGCCGCATAGGACCAGCAATGCCTCGTCGGACACCCGCATCCGCGAGATCTGGTCCCGCAGGGCTGGATTCCGCGTGATGCCATGGCTGATCGGATCGAATGACGCCGTCACGGTTCCACTCTTGCCTCGCCTTCAGGGATCGGTTCGCAAATGCAACGACTAACGAATTATTTTATATAAAAACCATTTGAAATCGAGCTTTATCTGTCGCCGGTTCCTCCCTCCCCTGCCTTCGGCGCGACACCGTGTCGCGGCTGACAATCAGCCGCTTTGACAATGACGTCCTTACTTATATACTAGTATGCACAAGACGGCGGTATGACTGCCGCCCCGACAAAATTGGCGGCCGCTGACTCACGCCCGACGGCGAAGGGGCGCGGCGGCGACGGGATGAAATTCGAAGGAGTGTCTTCCATGAACATCAAATCCCGGATCGACCGCATCCCTGGCGGGATGATGATCGTCCCCCTGTTTCTCGGCGCCTGCCTGAACACGCTGGCTCCCAACACGGGCAAGTTCTTCGGATCCTTCACCAACGGGCTGATCACCGGTACGCTGCCGATCCTGTCGGTCTGGTTCTTCTGCATCGGCGCCAGCATCAGTCTGAAGGCCACCCCGCTGGTCCTGCGCAAGAGCGGCGTTCTGGTTTCGGTGAAGATCCTCACCGCGGCGATGGCGGGCGTCATCGCCTCCTGGTTCATCCCGGCGGAAGGCATCACCTCGGGCTTCTTCTCCGGCCTGTCGGTGCTGGCGATCATCGCGGTGATGAACGACACCAACGGCGGCATGTACATGGCGCTGATGCAGCAGTACGGCACCAAGGAGGAAGCCGGCGCCTTCTGCCTGATGTGCCTGGAATCCGGTCCCTTCATGACCATGGTCACGCTGGGCATCGCCGGTCTGGCCGCCTTTCCCTGGCAGACGATGGTCGGCGCGCTGCTGCCCTTCCTGATCGGCTTCGCGCTGGGCAACCTGGACAAGGATCTGCGGGCCTTCTTCACCCAGGGCGTGTCGGTGATGGTTCCCTTCTTCGCCTTCGCGCTGGGCAACAACCTGAACTTCTCGACGATCCTCAACACCGGCCTGCTGGGCATCGTGCTGGGCCTGGGCGTGATCGCCGTCACCGGCTTCATGCTGGTGCTGGCCGACATCCTGCTGGCCAAGGGCAACGGCACGGCCGGTATCGGTGCGGCCTCCACTGCCGGGGCCGCGGTGACGGTGCCGCCGATCATCGCCTCGATCGAGCCGACCTTCGCGCCGGTCGCTCCGTCCGCCACGGCGCTGATCGCCACCAGCGTGGTCGTCACCGCCCTGCTGACGCCGCCGCTGACGGCATGGTGGGCGCGGCGCTTCGGCGTCCTGTCGCCGCGCTATCAGGCGGCCGAGGCGGCCAAGCTCTCCCAGCCGGTGGGAATCGCCCCGGCGGAGTGATCGGGCCGAGTGACCAAACCGGGCGAGACGCATGTGAAGAAAGGCCGCCGGCGGGTTCCCCTGCCGGCGGCCTTTTCCGTTACTGCTTCTGGGCCGCTGCCGCGTTGTGGTCGTGGCCGGCGCCGGCAGCGCCCATGTGGTTTTCAGCCTGCGGTGCGGCCTGTCCGGCCGCTTCGACGGCGATTTCCACCTCGACGCTGCCGGCCTTCTCGAAGCGCAGGGTCATCGGGATGCGGGCGCCCTTCTCCAGCGGCTGCTTGAGGCCGAGCAGCATGATGTGCAGGCCGCCCGGTGCGAACTTCACCGTTTCTCCAGGAGCAATGGCGATGGGCGGAACCTCGCGCATCTTCATCACGCCGTTCTCGTTCAGATGGGTGTGCAGTTCCGCCTTCTCGGCGGCGGGGGTGGAGGCGGCGACCAGATGGTCTTCCGTCGTCCCGGTGTTGGTCAGCGACAGATAGGCGCCGCCGTTCGGCGCGGACGGCGCGGTTGCACGGGCCCAGGGGTGGCCGATCTCGATCGGGCCGGCCTTGTAGCTGTGCGCCAGGGCGGTGCCGGCACCGAACAGGGCGAGGGCGGCGGCGATGCCGAGAATGTGCTTCATGAAAGCTTCTCCTGAAATGCGGATGTGAACAGCAGAGGGGTGAGCCGCCACGGCGGACGATGCCGGGGGACTGGGATTGGAAACGCCATCGGACGCAGGATCCGGGCAGGGATCGGGCGTGGAGACGCGCAGATGGCCTAAGACGGAGGAAGATCAGGCGGCGGCATCAGGCATCAGACGAGATGCGGAGGAGCCCGGGCCTGGAGGGTCGACAGGAACCAGCCGGCGGCGATCCGTTCGGCCGGCAGCAGGCACGTGTCACGGGCCATGGCAAGGGCGGGGCCGACGCTCGGCGGCGGCGGCGGCAGGGCCAGTCCGGCCACCAGCGGGCAGAGCGGGCAGTGGCCGTTGCCGGTTGGCACCGAGTCAGGCGACTTTCCATGGTCGCCGTCGTAAGCGATCCCGAACTCTTCGATGCCGTAACCGGCCGCATCGGCCTGGATGGTGGCCAGGCCACCGGAGGAGCAGATCGGCAGAGACACCGTCTCCCCGGCCCGGGCAATCCCGGTGCTGGTTCCGGTGCCCATGGGCATCCAGCCCCAGGCGATGACCTGCAGCAAAAGGGCAGCCATACCGGCCACGAGGCCGAGCCGCCGCACCTGCTGCACTGTCATCCGACCGAAGACCATCCGGCTCCGTCGCCTTCCACAAACGCCGGCCGTACCCGGCAAGGACGCGCCACGATAGCGCAGTGGTCGGGAACGGACGAGCGGCAAATGGACCCACAGGCGGCGAAGGGTCGGCATCCCGGCTCAGGCCAGCAGGCGGAAAGCCGGCTCCGGCCGGGACAGCAGGTCGCGGCGCAGCACCTCGATGGTGGCGTCGTCGCGGGCGGCACGGGGAACGGACAGCGGCACCTCGGCTACCACCCGGCCGGGCGAGGGTGCCAGCAGCAGCAGCCGGTCGGCCAGCGCCAGCGCCTCGCGCAGATTGTGGGTGACCAGCAGGACGGTGGCCGGCCGCCGGTCCAGCAACTGCGACAGCAGCCCGCGCAGCCGGAGCGCCGTCGGCTCATCCAGCGAGACGAAGGGTTCGTCCATCAACAGCAGGTCGGGATCCACCACAAAGGCGCGGGCCAGCGCCACTCGCCGCGCCATGCCCAGCGACAGCTGGGTGGGAAAGCGGTCAGCGAAGGGCGTCAACTCCAGCGCCGCCAGCATGGCGTCGACCGCCGGCCCGCGCCGCTGTGCGCGTGGCAGCACCAGCGCCAGATTCTGCCGTACGCTGCGCCAGGGCAGCAGCCGCGGTTCCTGGAAGACATAGCCGAGCCGGGCCGGCCCGCCGTCCGGCCGCGGCCCGACCTCCACCACACCGTCGAAGGCGCGGTCGAGCCCGGCGACGATGCCGAGCGCGGTCGTCTTGCCGCAGCCGCTGGGGCCGACCAGCGCCACGACCTCCCCCGCCGCGGCGGACAGGGTCAGGCCGCGCACCGCCTCCACCGCGCCGAAGCGCTTGGAGCGGATCTCAAGCCTCAGCGGGCAACCGCCGCCAGCGCTGGCAATGCCGCTCGACCGGTTGGAGGACGCCGTATTCCAGAAGCTGGACCACGGCCACGAACGCAATGGTGTAAGCCAGGATTCCTGCGACATCGAAGGTCTGGAAAAGGAGGTTGATCTGGAATCCGACACCATCGCTGCGGCCCAGCAGTTCGACCACCAGCACGATCTTCCAGATCAGCGCCAGGCCGGACCGCGCAGCCGCGGCGATGGTGGGGGTGAGTTGCGGCAGCAGCACATGGCGAAGCCGGTCCGCGGGCGACAGGCGGTAGACGCGGGCCATGTCGATCAGCCCTTCATCGATGGCGCGGGCACCGGCCCGTACCAGCACCACCGTGTTGGGAATTTTGTTGACCGCAACGGCGCCGATGGCCGCCGCCTCGGTCAGGCCGAACCAGACATAGGCCAGCACGATGACCACCAGTGCCGGCAGGTTCAGGGAGAAGACCAGCCAGGGGCCGAACAGCCGGTCGATGAAGGGCGACCGCCCCATCGGCAGCCCCAGCCCGACCCCGATCGACATGGCGAGCGCGAAGGCCGCCAGCACCCGCAGCAGCGTGGCGCCCATATGATGGAACAGAGCCCCGCTCTGCGCCTCGCGCAGCAGGGCATCGGCCACCGGCAACGGACCCGGCAGCAGGCGCCCGCCGATCGCCAGCGCCGCCCCCTGCCACACGGCCAGCAGCAGCAGGATCGACGCGACAGGCATCACCATGGACGTCAGGGCGGGCCGCACCAGTCAGGCCCCGCCGGTCCAGAAGGTGCCGGGGGCGATGGTGGGCGCGTCGCCGACCAGTTCCCGGCCGCCCAGCCGCGCCAGCAGCGCATAGAGCCTCGCCGCCCCTGCCCGCTCCTCCTCCGTCCAGCGGCGCGGGATGCCCTCACGGTAGCGGTCGCGCAGGGTGCGGAAGGTGGCGTCGTCCTCCGCCTGCATCAACGGGGCGAGCCGGTCCCAGGCGGCGTCGGACTGCGCCAGCAGGGTCTTGGCCTCACCGGTGGCGGCCTGGAAGCCGGCGAGGGCCGCCGGGTTGGCGCGCGCCCATTCCTCGCGGAAGACATAACCGATGGAAGGCAGCGTCGCCGTCTGGCCCAATGCTTCCAGCATGTCGGACACCGTCATCGCCACGCGCATGCCCTTCGCCTCCAGCCGGGCGGCGAAGGGCCAGAAGGTCAGTACGGCATCCAGGTCGCCGTCGGCGATCTTGCTGTTCAGCAAGGGTGGTGCGGCGAAGAAAGGCTGTACGTCGCGGTCGAGCGACAGCCCGTGCCGGTCGGCAGCCAGGGCTTTCAGCAGGAGCCAGCTTTTGTCGAGCGGGCTGCCGGCGACGCCGATCCGCTTGCCCCGCAGGTCGCCGACCCCGGCGATTCCGGAATTGGCCGGAACCACCAGGGCGCCGACGGCGGTCGAATAGGGGATGAAGCACAGCGCCTCCCCCTTGCTGCGCATCCGCGACACCCACAGCCAGTCGGAGACGATGATCTCGACCGCGCCGGCCTGGAGCGCCACCTGGGTGGCGGGATTGCCGGCCAGTTCGACCAGTTGCAGGTCGATGCCGGCCTGCTTGTCGAAATTGTTGGCGCGGACGGTGTCGAGTTCCCAGCTGACCGTGCCGAACTTCAGCACCCCGGCGCGGACAACCGGCCGGTTGGGGGCAGGATCGCCGGCCGCGGCGTGCCCCAGCGCCACCGACGCCAGAAGCGCACCGGCCGCCAGCAGTGTCGTCCGTCTGGTGCAGCCTGCCGCCATGGTCCCCGCCCGCTCAATCTTCGGACTGCCAGCTTAGGAGGACTGTAGATGGTTCGTATATTCAACGATAGGAGGATAAGCGGGGTATCGCCGGCTGAACCGGTGTCGGATCACAGTCCCAGATAGGCCTGCTTCACCGCCGGGTCGGCCAGCAGCGCCTCCCCCGTTCCCGACAGCACCACCCGGCCATTCTCCAGCACATACGCCGTCTGGGCGATTCGCAGGGAAGCAGCGACATTCTGTTCGACCAGGATGATCGTCATGCCGTCGGCCGCCAGCGAGCGGATGATGCGGAACAGCTCCTGCACCAGGGCGGGCGACAGGCCGAGCGAGGGTTCGTCGAACATGATCAGGTCCGGCTTGCCCATCAGGCAGCGGCCGATGGCCAGCATCTGCTGCTCGCCGCCGGACAGGGTGCCGGCCGCCTGATCCAGCCTCTCGTGCAGGCGGGGGAACAGGTCCAGCACGCGGTCGTAGGTCTGGCGCGCGCGAGCGCGGGCGCGCGGGATGACGGCGCCCATCTCCAGATTCTCGCGCACGCTCAGCGTCGGGAAGATCTGCCGCCCCTCCGCCACCTGACCGACGCCGAGGTCGCAGACGACATGGCTGGGCAGCCCGGCGATCTCGCGGTCCCTGAAGCGGATGCTGCCGCGCGCCGGCTTCAGGATTCCGGCGATGGCACGGATCAGCGAGGTCTTGCCGGCCCCGTTGGCGCCGACGATGGCGGTGGTCTGCCCTGCTGCCACCCGCAGTGTGACGCCGTCGAGCGCCTGGGCGTCACCATAGTACAGGTCGAGATCGGATACGGTCAGCATGGCGGCAGGGGTCCAAACGGGCGCGACGTGCACCCTCTATAGCGCGATCATTTCAGGAAGAATACCGCACTCATCACCAGCCCGACGGCGATGATGCCGGCGCGCAGAACCGGCTTCGGGATCCTGCGACCCAGCCGGGCGCCAACATAGCCGCCGGCGACCGCCGCGACCGTCATCAGCAGCGCCTTCGGCCATTCCACCGCCCCGCCCGCGGCATAGGCAACCACGGCGATGGCGGTCAGCACGGCGGAGAACAGGTTCTTCAGCCCGTTCATGGCATTCAGGTCGGTCATGCCGAACAGGCTCAGCTGTGCCAGCAGAAGGATGCCGAGCCCGCCGTTGAAATAGCCGCCATAGACCGAGACGGCGAACAAAGTGCCCAGTATCGCCCCGGTGCCGTGCAGACCCAGGCTGCGCAGCCGTTGCGCCAGCACGGTGCCGAAGGCGAACAGCCCGGTCGCCAGCAGCAGCAGCCACGGCACGATGCCGCGGAACACCGCATCCGGCGTCACCAGCAGCAGCCCCGCCCCGGCCAGCCCGCCGACCAGACTGACCGCCGACAGCAGCGGCAGGCCGAGCGTGCCGACCGGCGTCAGGTCCTGGCGATAGCCGTAGACCCCGCTGGCATAGCCCGGCAGCAGGGCGACAGTGCCGGTGGCGTTGGCGGCGACCGGCGGCACCCCGGCATAGATCAGGGCCGGCAGGGTCAGGAAACTGCCGCCGCCGGCAACGGCATTCATCGCCCCGGCCAGAAATGCCGCAACCAATAAAATCAATTCGGTCATGATGTTACGAGCGGTTCCTCAACTCCCGGCGAATGATCTTGCCGGTGGTGGTCATGGGAAGGCTTTCCATGAATTCGATGGCGCGGGGATATTCGTGGGCGGCCAGCCGGGTCTTCACATGCTCCTGGATCGAGGCCACCAGCGCGTCGTCCGGCATCACCCCCTCCTGCAGGACGACGAAGGCCTTGACGATCTCCGTGCGCAGCGGGTCGGGCACGCCGACCACCGCCGCCATGCGGATTGCGGGATGGCCGATCAGGCAGTCCTCGATCTCGCCGGGGCCGATGCGGTAGCCGGCGGAGGTGATGACGTCGTCGTCCCGCCCGACGAAGCGGATGTAGCCGTCCTCGTCCAGTTCCCCCTGGTCGCCGGTGACCAGCCAGTCACCGATGAATTTCGCCGCAGTGGCATCGGGGTTGTTCCAGTAGCCGAGGAACATCACCGGATCCGGCCGGCGCACCGCGATCAGGCCAAGTTGGCCCGGCGGCAGCCGGTTGCCCTCCCCGTCGATCACCGCCACGTCATGGCCGGGAACCGGGCGGCCCATGATGCCGGGCTTCGGCGCCATCAACGTGGCGGCCGAGGAGACGATCATGTTGCATTCGGTCTGGCCGTAGAACTCGTTGATCGTCACGCCGAAGGTCTCGCGCCCCCAGTCGAGCAGCCCGGCGCCCAGCGTCTCGCCGCCGCTGGCGACGGACCGCATGTCGATGCGGTGGCGCGCCCGCGGGGCCTTCACCGCCCGCATCATCTTCAGCGCGGTCGGCGGCAGGAAGGCGTTGCGTACTTGGAACTCGGCCAGCAAGGCAAAGGCGGCCTCGGCATCGAACTTCTCGAAGCGGTGGGACACCACCGTCACGCCGTGGTGCCAGGCCGGCAGCAGCACGTCGAGCAGCCCGCCGATCCAGGCCCAGTCGGCCGGCGTCCAGATGCGGTCCCCCGGCTGCGGGAACAGGTCGTGCGACATCTCCACGCCCGGCAGATGGCCGAGCAGCACCCGGTGCGCATGCAGTGCGCCCTTCGGCTGGCCGGTGGTGCCGGAGGTGTAGATGATCAGCGCCGGATCGTCCGGGTCGGTATCGGCCGGAGTGAAGCTGTCGGATGACGCATCGCACAGCCCATGCCAATCGAGGCAACCGGGGCCGGATCCGTCGATGCGGTAGACGGCGCGCAGTTCGGGCAAACGGTCGCGGATCTGGGCGATCTTTGCAGCCCCGGCGGCGTCGGTGACCACGGCACGGGCACCGCAGTTGGCCAGCCGGTATTCCAGCGCCTCCACCCCGAACAGCGAGAACAGCGGCACGGCGATGCCGCCCAGCTTGTAGACCGAGACATGGCTGATGGCGGTTTCCGGCGCCTGGGGCAGCAGGATGCCGACCCGGTCGCCCCGCAAGACCCCTTGCGCCGCGAGTGCGTTGGCGAAGCGGTTGGACAGGGCGCGGATGTCGGAGAAGCGGTATTCCTCTACCCCGCCGTCGCGCCGCTTGTGGATCAGGGCGACGCGGTCCGGTTCCGTCTCCGCCCAGCGGTCGCAGACGTCGACGCCAATGTTGTAACGGTCGGGCACGCGCCAGGCGAAGGCGCGGGACACCCCTTCCCAGCTGTCCACGTTGGGCAGCATGTTCGTTCCCTCCCAAGGGCTTGTCGTCGATTCCTTTGTGGAACCGTTGACCCGATCATAGGAGCAAGCGAGGCACCGCGTCACGCACGGGGAATAAGATGCGGGTCAGCCATGTTGATGGCGTCAGGAACGAACTGTTTCGTGCCGATCCGAACAGGACCCAACAGGACGAGAGCCACCATGAAAGCCAGCCCCTTCCTCGCCGCCGCGCTGTCCGCCAGCCTGCTCGCGGCCCCGCTTGCCGGCTGCGCCCAGCCCGGCTACGGCGATTCCTATGGCGGCATCAGCGCCAACAAGCAGACGGCCGGCACCGTGCTGGGCGGCGTGGTCGGTGGTCTGGCCGGCTCGCGTTTCGGCGGCGGCAGCGGCAAGCTGGTGGCGGTGGGCGTCGGCACGCTGCTGGGTGCGGCGCTGGGCAATGCGGCCGGGGCCTCGCTCGACCGCGCCGACCAGAATTACGCCCAGCAGGCGGCGGTCAATGCTTACAGCGCGCCGACCGGGAGCACCATCCGCTGGAACAACCCGGAGACCGGCAATTACGGCAGCTACACGCCCGTCCGCGAAGGCACCGGGCCGCAAGGCCAGCTCTGCCGCGAATACCAGACCACCATCGTCGTTCAGGGCCGTACCCAGCAGGGCTTCGGCACCGCCTGCCAGCAGGCGGACGGCAGCTGGCGCGTTGTGAGCTGACGTTTCAGGCGAGCGCCGCCCGCCGTCGGGCGGCACTGCCCGACTTCGGCGCCGGGCCGGTCAGGGCGGAGGCGATGCGTAACGCCCCCTGGCCGTCCAGCGGCAGGCCGGACGCCGCATCTTGCATCTGCTGGCGCCGTCCTGCGTCGGTCCACAGAGCGAGCGCTCGCTCGGCAATGAGCGCAGCCGCCTTGGCCGGATCGCAGCCGCGGGCATCCACTGCGCTGCTCCAGCCGAGTTGGGCGGCATCGCCACTCGCCATCGCCTGATTGTCGGCGGTGACCACCAGCAGGGTCGGCACCGCCAGGGCGGCCAGTTCGCCCATGGTGCCGCCGCCGGCGGACACCGCCAGCCCGGTATCGGCCATCAGCGCGCCCATGCGCGGGCAATCGATCTCCACGGAAATTCCATCGCGGGCGAGCGCCGCCACCTCTGCCGCGCGCGGGTTGCTGCCGCCGACCACGGCGACGATCCGGCAGCCGTCGGGCCGCGCCTTTCCCAGCGCCGTCAAAACCGGACCGGTCAGGCCGAGCGGATCGGAGCCGCCGAAGGTCACCAGCAGCACCGGACGGTCGGCGATGGCCCGCCGCGGCGCCTGGGCCGCCAGCCGGACCTCCCGCCGCAGGGGCGCATAGCCGGGGCCAAGCAGCAGGATGGCACCGGGCGCCATCGCCTCATAAGGCAGGGTCGCCGCCTGTGGTGCTGCATTGACGACGAGGTCGGCGTGCAACGGCGTGCCGTCGCCCAGATCGTCCCAGGCCAACACCCGCGCCCCCGCCGCCTGAAGCCCGGCGCGGTAAGCCTCGCCAAAGCGGTAGCCGTCGAGCATCACTGCGCTGCCATGCTCCCGCCGCAGCAGAGAACGGGTGGCGGCCAGATCCGCAGCCTCTCCCACCGGGCCGGCGATGGAGACATGGCGGAAGCCGTCGGCGGTCAGGCGGTGGTCAATGGCGGGGGTGGACTCGACGGCGGCGAACAGCGCCTCATGCCCTTGCTCGCGCAGGGCTTCGGCCACGGCGAGGCAGCGCATGACATGGCCGGTGCCGATGATGGGCGAGGCGTCGGCGCGGATGAGGATGACGGCCATGGCACTGGTCCGGAAGAGACGGCGTGGCTGTCCTGCCACGGCGCGCGGGATCGAGTCGGTCAGCATCTTGGCCCGGCACTTTGCGCCTGTCCAGCGCCAGACCGCCGGGCGCGCAGGGGCAAAGTGCGGCGCCCCCAGGGCACTCCGCCAAGACACTCCACCAAGGTTGCCCGTCAGGACTCCCGGCCGGCGATGACGCTGGCGGCGGTGGCGAGGCTTTCCGGTGTGCCGATATCGAGGAAGCGGGCCTTGGCGACATGGGCGTTCAGGGTGCCGGGCGGCAGCTTTTCCAGCACGTCGCGTTCCAGTGACACCGCCCCCGCCGCGACGAAGCGGTCGAGGAAGGCGGCGGAGAACAGGTAGACCCCGGCATTGATGGTGCCGGCTCCCGGCGCCTTGTCCAGGAAACGGCGAACCCGGCTGTCGGGACCGATCTCCACCCGCACGAAGCGGGAGGCGTCCTCCACCGTCACGCACAGCACCGAGGCTTCCGCCCCCGACAGCCGGTGCGATGCGATGAAGGCGCGCAGGTCGGCGTCGAGGAAGGTGTCGCCGTTCACCACCAGGATGGTGCTGCTGCGCAGCTCCTTGCGGACATAGCCCAGGGCGCCTGCGGTGCCGAGCGGGCGCGGTTCGATCTGGCAGACCACGTCGATGGTGCCGGCCGAATCACCGCGGGCGAGCCAGGCGGTCACCCGGTCGGCCAGATGGCCCAGGCACAGCACCACACGGCGCGATCCGTAGGTGGACAGGTAATCGAGGAGATGGCCGAGAAAGGCGCGGCCCGCGATCGGGGCCAGGACCTTCGGCGTGTCACCCAGAACGCCCCGGATGCGCGTACCCAGCCCGCCTGCGAGCACCGCGACGTCTATGTTGGCAAGAGCGTCCTCAGACCGCACCGACCGTCCTTTCCCTGAAGTCCCGCTGTCGTCAACCGGCTTGTGGAAGCAGCTTACGACGGAGCGGGCGCCGGGTCATCCACCCTGCGCAGGCCCCGGCGGCCATAGTCGATAATGGGGGCGCTCGGGAATCGCAATGCGGAATTGCGCGGAGCGGCCTCCTCCAATGGTCATTCCAACCGGGACCGGTCATCGGCCAGACGGCGCAGGCGCCGGGCGACGGCGGCCAAAGCGGCGTCATGGTCGCCGGAATCGCCGATCAGCGCCATGGTCGGGAACCAGGGCCTGATCGCCGCTCCCAAGGCCGACCAGTCGCCGGCCGCGGCGATCCGCCAGACCGGCACGCCGAGGGCCGCAGCGAGTTCTCCCACGGCGGTCGGCGCGGAAATGACGAGGTCCAGGCCGGTCATCAGCCCCGCGACTCCGTCCAGATCATTGCGCTGGTCCAGATCGGGCCAATGATGCAGGACCGTGCCGAAGCGATGCAGGGCCTCTGTCCGCTCCGCCTCGCGCTCGTCATATTGCAGGCTGACGAAGATCACGCCGGGCACGGCGAAGACCGGCCCCCATTGGTCGATACGGCTGTAGGCGCCGGTGCGGTCGGCGGTCATCCGGCTGCTGCGCCAGCAGACGCCGACCCGCAGGCCGGTGCCGAGAGACGCCAGCTGCGTGCACCATTCCGCCGCCCGCTCCGGGTCTGGGGTGAGGAACGGAGTTTTCGCCAGGAATTGCCGCAAGGACGACCGCAGCCGGGCCGCGACGCTGCCCATGGCGGCGTGGCAGTCGGCGTCCCGCGGATCGGGCGTGGGCGCTCGGACATCCGCTCTCGGCAAGGCTCGGGCAAACAGGCTGGTCAGCCGCGGGTCGCATTCGACGATGACCTTGCCGGCATGACGGAGCAGGTCGGGCAGTGCGGTGCCGAACAGGATCTCGTCGCCCAGCCCCTGCTCGCCCCAGACAAGGATGCATCGATCGGCCAGCGGCTCGCCCTGCCAGTCTGGAATATTGAAGCGGCGGGGCACGGCATCGCCAGTGGCGAAGCGGTGGGCGTAATCCTCCCAGCCGCCGCTCAAGTCGCCATCGGCCAGCCGCAGCAGGGCGCGGTTCATCCGCGCCTCAGCCCGGCCGGGCGCCAGTCTCAGCGTACGCTCAGCAAAGAGAGCGGCGCTCGCCCGCTCTCCCCGCATCAGCAGCGTATGGCCGTGGTTGACCAGCACGTCCGGCAGGTCCGGCGCAAGTGCCGTGGCACGCCGATGGGCGTGCAGCGCGTCGGCCCAGCGCCCGAGCCCCGCGAGCGCCATGCCGAGGTTCGACCAGCCCTTGGCGGAGATCGGGACGATCCGGAGCGACCGGCGGCACCGGCGGGCAGCGTCGGCGAAACGCCCCTGCGCCTTCAGCACCGCGCCGCCGGTGGTCAGAACGCCGGCAAGGGCGGGTGCCAGGGCTGTCGCACGGGAGCAGGCGGTTTCCGCCTCGGTGAAGCGGTGGGCGGTGAGCAGCGCCGCGGCGAGGTTTCCCCAGCTTTCCGCCTGCGTCGGACGCAGCCGCACGGCGCGGCGGTGAGCCCTCGCGGCCTCCGCCACGGTACTTTCCACCTGGAGCGCGACCCCAAGATTGCTCCACGCTTCGGGAAAGGCCGGGGTCAGTGCCACTGCCCGCCGGTGCCAATGGATGGCGGCCTCGATCCGACCAAGCCGGAGCAGGGTCAGCCCGCCGTTGGTCCATGGCGCCGGCTGTGTTGGGGCCGACGCTACTGCTTTGCGGTGGAGGATTTCGGCCTCCGACAGACGACCTTGCCGGTGCAGAGCGATGGCCTGCGCCGCCAGTCTCTCCCCATTCGGGAGGATCTCCCTCTCCCCGGGGGGAGAGGGAATCCGTGGGGTGGAGAGGGATTTCAGCGCATGAGCCATATCGGCCATCGTCGTCGACAGCGGTTCGCCGGGGCGGGGTTGGAACAGGCGCATCGACGGGTACCAGGGGCGTACACCGGCCCCCAGCTGGGTCCAGTCGCGGGTGCCGAAGCGCCAGACCGGCGTGCCCAGCGCGCCGGCGAGTTCGCCGACCGACATGGCGGGCGAGATGACGAGGTCCAGCCCGGCGATCAGGGCGGCCATGCCGTCGAAATCATCCTTGCGGTCGAGGTCGTCCCAGCGATGCAGGCGGATGCCGAAGCGCCGCTCCGCCTGCCGGACCTCTTCCTCCACCTCGCCATATTGCAGCACCACCCACCGGATGCCGGGCAGTGCGAACAGCGGCGCCCAGGCGTCCAGTGGCAGATAGGCGACGCGACGCTCCGCCGTCATCATCTGGCTGCGCCAGCCAATGCCGACGCGCAAGCCGGGGCAGAGCGCAGCCAGCCGGTCACGCCACCGCTCCGCCAACCCGGCATCGGGTACCAGCCAGGATTGGCGCGCTGGGAAATCGGCCAGCCGACGGCGTAGGACCCGGGGCAAGGAGCCCATCGGCACATGGCGGTCATAGTCGGGGATCGCCATCGCCTCCTGACCCTGCCCGTCCAATGCCTCCGCCCGCACCCGCAGGGCGGGGAAGGAGCGGGCGAACAGCGGCACCAGACGGCGATCAACCTCCAGAATGGTGGAGACGGCGCGTCCAGCCAGTTCCGGACACAGGGCGGAGAACAGGATGGTGTCGCCCACCCCTTGCTCCCCCCAGATCATCAGCCGGCGGCCAGTCAGATCCTCCCCACGCCACGGCTGGGCACGGGGATGGCGCCCCTGCCCGACCTGTCCGGACCCGAAGCGCCACGCATAGCCGGGCCAGCCGCGATCGAGATCGCCGGCTTCCAGCCGCAGCAGGCCCTTGTTGAAATGGGACAGCGACAGGTCCGGCCGCAGAGACAGCGCCCGGTCATAGCAACGTTCCGCCCCCTCGCTTTCACCCAGACGCTGGCGGGCCAGGCCGAGATTGCTCCACGCCTCGCCATAGGCGGGATCGAGCGCCAGGGCACTGCGGTAGCCGTCGGCCGCACCGGAATAATCGTGCCGGCCCTGGCGCAGATGGCCCAGATTGTTGCGGGCCGGCGCTTCCAGCGGAGCAAGGCGGATGGCGCGGCGCTGTGATCGTTCGGCCTCGGAAAATCGCTCGGCGCTGCGCAGGGCATTGCCCAGGTTGGTGTGGGTTTCCGGCAGGGCCGGATCCAGAGACAGCGCCACATGCCACGCCCTCCAGGCATCGCCCGTGCGGCCGGCGGCATGGCGGGCGTTACCCAGATTGTTCCAGGCGCCGGCGAAGTCGGGGCGGTGACCGATCGCGGACCGATGCAGCGCTTCCGCCTCCGCATGGCGCCCCTGAGCAGTGCGGACACTGCCGAGATTGTCCAGTGCATCGGCATGGCCGGGCTGGATGGCCGTGGCCGCATCAAAGCATGTGGCAGCATCATCCAGTTGCCCAAGAGCTTTAAGACAGAGCCCCAGACCATTGAGTGAGAACGAATCATGCGGGTCAAGACGCAGAGCATCGGCGAAACGCTCAGCAGCCTCTTCCGTCCGTCCGGCTGCCTGGAGCGCGGCGGCGAGGGCAGACAAGGCTGCGGAATCGGCGGTGCCGTTGCCCAGCGTCGCCGCCATGTGCAGAGCGTGTGCCGCGTCCGCCATACGGCCGAGCTGGCGCAGGCTGACCGCCCGGTTGGTCCAGGGACGCGGGTCACCGGGCAGCAGTTCCGCCGCGCGGGCATGGGCGGCCAACGCCTCTTCCGCACGGCCGAGGTCCTGGAGTACAGCGCCAAGGTTCAGATGGGCGTCTGCCAAGTCGGGTGACAGCCGGGCGGCCTCGGCATAATGGTCGGCCGCCTCCGCCAGTCGTCCCAGAGCCGCCAGGACGAGACCGAGATTGAAGTGGGCACCGACATGGGTGGGATCGCGGTCAAGCGCCCGGCGCTGCGCCGCTTCCGCTTCGTCGAGCCGCTCCATCCGTTGCAAAACGATGCCGAGGTTGGCGTGATAATCCGCCACCTCAGGTGCCATCTCGATAGCTTTATCAATAAAAACAATGGCTTGAAGGTTATTATTGCGTTGATGGTTTAGAACGCCAAGCAGATGCAGAGCGTCGGCATGGCGTGGTTGAGCCTCAAGCACACGTCGATACAAGGGCTCCGCGGCATCGAGAGCGCCAGCCTGATGGTGGCGGAGTGCCTCGGCAAACCAATCGACAGTGCTCACAGATCACCTTGTAGAAGTCGGCCAAGCATCTGAGAGACCTTTGGAATGGCGTCGCCGATCCCATCGCCTCCGTCGGGATGAATGCAGCGCATGGACGGGAACCAGGGGCGCACGGCGGTGCCGAGTTGGGTCCAGTCGCGCCGGCCCAGCCGCCAGACGGGAGTGCCCAGTGCCGCCGCCATCTCTCCGGCGGAGGATGCGACGGTGACCGCCAGATCCAGGTTCGCCATCAACGCCGCGGTGCCCTCCAGATCGGTGATCTGGTCGAGGTCGTGCCAGCGGTGGATGCGGACGCCCAGGCGGCTTTCGATGGCTGCGATCTCCTCCTCACGCCCGTCATATTGCAGGCTGACGGCATGCAGGCCGGGCAGGCGCAGCAAGGACGCCCACTCCTCCAGCTTGGTGTAGGACTGCCGGCGTTCGGTGGTGATGCGCTGGCTGGTCCAGGCGATGCCGACCCTCAGGCCGGGACCGAGCGCGTCCAATCGCGACCGCCATGCCGCCACCCGCTCCGGGTCGGGCTTCAGCCAGCCGGCGGGTGGCGGTGGAACCGGAGCGATCTTCCATAGCAGGCGCGGCAAGGAGCCGAAGGGCAGATGGCAGTCGGCATCGGTTGGCCGCCGGGTCGGTGTCCGCACCGTGGTGCCGGGGAAGGAACGCTGGAACAGCGGGACCAGCCGGGGTTCGCACTCGACGATGGCGCCGGGAAAGCGGGCCAGGGCTTCGGGCAGCAGGGCGCCGAACATCAGTTCGTCCCCCAGCCCCTGTTCGGCCCACAGCAGCAGACGGCGTCCGGCTAGGTGACCGCCCTCCCATTCCGGGATGTTGAAGGGGCGTCTCGGTTTCAGGCGGCCGGAGTCGAAGCGGACCGTGTAATCCTCCCACCCCTCTGTCAGCCGGCCCTGCCGCAGGCGCAGGATGGCGCGGTTGAAGCGGGCGAGTGCCTGTACCGGATCGCCATCGAGAGCGCGGGTGAACTCCTGCTCGGCACCGGCTTCATCGCCCAGATCCTGAAGGGCGAGCGCCAGATTGGTGTGGGCGGCGGCATAGCCGGGACGCAAATCCAGCGCACGGCGTTGCAGGTCGGCGGACGCCATGGCTTGTCCCTGCAAGCGGTGGATGGTGCCGAGATTGGTCATCGCCTCCGCCATTTTCGGGTCGAGCCGCAGGGCGCGGGCAAAGGCATCGGCGGCGGGCGCGATCTGGTCGGAGGCCTGGAGGGCGAGGCCGTGGGCGTTCCAGCCCTCGGCATCCGCCGGTACCAGCGTCAGATAGCGGCGGTAAGCCGGCCCCGCGTCGCCGCAGCGGCGTTGCAGCGATCCAGCCAGGGCGAGCACCGCCACGGCATGGTCCGGCCGGCGCGCCAGCGCAGCACGCAAGGCCGCCTCCCCCTCGTCGGCTCGTCCCAGATCGAGCAGGGCGAGGCCAAGGGCAGCATGTGCCTCCGTCAGGGCCGGGTTGGCGGACAGGGCGTGGCGCAGCAGCGGCTCCGCCTCAGCCGAGTGGCCGAGGCTGCGCAGGACGATGCCGAGGTTGCCTTCCGCCTCCGCATAGTCCGGGCGGGCGCGCAGGGCGGCGCGATAGGCGTCGGCGGCCTCCGCTGCCTTTCCTTGCGCGTTCAGCGCGTTGCCCAGGGTGTTGGCGGCTTCCGGGAAAGGGCGGCGCAGGCGAAGGGCGTTGCGGGCCGCGCGTTCGGCCTCGGCGGAGCGGCCAAGAGCCTGGAGGGTGTAAGCAAGGTTGGCGTGGTAATCGGGAACATCCCGCTTTGCCGCCACCGCCTGCCCGATCAGGTCGGCGGCCTCTTTGAGGCGGCCGGTCTGGCAGGCGATCATGCCGAGAAGATGCAGGGCGTCCGGCTGGCGCGGCTGGGCGGCGAGCGCCTGACGGTAGAGCGCTTCGGCCTCGCCCAACTGGCCGGACTGGTGCAGTGCCACGGCCTGCCCGACCAGCGCCGCGGCGGTGGCGGCAGCGGAGGTACCGGATTTGCGCTGACTACTCATGCCCCGTGCCGTCCCTGTTGGCTACGGGTAAGGGATAGCACGAATTGGATGCGGGGAAATGGGGCGCGGCGACCACCGCGCCCCCTTGCCACGCCCCTGTCCTGCCTGCTTTACGCCCCCACGCCGACCGGCGGGGTCGGGGCGGCGTTGACCGGGTCGGCGAGTTGGGCGTCGACCACGGCGACGGCAGTCATGTTGACCAGACCGCGGGTGGTGACCGACGGGGTGACGATGTGGACCGGCCGCTGGACGCCCAGCAGGATCGGCCCGACATTCTGCGCTTCGCCCAGGATCTTCATCATGTTGAAGGCGATGTTGGCGGCGTCCAGCGTCGGCATCACCAGCAGGTTCGCCTCGCCCTTCAGGCGGCTGTCGGGCAGCAGCTCCTTGCGCAGCGCCGGGGCGAGAGCGGCGTCGGCGTGCATCTCGCCGTCGATCTCGACGTCCGGCATCTGTTCGGATGCCAGTTCCACCGCCGCACGCATCTTGCGGGCCGACGGGGTGTCGGCGCTGCCGAAGTTGGAATGCGACAGCAGGGCCACCTTCGGCTCGATGCCGAAGCGCTTCACCTCGTCCGCCGCCAGCCGGGCGATCTCGGCCACCTGTTCGGCGGTCGGGTCGGGGTTGACGTAGGTATCGGTGATGAAGTGGACGCCCTTCTGCGAGATCAGCGCGTTCATCGTCGCGGCGACCTTCACGCCGTCGCGCAGGCCGATCAGGCCGCAGATGTGCGCCCAATGCTCGTTGAAGCGGCCGGTGGTGCCGCAGACCAGCGCGTCGGCCTCGCCGCGGCGGACCATCAGCGCACCGAAGACGGTCGGCTGGGTGCGGACCACGTTGGCGGCATGGCTCGGAGAAACGCCGCGGCGGCCCATCAGCTTGCGGTAATGCTCGGTGAAGTTGTGATAGCGCGGGTCGCGGATGATCTCGATGACCTCGACGTCCTGGCCGATCTTCAGGCGCAGGCCCATCTCGCCGATCACCCGCTCGATCACCTCGCGGCGGCCGATCAGCACCGGATGCGCGATGCCGTCATCGACCACCACCTGGGCGCAGCGGATCACGCGCGGGTCCTCTCCCTCGGCATAGACGACGCGCTTGGGCGCGGTCTTCGCCTTGGTGATGACCGGCTTCATGAACAGGCCGGAGCGGATGACATACTGGTTGAGCTGGTCCTGATAGGCGCGGAAATCGGCGATCGGCCGGGTGGCGACGCCGGATTCCATGGCGGCCCTGGCGACGGCCGACGACACCTCGACGATCAGGCGCGGGTCGAAGGGCTTGGGCAGGATGTAGTCCGGGCCGAAGCGCAGCGATTCACCGACATAGGCCGCCGCCACCACGTCCGACGGTTCGGCGCGGGCGAGGTTGGCCATGGCGTGGGTCGCCGCGATCTTCATCTCCTCATTCACCGTGGTGGCGCCGACATCCAGCGCACCGCGGAAGATGAAGGGGAAGCACAGGACGTTGTTGACCTGGTTGGGGAAGTCGGACCGGCCGGTGGCGATGATGGCGTCCGGACGGGCTTCGCGGGCCAGATCCGGCATGATCTCCGGCTCCGGGTTGGCGAGCGCCAGGATCAGCGGCTTGTCGGCCATGCGGGCCAGCAGTTCCGGCTTCAGCACCTTGGCGCCCGACAGGCCGAGGAAGATGTCGGCACCGTCGATGACGTCGGACAGCGTGCGCGCTTCGGTGTCGTGCGCGTAGGCGTCCTTGTATTCGTTCATCTCCTCGTTGCGGCCCTTGTGGACCACGCCGATGCGGTCGACCAGCCAGACGTTCTCGCGCCGGACGCCGAGCGACAGCATCAGGTCCAGGCAGGCGATGCCGGCGGCACCACCGCCGGTGGAGACAACCTTGACCTTGGAGATGTCCTTGCCGACCAGCGCCAGACCGTTCAGCACGGCCGCACCCACCACGATGGCGGTGCCGTGCTGGTCGTCGTGGAACACCGGGATCTTCATGCGCTCGCGGCAGCGGCGCTCGATCTCGAAACAGGCGGGGGCGGCGATGTCTTCCAGGTTGATGGCGCCGAAGGTCGGCTCCAGCCGGACGATGGTGTCGACCAGACCATCGACATCCAGCTCGTTCAGCTCGATGTCGAAGCAGTCGATGCCGGCGAACTTCTTGAAGAGGACGGCCTTGCCTTCCATCACCGGCTTGGCGGCCATCGGCCCGATGTTGCCCAGCCCCAGCACGGCGGTGCCGTTGGTGACCACCGCGACCAGATTGGCGCGCGCCGTCAGTTCCGCCGCCTTCGAGGGATCCTCGGCGATTGCGGTGCAGGCATGGGCCACGCCCGGCGAATAAGCCAGCGCCAGATCGCGCTGGTTGGCCATGGGCTTGGTCGCGACGATCGCCAGCTTACCGGGCCGCGGGTTGCGGTGATACTCAAGCGCCATCGCTTCAAAATCGCCGGACATCGGGTCTCTTCCTCCGGTTAACGAGATTTAAGTTAATTCTTTGCGTTCACTTCACCTGGATGGCGGTTATAGCCCATTCGGGCTGTTGCGCCAACCATCCCGGAACAATGAGAAGGGGACGATCCGAACCAAATCGAAGCGTCCCCCCTGATCTTACAACATCCCCATGAAGGCCGGATGGATCATCTTTGGATTTTCCAAAACCGGCGCTGTCACGCTTGGAGCTCTTGTCTTTTGCGGATGCTCAGAGCCGGGCCAGAGCCGGCTCCTTGAAGTGCTCCTGGTATTCGGCGACCGCCTTGCTCTCGTCGAACTCGCCTTCCATCTTGGCGACGACGACGGTGGCGACGCCGTTGCCGATCAGGTTGGTCAGCGCCCGGGCTTCCGACATGAAGCGGTCGACGCCAAGCAGCAGGGCCAGACCTTCGATCGGCAGGACGCCGGTGGCCGACAGGGTGGCGGCCAGCGTCACGAAGCCGCCGCCGGTGACCGCCGCCGCACCTTTGGAGGTCAGCATCAGGATGACCAGGATGTAGAGCTGCTGCCAGATCGTCAGGTCGACGTTGAAGGCCTGGGCGATGAAGATCGCGGCCATCGACAGGTAGATCGAGGTGCCGTCGAGGTTGAAGGAGTAGCCGGTCGGGATGACGAGACCGACGACATGCTTGGAGCAGCCGAACTTCTGCATCTTCTCCATCATCCGCGGCAGCACGGATTCGGAGGAGGAGGTGCCGAGGACGATCAGCAGTTCCTGGCGGATGTAGCGGACGAAGTTCCAGATGCTGAAGCCATAGGCCTTGGCGATGCCGCCCAGCACGACGAAGATGAAGATCGCCATCGTGAGGTAGACCGACGCCATCAGCTGACCCAGTGCCGTCAGCGACGAGATGCCATACTTGCCGATGGTGAAGGACATGGCGCCGAAGGCACCGACCGGGGCGACGCGCATCAGGATGCCGATGACGCCGAACAGCGCGTGGCTGATCTTGTCGAAGATGTCCTCGACGACCTTGCCCTTCTGGCCCATGGCCGACAGCGCGACGCCGAACACCACCGCGAAGAACAGGATCTGCAGCATGTCGCCCTGGACGAAGGCGCCGACGACGTTGTCCGGCACGATGCCGACGACGAAGTCGATGAAGCCGTGCTCCTTGGCGCTGGTAGCATATTTCTGCACCGCGTCGGCCTTCAACTGGCCGGGGACAATGTTCATGCCGGCGCCGGGACGGACCAAGTTGACGACCAGCAGGCCGATGCCGAGGGCGAAGGTGGTCACCACCTCGAAATACAGCAGGGCCTTGCCGCCGACCTTGCCGACCTTCTTCAGGTTGCCGATCGAGGAGATGCCGGTCACCACCGTCAGGAAGACGATCGGACCGATGACCATCTTGACCATCTTGATGAACAGGTCGCCCAGCGGCTTCATCTCCACCGCGAGCGACGGGTAGAAGTGCCCCAGCAGGATGCCGAAGCTGATGGCGGTCAGAACCTGGAAGGTCAGGTTGGTGTAGAAGGGCTTCTTCACCGTGCCCGACCGGACGGTGGTCGCGTCTGCGCTCATGTCACTCTCCTCGTGGCGTTCCTCAGAACGGCGTTCCTGGCGGGGTGCCCGTTCTTGCGTCCGGCATCTGCGACCGGCTGGGCGGGCGGCCCCAACTATTGCCTATGAAAGCAAGCGGTGGGCCAATTGCTGAATCCAGCAACATCAAGCATTTGCCAAATCGGCGTGGGCGAGAATCCGCACGACACAGGGTCCGGCGATGTGCGAAAATCCGCACACTTCACAGCGCTACGGCATCATTGTTGCGGCGCAGCATGGCCGGGGGCGACGTTGCTTATCCATCCGACCGAGCGGACGACAGATTCAGCCGGCCTTCCCTCCCCGTCCGTGACGCTCTCGCCGGCGACGCAGCTGGTGGCGCGCGCGTTGGAACGGCCGCGCCGGCTGCTCTTCGCCGCCCTGCTGCTGGGTGTCCCGATGGCGGCGGCGCTTGCGGCGGGGTGGGGATCGTCGCTGGCGCAGGAGGATCTGCGGGAGAGTGCGCGGGCGCAGTTGGCGCTCTACAACGCCAATCTGCGGGCGGAGCTGGAGCGGCACGCCGCCGTTCCCTTGGCTCTGGCGCAAGATGAGGAAGTGCGCGCGCTGCTGGCCAACCCGACGCCGGCTGCGGTCGACCGGCTGAACCGCAAGCTTCAGGACATCGCCCGCGCGCTGGATGCGCTGGCGCTCTATGTGATGGATGCCAAAGGGACGACGGTGGCGGCCAGCAACTGGAGCAGCCCGGACAGCTTCGTCGGCGAGAATTTCTCCTACCGGCCCTATTTCCGCATGGCGATGGATCAGGGCGAAGGGCATCATTTCGCGCTCGGCACCACCTCGCTGGTACCGGGCTTCTACACCGCGAACCGGGTGGTGGCGGAAAACCGCACAGTGGGGGCGGTGGTCCTGAAACTGGGCTTCGACCGGCTGGAAGCCGCCTGGAGGCCGGGGCAGGAGAAGCTGCTGGTGACCGACCGCGACGGGGTGGTGTTCATCACCAACATGCCCTCCTGGCGCTACCACGCCCTGCCCCGCCGCCTGCCGATCAGCCTGCCCATCACCCCGGAAGGTACCAGCGAGGGGCTGGACGTGCTGCCCTGGGCCTTCGGCGGCGCCGCCGACCGTATCGCACTGGAGGAGAAGGACGGGCAGAAGCGCTATCTGCTGACCTCCGTCGCCATGCCCGGCGGCGATTGGACCCTGCACAGCCTCACCAGCCTGGATCCGGTGACCGCCCGCGCCTGGGTCGCCGGACTGCTGGCCGCCGCCGCAGTGGCGATGGCGGCTCTTACTGCCTATGCGGTGGCGCTGCGCCGGGTGGCGCTGGTGGAGCGGATCGCCTTGCAGGAGGAATCGCGGGCGGAGCTGGAACGCCGGGTCGCCGCCGCCACCGCTGATCTGCGCGCGGCGGAGAACGAATTGACCCAGGCGGCGAAGTTGGCGGCGCTGGGCCAGATGTCGGCCGGCATCGCCCATGAGATCAACCAGCCGCTCGCCGCCATGCGCAGCTTCGCCGACAATGCAGTGGTGCTGCTGGAGCGCGGGCGGCTGGAGTCGGTGCGCGACAACCTGGCGGAGATCGCCGAGCTGACCGACCGCATGGCCGCGATCACCCGCCAGTTGAAAGGCTTCGCCCGCCGCGCCTCCGGCACGCTGGGGCCGGTGTCGGTGCAGGGCGCCGTGGGCCAGGCGCTGGCGCTACTGGAATCCAAGCTGCGGCGCGACGACATCGTCGTGGAGGTCGATCTGCCCGACCAGCCGGTCCGGGTGGTGGCGGAGGATGTGCGGTTGCAGCAGGTGCTGGTCAATTTGATCGGCAATGCCGCCGACGCCATGCGCGGCTGTCCGGTGCGCCGCCTGCGCATCGGGCTGGTCGCGGCGGAGGGCGAGGCTCTGCTGAGCGTCGCCGACACCGGCAGCGGCATCGCCGAGGCTGACTTGCCCCGCCTGTTCGTCCCCTTCTTCACCACCAAGGAAGCGGGTGAAGGGTTGGGACTGGGGCTGTCGATCAGCCACGGCATCGTCGAGGATTTTGGCGGCAGCCTGACCGCCGCCAACCGCAACGGTGAACCCGGCCATGGCGCCGTCTTCACCCTGCGGCTCACCACCACGGAGCAGAGCGCATGAGCCCGACCATTCCAGAGGCCGCCGGCAGCGTGATTTTCGTCGACGACGAGCGCGCGGTACGGCTGGCCGGGCAGCAGGCGCTGGAACTGGCGGGGTTCGAGGTGACGGCCTGCGACGGGGCGGAACGGGCTTTGCGTCATCTCGGGCGCGACTGGCCGGGCTGCCTCGTCACCGACGTCCGCATGCCCCAGATGGACGGTCTGGCCCTGCTGGCCCGGGTGCAGGAGATCGACCCCGACCTGCCCGTCATCCTGATCACCGGCCATGGCGACGTGCCGATGGCGGTGGAGGCGATGCGCAACGGCGCCTACGACTTCCTGGAAAAGCCCTTCCCGTCCGACCGGCTGACCGAAGTGGCGCGGCGCGCGGTGGAGAAGCGCCGGCTGGTGATGGAGAACCGCCGGCTGAGGGCGCAGCTGGCCGGCGGGGCCGACCCGGCGGAGACGATCGTCGGCCGCACGCCGGGCATCGAGCGGCTGCGCGCCACCATCGCCGCGGTCGCCGATACCGACGCCGACGTGCTGGTGTTCGGCGAGACCGGCACCGGCAAGGAAATGGTGGCCCGTGCCCTGCACCTTGCCAGCGGCCGGCGCAAGAATCCGTTCGTCGCGCTGAACTGCGGCGCCATGCCGGAATCGATCTTCGAAAGCGAGCTGTTCGGGCACGAGGCCGGCGCCTTCACCGGGGCGGGAAAGCGCCGGGTCGGCCGGATCGAGCATGCCGGCGGCGGCACCCTGTTCCTGGACGAGATCGAAAGCATGCCGCTGGCCTTGCAGGTCAAGATGCTGCGGGTGATCCAGGAACGGCTGGTCGAGCCGCTGGGATCGAACGAGCAGGTGCCGGTCGACCTCCGCGTCGTCGCCGCCACCAAGTCCGATCTGCGGCAGGCGGCCGATGCCGGGAAGTTCCGCGCCGACCTCTATTACCGGCTGAATGTGGTGGTGCTGACCATCCCGCCGCTGCGCGAGCGCCGGGACGACATCCCGCTGCTGTTCCAGCATTTCGTCGCCCAGGCCGCCGCCCGCTACAACCGCGAGCCGCGCGCGCCGGGCCGCGAGCAGATGCAGCGGCTGATGGGTCAGGACTGGCCGGGCAATGTCCGCGAACTGCGCAACGCCGCCGACCGCTTCGTGCTGGGTCTGGAGGATGTGGCTCCGGCGTCAGCACCGTCCGCGCTGTCGTTGGCCGAGCAGGTCGATCTCTATGAGAAGGGGCTGATCCAGTCCGAACTCGCGCGCCATCGCGGCAGCGTAAAGGCCGCCATCGAAGCGCTGAACATCCCGCGCAAGACCTTCTACGACAAGCTGAAGCGTTATGGGCTGAGCCGCGACGACTTCCTGGATTGAAAGCGGTACGACATTTCATACCTCATAGTGGGTAACGAATGAGAGTTGTCATTGGAATGATATTGCGCTAAACCACCTGTAGTTGACCCACATTCCCGCGGCTACGGCTATGGCGCAAGACCATCTATTTCCCAGAACCTTTCGCCTCTTCAACCGCATGGCGGGTGAGCATTTTTTCACCGCCGGCACGGTCGGGCGGGGCTGAGGATCTGTTCCAGGCTCGCCGCTGTCGAGGGGCGAATTTCTCGGAAGGGTCTGGGTATCGACCCGATCAGGGTTTCGCGTTCCTGTCGTTCTGGAACGGCATTCCTGCTGGCCTGACGCGGCGTAACCCGAACCGTGCAGTGAATCTGAAATTTTGGTGAAATATGGTTTTCAGCTCTATTGTATTCATTTTCTATTTTTTGCCGATATTCCTTTTTTGTTATTATGCACTGCCGTTCAAGCACGCAACGCTTCTTCTGTTTAGCTTGGTTTTTTATGCATATGGCGAGGTGATCTACACCTACGTCATGCTGCTGTCGATCCTCGTCAACTACGGCTTCGGCCTATGGATCGCCGGGCAGGAGGGACGGGGGCGGAAGCTTGCCCTGGGGACCGGCGTCGTCGCCAACCTGGGCATCCTCATCTATTTCAAGTATCTGGGTTTCTTTTATGAAATGGCTGTCGCGCTGGCGCCGAACCTGCTGTCCGGGCCGCCGCAGGTGCATCTGCCGCTCGGCATCTCCTTCTTCACCTTCCACGCGCTGTCTTACCTGATCGATGTCTACCGCCGGCAGGTTCCGGTGGAGCGCAGCCTGATCTACGTCGCCGTCTACATCACCATGTTCCCTCAGCTCGTGGCCGGGCCGATCATCCGCTTCCACGACATCCGGGACGAGATCCACAACCGCCGGGTCAATGCCGGTCTGTTCGCCGAGGGTATCCAGATCTTCGTCATTGGCCTCGCGCAGAAGGTGCTGATCGCCAATACGGTGGCGGTGGCGGCCGACCAGATTTTCGCGATCGACCCGACGGGGCTGAGCCTGCCGGTCGCCTGGCTGGGCATCGCCTGCTACACGCTGCAAATCTTCTTCGATTTCTGCGGCTATTCGACCATGGCGATCGGGCTGGGGCTGATGATCGGCTTCCACTTCCCGCTGAACTTCAACTATCCCTACATCGCGCAGTCGATCACCGAGTTCTGGCGCCGCTGGCACATCTCGCTGTCGATGTGGTTCCGCGACTATCTCTACATCCCGCTGGGCGGCAACCGCGCCGGTCCGTTGGCCACCTACCGGAACCTGCTGATCGTCTTCCTGCTGTGCGGCCTCTGGCATGGCGCCAACTGGACCTTCGTGGTCTGGGGGCTGTGGCACGGCGCCTTCCTGGTGTTCGAGCGGCTGGGCATCTCGCGGCTACTCGACCGGTCGGTGCCGATGGCCCGCCACCTCTACACGCTTCTGGTGGTGATGGTCGGCTGGGTGTTCTTCCGCGCCGACACGCTGGGACATGCCTGGACCTTCCTGAAGGCCATGGCCGGGGCCGGCCAGCCGAGTCCGCTGGCCCCGCACGTCCTCCAGTTCCTGACGCCGGAAGTCGCCACCGCGCTGGCGATCGGCATGGTCGCAGCGACACCGGTGCTCGGCCGGCTGGTGCGGGGCGGGCTGGGCACGGTGCGGAGTGCTGCCCGCGGGCGCATCCTGGTCGGCACGGGCGAGGCGCTGTACCTCGCCGGTCTGCTCGGCATGTTCGCGCTGGCCGTCATGAGCCTCGCCGCCGGCACCTACAACCCGTTCATCTACTTCCGGTTCTGACCATGCGAGCGATGACTCTCGGGATCGTGCACAGCACGCTTTTGCAGAAGCTGTGCATCGGGCTTTTCCTGGTGCTGCTGCTGCTGCCGATGGTCGGCCAGATCATGTCCGTGGGAACGGGGGTGACGGCGACCGAGATGCGGGCGCCGAACGCACTGCCCGGCCTCCCCGGCAATGTGGAGGAATTTTCCGTCCTGCCGCAGCGTTTCGAGGCATGGCTGAAGGACCATTTCGGCTTCCGCAACGATCTTGTGCTCGCCAACAACCTGATCCGGGTCAAGCTTTTCGGCCAGAGCACCTCGCCGCTGGTCGTGCTCGGCCGGAAGGGCTGGCTGTTCTACACCGGCGAACATGCGCTTGAGCAGACACGCGGCATCGACCGGTTCACGCCGGAAGAGTTGGACCGCTGGATCGACGTCATGGAGCGGCGGCAGGCCTGGCTGGCGAAGCGCGGCATCCCCATGCTGACGGTCGCCATTCCCAACAAGGAGCGCGTCTACCTTGAGGATCTGCCGGCCTGGGCCACCCAGGTGAACCCGGAAAGCCGGATGGACCAGATCACCCGGCGACTGGCGGAGAGGCACTCGCCGCTGGTGTTCAAGGACATGACCGCAGACCTCATTGCCGCCAAAAAGGATATGAAGGTCTATTTCCAGGCCGACACGCACTGGACGGTCGAGGCTGCCTTCACCATCGGCTATCAGCGGATCATGGAGTGGATCAAGATGGTCCGTCCGGAGTTCACGCCGCTGACCCCGGCCGACATGAAGCTGACCCACGCCATGCGCAAGGGCGCCGACCTCGATCTCGCCCGCATGCTGGGACTGGCAGCGGTCTATCAGGAGGAGGAGGTCCGTTACGACCTTGCGGGACCGCCCAGGCTCCGCAGCGCCGACACCTCGATGCCGAACGGCGTCGTCCAGACCATTCTGCACGCCGACCGGCCAACGGCGCCGAGCGTGGTGTGGTTCCGCGACTCTTTCACCATCTCCATGATCCCATACATCGCCGAAAGCTTCCGCGAGGCGGTGATCACCGAGCACAAGGGGCTGCGCTTCGACAAGCCGCTGATCGAAGCGCACAAGCCGGATGTGGTCGTCTACCAGTTCGTCGAACGTTCGCTCAACACGCCCATTCCGGCGGAGTGAGCCGGGTAATTTTCTGCCGGTGCCGCGAAACGAATGGGCCTTGCTCTTGAAGGGTTATTGGCCTAGCCTACTTGCGGTTGATTAACCATATTGCGGCCATTGAGATGGGCGTTGTATCTTCCAGGGTCTTCCGTTTCTTCAACCGCAGGACGGGAGAGCATTTTCTAACCGAGAGCACGGCCGAACGGGATGGCATCATCGCCAGCAGCGGGGCCGGCAGCGGCGATATGGCTTATGAAGGCGTCGCCTTCCTTGACGGGGGCGGCGCCAGCAACCCGGTGTCGGTTGCCCGTTTTCTACGTCTGGACACCGGGGAGCATTTCTACACCGCCAGTGTCACCGAACGGGACTACATCCTCCAGAACATGTCGGACAACTACCGGCTGGAGGATTCGCAGGCATTCCTTGTCGCCGCGACGCCGGATTATCAGTTCTCCCAGCCCGTCTATCGCTTCCTCGACACGGCGACCGGCAGCCATTTCTTCACCGCGTCGGAGGATGAGCGGGACGGGTTGATCGCAAGCCTTCCAAGCTATCGTTACGAAGGGATCGCCTTCTACGCCAAGCCCACACCGCCGCTTCCCCCTGCCCTGTCGGGCAGTTTCGATGAAGCGTGGTATCTCCAGGCCTATCCGGATGTCCGCGATGCGGTCAATGCCGGCTGGATGTCCGCCCGCACCCACTACGACGTCTTCGGCAAGCGGGAAGGCCGTATGCCGAACGACATGGCGGCACTGGCCGGCAACGACCATTGGATCGCCTTCGACGGTGCGCCCGGCCATGTGCGGATCCTGAACGGCGGGGCCGGCGACGACATACTGGATGGCATCGACGGATACACCATCTCTACCAGCACGATGGTCGGCGCCTACAGCGGTTACAGTGACTATAGCGACCAGCTGTTCGGCGAAACCGGCAATGATACGCTGTACGGCGCGCAGAACGACACGCTGAACGGCGGAAGTGGCGACGACACCTACTACGTTCATTCGTCCGGCGTGCTGGTAACCGAAGGGACGGATGCCGGGACCGACGAGCTTGTCCTGATCGAGGACAGCATCAGCGGCTACTTCAACTATTCCATGCCGGCCAATGTCGAACGGATGCGGGTGTTCGTCAATCCGATCAACAATCCATCGGTTCCGACCATCGCCGGGAGTGCCGGTGACGACTGGATCGGTGCCGGCAGCACCAACACCCAGATCTGCCTTCTGGGCGGTGCCGGCAATGACACGCTGAATGGCGGCAGCGGCGGAGCGGTCGTGGAAGGGAGCGCCGGCAACGATTATCTGCTGGCGGTTGGGTACAACGACGCGCGCTTCTACACATGGCTGGCGTCGGGCAACGATACGCTGATTGGTGGCGATGGCGACGACACGCTGGTGGCCTGGACTGGCAACGACCGCCTCACCAGCGGCAATGGCGCCGATACTTTCCTCGTCGATCTCGGCTCGCCGCCGAACCAGCTCTGGCAGGATCCGAAGGCCTGGACCTCCTATCCGGGGCCCGGCGGCAATTCCTACGTTCTGTGGTCGGGCACGTCGGTGACGACGGTCACGGATTTCCAGCCGGGCGTCGATGTGCTGAGCTTCCGCCACAGCGCGCTCAGCCTTTCCGACATCATGGCGCGTTTCCTTGACCGTGGCGATGGAAAGGGCGTGGTGGCCAGCTTCGCCACCAGCGAATTCGGACTTTCGGTGACTGGCGACAGCAACGTCTTCACGCTTTCGCTCGACAATGTGAAGCAGTGGCAGGTCTCGGCCAACTGGTTCTCGGTATCTTCCATCTAACGAAATAACTGGCTGACGGGGTGGCCGGCCGTCCTGCAACTCCCCCATCAAGGCAGTTGACGGACGCTCAAGCTTGCCTGCGGTTCCCGTGGTTCCCATGTGCCGTCTCCACCCGTTCGGCCAGGGCCGCGGGTGGCGCGGCGGGACGGACCTTTCCTTCGTTCCGGCTGTTGTACCGATAGACCGTGCAGCACCGACGTCGAAGGGGACGGCCTGAGAATGTCACCGAGGATTAGCACCATGACCCCCCGTCTCCTTGCGGAGCTTCTGGAACCGATCCTGACCGCCGCGGACGACGACGAAGAGGCCCTGTCGGAGGCCGTGAACCTGACCGCGGAGGCCATGGCGGCGTTGGGCGCCACCGTGCTCGACCCCGACGGGCAGCCGGCCCGCGGGGTGTCCGATGAACGGGCCGTCGTCGCCGCGCTGAACACCCATGCGCACAACCTGATGCGCGACGGACGGTTGGACGACGTCGTCGAGGCCCTGCAAGTGGCCGAGCGGATCGGCCGCCTTGCCCATCTGCCGCACCATCCGCGTACCGTCTGACCACTCTTTTGGGAGAAGGGCGCGGTCGTTCGTGGAAACGGCTTCGCGGGTGCGGGAACTCCTTCCCTCCGTGCTGTTTGAGCGACGTGCCACCCAGCGCTCAACAGGGGAGGAGCCCTCGTGCCCACTGCGCCGCAGCCTCATGCCCAGCCGAACATTCTGGCGAACCCGCTGGAGAGCGAGATCCTGTCCCGTCTCCAGGACGATCTGCTGCCCGACCATCTGCTGACCCGCCGCTGGTATGCGGCGAAGGACGCCGGCCGACCGGTCGTGCGCATTGTCGATGCCCTGCCGCTGCCGCTGGCCGGCGGGGCGCAGGCCCAGCTCTGCCTGCTGCGGGTCGAGCCGCCCGGACGGGAGCCGCAGCTTTACCAGCTTCCCCTGATCCTCGACCGCGGCACCGGCGAGGATGCGTCTGTCATCGCGGGGTCGAAGGAACTGCCGGTTCCCGGACGCCTGCGCGACGGCTATGCCGATGACGGCGTGGTGCGTGCGTTGCTCAGCGCTATCCTGAAACATGGCCGGGAGCCGAGCGAAACGGCGCTGTCGGCCGGCCTGACCGCCGGGCACACCCGTGCCTGCGAGGCGATGGCGGCGCGCCTGAGCGCCGACGCCCCGCTGCACCGGATGACGGCGGAGCAATCCAACACCTCCATCCGCGTCGGCGATGCCGCCATCCTGAAGGGACTGCGCAAGCTGGAACCCGGCACCCATCCCGAACTGGAGGTCAGCCGCTTCCTGACCGAGGTGGCGCAGTTCCCCAACACGCCGGCCCTGCTGGGATGGGTGGAGCGGGCCAACAGCTCCGGCTCCACCACGCTGTGCGTCATGCAGGAACTGGTGCCGGAGGCGAAGGACGCCTGGGGGCATGTCACCGGCTATTTGAACGACCGTGTCGCCCGTTTCGAGGACAGCGACGCGGCCAAGGCCGGCGATGGCGGCAGCGTCGCCTTCCTGCGCCTGCTGGGGCAGCGGACGGCGGAACTGCACCGGGCGCTCGCCACCCCCGGCGGCGGCGACGCCTTCACGCCGGAGCCGGCGACGGCCGAGCGGCTGACGGAGTGGGCGGGCGGCGTACGCACCCTGGCCAAGCGCGTGCTGGAACGGCTGCGAGCCGCTGGTCCGGCGCTGGACCCGGCGATTTCCGCACAGGCGAACGCACTTGCCGCCAGCGAGGCGGCGGTGATGGCGCAGATCGACGCGCTTGTCCCGGCGACCGCGGATCTCAGCGCCATGCGGTTGCACGGCGACTATCACCTGGGTCAAGTGCTGGTATCGCGCGGCGACGTGCAGATCGTCGATTTCGAAGGCGAGCCGATGCGCCCGCTGGCCGAACGGCGGGCAAAGCACTGCATCCTGCGCGATGTCGCCGGGATGCTGCGGTCCATCGCCTATGCCGCCGCCATGGCGCGCGACGCGATGCCCGCCGGTCTCGACGGGCCATCGCGCGATGCCCGCGCGGCGTGGCTCTCCTGGTGGGAGGGAGCGGCATCGGCCGCCTTCCTCGACGGCTACCGCACCGCCATCGGCGATTGCCCCGGCTTTCCGCGCGATGCCCAGGCGGCGCCGGCCCTGTTGAAACTGTTCCTGCTGGAGAAGGCGCTGTACGAGGTCGGCTACGAGCTTGCCAACCGGCCGGGCTGGGTGGCGATCCCGCTGGCCGGCGTCACCGCCATCATCCGCGCCGATGCCGGGCCGGAGATCGCCAGCCGCGACCGCATCGCCCCGGTGGACGAACGCCGCCGCAGCCACTCCATGCCCTTCGGGGCGGAGGTGCAGGCCGACGGCTCCGTCCGCTTTTCGATCTGGGCACCGTCCGTCTCTTCGGTCCTGCTGTCGCTCGACGACGGCGGACAGCCGGTGGCGATGGAGGACCAGGGCGATGGCTGGTTCAGCCTGACCACCGCGCGGGCGCAGGCCGGCAGCCGCTACCGCTTCGTCCTGCCGGACGGGCTGGCGGTGCCGGATCCGGCCTCCCGCTTCCAGCCGGACGACGTCCATGGCCTGTCCGAGGTGATCGACCCCGGCGTCCATGCCTGGACCGACGCCGCCTGGACCGGGCGCCCCTGGCACGAGACGGTGCTGTACGAACTGCATGTCGGCACCTTCACGCCCGGCGGCACCTTCCTGTCCGCCATCGAGCGGCTGAACGATCTGGTCGAGCTGGGTATCACCGCGATCGAACTGATGCCGGTGGCTGATTTCCCCGGTTCCCGGAACTGGGGCTATGACGGCGTGCTGCCCTTCGCCCCCGACAGCGCCTATGGCCGGCCGGAGGATCTGAAGGTCCTGGTGCAGGAGGCGCACGCCCGCGGGCTGATGGTCTTCCTCGATGTCGTCTACAACCATTTCGGACCGGAGGGGAATTACCTCCATGCCTTCGCCAACAGCTTCTTCACCGACCGCCACAAGACTCCCTGGGGGGCGGCGATCAACGTCGACGGCGACCGCAGCGGTCCGGTGCGCGACTTCTTCGTTCACAACGCGCTCTATTGGCTGGAGGAGTTCCACCTCGACGGTCTGCGGCTGGACGCCGTCCATGCCATCATCGACGACAGCGACCGCCATGTCCTGGAAGAGCTGGCGGAGCGGGTGCACAGCCATTTCCAGAACCAGCGCCATGTCCATCTGGTGCTGGAGAACGACGCCAACCAGGCACGCTTCCTGACCCGCCACCGCGAGGGCGACCCGCGCTGGCACTCGGCCCAATGGAACGACGACCTGCACCACTGCCTGCACAGTGCGGCGACCGGCGAGGACGGCGGCTATTACACCGACTACGCCCATGACCCGGCCAAATGGGGCCGGGCGCTGGCGGAGGGCTTCGCCTTCCAGGGCGACCCGTCTGCCTACCGTGACGGCGAACTGCGCGGGGAGCCGTCGGCGCATCTGCCGCCGACCGCCTTCGTCACCTTCATCCAGAACCATGACCAGATCGGCAACCGCGCCTTCGGCGAGCGAATCTCCCATATCGCCAAGACAGAAGCGGTACGGGCGGCCACCATTCTCTATCTGCTGGGCCCCGGCATCCCCATGCTGTTCATGGGCGAAGAGTGGGCGTCGGCCAAACCCTTCCCCTTCTTCTGCGACTTCGGCGAGGAACTGGCCGAGGCGGTGCGCAAGGGCCGGGCGGAGGAGTTCGCCAAGTTTCCCGAATTCCGAAACCCGGATGCCCGTGCCCGCATCCCTGATCCGACCGCACTTGAAACTGCGGAGTCGGCCAAGCTGGACTGGGAGGCTCGCGAACTGGCGGAGCATGCCGAATGGCTCGACTGGTATCGCCGGGCGCTTGCCCTGCGCCGGACGGAGATCGTGCCGCGGCTGGATGGGGTTCCGGGTGGAGCGGCCAGTCACGGCGTGGTCGGCAAGACCGGCCTGACCGTCTGCTGGACGCTGGGTGACGGCAGCCGCCTGCATGCCTTCGCCAATCTGGCCGACAGCCCAGCTGCCGGTTTCCCCGAGGCCAATGGCCGCGTGCTGTGGACGGAGGGTGCCGGGCTGACCGGCGATACGCTCGCCCCCTGGTCGGTGGTTCTGTGGCTGGAGGAAGCCTCGGCACTCGATCGGCTGGCCGACCGCATGGGAGTGGAACGCTCCTTCGACAATGCCGCCGGGGAAACCGTGACGGCCAGCGAGGACACCGTCCGTGCCCTGTTATCGGCGATGGGTGTTGAGGCGGGGGACGAGGCCGCCGCACTCGCCCATCTCGACCGGCTGGACGAGGAGGAGTATGGCCGCGCCCTGCCCCCGGCGGTGGTCCGCCGGGCGGGGGAGGCGGTCACCGTGCCGGTCACCCTGCCCCACGGCACCCGCACCCTGCGCTATACCCTGACGCTAGAAAGCGGACAGACGCGGAGCGGAGTCGTCGGCTTCGGCAGCCTGCCGCGCTGCCGCTGCATCACCGCCGGCGACGTGACCTATGCCGAGCGGCGCCTGCCGCTGGGGCCGCTGACCCGGACCGGCTATCACACGCTGCGGGTGGAGACGGAGCATGGCACGGCGGAGACCCGCCTGATCCTGGCGCCCGCCCGCTGCCATCTGCCGACGCCGATTCTGGTGGGGGAGAAGCTGTGGGGGCTTTCGGCGCAGCTCTACACTCTGCGCAGCGGGCATGACTGGGGCATCGGCGATTTCGGCGACCTGCGCACGCTGGCCGACATCGCGGCGGCGCGTGGGGCGGCGGTGATCGGGCTGAACCCGCTGCACGCCATGTTCCTCGACAATCCCGAACATGCCAGCCCCTATTCCCCGGCCAGCCGGCTGTTCCTGAACCCGCTCTACATCGACGTCACCGCGGTGGCGGAATTCCTCGACGATGCCGACTTGCGGAAGGAGGTCGCCTCGCCGGAGTTCCGGCAGGCGCTGGACGCGGCCCGCGCCACGGCTAACGTCGATTACACGGCGGTGTCCGGGTTGAAGCTGCCGATTCTGGAAAAGCTGTTCGTCCGTTTCCAGGCCTCGGCCAAACCGGAACGTCGCGCCGCCTTCGACGCCTTCCGGACCGAAGGCGGCATCGGGCTGGAGCGCTTCGCCACCTTCCAGGCGCTGCGCGAACGCTTCGCCGCCGAGGGCAAGGCCGACTGGCACCGGTGGCCGCCGGACTATCACGATGCGACGGCCCCGGCGGTTGAGCGCTTCGCCAGGGAGCATACCGACCGTGTCGCTTATTTCGCTTGGCTGCAATGGTTGGCGGACGACCAGCTGCGTCTGGCGGCAGAGCGGGCCGCCGAACTCGGCATGGCCATCGGCTTCTACCGCGACCTTGCGGTCGGGGCCGATGCCAGCGGGGCGGAGACCTGGATGACGCCGCAGGCGGTGGTCGATGCCGCCCATGTCGGCGCCCCGCCCGACCTGTTCAACCCGGCCGGCCAGGATTGGGGACTGCCGCCCTTCCATCCGCAGGCGCTGCTTGCGGCGGGATACCAGCCCTTCATCGATCTGGTCCGCGCCAACATGCGCCATGCCGGCGCGCTGCGCATCGACCATGCCATGGCGTTGCAGCATGTTTATTGGATCCCGGACGGCCATCCGCCGGGCGAAGGCGCCTATGTCGCCTATCCGATGGAGGATCTGCTGGGCATTCTGGCGCTGGAGAGCCAGCGTCACCGTTGCCTCGTCGTCGGCGAGGATCTCGGCACCGTGCCGGAGGGCTTCCGCGAGCGGATGACCGAGGCCGGGGTGCTGAGCTATCGCGTCGTCTTCTTCGAATGGACCGAGGACGGCGCCTTCAAGGGGCCGGATGAGTATCCGGATCTGGCGCTCGCCACCGTCGGCAGCCACGACCTCGCCACGCTGCGGGGCTGGTGGGAGGGCGACGACATCGCGCTGAAGGCGGAAAAGGGCCTCTACCCGGCCGACGACGAGGAGGAGAAGCAGCAGACCCGCCGGTCGGCCGACCGCGGTGCCCTGGTGGATGCCCTGCGTGCCGCCGGGATCGCCCTGCCCGCCGGCTTCGGGCCGGACAGCCCCTATGACGAGGCGCTGGACCATGCGGTGCACGCCTTCCTTGCCCGCACCAATGCCGCACTTGCGGTGGCGCAGTTGGACGACCTGACGCGCGAGCGCGATCAGGTCAACCTGCCCGGCACCACCGACCAATACCCCAACTGGCGCCGCAAGCTGTCGATGACGCTGGAGGAACTGGTCGATGCGCCGGAGCCGGCAGCGGTCGCCGCCATCCTGGCCGCGGCACGCCCGTCCTCCTCCCCCGCCCGTACCTGATTCTGAAAAAGCCCTTCCCTACTCCGAGGAGCACACACCCATGGCCCCCGCCGCCGGCAAGCCCATCCCTCGTGCGACGTACCGGGTCCAATTGAATGGCGAGTTCGGCTTCGACCGCACCGCCGCCATCGCCGACTATATCGCCCGCCTGGGCGTCAGCCATCTCTATGCCTCGCCCTACATGAAGGCGCGGCCGGGCAGCACCCACGGCTATGACATCGTCAACCATAACGAGCTGAATCCCGAGGTCGGCGACCAGAACGACTTCCGCGATCTGGTGGAGGCGCTGAAACGCAATGGCCTGGGCCAGATCCTGGACTTCGTGCCCAACCACATGGGGGTCGGCGGCGCCGACAACGAATGGTGGTTGAATGTGCTGGAGTGGGGACCGGAAAGCCCGTATGCCGGGTATTTCGACATCGAATGGGAATCCGACTACCGCTATCTTCAGGGCAAGGTGCTGGTGCCCTTTCTGGGCGACCAGTATGGCGCGGTGCTGGTGTCGGGCGGGCTGGAGCTGCGCTTCGACAACGAGACCGGGAGCTTCGCCGTCTGGGCCTATGACAGCCACAAGCTGCCGGTGCGGCCGCAGGATTACGGCATCATTCTGGGCAGCGACCATCCGGATCTGGAGCGGATCGCCGACGGCTTCACCCATCTGGCCGACGCCCGCCCGCACCAGCTTCGCCGCGCGTCGGACCTGAAGGCGGAGCTGGCGGAACTGGTGGCGACCCGGCCGGACGTGGCCGACGCGATCAACCAGCGGCTGTCCGTCTTCCGCGGCTATCAGGGGGAGATCGACAGCTGGAGCCATCTGCATGAGCTGATCGGCTGCCAGAACTGGCGTGTCGCCTATTTCAAGGTGGCGGCCGACGACATCAACTATCGGCGCTTCTTCAACATCAACGAGCTGGCCGGCCTGCGCATGGACGAGCCGGAGCTGTTCGACGTGGCGCACCGCATGGTGCTGAAGATGGTGGAGGATGGTACGCTCGACGGTATCCGCATCGACCACATCGACGGGTTGATCGACCCCAAGAGCTATTGCGAGCGGCTGGTCGCGGCGTCCTCCAGGCCCTTCTATCTGGTGGTGGAGAAGATCCTGGCCCGGCATGAGCGGCTACGCGAGGACTGGCCGATCGACGGCACCACCGGCTATGAGTTCGCCAACCTGATGGGCGGCCTGTTCGTCGATCCCAAGGGGGAGGAGGCCTTCACCCGCCTCTATGCCGACTTCATCGGCCGGCGCGACGATTTCGAAGAGGTGGTGCGACAGTGCAAGATCCGCATCATGGAAAGCGAGATGGCGAGCGAGCTGAACGTGCTGTCGCGCAAGGCGGCGCGCATCGCCCGCTCCAACCCAGTCACCGCCGACTTCACCGCCAACATCCTGCATCAGGCGTTGAAGGAAACCATCGCCCGCTTTCCGGTCTATCGCACCTATGTCGACGGCGGCGTGCCGAGCGACCTGGACCGCCGTGACATCGACTGGGCGATCTCCCAGGCGCGGCGGGCGGAGCAGGGGCCGGACGGCTCGGTCTATGATTTCCTGCAAAGGCTGCTGACCACCGATCTGGTGGCGGCGCCGAAGAGCGGCTACAGCCGCCGGCAGGTCACCCGCTTCGCCATGCGGTTCCAGCAATACAGCGGGCCGGTGATGGCAAAGGGGCTGGAGGACACCGCCTTCTACCGCTACAACCGGCTGGTAGCGTTGAACGAGGTCGGCGGCCATCCCGACCATTTCGGCGTCAGCATCGCCGCTTTCCATCGGGCCAACCAGGACCGTGCCCGAAACTGGCCGGGCAATATGCTGGCCAGCACCACCCACGATACCAAGCGTGGCGAGGATACCCGCGCCCGGCTCTACGCCCTGTCGGAGATGCCGGAGGAATGGGAGCGGCAGGTCCAGACCTGGAGCCGGCTGCTGCGCGCCCGCCGCGGCGACGTGGAGGGAACCGCCCCGCCCGACCGCAACGACGAGTATCTGTTCTACCAGCTGCTTCTCGGCGCTTGGCCGGCGGAGCTGACCGGTGCGATGGTCGAGCAGATCGACCAGTCGGCAATGACCGCCTTCGCCGAGCGCATCGTCGGCGCCATGACCAAGTCGATGCGCGAGGCCAAGGTCCATTCGACTTGGGCGGCCCCCAACGAGGCCTATGAAGGGGCGGTGGTCAGCTTTGTCCACGATGCGCTGGACGTTACCAGGCGGAATGCCTTTCTGGAGGCTTTCCTGCCCTTCCAGGCGTCGCTGGCGCGCATCGGCATGGTCAATGGGCTGTCCCAGGCATTGCTGAAGCTGACCAGTCCCGGCGTGCCCGACATCTATCAGGGCTGCGAGTTGTGGAACCTCAGCCTCGTCGATCCTGACAACCGGCTGCCGGTGGATTACGACGCCCGCCGTAAGCTGCTGGACGAGATCGAGGGTGTCGTGGAGCGTGGAGAAGTCGCCGGCCTGCTGGAACGCTGGACCGACGGCGCAGTGAAGTTGGCAGTGACGCGGCAGGCATTGGCGGTTCGTGCCGAGCTGCCGGAGGTCTTCAGTGCCGGCGAGTATCTGCCATTGGAGGCGACCGGCGAGCGTGCCGACCATGTAGTGGCCTATGCCCGCCGCAGTGGCGACGATGCGGTTGTGGTGGCCGTGCCGCGGCTGGTCGGGCAGCTGCGGGAAACGCCCGACTGGGGCAACACCGCCATCCCGCTGCCGCGCGGCACCCGCTGGAGCAATCGCCTGACCGGGGCGGAGGTGGAGGGTGGCGACGCGGTGATGGCTGCGACGTTGTTCGGCGATCTGCCGGTTGCCCTGCTGATCCGCGAGGGGTGAAGGAGGAATCCCCGTCTCTCCTTGGAGAGACGGGGTTGTTAACTGACCTTGGATCAGCGCACCGTGCTGCCGGTGCCCGTGGAGGAACCGCCGCCCATCGTCCTCGACGGCTGCTGCGTGCCGACCGGGCCGTCGGAGCCGGTCCCCATCGAGCCGCTGTTGCCCAGGCTGTTCCCGCCGGTGCCGCTGGTCGAGCTGGAGGAACCGGAGCCGGTCATCGACCCGCCCGAGGTCGAACCGCTGGTGGCGCCGCTGTTGCTGTCCACGCCGCCCATGCTGCCGCAGCCGAGTTGGTTGTTCGACGTGCAGGGCGGGTTGGTCTGGTTGGAGTTGGTGGTCGAGCCGGCGCTGTTGGCCGCCGGGCTGCCGGAGATTGAACCGCTGTCAGCGGCGAAGGCCGGGGCGGCCATCAGGGCCAGGGCGGTGGCGGCGCCGATCATCAGGCTCTTCATGAGGATTCCTTTCGCTGTGCAGCCCGTCAACGCCGGATGGCGGCGGGCCGAAAACTTGTCCGCGGAGTCCGGTTCGTCCCCGCTTGCCATCCCACCAACAGCCCCGGTCCGGAATGATCGCGCGCGGCATGCGGAAACGAAAACGCCCGCCGAAGGGCGGGCGTTTCAGGCATCTCAACAACTGTGAGCGGTCAGGCCGACCGTGCCTTCGGCAGCCCGGCGGCCATGGCGGCGGAACCGTGGAAGATCTCCAGCGCTGCCGGCGTGGAGGACGGGCGCAGGCCGCCCAGGATCTCTCCGGCGGCGCCGACGGCCTGGACCAGGGCGTCCGGCATCACCGGCTTGCGCAGCAGGCCCATGGCGAAGCTGCGGGCCTCGGCGGCATGGTGGTCGAAACCGGTCATCAGCAGCGACGGAATGCTGTTCTCTTCCCACAGGCGACGGGCCAGCACCAAGCCATTCTCCCCACCGGCGAGATTGACGTCGACCAGCGCCAGTTCGGGACATTCGCGGGCACCGACCCGCGCAGCCTTCGCGGCGTCGCGCAGGGGTCCAACCACGGTGTAGCCCGCATTCTCCAGAACGGCCTTCACGGCCGGACCGATCAGCGGATCGTCCTCGACGACAAGCACCTTCAAGACGGCATGCTCCCTTGATTGACGGTCCGGGCTTATATCCCGTTCCGTCCGGTTTCCGAAGCGCGTTCGGCTTCGATCAACTGAACCGCCCATGTTTGTCGCGGTTCCGTCCCGTTCAAGAGGTCGAAGGGGTACTCCCTTCCGGTCATGGCGCCCTACTGAACGTCCGGGTTGGAAACATACACCATTGCAGAGCGTTTTACCCGGACGCGAGAGAGGAAAGACAAAATGGCATTCGTTGAACTGACCGACACGTCCGGGGAAACCGTTTTGGTGAACCCCATCGTGGTGGCCTATCTGCGTACCGCCGCCGACGGCGGCACGGAGCTGTTTTTCGCCGGCCGGGCCGAGCCGCTGCGGCTGACCGGGGCACCGTCCGACATCGTCCGCGCCCTGGAAAACGCCGCACCAATCCCGCCCGATCCCACCCTGTCGCTGCTGGCCTGACGATAAACTCAGGTGCGGGGATAGCTTGGAGGACGCTTTTCGAAGAAGGCGGTGATCCCCTCCGCCGCCTCCGCCCCATGCAGGGCCTCGACGAAGAAGGCGGCCTCGCGGTCGAGCTGCTCGTCGGGCGCACCGAAGCCGCTTTCGATCAGGCGCTTGGCCCGGCCGATGGCGAGCGTCGGCCCATCCGCCAGCCGCTCCGCCCAGGCGAGCGCTTCAGCCAGCGTAGTGCCGGGCGCCACCACCCGGTTGACGATGGCGAGCTGGGCCAGCCGCGCCGCGCCGATCCTGCCGCCTTCGAACATGATCTCGGCCGCCAGCTGCGGCGTCGCGGCGCGGGCGAGGAAGGCCGACGCCCCGCCGTCGGGGTTCAATCCGACCCTCACATAGGCCAGCGTGAACACCGCATCCTCGGCTGCGACGATCAGGTCGCAGCCGAGCGCCACCGAAAAACCCGCCCCGGCGGCGGCGCCCTCGACGGCGGCGATCACCGGCTTGGGGCAGGCGCGCATGGCGCGGGTCCAGCCATGGAAGCGCTCCAGGCTGGCGCGGGTCACCTCCGGGTCGGCCTTGGCGTTGCCGAGCAGCCGGCCCAGGTTGCCGCCGGAGCAGAAGGTGCCGTTCGCCCCAGTCAGCACGATGGCACCCACCTCCGGATCCTCGGCCGCCTGCACCAGCGCGTCACGGGCCGCGGCCATCATCTCCGGCCCCAGCGCGTTCTTGGTGGCCGCGTCGTCCATCGTCAGCACCATCACGCGGCCCTGGTGCGCGACGGTCAGTTGTCCGCTCATAGCTCGATCCCCTCCCGGTTCTCGCTGCCCGGCCGGTATTTGAACATGCCTTCCGACGTGGCGATCAGGGCGCCGGTATCGCCATGGCGGATCTCCGCCGCAATCCCGACGATCTTGCGCCCGCCGCCGCGCAGCCGGCCGGTGGCGACCAGCGTACCGGTGCGTGCCTGACCCAGGAAGCTTGTCGACAAGGACAGCGTCACCACCCGCCGCACCCGGCCGGGGAAGGGACAGTATGTGGCCGAGAATCCGGAAACAGTGTCCAAAAGCGTCGCCAGAACCCCGCCATGCACCACGCCGGCCCGGTTCAGGTGGCGCTCGTCGATGGCCATCGTCAGCTCCGCCTCTCCCTCCTCCCAGCGACTCAAGGCGTAGCCCAGCAGGCGTTGGAAGCCCGATTCCGGCTCCCCGTTCAGCAGATCATCCATACCCTGTCCCATCACGCGGCTGTTTCATGCGCGAAGTAAAGCGCGTGAAGCCGCTCCAGGTCCACCCGGTCGCCGCGTTCGGACAGCACGACCTTGCCCGACTGCATCAGATAGACATGATCGGCGATCCTCAGGGCCCTGCTGGTGTTCTGCTCCACCAGCAGGATGGTCAGCCCCTCCGCCCGCAGCCGCGCCAGGATGCGGAAGATCTCGTCCACCACCACGGGGGCGAGGCCGAGCGACGGCTCGTCGATCAGGCAGACGCGTGGCTGCTCCATCAGGCCGCGGCCGATGGCGAGCATCTGTGCCTCCCCGCCCGACAGGGTGCCGGCGATCTGGCCGCGCCGCTCCGCCAGCCGGGGGAACATGTCGAACACCATCGCCCTGTTGCGCTTCCAGTCCTTGCGGCAGCCGCGCGGGAAGGCGCCCATCATCAGATTGTCCTCCACCGTCATGTCGGGGAAGATCATCCGGCCTTCGGGGATCATCACCAGCCCGTCGGCCACCCGGTCCCAGGTCTTCACCGCCTTGCGGCTCTGCCCGTCGATGCGGATGTCGCCGGAGGTGGCGGGCACCAGCCCCATGATGGCGCGCAGCAGCGTGGTCTTGCCGGCGCCGTTCGGGCCGACGATCACCGTGGTCTTGCCGGTCTCAACCGACAGCGAGACGTCCCACAGCACGTTGATCGCGCCATAGCCGGCGCGGAGCGTCAGGATATCGAACGCGTTGGTCATGACGCCTCCGCAAGGGTGGTTTCGCCGGTGTAGCTGCGGATCACCTCCGGGTCGCGGAACACCGCGTCGGGGGAACCATCGGCGATGATCTGGCCGAAATTCAGCACCAGCACCCGCGGGCAGAGTGTGGCGATGGTGGCGATGTCATGCTCGATGATGACCATGGCGAGGCGGTAGCGGTCGCGCACCGCCGCCAGCCGTTCCATGAAGGCGCGCTTGCTGCTGGTCTCCAGCCCGGCCAGCACCTCGTCGAGCAGAAGCAGGCTGGGTTCGGTCGCCAGGGCCTTGCCGACCTCCAGCGCCTTGTGCTCGGTCAGGGCAAGTTCGGTGGTGGCGTCGCGGTCAGCCTTGTCGCGCAGGTTCAGGATGTCGAGGATCTCGTCGATCCGCCCGGGATCCTTCTTCCCGGCGCCGAAGCGCTGGGCGACCAGCAGGTTTTCCCGCACGGTGCAGTGGCCGAAGGGGCGCGGGATCTGAAAGCTGCGCCCGATGCCGAGCCGTGCCCGTTTCCATTCCGGCAGCTTCAGCAGAGAGGCGCCGCGGAAGTCCAGCCGGCCGGCGGTCGGCCGCACCACGCCGGAGATGACGTTGAACAGCGTGGTCTTGCCGGCACCGTTGGGGCCGACCAGACCGATGCTCTCCCCTTCCGCGACGAAGAAGCTGGCGCTTTTCAGTGCCTGGACACCGCCGAAATTGACCTGGACGCCTTCAAGCGTGAGCATGGCGGCTCTCCTTCACCGGGCGGCGGCGCAAGGCCGGCATCAGCCCGCCGGGGCTGAACAGGATCATGGCGCAGAGCAGCACGCCCAGGACCATCTGGTGGCCGTGCGGCAGGATCGGCTTGAACAGCAGCTGGTCGACCAGATAGATCGCCAGCGCCCCCACCACCGGACCCCACACCGTGCGGTAGCCGCCGAAGATGGCCGCGGCGATGGGCAGCACGGTCCAGCCGCTGGAAAAGGCGTAGTCTGGGTCGAGGAAGCTGATGAAATGGGCATTGAAGGCGCCGACCACCCCGGTGATGAAGGCTGACAGCACCAGCATCGCCGCCTTCAGGTGCGTGCTGGGCACGCCGACGACGCGGGTCGCCACTTCGGTATCGTGCATCGCCTTCAGGGCGAGGCCCCAGGTGCTGCGCCGGATGGCGTCATAGGCGAAGGCCGCCAGCACGACGATGGTCAGGACGATCAGGTAGCCGCCCAGCTTCTCGCCGAAATCGAAGCCCAGGATTTTCGGAAAGCGCGGGATCGACAGCAGCCCGCCGGCTCCACCGGTGACCGGCGTCATCTCCGTCGCCAGGATCTGGAAGATGTGGGCATAGGCGAGGATGGCGAGCGCGAAATATGGACCGCGCAGCCGCAGGGCCGGCAGCATGGCGATGGACGACAGCGCAGCCCCCACCCCGCCCAGCAGCATCGCAGCGAAGACCGGCACCCCCAGCTTCATCGCCAGCACGGCCGAGGTGTAGGAGCCCACCCCGAAGAAGGCGGCGTGGCCGAAGCTGACCATGCCGCCGAGGTTGCCGAGCAGTGCCCAGGCCACTGCCACCCCGGCGATGGTCAGCGCCGCCACGATCAGCCCCAGCACATAGGCGTTGCCGCCGAACAGCAGCGGCACGCCGACATAGGCGACGGCAAGGGCGGCGACCAGCAAGAGACGGTTCAACAGGGAATTGCTCATCGCGCCAGCGCCCTTCCGCCGCCGAACAGGCCCGAAGGCGAGACGAACAGCACGACCAGGAACAGGACCATTCCCGCCAACTCCTGAAGCGAGGCCGACAGGTAGGTGACCGTCAGCGATTCGATGACGCCGATCATGACGGCGCCGACCAGCACGCCGGGGATCGACCCCATCCCGGCCAGCACGGTGATGATGAAGGCCTTGACCGTCAGCACATGGCCCAAGGCCGGGAAGACGGTCTTGCCGGTATAGATGGCGAAGCCGGCGAAAGTGGCGAGCAGGGCGGCGGTCAGGAAGGACAGGATCTCGATCCTGCGCGGATTGACGCCCATCAGCGTTGCGGCAGCCCGGTTCGACGACAGCGCCCGCACCGCGCGCCCCTGCCAGGAATGGTTCAGCCACCACCAGACACCGGCCATCAGCACCAGCCCGCCGACGAAGGACGCGACCTCCGCATTCATCGCGAACAGGGTATCGGCGACGACCATCGAATCCTGGAACCAGGGGTCGGAGGTGGAATGGATGTCGGCCTTCCAGATCGACAGGATGGCGTTGGTCAGGATGATGCCGAGCCCGAAGGTGAGGATCAGCGAATTGATCTCGCGGTCCTGATGGATGCGGCTGAGCAGCGCATAGACGATGGCCGACGCCGCCCCGACGATCACCAGCGCCACCGGGATCGCCATCACCGGATTGACGCCATAGGTGGTTTCCGCCGCATAGGCGACATAGGCGGCCAGCAGCACCAGCTCGCCATGGGCGAGGTTGATGACCCGCATGGTCCCGAACACCAGCGCCAACCCGACCGCCACGGTCGCGTAATAGCCGCCGGCGAGCAGGCCCGAGAACAGGGCCTGGAGCGTCAGTTCGAACATGGTTTGCTCACCACGGCACTGCCGGGAAATTCATCTTTCCGTTGGCGGCGTCCTGCGGCCAGACCAGGACCACCTTGCCGCCCTGGTGCTGGCCCATGCGGTGGGTGAAGTTCAGATTGTCGCCGTTCTTGTCGAAGGTGACGCGGCCGATCAGGGTGTTGGCGTCGGTCTTGCGCAGTTCGTCGGGCAGGCCGCCCTTGGACAGTGTGCCTGCCTCGTCGGCACGGACCACGGCGTCGATCAGCAGGCGGGTCTGGACATAGCCGAACTGGCCCAGATAGTCGGGGTCCTTGTTGAACAGCTTCTTGTAGGTGGCAGCGAACTCCACCGCCTCCGGATGGGTGAATTCCACCGGGTAGGGCAGCATGGAGGTGCCGTAGACAGTCTCCATCAGGTCGGGAAATTCCTTGGCCATCTGCGCGGTGGCGAGCGACCAGACGCCGACCATCGCCTTGACTTGCGGCTTCAGCACCTTGGCGGCGCGCAGGATGCCGACATAGTCGTTCTCGTAGCCGACCATGGCGATGGCGTCGGGACGGTCCTGAAGCTTGACCTTGTTCATCAGCGGCTTGAAGTCGCTGGTAGAGCCGTCGAACTCGTGCATGCCGACCGTGACGCCCTTGGCGGTCAGCGCGCCGTTGACCTGTTTGGCGAGGCTGCTGGTGGCGTCCTTGTTCAGATAGACGATGGAGACCTTCCTGGCGCCCATGTCCTGCAACAGGCCGATCATGGCCAGCGCGTAGCCGTCGGTGTTGTTGATGCGGAAGAAGGTGGGATAGCCGCGCTGGGTCAGTTCGGGCGAGACGCCGCCGGAGGTGATGTAGACCAACCCGGCTTTCTGCGCCGCTTCCGATGCCGGGCCGATGATGTTGGAGCCATAGCCGCCGGTGATCGCCACCACCCCATCACCGGCCAGCTTCTCCACCGCCGCCACCCCCTTGGCCGGGGAGGTCTCGTCGTCGATGGTCTGGACCTTGAAGCTGTGCTTGCCGGCATAGCTCCTGTTTGCCATTTCGACGGCGACCGAAATGCCCTCATGCATGCCCTGGCCGACACGGGCGAGGCTGCCGGTCAGCGGCAGTTCGGAACCCAGCAGGAAGTCCTTGGCCTGCGCCGCTCCGGCGCCGAGCGCCACCGACAGGGCAAGGGTCGAGACGGTTACGAGATTGGCAAGCATCCGCTTCATGGTCCTGTTGTCCTCCCACGGGCTTATTGTTTTGGAATCAGGCGGCCATCACCTCGGCGGCGAGCGCCCGGAGGCCGCTTTTCAGCAGCTTGCCGGTCGGGCTGGCCGGCAAGGCGTCCATGGCGACGATGCGCGACGGGCGCTTGTAGGGGGCGAGCCGTTCGGCGGCCCAGGCTTTCAGTTCCTCCTCGCTAGCGCTGCGGCCGGGGATGAACTGGACGAAGGCCACCACCTCCTCGTTGCCGGCAACGGCATGGCCGACGACCGCAGCCAGCGTCACCGCCGGATGGCTGGTCAGCACGCCCTCCACCTCCTCCGGATAGACGTTGAAGCCGGAGCGGATGACGATCTCGCGGATGCGGCCGACCACGGCGACGCAGCCGTCCGGCTCCAGCCGGGCGACGTCGCCGGTCTTCAGCCAGCCGTCGTCGGTGATGACCTGGGCGGTCAGCGCCGGCTCGCGGTAATAGCCGAGCATGACGTTGGGGGCGCGAACCCACAGCTCGCCCGGCTCGCCATCGGCCACGTCCTGGCCGGTGACATGGTCGACGAAACGCATCTCCACCAGCGGCAGGGCTGGGCCGATGGAGGTGTCTCTGCGCGGCGCGTCTAGCCGGGTCTGCGTCACCGTCGGCGAGCATTCGGTCAGACCGTAGCCGTTGTGCAGCGGCAGGCCGGAAACCCGCTCCACTGCCAGCTTGAGGTCGAGGTCCAGCACCGAGCCGCCCGACGACAGGTAGCGCAGGGCTGGTGCCGCCAGGGTGCGGCCGGTGACGGTGGCGTGCTCCACCAGCTTGGCGTACATGGCTGGAACACCCTGGAACACGGTCACCCCATCCTGTTCCAGGGCCTGCCAGACCGCGGCGGGGGCGAAGCGGGGCACCGTGTGCAGGCAACCGCCGGCGTAGAGGGTGCCGAGGCAGGTGGAGGCGAGCCCGAAGACATGGCTGACCGGCAGCACGCCATAGGTGCGGTCGCTGGGGCCGAGACCGCGCATCCAGCCCGACACCGAGGCGACGAACAGCAGGCCGCGGTGCGACAGCATTACGCCCTTGGGCTTGCCGGTGGTGCCGGAGGTGTAGATCAGCGCGCCAACCTGCCGCCGGTTGCCGGCATGGACCGGCTCCGGTTCGGCGTCCAGCAGCGGACCGACCGCCATCGGCGGCAGATCCGGGTCGCCGAGCGGCTGGGCGCCGTGACGGGCGGCATGGGCCGTGGCGTCGGGGGATACCGAATCGGTATAGAACACCCGGCGCGGCTGGCAATGGTCGCGGATGGTGTCGATCTCGCGGTCGGAAAGGCGGGCGTTGACGATGACGGGCCACGCATCGCGCTCGCTCGCCGCCAGGATCAGGGTGACGGCGGCGAGGCCGTTTTCGCAGACGATCATCACCCGGTCGCCGCCGACCACCCCCAGCCGTGTCAGCTGCGCGGCGGCGCTGCCGACCGCCTGGGCCAGTCGGCGGTAGCTCCAGTCCTGCACCCCGTCGAACAGGGCGGGGGCGTCCGGCGTCCGGTCCGCCCAGGCGAGTGCGGCGTGGCTGATGCGTGGCGGCAGCGCCGCCACCATCGCGGCGAAGTCGGGTACCGGCCGCCCCACCGTCATGCCGCCTCCCGGATCATGTTGCGGGCGATGACGAGCTGCTGGATCTGGGTGGTGCCCTCATAGATGCGGAACAGGCGGACGTCGCGGTAGAAACGCTCGATCCCGTAATCGGCGATGTAGCCGGCGCCGCCATGGATCTGCACCGCGCGGTCGGCGACACGGCCGACCATCTCGGTCGAGAACATCTTGCAGCAGGCGGCATCGGTGTTGACGTTCTGCCCGGCGTCGCGGTGGCGCGCGGTCTCCAGCACCATGCAGCGGGCGGCATAGGCTTCCGCCCGGCTGTCGGCCAGCATCGCCTGGATCAGCTGGAATTCGGCGAGCGGCTGGCCGAACTGCTTGCGCTCCATGGCGTAGGACAGGCTGTCGCGGATCAGCCGCTCCGCCAGACCGACGCAGACGGCGCCGATGTGCAGGCGGCCGCGGTCGAGAACCTTCATGGCGGTCTTGAAGCCCTGCCCTTCCTTGCCGCCCAGGATGGCGCTGGCCGGAACACGGCAATCCTCGAAGATCACGTCGCAGGTGTGGGCGCCCTTCTGGCCCATCTTCCTGTCGATGGGACCGAGCGACAGGCCGGGCGTCCCGGCTTCCACCAGGAAGGCCGACACGCCGCGGGCGTCGCGGCTGTCCAGGTCGGTGCGGGCGAAGACGGTGAAGAGACCGGCCTGCGGCGCGTTGGTGATGTAGCGCTTGGTGCCGTTCAGGATGAAATGGTCGCCGTCGCGCCGGGCGCTGGTGCGGAGCGAGCCGGCGTCCGACCCGGATTCCGGTTCGGTCAGGGCGAAGGCGCCGACGATCTCGCCGGCGGCCAGACGCGGAAGGTAGCGCTGCTTCTGCTCATCGGTCCCGTCGATGACGATGCCCTGGGAGCCGATGCCGTTGTTGGTGCCGATCAGCGAACGGAAGGCTGGAGAGGTCTGGCCCAGTTGGAAGGCCACCTGTACCTCGTCCGTCATCGACAGGCCGAGCCCGCCATACTCCTCCGGGATCGACAGGCCGAACAGGCCCATTTCGCGCATCGCGGCGATCACCTCGGCCGGGATGGCGTCGTCCTCCGCCACCTTGTGTTCCAGCGGGACCAGCTTTTCGCGGACGAAGCGCCCCAGTGTGTCCAGCAGTTGATCCAAAACATCCTTGTCCAAGGCCATGCGTGCTCTCCGTCCGGGGAGAATGATTTCAATGGAAACCAAGCATCAAGGGGAGATCGAGGGGCGCCGCCTCATCTGTTCGTTGGCCACGCTGACAGATGCAGGAAAACCTGTCAACAAAATGAAATTGAATTTCTCTAAACGGAATAAGCATGAGGGTTTGGGGGTCTGCCGCGCGTCTGCGCGGGCTTGCCAGCCGGAGCGAAGCGGTTAACCTTTTTCCCGAAATCACGGCCTGGACCATCAGGCCGATAAATCGTAGGAGGGTTTGGGATGATCGACCTCTATTTCTGGCCGACGCCGAACGGCCACAAGATCACGATCTTTCTGGAAGAAGCCGGGCTGGACTACAGCTTCAAGCCGGTGAACATCGGCACCGGCGACCAGTTCAAGCCGGAATTCCTCGCCTTCTCGCCCAACAACCGCATGCCGGCGATCATCGACAACGCCCCGGCCGATGGCGGCGAGCCGATCAGCGTCTTCGAATCAGGCGCCATCCTGGTCTATCTGGCCGAGAAGACCGGCAAGTTCCTGCCCGGCGACGTGCGAGGCCGCAAGACGGTTCTCGAATGGCTGTTCTGGCAGGTCGGCGGCCTCGGCCCGATGGCCGGCCAGAACCATCACTTCGTGCAGTACGCGCCGGAACGCATCCCCTACGCCATGGACCGTTACGTCAAGGAGACCGGGCGTCTCTATGGCGTGATGGACAAGCGCCTTGCCGACAACGAGTTCCTGGGCGGGTCCGAACTGTCCATCGCCGATATGGCGAGCTACCCGTGGATTGTCCCGCATGAACGCCAGCAGCAGGATCTGAACAACTTCCCCAACCTGCAGCGCTGGTTCACCGCGATCAAGGAACGTCCGGCGGTGGTGCGCGCCTATGAAAAGGGGCAGGCGATCAATCCCAACCGCACGCCGACGGTGAATGAGGAAAGCAAGAAGATCCTGTTCGGCCAGTCGGCGGATACGGTGAAGCGCTGAGGATTGATTCGCGCTTCTCCCTCTCCCCCCTGGGGAGAGGGTCGGGGGAGAGGGGATGGAGAGCAACTTCGTATAGCACCCCTCCCCTTCGCGGCATCCGTTCGCGCCGCACAGACATTCGGGGCTCCCCGGCGTAGACGGGACCGTTCGTCTGACCAGCGTGTTGTTTTCGGTAGAGAATATCTTCCGGAGACGCCGCGCCGATGAGTATCTGGCCCCGCACCGACTCCGCCCCCCCGGACTCCGACGGCACCCTCCCGCAGAGGGCGACCGGTCCCGTCCCCCCAACCGAGATCCGGATCGCTCTGCACCCCCTGCCGTCCATACCGGAACTGGCGCGGGCATGGACGGAGCTGGAAGGCCGTTCCGACTCTTCCTTCTTCCTGTCCTGGAGTTGGATCGGCCCTTGGCTGGCGCAGATGCCGGACGGGATCGAACCGCAATTGCTGGTCGCCTTTCAAGGGGATGAACTGGTCGGGCTGGCCGTGCTCTGCCCGCGCCTGCGGCGGCGGTTCGGGCTGCTGTCCAGCCGTTGCTGGATGCTGCACGAAACCGGCGACCGCAGCTATGACCGGCTGTTCATGGAATATAACGGCATCCTTGCCGACCGCCGCATCGCCGACGAGGTGACGGATACGATGCTGTACTGGCTGGACGAGCGGCTGACCGCCAACGACGAGCTGGTTTTGGGTGGCCTGACCCCGGCGGCGGAGCGGGCGGCCCGACGGGTGGCGGCGCGGACCGGGCATACGTTGCAATTGCGCATCGCCGATTCCGCCCAATGGGTGGATCTGGGCATCGTACGGGCGGCGGGAGGCGATTTCCGCGGCGGGCTCGGCCGCAACACGCGGGCGGCGGTGAATCGGAGCGAGCGGCTATACCGGGCGCGGGGTGCTTTGGAACACCGCGTCGCCACCAATGTGGACGAGGCGCTGGAGTTTTTCGCCGGGCTGGAGGTGCTGCATCAGGCCGGCTGGCAGGCGCGCGGGCAGGGCGGCGCCTTCGCCAACGCCGCCTTCCGCCCCTTCCATCAAAGGCTGATCGCCGAAGGGATACCGCGTGGTGCCGTGCGGCTGAGCCGGATCAGCGCCGGCGGGCAGGCCATCGGCTATCTCTACAACTTCATCCACCGCAACCGGGTGCTGAACTATCAGGGCGGTTTCGCCTTCGAGGCGGACAACCGGCTGAAACCGGGACTGCTGAGCCATGTGCTGGCGATCGAGGACGCGCTCGCCCGCGGCGAGGACTGCTACGACTTCATGTCGACGCCGGCCGGGCACAAGCCGCTGCTCTCCAACGCCGAACAGCCGATGAACTGGCTGACGCTCGGTCCCGACCGCTTCAGCCGGCGGATGGAGGCCCATTGCCGCCGGGCGCGCGGGCTGATGGCCGATGCGGTCAAGCGGTCGCTGCGCGGCTGGATCGCGCCGGCCAAGGGAATCTGAACGGGGGGGAAACGGCGATGAAGACCAGGACGAAAGCCGGGCCGCTGGCCTGCGTGCTGGGCGATATGGATCTGGTGCGCCCGCTCGGGCTGGCCGGCATCCGCTGTGCCGTGGTCGGGCCGCCGGGCGGGGCAACCGCCCATTCCCGCTTCACCGCACAGTTGATCTCCTGGGAAGGCGGCAATGAAGGGACGCTTGTCGACCGCCTGCTGCGCTTCGGCGCCGCCCAGTCGCAAAAGCCGGTGCTCTATATGGAGGAGGACGCCCAACTCCTGATGGTGTCACGCAACCGCGACCGGCTGGCTTCGGTCTTCCGCCTTCCGCTGGCCGATGCCGATCTGGTGGAGACGCTGGTCGATAAGAGCCGCTTCCAGGCTCTGGCGGAACGGCTCGATCTCCCGGTTCCGCGCACCCGACGCCTTCGCCCCCTGCCCGGCAGCGAGGCGCCGGATCTGGATCTGCGCTATCCCCTGATCGTCAAGCCGCTGACCCGCCGCCCGCCCTGGGACGAGATCGAGGGGCTGGGCAAGGCGATCCGGCTGGACGGGCCGGAGGAGCTTCGCGCCCTGTGGCCGCGGCTGATCCCGGTCGGCATCGAGCTATTGGCGCAGGAACTGATCCCCGGTCCGGAGACACGGATTGAAAGCCACCATGTCTACATCGCCGCCGACGGGGGCGTGGCCGGGGAGTTCACCGGGCGCAAGATCCGCACCTACCCCGTCGATTACGGTCACAGCACGGCACTGACCATCACCGATATAGACGGCAAGGGGGCGGACGTCGCGGCGCTGGGGCGAGAGATCGCGGCAAAAATCGGTCTGCGCGGGGTGGCCAAGTTCGACTTCAAGCGCGACCCGGACGGGCGGCTGCACCTGCTGGAGATCAACCCGCGCTTCAACCTGTGGCACCATCTGGGCGCCGTCGCCGGGGTGAACCTGCCGGCCATGGTGCAGGCGGACCTGACCGGCCGCCCCCGCCCTGCCCCGTCCAAGGCGCGGCCCGGCGCCTGCTGGTGCCATATCAGCAAGGACCGGCTGGCGGCGCGGGAAAGCGGCGTGCCGACGGTGCGCTGGTTGGCCTGGGTCGCGCGTTGCGAGGCGAAGGCGATCACGCCCGACGATCCGATGCCCTTCCTGCGGCCGAAGCTGGACCGGCTGCTCGCCCTCATGCCCGGCGGGATGCGGCCCGCCCGCCTCGCCAAGCCCTGATCGCAGAACCATGAAGATCGCCCTGATCTCCGACATCCACGCCAATCTGGAGGCGTTGCAGGCGACCCTTGACGCCATCCGGGCGGAAGGGGCCGAGCGCATTGTCTGCCTGGGCGACATCGTCGGCTACAACACGGACTTCGCCGCCTGCATCGCCCTGCTGCGGCGGGCCGGCGCCATCTGCATCGCCGGCAACCATGACCGGGCGGTGACGGGTGCCATCGGCACCGAAGGGTTCAGCGGTCCCGCCGCGCGCGCCGTCGCCTGGACCAGGGCGCGGCTGGACGAGGATAGCCGCGGGTTCCTCGCGGCCCTGCCGCTGACCACCGAAATCGACGGAACGCTGGTCGCCGTCCATGGCGCCCTGCATCCGGAGGTTGGCAAGGAGCTGGTCCGGCTGGACGATGACGGCAAGCGGGCCTTGAGCCTTCAGGCGCTCGGGGTGCATCCATCGGGAGCGCGGATCTGCGCCTTCGGGCACACCCACCGGGCGGGGCTGTGGGAATGGCGGGATGGGGCGGTGCATGCGCTGCCGCTCGACGGCGGGGCGGCGTTGCGGGCCGACGGGTTCTATCTGCTGAACCCCGGCACGGTGGGGGAGCCGCGCGGGGCCGATGCCGACGCCTGTTTCGCCTGCTTCGACACCACCAGCCGCCGCGTCACCCTGCACCGGATCACCTATGCCCGCCGAGCGACGTTGTCGAAAACACGGCGGGCGGGGTTGGCGCCACGTTTTGCCGCAGTCCCGGCGCCGCTGCGGCTGAAGTTGATCGAAATACTGCGACTTCTCGGCGTCTATGAATGGTTGAAGCGTGCACTTCCCGGCCGTGTGTCATCAATATGACAATCCCGTAACGCGGCTTTGCTTCTACAGAGACGGGAAAATGAGCATAATCCGGTGCGGGGGCAATGGTGACGCCGGGCTATGGACATTATCAATATTTCAATCGGCGCTGCCGGAAGGGTGCGGCCCCTGTTCGGCAGGACATCGTCGTCCCTGACTGCGCCGCTGGCGCTGGGCCTTGCCATCGGCCTCGCCGCGATCCTGCCCAACCTTTCCCTGCCGGTCCAGGCCCAGCAGCCTGACGCCGGCCCGGTGCGGTTGACGATCCTCTATACCCAGGGTACCACCGACCTGGACGAGACCGCCGGGCGCGGCGGCATGGCCCGGCTGGCAGGGACGATCCGCCAGGAGCGGGCCGCCCATTCCAATGTGCTGGTCCTGCATGGTGGGCAGACGCTGGCTCCGTCGGTGCTCGCCTTCTACGACCAGGGCGCGCATATCATCGACCTGCTGAACGGCATGACCATCGACGCGATGGCCGCGCTGAACCGCGAGTTCCATCATGGCGACGATCGGCTGAGCGCCCGCGCCTTCGAGGCCGGCTTTCCCATCGTGACCACCAACGCCGTCGACCGTTCGACCGGGCGGACGCCGGACGGGCTGGAGGAGGCGGTGGTGCTGACCGCCGGCTCCTTGCGCGTCGGCGTGATGGCCGCGACGCCGGTGCTGACGCGGGAGACCACCCGCACCCAGCGCACGGAGTTCCGCGATCCGGTGAAGGCACTGGCCGCCAAGGCCGCCGCCCTGCGGGCCGACGGCGTCGATCTGGTGGTGGCAATGACCGGCTATGCCGGCGACACCCACCGCAGCGTGCTGGCCGCTCGCCCGGCCGACATCGTGCTGTACCAGGACCGCAGCCGTCCCTTCGCCATCGATTACGACGGCCGGTTCCTGTCCGCCACCGTCGGGCCGCAGGCCGCCTGGGTGCTGGCGCTGGACCTGACGGTGGAGCGGAGGGCCGGGCCGGACGGCAAGCCGGTAGCCCGCTGGAGCCCGGCGCCGCGCCTGATCGATACCGCGACGGTGGCGCCCGACCCGGCGATGACGATCCAGGCCAAGGCCTATGCGGCGCGGCTCGACACCATGCTGCGGATGGAGGTGGGACGTCTCACCGCGCCGCTCGACACCCGCAAGGAGTCGCTGCGGACGGGCGAGAATGCCTTCGCCAATGCGGTGGTCGACACGTTGCGCGAGGCGCTGGACGCCGATGTGGCTCTGTTCAACGGCGGTGGCATCCGCGGCGATCGCCAGTATCCGGCCGGCACCCTGCTGACCCGGCGCGACATCTATACCGAACTGCCCTTCCACGATGTCGGCGTGGTTCTGGACGTCACCGGACAGCAGCTTTGGGACGCGGTGGAGAGCGGCGTGTCGGCGATGGAACAGTTGCAGGGCCGCTTTCCCCACCTGTCCAATGCCCGGGCGGAGATCGACCTGAGCCGCCCGCCCGGGCAGCGGCTGCGCAGCCTGTCGGTCGGCGGCAAGCCGGTCGGCCTGTCCAGCCGCTACCGTCTGGCGACCAGCAGCTTCCTCGCGACTGGTGGCGACGGCTACGGCGTCCTGGCCGGCGCGCCGCGGCTGGTGGAGGACCGCAACACAGACTTCGTGTCCACCCAGATGATCGACCAGATCTCCCGCAGCGGCGAGTTCGCTCCCCGGCTGGACGGCCGCATGACGGTGAGGCGGTGATGGACGGGCTGTCTTCCACGGCGCTGTCCGCGCCGGAGGCCGCCGTTCTGGACCGGGCGGGGCTGGAGAGACAGGCGCGGCGGGAGCCGCAGGCGCCGCCGCCGAACCGCAGGCGGCGTTTCGGCATCGCGGTCCGCATCACGCTGGGGCTGGCAGTGATGGCACTGCTGGTTCTGCTGATCGGCGGCGTGTCGATGTCCTCCTTCCGCCTGTTCCGGGCAGAGGTGGCGGCGCTGTCCACCAACACCCTGCCGGAGGTCATCACCAGCGCCGAACTGCACGGGTCGCTGCAGAAGCTGGTGGCGCAGCTGCCGCAGCTCGCCGCCGCGACCTCGACGCCGCAGCGCCGGTCCATCTATGACGGGCTGGTGACGGAGCTGGATTCAATGCAGCTCCTGGTCGCCCGCATGCGCGGCCTGATGAAGGAGGGCGAGGCCGGCGCCGGCGAGCGCGACGGCAATGTCCGCCTGCTGGAACAGACCCGGTCCACCCTGCTGATCCTGGCCGCCACCGTCGCCGACCTGAACGCCGAGGTCACCCGCCAGATCGAATATGGCGACCGTCAGGCCGAGGCGGCCCGCGCGCTGAGCCGGCTGGCGGCGGCGATCGAAAGCATGCCCGACACCGGCGCCTGGGCCGCGCGCATCGGCGCGCTGATGGCGCGGGCGGCGGGTGCGACGCAGCTCGACCATCTCAGCCGTCTGAAGGGGGAGGCGCGGTCCGCGGAACGTACGTTGGCCGAACTGGCCCGCCTGTCGGGCGGCGCCCCGGATCCCACCGGACAGATGATGTCCACCGTGCAGGAAGAACTGTTCTCCCTGCTGGTCGCTCCGGGCGGACTGTTCGACAGCGCCATCGACCGGTTGCAGGCGCGCAACCGCGCCCAGGCGCTGACCGGGCAGGCCCAGGTGCTGGTGGAGACGGTCGAACGTTCCACCCGCACGCTCTATGACTCGATCCGCGACCAGTCGGCCGAACGCACCGACGCGCTGGCGGACCTGATCGCCGAGCGCACCCGCACGGTGATGCTGCTGGCCGGCACGTCGCTTCTGCTGGCGGTGTGCGTCTATTTCTTCTTCCGCCGCTTCCTGTCCTCGCGGCTGGTGGCGATGAACCGGGCGGTGCTGGCCCGGCTGGCGGGGAATCGGGGTGCCGTCCAGGGCGCTGCGGCAGCGGTCGCCCTTCCGGTCCCGGTTCCGGTGGACGGCGACGACGAAATCACCGACATCGGCGCCTCGATCCGCTATTTCATCGATGAGATCGACCGGCGCCAGCAGGCCCTGGCCGACAACGAACGGCGTTTCCGCGACCTTGTCGAGGGGTCGATCCAAGGCATCGTCATCCATCGCGATTTCCACGCGCTCTATGCCAACGACAGCTTCGCCGCGATGCTCGGCATGACGGTGGCGGAGGTGATGGCCCTGCCCTCCCTGCTGTCGGTGGTGGCGGTGACGGAGCGACAGGGGCTGATCGACAATTATGACCGGCTGCTGGAGGGCGGGCAGTCGACGCCGCGACGCCGCATCCGCGCCTGCCGGCCCGACGGGGCCGGGCTGTGGGTGGAGCTGACCGGCCGGCGCGTCGACTGGATGGACGGCCCGGCGATCCAGGCTGTGGTGGTCGACGTGACGCGCGAGGTGGAGGCGGAGGATGCCCTGCGCCAGTCGCGTGACGCCGCGGAGCGCGCGCTCGACGAGCTGAAGGCGACACAGGCCAGCCTGATCCAGGCGGAGAAGATGGCCTCGCTCGGCCAGCTGGTCGCCGGCGTGGCGCATGAGGTGAACACGCCCATCGGCATCACCATCACCGGCGCCTCGCAGCTGCAGGCGCTGATCGGCGAGCTGTCGGACCGCCATACGGCGAACGCATTGAAGAAGTCGGACTTCCAGCGCTTCCTGAGCGACGGGATGGAGATGGCGAACCTGATCCTGTCCAACAGCACCCGTGCCGCCAATCTGGTGCAGAGTTTCAAGCTGGTCGCCGTCGACCAGTCCAGCGACGAGCGCCGCGCCTTCCTGCTGCGCGACTACATCGACGAGCTGCTGCGCAGCCTGCACCCGACCTACAAGGCGCGGACGGCGCTGACCATCGCCGTCGATTGCCCGGCCGACCTGGAGCTGGACGGCTATCCGGGGGCGCTGTCACAGATCCTCACCAACCTGATCATGAACGCGCTGGTCCATGCGCTGGACCCGGAACAGCCCGGCCGGATCGCCATCGCCGCCCGACCGGTTGGCGCCGATATGGTGGAACTGTCGGTCGGCGACGACGGCAGAGGCATCGCGCCGGACGTGCTGCCGAAGATCTTCGACCCCTTCTTCACCACGCGGCGCGGGGCGGGCGGCAGCGGGCTGGGGCTGCACATCGTCTACAATCTGGTAACCGGCCGCCTGCACGGCACCATCGGGGTCGAGAGCCGCCCCGGCGAGGGCACCCGCTTCACCCTGCGCTTCCCCCGGGTCACGGCCGCGGCATAAAGCCGCTCAACGCACCGGCCCGTCGAACCAGTGGCGGCCCTGGCGGTCCTCCACCTCGACCACCCAGACGTCGGGATCGTAACGGAGCTGACGGGCGATATAGGCGTCGGCGTCGGCCTCCGGCACCGGGTCGGCGCCGGTACCGCGTGCCCAGAACAGCCGCTCGCCATCCGCCTCGCGGGTCTGGACCAGCACGGTGAAGGTCCGGTCGAGCCGGTTGATCTTCAGGATCACCGTGCCGCGGCTGGGATCGCCCTTGCGGACCACGGTCATCGCCACGCCTTGCGCGTCGGCGGTGCGGATATGGGCGGAAACCCAGAGATGCGTCGGAAGGCGGTCGTCCATTGCCGTGACAGGCTCCTGATCTTCGGCTTTCGCCAATTTTCGATCCTCGCCCTGCCCGGCCGGCCGGTGTAGAGAAGAGGGATGGCCACACTCCTGGACGCTCTCAACGCCGCCGTCAACCACCACATGGCCGGCCATGCCGATGCGGCGGCCGATGCCTATCGCCGGATCCTGGCGGCGGAGCCGGCGCAGCCCGACACACTGCACCTGTCCGGCGTGTTGCGGGCGCAGACCGGCGACGCGGCGGCAGCCGTGCGGTGGATCGGCCGCGCGGTGCGCGTCCGCCCCGCCGCGCCGGCACCCTGGGGCCATCTGGGGGCGGCGCTGCGGGCGGCGGAGCTGCCGGAGCAGGCGGAGCCGGTTCTGCGGCGCGCCCTGGCGCTCGACCCTTCCGACGGCGACGCGCTGGAGGCGCAGGGCGCTTCCCTGCATGCGCTGGCGCGCTATGCCGACGCCCGGCGCTGGCTGGAACGTGCGGACCGGCTGCGCCCCGGCCATGTGGCGACCCTGCTGAATCTCGGCACCGTCCTGCGCGACCAGCGCCGCTTCGACGAGGCGGAGACCCGCTTCGACGCCGTGCTGGCACGCAACCCCGCCAATGCCGACGCCCATCTGGCCCGCGCAGTGGGACGGCTGGTCCGTGGCGACCTGCGCGCGGGATGGGAGGGGTTCGAGCATCGCTGGCACCGCTTCGCCACCCCGCCCTGGGCCGGTCAGCCGCCGGGCGGCGCCACCATCCTGCTGCATATGGACCAGGGCTTCGGCGACGCCATCCAGTTCGTCCGTTACGCCCCGCTGGTGGCACAGATCGCCGCGGCAGGCGGCGGGCGGGTGATCCTGGAAACCCATCTGCTGCTCTACCGCCTGTTCAACCGCTGCCTGGGATCGTCGATCCAGGTGCTGACGCGCGGGGAGGCGCCGCCGCCGCACGATCTCCATTGCCCGCTGATGAGCCTGCCGCGCGCCTTCGGCACCGGTCTGGCGGATATTCCGGCCGCCGTGCCCTATCTGGCTCCCGACCCCGGCGACATCGCCCGCTGGCGCGACCGGCTGGACGGGCTGGGCGGGGCGGAGGAGGTGCGCGCAGGCTTCCCGGCCGGCCTGCGGGTCGGACTGGTCTGGGCCGGCAATCCCCAGCATCGCAACGACCGCAACCGCTCGATCCCCACGGCGGCCCTGCCGCCGTTGTTGACGGTACCGGGGGTGCGCTTCGTCAGCCTGCAAACCGGCGAGGCAGCCGCCGGGCTGGACCGCCTGCCCGGTGTGAGGGTGCCGAATGCGATGGAGCGGGTGCGTGACTTCGCCGACACCGCCGCCATCCTCGCCAACCTCGACCTGCTGGTGACGGTGGACACCGCCATCGCCCACCTTGCCGGGGCGATGGGCGTGCCATGCTGGCTGATGCTTCCCCATGTGCCGGACTGGCGCTGGATGCTCGACCGCGCCGACAGCCCCTGGTACCCGTCGCTGCGCCTGTTCCGCCAGCCGCGGCCGGGGGACTGGACCACCACGCTGGGCACCGCCGCCGCCGTGCTGAAGGCACAGGCCGCCCGCGCCGCCCGGATGGTCACGGGATAAGGGCGGGGCAAGGGCGGCAACTTCGGCGGGAGCTTTCTGCCCGCCGACCCTGGCGGTACTAGGCGAAACTTTCCTAGCGGCCGGCAAAATCCGGCCCCACCGCAGCGCTCGCGCAAAATATCGTTCTTTTTCAACCGCTTGATGTCGACTCAGCAATTGGCACTCCGCTTGCTAGACAGGGCGCAGAAGACCTTTGCCCTTTCTTTCGGAGACCCCGGCCATGAGCATTTTCGGTTCGATGACAACCGCCGTTCTCGGCCTGAATGCCCAGTCGAAGGCGCTCGGACATATCTCGGACAACATCGCGAACAGCTCGACCATCGGCTACAAGCGCGTCGATTCAGCCTTCGAGACGATGGTCCTGCAGTCCAGCCAGCGCCTGCACGAGCCTGGCGGGGTCACGGCGCAGCCGGTCTTCATGAACAACATCCAGGGCAGCCTGACCCAGGTGCAGAGCCCGACCAACATCGCCATCCAGGGCCAGGGCTTCTTCAGCGTCACCAAGGTGGCGACCCAGGGTTCCAGCACGCTGGTGCAGACGCAGACGGGCACGGTCAATTCGTCGGCCGCCTTCTACACCCGCGCCGGCGACTTCGAACTGGACAAGAGCCGCTATCTGGTCAACAGCTCGGGCTATGCCCTGAACGGCTGGCTGGTCGATCCGGTGACGGGCGTCCTGCACAAGGACCAGGTGGCGCCGATCCAGGTCAACTCCCTGATCGACAAGCCGGTGGCGACCAATACGATCGACCTGGCTGCCAACCTGCCGGCGACGCCGAAGGAAGGCGAGAAGGTCCCCGACAGCAGCATCCAGATCTTCGACAGCCAGGGCAATCCACGCACCGTCAATTTCAAGTGGCGGCAGCAGGCGGACAGCAGCTGGCGCATGGTCCTGGACGCGCCGGGTTCGAACACCAAGCCGGTCGACGGCACCTTCTCCGGCAATCCCGCCACCGTGACCTTCGGCCAGAACATCCCCGGCCAGACCGCGGTGGCACAGGTCAACGTCATCACCATCGCCGGCAACAACACCAACGGACAGGACAACCTGCGCATCGGCGATACCTATTCGGTGAAGGTCGACGGTACCACCTACAGCCTGAAGGTCACTTCCGACAACATCGGGTCGATCCGGACATATTCGGGTCTGGCCGGCGCGCTGGCCAACCAGATCAACTCCGCCTCCCCGGCGGCGTCGGTGCTCGCCACCTCGTCGGGCCAGACCATCCGCGTCACCGCCCGCAACCCAGGCACGCCGTTCAAACTGAACACCGACGTGGTGTCCGGCACCAACACCACCAACACCATCGTCCCCCAGACCTCGACGGCGGCGACCGCCAGTGCCGGCGAGATCGACAAGTTCCAGTTCCCGCAGACGCAGGTCGAGGTCGGCGACTCCTTCACCATCAACGTGAACGGCACGCCGATCAGCTACACGGTGACCGCCGGGACCTATCAGAGCTATTCGACGGTGAGCGACGTCGTCTCGCAGCTGGCCGGCAAGATCAACCAGGCGCTGGGCACGACCGTAACCGCCTCGTCGGCCGGCAACATCCTGTCGATCCAGGCCAATGCGGTGAACACCAACGTCACCTCCAGCGCGACGGTGACCAATTCCAGCGCATCCGTGAACACGATGAGCTCGCTGCCGTCGGTCGCCAGCGTCGCCGGCGTGCGCCAGAGCCGCACGGTGACCCTGACCGGCACGCCGGGCGACATCGGCACGCAATACACCCTCAGCATCAACGGCACGGCGGTGACCTACAGCACCACCGGCGAAGAGATGACGATGGAGGACATCACCGCGGCGCTGGCGAACAAGATCAACTCCAACACCGCCCTGCCGGTGACCGCCACCGCACAGGGCGGCGTGATCACGGTCACCTCGAAGACGGCGGCCAGCCCGACCAACACCAACACTATGACCGGCACCGGTACCGTGACGCTGAACGGTTCCACCATCGACGTCGGTGACACCTATACCATCACCGACTCCGGCGGTACGCCCTATCAGTTGACGATCACCAACGCCAACTACGGCACTTACGATACCCCCGCCAAGGTCATGCAGTATTTCGCGACGGTCGTTCCCGGCGCGACCGCGACCGGCAACACCCTGACGGCGGCGGGTGCGACCGGCGCCGTCACCGACGCCCCCGTCGCGCAGTTCACCCTGGACCAGAGCGCCGTCGCCGGCCAGACGCCCGCCCATGTCGGCCTGACCTTCGGCAAGACGCCGGAGACCGTCGGCACCCTGACCAACATCTCCACGGCTCTGGTCGGCACCGGCACCGCGGTCAGTGCCGCCAACCAGTCCGCCGGGTCCGACGCCACCGTCACCTTCACCGTCGATTACGGCTTCGGCCCGCAGCAGATCACGCTGAACCTCGGCAAGTACCAGAAGCCAGGCGGCCTGACCCAATATGCCGGCGAGGAGATCAACGTCACGCAGCTGGTCCAGAACGGCGCGCCACGCGGGCAGTTCAAGGACGTGGTGTTCGGCGACAACGGCACGGTCATGGTCAACTACGACAATGGACGGTCGAAGATGGTCGCGAAGGTGCCGATCATCACCTTCAACAACCCGAACGCCCTGCAACGCGAGTCCGGCGGCGTCTTCATCGAGAGCGAAGAAGCCGGCAAGCCGAACTTCAACGATCCGGAGACGAACGGCGCCGGTGCGGTGGTGGCGAACAGCGTCGAAAGCTCCAACGTCGACATCGCCGACGAGTTCACCAAGATGATCGTCACCCAGCGAAGCTATTCGGCCAACGCGAAGATCGTCACCACCTCCGACGAAATGCTTCAGGAGGTTCTGGGGCTGAAGCGTTAAGCGTGGCCCTGAGCTTCTGATTACCTGATCGCCAGTTTCCCTGATCGCCTGAATGGGGGGCGGCGTCCGTCCCGGCACCGCCCCAACCATCCCGATCCGTGAAAGGTCTCCTGCCATGTCCCTCTTCGCAGCCTTGAACAGTGCCACGGCCGGGCTGCGCACGGTCCAGACCAACGTCAAGCTGGTTTCGGACAACATCGCGCAGGCCAACGACCCGAACCGCACCCGCCACACCGCCCAGCAGTCGGTGGACGCCAGCGGTCAGGTCATCAGCACGACCTATCGCCGGGAGGTCGACAAGGCGCTGATGGCCCAGGTCATGGACCTGACCTCGCGCGATGGCGGATCGCAGGTGACGACCACCTACATGCAGCAGCTGGGCGACCTGATGCGGACCACCAACGGGACGCCGCTGCTGAACGAGTATTCGGACAAGTTCCAGGCCGCGATCAAGACGCTGTCGACCTCCCCGGAAGACGAGACGGCGCAGTACCAGCTGGTCCAGGCGGCCGAAAGTTTCTCGCGCGAGATCCGCCGCGTGTCCGAGGGCGTCGAGCAGATCGACCGCGACATGAAGACCGACATCAACAAGTCGGTCGACACGGTCAACGACCTGCTGAAGCAGATCAACTCGATCAACAACGACATGGTGTCGCTGCAGGGCCAGGGGTCGGCCGCCAACGCCGTCGCCGACAAGCGCGATGGGCTGGTCCGCGAACTGAGCACCTATATGGGCATCCGCACGGTTGAGCGGCCGGACGGACGGCTGGCCATCTTCACCCCGTCGGGCCTGGCGCTGGTCGATGCGCAGCCGGCAAATCTTTCCTATGACGGCGGCAACATCAACCTACAGGTCGGCAATCAAGTCACCTCGATCAACAGCCACCTGACCACCGGCAAGCTGGGCTCGCTGATTCAGATGCGCAAGGACGGCTCGACCACCGAGCCGCCGACCCCGGCCAGCGGCGATCCGACGACGGAGATCATCCGCAAGCTGCGCTCGCAGCTGGACGAGTTCGCCAAGGCCTTCACCGGCCCGACCAAGCCGGGCGAGCCCACCAGCTTCGCCGATGCCTATGACGGGGCCGGCCCGGCCGCCGCCGGCGAACAAGCCAACCAGTTCTTCACCGGCACCGACCGTTTCACCATCAACATCAACGCCAAGCTCCTGGACAACACCAGCAAAATCAAGCAGTCCGCCATCGACGACATGGTCAAGGCGGTCAATGCCGCCGGCCGCAGCTTCAATGCCGACGGCCTGCAGATGAAGGATACCACCTACAGCGCCATGGGCAGCGCCATCACCGGCACCTGGATGGCCGCGGCCAAGACTGCCAACACCGCTGCCGATTCCAACAAGGAGTCGATGCAGCTCCTCAGCGAGCGCTATCAGTCGCAGACCGGCGTGAACATCGACGAGGAAATCGCCCAGCTCCAGCAGCTCCAGACCTCCTACCAGGCTTCGGCACGGGTCATGCAAGTGGCCAATGCAATGTTTGATGCGCTGGAGGCGGTGGTCCGATGAGCTCGATAACGGGAGTCAGCAGCTACTCGAAATATCTGAGCCTTGTCCGGAACCTGTCCGGGGGCCAGAACGACATCAACCGGCTGTCCGAACAGCTGACCACGGGCAAGAAGTCGGTCGATCTGAACGCCTATGGCCCGGAGGTCCAGAAGCTTCTGGATCTGCGGGCGGAGATGGCGAAGAAGGACAACTACATCCAGAGCATCAACACCGCGGCGCCGCGCGTGCAGGCGACGGACAAGGTGCTGACCTCGATGGAGTCCATCGTGTCGAGCTGGACCTCCAGCACGACCTTCCCCTTCCAGCCCGGCCCGGCCAGCGTCAGCACGCCGACCAACACCAATCCCAACGGGATGAAACTGTCGATCGACGCCACCAAGTCGACGCTGACGGTCGGCGCCAACTACACCGTCACCGCCGTCCCGTCGCAGCAGGGCGGCAACGGCACCTTCGACGTGACGGTGACCGACGGGCTGGGCGGCAAGACCACCCGTGCCATCAACCTGGGCACCACCCCGCCCAACGACGGCAAGGGCTACAACTTCAACATCTCCGGCGGCCCCGGCGAGGGCGCCATCCTGAACCTGACCTTCGACAGTCTGAAAGCGGCGTCGAGCAGCAGCTTCTCCGTCAGCTTCCCGCAGGCCGACCAGGTCAAGGACCGGGCCGAGGGCGCCATGCGCGACATCCAGGCTCTGCTGAACCAGCGCTTCGGCGACCGCTACCTGTTCTCCGGCTCCCGCTTCGGGACGGAGCCGGTCACCGACCTGACGGCGACGACCCAGACCAGCAAGATCACGCTGAATGGCGCTGTGGTGAATGCCGACGATTATTTCGAGGTGACGGTCTCCGGCAAGACCTTCGGCTATCAGATCCAGGCGACCGACCCGAAGACGCTGACCTTCGTCGCCCAGACCCTGACCAGCCAGATCAACGCCGCCAGCCCGCCGCTGCCGATGACGGTGTCGACCTCCAACGGCATCATCTCCCTGGTCGGCCAGCAGCCGGGGCAGAAGTTCGATCTGTCGGCGCGCGTCGTCAACTCGGCCACGGTGGAGAACAGCGTCGACGCGCCCTCCACCACCCAGGCGCCGACGACCGCCCTGCCGCAGATCGACCGCTTCACCCTGAACGGTGCGGCGGTGGACATCGGCGACACCTTCGAGTTCACGGTGGCAGTCGGCGACCCCGACGATCCATTCAACCAGAACTACTATCTCAAGAATCCGACCGAGCCGCACGACCTGCCGCCCTATCAGGCCTACAAGGTCAGCTACACGGTCAGCGACACCGACTATGCCGCCGGCGTCACCAACGTGAGCCAGGTGGCCGACAAGCTGCGCCAGAATTTCGCCAACCTGAACCCGGCGCCGCCGGTCACCATCGACGCCGTCGGCAATGGTCCGGGCATCGCGCTGACCAGCACGGCCAATGCCGATCCCAACCATCCCGGCCGCAGTTCGCTGTTCTCGACCAGCGCCAAGGTGACGAACGGGTCGCTGCAGAATACCATCTCCGTCGGTACCCTGCCGCCGGAGCAGGACAGCCAGATCGACGTGCCCGTCAAGGAACCGCCGGAACTGCCCTTCTACGATTCCGAATATCTGACCAAGGGCAAGAACCCCGACGCGTACCGCAAGTCGCAGGTGACCATCGACGACAATCTGAACCTGACCTATGGGGTCAGCGCCGACGACAAGGCGTTCCAGTCACTGGTCAAGGCAATGCAGTTGGTGCGGACGGCGGCGGCCAACCCCGGCAAATGGACCGAATACAGCACCCAGGCGCGCGAAATGCTGACCCAGGCATCCGACCAGATCCGCTCGATCCACGCCAAGGTTGCCTCCGACGCCGCCACGCTGGAGACCACCAAGGACGCCCACACCGATTCGGTCGCCACCCTGACCGACCGCGTCGCCAAGATCGAAGGCATCGACCAGACCGAGGTCGCCGCCCGGCTGAGCAGTGCGATGAATGTCCAGCAGGCGACCTACACCGTCGCCGGCCAGACGCAGAAGCTCTCTCTGCTGAACTATCTGGCCTGAAGACGAAAGGGGCGGCCAGCCCGGCCGCCCCCGCTTTCCGTCAGAACCCGGACTCCGTCACTTGGAGCGGCCGGCCGACTGCACGAAGTTGTCGTAGGGCAGTTCCGCGACGCGGAACCACAGCTGGACTTCCTCCAGGAAGGGCTTCCAGCTGTCGTAGACGGCCTTGAAGTCCGGGTTGGTCTTCGCAATGTCGTCGTACATCTCGTAGGCGATCTTGTGAGCGGCCTCCATCAGGTCACGCGGATAGGGACGCAGCAGGGCGCCCTTGGCGACCAGACGCTTCAGCGCCCTGGCGTTCTCCGCGTCGTAGCGGGCGGTCATCGCGCTGTTCGCCTCGGCGCAGGCCGCCGTCAGGATCGCCTGATAGGACTTGGGCAGCGCCTCCCATTCCTTCTGGTTGATGTAGAGCGAGACCTGCGGCCCGCCTTCCCACCAGCCCGGATAGTAGTAGTATTTGGCGACCTGGACGAAGCCCAGCTTCTCGTCGTCATAGGGGCCGACGAACTCGACCGCGTCGATGGTGCCCTTTTCCAGCGCCGGATAGATGTCGCTGCCGGCGATCTGGGTCGGGGCGGCACCCAGCTTGGCCATGATCTGGCCGGTGATGCCGGCGATGCGGATCTTCAGACCGTTGAAGTCGGCCAGCGACTTGATCTCCTTGCGGTACCAGCCGCCCATCTGGGCGCCGGTGTTGCCGGCGGGGAACTGGACGATGCCGTGCTTGGCGAAGAAGTTGCGCATCACCTCCTGGCCGCCGCCATACTGGTACCAGGCGTTCTGCTGACGGGCGTTCGGGCCGAAGGGGATCGCGGTGTCGAAGGCGAAGGTCGGGTCCTTGCCGACATAATAGTAGCCACAGGTGTGGCCGCACTGGACGGTGCCGTTCTGCACGGCGTCCAGCACCTGAAGCCCGGGGACGATCTCACCGGCGGCATGCACGCGGATCTGAAACTTGCCGTCGGTCGCTTCCGAGACCCGCTTGGCGATCAGTTCGGACGTGCCGACCAGGATGTCGGTGCTCTTCGGGAAGCTCGAAGCCAGACGCCACTGGATGGCCGGCTGGCTCTGCGCGATGGCCGGGGCCGCGAGGGTCGAAGCGGCAACGGTCGAAACGGCACCGACGCCGGCCCTGGTGAGAAACGCTCTTCTTTCCACTCCCGCTACTCCGCAAGATTATTGCTGTTACTGATGATTTCCCCGACCCGCGATGAATCAGGGAATTTCAGCGACTTAGGCGAGAGTGCAACAAAGCATCCGATGCGGAGCCCCGCATCGCATAAATGTGCATGCCTGCCTTTCGAGGGTGTAGCCGGCACCCCCGGGCAGCTTATTCAGGGATGCGTCAGGAGGCGGGTCGCAGCCGCCCCAGGAAGACAGACAGCGGCGGCATCACCAGCGTCCGCCCGTCGGCGGTCAGTTCCGGCGGCAGGGCGCCGGGCGCGCGGGGGATGGACAGGGCTTCCGGCTCGCCACGGCCGCGCAGCGCGAATTCGGCCGGGCGGTCGGCCATGTTGAAGACGGCCAGCAGGCGGTCGTCGCCCGTGGTCCGCTCAAAGGACAGGAGGTCGCCATGCTCCTCCACCGCGGTTACGCTGCCGCGGCGCAGCGCCTCCAGATCGCGGCGCAGCGAGAGGGCGGCCCGCCACACCGCCAGGGGGCTGCCGGCCGTCCGCTCCTGCCGGTCGACGGCGAGGTCGCGATGGGCGTCGGGCACCGGCAGCCAGGGTTCGGCGATGGTGAAGCCGGCATGGGGCTCGCCGGACCGCCAGGGCATCGGCGTGCGGCTGCCGTCGCGGCCCTGGAAATCGGGCCAATAGGTGATCCCGAAGGGGTCGCGCAGCTGGTGCTGCTCCAGCACCGCGTTGGGCAGGGCCAGCTCCTCCCCCTGATAGAGGCAGACGGTACCGGGCAGCGATGCCGCCAGCATCGCCAGCAGGGCATTGAAGGATTGCGGGTCGGCACCGGCGGGCAGCCAGCGGCTGGCGGACCGCTCCACGTCATGGTTGGACAGGCTCCAGCAGATCGACTCCGGCCGTCCGGCGGCACCCAGCGCCTGGGCGAAGCCCCTGGCGCTGAACGGCTGCTTGGCCAGCGACAGGGTGTAGGCAGCGTGGAGACCCTGCGGCGTGCAGTAGGCGGCGATGCGCTGACCGGCGCCGGGCTGGCTCGACAGCTCGCCCAGCAGGACGCGGCCGGGATAGCGCTCCACCGTCCCGCGCAGGCGGGACAGGATGCCGCCGATGGCCGGGTGCATCATGTCGTAGACATGCTGTTGCAGGGCGAAGGGCTTCAGCGGCGGCTCGGCCTCGCGCCAGAGGACGGCGGGGTTGGAGCGCAGCTGCGGGTCGTGGGCGAAGAAGTCGACGGCATCGATGCGGAAGCCGTCGACGCCGCGCTCCATCCAGAATTCCGCCGTCTCGCACAGCGCGTCCATCACCGCGGGGTGGTGCAGGTTCAGCGCCGGCTGGCTGGACAGGAAATGGTGCAGGTAATATTGCCGCCGCCGCGGTTCCCAGGTCCAGGCGGCGCCACCGAACACCGACAGCCAGTTGTTGGGAGCGGTGCCGTCGGGCTTGGCGTCGGCCCAGACATACCAGTCGGACATCTCATTGCTGCGGGACCGGCGGCTCTCCACGAACCAGCCATGGGCGTCGGAGGTGTGGCCGCAGACCAGATCGACCAGCACCTTCAGCCCCAACCCATGGGCACGCTCGACCAGCCGGTCGAAAACGGCGAGGTTGCCCATGCGCGGATCCACCGCCCGATGGTCGGCGACGTCATAGCCGAAATCGGTGCGCGGCGACGGGTAGAAGGGGCTGATCCACACCCCGTCGACCCCCAGCGAGGCCACATGGTCCAACCCCTCGATCACGCCGTCGAGATCGCCCCAGCCATCGCCGCCATGGTCGCGGAAGCTGAGCGGATAGATCTGGTAGAGCGCCGCCCCGTTCAGCCAGGACAGATTCGGGCCGGACGACTGGGAATGGGAAAGGGTGTGGGGCAAGGCAGCAGGCTCCGCGCCGGGGTGTGCACATGCAAGTCGCCGATGGCGGGTCGCAGATGTGCGGTTCGCGGTATCAGCTTCCTGCTTCATGGCTAACGAAAGGTTACCGGCCGTTCGTAGTCACAGGGCTAGGCCTTTCGTCGAAGCGCGCCATCGGGACAGAAACTTGCGGACGGGTTCCCTCAGACTTGGCCGCTATGCGGCGCTACGGCTATACCAGCGGTTCTGGCCGGGGAGCGGGAATGCGGCGGTACGGGACAGCGATAGAGACGGCCACGGTCAAAGACGGGCAGCAGCTCGGCCGCTATCGGCTGCTCGACCTGATCGGGCGGGATGGCGATGCCCGGCTGCACCGCGCGTTGGACACCAATGGGCAGGCTGTTGCGCTGTGGACCGTGCCGCTGGCCTGTCTGTGTGCCGATGCCGCCGGGCTGGAGCGGTTCCGGCGGATGGCGAGCGCCGCAGCCCGGCTTTCCCACCCCGCCATTCCCGCCATCCTGGCCTCCGGCGAGCATGCCGGCACCGCTTTCGTCGCCACTACGCTGGCGGAAGGGCGGACACTCGCCGCGCGGTTGGCCGATGGTCCGCTGGAATGGGACGAGGCTGTCCCGACGCTGGACCGCGTGCTGTCCGCACTGTCCACCGCGCATCGTGCCGGCGTGGTGCATGGCGCGCTGAACGCCGACAGCATCCTGCATGCCGGGCCAGTGGCGGTGGTCACCGGGTTCGGCCGGGCGGCATTGAGCACGGCACCGGCGGACCGGCGCGCCGATGTGACCGCCGCCGCGAGGCTGACGGAACGGCTTCTGGCCGGGCATGACGAGCGGCCGGGGGTGGCGGCCCTGCTGGCAAGACTGCGCGACGAGGGGGCCGGAGCCTTCCCGGAGGCGGGGGACCTGCGTCGGGCCGTCACCGCGCTTGGAGGAGCGCCTGTTCCGCCGGCCGCTGCCGCCCCGGTTCGGGCGCGCCGTTGGCCGCTTTGGCTCGGCGGTGTTGCTCTGATGGGTGCCCTGGCTGCCGTCGCGGTCCTGATGAGCCGGCCCCCGCCTTCCCTGCCGCCCGCCCTGCCACCGGTGCCGGCGATGACCGAGGAGGCTGCGCCCGAACAGACTCCCCAGCCAATGGCGCCCAGGCAACCGCCCGTCGCGGCGGTGTCAGAGGCGTTGCGCTCCATTCCCTGTGCGCTGGTCAGCGTGGAGACGACCGGCGGCCGGCTGCTGGTTTCGGGGGCGGTTGCCGGGGATCGGGTGGAGACGGCCGTGCGTGAAACGGTCGAGGCCCTTGCCGGCGGCTGGGACCACGGCTTCGACCTTGCCAGAGCGGATGCGCGGTTCTGCACCCCGCTGGGCAGCGTTGCCACGGCGCTGGACGCCAACCGCGGATTGGCGGAGCCGTTGACGGTGACCGTGCAGGATGGGCCGGGTCTGGATGACGGCGATCCGCTGGTGCTGGAGATCCGGGCGCCGGCCCGTCCGGTGCAGTTGCAGGTCGATTACTTCACCATCGACGGCAGCGTCGTCCATCTGCTGCCCAACCCGTCGGACAGCGCAATCGCGCTGGCCGCCGGTGCGTCTCGCCGTCTGGGGGAGAGGAAAGAGGACGGAAAGCCGGGCATCGGGCGGTCCTGGACCATCGGCCCGCCCTATGGAACCGAGATGCTGCTGACGATCGCCACCGCAGCGCCGCTGTTCCCCACCCAACGGCCGGAACAGGAGCCAGCAGCCGATTATCTGTCCGCACTGGCCGATGCGCTGGCCAGATTGCCGGACGACGCACCGGCAGCGCTGGCGGATGCGCGCTTCATCAAAACCGGGCCATGATTGCGGTTGTCAGGCGATCGCGGTGAAGCGGCCGACCACCACCGTCACATTGTCCATCCCGCCGGCCGCGTTGGCGGCATCCACCAGGGCGGCGGCGGCAAGCGCGGGGTCGGATTCCTGACGCAGGATGCGGGCGATGACGCCGTCGGGCAGCATGCCGTTCAGCCCGTCGGAACAGAGCATGACCACATCGTCCGGCATCAGCGGCTGCACGCCGACCTCCGGTTCCACATCCTCCGCCGTGCCGAGCGCGCGGACGATGATGTTCCGTTGCGGCGCGGTCCCACGCCCGCCATTGTCCAGCCACATCTGGTAAAGGCTGTGGTCGCGGGTCAGGGGGCGCAGTTCGCCGTCGCGCAGGCGGTAGACCCGGCTGTCGCCGGCATGGAAGACCACCATCTGGGCAGTGCCGGGGATCCGCCAGATGCCGGCCACGGTGGTGCCCATGCCGCGCCCCGACGAGAAGCCGCGGGCCAGATTCAGTTCGTGAATCGTTCGGTTGGCCTGCTGTACCGCCGATCGCGCAACCGACAGTGCATGGCGCACCGCAGGCTCGGTCGCCGCCGGGTCCGTCTGTGTGCGGTCGGCATCGTCGCGCTTCACCACGGCGATCGGATCGGACGGCACATAGTCCAGCAGAATGCCGGAGATCACCTCGACCGCCTTGCGGCTGGCGATGTCGCCGCCGGCATGGCCGCCCATGCCGTCGCAGACGACCGCGAATTCAGCGTCGGTGCTGGCCTGGAAATTGTCCTCGTTGCGGGAGCGGGTGCGCCCGACGTCGGTCAAACCGGCGACGGTCAGGGCAAAGGCAGCGTTCGGCATTCAGGCGGCGGCTCCCGTCTCGCATTTGCCCGATAATGGCGCAAGCCCCACGAAAGATACAGAGTCGATTCCATGGCGGCGATTTCGGTGCGGCAATTGAAACCTCCGGGTGATCGCGGCGGCCGATACCCCGGTGATGCCCCGGTGATGCCCTGATGATGCGAGCCACCCGATGTGGTATGGTTGCAGGATATCCCATCGGATGAAGGACGGACCGCCATGGTCGGCAGCATCGGCATCGCGCTCAGCGGTTTGACCGCCCAGACGCGGCGGCTCGACGCCTCGGCCTCCAATGTCGCGAATGTCCGTTCCACTGGGGCCGTACCCGCGGCGGACGGCAGTTCAGACGGCAAGCGTGCGGCCTACCAGCCGATCGCGGTTGCGCAGAGCGATGCCAACCCCGGCACGCGCGCCAGCTTCACCCCGATCACGCCGGCCTATCTGCAGGAATATGCACCGGAGGACAGTGCGGCGAACGGCGACGGCATGGTCGCAGCGCCCAACGTCGATCTGGCGAGCGAACGCATCAACCAGATGGCCGCCAGCCGCGCCTATGGTGCCAATGTAGCGGTCGTCCGCACCCAGGACGAGATGCTGACCTCACTGCTCGACTCGAAAGTCTGATTGTGGGCCGAAAGTCTGACTTCAGGGTTCGCTGACGCGCGATCAGACGGTAATGTTCAGGTTCTGCCCGCGGGTCGGGGTGACGTTGCCGCCGCCGGAACCATCGCCCGCCCCGCCGCCGGATTGCATCAGAGCCTCAACCGTCGCCTGCTGCTGCTCGGCATTCTGGTTCAGCGCCTTCACGCCGAAATTCATCTGACCCTGTGCCTGTTTCAGGGCCATCGCCGCACCGGCAGTCGACGAAGTGATGTCCATGCCCATCCTTAGCTCCCGGGAACTGCGCCCCGTTCCAGGGCGTCCTCAGATCACCACATTCACCCGCGCAGCGGAAGTGCCGGTGGACGACGCAGCGACCAGAGAGGAGTGTGCCACAGAAGCCGTGCCGGCGGAAGCGGCGGGCGCGACAGTGCCGGTTGTGGACCCTGGCGTCCCGGTGGTCCAACGCCCCGTCCCGATGGTGGATCCGGCGTCCGACAGACCCGATCCGCCCGACCCATCAGATCCGCCACGGCGATAAGCCGCCGATTGTCCGCCTGCTTGGCCGCTTCCATCGACCGTGAGCTTCAGCAGGGAGGCGCGTTCCGCGTCCTTTTCCTTCTGCTGGGCTTCCTTGTACTGCTTCAGGGCGGCTTCGGTCGGGATCTGCGACACGGTCTTCCCGTTGGCCGGGTCCCGGTACAGCATCACCAGCCGCGAAGCGTCGGTGTCATAGCTGAAGGCGATGGTCGGAAAGCGGTTGACCAGAGGATCGGCGCCGCCTCCAGCCATATCGGCCTCCGCCGGCTGGGGGGCGGTGGTGGTCGGAGTCCTGGTGCCGGCCCCTGTGTCAACGGCATCGCTGCCGCGGGGCGTCATGAAGGCGAACGGCCGTGAGACCGTTGATGTGGCCACAGCCACGTTCATGACCGGCTTGTCCAGATCGGTGAGAATTGAATATTAAATTACCTTAACCCCAGCAATGCGTAAAGGCTTTCTTTACTCTTATTTGGGTTGGCGAATCTAACCCGAACAGGGAAAGGGGCTTTCCAGCAAGGAAGCGTTCATGTCGAAAAAACAATGCCCTCCGTCACATGGGCTTGCAGTGGCGGCACCGCTCGTCCTAAAGCGTTGAGCCATGGCAACCGTCCTCGAAGCCTTGACGCTGGCGCTCGACCTGCATCTCGCCGGCCGCTTCGGCGAGGCGCAGGAACTCTATACCCGCATCCTCGACGTGGAACCGGAGCAGCCGGATGCACTGCATTACCTGGGCGTTCTGGCCGGACAGATCGACCGGGGGGAATTCGGACTGACGCTGATCGGCAAGGCGCTGGCCCTGAGGCCGGAGGCCGCGGACATTCACGCCAACCGCGCCAATCTGCTGCGCGGCCTCGACCGGTTGGACGAGGCCGAGGGCTCCTACCGCCGTGCGCTTGCCCTGCGTCCCGATTTTGCGGAGGCCTGGACCGACCGCGCCTTCGCTCGCCATAGCCGGAGCGATCCGGCCGCCACCGATGCGACCACCGCGATGCTGGAGCGCGCCTTGCGGATCGAACCGGCGCTCGATCCGGCGCGGGAGAAGCTTGTCGATCTTCTGCACGCACGTGGCCGGCTTCGGCTGGAATCCGGGCAGGTGACGCCGGCGCTGACCGATCTGATCCGGGCCGCGGCACTAGACCCTCGGGATGCCGACATCGCCTTCCTGCTGGGCAATGCCCTGTTCGCCGCCGGGCTGCGCGCGGATTCGGTGATCGCCTTCCGCAACGCGCTGGCTCTGGTGCCGGACTTCCTGTCGGCGGCGCTGAATCTCGGCATCGCGCTGGCGGCGACCAACCATGCCGCCGCGGCGCTGGCCCCGCTGTGCCACGCCGTCCGCATCGACCCGGCCCACCCGGCGCCGCGCGACACGCTGGCCCTGGCTCTGCGCTCGCTGGGCCGTGCGGAGGAGGCCGATGCACTGGGATTGCCGCCGCCGGCCTTGCAGCCGCCGAAGCCGGTGGCGAAACCTGCCCCGTCCCGCCGGCCGCGCCGGGACTTTTAAGCGACCATTTCTTAAGCGGCGGGCCGTTCGGCCAGCACCACCAGCCCCATCACCGGTTCGCCGCTTTCGAAGCGCAGCCGGTCATGGCCGCAGCGGAGCAGGACCAGACCCGCGCCCGCCAGCGCGGCGCGGACATAAGCCTCGGCATGGGCATAGCGGCCGTGGGTGGCGACGCGGTGGGGCCGTCCGTCGGCCGGATCCAGCTCCTCCACCGTGAAGGCCAGCCGTCCGCCGGGACGCAGCGCCGCACGGGCGGCGGCCAGAGCTTCGTCGAGGCTGCCGAAGTAGCAGAACACGTCGGCTGCCATGACCAGATCGAAGGCTTGCCGATGGCCGGTCAGGAAGCCGACCAGTTCCGCCTCATGCAACGCGTCATAGAGGCCGCGGCCGCGGGCACGCTCCAGCATGCCGTCCGACAGGTCGACGCCGACCAGCCGGCGGGCATAGGGCCGCAGTGCGGCGGCGCACAGGCCGGTGCCGCAGCCGGCGTCGAGCACGTCGAGGTCGGCGGCCGGAGCATCGTCGGACAGCAGCCCGGCGAGCAGGGCAGGCGCACGGTAATCCAGCTCCGCCAGCTTGCGGTCGAACTCCTCGGCAAACAGGTCGAAGGTCTGGCGGACGTAATCGTCGGGTGCGCGGGTGTCGGCCTCCTCGCCGGCGATGGCGGCACCGATATGGCGGGCCAGCGGGTTGCCCGGATGGTCGCGCCGCCACAGCCGGGCCAGCGTCGCCGCATCCTCCTCCCCGCCCTGCTCGTGCAGCAGATAGAGAACGGCGCTGAGATTGTCATGGGCGTCGGCCCAGTCCGGCCGCAGGGCCAGTGCCCGCCGGTAATCCACGGCCGCCCCGCCGAAGCGGCCGAGGTCGCGCAGCAGGTTGCCGCAGTTGTTCCACGCCTCCGCATGGTCGGGCCGCAGGGCCAGCGCCTGCCGGAAGGCGGCCTCCGCTGCCTCCCGCCGCTCCGCCTGCCGCAGGACGGAGCCGAGATTGTAATGCGCCATCCCCTCATGCAGGCCATGGGCGACCGCGGCACGATAGGCGGTGGCGGCCTCCTCCAGCCGGCCAAGGGCACGCAGGGCGTTGCCGTGGTTGTTATGGGTGCCGGCAAGCGTCGGATCAGCCGCCAGGGCCTGGGCATAGAGCGGCTCCGCCCCCGCGGCATCGCCGCCTGCGGCCAGCGCGTCCGCCTGCCGGCTGAGCTTCACTGCCGGCAGAAGGGCGGCGCCCGTCAATCCCCTGCCCAATCCCCTGCGCAACCCGCCCCGCAAGGACGAGCGTGACCCTGCCATCGCGTGCTCTCCCCTCTCCCGCCTGTCGATTTACAGCCGATATCAATGGCATCTTTACCGTGATCCACCGATGATGGCACTCCCTTTGAGGGTGCGGGCAGTCAGGGACGGGGCCGGAACGTGGCGAAGCACACCAACATGCTGGCGCAGGCAGTGGCGCACCATCAGGCCGGGCGCCCCGCGGAGGCTGAGCGCGGCTATCGCGAGGTGTTGGCCGCCGACCCGCGCAACGCCGACGCGCTGCATCTGCTGGGGGTGTTGGCCCTGCAATCCGGCCGCGCGGAGGAGGCGGTGACCCTGATCGGCAAGGCCCTGGCGCAGGCCAAGGGTGTCGCCGACTATTGGGACAATCTGGGCAGCGCCCTGTCCGCCGCCGGACGGCCGGACGATGCCGCGCAGGCCCATCGCAACGCCACCATCCTGGACCCGCAGGGGGCGCAGCGGCGGCACAATATGGGCAATGCCCTGGCCGCGCTCGGCCGCCATGACGAGGCGCAGCGGGCCTTCGCCACGGCATTGGCGCTGAAGCCGGACTATGCCAAGGCCTGGTATAATCTCGGCAATGGCCATGCCGTGCGTCATCGCTACGCCGACGCCGTGACGGCACTGGACCGCGCGGTGCGGCTGGCGCCGGGCATGGTGGAGGCGCACAACAATCTGGGCGACGCGCTGGCGATGGCCGGCCGCCTGGAGGAGGCCGTCGCGCAGCACCGGCTGGTGACCCGGCACCGCCCCGATGACGCCACCGCCTTCTACAATCTGGGCGCCGTCCTGCAACAGAAGGGCGCCCTGGAGAGTGCGGAAATCGCCTATCGTCAGGCGCTGAAGCGCAACCCGCGCCACAGCGCCGCGCTGAACAATCTGGGCAGCGTCCTGAAGCGGCTGGGCCGTCCCGATCAGGCGGAACTGTGCCACCGGCAAGCGCTGGAGCTGCATCCGGAGTTCGTGGAGGCGCGCTACAATCTCGGCAACGCCTTGCAGGCGCAGGGACGCTACGAGGAGGCGACGGCCTGTTTCGAGGAAGCCCTGGCCCAGCAGCCCGACCTTGCCACCGCCACCTACAACCTGTCGCTCCTGGCGCTTCTTCACGGCGACCTGTCGCGCGGCTGGGCGGGGTACGAGCGGCGTTTCGCCGCGGGCGAGGCGATGCCGAACCGGCACTTCCCCATTCCGCGCTGGGGCGGGGAGCTTCTGCGCGGCAAGCGGCTGCTGGTATGGCGCGAACAGGGTGTCGGCGACGAGGTGATGTTCGCCTCCTGCTATGCGGACGTCATCGCCTGGGCGGGCGGGCCGATCACGATCGAATGCGATCCGCGTCTGGTGCCGCTGTTCCGCCGCTCCTTCCCCAACGCGACGGTGCGGGCCGAAAGCTGCACCGGTGACGCTTTCGGCGGGAACCCCCGGGAAATGATCGACCCAATCGACTGCGACCTCCAGGTTGCGGCGGGCGACCTGCCGGAGCTGCTGCGCGGCAGCCTGTCCGCCTTCGAACCGCAAGGCTCCTGGCTGGTGCCGAACCCGGCGCTGGTGAAGCGCTGGGCTGAGCGGCTGGCGGCACTGGGACCGGGCCTGCGGGTCGGCATCGGCTGGCGCAGCCAGCTGATGACCGCCGACCGCAAGGCGGCCTATGTGATGCTGGAGCATTGGGGGCCGCTGTTCGCCGTTCCCGGCGTGGTCTTCGTCAATTTGCAATATGGCGACTGCGAGGCCGAACTGCGGGCGGCGGAGGAGCGCTTCGGCGTGACGATCCACCGCTGGGCCGACCTGAACCTGAAGGATGATTTCGATGGGGCGGCGGCCCTGGCCGCCAACCTGGATCTGGTGATCTCGCCGGCGATGTCGGCAGGGGAGCTGGCGGGGGCGCTGGGTGTGCCGGTCTGGCGCTTCGGCACCCGCGACTGGACGCAGCTGGGCACCGGCATCCGTCCCTGGTTCCCGACGATGCGCCTGTTCCAGCCCAGTCCCGGCGCAGGGCTGGACTCCACCGTCGGGGCGATGGCCAAAGCCCTGCACGGCATGATGCCGGAACCGCTGCCTGTCGCGGCGGTGCAGGGATCGGCCGAACCGGAACAGCGCATCGACTTCGACGCCCTGCTGAACCGTGCCGCCGACCTTCACCGTGCCGGCCGGCTTGAGGAAGCGGAAGCGGCCTACCGCACCGCCATCGCCGCAGCCCCCCGGCACGAGGCCCCCGGTCTTCCCGACGCCCTGCATCTGCTGGGACTGTTGATGCACCAGACCGGGCGGAACGAAAAAGCGCTCGCCCTGATCGGCGAAGCGTTGCGCATCGACCCGAACTTTCCCCAGGCCTGGAACCATCTCGGTCTGGTGCATGAGATGGAGAAGCGCCATGCCGAATCATCATACGCCTTCGCCCGGGCGCTGGCCCTGCACCCGGCCTATCCGGAGGCGCTGACCCATCTGGGCCTCGTCCACCAGATGGGCGGGCGGGTGAGGGAGGCGGTGCGGTTGCACCGCCGAGCCATCGCCATCCAGCCCGACCATCCCCCGGCCCATGCCAATCTCGGCCATGCCCGCGAGCTTGGCGGACAGACGGCGGAAGCCACCGACCATTACCGCCGGGCACTGGCCCTGCAACCGGAGTCCGCCGAGGCCAACAACAATCTTGCAACCATGGCGACGCTGGCCGGCCAGTTGGAGGAGGCGAAGAGCCACCTGCGACGCGCTCTGCGGGTCGATTCCGGCTTTGCGCTGGCGGCCTGGAATCTCGGCCTGATGGACCTTGCCGACGGGCGCATCATGGAGGGGTGGGCCGGCTATTCCCGCCGCTTCTCCGCCCGGCAGTTGCAGCGCGCGCGCCGCATCGACCGGCCGGTCTGGACGGGCGAGGCGTTGCAGGGCCGGCGCCTGCTGGTCTGGTCGGAACAGGGGGTGGGGGACGAGATCCTGTTCGCTTCCTGCTTCGACGCCTTGAATGGACTGGACGGGCCGGTGACCGTCGAATCCGACCGGCGGCTGGTCAGCCTGTTCGCCCGCTCCTTCCCCTGGATGGCGGTACGGGCGGAGACGGTAGACCCGAATGGACGGGAGACGATCGACCCGCCGGATTGCGACCTTCAGATGCCGGCCGGGAATCTGCCCGCCCTGGTCCGCGACGGGGTGGCGCGCTATCCGCACCGTCCGGCCTACCTGCGCCCCGACCCCGACCTCGTCACCCGGTGGCGCGACCGCCTCGCCACCCTGCCCGGCCTGAAGGTGGGGCTGGCATGGCGCAGCCAGATCGTCACCGCGCAGCGCGCCGCCGCCTACACCGGCCTTGCCGACTGGACGGCTCTGCTCGACCTGCCCGGTGTCAGCGTGGTGATGCTGCAATATGGCGACTGCGCCGCCGAGCTGGCCCGGGTGGAAACGGCCACGCGCCGGCTGCACCGCTGGGACGACCTGAACCTGAAGGATGATTTCGAAGCGGTGTCCGCCTTGATCGCCAATCTGGATCTGGTCATCTCGCCAGCCACGGCGGTGGGCGAGCTGGCCGGGGCGCTGGGCACACCGGTCTGGCGGCTCGGCACCCGCGACTGGACGCAGATGGGCACCGGCATACGCCCCTGGTTCCCGTCCATGCGCCTGATCCAACCACCGGAAGGCCAGGGGCTGGCTGACGCCGCCCGGCAGGCGGTGCGTACGCTGGCGGCGTTGGTTCCAACCGGATGAGCGCTACCTCCGTCCTGCTGGCTGAGGCGTTCGACCGGCACCAGACCGGCGGCTTCGAAGAGGCGGAGCGTCTCTACCGCCGCATCCTCGCCGGCGAACCGGCTGAGGCGGAGGCCCTGCACCGCCATGGCCTGCTGGTCGCCCAGCTTGGCCGGCTTGAGGAGGCCGACCGGCTGCTGACCCGGTCGTTGACCCTGGAGCCGGCAGCAGCCGAGGTGGCGGTCAACCATGCCAGGATCCTGCGTGCGCTCCAGCGGCCACAGGATGGGGCTCGCCGGTTCCGCCACGCCCTGGCGCTGACACCCGCCCTGTCGACCGCGCTGGAGGGGCTTGGTCATGCCGAACGCGAAGGCGGCGATAGCTCGGCGGCGGCCGGTGCCTATGGCCGGGCGGCGCTGCTCGGCGCCGGAGCGGCGGTGCTGCACCAATGGGGCATCGCGCTGGACGGCATCGGTCGCCTGGAAGAGGCGGCAGAGGTTCTGCGCCGCTCGGCCCATCTCGATCCGATGGTGCCGTCGGTCGCCGCCAAGCTGGCCGCAATCCTCCATCGGCTGGGGCGTAACGGCGAGGCTGCCGCCTGGTATCGCCACGCGCTGGTGCTTCAGCCCGGCCGTAGCGAACTGCGCGAGGCGTTTTCCGACATCGCCGTCACGCGCAGTGACTTGCCACCTGCGGCATAACCCTTTGGTTCAAAGGGTCGGATGACCTCCGGATGGTATTGCGCGAAATGATTTCAAGATCCCACCCCTGCGACCCACTGTCATACATCTGAACGGTTGGGGCATTTTTTCGCATGGTTTGACCGCATAAAACGCAAGATTAGGGTTGTTCGGCGCTTCGGATGGGTGAACACTGATGTCACCGGCCCGTCACATTGAGGCGGGACGGGGACTGATCCCATGGAGAGCGACTCATGCACACTGAAGCTCGCCTTTCGTCTCTGCAAGAAAAGCACATGCGCCTGGACCGGGCGATCCTCGACGAGGAAAAGCGCTCGTGGCCGGATGAGAGCGCAGTAAAGCGCCTCAAACTTGAAAAGCTGCACGTCAAGGAAGAAATCGACCGCCTGACGCGCCCCGGCCCGATGAATTAATCCCCCAATCACAGCAACGACCTTTAAGCATCAACCCTGAACAGGGTTAAAAAGGCCGGGTTGAGGCGGACTGCCTCAACCCGGCCTTTTTAGTGGCCGGCCATTTTGGAGACCATCTGGCGGAACCGCTCAAGCTCTGCCGTCACCGTCGGCAGCAGGTCGGCCACCCGTTGGCCGGGACCAGTCCAGAACAGCCGCATCGACGGGAACCAGGGCCGCACCGCGGTGCCGAGCGCCGTCCAATCGCCCGTCCGCCCCAGCCGCCAAACCGGAACGCCGAGCGCCCCCGCCAGTTCGCCGGTGGAGGTCGCCGGTGCGATCACCAGATCCAGGGCCGACATCAGCGCCGCCGTGCCGTCGAGATCGTTGCGCAGGTCGAGGTCGGCATAGGCATGCGGCGCCCGGCCGAAGGCCTCGCGCGCCGCCGCCAGTTCCGCTCCGCAGTCGCCATATTGCAGGTTGACCGGAATCAGGCCAGGCAGGGTCAGCACCAGCCGCCAGTCCTCGATGCGCGTATAATCCGGCATGCGGTCGGGGTCGAGCTGACCGCTGCGCCACGCGATGCCGACCCGCAAGCCTTCCCCCAATCCGGCCAGACGCCGCCGCCAGACCTCCACCGCCGCCGGTTCGGCGTGCAGCGCCGGTTCCACCGTGGCGAAAGCCGACAGGGACCCACCGAGATGCCGCGACAGTGATCCGATGGGAACATGGGCGTCGATGTCCGCCACCGGCTCGTCCGGTTTGACCGGGACCGGCCGCACCGTCGCCTGCGGGAAGGAGCGGGCGAACAGCGGCACGAAGCGGGGATCGCATTCGACCAGGATATGGCCACCCACACGGCCGGCCCGTGCGATCAGGTCCGGCAGGCACTGGGCGAACATCAGCTCGTCACCGATCCCCTGCTCGCGCCAGACCAGCAGGCGCCTGCCCGACAGATCCCCGCCCTCCCAAAGAGGGACGCCGGGGCGCCGGAAGGCCGCCGTCATGTCTCCCGTGTCGAAGCGGCGGTCGTAGCCGTCCCAGCCCTGCGCCAGCCGGCCGGCCACCAGAGCCAGTATTCCGCCGTTGAAGGCCGCTGCCGCATGGCCAGGCTCCACCGCCAGCGCGCGGGCACACCACGGACCAGCCGCGGCATCGTCCCCCAGTTCGCGCAGCAACCGGCCACGGTTCGCCATCGCGTCGGCCAAAGCGGGGGCGAGCACCAGGGCACAACGCCCTGCCCGCTCCGCCCTATCCAGCCGCCCCAGGCGGCGCAGCGCCACCGACCGGTTCAACCAACCCGCCTCCAACCCCGGCGACCGGCGAAGGGCCTGCACATGTGCCTGCTCAGCCTCGCTCCAGCGGCCCAGCCGGGCAAGCGCGACGCCCAGATTGTCGTGCGCCTCCGCCACATCCGGATCCGATCTGACCGCCAGCCGGTGGAGCCGGGCCGCCGCCTCGCTCCGCCCCAGCGCGTCCAGGGCATTGCCGAGGTTGGTCAAGGCCGCCGCGCTGCCGGGCTGGATTGCCAGGGCTGCCCGGAAACTTGCCGTCGCCGGCCCTGCGCGCCCAAGCGCCAGCCGGACATTCCCCAGGCTGATATGCGCCGTCGCATAATCCGGAGCCTCGGCGATCGCCGCGGCGATGCGCGGTTCCCCTTGCTCCGATTCCCCGGACTGGTGGGCGAGCAGGCCCGACAGGTGCAGGGCCACCGGGTCGCGCGGTCGGCTCGCCAGCACCCGCTCATAAAGGGGAGCGGCAACATCCAGGGCACCGGTGCGATGGGCGGCGACCGCCCGTTCCAGCAGCCCGTCCGGGTCGGGGTCCGGATCCGCAGGGTCGCCATCGCCATTTCCGGATTGGCCATTTCCGGGCCCGGCCGGCATAGCCGACCGGATCCGCGGTGACGCGATGGCGCGCAAGGTCGTCGCCATCCGGGCAGTCGCGGACTCCAACCCTTCGCCTGGATTGGGCTGGAACAGGCGCATCGTCGGGAACCAGGGACGGATACCGGTGCCCAGCTGCGTCCAGTCGCGGGCACCGAAGCGCCAGACCGGCACACCCAGCGCCCCCGCCAGCTCCCCCGCCGACATCGCTGGCGAGATCACCAGATCCAGGTTGGCGGCCAGGGCCGCCGCCCCATCGAAATCATCCTTCAGGTTCAGGTCGGCCCAGCGGTGGATCGTCACGCCGAAGCGCTCCTCCGCCGCCCGCAGTTCGGCCTCGCAGTCGCCATATTGCAAATTGACGAAGACCACGCCGGGGACGGCGAACAGCGGCCCCCAATGCTCCAGCATCACATAGGCCGCCTTGCGGTCGGCGGTCATCAACTGGCTGCGCCAGCCGATGCCGACCCGCAGGCCCGGCCCCAGTGCCGCCAGCCGTTCAGCCCAGCGCTCCACCAGCGCCGGGGCCGGCACCAGCCAGGATGGCCGCGCGGAAAAGCGCTTCAGGTCGGCGCGCAGCAGGCGCGGCAGGCTGCCGGCGGCAATCTGGAGGTCGGCGTCGCGCGGGTCGGCGCTCTCCGGCCGGACATCGGCATCGGGGAAGGAGCGTGCGAACAGCGGAACCAGACGCGGATCGCATTCGATCACCAGACGCCCGGCACGCCGCATCGCCTCCTCATAGCAGGAGGCGAAGAGGATCTCATCGCCCACCCCCTGCTCCCGCCAGACCAGCAGGCGGCGCCCGGCGATGTTCTCGCCGCGCCAGGCCCGCATGGCGAGCCGGCGCCGCTGGTCCTGGAACTGCGGCGTGGCAAAGCGCCACTCATGGTCGGCCCAGCCGGCCCGCAGCTCGCCGGCCTCCAGCAACAGGAGGGAACGGTTGTAGCGGGCCTGCGCGTGCTTGGGATCGGATTCCAGCGCCGCATCGAAGGCGGCGAGGGCCTCCTCCTGCCGTCCGTGCCGTTTCAACAGATAGGCAAGGTTGCCGTGCGCGTCGGCCAGCGACGGTGCGAGGTCGATGGCGGTCCGATGGCAGGCCTCCGCCTCCGCGACCCTGCCCAGCGCCTCCAGGGCATTGCCCCGGTTGGTCCAGGCGACGGCGTGGCCGGGGTCGCAGCGGGTCGCACGCTCCAGCAGGCGCGCCGCCTCGTCGAAGCGGAGCAGCTTGTGGAGGGCGCCACCCAGGTTGCTGAGGACGTCCGCCGCCGCCGGTGTGAGGCTGACCGCGATCCGACGCGCCTTCACCGCATCCCCGGCGCTGGTCGCCAGTTCAGCAAAGTGGCTGTGAGCGGGGGCCAGATCGGGACGCAGGCGCAGCGCATGCGTCACGGTGGATCGGGCTGCCTCCACCTGGCCGATGCGGCGCAGCAGCGCCGTCCGGTTGACCCAATGGCCGACAGTCTCGGGCTGCAAGGCGACACAGGCGCGCGATGAACGCTCGGCGGCATCGAACTGGCCGAGTCCCTGCTGAACCTCGCACAGGGCGGCATGGGCGGAGGCATTTTGCGGGTCGGCGGCGGTGGCGCGGACCAGCAGGTCCCGCGCCTCATCCAGCGAGCCGCGCCGCTTCGCCAGCACACCGCCCAGATGCAGGGCGACCGGATGACCGGGCAGCCGACCGAGCAGCTGCCGCACCAGCGCCTCCGCCGCCGCCGCCTCGCCGGCACGGTAGAGGGTGACGGCCTCAGCCATCTGCCGGTCGGCATCGCTGTCCGGTTTCGCGATCCCGATCGGGTCGGGCTGCCGCACCGCGGGCCTGCGGGAAGCCGTGCGCCGCAGCTCCCCCGCCATCCGGGCAAGCGTCACCTCCAACCCTTCGCCGGGATTGGGCTGGAACAGGCGCATCGTCGGGAACCAGGGGCGAGTGCCTGTGCCCAGCTGCGTCCAGTCGCGGGTGCCGAAGCGCCAGACCGGCACGCCCAGCGCCCCCGCCAGCTCCCCCGCCGACATCGCCGGCGAGATCACCAGATCCAGGTTGGCGGCCAGGGCCGCCGCCCCATCGAAATCATCCTTCAGGTTCAGGTCGGCCCAGCGGTGGATCGTCACGCCGAAGCGCTCCTCCGCCGCCCGCAGTTCGGCCTCGCAGTCGCCATATTGCAAATTGACGAAGACCACGCCGGGGACGGCGAACAGCGGCCCCCAATGCTCCAGCATCACATAGGCGGCCTTGCGCTCGGTCGTCATCATCTGGCTGCGCCAGCCGATGCCGACCCGCAGGCCCGGCCCCAGCGCCGCCAGACGTTCCCGCCAGCGCTCCACCAGCGCAGGGTCCGGTACCAGCCAGGGGCCTTGGCCTTCGAAACCGGACAGGCTCCCGCGCAGGTATCCCGGTAGATCGCCCGCCGGCACATGCGCATCGACATCGGGCGGCTGGATGGTTTCGCGGCCGTCGGCGTCGACCGACTCCACCCTGACCATCGCCTGGGGAAAGGATCGCCGGAACAGCGGCACCATCCGCCGATCGCATTCGATCACCACATGCCCGGCGCGTGCAATCAGCGACGGGTAGCAGGAAGCGAACATGATCTCGTCGCCCACTCCCTGTTCCCGCCATACCAGCAGGCGTCGCCCGGTGGCGTCTTCCCCCTGCCATAAGGGAGCGGCGATCCGGCGGTTCACATAGCCCTTCGCCCAGAATCGCCGGCGGTAGCCATCCCAGCCGCCGGACAGATCGCCACGGCAAAGCCGCAGCATGCCGCGGTTGAGATGCGCGGTGTTGAGCGACGGATTGACCGACAGCGCAAGGTCCATCCAGGGTTCCGCGGCAGCCTCGTCCTGGCGGCACTGCCACAGCATCATCCCGAGGTTGCCCGCGGCTTCCGCATTGCGGTCGTCGATTTCCAGGGCGCGCCGATGGGCCGCTTCCGCCTCGTCGATGCGGCCGAGCGTCTGCAGGACGAGACCGTAGCCGGTCAGCGCGGCCGGGCTGCCGACGTCGATCGCCAGGGCGCGCCGGTACATCCGCACGGCCCCGGCAAGGTCGTCACGGTCGAACAGAAGGCCGCCGAGGTTGGCGTGGACCTCCACGCTCTGCGGATCGGCCGCGGCAGCGCGGCGATAGAGCCTCTCGGCTTGATGGAGTTCGCGCCTCGCAATATGGACGCCGGCAAGATTGACCAGCACCTTGCCATAAGCGGGACGAAGCCGCAGGGCACGCCGATACCAGCACGCCGCCCGCTCGAAATCGCTATCCAGGTCGTAGCGGTTCTCCAGCGAGGTGCCGTGGTTGTTCACCACCATGGCGTCGCCGGGGCTGAGCGCCACCGCACGGCGAAGCACCCGTGCCGCCTCGCCCATCTCGCCCAGTTCCAGCAGGGCGACACCCAGATTGTTGCAGGCCCCCTGCATCGCCGGCTCGCGGTCCAGCGCCAGACGGAATTGCGCGACCGCCTCCCTCAGGCTTCTCACGCCCTGCAGGGCGGTGCCGTAGGTGAAGTGGAGCTGCGCATTGCCGGGATGCGCCGCGACCGCCGGAGCCAGGACGCCGCAGGCCGCCTGATGGGCGCCACGGCCGTTCAGCAGCACGCCCAGTTCCAGCGACAGCTCCTCGTCCCCCGGTGCGTCCTCCAATGCGCGGCGCAGGCAGGCTTCGGCGTCGGGATGACCCAGCCCGCGCAGGCAGATCGCCAAGTGCCGCCAGGCGGCGGAATGGGAGGGGTCGGCCTGCACCACCGCGTAGAAGGCGTTTGCCGCCGGCGGGATCTGCCCCAGCTCCCTTTGCAGGATGCCGTAATTGAAGCGGGCCGTCAGGTTGTCCGGCCCCACGGTCAGCGCACGGGCGTAGGCCTCGGCCGCCTCCGCCCGCCGGCCGAGTCGCTGAAGCACGGCGGCGCGATTGTTGTGCGCCTCGACATAATGGTCGTCCTGCCGGATCGCAACCGAACAGGCGGCCAGCGCCTCCTCCAGCATGCCGAGATCGGCCAGGACATTGCCAAGGCTGTTGTAGGCCGTGGCGAAGTCGGGTTGCACTGCCAGTGCGGCCCCCAGATTGGCGAGAGCCTCCGCGGTGCGGCCGGTCTGGTGGGCGATGATCGCCGACAGGTGCAGCGCATCGGCATGCGCCGGATCGTCGGCCAGGATCCGGCGGTAAAGCGCCATCGCCTCGGCAAGGCGGCCGGCGCGGTGCAGCGGCAGTGCAGTGTCGAGCAGATCGGCAGCGGTCACGGCGTCCGGTCGGTCGTCGGGGCCCCGTCGTCGTCGCCACCGGGGCTTTCAAGCGCGCCCCCCTCCACCGATCCGCCATCCGTCGTCTTGAACAGCTTGCGGCAGAGCTTCAGCGCCCGATAGTAGTTGCGGCTTTCAACCAGACGCGCAATCTCGTCCAGCATCTTGGCCGCGTCCGGCCGTGCCTCGCGCGTTTCGTCAAGGATCGAAGCAAAGCGCTGAAGGTTCAGTGTCGAATCTTCGGGGAAGATGTAGACGAGCTGAATGACGAAATAGAGCTTCTTCTCGATGCAATCGATCTGCTCTTCCTTCAGAACCTCGCGCCCGCGCAGGAAATTGGCGGTGTTGTAGAGGAAGAACGAGCCCGGACGGTCGCCGGCACCGATGACGGCACCGTTGATGATGACCTTCTCGTTGGGACGCAGCACGAACTTGAGAGGCATGAGTGAGGAACCCGGGGCTTGCGGGCCGTCTCCGTCCAGCCTTTGCCGGCCCGGTCCGACCCAAAAAAGAAACGGGCGGCGGCCTGATGCCGCCGCCCGCCGGGCGTGATCCTACCCGAACTTGCCGTCCGAACTCTACGCCTTAGAACAGGCGCAGGATCGACTGCTGCGACTGGTTGGCCAGCGAGAGGGCGATGGTGCCCAGCTGCTGCCGGGTCTGCAGCATCAGCAGGCTTGCACCTTCCTCGTTCTGGTCGGCCAGCGTCAGCTTGCTGGCGCCTTCCGTCAGCACGTCGCTGAACTCCTTGGTGAAGTTCTCGCGGGTCGTGATGATGTTCAGGTTGGTCGACAGCGACTGCGAGGCGGAACGGATTGTCGCCTTGGCGTTGTCGAGGCCGGCCACCGCCTTGTCGATGTCGGCGCGGTCCGTCCAGCCGTTCTGCGCTTCGTCGAGCTTCAGACCCTGACCGCTGGTGGTCAGGTTCACCGCACCCACCGTGATCGAGTTCGTATTCGTCTCGTTCAGCTGGACCGTGATGTCGTTCTTCGAGTTGGCGTCGGAGATCTGCTTGGTGACGATGTTCGCCGAGCAGTTGGCCGAAGCGGCCTTCTTGATCGTCTTCGCATCGACGTCCATATGGACCGTGCCGCTGTCGAAGGCGAAGGCCTGGTCGCCGTCGGACAGCTTGCCATCGCCCTGGTCGTTCATAGCGTCGCGGGTGACCTGGGCACCGTTGGAGTTGGTGACCTGGATTTGCAGATCGACCTTCTTCTCGATGGTCGAGATGCCGTTGCCCTGGTTGTTCGCCGCTTCCAGCAGGCGGCGGTCGACCGTGAAGGACACGATGGTGCCCGACGCGAAGCTTTCCGAGATCTTCTTGGTCAGCGCGTTGGTGGCGCTGGAGGTCAGCGTGAAATCGGTCACCGCGCCGGCGGTGCTGTTGCCGGTGAGCGTGATCGTGCCGCTGGTGGCATTGACCGAGACCGACGCGACATCCTTGCCGACCAGGCGGCCGCTGCCGGTGAGGGCCGTGCTGATCGAGTTGCGCAGATTGGTGGCGACGTTGACCGCGGAGTTCTGGCCGACGGCCACGTCACCCTTGGTCGCCGTGTAGCTGAAGGACTGGCCTTCCACCGTGATGGTGAAGATATCGCCTTCTTCGATCGTGCCACCGACATTCACCGTCGACACCTGGGCCGAGCCGGTCGTGGCCGCCGTCTTCAGGGCGGTCGAGGTGGTCTGGGTGTTGTCGAAGTAGGAGATCGTGCGGCTCTCGGTGCCGTCCGACACGATGAAGTCGCGGCTGCGGCCGTTGGCGCCGCGCACCTCGATCTGGACGTTGGAGAAGCTGCCCGTGGTGCCGGACATCGTGCCCGACAGCTTCAGGCCGGTCAGGCCGTGCGCGTTCTCGGCGCTGGAGATGTCGGCGGTCTTGCCTTCGATCGAGCCGTCGCCCTTGATGCGGATCGAGTAGGTGTCGGCCGACTGCACGTTGGTGACGCGGGCGTTGTCGACGCCGGTGATGGTGTTGACGGCGGCACGGGACGCGCTGGTGCTGTCCATGCTCATGCCGTTGCCGGCGATCAGATTCTTACCGCCGTAACCGCTGTCGGCGGCGAGCTTGTCGATCTGGCCGCGCAACGTGTTGAACTGGGCGGCCAGCGACTTGCGGGTGGCGATGGAAGCGGCGTCGTTGCCCAGCGATGCATAGGCGGCGGTGGTCAGGCCCTTGGCCTGGTCGACCATGGAGTCGATCGAAGTCAGGCCCTTGTCGGCGGCCTGGATGGTGCTGATCGACTGGCCCATCGCGTCCTTCAGCGAGGTCAGATCGCCGGCGCGCTGGTTCAGACCCTTGGCCGAGAAGAAGGCGGTCGGGCCATCGAGGGCGGTGTTGACCTTGTTGCCCGTCGACAGGATGTTCTGCTTCTTGTTGATCTGTTCCTGCGTGCTTTGCAGCTGCAGCAGGTTGGTCCGCATTGAAGAGGACAGGGTAACGTTGCCAGCCATGGTAGCCACTCCTTTGGAGGATCAATGTCCGGACGCGCACCGCTTTCGGAACGCTTGGCCCGGAAGGGGACTAATTCCCCCACCAAAGGGGTAGGCAAGAAGCGGGCCAGTTCAAATTTGCCGGGTTTCCTTGGTAATCCGTGCCGGCAGGCAGGAACGGACCCGGCAAACTTTGCCTAGCTGCCGGCAAATTCTGCCGGTCAGGCGGCAGGGCTTGCCGGGGCGGCAGATTCTGCCGGGCACTTCCTGCCGGGCAGGACAACCGTATCGCACACCGCCAGCGGCCCGACGACCAGCGCCGCACTGCCCCAGGACCAGCCGACGCCGAAGCCGGACAGCAGGAGCCGGCGGGGTCCGGCGGCCAGCCCGTCGGCCAGTGCCGCTGCAATGGCCAGGGGGATCGAAGCGGAACTGGTGTTGCCGAATTCGCGCAGGGCGATGACGGTGCGGTCGGCTGCCACCCCCAGCTTCTGGCCCAGATGGCGGATCATCTGGGCGTTGGCCTGATGCAGGACGAGATGGTCGACCATGTCCGTGGTCCAGCCGGCACCGTCCAGCGCGGCGCGCACGCTGCCCGGCACTTCGCGCAGAGTGAAGGCGAAGACCTGGGTTCCGTCCATGAACAGGCGTGCCGGCCGGTCGGGATGGCGCATCGCCCCGCCATCCGCCGCCAGATAAGGCGCGCCGGCGCCATCGCTTCCCAGATCGAACACCATCGGAGCTGCCGTATCGTCCAGTTCGAGTGCGACCGCGGCGGCCCCGTCGCCGAACAGCGGAGCGACCGCCCGGTCTTCGGGGTCGATCAGCCGCGAGGTGGTGTCCCCCACCAGCAGCAGCGCCCGCCGCCCGGCCGCCTTCAAAAGCCCGCCGGCGGTCCACAGCCCATAGATGAAACCGGAGCAGCCATGGGTGATGTCGAGCACCGCCGCACCCTTGCGCAGCCCGAGCCGCCGGTGCAGCAGCGAGGCCGTGCCGGGAAGCGTGTGGTCATGGGTCTGGGTCACGAGGATCAGCAGGTCCACGCTGTCCGGTTCCCAGCCCAACCCGTCGAGCAGGCGGCGGGCGGCCGCCTCGGCAAGGTCGCTGGTGCATTGCCCGGGGGCGACGATCCGCCGCTCCTCGATCCCGGTGGCGGCGGCGATCTTGCGGGCCGCGCCCTCGCCGAAGCGGCGGGCGAGATCCTCGACCGTCTCACGCCCTTCCGGCACGCCGCCGACGACGCCGCGCACACACACCCCGTCGATCCGGCTGGCGACCATCTCCGCCTCCCTCTTCCCCTACAGCTTTCCGCGCCGCTTCAACAGGTGATGCCGCCGTCGACCGTAAGGGTCTGTCCCGTGACGAAGCCACCGCCGTCGCTCAGCAGGAAACGGACCAGGGGCACCACATCCGCTGCGGTGCCCAGCCGACCCAGCGGCGTGCGGCGCACGATCTGGTCGCGCTGCCCGTCGGACAGGGTGCCCGACATTTCGGTGTCGAGATAGCCCGGCGCCACTGAATTGACGGTGATCGCCCGTCGCCCGACCTCGCGCGCCAGCGCCCGCGTCAACCCGTCCAGCCCCGCCTTCGACGCCGAATAGGCGGCAAGCCCGACATAGCCGCGCTGTCCGATGATGGAGGAGATGTTGATGATGCGTCCGCCTTGTGAGCCCGCCCCTCGTGCGCCCGCCTTGTGCGCCACCAGCTTGGCACGCAGGAAGGCGCGGGCGGCCTGGAGAGCGCCGGTCAGATTGGTCTGGATCACCGCCTCGGCATCCACCTCCGGAAAGGTCGCCAGCACGCCCTCGCGGGCGATGCCGGCATTGTTGACCAGCCCCCACAATGGCGAAACGCCGCTCCAAGCGATGGCGGCGTCGAAGAAGGCGCGCACCTCCGTCCCGTCACCGATCCGGCAGGGGTGCCAGAACAGGTCGGGGCAAGCCAACCGTTCCAACGCGTCCGAGGATGTACGGCTGCAGGTGGAGACCCGGTAGCCGTCGGCCAGCAGCGCCCCCACCAACGCAAGGCCGAGGCCGCGGCTGCCGCCGGTGACGATGACGTGGCGCTTGGTCGGGGAGGCATCCATGGCTGTCATTGGCATGGCCGTCATCGGGGTCCCTTTCGGCTCTTCTTGCCCGCGGCACTCAGCGGGATGTGGTCAGCGAAGGTCAGGGCACGTGGGCGGGCGGCGGGCGGCAGATCGGCGGTGGCGGCACGCAGGGCGGCGCGCAGGGCGGCCTCTTCCGCACCCGGGACCGGCACGATGGTGGCGGTCAGCAGATGGCCGGTGATCGGGCTCGCCACCGCCAAGACCGCGGCATCGGCCACCCCGTCAACCGCCAGCAGACGGCGCTCCACCGCCTCCGGCGAGACCTTCACCCCGCCGACATTGACCAACCCGTCGAGCCGGCCGGCGAACAGCACCCGGTCCCCCTGGCGTTCCACGAGGTCGCCGGTGGACAGCCAGCCATCGGGATCGACCGCCCCCGGTGCCGCGCGGGGGCTGCGCACCTCCAGCACGCCGCCGGCAATGCGCAGATCCAGCCCGTCCGGCGCCTCGTCCAGCCAGTCCGCCGGAAAACCGGCCCGGCTGTCGGCGACGGCGAACAGCGCGCCCGCCTCGGTCGACGCGTAGATGTGGCGCAGCCGGGCATCGGGGAAGCGCTCCGCCAGCCGGTCGAGAAGCGGCTGGTCGGCCGCCTCGCCGCCCAGCGTCACTGCCGCCAGCGGCAACTCCGTATCGCCCAGCGCCATCAGAAAGGCGCGCCAGAAGCTGGGCGTGCCGCTGACATGGGTCACGGCATGGCGCCGCGCCGCCTGTGCCAGGGCGGCGATGGTACCAGCCCCCGGACCGGGCACGGTGACCAGCAGCGCTCCGGCCGCGACCGCGGTCAGCATCACCTGCAGACCGGCAAAGGCGCCGGGATCATAGGTCAGCAGCCAGCGTGCCCCCTCATCCGCCACGCCGCGCAGGCGGCCGCGCAGACGGGCGAAATCATGGCACAGGCGCTTGGGCGTACCGGTGGTGCCGGAACTTTCCAGCGTGACGGTGAAACCTTGCCCCGGTCGCCATCCGTCCGGATCCGCGGTGCCACGGGCCAGCAACACCCCCCGCCCCTCCGCCTCCGCGGCGGCCAGAGCGGCTAGCACGAGCGACGGGCGGTCGGCGTGGACCACCCCACCGGCCGGGACCGGCAGCGCGGCAATCTCCGCCCAGCCGAAGACTTCCTCCCCTTCAACGAGACGAAAGGCGGGATGGACCCAGTCGGGGCGGGTGCCGGTCATGCCGGAACGGTGTAGAGCGCCGCCAATTCGCCGACGGTGGTGAACTGGCGGAAGCCCTCGCGGAAGGGATCCTGGCCGGTCCGCTGTTCCAGCACCACCAGCAGCGTGGCGAGGTCGAGGGAGTCGATGGGCAGATCCCCGTCCAGGAAACGGCTATCCGCCGTCAGAGGCGGCAGCACCTCCCCCTTGTCGGCGGCGATGCGGCCGAGTTCCTCGGCGATCAGGGCGAAGATGCTGTCGATCATGGTCTGGTCGGCTCAACGGAGTGGGACGACGACGCCCGGCCGCCTTCGCAGCCATCGCAGCCGTCCAGGAAGGCCCGGATGGCGGCGGTCACTGGGCTGGCGGCCTCGATATGCGGCAGGTGGCCGGCATTGTCGAAGACACGGAAGGGGGCGGACGGCGGCAGTCGGTCGGGTGGCGGCAGCGGAATGATGCGGTCCTCGCGGCCCCATAGAACCTGGACCGGCATCGGATAGGCGCTCCAGTCCACGGGCGGTCCGCCGCCATCGGCGTGGGCGGCAAAGGACAGCTCGATGATGCGTCCCAGCCCGGCCCGGCGGACCGGGTCGGCGCCCTGGGCGTACAGCACCTCGCCGAAGCGGGGGATCAGCGGCGATGGACCGGCGAACAGCCGCTCGGCGCAGGCCCGCCCCTCCGCCACGTCGGCGGGGGCGATGGCCCGGCGCAGAAAACCCAGGTCGAAGGGCGTGCCCAGCCCGGCGCTTGACAGCAGGGTGAGGCTCGCCACCCGGTCGGGCGCCAGTCCGGCCAGTTCACGCGCGACATAGCCGCCCATCGAATGGCCGACCACATGCACCTGCGGCAACTCCAGCCCGTCGAGGAACTCGACCAGCCAGGGCGCGAAGTCGGCGACCTGGCCGCTGCCGACGTCCGGCGTCGATCCGCCATGGCCCGGCAGGTCGACGGCGATGGCACGCCGCCGCGACGACAGGGCCGACAGGTTGAACTGCCAGGTCAGACGGTCGCCGGCAAAGCCATGCAGAAGCAGGACGGGCACGCCGCCGCTGCCGACCGACAGATAAGCCGCCGGCCCGCCGGCGACGGTGGCGACGCCGGCACGCAGGCGGCTTCCTTCAGAAACGGGCCGGGAAACAGGCACCGGTCAGGCCGCGACCGGAGCACCCGCCAGCGCCAGCAGGTCGCCGACCGTCTTGGCCTTGGCCAGCTTCTCGCCTTCCACCACGACGCCGGTCTTCTCGTCCACCAGCGCGATGAAGCTGATGACCGCCAGCGAATCCCAGGCATCCAGCGATTCCAGGGTCTCGTCGCCGGTCAGCGTGCCGGGATCCAGTTCGAGCATCTCGTCAAGAGCGAGAAGGAATTCCTTGCGATCCATTAGTTTTCTCCTTGGTCGAACTGCGGCACCGGTCAGTGCAGCGTCTTTTGCCGGACCGAACGGTTGATGTCCACCCAATCGGGGTGGTCGCGAAGGGTTTTGCAACAATCCTGCCAGCCGAACCCAGGGTTGGACGGCAACAGCGCCTCCAGCAGGCGGTGCACCAGCTCGTAATCGGCGGGTTCGTCCACGCACCAGCGTTGGTCGGCCAATCGGAAATCTGCGGGCTCCGCCGAAGCGTCCGGCACCAGCGCCGCCCCCAGCCGGAAGCGGTCGGGGCGGCGGTAGATATAAGGGGTGACATGCTCCCGCTCCGCCGGGTCGATGGCGTTGGCTGCCGCCTCGTCCAGCAGGCGGCGCGGGAAGATCTCGGCATCCAGCCCACGGGGAAATCGGGTGCTGTCGATCGACAGGTAATCCAGTGGCTGGCTTTCCTGAAAGGCCGCGATCAGGCGGCCGACCAGCGCCGGGTCGATCAGCGGACAGTCGGCGGTGACCCGCACCACCAGATCGGCCCCGGCCAGCGCCGCCGCACCGGCGAAGCGCCCCAGCACGTCCTGCTCATCGCCACGGAAGACGGCGACACCCAGGCCCTGCGCACACGCCGCCACCGGATCGTCGCTGGCATTCACCGTCGTCGCCAGCACCACCGCATCCAGGCCGGGGGTGCGGGACAGCCGTTCCAGATGGTGGGCCAGCAGCGGCCGGCCGGCCGCCGGCATCAGCACCTTGCCCGGCAGCCGGGTGGAGGTCATGCGGGCCTGCGAGATGGCGACGATGCGGGGTTTATCCATGCGGGCCCTCCGGCGCGGGTGTCAGCATGTCCCAGCCCAGAGGTTCCCCGCGGTTCAGGCGGCGGACGGCGCGGCGGCCGAGCACATCGGGCAGATGCTTGGGCGCCATGCCGAAGCCGGGGCGGATGGAACGGACATTGGCGGCGGTCAGCGGCTCCCCCGCCTCCACATCGGCGACGACATAGAGGGAGCGGCGATAGTCGCGTCCGCCAGCCTCGCTGGGCTTCACCCCATAATCGACCCGGCCCATGGCGGCGGTCGCCGTGCGGACCGCGTCGGCCATCGCCCTGAACTCCGCCGGTTCCAGGGAGAAGGCGCTGTCGACCCCGCCATCGGCGCGCGACAGGGTGAAATGCTTCTCGATCACCGTGGCACCCATCACCGCGGCGGCGACCGGCACGGCGATGCCCTGGCTGTGGTCCGACAGGCCGGCGGCGACGCCGCTGAAGCATTCAGCCAGATGCGGAATGGTCCGGAGGTTGCAGTCCTCCGGCGGGGTGGGATAGCCGCTGACGCAATGCAGAAGCGCCAGCGGCACGTCGCCTGCGGCAGCCACCGCTTCCTCGATCTCGCCGAGCGTGGCGAGGCCGGTGGAGATGATCAGCGGCCTGCCGGACCGGGCGGCGCGGCGGATCAGGGGCAAGTCGATCAGCTCGAAGGACGCGATCTTGAAGGCCGGGGCGTCCAGATCCTCCAGCAACTCGATGGCGGTCTCGTCAAAGGGAGAGCTGAAGATGGTCAACCCGAGCGACCGTGCCCGTTCAAACAGCGGGGCATGCCACTCCCACGGGGTATGCGCCTCGCGGTAGAGGTCATGCAGGGTGCGCCCGCCCCACAGCCCGCCTTCCAGCCGGAAGCCGGGGCCGTCATGGGCGATGGTGATGGTGTCGGCGGTATAGGTCTGCAGTTTGACCGCATCCGCTCCCGCTTCCTTCGCCGCCTCCACCAGCGCCAGGGCGCGGCTAAGGTCACCATTGTGATTGCCCGACATCTCCGCGATCAGGTAGGGCGGATGGCCCCGGCCGATCGGACGGCCGGCGATCGACATCGGCGGACGGCTGGAGTTGCGGCTGGCGCTGGCGTTCGACAAGGGGTGGCTTTCCAATCGGATCAGTCTGGTGGGACCAGTCTTTCACGAAAACATGAAGGAAGGTTAATTTCCGGCGTCCCGTGCGCTGCGCAGCAGAGCCCGGGCCTCCTCGCCATAGGCGAGCAACCGTTCGACGCAGCGGTTGCGGTCGCCGATCTCGACGAAGCGCGCCTTGGCGGCGCGTCTGGCATCGGCAAGGGCAACGGCATCGGTGGCAAGCATCACCGCACGCGCCACATAGGCATCACGGTCGGGCACGCAGAAGTCCGGGCCGGCATTGCTGGCGACATCGCCCCAGCCATGGGTGATCACCGGCACTCCCTCCGCCAGGGCATAGGAGGCGCCCCCGCCGCCGCCCTGGCGCGGCGGATTGAGGAAGGCGCCGCAGCGGCCGTAGAAGGCGAGGATGTCGGGGACATGACCGAGGCAGCGCATGCGGTCCCGGTTGCGCAGGGGGGCGAGGCGGCCCGGCAGATCCCGCACCTCGCCGGCGAAGGCCAGCGCGCTGTCCGGGCAGCGCTCCAGGATGTCGTCGAACAGTTCCAGCGACTCCGCGGACACTTCCAGGTCCAGACGGTTGCCGACCACCGCGAAGAGGAAGGTGCCGTCCGGGAAACCGGTCTCGACGCGCTTGCCGTCGGATGGTGGCGGCGTGAAACCGAAGGTGAAGGGGCGGAAACGGCGGGCGAAGGGCGCCCGGTAGAGCGCCGGGATGGCCCGGGTGTGATCGTTCTCCTCATAGCCCAGCACGATATGGGCCAGCGACACGGTGATGCCGGAGGTGGTGGGGATGGCGACCACCGGCCGGGCGTCGGCATCGGCGAACAGGTCGGCAACGATGTTGGAACCACCGAAAGCGACGATCAGGTCGGGATCGTAGCCTTCAATGGCTTCCACGATCACGCGCAGCTTGTCCTGGCTGAAGGCAGGCTCGGTGAAGGAAGCGACCTTCACCTGCCGGCCGAACATCCGCAACGCATAGACGCCTTCCAGATCGGCCGCCACGTCGGCCACCATCGGCGGGATGAAGACATTCTCCACCCGGCCCGGCAGGCCATTGGCGTTGATGATGGCGACGTCCAGCCCGAACTCGTCCTGCATGCGGGCGGCGAAGTCGAAGCAGTCGCGGGTCGGCTGATGTCCCTGGTTGGTGAACTGGTTGGTCACCACGGCGACGCGGCGGACCGGTCCGTCGCGAAGGGGCGCCTGCTGCGGTGTCAGCCCCCAGCGCCGCGCGATCTGGCGGACCATGGCCGTGTAGTAGCGGAACAGGTCGCAGGCCACGAAGGTCGAGAGCTTCTCGCCGCTGGCCGCCCCCAGGAACAGCTGCCGCGAAATGCACCAGTGGGTGTAGTGCAACGCCGCCGGATCGGCGCTGTCGCCACCCAGGATCATGTAATGGAGGATGCGTTCGAAGTGATAGAGGTCGCCGGTCAGCTGGAACAGGACGGAGCGCAGCCGGATCGTGTCGGTCGTCGGCACCGCGCGTTCCAGCCGTTCGGCGAGGTCGATCCGGCTGTCGAAGTCCAGGGACCGGCGGATCTCGTCGCAGAGTGCGGTGAACCGGTTGAGCTTGTCGGCATCGAACTGCCGGTCGGTCAGATAGACCGTCAGAGCGGCGGCGGCCGCGGTCACGCGGTCTGATGGAACCGTTTCCGGCATCTTCTGGCCCTTTCCACTCCAAACAGCCTTCCCGTGTGTACCGCCGCCGCCACAAGCCGTGCAAGCAGGCACTGCCGCCGCGTCGTCTTGTGCGACGCGGCAGAAGCCGTTGCGCAAGGTGGCGAAGTGCGACACACTCCGAATAACCATATTCTAACAAGGGGAACTGTCATGACTGGCTTCGATTCCGCCGCCGGTGCCGCCGGCGTGGTGACCGGGCTGATCGAAAAGGCCGCGGCCGAGCTGGACGCGATGTCCGATGCGGCCGGCGAGATTGCGCCGGAGGTCGGCGATCTCACCGGCGTGCTGGTCGAGGCGCAGCGCATCGCCGACCGCGCGGCGCTGGAACTGCGCCGGTTGGTCCACAAGGTGGCGCGAACGACCGCCTAAAGCTTCAGCCCGGCGACGCCTTCCAGGATCACCCCCTCGGTCAGGGCGCGGCGCTCCAGCTTGGCGCCGAACAGCTTGGCGCCGGTCAGGTCGGTCCTGGCGAGGTCGCAGCCGCGCAGGTTGGCGAAGGACAGGTCGGCATTGCCGAGATTGACCGAGCGCAGGCAGGCGCCGCTGAGATCGGCGTAGCGCAGCTTCGCCCCCGACAGGTCGGCGGGGCGGGAGCGCTGCTCGTCGAACACCAGGGGGCGCAGGTTGACGTTGCGCAGGTCGGCATTGTTCAGCTTGGCGTTCCGCAGGCTGATGCCGCGCAAATCACCGTCCGTCAGCTTGGCGCCCCGTAGATCCCCCCGGTCCAGCACCGCGGCCTGCAACTGCACGCCGGTCAGATCCAGGCCGTAGAGCGTCGCACCGGCCGCGCGCAGCATGGTCAGGCACATGTGGGCCAGCGACGGAGCATGACGCAGATCGAAACCGGACAGGTCGAGCATCGCGCCCTGCGCCCCGCTCGATCCCACCCAGGTCATATGGTCGGCCAGCAGATCCTCCAGCGACCGCCCCAGTTCCGCCACCACGCGGCCGACCGGCTTGTCGGTCAGCGCCTCTTCCACGTCGGCGTCGGTCAGGTCGGTCATCACCATGGTGGCACCGGTCAGCACCGCACCGCGCAGGCAGGCGCCGCGCAGATCGGCGCCGGAAAGGTCGGCGCCCTCCATGTTGGAACCGGTGAAGTTGGCGCCGCGCATGGTCGCCCGCACCAGCTTGCAGCCGCGCATCACCGCGTCGGAGAAGTCGGTATGAACGGCCATGACACCGGACATCCGGGCGTTGGTCAGGTTGGCCCCCGACAGGTCGGCGCCATCGGCTTCCGCCGGGGTGGAGTCGATCTGCACCATGTGCAGATGGCCGGACCGGTCCTTTTCAGCCAGCGAGCCGTCGCGCAGATCCGCCTCGAACAGGTTGGCGCCGACCAGGATCGCACCGCGCAGGCAGGCGCCACGCAGATCGGCCTTGATCAGGCTGGCGCCATCGAAATTGGCCTGCCGCAGGTCGGCGACGAAGAAGGAGGCGCAGTCGAGCCGCGCGCCTGACAGGTTGGCGCCGCGCAGGCTGGCACCGACGAAATCGGCATGGGCCAGATCGCGCCCCGTCAGGTCCAACCCCGACAGATCGCAGAAAGACAGATTGGCACGCGCCCCGCCGACACGGGCATTACGGAACATCTCATGCTTCCGCACCGCCTGGTCGAGTTGCGCCTGATCGAGGCGCTTGAGCGTGCGATTCTGCACCATGGTCCCGTGAACTCCCTTTCCCAGCGCCAGTGTGCGGCAACCCGGCTTCAGAAAGGGTTAAGCTTCCTGCCTGGCGATCGGATTCACGCTTCAAATCGGGTCCGATTTTCCGCGATCCGATCCAACTCACGCCGCCGACTCGTTCTCCATGGCCTGCTCTCCGCCGTCGGCCGGGCGGCATCCCGGCCGTTCCGACAGGATGGACGCAATGGCGTCGCGCAGTTCCTCCGGCGAAACCGGCTTGTGCAGAAGCCGGCAACCGGTGGCGACCGCCTCGCGGATGCGTTCCGGTGCCGTGTCGCCGGTCAGGATCAGGCCGGGGACCGGGCGGCCCAGCCACTCCCCCACCTTCGCCACCGTCTGCACGCCGGTCAACCGGCCCGGCAGGCGGAAGTCGCTGACGATGAGGTCGGGAACCGGCATGTCGGATCCGGAACCGTCCTGCGGCTTCGCCCCGCCGAACAGCGCCAGCGCGTTCTCGCCCTCGTCGGCGGCCATCACACGATAGTCCCAGCTTTCCAGCAGCAGCCGCACGGCGTCGCGCTGGATCGGGTCGTCCTCCACCACCAGGATCAGCCGGTCGCCGGCCACCACCGGATCGGCATCCTGCACCGGCGCCGGAATGGGCAGCCGTTCCGTTCCGACCACCGGCACGCTGATGGCAAAAACGGATCCGCGGCCCTGGCGAGAGCGCACCTCCACCGCATGGCCCAGCAGCGCCGCCTTGCGCCGTACCTTGGCAAGGCCGAGGCCGAGGCCCTGACGGCGGTCGCGCTCCGGATTGCCGAGCTGGACGAAGTCCTCGAAGATATTGTCGAGCTGGTCGGGCGGAATGCCGGTCCCGGTGTCCCACACCTCGATGCGCAGCCATCTGCCCCGATGGATCCCTTGCCGATTCCCCTGATGACGGCAGCCGATGGTGACGCGGCCCTTTTCGGTAAATCGGATGGCGTTGCGTACCAGATCGCCCAGCATGCGGGTCAGCAGCGTGCGGTCGGTGCGGATCACCATCCGGGTGGGCATCGCGCGCAGGACCAGCCCCTTTTCCGCCGCCATGCCGCGGAATTCGGCCAGCAGACCCTCGAACACCGCCGACACCGGCACGTCGGTCAACTGCGGCCGCACCACGCCGGCATCCAGCGTCGCCACCTCCAGCAGGGCATGCAGAAGCTTTTCGCCGGCGTCCAGCGCCTCGCCCATCTTCTCGGCGATGCCGCGGTCGCGGGTGTCGGCGAGCCGTTCCATCAGAATGTGATGAAACAGCCGCAAGGCCTGGAAAGGCTGGCGCAAATCATGGTTGGCCGCCGACAGGAAACGGCCCTTGGCCTGATTGGCGCGTTCCTTCTCCTCCAGCGCGCGGCTGAGCTTCACGTTGAGGGCGCTAAGAGCCGAGGTGCGCTCCTCCACCCGCTGTTCCAGTTGGACATTGGCCTGTTCGAGTTGGGCATTCGCCTCCGTCAGGGCTTCGCGGGCCGCTGCCTCGCGCCGCAGGCTGGCGGCACCGAGCATGGAGAGTCCGGCCAGCGCAGCGACGCCGGCGACCACCACGACAAGGCCGCGCTCCATCCGGACATACCAGGGGTCCAGCACCGTCGTGCGCGGGATCGTCACCGCCGACAGGATCGGCAGGCCGGCCATCCGCTTCACCCCGAGAATCGACGGTTTGCCGGTCACCATCCATTTCCCATTTACCCGGATGGTTCCCGCCTCCAGCCGCGGCAGGGGGCCGAGCGACAGGGCGCCCAATCCGGCGAGGCGGATGCCGTCGGAACGGTAGAGGCCGACCGACCGTGCGCTCGCATCACCGAACGCCTTGAGCACCGGTTCCAGGGCCGCCACCGGCACCGCCACCAGGACCGCGCCATCGAAGACGCCCGCCGCAGTGTGGATGCGACGGGCAAGAAGAATGGCCGGCTGTCCAGCCATATGGCCGAAGGCCGGCAGGATGTGACGCTCCTCCTCCGGCGGTAAGGGGCGGACCAGAAGCGACAGGCCGTCGCTGGTTTCCGGCTCGGCGAAGGCGACGGAGGGACCGTACAGCGTCGACCCGTCGGCGCTGAGCAGGGTGACGCGGCCGCTGCGCTCCACCGCCATCGCCTCGGGCAAAGTGCGCTCCGCCCAGGAGTTCAGGCCGCGGCCGTCCATCCGGCCGGCGACCTGCTGCAGCAGGGCGACGCTGGCCTCCAGCACGCCACGCGCGTGGCTGTCGAACAGGATGGCCGCTTCGCGGGCATCACTCTCGGCGCGTTGGAGCGTGTCCCGGTAATCGAGCGCAGTGACGGTGGCCCAGGAGGCCGTTCCCAACAGTGCCAGCAGCGCACACAGAAAAGCGACCAGCATCCGTGGCGAGGCGGCGACCCGGCGAAGGGCGGCGGAAAACGACAATCGGGACTGGGACATCCGTTGCGATGACATCGGCCCGGTCACGTGGGCGTTGGACGGACCCACGGCAGATGACGCCGAAGCTCCTTCCAAAGCGGCAGCGACTGAGGGGTGACGGTCATCGGCGGAAAATCCTGAATGGTGGCGAAACGGAGCAGGCGGTGGAAGGCCCGATTGGGTCGGCAATGAACCGGATCATTGTTTCGGCACGGCCGACCCAGGCGAAACAATTAAGATGAAATTTCAAGAATCGTGAATGTTGGACTGACAAATCAACCCGCATTTCCCCGTTCGGTTGAGGGTTCGGAACTATAGCTTAGCCCCATTAGCCAACGGAACAATATCACAGGAAGAAATGCAACGCGATCAGTCTTGGCGACTATGACCAATATCGTAATAACCTACCCATTGGGTAAGCACAGCCCTGGCAAGACCCCCAAATGGAACGGCGTAATTATGGGGGCGATCGCTACTTTTAGTAAATTGTGCCGTTGTTGCAGCCTGTCAGAGTCCGTCAGATGCTTCTGAACCGATTGCATTCCAGGGCCAAATGGCGGAAACGGCAAAAGGGCCGCACGCGCGGGATGCGCGGCGGCGCCGGACCGGTCGGGACGGTCAGCTCAGGGGGCAGTTCAAGGAGGCGGTGCGGACGTCTGTGTCTCGCCACGCACGATCAGGATCAAGCCGTCGTCCGCCGTCTCGATCTCCTTGCCCGCGTCGCGGGGGATCGGAACCTTCTGGCGGCGGCAGAACAGCAGAAGCAGCGCCAGCGTCTTGCTGGGCGTGAACAGGACCTCCCGCGTTCTGGAGGCGCCGCTCTGCTGGATTTGGACCGACAGACCGCCTTCGGAGGTGGGCGTCACCATGGTGACGATGCCCAGCGGCAGGTCCGTCTGATTGGGAGCCTTCTGATACCAGGCAAGGGCTTTCTTCAGGGCGGAATTGGTGAAGAACAGTTCACGGGTCTCGACGATCATTCCATCCCTGACCAAACACTCAGGCCCGGCCACCCTCCAGTCCCGGATTCAGCCGGAACGTGATCGCGCGCCCCAGTTTGGATTCCCGCAGAAGGATCTGCTTGGTTTCCAGCAGCTTGATGGCCCGGTTCACATTGGGCCGCTGCATGCCCAGCGCATCAGCCAGTTCGGACTGGAGCACCGGAACGGAGCGATCGAAATGGAGCCTCCGGCTCAGATAAGTGAACACACGAAGCGCCTCCAGAGTGATCTCGCGGTCGGTCGAAACGGCTCTGGAGATGACGTCATGATGATGCAGCATCGTGGCCTCGGTACGCAAGGTTGGCAGGTTGCTGAAGCGATAATCGGAATTGTTCGGCGTTGCGCCCCGCAGGCCCGCGGTGCCGGATGAAGTCTGCGACCCCGTGTTCGGTTCCGTCATCGTCCCTTCCCATCCGCTGTGGCCGGCCGGGCCGGCGTTTCCAAGTAGGGTGACCGTACCGCACGATTATTGTTCGAGTATGTCGCCATGATTTCGCGGCTGACATAATTGGTGTCTGTGGAAGCAATCATGAAACCGGATTGAAACCGCAGGCTGCCCTACCAGATCCCTTACCAGCCAAAGAGTGCGGTGATCTGTCGCAGGAACCGGCACGATTACAGCCCTGTTTCAGAACATTCCCGATTCAAGGTGGCGTGAGACGGAAGGGAGACCCGCGATGCACCGACTGATTCTGCTGCGCCATGGCCAGAGCGTGTGGAATGCGGAAGACCGCTTCACCGGATGGACCGATGTCGGCCTGACCGACCGCGGCATCGCCGAAACCCGCAAGGCCGCCGAGTTGCTGAAGGCGACCGGCATCGACGTGGACATCGCCTTCACCTCGGTGCTGAGCCGGGCGATCGAGACGCTGCACCTCGTCCTGCGCGACATGGACCGGCTGTGGCTGCCGGTGCACAAGCATTGGCGCCTGAACGAGCGGCATTACGGCGCGCTGCAGGGACTGAACAAGGCGGAGACGGCGGAACGCCACGGGGCTGAGCAGGTGTTCCAGTGGCGGCGAAGCTGGGACGTGGCGCCGCCGCCGATCGAGCCAGACGATCCGCGCTCAGCCGTCACTGACCGCCGCTATGCCGGCCTTGCCAAGGCGAATCTGCCGCGCGGCGAGAGCCTGAAGGACACCACCGAACGCGTCATCCCCTTCTGGCGCGACGAGATCGCCCCGGCCCTGCGGTTGGGCGCCCGTGTCCTGGTGTCGGCCCATGGCAACAGCCTGCGCGGGCTGGTCAAACACCTGGACGACGTCGCCGACCAGGATATCCCGCTGTTCGAGATCCCGACCAGCCGACCGCTGGTCTATGAACTGGGCGCCGACCTGACACCACTGCGCCGCTATTTCCTGGGCGAGAACGGCACGGTCGAGGAGATCAACTGGCCGAAGCGTGACGGGGCCGGCAAGGACAGCGCGGCGGCGTGAAGCTTGATCGGGAATCCCCCTTCTCCCCCTGGGGAGAGAGCCGGGGTGAGGGGGATGCACGGCGTGGCTATCCCGAGAATCCTCGCTGTGAATCCCCCTTCACCCTAACCCTCTCCCCGGGGGGGAGAGGGGATTGCACTCCGCCGCTTCGGCCCCCGGCCGGTACGCGATGCGCCCCGCCCCGAATCGCGTGCACCATCGCGCCCACCCTCCTTCGCCACCGGATGGTGGAAGTGGTGCTGGTGCCCACCGGCCTTGCTGCCCCGCTCCGGCGGGCCGCGACGACCATCGCGGCGGTCCTCGACGCGGCTGCTGTAGCAATTGTCGCAGACGCGGAAACGGTGGTTGGCCTTCAGCCGCGTGCCGCAGACCGGGCAGGCGCGGGCGAGCGAACGCTCGGCGAGCGTCCGCTCGATGAAGGCGTTCAGGTGTGCCCGGCGTTCCTGGCACAAATCCATCTCGGGATAGGCGTCGGGGAAACGGTAGGCCAGCCACGCATAGGCGGTCAGTTCCTTCACCGCGCGTTCGGCCTTCTCCAGTTCCACGTCGGTGCCGACGCTGTGGCGGAAGCGCTCGGCGGCATCGGGAGCGGCGTTGGGGATGCCCCGGCCCTGGTTGACCGCCCAGCCGCCGAGAAGGCGCAGGTTGTTCTGGTCGCGGGTGTCGATCGGACAGCGGGCTAGCATGTCGCGCTGAGCCAGCGGCAGCTTGGCGCGGTCCACCGCGGCCGCCGCCTGGATGCGCTGCTCCAGGTCGGTCATGCGGAAGGTCTGGTTGGCGCGCAGCAGTTCCTGCCCCGCGGTGCGCAGCACCTTGGCGAGGCTATCGGTGTCCAGCTCCCGCGCGATGGCCTCGACATGGCTGAGGTTGGGCGAAATCCACGAGCGCGGATCTTCCGGCGGCACCGGCGGCGAGGTCAGCGCCCGGCGCACCGGGTTGATGTTCTCGCCGTCCAGCACGGCGACGCGGCCTTCCTCATGCATGCCGAAGCGGCCGGCACGTCCGCCGATCTGCCGGATCTCCGACGCGGTCAGCTCCCGCTCCTCCCGCCCATCATATTTGCGGGTGGTTGACAGCACGACGCGGGCGACCGGCAGGTTCAGCCCCATGCCAATGGCATCGGTCGCCACCAGCACGTCGGCGGTGCCCTCGCGGAAACGGCGCGCTTCGGCCCGGCGGACCTCCGGCGACAGGGCGCCGTAGATCACCGCGACATTGTGATTGCGGCCCAGCAGATCGTGACGCAGAGCCATCACGTCCTTGCGCGAGAAGGCGATCAGCGCGTCGCCGGACTTCACCTCGTCCAGCTTGACCCGCTCCTCCTGGACGCGCAGCGGCGACTTGCGGGTGAACTCGATGACCTCCAGCTCCTCGCCCATCGCGTCGGCCAGACGCTTGACGTAGGGGATGGCGTCGGCCGAGCCGGTCATCAGGATCTCCGGAGCCGCCACGCCGGCCACCGCCTGGGTCCAGGCCCAGCCGCGATCGGGATCGCCGATCATCTGGATCTCGTCGATGACGCAGGCACCCCAGACCTTCGACGTGTTCACCATCTCGATGGTGGAGGAGGTGAAGGCGGCGCCCGGCCGCACGTCGCGCTCCTCGCCGGTGACGAGGCTGCACGGCCGGCCGCGCGTCTCCAGCGCCTCCTGCCCTTCCAGCGCCAGCAGGCGCAACGGGGCGAGGTAGCAGCCGCTTTCCGCCTCCGCCAGCCGGTCCATCGCCGCGTGGGTCTTGCCGGAGTTGGTCGGCCCGACGAACAGGCGCAGCTTGCGGATCATCGCGCGGGCGGTAGCGAAGCTGTCCAGATAGACGCCCATGCCGGACGCGTTCTCCAGCCGCTCCCGCCGCACCTTCAAGCCGGCACGGGCAGCGGCGGTGGAGAAGGCCTCCTCCATCGCGTCGAGCAGGGTCTGCAAACGCGGGATGCGGCCGCCAAAGCCGACGACACGGCCCAACTCGTCGGCGAAGCCCTTCGGCCGCCAGGACTCGCCGAAGCCGGCCGCACGTTGCGCCATCGACGCAAACCAGCCGTCGACGCGCTCCTTCGCCTTGGCGATGGCGGGAGAGGACAGGCAGGCCCCCTTGACCCGCTTGCCCAACGCCTTGGCCTGCGGCCGGCCGAACCCCTCGTCGATGGTCAGCAGGCCCCACAGGTCGGCCTCGATGTCCGGCAGCGGACCGAGCGCCACCTTGAAACGCAGCTTCAGCTTGCGATCGGTGCCGGGGATCTGGACGACATGGTTGACCGCGACCGACCAGCGCGCCGGGGTGCTGTCGGCGTCCACCTCGATCCCGTCGCCGCGCACCACGGCGGCCACCGCGCGCAGGGCGTCGCGGCGGTCGAATTCGTCAGCGGTGCCGGGGGTGCGGCCGGAACGGGCGTTGTCGGAAGTGTCGTCGGTCATGATCGTCTTTTCTTGAGATTGCCCCGGTCATGCAAGCGCTTCGGCCGGCCGCATCGGCCGAGCAGCCAGTCCGGCAAGGCCGTTAGGCTCTGCCCTCAGACAACAGCCATAGAGCGCCAGGGTCTCTCTTTATGGCCGGGGTCTCACTTTATGGGTCCGACCGGTCGATTCGGCAAGCCGAATCCCCCGATGGGAGCAAGCCCGGGCTAATTCGAATCCGTCACCGTTTCGCCGATCTCGCCCGTGCGAAAAGGGGGGAGGCACGGCCACATAGAGCCACGCAGGTTTGGCGGTCCGCCCCCAACGGGTTAGCCGCCGCCGCCCGGCGGGCAGGCCCGACATCAGGCCAAGCCGGACCGGCCGCAAGATCGGTCGCGAAACGGTCAATGCTTTGTTCCGATTAATTTTTTTGGGAGATGCGCATGCCGAACCCTCGTGACGTCCTGGAACTGATCGAGCGCATGCGGTGCATTTCGAACGACGGCGAGCGCCGGGCCCTGATCGAACGGCTGGGCGCGGTCGACCGTCCGACGGTGCTGTCCTTCCTGAACGCGCACGGACTGAACGTCTGCATGAGCTCGGACGCGGCGCTGACCGCCTTCGGCGCATCGGACGTGCTGCTGCGCGACGGGATCGGATTGCAGGTGGTTCTGCCGGTTCTGGGCATGCCGGCCGGCCTGAACATGAACGGCACCGACTTCATCCCGCTGCTGCTGAAGACGCTGAGCGCCCGCAAGGTCGCGATCTACGGAACCGCCACCCCGTGGCTGGACCGCGCCCGCGCAACACTGGAGGCAGTCACGCCGCACCGCTACGCCGACCTTCAGCACGGCTTCCACCCGGTGGAGCATTACATCGCCCAGGCACGGACCAACCGTCCCGACGTGATCCTGCTCGCCATGGGCATGCCCAAGCAGGAACAGGTCGCGGCGGAGCTGAAACGCGCGCTCGACCATCCGGTGCTGATCGTCAATGGCGGCGCCATCGTCGATTTCCTGGCCGGCCGCTTCAAGCGCGCCCCGGAAGCGGTCCAGCGCTCCGGCCTGGAATGGGCCTTCCGACTGGCGCAGGAGCCCCGCCGCCTGTTCCGCCGCTATTGCATCGGTGCCTTCGGCTTTGCCTGGAGCACCCTTCGCCTTCGCCGTGCCGCATCCCTCCGAACCCGCGGGACGGGCGCCGCAGCGCCCGCTTCCACCCGGATCCCTCCGTCACCGATCCGGCGGTCGCCTATCCAGAAGGAGCTTTGAGACGTGGAAAACCTTCCCCAGATCAACAACGGAGGCCACGGCGGCCCGCCGGCTCCGGCGTGGCCCACCCAGGTCGGCCACCATGTGCCGCGTGAGTTCGACGGCCCCGCTCCGGCGATGGGCCCCGACTTCCGCTTCATCCTGCGGGTGCTGGCGGCGCACAAGACGCTGATCATCCTCATCGTGCTGGCGCTGACCGCCCTGTCGGCTTTCGCCGTCTCGCTGATGAAGGACAAATACACCTCCGAAGCCCTTCTGCTGGTCGACAACCGGCAGGTCCGCGTCGTCCGTGCCGAGGATCAGGCACTGAACTCGATCACGCCGGAAGACGGCGCGATCCTCAGCGAGATCGAAATCCTGAAGTCGACCGCCGTGCTGTCCCAGGCGGTCACCGACCTGAAGCTGGCGACCAACCAGGAATACAACCCGCCGGTCCAGGCCGACGAGACGAAGCCCTTCGTCGAGCGCGCCACCGCCTGGACGCGCGAGAAGGCCCATTCCGTGTTCGGTCCGGAGCTGCCCGGCGTCGTCCAGGCCGTTCTGGCGCATGGCGACAACATGACCAAGGACACCCACCTGCGCGAGAGCCGCGCCGCCGACAGCATCGACGGCGTGCTCGACCGTGTCCGCCGCAACCTGGAAGTCGGCGTCGTCGGCCGGTCGCGCGTGATCCAGGTCCGCTACACCGCCGGCGACCCGGAGATCGCCCAGAAGGTAGTCGACACCGTCGTCCGCCGCTACATGGAAACCCGCCAGCAGATGGACCGCGACCTGTCCACCAGCGCCGTCGCCTGGCTGGAAGACCGCATCGCCACCCTGCGCAAGGAAGTCGCCGCCGCCGACACCAAGGTCGACGCCGTCCGCTTCAAGGCCGGTCTCGTCAAGAACGGCACCAACGGCCTGATGGCCACCACCGAGCTTGAGCAGGCCCGCCTGCGTCTGGCCGAGGCCTCGGCCACCCGCGCCCGCGCCGTCGCCCAGGCCCAGACGCTGGAACGCAGCGCCGGCAACGGCGGCAGCCTCGCCTCCCCGGTCGTGGCCCAGCTGCGCGCCACCGTCGCCTCGATCTCCACCGAACTGGCCCAGCTGTCGCGCCAGTATGGTCCGAAGCACCCGCGCATCCAGGAACTCCAGGCCCGCCTGAACGAAGCCAACTCCTCCTTGCAGCAGGAAGTCCGCCACGAGATTGGCGGCGTCCGCGAGGCGGCCAACGTCGCCATCGAGCAGGAAAACGCCCTGAAGGCGATGATCGCCAAGCTGGAATCCGGCTATCAGACCATGGCCGAGGAAGCGGTGCCGCTGCGCACGCTGGAGGCCGAGGCCCAGGCCAAGCGCCAGCTGCTGGACAGCCTGCTCGGCCGTCTGGAAGAGGTGCAGGCCCAGCAGGACAACCGCGCCTTCCCGACCGCCGTCAAGCTGGTCTCGGCGCCGCAGGTCCCGCATGAGCCGTCGGGTCCGTTCCGCATCCTGCTGTTGCTGGCCGGCTTCTTCGCCTCGCTCGCCGTCGCCGTCTTCATCGTCTTCGGCATCGAGCTGTTCCAGCGCCGCATCCGCACCCCGGACGCCGTCCGCCGCATCCTGGGCGTCGGCACGGTCCACATCGTCCCGCACCACTCCACCCGCGGCACCCGCGGCCGCCTAGACCAGATCTTCCAGAACCATCCCTTCTCGCTGTTCGCGGAATCGATGCGCGCCCTGTTCCGCAACCATCTGTCGGATCTGGGTCCGGTCGGCTCGATCGCCGTCACCTCGGCCCGCCCGCAGGATGGCAAGACCTCGATGAGCCTCGCCGTCGCCCAGGTCGCGGCCCAGGCCGGCCGCCGTGTGGTGGTGGTCGACACCGACTTCCGCCGCTCGCGCATCGACGGCCTGTTCAACCTGTCGGCCAAGAAAGGCCTGTCGGACTGGATTTCCGGGACCGCCACCCTGGACGAGATCGTGCACAGCAGCGAGGACGCGCCTTATGCGATGATCCCGGCCGGCCGGCTGATGTCGGAGACGCTCGACCGCTTCAACGTCGACGGCCTGATCCACCTGATGGCCGGCCTGTCGCCGCACTTCGATCTGGTGGTGTTCGACACCGCCCCGGCGCTCGCCGTGTCGGATGCCCGCATCGTCTGCGGTGCCGCCTCAAAGGTCCTGTTCGTCAGCCGCTGGGGCCACACCACCGCCAGCGATTTGCAGGCAGTCGCCGACCTCGGCCCGATCGACCATAGCAAGTTCGTCGCCGTGATGACCGATGTGAACCTGAAGAAGGCGGCATCGCGCGGGTACCAGGGCCCCTACAACAGCTATGTGGCGACCCGGAAATACTACGGCGACACCACCCTGCGGACCGCTCCTTAAGCGGGAAGCCAAGGTGACCTGAAGCTCCTTCGACCCAGAGGCCCTTCCCCTGCGGACGCTGCGGCGCCCGGAGGGAGGGGCCTCTTTATGACCAGAACCTGTGACCGGCCCCTGCGACAGGAAGAGAGCCCCTCCTCATGATCGAGAGTCCGAAGCCCGGTTTTCCCAAATGGCGCCTGAACCAATGGCGTCCAACCCGCCGCGACCTGCTGTGGACCGCCGCCGCCGGTGCGGTGCTGGCGAGCTGCCGCGGCGCCAGCGGTCCGACGGCGGCGGAAGCCGCCAGCCAGCCGCAGGCGGAAGAGCCGGCTGTGACCTTGCGCGAAGCCTGCCGTGCGCTGGGCATCCGCCACGGTGCCGCGCGTGACCATTTCATCGATCCGGAAGACCTGATGCTCGACCGGCTGATGGCGCGCGAATGCGACGTCGTCACACCGGAGAATGGCGGCAAATGGGGCGTCTTCCAGCACACCGAAGGCAATTACGACTGGCGCCGCTTCGACGCCGCGGTGGAGCTGGCGCGCAGCATCGGCGCAACGCCGAACTGGCACACGATCATCTGGCAGCATATGGGCATGCCGCCCTACATGAAGCTTCCCGCCGGCCGGCAGGCGGAGCTGGGCATTTCGGAGAGCGCCTATTTCTCACCGGAGGGCAGCTTGAGCGCCGACACCGTCTGGCCGCGCTTCACCGGCGTGGTGGAGGCGGTGCGGCAACGTTATGGCGATATCTTCTACCGCATCGACGTGGCCAACGAGGTCTTCTTCTGGGAGACGGTGCAGAGCCACCCGCAGGAGCAGGACCGCTACGGCTTCCGCCGCGGCATGTGGTGGGTGGCGGCCGGCGGGGCGGAGAAGGGGTCGGACTGGCTCGACCCCTTCTTCCATCATGTCCACAAGGCCTTTCCAAAGGCGAAACTGGTGCTAAACGAGTTCGGCATCGAGATCGACGAGGGCTGGCAGCAGCGCAAGCGCGCCTATCTGCTCGACTGGCTGACCGGCGCGGTGAAGCGCGGCGTGCCGATCCACGGCATCGGGCTGCAAAGCCACCTGATCGGCGGGAAGCCCTATGACAGCGCCGGCATGCGCAAGTTCCTGCGCGCGGTCGACAGGCTGGGCTTGTCCGTCCATCTGACGGAGATGGATGTGGACGAGACCCGCCTGCCCCGCTCCTGGTCGCGCGCCGAGAAGGACCGGGCGATGGCCCAGCTGGCCCGCCAGTATCTCGCCGACATGCTGGACAACGCCCGGGTGGAGGAGCTGTGCTGGTGGCACCTGCGCTCCGACTTGAATTTCATCGCGCGGGAGCATCCGGACCTGGGTGCCCACCCCTCTCCCTATGACGAGAACTCCCGGCCGCTGCCGCTCTACACGGCGGTGGTCGAGACGTTGCGGGAGAAGGCGCGTACCGGCAAGGCGCGGTCGGGGTGACCCTTGCCCTGGGCACCGTGCCGCGGAGGTACGCCTTTGGCGCCGTCCACCCCCTGCGATAGGCCCGCGCACTTTCTCCTTCGCGCGCGCGCGTCCGCTGCCGCTCCCGTTTAGAGTCCCTCAACGCGTCCTGTACCCATCCGATGGAGAGGTCGATCGTGCAGAACACAGCCGACACATTGCCGATGGATCGCCTGCCCGCCGATCGCACGACTGATGATGCGCTCGTCGAGCGCTACCGGCGGAAGTTCCACCTTTCGCCCACCTATCCGCTGACCGCCGAGATGGTGCAGCGCCATTGGGACCTGGAGCGGCGCCTCGCCCGCGAGCTTCTGGCAAGTAAGCCGGACGAGCGCTGGGACGTGTTCGAGCAGGCCTATACGACGCTCTACACCAGCTGTCCCTGGCTGAACGAGGCGGAGGACGACGCCCACACCCGCAACGACGACCTCGACTTCCGGCATTTCCTGACCCTGCTGGGCGGGCCGCAGGACGTCTACGAGGTCGGGTCGGGCAAGGCCCGGCTCCTGCGCTATCTCGCCCGTCACGGCTACCGCTGCGTCGCCACCGAGGTGACGCGCGAGCGGGGCGCCACCTGGATCGAACAGGACTCCAACGTCACCTGGAAGAACAGCGACGGCATCCATCTGGCCCAGTTCGAGCCGGCCGACCGCTATGACAGCGTGATCTCCACCCATGTCGTGGAACACATGCATCCGGAGGACGTCGTCACCCACATGACGAACGTCCATACCATCCTGAAGCCGGGCGGCAGATACATTCTGAGCATGCCGCACAAATATGCCGGTCCGGCCGACCTGTCTGAGGTGTTCGGCCTGAACGAGCCGATCTGCATGCATCTGCGCGAATATGGCTGGGCAGAGACTCAGGCGATGTTGCGGGAGGCCGGCTTCGGCCGGGTGGAGGCGGTCTACATCCTGCCGATGGTGGTGCGGCGCCGGATGAACCTGCATTTCGCCAGCCGCGCCTATCTCGGCTACGCGAAGCTGGTCGAGGCATTTTTGGGATGGCTTCCGTTAACCCTAAATCGCAAGCTCGGAAGGGTTGGACAGCTCTATCTGTTCCGTCCAGAGGTGTTCGTGGTCGCCCACAAGCCCAAATGAGACCCGTTTGAGCGCTGCAAAAAAGCGCTAAATCAAATACTTAGAGACACGAAAAACCCCTTTGTTGCTGCATTGCATCGGCAAAGGGGTTTTTCGTGTCTCTTTCTTTTCACAAGTGATAGTGGCATTAGAGCCGCATTTCGCTAAAATTTGAAATACCTCATTAACCTTTTCCGGCCAGATTGGGCTCCAGCGAAATTCACGGAAAAGAGGATACTTCCAATGGCAACGAGCCCCGTCGATATGACCTTCGTCGTCAATGCCTCGGGTGTGTCTGCCGGAGGAGTCTGGCCGCACTTCAAGTTCCTCGTCGACGGCGTCTCCGTCGGCCAGGCCACGGTCAATTCCACCAGCGCGGGTCGTTACAGCTTCACCACCAAGGTGGCGCCCGACGCCGCGCACAAGGTTCAGGTTGTGTACGATAACGACTGGCTGTCCACCGACACGTCCGGCATGTACCGCGACCTGATCGTCAAGTCGATCGAAGTCAACGGCAAGACCATCGCTTCCAACAGCTCGACGGTCTCCTACGCCGCTGACGGCCAGGGCACCCTGTCCGGCCGTGAAGTTCTGTCCTGGAGCGGCTCGCTCGACTTCAACATGTCCAAGGACGTGTTCGCCGGCGCCACCGGGACCCCGACCACGCCGACCACCCCCACGACACCGACCACTCCGACCACCGGCGGCACGCCGATCGTCGTGAATGCCTACGGCAACGCGGCCGGCGGCGTAAACGCCCACTTCAAGGTTCTGGTCGACGGCAAGATGATCGGTGAAGGCACCGCCGGCACCGCCGCCAAGGACTTCACCTTCACCGCCAACGTCGGCAACGACGTCGCCCATAAGGTCCAGATCCAGTACGACAACGACGGTGTGGTCGGCGGTGTCGACCGCAACCTGTACGTCAACAAGATCACCATCGGCGGCCATGCCGTGAACCCGACCGACAGCATCGTGTCGATTGACAAGGGCGCCCTGGACGGCAAGGACGTGATCGCCGGCCAGAAGGCCCTGTGGTGGAACGGCACCATGGAGGTGAAGGCCGACAAGTCCTGGTTCGCCGGCAGCACCACCAATCCTGGCACCTCGACCCCGACGAAGCCGACCCTGTCCGTCAGCGACGTGACGGTGACCGAGCCGACCGGCAGTCAGACCTCCAGCGGCATCCAGGGCTTCCTGCACACCCAGGGCAACCAGATCGTCGACGAGGCCGGTCACACCGTCCGCCTGACGGGCGTCAACTGGTTCGGTGGCGAGGGCTACAACTATGTGCCCGCCGGCCTGTGGGCCGACAGCTACCAGCACCATCTGGAAAGCATGAAGTCATTGGGCTTCAACACCATCCGCATGACCATGTCGGACGAGATGTTCGACAGCAGTGCGGTGACCAACGGCATCGACTATTCGAAGAACCCGGATCTGGCCGGCCTGACCCGCCTGCAAGTCTATGACAAGGTCATCGACTACGCCGGCAAGCTCGGCATGAAGGTGATCCTGGACCACCACCGCAACGACGGCGGCGCCGGCACCAACGAACACGGGCTGTGGTACACCGATGCCCACCCGGAATCGAAGATGATCGCGAACTGGAAGATGCTGGCCCAGCATTATGCCGGCAACGAGACCGTCATCGGCGCCGACCTGCACAACGAGCCGAGCGTATCGGCCACCTGGGGCGGTAGCGCCGCCACCGACTGGGCCTCGGCCGCCGAGCGTATCGGCAACGCCATCCAGACCGTCAACAAGGACTGGCTGCTGTTCGTCGAAGGCACGGAATGGAGCAGCACGCTGGCCGGCGCGCAGTCGCGCCCGATCCACTTCGACACTCCCAACAAGCTGGTCTACTCGCCGCACGCCTACGGCCAGAGCGTCGGGCAGTTCAGCTGGCTGACCGACCCGAACTACCCCAACAACCTGCCGGCCCAGTACGACAAGATGTGGGGCTACCTGTACAAGAACGACACCGCGCCGATCATGCTGGGCGAATGGGGCGGCCAGTTCAGCAGCGCTGCCGAGCAGACCTGGGGCAAGACCCTGGCCAAGTACCTGAACGGCGACTGGAACCTGGACGGCAAGAGCGACATCGCGGCCGGCGACAAGGGGATGAGCTGGACCTTCTGGGCCTGGACCCCGGAATCGGGTGACGTCGGCGGCATCCTGATGGACGACTACAAGACCATCAACCAGACCAAGGCCGCCATCGTGAAGGGCGCCATGGAAGGTGCCGTGTTCGATACCCCGACCACCACCGCCAACACGGCCAACGCCACCTTCACGGTCAAGCTGTCGTCCGCCTCCAGCACCCCGGTCACGGTGGATTACGCCACGGTGGATGGCACCGCCAAGGCCGGCTCCGACTACACCGCCACCAGCGGCAAGCTGACCTTCGCCGCCGGCGAGACCTCCAAGACCGTGACGGTCAAGGTGCTGAGCGACAGCGTGTCGGAAGGCAACGAGACCTTCGGCCTGAAGATCTCCAACGCCACCGCCGCGACCATCGCCGACGCCACCGGCACCGGCACGATCGTCGACGCCGCCGCCAAGGCCGCCGCCGCTGCCTCGCTCAGCTCGGCCGACCTGTTGGCCCACACGGTGAGCACCGCCGCCAACGACACGGCCACCGCCGCCGACCTGTCGACGACGCAGCATCTCGCCAGCCACGACGTGTTTGGCGTCACCTTTGCCGCCATCGACGTCAACCACCAGGACCTGGACAGCAGCCTGGCGCACGCCGCCTGACCGTTCGGTTCGTTTGACCGGGTAAGTGCCTGAAGGACAAGGGACCGGCAGTTCTGCTGCCGGTCCCTTGTCCTTATCCGTTTTCCGTTGTCCGCGTTTAGCCCGGCACCGGCGAGGTTGCACTGCCCGGCAGCATGGCCGACGCACCGCCGACCGGCGCCGGGTGCGGGATATCGGGGATGGTGACCTCGGCCACCGCCTTGCCCGGATTGCCGGCGACCACGCTCCGCCGCGGCATCGGCTTGGTGACGACGGAGGAGGCGGCGACGATGCACTCGTCACCGATGCTGACGCCGATAACCACCGCATGCGGCCCGACCCACACGCCGTCGCCCAGTTCCGGATAGTGGGTCACCCGGCCGCTGGGCAGCAGATCGTCCTTCTGGCCCAGGGTGACGCCGTGGAACAGGGTGACGTTGGCGCCGATGCGGGCGTTGGCGTTCACCACCAGCCCCCAGCCGTGCAGGATGCGCAAACCCGGTCCGACCTGGGTTTCCCAGGGCAGATCCATGGCGGCGGAGTGCTGGGTCCAGCGGTGCAGCAATCGACAGGCGGCCAGCAGCGGCTTCCCCAGCGGCCCGCCCATCCGGTCCAGCGCCTGACAGCTGCGCAGGGTGAAGGTCACCCGGAACATGCGGTTTCCCGCCAGCAGCTTCAGCACCGCCCCAAGGCCGGAGCCCCCGCCATAGCGGGTGGCGTCCGCCGCGACCGTCTGCCGAAATGTGTAGCGCGGAGCGTCCTGCATCGCGGTGTCATCCTCTCCGATCAAGCATTGTCACGCCGGCTTTCACGCTGCTTGCGGCCGGCGAAGAAATCGGGCGGTCATGCGGAACAGCATGGTGCGGTCGGCCTTGCCGAAGCTCGGCCCGAACAGGGCGGCGACGGCGAACAGCATGGTCAGCCCGACCTTGGCGGCGGCGAAGGTCGGGTTGACCTCGAAGCCGAACAGGGCGAGACCGGCAAGATAGGCGATGGCAGCCGGCGCCAGGATGCCGGTCACCCGCAGGGCGCTCAGCGGCGGCTCGTTCGGGCTGAGGCGGCGGCACAGCACCTCCGTCGCACCGAGCATCACCAGTTCGCGTCCCAGCACGCCGATGGCGCCGCCCATCAGGCCGAGCGGCCCCAGCGTCACCGCCATGATCAGCGTGCCGATCGCCAGCCCGCCCAGCGAGATCGCCGGCAGCACGCCGACCTTCTTGGTCTTCACCAGCCCGACCTCGGCATGCATCCGCACGCCGTGGACGACGTAGGCCAGCACCAGCAGCGGCATGCAGGGCAGCACCGTATCGTACTCGCTGGACGCGATCAGCCACAGCACCTCCGGCGCCGTCAGCGCCATGCCGAGTGCTGCCGCCGACAGCAGCACGACGAACAGGTAGAAGACGAATTCCGACTGGCCGCGGCCAGCGGTATTGTCCTGCGCCTCGATCCGGCTGACCGACCAGATTTGCAGGAAGGAGGCGGTCAGGAACATGTAGAGCATGGTGGCGAGCCGCAGGCCGAAGGACAGCACGCCCACCGCGGCGACTCCCATCAGCAGGTTGACCAGATAGCGCATGGCGAACTGGTTGCCCATGTCCAGCATGGTCTGCGGCATGAAGGGCAGGCCCAGCACCGTCACCCGCTTCAGGATGCCGAAGGAGAAGCCGACGCCGTTCGCCCCCAGGATCGCCACCGTCAGCGCGATGCCCAGACCGACGAAGGTGATGGCGTTGGCCAGGAAGATTCCGGTCACGCCAAGGTCCATCACCAGCAGGAAGCTGAGGTTCAGGCCGATCAGCCCCACCGCCTTGCCGACGGAGATCAGCAGGCAGGTGCCCGACCGCTTGTGGACCCGGTAATAGGCGAGCGCCAGTTCGAACACGGCGCTGAAGGCGATGCCGGCGAAGGCGTAGGCGATGATCGGGCCCTGGTCGCTGCCGCCGAACAGCAGGTCGCTGGCGCCCCAGCCGGCCGGCAGAGCCACCGCCAGCAAGGCCAGCGAGGCGGCCCACAGCCCAATCATCGTGGTGCTGACCACGCGGGACCGGCCGCGGTCGTCGGGATGTTCGAAATAGACGACGGTGAAGGCGTTGATCATCCCGATCATCAGCATGACCGCAACGATGTCGCCCACCACGCTGATCAGGGCATAGACGCCGAACTCCGCCGGTGACAGGACCTTTGCATAGAGCGGCAGCAGAAGCAGTCCCGCGGCGCGGTTGACCACGTTCGCCACCATGAACATCCAGCCATGTTTGATGATCGTACCAGCTTCGACAGCCATCCGGTTTCCTTCGCCCCCTGCTAGTCCGCCTCTTCCTTCCCACCCGCCTGACTTGCGGGGAGTGTTGCGGCCGGCGGGTGATGCGGGCGCAAGACAAGGAAGAAGAACGCGCCAAATCTTGGCGGAGGTCGGGACAGCGTCAATTCGGCCTTGAAGCGACCGCAACACTCTTCGGTGCTAGTCACCACGGCTTCGGTCAGAGATCCTGGACGTTCCGATTAGGCTTTCCGGCGAGTTCGCACGCTGCCTCTTGCGCCCCGCAACAGGCAAGGGTGCGTTCGCGCCACGCCCTCGCTCGGAATTGCCGAGGGGCTCCCTTCGGTAAATCCGGGTGGTGGAGCCACCCCGCAAGTTCGGCGATCACCCCCGTTCGCTCCATGGCTTTCCGTCCGGTCGGGGGAGGTCTGCACGGTCTCTACCCAAAAATTGCGGAGATCGGTCGCGCCGCCGGGGGTGCGACACCACCTTGCCGTTAATCCGAAACGCTATACCCGCTGGGGACCGCATCCGAAAGTATCCCCATTAATATTCAGGCACCCGTACCCTTCGAAACTCCGGTGGTATCGCGGACGCGAAATCAACGTCCGTATGCACTGTTGCTGGCCGAGCTTCCTCATCCTAATTCGTCCTCAACGAACAGCGGATCGGCCCACCAAAATCATGAAAGAGCGATCTTTACATAAATGCGCCACTGGAAATGCAGCGGCGCAGCAAAGTAAAGACCGGCCGAATCCCAAGAGACGCTGATGACGAGCGACCATCCGCACGAATGGCCGTGCGGTGGCTGGCATTCCCTTCAACCACGGGACCTGCGATGAGCAAACTGGACCCAGAAGTGGTCATCGATCTGACCTCGGCAAAAAAGGCGACGATCCCGACGATCGCCCCCGGGCTGTTGCTTGCACTCTCGGACGGACTGGTCCTCGCCCTGGTGGGTTGGACGCTCAACCATTTCCTCGGCGCCGATGCGCTGGCCGAGCCGATGGAGGCCGCCGCGTGGCAGCGTTCGCTGGTGACCGGCCTGATGCTGGTGCCTCTGGTGAAGTCGGTGTTCGGCATCTACACCCTCGGACGCTTCGATTATATGGAACGGACGAGACGGACATTTCAGGCGGCATTTCTTTGCTGCGCCGTGCTGGCGGTTCCGTTCATCGTGATGGAGGGCTTCCGCTCCTTCTTCGTGGAGGCCCTGTCGATCGCGCTGCTGGGCTTCGCGATCACCTATGTCGCCGACCTGCTTCTGATCCAGGGGCTGCTGTCCAGCGCGCTGGACTGGCGCACGCCGGTGATGATCGTCGGCGCCGGTCCGCAGGGTGCGGCCATCGCCGAGAAGCTGCAACGCCTGCCCTGGCTCGGCATGCGGCCGGTCGGCTTCGTCGATGACGACGACAATCTGTGGCAGACCCGCGTCGCCGGCTTGCCGGTGATGGGGCCGGTGGAACTGCTGGCCAAGTCGCCCGCCGTCGCCCGCCAAGCCAGCGCCGCCATCGTCGCCGACATGGGCCGCCACGGCAGCGACCTGACCGGCCTGGTCCGCACCCTGCCTTTCCGTCAGGTCTATTGCGTGCTTGGCGAAGGCAACGTCAGTGCCGTCGATGCGACCTACCACAACCTGCACGGCTCGCTGGCCCTGCGCGTCAGCGTCCGTCCGCCGACCGGCTACCTGCGCATCCGCCGCGCCATGGACATCGTCCTGTCGGCGATCCTGCTGGTGCTGGTGGCACCGCTGATGCTGGGCCTCGCCGTCGCCATCAGGCTGGACAGCCCCGGCCCGGTGATGTTCCGCCAGAAGCGCTGGGCCGGCGGCAAGCAGACCTTCGACCTGCTGAAGTTCCGCTCCATGCACGTCGATGCGGAAGAGCAGCTGCAGCAGCTGCTGGCGAACGACCCGGTTGCCCGCGAAGAGTACACGACCTACCACAAGCTGACGGTCGACCCGCGCATCACCCCGCTCGGCCGCTTCCTGCGCAAGACCTCGCTCGACGAGCTGCCGCAGCTGTGGAACATCCTGATGGGCGACATGAGCCTGATCGGCCCCCGCGCCTACATGCCCAAGGAACTGCCGGAGGTGGGTGACTCCGCGGCGGTGATCGGCACCGTCCGTCCGGGCCTGACCGGCTACTGGCAGGTGTCGGGGCGTCACCGCACCACCTTCCAGGAGCGCGTCGCGATGGACGTCTTCTATGTCCGCAACTGCGGCCTGCTGTTCGACTTCTTCATCCTCTGCAAGACCGCGGTGATGGTGCTGAAGGGCGACGGTTCTTAAAGCCGCCCTCCCCTGAACCGGATGCCAGCCGGACCCCTGCGCCACCCGCGCGGGGGTCTTTTTGTTGGAATGCTTAGGCTCCATTCCCTTTTTCGGGAGGTAAAGGTCGGGGACGGAGCGAAAACGGCTACCCCTTTCGGTTCCAGCCTCCTTCGGTCTAATGCCACCGCCCGCCTACGAGATGAGAGGTGCCAGCCGCATCTTCAGTGCTGCACAGCCGAACGCGATACGGCAGCCTGAGGGAAAGCGGATGAAAATCCTGGATTTTCTGGAAAAAAGCATCGCCGTCATCGGCATCATCGCCTTCGGAGGCTCGGTGCTTCCGCTGATGCTGACCGGCGGCGACCCGCTGGCCGGCGATCTCGAATCCGCCGGCGTCACCGTCTTGTACGGCGGTCTTTATGTTCTGGTGCTCGCCGCCATCGCGTTGCGGCCGGCCATCGCCTTCCAGATTCCCTTCGCCAGCCCGGCGCTGACGGCGATGATGGCCTTCGCCTTCATGACGGCGCTGTGGTCGCTGTTCCCGGACATCACGCTGCGCCGGTCGATCGCCTTCCTCTTCACCACGGTGTTCGGCATCTGGCTGGCCCTGCGCTTCCGCTTTCCGGAGATCATGCGGCTGATCGTGGTCGGGCTGTCCTTCCTGATGTTCGTGTCCTTCTTCATGATCTTCGCGATGCCGACGATCGGTCTGGACAGCGCGCAGCATGTCGGCGCCTGGAAGGGCGTGTTCTTCCAGAAGAACGTGACCGGCCGCATGATGGTCTGGCTGGTGCTGGCGCTGGTCTGGCTGGACTGGCAGAAGGAAATGGGCCGCTGGGTCACCCGGCCGCTGATCCTGCTGGCCATGCTGCTGATCGTGATGAGCCGGTCGGGCACCGGTCTGGTCACCTCGGTGCTGGTGTCGGTGGCGCTGCTGTCGACCACGATGCTGCGCGGCAGCATCCGCAACTTCGCCCCCACCATGGCGCTGCTGCTGGCATTGCTGGTCATCATGGTCACCGCCGGCGCCACCTTCTGGTACGACGTGCTCTATGCCCTGGGCCGCGATCCGACCCTGACCGGCCGCACCGTGCTGTGGGAGCACATCGTCCATTCGGTCGGCGAGCGGCCCTTGCAGGGCTACGGCTATGCCGCCTACTGGTCCGGCTTCAACGGACCGGGGTCCAGCTTCACCCGCGACTGGGGCATCACCTCGGCCCACAGCGGCTGGCTGGAGCTGACGCTCGACCTCGGCCTCGTCGGTGTCGCGCTGGTGGTGGTGGTGCTGGGCCGCATGCTGTTCCAGGGCTTCTTCGCCGCCCGCTACGGCAATAGCCGGCCAGAGGCCGCCTGGGCCTTCGCCGTCGGCTGCGCGCTGCTGGCGGTGTCGGTGTCGGAAAGCGTGTTCGCCGAACGCCATTCGATGAACTGGGTGATCGCCACCATCGCCGTCGTCCGGCTGATCCAGCAGAGCCGCTGGCAGCGCCTGCTGCATGACAGGGCGGTGGAACAGCACCGCCTGCGCCGGCATGTGCCCGCCGGTGCCGCCCCCTCCCCCGCTTATGCCGGGCGGAGCGCCTATGCCGGGCCCTACGCCGGTCAAGGCGGCGGCCGGGCGCTCTAGCCGACCAGCCGCGGCCTTCCGCCCCGTCTTCCGCGACCTTTCCCATTTTCCTTCGACCGAAGGCAGACCCATGAGCCCGAAGAAGAACGAGCCGGCAAGCAGCAACCACCCGGCAAACAACGAGCAGACGACCAACGAACAGGTTACCGTCGTAATCCCCACCCGCAACCGTCCGGAGATGGTGATGCGGGCGGTGCGCAGCGCTCTCGACCAGACCTATCGCGACCTCGACGTCGTCGTGGTGATCGACGGGCCGGATCCGGCCACCGCCTCGCATCTGGCGTCACTGGCCGATCCGCGCCTGACCGTGATGGAGTTGGAGACGAATCACGGGGCGGCGGAAGCCCGCAACATCGGCGTGCGCTGCGCGAAAGGCGACTGGATCGCCTTCCTGGACGACGACGACCACTGGATGGCGGAGAAGATCGCGTTGCAGATGGCCGGCCGCCCGGCCGGCATCCGCTTGCCCATCGTCAGTTGCCGCTGCCAGGTGGTGACCGCCCGCGGCACCTTCGCCTGGCCGCGGCGTCTCGCCACCCCGGCCGACGCCATCGGCGACTACCTGTTCGTCCGCCGCGGCCTGTTCAAGGGGGAGACCTTCGCCCCCACCACCACGCTGCTGGCGCCGAAGGCGCTGCTGCTGCGCAACCCGGTGCCCAAGTCCCGCTTCGACGACTGGGAATGGCTGATCACCTGCGGACGGATCGACGGGGTGGCGCTGGTCCATATCCCCGACGTGATGGCCGTCCATTACACCGAGGAAAACAACCGCGTCACCCTGTCGACCTGTCACAACATCAACCACGCCTTGGAATGGGCGGAGGCGATGCGCGACCACCTGTCGCCGCGCGCCTATGCCAGCCTGCTGTTGCAGGCGACCGGCGGCGAGCAGGCGGCCCGGACCGCCGGAACGCGCTGGCGCATCCTGAATTCGGCGCTGCGCGACGGCCAGCCGACACCGATGGCGCTCGCCACCTTCACCATGCATTCGCTGATGCCGGTCGGCCTGCGCCGTCGGTTGCGGCAGGCCTTGTTCTCCGCGTCCGACGCCGCCTGAGCACGAAAAGGACCACGACGCCTATGGACAGCACCAACGACATCCGCACCTCTGCCGGCCAGCCGGATGCACCCACCCGGACCGTCGTCGTGTTCGCGACGCCGGGCGCACTCGACGGCGGCGGCGGCATCGGCCGCATGACGGGCTACGTCGTCGACCAGTTCGACCGGTCGGGCACGACCCGCTCCATCATCCTCGACACCCGCGGTACCGGTAGCGTTCTGCTGTCACCCTTATATCTCGGCGTAACCCTGGCACGGCTGGCCTGGATCCTGGCCCGGCGACGAGCATCCGTCGTGCACATCAACGTGTCGGAGCGCGCGAGCTTCCTGCGCAAGGCGGCGGTCCAGCTGGTGTCGGGACTGATGTCCTGCCCGACCGTCGTCCACCTGCACGGCGCCTCCTTCGTCGAGTTCTTCGAGGGCGGCATGTTCGCCCGCGGCATCAGCCGCTGGCTGTTCAACCGCTGCGGCCGGGTCGTGGTGCTGGGCGACAACTGGCGCGACTTCCTGGTGCAGTCGGTCCGCACCGATCCCCGCAAGATCCGGGTGCTCTACAACGCCGTACCGGACGTCGGCGCCGACCTCGGCGCGCCGGTTCCGCCGACGCCGGGGGCGGTCCTGTCCCTGCTGGTGCTGGCCAACCTGTCGGAGCGCAAGGGCATCGGCACGCTGCTGCGCGCCTGCGCCCTGCTGAAGGAACGCGGCCAGCCCTTCCGCGTCACCATCGGCGGCGGCGGCGACGTCGACGGCTATCGCGCCATGGCGGCGGAGCTGGGCGTGGCGGAGGAGTGCCGCTTCCTGGGTTGGATCGGCCGGGAGGAGGCGCACGCGCACATCCGATCCCACGACATGCTGCTGCTGCCCTCCACCCACGAAGGGCTGCCTATGGTGATCCTGGAGGCGCTGTCGGCGCAGCTGCCGGTCATCACCACCCCGGTCGGCTCGATCCCGGAGGTGCTGACCGATGGCGAGACCGCCCGCATCATCCCGGTCAACGATGCCGGCGCCCTGGCCGACGCGGTCGTCCAGGTTGGCCATGATCCGGTGCTCTATCGCCGACTCGCGGAGAATGGTCGTCGCCTGTTCCTGAAACAGTTCGTCATCGACGCCTACGCCAAGTCGCTGCTGGCGATCTACCAGGAACTGGACCGCGGAGCCGAGCTGTCCGGCGACCTGGGCAAGCTGGCCGGATCGGCCGCCGCCGCCTCCAAACGGCGGTAGGCCATGGTCATGACGGTGTCGATGATCGGATTAGAAAACAATCAATGCGGGCATAACCGAACGGGAGGTTCACATGCACAGGTTGGGTAACCATACCGGCACGCCAACCCGTTCGGTCGCTCCACAGCGTGCGGATGCTGCATCGCGTAAACTTGTACGTGAACGTCGCCCGGTCCCCGGCCGCGGCGCGTTCCAAAGGGCGGCAGCCCGCAAATTCCCAAGGGCGGCAGCCCATCGGCCGCACCACGACGCACCTCGCAAGGTCTGACCGAACGGGTCGCGAAGGACCAAGGCCGAAAACATAACAAGCCCGCCGCAGCCGTCGAAAGACGGACGTCACACGGTAAAAGCCGGGGCGCAACGCAGGAAAGGCGGGCCGGGAAAGGATCAGGAGCGGACATGATCTATATCGTCTCCCCCGGCGGCACCCAGGAGAAAGGCGGAATGGGCCGTGTGGTCGACAACTTCACGACCGATTTCCGGCAGAATTGCCCGGACGTCAAGTTCGAGGTGATCGACAGCTACGGCCCCGGCAAATTCCACCTGATGCCCCTCTATTTCGCGCGCGCGTCCGCGCGGCTGGCCGGCTGCTTCGTCGCCGGCAAGGCCGACCTCGTCCACATCCATATGGCGGAGTACGGCAGTGTCCTGCGTAAGGGCATTCTGATCGCCATGGCCCGCGCCTTCGGCGTGCCGGTCGTCCTGCATCTGCATGGCGGGCGCTTCCCCAAGCAGTTCAAGGACGCCGGTCCGGTGATGCGCTGGGCGATCCGCCGCATGATGGCGATGACCAGCGAGATCGTCGTGCTGGGCGAGTTCTGGCGCGACTGGGTGGCGGAAGCCTTCGGGCCGGAGGCGCGTCAGCGCACCACCCTGCTGCACAACGCCGTACCGGGGCCCGCCTCTCCGCCGGTGCGTGACGATGCGGAGGACGGCTTCGCCGGTCCGGTCCGCCTGCTGTTCCTCGGCCGGCTGATCAAGCTGAAGGGCATTGACGTCCTGCTGAACGCGTTGGCCTCCCCCACCTGCCGCGACCGCAACTGGCAGGTCACCATCGCCGGTGACGGCGATCTGGAAACCTACCGCAGCCTTGCGACGGAACTGGGCATCACCGACCGCGTGCGCTTCACCGGCTGGCTGGATCAGGCCGGCTGCCGGCGCGAGCTGGCCGGTGCCCATGTGCTGGTCCAGCCCTCGATGTTCGAAGGCCTGCCGATGTCGGTCCTGGAAGCGATGGCCGAGGGGCTGACCATCGTCGCCACCCCGGTCGGCAGCGTCCCGGACGCCATCGCCGACGGTGAGACCGGGCTGCTGGTTCCGCCGGGCGACGTAGCGGCACTGGCCGATGCGCTGGCCCGGGTGATCGATGACCGCACCCTGCGCCGCAACCTCAGTGCCGGTGCCCGCGCGCGGTGGGAACGCCAGTTCGACGTCGCCGTGTTCCGCGAGCGGCTGCTGGAGATCTACCGCCGCAACGCCCGCGGCAGCCTGAGCGCGACGCCCGCGGTTCCCGCCGGACCGGTTCCGGCCGCCGGACCGGCCGGCCATTCGAAAAGCACGACCGGCTGACCCGATAAGCGGCAGGCCTCTCCCGGTTCAGGCTTTCGAAGTCTGGACCGGGAGCATCGACAGGAAGGAAGGGGCACCATGAAAAATGCGATCGCCAATCTGGTGCGCTGGTCGGGATTCGGTGCGATGCAGCGGTTCCTGAAGGCGCGGCACGCCGTGACCATCGTCGTCTACCACGACCCGACGCCGGAGGTTCTTCGCGAGCATCTGCGCTGGTACGCCAAGCATTACGGCTTCACCACGCTGGACGCCGTCGCCACCGCAATGGAGACCGGCCGCTGGGACAAGCTGCCGGACTATCCGCTGGTCATCACCTTCGATGACGGGCATCGGAACAACACGGCGCTGGCACCTCTGTTCCGCGAGTTCGACCTGCGTCCGACCATCTATCTGTGCAGCCAGATCGTCGGCACCGCCCGCCCCTATTGGTGGAAGACCGCTGCCGCCGACGGCATCGGGGTGGAGCGGCTGAAGCGTGTCCCTGACCCCGAACGCCGCCGCCTGCTGGCGCAAGCCGGAAACGATCCCGACCAGGACGGCGCCGACCGTCAGGCAATGACCTGGGACGAGATCGCACGAATGACCGACGTCGCCGATTATGGTGCCCACACCCGTACCCACCCGATCCTGCTGCAATGCGACGACGGCCGTTGCGCCGACGAGATCGCGCTGTGCCGTGCCGAACTGGAGGAGGCGCTGGGCCGGCCCTGCCGTCATTTCGCCTTCCCCAATGGCGACTTCAGCGACCGCGAGGTGGAGGAGATCCGGCGAGCCGGCTACCGCACTGCCCGCACCATCGATCCCGGCTGGAACGACGCGTCCACCGACCCGCTGCGGCTTAAGGCCTTCCCGGTGTCCGACGATGCGACGGTGAAGTGGCTGAGCGTCCAGCTGACCGGCATTCCGGCTTGGCTGCGCAAGCACAAGGCCACGAGTGCAGCTGATCCGGCCGATCAGGCCATGCCCGAATGGGCAGGTGCGATGGTAAAGCCCAAGTCGGCAGGCGTATGACCGTGAATGCCGGCGCCACGCCGAACGTCAGTCGCTTCGCGACAAGCTCTATTACCAGACAACAGAGTGGCTAACCACAGACTTCAATCCACTCCTATCCTTTGAGCCCTCGCAAACCACCGCAAGCATCACAATAAAATTGCATGTCAAGCCGATGCGAGAACAAGGAGCCGACCCGTCGCGGGACACATGACAAGGGGTAACCGAACCTACCCCCGGCAGAGTTCCAGCCAATAGCCGGCCCCCGTTCAGACCGACCAGTTTTCCGCCCGAACCCCCGTTACGACCCCCCCGTTACGACAGACCAAGTCGACCGAACCCAGCAGGAGTTTTCAGAGACATGCGGACCGCCACCCTGACCGACACGACCCTGACCGCTCCCGCCCTGCCGGAAATCCGCGCGTTCATCGTGGAGAATTTCCTGCTCGGCAAGGACTCCGGCTTCGACAACAGCGAGTCCCTGCTGGAGTCGGGGATCATCGACAGCACCGGCATCATGCACGTCGTCGCCTTCCTGGAAGAGCGCTTCGGCATCGCCGTCGACGACGACGACATGGTCGCCGACAACCTGGAATCGGTGGACCGCATCGCCGCCTTCGTCGGCCGCAAGCAGGAACTGCGCAACGCCGCCTGATCCGGCGGGACCGGCAAAGACGGGCGCCGAAAGACGGGCGAAGAAGGACAGCATCATGGCCCATCTGGTTCACCAGTTCCTCTGCGAGACGGCCGGGCGGGATCCCTCCCGCACCGCGCTGATCGCCGGGGATGCCCGCCGCAGCTTCGCCGAACTGGACCACGAGAGCGACGCCGTCGCCTGCGCGCTCCAATCGGCGGGAATCGCCCGCGGCGACCGCGTTGCCGTGATGCTGGAGAACTCCATCGAGTATGTCGCCGGCCTGTTCGGCACGCTGAAGGCCGGCGGCGTGTTCGTGCCCGTCAATCCCTCGACCAAGGCCGACAAGCTGACCTACCTGCTGGTCGATGCCGGCGTCCGGGTCCTGATTGCGCCGGCAGCATTGGCCCGGCAGGTCCTGCCAGCGCTAGAGGCGGTGGATACGCCACCGACAATCCTATGGGTCGGCGCTAGGCTGCCCGATGGCGCCACCGGGCTGCTCTACGCCGACGCCTTGGCCGCTCCGCACCACCGGCCGGCCGATCCCGGCCTGATCGACCAGGATCTGGCGGCGATCATGTACACCTCCGGCACCACCGGCCGGCCGAAGGGCGTGATGCTGACCCACGCCAACTACGTCAACACCAGTTGGGCGATCTCCACCTATCTGGGGAACACCCCCGATGACGTGGTGATGTGCGTCCTGCCGCTGACCTTCGGTTACGGCCTGTCACAGGTGCTGACCGGCGCCCGCGTCGGCTTCACCCTGGTGCTCGAGCGCTCCTTCGCCTTCCCGATGGAGACGCTGAAGCGCATGGTCCAGTACCGCGTCACCGGCCTGCCCGGCGTCCCGACCGTCTTCTCCACCCTGCTGGGGCTGCAGGCGGCGAAGACCGCCGATCTCGGCAGCCTGCGCTATCTGACCAATGCCGCCGCGCCGCTGCCGGCCGCCCATCTCAGCCGGTTGCGTGAACGCTTTCCCCAGGCCGTCTTCCATTCCATGTACGGCATGACCGAGTGCTGCACGCGCATCAGCACGCTCGATCCCACCGAACTGGACCTGAAGCCAGCCTCCGTCGGACGCGCCATTCCCAACTGTGAAGCCTTCGTCGCCGACGAGGAGGGCAAGCGCCTTCCTCCCGGTCAGGTCGGCGAGCTGGTGGTGCGCGGCGCCAACGTGATGCGCGGCTATTGGAACCTCCCGGAGGAGACGGCCCGCCGCCTGCGCCGCGGGCCGCAGGGCGAAACCCTGCTGTTCACCGGCGACCTCTTCACCCAGGATGCCGAAGGGCACCTCTACTTCGTCAGCCGCAAGGACGACGTCTTCAAGTGCCGCGGCGAGAAGGTCAGCCCCAAGGAAGTCGAGAACGCGCTGTACGAGCTGGACGGCGTGCTGGAAGCCTGCGTGATCGGCGTCCCCGACGATGCCGACGGGCTGGCGGTCAAGGCCTTCCTCGTCCCCCGCGACGGCGTGACCCTGTCGGAAGCGACGATCCGCCAACACTGCCGCGGTCGGCTGGAAAGTCACCTCGCCCCGAAATTCATCGAGTTCCGCGACAGCCTGCCGAAGACCGACTCCGGCAAGATCCGCCGGGCGGACCTGATGGAGGAAGTCCGCGCGTCCGACGGCAGCATCCGTCCCCTCTCCCGCTTGGCGGGGGAGGGTTAGGGCGGGGGCAAAGCCCCCCCCCCGAACACCACCACGAACAGTACCCACCCCAGGACAGAGAGCACGCTCATGTGTGGTGTCGCCGGAGTTCTCGCAGGATCGCGTGCCGAACCGGCCGGTCTGGACGAGCTGAAGCGCATGATCGCCATGCTGGGCCACCGCGGCCCGGACGGTTACGGCTTCTACCGTGACGACCGGATCGGGCTTGCCCACGCCCGGCTCAGCATCGTCGGCCTGGCCGGCGGCTTCCAACCGATCCACAACGAGGACCGCACCCTCTGGATCAGCTTCAACGGCGAGATCTTCAACCATGTCGAACTGCGGCGGGAGTTGGAGGCGCGCGGCCACCGCTTCTACACCCAGACCGACACCGAGGTGATCGTCCACGCCTTCGAGGAATACGGCCCCGCCACCTGGGCCAAGCTGAACGGCCAGTTCGCCATCTGCCTGTGGGACACCACCCGGCGCGAACTGTGGCTGGTCCGCGACCGGCTTGGCATCCTGCCGCTGTTCTACGCCCGGTGTGGCGACCATCTGGTCTTCGCGTCGGAGGCAAAGTCCCTGTTCGGCGGCGGCCGGGTGGCTCCGGCCTTCGACCCGGCCCGCCTCGCCCAGGTCTTCACCCACTGGAGCGCCGCGCCGCACGGCAGCGTGTTCGCCGGGGTGGAGAGCGTGCCGGCGGCAACCGCAATCCGCGTCGACTCCACCCTGGCGCTGCATGTCGACCGCTACTGGCAGCCGGACTTCGCCACCGATCCGTCCCTGGCCAAGCTGTCGCTCGACGAAGCGGCCGACCGGTTGGAGGAGAAGCTGCTCGACGCCATCCGCCTGCGGCTGCGCGCCGACGTGCCGGTCGGCGTCTATATCAGCGGCGGGTTGGACAGTTCGGTGATCGCGGCGCTGGCCCGCAAGCTCGACACCACCCACATGCACAGCTTCGGCGTCCGCTTCACCGACGCCGGCTTCGACGAGACGCCGCAGCAGCGGCTGGTTGCCGGCCATGTCGGCACCGAGCATCACGACATCCTGTGCAGCCCACAGGACATCCAGGCAGCCTTGCCAGACGTCATCCGCCATGGCGAGACGCCGCTGGTCCGCACCGCCCCGGCTCCGCTGTTCCTGCTGTCGCGTCTGGTGCGCGAGAGCGGCATCCGCGTCGTGCTGTCCGGCGAGGGCGCCGACGAGTGGCTGGCCGGCTACGACATCTTCAAGGAGGACAAGGTCCGCCGCTTCTGGGCGCGCCAGCCCGACAGCAAGGCGCGGCCGAAACTGCTCGGCCGCGTCCATCCCTTCGCCGCCGTCAACGGCCAGAAGGACAGCCCGCTGTGGCAGGCCTTCTTCAAGCGCGGGATGATGGACACCGGCGAGACCTTCTACGCCCACCGCACCCGCTGGCGGAACACCGCCTGGTCGCAGCGCCTGCTGTCGGCCGACGTCCAGGCCACCGCCGACGATGCCGCCTTCGAGGCTCATGTCGCGGCTCATCTGCCGGACGGCTGGTCGCGCTGGTCGCCGCTGGCGCGCAGCCAGTGGGCGGAGATCGCCACCTTCATGACCCCCTACCTGCTGTCCGCACAGGGTGACCGCGTCGCTATGGCGAACAGCATCGAGGTCCGCTATCCCTTCCTCGATCCGGCAGTGGACGACCTCTGCGCCGCCCTGCCGGACCGGGTGAAGATGCTGGGCCTGCGCGACAAGCTGGCGCTACGCCGGCTGGCTGCCCGCCATCTGCCGGCTGAGATCTTCCAGCGGCCGAAGCGGCCCTACCGCGCACCGATGACGACGGCTCTGTTCGGCGACGGCGCCCCGGACTATGTCCGCGACCTGCTGTCGCCGGAGGCACTCGCCCGCTACGGTCTGACCGACATCGGCGCCGTCTCGGCCCTGGCCGACAAGGCGCACCGCCAGAACGGCAATATGGCCGGAGAGCGGGAGGAAATGGCTCTGGTCGGCACGCTGACCCTGCAGATGCTGGCCCATTACGTCCACGACGAATTGCCCCAGCGCATCCGCGATCAGCGGACCGCCCTGGACCGTGCCGAAATTCATGTGCTGGAGGACCGGGTCGGCGACATCCGGACCGCCTCGCCGCAACCGACAGCGGCCTGACCGCCGTGGATTTTTTCCGACGATGCATCAACCCCCATCGGGAACCGTGACCATGCTGAACGCCCTCACCTCGTTCGATTCCAAGGCCCTCGATCTGGATTGCGCGGCGGCGGCGCGCGAGATCGAAGACGCCATCCAACGCATCGTCGCCCATGATCTGCGCCGCCAGGGCATCGTGCTCGGCGTGTCCGGCGGCATCGACAGCTCGGTCTGCGCCACGCTCGCCGTCCGCGCCCTGGGGCCGGAGCGCGTGCTGTGCATCCTGATGCCGGAGAAGGAAAACTCGCCGAAGAGCACCCGCCTCGGCACCCTGCTCTGCGAGCATCTCGGCGTCACCCCGGTCATGGAGAACATCACCGGCCCGCTGGAGGCGCTCGGCTGCTACGAGCGGCGGGACAATGCCATCCGCCGGCTGTTTCCGGAATTCGGTCCGGGCTGGAAGCAGAAGATCGGGCTGGCCGGCAACCTGCTGGACGCCGACCGCGTCAACTACTTCACCCTGACCGTCGAATCGCCCGACGGCGAGCGCCAGACCAGCCGCATGCCGGTGGACGTCTATCTCGACGTCGTCGCCGCCACCAACCTGAAGCAGCGCATCCGCAAGACGGTCGAGTATACCCATGCCGACCGCCTGAACTACGCCGTGCTCGGCACGCCGAACCGGCTGGAATACGAGTTGGGCTTCTTCGTGCGCGGCGGCGACGGCTTGGCCGACCTGAAGCCGATCGCCCACCTCTACAAGTCGCAGGTCTACCAGATGGCCGAATATCTTGGCCTGCCGGCGGAGATCCAGGCGCAGTCGCCCAGCACCGACACCTACACCCTGCCGCAGTCGCAGGAGGAGTTCTACTACGCCCTGCCCTACGACAAGCTGGACCTGGCGCTCTGCGCCTATGGCCGCGGCGCCAGCGAGGAAGAAGCCGCGGAGGCGCTGAACCTGAGCGTGCAGCAGGTCCACCGCGTCTACAAGGACATCACCGCCAAGCGCCGCACCTCCGCCCGCATCCTGCGCGATGCCCATCTGGTGCAGCCGGTGTCCGTCGGGGATGAGGCATGAGCGTCATCGACTGGAAGCAACGTGGCGTCGCCCGGTATGAACCGGGCGACCGCGCCGCTCTGGAGGCTTTCCAGCGCGCGCAGTTCGGCGCCGACGCGATCCAGTTGTGTCCCGACCATTTCCACTGGCTGTTCGAAGAACCGCCGGAACGGGAGCATGAGGGACCGCAGCTCTGGCTGTGCAAGCGCAATGGTGCGGTGGTCGGCCAGCAGGGCGGCATCCCCTTCGCACTGAAGGTCGGCGAGCGCAACCGCCGGGCTTCCTGGGCGATCGACCTGATGGTCGCGCCGGAATGGCGCCTGCGCGGCGTCGGCCCTGCCCTGTCGGAAACCCATTCCGGCGCCGGCGACCTTGCCGTGTCGCTGTCGATGACGGAAGCCGCCTACAAATCCTACAAGCGCGGCGGCTGGCTCGACCTCGGCAATGTGCCAACCTATCTGCGGGTGATCGATCCGCTGCGCTGCCTGCGCGTCAGCCCCTATGGCGGCGGGCTGGCCAAGCTGGTCGCCCGGGTGGGCAAGCCGGCGTTGGCCTCCGCCTCGATGGGCTACGGGCTGTCGACCCGGCTGCTCGGCGCCCGGCTGGTAGAGATCGACCGCTTCGACTACCGCGTCGACGACCTTTGGGAATCGGCGTCGGTGCAGCATCCGGTGATCGCCCGACGCGACTGGGCCTTCCTGAACTGGCGTTTCGATCTCACGCCGAAGGCCGACCGCTTCCGCCGCTTCTACGTCATGCGGGGCGAAACCGTGCTGGCCTATGTCGTGCTGCGGGTCGACCATTGGAAGGGTGAGCCGGTCGGTGTGGTCTGCGACTATCTGGCCCGGCCGGGCTGGCTGATGGCTGCCTTCTCACTGATGACGGAACTGGCGCGCAAGCAGGGGATGGTCGCACTGATGTGCCGGACGCTGAATGCCCATGCGGCACGGCCGCTGTCGATGATGGGCTTCCTCTGCCTGAAGAACGGCCTGCGCACGCCGACCCGCATGATGGTGCGGCCGGCGCTCGACCAGCCGGAGCTTGCCGGGACGGTGGGCGACCCGAAGAACTGGTTCGTCACCGTCGCCGACAGCGACATGGGTTTCAAGGGATTGGGCGAGTAGAAGAGGAATACCGGACGCGAAAAGGCCGCCTTCCCACAAGGGAGGCGGCCTTTTCGCTGATCGCGATAAAATCGGGTTTCAAGTGACGGGATGCGTCTTCAGATCGTCCATGAAGCGGTTTACCGCTGTGCATGGCGCCCGGTGAGATCAAGCCGCTCGAGCGATTAGTAAGGCTTAGCTTCAGACATTGCTGCCCGTCCACATGCCTCCTATCGACGTGATGGTCTGTCACGGCTCT
>NZ_JALJXJ010000019.1 GCF_024170005.1 Azospirillum lipoferum
GCCCCCCGAAGGAAACCCTCGTTCGACTTGCATGTGTTAGGCATGCCGCCAGCGTTCGTTCTGAGCCAGGATCAAACTCTCAGGTTCAGATCGTGACAAAAGCCACGACTGACAGGACCGCCTTAACGATCTCCTGATACGTCGATACTGTTCACAGTTTCTCTGCTCAAAAGATGCACAGACGATCCTCATTGCGCCGATCCCCTTCAGGAAACCAGCACCACAAGGCCGCAACGGCTACCAACTGCCGCCGCCTGCGCATCCCTTCTCGACTTCACGATCTACAATGTCCAAGATCCAGCCCGATCACGACAGATCATCGGCCGGTGAACCGGATCGATGCATCGTCATTTTAAGATCGGAGGAGCGCAAACCGACCGGTTCGCGCTGGCAGGCATCTTTTCTATCTCTCTCGGCCGATCGGGTCAAGCCCTTTTTTCGGCATCTCCACCGAAGCGTCGGCGGAGTGATAAGAAGAAACGCACCTGTCCCAATCCATCGGGGTCTCGGTCCTTGGCGCCTTCTCTCTAGTGAAGGGTGCCGCCGGTCGAGGGCCGGGTATATACGCAGCCCTTTGCGGCTCGTCCAGGACTAAATGCACCGGCCTTGCGATTTTATCCCACCCCGTCTGCCCCGATATCGATGCCAACCACCAAGGCCAACCGACTGACCGCAATTTGAAGCCGTTCCGTGCCATCGCGCTTGCGGGACGGGCGAGTGGGAGACGATACAGGGGCGCGCCCTACCCTTATCCCTGTCCGGCCATGCACGACCCTGCCCTTCTGTTCGACGTCCTGTTTCTGCTGCTGGCCGCGATCCTGGTGGTGCCGCTGTTCCAGGCGCTGCGCATCCCGGCGGTCCTGGGATATCTGGTAGCGGGCGCGATGCTGGGTCCGCACACGCCGGGGCCGGTGGTCGATCTGGCGGTGCCGCAAGTGCTGTCGGAGTTCGGCGTCGTTTTCCTGCTGTTCGCCATCGGGTTGGAACTGCCGGTCTCGCGCCTGCGCGCCATGAGGCATTACATCTTCGGACTGGGACTGATGCAGGTCGGGTTGACCAGTGCGGCCATCGGCCTTGCGGCGTGGTGGCTCGGTCTGTCCCCGGAAGCATCGCTGATCGTCGGCGGAATGCTGGCCTTCTCCTCCACCGCCACGGTGCTGAAGCTCCTGGTCGAGCGCGGGGAGACGGTCGCCCGCTTTGGCCGGATTTCCGTTGCGGTGCTGATCTTCCAGGATCTGGCGGTGGTGCCGCTGCTGACCCTGCTGCCGCTGCTGGCCGATCCCAACGCCAGCATTCCGCTGGCCCTGACGCTTGCTGCGGTGAAGGCAGTTGCGGCGATTCTGGTGATCATGCTGTTGGGGCGGTTCGTCGTACGACCCGCCTATCGCTTCATCGCATCGGCCGGCAACCCGGAGCTGTTCACCGCCACCAACCTGTTCGTGGTGCTGGCGGTCGGCTGGCTGACGGCGGAAGCCGGCATGTCGATGGCATTGGGCGCCTTCCTGGCCGGCATGCTGCTGGCGGACACCGCCTATCGCCATCAGGTGGAGGCCGACATCGAGCCGTTCCGCGGCCTGCTGCTTGGCCTGTTCTTCATGACGGTCGGCATGTCGCTCGACCTGCCGGCAATGGCGGCGGAGGCGCAAATCATCGCGGCGCTGACCACCGCCCTGCTGCTCGGCAAGAGCCTGTTGCTGTTCCTGCTCTGCCGGCTGTCGGGGCTGGGGTTGGCAACCTCGCTCCGCATCGGACTGCTGCTGTCGCAGGGCGGCGAGTTCGCCTTCGTCCTGATCGGCAAGGCGGTCGGCCTGTCGGTGCTGGACGGACATACCGGACTGCTGCTGTCCTCCTCGGTGGCATTGAGCATGGCGGTGACGCCAGCCATCGGCGCGATCGCCCAGCGTATTGCCCAACTGATCGAAGCGCGGCTGGGAGCCGAGGCCTTCGGCATCGAGACCAGCGATTTGAAAAGCCACGTGCTGATCTGCGGCTATGGCCGCGTCGGCAAGGCGGTTGCCAAGCTGCTGACCGAGCACAACATCGCTTATGTGGCACTGGATCTGGAGCCGCAGCGCATCGCCGCCGCCAGGCATGACGGGCTGCCAGTCTATTACGGCGACGCCAGCCAGGGCACGGTGTTGCGTGCCGCCGGGATCGAGCGGGCGCGGGCTGCCGTCATCACGCTGAACCGGCCGGACGCCGCCCACCGCGCGGTGGAGGCGATCCATGCGACCGCGCCGAAACTGCCGATCATCGCCCGCGCCCATGATCTGGGCCAGAGCGCCGCTCTGGCGAGTGCCGGCGCCAGCGCCATCGTGCCGGAAACCATGGAGGCCAGCCTGCAGCTGGCCGGCCTCGTCCTGCGCAGTGCCGGGGTCGAGGCCGCGGCGGTAGACCTCAGCCTGAAGGCCCACCGCGACGGCCATTACCGGACGCTCGCCGATCAGCAACCATCGAACTGACCGAGGCTAACGGGCGAACACCCGCGCCCGGTCGATGTGGATGGCGCAGCGGTCGCCGGCGACGATGCCGAGCGTGGCGAGGCGTTCGCGGTCCATCTCCGCCTCCAGCGTCAGGCCGGCGAGATCGATGTCGATCCGGGCGTCCGGCCCGACGACATGGATCCCGGAGATCCGCGCCGGTCCGGCCGAGGCCGGGGTGACCCCAAGGTCGTGCGGACGGACATAGGCGACCGCCGGCCCCTGCACACCGCCCTGGGCCGGAATCGCCAGGGCACCATCGCCAACACGGGCGATGCCACCCTCCACCGTGCAATCGAAGCGATTCACCTGACCGAGGAATTCATAGACGAAGGCAGAGGCCGGGTGGTCGTAGACCTCCGCCGGGGTGCCGATCTGCTCGATCCGGCCCTGATTCATCACCACGACGCGGTCGGCCAGTTCGAGCGCCTCCTCCTGGTCGTGGGTGACGAAGACGGAGGTGATGTGAATGTCGTCGTGCAGCTTGCGCAGCCAGCGCCGCAGTTCCTTGCGGACCTTGGCGTCGAGCGCGCCGAAGGGCTCGTCGAGCAGCAGCACCTTCGGTTCGATCGCCAGCGCGCGGGCCAGCGCCACGCGCTGGCGCTGACCGCCCGACAGCTGGGCCGGATAGCGGCCGGCAAAGGGCGACAGCTGAACCAGTTCCAGCAGTTCGGTGACCCGCCGCTTGATTTCGGCGGAACCGGGGCGCTCGCCGCGCGGCCGCACCTTCAAGCCGAAGGCGACATTGTCGAACACTGTCATGTGCCGGAACAGAGCGTAATGCTGGAAGACGAAGCCGACCTGCCGGTCGCGCGGCTTCAGCCCCAGCGCCTCCTCCCCATTTAGCAGCAGGCCACCGCCATCGGGGCTTTCCAGCCCAGCCATGATGCGCAGCAGCGTGGTCTTGCCCGAGCCTGAAGGGCCGAGCAGGGCCAGAAGCTCCCCCGACTTCACCTCCAGATCGACGGAATCGAGGGCGGTGAAATCGTTGAAGCGCTTGGTGATGCCTGAAACCTGGATCGCCATTGGTCCCGTTTTCCTCTCCAGAGCCCGGCGATCAGTGCCGGGACGCCGCCAGCTCGTCCCCGAAGCGCCACTCCAGCGCGGTCTTCACGACCAGCGTGACCAGCGCCAGCATGGCCAGGAGCGAGGCGACCGCGAAGGCGGCGACGAAATTGTATTCGTTGTAGAGAATCTCGACATGCAGCGGCATCGTGTTGGTCTCGCCCCGGATATGGCCGGAGACGACTGAAACGGCACCGAACTCGCCCATCGCACGGGCGTTGCACAGCAGCACGCCGTAGAGCAGACCCCACTTGATGTTGGGGATCGTCACCCGCCAGAAAGTCTGCCAGCCGGACGCCCCCAGCACCAGCGCCGCCTCCTCCTCGTCGGAGCCCTGTTCCTGCATCAGCGGGATCAGCTCGCGCGCGACGAAGGGAAAGGTGACGAAGATGGTGGCGAGCACCAGACCCGGCACAGCGAAGATGATCTGAACGCCCATGTCGCGCAGGTAGGTGCCGAACAGCCCGTTCATGCCGAACAGCAGCACATAGATCAGGCCGGAGATTACCGGTGATACCGAGAAAGGCAGGTCGATCAGTGTGATCAGCAGGTTCTTGCCGCGGAAATCGAACTTGGCGACGCACCAGGAGGCGGCGATGCCGAACAGCAGGTTGGCCGGCACCGAAATGGCGGCGACGATCAGCGTCAGCTGGATCGCGGCCACGGCATCCGGCTCGATCAGCGCCGTCCAATAGGCGCCGAAGCCGCGGCGCAGCGCCTCGACAAACACCGCGACCAGCGGCAACAGCAGGAAGAGCGCCAGGAACAACAGTGCCCCGGCGATCAGGGCGACACGGACCCAGGCCGGCTCGGTCAAGGCGGCACGAGCCGGTTGCACCCTGATGGAGGCCGGTGCGGCGATGCTGGCATCAGCGGGCATGGCGCGACCTCATCCAATGCTGGAGAAGATTGAGAATGAGCAGCATGACGAAGGAGACCGCCAGCATCGCCGTGCCGACCGCGGCCGCCCCGGCATAGTCGTACTGTTCCAGCTTGATGACGATCAGCAGCGGCAGGATCTCCGTCAAGCCGGGCATGTTGCCGGCGATGAAGATGACAGAGCCGTACTCGCCGACCCCGCGGGCGAAGGACAGCGCGAAGCCGGTAACCAGCGCCGGCAGGATGGCCGGCAGGATGACGCTGCGGAAGGTCTGAAGACGGGAGGCACCGAGAGAGGCCGCGGCCTCCTCCTCCTCCGGCGGCAGATCCTGGAGGATCGGCTGGACCGTGCGGACGACGAAGGGAAGACCGATGAAGGTCAGCGCGATGGCGATGCCGAGCGGAGTGAAAGCGACCTTCAGGCCGAACAGTTCGTTCAGCGGCTTACCCAGCCAGCCGTTCGGGGCATAGAGCGCGCTCAGCGCAATGCCCGCCACCGCCGTCGGCAGGGCGAAGGGCAGATCGACCAGCGCATCCACCAGCCGCTTGCCGGGGAAGTCATAACGCACCAGCACCCAGGCGACCAGGAAGCCGAACAGCGCGTTGGTCAGCGCGGCGGCAAAGGACAGCCCGAAACTGACCTCGAAAGCGGCGAGTACCCGGGGCGTCGTCACCGCCGACCAGAAACCGCTCCAGCCAAGACCGCTGGACCTGACGATCAGGGCCGCCAGCGGAACCAGCACGATGCAGCTGAGATAGCTGAGCGTGAAGCCCAGCGTCAGCCCGAAACCGGGGAGAACGCTAGGTTTCCGGAAGAGGGGAACGGGGGCGCGGACCGTCACCGCGCCCCCCTTTCCTGCCAGAGTGCTGTCGCTGTCGGCAGCGGCGACCATAGGTCAACGCCCCTTCTGGAAGATCTGGTCGAAGACACCACCGTCCGAGAAGTGCTTCTCCTGTGCGGCACGCCAGCCCCCGAATTGGTCGATGGTGACCAGCTTAACATCGGCGAAGCGTCCCGCATACTGGCTCGCCAATTCCGGGAGACGCGGGCGGTAGAAGTTCTTGGCGGCGATTTCCTGCCCTTCGCGGGTGTAGAGGAACTGGAGATAAGCCTCCGCCACCTTGCGGGTTCCCTTGCGGTCGACGACCTTGTCGACGACGGCGACCGGTGGTTCGGCCAGAATCGACAGGCTGGGCACCACGATCTCGAACTTGTCGGCACCGAATTCCTGCAGCGACAGGTAGGCTTCGTTCTCCCAGGCCAGCAGGACGTCGCCGATCTCGCGCTGGGTGAAGGTCACGGTGGCACCGCGGGCGCCGCTGTCCAGCACCGGGACGTTCTTCAGCAGCTGCGCCACGAACTCCTTGGCCTTGGTCTCGTCACCGTTGTTGGCCTGGAGGGCATAGGCCCAGGCGGCGAGATAGTTCCAACGCGCGCCGCCCGAGGTCTTCGGGTTGGGGGTGATGACCTGGACGCCCGGCTTCACCAGATCGTTCCAGTCCTTGATCCCCTTCGGATTGCCCTTCTTCACCAGGAACACGATGGTCGAGGTATAAGGCGAGCTGTTGTTCGGCAAGCGGCTCTGCCAGTCCTTCGGCAGCAGACCGGAATCGGCGATGGCGTCGATGTCGTAGCCCAGTGCCAAGGTCACGATGTCGGCATCCAGCCCGTCGATGACCGAGCGCGCCTGCTTGCCGGAGCCGCCATGCGACTGGCGCACGGTCAGGGCACGGCCGGTTTCGGCTTCCCACTTCTTGGCAAACGCCTTGTTGAACTCAACATAGAATTCCCGAGTGGGGTCGTAGGACACGTTCAGCAGTGCGTCCTTGGAATCGGCGGCGGCCACGCCCAGCCAGGCCAGCGTCAGACCGGCGGCGAGAAGGGTCAGGCGACGAAGCGACATGTCAGGGGTCTCCTTCGGTGGCTCCTGAATTGCGCGGATTTTTTTGTGATACCCGCGCAAACTTTTCTATTTCTTGTGTAGAGTTTGCCGATTGGTGGTGCGCTTGGGAAGTGGTTTTTTCGCCGATTCCCGCGGGAAATCTGCAACAGGCAATCAACCCATTGGCGGTAAAGCAAAAAACGCATTCCGGCGATCTAGGCCGCCCCAGGTGGCCAAGCCTCTGCCAGATGGGGGCTCTGATCGGGATCGGCAACTTTACCGGTTCTGCCCTGTTGAATACCGACAGATCGACATTGTCAGGAGCGAACGCAATGGCTGGCCCTTTCCGGAAAGTGGGCACCGAACTCCCGAAGGCCGGCACCTCGCGGGGCATGGGGCGCCCTGCCATGTGGAGCATTCTGGGCATCCTCGCGGTTCTGGCCCTGCTGCTGCTGTTCTTCCCGACCTGGTGACGGCTGCCGGCGGCGATGCTGGTCTATGGCGACCAGGAGGTTTGCGAGCATCCATGCCGCCGCATCGGCCGGCTGAGGCGCGGTTTTGCCGACGCCGGCTGTGCCGCATCCGGTCTGGAGCGGCACGGTGCGCTGGTGACGCTGTTCATCGAGGCGTCCGAACTGGCGCAGGGGCTAGCCGATCGGGAATTTCACGCCGCCGGCATGGATGATCCTACACCCGCGCAGGATGCGGCCATGGCCGTGGTGATGGCGCTTGCCGGCCACGTGGCGGCGTCCTGGCGGTCGGCCGGGTCATCGGATGCCCTGCCGGACGCTGCGGAACTCTCCGATTCCCTGGACCGGCTGTCCACCCTGCCCTTGCCCGATTCGGTGACCATGCGGCGGGCGGAGGGCTATGCCTTCTACAGCCTCTATCCCGAAGCCTATCTGGAGGCGGCGGAGCGGCTGCCGCCATGCTTCGCCGGATCGCCGGTGGTGATCGGCCTGCGCAGCATCGGCACCGGGCTGGCGGCAATGGCGGCGGTGACGCTGGATGCACGAGCGCCAGTGACCCTGCGGCCGGTCGGGCCCCCCTTCCAGCGGGAAATCCGGGTATCGGAGCGGCTGCGCGCCATCCTGTTGGCCAATCCCGAGGCCGCCTATGTGATCGTAGACGAGGGGCCGGGACTGTCGGGCAGTTCCTTCGGCGCCGTTGCCGACTGGTTGGAGGACCACGGGGTTGCGTCGGACCGCATCGCCTTTCTGCCCGGTCATGGCGGCGAGCTTGGCCCGCACGCCTCCGACCGGCATCGGCGGCGCTGGGCCGAGGCGGTGCGCCCGGTGGTTGGTTTCGATGAACTGTTCCGGTCCGGCAAGCGGCCGATCCCAACGCCGGAACACTGGTTTGCGGACACGCTCGGCCCGCCGGTCGCTCCGCTGGAGGAGCTGTCGGGCGGGGCATGGCGGCGGCTGTATGGAACGGACGGCGGAGTGCCGGCCAATCCGCAGCAGGAACGTCGCAAATTCCTGCTGCGCACCGGCAAGGGATCGTGGCTGCTGAAATACGCCGGGCTCGGCCTCACCGGCGCGGATGTTCTGGAGCGTGCCCGCACCCTGCACGCCGCCGGCTTCACCGCGGAACCGATGGCCCTGCGCCACGGCTTCCTTGCGGAGCGCTGGCTGGAGAGAGGGTGGCGGCTGACGGAGGTGACGCCCGACACCGTGGACCGGCTTGCCGACTATCTGGCCTTCCGCGCCCTGCGCTTTCCGGCACCACCCGGAGCGGGAGCCGCCCTGCCCGACCTGCTGACCATGGCGCGCACCAACATCGGCGAGGCGCTGGGCGAGGACGCCACAACGGCGCTGGACGGCTGGACCGCCGACCGGCTGGCCGGATTGGAAGCGGGCATGCGCCGGGTCGTCACCGACAACCGGCTGCATCGCTGGGAATGGCTGCGGCTGCCTGACGGGCGCCTGATGAAGACCGACGCGCTGGACCATGCCACCGCCCATGACCTGATCGGCTGCCAGGACATCGCCTGGGACGCGGCCGGCGGCATCGTGGAATTCGGCCTGTCAGATGAGCAGGCCGAGACGCTGTGCCGGGCGGTCGAGGTGGAGGTCCCGCTCGACCGCCGGCTGCTGGCCTTCTGCCTTCCCTGCTACATCGCGTTCCAGATCGGCTATTGGACCTTCGCCACCGGCAGCGATCCGTCCGCCGCAGGCGAACGCCGCCGGTATGAGGAGCAGTGGAAGCGACGGTGGCCAACGGTGGCCGGCGGAATCCGGTACGGAGTGACTGCGCCGCGGGGTGACTGATTGACACCCGCCGGCATCGCTCCTATCCGTGGAAGCGGATGCTGGCCGAGTCCCGCCCCGTCGGGGCGCCGCCGGCGGCCACTGCGCCACCAGGCGCCAATTGGGACCGTTCCAACGATGCAGGCCTCCGATATCCATGCAGCGGCGCTAACCGACCTGATTGCCCGGCTGTGCGGTCCGGCCGGAACCGGCGAGTCCCTGAAGGCGATTTCGGATGGCTGCGAAGCCGCGAGGGCCGCCGGGCTGGGGCAGGATGCGGCGGCGATGGCAAGGCTGGACGGCGCCACCGCCGGTCTCGACCCCATCCTGCGGGAATCGGCGCTGGCCTGTGTGTCCGGCGACCTGCGCCGCTACCTGCACATCTTGACCATGCTGGACAATGTTCTGGATCTGGCGCCGCTGGAGGGGCTCAACCAGATCTACTGGTCGATGCAGCGCCAGCTGTTCCTGATGCGCATGGACTTGGGCTCGGTGCCCAACTTCGTCGCCGAGCATCTTTTCCCCTTCTATGAACGGCTCCTGCGGCAGATGGCAGCGCGGCTGGGGCTGGTGCCGGTCGCGAGGCCGGCAGACCAGCCCGACACCGGACGGGTGGTCATCGTCACCAACCAGTTCCTGTCCGCCGAACACCAGCCGTCGCGCGACCTGCTGTTGCTGGCGGTGCGATTGCAGCGCGATCTTGGGCGGACGGTGCTGGTGCTGAACACCAACATGATGCCGGACCGCTATTACAGCCCCTTCGTCCCGCCCTTCGCCGCCGCGGTCGAAGAGAGGCTGTCGGGGGAGCAGACGATCCGCTGCGGCGGCGAGCGGATTCGCATGCTGTCCTCCACCATTCCCGGCATCACCGCCGGAAAGCTGACTGGCTTCCTGTCGGCGGTGGAGACGTTCGACCCCGATCTGGTGATCGCCTTCGGCGGTTCGGTGATCGTCGCCGACCTGCTGGAAAGTGCGCATCCGGTGATGTGCGTGCCAACCACCAGCGGGCAGACCGTCTCGCTCGCCGACATCGTATTGGATTTCGGCGGCCACACGCCACCGGTGGGGAATAGCCGGCTGACGCAGTCCTGGCGCCCCTCCCGTTTCGGCCTGTCGCTGCGCCGCACTGGGGAGACCGCGACGCGGGCGGAGTTCACCTTGCAGGAGGCGGAATTCGTCTGCGTCGTCGTCGGCAACCGGCTGGATGCGGAGACCGACGGTGCGTTCCTGACCCTGCTGGGCCGGATCCTGGACGCCATCCCGCAGGCGCTGGTGCTGTTCGCCGGCGGGGTGGAAAGCCTGCCCGGACGGCTGGCCGCCGACCGCCACGCCGGACGGCTGCGCAGCCTCGGCCATGTCGACCGCATGGAAGCGCTGATGTCGGTCTGCGACCTGTTCGTGAACCCGCGCCGCACCGGCGGCGGGGCCGGAGCGGCACAGGCGATGGCCGGCGGCGTGCCGGTGCTGTCCTTCGACGGCGGCGACGTCGCCAGCGTGGCCGGCCCGTCCTTCCTGGTCGCCGACGAGGCGGCCTTCGTCGCCCGCGCCGTCGCCCTGGCGGACGACCCCACCCTGCTGGCCGAGGCGCGGCAGGAAGCCCGCAGCCGCATCGCGACGGTGGAGCGGGAGGGCGCCGACAACGGGCAGCTCTCCGCCTACATGGCCGAAGCGGTCAGCCTGTTCGCGAAGCGGAGGTAGGATCATGCGATTCCTCCTGTGCGGCCAGGGCACGTCGGAAATTCTGTGGTCGATCCAGGCGGCACTGGTCGATCTGGGCCACGAATCCGTGCTGGCGCTGCCCGACATCTCGCAGGATGTGATCGACCGCCGCATCGATGCCCTGTTCGTGCTGAACCTGTTCGAGATTCCCCGGCCGACGGTGGAGATGCTGCGCGCCTACGTCGCGCAGTACGGCGCCCGGCCCGCTGTCATCCACATCTGCCTGAAGAACCCGCTGGAGGAGATCGGTGCGGCCACCGAAGAGCAGATCCGGGATGCCGACCGCTGGATGGTCGACAACGACATTTCCATGTGGTGCATGTGCCAGGGTTCGGCGGAGCAGGCCGTCCGCCTGGGGCTGAGCCGGGTCTTCCACGAGCCGATGGGCGTCCATCGCTGGATCTGCACCGCCCCGGCTGCGGACGGGTCGGTCGATCTGTACAAGCGCTGGATGGCACCGGACATGCCCGCGCTGCAACGCCGCCCCTACGCCGCGATGAAGGGGCCGTCGGATCCCGACGCCGAAGCATCGGTGCGGGACCGCTTCCTCTATGTGGGGCAGGGCTGGCCCGAGCATCTCGAAACAGGACGCGCGCCGGTTGCTCCGGCGATTCAACGCGATGTGGAAACGGTCGCCGAGGCGATGAGGGAACGGCCGGCGCTGCACCGGGTTCAGGCGATGGATTCCTGCGGGCTGACCGGCCGGTCGGCGGATCCGGCCTGGACCCTGGAGTTCAACCGCGCCTTCACCATCGCCTTTGCGGTGGAGAACCGCCGCCGCTTCGCCACCACCTTGCGCCGCGGCCTGGGCGAGGGATTCTCGCTGTGGGGCAATGGCTGGAAGCGATTCGGCATCGACGCCGGTCCGGTCTCGCCGGCGCCGCGCAACGCCTATCCCACGGCGGCGGCCTGCCTGGATTTCGGCAGCCTCGCCTACGACACGGCGATCTTCCCGCGGACGCTGGAGATCGTCAAACGCGGCGGGCTGCTGGTCAGTTGGCGCCATGCCGACACCGCCCGGCTGTTCGCCCCGCACGAGAACGAGCTGACCTTTGCCAGTGAGGACGACGCCGTAAGCCTCCTCTCCGCACTCGCCGGGGACGCCGACCGCCGCGCGAGGCTGCGGTCGGCGCATCTGGAGCATTGCTTCGACGCGCTGGCGCTGACCGCCATCCTGCCGCGGGTCATCGGGCACGCCTGTCGCTGACGGGGCCTACCCTCGCTTTCGCCGCTGCGCCTTGCGGACGATCGCCTCGATGCAGTCGAGCACGCCCGCCGCGTTGGCGAGCCGGTCATCGGCGTCAGGCGCCTCCAGCGCGGCGGACAGCCGGTCGTCCTGGGCATGCAGGAAGCCTTCCGAGCGTTTCGCCAGCGTCGCCGCCCTGGCCGCGGCCCGCTCGCCCCGCAGGGTAACCGCCACGCCTGCCGGGCCACAGCCGAGCGCGGCGACGCCCAGCGCGCGACAGCGGCAGCGCAGCTCGGCGATGGCCAACAGCCGCTCCACGGGGTCCGGCAGCGGGCCGAAGCGGTCCTCCATCTCCTCGCGTAAGGCGTCCAGTTCGCCGGCCTCGAGGGTACGGGCGATGCGGCGGTGCAGGCCGATGCGCAGTTCCTCCTCAGGAATGTAGGCGGACGGGATGCAGTGCGGCACCGCAACCGTCACCTCGGGATCCCAACGGTCGTCCGGCTGGCGGCGCAGCGCCCGCAGGGCGTCGGCCAGGATACGCTGGTAGAGTTCAGTACCGACCGCCCGCAGATGGCCGCTCTGCTCTTCGCCCAGCAGGTCGCCGGCCCCACGCTGGTCGAGGTCGAGCATGCTCAGCACGAAGCCGCCGCCCAGGCTTTCGATCACCTCCAGCGAACCGAGCCGGCGGGCCGCCCGCTCCTCCAGCGGATGACCGGGGTCGGTCAGCAGGTAGGCGTAGCCCTGCACCGCGCCGCGCCCGACCCGGCCGCGCAGCTGATGTAGCTGGCCCAGCCCGAACAGGTCGGGACGGAACAGCAGCAGCGTGTTGGCGCGCGGAATGTCGATGCCGGATTCGATGATCGGCGTCGCCAGCAGGATGTCGCTCTCGCCATCGACGAATCCCATCACCGCATCGTCCAGCGCCGCCGTCCCCAATCGGCCATGCGCCACCGCAATGCGGGCCGACGGTACCAGCCCGCGGATCCACTCTTCCAGCTCGCCCAGATCGGCGATGCGCGGGGTGACGCAGAAGGCCTGCCCGCCGCGCCCCAGTTCGCGCAGCAGGGCAGCGCGGGCGGTCGCAGGATCGCGCGGGGTGACGGCGGTGCGCACCGGCCGGCGGCGGGCCGGCGGCGTGTCGATGATGCTGAGACCGCGCAGGCCCGCGAGCGCGCCTTGCAGGGTGCGCGGGATCGGCGTGGCGCTGAGCGCCAGACTGTGGACGCCCTTGGTCCGCCGCTTTAGTGCCTGCTTCTGTGCCGCGCCGAAGCGCTGCTCCTCATCCACCACCATCAGGCCAAGACGCTGGAACCGGATGTCCTTGGACAGCAGGGCATGGGTGCCGATGACGATGTCGACCGACCCGTTGGCCAGCCCGGCACGCACGCGGTCGGCCTCCGCCTTGCTCATGGCGCCGGTCAGCGGTTCCACCCCCATGCCGAAACCGGCGAAGCGGCGGCGGAACACTTCCAGATGCTGGCGGGCGAGGACGGAGGTCGGGACCATCACCGCCACCTGATGGCCGGCGAAGGCGACCGCCGCCGCCGCCCGCAGAGCCACCTCCGTCTTGCCATAGCCGACGTCGGCGCAGACCAGATGATCCATCGGATGGCCCTGGCGCATGGTGTCGAGCACGGACTGGATGGCGCGGCGCTGTCCTTCGGTCGGATCGAAGCCGAAACGCGCGCCGAAGCGGCGCATGCGGTCGGCCGGCGGGTCGATGACCGGCGCCACCTCCCGCGCGCGGCGGCGGGCCTCGCGCAAGATGCCCTTGGCGGTCTCGCCGATCTCCGCCTCCAGCGCGGCGCGACGCTCCAGCCAATGGGCATTCTTCAAACTGTCGAGTTTTGCGCCGGTATCGGCGGAACCGTGGCGCCACAACCGGTCGAAGTCGGCGGTCGGAACCAGCAGCCGGTCGTCATGGGAATAGTCCAGAACCAGGAAGTCGGCGGACGATTCCTCCCCGTCTCCGGACGTGATCGTCTCCAACCCGACCAGCCGGCCGATGCCGTAGTCGAGATGCACGACGAAGTCGCCGGTCGCCAGCTCCGACGGGGCCAGCGGCGGCCGGGCCTGCACCTCCCCACCACGCTCCTCCGCATGACGAGGCGCCACCAGCACGGTCACGCCATCGCAGGTGAAGCCCTCGGTCGTCCGCAACGCCAACACAGCGCAATCGCCCGCCGCCAGAAGCGGATCGGGCCATCGCTCCAGCCGGGATACCGGACGCCCCAACACCGATGACGCCCGCTCGGCCAGCCGATCGGCTTCGCCGGGGCGGGCAGCGAGCAGAACCGAACCGCCATTCTCAAGCACCATCGCAGCACGCCGCAGCAACGTGCGCTCCGTGCGAACCGCCTCCATGGCTGAACCGCCGGTTATCTCCACCGTCAGCAGATCGCGGGCGGCGAATTTCTCCTCCAGCGCGTCGGCACCGATCAGGCGGCGTTCGAGCGCCGGAACCGGTAGAATGGAGGCGTCGTCGCGGTGGATACGGCGATCCAGACCAACTTCAGCCAGATCGTCAGCCCGCGCCTCGATGCGGTCGCGCGCACCGGCATCCAGCATGACCAGCGCATCCGGCAGCAGGTCCAGCAGCAGCGGGCAATCGTCGAAGGCATTGGGAAGCTGAAGGTCGAATCCGTAGGGGCGACGCCCTTCCTCCAGGTCCCGCCGCAACGCCTCCGGCATCGCATAACCGAGCGCAGCAAGGTTCGCGGTCAGGCGGTCGAGCATCTCCGGCCCGACGATCAGGTCGGTGACTGGACCCAGGGTAAGCTCGTCGATCGACTCCACCGAGCGCTGGGACACCGGATCGTAAAGGCGCAGATCGCGCACCACCCCATCGGCGATGTCACAACGGACCGGGCGGTCGCAGTGGCCGGGAAAGACCTCCACCACGGCGCCACGGATCGCCACCTCGCCGGGTTCGTCCACCCGGTCATCCAGCACATAGCCGGTGCGGGCGAACCAATCACGCCATGCCGCCTCGTCATAGGTCATGCCCCGGGTCAGGCGGAACTGCCCGCCAGCCCAGGCCCGCGGCGGCGGCAGCCTCTGCAAAGCCAGATCGGCCGAAGCCACCACCAGCCGCCCGCCCACAGACTCGTTCCTATCGGCAAGCCGCATCAGGCCGGCGGCGCGGCGTCCCAGCACGGCACGCGACGGCGCGGCACGGTCGCCCGCCGCCGTCTCGTCGATCGGCAGCAGGACAACGTCGATGTCCGGGAACAGGTCGCTTGCCAGCCGCGCCAGCCGGGTGGCACGCGCTTCGCTGCGGGCAAGCAGCAGAACGCCGCCCGGCCGGCCGGCGAATGCCGTCAGCCGGACGGCAAGCTCGCCCTCGCTCTGAGCGGAGAGGATGGAAGGAGACGACGCCGGGGCTGGCGGCGGCATGTCGGGGGACGGTTCAACGACGGGCATTCCGTCAGGCATATGGGCAGGCTCCGCTCTATCGCACTGCACGCTCCCCGGAAGGAGGGACGCCAGGGTCGCAGAAGCTCAACACCGCCGGGTCCCCCGCGGTTGCCTACCCTTCAGTCCAACGGAACCTTCCGGATCAGTGCAGCACCAGCCAGCCGACCAGAACCGCCAGGAAGGCGCCGACCGTCGATCCCAACATGGTCAGCAGCGGCGACCAGCCCGCTCCACCGGACTTTTCGGCAGAGGCACTGTCCAGTCCCCGCAGGCTCTGGTCCATCCGCATCAGGAACACCTCCAGCCCACCGACCCGCTCTGTCAGCTCGTGCAGGGATTCGGCCAGGGCGTCGGACCGTTCGCCTTGTGCCGTTTCCAGACGGGAGGCATCGGTGCGCAGGGCCGCCACCCCCTCCCCCGCATCGCGCAGCAGGCGCCCGATGGTCTGCTGGGCGGCGGCAAGCTGGCGCTGGTCGCGGCGCAGCGCATCGACCCGCTCGCCGATCCGTTGCAGATGCGGCCCCAGCAGCCGGTCGAGCCGCTGGTCCTCCGGGTTGGGCTGGACGAAGGTCGCCGTCTCGCCGGTGGAAGGCGACCGCACCACCGCCACCACCCGTGACGGATCGGCCCCGTCCGGCAGGATCACCTCCGCCTCGAAGGCATGGGCGCCGTCGCCGATGCCGCCGCCCGCCAGATCGGGCCGTAGCCGGTCGGCCGCCACCCGCGCCAGGGTTTCCGGCGGCCCGCCGTCGCGCTCCAGCCGCAACTCCACCTCCAGCCGGTCGGCCGGATGGTTGCCATCCCAGGCCCAACCGAAGACGCGGCCCCCCTGCAAGGCGTCGATATGGCCGACGATGGCGGCTGCCTGCGGGGCGTCGAGGGGATCGGCCACGGGGGTGGAGTCGCGAAGCTCGACGATCTTGGCGGTGGCGGACATGGGGCCGGTTTCCGGTTATTGGACTGGAGAGGGAACTTGCGCTTACGCGGCCTTGCGCTCGGTGCTGCGGCGCAGGGTGTGGCTGGGCATGCGGTGGGGGACGTAGTTCTCGTCCAGGAACTCCCGCATGTCGCGATAACGCTGGTAGTAGGTGCGGTTGAACTTCTCGAACAGGCTCTGGTCCCAATATTCCTCAAGGACGAAAGGCTTGTCCGAATAGACGTTGTAGCAGGGGATCGCAAAGGTCTCCGCGAATTCCGCCGTGCGGCTGTCATAGCTGAAATAAACCGACGGCGTGGCGTTCGACAGGGCCATCAGGTTGCCGTGCAGGCGATAGCCCAGCACGAGGTCCTTCGACCGCACGAGGTTCTCGTAATCGGCGACGACGTCTGAATACCACAGCCGCTCGCGGTACAGCGCGTCCATCTCGTCGTCGAAATACCACTGCTTCAGCCAGGCGCTGTCATGCAGGTGCGCCCAGGCTTCCGCCTTCTGCTCCTCGGTGCCCCACAGCAGCTTCTTCTCTTCCACCTCGCCCTGCATCATCAGGACGGTGTCGAAGCGGCGGGAGATGTCCTTCACGAAGTCGCGGTGGCGCTCCAGATATTTGCGCACGTCCGGCGAATAATGCTTGGAAACCTCGCGGCGCATGGTGATGCCGACCTTGCGGACGCTGTCGAGCGCCGGCAGGTCGATGCGCAGTTCCGGGTCGCGGTTGCGGAAGGCGGTCGGGCAGCCGACGATGCGGGTGTTCTTGATACCCAGATCCCACAGCACTTCGGCGGTGTAGGTGCCGCGCACGCCGAGCGTCGTCGACTTGTCGGCGATCATCCGCCAGATGCGCTTGCTTTCCTCGGTCAGCGTCAGCTTGCCGGTGGCCGGCGCCTGGGCGCCGACGCCGAAGGCGATGACGGGGATGCGCAGCTTCGCCAGCACCTGGATGGTCGCCGCCGGCCAGTCCATCGAATCGTGGATGTAGTTGCTGCCGCGCAGGAAGACATAATCATATTCCGCGTTGATCCGGTCGACGACCTCCTGCCGGAACTCGCGAATCTCCAGCACATCCAGCTTGTCATAGGTCAGCAGCTTCAACGAGGAGTCGAAGACGAAGGCGTCGCCAATGTTGTGGTAGTGGTTGATGCTGCGCTGAATGTCCTGGTAGCTGTACCAACGCACGCAGTCGTGATCATAGACTTCGCCCGACGGAATCATGACGAGGATGTTGGCCACGGCGGCACTCCCTGAGTTTTAGGGCGATAGTGACGGGTATTCCCGGACCAGTGCCGGGACAATTCGAATATGCACACAGGATTTACAGGAAAGTTCCCGTGATTTTCTTTTCAACTCTACCAAACATGCCGGCAATTTCTAGATTGAAATTTACTGCATATTTGAAAATATCACAGAAACTTCCGATTTTTCCTTATCACGACCGCTGCGCCACCGCCCGTTCCGGGATGGAGACTGCGGCTCCGCCAGCGGCCAGGAGGGCGTCGAACACCTCCGCGTGCTGGCGGGCGCATTCGGCACGGTCGATCGGACGGCGGATGCGCAGGCGCAGGCGGTCCCACAAATCGGGCGTGGTCAGCGCCTCCGTCATTCGGTCGACCAGATCCTCGACGCTGCCGTTGCGGAAATGCAAGCCGTCGACGCCATGCGTCACCTTCTCCGCCATGCCGCCGATGTTGCTGGCGATGATCGGGCGGCCGTGCAGGAAGGCCTCCTGGATGACGACGGGGGAGTTCTCCCACCAGATCGACGGGATGATCATCCAGTCGACGTCCTTCATCAGGCCCGGCAACTCGGCGGACCGGTAGCTGCCGTAGAAGCGCACCCGGTCGCCGGCTTTCTCCACCGCGTCGTTGAAGCGCTTCTGATAGGCCTCCGGCTGACGTTCCAGATTGCCGCCGAAGATCATCAGCGCGCCGTCCTCGCCCCAGGCCTTGTCGGAGATGCGCGACACCGCCTCCACCAGCAGATGGGCGCCCTTGAACTCGGTCAGCTGGCCGAAGAAGGCGAAGCGGTTGCGCTTGCCGCCACGGGTGACCGGGCGCGGCGGGGCGATGCCTTCGATGGTCAGGCCGTTTTCGATCATGCGGAACTTCTCTCGCGGCAGCCCCCAGTCGACATAGCGGTCGATCAGGAAGTTCGACGGGCTGACATAGAAGTCCGCCTGCTCCAGAAAGGTCTTCAGGAACAGCTCGCGCTTGAAGAACTCCGCCTCGCCGATGTGCGGGAAGCAGCCGGCGCAGTCGGCCGGGCTGGCGCGGTAGCACAGCGTGTTGCGGGTGGTCTTCACCATCTGGCCGTGGTGGTGACAGATCGACAGATATTCGTGCAGCGTCACCACGATGGGAACGCGCGGCAACGCCTGACGCACCGCCTGGATCGTCTCGATCCCCAGCCCCAGGAAATGATGGAAGTTCACCACGTCCGGTTGGAGGTCGCGGACGTAGCGGACGAAGTCCTTCTCCAGCCCCGGCAGATTGCGGTTGGACAGGCGGAAATGGTCGTAGTCGTTGGCATAATACAGAACCTCCCGCTCCTTCTGGCGCAGAGCCATCAGGGCGGAGCCGCGATGCTGGGCGATGGGCGGCGCCACGCGGGCCAGATAGTGGCTTTCCCAGCCCGGCAGGTCGTGCAGACCGTTGTGCAGGTTGTAGGAGGCGACCTCCCCCCCGCCCAGCGAGAAGGAGGGGTGGCCATGGCTGATGATCAGCGCGCGCTTGGTCTTGCTCATCGGGTGACCGTTTGTCCAAGTCGAAGGGGGTGAGAAACCGGGTGGGGGCAAAACCCTAAGCCGCGATCGACGCCTTCCAGCGCTCGGCGAAGCTCCATTCGTCGACCAGCGCGCTCATGCGTTCCAGCCGGGGGTCGCGGGAGGTGCGGAGCTGTTCGTCGACCGCGACCAGTCGCACCTTCGGCAGCCACAGGCAGGACCCGCCCACCGCCCGCACCCGCAGGCACAAATCCAGCCCCTTCGGCTCCAGCCCGAGATAGCGGCCACCATCGGCCATCGCGCGGATCAGAAGCTCGCGCGGCAGCAGCGCGCAGTCGGCGGATGCGGCATCGACGGCCGAGGCCTCCTGCTCCTTCAGCCAGTCGCGCGGATAGCCGGCGAAGCGGCGCTCGTAGGTGACGGCACCGCCCGGCCCCTCCACCGCGACGATGCCGGCGAAGCGGACCGAATGGTCCTCATACAGCAGGGTCGGGCTGACCATCACCGGCGCCAGGGCGGCGGAGCCGACGGCGTTCGGCTTGCGGATCGCCCGTTCCAGCGCCGACAGCCAGCCGCGCTCGGTCGGCAGTACCGATGGGGAGAGCAGCAGGACGCGATCGGCTCTCGCATGCGACAGGGAAGCCGCCACCGCCTCGAACGGGTCGGCGGCGGCGGGCGCGGCGACGTAGCCGACCGAAAGCCGGTAGAAGCCGGCGGCCTGCCGGACCATGCCGGCCAGCCGCTCATGCGTGCCGGCACCAGCGACCACAAGCACCTCCGCCTCGGTGAAGTCAGGATCGTTCGCCATGCGGGCAAGGTTCAGGTCGACATCCTCGCGCCCGTCGCAGACCGGCAGGATCACCGACACGCGCGGCGTCTTCAGCGCGCGGCCCATCGGATGCAGAACGGAGGACGGAACCGCCTGGGCCGAGGCGGCGGTGCGCAGCATCGGTCCGAGATGGGTCGAGACGACGCGGTCGATGGACGGGCTGTCGGGATTGACCGCCCCCAGCATACGACGCAGCGAATCCCCGGTCGGCGGCTGGCAGGGCAGCGGCAGGAAGGCGATGCCGTCGGCCAGCGTCAGCTCCAGATGGAACTCGGCGTCGGCGGCGATGCCGGCCGGCTCCCGGGCGAAGGCGGTGAAGCCGTGACCATCGTTGCCCGGCAGCAAACGGCCGGCGAACAGAGGATCATGGGCGAAGGCGTCCGACACGTCCTTGCGGGCGAGCCGCGACCAGTCGGTGTCCAGCCGCGCGGTCATGCCGCCACCCTTCACCGTCACCGCCCGCACCGTCTGGGTGGGGTCGAGCAGCCAGCCGCAGACGAACAGCCCTGCCCCCGGTACGCGCACCGCCATGTCCAGCCCCATGCGTACCGGCGCCTGGATCTGCGACACCGTCTCCACCCCGTTGTAGCGGGCGGCGATCGCGGCGGCGACACCGCGGCGGGCAGCATCGCCCTGCAACTGGCCCAGCATGTCGCGGGCATGGGCGGAGGCGACGCCGTCGGCCAGCAGTTGCCGATGCTCGAAGATCGCCAAGTGGTGCCAGCCGTCGGCGGCACGGAAATGGATGCGGCGGATGCTGTCGGGGGCGGCGACCGACCCTTCCAGAACCGTCAGCAGACCTGCGGCATCGTCGGGCAGGTCCGGGCGGTGGAAGGGTGCCGCGGCACTAGTATGGGAGCGCAGATCGTCGGCCTCGACAAGCACGGCGGCGACACCGGCCGGGAAGCCGTGCGACCAGCCCTGCACCATCAACGCGCCGTCGCGGAAGCGGCCCAGCACCTCGGCGAAGCCGTCGGGGCGGGAGGCCTCCTGCGCCAGACCGGACAGCAGGCGGGTGCGGCGGTCGCCCTCCCCCGGTTCACCCCCGCCCATCTCCGGTCCGGACAACAGGGTCACGACGACATCCAGCGCGGTGCCGAGCGACTGCGGCTGCACCTCGCGCAAGGCGGCGACCAGATGGGCCGGGTTGGTGCGGACATTCGACAGGCGGGGCAACAGCAGGTGCTTGCCCTGCGTGTCCTCGATCTCGATGCGAGACGGGCGCATATGGGCGAGCCCGGTGACGCGGATGGCACCCAGGAACCAGCGCTCCCCCGCCGCGTCGGTCCAGCAGCCGCCGCGGAAACGCCCGTCGATCATGCCGTCCAGCATCACGACGCTGTTGGCCGGCAGGGGCTGGTCGATCGCCCCGAACAGCATCAGCGTATCCTCGTCCAGCAGGACGGCGGCGGTGATGTCGGCCTTGGTGCTGCGGTCCTTCATCGGGTGCGGTTCCCCTGGATAAGAGCGGCGGGCGTTGGTGAAAGCAGTTCGCCGTAAAGCGCGAGATGGAGCGACGCGGCCTCCTCCGTCGGGCGGACGGCGGGGATGTTGGCCGACAGCCTTTCCCACAGACCGGGTTCGGACATGGCGCGGGTCATGACGCGGGCGAGGTCGGCGGGGTCGTTGGGTCGGACATGCAGGCCGTCGACGCCGTCGCGCACCGCCTCCGCCATGCCACCGATGCCGCTGACGATGACCGGGCGGCGGTGCTGGAAAGCCTCCTGGATCACCAGGGGGGCGTTCTCCCACCAGATCGACGGCATCACCACCCAGTCGGCGGCGGCCATCAGCGCCGGCATCTCCTGCGGCCGGTAGGGGCCATGGGCGGTGGCGAGGCCGCGCGCAGCCTCGAAGCCGTCGGCCACCAGTTGGCGGAATTCCGGGGTCTGATACAGGCTGCCGCCATGCACGGCCAGCGACGGGGAAAGCCCCTGGCGCGCCATGCGGGCGACGGCGTCGAGCGCCACGGTGACGCCCTTGAACGGATTGAGGTTGCCGAAATAGGCGAAGGCATCGCGCACCGCGCCGGGGACGAGGTCGCGCGCCGGGGCCGGCTCGACGGACGGCCGGCTGTTCGCCATCACCTCGATCCGCGCCGGGTCGAGACCCCAGGCGATATAACGGTCGCGCAGGAAGCGGCTGGGCGCCAGGAAGCGGTCGACCAGCCCGAACATCGCCTTGATGTGCTTCTCCCGCAGCAGGAACTGGTCGGCCGGACGGTCGGGGAAGCAGCGGTGGCAGGCATCGGGCGACGCCTTGGTGCAGAGCGTGCGCGTCCCGCCTTCGCCGCGCGGCGGGGTCACCATCTGCCCGTCATTGGCGCAGATCGGGTAATAGTCGTGCAGGGTGTAGACGATCTTCGCGTCCGGGCAGACACGGCGGATCAGGAACAGCATCTCCACGCCCAATAGCAGCGTGTGATGCACATGCACGATATCCGGCCGGAAGGCGCGCAGCAGGTTCGACAGGTCGGGAACCAGCCCATGCAGGTCGATCTGGCTCTGATGGAAATGGTCAAAATGGCCGGCCCACAGCAGCACCTCGTCGGCGCTGCGGCCGAGCGTCTGGAAGCCGGTGCCGGGGCGCGGCGCCCGGTGGGTGTCGTTGGTGCAGGCGAGGAACAGGCACTCGGCTCCGGCCGCCTTCAGGCTGCCGAACAGCTCGTGCGCGAAGATCTCGGTGCCGCCGGGATGCAGGCTCGGGTGGTTGTGCGCGATCAGCAGCACCCGCGGCGGCCTGGCGGCCACCAGCGGACGCGCCGGCTGGCGCGGAGCGGGACGGGCGACTTGATTGGCGGGAAGCAGCGGAAGGCGGCGGCGGCTCATGGCGCGGTCCCCTTCTCCAGAACCAGCAAGTCCTGGAAATTCTCGGCCTCGCGCTGACCGCTCCAGTGACCGCGCATCACGGCGCGGGCGGGATGGAGGCCATGGGCGGCGAAGCGGCCAAGCAGGAACTCCTCGTCATAGGCGACGGCGGCGTTGGGGTGTTCCGGATCGGCCAGCAGTTCCACGCCGGGCACATCGCGGAAGGCTGGGCGAGCGGTGCCCTTGGCGATACCGGCGCGCGCGGTGGCGTCGGCCAGGAACAGGCTGAGGAAACAGCGCCCGCCCGGCTTCAGCACCCGCGCGATCTCCGCCGCGTAGCGCTCGGTGTCGGCGGTGCGCAGGTGGGTGATGACGGAGGTCAGGATGACGAAGTCGTAAGCCGCCACCTTGAAGGGCAGCGTCGCCGTCTCGCCCTCGATCCGGCCATCGGGATTGTAGAGGCCGTTGGCGACGTCGAGATGGTGGAAGCGGAACTCCGGATAGGCCGGCGTGATGGTCGACGCGCACCAGCGGATGCCGTCCAGCACGATGTCGATGCCGTCATAGGACCCGTCCAGATACTGGGTCAGCGGCAGCGCCATGCGGCCGACGCCGCAGCCGATCTCCAGCACCTTATGGTCGGGGCGCAGGCCGCCGAGACGGACGAAATGGCGCAGGAACTCCGCCCCGATGGCGCGGAAATCGCCGTCGCCGATAAAGTGCAGTTCGGGCGGCGGCACCGGCAGGAAGCGGTTGCGCGCGATCTGGGCGCAGAGCCATTCCAGCCGCGGATCGGTCTGGCGGCGCAGGACGGCAAGCTGCGGAATCGGCAGAATCGCGTTCATCGGGTCACCTGTGCGGTCTTGCGGGTGCGGTCAGCATTAGATGGCTGCCCCTCGTCGTCGGCGTGCCAGTCGCGCGCCATCAGTTCCGCCATGCGGTCTGCCCAGCGGCGGCCATGGAGCCAGCGGTTGTATTCGGAGGCGACTCCGCGGGTGTAGCCTTGGTGCCGGCCGATGGAGCGGCGCTCCAGATGGTACAGCTCCACCGACGGGGCATAGCGGATGTCGAGCCCCTGGCCGCGGATGCGCAGACACAGGTCCGAATCCTCGAAGTCGCCGATGATGTAGTCTTCGCAGAAGCCGCCGGCGGCGCTGTAGGCGGCGCGCGTGGTCAGCAGGCAGGCACCGGTGACGCCGGGCACCGACCGCGGCCTGCAAGCGGCAGCGAAGTCGCGCGGCAGGCCCTTGAAATAATGGTGGTTGTACCAGGCACCTTGCAGGTCGCGGTCGAAATAGAGGCCGGCATGCTGGAGGCTGTCATCGTCGAACAGCAGCTTCGGCCCGACCGCTCCGATGCCCGGACGCTCCTCCAGCGCCGCGACAAGCTGCGGCAGCCAGCCGGCACGGTCGGGGACCACGTCGGAATTCAGGAACAGCAGCCGGTTGCCGCGGGCCACCGCGACACCGGCATTGTTGGCGGCCGAATAGCCGTAATTGGCGCTCTGCACCAGCAGCAGCATCGGCAGACTATAGAGGCCATGGAAGCCGCGCAGCAGATGCACCACTTCGTCGCGCTGTTCCGGACTGTCCAGAACGAAGACCAGTTCGGCATCGGCCATCGCCGGGTCGGTGGCGAAGCAGGCGATCTGAAAGCGCAGGAACTCCAGCGTGCGGTAGAGCGGGATGATGACCGACACCGCCGGCTTCACCTTGCGCTCGCCATAGACGACCAGTTCCGGCTCGCTGCGGGTGGCGAGATGGGCGGCGTGCAGCGGGGCGACGGCCGCACCGATGACGGTCTCCAGCAGTTCCGGCGTGGCGAAGCGCGGCGGCAGACTGCCCAGCACGGCGGCGCGGGCATCGGAATCGGCGCGCGGACGCGGCGGCGGCACGAGACGCAGGGCTCCGCCCGACGCCAGCCGAAGCTCCGCCGTCACCTGGAGCGCCTTCGCCGGTTCGGGATTGCCCGGCAGATGCAGGACGAAGCCGCTGCGGTCGATGCCGGCACTGCCGTAGAGCTTGGCGACATCCTCGCGCGGAAAGCGGTGAGCGAAGCGCCCGACCCGTCGTTCGCCGCCAAAGGGGGTGCGGACCACCAGTTCCACCGCCAGCCCATGCGGGTCGTGGAGCCAGCCGGCAAGGAACAGCCCGCCGTCGGACGTGGGAACCGCAAGGTCGAGCGAAGCGCCGATCGGCCGTTTGGCGTCGGCGGCCTGTCGGCGCGGCAGCGGGGCCAGCGCCTGCAACTCGCTGACCGCCGACGCGGCGGACGCGTCGTTGCGACCGCGTTGGGCGAGGCAGGCCAACAGGTAGTGACGGAGGGCGGCCGGCGTGTCGGGACGGGCGTTCAGCCGGTCGGTCAGGGTCGGCAGACCGGCAGACTCCTCGGGGAAACGGCGGCAGGCGACACCGTTGGCGCCCAGCACCACCAGCAGGTTGCCCGGCGCGCACAGTCCGCAGTCGAGCAGCAGGTCGAAGGCGATGCGCCCCTTCCCCGCCGGATCGGGTCCGATGCATGCATCGAAGGGCGCCCGCGCCACTGCGTTCGGCGACAGCACCACCAGACCGCTGATGGCGCCGAAGCGGCTGGACAGCGCACCGGCGCACAGCAGAAGGTCGCCGCCCGCCGTCGCCCGCACCGCCAGCATCGCTGGTTCCGCCGCGCGGTCCAGCACCAGCCGGCGGCACAGCGCGGCGAAGGCTGCATCGCGGCGAAGTGCGGGGGTGGAGCAGGCAAAGTCGAACAGGAAGCGCAACACCCGCAGCCGGGCGACACCGCCCAGGCTGCCCAGCAGCCCGGCGGGGTCGAGATCGGCAGCGCCGGTTTCGGTACGAAGCTCGGCGATCACGCGGTTGTTGGCGATGAAATGGATGGGCATCCGCGGGTCGCGCGGTGCCGGCAGGATCGACAGGACGCGCCGTCCGCCCCAGCCGGTGCCGACGGTCAGCGTGGTGAAGGGCGGACGCACCGGCTCGCCGCCGACGCTCGGCGTGATCGGACCGACTGGATCGGTCACGCCGTCCATCGTCCAACAGACGAGGAGGAAGCGGCTGCCCAGCGTCAGGCGTTGGGCCGGGGCGATCGACACCGAATTCGGCAGGACGGCGATGACGGTCATGAATGGGTTTCCGGCAGCGTCGATGGGTTTGAAAATCGGAAAGGCGGAATTCGGGCAAAGGGGGACCGGCGGCGGCCTTGACACCACCGGTCCGTCCTTCTCAGGCGTCGCTTAGAAAGCGTTGCTTGATCAGTGGATGACGAAGAAGTCGTTCGGGTGGTTGTGGATGTCCGCAGCCGAGACACCCTTCAGCGTGATGCTGTCGCCATGGCCGAGGTCGATCACGGCGTCGCCATGCTGGTCGGTGACGCGGGCGGCCAGATCGGCGGCGTCGGTCACCTTCAGACCGTTGATGTTGCGGGAGATCTGCAGAACGTCCTCGCCGGCCTTGAAGTCCAGGACCACGTCCTGACCGCCGCCACCGGAGAAGATGAAGACGTCGTGGCCGGCGCCGCCGGACAGGATGTCGTCGCCCTTGCCGCCTTCCAGGCGGTCGTTGCCGTCGTCGCCCAACAGGGTGTCGTCGCCGTCGCCACCGGTCAGCACGTCGTTGCCGGTGCCGCCATGCAGGATGTCGTCGCCCTTGCCGCCGTCGAGGATGTCGTCATGGCCGCCGCCGACCAGGATGTCGTCCCCCTTGCCGCCGGTCAGCACGTCGTTGCCGTCCCCCCCGGACAGAACGTCGTCGCCGTTGCCGCCGTCCAGCACGTCGCGACCGGCACCGCCGATCAGCACGTCGTCACCATTCCCCCCCAGGATGATGTCGTCGCCCGACCCGCCGTCGATGATGTCGTTGCCGTTACCCCCCAGCAGCACGTCCGCCGATGCGCCGCCATGGATCACATCCGTCCCGTTACCCCCCAACAGAAGGTCATGTCCATTGCCGCCCAGCAGAGTGTCGTTCCCGTTGCCCCCCAGCACCAGGTCGTTACCATCTCCGCCAACCAGCAGATCGTCGTGATTCGTGCCGATATGCACGTCGTAGCTGCCCCCAGGAACCGTAGCCATCGTAGGTGTCTCCTTGCGATGTGATTGGGATTTTTGGGCCTTCTTTCGGCCTCGCTCGAAAGGCTGAGCTCGCCTTTCGGTGTAACCAAATCTATCGGGGGCATAGTGTGATAAAACTCGGGCACATGGAAGAAAAAGTTGAGTCTAGACAGCAGATTCTTGCAGTAGAACACATTGTCGATATTTTCAAAAAGAGTGTTATTTTGATTTACTTCGAATTTCTAAGCAGTTTCCGTTTTAAAAAATGCTGGTAAGACCCGCCTTTCCGCCACCGGAAGGCCTCGCACCGGCGGAATTTCCAGGAAAATTCCCAAATCGTTAAAGGAAGGTTTTTAAAATCAGGTGGTCCATCCGATGCCACGGCAGCAAACCCGTGCGACTCACCGCCGACCTTACGGATGCGGGCACGGACTATTGAATAAAGAGTAATTTCGACGCCAAGGCGTCAAGTCCATACCGTATTACTCCAGTATGTAAGTAATGGGCGAATCGATTTCAGTAATTCCATACAATTCCTGTCCTGAACGTGCAAAAGGGCCGGCGTGGGGGACGCCGGCCCTTCCACGAGGCCGCTTGCCAGGGGATGGACGCCCATGCAGCGGCCCCAGCCCGCACCGGCCCGAACGGGGGAGAGCCGGGGGGATGGTGGTTCCGCTTACTTCTCGCGGAAAGCCTTCTGAAGACCATCGGTCAGCGGCGTCAGGAAATAGTCGATGGCGCGGCGGGCATGGCCGTGGATCATCACCTCGGCCGGCATGCCGGGATGCAATTCGACATTGGGCAGGGCCTTCAGCTCCACCGCGTCCATGCTGATCCGTGCCGCGAAGTAATAGGTTCCGGTGCGCTCGTCCTCCAACTGGTCGGCCGACAGCGACACCACCTGCCCCGCCACCGGCGGCACGGCGCGCTGGCGATAGCCGGTCAGCTTCACCATCGCCTTGCTGCCGACCTCCACATTCTGAACGTCGTGGGGAGAGACGCGGGCCTCCACGATCATCGCGTCGTCCTGTGGCACGATGTCGAGGATGCCGGCGCCGGCGGGAATCACGCCACCGGAGGTGAAGAATTTCAGCCCCGTCACCCGTCCGGCCTGCGGTGCCGTGACCGCCTGACGCAGCAGCACGTCGTCGGCGCTGCGCAAGCGCTCCGACAGATCGGCGACGCTGGCCTGAGCGGCCTGGAGGTCGGTCGACACCTCCGACCTACGGGTGTTGCCGATGTTGATCATGGTCAGCTCGGCGGCGGCGATCGCCTGCTCCGCTTTCGATTTGTTGGCCATCAGTTCGCCCAGCCGGCCTTCGGAATCGGCGACGTTGCGCTGAAGCTCCAGCAGGCGGGGCTTGCGCTCGTACCCCTTCGCCAGCAGCCCCTGCACCACCCGCAATTCGTCCTGGGTGTATCGCAGCCGGTCGGCGGTGGCGACGCGCTGCGATTCCAGCGCCACGATCTCGTCGCGCAGCTGGGAGATCTGGCGGCGCTGGATGCCCAACTGCGCCTCGTAGCTGTCATGGCGGGACCGGAACAGCCGGTCCTCCACGGCCATCGCCTCGGCAGCCACCGGGCTGTCGCGGGTGGCCTTGACCAGTTCTTCGGCGAACAGCGGCTTCGGCGCGTCGGACTGCTCGGCCCGCAGCCGGCCCAGCCGGGCCAGCGCCGTCCAATATTGGCCCTGCAACTGAGCCACAATTGCCTGGCTTTGCGTGGAATCGAGCCGGAGCAGCACCTGGCCGGCCCGCACGAGGTCGCCGTCCTTGACCAGCAGGTCGCGCAGGATGCCGCCCTCCAGATGGGAGACGGTCTTGCGATGGCTTTCCACCATCACCGTGCCCGCGGCGAGTGCGGCACTGTCCAGGCTGGCGGTGAGTCCCCAGGTCAGGAAGCCGCCGAAGCCAACCAGCACGGCCAGTGCCCCGGCCAGCGCAGTACCGCGCAGGGACGGCTCGGCCGGAACGGCGTCGATGGTCGCTGTCCAGACCGGCTGGGACGACAGGAGAGGCGTATCGCTGCTCATTGTTGTCCTCCGCTGCGGACGAGGCGGGCAACCCCGGCGGGGGCGCCGCCGGGCTGCACCAGTTTCAGGACGTCGCTGCGGGCGCCGAAATGCTCGACGGCGCCCTCCTTCATCACCACCAACTTGTCGGCGATGGCGACGATGGAGGGACGGTGGGCGATCATCACCACCGTCGTCCCGTCGGCTTTCACTTTGTGGACGGCGTTCAGCAGGGCCTGCTCGCCGTCATGGTCGAGGTTGGAGTTGGGCTCGTCCAACACCAGCAGGCGCGGGCGGCCGAACAGGGCGCGGGCCAGCGCGATCCGCTGTCGCTGGCCGCCGGACAGGGAAAAGGCGCTGTCGCCCACCGGCGTGTCGTAGCCGAAGGGCAAGCGGCCGATCATCTCATGCACGCCGGCCAGCCGGGCGGCGCGGACGATCTCCGCCGGGTCGGCGCCGGCCATGCGGGAGATGTTCTCGCCGATGGTGCCGTCCAGCAATGCCACCGACTGCGGCACGTAGCCGACATATTTGCCGAAGCTTTCGCGTTCCCACAGGTAGGTGCTGGTGCCGTCCAGATAGATGCCGCCGGCCGACGGCTGCCAGACGCCGACCAGCAGGCGGGCCAGCGTCGATTTGCCGGCGCCCGACGGGCCGATGACTCCCAGCACCTCTCCCGCCTGGACGGCGAAGGAGACGTTGCGCAGCACCGGTCGGTTCAGCCCGGCCGGCACATGGGTGACGCGGTCGACGGTCAGCGCGCCCTGCGGCTGCGGCAGCGGCATGGTGGAGCGGACCGACGAGCCGTTGTTCAGCAGGTCGCGGATGCGGCGGTGCGCCTCCAGCGCCTTCACCCACTGGCGCCAGCCGTCCACCAGCTGTTCGAAGGGGTGCAGCAGCCGCCCGGTGATCAGGCCGGCGGCCATCATGCTGCCGGGGGTCACCAGATTGTCGATCACCAGCGTGGCACCGGCGGCGATCACGCCGACCTGCAGGATCATCCGCAGCGAGCGTGAGGCGGCGGCCAGGCCGCGCGACAGGGTAGCGCCGCGGTCGATCATCCCCGCCGATCCGCTCTGCGCCGCCTGCCAGCGCCGGGCCAGTGCCGGCAGCATGCCCATCGCCTCGATGGCTTCGGCATGGCGGACGGTGCCGGCGATGTCGGCGAAGACGCGGGCCGAGGCCTCGTTCGCCTGGGCCATCGGCCGCCGGGTCAGCATATCGGTCAGCACCCCCATCACCAGCAGCACCAGGGCCGAGACGATGGCGAGCACGCCATAGACCGGGTGCAGCAGGAACAGGATCGCCAGGAAGATCGGCGCCCAGATCAGTTCCAGCGGGGCGGTCACCGCACTGCTGGTCATGAAGCTGCGCAAATCGTTCAGGTCGCGCATGGTCTGCGCCGCGTTGCGCGGGCCGCCCGACAGCGCGTCGACGATCGAGGCCTCCAGCGCCGGGACGTTGAAGCGGTGGGCGATCACGGCACTCGTCACCAGGAAGGCGCGGGCGCGGATGAAGTCCAGTACGCCGTAGAGCGCCAGCGCCCCCACCGCGATGATCGCCAGCATCGTCAGCGTTTCCAGGCTCCGGCTGCTCATCACCCGGTCATAGACCTGCATGGTGAAGAGCGGCAGCACAAGCATCAACACGTTGACGAACAGGCTGAGAATGCCGGCCAGCAGCAGTCCCTGTCCGATCTTCCGGTAGGCTTGGGTCAGCAGGGGCCGATCCACGGAACTCATCTTCGATCCTTCCCAATGGAGGATTGGCCGGCTCGCACGGCGCTGGAAATCGGGGAAAACAGGAAAAGCTGCCGGCGGCGACGGACGCGGGACAGGAAGCCGGCTGGGGGGATGCCGGGTGCGGCCGAACCGGTGAACGGGGACCGCCTATGACGGGACAAATCCGGACGCGGGGGGAGGCGTCGGCGGACTTGGCAGGCTTAAGCTATACACCGGAGACATTTTAGAGACGTGTGACAAGTTTTGGGTTGCACCCCTTTCCAGCATCCGAAAAAGAGGTAGAGGATGGTAGATAAGTCGCTGACAGAAAACGGAAAAATCATGATTCACCGAAGGTCTTAGGCCCTTCGTGGCATATTTTGCAGCCATCTGGTCAGACGGCGCCGACATCGTGCATGCTGCGCTGCATGAGTTTTTCGCAAGGCGCCGCGATCCCCCATCCGGCCCGCCCTGCACCGCCCCCCCGCTTTCCTTCCACCACGCCGGCCGCCCGCTTCAGGCTGCGGCCCGATAACCGGTTCAAGGAAACCCATTCATGACGACCTCCAAAACCATTCTCGTCACCGGCGGCGCCGGCTATGTCGGCAGCCATTGTGTGGCCGAGCTTCTCGACCGCGGCCACCGGGTCGTGGTGTTCGACAACCTGCGCCAGGGCCATGCCGCCGCCGTTCCGGCCGAAGCGACCTTCGTCCAGGCCGACCTTGCCGACGAGGCGGCGCTGGCCCGGGTGTTCGGACAATGGCGCTTCGATGCGGTGTTCCACTTCGCGGCCCTGTCGGTGGTTGGCGAATCGATGCGCGACCCGCACGCCTATCTGCACGGCAACACCGTCACCTCGCTGAACCTGATCCGCGCCGCGGTGAAGGCGGGGGTGATGAAGCTGGTCTTCTCCTCCACCGCCAACCTGTTCGGCTCGCCCAAGCGCATCCCGATCGACGAGGACGAGGCGATCGACCCCGGCAGCCCCTATGGCGAATCGAAGTTCATGATCGAACGCGCCCTGCATTGGGCCGACCGCTGCCATGGCCTGCGCTCCGCCTGCCTGCGCTACTTCAATGCGGCGGGCGCCCATCCCAACGGCAAGCTCGGCGAAGACCACAGCCCGGAGACGCACCTGATCCCGCTGGTGATGGATGCCGCCACCGGCAAGCGTCCGCACATCGAGATCTTCGGCGACGATTACGACACGCGCGACGGCACCTGCATCCGCGACTACATCCATGTCTGCGATCTGGCCGACGCCCATCTGCGGGTGCTGGACGTGCTGGACGAGCGGTCGGTCCGCTACAACCTCGGCAACGGCACCGGCTACAGCGTGCGCGAGGTTATCGCGTCGGTGGAGCGCATCACCGGTCGAGCCGTGCCGGTGAAGGTCGGCCCGCGCCGCCCCGGCGACCTGCCGGTGCTGATCGCCTCGTCGGAACGTATCCGCCGCGATCTCGGCTGGCAGCCGCGCTTCCCGGAACTGGACAGCATCATCGGCAGCGCCTGGGCCTGGCGCAGTGCGCATCCGCATGGGTTCCGCGGCCTTGCCGCCGCCGCGGAGTGATTTGAGCAGAAAGGACGAGGGCAATGATCGAGCCGGCAGGATCATGGACGCGATGAGCAACCTGAACTGGGACGACGACGACGCACCCGAACCGGGTCCGGACGATAAACCCGCAGATCATACGAGCGGCAAGCCCGGCGAGGATCTGGACCTCGCCGACTTCCACGGCATGGCGCGGCTGATCGAGCGGATGCACCGCCGGTACCTGGATGTCGTCCGCGTCGGCCTGTCCAAGCAGGGTGTCGAGGACATCGGCCCGGTCCAGGCGCTGATGGTCATGCTGATCGGCGAGGACGAGCTGTCGGTCCGCGACCTGATGGAGCGCGGCTATTACCTGGGCTCCAACGCGTCCTACAGCCTGAAGATCCTGGTCGACGCCGGCTACATCAACCGGGCCGCCAACCAGCGCGACCGCCGCACCGCCCGCCTGCAGCTGACCGACAAGGGGCGGGAGCTGTGGGACGGGTTGCGGCGGATGGAGCAGGCGCAGGCCGAGGCGCTGGTGCGCAACGAGACCGAGGTCCGCGACCTGAAGGCCAGCTACCGCACGCTCCGCCGGCTCGACCGGCTGTGGGGCGACATGGTCCGCTACTCCTGCCTCGATTTCGACTGAAGGTTCTCCTCCGATGCCGCAGCCGGGTGCCATGATGCCACACGCCGCCGCCCAACCAGACATCCCCCACCCCAACGCCCTGTCGTCCAAGGACGTGGAGCGGCTGCTCGCCTCGCCGAACGCGGAAACGCGGATCGAGACGATGAACAAGCTGTTCCATGACCTCGAATCGGGCGCGCTGAGCCCGGCCGAGCGGTCGCTGGCGATCGAGGTGGTGCATTGCTTTGCCGGTGACGCCCAGGTGGCGGTGCGCGAGGCGGTGGCCTGGCAGCTGCGCAACAGCCCGCTGCTGACCGGGGATCTGGCGGAGCGGCTGGTGCGCGACGTCGGCCGGGTGGCCTTCCCCATCCTGCGCGATGCCGCCGGCCTGACCGACGATCTGCTGCTGGACGTGCTGTCCGATCCCGATTCCGGCAAGCATGTGGCGGTCGCCAGCCGCTCCAGCGTTTCCGCCCGCGTCTCCGGCGCGATCGCGGAGCGCGGCAACGTCATCGCGGTGACGGCCTTGCTGCGCAACGACGGGGCCGAGGTGCCGGACAGCGCGGTGAACCGCGCGCTCGACCGCTTCGGCCGCGTCCGCATGGTCAGCGAAGCGGCGGCGACCCGTCCCGGCCTGTCGCTGGCGATGGTGGAGCGGGTGGTCGCCTTCGTCTCCGACAGCATGCGCACCACGCTGATGCAGGCGCACGGCCTGTCGCGCGAACTGGTCGAACGGCTGGTCGAGCGCGGGCGCGAGGCGGCGACCATGCGCATGCTGCGCCCGGTGCTGCGTGGGGCCGAGGACATCGACGCCGTGATCCAGTGGCTGCACACCAACCGCCGCCTGACGCCGGTCCTGCTGTTCCGCGCGCTGTGCGCCGGCGACCTGTCCCTGTTCATCGCCGGCATGGCCGTCCGCGCCGGCATCCCGGCGGAGAACACCCGCCGGCTGGCCTGGGACGATGGCGAGCTGGGCATGGCGGCGCTGCTGAAGAAGGCAACCGTCGCCCCCGGCCTGACCCACCCCTTCCAGGTCGCGGTCGGCGTCGCCAAGCATATGGAGTATGAGGGCGGCGACGACCGGCGCGAGGATTTCCAGGCGGAGGTCATCAGCGAGCTGTTCACCGCCTGCACCCCGACCAACGACTGGATGGTGGACGACCTGCTGCTGCAGCTGTTCGACCAGAAGTCGGAGGAGGTGATCGACCGTGCGCTCGATCAGGCGGGGCTGCCCTTCTCGCCGGTGCGCACGGTGCAGTAGTCAGGTCATCCGCCCGCGGTCCCACCTCCCGCCCCACCTCCCGCCGTCACGCCGCGGAGGATGTCGGACATGCTGAGGATCGCCTCCGCCACCTCGATGATGCGCTTGTTCTGGTTCATCGCCGTCTTGCGGATCAGCTTGTAGGCCTCCTCCTCCGACAGGTTGCGGGTGGACATCAGCAGGCCCTTGGCGCGGTCGATCACCTTGCGCTCGTTCAGCGCCGCCTTCGTCGTTTCCAGTTCCAGACTGACGTCGCGCAGGCGCTGCGACTGTGCCTGCATGACGTCGAGAACGGAGCGCATCAGCTTCGGCCGCAGCCCGTCGGGGGCATAGAGTCCTGCGCCATCCTGGCCTGCGAGAGCCGGATCGGCATCGACCAGCACCATGGCGACCGGCATCACCGCGTCGGGACCGCCGGTATCCGCCTGTTCCAGATCGGCGCGGGCCTGGGCGAGCTTCACCTCGCACAGGCGGCGGAGATCCTCGGTCAGTCGGTCTTCCACCGTCTTCAGCAATTCCATGCGGCGGGTCACCTGTTCGAACCAGATCTCCGGCGTGATGCCCGACAGTTCGCCGTGGCGGGCCTCGTCGCTGAGCGCCACCGCCCGCATCCGCTCCACCTCCGCCACCGCCGGGTCGGCCAGGGCGGTGCGGAAGGCGGCGGCGTGGGCGGGCTCGGCGAACTCCGCGAAGATGCGGAAGGCGCGGTTCTGCGCGTCGATCAGGTGGGCGAGCCGGGCATGCTCCGCCCCGTCGAAATGCCCGCGCGAAAAGCCGGCGCTGGCGGTCGCCCGCTCCTGCCCGGCGAATTCCTTACCCTGCATCACATTGAACAGGGCGACCAACGCCCGGGAAATCGCCGGTTCGGCGGCGATGTCGGCGGCCTCGAACACCACGGACAGCAGATGGCCGACGATGTCGGTGAAGGCCTTCACCGAATCCTGCGGCACCAGCGCCAGCGACGATACCTGACCGCGCAAGGCCGGCAGCCCGTCCAGCGCATGCAGCGCCATGGCGACCCGGCTGTAGAACTGCGCGCCCGAACTGAGGCGGTCGAGCTGCTCGTCGACAAGGCCCAAACGGCTGCGCACCACGGCTTCCAGCGCCTTGGCGTCGGCCTGCCAGCGGGCGCGGTCCTCGCCGAAGCGGGTGCCACTGGAGCCCAGATAGATGGAAGAGGCGCCGCGCTCCTTCTGCAAGGCATGGATCAGGGCACTGAGATCCCGGACCAGGGCGCTGACCGCCAGAAGCTGCTCGACGTCACGGATGCGGCACAGCTTGGCGGTGCGCAGGAAGCGCGCCGCGGCGGCGCCCGTCCTTTGCTTCGTGGTTTCCCGCTCCGTACCCATGCCACCCGGTCCCCCGACATCGCCCTGCCACAGGGTTGCATAAGCAATGGATATGCCAGCAAAAAACGGGGGCCTGGAGACGCAGGGCGGCTGACCCGCGCTCAACCCGCTGCCCAAGAATGCAGCGATATCGCCGAAAATTTGGGCAGATGGATGGCGCAATAATGTGCGGTGCAACATCGGCGGCTCCGGCGCTGTTGTGCCATCAACCGCAACCTGTCTCGGAGTCGCCCCCCATGATGACGAAGAACCCCTTCATGAGCGCGTGGTTGTCCTGGGCCAACCGCGCCAGCGGCATGTGGACCACCGCGGCGATGTCGGCGGCCAGGCGCAACCAGGCGGCGGCCCAGGCGGCGACGATCAAGGCGATGATGACGCCGCCGAAGGCCGGCCAGGGCAATCCGGGTTCGAAACCGAAACGCAAGTCGAAACCGGCTCGCTGAGCCGCCGGACGGTCAAAGGGCAGCGTTGCCGCAGCCATGGCTTGACGGTGCGCGGGGGGAATGGCCAAATCGACGCCCTTACGTTTCACGCGCAACCGTTGAGACACGCCCCATGACCTCCGTTCGCATGCCCTCCTCGCGGCCGCCGTCGCGCTGGGCGAACCTGTTCACCGACCGGCCCGTCACCTGCATCGAGGATCTGCGGCAGCTGGCGGAATGGCGCGTGCCGCGGATGTTCTACGATTACGCGGATTCCGGCTCCTACACCGAGTCGACCTACCGCGCCAACGAGTCCGACTTCGGCCGGATCAAGCTGCGCCAGCGCGTGGCGGTCGACATGACCAACCGGACGCTGGCCAGCAGCATGGTCGGCCAGCCGGTGGCGATGCCGGTGGCGCTGGCCCCGACCGGCCTGACCGGCATGCAGCATGCCGACGGCGAGATCCTGGCCGCCCGCGCGGCAGCCAAGGCCGGCGTGCCCTTCACCCTCTCGACGATGAGCATCTGTTCGATCGAAGACGTGGCGGAGAACACCGACAAGCCCTTCTGGTTCCAGCTCTACGTCATGCGTGACCGCGCCTTCATCGACAAGCTGATCGACCGCGCCAAGGTGGCGGGCTGTTCGGCGCTGGTGCTGACGCTGGACCTGCAAATCCTCGGGCAGCGGCACAAGGACATCAAGAACGGGCTGTCCACCCCGCCAAAGCTGACCATCGGCAACATCCTGGACATGGCGACCAAGCCGCGCTGGTCGATCAACATGCTGCGGACCCAGCGCCGCACCTTCCGCAACATCGTCGGCCATGCCACCGGGGTCAGCAACCTGTCCTCGCTGTCCTCCTGGACGGCGGAGCAGTTCGACCCGACGCTGAACTGGGACGATGTGCGCCGCATCCGCGACCGCTGGGGCGGCAAGCTGATCCTGAAGGGCATCCTCGATCCGGAAGACGCGGTGATGGCGGCCGACACCGGGGCCGACGCGCTGATCGTCTCCAACCATGGCGGGCGGCAGCTCGACGGCGCCATTTCCTCCATCGCGGCGCTGCCGGCCATCGTCGAGGCGGTCGGCGACCGCATCGAGGTGCTGATGGACGGCGGCATCCGCTCCGGCCAGGACGTGGTCAAGGCTCTGGCGCTGGGCGCCAAGGGCACCTTCATCGGCCGCGCCTTCCTCTATGGGCTGGGGGCCGGCGGCGAGGCCGGCGTGTCCCAGTGCCTGGAGATCATCCGCAAGGAGATGGACGTGACCATGGCGATGTGCGGGTTGCGCGACATCAAGGACGTAACCTCCAACATCCTGGCGGGGAAGCCGAACTTCGGGGTGTGACCGGGAGGGCTGGTGCGGCGGGGGCATGGAACATCGTGGAACGCTTTCCGGCGACTGTTCCATCCGCCGCCTACCGGCGCCGGGCAATGAGGTCAGGCGAAGGTGACCGCTTATAAGCCCTCTCCCCCCTGGGGAGAGGGTTGGGGGGCAGCGCGGACGGAACGACCGTGCCAGGGGATTGCCAAGGGGCAGTATGCCCCTTGGCGGCGCGCGGATCGCGCGCCGGCCCCCTCACCCTCCCCACGCCTTCGGCGCGGGTCCCCTCCCTCTCCCCGCTTTCGGCGGACCGAAGGTCCGCCTGTCGCGTCAGCGCAAACTCCGTTTGTGCGTGAGCGGGGGAGAGACGGCAATTTTCAGCTGTTTGCGGCACGGCGTCCGGAATATCCCGTGGAGCGCTTCGCGTGGTCTCCCGCGCGCTCTCAAGACCGGCGAACAGGCCGAGCCGTTCGGCCAGCCAGCGGACGGTGGACGGATCGCCGGAGGAAACCAGCCGTTCGATCTGCTCGGCCACCAGGATGCGCAGCGAGGACAGGCGCAGCTCGGCTTCCCGGTTCAGCGCCTGCCTTTCCCACCACACCCTGTGACGGAAATCCTTGGAGCCGTAATAGGCGCGCCACAGGGTGGTGCGGCTGCATCCCATGGAGCGGGCGACATAAAGGAAGCTGGTTCCGCGCGCCAGCATGCCGGCGGCCATGATCCATTGTTCCTCGTGGAACTGCGAACCCGGAACCAGCGAGCCTTCCGATGGCACCGGCGGCTCTTCCGCCCAGAGAGGGAAATGGTCGTTCTGGAGGGTACGGCTGTCGAGGGGCATGGCGTGGCTCCGCGGATGGTGGATCTCTCGTGGAGAAGTTATAGGATTTTAGTCCGATTTGTCGGGGTTATTTGCCAATTCCAGAGCCCGCCGGCCGCTGCCCGTACACGGCGACCGCCTCGTCCAGGTAACGCGACAAGTCTGCGGCCGCCTCGGCCGGGTCGGCACCTTTTGCGCCCCGTTTCCGGGCTTCGGCCACCTCCGCCGCGAAAACCGCCGGATCCCCGGCCAGCAGGGCGAGCCGGTCCAGGGCCGCGGCATAGTCGGGCACGACGAAGCGGGGGCCGATGACGGCAGCCACGTCGCCCGCCGGCAGCGAGACCGGAACCACGCCGGCGGCCAGCGCCTCCGCCGCGCTGGCTCCGCCGCCGGTGCGCCGCGGGTTGACATAGGCGTCCGCCACCCGCATGAGCGCCGCCATGTCGGTCACGTAGCCCAGGGGAAACAGGCGCTTGGCATGCCGCGACCCTTGCAGGCGCTCGGGCAATGCCGCCGCCTCACCGGCGAAGGCCACCGCGACGCGCGGCACCCGGTCGATCACGGAGTCCAGCATCGCGAGGAAGGCGCCGTCGGCCTCCTCGTCCAAGCGGTTGCCGACCACCACGCACAGGAAGGCCTCGTCCGGCAGGCCGAAGCCGGCGCGGCTCCCTGCCTTGTCTGCGGTCTGGACCGGCGGTGGAGCACCGATCAGCGAAAAGAGGAAGCGGAACGGCCGCCACGAGGCGGCGAGCGGACCGCCGGCCGGTCGGCTGCCGCTACCGCCGCCGTAATCCAGCACGATGTCGGCCAGCGACGGCGTGAGTCCACTGGTGGTGGGAATGCAGAGGATGGGACGCGCCGCCGCCAGCAGGTCGGCGACGACGACCGACCCACCCAGCGAGACGACCACGTCCGGGTCGTGCCATTCGACCGCGCGCAGGAACCAGTCGATCCTGTCCCGCGTCAGCGCGCGGCCGGTCGAGGACAGCATCCGATAGGACCGCCCCTCCGCCTCGATCACCTGCTTGCCGTCGAACGCCGGCTCCACGCTGGCGGCGAAGGACGGCACGAACAGGCTGTGGATATCGGCCGGCATGATGTTGGTGTTGAGGATGACCACGTCCCGGCCGCAGCGTTCCTCCAGCACCGTCGCATAGGACAGCAGGTCGCGCGACGGCTGGTGGCGCATGGAGAGGAACTGGTTGGTCACCAGCATGACCCGCCCGGTGGCCGGGCTGCCTGCCGGACGGGGACGGGGATCGATGCCGAGCCGGCTGCGGATCGCGCCGATCAGGCGGATGTAGTAGGGAAACAGCCGGTCCGCGAAGAAGCCCGGCCGGCTCGCCTCGTCCATGCGCATCAGGAAAAGCTGGCGGCCCATGCAGCAGTAGATGTGGACCAGCCTGTCCAGCCCGGATTGCTCGAACTGCGCTTCGACCAGATCGAGCAGGTCTTCATAGTGGCGCAGATCACCGGTGATCGCGGCCATCGCCGACAGCCGCAAAACCGGATCGGCAGCCCGGACCATCCCGGCCAGCCGGATGGCGGCCCCGGCGCGCTCGGCAGGCGACGCGTGACGAAGCGGTTCGAGCTGCGCCTCGATTGCCCTCAGATCAGACCCGCTTTCGACCGGCCGCCGCATCGCGGCCGCGAGCGCGTCGACAGCATCCGCGGAGTTTCCGGCAGAGTCTTCGCCGGCAGAATCCTCAATGGATGCATCCATGACACGCTCCTGATGGGGCCCCTCGGCCGCACCAGATCAGATTGCGCCGTTCCAGGCAAGGAGCGCCCGAACGGCAGCTCGGCGGCCGGCCGTTGCCAGCCCCCCGCAACTCTCCCTGCCCTGCCCTGTTGTACCGGGGCGACGTGCAGCACCTGCACGCAAGGGGGAGTGGTCCATGAGTGAACTCCGTGAGGGCAGCGCCACCGTCACCGCGGAGGCCGAGGCCTTCTACACCGAAAGCCTCAAGCTGCTGATCCAGTCGGGCATCCCGTTCCTGCTGGGCGGGACCTATGCGGTCAGCGCCTATACCGGGATCACCCGGCCGACCAAGGACATCGACATCTTCTGCCGCGGCGGCGATTTTCCGCGCATCCTCTCCCATTTCCAGGACCATGGCTTCGAGACGGAGATCGAGGACGAACGCTGGATCGGCAAGGTCAGGCATGGCGAGCTGTTCTTCGACGTCATCTTCAATTCCGCCGTCGCCATCAACCCGGTCACCGACCGCTGGTTCAAGGAGGAGCATCGGGCGGTGATCTGCGGCGCCGACGTGCGGCTGGTGGCGCCGACCGAGATGATCTTCTCCAAATCCTTCGTCCAGATGCGCCACAAATACGATGGGCCGGACGTGGCCCACATGATCCTGAAGCAGCATGAGTCGATCGACTGGAAAAGGCTGCTCGCCCACATGGAGCAGTATTGGGAGGTCCTGCTGATCCACCTGCTGAACTTCCGCTTCATCTATCCGACCGAGCGCGACCGCGTGCCCGACTGGCTGGTGGCGGAGCTGCTGGAGCGGATGCAGGAACGCGCCAAGCTGCCGGTCGCCCAGACCCGCATCTGCCGCGGCCGGCTGTTCTCGCGCGAGGATTACCTGATCGACGTCACCCAATGGGGCTTCGCCGACGTGGTCGGGGAGGAGGGCACGAAGGAGGGCCTGAAGGAGAATGGGAATGGATGAGCGCAGGCTGACCGTCGCCGCCATCGGCGACATCCATGTCGGCGAGACCACGCAATATCCCTACCGCGAGCTGTTCCAGGAGATCGCGGGCAAGGCCGACGTGCTGGCGCTGTGCGGCGACCTGACCAACCATGGCAAGCCGCGGGAAGCAGAGATCCTGGCCGATGCCCTGCGTTCCATCGGCATCCCGGTCGTCGCGGTGTTCGGCAACCATGATTACGAATGCGGCCATCTGGAAGAGGTCCAGCATATCCTGACCCAGGCCGGGGTGCGGTTCCTCGACGGGGCGCCGCAGGAGATCGGCGGGGTCGGCTTCGCCGGGGTGAAGGGCTTCGGCGGCGGCTTCGGCAACCGGATGCTCGACAGCTTCGGCGAACCGACGATCAAGCAGTTCGTCCACGAGGCGGTGAACGAGGCGATGCGGCTGGAGAGCGCCCTGCGGCAATTGGAGACCGAGCGGGTGTTCGTGGTGCTGCATTACGCCCCCATCGCCGCAACGGTGGAGGGGGAGCCGACGGAAATCTTCCCCTTCCTGGGATCATCACGGCTGGCCGAGACCATCGACCGCTTCGACACTGTCCGGGCGGTGGCGCATGGGCATGCGCATCACGGGACGTACAGCGGGAAAACCTTGCGGGGGACGCCGGTCTACAATGTGGCACAGACGATCCCGAAGGAGACGGGGCGGCCCTATGCGCTGATCGAGGTTTGAGGCCGACGGGACCTGCCGGTTCGTGGAAGGCACGTCCCCGGAGCCGGCCGGTCGGGATTCAAGGCGATGCGAAGTCGGTCGACAGCGAAACCCGGCGCCAGTTGTCGAGAATCGCCCGGTCGGCTTCGTGCTTGGCCTCGATCGCCGCGACCGTGTCGCTGCCGAGCGGCAGCCTGACCGGCGGGTCGGCGACATCGGCGAAGCTGACGAGCACATCGGCCAGCTTGGCCGGATCGCCGGGCTGGGCGTGGTTGAGACCGGCGGCGGCCGTCCGGGTCCTGCCGGCGGTCTCCGCATAATCGCCGATGACCGCCGGACTGACCGACAGCGATGCCGCGTCGAGGAAATCCGACCGGAAATAGCCCGGTTCAATGACGATTTACGAGTCAGATTTTAAAAGAAAATGGAAAACCCCATTCGCCCTATAAGAAACAGAAGGAGTATTAGAAAGAAAATTCTGATAAAGCCACTGCCATACCGTAAAGCTAGAAAAACACCAGTGATAGCGCCTGCAATATTACATATCCCTATGACACCTCCGATTATCCACAACACGTGCCCTGACGGGATGAAAAATAGCAGCGCGGCGGAAAAGGTCCCAAGGTTGATTAACTTGGCTGATGCAGAGGCGTTCAAAAAATCAAAACGGAAACACTTGACGAAGGAAAATAGCAACAAGCTCCCGCTACCCGGACCGAATACACCATCGTAAAAACCGATGAAACCGCCAAGTATAACCCCCAACAGAATTTCTCTCGTACCGATCCGGGTTTCTAAATGTGATCTGCCAAGATCTTTTTTTACAAATGTATAAACTGCCATTACTACAAGTATAAAGAAAACAATATACTCCATGATCGCCCTTGGGATGAGCGCCACAGAAGATGCCCCAACAAAAGAAAAAACGAATGACGAAACCATTATTGGAAGAATGAGCTTCCATACAATCCTTACGCGTTTGAGATAGCTCGATATCGAGAAGGAATTACCAAGCAGAACTGCTAACTTGTTGGTTCCAAAAACCGTCGCCAGGCTGAAATTAGGTAAGGCGTGGATAAGCGCGGGAATTTGGACAAGCCCCCCGCCGCCTACAGCAGCATCAATCAAGCCGCCACAAAAGGCAAAGACCCCAAGTGCCACGAGAGTAATATCGGAGTTCATGGGTTACTAATGACCTCGTTAAAAAGATAACAAATATTTCATCATGGCTTCGCCCCTTTGTGGGTAATTGCTCGCCCCCTGATGATGGCAACGAATTGGTGCTGATGGCGGGGAGGACACGCACTGAGCCGATTCCTGCTACACCGCTCATCGGACTGCTAGTCAACGTCACTATGACGCGGCTTCCCGACCTTTCCCTGCTGTCCTCGTCCGAGAAGGACGGGTCCGATCACCACATCGCTGGCGCAGGTGGAAGCGTTGAAGCTGCGGGTGGTGGCACGGAGGTGGAAGGGGCGTCAGGTCTGCCTCGCCCCCAGGCGCATGATTATTTTCGCAGATACCAAGCTCGTCGTCTTGTGCGTCTCATTCCAGCCGTTAAAGAAGTACGGGAAACTGGAATCTGATTTCTGCTTTTCCAGGAGTGCATGGAAGGCACCCTCGGCGTGAGTTTGAGCCTCTTGTGTTATTGCGTCACAAAGTACCTGGTGCATGGCATGTTGAATTTCTTCAACGCGATCTATTCGCGCAAGCACGGATTCCCAGTGGGCATCTTCGGCTACCCAACGTCCAGGGATTTTTAGCATGGAGATGTGTTCAGGTAATGATTCGATGAATACCTCGCCCAGCTCCTGCATAGACGAGAACTCCTTAGGCATGGGGGTATAATTTTGCAAAGAGACAAAAGTCATTGATTTACCTCTTATGTCTATAGGTTGGCTGAAGCTTGGGTCATTTAAGAAGATAACTTTCGAGCCAAGGGATTCCTGAAACAGGTCTCGGTTTGCAAGTCGCGTTACGGGTTCTTGCCAAGACGTTTCTTCAGGAGTCTCCCGAGATGCCTCTGATTCTAGGATGCTTGATTGACACACTACAACTGATTTATAATGAAGTGATAACTCACTTTAAATGAGTGATTTAGAGATGGAACTATCTCAGCTGAGGATGCTTAAGACAGTTGCCGAACATGGCAGCATCGTAAGGGCAGCAGAAATATTGCATTGCGTTCCTTCTAATATCACCAACAGAATAAAACAGCTGGAGATGGACCTCGGCGTGACACTTTTCATCCGCAAAGGCCGAGGACTTGTCATCACCCCTTCAGGAGAAATACTGCTCGGATATGCGATCAAGATACTGGCGTTTTGCGAAGAAGCTCGCAGGGCGCTGGGCCCATTCTCAGAACCTTCTGGAATATTGAGAATTGGAGCCATTGAATCGGCCGCAACCGGTCGTCTGCCGACAGTGCTTTCGAAATTTCACCGTGACTATCCTAGAGTACGGATGCAATTCAATACGGGGACTTGGCAGCAACTAATAAACGATGTCGTCGAGCACAAATTGGATGGTGCTATTATTGCGACAAAAAGTGACCATCCAGATATTTTGTACGAAGATATTCACAGAGAGCCTCTGGTACTGATTGCCTCACCTTCTGCAGGAAAAATATCGGGCCCTCAGGATCTAAAAGGAAAAAACATTTACATGTGGCCACCAGGATGTCCCTATCGACAGTCACTTGAACGCTGGCTAAACGAACAGCAGGTAGCGGTCGATATCACCAGCATTGCCAGCTATGGCACTATACTTGGTTGTGTAATCTCTGGCGCAGGCGTTTCATTGGTGCCTGTTGGCGTATTCGATCAGTTCAAGTCAATTGGTGATATCAATGGGTACACATTCAACCAATTACCTCCTGTACAGAACTACTTTGTAAAGAACAGAGGAATGGATATCCATCATGCGCGGAACGCATTTGCAACATTATTACATGATGAGCTCAGGGAGATCTAAGCGCATTGCGCTCTGAAGACGGCCCTTCCTAGAGCGGATATTTGATTGGTTTGGAAGAGCCAGTTTGCGGTGTGATCTGTTGAAAAGGAGTTGTCCGCTGTCGGGCCGGCTTCCCGCCCCATGGTTTCCCGAACCATCGCCACCAGGGCGTGATTGATCGTCTCCCAGGTCCCATCGTCGCGCCAGCGGTAGAAATGGCGTTGGACCGTCGTCATCGGCGGGAAATCCTTCGGCAGTTGCCGCCACCGGCATCCGGAGGTCGCCAAAAAGAGGATGCCGTTCACGATCTCGCGCACATTGACCGTTCGCGGCTGTCCCAAGCATCGAGCCGCCGGGAGCAGAGGGTCCAGCACCGCCCACTCCGCGTCCGTCGTGTCGCTTGAATAGCGCGATCCTTCGCCGATACTGCGTTCGGGTGATTTCAGTCCACATCGTCTTGTGATTCGGCATGTTTCACAACACCGATCGAATCAAGGCACTGAAATCACTCAATTCTTCTCGGGTCAGGCGCTCAGGGATTAGGGCACCGGTCATGAACAATTGCCGTTCCCCGCCTGCGCACAAAGCTGGTTTGTGCACAAGCGGGGGACGGCAGTTCACGCAGAGGCTGGAGCAGACTCCGTTCAGAACACCCAGAGCTGTTCCGGCGGCAGGTGCAGCCAGTGGGTGCCGGCGGACAGCGGACGGCCGAAGGCGCGCAGGGTCTGGTCGCCGCAGCGGAAGACATGCTCCCAGTGGCTGCCGAGATAGACCGAGGTCTCCAGCTCCGCCGGGACGCGGTTCTCGCCTTCCCCATCCACCACCTCGACCTGTTCCAGGCGGATGACGCCGGTGGCTTCCTCGGAGACACCCTTGCCGGCGCGGTCCTTGCCCCACAGCGGGTGGCCGGACAGCTCGATGCGGGCGTAGCCGCCGCGCTTGTCCTGCACACGGCTCTTCATCAGGTTGTTGACGCCCATGAACTCCGACGCGAACAGGCTGACCGGCTCGGTGTAGAGCTGTTCCGGGGTGCCGGCCTGGACGATGCGGCCGCCGTCCAAGAGGACGATGCGGTCGGCGATCGCCATCGCCTCCACCTGGTCGTGGGTGACGAAGACGGCGGTCAGGTTCATCCGCTTGATCAGCGTGCGGATCCAGATGCGCGCCTCCTCGCGCAGCTTGGCGTCGAGGTTCGACAGCGGCTCGTCGAGCAGGATGACCGGCGGGTTGTAGACCAGCGCACGGGCCAGCGCCACGCGCTGCTGCTGGCCGCCCGACATCTGGTGCGGGTAGCGCTCGCCGAGATGACCGAGGCCGACGCCCTCCAGCACCGCGGCGACGCGCTGCTGGAGTTCGGCCTTCGGCACATTGCGCAGACGCAGGCCATAGGCGACGTTCTCGAATACCGTCTTGTGCGGCCACAGCGCGTAGGACTGGAAGACCAGACCCAGCCCGCGCTTTTCCGACGGCACGTTGAGGCCGGCGGCGGCGTCGAACACCGGCTGGTCGCCGATGGAGATGACACCCTTCTTCGGCTCCTCTAGCCCGGCAATGGAGCGCAGCAGCGTTGTCTTGCCGCTGCCCGACCGGCCGAGCAGGGCGACGATCTCGCCCTGGGCGAAGGTGGCGGTGATGCCCTTCAGGATGTCGGTGCTGCCGTAGGACAGGTGCAGGTCGTCGATGATGAGCTTAGCCATGGGAGCGTTTCCCGAAGAGCGACATCAGCAGCAGGCCGCCGCCGATCATCGCGATGTTGACGGTGGAGAGCGCGGTCACGAGGTCGACGGCACCGGTGCCCCACAGCGAGACCAGCAGCGAGCCGATCACTTCAGTGCCGGGGGCCAGCAGATAGACGCCGGTGGAGTATTCGCGCATGAAGGTGACGAAGATCAGCAGCCAGCTGGAGAACAGCCCGACCTTGATCAGCGGGATCGTCAGGTCGCGCGACACCCGGCCGGGGCTGGCGCCGACGATGCGGCCGGCCTCCTCCAGCTCGGGACCGATCTGCAGCAGGGCGCCGCTGACCAGGCGCATGCCGTAGGCGAGCCAGACCAGCGTGTAGGCGACCCAGATGGCGATCATGGTCTGGCGCAGCGGGGCGAGGAAGGGCGTGAACAGGAAGACCCAGAAGATCGCCAGACCGGCGACGAGCCCCGGCATGGCGCGCGGCAGCAGGACCAGATAGTCCATCAGCCTCGTCCAGCCCGACGGCCAGCGGTGGGCGGCGAGGTTCAGCATGGTGTAGACGCCGACCGACAGCGCCCCGCCGACCGAGGCGATCAGCAGCGTGTTGACGATGCCGCGGGTCAGGTTGGGGAATTCCATCAGCTCGCGGAAATGCGCCAGCGTCAGCACGTCGAACAGGTTGACGCCCTCGCCCCAGCTCGACACGAAGGCACGGAGCACCAGACCGCTCAGCGGGACCACCACGGTGAACAGCAGCCAGGCGGTGATCATCGCCGCCGCCGGCCAGCGCCAGACGCCGATCGACACCGGCTTCTGCGCCGCCGCCTTGCCCTTCACCGAGACGTAGCGGTTGGCGGCGCGCAGCAGGAAGCGCTGGAGGGCCACCAGCGGCAGGGCGATGCAGATGATCGCCACCACCACCACCGCCATCAGCTGGTAGGACGGCGTGCCCAGCTTGTTGGTCAGCTTGTAGAGATAGGTGGCCAGCACGAGGATGCCTTCGGGGTCGCCCAGCACCAGCGGCAGGCCGAACAGCTCGAAGCCGAGGAAGAACACCAGCACCGCGGCGTAGAGGATGTTGGGCATCACCATCGGCAGGCTGACGGTCAGCGCCGTGCGCAGCGGGCCGGCGCCGGTCATCCTTGCGGCCTCCTCGACGTCGGAGCCCAGGCTGCGCAGGGCCGACGAGGTGTAGAGGAAGACGTGCGGGACGTGGGTCAGGCCGGCGATGACGATCAGCGTCCACTTGGAATAGAGATACCAGGGGACGAAGCCGAAGGTACTCTTGAACCAGAGCGTCACGAAGCCCGCCGGGCCGAGGCTGACGACGAAGCCGAAGGCCAGCACCACCGACGACACGAACATCGGCACCAGGATCACCGGCTCGATCCAGCGGCGGCCCGGCAGGTCGGTGCGGGTCATCAGGAAGGCCAGCAGGGCGCCGACCGGCACGGCGATGGCGGTCATGCCCAGCGCAATGATCGCCGAGTTGTAGAGGGCGTCGAAGAAATCCTCGTCGTCCAGGACGAACTCGTAGGCCGACAGGGTGAAGGAGATCTTGGGCTGGAAGAACGGCCCGTCGAGGAAGCTCTGGTAGACGACCAGGCCGATCGGGGCCAGCACGGCAATCGCCATGGCGACGATCACCGCGATGCGCGTCGCGCGGTTCATGGGGGGTTCCTTTGCCGAATCTCCCTCTCCCCCGCTCTCGCGCAAACTTCGTTTGCGCTGACGCGACGGGCGGACCCTCGGTCCGCCGAAAGCGGGGAGAGGGTCGGGGGTGAGGGGGAAGCGTGGGGTGGATTTTGGGGGACCCAGGGCGTTTTCCGGCGAACTAAGCCACGCCATGGCTCCCCCTCACCCTAACCCTCTCCCCGGGGGGAGAGGGGACTAAGCGTCGGGTGGAGAGGGGCTTACTTCCCCTGCAGCGCCTTCTGCCAGTCCTTCAGGAACTTCAGGCGCTTCACCTGATCCAGGTAGGTCAGCAGTTCCGGGCCGACATGGATCGGGCGCAGCGTGCTGTCGGGCACGCCGGCAGTCGGATTGGCGCTGGCGAGGTCGGTGCGGATCGAGCCCATGTAGCGGGCCTGGATCGCCTGCTGGCCCTGCTTGGACAGCAGATAGTCGAGGAACAGCTTGGCGGCGTTCGGATGCTTGGCGCCCTTCGGGATGAAGGCGATGCGCGACATCACGATGGTGTAGTCGGACGGCAGCACGATGCCCAGCGACTCCGGATCCTTGTGCTGGCGCTCGAAGACGTAGGAGCCGATCATGTTGTAGCCGATGGTGTGCTCGCCCGAGGTCAGGCGCTCGATCATCGCGCCCGACGAGGTGTAGAGCTTCACCCCGGTCTGGCCCATCGCCTTGACCAGATCCCAGGTGTTCTTGTTCGCCTGGACATCCTGGGTGATATAGAGGAAGCCAACGCCGCTGCGCTCCGGATCGTAGGAAGTGACCTTGCCCTTGTAGGCGTCGGGCTTCTCAGCGAGAAGCTTGGCGAGGTCGGCGTGGGTCTTCGGCACGTCGGCGGCGGGCACCACGCGCTTGTTGTAGGCGAAGACGATCGGCTCGGCGGTGGTGCCGAAGGCCTCGTTCTTATAGTTGGCCCAGTCGGGAATGCTCTTCGATTCCGGCGAGGTATAGGACTGGGCGTAGCCGTCATTGACCAGCTTCATCTGCAGGTCCATCGCCGACGACCACATCAGGTCGGTGGTGCCGGTGTTGGCCGCCGCCTCGCTGATGAAGCGGTTGTACATCTCGGTGGAGTTCTGGTCGGCGTATTCCAGCTTGATCTTGGGATAGAGCGCCTCGAACCCCTTCAGCAGTTCCGACACGGCCGCCGCGTCGGTGGCGGAATAGATGCTGAGCGCGCCTTCCTGGTTCGCCGCCTCGATGATCTTGGCATAGGCGGGGTCGTAGCCGGCGGGAACCGACTGCGCCTGGGCGGTGCCGGCGGTGAAGGCGGGCACGGCGACGGTCACTGTAACGCTCAGGGCGGTCGCGACCAGAAGGGCCAGTTTGGTGCGCATCTCTTCCTCTCCTGCGGTTGGTTTCCACGGCGCCGTTGCGGGCCGGGTTGGTTGGGCTTACAAGCGGATTTGCCGTGACTATAGGCAATCAACCTGTCGCCAATCTGTCGCGTGCGAAAATTGTTGGTGGAACGGAACAGGTGCGATCGGATGATGGCCCATTCGGACGATAGGCGGCTCCCTTGCGCATCCTGATCGTGGAGGACGATGCAGCGTTGGCGCGTGGGGTGACGGGGGCGCTGAAGCTGGCCGGCTATGCCGTCGACCATGTCGCGTCGGGCGAGGAGGCGGTGCGGCTGGAGCGGGCTGAGCCCTATGGGCTGGTGGTGCTGGACCTGGGATTGCCCGACCTGTCGGGCTTCGAGGTGCTGACGCGCATCCGCCGCCGCGGCTCCACCGTGCCGGTGATGATCCTGACCGCGCGGGAGGCGGTGGCCGACCGGGTGAAGGGGCTGGATTCGGGGGCCGACGATTACCTGCTGAAGCCCTTCGACCCGGCGGAGTTCGAGGCGCGGGTGCGGGCGCTGATGCGCCGCGGCCAGGGCACGCCGGTGCCGGAGCTGGCGTGCGGTGGGCTGCGCTACGACCGCTCCACCGCGACGGTGACGCTGAACGGCCGGGTGCTGGATTTGCGCAAGCGCGAGCTGGCGGTGCTGGAGGGGCTGATCACAAGGGCCGGCAAGGTGGTGCCGAAGGACCGGCTGGCCGGCGAGGTGTTCGGCTTCGACGAGCCGGTGGCGCCGAACGCCATCGAGCTTTATGTCGCCCGGCTGCGCAAGAAGCTGGAGCCGGACGGGCCGCAGATCCGCACCATCCGCGGGCTGGGCTACCTGATGGAAGGCGCCTGATGGCGGCCTTTGCCGGCGGATTTTCGGGGGGCCGGGCGGAGCGGGTGCCGTCGCTGCGCCGACGGCTGCTGACCCGGCTGCTGGTGCCGCTGGCGGCGCTGGCGGTCGGGCTGGGCGTCGGCGGGGCGGCGCTGATCCATGGCTTCGTCCAGTCCACTCACGACCGGCTGCTCGCCGGCTCGACGCTGGCCATCGCCGAAAGGCTGGCGGTGGGCGACGGCGACGGCGAGGTGACGGTCGATCTGCCGGCCGTCGCCTTCGGCATGCTGGAGAGCCAGGCGCGCGACAACATCTATTACAACGTCGCCCATGAGGGCGGGGTGATCACCGGCTATCTCGACCTGCCGCTGCCGGACATCGCGGCAATGCCGACCAACGTCACGGTGTTCCGCGACGCCACCTATCACGGCCATCCGGTGCGGGTGGCGGCGCAGGTCCGCCGACTCTACGGCGTGCCGCATCCGGTGCTGGTCCAGGTGGCGGAGACGACCGAGGGGCGCCGCGCGCTGGAGGTCAACCTGCTGCTGTGGCTGACCCTGCTGGAGGTGGCGCTGGTCGGCGGCAGCGGGCTGCTGGTGTGGGGGGCGGTCGGGCGCGGGCTGGCGCCGCTCGGCCGGATGCGGCGGGTGATCGACAGCCGCTCGGCCCGCGGCGGGTTGTCACTGGTGCCGCTGCCGCTGGCGGTGGTGCCGGCGGAGGTGCTGCCGCTGGTGGTCGCCATCAACGGGCTGCTGGCCCGGCTGGACCAGTCCATCGGCACCATGCGCCGCTTCACCGCCGACGCCTCGCACCAGCTGCGCACGCCGCTGGCGGTGCTGCGCACCCATCTGGCCCTGCTGCGCCGCTACGGCACCGACAGCGCCGAGGGGCGGGCGGCGCTGGACGACGTGGAAGGCGCGGTGAAGCGGCTGGAGCGGCTGCTGGTCCAGCTGCTGGCGCTGGCCCGCGCCGACGAGGACGCGCCGGTGACGCCGGCAGCCCCCGAGGTGACCGACCTGATGCAGGTGGCGATGGAGGTCGCCGCCGAGCAGGTGCCGGCTGCGCTGAGCCAGGACGTCGAGGTGCGCTTCGAGGGTCCGGAGGACGGAACCGCCTTGCGGGTCGCCGGGAACCCGGTGCTGGTCGGCGAATTGCTGGGCAACCTGCTGGACAACGCCATCCGCTACAACCGGCCGGGCGGCACGGTGACGGTGCGGGTCGGAGCCGGGCCGGGAACGGGACCGGTGATGGAGGGACCGGTGATGGAGGTCGAAGACGACGGCCCCGGCATCCCCGAGGCCGAGCGCGGGCGGGTGTTCGAACGCTTCTACCGGCTGGACCGTCCGGGCGAGCCGCCGCGCACCGGCAGCGGGTTGGGGCTGGCCATCGTCCGCGCCCTGGCCGACCGGCTGGGGGCGTCGGTGCGGCTGGACGCGGGGGCCGGCGGCACGGGGCTGAAGGTGACGGTCAGCCTGCGATCGGCGGAAACCGATGCCGGTTCAGAGGGTTCGCCGGCGGGCAGCGACGCGGCGTAGGGGCGTCCCGCCTGCTCCCAAGCCGTGACATGACAATTTCGTTAACCAGAGCTGCGCGGATATGTCGCCGGCTTCCATTGCCAGTTCGCACCTGCGGGACTATCTGACCGCTCCGCACAGCCTGCGCTGGCAAGATGCTGGAAGTAAATACAGTTCGGATCACGGACGAATATTTTTCCTCATCCCGGCCCGGCTTACGGAAGAAAGAAATGGCTCCCGGCGTCTATCGTCCGGGAGACCACACAATAAGGGTCTGGCCGCCCGTGAAACCGGACGGCCGAAAGAGGTTAGGGAAAGGGTCTGTCGCTATGCTTTGCAACATCGTCACCGTCGCCTCGTTGGGCGTCCTTCTGCTGTCGGGAATCGGCTTCAGCGTCACCAAGGCACCGAAGCAGGACCGCCAGCATCAAACCGACATGCCGCGCCGCATGGCGGACGAGAACATCATGGGGTGATCCGGAGAGCGCCCACGCTCTCCGGCAGAGGGGTTTGTTTGTGACCCTTCCGCGGGTTGCGGGAGGAAGGTGAAACGACGCGGCGGATGTACCCGCCCGTCAGGCGGTCGTTCCATCGGCCGGATGGACATCGCCGATGTCCGGTTTTGCAGCGACCGTCGGGCTTGCCGGCCGTCGCGACGCTTGCGAGTGATTTCGAGGCCCGCGGGAGGGGGAGGGTAAAGGGCGATCCGAAGACCACGCGGTTCGTTCCAGTCTTGGATTCTCCCTCATCCTCCCCACCTTCGGCGGGTCCCCTCGCCCTCCCGGGGCTTTCAGCGGATCCTCGATCCGCCTTGGGAGAGGGCATCGATTCGCGGAGCCACTTGCCATGAAGCTTTCCGGTTCCTGTCGCTGCGGCGCCGTCCGCTTTACGCTGAATTCGCCGACGCCGGTGCCCTACATGCGCTGCTACTGCACCATCTGCCGCAAGAGCGCCGGCGGCGGCGGATACGCCATCAATCTGGGCGGCGATGCCGATACGCTGGAGGTCGAGGGACGCGAGGCGGTGGCGATGTGGCGGGCGCCCATCGAGGACCCCGACCATCCCGGCCGGACCCACCCCGGCCCGTCGCACCGGCATTTCTGCAAGCATTGCGGTACGGCTCTGTGGGCGGAGGATCCGGCTTGGCCGGAGTTGGTCCATCCCTTCGCCTCGGCGATCGATACGCCGCTGCCCACCCCACCGGAGCGTGTCCACATCATGCTGGACTTCAAGGCGCCGTGGGTGGAGGTGCCGGACGGGCCGAACGAGGTGCATTTCGCCCGCTATCCGGAGGAATCGCTGGAGGACTGGCACCGGCGGCACGGCCTGCTCGACCGCTAGAGTTTCGCGATGGCGAGGCTGCTGCGGTGGCTGGCGCTGGCCGGGGCCGCGGCGGGGGTGTGGGCCGGGCTGATCGCCGTGCCGCAGCACTTCGACCCGTGGGCACGGCTCGACCTGCGGGCGGAGCCGGACTGGCTGACCGGCTTCAAGCTGGCGCGGCTGACCCGTGATCCGGACCAGTGCCGGGCGGCGCTGGGCGAAACGGGCTTGCGCTTCACCCCCCTGCCCGACCGCCCGTCGGACGAGAACTGCGCGCTGCACGGCGTGGTGCGGGTGGTGCGGTCGGACGTCTCCTTCAGCAGCGGCTTCATCGCCACCTGCGGGCTGGCCGCCGCCTGGACCCTGTTCGAGGCGAACGCCCTGCAACCGGCGGCGCAGCGCCATTTCGGGCAGAAGGTGGTGCGGGTCGAGCATCTCGGCACCTATGCCTGCCGCAACGTCTATGGCCGGACGGAGGGGCGGCGCAGCGAGCATGCGACCGCCAACGCCATCGACCTCGCCGCCTTCCTGCTGGCCGACGGCACGCGGATCGGCGTGCTGAACGGCTGGGAGGCGAAGGCAGACAGGCGGATGGCGGCCTTCCTGCGGGATGTGCGCGACGGCGCCTGCCGCTTCTTCGACGTGGTGCTGGGGCCGGACTACAACGAGGCGCACCGCAACCACTTCCACCTGGACATGGGCGCCTTCCGCATATGCCGTTAGCACCCGTCCGATCGGACTATGTCCGGTGGGTGCGGCATCGCTTCGACGAAAGAAAGGGTTATCACGCTACGGCTTTGGCACCACTTTCATAATGAAAGAGGGAGGAAGCCAATGCTGACTTTGCTCTATCGCAGTGATGCAGTGTCCCTGCTGCCGTTTTCGGCACTGGCGGACATTTGTGTACGAAGCTCCGCAAACAATCGGCGCCTGGGCGTCACCGGTTTCCTTGTCGAACATGAGGGCACCTTCCTTCAGGTCCTGGAAGGGGAACCGGATGTCGTGAATAAATTATTCGACCGTATTTCCCATGACGAGCGCCATTGCAACATGGCGGTGCTGGGCCGATGGGAACGTCCGGGACGGTCCTTCGGTTTCTGGGCGATGAATTTCGGCCCGCTGGACGACCCGTCCTTCTGGCAGGGGGAGTTCGCGGATTTGCGGGACGGTGCGGCGTTCCGGCGCAAGAGCGGCGATGCCGAAACCGCACTGGCGGTGTTGTGCCGCGCCTATGTCTTCGCCGGCACGGTCGCCGGGACCGACCCGGTGATCCGCGGATTCGTCCTGGGCTATCCGCCGGCGACGACACAACCAGCGAGCCTCTGAAGAGGCAAGCCCCTGATGTGATTGGGTGGTTTCAATTGACTGCTTGACGGGATGGCGCTTGCTCGTGCCATCGTCGCCCTCGCCCGGTCCCCCATGTCCCCCATGTCCGGCCGCCGAGGAGACCCCCGTCGATGACCGCCTTGCGGCGTTTGTCCGCCCCTGCCCTGGTCCTGGCCCTTCTGGCGGCGCTGGTCGCCGCGAAGCCCTGGCTGCACGGCCATCTGGAGCCGCTTGTCGGCCCGGTGCTGAGCGGCGGCTTCGACATCGCCGCCGCGTCGGCGGCCTGGCTGGTCGCCGCCTGGGGCGGGGCGCGGCTGGTCGACCTGCTGGCGGCCGGTAACGGCGGCCTCAACCCTGACGGCACGCCGCGGCCGCCGCGCATCCCGCGGCTGCTGGCCGACCTGCTGCGCTTCTTCGTCTATGGCGTCGCCCTGCTGGCGATCCTGGCCTTCGTGCTGGAACAGCCGGTGACGGGGCTGCTGGCGACCTCCGGTGTCGCCATCGCCGTGCTGGGCTTCGCGCTGCGCAACATGATCGCCGACATCTTCGCCGGCATCGCGCTGAACATCGAACATCCCTACCGGCTGGGCGACTGGCTGGAGCTGTCGCCCGGCGTGGCCGGGCGGGTGGACGAGATCAACTGGCGGGCCACCCGGCTGATCGCCAGCGACGGCACCGCCATCGTCGTGCCGAACGGCATCGTCGCCGGCAGCCGCTTCGTCAATTACAGCCGCCCCAACCCGTCCTTCCGCGCCACCGTGCCGATCCTGCTGGACCAGGAGGTGCCGGTGGAACGGGCCAAGCGCATCCTGCTGTCGGCCATGCTGTGCGCGGACGGCGTGCTGCCCACCCCGCGGCCCGACGTGCTCGTCGACGCGGTGACGCCCAACGGCATTTCCTATACGGCGCGCTTCTGGGCCGACGACGGCGCCCGGCTGTCCCAGGTGCGCGACGCCGTGCTGACCGCGGTGCTGGGCAACCTCGCCCGCGCCGGGATCGAACCGGCCCGTCCCAAGCAGGAATTCCACCGGCGCCAGCCGGCCTTGCCCGATACCGATACGCTGCGCCGCGGCCTGCTGCGCCAGACCGACCTGTTCGACGCCTTCGACGACGACGAGGTGGACGCGCTGGCCCTGGCGATGCGGCAGATCCATGTGCCGGCCGGCTCCGCCGCCGTCCGCCAGGGCGAGGCCGGAGAGTCGCTGTTCGTCATCGCCGAGGGCGTGTTCGACGTGCAGATCGCCGCCCCGGCCGAGGCCGGGGATGGACAGCGTCTGGGCCTGCTGCATCTGACCCGGCTGCGGCCGGGCGACCTGTTCGGCGAGATGTCGCTGCTGACCGGGCAGCCGCGCAGCGCGTCGGTCGTCGCCTGCACCGACGCCGTGGTGTTCGAACTGGCCCGCAACCACCTGGATCCAGTGCTGCGCCGCCGGCCGGAACTGGCGGAGCGGCTGGCGGAACTGATGGCCGAGCGCCAGAGCCGGAACACCGCCGAAACCACCCGGCAGCAGGGCGCCGCCCTGCCGCCGCCGGTGGAACCGCAGGCGCTGCTGACCCGGCTGCGGGGGTTCTTCGGGCTCTGAGGAGAGCCCTGCACAGGGAACCTTGAGCCCTGCCAAGCGTTGGTCCACGCGGGTAGTGGTGGTGCAGTTTGGCCCTTTTTGCGGGTCGAGCGCGCTCCTTCGTCCTGAACCAACGAGGAGGCTCGACAGCCGATGTGCGGAGTGAGTGGTGAGATTCGTTTCAGATCCGGCGAGGCGGCGAGCACGGCCGCCGTCCAGGCCATGTGCGACACTCTCGCGCCGCGCGGGCCGGACGGGCACGGCCTGTTCGCCCATGGGCGCGTCGCCTTCGGCCATCGCCGGCTGAAGATCATCGACCTCAGCGAGGCGTCGCAGCAGCCGATGCTGGATTCCGCGCTGGGCCTCGCCATCGTCTTCAACGGCTGCATCTACAACCACCGGGAACTGCGCGAGGAGCTTATCGGGCTCGGCTACCGGTTCTTCTCCGACGGCGACACCGAGGTCCTGATCAAGGCCTATCACGCCTGGGGTCCGGACTTCGTCAAGCGCATGAACGGCATGTTCGCCTTCGCCATCCACGAGCGCGACAGCGGCCGGGTCGTGCTGGGCCGCGACCGGCTGGGCATCAAGCCGCTGTATCTGGCCGACATCCCGGGCGGCCTGCGCTTCGCCTCGTCCCTGCCGGCATTGGTCGCGTCAGGCGGGATCGACACCGATGTCGATCCGGTGGCCCTGCACCATTACATGAGCTTCCACGCCGTCGTCCCGGCGCCCTATACGATTTTGAAGGGCGTGCGGAAGCTGCCGCCCGCCACAGTGCTGGTGGTGGAGCCGGACGGGACACGGCGCGAGCACACATACTGGTCGCTGAGCTTCGGGCCGCAGGCCGGCGACGAGGGGCGTGACTTCGGCGACTGGCGCGAGCTGGTGCTGGAGACGCTGACCCGCGCGGTGCGCCGCCGGCTGGTCGCCGACGTACCGGTGGGCGTGCTGCTGTCGGGCGGGCTGGACAGCTCCCTCATCACCGCGCTGCTGGCCGAGAACGGGCAGAGCGGACTGAAGACCTTCTCCATCGGCTTCGAGACGGTGGGGGACGAGCGCGGCGACGAGTTCCAGTATTCCGACATCGTCGCCAGGCATTTCGGCACCGACCACCACCGCATCTTCGTCGACTCCGCCCGCGCCCTGCCGGAACTGACCGACTGCGTCCGCGCCATGTCGGAGCCGATGGTCAGCCACGACAACATCGGCTTCTTCCTGCTGTCGCAGGAGGTGGCGAAGCAGGTGAAGGTGGTGCAGTCGGGCCAGGGCGCCGACGAGGTGTTCGGCGGCTATCACTGGTATCCGCCGCTGCTGGAGAGCCGTGACGCCGTCGGCGATTACGCCCGCGTCTTCTTCGACCGCGACCATGCCGAAATGGCCGAAGCGCTCGACCCGAGATTCGTCAGCGAGGACCATTCCCGCCGCTGGCTGGAACGGCAGTTCGCCCTGCCGGGCGTGGAACGGCCGGTGGACAAGGCCCTGCGGCTCGACACCACGGTGATGCTGGTCGACGATCCGGTGAAGCGGGTCGACAACATGACCATGGCCGCCGGACTGGAAGCGCGCGTGCCTTTCCTCGATTACGAGCTGGTGGAACTGGCCGCCCGCATCCCGGCGGAGATGAAGCTGCCGGACGGCGGCAAATATGTGCTGAAGGAAGCGGCACGGCGGGTGGTTCCGGCGGCGGTGATCGACCGGCCGAAGGGCTATTTCCCGGTGCCGGCGCTGAAATATCTGCGCGGCCCCTTCCTGGAACGGGTGCGCGACGTGCTGAACGCCCCGGCGGCGCGCGAGCGCAGCCTGTTCCGGCGCGAGTATCTCGACCGGCTGCTGGCCGATCCGGAACGCCACATCACGCCGCTGCGCGGGTCGAAGCTGTGGCAGGTGGCTCTGCTGGAATTCTGGTTCCAGGAGCAGGGCCTGTAAGCAGGCACCTCAAAACGACAGACGCTCCGCCGGGGCATTCGGGCGCGGGACCGATCCGTGTCCCCGAATGTTGCCGATGCATGGAGCCGCATCCGACGACCAGGGGAATCCCATGAGCTACGCCCGCGTGAAACCGCACCGGCTGGAACGCGCCGCCAGCGCCACCCTGCGCCACACCCGCCGCTACGCCGGCCGTCCGCCGGCGGGAGAGAATGACGCCGACGCACCGCGCGCCGACGTGGTGGTGGATTGCGGCTGGGGCCGGCTGATCTTCGCCCACACCTTCGACGATCTCGACCGCATGATCGAGACTCTGCGGCAGGAGGCGCCCGGCACCCGCGACATCGTCTTCTATCTCCAGGACCCGCATGTCGCCCTGTCGCGCGCGCCGCAGGAGCTGTTCCTCGACCCGTCCCACACCTTCCGCCTGTGGCTGACCGACTACCGGGCGTCGCGGCGCCGGCCGAAGGGCTACAGCGTCCGCCGGCTGCGCACGCGCGAGGATGCCGAGGGGGTGCAGCGCATCTATGCCCGACGGCGGATGGTGCCGGTCTCCGCCTCCTTCCTGGTGGCGGCGCGCAACAGCCGGGTGCTGACCCATTTCGTCGCCTGCGACAATGCCACCGGCGAGGTGATCGGGGCGGTGACGGCGGTGGACCATGCCCATGCCTTCGGCGATCCGGAGAATGGCAGCTCGCTTTGGTGCCTGGCGGTCGATCCGCAGGCATCCTTTCCGGGGATCGGCGAGACGCTGGTCCGTACCGTGGCCGAGCATGTCCAGGCGCGCGGCCGTGCCTTCCTCGACCTGTCGGTGCTGCACGACAACGAGACCGCGATCGGGCTTTACGAGAAGCTGAATTTCCGCCGCATCCCCGCCTTCGCGCTGAAGACAAAAAACCCGATCAACGAACGGCTGTTCACCGGCCCGCAACCGGGCGAGCAGTTGAACCCCTATGCCACTATCATCGTCAACGAGGCGCGGCGGCGCGGCATCGGCGTCGATGTGCTGGACGCCGAGGCCGGCTATTTCTCCCTGACCTGGGGCGGGCGCAGCGTCGTGTGCCGGGAATCGCTGAGCGAACTGACCAGCGCCGTCGCGATGAGCCGCTGCGACGACAAGGCGGTGACCCGCCGCGTGCTGGAGCGGGCCAGCCTGAAGGTTCCGGCCCAGGCGGTGGCGGGGGAGCCGGAGGAGAATGCCGCCTTCCTGGCGACGCATGGCCGCATCGTGGTGAAGCCGGCGCGCGGCGAGCAGGGGCGCGGGATCACCGTGGACGTGCGGGACGCCGAGACGATGGAGCGTGCCATCGCGGCAGCCCGCCAGCATTGCGACACGGTGCTGCTGGAGCAGTTCTGCGAAGGACAGGATCTGCGCATCATCGTCATCGACAAGAAGGTGGTGGCCGCCGCGGTGCGCCGGCCGGCCGAGGTCACCGGTGACGGCAGCCACACGGTGCGCGAACTGATCGAGGCGCAGAGCCGCCGCCGCGCCGCCGCCACCGGCGGGGAAAGCCACATCCCGCTGGACGCCGAGACCGACCGCTGCCTCGCCGCCGCCGGCAGGACGCTGGACGACGTGCTGGCGGCGGGCGAGGTGCTGCCGGTGCGCAAGACGGCGAACCTGCACACCGGCGGGACGATCCACGATGTGACCGACAGCCTGCACCCGGAACTGGTGGAGGTGGCGACGGTCGCCGCCCGTGCCCTGGACATTCCGGTGGTCGGCTTCGACCTGCTGGTCGAGGCGCCCGACCGGCCGGGCTACGTCTTCATCGAAGCGAACGAGCGGCCGGGCCTCGCCAACCACGAACCGCAGCCGACGGCGGAACGTTTCGTCGATCTGCTGTTTCCGCAGACGCGGGGGGTGCCGTGAGGCGGGCACCCGCCACGCCACCCTCCCCAGCAGGAGGAAAATCAAACCATGGCCGTGCCGCTGCCCATCGACATGGGCTATGTCACCGACATCCTCTACCGGCTGCTGACCACCCCGAGCCCGACCGGCTATACCGCCGACGTGGTGCGGCTGTGCTGTGCCGAGCTGGAGCGGATGGGCATCCCCTATGAGCTGACGCGGCGCGGCGCCATCCGCGCCGACCTGAAGGGGGTGCGGGCCAGTCCCGACCGGGCGCTGGTCGCCCATGTCGACACGCTGGGCGCCCAGGTGAAGATGCTGAAGGACAATGGCCGGATGGAGCTGGTGCCGATCGGCCACTGGTCGTCGCGTTTCGCCGAGGGCGCGCGCTGCACCGTGCTGACCGACCGCGGCCCCTGGCGCGGCACCATCCTGCCGCTCAAGGCGTCGGGCCACACCTTCAACAAGGAGGTCGACAGCCAGCCGGTCACCTGGCAGCAGGTGGAACTGCGCGTCGACGCCCCGGTCGCCAACCGGCGGGACCTGGAGGAACGCGGCTTCAACATCGGTGACATCGTCGCCATCGACCCGCAGCCGGAATTCCTGGAAAACGGCTTCATCGTCTCCCGCCATCTCGACGACAAGGCCGGGGTGGCGGTGATGCTGGGCGCGGCGAAGGCGGTGGTCGATGCCGGGGCCGCCCTGCCGGTGGACTGCCACCTGCTGTTCACGATCTCCGAGGAGGTCGGGTCCGGCGCGTCATCCATCCTGCATCAGGACGTGGCGGAGATGGTGACCATCGACAACGGCACCACCGCCCCCGGCCAGAACAGCAGCGAATACGGCGTCACCATCGCCATGGCCGACAGCACCGGCCCCTTCGACATGGCGCTGACCCATTCGCTGATCGCGCTGTGCCAGGCACAGAATATCCCGCACCAGCGCGACGTCTTCCGCTATTACCGCTGCGATAGCGCGTCGGCCATCGAGGCCGGCAACGACATCCGCACGGCGCTGGTCTGCTTCGGCATCGACGCCTCGCACGGCTACGAACGCATCCATGCCGACGCGCTGGAAAGCCTCGTGCGGCTGCTGGTGCTGTATCTGCAGAGCCCGCCGCGGGATTAACGGCCCGCCGTTCCGCCCCGCCGCACCTCTTCCAGAACCCGGCGCAACTCGCCGGGGTGGAGCGGCTTGTGCAGGAAGGCGCAGCCGCGGCGCTGGCCTTCCAAGAGGGATTCCGGCGCGGTCTCGCCGGTCAGGACCACCGCCGGGATATCGGTCTTGAACAGCTTGCGCACGCGGTCGATCACGTCGAAGCCGGAGACCTTCCCCGGCAGGCGCAGGTCGGTCAGGATGGCGTCGGGCGGTCCTTCCAAGCCATCCACCGCGGCGAACACCTCGCGCATGTTGGAGGCCGAGACGAAGGCGCAGCCCCAGCTTTCCAGGGTCAGCAGCAGGCCGGACAGCACCATGCTGTCGTCGTCCACCACCAGGATGCGCATGCCGTCCAGCGGCAGGCTGGCAGCGCCATGGCCGACCGGCGCCACGGCAGCCGGGGTGTCGGCGGGCGCTGCCTCCCCCTCCAGCCGGCCGACGGTGACGGCAAAGACCGAACCGCGGCCGGAGCGCGACTGTACGTCGACCGGGGCATGCAGCAGGACCGACAGGCGCCGCACGATGGCGAGGCCGAGGCCGAGGCCGCGCGTGGGGTCGCGGGCCGGGTTGGTCAGCTGGTGGAACTCGTCGAAGATGACGTCCAGCTTGTCCTGGGGAATGCCGAAACCGGTGTCCCACACCTCGATCCGCCACTGGCCGTCACGCTTGCGCAGGCCCAGCAGGATGCCGCCGCGCTGGGTGTAGCGGATGGCGTTGGCCAGCAGGTTGCGGATGATGCGGCCGAGCAGGACCGGATCGCTGCGGGTTACCGCCCGGCAGGGCAGATGGACGCGCAGGCGCAGGCCCTTCTCCTCCGCCTGCGGACGGAATTCGTCGGCCAGCGATTGCAGCAGCGTGTCGAGCGACACCGCCTGCATGTCGGCCTCCACCGTGCCGGCATCCAGGGTGGAGATGTCGAGCAGGGCGTTCAGCAGCTGCTCGCCCGCCGTCATCGCGTTGGCCAGCATGCCGGCGGTGCGGGTCGCCCGGGCATTGCCCTCCACCTGGTTGGTCAGCGCGTCAAGGAACAGACGCATCGCCTGGAAGGGCTGGCGCAGATCGTGGCTGGCCGAGGCGAGGAAGCGGGACCGTGCCGCGGTTGTGCGCGCCACCTCCGCCCGCATGGTTTCCGCCAGCCGGGCGATGGCACCGTCCAGCGTCGCCGTCGCCAGCACCCCGATCACCCGGCCGTCGACCAGCAGCGGGACGGCGCGCAGGCTCAGCGGCGGATCGGTCGGCAGATGAATCGTCACACCGTCGGCCGGCGCGGCCGGGCCCTCTGCAGTTCCCGTCCCGTAGAGCGGGCGCAGCGCCTCGACCACCGCGGGCCAGCCGCCGGGCAGCAGGGTCGGACCGCTCTCGTCGCGGGTGGCGGCGCGGGGATGGTTCAGCAGGGTGGCAAGGGCCTCGTTGCAGCGGACGGCGGCCATCTCCGGACCGCCGACCACCAGCATGGTCGGCACCGTTCCGGCCGCGCAGACGCGCCGCGCATTCTCGAGGCACTCGCGATAGCGCAGATCGGTCGGGGACATGGGGGTGGCCGAAGATCGGGGCATCGCGTCGGGGTCTCTTACGTCGGTGTCTCTGGAGATCGGAGGCTCGTGGATGGGCTGGAGGCTGATCGCCAACGGAATCGGCACCGGCACCGGTCGGACCATCGGACAGTTTCGAAAAGCCCGCCGAGAATAAACGGACAAGACGGCTTCCGAAATCGCACGATGGCTCTACTCCCCTCCTATGCGGAAGGTGCAGGACGCGGCGACCGGATCAGATGATCCTCCACGAAGTATTTGCGGCGCAGAAGCGCCATCAATCTGATCTTCAGGACATCCATCGTCTGTCCCTTTCCAACGAAATCGTCGGCCCCCGCGGTCAGGCTTATCATCAGCTGCTCCTCGTCATCCTGGCTGGTCAGGATGACGATTTGGAAGAACAGGCCGCGCTGGCGCCGGAACCGGTCGAATCTTTCGCAAAGCTGGGTGCCGCTGGTGCCCGGCATCACGAGGTCGAGGATGACGCAGTCCAGCTCGCCGCCGGCCAGCGCCGCCACCGCCTCGTCGGCGTTGCGGGCGGCGGTGACGGTGCAGCCCTCCTGCTCCAGCTCGGCGCGCAGGAACTCGCGGTAGGTCGCGCTGTCGTCGACGATCAGGATGCGGGCGCGGCGGAAGATCTCCGCCGTCGTCGGCGGGGCGCTGCGCCGCTCCATCAGCGCGCAGGCGGACTCCACCACCGCCTTGGGGTCGGAGGGGTCGTGCTCCCCGGCGCCGCGGCCCAGCACGATGACGGCGGCGTCGCTGCGGGCGCGCAGTTCCGCCAGGCCGGCGGGGCCGGCAAGCTCGCCCTCGACGATCAGCAGATCCCGGGGGGTTGCGGCGATCTCGGCCAGGGCGGGCTCGACGCCTTCGACGCAGACGGTCTCCACGCCGCGCTCCTCCAGCAGAAGCTTCAGCAGAAGGCCCTGCGTCTGGGAACCCATGACAACCAGGGTGCGGTGTCCGTTCATGACGCCATCTTATCGTCGGAGGTCAGTTGCAGCAGCCGTCCGGCCACCCGGTCGAGCGGCAGTTCCTCCACCGCACCGCCCAGCCGCACCGCAGTGCCGGGCATGCTGTGGATCACCGCCGTGGAGGCGTGTTCGGCGATGGTGTAGGCGCCGGCCCGGTGCATCTCCACCAGCCCCCTGGCACCGTCCTCGCCCATGCCGGTCAGCAGCACGCCGATGCCGGACGCGCCATAGGCGCGCGCCATCGACTGGAACAGCACCTCGCCCGAGGGGCGCTGGCCGCACACCAGCGGGTCGGCCGACAGGCGCAGCGTGGCGCCGTCCGCCAGCAGGTGCCGATCACCCGGCGCGACATAGACCATGCCGGGCCGCGGCGTCAGCCCCGCCTCCGCCAGCCGCACCGGCAGGGCGGAGACGGTGCCGAGCCAGCTGGCGAAGCCGGCCATGAAGGGGGCACCCATATGCTGGACCACGAAGACCGGCAGCGGGAAGTCGGCCGGCATGTCCTTCAGAATCTTCGCCAGCGCTGCCGGCCCGCCGGTGGAGGCGACGAGCCCGACCGCACGGAAGCGCCGGACCCGGCCGTCGGCCGCCACCGCCTCGGCCGGCAGCCGGCCGTCCTGGGCCGGCGTTTCGCCCCCGCCGCCCGCCGCCGGCTTGGCACCGCGGGCGGAGATGCGGTGGCGGATCACCTTCACCTGGCTCATGATGACCAGCTGAGTGCAGAGATGGTGCGCCACCGTCTGGTAGTCGGCCCGCGCCATGCTGCCCGGCTTCTCCACCACCGCCAGCGCGCCGGCCTGCAAGGCCCGCATCGGGATGTCGAGGTCGCGCACGTCCGACGCCACCACCACGATCGGCAGCGGGTTCTGCCGCATGATGCGGCTGGTCACCTCGAAGCCGTCGATGCCCGGCAGGCGGATGTCGAGCGACACCACGTCGGGAGCCATGCGCTCGATCATGCGCAGGGCCTGCTCGCCGGTGGAGGCGATGCCCGCCACCTCCAGCCGCGGGTCGGCGCTGATGACGTGGCTCAGCAGTTGCTGGATGACGGGGCTGTCCTCGACCACCAGCACGCGGATGCGACGGGTTCCGGTGGTGGGGATGCCGCTGTTCGCCGCTCCGCTCACAGCAGCCGCCGGATGCCGGCCAGAAGCTCGTTCTGGTCGAAGCGCGTCTTGACGATGTAGGCGTCGGCGCCCAGGCGCAGGCCGCGTTCGCGGTCCTCGTCGCTGGCGCGCGAGGTGACGAGGATCACCGGGATCTCGGCCAGCCGCTTGTCCGCCTTCACCGCCTGCAACAGGGCGAAGCCGTCCATCCGGGGCATCTCGACGTCGCTGATGATCAGGCCAACCTCCATCCCTTCCGACAGGCGCTCCAGCGCCTCGCGTCCGTCGACGCAGAGCGTCACCCGATAACCATGGGCTTCGAGGATGCTCTTTTCCAGCGTGCGGGTGGTGATGCTGTCATCGACGACCAGGATATGCGCCCGGGCAGGGGTAACCTCTTCCGCCGGGCGTGCCGGGGCCGGCAGGGTGCTGCCGGGCAGCGGCATCAGGCCGGGAATGTTCAGCACCAGCGCCGGACCGCCATCGTCCATCAGCACGGTGCCGAGATAGCGGCCGGCATCGAGCCCGGTCTCCTCCGCCGCCGTCACCACCGTCTCGCGCGTGGCGACGAAGCGGTCGACGGCCAGCGCCAGCCGCCGGTCCGCCGCCCGCACCACGACCAGCGACAGCCCGCGCTCGGCGGACGGCACCACCGGCGCCTCCATGCCCAGCAGGGCGGCCAGCGAGGTGACGGGGACCTCCTCCTCCGCGATGCGGAGCATCGGCGTGCCGACGCCGGAGAACAGCGTCTCCGCACTGGCGGTGCGCAGCCGGACCACGTCGGCGGACGGGATCGCCAGGGTCTGGTCCTGCACGGCGACGAAGACCAGCCGCTGGCTGAGCAGGCTGAGCGGCACCTCGATGGTGACGGCGGTGCCGCCGCCGGGGCGGTCGGCGATGGTCAGGTTGCCCTGCAGCCGCTCCACCTCCCGCCGGGCGATGGCGAGGCCCATGCCGCGCCCGGCCAGCTCGGTGGTGTGGGAGGCGGTGGAGAAGCCGGGGTGGAACAGGAACTCGGTCAGCCGTTCCAGCGGCATCTCGTCGGCCGAGGACAGCTCGTCGGCATCGATCAGGCCGCGCTCGGCCGCCTTGCGCAGGATGGCCGGGCGGTCCAGCCCGCGGCCGTCATCCTCGATGCGCAGGCGCAGGCGCGCGCCCTCCACCGAGGCGGCGATGGTGACGCGCGCCGCCGGCCGCTTGCCCAGCGCCAGCCGCTCCGCCGGCGTTTCGATGCCGTGGCTGATGGCGTTGCGGGCGATGTGCAGGATCGGGTCCTTCAGCCGTTGCAGGACGGTGCGGTCGGCCTCCACCTCCAGCCCGCGGACGTCGACCTCGACCTCCTTGCCCTCGGCCCGGCTGATGTCGCGGACCATGCGGCCGAGGCCGCTCAGCTGGTTTTCCGCCGGCAGCATGCGCAGGCGCCGCATGTCCTGCTGGAAACCGCCGCCCCAGCGCCGCATCGACCACAACAGCCGGTCGTGGCTGCGGTGCGCGCCGTCAAGCGCGCCGCCGAGCGCGCGGAAGCGGCGCTCGAACGCCATCAGGGCGGGCAGCGCACCGCGGCCGTCCAGCGCGTTGGCCCCCTTCCCTCCCAAGGCACCGCGACCGATCTGCACCCGCAGATGCCGCCATGCCCGGTCCAGCGCCCGCCATTCCTGACGCATCGCGCGAAGTTGCTCGCCGAGACCGGCCTGCGCCTCCACCTCCGGCAGCAGGGCCGAAGCGGTCTCCGACAGGCGCTCCAGCCCTTGTGCGGCGATGCGGACCAGGGCGGCGGTGTCGGCCTCGGTGGCGCGGTCACGCGGGCGCGCCGGGCGACGCTCCGGGTTGCGGACCGGGACTGTCGGGGCGGGGGCCGGGCTGCCGTTGCGGTCGCCGGCCAGCGCATCGAGGTCGGCAAGCACACCGGCCGTCTCCACCTCGCCACCGCCCTGGAGCGACCAGGCGACCAGATCCTCGATGGCGTCGAGCGAACGGCGGACCACGCCGACGGTGGCGGGGTCGAGCGCGATCTCGCCCTTCTGCACGGCGATGAAGGCGGCCTCCAGCCGGTGGGAGATCGCCTCCACCTCCGGCAGGTCGACGGCGCGGGCGGCGCCCTTCAGGCTGTGGGCACGCCGGTGGATGTCGACGAGGTCCGGCGGGGCACCCGTCGCCTCCGCCTCGCGAAGCATGTTGCGGATCGCGGAAAGATGGTCCTTGTGCTCCAGATCGAAGGCGGCGAGCAGGCGCTGGCGGATGTCCATCAGGGGCTCCGCGAGCGGATGGAGTTGGACGCGGAGAGGCTAGGTCCCCTCTCCCCCCCGGGGAGAGGGTTAGGGTGAGGGGGATGCGTGGCAGGAATTTTGGGAAAGGCACGCGGTGCATCCCCCTCACCCCGACCCTCTCCCCGCCTTTCGGCGAAGCTTCGCTTCGCCTGTCGGCAACGCGAGCTTTGCTCGCGTTGGGGGGGAGAGGGGGAAAAGCGCTGGTTTCGGAGGCGCATCGTCACACCTGATAATTCCGCACCGCCTCGACCAGACCCTGGCCGAGGTTGTTCAGGTTGGCGGCGGCACCCTCCAGCTGGCGGGTGCCGGCGGCGGTCTGGCTGCTGGCTTCGCGGATGTTCTGAAGCGCCTGGATCACCTGCTCCAGACCGATCTGCTGCTGGTTGGTGCCGGCGACGATCTGCTGGAAGGCCAGCACGCTCTCCTGGATGTTCTCGGCCATGGTGCGGATGGTCGACTGGGTGGCGTCGGTCTGGCGCTTGCCGGCGGCGACGCGCTTCACCGCCTCCTCCGTCAGCATGACCGACGCGTTGATGCCGTGCTGGATCTCCGACAGGTTGGAACGGACCTGGGCGGTCGCCTCCTTCGACTGGTCGGCGAGGCTCTTGATCTCGCCGGCGACGATGGAGAAGGTGCGGCCATGCTCGCCGGCCGCCGCCGCCTCGATGGCGGCGTTCAGCGCCAGCAGGTGGCAGCGCTCGGCGATGTCGTTCACCGTCACGATGATCTCGCCGATCGCCTGGGTGCGCTCGGACAGCATGACGATGTTCTCGGCCACCGCCTCCGCCTGTTCACGGATGGCGTCCATCGCCTGGATGGTGTCGTCCACCGCCTTCATGCCGGAATGGCTGGAGGCCGCCACCGTCTGGGCGCCATGGGCGACGTCCTGGGCGCGGCGGTTGATCTGGGCGCCGGATTCGGTGATCTCCGACAGGGTGGCCGTGGTCTGCTCCACCGCCGCCAGCTGTTCGGCGACGCTGGCCGACTGCTGCTGGGTGGAGGCGCGGATCTGGGCGGTGGCGGCATGGACGCTCTCGGCCGTCTCCCGCGTGGTGCGGGCCATCGACTTCAGCCGGCCGGCCATCTCGTTCAGATGCTGGCCCAGGATGGCGAGTTCATCCTTGCCGGCGATCATGATCTCCTGCGTCAGGTCGCCGTGGCCGATCCTGGTGACGAAGTCGATGGCACGGCCGAGGCGGCGGGTGATGGAGCTGCCGATCAGATAGGCGACCGCCACCGCGATCAGGAAGACGACGACCAGCGCGATGACCGAGGACTGGATGGCGGAGTTGTAGATTGCCCGGATGTCGTCGCGGCCGGCGGCGGTCAGATGGTCGATGGCGGTCTGGGCGGCGTCGATGCGCTGCTCCATCACCTTGCGCAGCTCGTCCACCCGCTGGCGGCGTTGCAGCGCGTCGGCGATCTGGTTGCGCTCCAGCAGGGTGTAGATGGTCCGCGCCTCGTCCCCCACCGCACCGATGGCGCGGTTCATCTCGTTCACCGAGGTGTCCAGCTCCACCCAGCCCTTGCGGCGGTTGTCGGTCACGCTGCTGGCGGACCGATCCGCCACCATCGCGCGCAGCCGGCCCAGCGTGTCGCGCAGCTTCATCCCAACCTCGTCGTAATGACGATGCACCGGCAGCAGCAGGTTCGGGATGTCGGCGACACGTCCTTCGGCATTGGCAATGGCCACCGCGTTCAGCGCCGTCTCGCGCGTGCTGCGCAGCTCCGCCTGAAGGTTGCCGACTTCGGTCACCATGTCGGCGGCCTCGGTGTCGTAGGTCGAGACTGCCATGATGACCGACAGCGCGTCGGAAAAGCGCGACATCTGGTAGAGCGCCAGCAGGGCGGTCAGGACGCAGACCACGCCGAATCCCAGGACCAGCTTGTGGGCGACTTTCATGTTCATTCCTGTGCTCCGGCCCCGGATGGCTCTTGAGTTGGATCGGTCGTTCTTCAGGTCTTCACGGCGTCGAGCAGGGCGGTCATGTCGAGGATCGCCATGCGCTCCGCGGTGATCGCCCGGATCAGAGGGCCGGCCTCCGCCGGAGCTGCGGCGCCCGGCGCCCGGATGTCGGCCACCCGCTCCACCTCGCGCAGGCGCAGGGCGGCCGGACGGCCGGCACCGGTGCGCAGCACGATGGCGTAACCGGTCTGGTCGGCTTCGGCGCTGCCGGCGGCCCCCCGCAGGGAGGGCCCGCTGCACAGCCGGTCGAGGTCGAACAGCCGCATCACCCGGCCGGCGACGGCGATCACCCCCAGCACGGCGGGCGGCGCCCCGGGCACGCGGGCCAGCCGCGGCATCGGCACGATATGGCCGAGATGGCGCAGTTCCAGCCCATAGAGCGTCTCCACCCCGCGCGCGACCAGCATGGGCGTGCCGATGCCCGCCTCGCCGTCGATCAGGTCGCCGGTCTGCGGCGTCGCGGCCAGCTCCTCCGCCCGGCGGGCCAATACGGCGTCGGCCCAGGGGCCGCGGCCGGCGAAGGTCGCCTCAAGGTCGGCGGTGCGGCGCGCCAGCTTCTCGCGCACCGCCTCCCAGTCTATGGAAACTCGGGCGGATGCCCGGACGGCGGCGCGGTCGGGCGATGCGCTGTCGAGGGCGGCGATGAGCGGCGCGGCACCGGCGCCGGCAAGGGTCTCGTCCATCAGCCCTCCTCACCGGTCAGCCAGAGGTCGAGCATACCGCGCAGTTCCTGCACGGTCAGGCCGCCGCCCTCCGTCACCGCCTCGCCGTCGGGACGGCTTTCCAGCGCCTCGCGCGCGTTGCGGAAATGGCGCTGGGCCGGCAGCAGCCGGCCGCGCCGCCAATAGGCCAGTGCCAGATGATAGTCGGCCAGGACGAAGCGCGGGTCGAGATACAAGGCGCGCTTGAAGGCCGCCACCGGGTCGCCGACGCCAAGCTCCTCCTCCACCAGCCCCAGGTGATAGTGGGCGGCGGGGTCGAGCCGCTGCGCCTCCACCCGCGCCAGACAGGCTTCCAGCACGGAGGAGCGCTCGTTGGTCTCGGCCGTGTCCGGCGGGGTGGGGTCCGCGGGCGGGGCCGCCGGGGCCGCCCTGCGGGTGCGCGGGACCGACGCAGGCTGGGTGGTGTCGGTCGCGGGCTTCGCGGCAGGCTTGCCGGCGCGGCGCGACGCGATCCCGGTGGCCGGTGCGACCGGCAGGAGGCTGGCGGTGGAACTGCGGCTCACCGCAGCCGTTGCCGGCGTGTCGGGTTGCTTGCGATAGAGCGTGGCGCCGGGGACCGACACCGGAATGAACAGCTCGTTCATCTGCGGACCGGCCTCGGCATGGCCGACCACCAGCCATCCCCCCTCGGCCAGTGCCTTGTGCAGGTCGCCCAGCAGCCGGTGCCGCGTCGCCTCGTCGAAATAGATCATGACGTTGCGGCACAGGATGATGTCGAAATGCCCGATCCCGTGCGGATATGAGGGAATCGTCCCATCCACGAGGTTGAAGGGCATGAAGCTGGTCCATTGCCGGTATTTCGGCTTCACCGACCACAGCTTGTCCTCGCGGTCGAAGCAGGCCTCCAGCGTATCCGGCGACAGGCCGCGCACCGCCCAGTCGCCATAGGCGCCGCGCCGCGCCTGCTCCAGGAAGGCGCCGTTGATGTCGGTGCCGAGGATATGGACCTGCCAGCCTTCCAACTGGGCGGCGAAATGCTGCTTCAGCAGGATTTCGAGGGTGTAGGCCTCCGGCCCGATGGAGCAGCCGGCACTCCAGATCCGCAGCAGGCGGCTCGACTGGTTGCGGCGCAGGCATTCGGGGATGGCGACGGCACGCAGCGCGTCGAACTGTTCGATGTAGCGGAAGAAGAAGGTCTCCCCCACCGCCAGCTCGTTGATCAGTCCCTGATATTCGGCGCCGCCCGGTCCCTCCGCCTCCAGCGCCGCCAGATAGCCGGCGACCGTGGCGATGCGGCCGAAGGGCAGCCGGCGGTTGATCCGTTCGGCGAAGGCGGAATCCTTGTCGGCGTAATAGGCAAGGCCGGTGGCATCGATCACCATCGCCTTCAGGCGCGGGAAATGCGGGTCGCGGCGGATCGCCTCGATCGTCGCGGCGGAACTGGACATCATGCGCCGCCGTCCCCGGCGGCTGCCGTGTCTTGAGGAGCCGCATCGTCCATATCGGCATCAGCGGGATCGGCGGGGACCTGCCACTGCGCCAGCCGCCGTTCCGCCACCGCGCGAAAGGCGTCGAGCAGCCGGCCCTCCGCCTCGTTCAGCAGCCGGTCGGGGTCGAGCAGGGTCACGCTGCCGCCGCGGCCGGTCACCCGGTCCGGAAAGGCGCCGGCGGCACAGCCGTTGAAGCTCAGCGACGGATCGGACGGCGTGCGCTCCCTCGGATCGACCAGCGTGCCGCCATGGACCTGATCGGCCAGCAGCGCCGCCGGCCGGCCCTGCCACGTGACGAGGAGAAGCGGCGAATAGAGGCCCGGCGCCGATCCGCCGGCCCCGGGATCGAACCGGACGAGATCGAGCAGGACATCCAGGCGCAGGACCGGCACCACCTCCCCCTGATAGCGGAACACGCCTTCCACCGGCAGCGGTGCCGTCGGCAGGCGGTCCAGCCGCGGCAACGGCAGGAAGCGCCGCACGGCTTCCGCCGGCAGCGCCAGAGCTTGCCCGGCGACCGAAAACACGATGCAACGGAATGGCGACAGCATCGACGTGCTTTGGGAGGTGCCCTGGGAGGTCCTGTGCGCGGGGAGTGGTGACATCCGTCCGTCGATAGCCTGGAATCCGACCGGGAACATGCCCGATCACGACCGGAATGCGAATTACGCCAAAGGTTTACGCCGTAGGACCTATGCCCTGGCCGGAGGCCGCCCTGCCCTTTGACGGACGATCCCGGCAGGCTACTCTTCGCCTGCAACGACAAGACGACCTGAAGGGAAAACGAGACGATGTCCGGCCGCCATTTCGAGGATTTCCGCATCGGCGACGTGTTCCAGTCGGAGGGGGCGACCCTGACCGAGAGCCAGATCATGGATTTCGCCCTGCGCTTCGACCCGCAGCCCTTCCACATCGACGCGGCGGCGGCGGCGGACGGGCCGTTCCAGGGGTTGATCGCCAGCGGCTTCCACACGCTGTCGCTGACCTTCCGGCTGTTCCGCGACACCGGGCTGATCACCGGCACCAGCCTGGGCGGGTCGGGCATGGACGAGTTGCGCTGGCTGCGGCCGGTGCGGCCCGGCGACACCATCCGCGTCCGGGTGGAGGTGGTGGAGACGATCCCGTCGCGCCGCGGCGGCCGCGGCACCGTGCGGCTGGCCTACACCACGCTGAACCAGCGCGGCGAGCCGGTGATGACCTGCATCATGAACCACATCGTCGCCGGACGGAGCGGTGCGGAGCCGACGATCGCCATATGACGGACGGGCAGCATCGGGTATATTGACGCCTTCCGATTGCGAGGGCTCTCCGAATGCTGCCGAACGCCACCGTGGTAGAGACCAAGATGGGCCGGTTTCTGCTGTTCGACACGGATGACGGCATCACCCGTTTCCTGCGCCGGGACGGCCAATGGGAGCCGGTGACCCTGATGTTCGCCAAGGCGCTTGTCGGGATCTGGGAAAGCAACACGAAGAAGGCCGGGGGCACCATCGTGGATGGCGGGGCCAATGTCGGCGCCTTCACCATTCCGATGGCGCTGACGTTCCAGAACAGCCACCGGGTCGTCAGCTTCGAGGTGCAGCGGCCGCTCTACCATCTGATCTGCGGCTCGTTGGCGCTCAACGGGCTGGATTGCGTTCTGGTCCATAATCTGGCGCTGGGCGAGCGGATGGATGTGATCGAGATTCCCATTCCCGATTATGCCAGCGACTGCAACCTGGGTGCGCTCAGCCTCGACCCGGAGGTGCGGCGGGTGCGCCGCGAATCGGGCATCGTCTGGGATACCGACCGCCCCGAGGCGCGGATGGGACAGGCCAGCATGGTGCGGCTGGACGATTTCGGCATCGACGATCTTTGCCTGCTGAAGCTGGATGTCGAGGGAATGGAGCTGCCGGTCCTGAAGGGCGCGGCGGAGACGCTGACGCGGTCCGGCTATCCTCCGGTGCTGTTCGAGCTTTGGGATGTCAGCTACCTGCCCGGCATCCGTGACGCGCAGGAGGCTCTGCTGTCCCATCTGGACGGGCTCGGCTATGAGGTGCTGATCCTCGGCGAGACGGCGATCGCCCAGCATCGGAGTCACGGCATCTATCTGCGCGCAAGGCAGGAGGACGACGGCCGCCGCCTGACCTTCGAGCGGGCTCAGCGCTAGAGTGTGATCGTTTCAAGCGGAATCGCTTGAAGCGTGAATCACACGGAAAACCAAAAGCTTAGAGTCTGGCTGGTGCTTCGATAAGCACCAGCCAGACTCTAAGGGGCCGCCCTTACGCCTTTGCTGCCAGGGTGCGGATCGCCAGCGCGGCGGCGGAGGCGCGGTTTTCCACGCCCAGCTTGGTGAAGACCTGCTCCAGGTGCTTGTTCACCGTGCGCGGACTGATGCCGAGGATCTCGCCGATGTCGCGGTTGGGCTTGCCGTTGGCGATCCACAGCAGAACCTCCGCCTCGCGCGCGGTGAGGCCAAGAGCATCGCGCAGCACCGCCTCCTGACGGCCGGCGGTCGGCTCGCTGAGGCGGAACAGATATTCGTCGGGGTTGGCCGGGCTGAGATAGGTGAACTCCAGCCGCCGCATCCCCTTGCCGTCCGGCAGATCCAGCGCGAAACTCTCCCCCGCACCGCCGGGGGTGGAGGTCCGGCGCAGCCCGGCCAGACCGGCGGCCAGCGCCGACGCCGCTTCCGGGCGCAGGCCGGCCAGCAGCCGCTCCGCCTGCGGGGTACACCACAGCAGCCGGCCCTCCCCGTCGGTCGCCAGCAGGAAGCGGCCGGTGGCATCGAGTGCCGCGCGTGCGGCGTAGGCGACGCGGGCGTTGGTCAGATGGACGCGGATGCGGGCGATCAGCTCGTCCACCACGATGGGCTTGGTGACGTAATCGACGCCGCCGGCCTCCAGCCCCTTCACCACATGTTCGGTATCGCTGAGGCCGGTCATGAAGATGACGGGGATGTGCGACAGGTGGGGGAGCTGCTTCAGCCGCCGGCAGGTCTCGAAGCCGTCCAGACCGGGCATCACCGCATCCATCAGGATCAGGTCCGGGGTGATCTGGCTGACGAGGTCCAGGGCACTCTCGCCGTCGACGGCGACCAGCACGGTCAGGTCGGCCTGCTCGATGGCCTCCGTCAGGAATCCCAGCGTGTCGGGGGTGTCGTCCACCACCAGGATCATGTCGCGGCGCTTCATCCCGTCACGGCCCCGTCTTCTGCCTTCCGTTCGGCGTCGCATTGCGCCGCCGCCTCTTCCACCGCACGCATATAGCCTTTCAGGTCGAAGGCGCGCACCAGCGTTCGCAGCCGCTCGACGAATGGCGTCGCGGCGGCATCCTCCGCCTCGATCTCGCGCAGCTTGGCTTCGATCCCCCGAATGTAGCCGATCCGGCCGAGCTGGCGCAGGTCGTCGAGATGACGCAGTGCCGATTCAGGAAGACCGGACTCCGGTGCTCCGACCGGCTTCGTTACTTGATCGACCGACGCGGGCACGGAGGCAAGCGGTTCCGCCTGTTTTTCCGGGGCGTGGATCCATTCCAGCCCGGTCAGCGCCTGCAACCGGTCGAGCAGCGCGTGGATCTCGATCGGCTTGGCGACGAAGGCATCGTGCGGCGCCCGGCCGTCGCCCGGCCCCTGCGCCTCGTAAGCGTTGGCGGAGACCATGATGATGCGGATGCGGTCGGCGAACTGCCGGCGCAGCTCCTCCGCCACGTCCCAACCGCTCTCGCCGGGCATGGAGATGTCGAGCATGGCGACGTCGGGCTTGCACTGTGCCGCCAGCTCCAGGCAGGTGGTGGCGTCCGACGCGATGAACAGCACGAAGCCCAGCGGACGCAGGATGTCGGTCATCAGTGCCAGATGGTCGCGGTCGTCGTCAGCCAGCAGGATGGTGATCTGCGGCCCGGCATAGCCGGTGATGGCGCGGCGCTCCACCTGCTCGCCCGGCCGGTGCATCGCCTCCGACAGCAGCAGGCGGACGGTGAAGACGCTGCCCTCCCCCGCCTTGCTGCGCAGCGCAATGTCGCCGCCCATGATCCGGGTCAGCACCCGCGTGATGGTCAGGCCGAGGCCGGTGCCGGCCACCGCCCGCACCGCCGCACCGCGCCCACGCTCGAAGGGTTCGAAGACACGGTCGAGATCCTCCTCCCGGATGCCGATGCCGCTGTCGGCGATCTCGAACTCGGCGATCTGGCTGCGGTAGCGGACGGTCAGGGCGACATGGCCGCTCTCGGTGTATTTCACCGCATTCGACAGCAGGTTGATCAGGATCTGGCGCAGGATCTTGCTGTCGGTGTGGACCCAGGCCGGCAGGTGGGGGACGCGGGCATAGCGGAAGTCCAGACCCTTGGCGGCGGCCTGGATGCGGAACATGTCGGCCAGCTGGTCGAGGAAGTCGATCAGCTGTACCTTGTCGCGGCTGAGCCGGCGCAGGCCCGATTCGATCTTGGAGATGTCGAGCAGCCCGTCGATCAGGTTCGACAGATGCTCCGCACTGCGGCGGATGACGCGAACGGCGTCCTGCGGGCGCTGGGTGCTGTTGCTCTCCAGAAGCTGGGCATAGCCGGAGATGGCATTCAGCGGTGCCCGGATTTCGTGGCTGACGCCGATGATGTAGCGGCTCTTGGCGGCGTTGGCGGCCTCCGCCACCTCCTTGGCCTTTTGCAGGGCGGCGTCGGTGCGCTCGTGGGCGGCGATCTCGTCCATCAGCATGGCGGTCTGGCGGGCGGTCTCCTCCTCCGCCTTGCGGCGGCTCTCATGGGCCAGCACCAGCAGCCAGGCGGCGACGCCGGACAGGATGAACAGGCAGACGAAGACGGTGAACAGCGCGGTATGGATCGCCGCCCGCTCCGCCGCGTCGGCATTGGCATACTGGAAGTCGATGACCACCAGCACCCCGCCCAACACCAGCGAGAACAGCGTCATCACCCCGATGAAATGGCCGGTGCGGGTGTGGACGCCGGCCGCCATCCGCCTGGGCAGCACCCGTTGCAGGCTGTGGGCGATCTGGTCGGCGAAGCGGCTGTCCTTCTTGCACAGATCGTGGCAGCGCGCCTCCAGCGTGCAGCAGAGCGAGCAGATCGGCGCGTCGTAGGCCGGGCAGAAGGCCATGTCCGGCCGTTCGAACTGATTCTCGCAGATCGAACAGCGGACGGTTGCGCCATCGCCGGGCAGCCGGTCGGACTTGCGCGCGAGGTAATAGCGGCCCCCGGTCCTCCAGGCGATCAGCGGGGCGGCGGCGAAGGCGACGACCAGCCCGATGAAGGGGGCGAGCGCCTGCGCCACCGGCCCCAGCAGCCCGAAGAAGGCGGTGGTGGAGCACAGCACCGACAGCCCCATGGCACCGGTGCCCACGGGATTGATGTCGTAGAGGTGGGCGCGCTTGAACTCGATCCCCGGCGGGCTGAAACCCAGCGGCTTGTTGACCGCCAGATCGGCGGCGACCGCCCCCAGCCAGCCGACCGCGACGTTGGCGTAGAGGCCGAGGATGCTCTCGATCACGCCGAGGATGCCGATCTCCATCAGCAGCAGGGCGAGCAGCACGTTGAACACCAGCCAGACGACGCGGCCGGGGTGGCTGCGGGTCAGGCGGGAGAAGAAGTTCGACCAGGCGATGGAGCCGGCATAGGCGTTGGTGACGTTGATCTTCATCTGGCAGACGACGACGAAGATGCCGGTCAGCGCCAGCGCCGCGGCGGGGGAGCCGAAGACGTCGAGAAACGCGACATGGTACATGGTGTTGGGCTGCACCGCGTCCTCCACCGGCAGCCCGTGCTTGATGGCGAGGAAGGCCAGCAGCGATCCGGCCGCCAGCTTCAGGCTGCCGATCAGCACCCAGCCCGGCCCGCCGGCCAGCATCGCCGTCCACCAGCGCAGGCGCCCGATGCGGGCCTGCGAGGGCAGAAAGCGCAGATAGTCCACCTGCTCGCCGATCTGCGGCAGAAGCGACAGCAGGACCGAGGCGGCCATGCCGAAGGGCAGCAGCGACAACTCACCGTTGGGGGCGTAGACGCCGGGCAGCGAGGTCCATTGCGCCAGCGTTTCGCGGTCGAGCAGGAAGAAATAGGCGAAGGGCACGCATTGCAGCAGGATCCACACCGGCTGCGTCGCCCATTGCATGCGGCTGATGAAGCGGATGCCGTAGACGGCGATGGGGATCACCGCCAGCGAACTGATGACATGGGCGACCGACGCCGGGATGCCCAGCACCATGGTCAGCCCGGCCGACATGATGCTGGCCTCGATGGAGAACAGGATGAAGGTGAAGGAGGCGTAGACCAGCGAGGTGATGGTCGAGCCGAGATAGCCGAAGCCCGCCCCGCGGGCCAGCAGGTCGATGTCCACCCCGGCCTTGGCGGCATGGTAGGTGATCGGCAGACCGACCAGGATGCTGAGCAGCGCCACCGCCAAGATGGCGGCCATGGCGTTCTCGAAGCCGTAGGTCAGGGTGACGGCGGCGCCGATGGCTTCGCAGGCCAGGAAGGAGATGGCGCCGAGTGCCGTGTTGGCGACCCGCCATGCGCTCCAGCGCCGCGCCCGTTCCGCGGTGTAGCGGAGCGCGTAGTCCTCCAGCGTCTGGTCGGCGGCGAGCTGGTTGTATTGCCGGCGTTCACGGACGATCCGTTGCCTCGCGCTCATGCCCGTCCGCCGTTCCCGCCCGTCGCCTGTGGTGGTCCGCATGGTCGGGAGTTTCGCACGGCTTGGCAAGCCGCAAGCGCGTTGACAGTCTCCGAACCGGGCTCTAGCTGTCGGGTGGTGAGAACCGGAAAACCTCCGAAAGCCAGAGCATGACCGTCGAGCTTGTCGTCTGTGAAACCTGCCGCCGTCCGGAAGACCCGCCCGAGGCCCCACGGCCGGGGGCGGAACTGGTGGCGCTGATGGAGCGGGCGCTGGCCGACGCCCCGGATCTGGCGGCGCTGGTGCGGCTGCGCCCGATGCGCTGCCTGATGAGCTGCCGGCGCCCTTGCGCCGTCGCAGTGCGCTCCGCCACCCGGATGAGCTATGTGCTGGGCGACTTCGCCCCGGACGAGATGACGGTGGAAACGCTGACCGCCTATCTGCGTGCCTATGCCGCCACCACCGACGGAATCGTTCCGTTCAAGCAATGGCCCCAGGGGGTCAAGGGTCGTTTCGTTTCCCGTTTGCCGCCGCTGGAAGATTGAACCGTTGCTCCCGCCGGAGGAGACGGTCTATTGCCGGCGCCGTGCCAAGTGGACGATCTGGGCGGTCAGGCCGATGACAAGAATGACCGCAAGCGCGCCCTGGGCGCCCAGCAGCAGCGGCGACTTCAAGTCGGTCACCAGGGGGTGGCCGTCCGGAACCCGGCGCAGGATTTCGCTGACCGTCGGCACCATCAGCAGGAAGGCGCTTACGCTGAGGCAGACGGTCTCGATGTAGCGGGCCGCGCGCCCCGCCGCCGGTCCCCACCCGATCGCATAGCCCACAAGCAACAGCAGGATCGTCACGGCGCCGATGCCGTAGCTGACCGGCTGATGAGCGACGAGAAAGACCGTCGAGGCACCGATCAGCATGGAAGCGAAATAGACGGCCCCCGGCATGGAGCGGGGCACGATGCGGCCATGGCGGGCGAACATATAGGCGGCCACGGGGATGGCCGGCAGGCTGCCGAGCGTATGAGCCCAGCCGATCGGAGAAATTCCGAACATCGGTGATTTCCTTTCAGGTTCAGAGGAACGGGGACGGTGAGAGCCGGCAGGACCGAAGAGAAGAAAATCTACCTACTGATTGGTAGGCTCCGTGGCCAAGCCTTGACTGCGTGCGGAAGGCCCCGCTTTCAGGCGGCGATCCGCTCCAGCAGGGGACGGGTTATGGCGCCGAAGGCCTTAGCGTCGCCATAGGCACGGGCCGACAGCATCGCGCCATGCGTGGTGGCCATGAACATCTCCGCGTCAGCCCTCGCGGTTCCGGACAGACGAAGACGGCCTTGTGCAGCGCCGCGCTCGAAGACTCCCGTCAACCATTCGGCGAGCCGGCGGAAATGTCCTCGTACTTCCACGGCGACCTCTTCGGGCAGAACCGGAGTTTCGCCCGCGAGCAGCGCGCAGACGCAGAATGGAGCGGCCATATCGGCGAAGCACCGCTCCCAATAACCGAGATAGGCGCGGAGTTGGTCCAGGGGATCGGGGATGGCCTGTTCCAACCGGGCCAGTCCGGCCGAAGCCTCCTCCCGGTACTGCGCGACGAGCACGCGGACCAGATCAGATTTGCTGGGGAAATGGTGGTGTATGCTCGCGGTACGGATGCCGACGACCTTGGAAATATCGGCATAGCTGAAACTGTTGTAGCCGCCCCTGGCGATGAGCGCGCGCGCACAGCGGAGAATGTCGTCGGCTCTGGTCGATTGCGTGTTCATACACAGAGCCTACCAACTAGTAGGGAGCCTGTCAATGCGGAGTGAGGATCCTGGGCGGCGGCTACAGATGATGGCCTCACGGATCGGCCCTTCAACCGTCATGCGACCCGAAAATCGCCGAAGCCGGGTTGAAAGCTGTCGGTGCTGAAGGCGTAATGTGATCTGCGTCTTGTGTCCGGATCGAGCCGACGCGCGGCACCTAAGTCCCTACCCTGCCGCTGAAGGATGGATTTGACAGACCAAGGTGGCGTGCCAATTATTGTTGGTCAGACCAACAGAATTCGCCCCTTACGGGCGAGGAGGAACGCCCGATGAAGGTCGACCCCGAGGTCCTGAACTGCGCCACCGGCCTGCTGCACATGGCACGTGAGGCGGAACGCTCCAACGGCTGGGAAGCCGGCGACCTTCTGCGCACCACGCTGCGCCTGCTGGTGGTTGCCGGCGCCGACGGCCATGGCTGGGACGCCGACGACCTGTCGGAGGAAGTCCGCGATCTGGTCGAGGCGGTGCGGACAACGAACGGGGCGGGAGAACTGGTGGTGCATTGAGGGGGCCCTTGCCCCCTCGAAACCCTCGTCACCCCTCCGAAACCTCCGGATTCAGCTGGATCAGCACCTTGTCGATGCGGCGGCCATCCATGTCGACGACTTCGAAACGGATGCCGTTCCAGTGGAAATGCTCCGCCGCGGTCGGGACATGGCCGAACTGGTCGAGCAGGAAGCCGGCGATGGTATGGAAATCGCCCTCTCCCTTCATGTTCTTGACGCCGACCAGCGCCTCGACCTCCTCGACCGGGGTCATGCCGTCGACCAGCCAGCTGCCGTCCTCGCGCTGGATCGCGGCGGCGTCGCCTTCCTGGGTGCTGTCGGGCAGTTCGCCGGCAATGGCCTCCAGGATGTCGGTCATGGTGACCAGCCCCTCGACACTGCCGTACTCGTCCACCACCACCGCCATGTGGACGCTGGCCTGCTTGAACAGGTCGAGCAGGCGGAAGACCGGCGTGCCGTCATGGACGACCAGCGGCTGGACCATCGCCGACCGCAGGTCGAAGGCGACCCCCTTCAGCGACTGGTCGAGCAGCGCCTTGGTCGAGACGATGCCCTGCACCTCGTCGACGTCGCCGCGGCAGACCGGGAAGCGGGAATAGCCGCTTTCGCAAATCTCGCGGGCCACCGTTTCGGGGCTGTCGTCGATGTCGAGCCAGATCAGGTCGGGGCGCGGCGTCATGATCGACCGCACCGTGCGGTCGGACAGGTGCATCACCCCCTCGATCATCTGGCGTTCGGCCGGCTCGAAGACGCCGCTCTGGGTGCCTTCGGCGATCAGGGTCTTGACCTCCTCCTCCGTCACCGTCTGCTCGCGCGAGGTGGGCAGGCGCAGAAGCTTCAGCACCGCGTCGCTCGACACGCCGAGAAGCCAGACCACCGGGGCCGACAGGCGCGACACCGTCCGCATCGGGGCGGCGACCAGCGAAGCGATCCGTTCCGACGAGATCAGCGCCACCCGCTTGGGCACCAGTTCGCCGATGATCAGCGAGAAATAGGTGATGGCGGCGACCACCAGGGCGAAGGCGACGGTGTGGCCGTAGGGGGCGATCCAGGCGACCTGCTCGTCAAGCACGCCGCCGAGGCGTTCGGCAAGGGTGGAGCCGCCGTAGGCGCCGGCGATGATGCCGGTCAGGCTGATGCCGACCTGCACGGTGGACAGGAAGCGGCTCGGGTCTTCCGACAACTCCAGCGCGGCACGGGCGCCCGCGCCGCCCTTCTCCTCGGCCATCTGCTGAAGCCGGGCGCGGCGCGCCGACACCAGCGCCATCTCCGACATCGCGAAGAAGGCGTTGAGCAGGATCAGCAGGACGATGACCAACAGTTCCCAGATCATGGCTTTGTGCCCTTGGGGGGCGCTCCCTCAACCGAACAATTGTTGCGCGACGGCGACCGCCGCCTGCCCGAGACCGAGCAGGACGGCGGCGACGATGGCGATGGCAAGAAGGCCGGCGACGAGGCCGGCCGAGACGAAGACGCCGTCGGATTCCATCAGCCCCAGCGCGATCAGCGCGATGGCCAGGGCGGGGGGCTGGTTTCCGAAGACGATGGGAAGGGACAGGATGACGGCCAGAACCACGACCGCCAGCCCCAGCAGCCGTTCGGCGGTAGGGCCGGCCAGCGCCGGCAGGCGCGGCCGCAGGTGGCGCTCCACCCGCTCCGCCCAGGGCTTGGCCCGGCGGATCACGCCGAGGAAGGCCTTGCGGTCGAAACAGGCCACCAGCATGCGGCGGGGCAGCCAGGGGCTGTGCCGGCCTGCCGCCATCTGGGCGCCGAGCAGGATCATCGGCACGCCGGTTGCCGTGGACAGGCCGGGGACCGGCAGCACGTTGGGAATCGACAGGATCAGCAGCAGCGCACCGAAGGCGCGGTCGCCCAGCGCATCCATGATCTCGCCAAGCGAGATTTTAGAGGGGATCTCGCCAAGCGAGATTTTAGAAGGGGTCTCGCCCGGCGGGATGCGGGAAGAAGCCGGAGCGCCCTCGGGATCGTCGGACTCGGGATCGCCGGATGCGGCGTCACCGCGCGTCAGGAAGTCGTCCAGCAGATCCGAAACGCGCGCACAAGCCCGATCCACACCGGGATGGCGTGCGTCGTGCGACCTGGGGGACGACCCGGGAGGTCGATCTTTGCTCACGGCTCTCCCCGATGCCGGAAACGGGATCGGAGCGAACCGGGCGAAGGATGGCAGGAACCCATGGACCTTTCGCGTCGCGGCGGCAGTAATCTTCCTTCTACAGGAAGGAAGGCGAAAGCGCCAGCACGGGTTGCGGTGCGCCAGAGGGCCGCAGACCTTCCACCCAGGCTATTGCCGTTTTTGCATGACGAAATTCAGGCGCTTCATCAGGTCGGCCTTCGATACCGGCTTCACCAGATAGCCGGAGATGCCGTAGGCGATGGCCCGCTTCACCACGTCGGCTTCGCGGTGGCCGGTCAGCACCAGCACCGGCAGGTCGGCCAGCGGGTTGCCGGTGGCGGTGCGCAGCGCGTGCAGCAGATCCAGCCCACCCATGCGCGGCATTTCCAGATCGCAGATCACCACATCCACGTCATCGCCGTTCTTGCGCAGGATGTCGAGCGCCTGGATGCCGTCCGCCGCCTCGAACACCGTGCGGAGCCCGATGTCATGCAGCAGCCGGTAGATCAGCTTGCGGGTGAAGTCGTCATCCTCGACGAGAAGCACACCAAGATCGTGAACCGTCCGGACCTGGCGGGTCCGTCCGCCTGCCTCCACCACCATGACGCTCTCCGCTCCGCCAATGTTCCCTGGCCGCTATCCGCGTGGCCGACCGACACAGTTTTCTTATTGTATTGTTGCGCAGTCGTTAACGGAATCGCTATGACGCTGTGATGGACACCGGTTTCCATAATCGGCTCCCCTGGCCGGCTCCCCTGGCCGGCTCCCCTGGCCGGCTCCCCTGGCCGGATAATGGCAATCGGTCCCGCGACAGCTTATCCTGGCCCTCCGCGCGCACTTTCCGAACCGATCAGGACCCGCCCTTGACCGCGCCGCCCGCCTCCCCCGTGCCGCCCTTCGGCAGTTCGCCCGATATGGCGATGCTCGCCGCCGTGGTCGAGGCCAGCGGTGCCGGCCTTGTCGTGACCGACGCCACCCGGCCCGACCATCCCATCGTCTATTGCAACCGCGCCTTCCTGGACATGATCGGCTATGAAGCCGACGAAGTGATCGGGCGGAACGCCGCTTTCCTGCAAGGACCGGAAACCGATCCGGAAACCGCCGCGGCGATTCATGCCGCGATAGCGGAGGCGCGGCCCCTGTCGGTGGAGGTGCTGAACCACCGCAAGGACGGCAGCGCCTTCTGGAACGCGCTGACCCTGCGGCCGGTGCCGGGATCGGATGGACGCGCGCGCTGGATCGCCGGCTCCTCCGCCGACGTGACCCACAGCCACCGCTCGCAGGAGGAATTGCGCGCCGCAGAGGACCAGCTGACCCGGCTGGCGGCCGAGACCTTCGCTCTCGCCGAGAAGCTGGACGGCGCGCGCGAGGATGCGGAGGCCGCCCGCATCGCGGCGGAGAATGCCAGCAGCGCCAAGTCGCGCTTCCTGGCGATGATGAGCCACGAGCTGCGCACACCGATGACCGCGGTGATCGGCATGGGCGACCTGCTGATGGGCACCGGGCTGAACGACCAGCAGAAGGCCTTCGTCAAGACACTGCGGTCGTCGGCCGATACGCTGATGACCATCCTGAACGACGTGCTGGATTTCTCGAAGATCGAGGCGGGACAGCTGACGCTGGAGGAGATCGACTTCTCGCTGCCCCGGCTGGTGGAGGATGTGGTCCAGCTGTTCCTGGTGCGGGCGGCGGCCAAGGGGCTGAGCCTGTCTGCCTCCATCGCCGACGACACGCCGCGCCACATCCGCGGCGACCCGACCCGGCTGCGGCAGGTGCTGTTCAACCTGGTGTCCAACGCCATCAAGTTCACCGACCGCGGCGTCATCGAGATCGCGGTGTGGTCGCCGGATCCACCAGCCGATCCGCCGGCCGACGGGGCACCGTCCGATGCGCCCGTCACCCTGCGGTTCGAGGTGCAGGACAACGGCATCGGCATGACGCCCGAACAGCGCGCCCGCCTGTTCGACGCCTTCGTCCAGGCCGACGTGTCGACCAGCCGCAAATATGGCGGCACCGGCCTGGGGCTGGCGATCTGCAAGCGGCTGGTGGAGGCGATGGGCGGCGAGATCACCGTGACCAGCAGCCCCGGCCTCGGCTCCACCTTCCGCTTCTCGATTCTCAGCCGGCTGGCCGAGGCGCCGCCGGTCGGCGACCTCGGCGCCCGGCCCTCGCTGGGCGCGGCAGCCGAGATACCGGAACCGGCACGGGTGCCGCTGCGGCTTCTGCTGGCCGAGGACAACGACATCAACCGCATGCTGGTCGTCGCCATGATGACCCGCATCGGCCACCGGATCGACGCGGTGACCGACGGACGGGCGGCGCTGGACGCGCTCACCACGGCCGACTACGACGCGCTGATCCTGGATATGGAGATGCCGGTGCTGGACGGGCGGTCGACCACGCGGGCGATCCGCCGGATGAACGGGCCGGTCGCGCGCATCCCCATCGTCGGGCTGTCGGCCGATGCCCTGCCGGAACATCGCGACGGCCATATGGCGGCCGGGCTCGACGCCTATCTGACCAAGCCGATCGACTGGGACCAGCTGAACGCCGTGCTGATCGATCTGGCGACCCGGCCGCAGGAAGGGCGCGTGGTGCCGATGCCGAGCCGTCCGGCGGCCGAGGGCGGGCACTTCTCGGCCCTGCCGCTGGTCGACCGGGTGAAGCTGGCCGAACTGCGGCTGGCCCTGGGCGGCGAGGCGCTGGACGGCATGCTCCAGCTGCTGCCGGAAACCGCGCTGCGCGAACTGACGGCCATCCGCTCCGCCTTGCAGGCCGGGCGGCCGAAGGAGCTGAAGCAGGCGGCCCATACGCTGGCCGGGCTCGCCGCCAATTTCGGCACGCCGCGCATGGCCGCCATCGCCCGCGCCATCAACGACAGCCCGGCCGACACCGACAAGGTCGCGGCCCTGTTGCCCCTGCTGGAAACCACCGTCGCCGCCACCAGCAGCCTGGTGCGCGAACCGGCGGATAATATCCCCTCTCCCCCCCGGGGAGAGGGTTAGGGTGAGGGGGTCGCACTGCGTACCTAACCCGAGAATCCACCCTGTGCATCCCCCTCACCCCGACCCTCTCCCCAGGGGGGAGAGGGGGATTTTCCCAAGCATAGGCCATCCGCCGGACGCGCGGTTGAGCGGCACAAGGCCGATCTGCTAGAGACAATCTGCTAGAGACAAGGGGCACCATGAAGAAAGCAGCGCCGAAGCGGCGCGGCGGGTCGCCGCGCGTCACCCATCCCGACCAATTCGATCTGCTCGACGTGCCCGAGCCGACGGCGGTCATGATCACCTATTCGGGGCGCACCGTCGATCTGGAGCGGCCGGATTTCGGCCCCTTCGACATCGAGGACATCGCCCGGCCGCTGGCCTACCAGTGCCGGTTCGTCGGCAATACCCAGCGCTTCTTCAGCGTGGCCCAGCATTGCGTCCTGGCCAGCCGGCTGGCACCGGCGGGATATGCCTACGACGCGCTGATGCATGACTGCGAGGAGGCCTTCACCGGCGACTGGCCGACACCGTGGAAGGTGCGGATCGGCCGCGACGCCATCCGGCAGGCGGTCGAGCCGATCAAAAGCGCGCTCGCCCAGCGCTTCGGCTTCCGCCATCCGGAGCCGAAGGCGGTCAAGCTGGCCGACCAGCGGGCGCTGGCGACCGAGCTGCGCGACCTGTGTGCGCCGCACCGGGTCAACTGGCGCGACCTGCCGGACCCCGACGAGGCCGCCATCGTGCCGCTCGGCCCCGAAGAGGCGCTGGCCGATTTCCTGGAGCATTACCAGCGGCTGAAGCCAGCCTGACGTCTTCCGGCCGGTCTCAGGGAATCGGTTTCAGGCGTGGCCGCCCTGCTCCGCCCGCCGTCCGCGGCCACGCTTGGGCGCCGGCGCCGTGCCCGAGGCGCTGCCGTCGGCCTGCTGCTCCGCACAGCGCTCCGCCAGTTCGCGGATGGCGGCACGGATCTGCGGATCGCGGATGCTCTGGAAATAGCGCGCCAGCATCAGCGCCTCGCGCGATTGCAGGGTGTTCTCCTGCTCCTCGCCACCGCCGGCCGCCGGCACCTCGCCGCCGTCGGCCGCCGGCTGGCGGTTCTCCAGCCCTTCGAAAAAGACGGAGACGGGAACGCGAAAGAACTGGCCCAGCTTGAACAGGCGGCTGGAGGACACGCGGTTGAACCCACGCTCGTACTTCTGCAATTGCTGGAAGGTCAGTCCCAGCGCCGAGGCGACGTCGCTCTGGCTGAGGCCGGCGAGCATGCGCAGCTCGCGCAGGCGCTGGCCGACGAACACATCGACCTCGTTCAGGCCTTCCTTCTTTTCGCGGCCACGCCGTTTCATGGCTCTTCCCCTTCGATCCTGTACTGGTCCCGGCAGCCGATTCTTCCCGCCGCCGTCCGGAACGCCGGTCAGGCCCGTCCGCCGTAAAGCACCGCCTCTTGCGCCGGAGCTTAGGAACACCTCGCCGGGAAGACGAATCGGCCGGATTCGGGCATGGAATGCAACTCAGCTATGACCGCGCCCTCCCGATGTCAACCTTGGCTGGACCAAATACCTCTTTTGGACAGCGAATTATTCGCGGAGCCCGGACTGTTCGTCATACGACCGCACTCTTTTCGCGCATCAGGCGGTATCTTTTTACCCATGGTCGCGTGAATGGTGCCGTTCCGCTCAAGCCGCGGATCGGCTGCGGCATTGTGACCCAAGGTTGCGGAACCCGCCGTGGCGCCGCCGTCGCAGGGCTGCAACATTTGCGGGGTACTAGGCATATTTTGCCGGGCGCCCGGCAAAAACTGCCGCCGATTAACCCTCTCTTCATCAAGACGACGCAGCATGCCCCAACGTAGGCAAGCCCGGCGCAGAACTTGCACAAACCGTCTCGCAATCGCGAACGGAGACTGTGTGGAGAGCATGCCGGGAAGACTTCCGATCGGGGACCGCGCGTGAACAACCTGCTGCAGACCTTGCGCAATCTCGGGCCCGCCCGCCTCGCGGCGATCGGCGGCGTCGGGCTTTTGCTGATCGGATTCTTCGTCTACCTGACCACCCGGCTGTCCACGCCGGAGATGGAGCTGCTCTATTCCGAACTCCAGCAGACGGAGGCGGCGGCCATCGCCAAGAAGCTGGACGAGGCGAAGGTCCCCTACAGCGTCGACAAGTCCGGCACCAAGATCATGGTCCCGGCGGATCAGGTCGGGCCCATGCGCATGCGCATGGCGGCCCAGGGCCTGCCGTCCGGCGGTTCGGTCGGCTACGAGCTGTTCGACAAGGGCGAAGGCTTCGGCGCCACCAGCTTCATGCAGAACATCAACCACCTGCGCGCGCTGGAAGGCGAGATGGCGCGCACGGTGCAGACGCTGAACGGCGTCCAGCAGGCCCGCGTGCATCTGGTGCTGCCCAAGCGCGAGCTGTTCGCCCGCCAGCAGAACCCGGCGACCGCCAGCGTCTTCCTGAAGCTGCGCCCCGGCGCCCAGCTGAGCCGGGAGAACATCCAGGCGATCCAGCAGCTGATCGCCGCCTCGGTCCCCAACCTCGACCCCAACCGCATCTCCATCGTCGACGACAAGGGCAAGCTGCTGGCACGCGGCACCGGCAGCGACACCGCCGAAGCGATGCTGGCCAACGCCGAGGAGAAGAAGCAGGCCTATGAAGGCCGGCTCGCCCGCACCATCGAGGATCTGCTGGGCCGCACGCTCGGCTACGGCAAGGTCCGGGCCGAGGTGTCGGCCGACCTCGACTTCGACCGCATCACCACCCAGTCGGAAATCTTCGATCCGGAAAGCCAGGTCGTCCGCTCCACCCAGACGGTCACCGAGTCGAACGAAAGCAGCGACCGCGACCCGCTGGCCCCGGTGACGGTGGACCAGAACCTGCCGACCGCGCAGTCAAGCAGCAGCGCCAGCCCGCTGTCCTCGAACAAGTCGAACCGCAACGAAGAGACGATCAACTACGAGATCACCAAGACCACCAAGTCGCACGTCCGCGAGGCGGGCCAGGTCCGCCGCCTGTCGGTCGCCGTACTGGTGGACGGCACCTACCAGACCTCCAAGGACTCGGCCCCGGCCTACCAGCCGCGCAGCGAGCAGGAGATCGAGAGCATCAAGGCGCTGGTGCGGTCCGCCGTCGGGCTGGACGCCGTGCGCGGCGACTCGCTGGAGGTGATCAACATGCGCTTCTGGTCGCCCGAGGACGACATCCAGAAGCCGGAAGAGCTGTTCATGGGCATGACCAAGGACGACCTGTTCCGCATCGCGGAGATGGTGGTCCTGGGCATCGTCGCCGTCCTCATCATCCTGCTGGTCATCCGCCCGCTGATCTCCCGCGCCTTCGAGAAGGCGGAGATGCAGGAGGAGGACGAGATGGACCGCCTGCTGACCGATCAGGCCGGCATGCCGGCGGCGCTGGCCGCTCCCACCGGGGCGCTGGCCCAGGATCTGGCGCTGGAAGCGGCGCAGGCCGACGAGGAGCTGGAGCAGATGATCGACATCAACCGGGTGGAAGGCCGCGTCCGCGCCTCCTCCCTGCGCAAGGTCGGCGAAATCGTCGACAAGCATCCGGAAGAGGCGGTCTCGATCCTGCGCAACTGGCTGTATCAGGAGAGCTGAGCAATGCCGGCCTCCCTCTCCACACCGTCTGACGGAGGATCGCAGCGATGAGCGTGCGCAAATTCCTCTTCGACGAGTCCTTCGACGTGGACGCCGTCCCCCGCATGACCCATGTGGAGGATGACGACCTGCTGCCCGAGGACGAGCTGTCGGCCCAACCGGCCCCCGAACCGGAACCGGAGCTGCCGCCGGCCCCGACCTTCGGCGAGGAGGAACTGGCCGCCGCCCGGGCTCAGGGCTATGAGGAGGGCATGGCCGCCGGCAAGTCCGAAGGGACCGCGGCGGGCTATGGCAAGGGTTTCACCGACGGCATGGCCACCGGCCAGAACACCGGCTACGAGCGCGGCAAGGCGGAGATCGAGGCGACGGTGAACAACCGAATCGCCAACGCGCTCTCCCAGATCGCCGACGGGGTGGCGCACCTGCTGGCGGCGCACGAGGCGGGCAACGCCGCGCGCAGCGAACAGCCGGTCCATCTGGCGCTGGCGATCGTCCGCAAGCTGATGCCGGAATGGGCGCGGCGCGGCGGCATGGTCGAGGTGGAGGGAATGGTCCGCGCCTGCCTGACCGACCTGATCGACGAGCCGCGGCTGGTCATCCGGGTGGCGGAGGACACGATGGATCTGGTGCGCGACCATCTGGACCAGACGGTCGGGTCGCGCGGCTTCGGCGCCAGGCTGATGGTGATCGGCGATCCGTCGATCGCCCCCGGCGGCTGCCGCATCGAATGGGCCGAAGGCGGAATGGAGCGGGACACCGCCCAGCTGCTGGACGAAATCGAACGCCGCGCGGCGCACATGCTGGAGGCTCCGGCCCCCGTCTAAGGGGGTCCGGAATGAAGGAGGTCCGAGACCGACATGCCGAGCGACAATTTTTCGCTGAACGATCTGCACGGTGGCGACGGCGACGACTACGCCAGCCCCGGAATCACCAAGGATCTGGAGGCGGTGTACGACATCCCCGTCCAGATCTCCGCCGTGCTGGGCAAATCGACCATGCAGGTGGCGCAGTTGCTGAAGCTGGGCCGCGGCGCGGTGGTGGAGCTGGACCGCAAGGTCGGCGAGGCCATCGACATCTACGTCAACAACCGCCTTGTCGCCCGCGGCGAGGTGGTGGTGGTGGAGGACCGGCTGGGCGTGACCATGACGGAAATCATCAAGTCGGACCGCGGCTGATGGCGGTTTCGTCCGACACCGGCACGCGCGCCGCCAAGGCGGCCCAGCCGCAGCCGGCCGCTGCTCCCACCGGCGCAACCGCGCCGGGGCGGAGCGTGCGGCTGCGCGGCGGGCTGGACGTGGCGACGCTGGTCGGGCTGGCGGCGGCGGCCGGGGTGATCCTGATCGCCATCACCACCGGCGGGTCGGCGCGCGCCTTCCTCGATCCGCCGTCGCTGCTGATCGTGCTGGGCGGGACGCTGGCGGTCACCACCGCCTCCTTCTCGCTGGGCGACGTGGCGGTGGCGTGGAAGAACGCGGCGGCGGTGCTGGTGCACCAGACGCTCGACCCCAAGGGCGTGGCGCGGCAGGTGATCCTGCTGGCCGAGGCCGCCCGCCGGGCCGGGCCGGAGACCCTGCGCAACGTCCTGCCGGAACTGCGCGGCGAGCCCTTCCTGCACCGCAGCGTCACCCTGATCACCGAGGGGCTGCCGCCCGACGCCATCGAGCGAATGCTGACCGGCGAGGTCGAGGCGACCGCCGGCGGCCACGGCAAGAGCGCCGGCGTGCTGCGCCGCGCGTCGGAAGTGGCGCCGGCCATGGGCCTGATCGGCACGCTGGTCGGGCTGGTGCAGATGCTGGGCAGCCTGAGCGACCCGTCGGCCATCGGCCCGGCGATGGCTTTGGCTCTGCTGACGACCTTCTACGGGGCCGTGCTCGGCAACGTCGTCCTCTCCCCGCTCGCCGCCAAGGTGGAGCGGGCAGCGGAGGAGGACGCGCTGGTCAAGACCCTCTACACCATCGGCGCCGTGTCCATCGCGCGCCAGGAGAATCCGCGGCGTCTGGAGATGCTCCTGAACGCCGTCCTGCCGCCTGGAAAGCGGATCCAGTATTTCGACCGGGAAGCCCCGAGAGTGGGAGCGTAAGGCTATGCGTCTGCTGATCGTTGGAACGTTGGAAGGCTACATCACCGCCGCCGGCAAGATCGCCATGAAGCGGGGGGCCAAGGTGTCGCACACCGACAGCATCGAAGGGGCGCTGACCGCCTTGCGTGCCGCCGCCGGTGCCGATCTGGTGATGATCGACGTCAAGCTGGACATCGCGACCTTCATCGACAGCCTGAAGTCGGAGCGGATCACCATCCCGGTGGTCGCCTGCGGCATCGGCACCGATGCGGCCGCCGCCGTGCGGGCCATCCGCGCCGGCGCCAAGGAATATCTGCCGCTGCCGCCCAATGCCGAGCTGATCGCCGCGGTGCTGGAGGCGGTGGCGGAGGAGAGCCACTCCATCGTCTGCAGCGACCCGGCGATGCTGGCGACGCTGCGGTTGGCCGAGCAGGTGGCGCCCAGCGACGCCTCGGTGATGATCACCGGCGAGAGCGGCACCGGCAAGGAGCTGATGGCCCGCTTCATCCACCGCAAGAGCCGGCGGGCCAACGAGCCCTTCGTCGCGGTGAACTGCGCCGCCATCCCGGAGAACCTGCTGGAATCGGAGCTGTTCGGCCACGAGAAGGGCGCCTTCACCGGCGCCGTCGCCCGGCGTCTCGGCAAGTTCGAGGAAGCCAACAACGGCACCCTGCTGCTGGACGAGCTGTCGGAGATGCATCCGCGCCTCCAGGCCAAGCTGCTGCGCGCCATCCAGGAGAAGGAGATCGACCGGATCGGCTCCAGCCAGCCGGTGAAGGTCAATGTCCGCCTGATCGCCACCTCCAACCGCAATCTGGAGGCGGAGGTCCGCTCCGGCAATTTCCGCGAGGATCTGTATTTCCGCCTGAACGTGTTCAGCGTGGCGATCCCGTCCTTGCGCGAACGCCCGGCCGACATCCCGATGATCGCCGAGCATTTCCTGAAGAAATACGCGGAGGCCAACGGTCTGGGCGACAAGCGCCTGACCGAGGACGCGCTCTTGATGCTGAAGGCGCATCACTGGCGCGGCAACGTGCGCGAGCTGGAAAACACCATGCATCGCGCCGTCCTGCTGTCGCGCGGGGAAGAGGTCGGGCCGGAAGCGATCATGCTGACCAGCAAGATGCTGGCCCCGGAAGGCAGCGCCCAGGCCTCCATCCCCAGCGATTCGCCGGTCGCCAACCCGTTCGCCGGTCCGGGCGGCACGGTCCCGGCCGCCGCTCCGGTGCAGCCGGCCGCCCCCCTGGTGGTCCCGCCGCAGGGCGGCCTACCAACCAGCTATGGGCCGACCAGCTACGGCCCGCCCAAGGGCGGCAAGCCCGGCCCCTATGGCATGCCCGCCAACGGCGGTGCGGCAGCCGCTGCCGCGGCGGCCTCCGCCAACAGCGGCAGCGCCGCCGGCCTCGCCGCGCTGATCGGCCGCACCGTGGCGGACGTCGAGCGCGACCTGATCCTGGAGACGCTGACCCACTGCCTGGGCAACCGCACCCATGCCGCCAACATCCTGGGCATCTCGATCCGCACGCTGCGCAACAAGCTGAAGCAGTATGGCGACGAGGGCCGCAGCGTGCCCGCCCCCGGCAACGACGAACGGGCGACGGCCTGACGTCCCGTCCGGGACCGGGACCTGAGCGGCGGGAGCATCCATGGCGCTGACGGAGCAGAATAGCGGCGGAGGTGGCAGCCCTGGGTTGGGGGGCGGCGGCGGTCCCGGCAACATGGCCGCCTTCGGCGAGATGTGGGCGGTCGCCAAGTCGTCGCTGAAGCGCGGCGACGTGGCGATGGCCGTCGGCATCCTGATCGTCGTCGTCGGCCTGATCATGCCGCTGCCCGCCGTCATGCTCGACATGATGCTGGGGCTGAACATCACCGTCTCCATCCTGATCCTGATGGTGGTGCTGTTCATCGAGAAGCCGCTTCAGCTGTCCTCATACCCGACGATCCTGCTGATCACCACGCTGCTGCGCCTGTCGCTGAACATGGCCTCGACGCGCCTGATCCTGACGCAGGGGCATGAGGGGACGTCGGCCGCCGGCCATGTGATCGAGGCATTCGCCAGCCTCGTCATGGGCGGCGATTTCGTCATCGGCGTGATCATCTACGCCATCCTGACGATCGTGAACTTCAAGGTCATCACCGCCGGTTCGGGCCGCATCGCCGAAGTGGCGGCGCGCTTCACCCTGGACGCCATGCCCGGCAAGCAGATGGCCATCGACGCCGACCTGTCGGCCGGCATGATCGAGGAGAGCACCGCACGGGCCCGGCGCAAGGAGCTGGAGGACGAAAGCGCCTTCTTCGGCTCGATGGACGGTGCGTCGAAGTTCGTGAAGGGCGACGCGGTCGCCGGCCTGATGATCATGTTCATCAACATCATCGGCGGCGTGACCATCGCGGTGCTGCGCCACGACATGCCGGTGATGACGGCGCTGGACACCTTCACCAAGCTGACCATCGGTGACGGTCTGGTGTCGCAGATCCCGGCGCTGGTCATCTCGATCTCCGCCGGCTTCCTGGTGTCGAAGGCCGGCATGGGCGGCTCGACCGACAAGGCGGTGGTGGGGCAGCTGACCGGCCACAGCCAGGCGCTGGCCCTGTCGGCCGGCGCCATCGGCGTACTGGCCCTGCTGCCGGGGATGCCGATCCTGACGCTGGCCCCGGTCATCGGCGCCGTGGGCTTCGCCGCCTGGTACATGCCGCGCCTGCGCGCGAAGAAGGAGGCGGAAGAGGCCGCGGCGGCGGAGGAGGCGGCGGCCGGGGCCGGGCCGGGCGGCGTGCCGGGTGCCGGACCGGCACCGGACGAGCCGATCGCCACCGCGCTCGCCATCGACCTGATCCGGCTGGAGCTGGGCTATGGCCTGTTGTCGCTGATCAACCAGCCGCAGGCGGGCAGCCACCGGCTGACCGACCAGATCAAGGGCCTGCGCCGGCAGATCGCCGGCGAGGTCGGCTTCGTCATGCCGGCGGTCCGCATCCAGGACAATTTGCAGCTTCCGCCCAACACCTACATCATCCGTGTCAAGGAGATCGAGGCCGGGCGCGGCGACATCCGGCCGAACATGCTGCTGGTGATGGACCCGCGCGGCGACGCCATGAGCCTGCCCGGCGAACAGACGGTGGAGCCGACCTTCGGCCTGCCCGCCATCTGGATCGAGCCGGGATACCGCGAGGAGGCGCTGTTCAAGGGCTACACCGTGGTCGACCCGTCGACCGTGGTGACCACCCACCTGACCGAGCTGATCAAGGACAACATGCCGGAGCTGCTGTCCTTCACCGAGACGCAGAAGCTGCTGGACGAGACCGACAAGGAACACCAGAAGCTGATCGCCGATGTGGTGCCTGGACAGATCACTGTGGGCGGATTGCAACGGGTGTTGCAGAATCTCCTTGCCGAACGGGTCTCGATCCGGGATCTTCCCACGATATTGGAAGGGGTATCCGAAGCGACCAGCCAGACCCGCAGCATCACCCAGATCACCGAGCATGTGCGGTCCCGCCTCGCCCGGCAGATTTGCGACGCGAACACGAACGAGATGGGCTTCATCCCGCTCGTCACCCTGTCGCCCGAATGGGAGCAGGGGTTCGCGGAATCGCTGGTGGGCGACGGCGACGACCGGCAGCTGACGATGGCCCCGTCCCGCCTGCAGCAGTTCATCACCTCCGTCCGCCAAACCTTCGAGCGACATGCCATGATGGGCGAGAGTCCCGTTCTGTTGACCAGCCCGCTGATCCGTCCGTTCGTCCGCTCGATCGTCGAGCGGTTCCGGCCGGCGACCGTGGTCATGTCCCAGAACGAGATCCACCCGAAGGCCCGCATCAAGACCCTGGGACAGATCTGATGGTGCGTGCCGTCCCCCCCTCCTTAACTGACGGAAGGCGCTGCCGATGCGGCTGAAGTCCTTCCACGCCAAGACCATGTCCGACGCCATGCGGATGGTGCGCCAGTCGCTGGGCGATGACGCCATCATCGTCGCCACGCGCGAGGAGGAAGGCGGCGGCGTGCGCGTCACGGCGGCGGTGGAAGAGGACGACCTGCCGCCGGCCCCGTCCTCCGGCGGTTCGCGCGGCGGTCGGGGCAGCAAGGCGCCGCCCAAACCGGTGGAACCCGAGATCGACGTCGGCGAGGTGGTGGCCGACGCCCTGCAACGCCACGGCGTGCCGGCCGCGCTGGCCGAACAGCTGATCGACGCGGCGTCGGGCCTGGACACCGAGGATCCGCGGCTGGCGCTGGGCTCGGCGCTCGATTCCTTCTTCACCTTCAACCCGCTGCCCGACGGCCGCGCGCCGGTGAAGCCGCTGGCGCTGGTCGGCCCGCCGGGGTCGGGCAAGACGCTGGTCGCGGCCAAGCTGGCGGCGCGGGCCGTCTTCAAGAAATGCTCGGTCGGCGTCATCACCACCGACACTGTGCGGGCCGGCGGCGTCGACCAGCTGGCCGCCTTCACCCGGCTGATGAAGCTGAAGCTCGCGACGGTGGAGGACCCCGACGCGCTGGCCGGCGCCTTCGAGGTGCATCGCCGGACCGACCTCGTTCTGGTCGACACCGCCGGGCGCAACCCGTTCGACGCCGACGACATGCAGGATCTGCGGGCCATGCTGTCCGCCGGGGAGGTGGAGCCGGTGCTGGTGCTGCCGGCCGGCCTGGATGCGATGGAGGCCGCCGACATGGCGCTGGCCTTCAAGGCGGTGGGCGTGCGGCGCATGCTGGTCACCCGGCTGGACATGACGCGCCGGCTGGGCAGCGTGCTCGCCATCGCCGCGCGGGCCCGGCTGTCCTTCTGCGACGCCAGCATCTCCTCCAAGGTGGCGGAAGGGCTGACGGCGCTGAACCCGCTGGCGCTCGCCCGCATGATGATCCCGGCCGAGGAGAAGGCAGCGGCCGCCAAGGAATCGGCGCCACGCCGCACCGCCCGCACCGCGGACTGGGGCGAGGATGACGGCGACGCCGACAACGGCCAGCCGGATCATACCCCCGAGCGCAAGCCGAGCTTCGGACGGGGCTATGAGCCGGAGGAGGACGAGCCGGGGATCGAGCCGGCGCCGCCACCGCGCAGGGCCGCCGCCGCGGCCGCCAAGCCGACGAAACCAGCAACCGCAAAACCCGCAACCAAGGCCAAAGCCGCCAGTTCCCCCTCGTCGAGGACCCTGCCATGACCGATCCGGTGTTCCCGGCCGCCCTCAAGAACGTTCGCCCGCTGCGCGGCGCCAACGTCATCGCCGTGGCCAGCGGAAAGGGCGGCGTCGGCAAGACGTGGTTCTCCATCACGCTCAGCCACGCCCTGACCAAGGCAGGCATGAACACGCTGCTGTTCGACGGCGATCTCGGGCTCGCCAACGTCGACATCCAGCTGGGCTTCTCGCCCAAGAATGATCTGGGCGCCGTCATCAACGGCGAGGTGACGCTGGCCAAGGCGGCGCAGCGCTTCCCCGACACCGGCTTCGACATCATCGCCGGCCGCTCGGGCTCGGGCACGCTGGCGCAGCTGCCGAGCCAGCGGCTGTCCGGCCTGCGCAACGACCTGCTGGAGCTGGCGAAGAGCTATGACCGGGTGGTGATGGACATGGGCGCCGGCGTCGACCGCACGGTGCGCACCCTGTCGGGCCCGGCCGGCACCACGCTGGTGGTGACGACGGACGAGCCGACCTCGCTGACCGACGCCTATGCCTTCATCAAGCTGACCCACGCCACCAACCCGTCGGCCGACCTGCGGATCGTGGTCAACATGGCGCAGAGCGTGAAGGACGGCGAGCGGACCTACGGCACCATCCTGAAGGCCTGCCAGAACTTCCTGAAATACAAGCCGGCGCTGGCGGGCATCATCCGCCGCGACCTGAAGGTGCGCGACGCCATCCGCAACCAGACGCCGCTGCTGACCCGCTCGCCCGCCAGCGACGCGGCCCGCGACGTCGAGGCGATCGTGCAGCGGCTGCTCGCCAGCGCCAAGTAGCGGGCGGGGATGGGCGGGCATGGGAGGGGCGATCCCACCATCGGTCACGCCGGTCGCCGCCACCGCCGCGGCAACCCCCGCCACGCCCGCACCCGTCACTGCCGAGGCCACGGTCGTCCAGCTTCCCGAACGGCTGCCGGAGATCACCCGCCCGGTGGTGCTGACCGGCACCGTCGCCGGCCAGACGCCGGAAGGGCTGACCCGCGTGCGCACCGCGGCGGGCGAACTTCTGCTGGACAGTGCCGCGGAGCTGCCGGCCGACAAGCCGGTCACCGTGCAGATCACGCCCGGCCAGACCACGACCGGCAGCACGGCCTCGACCGGCGCCCCCACCACCGCGCTTCCGGGCAAGCCGACCGCACTGATCCTGCTGCAATCCCTCGGCAGTCCGGCCACGCCATCCACGGGGAGCGCCACGCCCAGCCCGACGGCCGGCAGCGGTGCCGCGCCCGCCGTCCTGCTGCCGACGCCGACACAGGTCAGCGTTCCGGCCAATCTGCCGCCGCTGCTGCCGGGCACCGTGGTGCCGGCGCTGGTCCTGGCCGGCGGGTCCGGTGCCAGACTGCCGACCCCCGCCGCCCCGCCAATGCAGACCGCGCCCGCAGCACCGGCACCGGCAGGCCCATCGGGCAGTGCGAAGCCGGAAGCACCGGCCGCCGGAACTCCCGCGACGCCGGCCGGCGGTTCACCGGTCCCGGTCCCCACCATGGGCGGCGGCAGCGCCACATTCGGCACGCCGGTACAGCTGGGCGGCGATGCGGCCCATCCCGGGGCCGAGACTCCGACTGCCTCCAACTCGCCCGCCCCCAACTCACTCGATGAGACTGCCGGCACCCCCGAACCGCCGGACCTGCCGCGCGGTGCCACGGTGGCGCTGAAGATCCTGACGGTCACCCCGCCGCCGCAACAGCCCCGGCCGGCCGGCGACCCGGAGGCCGGCGGGCGCAACGGGCAGCCAGGGAACCAACCCGGTCAGCAATCGGGCGGACAGGCGGCTTCCCAGCCCTCTCCTCTGTCCTCCTCCCAGCCCGACGAAGCCGCGCTGCCGCCCGACACCCCCGTCCTGCGCGGCACGGTGGCCGGCAGCACGCCGCAGGGGCAGCCGATCCTGGCGACCAAACAGGGCATGCTGGCGCTGAACGTCCCGGCAAGCCTGCCGCAAGGGGCGAAGGTGACGGCGGCGCTGGCCGACCTCGCCCGTGCCACCCAGGCGGCGGCCCCCACCCTGCCCGGCCCGCCGGGACCGCTGGACGGGCGTGACTGGCCGGCGATGCGGCAGCTGATGGCGACGCTGGCGGCCGATCCGGCGCTCGCCAAGTCGATGCTGGCGACGATGCCGCAGCCGAACCGCAAGCTGACGGCGGCGTTGAGCTTCTTCCTGTCGGCGATGCGCGGCGGCGACGCCCAGGGCTGGCTGGGCGACGAGGCCACGTCCGCCCTGGACAAGGCGGGACGCCGCGACCTGCTGGAGCGGCTGGAGAAGGACTTCGACGGCCTGCGCCGCGAGGCGGCGGAACCGCTGCCGGGCGACTGGCGCAGCTACACCATCCCGCTGATGGACGCGAATGGGCCGAAGCCGATCAAGCTGCATGTCCATCCGCTGAAGGAAGACGAGGAGAGCGGCGGCAAGGAACGCGCCAAGCCCGGCAGCCGTTTCGTCATCGACGTCGACCTCAGCCGCTTCGGGCCGTTGCAGCTGGACGGGCTGGTGCGGCCCAACCATTTCGACCTGATCCTGCGCAGTCACGTCGCCCTGCCGCCGGAGCTGCGGGTGGAACTGATCCAGGTCTTCGCCGACAGCGTCCGCGCGGTCGGCTACAGCGGCGGCCTGTCCTTCCAATCCGGGGCGCGAAGCTGGGTGAAGCTGACCCGCGCCGGACAGGCGGGCCTGGGGGTGTCGGCATGAGGCGGGAGCGCCTGGCCACCCGCCCCTCCCCCGACGCCCGCCACGATTTCCTGGTGGAACTGAGCGGCGAGCCGCTGCCGGGGGTGCGGCTGACCTTGCGGCTGGTGCCCGACCTGCTGGTGCCCGATCCGGCGTCGGTCCTGGCCTATCTGGCGGAGTTTGCCGGCTTCCCCGACGGTCTGGAGGCGCTGGCCGTCGCCATCCTCGACGACCTCAACAACGAGCTGGTCCCGCGCTGGGTCGAGGTGGCGGTGGAAAGCGATGCCCCCCTGCCCCACCGCGTGGTGATCGAGGACCGGCAGCCGGCCTGGGACAATCCACGGCTGCTGGCGCGGCTGCGGCCGCTCTGACAGGGGATCAGTCGTCCTCGTAGAGGCCCTGCGCCGCCGTCCGGTGGCAGGCCTCGCAGTTGCTCTTGGCCTTGACCGTCTTGCGGCTCCAGATCGACGGTTCGAAGTCGTGCTTGCGCAGCCACCAGCGCTGTTCGGTGATGCGGATCAGGCGGCCGTCGCCGCTTCCGGCGGTCTGCGTCAGGTAGCTGCGGATGGCCGCGGCGGTGTCGGCCGGCAGGCTGGCATTCTCGCCGAAATGGTCCTGGAGGCCGTCCATGATGCGGGTCCAGGACACCGCCGGCAGCAGGCCCGGCTGAAAGGCCATGTGGCACTCGCCGCATTCCTTCTGCGTGGCGGCATGGGTGACGGGGCGTACCCGCTCGAACTCGCTGGCGATTGCCGCTCCGGCGGTCAGGGCCAGCATGGCGAACGCAGCAATGCCGGTCAGCGCGCGGAAATTCGGATCGGAGGTCATCGGCTGCTCGCTATTGGTTCGAGAGGAAGGTGATGAAGTCGCCCTTCTCCCGCGCGGTGCAGGCGCGGCCGAGGACGTTGACGCAGTCGCGCTCGAACCGTTTTTCGACCTCGGCAGGGTCGGTGAAGCGCTTGGGGTTGGCGGACACCGCCATCGGCAGGATGTCGCGGCCGGTCTTGTAATGACGGCCGGTCCCGACCGGGTCGCGGGTGTGGCAGCTGGCGCAGGCCGGGGTGTCGGCCACCTTGCCGCCGGCATGCGGCCCGAGATAGAGCGACCGTCCGCGCTCGGCCGAGAAGCCGGTGAAGTCGGACGCCTTCGCCTGGGCGGCGTAGCCGTCGAGGATGCGGGCGCGCTCCGGATCTCCTGACGCCGCGAGCGCGACGCCGGTGCCGAAGGCCACCGTGGCGGCGAGAAGAAGGATCGTTTTCATTAGATCACCCGGTTGGTCGGGGTTGAGCGCCACGCCGTCCAGCGCGGCGGGAGGCGAGGCGGCAGCCGTTTCAGGCCATGCAGCGCAAAGACCAGGGCGATGTGCCCCAGGATCAGGGGCAGGGAGGCCTCCCCGATCTCCTTGTGCAGATGCTCGATTGTGACAAAGAAATCGGCGATGGCGCCGGTCGCCGCTGCCAGCCCGACGCCGGTCAGGAGGGCGGCGGCCATCCAGGCGGTCAGCGGGCTGCGTTCGGTTCGGGCCTTCGCATCGCCGGCGAACAGCCGCCCGAGCCATCCCGCCACCGCTTTGGCGGAGGGTCGCGGCAGGCGCAGCGGGCTTCCCGCCGGGACCAGCACGCCGGCCGTAACGCGCAGAAGGATGGCGGCGAGGACGGCATAGCCGGAGAAGACATGCATGCCGTAGGTGTCCTCGTCGCCGGTCAGGTAAGCGACGACAAAGGCGCCCGAGACGGTGGCGTGGAAGACCAGCAGGGCGGTCATCTCGGCGGCGCTTGGCTTGCGGGCGGACATGGTGGTCTCCGTTCCGGATGGCAGCTCAGTCGTGGCTGGCGGACGGCAATGCGGCGACGCCCCCAGCACCATCCGCTCTCGCCTGATAGGCGGCTGCCAGCGCGCCGATGACCAGAGCGGCCAGCAGGGTGTGGAGGATCATCCTCTTCAGCATGGCGAGGCTCCGATCAGTCGTCGTCGCGGTCGCCGTGACGGCCATTCTCGTGGCCGTTATCATGGCCATGGCGGCCTTCGTGCTTCTGCATGGCGTCGCGGCCGAAGGCGGTGCCGTCCTGGCGGATGATCTGGCCGGCCTGGATCGCGCCCTGACGGACACCGCCGACGACGGTGATCTGGTCGCCGGACCGGATGCCGTCGGGAAGGAAGCCACGGCTGGCGACATCGATGCGGTCGCGGCCGTCGGTCAGGACGAACCAGTTCGCCGCCACCTTCTCCACGGTGCCGGTCACGGTGCCGCCGCCGGCCTTCAACACATCGGCGATGGGCTGCGGGCTGGCCGGCTGGACGTCTGCACGGCGGTGGTCGCCGGCCCAGGCAGCGCCGGTGGCGAGGGTGGCGGCAAGGAGGGCGGCGAGGCTAACGGCTTTCAGCATGGCATCACCTGTGGTGCGGGGGGAGCGTCGAAACGCCCGATGGACCGCACTCTGCCCCACCCGGCCTGAGCCGAGCCTGAACGGGCCGTTCATCCGCCGTTCAGGCGGCAGACGGCAGACGGCAGACGGCAAACAATGGTTCGAGCGCATTCAGCGGCGGTTCAGGGATGCGACGATATGCTGGTTCAGTCGCGAGCCCCCGTTGCGCGATGCTGTCCCAGGCAGAGAGGTCGATCATGAGGACCGGTCCCGCATTGCTCCTTGCTACCCTGCTCTTTGCGGCAGGACCGGAGGCGCGTGCCGGCGACGACCACGAGCGGGCCCGCGCCGCACTGCGCGAGGGGCGCATCCTGCCGCTGGAACGGATCGTCGAAAGCGCGAAGCAGCGGTTCGGCGGCGACGTGCTCGACGTCGATCTGGAGGATGAGGAGGACGGCTTTCGCTATGAGTTGAAGCTGATCGCTCCCGACGGCCGGATCCTGAAGCTGGATTACGACGCCGCCACCGGGGAGCTGCTGCGGATCAAGGACCGCCACCGTTCCCATGGCAGGGGCCCGGGCGGAGGGAGGTGACGCCATGCGCGTGCTGGTCGTCGAAGACACGCCGGAACTGGCCCGGCAGCTGAAACAGCGGCTGGAGGGCGAAGGCTATGCGGTGGATGCCGCCGCCGACGGCGAGGAGGGACGCTTCCTGGGCGAGACCGAGCCCTATGACGCGGTGATCCTGGATCTGGGGCTGCCGAAGATCGACGGGCTGACGGTGCTGCGGTCCTGGCGGCGGGCGGGGATGAGCACGCCTGTGCTGATCCTGACCGCGCGCGACGCCTGGAACGAGAAGGTGCAGGGCATCGATGCCGGCGCCGACGATTATCTGGCCAAGCCCTTCAGCATGGAGGAACTGCTGGCCCGCATCCGCGCGCTGATCCGCCGTGCCAAGGGCCATGCCAGCGCCGAGATCGCCTGCGGCGGGGTGGTGCTCGACACCCGCACCGGGCGGGTCACGGTGGATGGCCTGCCGGTCGAGCTGACCGCCTTCGAATACCGGGTACTGTCCTACCTGATGCACCGCAAGGGGCAGGTGGTGTCGCGCACCGAACTGACCGAACATGTCTATGCCCAGGATTTCGACCGCGATTCCAACACCATCGAGGTCTTCGTCGGCCGCCTGCGCCGCAAGCTGGGGGTGGATATCATCAAGACGGTGCGCGGGCTGGGCTATCGCGCGGATGAACCGTAGGAGCTGGCCGAGGGGGGAAAGGCGATGGGATGGACGGAATCGCTGCGCTTCCGCCTGCTGGCCGGCGCCGCGGTGTGGGTGGCGCTGGCGCTGATGCTGGCGGGATGGATCATCGCCGACCTGTTCCAGACCCATGTCCGCCAGCGTTTCGAGGCGGAGCTGACCAACCATCTGGAACAGCTGGCGGCGGTGCTGGAGATCGACGCCGACGGCAGGCCGGCACTGCGGCAGCCCCTGAGCGACCCGCGCTTCCGCCGGCCGCTGTCGGGCCTCTACTGGCAGGTGGGGGAGAGTGCCGCCACGCCGCTGCGCTCGCGCTCCCTGTGGGACAGCGTCCTGGCGTTGCCCGATGACCGGGTGGAGAATGGCGGGCTGCACCGGCATGACGCCACCGGGCCGGCGAACCAGTCGCTGACCGTGCTGGAGCGCTTCGTCCTGCTGCCGGAGCGGGCGGAGCCGGTGCGCATCGCCGTCGCCGCCGACCGGGCCGAGCTTGCCGGCGTCACCCGCGCCTTCAACGCCACGCTCGCCCTGTCGCTGGCCGTGCTGGCCGCCGCCCTGATCGTCGCGGCGCTGATCCAGGTGCAGATCGGGCTGAGCCCGCTCTCCCGCCTGCGCGGCGAACTGACCGAGGTGCGGGCCGGCCGGAAGAAGGGCTTCGACGTGGCGATGCCGACCGAGATCCGGCCGCTGGTGGAGGATCTGAACGCGCTGCTGGCCCATGCCGAGGAGGTCGTCGGCCGTGGCCGGTTGCAGGCCGGCAATCTGGCCCATGCGCTGAAGACCAACCTTGCCGTGCTGGCGAACGAGGCCGGCGCGCTGGACGAGCGCAACGCGCGTACGGTGGGGGCGGCGATGGTCCGGCAGGTGGAGCTGATGCGCCGGCACGTCGACCACCACATGGCCCGCGCCCGCGCCGCCGCCGCACGCAGCGTGCCGGGCATCAGCACGCCGGTGGCGGACTGTGTCGCGGCGCTGGTGCGGGTGATGCGCAAGCTGCATGCGCAGGCGGGGCTGGACATCAATGTCGATGCTCCCGCCGGCCTCCTGTTCGCCGGCGAACGGGAGGATCTGGACGAGATGCTGGGCAACCTGCTGGACAACGCCTGCAAATGGGCACGCGGCCGGGTCGAGGTGACCTGCCGGGCCGAGGGGGGCGGCATGCTGAGCCTCGTGCTCGACGACGACGGTCCCGGCCTGCCCGACGACTGCCGCGAGACGGCACTGGAGCCGGGCGTTCGCCTGGACGAAAGCATGCCGGGAACCGGGCTCGGCCTTGCGGTGGTGCGGGATGTGGCGCGGCTCTATGGCGGCGATGTCAGGCTGGACGCCTCACCGTTGGGCGGGCTGCGGGCAGTGTTGCGTTTGCCGGCGGCTGCGGGATGAGGAGGGGCCGCGGCTGTTGTGATAGGGTGGCGGGCACAAAATCGCTTTTGAAAGCGGACAGGCCAGATGACCGATGATCTTCGCGCGGTTCGTGACGCTGTGGCGGCGAACGGTTTCTCTTTCGTTGCAGCGGCCGACATGCAGGATCTGCTCGACGCCGCTGGACTGCGGGATTGGGAGGGGTTCAGCACCAGCTGGAACGACCTGGGCCTGGACAGCTACATGGCGGACGGCGGGCGTTACCGCCGCCGGCGCCACGCCGCCTTCGCGCTGTCCGCCGGGGATATCCGGCGCAAGCCGCACCAGCCCCACTACCAGAGCCGGGACTACAACCCCTTGAATGGCGGCCTCGAACGCTGGTTCGAACCGATCACCGAGGCGGTCGGAACCCACCCCGCTCTGACGGCGATCCTGAGAACCTGTTTCGCGCTGTTCGACCCGCTGACCCCCGCCGACACGAAACCGGATGTCTGGCACACGGAGGTCCATCAGTTCCGGATAGAAGCCCGCGCCGGCGAAGCCGGACGGCCGACCCCGGAAGGGATGCATCGCGACGGCGTGGACTGGGTCCTGGTGATGCTGGTCCGGCGCGAGAACGTCTCCAGCGGCACGACGAGCATCCATGATCTCGCCGGCCGGCCGCTGGGCAACTTCACCCTGCGCCATCCGCGGGAATCGGCGGTGGTGGACGATGCGCGGGTGTTCCATGGCGTGACCCCGGTCGAGCCCATCGATCCGGCCTGCCCGGCTTTTCGGGACGTGCTGGTGGTGACGATGCGGCGCGCCTGACCGCGCGCCGCTTCCAACGGCATCGCATGGCGGGGTCGAAGCCCTGCGGCATACTGTCCGGTTCGGCCGCTGCACCTCCGATCCGGTTTGCCTTCCACGCTAATATATTAGTATAATAATCTCATGATTTACCCGGTGAGGCCGAGCCATGACCGCGGACCCATTGGAAACGGCGCTGCTCCTGCGCGTGGTGATGGTCCTGGGGCTGCTGCTTCTCGGTTTCTACTAACCTCTGCCACAGGGATGCCTGGACCATGGCGACCGACCTCAAGCGAGAGAATTTCTCCGCCACCATCGACGGCAAGCCGGTGGATCTGTTCACGTTGCGCAACAGGCGCGGCATGGTGGTGCGCATCACCAATTACGGTGCCAAGATCGAACAGATCCTGGTTCCCGACCGCGACGGCGTCTTAGGCGACGTGGTTCAGGGCTATGACGGGATCGAGGGCGCGATGGGCGGACAGGCGTCCATGGGGTCCTTCATCGGGCGCTATTGCGGGCGCATCCCCGACGGGCGCTTCACCCTGGACGGCGTCACCCATCAGGCGGCGGTCAACAGCCCGCCCAACACCCTGCATGGCGGCCAGCGCGGCTCGCGCTTCCGCGTCTTCGACACCCGGCAACTCGACGAGTCCAGCCTGGAGCTGACCTATGTCTTCGAGGATGGCGAGGAGGGCTTTCCCGGCACCCTGCCGCTGCGGCTGGTCTATACGGTCGGCGACGACAACGCCCTGACCATCGCCTGGACCGCGGTGGCGGCCGACAGGACCACCATCGCCAACTTCACCGACCACACCTTCTTCAACCTGTCGGGCGATCTGGGATCGTCGATCCTCGACCACGTTGCCACCATCCATGCCGGCCGCTATCTGGCGCTCGGCGAGACGGCGGTGCCGACCGGCGAGATGGTGGATGTCGCCGGCACGCCGCATGATTTCCGTACCCCGGCGGCGCTCGGCGCCCGCATCGAGGCCGACGACCGCATGCTGGCGCTCGGCAAGGGGTACGACCTGCATTACGTGATCGACAAGCCGGCAAGCGGCCCGGCGCCGGTCCTCCATGCGCGCTTCCTGCACCCGGCCAGCGGCCGGACGCTGGAGGTGCTGTCGACCGAACCCGGCCTGCAGCTCTACACCGGCAATGCCCTGGAGGGCAAAGCCCCGCGGGACGTCGGCAAGGGCGGCACGCTCTACACCAAACACAGCGCCTTCTGCGCCGAACCGTCGAAATTCCCCAACGCCGTCAACATTCCATCTTTCCCCTCCACTGTGCTTCGTCCCGGCCAATGGACCGCCGGGTCCATCGTCTACCGGTTCGGGGTCGCCTGAGGCGGCGGCCCGCCGCCCGCCCCCAACCTGACTTGCACGGCAGCCCAACCTTCCCTTGGAGTCCGTTACGCCATGAGCATTGCCAAGCCGATCCGCCGTTACCGGCAGACGAAGATCGTCGCCACGCTGGGTCCGTCCTCCTCCTCGCCCGAGATGATCCGCCGCCTGTTCGAAGCCGGCGTCGACGTCTTCCGCCTGAATTTCAGCCACGGCAGCCACCAGGACCATGGCGAGCGCCTCCGCGCCATCCGCGCGCTGGAGACGGAGACCGGCCGCCCCATCGCCATCATGGCCGACCTCCAGGGGCCGAAACTGCGGCTGGGCCGCTTCGCCGACGGTCCGGTGACGCTGACCCCCGGCCAGTCCTTCTGCCTGGATCTGCTGGCGGAACCGGGCGACGCCCGCCGCGTCGGCATGCCGCATCCGGAGATCTTCGCCGCCCTGGTGCCGGATGCCGAACTGCTGCTGGACGACGGCAAGGTGCGGCTGCGCGTCACCGCCTGCGGCGCCGATTTCGCCGAGACCGTGGTGGTGTCCGGGACGAGGCTGTCGGACCGCAAGGGCGTCAACGTGCCCGGCGTGGTGCTGCCGTTGTCGCCGCTGACGCCCAAGGACCGTGCCGACCTGGACTTCGCCCTCGACCAGGGGGTGGACTGGGTGGCGCTGAGCTTCGTCCAGCGGCCGGAGGATGTGGCCGAGGCGCGCAAGCTGATCGCCGGCCGCGCCGCCCTGCTGTCGAAGCTGGAAAAGCCGCAGGCGATCCAGCATCTCGACCGCATCGTCGAGATGTCGGACGGCGTCATGGTGGCGCGCGGCGACCTGGGCGTGGAGATGCCGCCGGAAGACGTGCCGTCGATCCAGAAGCGCATCATCCGCGCCGCCCGTCTGGCCGGCAAGCCGGTGATCGTCGCCACCCAGATGCTGGAATCGATGATCTCCGCCCCCGCCCCGACCCGGGCCGAGGCGTCCGACGTCGCCACCGCGGTGTTCGACGGCGCCGACGCCGTCATGCTGTCGGCGGAGACCGCATCCGGCGAGTATCCGGTGGAAGCGGTGTCGATCATGGACCGCATCGCCCGGCGGGTGGAGGGTGATCCGCTCTATCGCGGCCTGATGGACGCCCAGCATGCCGATCCGGAACAGACGGAATCGGACGCCATCACCGCGGCCGCCCGTCAGGTCGCCCACACGGTGAAGGCGGCGGCCATCGCCACCTACACCACCAGCGGTTCCACCACCCTGCGGGCGGCGCGCGAGCGGCCGGAGGTGCCGATCCTGTGCCTGACCGAACAGGCGGCCATCGCCCGCCGGCTGGTGCTGGCCTACGGCGTCCATGCCGTGCTGACGGAGGATGTCCAGAGCTTCTCCGACATGGTGCACAAGGCGGCAAGACTGGCCTATGTGCATGGGCTGGCGGAGGAAGGCCAGCGGCTGGTCATCACCGCCGGCGTGCCGTTCGGCATGCCGGGATCGACCAATATCCTGCGAATCGCCTGGGTCGAGGCGCCGAGCCGTCCGGAGCGCGAACGCGACGCCCGCGCCCGTCAGCCGATGCAGTTCGCCGACGCCTGACCACGACCTGACGTTCCTGCTTTCCGCCGACCGCCAGGCGTCCGTTTCGAATAAGCGGGGGCTTGGCGGAGTAACAAGCGCACGATGACTCGGCCTGGCGGCCTATCGACTTCTATACCCTTGACACCGGTCAAATAAAGATAGCTTTTTAACTAACTACCGGACGTTGCCCGGCGCCGTTCGACGCCGGAGATGAATGCTCCACGGCCGAACTCGGGGTTTCCCTGTCTTGAAGTCCAGCCGGTGGAGCGGACAATCAGGAAGACCGGCGACCGTCAGGTGTTTTCGGGAGAGTCGTGGATGTCGATCGAACTGGCCGGATTGTGTTTCACGTCGGCGTCCGGCCTGCCGTTCTCCCACGACCATTGGCTGGTGGCGCTGTCCTATGCCGTCGCCGCCTTCGCTTCCTACGCGGCGCTGGACATGGCGGAGCGGATGCACCGCACCAGCGGCGTCGCCCGCGTCCTGTGGCAGGGCTGCGCCGCGGCGGCGCTGGGCGGCGGCATCTGGGCCATGCATTTCATCGGCATGCTGGCGCTGACCATCGACACGCCGATCGCCTATGATCCGGTGAAGACGCTGCTGTCGCTGGTGACCTCCGTCGCCTTCGTCGCCGTCGGCTTCCGCATCATCCAGAATCGCCGCACCATGGGAGCCATCGCCGCGGCCGGCATCATCGTCGGGCTTGGGGTGGCGGCCATGCATTATCTCGGCATGGCGGCGATGGTGCTGCCGGCCCGCATCGCCTATGAGCCCACCCTTTGGGCATTGTCGGTCGCCATCGCCGCGGCGGCTGCCACCGCGGGGCTGTGGCTGGCCACCCGCATCCACCACCTGCGCGAACGCGCGCTGGCCGCCCTGGTGATGGCGATCGCCGTCTGCGGCATGCATTACACCGGGATGGCGGCACTGGTGGTGCAGGTCGATCCCACGCTGGTGCCGACGACCGGCTGGGTGGGTGACGGGGTCTCCAGCGGTCCGCTGGCCGCGGTGGTGGCGGTTGCCGCCTTCGGCCTTCTGCTGCTGGCGCTGGTCTCCACCACGGCCGACCGCCGCATCTCCGCCGCCTCGGCGCGCGAGGCCGCCGCCCTGCGCGTCGCCAATCTGGAACTGCAGGCCGCCCGCCTGCAACAGGAAGCGACCCAGCGCGAAATCATCCGCCGCCTGTGCAGCGCCGGCGAGTTCCGCGACAACGAGACCGGCCAGCATGTGGCGCGCATGGCGCAGATCGCCAGCCAGTTGGCCCTGGCGGCCGGCCATCCTCCCGCCTTTGCCGCGCAACTGCTGGAGGCGGCCCCCCTGCACGACATCGGCAAGATCGGCATTCCCGACCATGTGCTGCTGAAGGCCGGCCGGCTCGACACCCAGGAATGGATGATCATGCGCCAGCACGCGACCATCGGGCAGCGGCTGCTGGCCGGCAGCGGGTTGCCCCTGCTCGACCTCGCCGCCGAGATCGCCGGGACGCATCACGAGAAATGGGACGGCACCGGCTACCCTGCCGGGCTGCGCGGCACGGACATCCCGCTGTCGGGCCGCATCGTCGCCATCGCCGATGTCTTCGACGCGCTGCTGTCCGCCCGCCCGTACAAGGAGCCCTGGCCGCTGGACGCCGTCGTCGCCCATATGCGGGAGCAGGCCGGCCGCCATTTCGATCCCGATCTGGTGAGGGTCTTTCTCGATAAGCTCGACCTGATGGTGGCGATCCGCGGGCGCTTCATCGATGAGGAGCACAATCCGCTGCTGCTTGCGCAATCCGGCGCCGCCGAATGACCATCGGGGTTTCCCCCAATGGAAAATCCCGAGATAAACTGGTTTCGAGGGCGGGTTCTCTGCAATTACAGAAAATTGTTATGACTTGGCTGGTATCAACCATGATGCGGCGTTAACTTTTTCTTGGGCGATACGAGAATAATCGTATGATCCGGCTTTCCCGCCGGTCATCGCTATCCTTATCGATCCGGGACAATGCATCAGACCCTGACCGCTGAGTTCGACTGGCTCCCGGACCACAAGCTCCCGCAGACGAATGCGCTGTACGACGCGCTTCCGGTGGGGATCGCATTTCTGGACCGCCAGCTCCGCTGCCTGCGGCTGAACCGGCGCATGGGGGCATTGGCGGGAATTCCTCCCACCGCCGCAGCGGGGTTGCCGTTCACCGATGTCTGGCCCGGCGCGGAGGATGCGCTGCTCGCCGCGGCCCCGTCGGCACTGGCCGGCACGGTGGTGGAGGACATCCTCCTCGCCGGATCGGACCGTCTGCTGGTCGCCACCCTGCATCCGCACTGCGGCGAGGATGGCACGGCTCTTCTCTGCGTCGTGGAGGACCGGACCGAGCTTCGGCAATGCAAGGCCGAAGTCCACCGGGTCAAGGAACTGCATCGCCACACGCTGGAACTGAGCGACCTGTATCCCTGGTGCAGCACCCCAGACGGCACGCCGCGCACCACCCGGCGCTGGCGTGAGCGCACCGGCCTGGACGCGGCTGAAACCGCGACCGCGCCGGACTGGATCGCAGCGCTCCATCCCGACGACCGCGCGCCGTTCGAGGCCGCCTGGACTCATAGCCTGCTCAACGGTGCCGAGCTGGAGATCGACCTGCGCCTGCGCGTCGCCGGGAGCGGCGGGAGCGGCGAGACCCACCGCTGGTTCCGCCGCCGCTCCTCGCCCCAGCGGGACGAGGATGGACGCATCGTCCAGTGGTACGGCACCGACGAGGACATTCACGAACGCCGCCTTGCGGAAGACGCCCTGCGCGAGAGCGAGGGGTTCGCCCGCCAGATTCTGGACAACAGTCCGGAATGCGTGAAGGTGCTGGACATGGAGGGCCGGCTGACCTTCATGAACATCCCCGGCCTGCACCTGATGGAACTGGACAGTTTCGACTGCGTGGAGAACCAGCTTTGGGAAAGCTTCTGGCCGGAAGAGCGGATAACACAGCTGCGTGAGACGATCGGGATTGCCAGGCGGGGCGGCACCGGCCGCTTCCTGGGATTCTGCCCGACGGCAAAGGGCACGCCGAAATGGTGGGACAATCTGGTCTGCCCGCTCCCCGGCGCCGATGGACGCCCACAGCGGCTGCTCGCAATCTCCCGCGACGTCACCGACATCCAGCTCGCCCGGCAGGCGCTGGAGGAAACCACCGCCCTGCTGTCGGGCGTGCTGGAAAGCACCACCGACAGCGTGGTGTTCGTCGACCGCGACTGGCGCATCACCTATCGCAACCCGGCCGCCGCCGCCGTTCACGAGGGCCGCGGCATCCGGCTGGGCGACGATTTCTTCGACGTGTTTCCGCAGCAGACAGAAAGCCGCAGCCGGTTCCGCAAGGCGATGACGGACCAGACGCCGGCCGTCTTCGAGGAGTTCGTGACGGCGCTGGATCAGTGGACGGAAATCCACGCCTTCCCCACCGCGCAGGGATTGTCCGTCTTCTTCCGCAACGTCACCGAACGCCGGCGGCTGGAGGAGGAACGGCGCATCGCCCAGGACAAGATCGCCCGGCTGGCCCGGCTGGATTCGCTGACCGGCCTGCCCAACCGGCTGTATTTCCACGAAAGGCTGGAGCAGGCGTTGCGTGACGCGACCGGCGACTGCGCCATGGCGGTCCATTACATCGACCTCGACCAGTTCAAGGCCGTCAACGATACGCTGGGGCACCATGCGGGCGACGCGCTGCTGCGGCAAGTGGCCGACCGGCTGCGCGGCTGCATCGGTACGGCCGATCTGGTTTCCCGCTTCGGCGGCGACGAGTTCGCCATCCTGCAAACCAATCTGTGGGGACCGGCGGAGGCGGAGGATCTGGCCCGCTGCATCACCTCGGCCCTGGCGGAGCCGTTCGACATCGACGGCGCCCGGATCCAGACCGGCACCAGCGTCGGCATCGCCCTGTTCCGCCGCGACGGCGACGAGGCCGACGCCCTGATGAAGGCCGCCGACATCGCGCTCTACCGCGCCAAGGCGGACGGCCGCAACACCCACCGCTTCTTCGCGCCCGAAATGGCGGAGCGGCTGAAGGCCTTCCACGACCTGAAGCTCGGCCTGCACGAGGCCCTGCGCCGGGGCGAGTTCGAGCTGCATTACCAGCCGCTGGTCTGCACCGGCGATACGCGCATCCGCGGGTTCGAGGCGCTGATCCGCTGGCGCCGCCCCGGCCGCGGCCTGATCGGTCCGGGCGACTTCATTCCGGTGGCGGAGGAGACCGGCCTGATCGGCCCGATCGGCGACTGGGCCCTGCGAGAGGCCTGCCGCGAGGCGACGCGCTGGCCCGACGACATCAGGGTCAGCGTCAATGTGTCCTCCGTCCAGTTCCGCAACAAGGGGCTGGTGGAGTCGGTGCGCCAGACGCTGGCCGACACCGGACTGGCACCCGGTCGGCTGGAGCTGGAGATCACCGAGTCCGTCCTGTTGCAGGACGACGACGCCAATCTCGACACCCTGCGCGAGCTGCGGGCGCTCGGTACCCGGATCGTCATGGACGATTTCGGCACCGGCTATTCGGCGCTGGGCTATCTCTGCCGCTTCCGCTTCGACAAGGTGAAGATCGACCGCAGCTTCGTCGCCCACCTGCCGCGCTGCGACGGCTCCACCGCCGTGGTGCAGGCGGTGGCCGGGATGGGCCGCAACCTGGGCATCGTCATCACCGCCGAAGGGGTGGAGGACCACACCCAGCTTGACGCCGTCCGCCGGCTGGGCTGCCACGAGGCGCAGGGCTATCTCTTCTCCCGTCCGGTCCCGGCGGCGGAGGTGCCGGCGCTGATCGCCGGCGGATAATCTCGGCGGGCAGGGGAAAGCCCGAGAGACGCAACGCCTTCCGGCGACGGCTGTTCTGGTATGGGAACGCTTCCTGCCAGGACACCGACCCGGAGGACACCCATGGCAAAGACCACCACCGACCACGACGAGATCCGCCGCTGGGCCGAAAGCCACGGCGGCAGGCCCGCCGTCGTCCGCAGCACCCACGACGAGGCGCATGGCAGCGGCAGGAAAAGCCGCAAGACCGGCGTCGGCCTGCTGCGCCTGATGTTCCCCAAGGCGCGCCAGTCCGACCATGGCGAACTGGAGGAGATCGAGTGGACCGAGTTCTTCCAGCAGTTCGAGGAGTCGAAGCTGGCACTCCTCTATGAGGAGGACTCCAACTTCAACAAGCTGATCGGCCGCGACACGGCGGAAAAGCGGGAGCATGGCGACCACAAGGCGGCCCGCCATTGACGGATGCCGGCGACAGCCACCTGAACCAGGACGAGCGGGACGAGGTCAGGGAACGCTCCAATCCGCCGGCCCTGATCCTGCACGAGGCCATCCGGCTGGAGGGACAGGAGGAGCTGAAGCGATCCACCTCCTCCCTGCTGTGGTCCGGTCTGGCGGCCGGGCTGTCGATGGGCTTTTCCATGGTGGGCGAGGCGCTGCTGACCACCCATCTGCCGGACGAGCCCTGGCGGCCGCTGATCGCCAGCTTCGGCTATTGTTTCGGCTTCCTGATCGTCATCCTGGGCCGTCAGCAGCTGTTCACCGAGAACACGCTGACGGTGATCCTGCCGCTGCTGCACCGCTGGTCGGGACATGGGTTGATGCTGGTGGTGCGGCTGTGGGCTCTGGTCTTCGCCGCCAACATCGTCGGCACCCTGCTGTTCTCCGCCTTCGCCATCGGGACGGAGGCCTTCTCCCCATCCCTGCGCGCCGCCTTCGTCGAGCTGGGCACCACCGCCGCGCGGTCGGATTTCATGGCGACGACCCTGCATGGGGTGCTGGCCGGCTGGCTGATCGCATTGCTGGTGTGGATCACGCCATCGGTCGGACAGGCGCGCTTCTTCGTCATCGTCGCGCTGACCTGGCTGATCGCGCTGGGCAAATTCGCCCATGTCGTCGCCGGGTCGGTGGAGGTGTCCTTCGCCGCCATGTCCGGCGAGATCGGCTGGAACCGCTACGCCTTCGGCTTCCTGCTGCCGTCGCTGATCGGCAACGTGCTGGGCGGCGTCGGGCTGGTGGCGCTGATCAACCACGCCCAGGTGCGGGAGGACCGCTGAGGGTGATCGGAAGCTTCAGTTGAACCAGGGCGAGTTGAAAAAGGCAGTCCCGATCACGTCCCAGGCCCGCTTTACGGTCGGAAGCTTGAGGGATTCGGGCGTGGCCGTTGCCCACAGCTCGACGCCGATCCGGTCACCGATCGGCAGGACTGAGACCAGTTCGTCGATCTCCTCTGAAAAGTCCGGCAACAGCGCAATTCCGCGGCCGGTGAGGACTGCACGATGGAGGGCCGAACTGGTGCTGACATTGACCAGCGGCCCCGTCGGGCTGCTGTGCGCGATGTCCGCCCATTGGACGAAGGACGGGTGGCTGGAATAGATCAGGTGGTTGAGGAGTGGCGCCTTCCCCAATTCCTTGAAATTGCCCGGGGCGCTGTTCTTGGTAAGGTAACTTTTCGCCACGACAGGCAGGAACCGCATAATTCCCAGCTTCCGCGCCTTGTATTCGCCCTGGCGGTGGATGTCGCTGCCGGGGTGAACGAGGATGATCTCGATGTCCGCGCGTGATTCCATGGGCAGGATGCTGACCTGCGGCAAGGCGTCCTGCGGGAACCGGATCGGTGTGGACGTGTCGGCGAACCCGGCGAGTTGCGGCGTCAGCAGGTACGACCCGATCCCCTCCGGCGCCGAGATGGTGACGGGCTTCGCATGTCGGTTGGCGATGGTCTCCAGCAGGAGGTCGAAATTGGTAACGGCCACCACCGCGGCGTCGGCCGCGTCAAGGAGCTGCAGGCCGGCATCCGTAAAAACCGTACCGGTCGACCGCTTCACGAAGAGAGGGACGCCGGCTTTGCGCTCCAATGCTGCCATTCGTCGACTGACGGTGGCGGCGTCGACGCCGAGAACCGCGGCGGCGTTGTAGGTCGATCCGCCTTCGGACAAGGCCAGCAGCATGCGCAGCGTGGTCAGGTCCGTCGCCATCGGTTCCTCCCCATTATCCAGACAGGTCTTGGTGCTGCATCCCCGCAGCACGGTGCCGCTACCGGTGAGGGTACCACGGTATGTCCAGACGTCATACTACAGTATCGAACAGAAGAGCTGAATTTGCGATTAGAGGCATCGGAATATGGGCTTGTATGACCCGATCCTGAAGAACATCGTGGTCAATGGTCATCGTACGTCCATGAACATGGAGCGTGTGTACTGGGAGATACTCGATGAAATTTGCAGCCGGGAAAATTTAACCCGCGGCGAGCTCCTGACGCTGATTTACAGGCGCAACTCTACTCATTCGAACCCAGAGGCAACGCTTACATCCGCCGTACGCGTATTTATTCTATCTTATCAGAGAGTTGCGACCACCGAGTCCGGGCACCTTCTGGCAAGGCACGGGAATGGCGCGCCGATGCTCGGCACCCCTCTGGAGCTTGCCGAAGATCGCAATATTCCGTCGAAACACAAATCCCAGGAAGTGTCTGCTCCACCGCAGTGAACTGACGCTTCGATGTCCTCCAGAAAGCCCGTCACCACGCGTAGCGGACTCAGACCTGCACTGGACCAAAACGCAGGCCAAAGCGAAAAGGGCCTAACCGCTGTTACGGCTAAGCCCTTGAATTCATGGCGGACCCGACGAGATTCGAACTCATGACCTCTGCCTTCGGAGGGCAGCGCTCTATCCAGCTGAGCTACGGGTCCATCGCTGGTGGAGGCGCAACATAGCCCAAGGCATTCGGGGACGCAAACACAAAAATCGCTGTTTTCCCGACCGCTTGCCTCCCCCTCCCCCGCTCTCGTGACCGCTGCCTTCAGAGGGCAGCGCTCAAGCTCCGCAAGCCGGATGGAAACGTTTCCATTCTTCACGAAACCGTTTTCACGCCGTCACGCGATTGCAACAGGACGGCGCCACTCTGTCCCCGCACCGGATCGGACGGTGCCGGAACGGGGACGATGGGCTTCAGATGGATGGCGGGATGACGGAGCGGAGGGCGATGGACCGCGTGGCGACGATCCGCGACGTGGCGGCGCGGGCGGGGGTGTCCATCGCCACCGTGTCGCGCGTCCTCAATGGCAGCGGCAACGCCACGCCGGAAACGATGGAAAAGGTCCGCGCCGCCGCTTCCGACCTGTCCTTCCGGCCCAGCACTATCGGACGCAACCTGAAGGCGGCGCGCACCCGCACCGTCGGCGTGCTGGTGCCGTCGCTGACCAATCCCGTCTTCGCCGAAAGCGTCGCCGGCATCCAGGAGGCGGCGGACGAGGCCGGCTACAGCGTGCTGATCGCCTCCACCGACTATGACCCGGCCAGGGAATCGCGCGCCATCGAAGGACTGCTGTCCAACCGGGTCGAAGGGCTGGTGCTGACCGTCGCCGATGCCGACCGCAGCGGCTCGCTCGACACGCTGGACGAGGTGCGGCTGCCCTATGTGCTGGCCTACAACCAGCCGGAGCGGGCGCCGCGCGCCCATGTGTCGGTCGACAATGTCGCCGCTTCCCGCGCGGTGGTGGAGCGGATGGTGGCACTGGGCCACCGGCGCATCGGCATGATCGCCGGGCGCTTCCGCCAGTCCGACCGCTCGCGCCGGCGCCATGCCGGCTGGCTCGCCGCGCTGGATGACGCCGGGCTGCCGCCGGGACCGGTGGTGGAGGTCGATTTCAACGAGTTGCGGCTATCCCACCTGCTGGCTCCCCATCTGGAGGGGGCGGAGCGGCCGACCGCCTTCTTCGCCTCCAACGACATGCTGGCGCTCGCCACCATCCGGGCGCTGCGCGACCTCGGCCTGTCGGTACCGGACGACGTGTCGGTCTGCGGCTTCGACGGGATCGAGGTCGGACGGCTGATGACGCCCAGCCTCGCCACCCTGGTGCAGCCGGCCCGCGCCATGGGCGCCACCGCCTTCGAATGCCTGCGCACCGGCTTTTCCGACGACCTGCAAGGCCGCGCCGTGATGCTGCCCTTCACCCTGCGTCCAGGCGAATCGCTCGGGCCGGCACCGTCAAAATCCTCTTAAGCGCTTCCCGAACGGAGACACACACCATCATGTTCAAGCCGTTCCTGCCCTGCCCGTTTCTACTGGGCGCCGCCGCTCTGGCCGCCGTCCTCACCGCGACGGTTATGCCCGCCTCGGCGGCGGAGCCAACCGCGATCTGCTACAACTGCCCGCCGGAATGGGCGGACTGGGCGTCGCAACTGAAGGCGATCAAGGCCGACCTCGGCATCGCCGTGCCGTTCGACAACAAGAACTCCGGCCAAGCGATGGCCGCCATGCTGGCGGAAAAGGACAAGCCGGTCGCCGACGTCGTCTATCTCGGCGGGCCGGTCGGCATCCAGGCCAAGGCGGCCGGCGTCGTCACCCCCTACAAGCCGGCGGGCTGGGCCGAAATCCCCGACGGGATGAAGGACACCGACGGCAACTGGTTCGCCATCCACAGCGGCACGCTGGGCTTCTTCGTCAACACCGAGGCGCTGGGCGGCAAGCCGGTGCCGCAGAGCTGGGCCGACCTGCTGAAGCCCGACTATTCCGGCATGGTCGGCTATCTCGACCCGACCAGCGCCGCCGTCGGCTATGTCGGCGCGGTGGCGGTCAATCTGGCGCTGGGCGGCGATTACGGCAGCTTCGACAAGGCCATCGGCTGGTTCAGGGATTTGCAGAAGAACCAGCCCATCGTGCCGAAGCAGACCTCCTACGCCCGTGTGCTGTCGGGCGAGATTCCGATCCTGATCGACTATGATTTCAACGCCTACCGCGCCAAATACACCGACAAGGCACCGGTCGCCTTCGTCATCCCCAAGGAAGGCACGGTGTCGGTCCCCTATGTGATGGCGCTGGTCAAGAATGGCCCGAACCCCGGGAACGGGAAGAAGGTGCTGGACTATGTGCTGTCCGACAAGGGCCAGACCCTGTGGGCCAACGCCTTCATGCGCCCGGTGCGGGCGGAAGCGATGTCGCCGGCGACCGCGGCGAAGTTCCTGCCGGCCGCCGACTATGCCCGTGCCAAGCCGGTGGACATGGTCCGCATGGCCGAGGCGCAGAAGGGCTTCATGGACCGCTACCAGACGGAGGTGAAATGAGCGCCTGCGTGCAGGACGCCCCCCTCCCCCACCGGCCGGCGGCGCGTCCGCCGGCCGGGCCGGGGTGGACGGGCGAACCCCTGCGGCTGGCGGCCCTGCTGGCGCCGGCGGCGGCGGTGTTCGCGGCCTTCTTCCTGCTGCCGCTGGTCCGCCTGATCCTGATCGGCGCCGGCGGGGCGGAGGGGTGGAGCACCTATCTCACCACGCTGGCCGATCCCGGCCATCTCGACAGCCTGATCTCCACGCTGGCGCTGTCGGCCGGGGTGACCCTCGTGACGCTGGCGGTGTCGACCGTCGCCGGGCTGTTCCTGGTGCGCAACCGCTTTCCCGGCCATGCCCTGCTGGTGGCGCTGCTGACCTTTCCGCTGGCCTTTCCCGGTGTGGTTATCGGCTTCATGGTCATCATGCTGGCCGGGCGCCAGGGGCTGATCGGCACCATCACCCAGGCGCTGGGGGCGGGAAAGCTGGTCTTCGCCTATTCCATGGCCGGTCTGTTCCTCGGTTACGTCTATTTTTCCATCCCGCGCGTCATCCTGACGGTGATGGCGGCGGCGGAGAAGCTGGACCCGCGGCTGGAGGAAGCAGCGCGCTCGCTGGGCGCATCCTCCTGGCGGGTGGTGGCCGACGTGATCCTGCCGGCGCTGAAACCGGCGCTGATCTCGGCCGGCGCGCTGTGTTTCGCCACGTCCATGGGCGCGTTCGGCACCGCCTTCACGCTCGCCACCCGGATCAACGTGCTGCCGATGACGATCTATACCGAATTCACGCTCCAGGCGAACATCGCCGCGGCGGCGGCGCTCAGCGTCCTGCTCGGCCTCATCACCTGGGCGGCGCTGGCGGTGGCGCGCAGCGTCGCCGGCACCTCCGTCGCGGCGGCGGGGTGAAGACGATGCGTGACCTTTCGCACCGCCGGGGCTGGGGGTTCTGGCTGCAACTGGGCTTCACCCTGCTGGTCTGCGCCCTGCTGACCGTGCCGATGGCGATGTCGATGCTGGCCGGGCTGACCGCCAACTATTTCGTCGGCCTGAAGAGCGGCCTGACCCTGCGCTGGGTGGAGGAGGTGTGGCGGGTCTATTCCGGCACCATCCTGCTGTCCCTGCAGATCGCCTTCGCCTGTCTGGCATGCACGCTGGTGCTGGGCGTTCCGGCGGCCTATGCGCTGGCCCGGCGCCCCGGCCGGATCGCCCGGCTGGTGGAGGAGCTGTTGACGATGCCGGTCGCCATCCCCGGCCTCGCCACCGCGCTGGCGCTGATCGTCACCTATGGCGGCGTCGGCGATCTGCGCAGAAGCTGGCTGTTCATCCTGATCGGCCATGTGCTGTTCACCCTGCCCTTCATGGTGCGCGCCGTGCTGGCGGTGATGGGTTCCATCGACCTGACCACGCTGGAGGAGGGGGCGGCCAGCCTGGGCGCCGGCTTCCTGCGCCGCTTCGCCACGGTGGTGCTGCCCAACTGCCGCTCCGGCATCCTGGCCGGGTCGCTGATGGTGCTGACCCTGTCGGTCGGCGAGTTCAACCTGACCTGGCTGCTGCACACGCCGCTGACCAAGACCCTGCCGGTCGGGCTGGCCGACAGCTACGCCTCGCTGCGGATCGAGATCGGCAGCGCCTACACCCTCGTCTTCTTCCTGATGATTGTGCCGAGCCTGATCCTGATGCAGGGTCTGTCCAGGCGCGGCCGTCCGTCCGTTTGAGAGTCCCCCACATGCCAGACAGCGTGATGCCAAACAGCTTCCACCTCGACGCCGTGCCGATCCGTCTGGAGCGTTGCGGCAAGACCTTCGCCGGCGGCGCCCGCGCTCTGGAGCCGCTGGACCTGACCATCCGCGGCGGCGAGACTATCGTCTTCCTGGGGCCCTCCGGCTGCGGCAAGACCACCACGCTGCGCATCATCGCCGGGCTGGAAAGCCCCGACCCCGGCGGCCGGGTGCTGTTCGGCGAGGAGGACGTCACCGCCCTGCCGATCGAGCGGCGCAATGTCGGCATGGTGTTCCAGAGCTACGCCCTGTTCCCCAACATGACGGTGGCCGAGAACGTCGCCTATGGCCTGAAGGTGCGCAAGCTGCCCCGGGTCGACCGCGCCCGCCGGGTGGAGGAGTTGCTGGACCTGATGCATCTGGGCGAGTTCGCCGGGCGGCGGATCGACCAGCTGTCGGGCGGACAGCGGCAGCGGGTGGCGCTGGCCCGCGCGCTGGTGGTGCGGCCGCGCGTGCTGCTGCTGGACGAGCCGCTGACGGCGCTGGACGCCAAGCTGCGCGACAGCCTGCGGCTGGAGATCGACCGGCTGCTGCGCAGTCTCGGCATCACCGCCGTCTACGTCACCCACGACCAGGGCGAGGCGATGGCGCTGGGCGACCGCATCGTGGTGATGGCCAAGGGCCGGGTGGCGCAGGTGGGGACGCCGAGGGAGATCTATTACCAGCCTGCGGACGCCTTCGTCGCCGATTTCATCGGCACGATGAACCGGCTGGGCGGCACGGTGCGCGGCGGGATGCTGTCGCTCGGGACCGCCCTGCTGCCCTGGTCCGGGCCGGACGGTGCGGCGGAGTTGCTGGTCCGGCCGGAGGATCTGGCGCTGGCCGGCGAGGCTGACGGGCATCTCGACGGCACCGTCGCCGCCGCGGTGTTCCTGGGCGACCGCACACGGCTGGTGGTGGAACCGGCGGACGGCCCGGCGCTGACGGTGGATGCCGCCGGGCGCAGCGAGCTGGGCCGCGGCGACCGGGTGTGGCTGCGGGTCGATCCGGCGCGGGTGCTGGCGGTTCCGTAACCCTCTCCGATCGCCCCCCTGAATTCGCAAACGAGTCCATCCATGATCATCGTCCAGATCACCGACACCCACATCAAGCCGCCCGGCCGCCTCGCCTACCGGCGCGTCGATACCGCCCCCTTCCTGGAGCGCGCCGTCGCCGCCGTCCTGGCGCTGACACCCCGTCCGGACGTCATCCTCGCCACCGGCGACCTCGTCGATGCCGGCCATGCCGAGGAGTACGAACGTCTGCTCGGCCTGCTGCGGCCGCTCGACATCCCGCTCTTCGCGGTGCCGGGCAACCATGACGAGCGTGCCGGCCTCGCCCGCGCCTTTCCCGATCTGGCCGCCCGCGTCGGCGACAGCTCCTTCTTCCACTACACGGTGGAGGACTGGCCGGTACGCCTGATCGCCATGGACACCGTCCTGCCGGGTTCCGGCGCAGGCGAGGTCTGCGCCGAGCGGCTCGGCTGGCTCGACGCGCGGCTGGCCGAGCAACCGGAGCGGCCGACCATCGTCTTCCAGCACCACCCGCCCTTCGCCACCGGCATCGGCCACATGGACCGGCTGGGGCTGAGCGGCGCCGACGCCATGGCCGACGTGGTCCGCCGCCATCCGCAGGTGGAACGGGTGCTGTGCGGCCATCTGCACCGGCCGATCCAGGTGCGCTGGGCCGGCACCATCGCCTCGACCGCCCCCTCCACCGCGCATCAGGTGGCGCTCGACCTGCGCGACGACGCGCCGTCGGCCTTCGTGATGGAGCCGCCCGGCTATCAGATCCACATGTGGCGCGCCGACACCGGCGTGGTCAGCCACACCGCGGTGATCGGCGACTATGACGGTCCCTATCCCTTCTTCATGGATGGAAAGCTGATCGACTAGCTGGGCCTTTCCGTCCATTGTCACGCGCCTGTCATGGGCATCGCGTAAGACAAGGCTCCCGATCCAACGGAGACGACAGAGATGAAGGCGTTCCTCGCCACCTTCGCCACGGTCCTGACGCTGGCGCTCGGTCATGCCGCCATTTCCCAGGCGGCGCTGGCCGACGGTGCCACCGGCAAGCTGGTGCTCTACACCTCGCAGCTGGAGCCGGATGCCCGTCAGACGGTGGAGGCCTTCAAGGCGAAGAATCCCGGCGTCGAGGTGGAGTGGATCCGCAACGGCACCACCGAGCTGATGAACAAGCTGCGCGCCGAGTTCACCGCCGGGGCGCCACAGCCGGACCTGCTGCTGATCGCCGACGCGGTGACGATGGAATCGCTGAAGGCGGAAAAGCGGCTGCAACCCTATGCCGGCGCTCCGGTGGCCGGCTACCGCCCCGGCACCCACGATGCGCAAGGCTACTGGTTCGGCACCAAGCTGATCACCACCGGCATCGTCTACAACACCGCTGCCCCGATGAAGCCGGCCTCCTGGCAGGATCTGCTGAAGCCGGAGGCCAAGGGCAGCACGGTGATGCCGAGCCCGCTCTATTCCGGCGCCGCCGCCATCCATATGGCGTCGATCAAGGCGCAGCCGGCGCTGGGCATGGCCTATTACGAGGCGTTGCAGCGCAATGGCGTCACCGCCGCCAAGGGCAATGGCGGCATCCTGAAGGACGTAGCCGGCGGTGCGAAGCTCTACGGCATGGTCGTCGACTACCTGCCGATCCGCGAGCATCTGAAGGGCGCCCCCGTCGCCTTCGTCTTCCCCAAGGAGGGTGTCAGCGCGGTCAGCGAGCCGGTGGCGATCCTCAGCACCGCCAAGAATCCGGCGGCGGCGAAGGCCTTCATCGACTTCCTGCTGAGCCGCGAGGGGCAGGAACTGGCCTCAGCCCAGGGTTTCCTGCCGGCGCTGCCGGGGGTGAACCCGCCGCCGGGCTTCCCCGACCCGACCGGCATCACGCTGCTGCCCTACGACCCGGCCAAGGCGCTGGCCGAGGACGACGCCAACAAGCGCGCCTTCGCCGACCTGTTCGGCGGGTGAGGGTGTGGCTATGAAAACGGGTGCTCCCCTCTCCCCCCTGGGGAGAGGGTTAGGGTGAGGGGGACGCGTTGCGAGGATCTACAAGAATCGCGTATCCCGATCCGTCTGTGAAAATCCACGCAATGCATCCCCCTCACCCCGACCCTCTCCCCGGGGGGGAGAGGGAGATCGCCCCGGGTGGGCAGAGGGCGAGAAAAAGCGCTTTCCACATTTTGCCCGGCTGGCCGCTGCTCGTCGGGCTGATCGTCCTTCTGCCCGTGCTGCGCCTGTTGTGGGAGGCCGGCGACGCCGCGGTGCTGACCCGCGTGCTCGATTCTCCCGTGACATGGCGGGCCACCACCAACAGCATCGCCATCGCCGCGGGCGCCACATTGGCCGCAGCACTGATCGGCGGGCCGTTCGCCCTGCTGATCGGGCTGACGAACTTGCGCGCCCGCACTGCGACGACCTTCGCCCTGATCCTGCCGCTGATGATCCCGCCGCAGATCGTGGCGATGGCCTGGACCCATCTCGCCGGGTCGGGCAGCCCGATCCTGAAGCCGCTCGGCCTCGCTCCGCCGGTCGGCACGGCGAACCCGGTGCAGTCCTCCGCGGGAATGATCCTGGTGATGGGGATCGAGCATGCGCCGCTGGTCTTCCTCGCCCTGCGGGCCGCACTGCGGGCGATTCCCGGCGACGTGCTGGAAGCGGCGCGGGCGTCGGGGGCCGGACCGTGGCGGGCGGTGCGCGGCGTGGTGCTGCCGCTCTGCCTGCCGGGGCTGATCGCCGGGTTGGCCATGGCCTTCGTCGCGGCTCTGGGAAATTTCGGGGTGCCGGCGCTGCTCGGCGTGCCGGCCGGCATTCCGATGCTGCCGACGCTGATCTACCGGCGGCTGGCCGGCTTCGGACCGTCCGCCCTGCCGGAAGTGGCGGTGCTGGCGGCGCTGATCGGCCTCGTCGCCTGTTTGGGCATCGCCCTCCAGACCATCCTGCAGGCGCGCATCGCCAGCCGCCTGCCCGGCGGCGCCCGGCCGCTGGCGCCGGTGCCGCTCGGGCGCGCCCGCATGACCGTGGAACTGCTTGCCTGGGGTGTGCTGGCACTGCTGGTCGCAGCGCCGCTGACCGCGCTGCTGGCGACCAGCCTCGTCAGCGTCTATGGCCTGCCGATCGGCTTCGGCACGCTGACGCTGGCCCATTACCGCGAGGTGCTGGCGCTCGATCAGGTCGGACGGGCCTTTGCCAATTCGCTGCTGCTGTCGGGATCGGCGGCGGCGCTGCTCGCCCTGCTGGCGGTGCCGCTGGCCCATGCCATGGCGCTGGGCGGCGGAACCGGGCGGATCGCACGGGCGGTCGGCGTGCTGGTGGAACTGCCGCATGCCGTGCCGGGGGTGGTGCTGGGCATCGGCTGCATCCTGCTGTTCCTGAAGCCGCTGCCGGGGCTGGGCGTCAGCCTCTACGGCACGCTGTGGATCATCCTGGCGGCCTATCTGGTCCGCTTCCTGCCGCTGGCCCTGCGGCCGGTGCAGGCGGCCTGCGCGGCGCTCGATCCGGCCGTGGAGGAGGCAGCGCGCGCGCTGGGGGCCGGACCGCTGCGGCGACTGGTGACGGTGGTGGCGCCGCTGGTCGCCCCGGCGGCGGCGGCCGGCGGGCTGCTGGTCTTCCTGACCGCCTTCAACGAACTGACCGTCTCCATCCTGCTGTGGTCGCAGGGGCGCGAGACGCTGGGCGTCGTCGTCTATGCGCTGGAGGAGGGCGGCAGCCCGACGCTGGGCGCCGCCCTTGGCGTCATCGCCATCCTGGTGGTATTGGCCGCGATGGTCGCCGCCGGAGCGCTGGGCCGCCGCCTGCCACTGGGCGTGGTGCCCTGGAAAAATTGAGGGGACGGGGGTGAGACATCAGGCCGGCAGGCCCGCCGCCTTGCGCACCGCTTCCAGCACGCTCAGCACGTCGCGCGCCTGCTCGGCGGTCACCGGCAGCGGAGCGCCGTCGAGGATGGCCGCCGCCACGCCGCGGTAGAAGGCGGGATAGTCGCCGGGGATGGTCTCCACCCGGCGTTCCGTGCCGTCGGCCTTGACCAGCAGGGCATGGTTCTCCGGCTCGTCGACACCCCAGCCGGCTTCGGTCGGCAGGCCGCCGGCACGCAGGGCCGCCTCCTGCCCGTCCATGCCGTACTTGAGGAAGCTGCCGCCGTCGCCATGCAGCTGGAAGCGCGGACCCGGTCGGCAGACCACCGTTCCGCAATGCAGGATCGCCCGCATCGGCCCATAGCCGAGCACGATGTGGAACCAGTCGTCGACCTGCGCGTCCGGCCGCTGGGCGCCGACGTCGGCGAGGACGCGGTCGGGCATGCCGAACAGGGTCAGCGCCTGATCGATCAGGTGGGCGCCCAGGTCGAACAGCACGCCAGAGCCGGCCAGCGTCTGCTCGCGCCAGCCCTGCTTGATCTGCGGGCGGAAACGGTCGTAATGCGCCTCGTAATGATAGGGGCGGCCGATCTCGCCCGCCTCCAGGCAGGCGCGCAGGGTCAGGAAGTCGTTGTCCCAGCGCCGGTTGTGGAAGACGGACAGCAGCCGGCCCTGCCGCTTGGCCAGCTCGATCAGCTCGTCGGCCTCCGCCGCGCTGGTCGCCACCGGCTTGTCGATCACCACATGCTTGCCGGCCAGCAGAGCCGCGCGGGCCAGCGGGGCATGGCTGGTGTTGGGGGTGGCGATCACCACGAGGTCGATGGCGGGATCGGCGATCACCGCCTCGGCCGTCGTCGCCTCGGCCCCCGGCACGCTGCGGCGGATGTCGTCGATGCGCGAACTGGCGACCGCCGTCAGGCGCAGGCGCGGTTCGCTCCGGATCAGCGGCGCGTGGAACACCGACCCGGCAAGGCCGAAGCCCAGCAGACCGACCGACAGGCTCTTCATCGTCTTGGGTCCTCTTCCCGAAAATCTTGCCCCGCGGGCATATCGCTCAACAGACCATGGCGTCCACCCGGCCCCGGCGCAACAGCGACCGCATCGGCATAGCATCGTCCTGGCCGGTCGGGCGGCCCTCTGTGTAACGGTTGCGTAACAACGCTGGCGCCGGGAAAGCGCCGCGTTACCAAATTGTCCGCCCGGCACATCATCGGCGGCGTACAGTGACCGCCAAGCGAACGACCGCCGGACGAGCGACCTTGCCGCGGCGGTCCAACAGCAACGCGTCACGGGAGGGAACCGACATGCGCGACCTGCATCCGTGTGCGAAGCCGGCCCAAAGCCCGCCGAGTATCGCACCATGACCTTGCAGACCCCATCCTACCGGCCGGCAGCCGGGGAAGAGGCCGCCCCCAGCAGCGCCACCCCACACAAGATCGGCGGGCTGCGTGCGCTGGCTCAGCGGCATCTGTCGAAGCTGGTGGTCGCCCCGTCCTTCGCGGCGATCCTGCTGTTCGTCTACGGCTTCATCGTCTGGACGGTCTATATCAGCTTCACCAATTCCAGGATGCTGCCGTCTTACGAGTTGGTCGGCGCCGACGCCTTCGCCAAGCTGTGGCGGATCGAGCGCTGGTACGTCGCCATCGAGAATCTGCTGATCTTCGGCGGTCTGTTCATCGGCATCAGCCTGATCGTCGGCATCCTGCTGGCGGTGCTGCTCGACCAGCGCATCCGCGGCGAAGGGGCGTTGCGCACCATCTATCTCTACCCGATGGCGCTCAGCTTCATCGTCACCGGCACCGCCTGGAAATGGATCCTCAATCCCGGCATCGGCATCCAGCAGTTCGTCCGCGACCTGGGCTTTCCCGGCTTCACCTTCGACTGGATCGTCCAGCAGGACACCGCCGTCTACACGCTGGTGATCGCCGCGGTCTGGCAAAGCTCCGGCTTCGTGATGGCGCTGTTCCTGGCGGCACTGCGCGGCGTCGATCAGGAGATCATCAAGGCCGCCTATCTCGACGGCGCCAGCCTGCCGCGCATCTATTGGGGCATCGTCCTGCCGTCGATCCGGCCGGTGTTCATGAGCGCCTTCGTCATCCTCGCCCACCTCGCGGTCAAGAGCTACGACCTCGTGGTGGCGCTGACCGGCGGCGGTCCCGGCTATGCGTCCGACCTGCCGGCGACCTTCATGTACGAGATGACCTTCCGCCGCAACCAGATCGCCATCGGCTCGGCCAGCGCGCTGATGATGCTGGCGACCGTGGTGGCGATCATCGTGCCCTACCTCTATTCCGAACTGAAGGGAGGCAAGCGTGTCTAGCCTGACCTCCGCCCTGCCGCCGGCGCAGGGCACCGGCGCCCGCATCGCCCGCTGGGGCCTGTACCTGATCCTCCTGCTGTTCGCGGCCTATTACCTGCTACCGCTGCTGCTGATGATCACCACCTCCTTCAAGAGCCCGGAGGAGATCCGCACCGGATCGCTGCTGTCGCTGCCGCGCGATTTCAGCCTGGATGCCTGGACCTATGCCTGGAACCGCGCCTGCATCGGCGCCGACTGCCGCGGCATGGCGCCCTATTTCCTGAATTCCCTGGTCATCGTCGGGCCGGCGGTCGTCATCTCCACCTTCTTCGGGGCGCTGAACGGCTATGCCCTGACCAAGTGGCGGTTCCGCGGCGCCAACGTCGTCTTCGGCATGATCCTGTTCGGCAGCTTCCTGCCGTCGCAGGTGATCCTGCTGCCCATGGCGCAGACGCTGGGCTTCCTTGGGCTGGCCGGCAGTGCCGGCGGGCTGATCCTGGTCCATGTGGTGTACGGCCTCGCCTTCACCACCCTGTTCTTCCGCAATTACTACGTCAGCATCCCCGACGATCTGGTGAAGGCTGCGACCATCGACGGCGCCGGCTTCTTCCAGATCTTCACCAGGATCATGCTGCCGCTGTCGCTGCCGATCCTGGTGGTGACGATCATCTGGCAGTTCACCCAGATCTGGAACGACTTCCTGTTCGGGGCGTCCTTCGCGGCGGGCGGCGCCCAGCCGGTGACGGTCGCGCTGAACAACCTCGTCAACACCACCACCGGCGTGAAGCAGTACAACGTCGACATGGCGGCGGCGATGATCGCCGGCCTGCCCACCCTCGTCGTCTATGTGCTCGCCGGCAAATACTTCATCCGCGGTCTGACCGCCGGCTCCGTCAAGGGGTGATCTTCCGATGGCGACTCTCAGCATCAACAACGTCCGCAAGCAGTATGGCAGCGTCGAGGTCCTGAAGGGCATCGACCTGGACCTGACGGACGGCGAATTCCTCGTCCTGCTCGGGCCCTCCGGCTGCGGGAAATCCACCCTGCTCAACATGATCGCCGGCCTGGAGACGATCAGCGCCGGCGAGATCCGCATCGACCAGCGCGTGGTCAACGAGGTCCATCCCAAGGACCGCGACATCGCCATGGTGTTCCAGTCCTACGCGCTCTACCCCAACATGACGGTGGCGCGGAACATCGGCTTCTCGCTGGAGATGCGCGGGCAGGCCAAGGCGGAGCGCGAGGGCGCCATCCGCCGCGTTGCCCGGCTGCTGCAGATCGAGCATCTGCTCGACCGCAAGCCGGCGCAGCTGTCGGGCGGCCAGCGCCAGCGCGTCGCCATGGGCCGCGCCCTGGTCCGCGACCCCAAAGTGTTCCTGTTCGACGAGCCGCTGTCCAACCTGGACGCCAAGCTGCGCGTCGACATGCGCACCGAGATCAAGAAGCTGCACCAGCGGCTCGGCACCACCGTGGTCTACGTCACCCACGACCAGATCGAGGCGATGACGCTGGCCAGCCGCATCGCCATCATGAAGGAGGGCGTCGTCCAGCAGTTCGCCCCGCCGCAGGAGGTCTACGAACGCCCGGCCAACATGTATGTGGCGAGCTTCATCGGCTCCCCCACCATGAACTTCGTCCGCGGCACGCTGTCGGCCGAAGGCGACCGGCTGGGCATCAGCGTCGGGCGCGAGCGCAGCGGCTTCCTGCCGCTGTTCCAGGCGCCGGAGCAGGCCGGCAACTGGCTGGGCCAGGAGGTGATCCTGGGCATCCGTCCGGAGGCAATCACCTGCCACGACCCGGCGATCGCCGCCGGTAATCCGGCACTGGTGAAGGTGGCCTGCGGCGTCAATGTGCTGGAGCCGACCGGCGCCGACACCATCACCTATGTCGAGCTGAACGGCCACGAGGTGGTCGCCCGCATCAAGCCAAGCGACCGGGTGGCGGAGGGCGAGACCGCCGACTTCATGATCGACATGGCGCGGGCGAACCTGTTCGACCCGAAGACCGAACAGCGGATCTGAGCGTCCGGAGCCCCGGCGATAATCCCCTCTCCCCCCCGGGGAGAGGGTTAGGGTGAGGGGGTTGCGTTGGGAGGATCTTTAAGAACCGCGCACTCCCCGCTCTCCAAATAATCCACGCTATGCATCCCCCTCACCCCGACCCTCTCCCCGGGGGGGAGAGGGGGATTTTTTCCGACCCAGCGTGATTTCCAGCGTCGCTGACGGTTAACAGGCCGGCTCAATCCGCCCGCAAGGCGGGGGCCGGCCGTGGTCTGCCGTCGGGCAGGACCCGTTCCGACATGGGGAATGCGCTGATGAACTTCACCATCAATGGGCAAAGCGTCGAGGTCGAGGCGGACATCCGCAGCTCGCTGCTCGACCTCCTCCGCAACAGTTTGGGATTTACCGGGACCAAGAAAGGCTGCGACCAGGGCGCCTGCGGCGCCTGCACCGTTCTGGTCGACGGCGAACGCATCAATTCCTGTCTGGCGCTGGCGGTCCAGTACCAGGGCCGCAGCATCACCACCGTCGAAGGGCTCGGCATCGACGGCGCCCTGCATCCGTTGCAGCAGGCCTTCGTCGAGCATGACGGCTTCCAATGCGGCTATTGCACGCCCGGCCAGCTCTGTTCCGCCGTCGGCATGGCGGGCGAGATCGAACGCAACATCCCGAGCGTGGTCACCGCCGACCTTGCGGCGGACAGCGTCGCCATCGACGAGAGGGAACTGCGCGAACGCATGAGCGGCAATCTCTGCCGCTGCGGCGCCTACAACGGCATCATCGAGGCCATCTCGGAAACGCTGGTCAAGACGCCGGCCTCATCCCAGGAGAGGGTACGGGCATGAACCCCTTCACCTATGAACGGGCCTCGGACGCGCCGGCCGCCATCGGACTGGCCAAGGGCAACGCCGTGGCGCGCTATCTCGGTGGCGGCACCAATCTGGTCGATCTGATGCGCGAGACCGTCGAGCGGCCGGAGATGCTGGTCGACGTCACCGGGTTGCCGGACGGGATCGAGCCCCGCGCCGACGGCGGCCTGCTGATCGGGGCAGCGGCGACCAACACCGCGCTCGCCGCCGACAGCCATGTGCGCACCCACTACCCGCTCCTCGCCCGCGCGATCCTCGCCGGGGCCAGCGCCCAGATCCGCAACATGGCGACGGTCGGCGGCAACATCCTGCAACGCACCCGCTGCCGCTATTTCTACGACACGGCGGCGGCCTGCAACAAACGCCAGCCGGGGACCGGCTGCGACGCGCGCGACGGCTTCAACCGCTACCACGCCATCCTTGGCGCCTCGCCGGCCTGCATCGCCACGCACCCGTCGGACATGTGCGTGGCGCTGGCCGCGCTGGACGCGACGGTGCATCTGGACGGCCCGGACGGTCCGCGCAGCATCGCGCTTGCCGACCTGCACCGCTTGCCGGGCGACCGGCCGGACATCGAGACGGAGCTGAAACCGGGCGAGCTGATCACCGCAGTCGAAATCCCGCCCCTGCCCTTCGCCCGCCGCTCGACCTACCGCAAGGTGCGCGACCGCGCGAGCTACGCCTTCGCGCTGGTGTCGGTCGCCGCCGCCCTCGATCTCGACAACGACGGCACGGTGCGCGACTTGCGGCTGGCGCTCGGCGGCGTCGCCCACAAGCCGTGGCGGGCTTCGGCGGCCGAAGCCGCGCTGAAGGGCCGGCCGGCCACTCCGGAGAGCTTCCGCGCCGCCGCCGAAGCGGAACTCGCCGCCGCGACCGGGCTCCGCGACAACGCCTTCAAGATCGAGCTGGCGAAACGGACGATCGTCGCCGTCCTCGGCAACCTGACAGGAGATGACGCATGAGCGCGCAATCCGACGCCGCCGCGCCCCAACCAGCCCTGCCCGGCCGCTGGCAGCCGGCGGTCACGCAGGATCCGATGCTGCGCAAGCATGGCGCCCAGGGATACGGTTCACTGGGCCAGCCGGTCTCGCGCATCGACGGGCCGTTGAAGGTCCAGGGCAAGGCGCGTTTCGCCGCCGAATTTCCCTATGAGGGCCTCTGCTATGCGGCGCTCGCCTTCAGCACCATCGCGCGCGGGCGGATCACGGCGCTCGACACCGCGGCGGCCGAAGCGGCTCCCGGCGTCGTGCTGGTGATGACCCACCGCAACGCACCGCGGATGAAGGCGCCGTCGCTGATGATGTCGTCGCCGACCGCCGCCGGGGCAAGCGACCTGCCGGTCATGCAGAATGACGAGATCCATTGGAACGGCCAGCCCATCGCCGTCGTCCTCGCCGAGACACAGGAACAGGCCGATCATGCCGCCTCGCTGGTCACCGCCGACTATGCGCCTCTGCCGGCCGTGACCTCGTTCGACGAGGCCAGGAAGACGCCCCGCCAATTGGACAATCTCCTGGGCCAGCCGCCGGTCGTCGAGATCGGCGACGCCGAAGCCGCCCTGAAAGGCGCGGCGGTCCAGGTGGACCAGATCTACCGGACGCCGCGGCACAACCACAACGCCATCGAGCTGCATGCGGCGACCGTCGCCTGGACCGGCGAAGAGTTGAGGGTGCATGACGCCAGCCAGCTTCTCGACCTGACCGCCGGACAGCTGGCCGACATCTTCGGGCTGGAGGCGGACAAGGTCCGCGTCTCCTCCCCCTATGTCGGTGGCGGCTTCGGCGGCAAATGCCTGTGGGATCACCAGATCCTGGCCTGCGCCGCCGCGAAACTCGCTGGCCGGCCGGTGCGCATCATGCTGTCGCGCGAGGGGGTGTTCCGCGTGGTCGGCGGCCGGACACTGACGGAACAACGAGTGGCGCTCGGCGCCAGTGCCGACGGCAGGCTCGACGCGCTGATCCACACCGGCATCGTGGCGATGACCTCCCACAACTCCTGCCCCGAACAATTCACCTTCCCGGCCCGCCATCTCTATGCCGCCAAGACCATCCGGCTGGCCCAGGAAGTCGCCGACATGGACATGCTGGCGAACACCTTCATGCGGGCGCCGGGCGAGTCCGTCGGCACCTTCGCGCTGGAATGCGCGATCGACGAGCTGGCGGAAAAGCTCGGCCTCGATCCCATCGAGCTGCGCCGGCGCATCGAGCCGGACAAGGATCCGACCAGCGGCAAGCCCTTCTCCGCCCGCCACCTGATAGACGCCTATGACAAGGGCGCGGAACGGTTCGGCTGGAACCACCGCAGCCCGACGCCGCGCCAGCGGCGGGGCGGCGAGTGGCTGATCGGCATGGGCTGCGCGACGGCGACCTATCCCTACCACCGCTTCCCCGGCGGTGCGGCGCGGATCAGGCTGACGGCCGGCGGTCAGGTCACCGTCTCGACGGCGGTGCATGACATGGGCATGGGTACGGCGACGGCGCAGGCCCAGCACATCGCCGCCCGACTCGGCGTTCCCCTTACCCAAGTCACCTTCGAGTATGGCGACACCAGCCTGCCGCGCGGGGTGATCGCCGGCGGCTCGACGCAGACCGCCTCCATCGGTGGCGCCGTCATCGCCGCGACGGAGGTCTTCGTCGAGGAGTTGCTGAAGCTCGCCGGCAACGACTCACCGCTGGCCGGCCTGTCGCTGGCCGAGGTCGAGACGCGGGACGGCGGCATCGGCCACTGCGACGATGCCGCACGCTTCGAAAGCTACGAATCGATCCTCCGCCGGTCGGGACGCGACGAGCTGGTCTGCGAGGCCGAAGCCCCGCCGCCGGCGGAGATGGAAGCCTTCTCCATGCACTCCTACGGCGCGCAGTTCTGCGAGGTCCGGGTGAGCGAGGTCACCGGAGAAGTCCGCGTCTCGCGCTTCCTCGGCTCCTTCGACGCAGGCCGCATCCTGAACGCCAAGACGGCGACCAGCCAGTTCAAGGGCGGCATCATCATGGGGATCGGTCTGGCGCTGACCGAGGAGACCAACTTCGATCCGCGCACCGGCCGCATCGTCAACGCCTCGCTGGCCGAGTATCACGTGCCGGTGCAGATGGACGTTCCCGCCATCGAGATCCTCTACACCGACATCCCCGACCCGCAGGCGCCGATGGGCGCCCGCGGCATCGGCGAGATCGGCATCACCGGCGTGGGTGCCGCCGTCGCCAACGCCGTCTACAACGCCACCGGCAAGCGCATCCGCGATCTGCCGATCACGCTCGACAAGCTGATGTGACGGTCCTCAGGGTTCGATCTGCGAATTCGGTTCACAGGTGATATGGCGGTAGAGGCGGTTTGCAGACCGCGTCTTCCGCCATATGTCTGCATCCAACCCACGGGAACGCGCCTCGGCGCCGATCAGGAGAAAACAGGATGCAGACAGTGAAGGCCAATGGTGCCGAGATTCCCGCACTGGGATTCGGCGTTTTCCGCATGTCGGACGACGAGGTCGAACGGGTGGTCCCCGCCGCCCTGGAGGCCGGCTTCCGTCATTTCGACACCGCGCAGATCTACCGTAACGAGGCGGCACTCGGCCGCGCCCTGCAAGCGGCAGGATCCCGCCGCGATGAGCTGTTCCTGACCACCAAGGTCTGGGTCGACAAGTACAGTCCTGGCCCGTTCGCCGCGTCGGTCGACGAAAGCCTGGAAAAGCTGAAGGTCGACCGGGTGGACCTGCTGCTGCTGCACTGGCCGGCCGATCAGGTCGCCATCGCCGAGCAGATCGAAATGCTGAACGCCGTGCAGGCCGCCGGCAAGACCCGCTTCATCGGCGTCAGCAACCAGAACATTGCCCAACTGCGGGAGTCGGTCGAGCGCAGCCAGGCCCCCATCGTCACCAACCAGATCGAGGTCCACCCCTATCTCGACCAGAGCGCGATGGCGGCGGCGGCCAGGGAACTGGGCGTGGCGATCACCGCCTATTACGCCATGGCCGACGGCAAGGTGCCACGCGATCCGGAGTTGCAGCGGATCGGCGCCAAGTACGGCAAGACGGCGGCCCAGGTGACGCTGCGCTGGCTGATCCAGCTGGGCCATATCGTACTGTCCAAGACCGCCAAGCCGGAGCGGGTGCCGGAGAACTTCGCAGTTTTTGACTTCGCGCTGGACGAAGGCGACATGGCCGCGATTGCGAAGCTGGCGCAACCGAACGGGCGAATCGTCAGCCCGGCGGGGCTGGCGCCGGCTTGGGACAAGTGAGCGGGGAGCGGTCTCCCGACACTTGATCCCCTCTCCCCCCTGGGGAGAGGGGGATTGCCCTGGAATGCCCCTCTCTCACAACATCCGCGGCAGCGTCACCCGCACCCGCAGCCCGCCGCTGGCGCGGTTGCTCAGCTCGATCCGTCCCTGGTGCGCCTCGACGATCGACTTCACGATGGACAGGCCGAGCCCGCTGCCGCCGGTCTTGCGGTTGCGGGAGCCCTCCAGCCGGACGAAGGGCTTGAAGACATTGGCGACCTCCGCCTCCGGGATGCCCGGCCCCTCGTCGCAGACATCGACGACGATCTCGGCGGCGTCGGCATCGACGGAGACGGTGGCGCGCTCGCCGTATTTGATGGCGTTGTCGATCAGGTTGGCGAAGGCGCGGCGCAGGCTGGACGGGCGACCGGCAAGGCGGAGCTGGCGCGCCTGCTCGAAGCGGTCGCTGCGCTCCACACCACCGCCGAAGATGGTGCGGACGGCGGCGAACTGGAGCGGCGGCGGTTCGTGGTAGGTCACCGGGGAGCCGGTGTCGGCATAGTCGTCGCACAGGCTCTGCAGCAGGCTGGCGAAGGCGACCACCTCCACCTCCTCGCGCAGCACGTCGTCGCCGAGGAACTCCAGCGTCGCGGTGACCATCGCCGCCATCTCGTCGATGTCGGCCATCATCTTGGTGCGCAGCACGTCGTCATCGACATATTCGGCGCGCAGCCGCAGCCTCGTCGCCGGGGTGCGTAGATCGTGGCTGATCGCCGCCAGCAGATGGGTGCGCCCCTCCATCAGGTCGCGCAGGGCATTGCGCGCCTGATTGAAGGCGCGGGCCAGCGAGGCGACCTCTTCCGGCCCGTCCTCCGGCAGCGGGCGGGGGTGCAGGCGGTCGTGCGGGCGGGTCGCCTGCTCGGCCAGCGATTCCAGCGGGCGGACCAGCCGGCCGGGCAGCCAGAGCAGCAGCCCCAGCGCCAGACCGAAAGCCGCCACACCGGCCAGAACCATCTCGAACGGCGTGGTCCGCGGCCGCCAAAAGCGCGGACTGGCGAACTCCAGCCAGCCGCCGCCGGCAAGCTGGACATAGACGCGGGCGTCGCGCAGCTGTGCCGCGGTGTCCTCCGCCACCAGGGACAAGGATTCCGCCAGCGTCTGGGCACGAGCGGAATGGAGCGACAGCAGGGCACGCTGGGCGGCGACGAACACCGGGCGCGGTGCGTCGGCGACCCCGTCCAGCACCCAGCCGGACGGCACGGTCGGGGTGCCGGGCCCCTGCCAGGACACCGACAGGTCGGGCAGCCCACTCAACGCCAGCGCCGGCCCGGCGGCAATCCCGTCCAGCACCGCGCGGTCGGCCGCCTCCACCGCCGCCGCCATCGCCGGTCCCAGCCGGTGGGCGGTCAGCAATTCCCGCGCGCGGTCGTCGACCAGCCGCATGCCGACCAGCGCCCCGCCATGGGTCAGGGCCAGCAGCGCCACCATCGCCGCCAGGATGCGGTGGCGCAGGCGGGTGGCGCGCAGCCGGGCCGGCAGCAAGCGCTCAAGCGCCACGGCTTATTCCGGAAGAGACGGATTCGCCATGGTCCACCACCGCCGCGGTGAACTGGTAGCCGATGCCGCGCACCGTCTTGATCAGCGCCGAGCCGCCCGGCCCCTCCTCCAGCTTGCGGCGCAGGCGGCTGATCTGGATGTCGATGCTGCGGTCGAAGGGAATCGAGGTGTCGCCGCGATGCTTCTCCAGCAGTTCGGTGCGCTCCACCACCTGCGGCGCCCGTTCCAGCAGCGTGCCGAGCAGGGCGTATTCGCCCTGGCTGAGATGGACCACCACCCGGTCCGGCGTGCGCAGCTCGCGCCGCCCCTGGTCGAGCGACCAGCCGGCGAAGCCCAGTACGCGCGGCCGTTCGCGCACCGGCTCCGGCCCGCCGCAGCGGCGCAGGATGGCACGGATGCGGGCCAGCAGTTCGCGTGCGCTGAAGGGCTTCACCAGATAGTCGTCGGCCCCGACCTCCAGCCCGACGATGCGGTCGACCTCGCTGCCCATGGCGGTCAGCATGATGACGGGGGTCTCCGATTTGGCGCGCAGCGAGCGGCACAGGCTGGTCCCGTCCTCCCCCGGCAGCATCACGTCGAGCACGATGAGATCGACCGGCCATTGCGCCAGCACCCGCGTCATCTCGCGCCCATCGCCGGCGGTGGAGACGCGGAAGCCGCTCTTCACCAGGAAATCATGCAGCATGTCCCGGATCTCGGGATCGTCATCCACGACCAGGAGATGGCGCGCGCGCTCCATGGCGTCCCTTCCCTATTCCATCCGGGCTTTCTTGTTCGTTGGGCCCGAGTGTAGCCTCCCCCGCCGGTCCGGGTACAGTGCGGCGCGCGCGCCCGTTTGTAACGGTTGCGTAACAGGAGCGCGACCGTGAAAAGGCGTTGTTACCAAATAGTCCGGGCGCCGAATTGCACGCGGGATAGAGTTCCTCCAGCGGCCAAACGGCTGACAGCCAAGGCCAACTCGAAGATCGAACGAAGAAGGAAACAGGGGGAAATGTCCGAAATGCCGTCTCTGCGCAAATCCATCCTCAGCATGACCGCCTTGGCGACCGTAATGGCCGGCGCCCTGCTTGCCGCCCCCGCCAACGCCGAGCCGGCGGTGGAGGTTCTGCATTACTGGACCTCCGGCGGTGAATCGAAGGCCGCCGGCGCGCTGCGCCAGGATTTCGAGGCTGCAGGCGGCAAGTGGATCGACGCGCCGGTGGCGGGCGGCGGTGGCGACGCGGCCAGCACCGTGCTGCGCTCCCGCGTGCTGGCCGGCGATCCGCCGAACGCCGTGCAGCTGAAGGGGCCGAACATCAAGGACTGGGCGGCGCAGGGCAAGCTGGCGACGCTGGACGAGGTCGCCAAGGCGGAGAATTGGGACGCCATCCTGCCACCGCAGATCCGCGACGTGGTGACCTACAAGGGCCATTACTATGCCGTGCCGGTGAACATCCACCGCGTCAATTGGATGTGGGTCAATCCGCAGGTGATGCAGAAGGCCGGCGTCGCCATTCCGAAGACCTGGGACGAGTTCAACGCCGCCGCCGACAAGCTGAAGGCCGCCGGCATCATCCCGCTGGCCCATGGTGGCCAGCCCTGGCAGGAAGGCGCCCTGTTCGAGGATGTCACCCTCGGCCTCGGCGGTCCCGACTTCTATCGCAAGGCGCTGGTGGAGTTGGATGCCAAGGCGCTGACCAGCGACACCATGGTCAAGGTGTTCGACCAGATGCGCAAGCTGCGCGGCTATGTCGACGACGGCTTCCCCGGCCGCGAATGGAACCTCGCCGCCGGCCTGCTGATGAACGGACAGGCCGCCATGCAGATCATGGGCGACTGGGAGAAGGGCGAGCTGACCGCCGCCGGCAAGGTGCCGGGCAAGGATTTCGTCTGCGCCCATGTGCCGGGCCAGTCCGGCTATATCGTGAATTCCGACAGCTTCGTCATGTTCACCTCGGCCAACGCCGACCGCGCCGCCGGCCAGAAGCTGCTGGCCAAGCTGATCCTGGGCAAGAAGTTCCAGGAGACCTTCAACGTGCTGAAGGGCTCGATCCCCGCCCGCCAGGACATGGCGCGCGACAGCTTCGACGAATGTGCCGTCAAGTCGATGGACGACCTGAAGACCGCCATCGACAGCAACAGCGCGGTTCCGTCGATGGCGCACGAGATGGCGGTCCCCGGCGCCGTCCGCGGCGCCTTCCTGGATGTCGTCACCGCCCACTTCAACTCCACCATGACCTCGCAGGAGGCGGTGAAGCGTCTGGCCGAAGCCGTCGATCTGGCGAAGTAAGCCTCTGCTTTCCTCGCGTATCGTCTCTCCTTCTCTGGTGTTGCGCGTGACCTTGGAAAGCCCCTCTTCCTTCCGGAAGAGGGGCTTCTTTTCATTTAAGCTTCACGGCGTGATCGCCACCTTCAGCACGCCATCGCGCTGGTGGCCGAACAGCTCGTAAGCCTCCTCGATCCGCTCCAGCGGGAAACGGTGGGTGACCAGCGGCTTCAGGTCGACGCGGCCGGAGGCGACGACGCCCATCAGCCGGCGCATCCGCTCCTTGCCGCCGGGGCAGAGCGAGGTGACGATGGTGTGGTCGCCCAGCCCGGCGGCGAACGGACCCAGCGGCAGGCGCAGGTCGCCGGAATAGACGCCCAGGCTGGACAGCGTGCCGCCCGGCCGCAGCACGCGCAGCGCCGCCTCGAAGGTCGCCTGGGTGCCCAGCGCCTCGATGGCGACATCGACGCCGCGGCCATTGGTCAGCCGCAGGATCTCCTCCACCGGATCGACGCTGCGGAAATCCACCACATGGTCGGCCCCCATCCGCCGCGCCATCTCCAGCCGCGCCGGCACGGTGTCGACGCCGATGATGGTGGTGGCGCCCTTCAGCTTGGCCCCGGCGGTGGCGCACAGGCCGATGGGCCCCTGCGCGAACACCGCCACCGTGTCGCCGATGCGGATGTTGCCGCGCTCCGCCCCGGCGAATCCGGTGGACATGATGTCGGGGCACATCAGCACCTCCTCGTCCGTCAGCCCATCGGGTACGGCGGCGAGGTTGACCATCGCGTCGGGCACCAGCAGATACTCGGCCTGGGAGCCGTCGATGCTGTTGCCGAAGCGCCAGCCGCCCAGCGGCTTCCAGCCATGGGCGGTGCCGGCGCCGTCCTGGGAATGGCAGCCGCACAGGCAGGCGTTGCTGTGGCCGCTGGGGGTGATGGCCCCGGCGATCACCCGCTGGCCCTCGCGGTAGCCGGTGACGGTGGAGCCCAGCTTCTCGATGATGCCCACCGGTTCATGGCCGATGGTCAGGCCGCGGACGACCGGATATTCGCCCTTCAGGATGTGGATGTCGGTGCCGCAGATCGTCGTCGTGGTGATGCGGATCAGCGCGTCGAGCGGTCCGACGTCGGGGATCGGCTTGTCGTCCAGCACGATGCGGCCCGGTTCGACGAACACCGCCGCTTTCATCATGACCATGGCGTCCTCCCGTTATGGTGGCCGCCGGTCGGGGAGCTGTTTGGCGCGAACATCGCAAACGGCCCGCGGCCGGCGCTGTGCTTCACGCCGGCCAGCGTAGCGCACCCGCGAAGGCGCCGCGTTGATGCAGATTAATTGCGACGACGGTCGAGGCGTCGGTTCGGAGCCTCGAACATCGCTCGGAGCGCTGCTCCGCCAACCCGATTCGGTGTCGATTCCGCCTACGCCCAGAAGGTTTATTAGGGCAAATGAATGCAATTGAATGGTGGCGACGACGAAACAACGGACAGCATTCAATGGTTGTTATTTTATGAGATAATTTCTCGGTTACGGACGTATTATGTTGCATATTTCTACTATTGAGCCGTGACTCTTTGCATATTCAGCCCTAAAGAGGGTGCGTTCATTCCTTGAAACAAGAGGTCATTCAAATGAAGTCGTTTGCACTCGCCACCGTATTCTCGATCGTCGCCGTACTGTCGGCCGGGGCCGCCAACGCGCAGCCGAAGCCCGTGGTGCTGTCTGCCCTGCCGCCGCAGAATTTCGCCTTCTGCCTGAACACCGATGCCACGGTGATCCTCTCCGACACGGTGGCGACCGAAGTCGGCGTCGTGATCACCAACGTCGGCAATGGCCTGACCAACACCTCCGGCACCGTCGTCGTCGCGGCGAACAATTTCTACGGCAAGGGCGCCGGCAGCGAATGGAAGTCGGCGATGGGCCAGTTCAGCCTGACCGGCGGCAACTGCTACAACGTCGCTTCGATGAACAAGACCACCTCGCCGAGCGGCACGTCCTGGACCTGCGCCCTCACGAGCGGCGCCGCCTCGGGTGCCGGTGCTACGATCACCGGGGTGATCTCGACGCAGACCCAGGTCACGCCGATCGCCTCCGGCTACGTGATGGCCGGTGTGAGTTCGACGCTCAACAACGCGCCGAACGTGAACTGCCCGTACTGATCGGCCGGACCGATCGCCAGTCATCGGACAGCGCGGCCGCCCATCACACCCGGTGGGCGGCCGTTTCCGTCAACCGGCCGCCTGGGCCTGCCCACCATCATCCGCGGTACACGGAAGCAGGCTGCCGGCAGGATCGCCCCCCATCTTGACGCCCACCCAAACTTGAGCGAGGGCGCCAGGTCGGTGGCCGCCGGAATCAAGCCGATGGACCTGAAGCGCTGCACCGACAGTCCGGATGTTCCCTGGACGGGGGCGCGCCACACCGGCGCGGCCCCTCTTTTCATGGGGCGGCGGAACCGTCATCCACCGCCGCCGCCCGGCAGCAGGGAAAGCGCAGGGTCGCCTTCACCCCATGCGGCAGCTGGGGTCCGATGTCCAGGCTGCCCTGCAGTTGCAGGGCAAGCTGCCGCATGATCCGGCCACCCAGCCCGGTCCCCTGCGGCCGCTCCGACAGGATGCCCACCCCGTCGTCGCAGACGCACAGCACGCACTCCGCCGCCTCCCTGCGGAAGCTCAGGTCGATGCGGCCGGCGCAGCCGTCAGGGAAAGCGTATTTCAGCGCATTCGTGATCAACTCGTTGGCGATGGTGCCGACCGCCACCGCGACGCCCATGTCGAGGTCGGCGTCGTCCACCTCGGCGCTGACCGACACCGGCCGCACCCCGACGACGCCGAGCTGGATGTCCTCCACCAGACTTTCCAGGAAGTCCTTCGAACTGACGATGTTGACGCCCTCCACCCGGCGCAGCCGGACATAGACGCGGGCCAGCACGCCGATCCGCTCGATGGTGCCGCTGACGATGTCCTGCCCGGCCCCCGACTTGTGGGCGGCGAGCGTCAGCTGGGCACAGATCTGTTGCAGGTCGTTGCGGATGCGGTGGTGGATCTCGTGCAGCATCAGATCCTTTTCCGCATTGGCGGCGAACAGCCGTTCGGAGGACAGGCGCAGCCGCTCGTTCGCCCGGCGCAGGGCGTGGGCACCTCCGGCAATGCCGAAGCCGAGGCCCATGTAAATGAGGAAGGCCAACTGGTCGCCCGGCTCGGCGATCCACAGCACCCCCTCCGGCTTCATGAAGAACCAAGCCGAACACAGCCCCGACAAGGCCACCGACAGATAGCCCGACCCGCGGTCGAGCAGCAGCGAGATCACGAAGATGGTCGGGAGGAAGACCAGGAACGGGTATTTGAACAGCAGCGGGTCGAGCGCATAACGCAGCAATGCCGTCAGCCCGACCAGCAGCAGCGTGATCCCATACCGTGCCCAGGCGGCGCGCGGCAGGTTGGACGACAGCCGGCGCAATAGGTCTTCCATACCCCGTGCTCTGCTCCGAACGACGCGACGGAACGGTAACAGCCGGGAACCGGAATCGGATGACCGGGGTATGCACACAATGATGTGACGAATTGCGTCGATGCCCTCGGCCACCCCCTCAGCCACGGCCCAGGCGGGCGCCATGCCAGGGGGGCAGCGCCCCGGTGCGGCCGGCATCGGCCAGCAGCGCCTCGGCGGCACGGCCGATGCCCAGCACGTCTTCGTCGGCGAAGCGGCGGCCGACGATCTGGAGGCCGACCGGCAGCCCATCCGCGGCCATTCCGACCGGCAGCGACAGCGCCGGGCATTGCGGCAGCAGGTTGAACGGACAGGTCATGTCCAGCCCGCGATAGCGCCCGTCCTCGGCCGTCGCCATGAAATCGTCGTCACCGGCGTCTGCCGGCGGCGCCGTCACCGCGCAGGCCGGGCAGAGCAGCGCATCGTAGCGTTCGAACAACCGGGCCATGTCGCGCCACATGGCGGTGCGCAGCAGTTCCACCCGCTTGATTTCGGTGGCGCCAAGGGCGAAGCCGCGCTCCATCAGCGCCACGATGGCCGGGTCCATGCGCTGCCGCTGCGCTTCCAGCCGGTCGCCGAAATAGGCGCTCATGAACACGCACCACAGGTCGAACCACTGGTCGTTCACCGCCCGGGTCCAGGGGATCGACACCTCGTCCACCACCGCCCCGGCCCGGCGCAGCAGGTCCGCCGCCGCACGGACCGCCGCCTCCACGTCCGGCTGCACCTCGTAATAGCCGAGGTCGACGGACAGGGCGAAGCGCCGCCCTTCCAGCAGCCCCGCCCGCGCCCGGGCGGCGGAGAAGGTCAGCGGCAGCGACTGGATGTCCTCGTCGCTCGGCCCCGATGCGGCCTCCATGAAGGCGATAGCGTCATCGACCGTCCGCGCCAGCGGCCCGAAATGGGAGATGCCGTCGAACAGGCTGGGCAGGATCGTCATGGGGATGCGCCCCAGGCTGGGCTTCAGCCCGACCGTGCCGCACAGGGCGGCCGGGATGCGCACCGATCCGCCCATGTCGGTTCCCTCGGCGAAGGGCACCACCCCGGCGGCCACCGCCGCCGCCGACCCGCCGGACGATCCGCCGGACGTGCGTGCCGGGTCCCACGGGTTGCGGGTCACCCCCCAGCGCGGGCTGTAGGTGAAGCTGGAATGGGCGAATTCCGGCGTGGTGGTCTTGCCGATCAGGATGGCGCCGGCCCCGGTCAGCCGGCGGATGCACAGCGCGCTCTCCTCCGGCCGCAAATTCTCGGTCCAGGAGCCGAGTGTGGTGAGATCCCCCACGGTCGGCGTCATGTCCTTGGCGGCGAAGGGCACGCCATGCAGCGGGCCGACCGCCTCCCCCCGCTTCACCGCGAGGTCGGCCTCGCGGGCGGCGGCCAGCGCCTGCTCCTCCCGCAGCAGGGTGAAGGGGTTGAGCGGTTCGGAGACGGCGCGGGCGCGGGCGATGGCCTCTGCCACCACCGTCTCGGCCTGGACGCGGCCGGAACGGATGCCCGCCGCCATCGCGGTGGCCGGGAGGTCGAGCGGGTGGAGTTCGGTCGGCATCGGAGAGGTCATGGGCTTACCTGTGGAAAGTGAACCGTCGACGGCGGCGACGATGGTTATGATGGGCCGACATGCCCTTGAAAAGATTTGGAAATGCGGCGGGCGTCATGCCACGATGCCTGTCCGTGCCGCCTGTTGTGAAAGGCCGGCGCCGGACGAGGAAAGGCTACCCTCCCCATGCGCTCCGCCGTCGACTCCGCTGGCGAACCCGGTGCCGCTCCGCCTTTCGCGGACTGGAACGATGCCATCGCCCGCGCGGTGTCGGCGCTCGGCACGCCCGGCTTTCCGGCGGCGCTGGAGGCTGCGCTGCAAGGGCTGGTGACCCACCAGATGATGAACGGCTTTCATTACTCTCCCGACGGTCGCGCCTTCGACCTGCACAACGACCGGCCGGGCACCGACCGCCGGATCATCGTCGACCAGTATCTGGCCGGCACCTATGTCCTCGACCCCTTCTATGACGCCAGCCGCCATCCCGACGGCCCGCCCTTCATCGTCATGCGCAAGCTGGCACCCGACGACTTCGAACAGTCGGAGTATTTCCGCCTCCATTACGCGGCGACCCGCATCGTCGACGAGGTCGGTTTCCGTCTGACGCTGGACGCCGGCCATGTCGGCATCCTGTCCCTGTGCCGCGTCGGGGAGGCGGCGCGCTTCTCCATCGACGAACTGGCGAGGCTGGAGGCCGCCGCCAGCCTCGTCCGCGCCCTGGGGGAGCGGCACTGGCATGGTCTGCCCAACGCCGCGGCCGAGCCTGCGAAGGCCGGCACCCCGCGGCGGATCGAGCATCCGCTGTTGACCAACCGCGAGCTGGAGGTGGTCACGCTGATCCTGAAGGGCCATTCCACCCAGTCCATCGCCGCGGTGCTGTCGCTGTCCCCCGACACCGTGAAGGTCCATCGCCGCCGCATCTATGCCAAGCTGAGGATTTCCAGCCAGGGCGAACTCTTCCGCACCTTCCTGACCGATCCGCTGATCTCCGCCGGCCCGCGGTGACTGCCGGCCGGCGGAGTACCCTTCAGGACACCGACTCCACGAAATGGATCTCCGGCGGCGCCTTGCGGAACAGCGCGGTCAGATAGGCGAGGTAGAGCACGCCCAGCACCAGCCAGACCAGTCCCAGCAGCTTGGCGTTGCCGTCCAGGTTGGCCAGCAGATAGAGGTCGCACAGCGCGGCTGCCGCCGGGATGACCAGCCCGACCAGCATCCCCGCCGACCGCACCTGCGGCTCGTGCCGGAGATAGAGCGCGATGACCGACAGGTTGACCGCGGTAAAGGCCAGGAAGGCGCCGAAATTGATGAAGGAGGTGGAGGTCGTCACGTCCATCCACAACGCGGCCAGCCCGACGACCCCGACCAGCACCAGATTGAACACCGGCGTCCGCCAGCGCGGATGAAGCCGCCCGAACAGCCCCGACGGCAGCACCCCGTCGCGCCCCATGGCGAACAGCAGCCGGCCGACGCTGGCCTGCGCCGCAAGGCCGGAGCTGAACTGGGCCACCACCAGCGTGGCGAGGAAGATGGTGACGAACAGGTCGCCGCCGATGGTCTTGGCGATCTCGAAGGCGGCGGCGTCCACGGACTCGAACTGGGTGCCGGGATGGGCCAGCTGCGTCACATAGGCGGCAAGCACGAAGATCGCGCCGCCCGCCAGCGCCACGATCATGATCGCCCGCGGCATGGTGCGCCGGGCGTCGCGGACCTCCTCCGTCATGGTGGAGATGGCGTCGAAGCCCAGGAAGGAATAGGCCGCGATCGCCGCCCCGGCGACGGAGGCGCCGAAGGGCACATCCGCCCGGAAGAAGGGCGTCACGGACGCCAGCCCGCCCGGCCCGCCCGCCGCCATGACGAAGCGCGCCGCCAGCAGGATGAAGGCGCCCAGCACGGCCAGCTGGACCACCATCAGCACCAGATTGACGCGGGCGGCGAAATGCACGCCGGCCAGATTCACCAGGGTGGTGAAGCCGATGAAGCCAAGGATCCAGACCCAGACCGGCACGCCGGGGAACGCCGACGACAGATAGGCGCCACCGATCAGCCAGATCACCATGGGAAGGAAGAAATAGTCGAGCAGAACCGCCCAGCCGACCAGGAAGCCGATGCTGGGGCTCAGGGATTTGCGGGCGTAGGTATAGGCCGAACCCGCCACCGGATAGACCCGGGCCATCACGCCATAGCTGATCGCCGTCAGCAGGATCGCACCGGCGGCCAGCACATAGGCCATCGCCGTCGTGCCCTCGCTGGCGGTCGCCAGGGCGCCGAAGGTGCCCAGCACGATCATCGGCGTCATATAGGCCAGCCCGAACAGCACCACCGCCGACAGGCCCAGCCTGCGGTGCAGAGTCACGTCATCCCTCATATCCACCTCCTGAAACACTCCTGTTCCGGTGACGTCTTCCGGGTCGCGCCTTTGACGGAAGGTCCGTGACATCACCATTTGTCCTGCGGAGGGTGAGGTCCGGGGCGGCGGATGAACAATACCCCCAGGGTGTTACTGGGCGTGTTACGGGGCGTGTTACGGGGCCGGCAGGGGATTCTTTCGGCGAAGGGATCTTGGCCGTTCCGCCGATACCCCCATCTGGAAGGCCAATTCGAGAAAACCGGAGGATCGTGATGCGCAGCACCCTGACCCTGTCGGCCGCCAGCCTTCTCACCGCTCTCGCCATTCCGCTCGCCCCCGCCCTGGCACAGTCGCAGCCGGGCAACGCCGCGGCGGTGAAGACCGTCCGGACCAGCGCCGGGCCGGTGGCGGTCAGCCGCGTCGCCGACGGGCTGGAGCGGCCCTGGGGCATCGATTTCCTCCCCGACGGCCGGGCGCTGGTGACGGAGAAACCGGGCCGGCTGCGCATCATGGCGCGCGACGGCTCGCTGTCCTCCCCGCTGGCCGGCACGCCGAAGGTGTTCAACCAGGGCCAGGGCGGGCTGATGGACGTGGCGGTCGATCCGGATTTCGCCCGCAACCGGACCATCTATCTCGCTTATGCCGAGCCGGGTGAAGGCAGCGGGGGTGGGGGCACCGCCGGCACCGCGCTCGGCCGTGGCACGCTGGGCGAGCGCGGGATCGAGGACTTGCACGTCATCTTCCGTCAGTCGCCCAAGGTGGACGGTGGCAACCATTTCGGCACCCGCATCGCCTTCGCCCCCGACGGCCACATCTTCCTGACGCTGGGCGAACGCTACAAGTTCGACCCGGCGCAGCACCGCGACAACGCGCTGGGCAAGGTGATCCGGCTGAACCGCGACGGCTCGCTGCCGAAGGACAATCCCTTCGCGGGAGAGGGCGGGACGGCCGGCGCCATCTGGTCCTACGGCCACCGCAACATCGAGGCGGCGGCGATCGACCCGCGCAGCGGCTCGCTGTGGATCGCCGAGATGGGCCCGATGGGCGGCGACGAGCTGAACCGGCCGGAAGCCGGCAAGAATTACGGCTGGCCGCTGGTCAGCTGGGGCAAGCATTACGATGGCCGCGACATCCCCGACCCGCCGACCCGCAAGGAATTCACCGACGCGGTGATCCACTGGACGCCGGTGATCTCGCCCTCCGGCATGGTCTTTTACACCGGCGGGCTGTTCCGCGACTGGCAGGGCAGCGCCCTTATCGGCGGCCTCAGCGCCAAGGGGCTGGTACGCGTTGCCATCGACGGGACGGGAGGGACCGGGGCGAAGGAGGTGGAGCGCATTCCGCTCGACGCGCGCATCCGCGATGTGGCACAGGGTCCGGACGACGCCCTCTATGTCATCACCGATGCCGCCGACGGCGCGGTCTTGCGGCTGGCGCCGGCGAAATGACCGCCTGAAGACGGGCCGAAAGACGGGGCAGATGAGGATCAGAGACTACCGACCGCCGGACGCACCGCTGCTGGCGGCGCTCTATGCCCGCTCCGTCCGCGGCATCGGCCCCCGCTTCTACACGCCGGAACAGGTGGAGGCCTGGGCGGCGCAGGCGCCCACGGTGGAGCGGGTGCGGGAGGCCTATGGCGACGGCCGCGTCGCCCTGGTCGCGGTGGACGAGGACGACCAGCCGGTGGCCTTCAGCGACGTGGAAAGCGACGGCCACATCAATTTCCTCTACTGCGCACCGGAGGCGGCCGGCCAGGGCGTGATGTCGGCGCTGGTCGATCTGCTGGAGGCGCGCGCCAAGGCGCTCGGCCATCCCCGCCTGCATGTGGAAGCCAGCGAGGCTGCCCGCCCTTTCTTCCTGCGCCGCGGCTTCACCCTGCTGGAGCGCCGGGACCTGCGGATCGGCGATGTGCCGATCCACAACTATGCCATGGAGAAATGGCTGGCGCCGAAGGGATAATCGGCTAGATTTTTCGGCGAACCGTGGCCGCGGCAGGAAAATCGATGGAACAGATGGGCAAGTCATTTCGTTGATTCCGCAGCATCGAAGAGCAGTGCTCTTGCAACCTGTCCATCTGAATATGGAGGAGACGCATGCCTATCCTGCTTTGGCTTCTGGGCGTTCCGGGAATCATCGTGATCCTGCTTTGGATGACCGGCATCATCGGCTTCTAAGCACGCTCACTTCCGCCTGTTCCATCCTACAAAGGCCTCCGCCGGCACCGCCGCGGGGGCCTTTGGTTTTTCACCGCCCTGTATCTTGCGGCCTGTAAACAAATGTTATTTCGATCGTCATGGAACTGTCGTTGACAGCGGCCGTCGCTCCTGACATTTCTATGATTATGGAATAATCGAATTTATGAGTTGCGGCATGGAGAAGAAGGACGTCCTGGCCGGCCTGGCGGCGCTGGCCCAGGAAACGCGGCTGGATATCTTCCGCCTGCTGGTGGAGGCCGGACCGGAGGGGCGTTCCGCCGGGTCGATCGCGGAGGCGCTGGCGGTCGCGCCGGCCACCCTGTCCTTCCACCTGTCCAACCTGACCCAGGCCGGGCTGATCGTGCAGCGACGGGAAAGCCGATCGCTGATCTATTCGACCGATTTCGACCGGATGAACGGCATCGTCGGCTTCCTGTCGGAGAACTGCTGCGGCCGATCAGCCAATCCGGTTGCCTGCGTCCCCATCTGCGCACCGACGCCGGAAGCAGCCAACACGGAAAAGACCGCAGCCCCGCGCTGCGGCTGTTGACATCCGGAAACGGAGCGAGGAATGACCGAGAACCGCGTCTACAACGTGCTGTTCCTATGCACGCACAACAGCGCCCGCAGCGTCATGGCGGAATGCCTGTTGAACCGGGAGGGCAAGGGCCGCTTTCGCGGCTTCAGCGCCGGCAGCCAGCCGTCCGGGCGCATCAACCCCACTGTCCGCGACCTGCTGGAGCGGCTGGGATTTCCGACGACGGAACTGCGGTCCAAGACCTGGGACGAGTTCGCCGCACCCGGCGCCCCGCACATGGACTTCATCGTCACCGTCTGCGACAACGCGGCTGGCGAGGTCTGCCCGGTGTGGCCGGGCCAGCCGATCAGCGCCCATTGGGGCTTCCCCGACCCGTCCGGCGCCGAGGGCAGCGATGCGGAGAAGGCCGCCTTCACCGCGACGGTGTTCGGACAGATCGAACGCCGCATCCAGGCCTTCGCCAGCCTGCCCATCGCGTCACTCGACCGCATGGCGCTGAAGCGCAGGATGGACGACATGGCACGGGCAGAGCCGTAAAGCGGGGGGCCAATCCATGACCGCCGACATCCATTCCGCCCCGGCAGCACGTCCCGCCATGGGCAATTTCGAGCGCTATCTCAGCCTGTGGGTGGCGCTGTGCATCGTCGCCGGCATCGCGCTCGGCCATCTGGTGCCCGGCCTGTTCAAGGCGATCGCGGCGGCGGAGGTCGCCCAGGTCAACCTGCCGGTCGCCGTGCTGATCTGGCTGATGATCGTGCCGATGCTGCTGAAGATCGACCTCGGTGCGCTGGGGCAGGTCAAGGAGCATTGGCGCGGAATCGGCGTGACGCTGTTCATCAACTGGGCGGTCAAGCCCTTCTCGATGGCTCTGCTCGGCACGCTGTTCGTCGGCCATATCTTCGCCCCGTTGCTGCCGCAGGAACAGATCTCCTCCTACATTGCCGGGCTGATCCTGTTGGCGGCGGCCCCCTGCACCGCCATGGTGTTCGTGTGGTCGAACCTGTGCGAGGGCGAACCGCACTATACGTTGAGCCAGGTGGCGCTGAACGACCTGATCATGGTGTTCGCCTTCGCGCCCATCGTCGGGCTGCTGCTGGGTGTGGCGTCGATCACCGTGCCGTGGGGCACGCTGCTGCTGTCGGTGCTGCTCTACATCGTCATCCCGGTGGTCGCGGCCCAGCTGTGGCGGCGCAGCCTGCTGGCGGCCGGCGGTGAACCGGCACTGACCCGCGTGCTCGGCCGCATCCAGCCGGTATCGCTGCTGGCGCTGCTGACCACGCTGGTGCTGCTGTTCGGCTTCCAGGGCGAACGGATCCTGGCTCAGCCGCTGGTGATCCTGCTGCTGGCAGTGCCGATCCTGATCCAGGTCTATTTCAATGCCGGCCTCGCCTATTGGCTGTCGCGCCGGTTCGGAGTGGCTTGGTGCGTGGCGGCGCCGGCCGCGTTGATCGGCGCCTCCAACTTCTTCGAACTGGCGGTGGCGGCGGCCATCAGCCTGTTCGGGCTCGGTTCCGGCGCCGCACTCGCCACAGTGGTCGGGGTGCTGGTCGAAGTGCCGGTGATGCTGTCGGTGGTTCGCATCGTCAAGGCAACAAAGCCATGGTACGAAGGACGAGCGGAGACTTGAAACCCGCCTGCCCGCGAGTTCTTCTGCGTCTGATCGCGTGTTTTTCTTATCAACTCCGCCATGTAGCTAAACTACATATCACCAATTCAGCTTTTCATATGTATAGTGGCGGTGCAGAAGCACGTCCCTTATGGGCGCGCTTCTGCACCCGCTTTGCTTGGCATGATCTAGATCAATTCTCACGGCAAGTGGTATGACCACTCTTGCGCGGCGGCCGGGCTGGATGTAGGTTTCCTACATATCGCATGGAACCGAGAGATTCGGGGGTTCCGGGCCGGGAAACCGGCCGCTTGGCGACACCCGACGGGAGACGCCCGATCATGGTCACGACCGTTAAAACCCTATCCGACCTGAACGCCCTGATTGCGCGTGTGAAGGCGGCGCAGGTGCGCTTCGCCGACTATCCGCAGGAGAAGGTGGACCTGATCTTCCGCAGCGCCGCTCTGGCTGCCGCCAACGCCCGCATCCCGCTCGCCAAGATGGCGGTGGCGGAGACCGGCATGGGCGTGATGGAAGACAAGGTCATCAAGAACCACTTCGCCGCCGAATACATCTACAACAAGTACAAGGACGACAGGACCTGCGGCGTCCTGTCCGAGGACAACGACGCCGGCATCCTCACCATCGCCGAGCCGGTCGGGCTGATCTGCGGCATCGTCCCCACCACCAACCCGACCTCCACCGCCATCTTCAAGGCGCTGATCGCGCTGAAGACCCGCAACGGCCTCGTCCTCTCCCCCCATCCCCGCGCCCGCAGATCGACCTGCGAGGCCGCCCGCCTCGTGCTCGCCGCCGCGGTCGAGGCCGGCGCGCCCGACGACATCATCGGCTGGATCGACGAGCCCTCGCTCGAACTGTCCAATGCCGTCATGCACCACCCCGCCATCAACCTGATCCTCGCCACCGGCGGGCCGGGCATGGTCAAGGCCGCCTACTCGTCGGGCAAGCCCGCCATCGGCGTCGGCGCCGGCAACACCCCCGCCGTCATCGACGAGTTCGCCGACATCAAGCGCGCCGTTGCCTCCATCCTGATGTCCAAGACCTTCGACAATGGCGTGGTCTGCGCGTCGGAGCAGTCGGCGGTGGTGGTCGATGCCGTCTATGACGCCGTGCGCGACCGCTTCGCCCATCATGGCGGCTACATCCTGTCGGCCCGCGAGGCCGACGCCGTGCGCAAGGTGCTGCTGACCGACGGCCATCTCAACGCCGACATCGTCGGCCAGCCCGCCCACGCCATCGCCGCCATGGCCGGGTTGAACGTCCCGCTCGCCACCAAGGTGCTGATCGCCGAGGTCACCGACATCGACGAGGCCGAGCCCTTCGCCCACGAGAAGCTGTCGCCCACCCTGGCGCT
>NZ_JALJXJ010000020.1 GCF_024170005.1 Azospirillum lipoferum
CGAACTCGGCCGTGAAAAGCCTCCGCGCCAATGGTACTGCGTCTTAAGACGTGGGAGAGTAGGTCGCCGCCAGGTCACTCAGCCTCAAGAGACGCCCTAAACAAAGCACAAGCTTGCATCGTCATCAGCTATACCGAAACGCCCCGGCTCACAAAAGCCGGGGCGTTTCCGTTTCGCCTGCGCTTACTTCAGGTTCATGCAGTTCGCGTAATAGGTGACCGTCGCCGGCCAGTCGGAGAAGATGCCTTCGACGCCGACCTGCTGGGCCAGCACATCGACCAGCTCGTAGATCATGCCGTCGTTGTTCACGATCTCGTTGATCGACTTGTAATAATATCCGCCGCCCTTCTGCAGCGGGCCTGAACGCTCCAGCGACCAGGTGATGATCTTCAGCCCGGCGGCCTTGGCTTCCTTGGCGTAGGCGGACGGGGCGATCCTGCCATTCTCCACGGTCACCAGCAGAGGCAGCGACGGAGCGATGTAGTTGACGCCCATCTCCTTCAGCTCCTTCATCGAGGGCTTGAAGGTGGCCGGATCCATGTGGTTGAAGGTCTTGTCGGTTTCGTCCCGCTCGTCCAGCAGGATGGCCTGCTTGGCAAAAGCCGGCTCGGCCTTGATCCAGTACAGGATGTCGGACAGGTTGAAGGATTGAGGGAACACATCCTCCGGCGGGATGCCGGCGGCCTTGTATTCGTCGATCATCGCCTGGGCGTAATTTTCCTGGGTCCAGCCCTGGTAGGGCATGTCGACCGCAGGCGCCTTCAGTTCCGGCGTGAATTTCAAACCCTGCGCCTTCACCAGTTGAATGTATTCGGCATGGGTCATCAACGTCCCGCCGGCCGCGGCATACAGGTCGGTCCGCCAGGCCGGCGTGCCCTTCATGTAGGCGTCGACGCTGGTCGCCTTGGTGTTGGCGGCATCCATCTTGCCGGTCAGGCTCTTGAACTCGGCCAGGGTGATGTCGCTGGTGCGGCATTCAGCCGAGGCCGGCTTGTCGCCGTCGGCCGGCACGAACGGCTTGCTGCATTTCCTGGCGAGATCGGTCGCCAGGATGTTGGTGGTGGTGTGCAGGTCGTTCTGGGCATGGCGGCAGACGAGCTGCTTGTCGGCGGTGAAGGCGACGTCACATTCCTGGATACCGACCCCCATCCGTGCCGCCGCGCGGTAGGACTGGAGCGTGTGCTCCGGGAACTGCATCGGGGCGCCGCGATGGGCGATGGAAAAGAGCTTCTTCTCCAGGGGCTTGTCGGCACAGGCCTCCAGCTTCGCCTTCAGTTCCGGATTGCGGATCTGATCGATCAGGAAATAGGGGCGGGGGCCGACCTCCACCGGCGCCGCCGAAGCTGTACCGGCGGGCAGCGCCAGGGCGATGAGGAGGACCGGTACGAACAAGCTGCGCATGGGGTCGTGTCCTTGCGATGTTTGGGTCCTCACATGTGCTTGATTTCCCAATGCGATCTTATGCCGTTTTGATGAAGAAGCGATGACGTTGGGGGAGCAGGGCGTTCTGGACACCGCTTCATCGGCTATTAACCTGTTTTTGCTGAATTCAACGGATGTGGTCCGCCCATGCGGTGATGGCCTTGACGGTGGCGTGGTGACGGCGATGGGCGATTCGGACGATCTCTTCGACATGTATCGCAAGGACCACGCCGCTGCGGCGTTGACCGGTCCGGCCCTGGCAGCGGCGCTTGCCGACACGGTGAAGCGCAGCTTCGCAAGGATCGAGGAGCTTTGCGCCGATGTGACGCGGGCGCTCGCTCAGGCGCGTTACACCACGAAGCTGGCGCAGACGGTGACCGACCGGTCGAGCTATGTGCGGCTCGACCGCCAGTCGGAGACCTTCCGCGACTATCTGCGGAACTGGAGCCAGCAGCGGGCCGAGAAGGGTTCCGGCGGCATGCATTGGGAAGCGCAGATCCTCGTCACCGACCATCGGCGGACGACGAAGGAGATCGGGCTGGGCATCGCCTTCGAATGGCCGGACGCAGGGGAGGAGGGCAGCCTTGCCTTCGTCGAATTCTGGCCGACCGGCGCCGGCGTGTCGCTGCCGTCCGACGCCCGCGGATTCCAGCGGGCGCTGGTCGCCTGCATCATCAAGCTGGAACAGGCCGGCGAACTGGCCAGCGTCAAGGACCGCGGTTAAGCACTACAGCGTGGCGTTCAGGCCGGAGGCCGACAGTTCCACCGGCCGGCGGGCCTGTCCGTCACGGGCATAGGTTCCGTCGCTCGACGCCTTCTCCAGCGCCGTCAGCAGGTTGCGGTTGATGGTCAGCACCGCCTTGCGCAGGGCGACGAGGCCGGAGGCATTGACCGACACCGCCCGTTCCAACCGGTCGATCCGCTCCAGCGTCATCGCGCGCAGATCGTCGGGCAGGCGAATGCCCTCGTCGCGGGCGCGCAGCACGGCGCTTTCCAACTGTTCGGCCATCGCCGCCTTGCGGTGGGCGAAGGACTCCAGCCGGTCGAGCATGCCGGCGGCGATGCAGGCGGATTCCTCCTCCAGCACGGCGGACAGCGCTTCCACCGCGTCGAGGAAGTCGCGCACCAGCAGGGCGGTGGCGCCGTCATAGCCGGGATCGGGGGCGGCCGGCCCCTCGGGCTGCGCCTGCTCAAGCTGGCGGTCGGGGGCGAATTCGTGGATCAGGTCCTTGAGGGTGACGCTCATGACCGCTGCTCCGCTTGGGATGCATAGAGGCGGGCGATCTCGTCGTGCGTCATTTTACCGATGCCAAGCGTGCCGGATTCGGCGATGGCCTTGCCATATTCCTGCAGCATCATGCTGCGCCATGGCTTTTCCGCCGGGCCGCCGCCGCCGAACAGCGGGCTTTCGCGCATGCCCGCGAACATGCTTTCCATCAGCTGGCCGACCAGCATCGCCTCGAACTCCTTCGCCACCTTGTCGGCTGCGGCCGGGTTGGGGGCGGCCGGCGTCGCGGTTGCCGGCGTGTGCGCTTCTGTCGTGCGGAGGGTCGCTGCGGCGATCTCCATCGTCGTCTCTCCATCCTGGTCTTCGGGGGTCAGATGATTTCCAGGTCGGCATGCAGGGCGCCGGCGGCCTTGATGGCCTGGAGGATCGCCACCATGTCGCGCGGCCCCACCCCCAGCGCGTTCAGTCCATTGACCAGCTGTTGCAGGCTGACGTTGCCGCCGACGGTCACGAACTGGCGGCCGTTGCCCTCCTGAACCTGCACGTCGGTGCGCGGCACCACCACGGTGGAGCCGTTGCTGAAGGGCTGCGGCTGCGACACCTGCGGCGTCTCCACCACGCGGACGGTGAGGTTGCCCTGGGTGATGGCGACCCGGCTGACCCGGACATCGTCGCCGATGACGATGGTGCCGCTGCGCTCGTCCACCACCACGCGGGCGATGGCGTCGGGGCGGACCGCCAGCTGTTCGATGTCGCCGATCAGGCGGGAGACGTTGCCGACATACGCGCCGGTGATCCGCACGTCGACGGTGGTCAGGTCGACCACCCGGGCGTTGCCGGTGCCGAGCCGGCCGTTCACCGCGTCGGCGATGCGGATCGCCGTGGTGAAGTCTGGGTTGCGCAGCGCCATCCGCACCGCGCCGACATCGTTCAGCGCGAATTTCAGCTCGCGCTCCACCGTGGCGCCGTTGGCGATGCGGGCGGTGGTCGGCACGCCCTTGGTCACCGTCGCCGCCGCCCCGCCGGCGGTGAAGCCGCTGACCGACAGCGGCCCCTGGGCGACCGCATAGGCCTCGCCGTCGGCGCCCAGCAGCGGCGTCACCACCAGCGTGCCGCCCAGCAGGCTGGTGGCGTCGCCGAGCGCCGAGACCGTCACGTCGACCGTGGTGCCCTGGCGCGGGAAGGGCGGCAGGCTGGCCGTCACCATCACCGCCGCGGCGTTGCGGGTGCGCAGGGTCTCGCCGCGGGTGTTGATGCCCAGCCGCTCCATCATCCCCTTCAGGCTCTGTTCGGTGAAGGGGGTGTTGATGAGACGGTCGCCGGTGCCGTTCAGCCCGACCACCAGGCCATAGCCGACCAGCTGGTTGCGGCGGACCCCGTCGAAGGTGACCAGATCCTTCACCCGCGTCTGTGCCGCAGCCGGAGCGGGGGCGACCGACAGCAGGCCGAGTGCCAGCAGAAGCCCCGCGGCCAGAGTCGCAGCATGGCGGAAAGCGGGCCGGAGCCGGCGCAAGACGGGGACCTGGATGCCGGGGCTCATGGTGATGCGGCCTAGAGGTAGTTGGTCAGGTGCAGCTTGGCGATGCGTGCGGTGGCGCTGGCGGTGGCGTCGATCTGCGCCTCCAGCTGGGTGATCCGCGTGCTGGCCTCGTAGGGATCGACGCCTTCCAGATTATTGATCTGCAGGCTGAGAACCGACTTCTGCGTCTTGTGCTGTTCGGCCAGGGTGGCGACCTGGGCGCGCTGGATGCCGAGCTGCGCCGTCGCCTCCCGCAGCTTGCCGAGTCCGCCGGACAGCTTGTCCACCGCGGTCTTGATGTAATCGGGATAGGCGTCGACGTTCATCTTCGAGGTGTCGACCGCCGCCAGCATGTAGACGCCTTCCAGCAGCTCCCGCATCATCGGGTCGTTGGCCTGCACGCCATAGCCGACGGTGGTGGCGTCCGCCGGTTGTCCGCTGACACGCGGCGATGCGGTGCCGCCGGGCTGCATCGCCGTGGTGCCGGTGTAGAGGCCGCCCTCGAAGGTATCGGTCAGCGGGGCCGGGGCCGGCGTCGCCGGGTCGCGCACGGCGAACAGGTCGTCCAGCCGGGCGACGACCGCCGCGGTCTCCGCCGCCGTGGTCGGCATGGCGGTGCCCCCGGTGGCCGACTGGATGGCATCCCGAACGATCTGCAAGGGCGAGCGCAGGCCCGACTTGTCGCCGTCGACGTTGCGCATCGGCGGCTGGTCGAGCGCCGTGCCGGCGAACAGATAGCTGTTGCCGGAGGCGGCGTTCAGCAGACCGACCACCTGATCCAGCACGCCGCGAGCCCTGATCTGCAACGAGCTGCCGGTCGGCGACTGCTGCCCCAGCCCGGTGGCGGCGGCGGCCAGCAGGTCGGTGCCGGAGGTGAGGATGCCGGTCATCGCGCTGTCCATCATCTTCATCCGGCCGTCGAGCAGGTCGGTGGTCTTCACATATTCGTCGGTGCGGTCGAACAGGTTGCGCAGCGCGATGTCGCGGCCGGTGCTGGAGCCGATGGTGGCGGCAACGTCGGCATGGAGGCCGGTCGATACCTCCTCGTTCGCGCGGGTCAGCTCCATCTGCTGCCGGGTCATGGTGCTTTGCAGCGTCCGGCTCATCCCCAGCGTGGAGAGGGCGTTGTACAGCATGGTGCTTACCCCTTGATCTGCAACAGGATGTCGATCATGCGGCCGGCCACCTGCACCACCTGGGCACTGGCGCCATAGCTCTGCTCGATCAGCTGCAGCTTCTGCATCTCGTCGTCGATGTTGACGCCGTCGCGGTTGATGCGGGCGGTCTCCAGCGTGTCGGCGCTGATCTTGCGCGCGTTCATCTCCGACTCCGCCCCGGTGCGATAGCCCTGCTGGGCCGACACCATCGCGGTGGCATAGCTGCCGAGCGTCGCGTTGGCGGGCATGTCGGTGGCGGCGAAGCTGCGCGTGGCGGTGAAGACGGACTGGAACTTGTCGATCTGCGTCTGGTCGCCCGGCTTCAGCGGAGCCGCCGCCTGCACGCCGCTCTGCACCCGCCAGCTTTCCGTCCGCACCACGTCGTTGACGGCGATGCGCGAGGCCAGCCCGGCGGTGGTGCCATAGGCCGTCCCGGCATCGGTGAACAGGCCGGGCTGGGTCGGATCGGCCTCCGCCCCCTGGAAGGCCTGGACCAGACCGGTGGCCAGCTCGTCCAGCTGGGCCATGGCGCGGGGCATGTCCTGCTTGATGGTCTGGACATAGCCCATGATGCGGCCGCTCTGGATTTCACTGTCCGGCTTGGCCGACAGGGCGACGCCGTTGGCCATCACCTCGTCCCCCAGCAGGGTCAGCGGCTGCTCGCCCGGCGCCAGCGGGTGGTCGAGCAGGGTCTGGCCGTTGCGGGTCATCACCACCACCTGGCCGTCCTCGCGGCTGTAGGTGCGGATGCCGATCTCCTGCGAGACCTGATCGAGCAGGCGGTCGCGCTGGTCGCGCAGGTCGCCGGCATCGCCGCCGCGGGTCTCCAGCGTCGCGATCTTTCCGTTCAGGTCGCTGATGCGCTGGAGCGAGGTGTTCACCGAATCGACGGAGGTCTGGAGCCGGTCCCTGGCATCGTCCTGTACCGTTTGCGCGGCTTCGGCGGCGCGGTTCAGCCCACCGGCCAGCGTCACGGCCTGCGACACCACGGCGCTGCGTGCCGCGTCGTCATTGGGCATGTCGTGCAGGCGGGCGAAAGCCTGCTGCAGCTTCGACAGCTGGGTGGAGACCGATTTCTCGTCCTGTGGCTGCCCCAGTACCAGCGCATAGTCGGCCAGCGCCGAGGCGCGCGCCTCCTGCCCGCTGTAGCGGCTGGTCTCGAACCGCGCGTCGCGGATCAGCAGTTCGTCCACCTTGCGGGCGACGGCGTCGACCCGCACCCCGGCACCCCGGCCGGCGGTGGTGACCGCGGACAGGTCGAGGTCGCGGCGGACATAGCCGGCGGTGGTGGCGTTGGCGAGGTTGTGGGACACCATCGCCGCCTGCTGCTGCGTCGTGCGCAGACCGGACAGGGCGGCGGTGAGGGCGAGTTGGACGCTCATGGCCGGGACTCCGTCTGGGCTGGACTCAGCGCTTCAGGCGCGTGGTTTCTTCGACCATCTCGTCGGCGGTGCGTACCAGGGTGGCGCTGGACGAGTAGGCGCGCTGCGTCTCGATCAGCGAGACCAGTTCGGTCGCGATGTCGACGTTCGACTGTTCCAGCGCGCTGCCGACGACGCTGCCGGCGCTGCCCTGCTTGCCGGCACCCAGCGTCAGGGTTCCGGTGTCGGCCCCCAGCGTGTAGGTGTTGCCGTCCTGGGCGACCAGACCGTCCGGGTTGGTGACGGTGGCGATCGGGATCTGGTACAGCGCCTGACGGGCGCCGTTGTCGTACATCACCCACAGCTTGCCGCTGTCGTCGATATTGACCGAGGTGACCTGCCCGACCTTGGCGCCGTCGCCGGTGACGGTCGGGACGTAATCGCCGTTCAGCTGGGTGACGTTGCCGAGCGACATGGTGAAGCTGTCGGCGGTCGGGGTGGCCGGCGAGTTGACGGTGAGGCTCGGCATCGGGTCGAGCGGCAGGCCGGCGCCATCCACCGGCTTGCCGGCGTAGGGGCCGGTGGCGGCGAAGGTCAGCGTCGCCGGGGCACCGGTCACGGTGTAGCCGGTGGGACCGGTGGCGGTCAGCGTCCACTGGTTGGGGGTGGCGGTCTTGGTCCAGGTCAGCGACAGGTCCAGCGGGTTGCCCAGCCCGTCATAGAAGGTCGGGCTGCTGGTGAAGCTGTCGCCGGCGACGGCCTGGGCCGGCAGGTTGCCGGAGAAGTCCATCTGCGTCGTTTTGCTGCCGCCATAGACGAGGTTGCCGATGTTGACCGACTGCAGATCGTCGAAGCGCGAGGTGCTGACGTTCGGCATGGTGCCGTCGGGGTTCAGTTTCCAGGCTTCCAGATACTGGCCGGCGTTGTTGTGCAGGAAGCCGGCCTCGTCGGGCAGGAAGCTGCCGGCGCGGGTCAGCGAATATTGCGGCGTGCCCGACGCCTTGTTGCCGACGACGAAGAAGCCGTTCCCGCTGATCGCCATGTCGGTGGAGGAGCCGGTGCCGAGGATCGTGCCGTCCTGCTGCACCTGATAATGGGTGGCGGACTGCACGCCGCTGGCGGTGTAGGTGCTGCGGCTGCCGGGCGAGGTGACCAGGGTCGAGAAATCCACGGTGGCCCGCTTGTAGCCGACCGTCTGGGAATTGCTGATGTTGTCCGAAATGGCGGCAAGGCGCGAGCTTTGCGCGGACATGCCGCTGACACCGGAACGCATGGCGCTGTACAGGCTCATCCTTGGAATCCTCTGGTCAACCGTCGAACGGAAGGGGGTTGTGCGTTCCGGGATTCTCCGCGGATGACTGGCGGGATTAACGGTAGCGAAGGGGTTTTAAAGGGGCTTTAAAGGAAAAGCCGAGGGGTTTTGTTAAAATGTATGGTGGTTTTATTTGAAGATTGTCCCCGCTCTTACCGCCGCAGCAAGGTGATGCTGATCCGCCGGTTGCTGGGATCGAGCGGGTCGCTCGCCCCGAAATGGTCCAGATCCGCACGCCCCTCCACCCGGACGATGCGCCCGCCGGGAATGCCGCTGGCGATCAGTTCGCGCCGCGCGGCATTGGCGCGGTCGCTCGACAGTTCCCAATTGCCGTACTTGGCATCCGGCGCATAGCCCAGCGCATCCGTATGCCCGGTGATGCCGATCGGGTTCGGCACCGACGCCAGCGCCGACGCCACCATCCGCATCAGCCGGCGGCCCTGGTCGTTCATCTGCGCCGACCCGACCTTGAACATCGAGAAGCGGGCCTGATCGGTCAGCTGGACGCGCAAGCCCTCCGGCACCTGCTGGATCACCAGACTGCCTTGCAGGGCATTCAGGTCCGGCGATGCGGCGATGCGCTGGCGCAGGTCGCGTTCCAGCGATTCCAGTGCCACTTTCTCCGTCAGTTCGGAGGATTGCCGGTCGAGCAGCGCCTCCAGTTCCGCGCGGGTGGCCTGGGGGGCCGGCGGTGCGGCCGCAGGGGTCGCCGGCGCGCTCTCCGTCGCGGGGCGCAGCAGGTCCACCGGCGGAGCGGTACCGCCGGGCGGATGGGGCATCGGGTCCTTGCGGCCGGCCGGCTGGCGGTCGCTGTCGCCGACCGACGCCACGACCGGCGGGGAGGCGACCGGGCTCGCCTGATCGCCGGCGGCGTTGGGGGTGGTCAGCGATCCCGTCCTGTCGACCGAACGGCCGGCGAGCATGCCGTCGGCGCCGGAATTGCTCTGCGACACCGCGACCGGGTTGAAATAGTCGGCGATGCCCTTGCGCTGTTCGGTGGTGGTGATGTTCATCAGCCACATCACCAGGAAGAAGGTCATCATCGCCGTCACGAAGTCGGCGTAGGCCAGCTTCCAGGTGCCGTTGTGCTCTTCCTCGTCATGACCGCCGAGGTGGCGCTTGACGATGATCGGGGGGAGGGCGGTCTTGCGCGGCATGGCCGGTCACGCCGCCTGACGGCCGTCGCGGGCCTTGGCCTGCGACGACAGCGCGGTGGCGACCTCCACCTCGGCCAGGCTGGGCTGGATGTCGGTGTACAGCACCTTGCGGGCATATTCGGCGCAGACCTGCGGCGGGCTGCCGCGCAGGTACGCGCACAGCGCCGCCTTGATGCAGAAATACATGTTCAGTTCCGATTCGCGGCGCTGGCGGGCGGCGCTGGCGATCGGGCCGACCATGCCGTAGGACAGCAGCACGCCGAGGAAGGTGCCGGTCAGCGCCCCGCCGATCATCCGGCCCAGCACCTCCGGCGCCTCGCTGATGGCACCCATGGCGTTGATGACGCCCAGCACCGCGGCGACGATGCCCAGGGCCGGCAGCGCGTCGGCAAGGTTCTGCAATGCCTTCGGCACCTGGTTCAGCTCGCGGCCCAGCGTGTCCAGCTCCTCCGCCATCAGCGATTCCAGGTCGTGCGGGTTGTCCTGACCCAGCGCGATCAGGCGCAGGTAATCGCACAGGAAGGTGATGCAGCGGTCATAGCGCAGGACGTTGGGGTACTGGGTGAACAGCGGGCTTTCGGCCGGCTTGTCGATGTCGGCCTCGATCTGCGACATGCCCTTGGACTTGGCGACGCGCAGCAGGCCATAGACCAGCGCGATCATGTCCAGATAATCGTTCTTGGGCGTCGCCCGTCCGCGTGCGATGGCGCCGACGGCGCGCAGCGTCTCGCGCAGCACCGCCGGGCTATTGGCGATGGCGAAGCCGCCGATGCCGGCGCCGATGATGATGACGATTTCCACCGGCTGCCACAGCACCGCCATCCGTCCGCCCATGGCATAGAACCCGCCGAGCACGCTGGCGAACACCGCGATCAACCCGAACATCAAGCGCATGTTTTCTTCTCCGGATGTGCAAAGGCCGTCGCGAAAGGGGGGCAACAGTCCGTCGACGCTACCGCCGGCCGTTTAAAGCGGCTTTACGGATCAGGGTTTCCCACGCCACCCGCGGGCCAGCCGGTCGAGCGCGGTCGCCGTGGCGAGGTCGCGCTCCACCGTTTCCGCACGCAACGGCCCGTCGGCCGGCGGCGGCGCCAGCGCATCGACCAATCCGGCCCAGCGGGTGCCGGTCAGACGTGCGCGCTGTGCCTCGCCGAACGCGCGCAGGCCGTCGGCGTCGCCGGCCAGATAGGCCGAGAGCCCCTGCAAGGCGAGATCGTCGGCCGTCGGTTCCGCCCCCGTGGCGGCCAGCTCGGTGAAGGCGTTGTGCGCCGCCCGCCATTCCCCGGCGGCGAACAGCCCCTGGGCCCGCAGCCGTGCCGCTTCCGTCCCGTTCAGGCCGCGCAGCGCATCGAGCGCCCGTACGGTGTCGCCGTCGCCGAGCAGGGCGTCGGCGCGCAGCAGGGCGCGGCGTTCGGCCAGGGCCGGCTCCAGCCCGGACCCGCCGCTGCGGGCCAGCACGTCCAGCGCCTCCCCCTCGCGCCCGCCGTCGATCAGGGCGCGGGCCAGCGTGGCGCCAAGCTCCGCCCGGCGCGGACCGGAGGCGCCTTCCGTCAGCGCATGCAGGATGCGGATGGCCTCCAGCCCGTAGCCGTCGCGTAGCAGCAGGGTGGCGAGGCGCAGGCGCAGCCCGCCGTCCGCACCGTCGGCCAGCCTCACCAGCCGCCCGTGCCGTGCCTGCAAGGCCAGCGCATAGAGCCCGCCCGGCGGCGACTGTTCCAGCCGGTCGAGCACGGCGGCCAGGAGGGTGCGTCCGGCCGCCAGCGCGTCGCGCCCACGCGCGGTGGCGCCGAAGCGCCGCCCCAGCAGGCCGAAGATGTCCAGCGCCGCCTCGGTCCGGCCGCTGCGGGCATAAGCACCGCCGAGTGCCGCCAGCGCATCGGTCTCGATGTCGTCGCCGCGCCAGGCGAAGCGCAGGGCTTCCAGCGCCTTGATGGTGCCCTCCTCGTCCAGGCGCCCCAGGCCGCGGCGCAGCTCGATGGCACGCACCTCCGCCCGCCGGGCGAAGGGACCGCGGCGCAAGCCCGCCGCGGCGTCATAGCGGTCGAGCGCGGCATCGGGCGTGGCCTTCAGCTCTGCCAGCCGACCGCGGAAATAGTCGAGCCGGCCGTCGGCCATGCCCTTCGAATCGACGGTGATCATCTCCAGCACGATCAGGTTCAGCGCCGCGCTGTCCCCCGCCTCGTCCGCCGCGGCGGCGAGCGTGGTCAACAGGCGGCTGCGCAGATCGGCGGGATAGTCGAGCAGCCGGCGCAGCACGATGGGCAGCCCCTCCTTCGCCGCCGCCCAGCGGGTCGGCGCCAATGCTGCGCTGCGCCAGACATGGTGGTCGGGCATGGTCCCGGCCGGCAGCTCGACGAACAGGTTGTCGTCCGGCGCGTCCTCGCGGTCGAGCGCACGGAAGGCGTCGCCCAGGATGCGCAGGGCATAGCGCTGGTCCGGTGCCGGCGACAGGCTCGCCGCCGTTTCCAGGGCTGCCCGTCCCTCCTCGTCCATGGCGCGGGCGAGCAGGAAGCGGACAAGCGCGATCTGCGCCTCGACCCGCGCCCGGCCTTGCGCCTTTTCAAGAGCGCTTTGCAGAGCTGCACGCGTGCGGTTGAAGTCGTCACCGGCCCATCCGGCGAGATCCATTGCGGCAATGGGTGGTGGAGGAGGTGGCTTGGGCGGTTCGGCGGCCTGCGGTGCAGGCTTGGGGGTACGTTCCAATTGCCGCAGCGTCTGCTGGATGCTGTCACGCACCTCGCCTTCCAGGCTGGCAACGGCCGGGAGGGGAGTGCTCTCCCTCTCCCCGGGGGGGAGAGGGGACACTGCCGGGATTGGGGAATCCATAACTGCCGCGTTGGCAGTGCTGACGGGATTCAGCGCTTCAACGACTCCGGCGACACTGACAGGCGGAGAAGCCTGCGGAGCCACAACTGCGATCACCGGCTCCGGCTGCACCTCCACCGCCCCGCCGTCCGGCGCCCCCGGCTTGCCCCCCGGAACCGGCGGCCCGCCGACATCGACGATCAGGTTCCGCCGCTCCATGAAGCTCGTGACCCGCGCGCCGCAGGGCATTGTCGCGGTCAGGCTGCGCCCGCCGTCCGCCGTCACGAAGTCCGCCAGCCGGCGGGAGAAGCTGTCGCGCAGGCTCGCCAGCGGCCAGCGCACCGGGTCGGGCACGCTGATCCGCAGGACGCAGCCGTCGACGACCGCCACCGGCTCCACACCCTTCGGCACGGACAGCACCAGCCGCGAATAGTCGCCATGGTCGCCCAACTGCGCGCGAACGGCGGCCTGCACCGGACCGGGTACCGACAGCAGGGCGAGGACAAACGTCGAACCAAGCGTCAATGCACTATCCGGGCGCCGTTTCATCACAGTCGTCTCGCATTTTATCGAAATGATTGCCAAAGCCGTGCCAAGTCCGGCAAGGCATCGGACGGAACGGCTCAGGTTGAAACCCGGCTTTAAACTGCCTCGTCCAGATTAAGGCGGAGTTCAAAACCGGAGTGTTCGGCGATGGAGAACCAGCTTTACATCGGACTGTCGCGCCAGATGGCGCTGCGGCGGCAGCTGGACGTCGTGGCGAACAATGTCGCCAATATGAATACGGTCGGTTTCCGTGGCGAACGCACCCTGTTCGAAGCGGCGATGGAGACCGGCGGGCGTAAGCCGACCGACCGCATCGCCTTCACCATCGACCGCTCCACCTACACCGACCTGCGGGCCGGCGCCTTCACCGAGACCGGCAACCCCTATGACGTGGCGCTGGATGGCGACGGCTTCCTGTCGGTGCAGACGCCGGACGGCGTGCGCTACACCCGCGACGGCCGGCTGCGCCGCGACGCCGACGGCACGCTGGTCGGCCCCAATGGCTACCCGGTGCTGGACGACGGCCGCCGGCCCATCGTCATTCCCTCCGATGCCAGCAAAATTACCATCGGCTCCGACGGACTGCTGTCGGCTGACGGCGCCGTGGTTGCCCGTATTGCCGTCTCGCGCTTCACCAACCCGCAGGCGCTGAAGCAGACCGGCGACCTGCTGTTCGAACCGGCCGACGGCGTGGAGGCGCGCCCCGCTCCCGACACCCGGCTGGTGGAGGGCAAGGTCGAGCGCTCCAACGTGCAGGGCATCGTCGAGATCGGCCGGATGATGGACCTGACCCGCGACTATCAGGCGGTGACCAAGATGGTGGACGACGGGCAGGACCTCCTGCGCTCCGCCATCAACCGCCTCGGCAAATCCTCTTAAAGTCCCCACAGGGAGAGTCCGACCATGCGCGTGCTCAGCATCGCGTCCACCGGCATGATGGCCCAGCAGATGAACGTCGAGGTCATCTCCAACAACATCGCCAACATCAACACCACGGCCTTCAAACGCTCGCGCGCCGAATTCCAGGACCTGATGTACCAGGCGGAAAAGCGCCAGGGCAGCCAGTCGACCGACAGCGGCACCATCGTGCCGACCGGCGTCGAGGTGGGGCTGGGCGTGCGGCCGACCTCGGTCAACCGCATCAACACCACCGGCAACCTGACCTCCACCGGCAACGAACTGGATCTGGCGATCGAGGGGCGCGGCTATTTCAACGTGACCCAGCCCGGCGGCGAGACCGTCTACACCCGCGCCGGCAGCTTCAAGCTGTCGCCGGAGGGCACCATCGTCACCGCCGACGGCTTCACCGTCGCCCCCGGCATCACCGTGCCGCAGGGCACGCGCGAGGTGGTGATCAACCGCTCCGGCGAGGTGCTGGCCTATGTCGACGGCAAGGCCCAGCCGGTCAACCAGGGCCAGCTGGCGATGACGGTGTTCGTCAACGACAGCGGCCTGGAGGCGCTGGGCGACAACCTGTTCCGCGCCACCCCGGCCTCGGGCGAGCCGCAGGAGGGGCTGGCCGGGCAGGCCGGTTTCGGCACCATCCGCCAGAAGTATCTGGAATCCTCCAACGTCAACGTCGTGCAGGAAATCACCGAACTGATCTCCGCCCAGCGCGCCTACGAGATGAACGCCAAGGTGATCGAGGCCGGCGACCAGATGGCCTCCACCATGACCAACATGCGGTGACGACCGTGCAGCTTCCCCTCCGCCGCCGACTGTCCGTTCTTCTGCTCGGGACCATGCTGGCGCTTCCGTTTCCCGCTGCCGCCGGTCCTGGCGCCGGTCCCGTCGAGACGCGGCTGGCGGAGGAGCTTCTGGCCTCCCTCGGCCCCGCGGTCCCGCCGGACGCCCAGGTGGCACTGACGCTGGGCCGTCCCTTCGACGGGCCGGTGGATGCCGTGCGCGACATCGGCCTCGATCCCCGCACCGGCATCTTCAACGCCCGCATCCTCAGCAACGGCCACGCGCTTGAGCTGAGCGGCCGGGCCGATGTCGAGGTGACGATGCCGGTGCCGGTCCGCCGCATCCGGCCGGGCGAGATCATCGAGCCGTCCGACCTGACCACCATCCGCCTGTCGCTCGACCGCGCCGGGGCCGGCTTCATCGCCTCGGCCGACGCGCTGATCGGCCAGTCGCCGCGCCGCCAGATCTCCGCCGGGCGGCTGGTCCAGGTCGGTTCGGTCGGCGCCCCCATCGTCGTCCAGCGCAACCGGCCGGTGACGCTCGTTTACGAAGACGGCGCGCTGATGCTGGCCGCCCGCGGGCGGGCGTTGCAGGAGGGCGGAGTCGGCGACACCGTCCGCGTCATGAACATCGCCAGCAGCACCGTCGTCACCGGCACCGTCACCGGGGCCGAGACCGTTTCGGTCAGCGGCCCGCGTATTCCGCAAGCCGCAAGGCCCTGAGATATCCGATGAAGGGAGCTTCCGTCATGCGCACCGCGCTCGTCCCCCTCCTGCTGCTCCCGCTCGCGACGGGCGGCTGCGCGCGGCTGGCCGACATCGGCAGCGCTCCCGCCTTGTCGGAGATCTCCAACCCGGCGATGCAGCCGGAAGCCCGCGTGATCTCCCTGCCGATGCCGCAGCCGTCGATGGCCGAGCAGATCCCCAGTTCGCTGTGGCGCACCGGGTCGCGCGACTTCTTCCGCGATCCGCGCGCCAAGGCGGTCGGCGACCTGCTGACCGTCGTCATCGACATTTCCGATCAGGCGCAGCTGCGCAACAGCACCCAGCGCGGGCGCACCAACAATGAGAAGGCCGGCCTGCCCAACTTCTTCGGGCTGGAGAGCCGCCTTCCCGCCATCCTGCCCGACGCGGTCGATCCGTCCAGTCTGGTCGATCTCGACAGCTCCAGCACGTCGAGCGGCAACGGCACCATCCAGCGCAACGAACGCATCGCCATGCGCGTCGCCGCCGTGGTGACCCAGGTGCTGCCCAACGGCAATTTCGTCATCGCCGGCCGGCAGGAGGTGCGGGTGAACTACGAACTGCGCGAGATGCGCATCGCCGGCGTCATCCGCCCCGAGGACATCAGCAACGCCAACACCATCGAATACGACAAGATCGCCGAGGCGCGCATCACCTACGGTGGCCGCGGCCAGATCACCGACGTTCAGCAGCCGCGCTACGGCCAGCAGGTGCTGGACGTGATTCTACCCTTCTGATGATCCGGCCTGTTCGGGAACCCGCGCCATGAAAGCCGTCCTGCTCCTCGCCGTGGCCGCGGCCCTCGCCTTCGCCGGCGGCTACGGCTTCGGCCGTATCGGGGCCCCGCAAGAGGCGGCCCCCGCCGTGCCGGCCGAGACGGTCGCCGGCGGCCCCTATTACGTGGAGGCCGGCCAGCTGGTCGTGCCGATGCTGGACCGCGGGCGGACCATCGCCTTCATCCTGACCCAGATCACGCTGGAAGCCAGCAGCGCCGACGACGCCCTGCTGGTCCGCCGCCGCCTGCCGCACGCGCGCAGCGCCATGCTGGAGGCCCTGTTCGACCTCGCCGGCCACGGCCGCTTCAACGGCCCGGCGGTCGATCCGCAGGGCGTCGCCACCGCGCTGCTGGCCGGCGCCAACGGCTCCTTCGGCATCTCCCTTGGCGGCCGGGATGCTCCCCAGCCGCTTCGTGCCGTGCTGATCGACCGCCTGCTGCGTCAGGACAACACGCGGCTGTAAGAGCGCCCTCTCCCGCTCGGGAAGAGGGCGCATTCCCTCACGACGCCGACAGCACCGCGCCCGAATCCACCGTGGCGCCGTTCTTCAGCACGAACTTGCTGGCGCCGTCGACGCTGCGCACTTCGGCCACCGTGTCGCTGACGACGGTGGCACTCTTCAGCGCCTTGCCGTCCTTGTCCTTCGCCGTCACCCGCAGCGTATAGACGCCATCGGGCGCGGTGCCGCCACTGGCGGTCCTGCCGGTCCAGTCGAAAACCTGCCGGCCGCTCTTCAGCGAACCGGGCGTGCTGTAGAGGACGCTGCCGGCGCTGTTCAGCACCTCCAGCTTCACGGAGGCCGGCGTGCCGTCGACGGTGTAGGCGGCCTCCGCCTTGCCGCCGGCCAGCGACAGCTGGTCCGACGCCACCTCCACCTTGCGGCCGAGCAGGGCCATGTCCATGCGCATGCCGCTGCTCTTCAGCGTGTCCAGCACCTTGCCCAGCGTGTCGTTGGAGCGCATCGACTGCTCCACCGTCGACAGCTGCGCCAGCTGGGTCATGAATTGGGTGGCGTCCATCGGCGCCAGCGGATCCTGGTTGCGCAGCTGGGCGGTCAGCAGCTTCAGGAAGGATTCGTAATCGACGGTGGCCTTTTTGGGCTCTTCCGTGGAGGCTGTCGTGGTCGTTTTGGCGGAGTTCGTCAGGCTGCTGCCCGGCGTGGTCGTGCCGGGTGTAGTGGTGCTGGGCGTGGTGGTCATGGCGGGACAGTCTTTCCTGTTCAGACGGTGACGTCGACCAGCCCGTCGATCGGGCGCAGCGGTCGGTCCGCAATGGGTTCGGGAACGGCCTCGGCCTGCACGCGCCAGCCGCCGGAACTGCCGCCCCGGTCGGGAGCGGCGAAGCCGCGCGACTGCCCGTCGCCCTGAAGCGAGAACTGAAGGCTGGACCCGTCGAGCGACAGGCCGGCATCGCCCAGCGCCCGTTCCAGTTGCGTCAGGTCGCGCCGCAGCAGGGCCAGCGTGTCGGCCTGTTCGGCCTGGACGGTCAGCGCGACCTTGCCGTCGCTGACGTCGGCGACGACGCGGATGCGGCCAAGCTCCGCCGGGGCGAGGTCGATGTGGAACTCGCCGCCGCCGGATTCGGCCACGCGGACCAGCGGTGCCGCCAGCTGCGCCATCGCCGGGCTATGCGCGGTGGCGGCCCGGCCGGAGGCTGCGGCGGCGGCATAATGCGTTGCCGCCTGTGCGGGCAGCGTCGGCACCGCCTCGAACCCCGTGGCCGCCGTCTCGCCGCCTCCGGCGCCTCCAGCGCTCGATGGGGCGGTGAAGGGTGGGGCAGGGGACCGGCCGGCAGGGGCGGAAGCGGCTTCAGGCGCAGGCTGGCCCTGTTTCGGTGTCGTGGCGGCAGCGGAGGGTTGGTCGGCCTTTTCGGCAGCAGCCCCCTGACGGCCGGCGCCGCGCGTGGCGCGGACCGCGGTACGGGGATCGCTGCTCTCGTCACGCCGGCTCTCGCGCCCGTCCGGAGAGGGCGGGGCTTCCACCGTGGCGACCGGCGTCGCGGCTGCCGTGGCCGGCAAGGCCGCCTGCGCGGTCTGGAGCAGTGCCGGCGCGTCCGCCGTCTGTCCGGTGCTGCCCTGTGCCGTCGCGTCGGCGGGCGCCGGCTGTGCCGGTCCGTTTTGCTTGGTCGGTCCATCGGGCGCAGGTGTTTCCGCTGTCGGCGCTGGCGCTGCTGCCGACGCGTCCGCCGCCTGCCCGGCCGGGTGCTGGCCGATGGCGGCGGACTGTCCGGCCTTGGGAGCGCTGGAACCCGGCGGTGCCACGGACGCAGCGGCGGCCTCCGGTGCCTCCCCTGGTGCCGATGTGGGCATTGCCTGCGGTAACGCGGCAGCGGCGGCCACCATCCAGGGCATCAGCGGAGCTTCGTTGCCGCTGCCGGACTGCACCACCGCCCGGGTGATCGCGCTTTGCATCGCCGCCGGGTCGTCGGGCCTCGGGTCCCTGCGCTTGCGCAGCCGGTCGGGGCGCGCCGTATCGTCGGGTTCCTCCTCCGCGGCTTCATCCACCAGACTGGCGAAATCCTCGTCGTGCGAATCGTCGCCGGACGAAGCGCCGCGCTGGGCGGGAGCCGGGCGCGGCGGAGCCGAGACGGCATCGGGCATGCTGGTCATGGCGCTCAATTCGTCAGGGTGGGGCGCGGAACGGTGGTGACCGGGACCGAAGCACCGACCACCGCCGGCGCGGCCTTGCGGTCGCCGGGCAGGGCGCGGCGTTGCAGGATCAGCCGCGTGACCTCGCGCGCCTTGGCGTCGGCCATCTCGGCCAGGATCGGAGCGGCGCGGCGCTCGGAGATGCGGTCCAGCACGTCGACGACCATATCCGTTTCCATATCCGTCAGGATGCGGGCGGCGTCGCGCGGCTTCATCGCCTCATAGATCGCCACCATCCGCTTCAAATCCTCCTGCGCCAGAGTGGAGCGCTGGGTCATCAGCGCCTCGACCTCGCGCTTCACGCCGTTCAGTCGCTGGATCTGCGTTCCGACCCGCGCCTCCGTCGCGGCGAGCACCGCTTCGGCCTCGCGCAGGCGATTCTGGCGGCCGGACATGTCGGCCTTCTGTTCGCCGATGGCGGCGCGCAGCAGCGGATCGGTACAGTTCGGCGGCGCCAGCACCACCGGCGGCGGAGCCTCCGCAACGGGGGGGGACGCCGGCAGTGGAACCGGCGCCGGCGGGGATGGGGCTGCTTCCGCCGCCTTCGGATCGGTGGCCTTCAGATCGGTCGCCCAGGGCCGCTCATGGGCGCCGAACTCGCGGTCGAACTGCTGGGCGATCACCGGGAAGCCGTCGACCAGGGCGCCGAGCTTCAGCGGCAGCACCATCAGCACGGCGACCAGGGTGATGGGCAGGATGCGCGGGATCATGCCGACACCTCCGACCCGACGGTGCGCAGCCGGGCATAGAAGGCGCTGGCGGCGGCCTTCGCCGGGCTTGCCGAGGCAGGGGCGGGGGCGGGGACCTCCGTCGGCTGTCCGGCCACCGCGCGCAGGGCCGTTTCCAGCGCCCGGAACTCGCTCTTGTCCAACTCACCCTTGTCGGCTTCAGCCGCTTTCAGCGCCGACAGCAGCGGAGAGGACGGCACCGGTTCGGCATCCAGCGGCTTCGCCACGGTCCCGGCATCGTCGGCCGGTTCCGGCCGCGTCCGGTTGCGGGTGGCCCGCATGGCGCCCTCATCCAGGCGGCGCAGCAGGGCGCGGGCATGCTGGACCGATTCCTCCATGCGGGCGGTGGTGCGCTCGCAGGATCCCAGGATCAGCGTCATGTCCTCCTTCATGCCCTTGGCGCGGTCCAGCTCGTCGGACAGCCGGGCGGCGATCTCCGTCGCCGACGCCACCATGCGCTTCATCGAGGCGTCGGTGTCGTCGATCGACCTGGAGAAGGTCGACACCAGGGCGTTGATCTCGGACTGGCCGGTGCGCAGCAGCTTCAGCCGCTTGTTGACGATGACCAGATAGGCGGTCGCCGTGACCAGCATCACCGCCAGGGCCGCATCAATGAGAAAGGAGACCATCGATCAGCTCCTGCTTGGTGTCGAGATCGGTGTCGATCTTCACCGCGATGTTGTCGTTGCGCTGTCCCATATGGCCGGCGAACAGCGGGATGGTCTTGCTGAAGACCAGGACGGTGGACTCCGGGCTGATGCGCAGCTTCAGCGACTGGCCCTTCTGCCAGGCCAGCACCTCGCCAAGCGGCACCTTGGTCTCCGCCAGCACGGCGACCAGCTCCAGCTTGGAGCGCATCAGCTCGTTCTTCAGGTGGCTTTCCCACACCGTGTCATGGCCGAACTTCTCGCCCATGAACATCTGCACCAGCTTGCCGCGGATCGGCTCCAGCGTGGCATAGGGGATGACGATGTCGATGTGGCCGGTGCGGCGCTCCACCTCCACGGCGATGCGCACGCGGATGATGGCGTTGGTGGCCCGCGTGATGGTGGCGAACTGCGGGTTCACCTCCAGCCGGTCGAAGACGAAATCGACCTGGGCCAGCGGGTCGAAGGACTGCCCCAGATCCTGGAGCACCACCTTCATCATCCGCTCGGTCATCTTGCGTTCGATCGAGGTGTAGGCGCGCCCGTCGATCCGCCCCGGCCGCGACCGCCGCCCGCCCAGCAGCACGTCCATCATGCAGTAGATCAGCGCGCTGTCGATGGTCACCAGCATCTGGTTGTCCCACGGCTCGGCGCGGGCGACGCCGATCAGGGCCGGCAGCTCGATGGCGTCCTGGAAGTCGGTGTAGCGCAGCCACTCGATCTTCGACAGCGACGCCTCGACGTTGGTGGAGGCGAACTGGCGCAGCGAGGTGTTCAGCATCCGCACCATGCGGTCGAACACCACGTCCAGCATCGGCAGCCGGTCCTTGTTGACCGTGGTCGAGCTGACCAGCCGCTGGATGGCGCTCATCGCCGGCCCGCCGCCTTCCGGTGCCGCGAAGTTCAGCAGCCGGTCGATCTCCTCCTGGCTCAGCGTCTTTGTCTCGCCGGTCAGGCCGGCCAGCGCCTGCTGCATCGCCTCGGCTTCTTCGGCGGCAGGCGGAGCCGGCGGGGCGGTCTGCTGGGCCGCGGCCAGTTCCCACGCGGCGTCGGACCAGTCCGCATCCTCTTCTCCGGCGGGAGTGGCGACGAGCGGGGAGGGGGCGGGCGGGGCGGGGGTATCGGTCATCCGGTGCCTCTGGGGATCGCTATTGCGTGAGCAGGCTGCGCAGCAGGACGTCGGTGACGACGTCGCGCCGGCCGGCGGGGTCGGACAGGATCAGGTTGAAGCGGCGCTTGATCTCGCTGCGCAGGCGGTGCAGCCCGGCCGACCCTTCCAGGTCGTCCTGGTCCAGGTTGCGCAGGAACTCCTGCAAACTGTCGGTCAGCTGCGGCATCGCCTGCTCCAGCCGTGGGCGATCCCGGCCGGCGACGGTCAGCGACAGGCCGATCTTCAGGAAGCGGGAGGGCGTGTCGCGGCGCAGGTTGACCACCAGTTCCGGGAGCTCGACCACGGCATCGGCCGGCGCGGTCTCCGCCGACGGCATCCACAACTTTTCCACCGCCTGCGTGCCGGCCGCCAGCCAATAGCCGCCAAGCCCGGCCGCCGCCACCGCGGCCAGCGCCGCGACACCGGCCAGCAGCCGGACCACCGGCAGGGCGATCACCAGGATCCGCCCCGATCCGCGCAGCCGGTTCAGGACTTCGTCCCGCGCCGCCGCCGTTCCTGCCATGCCGATCCGTGTAATCATCGATCCATCCCGCCGGCGATTGCCGAAAATTTTAGTCAACCGGGTAGTCTTTAAAGTTTTAGAGGCTTTGTCTTCAGCGGCAGTCCCGTTTTTTACTCCGCTTAAAAGTCGCGCCGTTAGCGTGATGGGGTGCGCAGGGCGAAGACTAGGCCCGCCGATTTTCAGAAACTTTAAAGGTGCGGGGAACCGTGGACAGTCTGATCGACACCTTGCGGTCGTTGGGGCGCGGTCGGCTGCTCGTGCTGGCGGGCACCGGGCTCGGCATCGTCCTGGCCGTCGCCGGCATGGCGCTGCTGCTGTCGCAGCCGCACATGACCGCCCTTTACAGCGGCCTGGAACCGGCGGAGGCCGGCCGCATCGCCAAGGCGGTGCAGGAGATGGGCGTGCCGGTGAATGCCGGCTTCGACGGCACCACGATCAGCGTGCCGCAGGCCGACGTCTCCCGCGTCCGCATGGCGCTGGCGGAAAAGGGCCTGCCGTCGCATGGCGGCGTCGGTTACGAGCTGTTCGACACCGACAAGCCGCTCGGCATCACCAGCTTCATGCAGCGCATCAACCGCCTGCGCGCCATGGAGGGCGAACTCGGCCGCACCATCGAGACGCTGTCGGGCGTCGAGGCGGCGCGCGTCCACATCGTCCTGCCTGAGCGCGAGGAGTTCTCGCGCAGCGCGCCGAAGCCGACCGCCTCGGTGGTGGTGCGCATGCGCGGCCGCGCCGCGATGGACCGCAAGCAGGCCCTGTCGATCCGCCATCTCGTTTCCGCTGCCGTGCCCAACCTGAAGCCCAGCGCCGTGACGGTGATGGATTCCTCCGGCGAGCTTCTGCTGACCGAGGATGACGGGCCGGGGCTGGCGTCGGCCCGCACCGACGGCCTGCGCGTCGCCGCCGAAACCCGCGTCGCCCGCGCGGTGGAACAGATGCTGACCGCCCGCCTCGGCGCCGGCAACGTCCGCGTCCAGGTCGCCGCCGAGGTGGAGACCAAGCGCGAGGTGGTGCGCAGCCAGACCTTCGACCCCAACAGCCAGGTCGTCCGCTCCACCCAGACGGTGCAGGAGCAGGACCGCAGCCAGGACAGCAACGGCGAACCGCCGGTCACCGCCGAGCAGAACCTGCCGCAGCGCGATGTGCGCGCCCAGTCGCAGGGGCCGCAATCCTCCAACGACAGCAAGCGGCAGGAGGAGACGGTCAATTACGAGATCTCCAACGTCAGCCGCGAAACGGTGATCGAGCCTGGCGACGTCCGCCGCCTCAGCGTCGCCGTGCTGGTCAACGGCACCTGGAAGACCGCCGCCGACGGCACCCGCCAGTACGAGCCGCGCACGGCGGAGGAGCTTCAGCGCCTGGGCGAGCTGGTTCGCTCGGCCATGGGCTTCAGCGAGGCGCGCGGCGACCGGGTGACGGTGGACAATCTGGAATTCGTCGATCTGGCGCCCGACCTCGCGCCGCGCCCGCTGGGCGACGAGATCGCCGAGACGCTGACCCGCAACGTCATGACGCTGATCCAGTGGGTGATCCTGCTGGTGCTGTCGGCCCTGGTGATCCTGGTCGGCCTGCGTCCGCTGATCCGCCGCGTCTTCCCGGCGCCCGAACCGGTGGTGGCGGAGGCGCCCGCCCCGGCGCTGGCGGCTCCGGCCGGCGGCGCCATGCCGCAGTTGACCGGCCCGGCCGCCGCCGGTACCGCCGCGGCCGGTGCCGCGCTGGGCGAAGGCGGGGAGGGGGACGCGGCTCTGGCCGCCGCGCCGGTGACGCCACAGTTGGGCATCGAGGAGACGATGGACCAGCTGATCGAGCTGCGCACGGTGGAAGGCCGCGTCCGCGCCTCCTCTATCCGGCGGTTGGGCGAGCTGGTCGACCAGTATCCGGACGAGGCCATCGATATCCTGCGCTCCTGGCTCTATGAGGAGGTGGCGTGATGGCCGCCTACCCGCGCTACCGTTTCGACCAGGGGTTCGGCGCGCCCGCCATGCTGGCCGAGCCGGAGGCGGCCGAGGCCGTCGATCCGCTCGACCTGCCTACCCTGTCCGAACGCGCCCACCAAGCGGCGCTGGAGGGCGCCCGCGAAGCCGCCCTGGCCGAGGGTCTCATTCAGGGACGGCGCGAGGGCGAACTGTCCGCTGCCCGCCGGATCGAGGCGGAATTGTCCGCCACTCTTGACCAGCTGGCGCAACGGATGGCGGCGCTCGACGCCGCCCACGCCGCCCTGATGGAGCGGCTGGAGGCCGATGGCGCCTTCGTCCTGCTGGCGCTGGTGCGCCGCATGGCGCCGCGCCTGCTCGATCAGGTGGCCCGCGCCGCGGTGGAGCGGCTGGCCGCCGATGCCCTGCGCGCCGCCGGACAGGCCCCGGTGCTGACCCTGCGCCTGCACCCCTCGCTCTGCCGCCCGCTGGAAGAGCGGCTGGCGGGGCAGGGGGTCTTCCAGGGCCGGCTCGACATCCAGGGCGACCCCGCGCTGGCCGTCGGTGCCCTGGAGGCGAATTGGGGCGCCGGTTCCGTCCGCCGCGACCCGGCAGCCTTCGAGGCCGCCGTCGCCGATTTCACCGACCGTGCCATCGCCGCCTTGCAGCCGGCGCTGTCGCCCGACCCTTAACGATTCGAAGCGAGAACCCTCATGCCTCCCTTGAACCTCGACATGCTCGACGACGATCCCAAGCAGGCGGAGAAGGCCCAGGAAAAGATGGGCGATAAGCCTTACGACGGCCCGATGAACGCCATCTACAACGTGCCGGTGGACGTGCAGGTCGTCCTTGGCCGCACCAGCATGCTGGTGGCGCAGTTGCTGAAGCTCGGCCGCGGCGCCGTGCTGGAGCTGGAGCGCAAGGTGGACGAACCGGTCGAGGTGCTGGTCAACCACCGTCTGGTCGCCCGCGGCGAGGTGGTGATCGTGGAAGACCAGCGGCTCGGCGTGACACTGACCGAGATCGTGCGGACGGAACTGGAGATCGACTGAGGGGCGGGAGAATTCCCTCTCCCCCATGGGGAGAGGGTTAGGGTGAGGGGGTCGCGCGGCGTGTCGTAACCGGCTGAGCAGCACCTCGCATCCTTGCCTATCCATCCTGTGCATCCCCCTCACCCCGACCCTCTCCCCGGGGGGAGAGGGGGAACCCCCCGAAAGCCCCCGCATGCGCTTCCTGATCCTCCTCGCCCTCCTCCTCGCTACCGGCCCGGCCGCGGCGGCGCCGCTCGACCTCAATCTCGGGGCGCTGGGCTCGCTGGCGGACGGGGCCAGCCTGTCGGGGCGGATCGTCCAGGGCATCGTGCTGCTGACGGTGCTCAGCGTCGCGCCGGGGCTGCTGATCATGGTCACCTGCTTCACCCGCATCATCGTCGTGCTGTCGCTGCTGCGCTCCGCGTTGGGCCTTCAGCAGTCGCCGCCGAACATGGTGCTGGTCAGCCTCGCCATGTTCCTGACCTTCCACATCATGGGGCCGGTGATCGACAGCGCGTGGCAGGACGGCCTGCGCCCGCTGCTGAACGAGCAGGTGACGCAGGAGCAGGGGCTGGAGCGCATGATCGAGCCGTTCCGCGGCTTCATGGCCTCGCATGTCCGAGACCGCGATCTGGCCGCCTTCGCCGCCTTCACCGCCAAGCCCAAACCGGCCGGCGAGGACGCCGCCCAAGCGAAGGACGAGCGGCCGGTGACGGCGGAGAGCGTCGATCTGCGGCTGCTGATGCCGGCCTTCCTGCTGTCGGAACTGCGCCGCGCCTTCGAGATCGGGTTCCTGCTGTTCCTGCCCTTCCTGGTGATCGACATGGTGGTGGCGGCGATCCTGATGGCGATGGGCATGATGATGCTGCCGCCGGTGATGATCGCGCTGCCCTTCAAGATCATCTTCTTCGTGCTGACCGACGGCTGGTTCCTGATCGCCGGCAGCCTGATCCGCTCCTATGGGGTGTGAGCCGATGGAAGAAGAAGCGGACAGCCCCGCCCCCAGCCCTTCCGCCAGCTTGGCCGACAGCCTGCTCGCGCTGGCCCGTCGCCGTGGGGTTGCGGTGCCGGAGGACGGCTCGGTCGCCGGGCTGCTGGCCGCCCTCGACCCCAACCCGCTGATCCCGCACCCGCTGCTGCTGGTGGCCGGTGCGGTGATGGCGGTCGCCTTCCGCCACGACCGCGCCCTGGCCCTGCCGGCGGCCGACGCGTCCGGTACCAACCCGCCCTCCGCCCCCTCCGCCGATTACTCCTTCTGAGGTGCCGCCATGGGATCGCCGATCAAGATCCGTGAGAACTACAAGAGCCTGACCGGTATCGAGAAGAGCGCCGTCATCTTCCTGGCGCTGGGCGAGGAGCGCGGCTCGCGGCTGATGGAGCGGCTGGACGAGGACGAAATCCGCCTCGTCAGCCGGGCGATGGCGACGCTTGGCAACGTCACCTCCAATCTGGTGGAGACGCTGATGCGCATCTTCACCGAACGCTTCGCCAATGCCGGCTCGGTCGTCGGCTCCTACGACAGCACGGAGCGGATGCTGAACCGCTTCCTGCCGGCCGACCGCGTGACGGAGATCATGGGCGAGATCCGCGGCCCGGCCGGCCGCACCATGTGGGAGAAGATGTCCAACGTGAACGAGGGGGTGCTCGCCAGCTATCTTGCCGGCGAATATCCCCAGACGGCGGCGGTCATCCTGTCCAAGATGCGCGCCGACCATGCCGCCAAGGTGCTGGTTCTGCTGCCTCCCGTCATCCGCACCGAGGTGATCGAGCGCATGATCCAGATCGAATCGGTCCAGCGCGAGGTGCTGCTGGACATCGAATCGATCCTGCACAACGAGTTCATGGCGAATTACGCCCGCACCCACGGCAACGATTCGCTGGAGCGGATGGCCGACATCTTCAACCGCATCGACCGCGAGACCCTGACCGAGATCTTCGACGATCTGGAAACGGTGATGCCGGAGCCGACCCAGCGCATCAAGCAGCTGATGTTCACCTTCGAGGATCTGATGCGGCTGGACCGCGTGTCGTTGCAGGCGGTGATCCGCCGTTGCGACACCGGCCAGCTCGCCATCGCGCTGAAGGGGGCACCGGCAGCCCAGCGCGACCATTTCCTGTCGGTCCTGTCGGAACGCGCCCGCCTGATCCTGCTGGACGAGATCGAGAACATGGGCCCGCTGCGCATGCGGGACGTCAACGACGCCCAGGCGGAAATCGTCCGCGTCGCCAAGGCGATGGCGGAGGACGGCACCATCATCATCCCGCAGTCCGACGACGCCGACACCGTGGTCTACTGAGCGCGATCGCTTCAGACGGAATCGCCTGAAGCGTGAATCGCACGAAAAATCAAAAAGCGAGAGTCTGTCTGATGCTTCAATAAGCATCGGACAGACTCTGAGCGGAGGGTTGCCGAATGGAGGTCGTTTGAATGGCGGGGCGCGACCTCGTCCCCCGGCATGTGCCGCCGCCGGACCTGCTGGCGGCGCATTTCGCCGCGGCACCGTCACCCGCCGCTCAAATCCCGGACGACGGGGACGAGGCCGGACCGCTCGTGCGGCGCCTGCTCGACCTGCTGGACTCGCTGTCGCCGACCGATGCGGCGCTGGCGCGCGGCTGCCTGCCGCGCTGCGATTCGACTTTCGGCGCGGCACTCGCCCTGTTCCTGACGGCGACCGCCGGTGGCTGCCGCGGCTGGCTGGGATCCGACGCGGCGGCACGGCTGACGGACCTTGACGGCGGGCTGCTGATCGACGACTGCGACCGGGCGCTGGCCTCGCGTTTCCAGCCGGTGGACGGACGGCTGTGGCGGCTGTCGCGCGTGCCCCTGCTCGACAGCGGCGACAGCTTGCTCTGTGCGGTCGGGATCGAGGACGGTCTGTCCGACCGCGTCACCCTGGTGCTCCAGGCCCGGCCCCCGCGGCTGGGACCGGTGCAGCTGATGGCGACGCTGGCCGGCCGCCGGCTCGATGTGACCCTGCGTCTGGCGATGGGCTTGCCGTCCGCCGCCCTGGCCGACCTGCACGAAAGCTTCCGTGCCGCCCTGGCCGACTGCCGGATCGAGGGGACCCTGACCGTCGGCCCGCTGGCCGACGCGTGGCTGGGGCTGGACCAGCCCTTGTCGTCCGATGTGGCGCTGTGATGGGTATGTTCGCTCCCTTCGGGCCCCCTCAGATCATCGCCAGCGGCTGCTTGCGCTTGGGCGGCGGGAAGGCTTTGTCGATCTCCGCGATATCCTCGGCGGTCAGGGTCAGCGTGACGGCGTCGGCATTCTGGATGGCATGCGCCGTGGATCCTGCCTTGGGAATTGCGATCACGCCCTGTTGCCGCAAGGCCCAGGCAATCGCCACCTGTGCCGGGGTCGCGTCATGGCGCTTCGCCACCGCCAGCAATGCCGGGGAGCGCAGCAGGCGGCCGCCCTGGCCGATGGGGGAGTAGGCCATCACCGGCATGCGCGCGGTGTGCTGGAACGGCAGCAGGTCGTATTCGATGCCGCGGTGTTCGGGATTGTAGAGCACCTGATTGGCGGCGCAGCCGTGCAGATCGGTAGCCTCCGCCAGTTCCTCCAGGTCGTCGACGTCGAAGTTGGAGACGCCCCAGCGGGCGATCTTGCCGGACTGAATCAGCGATTGGAACGCCTCGACCGTCTCCTCCAGCGGCACGCCGCCGCGCCAGTGCAGAAGGTAGAGGTCGATGCGGTCGATCCTCAGCCGCTTCAGGCTGCGCTCGCAGGCCTTGACCGTGCCGATGCGCGACGCGTTGCTGGGCAGGACCTTGGTGACGATGAACAGCCCGTCGCGGCGGCCGGCGATGGCCTCGCCCACCAGCTCTTCCGAGGCGCCGTCGCCATACATTTCGGCGGTGTCGATCAGGGTCAGGCCGCGGTCGATGCCGGCCCGCAGTGCGGCGATCTCGGCGGCGCGGTCGCCGCGTCCCTCCGCCATCATCCAGGTGCCCTGGCCGAGGGCCGGGACCTCGGTGCCGTCCGGCAGGGTCACGCGTTTCATCCTGGTCTCCCTCGTCCGTCATGCCGAAAGACAACAAGCTGGCCTCGCGGGGCCAGCTTGTCGATACGTCTTCGGTGGGCTTTCCGGGGGATGGGACGACGTTATGCCGCCTTTTTCGGCACCCCGGCATGGCCGCCTTCCAGGAAGTTCAGCAGCTCTTCCCGGTAGTCGTAATAGCGCGGGTGCTCCAGCAGGGCCTGACGGGTGCGCGGGTGGGGGATGTCGACGCTGAGGATGTGGCCGATCTTGGCGTTCGGGCCGTTGGTCATCATCACCACCCGGTCGGCCAGCAGCAGCGCCTCGTCCACGTCGTGGGTGACGCAGACCGCCGTGACCTTGGTGCGCGCCCACACCTCCATCAGCACCTCCTGCAACTCCCAGCGGGTCAGGCTGTCGAGCATGCCGAACGGCTCGTCGAGCAGCAGCAGCTTGGGCGACAGCGCGAAGGCGCGGGCGATGCCGACGCGCTGCTTCATGCCGTTGGACAGCTCCGACGCCTTCTTGTCCATGCTGTCGCCCAATCCGACACGGGCGAGATAGTAGCGGGCGATGTCGGCGCGCTCCCCCTTGCTCGCATGGGGGAAGACGCGGTCGACGCCGAGCATGACGTTCTCGTAGGCGGTCAGCCAGGGGAACAGGCTGGGGGCCTGGAACACCACGGCACGGTCGGGGCCGGCACCGTCGACCTCCTTGCCGTCCAGGATGATGCCACCGCTGGTGATGTCGGCGAGGCCGGCGACCATCGACAGCACGGTGGACTTGCCGCAGCCGGAATGGCCGATCAGCGAGACGAACTCGCCCTTGCGCATCTTCAGGTCGAAGCCGTCGACCACGGTCAGCGGACCCTTCGGCGTGGCGAAGGTCTTGGTGAGCCGGCTGAATTCCAGATAGCGGTCCTCCATCCCGCGCCCGCCCATCGCCTCGATATAGGCCTTGGGCGGCGGGGCGGCGGTGGTCGGCTTCACGTCGGGCAGGACAAGGCCATCATCGCCGCCGGTGCCGCGGGCGACGCCGACCTCCATCAGGTAGGCGGTGACCTCGGCGCGCAGGCGCTTGAAGTCCTCGTCATGGTTGACGGCGGTGCGGTCGCGCGGTCGCGGCAGATCGACGGTGAAGGCGGGGCCGAGCGTGGCGTTCGGACCCGGCGTCAGCGGAATGATGCGGTCGGCCAGCAGGATCGCCTCGTCCACATCGTTGGTGATGAGGATGACGGTCTTGCGGTCCTTGCGCCAGATCGCCTCGATCTCGTCCTGGAGCTTGGCGCGGGTCAGGGCATCGAGCGCCGACAGCGGCTCGTCCAGCAGCAGCATCTCCGGGCTCATGGCGAGCGCGCGGGCGAAGCCGACGCGCTGGCGCATGCCGCCCGACAGTTCCTTCGGCCGGCGGTCGGTGGCGTGGCCGAGACCCACCGTTTCCACCGCCCGGCGGGTCAGCACGCCGCGTTCCGCACCGCCCTTGGCCTTGTGGACGGCGTCCACCGCCAGGGCGACATTCTCCTTCACGCTGAGCCAGGGCATCAGCGAATAGGACTGGAAGACCAGACCGCGCTCCGGCCCCGGCCCGGTGACCGGCTTGCCGCGGTAGAGCACCTCGCCGGCATCCGGCATCGCCAGACCGGCGATCAGGTTGATGAGGGTCGACTTGCCGGAGCCGGAGAAGCCGACGATGGCGACGAACTCGCCCTCTTCGATCGACAGGTCGATGTCGCGCAGCACCTGCGTACCGCCGTAGGACTTCGACACACCCTTCAGGTCCAGGATCGCCATGGTCGTCGTCTCCTTAGTCTCGAAGGGCTCAGCGGGCGGGGCTGTGGCTGACGGCGGACTGGAGCGCCAGCATCACGCGGTCGAGCAGGAAGCCGATCAGGCCGATGGTGAAGACCGCCACCATGATCTTGGCCAGCGAGTTGGAGGAGCCGTTCTGGAACTCGTCCCAGACGAACTTGCCGAGGCCGGGGTTCTGCGCCAGCATCTCCGCCGCGATCAGCACCATCCAGCCCACGCCCAGCGACAGCCGCAGGCCGGTGAAGATGTAGGGCAGCGCCGACGGCAGCACGAGGCGGCGGACCATGGTGAAGCCGGAGAGCTGGAGCACCTTGCCGACATTCATCAGGTCGCGGTCGATGGAGGACACGCCGACCGCGGTGTTGATCAGGGTCGGCCATAGCGAGCACAGCGTGACGGTGATGGCGGAGGTCAGGAAGGACTTCTCGAACAGCGGGTCGCTGCCCGACACGGTGGCGCTGACCACCATGGTGACCAGCGGCAGCCAGGCCAGCGGCGACACCGGCTTGAAAATCTGGATCAGCGGGTTGATGGCGGCGTTGACGGTCGGCGACAGGCCGCTGGCCACACCCAGCGGCACCGCGACCAGGGCGCCGAGCAGGAAGCCGGTGAAGACCGTCTTCAGGCTGGTGAAGATCTGGTCGATGTAGGTCGGCTTGCCGGCATAGGGGCGGGTCTTCACCTCCGCCTTCGGGTCCTTCGCCAGAATCTCGGCGTTGCGCTTGCTTTGCCGCTCGTAGAAGGCGGCTTCCTTGGCGCGTTCGGCCTTGTGGTCGGCGTAGAGGTTGGTCGCCTGCTCCCACACCTGGGCCGGGCCGGGAATGGCGCCCAGGCTGGTCTGCACCTGCGGGGCGGCCCAGCCCCAGGCGGCGAGGAACAGCAGGATGGCGGTCAGCGGGATGCCCATCTGGCGCCACAGCTCGATGCCCTGCTGGCGCGGGTTCTCGCCGGCGGCGAGCCGCAGCAGCGGCGACAGCCAGCCGAGGCCGACGGTGGTCAGGGCGGAAGCGATGCGGTTCAGCGCATGGGCGCGGCGGGCCTTGCGCTGGGCGCGGGCGAGGTCGGAGGCGGTGTCGGTCAGGCTGGTCATGGCGGGAATTCCTGGCTGTCGGTGGTGGGGGAACGTGGGGGCGCTTACCCGCCCACCACCTGACCGCCCTCGATCTTCTGGTCGCCCTTCAGGCCGATGGGCTGCTTGGCGAGATAGTCGTTCGGCTTGTGGCCGTCGTACGGGATGCCGTCGATGAAGCCGTTGTCGACCGGCTTGTAGCCGTCGCTCTTCCACGGGAAGTCGGCCTCTTTCGACTTGCCTTCCTCGACCAGCAGCTTGGCGGCTTGCAGGAAGATGTCCGGCTTGTAGACGCTGCGCGCGGTCTGGTCGTACCAGCTGTCGGGCTTGGCCTCGGCGATCTGGCCCCAGCGCCGCATCTGGGTCAGGTACCAGACGGCGTCGGAATAGAAGGGATAGTTCGCGTTGTAGCGGAAGAAGACGTTGAAGTCGGGAACGTCGCGCTTGTCGCCCTTCTCATACTCGAAGGTGCCGGTCATCGAGTTGGCGATCACCTTGGTGTCGGCGCCGACATATTCGGGCTTTGCCAGGATCTTCACCGCTTCTGCGCGGTTGGCGTTGTTGTTCTCGTCCAGCCACTGGGCGGCGCGGATCAGCGCCTTGACGACGGCCAGATGGGTCTTGGGATTCTTCTTCGCCCAGTCGTCGGTGACGCCGAAGACCTTCTCGGGGTTGTTCTTCCAGATCTCGGTGTCGGTGATGACCGGCACGCCGATGCCCTTGACCACCGCCTGCTGGTTCCATGGCTCGCCCACGCTGTAGCCGTAGATGGTGCCGGCCTCCAGCGTCGCCGGCATCTGCGGCGGCGGGGTGACCGACAGCAGCGCGTCGGCGCCGATCTGGCCCGACACGTCGGTCGGGCTGTAGAAGCCGGGGTTGATCCCGCCCGACGCCAGCCAGTAGCGCAGCTCGTAATTGTGGGTCGAGACCGGGAAGACCATGCCCATGTTGAAGGGCTTGCCGTCGGCCTTGTACTGGGCGATCACCGGCTTCAGCGCGTCGGCCTTGATCGGGTGGACCGGCTTGCCGTCGGCCCCCTTCGGCACGTTGGCCTTCATCTTCTGCCAGACGTCGTTCGACAGCGTGATGCCGTTGCCGTTCAGGTCCATCGAGAAGGCGGTGACGATATGCGCCTTGGTGCCGAAGCCGATGGTGGCGCCCAGCGGCTGGCCGGCCAGCATGTGGGCGCCGTCCAGCTCGCCGGAGATCACGCGGTCGAGCAGGACCTTCCAGTTCGCCTGCGGCTCCAGCGTGACGGAGAGGCCTTCATCCTCGAAGAAGCCCTTCTCCACGGCGATGGCGAGTGGGGCCATGTCGGTCAGCTTGATGAAGCCGAGTTTCAGCTGGTCCTTTTCGACGTCGAGCGCGGCGGCATGGGCAGAGACGCCTGCGGTCAGGGCGACGGCCGCAGCAGCGGATGCGAGAAGGTGGCGCAAAGGGTGGGAGGTGGTGCGGGAGGTATGGGCCACGTCGGTTGCTCCATCTCTGAAATCCGGACCAGCGGTCGGGTGTGCGACACCGGTGACGTTTTTCTGGGCAAGTCCCGGACTGGCTGTTTTTCGGGCAGATGGTGGTGGTGCACCGTGGCCGTCGAACGCGTCCAGCGGGATCGACCGGAAAAGCCTTGTTGCAAGGCCTGTCGATACCGGGGTCGGCAACACTGCCGGGGCTGGCCCATCATTGGACGCTTGGGATGCACGCACCGTCGTTGGCGCGTCTCTGGCCTCCCTCTTCGCAAGCCTCATGCCAAAGGATGGCTTTTGCTGGAAAATCGGCCGGAGTGGCTGGTTTTGCTGGTTGTGACCCAGCGGAAGGTATGAAGCCCCTTTCGGGTCGGCTATGCCGTTTGCCGATTTTTGCGGCGCACACAAGGCTGTGTGGTCATCCTTTGTGCAGTACCTAGGGATGACCTAAAAACAGGCACCTAAGTCTTGGGTGCGAATCCAGGCAGGACTCCGCGGAATGCTTGGGATTTTCCGGCGCCGACCCATGGCTGCGGCGATTGGCACGCGGATTGCGAAGGGAATGGCGAGACAACAGCGGGCGCCAGCAACGTCGCCAGTGCCCGCGACACTGCCGAAGCCGACGCGACGACGCGCGGATTTGGCTCTGGTTCGACGACGAACCGCCCGGACAACGGCGTCCGAACAGGTATGCAACCGCCTTCGCGCTTCACTCGCGGGGTAGGGATGCTGCCCGTTCGGACGCCTTTCTTTTTGGCCCCGTGCCTGACTTTGCAGCAGGCCGGACACGATAGACGAGGCAGACGCGCCATGGACATGCATCTCTCATCGAACAACGGGCCCGCCGTCGAACTTAACGAGGCCGAACTGCTGAGCGCCGGCCCTGCCAGGGAGCGGCTGGTGGTGGTCGGCAACGGCATGGCCGGCATGAAGACGGTGGAAGAGCTGCTGGCCAAGGCGCCCGGCCGCTTCGACATCACCGTCTTCGGGGCCGAGCCGCTTCCGAACTACAACCGCATCATGCTGTCGCCGGTGCTGGCGGGGGAGAAGACCTTCGACCAGATCGTGCTGAACAGCCGCGAGTGGTACGACGCCAACGGCATCACCCTGCTGACCGGCGAACCGGTGGAGGGCATCGATCGCGAGGGCAAGACCGTGGTCTCGCAGTCCGGCCGGGTCGTTCCCTATGACAGGCTGCTGATCGCCACCGGATCGATGCCCTTCATCATCCCGGTGCCGGGATCGACCCTGCCGGGCGTCATCGGCTTCCGCGATCTGGCCGATGTCGACGCCATGCTGGCGGCGGCGGCGAAGGGCGGCCGCGCCGTGGTGATCGGCGGCGGCCTGCTGGGGCTGGAGGCGGCCAACGGGCTGCGGGTCAAGGGCATGGACGTCACCGTCATCCACCTGATGCCGACGCTGATGGAACGCCAGCTCGACCCCTCTGCCGGCATGCTGCTGCAACGCGAGCTGGAGCGCCGCGGCATCGAGGTGCTGACCGGTGCCGACACGGCGGAAATCGTCGGCGAAGACTGGGTCAGCGCGGTCCGGTTGAAGGACGGGCGCGAACTGCCGGCCGACATCGTCGTCATGGCGGTGGGCATCCGTCCCAACATGGCGCTGGGCAAGGCGGCGGGGCTGGAGTGCGGGCGCGGCATCCGCGTCGACGACCAGATGCGCACCAGCGACCCGTCGATCTATGCCGTTGGCGAATGCGTCGAGCATCGCGGCCTGACCTACGGGCTCGTCGCCCCGCTGTTCGAGATGGCGAAGGTGCTGGCCCACGACCTTGCGGGCGGGGAGGGGGCTGCCTATGCCGGCTCCGTCACCTCGACCAAGCTGAAGGTCACCGGCGTCGATGTCTTCTCCGCCGGCGATTTCTCGGGTGGCGAGGGGACCGAGGACATCGTGTTCCGCGACGCGGCGCGCGGCGTCTACAAGCGGCTGGTGCTGAAGGACGGCAAGCTGCTGGGGGCCGTGCTGTACGGCGACACCAAGGACGGCGCCTGGTACTTCTCGCTGCTGAAGGACGGCGCCGACGTCTCGGCCGAGCGCGACACCATGATCTTCGGGCAGGGCTTCGGCAGCGCCGATGCCGGCGACCCGAACGCCGCCATCGCAGCACTGCCCGACAGTGCCGAGATCTGCGGCTGCAACGGCGTGTGCAAGGGCGCCATCGTCAAGGCGATCACCGAAAAGGGCCTGACCAGCCTGGACGAGGTGAAGGCGCACACCAAGGCCTCGGCCTCCTGCGGCGGCTGTTCCGGCACGGTGGAGCGGCTGCTGGCGGTGACGCTGGGCGACGGCTTCACGGCGGCGCCGAAGGTCAAGCCGATGTGCAAATGCACCCACCACACCCATGACGAGGTGCGGGCGGCCATCGTCGACCGCGGGCTGAAGACCATGGCCGACGTCTTCCAGGCGATGGAATGGACGACGCCCGACGGCTGTGCCTCCTGCCGGCCGGCGCTGAACTATTACCTGCTGTGCGCCTGGCCGGGCGAGTACCGGGACGACTACCAGTCGCGCTTCATCAACGAGCGCGCCCACGCCAACATTCAGAAGGACGGCACCTATTCGGTCGTGCCGCGCATGTGGGGCGGCCTGACCAACGCGGCGGAGCTGCGCGCCATCGCCGATGTGGTGGACAAGTTCAACATCCCGACCGTGAAGGTCACCGGCGGCCAGCGCATCGACCTGTTCGGCGTGAAGAAGGAGGATCTGCCGGCGGTCTGGGCCGACCTGAACGCCGCGGGGATGGTTTCGGGCCACGCCTATGCCAAGGGGCTGCGTACGGTGAAGACCTGCGTCGGCTCGGAATGGTGCCGCTTCGGCACGCAGGACTCGACCGGGCTGGGCGTGAAGCTGGAGCGGATGACCTGGGGCACCTGGACCCCGCACAAGGTCAAGCTGGCGGTGTCGGGCTGCCCGCGCAACTGTGCCGAGGCGACGATCAAGGACCTGGGCGTGGTGTGCATCGACAGCGGCTATGAGCTGCATGTCGGCGGCAACGGCGGTCTGCATGTCCGCGCCTGCGACCTGCTGGTCCGCGTCGCCACGGAGGAGGAGGTGCTGGAATACACCGGCGCCTTCATGCAGCTCTACCGCGAGGAGGCCCGCTATCTGGAGCGCACGGCACCCTGGCTGGAGCGGGTCGGTCTCGACCACATCAAGGCGGCGCTGGTCGAGGATCCGGAGCGGCGTCGGGCGTTGAACGCGCGCTTCCTGTTCTCGCAGACCTTCTCGCAGGACGACCCCTGGGCGGAGCGCGCCGCCAAGGGCGTCGACCGTCACGAATTCAATCTGCTCGCCGAAGTGGGGTAACCGATCATGGACAGCATCATCATGGAAACCGCCATCTCTGAGACTGTCTGGACCCAGGTCGGCAGCATCGACGACATCCCCGTGCTGGGGTCGCGCGTCGTCCGCACGCCCGACGGTGACATCGCGCTGTTCCGCACGGCGGCCGACGAAGTGTTTGCGCTGGAGGATGCCTGCCCGCACAAGCAGGGGCCGCTGTCCCAGGGCATCGTCCATGGCCGCCGCGTCACCTGCCCGCTGCACAACTGGGTGATCGAGCTGGCAACCGGCGAGGCCGTCGCCCCCGACGAGGGCCGCACCGGCCATGTCCCGGTGCGGGTGGAGGGGCGCAGCGTCGCCATCGCGCTGGGTGAGGCCAAACTGTCGCGCAGCGGTTGCCGCAAGGCCTGCGGCCATGTTTGACGGGCCAGATCCCATTGGGGGGCCGTCCTCCGGGCCGAAACGGGAGGTGAAGACCACCTGCCCCTATTGCGGGGTCGGGTGCGGGGTGATCGCGACGGTGGCGGCCGATGGCGCCGTGACCGTGCGCGGCGATGCCGACCACCCGGCGAACCGGGGGCGGCTCTGCTCCAAGGGATCGGCGCTGGCCGACACCCTGCTGCCGGACGGGCGGTTGCTGCATCCGGAGATCGGTGACAAGCGCGTGTCGTGGGACGAGGCACTGGACGAAGTGGCCCGGCGCTTTTCCGACACCATTGCCAAGCATGGGCCGGACTCGGTCGCTTTCTATGTGTCCGGTCAGTTGCTGACCGAGGATTATTATGTCGCCAACAAGCTGATGAAGGGCTTCATCGGCTCGGCGAACATCGACACCAACTCGCGGCTGTGTATGGCCTCGTCGGTGGTCGGGCACAAGCGCGGCCTGGGCGCCGACGCGGTTCCGGGGAGCTACGAGGATTTCGAGTGCGCCGATCTGGTGGTGCTGGTGGGATCGAACCTCGCCTGGTGCCATCCGGTTTTGCACCAGCGGCTGCTGGCGGCGCGGGCGGAGCGCGGCACGCGGATCGTCGTGGTCGATCCGCGGCGGACCGACTGCGTCGATGCCGCCGACCGCCATCTGGCGCTGAAGGCCGGGACCGATGCGGTGCTGTTCAACGGCCTGCTGGCCTGGCTCGACAGCCAGGACCATCGCGATGCCGGTTTCACCGCCGCCCATGCCGAGGGGGTGGAGGAGGCGCTGGCCGCCGCCCGCGCCGATGCGCCCGATGTGGCGGCGGTGGCCCGCCGCTGCGGGCTGGCCGAAGCGGAGGTCGCCGCCTTCTACGCCGAGTTCGCCGCGACAGACCGGGTGGTGACGGTCTATTCCCAGGGGGTCAACCAGTCCTCCCAGGGCAGCGACACCGTCAACGCCATCCTCAATGTGCATTTCCTGACCGGGCGCGTCGGCCGGCCGGGCTGCGGCCCTTTCTCCGTCACCGGGCAACCGAACGCCATGGGCGGGCGCGAGGTCGGCGGGCTGGCGAACCAGCTGGCCGCCCATATGGGCTTCACGGCGGAAGAGGTCGACCGGGTCGGCCGCTTCTGGCAGGCGCCGCGCGTGGCGGACAAGCCGGGGCTGAAGGCGGTCGACCTGTTCCGCGCCATCGAGGCCGGGACGGTCAAGGCGGTGTGGATCATGGCGACCAATCCCGCCGTCAGCATGCCCGATGCCGGCCGGGTGCGCCGGGCGCTGGAGAGCTGCGAGACGGTGGTGGTCTCCGACTGTATCCGCGACACCGACACCGGCCGCTTCGCCCATATCCGCCTGCCGGCCAGGGGCTGGAGCGAGAAGGACGGCACCGTCACCAACTCCGACCGCACCATCTCGCGCCAGCGCGCCTTCAGGGACGGCGCCGGGGAGGCGCAGGCCGACTGGTGGATCGTCACCCAGGTCGCCCGCCGCATGGGCTTCGCCGACGCCTTCCCCTATGAGAGCGCCGCCGCGGTGTTCCGCGAGCATGCCGCGCTGTCGGATTTCGAGAATGGCGGGACCCGCGCTTTCGACATCGGGGCGCTGAGTGGGTTGGACGGTGCCGGGTACGATGCGTTGGCGCCCTTCCCCTGGCCCTGGCGGGCGGGGAGCGAGCCGCAGAAGCGGCTGTTCGGCGATGGCCGCTTCTTCACCGCAGACGGGCGCGCCCGGCTGCTGCCGATCACGGCGAAGCCGCTGCCGCGCGTGGTGCCGGACGGGGCGCTGCTGCTGAACACCGGGCGGCTGCGCGACCAGTGGCACACCATGACCCGCACCGGCCTGTCGGCGCGGCTGTCGGCCCATGCGCCGGAGCCCCGGCTGGACGTCCACCCGGCGGATGCGGCGGCGCGGGGGCTGACGGATGGCGGGCTGGCCCGCATCGCCACGTCGGCGGGAGAGGCGCTGGCGCGCGTGCGCGTCACCGAGGCTCAAGGCGAAGGCACCGTCTTCCTGCCGATGCACTGGACCGATCGCTTCACCGGCGGCTGCGTCATCGGCCGGCTGATCGACGACGAGGCGGTGGACCCCTTCTCCGGCCAGCCCGACCTGAAGCGGATGCCGGCGACGGTGGAGCCCTGGCGGCCGCACTGGACCGCCTTCCTGCTGACCCGCCGGGCGGTCGAGCCGGCCCATGGCGGCTATTGGGCCCGCCGCGCGGTGACGGGCGGCCATCTGGTGGAGATGGCGGGGATGGGGGCGATCCCCGATCTTGCGGCCTGGATGCCCGGCCTCGACCCCGCCGAGGCGGTGGTGGAGTTCCGCGATCATGCGCGCGGCGGTCTGCGGATGGCCTGGATGGATGGGGACCGGCTGGACGCCTGCCTGTTCGTCGCGGCCGACGGGCGTCTGCCGCCGCGCGGCTGGCTCGCCGGGCTTTTGGAGGCGGAGGGGCTGGACGATGGCGCGCGGGCCGGGCTGCTCGCCGGGCGGGCGCCGGGGGCTGCCGCGGATGAGGGGCGGATCGTCTGCGCCTGCTTCAGCGTCGGCATCAACCGGCTGGTCGGCGCCATCCGCGACCGCCGGCTGACCAGCGTGGCGGAGATCGGCGCGGCATTGAAGGCCGGCACGAATTGTGGTTCCTGCGTGCCCGAACTCAAGGAGGTGCTTCGTCATGCCCACCAGCGCGAAGTGGCTTGATGGTCTCGCGGCTTTGGCGCGCCTCTTGGTCCCGCGCTTCGCGAGGATCGGTGGTGTCTCGTCCCTTCTCCCTCTCCCTCCCGCTCACGCGCAAACGAAGTTTGCGCTGACGCGACAGGCGGACCATAGGTCCGCTGAAAGCGGGGAGAGGGTCGGGGTGAGGGGGATGCACATACTGGATTTTTTGGAAAGGGCCGCCGCGCGACCCCCTCACCCTAACCCTCTCCCCGCGGGGGAGAGGGGAACTCGGTCCGCTCGGCGAGGTGCGTGCATACCGAGGCGCACAAAGGGCGAAGACAGGTGCGGGCAAGTGACCCTCGTCGGCGCCGGCCCCGGCGACCCCGACCTGCTCACCGTCGCGGCGGTGAAGGCGCTCGCCGCCGCCGAAGTCGTGCTCTACGACGCGTTGGTCGGTGACGGCATCCTCGACCTCGCCCACCCGAAAGCCGAGCGAATCTGTGTCGGCAAGCGCTCCGGCCGGCATTCCCTGCCGCAGGGGGAAATCAACGCGCTGATCGCCTTTCATGCCCGGCGCGGCAAGCGGGTGGTGCGGCTGAAGGGCGGCGACCCGATGGTGTTCGGCCGCGCCGGCGAGGAGATCGAGCATCTCGACAGCCTCGGCATTCCGGTGCGGGTGGTGCCGGGGATTACCGCGGCACTCGGTTGTGCAGCCTCCACCGGGCTGTCGCTGACCAAACGCGGGGTATCGCGCGCCGTCACCTTCGTCACCGCCCATGGCCGCGACGGCGAGCGGTTCGAGCCCGACTGGGCGCGGCTGGCCGATCCGCAGGGCACGCTGGCGATCTATATGGGCCGCGAGCAGGCCCGCGCGGTCGGGCAGGGACTGACCGGGGCCGGGCTGCCGGCCGACACACCGGTGCTGGCGGTGGAGAATGGCTGCCGGCCCGACGAGCGCCGCTATTGGACGACGCTCGGCGAGATGGCCGAGCAGGGGGTGGCCGCCGGCAAGGGGCCGACCCTGCTGCTGGTGGGGGAAGCGCTACGCCCGCGCCAAATCGGGACGGCGGACGCCGTTGATCTCCGCGCGCTTGGCGACTTCGCTCAAGGGTTCGATCACGACTGACATGGTGAAGACGGTGGCGTGCAGCAGGTTCGTCCCGTCCACCATCAGACCGACATGGCCGGGGAAGAAGACGATGTCGCCGCGCTCATAGGCGACATCCTGACCGTCCTCGGACAGCCACGTCCCCAGCCGTTCGTCCTTGCGCTGCATGCCGCTGCTGTGGTGGGAGACGACGCCGGCCGCCGCCATGGCGGTCAGCACCAGTCCGGAACAGTCGATGCCGAAGCTGCTGCGCCCGCCCCAGACATAGGGCGTCTCCAGGAAGCGCAGGGCGGTGGCGATGTGGTCGCGCGCGGGGGCGGCGTCCACCGGCTCCAGCCAGCCCGCGAACAGCCAAAGCCCGTCGTCGGTGCCGACCCAGCCGTTTTCGGCCCGACCGTCCAGCGTCACCAGCGCCCCGAAGCTGAGCGTTGCCACTGGCGGCGCCCGGTGCGTCGGTCCGGGGTGCAGGTCGGCGCGCAAGGCCCGCACGCGGTGGGTGGGGGTGACAGGCTCCAGATGCGGGGTGCCGGGGGGCAGCCAGCCGACATGGCCGTCGAAGCCATTCTCCGCCCGCAGCCAGCCATCGCGCTCCTCCAGAATGCGGAAGCGTTCGCCGCGGATCATCTCGCTGGTCTGGGGAACGCCGTTCTTCGGCTCCTCCAGCAGGACGGCGTGCGGGGCGGTCAGTTGGCGGATGGTCATGGTGGCGGGCCGGAATTGGGAAAACCGGCTGCGACCTTAGCGCCGGTGCCGATGTGACGCGAGGGATAAAGCGCATCCGTCATTTTGACGGTCTTTCCGTCATTTCGCCGGAAATCTCAAGCGTGACCGGCGCATTGCCCGGTTCTGCCCGGCCGCATCCGCCGACATTTTCTGTGTGCGGGCCAAATCGTCAGCGCGGCTCGCCAACATGGGACACGGCTGAGAACAGAGGAGCGGGAGAGATGGCAACGATGAAGGTTCTGGTTCTGGGTGCCGGCAAGATCGGGTCGATGATCGGCACGCTGCTGTCGCAGACCGGCGATTTCGCCGTCACCATCGGTGACCGGGACGAGGCGCTGCTGTACCGCGCCGAACATGCCGGGCTGCGGGTGATGCGCGTCGATGTCGAGGATCGGGATTCGCTGCGCGCCGCCATGGCGGGCCAGCATGCGGTCTTGAGCGCCTGCCCCTTCACCCTGACGCCGGCCATCGCCACCGCCGCCGTCGCGGCCGGCGCCCATTACCTGGACCTGACCGAGGATGTCGCCGCCACCCGCAAGGTGAAGATGCTGGCGGAGACCGCCGACACCGCGCTGATCCCGCAATGCGGTCTGGCGCCGGGCTTCATCTCCATCGTCGGCCATGACCTCGCCCGCCGCTTCGACGAGCTGCACAACCTGCATCTCAGGGTCGGCGCCCTGCCGCAATATCCGACCAACGCCCTGAAATACAATCTGACCTGGAGCACCGACGGGCTGATCAACGAATATTGCAACCCGTGCGAGGCCATCGTCGACGGCCGCCCGCACGAGGTGATGCCGCTGGAGGGCGACGAGCGCTTCGCGCTGGACGGCGTCGATTACGAGGCCTTCAACACTTCGGGCGGGCTGGGTTCGCTGTGCGAGACGCTGGCCGGCAAGGTGCGGAACCTCGACTACAAGACCGTGCGCTATCCCGGCCACCGCGACATCGTCCGCCTGCTGATCCGCGACCTGCGGCTGGGCGAGCGCCGCCACCTGCTGAAGGACGTGCTGGAGACCGCGGTGCCGCTGACGCTGCAGGACGTGGTGCTGGTGCTGGCGACCGCCACCGGCATGCAGGACGGCGAACTGCGGCAGGAGACCTTCGCCACCAAGATCTACAGCAAGCCGATCGCCGGCCGCAGCTGGAGCGCCATCCAGGTCACCACCGCCGCCGGCATCTGCGCCGTGCTGGATCTGCTGCGCGAGGGCTCCATCCCGCAGGCGGGCTTCATCCGTCAGGAGCAGGTGCCGCTGGACGCCTTCCTGAACAACCGCTTCGGCCGGCATTACAAGGGGTGAGCGTATGGGGCCGATCCTATCGGGATTGGCCCCCGTGGGCCGGCGGGCTGATGATCAGCAGCGTATCCTGCGGCTGGATGATGTAGCGGTTGCGTTCGGTGAAGGGGATGTCGCGGCCGTGGCTGTGGACCTGGACGACCATGCCGGCGCTGACCTCCGCCATGGTCTGACCGACCTCGTCCGGTTCCGCCCGCCGTTCGTTCAGCACCATCTGGCCGCCGGCCGACATCAGGTCGCACAGGAAGGGGGTGGCGTGGCGCGTCTCCACCGCGTCGGCCATCAGATAGCCGCCGATCTTCGGCGGCGACACCACCAGATCGGCGCCGCTGAGGTTGGCGAGCTTGATGTTCTCCTCCTGTTTGATGTTCGCCACGATCTTGGTGGCGGCGGACAGGTGGCGCACGGTCAGGATCACCAGGATGGTGGTGTCGTCGCGCCCGGTGCTGACGATCACCGCCTTTGCCCGGCCGACGCAGGCCTGGGTCAGCGTCTCCTCGCTGGTGCCGTCGCCGAGCAGGCCGATAAAGCCGGCATCGGCGGCCAGCTGGATGCGGTCCTCGGACTCGTCGATGACGACGATGTGGTCGGCGGGATGGCCTTTCGAGACCATCTCCTGTGCGGCGATGAACCCGCTGTGCCCGAAGCCGCACAGCACGATATGGCCTTGCAACTGCTTCTGAATGCGGCTCAACCGGAATTCCTCCACGATCCTCTGCACCACCAGCTCATAGGCGGTGCCGAGAAAGATGAACCAGATGAAGATGCGGATTGGCGTGACGGCGAAGGCGTCGATCAGGCGGGCGGTGTGGCTGACCGGCACGATGTCGCCATAGCCGACGGTGGTCACCGTGATCATGGCGAAATAGAGGATGTCGGGAAAGCTGATGTGGCCGTCGATCTGGTCCTTCAGCCCGACGCGGTCGAACCAGAACACCGCGATGACCAGTGCGATCAGGGCGGCGACGATGCCGACGCGCAGCAGCAGCGTCTTTTCCGCCGACAGGCCGGAGCGGACATGGAGCAGCCTTCCCTTGCGCAGGGAAGGCTTCGCCCGCCGCCTGTCCTGAAGTCTCCGCTCCGCCGTTTCCCGCATCCGCCATCCGTCCGTTCGGGCTCGCTAGATGCCCCGATTGTCTGAACACGCGGGACCGCGTTCCGGCCGCAAGGCTTGCGCTTTTAAAATTTGAAGACCGCCTCCATGCCGGCGAAATGGATGGTCTTGGCCGGACCGCTGTCCTTGAGGAAAGAGCCCGGCTGAAACAGCGAATACGAGATCAGCCCTTCGAAGGACCGGCCGGAGCTGTAGGACAGCACCAGTTCGCCCTGTGTGCCGACATAGCGCGCCCGTGATCCGGCACCGGAGCGCAGCAGGCCGCCGGTCAGGTCATAGACGCCGTCGTCCAGGCTCTCGCGCCAGAAGGCGATGGCGGAGGCGGAGAGGCTGAACTCGTCGGACAAGGCAAGGTCGAGCGACGGATGCAGGTTCATCAGGTTGAAGGGACCGATGGGTGTCAGTTCGCCGAAATACTTGGCGCGCGGGAACAGCGGGTTGAAGGTCTCCAGCCGGTCGTCGCGCAGGTTGCCGTCGCCGCTGGCGATGTTGGCCTTCAGGCCCAGGCGCGGTTGCAAGGGGAGCGTGGTGAAGCGGTAGCCGCTGTCGGTGGCGAGCGACCATGCCCGGATGGACCCGCTGCCAAAGCGGCCGAACTGGCCCATCGCCTCCCAGTTCCAGTCCCAGCCGGCGGCCTTGCCGAAGCTGCGCAGGCCGACGGTGTGGCGCAGTTCGTTTGCCCTGCCGGAGTCGAAGCTGGCGCGGCGGTTGCGGTAGCCGATGTAATAGGTGTCCAGCCCGGCGCTGCCTCCCCAGCCAAAATCGACCGGCCGCGTGGCGTAGAGCGCCCAGGCGGTGCGCCTGGCATCGCGGCCGTCGTCGAACAGATCCGGCGTCGGCTGGATCGGCCGGCCATAGAAGGCGTCGATGCGCCAGGGTCCGGCGGTGACGATGCCCTTCACCGCGTCGAAGGAGCGCGGCACGTTGGCGCCGTAGCGGATGGAGATCAGCCGTTCCGAGCCGTAGGCCAGCATCTGGCGACCGACGCGCAGCGTACCCTGGGCCTCGCCCAGCGGAGCATTGAGGTCGGCGAAGCCCTGCATCAGGTCGATGCGGTCGGAATCGGGCGGAGCCAGCGGGTCCAGCTTGCCCACCGCGTCGGCCATGATCAACTGGCCGAACAGGCGCAGGCCCTGGCCGACGCGCAGGTCGGCGTAGGGCAGGGCACGCCACAGGCCATAGGCGTCGTTGCGCGGTTCGTCCTGGCCCCAGCCGCTGTTGCGGACGGCCTCGCCGCGCAGGCGCAGTTCCAGCCCGGTGGAGAGCGAGGCGAAGCCGTCCGAGGTGACCGGAATGGCCTTGAACCGCTCCCAATAGGCGCCGGACCGCGCCTCGGGCGAGAGCAGGTAGCGGTAATCCTCGTCGAAGCGGGTGTTGGTCAGCGGCGGCGGATTCGCCGATTGGGCCGCATGAGCAGGGCCGATCCACAGCAACAGGGCGACCGCTGCCGTGCGAAGGCGGACCGTCATGGGGCATCTCCGTAAGGGCGCTGGGCTGCACCGATCCTAGGGAGATGCCCGTCGGCGTGATTGCTCGTTCCGAACCGCTTTTGCCGGTTCTGCGCGCGCTTTACCCCACCGCCGCCATCGCCGCCGCCGTGTCGGCCGTCCGCGTGGTGCCGTAGCGGCGGATCATCGCCGCACAGAACCCGGCGAACTCCTCGGCCACCTGGGGCGGGCTGGTGTGGTGGGGTTCGACGCCGCGGTGTTCGGGGGTGAAGCAGAAGGTGACGGTCACCTCGAAATCGGCCAGCGCCTCCATCTGGCGGTCGAACCAGTCCAGCGCGTTGGGACGGAAGCTGTCGGCCCAGGACAGGCCGGTGCGCAGGTGGCGGACGCCGAGCCGCTTCAGCCATGCCACCGCCTCGTCCAGCCGGTGGTCCTCGTAATGGAACCACTGACAGATGCCCATCTGCCCGGCATAGGGGGCGAAGGCCTCCACCGCCGGTTTCGGCGTGCCGTCGGCGCGTAGCAGCCCCATGTGGAAGTGGCGGTAGTAGGACGATCCCTCCGCCTCCTTGTGGCGGGTGGTGGCCTCCCAATGGCTGGGCAGGTCGTACAGGCTGTACCAGTGGATGCGCGGCACCTTGCCGATCAGCAGTTCGGCGGTGCGCTTGACGCCCCAGGCCTGCACCTCCTCGGCCCCGAAGGAGGAGACGCCGGCCTCGGTCACCCAGATCGGCTTGTCCGTGACCGCGCGGATCTCGTCGATCTTGTTCGGCCACTCGTGGATCTGCCACAGATTCCAGTCGAGCGGGAAGCCGTGGACCGCCACCACGTCGACCTCCTCCAGCACGCCGCGCTCGTCGAGCCGGCGGACGAAGGACGGATCGATGGGGGACATGCCGCCCAGCACGCGGGTGACGGTGGAATTCTCCGCCCGGATCGCCTGTCCGGCCAGGATGGTCATGCGGGCGAACAGGTCCCATTCGGGGTCGAGGTTGGGATCCCAGTGCGACTTGTTGTTGGGCTCGTTCCAGATCTTGGCGGCTTCGATCATCCCTCGGTCCCTTTCTTCACGGCATCTTCTTTTGGCTGTGCGGGATAGACGGCCCCCGCCTCGGTCGGTCGGTCGACCCGGCGGCAGACATAGACCTCGCGTTCCGGATGCTCGGTGATGGCGAAGCCGGCGCTGCGCAGCATCGCCTCGGCGCAGGCGGCATTCGGCGCCCACCAGTTGGTCCAGTCGCGGGCGTATTCGTGTTCGATGAAATGCAGCTTCGGATAGCCGGGATCGTCGAAATGGTCCTGCTCGAAGAAGTCGTAGTCGCTGCGCACCGGCGCCACCTCGGCCGAGCCGCGCTGCATCGACTGGAAGATCATCAGATCCCTGGCGACATGGTCATGGATCAGGTCGAGCGCCAGCAGCGGGTGGCGCAGGTGGTAGAGCACGCCCATGAACAGCACGACGTCGAAGCTCTCAGCCAGCGCGGCGACGTCATAGACCGACATCCTGTGGAACTCGATCTCCTGGCCGGTCACCTCGGCGGCGAATTTCGCCTGGGCCAGATAGCGGTCGTCGAAGTCGATGGCGACCACCCGGTCGGCGCCGCGGCGCTTCATCTCGATCGAGTAGAAGCCGCCGTTGCAGCCGATGTCGAGGACGGTGCGGCCGGTCAGATCCTTCGGCACCGCATGCTCGAACCGCTTCCACTTCACGTTCGGGTAGTCGTTGAGGAAATGATCGGGCGCCGTGCGCACGCCGTTGAGGTCGATGTTGTGGAACCAGTCGCCGAGTTCTGCGACGCGTTCGCGGATCTGGTCGGCCGTCAGGCTCGTCATGCCGCACCCTCGTTGATGCTGTGAACCTTCAGCCCCCAATCGCCGGCGATGATGACGCTGCGGGAAGCCGGGCTGATTTCGAATCGTCCATGGAAGTCCAGCGGCAGGCCCATGGCATGGGCCAGCGCCGCCTTGATGATGTCGCCGTGGCTGACCAGGGCCAGCCTGCCGCCGGGATGGGCGCGGCGCAGCCGGTCGAGCAATGCTGCGATCCGGGTCTGCGCCTCCGCCATCGATTCGCCGGGGGTTTCCCCGGGAGTGGGGCGGCCATGGCTGCGCGCCCGGTTCCACAGGTCCCAGGCGGGGTCGCCGTGCAGCTCCTCGAACCGCCTGCCGCTCCAGGCGCCGAGGTCGAGTTCGTTCAGCGCCGGCTCGATGGTCAGGGGAAGGCCTTGCCGCTCCGCGATGGGAGTGGCGGTTTCGATGGCGCGCTCCAGCGGGCTGGACAGCACGGCGATCAGGCGCTGTGACGACAGGCGGTCGGCCAGCGCATCGGCCTCCGCCCGGCCCTGGGCACTCAGCCTCACGCCGGCCATGCGGCCGCACAGGACCGAGCCCAGCCGGTCGTGCGAGCCGTGGCGCACCAGGATGAAGATGGTTTCCATGCCGCCGCTCACATCAGGCGGGATGGCTTTGTCCCGAGAGGCTCCCCGGCGATGAAGCGCAGCGTGCGTTCCCGTGCCTCGTGGTCGGTGAACTGCTCCGGCGGCGACTTCATGAAGTAGCTGGACGGGCCGACCAGCGGGCCGGCGATGCCGCGGTCGAGCGCCAGCTTGGCGCAGCGCACCGCATCGATGACGATGCCGGCTGAGTTGGGGCTGTCCCAGACCTCCAGCTTCAGCTCCACATTCAGCGGCACGCCGCCGAAGGTGGTGCCTTCCAGCCGGATATGCGCCCATTTGCGGTCGGTCAGCCACGGCACATGGTCGCTGGGACCGACATGCACGTCATCCGGGTCGAGCGGCACGTCGAGTTGGCTGGTGACCGCCTGGGTCTTGGAGATCTTCTTCGATTCCAGCCGTTCGCGCTCCAGCATGTTCTTGAAATCGGTGTTGCCGCCGAAATTCAGCTGATAGGTGCGGTCCAGCCGCACGCCGCGCTCGCGGAACAGGTTGGCCAGCATGCGATGGACGATGGTGGCGCCGACCTGGCTCTTGATGTCGTCGCCGATGATCGGCAGCCCGCGTTCGGCGAAGCGCCGCGCCCAGACCGGGTTGGAGGCGATGAAGACCGGGATGCAGTTGACGAAGGCGCAGCCGGCCTCCAGCGCCTGTTCGGCGTAGAATTCGGTGGCCTGCTGCGAGCCGACCGGCAGGTAGGACACCAGGATGTCGGTGCCGGTGCGGCGCAGGGTTTCCGCCACATCCACCGGCCGCCGTTCCGATTCGGCGATGTCGCCGGAAAGGTATTTGCCGATGCCGTCCAGGGTCGGGCCGCGCTCCACCGGCACGCCGAAGCGCGGCGGCTTGGCGAAGCGGAAGGTGTTGTTCGGTGGCGCGAAAATGGCGTCGGCAACGTCGGAACCCACTTTCGACGCAGCAACATCGAAGGCTGCGGAGATCTCGATGTCTCCAACGTGATAACCGCCGAGATCGACCGTCATAAGCCCCGGAGGCGGCTCATTGGCTTTAGCACCGGCGTAATAGCATATCCCTTGTACGAAAGATGATGCGCAATTTCCGACGCCAGCGATCGCTACCCGGAGCTTTTTCCCAGTCACCGAGATCTCCCATCCTTAAATGCGCGTCAATTGGTGAAACCATTATATTTGTAATCCTGAAACCGATTCACCGGAAGATCTGTCTTAAGGTACTTACCTTTTGGGCAAGGTGCGAAATTTTCAATGGCGGTGTTAGTGTCGACAGTGTAGCTATCGTAACCGTTCTATTGGGTTGTGATTCGATTCAGAAACAAAACCACACGGGGTGCTCTGGGCAGCTTGCGGAGACGGGTGGACAGCTTGCGGTCTTGGACGGCCGCGACGGCGCTGCCGCATGTCTTCCGCACGTCAACGTCAAAAATCTTCAAACTTCTCGGAGGGACTTGTGGGAGAGACCGTTCTCGTCACCGGTGGCGCCGGCTTCATCGGCCGCCATGTCGCCAAGGCCCTGCTTGCCCGCGGCGACCGCGTCCGGGTTCTGGACAGCCTGATCGAGCAGGTGCACCCGACGCGGCAGCGTCCCGACGAACTGGATGCCGATGTTGAGTTGCTGGTCGGCGATGTGCGCGACGATGCCATGGTCGCCCGCGCGCTGGAGGGGGTCGATTCGGTGATCCACCTCGCCGCGGAGGTCGGCGTCGGCCAGAGCATGTATGCGGTCGACCGCTACACCTCGGTGAATGATTACGGCACCGCCGTGCTGTTCCAGCGCCTGATCGACAAGCCGGTGCGCCGGGTCGTCGTCGCGTCGTCCATGAGCATCTATGGCGAGGGGCTGTACCGCAGCGCCGACGGCACGCTGATGGAGGATGTCGTCCGCGGCGCCCGCAATCCCGATGGCAGCTGGGACCCGCTCGACCGGCAGGGCCGGCCGCTGGTGCCGGTGCGCACACCGGAAAGCAAGCGTCCGGCGCTGAAGTCGGTCTACGCCATCGGCAAATATGTGCAGGAACGGCTGACGCTGACGCTGACCGCGCAATATGGGATGGAGGGCTCGGCCCTTCGCCTGTGGAACGCCTATGGGCCGGGACAGGCGCTGTCCAATCCCTACACCGGCGTGCTGGCGATCTTCGCTTCGCGCATCGCCAACGGCCAGCGCCCGATGATCTTCGAGGATGGGCAGCAGCGCCGCGACTTCGTTCATGTCCGCGACGTCGCCCGCGCCTTCCTGCTGGCGCTGGACAACCCGGCCGCCAACGGCGAGGTGTTCAACATCGGTTCCGGCGAGGAGCGGACGGTGGAGGAGGTGGCGTTGATGCAGGCCGCCTCGATGGGCCGTGCCGACCTGACGCCGGAGATCACCGGCAAGGCGCGGGCCGGCGACATCCGCCACAACATCCCCGACCTGACCAAGGCCCGCGCCGTGCTGGGCTATGACCGGCAGGAGGATTTCTCGGAGGGGCTGGCCGAGCTGGCCGAGTGGGTCGCCCGGCAGGAGGCGCAGGATCGCGTCGCCGAGGCTCGCCGCGAACTGGAAGAGCGGGGTCTGGTGGCATGAGCGGCTCCAAAAACCCTGTCCTCATCACCGGCGGTGCCGGCTTCATCGGATCGAACCTTGCCGACCGGCTGGCGTCGGACGGGCATGACGTGCTGATCTATGACGCGCTGCGCCGTCCGGGGGTGGAGCGGAACCTGCGCTGGCTGCAGGCCCGCCACCCGTCGCGCATCAGCGCCGTCACCGCCGACCTGCGCGACGAACAGGCGCTGGCCGATGTGGCGAAGGACGCCAAGGCGGTGTTTCATCTGGCCGCCCAGGTCGCGGTCACCACCAGCATGGTCGATCCCATCGACGATTTCGAGGTGAACATCCGCGGCACCCTGTCCCTGCTGGAGGCGGTGCGCCATCACAACCACCGTCAGGGCCGGCGCACGCCGGTGATCTTCGCCAGCACCAACAAGGTCTATGGCGACCTCGCCGACGTGGAGCTGGAACTGGTGGGCGACGCCTACGCGCCGGTCGATCCGGCGATCCGCGCCCATGGCGTGTCGGAGGTCCGGCCGCTCGACTTCCACACCCCCTATGGCTGTTCCAAGGGGGCGGCGGACCAGTATGTGCTGGATTACGCCCGCAGCTTCGACCTGCCGACCGCCGTGCTGCGGATGAGCTGCATCTATGGCCCGCGCCAGATGGGGACGGAGGATCAGGGCTGGGTCGCCCATTTCCTGATCCGCGCGCTGAACGGCGAGCCGATCACCATCTATGGCGACGGCCGGCAGGTGCGCGACGTGCTGTTCGCCGCCGATACGGTGCAGGCCTATGTCTCCGCCTGGGAGCGGATCGAGCAGGTGAAGGGCCGCGCCCTCAACCTCGGCGGCGGAGCGGCGAACGCCATCAGCCTGCGCCAGCTGATCGCGCACATCGAATATCTGATGGGCCGCAAGGTGGAGGTCAGTTACGGCGACTGGCGGGCCGGCGACCAGCGCTATTACGTGTCGGACACCCGCGCGGCGCGTCAGGCATTGGGCTTGCCCGAGCCGACCGACTGGAAGCGCGGCGTGGCGCTGCTGGCCGAATGGCTGCGGGCGGAGAAGAGCGGTGTGACCACTGCCGCCCCTTCGGTGGAGGCCGCCTGATGAGGGTTGCGCTGGTCAACCCGGCCTGGAGCTTCGACCACAGCATCTATTTCGGATGCCGCGAAGCGCATCTGCCGCTGGAACTGGGATACAGCAAGGCGCTGCTGGAGCAGGCCGGGCATCAGGTGCTGCTGCTGGACGGCGCGCTCGATGGCCTGTCGAACGCGGAGATGGCGGAGCGGGTCGCCGCCTTCGCCGCCGATATGACCGTGCTGACCACGGCGCCGACCTACCTGTTCTGGCGCTGCGCCCAGCCGGAACTGCGGGTCCCGAAGGAGTTCCTGGCGGCTCTGGCCGGCCGCGGCGGGCGGACCGTCGCGGTCGGGCCGCACGGCTCCACCACCCCGGTGCCGACCTTGAGCAAGCTCGGCGTCGATCTGGTGGTGCGCGGCGAGTGCGAGGAGATCGTCGCCAAGCTGGCGGCCATATTGGAGGAAGGCACGGCGCTGGACGATATACCGGCGCTGGCCTTCCGCCGGGACGGCGATCTGGTGCTGACGGGCGGGCCGCATGCCGCGCGCTTCACCGACCTGCCGGCGCTGTCCTGGCCGGTGGAGTGGCTGCACCGCCATCCGCACCACCACCACCGCTATGGCACCGAACCGGTCGGGCCGGGGGCGGAGGTGGAGGCGTCGCGTGGCTGCCCTTACAATTGCAGCTTCTGCGCCAAGATCGACTTCCGCGACCAGTACCGGCGGCGCGACACTGTCCTCATCCTGGAGGAGATCGACGGGCTGATCGCCGCTGGCGTGCGCTATGTCTACTTCATCGACGAGATCTTCCTGCCCAGGCGCGACCTGCTGGAAGCGCTGGTGGAGCGGCCGGTCGAGTTCGGCGTGCAGACGCGCATCGATTTGTGGAAGCCGGAGATGCTCGACCTGCTGGGGGCGGCCGGCTGCGTGTCGATCGAGGCGGGGGTGGAAAGCCTGACCGAGGAAGGCCGCGCCTCGCTCGACAAGAAATGCCGGATGAGCACCGACGATCTGGCCGGCCGGCTGATCCATGCCCGGCGCAGCGTGCCCTTCGTCCAGGCCAACCTGATCGCCAGGACCGGCGACGATGCCAATCTGGTGAAGGCGTGGCGGGAGAAGCTGCTGGCCGCCGGGGTGTGGGCCAACGATCCGGTGCCGCTCTACCCCTATCCGGCCTCGCCCGACTACCGCCGCCTGTGGGGCGAGCCGGACGACCGGGCGTGGGAGCGGGCGCACGAGCATTATCTCGGCCAGTTCGAACGCTTGAGCGACATCCAGGAGGACGAGCCCTTGCCGCTGACGGAACTGGAGGCGGCATGCTCCTGCCGCTGACGAGTGCCCAGAAGAAACCGCCGCCCGCAGAACCACCCTATGTGCTGATGACGGCCGACAGCGTCGGCGGGGTGTGGACCTATGCGCTGGATCTGGCCCGCGAACTGGCGGGGCAGGGGACGCGGGTGACGCTGGCGGTGCTGGGTCCGTCGCCCCACCCCGATCAGGTCGCCGCCGCCGTCGCGGTGGACGGGCTGGAACTGATCGACACCGGTCTGCCGCTCGACTGGACCGCTCCGGACGAGGCGGCGGTGCGCCGCACGGCCGAGGCGCTCGGCGATCTGGCCGCAAGGCTCGGCCCGGACGTCGTCCATCTGAACAGTCCGGCCCTGGCCGCTGATGCCGGCTTTACCATGTCGGTCGTCGGCGTCTGCCATTCCTGCATGGCGAGCTGGTGGGCGGCGGTGCGCGGCGGCGAGATGCCGGAGGATTTCCGCTGGCGGACCGAGCTGCTGCGCCGGGGCTATCAGGCCTGCGACGTGCTGGTGGCGCCAAGCGCCGCCTTCGCCGATACCACTGCCGATCTCTATGGAGTGGCGCCACCGGTGGTGGTGCGCAATGGCCGCTATGCTCACAAGATGGGGCCGCGCCGGGTGGCGATGGGACGGGAGCGCTTCGTCTTCACCGCCGGGCGGCTGTGGGATTCCGGCAAGAACGTTGAACTGCTGGACGCGGCGGCGAAGCTGCTGGACGTGCCGGTGTTCGCCGCCGGGCCGCTGGAAAGCCCGACCGGTCACCGCGTCGGCTTGGCCCATGCGCGGGCGCTCGGACGGCTGGACGGTACGTCGGTTGCGGACTGGATGGCGCGGGCGCCGGTCTTCGCCTCGTTGCCCTTGTACGAGCCGTTCGGGCTGACGGTGCTGGAGGCGGCGCAGGCCGGCTGTGCCCTGGTGCTGTCGGACATCGCCAGCTTCCGCGAGTTATGGGACGGCGCCGCCATCTTCGCCGATCCGGGCGATGCCGGTGCGCTGGCCGCGACCCTGCGCCGGCTGCTCGACGATCCGCTGGAGGCCCGGCGGCTCGGCACCACCGCCCGCCGCCGTTCCGCCCGCTATGACATGGACCGGCTCACCGCCGGGATGCTCGACGTCTATTGGTCGGTGACGCACCCGGTGCGTTCGGAGGTGATCGCGTGAGGATCGTCTATTTCACCCATTCGCTCTCTTCCTGCTGGAACCATGGCAACGCCCATTTCCTGCGTGGGGTGCTGCGCGACCTGATCGCCCGCGGCCATGACGTGCAGGTGCTGGAACCCGAGGGCGCCTGGAGCCTGCAAAACCTGCTGGCCGACCATGGCGAGGCCGGGCTGGATGCCTATCGCAGCGCCTATCCGGAGCTGTCGTCGCGGGTGATGCCCAAGGGCTTTGACGTGGAGGCGGTTTGCGACGGCGCCGATCTGGTGATCGTCCATGAATGGAACGATCCGGCGCTGGTGGCGGCGATGGGGCAGGCGCGCAGGCGGGGCGGGCGCTTCACCCTGCTGTTCCACGACACCCACCACCGCGCGGTCAGCGAGCCTGAGGCGATCAACGCCTTCGACCTGTCCGGCTATGACGGCGTGCTGGCCTTCGGCGAGGCGCTGGCGGCGGTCTATCGCCGCTGGGGCTGGGAAGGTCGCGTCTTCGTCTGGCACGAGGCGGCCGACATCCGGCTGTTCCATCCGCCGGCCGAGGAAAAGCCGCGCACGGGTGCGGTGTGGATCGGCAATTGGGGCGACGGCGAGCGGACGGAGGAACTTGAGCGTTTCCTGTTCGCGCCGGCCAGGGACGCCGGGCTGCCGCTGGAGATCTACGGCGTGCGCTATCCGGCCGAGGCTTTGGCGACGCTGACGCGCTATGGCGTCGCCTACCGGGGCTGGCTGCCGAACGCGCGGGCGCCGGAGATCTTCGCCCGTCACCGCGTCACCGTCCATGTGCCGCGCCGCTTCTATGTCGACAGGCTGCCGGGCATCCCGACCATCCGCGTGTTCGAGGCGCTGGCCTGCGGCATCCCGCTGGTCAGCGCGCCGTGGAGCGATGTGGAGGGGCTGTTCCGCTCCGGCCGCGACTTCCTGTTCGCCCGCAACGGCGCGGAGATGGCCCACCATCTGCGCGCCATTGACCAGGACGAGGGGCTGCGCGCCGAACTGGTCGCCAACGGGCTGGAGACGATCCGCGCCCGCCACACCTGCGCCCACCGCGTCGATGAGCTGCTGTCCATCGTCGGCGGCCTGCGCGGCCATGAAAAAGAACCGGTCCTTGAGGAGTCCGCCCGATGAAGATGGCCTTTTACGGGTCCAGCCTGCTGTCCTCCTACTGGAACGGCGCCGCCACCTATTACCGCGGCATGCTGAGCGAACTGGCCGGGCATGGCTGGGACATCACCTTCTACGAGCCGGACGCCTTCGACCGCCAGAAGCACCGCGACATCGAGCCGCCGGACTATGCCAGGGTCGTCGTCTATGACGCCACGCCCGAGGCCTGCCGTGCGGTGATCGGCGAGGCGGTGAAGGCCGATGTGGTGGTGAAGGCGAATGGCGTCGGCGTTTTCGACGACGAACTGCTGGACGGCGTGATGGATGCCGCCGATCCGCGGGCGCTGCGCATCTATTGGGATGTTGACGCTCCGGCGACGCTGGCGGAGCTGCGGCAGGCGCCCGACCATGTGCTGCGCCGCCGCCTGCCGGAGCTGGACTTCGTGCTGACCTATGGCGGCGGGCCGCCGGTGGTGTCGGCCTATGAGGCGATGGGGGCGCCGGTCTGCCGTCCGGTCTACAACGCGCTGGACCCGGCGACCCACCATCCGGTGCCGCCGCAGGACCGCTTCCGGGCCGACCTGAACTTCCTCGGCAACCGGCTGCCGGACCGCGAGGCGCGGGTGGAACGCTTCTTCCTGGAGCCGGCGGCGCGTAACCCGGACGGCCGTTACATCATCGGCGGCAGCGGCTGGGAGACCAAGGGCCTGCCGGGCAACGTCACCCACATCGGCCATGTCGGCACCGCCGACCACAACGCCTTCAACACCTCGGCCAAGGCGGTGCTGAACATCGCCCGCGACAGCATGGCGGAGGTCGGCTTCTCCCCCGCCACCCGCGTGTTCGAGGCGGCCGGCGCCGGCGCCTGCCTGATCACCGACGCCTGGGAGGGGGTGGAACTGTTCCTGGCCCCGGACGAGGAGGTGCTGGTCGCCCGCGACGGGCAGGACGTGACCGAGCATCTGCGCGCCCTGACGCCGGAACGTTCCCGCGCCATCGGCGAGGCGGCGCGCCGCCGCATCCTGGCCGGCCACACCTATGCCCGCCGGGCTGTCGAGGTGGACCAGCTGTTGCGCGGTGCGCTGGCCGCCCGCCGGGAACGGAGTGCCGCATGAAGCTGGTCGTCCTGGGCCTGAGCCTGTCCTCCTCCTGGGGCAACGGGCATGCCACCACCTTCCGCGCGCTGCTGAAATCCTTCGCCGCGCGCGGGCACGAGATCCTGTTCCTGGAGCGGGATGTCCCCTGGTACGCGAACCACCGCGACCTGCCGAATCCGGGTTGGTGCGAACTGGCCTTCTACAGCGACTTGCAGGATCTGAAGCGCTTCACCGCCGCCGTCGCCGGTGCGGATGCGGTGCTGGTCGGATCCTACGTGCCGGAAGGGGTCGCGGTCGGGTACTGGGCGCAGGAGACGGCGCGGGGCGTCGTCGCCTTCTACGACATCGACACGCCGGTGACGCTGGCGAAGCTGGAGCGCGGCGATTACGAGTATCTGGCGCCGGAGGTCATCCCCGGCTACGACGTGTATTTCTCCTTCACCGGCGGGCCGACGCTCGACCGGCTGATGGAGCGGTACGGCTCGCCGGCCGCAAGGGCGCTCTATTGCTCGGTGGATGCGGAGGCCTATGCGCCGCTGCCGGTGCCCAAGCGCTGGGACCTCAGCTATCTCGGCACCTACAGCATCGACCGGCAGCCGACGCTGGACCGCCTGCTGCTGGAACCGGCCCGCCGGGCGCCGGAGCTGCGCTTCGTCGTCGCCGGGCCGCAATATCCGGACGACATCGTCTGGCCGGCGAATGTGGAGCGGCTGCACCATGTGCCGCCGGCCGACCACCCCGCCTTCTACGCGGCGAGCCGTTTCACCCTGAACGTGACGCGCGAGGACATGATCCGCGCCGGCTACAGCCCCAGCGTCCGCCTGTTCGAGGCGGCAGCCTGCGCCACGCCGATCCTCTCCGACATCTGGGATGGCATCGACACGCTGCTGGAGCCCGGTCGCGAGATCATCCTGGCGGAAAGCGCTGACGAGGTGCTGGAGGTGCTGCGCCGCCCCGCGGCGGAGGGCGAGATCGGCGAGCAGGCGCGGCGGCGGATTCTGGCCGCGCACACGGCGGCGCACCGGGCCGGGACGCTGGAGCACGAACTGGTCGCGGCGATGGAGCGCGGAAAGGTCAGGGTGGGGGCATGACGCCCCCACCCTCCGGCATTTACTTGCTGTAGTCGTAGAAACCGCGGCCGGTCTTGCGGCCGAGATAGCCGGCATCGACCATCTCCTTCAGCAGCGGGGCCGGGCGGTACTTCGGATCGTTGAAGCCTTCATAGAAGACCTCCATCACCGACAGCATGGTGTCGAGACCGATCAGGTCGGCGAGCGCCAACGGGCCGATCGGGTGGTTGCAGCCGGCCTTCATGCCGGCGTCGATGTCCTCGGCCGTGGCGATGCCTTCCTGCAGCGCGAAGATCGCCTCGTTGATCATCGGGCAGAGGATGCGGTTGACGGCGAAGCCGGGGCTGTTCTTGGCGGTGATCGGCGACTTGCCGACGCGCTTGGCAAACGCCATCGCCTTGGCGTGGGTGTCGTCGCTGGTCTGGATGCCGCGGATGATCTCCAGGAGCGCCATCAGCGGCACCGGGTTGAAGAAGTGCAGGCCGATGAAGCGGTCCGGACGGTCGGTCGCCGTCGCCAGCTTGGTGATGGAGATCGACGAGGTGTTGGTGGCGACCAGCGCCTCCGGCTTCAGGGTCGCGCAGAGATCCTTCAGGATCTTGACCTTCAGATCCTCGTTCTCGGTCGCAGCCTCGATCACCAGATCGCAGGTGGCGAGCTTCGACTTGTCGGTGGTGGCGGTGATGCGCGCCAGGGCCGCTTCGCGGTCGGCGGCGGTCATCTTCTCCTTCTTGACCAGCCGGTCGAGGCTGCCGGCGATGGTCGACAGGCCGCGCTGCACCGCTTCCTCTGAAATGTCGGTCATCACCACCGTCAGGCCGGCGACGGCGCAGACCTGGGCGATGCCGTTGCCCATCTGTCCGGCGCCGATGACGCCGATCGTTTCGATCCCCATGCTCTCGGCCATGTTTCTTGTCCCTATCGTTGAGCGCGTGCGTTGGTTCGCAGATGCAGCATCTTCTACACGCATTTTCGTTGCGCTGCGATGACTTGTCGTATGCGGCAGGAGCGGCTTTCGCTTGGCGCGGCGACCTGCCGCAGCCCTTGCGTCGGCGGATTTCCGCTGAACCGTGCAAAGCCATCGGCGGATTTCCGCCGATGATCGAGAGGGGGAAAACGGCCGGGTCCAGGTTTTTCAATTGTTTGCGCGGCAAACTGATTATGGCACGTCCCTTGCTCTCCTCAGGGCCAACCGCGGCGACGGGTCGCGGATCAAGCCCCAGGGGAGAGAACAGATGATCCGGAAGAGCCTGCTTGCCGCCAGCGCCTTCGCCGCCGCCGCACTCGTCACCCAGGCCGCCTCGGCCGCCGATCTGGTCCGACTCGGCAATCTGAAATTCGCCCATTACGGGGCGGTTTCCTACATGAAGGAGATCGCCGGCAAGTACGACCTGAAGATCGAGGAGCGGGTCTTCCCCAAGGGCATCGACATCCTGCCGGCCATCGTGGCGGGCGAGATCGACGTCGCCGCCAGCGCGGTGGACGCCGCCATCGCCGGCCGGGCGTCGGGTGTACCGATCTATGCGGTGGCCGGCTTCGCCAAGGGTGGCGCCCGCATCGTCGCCAAGCCGGATGCCGGCATCAAGAGCGTCGCCGACCTGAAGGGCAAGAAGGTCGCCACCCCGCGCGGCGGCGCCCAGGAACTGATCCTGCTGGCCGAACTGGCGAAGCACGGGCTGAGCTGGTCCGACCGTCCGGGCAAGGACGTGCAGATCGTCTACATGGCCTACGCCGACATGAATCAGGCCCTGCTGGCCGGCAGCATCGATGCCATGTCGCAATCCGAACCGCAGTCGAGCCAAGCCATCAACAAGGGCTTCGGTGTCGAGGTGGTGAAGCCCTACGACACCGAGCTGGGCGAGCCGGTTCGCTCGCTGGTCGTCACCGAGGATTTCTACAAGAAGAAGCCCGACGTCGCCCAGCGTCTGGTCCGCTGCTTCGTCGAGGCGACGGCGACCTTCATCGCCAACCCCGATCTGGCCGAGAAGTATGTCCGCGAACAGATGTTCAAGGGCCAGATCACCAGCCAGGACTTCAAGGACGCGATCGGCAACTCGCCCTACAGCTACGACATCTCGATCGAGCATGTGCAGATCACGACCGACATGATGCAGAAGTTCGGCGTCGGCCGCATGGACAACCCGCCGAAGGCCGCCGACTGGGTGAAGCTGGACCTGCTGGAAAAGGCCAAGGCCACCAAGGCTGCCGCGAATGATGCCGCTGCCGGCACCGTGAAGGCGAACTGAGCCAAACCCAGCGGAAGGAGGACACCCCATGTCCCAAGCCAAGTCCCATTTCTCGCCCGCCGCGGTGCTGCGCGGTTCCCTCGTGCCGGTCCTGGTGATCGCGTTGTGGCAGATCCTGTCCACCTCCGGCCTGATCAACCCGGTGGTGCTGCCGTCGCCGGTGCAGGTGGTGGTGCGCTGGTGGGCCTATCTGCTGCCGACCGAAGCCTACGACCCTGCGCAGTCCAGCTGGATCCTGTGGGCGCTGTCGGGCGAGATGCTGTTCGACGCCTGGTCCAGCCTGTACCGCGTGGTGCTGGGCTTCGCCGTCGGGGCCGGGCTGGCGCTTCCGCTGGGCCTCGCCATGGGCGGCAACCCGCGCATCTATGCGCTGTTCGACCCGCTGATGCAGGTGCTGCGGCCGATCCCGCCCATCGCCTACATCCCGCTGGCGATCCTGTGGTTCGGGCTGGGCAACGCGCCGGCCGTGTTCCTGATCGCCATCGGCGCCTTCTTCCCGGTGCTGATGAACACCATCGCCGGGGTGCGCCATGTCGACGGCATCTATCTGCGCGCCGCCCGCAACCTGGGCGCCGGCAAGCTGACCATGTTCGTCCGCGTCATCCTGCCGGCGGCCACTCCCTATATCCTGGCGGGTGCGCGGATCGGCATCGGCACCGCCTTCATCGTCGTGATCGTGTCGGAGATGATCGCCGTCAACTCCGGCCTCGGTTTCCGCATCCTGGAAGCGCGCGAGTTCATGTGGTCCGACAAGATCATCGCCGGGATGTTCACCATCGGCCTCTTGGGCCTCGCCATCGACATCGGCATGAACCGCCTGAACAACCACCTGCTGCGCTGGCACCGCGGGCTTGAGAACTGATGGGGAGGGGATGGAGATGACGCCCATGCTGAAGACTGTTGCCGACACCATGCCCGTCGCCGACGCGGCGCCCGTGCAGATCCAGGTGCGCGGGGTGGAGAAGACCTTCGCCGTCGGCGCGCAGAAGATCGTCGCCCTGCAGAACATCGACCTCGACATCCGCAAGGGCGAGTTCGTCTGCCTGCTCGGCCCGTCGGGTTGCGGCAAGTCCACGCTGCTGAACGCGGTGGCCGGGTTCCAGCCGCCGACGAAGGGAACCGTCACCGTCGATGGCCGCAGCATCACCGAACCCGGTCCCGACCGTGGCATGGTGTTCCAGGAATATGCCCTGTTCCCCTGGATGACGGTGGCGCAGAATGTCGCCTTCGGCCTGGAGATCAAGGGGATGTCCAAGGCCGCGATCGCCGAGAAGGTGGAGTGGCTGCTGCAGAAGCTGCATCTGCAGGACTTCCGCAACCGCTTTCCGAAGGATCTGTCCGGCGGCATGCGCCAGCGCGTCGCCATCGCCCGCGTGCTGGCACTCGACAGCCCGATCCTGCTGATGGACGAGCCGTTCGGCGCGCTCGACGCCCTGACCCGCCGGACGCTTCAGGACGAGTTGCTGCGGATCTGGGAGGAGGTCGGCAAGACCATCCTGTTCGTTACCCACTCCATCGAGGAGAGCATCTATCTGGCCGACCGCATCATCGTGATGACCTACCGGCCGGGCACCATCAAGCGCGACGTCGCCGTCGACATGCCGCGCCCCCGCGACGGTTCCGCCCCGGAGTTCAACCGCCTGAAGCGCGAGCTGTCCCAGATGGTGATGGAGGAACAGCAGCGCTTCAGCCAGGACGAGATCCGGTCGGTTACGGCGGATTGATCGGCGAAGCCCCCTCTTCCCATGAGGAGAGGGGGCCTTCCAGTGTTGAACTACACGTTCACCGGCGCATACTCGAAGGTCGGCGCCGCGGTGTAGTCGGTGCCGGGAAGCGGGATCGCCACCAGCTGGTCGGCGGTCAGCTTCAACTCGTACATCAGGCCGATGGCGCCGCGCAGCCGTTCGGGTTCGCCGTTGAAGGTGACGTGCAGCGCGGTCAGCAGCGCCGTGTAGGTGGTGTTGAACTGCTGCGAGACGGTGCGGGCACGGCTGCCCGGCGGGTAGTCCACCGTCTTGGCGTTGGGATACAGGTTCCAGATCCCGGCCGGATCGATACCGACCGGGGCGCCGGAATAGGACCAGCCGAGCGGTTCATGCGGATCCTTCACCAGCCGGCGGGCGTAGACGATCTGCGCCAGACGGTAGTAATGGGCCAGCGCCGCCTCGTTGTCGGCCTCGCGCGGGGATTTGGGCGTGCCTTCGCCCTGCTCGACGATCACCTGGATGGCGCGCTGGGCGCTCGCCACGTCGGTGACCGGGAACAGCTGGTCGGGGGGGAACCAGGTGTTGTCGACCACCTGATGGGACGGGTCGCCGGTGAAGATCTCGTCCCCCATCCGGCCGATGGCGTCGGAGATCGCCTGATAGAAGTCGCCAATCGTGGCGAATCCCGGCTCCTGCGCCGCTGTGGCCTTCTGCTGGAACATGGCGAGGGCCGGCTGCTTCACCGGATAGTCCTGCGGGACCTCCGGTTCCTCGATGGTCATGAAGACGTCGTAGACGAGGCTGCGTGTCAGCTTGCCCAGCGAGATGGTCAGCCCTTCATGGACGCCCATCGGCAGCGGGCCGGGATAGACCGGGATGAATCCCGGCTTGTCGATCACCGGATGGCCGCCGACCGCGTTCAGGATGTTGGCGGCGATGGTCATATGCAGCATCTCCTGCACGGAGACCGAGCCGATGATGGCCGCCGCCTCGCGGTTGGTGCCGGCCTTGATCGAATAGAGGGCGGTCAGATAGGCGGGGAGCGTGGCGTGCTCCAGCTCGACCGCGGATTGCAGGGCGTTGCGCAGGACCTGGACGGTGTCGATGCCCTGGGCGAACTGCGGCTGAATCTTCAGCATGGCTGTTTCCTTCCCTTGGAAGCGGGCCCTTGGAAGCGGGCGTCAGGAGCGCGAACGCGTGGCGGCGCGGGCGAAGGTCTTGGCGAATTGGGTCTTGCCGTCGGCCGCCGTCGGCTGGTCCGGCGTCGCGGTTGCCGCCTTGGCCGGCGCCGTGCCGGACGGGCCGGTGCGCAGCGCGGGAGCGGCTGCCTGATGCGCCCTGGCCTGCACCGCCGTCTCGCCACGCTGGACCTTTTCCAGCCAGGCGAGAATGGTCCTGCGCTTGTAGACCGACAGGTCGCGGGTCACCGGCATGTAGTTCGGATCGGTCTCCGGCAGGGAGAAGGCCAGATGCAGGATGTCGGCGTGGCGGGCACAGGAGGCTTCGCTGCCGAGATCGACCAGATGCTTGCTCATGATCGGGTACAGGTTGCCGTACTGCGTCATGATCGGCGCGATGTCGTCCCAGGTCGGGTCGGCCGGCACGTCGAAATCGTCGCGGACATGCAGCGCGATGTAGTCGAACGACGACCGCGCCGTGTTGCTCTGGCCGGGGATGCGGTAGTCGATCAGGTAAACCTGTCCGTCGATGTAGCCGCGCGGGTTGCCGGGCGACGTGGTGGAGATGTCGAGGCGGGCGACGCCGTCCTCGTCCGCGACGATGGTGCCGCCGGTGGCCGGACCGCCGTTCACCGCGAAGGTCACCGCCGATTCCGGCACGCCCATGTCGGGGATCGGCGCGCTCGGCTGGTCGAGGCCGCCGCCACCGCCCTGGCCGGGGATGCGGCCCATCTGGGTGATGGCGATGGAGGCGCCGGGCACCGGGTGGCCGTAGCGGGTGGCGTAGACCAGCGATTCCGCCCGGCCGGCCCCGTCGATGCGGTGGACCAGCGGCTCGGCGCAGACATAGACGCCGTCCTGCGCCTCGCGGATGGCGACGATGCCATAGCCGAGGTCGAGGTCGGTGGCGCCGGGATTGGTGTCCGACACCGTCACCAGGGCGAGCGGGTTGGTCTTGGACAGCGCGAGCTGTTCGTCGGTCAGCCCGGCGGCGAAGACACCGGCGGTCCTGGCCAGCCAGTCCGGGGCGTCATAGGGGATGCGGGCGATGGGCAGGTAATTGTCCGGGGTGACCGGCGTGTTCTCCGTCACCGAGGCGTCGCGCAGGATGCCCAGCGTCATGGCGCCGATCGGATTGGGCGTGCCCTTGGCGTCGGTGATCTGAAGCGCGTTGGACAGGTCGAGGAAGGCGGTCCGCGACGGCTCGTCGATCTGGCCGGAGAAATAGGTGATGCCGGCCCAGCTGTAGGGGATGTTGTTGGCGGGGATGAAACGGCGGCCGCGGATGAAGGAAACCGGCTCGTCCTCCAGCTGCGGGCCGATGGTGCCCACCACCGTGCCCAGCGTGAAGCGCGGGTCCTTGACGTCGCCGATGAAGCCGAAGGTCGCCAGCCGGATCGACAGCATCCCGCCGGTGGTGGCGTCGCGCAGTTGTCGCAGGAACGGGCTGAGCATGGCGTCGTCGGCCCAGTCCACATTCTCCAGCACCGACTGGAAGGTGGAGGACGCCGCGCTGTCGTTCTGGGCGTTGATGTTCCGGGTGAACCACAGGTCGCGGAAGGGGTTCGGCTGATAACGGCCGCTGAAGAAGGGCGGGGTCTTGCCGTCGGTCAGCCGCACGTCCAGGCCCCAGGGGGCGGAGGCCACCTGCCATTGCGGGTCGATGTCGACCAGCTTGCCGCTGGTGCGGTCGGTCGAACCGCCGATCAGCATGCCCAGCGCGGCGTCGGCGCCCGGCGTATCGACGAAGCTGCCATCGGCGAGACCCAGCCCCACCACCTTGCAGTCGATCAGGCGGAAGGCGCCCGACCCGGTCGGGTTCCACCAGCCATTGGCGATATAGTCGCCATTCGGCAGCGTCTTCGTGAATTCCTGATAGGAAGGCTCGAAGCTTCCATTGTCGAAATGCCGGACGTCGTTGTTCACCGTCGAGACGTCGGCCTGGAAAATCCCTGAAAAGACGAGGCGCACCGGGTTCAGGAAACTCATGTCGATTCCTTTCCGTGAGGGCGCACGAAGCCGTGGCGGACCGGCCGCGCGGGATCGGGCGTATGCAAAGGCGGCCGCGGATGGCGGCCCACCCGCGCGGCAAGAAATTATTAGAATGAATGATGATCTATCGTTGATAACCACGCCCGTTCAATGGAAATTCTACAAAAATATTCTTTTTTTGCGTGCATTTCCGTGTATGCGGGCAGGGTGCCGGCGGCTTCCGTCCTACAGCTTCGCCGCCTCTTCGCTCATGCGCTGGCGCAGCCAGCCGTGGGAGGGGGAGCCGGTGTTGCGGCGGTGCCAGATCATCGACATCTCGTAGTCCCCGACATCGAAGGGCAGCGGGCTGGTGGCCAGCCCCATCGCATCGGCACAGAGCCGGGCCAGCCGGGCGGGCAGCGAGGTCAGCATCGGCGCCTGCCGCAGGATCATCGGGATCGCCAGGAACTGGGTGGTGGAGGCGGCGACCCGCCGCCTCGTGCCGAGTGCCGCCAGTTCGTCGTCGATGAAGCTGGTCAGCCCGCCGCGCAGCGACGGCATCAGGTGCGGATAGCGGGTGTAATCCTCCAGCCCGATCGGCGGGGTGACCGGAACGAGGTCGGGATTGAACAGGCAGACATGGGTTTCATGGTACAGCACCTGCCGGTCGTGCCAGCGCCGCAGTTCCGGCAGATAGCCGATGGCGAGGTCCAGCGTGCCGTCGTCCAGCGCGTTCAGCGTGGCGTCCGGATCCAGGTTGAGCAGCGAGACCGAGACGCGCAGGTCGCCCTCCGCCGCGTCGCGCAGGATGCCGGTCAGCAGAACCGCCTGCATCGAATCGGGGGTGGAGATGGTGAAGTTCCGCTCCTCCCGCTGGGGGTCGAAATCCTCCTCCGCCGACAGGGCGCGGGCCGCACCCACCAGCAGGTCGCGCAAGGGTTCGGCCAGACGCTGGGCGCGCGGCGTCGGCTCCATCCGGTTGCCGGTGCGCACGAACAGCGGGTCGCCCACCAGCGTGCGCAGCCGGCCCAGCGCGTGGCTGACCGCCGACTGGCTGACCCCCAGCGCGTCGGCGGCGCGGGAGACGTTGCGGGTTTCCAGCAGCGCGTCGAACACCTTGATCAGGTTGAGGTCGAGCGCCGGATTATGAATTGCTTTCATGACGATATGAACCAAAGCCACCTACTTCATTGTGCACTGGACGGTGTATTCTGTCGAGGCAGAGCTGACCCAGCAGCCGACAATCAAAAAACTTTCAATCCGTAGCCAACGCCCGCAACCGGGCAGCGGACCTGTCGTCGCCACCAGAAGCCGGCGGTTCCGTTCAGGGAGAAAGAGGCAAGAGCCATGGTTCGCATCAACGTCAACGGCGAGGAGCGTCAGGTCGACGTTCCCGAGGACATGCCGCTCCTGTGGGTTCTGCGGGACGAGCTGAACATGACCGGCACCAAGTTCGGCTGCGGCATCGCCCAGTGCGGCGCCTGCACCGTCCATGTCGACGGCACGCCGACCCGCGCCTGCCAGACCCCGGTCGGCATGCTGACGCCGGACAGCAGGATCACCACCATCGAAGGCGTAAAGGGCAAGGCGGCCCAGGCCGTCCAGGCGGCGTGGCAGAAGCTGGACGTCGTCCAGTGCGGCTATTGCCAGTCGGGCCAGATCATGAGCGCCATCGCGCTCTTGACCGACAACCAGAATCCGACCGACCAGGACATCGACGCGGCGATGGACGGCAATGTCTGCCGCTGCGCCACCTATGTCCGCATCCGCGCGGCGATCAAGGATGCCGCCCAGACGATGAGGGCCTGATCCATGCTGCATCATCTGATCCGTCAAGCCGCCCAACATGGTTTCGGCGACGGGCTGTCGCCGGTACCGCTGCCCGTTCCCTCGCGCCGCGGCTTTCTGAAGGCCATCGGCGCCGGGGCCGGCGTGCTGGTCGTCGGTGCGCATCTGCCGATGCCGGCGCTGGCGGCGGAGGCCGCGCCGAAGATCATCGGTCCGGCCGACCCGCGTCCGCATGCCTTCATCATCGTGGCGCCGGACAACACGGTCACCGTGCTGGCCAAGCATCTCGACAAGGGCCAGGGCATCGTCACCGGCATCGCCACCATCGCGGCGGAGGAACTGGACGCCGACTGGGCCCAGGTGCGCGGCGCCTTCGCCCCGGCCGACCAGAAGCTGTACGCCAACCATTTCTTCGGCCTGCAGGGCACCGGCGGCTCCACCGCCGTCGCCAACAGCTGGGACGAGCTGCGCATGGCCGGCGCCGCCGCCCGCGCCATGCTGGTCGCCGCTGCAGCCGCGCGCTGGAAGGTTCCGGCCGGCGAGGTGACGGTGTCGAAGGGCGTGGTCCGCCATGCCGCCAGCAACCGCAGCGCCACCTTCGGCGAACTGGCGGAGGAGGCGGCGAAGCTGCCGGTTCCGCAGCAGGTCAAGCTGAAGGACCCGAAGGACTATGTGCTGATCGGCAAGGCCGACCTGCACCGGCTGGACCACATCAGCAAGACCAACGGCACCGCCATCTTCTCGATGGACATCCGCCGCCCCGGTCAGGTGACGGCGGTGCTGGCCCGCAGCCCGCGCTTCGGCGGCACGGTCAAGAGCGTCGACGATGCCGCCGCCCGCAAGGTGCCGGGCGTCATCGACGTGGTCAGCCTGCCGGTCGGCGTCGCGGTGATCGCCAAGAACACCTGGGCCGCCATCAAGGGCCGCGAGGCGCTGACGGTGACCTGGGACGACGCGAAGGCCGAGACCCGCGGCACCGACGCCATGCTGGCCGATTACCGCAAGGCGGCGGAGAAGCCGGGATCGGTCGCCGCGAACAAGGGCGATGCCGAAAAGGCGATCGCCGACGCCAAGGCAAAGGGCGGTCATGTGGTGGACGGCGAGTTCGTCTTCCCCTACCTCGCCCATGCGCCGATGGAGCCGCTGAACGCCGTGGTGGCGCTGAACCCGGAGGGTGGCTGCACCATCTGGGCCGGGTCGCAGTTCCAGACGGTCGAACAGATGGTCGTCGCCCACATCCTGGGCTGCAAGCCGGAGCAGGTGAAGATCGACACGCAGTGGGCCGGCGGCAGCTTCGGCCGGCGCGCCACCACCAACGCCGACTACATCGCCGAGGCGGTGATGATCGCCAAGGCCTATCCCAAGGCCCCGGTGCATCTGGTCTGGACGCGCGAGGACGACATCAAGGGCGGCCGCTACCGTCCGCTGTTCCTGCACCGGATCACCGCGGCGGTCGATGCCAAGGGCGCCCTGGTCGGCTGGAAGCAGCGCATCGTCGGCCAGAGCTTCATGGCCGGCACGCCGTTCGAAGCGGTGATGGTCAAGGACGGCGTCGACGCGACGATGGTCGAGGGCGCCTCGGACATGGCCTATCCGGTGGCGAATCTGGCGGTCGACGCCCACACCCTCGCCTCGCCGGTCACCACCTTGTGGTGGCGTTCGGTCGGGCACACCCACACCGCCTATGCCAAGGAGGTGATGATCGACCGGCTCGCCAAGGCGGCCGGCAAGGACCCGGTGGCCTTCCGCATGGAGATGCTGAAGGACCATCCGCGTCTGGCCGGCGTGCTGAAGCTGGCGGCGGAGAAGGCGGGCTGGGGCCAGCCCCTGCCGCAGGGCAAGGGCCGTGGCGTCGCCGTTCATGAGAGCTTCAACACCTATGTCGCCCATGTCGCCGACGTGACGGTCGACGCCAAGGGGCAGGTCAAGGTCGACCGGGTGGTGGTCGCCGTCGATTGCGGCGAGGTCGTCAACCCGGACGTCGTCAAGGCGCAGATGGAGGGCGGCGCCGGCTGGGGCATCGGCCATGCGCTGCGCGGCGAGATCACCATGACCGACGGCGTGGTGGATCAGGCCAACTTCGACGGCTATCTGCCGCTGCGGATGTCCGACATGCCGAAGGTGGAGGTCCACATCGTGCCGTCGCACGAGCGGCCGACCGGCGCCGGCGAGCCGGGCGTCCCGACCGTGGCGCCGGCGGTGGCGAACGCCGTCTTCTCGGTGACCGGCCAGCCGTTGCAGACGCTGCCCTTCAGCCGGGGCGGCATCGTCAGCTGAGGCAGGCGACGATCCCGGCCGTCCATGTGGCGGCCGGGACATCGCCCTGGAAGCCCTCGTCAGCGCCGACGCCCTATCTCCTCCCGCACCTCGCGGAACCAGTGCAGTTTTTCCTCGAAGGGCAGGCGGGCAAGACCGCTGGGGGAGGGCACCACCACATCGGCGACCCCGTCGAACAGGCCGTGCTGCTGCACGCCCCAGGGGGCGTCGGGCAGGCCGGTCGCGGCCAGATAGACGCCCTTGCCGGTATAGGCCAGTACCCGCGGCCGGACGAAGCCGACGATCCGCGCCAGCCGCGGCACCCCGCCGCGCAGCTCCGCCCGCGACAGCTCGGCGGCGCTGGCGGTGGCACGGGCGACGAGGTTGGTGGAGCCGAGACCGATGGCCGGCAGGGTGACGTCCTCCTCCGGCCGGTAAAGCCGCGGCGTCAGACCAGACTCATACAGCAGGCGCCAGAACTGGTTGCCGCGCCCGGCATAGTGATGACCGAGCGCACCGGAACGCAGTCCGGGATTGAAGCCGACGAACAGACAGTCGAGCCCCGGCGCCACGATGTCCGGCAGCGGCCCGGCGGGCGGCGGCAAACCGTCCGGCAGGGGGGCCGGAACATCGTCGAACAGGTCCATGATGATGACATCCTCTCCGCAAGGGAGAGGAATATAGGACGCCGCCGCCCCGCTCAAAGCGAGGCGGCCACCGCCGGAGCGGGCGGGCTGCTGCGTTCGTCCTGGAGCAGGGCGAGGATGCGGTCGGTCATGCGCAGGGCCAGCGCCACGATGGTCATGGTCGGGTGGTCGGCGCCCATGGTCGGGAAGACGGAACTGCCGGCGATGTAGAGATTGCCCACGCCGTGGACGCGGCCATCGGGATCGACCACGCCGTGACGCGGCGAGTCATGCATGCGGGTGGTGCCCATATGGTGCCAGCACCAGCCGACATCGGCCATCGCCGCCTCGCCCATGTTCTTTTCGCCCATGCTCCCCCCGTCTTCCAGGGTGATGAGGCCGCGGCGCAGCAGATCCTCGCGCAGCAGGCGCTGCGTCTCGGTGGCGCCCCAGCGGTCCTGCGCGGTCAGGCGCCAGTCCACCTTCGGCAGGTTGCGGCCGAACGGGTCGGTGGCGTGGTCCAGCGTCACCCGGCTTTCGGGGTTGGGCACCGGTTCCAGCACCGTTTCCAGGGTGAAGCGGCGGGGGAGCCAGCCCGGATCGATGGCGCTGTCGAACAGCGCGTGGGCCAGCTGCGGCATGCTGCGCAGGATGCGCGGACCGGCGTTGCGCAGCAGGCTCGCCGCCTCGTCCTCCGACACGCCGAAGCGGCGGCAGCGGTGGCGCGAGGGCAGGAGGCGCAGGTCACGCATCGCCTTGAAGGCGTCCAGCGCCCCCGAATGGTAGGAGGCGACCAGATAGGTGCGGGAATTGGGCAGAGCGTGCCGTTGCTGGAGTTCCTCGGTCGGCGACAGGGCCAGGGCGATCGACGGGTGCGGCCGGCGCAGCCGCCGCCGGGCGAGGCACAGGCTGACGTCGTAGAGCGTGCGGTGGTGCCCCTGCCGGGTCAGGCGGATCGGCGAGGTCTTGAAGCGGGGATGGTCGGCGAAATAGCGGCCGACGAGGTCGTTGCCGTTGCCCAGCCCCGCCGCCTGGACCTTGTTGGACAGCAGCAGGATGCGGGCATTCTCGATCCCGCCGCAGCCCAGCACGAACAGCCGGGCGCCGACGGTGAAGCCGGGGCCGTCCAGCGTGCGGACCTGCACCCGCTCCACCGCCGTGGCGGAATGGTTGGTGTCCAGCCCGGTGACATTGGCGTTCAGGAAGGCGGTGATGTTGGCGGCCCGCCCGATGTCGGCACGATAGGCCTCGCCCATGCGGATCGGCGGGCTGAGCTGGGCGACGCGGTTCTCGAACGCGCTGCTGCTTCCGTCCTCGTTCTCCACCGGGATCAGTTCGGTCTTCGGCCCGCCGACCCGCTCCATCCAGTAGTCGTTGTCGTATTCGAAGGGTCCGAGGCCGAGCACGCCGTGCGAGCGCTCGTAATAGGGCATCATCGTGTCGCGCGGGATCGGCCAGCCGCTGCCGGGGATCCAGGGGCGCTCGGCGAAGTCGGTCCGCTCCAGCGGGCGGGAAAAGCCGCCCCAGCAGTTGGTGCTGCCGCCCAGATAGCGGCTGCGCGCGGTGGTCAGCCGCTCGTAGGGCAGGCCGACGTTGCGGCCGGCGTACAGCGCCTGGGAAATGCCGTCGACCTCCAGCCCGCCGCCTTCCAGCAGGACGACACTTAAGCTGCCGCCCGCCAACTCACGCGCGATGGTCAGGCCGGCGGCACCGCCGCCGATCACGCAGAGATCGCAGTCGATGTGCGTGCCGTTCAGGACATGGCGGGCGTCACGAAGCAAGCGGGCCTCCCTACCGGGCTCAAAAGCGTACCGGTTTCGAAATCATACCGGGGTCATAAGCCCCCTTTCTTGCCCCGGACGCGTGGCCTAGGCCGAGCACTCATTCGGCTATACCCCCGGCGCGTCCCCGTTGGTCCGGACGCTGCGAAAACGCGGCACCCCGCAGGAACCGGACGAACCGTTCCGGGGAGGGAACGACCGCCGCGCCCGGCGGTTGAGAAGGTGAAGAACGGTGCTTCGGTCCGGCCGCAGGCTTGGCTGCCGGGCACCGGAAACCTTGCAATTCCCTTGCAGTTCGAGGAGCCGCCGCCATGAAACGCCACCATCTTCTCGCGACCGCTGCGATGATCCTGTTCACCGCCCCCGCGCTGTCGCTGGCCCAGACGCCGGCACCGGCCAAGACGGCGACCGAGAAGGCCCAGACGGCGCAGCAGGACATGACCTTCGCCGAAAAGGCGGCGATCAGCGACATGTTCGAAATCCAGGCGGGCAAGCTGGCGCAGGACCAGGCGAAGGAGCAGGGCGTCAAGCAGTTCGGCAGCCACATGGTGGCCGACCACACCAAGACCTCCGACGCCATGAAGGCGATGGCCCAGCAGAAGTCGATGACCCTGCCGACCAAGCTCGATTCCGAACACCAGCAGAAGCTGGACAAGCTGCGCGGCCTGAAGGGCGATCAGTTCGATTCAGCCTACCTCCAGGGCCAGATGGACGCCCACCAGACCGCCATCACGCTGTTCCGCCAGCAGGCGGAGAACGGCAAGGACGCCGATCTGAAGCGCTTCGCCGAACAGAGCCTGCCGACGCTGGAACAGCATCTGCGCCAGGTCCGCGACCTGCGACCCAATGTTGCGTCCGCCGGAGGCGCCCAGCAGAGCACCAGCTTTGAAAAGATGATGGGCAAGGATGTCTATGGCGAGAACGGCAAGAAGCTGGGCGACGTCGCCGACATCATCCTCGACGCCCAGACCGGCAAGGCCACCCAGGTGATCCTGAACCGCGGCGGCGTGCTGGGCATCGGCGCCAAGCAGGTGGCGCTCGACTACAACCTGCTGCGCAGCGACGGCGACCGGGTCGTCGCCCGGCAGGTGACCGAGGATCAGGTCAAGCAGATGGCGGAGTTCAAGTACGACGACACCACCGTCTCGCTCGGCAAGCGCCACGGCGGCAGCGCAAGCGGCAGCAGCACCGACCACAACGCGACCGGCCATAGCACGGGTGCGGCCGGCGGCATGGACAGCACCCAGCCGCGCAATCCGCAGCCGAACCAGCAGTGATCCTGCACCGATTTCCTACACCCAGCCGCCCGCCGCCGGGACTCCACCTCCCGGCGGCGGCGATGGCCAACTGACGGAGAACACGCGATGGCGAATGCCAGCAAGAAGCATATGAGCCCCAGTGGGCAGGGCAAGGGCACCGGCACCGGGGCCAACACCGACCTGCCGGCCGGCTCCATCGGCGACAACGCCGTGCTGTCGAACCGCGACAAGTCCCGTCATTCCGACGCCCGCGGCCTGGACAGCAAGGCCGTGCAGACCGAACAGATGCAGGACCACGTTGCGAACCACAATCCGGACGACGACCGACCGGCGGAGGACCGCCCCGCCGACTAACCTCCGGTGATGGTTGGTGAGGTTCCCGAACGGGACCGGCACAGTCCGGTCCCGTTTTGCGTTTCCGTGCCGTGTCAGAACTGCTTCAGCAACCGGTCGATGTAGTTGCGTTCCTCCTGCGGGCGCCCGTATTGGCCGGAGCGGCGGCGGAGTTCGTCGAGGATTTCGCGGGCGCGCTGGAGTTCCGACTGCTCCGGAATCTTCACGTCGTTGGAATCCTGCATGCCGTAGCCGGACGGGCGGCGGCCCAGCGGGTCGCGGCCCCGGCCCTGGCGGGGCATCTGGCCCTGCTGGCCCATCATCGCCGGACCGCCCTGGCCCATCATCTGCTGGGCCATCTGTTCGGCCATGCCCTGCATGCCCTGCTGGAGCTGCTCCATCGCTTCGGTCTGCGACGGCACCGCGGCGCCGGGGGCGCCCTGCTGCAAGGCCTGGGCGGCGTCGCGCATGGCGCGTTCGGCGCGGCCCAGCGGTTGCGGGATTTCGCCGCCCTGCTGCTCGCCCATGCGCCGCATCAGCTCGCCCAACTGACGGCGCAGCGCCTCCTGCTGTTCGGCCTGCTTCTGCATGGTCGGGCTGCCGGAGTTCTGCTGTTGCTGTCCCTGCTGGTTCCGGCGCTGGTTCTGCTGGCGGCCGCGGGGCTGGTCGCCCTGCTGCCCCTGCTGGTCCATCGATTCCTGCGACTGGCGGAAGCTCTGGTCGAGGAGCTGCTGCTGCTGCTGCGCCAGCTTCTGCAACTGCTGCATCATCTCCCAGGACTGGTTCTGCTGTTGCTGGCCGTTCTGCTGGTTCATCTGCGCCATGGCGCCGGAGCGCATGTTCTCCAGCATCTGCTGAAGCTGGGACAGCATCTGGCGGGCAGCGTCGCGCGATCCCGTCTGCGCCATCTCGCGCATGCGGTCGAGCATCTGCTGGAGGTCGCCGCGGTCGGTCATCCTGTCGGCCAGCTCCGGCGGGACCATCGGGATCTGCTCGCCGCGCTGCATGGCCTCCAGCATGCGCTGTTCCATCGCGTCCATGAACTTGTCGAGGGCCGCCTGCAACTCGTCCATCAGGCGGTTCAGCTCCTCGTCGGAGGCGTTCTTGTCCAGCGCTTCCGACAGCCGCTTTTCGGCGTCGCGCAGATCCTTTTCCGCCAGCGACAGGCCGCCGTCCTCGATGCGCAGGGCGGTTTCCCACAGAAGCTGCTGGAGCGCCGGGACGGACTCGGCGCTCTGGTCCAGCATCAGCCGGGCCATGGCGGTGCGCAGGGACAGGAAGGCGACGATGTCGTTGCCGTAGCTGTCGGGGCGCGCGGAGATCTCCGCCAGGGCGCGGGCGACCTGGACGCGGGATTGCTGCGGGTTCCGGGTCAGGATTTTGCGCTGGTTGACGATGGCGCGGGCGACCGGGTGATTGAAGCTGCGTTCCGGCAGGATGATCGCCGCATCCTCCGACCGGCCGGTCTGGCCGGCGCCGTCGGTGGCGGTCAACCGCACCGTCACCGGCATCCCGGCCCAGGGGTGAGCGGTCAGATCCTGGAAGGCGGTGCCGTGCGCATCCTTCGGCCGGACGCCGGGAAGCGACAGCGGGAACTCCAGAACCTGCTCGGCTTCCGTCCTCGGCGCGTCCTTCGGCGGCGCATCTGCTTTCGCCGCGCCGGGGGCGGCCGGAACCTCCGGCGCGAGGCGGATCTGGGCCTTCACCTCGGTCAGGCCGTAATCGTCGCGGGCGGCATAGTCCAGCTTCAGCGCGCCGCGTTCGCCGGCGGCGGGCGGGGTGGCGTGGGCGATGATCGGCGCGCGGTCGGGCACCACCTGGATCGGCCAGGAGCCGAGCGTCCGCCCGCCCTGGGTGACGGCGATGCGGGTGCCGCCGGTCACCGGTTTCTGCACCTGGAAATTGGTGGAGTCCACCGCCTCGAACGGGCCGGTCTGGTCGCCGGCCTCCAGGCTGGGGGTACCGCTGCCGCCGGTGACGCGGGCCAGCACGAGGCTGCCCTGCGGGATGTGGACCGGCTGGTCGGCAGTCGGATTGCCGGCGGGATGGTCGGCGGAAGTTCCCGCCGCCTGCTGGGCGGCCGGCTTGGCGGTGGAGCCGGATTTCAGGAAGACCGGCGGCAGGCCGGTGTAGTCGGGCGGGTTGATCCAGAGGTCCAGCGTCGCCGCGGCGGTGACGGTGCCACCGGCGAACTGCGGGGTGAGGGCCGCGGCGATCCGCGGGCGCCAGTCTCCCCAGGCGGCGGCACCGGCGACCACCAGCGTCAGGATCACCAGCGCGCGCAGGGCATAGCGGTCGTGCGACGGCACCTCGGTCCCCGGCCAGGCGACGCGCAGGCCGCGCATGGCGGCGCGCGTGCGTTCCTGGTGCAGGCGCCACAGCGCCTGGGCGGTCGGGTCGTTGCCGGCGGGGCGGTCGCGCAGGGTGTGCAGCGGGCGGTGGGCGAGGCCGCTGTCCCGCTCCAGACGGCGGCGGGCCTCATCCTCCGCCGGGGCGCGGAAGCGGCGGATTCCGACGACGAGCGACAGCAGGAAGGCGGTGGCCAGCACCAGCAGGGCCAGCGCGTGCAGCCAGCCCGGCAGCAGGATCGGCAGGTTCAGCAGGGCGAGCACCAGGAAGGCGCCCAGCACCGACAGCGGCGCCCACAGCGCCGGCCCCAGCCGCTCCCACAACAGCGCCGCACGCGCCTGGGCAAGACGGAACCGGGGTTCCGTCACGCCGTCCGCCGGGTCCGCATTCCGGTCTCGCTCGGATCCGGCGTCGCCGCGTCGCTCGTTCTGCTTCATGCCGCCCCCTCCGCGCCGAAAGGCAGCCGGTCCGGCGGTTCGCCTGCCGCGGACCGGTGATGCTTCTCGCAAACCAATCATATAGGCGTCGCCCGCGGATTTTGCCCGCCGGTTCGTTCACCTCACGTCGATGGTACAGCCCATCATTGCGGGATGGCGAAACTATGACGCGCGGCGCCCGGCCGAAATTTCGGGAAGGAATTCCGGGAAGGACTGGCGTATCAGTCGCCGTCGCCGGCCGGCAGCGGCTTGGTCAGGGTGACGCGGCGTCGGGTCTCGCGGTGCAGGATGTAGAGGCCGCTCGCCATCACCACGGCGGCGCCGACGGCCATGGTCGTGGTCGGCACCTCTCCCCACATGAACCAGCCGAAGACGACCGCCAGCAGCAGCGAGGTGTAGTTCAGCGGCGCCACCACCGCGGCCGGAGCCAGTGAATAGGCGCGGGTCAGCATCAGCTGGCCGCAGCCGCCGAGAAGTCCGGTCGCCAGCAGCAGAAGCCAGCCCATCGCATCCGGGGTGACCCAGGAGAAGGGCAGCGACAGTCCCAGCAGCACGGTGGTCAGCAGGGTGAAGTAGAAGACGATGGTGTCCGGACGCTCCGTCCGGCTGAGCTGGCGGATGGCGATCATCGCCAGCGCGTTGGTCAGCGCGCCGAACAGCGCGATGATGGCGCCCAGGTTCAGCACGTCGCCGCTGGGCCGGACGATGATCAGCACGCCGGCGAAGCCGACCAGCACTGCGCTCCAGCGGTGGATGCCGACCTTCTCGCTCAGCAGCGGGACCGACAGGGCGGTGAGAAACAGCGGGGCGGCGAAGTTCAGCGCGATGGCGTCGCCCAGCGGCAGCAGATGGAAGGACCAGAACATGGCGACCATGGTGGTCAGCCCGATCAGCGACCGCCCCATATGGCCCCAGGCATAGCGGGTGCGCAGCGTGGTGGCGAACCCGGTGCCGAGATGGATCGACAGGCAGACCGGGATCAGCGCGAACAGGCTGCGGAAGAACATCACCTCGGTCACCGGGAAGCGGTCCATCAGGAGCTTCGCCAGGACGTTCATCAGCGAGAAGAACAGCACGGACATCAGCATCAAGGCGATGCCGCGGGGCGTGTTGTCGACGCGCTTGTGCGTAAGGGGGGTGGTTTCAGGCGGGGCTGTCACAATGCGCAGAGCCTACCAAGCGACAACGCCCGCGTCACGGTGTCGCGACGCGGGCGGTCATGCCGGGGTGGTATGGCGGTATTGCGTAAACCCGCTTCGGCGGCCCGTCAGGCCTGGACCTTGAACAGGCCGGAGACTTCGGCCTCGGCGCGCAGCCAGTGCTCCTGCTCGCGCCCGTCGGGGCAGCCTTCCTCCTGCCAGATCTGATAGGCGCGTTCCTGGATCATGCGGTTGCGCTGGCCGCTCAGCAGACCTTCGGCGATGTTCATGTTCAGGCGGGCGAGCGAGACCAGCTTGCTCGTCTCGATGGCGCCCTGGGTCGCCAGCATGGTGGTGGAGACGACATACTGCGCCAGATTGCGCAGGTTGGCCTTCACCTCCGGCTCCACCGGGCAGTCGCCGTTCAGCAGGACCGTCTTGATGGCGATCCACAGCTTCAGGTTCTGGTCCAGCGTGATGGACACCTTGTCCGGCGAGTCGGACTCCAGCAGGGCGCTGGCCGCCTGCAGCAGGACGATGCTGTCCTGTTCCACCGACGCGAAGTTGGTGCGCAGGATGGTGTCGGCCCAGCTTTCCACCGGAGCCTCGAACACCGGCGCATTCGCGGCAGCGGCGGGAGCGGTGGCGGGAGCGGCGGAGGAGGCGGTCTTGCGCTTGGTGGCCATGGTGGGTTCCCCAGGGAGCGTTCGGTCCGCGTCCACTTGAGCCAACCATGTTTAAGATGCGGTTAAGACGCTACCGTTGCGCGCGCTTTCCCTACACCAGACGCCGCGACACGATGTCTCCACCATCACGGCCGGTCACGGGCCGCCGAAAGGCAAGCGGTAGTAAAAGCCGAAGACGTTGTTGGTGCCGGCCGCCGGATCGCCGGCTGCGGCGTCGTTGACGATGCGGCTGTAGCCCAGGCTGAAGCGGGACTTGTTGTCGAACTCGTATCCCAATTCCAGCTGCGAGCGGAACTCTGTGGTCGGCGCGCCTTCGCGCCGGGCGGTGGGCAGGGTGCCGGCGCCGACGCTGGGGGTGAAGACGAAGGAGCCGAGCGGCACGTCGACCAGCACGCCGCCGCTCAAGCCCCCGGACAGGCCGCGGGAAAGACCGGTCACGCCGCCGCGCGGGGTCAGGCTGCTGCCGGTGCCGGGACCGATCCAGGGCTGGATGTTGACATAGGGTTCGATCTGCGGGATCAGCGAAGACCCGATCCGGACCTTGCTGTTCAGGACACTCAGGTTGCTTTCCGGGGGGGGCTGAAGGCTGTAGGCGAGGCCGCCCAGCGCCCAGTTGCCGAACCGGCCGTCGGCGTCGATGGATTCCGCCCGCGCCATGCCGTTGCCCATCAGGGCAAGCCCGAGCAGGCAGCCGGCCAGGGTGGCCGGCAGACGGTTCCTCCGGTGGCTGGACAGGCGTTTCACGGGCACCCCCCTCCCCATGGCCCTCGCAATGGCAAATCGGGTCGGACCATGCGGTCCAGCCACTATAACGAAGGGGCGTGGCAACTGACCCATGGTGTATCGGCACTACCCCTAGGATGTCGTCATTGCCATCTGCGTTTCAACCATGAAAGCAGGAGCGGGGCAGGATCAGGCTCTGTTATTCTATCGGCATGACCGCGCATCCCGCCGAACCCCGTGCTGGCTCCGGGTCGCAAGGGGAGGTGATCGCCTTCCTCGGCGATCCGCGCACCCATGGCGGGCAGGCGGTGCAGCGAATCGACACCCATGCCGCCCTGGTCTTCCTGGCGGGTGACCGGGCGCTGAAGCTGAAGCGCGCGGTGCGCTATCCCTATCTGGACTATTCGACGGTGGAGAAGCGCCAGGCCGCCTGCGTGGCGGAACTGGCGATCAACCGCCGCAGCGCGCCGACGCTCTACCGCGGCGTGGTCGCCATCTGCCGCGGTATCGATGGCCGCCTGCGGCTGGATGAGGATGGCGGGGGAGACGGGGACGCCGTCGACTGGCTGGTGGAGATGGCGCGTTTCCCCGACGAGTCGCTGTTCGACCGCATGGCGGAGCGGCAGGCGCTGACCCTCCCTCTGATGCATCGTCTGGCCGAGCGGATCGCCGCCTTCCATCGCGAGGCCGCTCCCCGGCCGGAGGGGGGAGGGCTGGAGGCGATGCTGGCGGTGGCCGACGGCAACTTCGAGGACCTGCGTGCCGCGCCGGACCTGTTCCCCGCCACGGCGGTAGAGCGGCTGGCGGAGCGTACGGGCGACGCGCTCGACCGGCTGGCGCCACTGCTGGAGGAGCGGCGGCGGGCGGGGTTCGTCCGCCATGGCCATGGCGACCTGCATCTGCGCAACATCGTCCTGCGGGACGGCGAGCCGACCCTGTTCGACGCCATCGAGTTCGACGAGGCGCTGGCGGTGGCCGACGTCTTTTACGACCTCGCCTTCCTGCTGATGGATCTGGATCACCGCGGGTTGCGGCCGCTGGGCAATGCGGTGCTGAACCGTTACCTGGAGGAAACCGGCGATTACGGCGGGCTGGCGGCGCTGCCGCTGTTCCTGTCGCTGCGTGCGGCGGTGCGGGCCAAGGTGTCGGCCGCCGCACTGCGGCTTGGGGGACGTGCGGAGGGATTGGCCGACGAGGCGCGGCGTTATCTGGACCATGCGCTTGCTGCGCTGGAACCGGCTCCGGCGCGGCTGGTCGCGGTCGGCGGGCTGTCGGGCAGCGGCAAGACGCGGCTTGCCCAGCGGATCGCGCCGGAGCTTGGCCCGGCACCCGGTGCGGTGGTTCTGCGCAGTGATGTGTTGCGCAAGCGGCTGTGCGGGGTCGCCGACACTGACCGGCTGCCGGACGAGGGCTATGCCCCGGCGGTGACCGGGCGGGTCTATGCCGAGCTTTACCGGCGGGCGGCGGCGGTGCTGGCCGCTGGCCACGCCGTGGTGGTCGATGCGGTCAGTGCCCGGCCGGACGAACGCCGCCGGATCGAGGCCATCGCGGCGGAGGCCGGGGTGCGGTTCGACGGCATCTGGATGGAGGCGCCCTTGGCGGAGCGGATGGCGCGTGTGACCAATCGTCGCAACGATGCCTCCGACGCCACCGCCGAGGTGGCGAAACGGCAGGAATCCTACGATTTGGGGACCATCGGCTGGACGCGCCTGGATTCTGGCAGGGTTGCGTCGGATGTGCTGGACGACGCCCGTGCAAGCTTGGCCTAATTCCAGGTGAGACAACGCGTCGAGGGCCATATCCTGAAGGTTGGCGGCCTCCGCTCCGGGCCGCGGACCGCAGCGACGACGGGGCGAATGACGGCATGGTGGGAATCGTCCGCCGCACCGGCGGGCGGACCGCCGCCGTCCGGGAAGGGCCGCTCGAACCGGTCCGGGAGGAGTCCATGACCTACAAGACCATCCTTGTGCCGCTGTGCGGCAGTGACAACGATCCGGTGGCCCTGAAGGGTGCGGTGGCGGTGGCGCGGGACTTCGACGCCCACCTCGTCGGCCTGTTCGTCCGCCTCGACCCGCGCGATGCCGTGCCGATGCTGGGCGAAGGCATGTCCGGCGCCATGGTGGACGAGATCATGCGCGCGGCGGAGACCGAGTCGAACAATCATCGCGCCGCCGCCCGACGCCATTTCGAGACCGCGGTTGCCGAGGCCGGCTTCGAGATCCGCGACGTCCCCGGCGGGGTCGAGGCGCCGTCCGCCTCCTGGCGCGAGGTGATCGGCCGGATCGAGGACGTGGTGCCGGCGGAAGGCCGCCTGTCCGACCTGATCGTCTGCGCCCACACCTCCATCGAGGCCGACACGCAGGGCTACACCACCATGGAAACGGCGCTGCTGGGTTCGGCCCGGCCGGTGCTGCTGGTGCCGAAGACTCTGCCGGTGGAGATCGGCCACACCGTCGCCGTCGCCTGGAACGGCAAGACGGAGGCGACGCGCGCCGTCGCCGCGGCCCTGCCCTTCCTGCGCAGCGCCGACCGCACCCATGTCCTGACCGCCGAAACTTCGGTGACGGAAGGCGCGACAGGACGCCGCATTGCCCAATATCTCGCTTGGCAGGGGGTTAACCCTGAGTTAACTATATTGCATCCGGGATCGGAACCCGTTGGGGAGACGGTCACCAAGAAAGCCGTGGAGCTGGGCGCCGACCTGCTGGTTATGGGCGGCTATGGCCACAGCCGGATGCGGGAAATGATCCTGGGCGGTGTCACGCGCTACGTGCTGAACCACGCCGGGCTGCCGGTTCTGATGGCTCACTGATTTTTCGCCGGTTTTCGGCCGCGCGGTTTCCCCGCCGCCTGGTTTGGCGGGGTGCCGTGCGGCGCTGGCGTTTGCAGGGGCTGGTCAGCAGGACCGTTTTTCGACCCTGACCCGCAGGGCAGTCCGGCCGTTCCCGGGAGGAACGCGCCATGTTGACGATCAAGGACTGCATCGCGCTGAGCGATCTCACCGAAGCCGAGATCGAGGCGATCGCCGAACACGAACATGTTCCGGAAATGGTGGCCGTGGAGATGGGCCATTGCCTTGCCCACTGCCCCGGCGGAGCCGACCGCATCGCCCACATCATCGCCGACGACATCGCCGAGGCCTGTGCCCATGGGCAGGTCGCCCATGCGGTGGCGCTGATGCACACCCTCCGCGAATTCGTGGAAACGCATCCCGAGCGTTGAGGGCGCAAGTCCGGGCTGAAGAGGACGCGGCCGGGAACAGTCCGGCCGCGACGGGGTTCTATTGGCAACCGTTCGACATCATCCCACAACGATTGCCAAGGACCCCGACGATGGCCAGCAAGACCACCGGCACCCAGGCCGACATCTTCGCCCGCATCAAGACCGACCACGACACCATCCGCAGCCTTCTGGAAAAGACCGAGAAGGCCAACGGCAGCGGCCGCGCCGTGTTCGAGGATCTGCAGCGCGAGCTGTGGGCCCATTCGAAGGTGGAGGAGGGCGTCTTCTACGCCTCGCTGAAGAAGGCGAAGGAGGCGAAGTCGGAAACCGTCGAGGGGCTGAACGAGCACCATCTCATCAACGGCCTGCTGGACGAGCTGAACGCGATGAAGACCACCGACAGCGGCTGGAAGGAAAAGCTCCAGGTGCTGGGCGAACTGGTCCGCCACCACCTCGACGAGGAGGAGGAGGAGCTGTTCGAGGAGGCCAGAGAGGTTCTGGACGACGAGGTGGCTGCCGAACTGGGCAGCGCCTATGGCGAGCGCAAGACGCACATCATGGCGGGGCTGGCGCCGCTGTAAAGGGGGCTTAAGGTCGCACATTTCCCCCTCTCCGGGGGAGAGGGGATATGGGCGCGCGATGGGTCGTCCGTTCGGTTGCCGCCGGCCGGCAAAGGGGCCATATCTGGGGCTTCCTGAACTGGCCGGCGGTGTCGATGTCCAAGCGTGTCAGCGTCAAGCGAATGCTCCCGCAGCGAGGGGCGCGGTTCGGCCGTGCCACGCTCGCGGCTATCGCATTGGGAGTTTCCGTCCTGACGGTCGCCCCGGTGTCGGCCGCACCCGTCCCGCCGGCCAGGGATCTGGCGCAGAAGACCTGCGGCACGCTGGCGGCGCGCGTCGACGAGATTTCCGGGCGCGGCCCGCTGTTCCTGCGCAGCTACGACAATTCCTATGCGCCCGGTCCCACCTCGGAGCCGGCGCTGTCCAACGCCGCCTTCACCTATGACAACGCGCTGGCGATCATGGCGCTGACCGCCTGCGGCCAGCGTGACAAGGCCCTGCGCATCGGCGAGGCGCTGCTCGACGCCGTGTCGCTCGACCGCGCCGGCTGGAAGGGGCGGCTGCGCAACACCTACCGGGCCGGAGCGCAGAAGCAGCGGCCGATCCCGCCCAATGGCTGGTGGGACGCCGTCGGCAACCATTGGGGCGAGGACCCCTATCAGGTCGGCACCGCCACCGGCAACGTCGCCTGGGCCGGGCTGGCCCTGCTGACGCTGGGCGACGCCACCGGCGAAAAGCGTTTCCGCGACGGGGCGGCCGAACTGGCGCGCTGGGTGGTCGAGCACACCCGCGACCCGCGCGGTCCGGGCGGCTTCAACGGCGGCGTCCAGGGCTTCGACGATGCGCCGCAGCCGCTGACCTGGAAATCGACGGAGCACAACACCGATCTGGTCGCGCTGTTCGGCTGGCTTGGTGGTGATTTTGCGGGACCGGAGCGCGAAGCACGCGATTTCCTCGACAGGATGTGGACGGCGGGCGGCGACCATTTCCCCATCGGCACCGCGCCGGACGGGGTGACGACCAGCACCTCCACCTCCGGCCTGGATGCGCAGCTTTGGCCGCTGCTGCTGCCGAAGGCGCCGGAGGCGTGGCGCGCCGCGCTGACCTATGCGGAGCGGGCGCATGGTGCCGACGGCGGCTTCGATTTCAACGACGACCGCGACGGCATGTGGGTGGAGGGCACGGCGCAGGCCGCGCTCGCCTACCGCGCCGTCGGCCGCCGCGGCGATGCCGACCGGCTGTTCGGCGAGCTGTTGAAGGAGATCAGCCCCGGTGGCTATCTCTACGCCACCCGGCCGCAGGTGCTGACCACCGGGCTCGCCATCGGTCCCGACAGCAAGACAGACGATTTCCTCTATTACCGGCGCCCCCATCTGGGTGCCACCGCCTGGGCGGCGCTGGCGGCGGTGGGATGGAACCCCTTCACGGGAAAGACGGTGCCGTGAGCGACCATCTTTCCCCGAGGTCTCATCCGGCGCGGATGTGCGAGAGGAAGCCTTCCACCTCGTTGTGCATCGCTTCCGACTGCCGGGACAGGTCACGGGCGGCGGACAGCACCTGATTGCCGGCATCCCCGGTCTGTGCCGCGACCTCCGTCAGTTCCGACAGGCTGGCCGACACGCTGGCGGTGGCGTGGGAGGCCTGCTGGATGGCGCGGCTGATCTCCTCCGTCGTCGCGTTCTGTTCGGTGATGGCCCCGGAAATGGCGGTGGCGATCTCGTTCATGCGGGCGATGGTGACGCCGATGCCCTTGATCGCCGTCACCGCCGTGCCGGTCACCGTCTGCATCGCCTGGATCTGGGCGGAGATCTCCTCGGTGGCGCGGGCGGTCTGGCTGGCGAGGCTCTTCACCTCGCTCGCGACGACGGCGAAACCCTTGCCGGCCTCGCCGGCGCGCGCCGCCTCGATGGTGGCGTTCAGGGCCAGCAGGTTGGTCTGGCTGGCGATGTCGTTGATCAACTGCACCACCTCGCCGATGCGCTGGGCGGTCTGGGCGAGATCGCCGACGACGGCGTTGGTCTGCTCGGCCTCGCGCATCGCCGCACCGGCCACGTCGGTGCTCTGGTTGACCTGACGGGCGATCTCGGCGATGGAGGCGTTCATCTCCTCCGTCGCGGCGGCGACCGCCTGGACGTTGGAGGAGGTTTCCTCCGATGCGGCGGCGGAGCTGGTGGCCTGCTGCATGGATTTCTGGGCGATGCCGCTCATGCTGCGGGCGGTATTTTCCAATTCGGTCGCGGCGGAGGCGACGCCGCGCAGGATGCCGGAGATGGCGCTGTCGAAGGCGCGCAGCAGCCCTTCGCGGCGGTCGGCGACGGCGAGCGCCTGTTCGCGCTGGCGGTCGACCTCGGCTTGCACCTCACGGCCCTTGACCAGATCCTGGCGGAAGCCCTCCACCGAGCGGGCGAGCTCACCGATCTCGTCCTTGCGGCCGATGCCCTCCACACTCTTGTCAAGCGCGCCGCCGGCCATCCGCCGGACCTCCTCGATCAGGGCGCGGAGCGGCAGCACCAGTCCGGCGCGCGAGATCATGATGGAGATCAGCAGGCCGACGGCGAGCGCCAGCGCCGCCGCCACCGCCAGCGTGATCTTCATCGTTTCCGCCAGCGTCTGCGCCTCCTGCACGGCGGCCGCGGTGCGCTTCGACACGTCGGTGTTGTAGGCCTTCACCGCGTCGGTCAGAACCATCTGTCCATCGCGGCTGGCCTTCAGGCCGCCCAACACCAACCCGCGCCCTTCGTCGCCGCCCTTGGCCGCCGCCGTCTTCGCGGTGTCGAGCATGGCGCGGACGTTCTTCTCATAGCCGCCGAAGCCGGAGCGGATCGCGTCGATCTTCGTCATCTGGTCGCGGTCGGACCGGGAGCCCAGCGATGTCAGCCGGTCCTTCAACTCGGCGATGCGCTTGTCGGCCTGCCCGGTGAAGTTGGCGGCCTGGGCCGGGTCGTTGCCCAGCTCATACTCCATCCGGCTCAGCGCGATGATGTCGATGCGCATGTCGAAGGCGTCGAGCTGTTCCTTCTGGGTGCGGACCAGATCGCCGACGGCCTTTTCAGTGCGGTCCAGTGCATAGAAGCCGGCCGCAGCCGTTACAACGGAGAAGAGCCCGACGACGGCGGCGGCGGTGGCCGTCTTGGTTTGAATGTGCCAGTCGGCCAGCATGGTTCTTCACCTCGATTGGGAGCTGAGCAGGGGGCGGTTTGCACAGAGCGTGATGTGGAAGAGGCGGGTGGATGCGGAGCAGCAATCCGAAACACCCGCCGAAACATTATCCGACCACAATATTGTTTAATTTTCTTAAATGAGCGGGCCGATGTTTGCCTGAACCCAGGCCTTGCAATAGAAAATTACAGAATCGTTACACCGCCACTGCTTGTAGATCCCACGATGCTTGCGCGTTTCACGATGGTGTTTTGCCGGCCGCGTGCTGCTCATCCATGGAAGTGTTCATAGAGCTTTCTCGCAATGGCCTCGCTGATGCCGGGGGCCGCCTCCAAATCTTTCAGGCCGGCGGAGGCAACCGCGGTGGCGCTGCCGAAATGATGGAGAAGCGCCTTCTTGCGGGCCGGGCCGATGCCGGGAATGCCGTCGATGCGGCTGTTCGACATCGCCTTCATGCGTCGGGCGCGGTGGCTGTCGATGGCGGTGCGGTGGGCCTCGTCGCGCAGCCTTTGCAGGAAATGCAGCACCGGGTCGTTGGGCGCCAGCGTCAGCGGCGGCTGGCCGGGGCGGAAGAAACGCTCCCGCCCGGCATTGCGATCCGGACCCTTGGCGATGGCGACCAGCGGAATGTCGGTGATCTGCAGCATCGCCAGTTCGTCCTTCACCGCGTTCAACTGGCCGAGGCCGCCATCGATCAGGACCAAATCGGGCCATTGCCCGGAATCGCGGCCGGCCTCGCTGCTGCGGTGGAAGCGGCGCGTGAAGGTCTCGCGCAGCATGGCGTAATCGTCGCCGGCGGCGTCGGGATCGCGGATGTAGAAGCGGCGGTAGGCATTGCGCTGGAACCCCTCCGGCCCGGCGACCACCATGGCGCCGACCGGAAAAGCCCCCTGGATGTGCGAGGTGTCGTAGATCTCGATGCGGCGCGGGGCGGCGGGCAGGCCGAAGACGCGCGCCACCCCCTCCAGCAACGTCGCCTGGGTGGAGCGCTCGGCAAGGCGCCGGCCGAGGGCGTCGCGGGCGTTGGTTTGCGCATGCTCGACGGCCCGGCGCTTCGGCCCGCGCTTGGGGCATTCGACGGAAACGTGCCCGCCGGCCGACAGGCTCAGCGCTTCCTCCAGCAGCTCCCCCGACTCCACCGGGTCGCTCAGCAGCAGCAGGCCCGGCGGCGGGGTGTCGGCATAGAGCTGGGCGGCGAAGGCGGCCAGGATGTCGCCGGGCTCCTCTTCCGCATCGACGCGCGGGAAGAAGGCGCGGGTGCCCTGGTTGCGGCCGCCGCGGAAGAAGAAGGCCTGGACGCAGGCCGCACCGCCCTCGCGGTGCAGGGCCAGCACGTCGGCATCGCCCAGCGTGTCCTCCAGATTGATGTCCTGGCGGCTTTGCAGGGCGGTCAGGGCGCGGATGCGGTCGCGCCAGCGGGCGGCGTCCTCATATTCCAGCCGGTCGGAGCTGTCGAGCATGTGGCGGGCGAACTCTGCCTGCACCTCGGCGCTGCGGCCGGACAGCACGTCGCGCACGCCCTGGACCTGGGCGGCATATTCCTCCTCGTCGACGCGGCCGACGCAGGGGGCGGAGCAGCGCTTGATCTGGTGTTGCAGGCAGGGTCGGGTGCGCGAGGCGAAGACGCCGTCGTCGCAGCTGCGCAGCAGGAAGGCGCGTTGCAGGGCGGCGATGGTCATGCCGACCAGATGCGGCGAGGCATAGGGGCCGAACAGGTCGGAATCGCGGCGGTTGCCCTTGCCTGACGTTCCCCGCCGCTCGGCGCTGCCGCGATGCTGCATCAGGCGGGGGAAGTCATGCCCTTTGCCGATGACGATGTAGGAGAAGGACCGGTCGTCCTTCACCAGGATGTTGAAGGGCGGCAGCAGGCTGCGGATCAGGTTCGCTTCCAGCAGAAGCGCCTCGGCCTCGGTGTGGGTGGTAACGAACTCCATGGAACGGGTCAGCGCCACCATCCGCCGGGTGCGGTTGGGCAGCCCGTCGGTCCGGGTGTAGCTGGCCACCCGGCGCTTCAGGTTCTTCGCCTTGCCGACATAAAGGACCGACCCGTCGGCCGCCAGCATCCGATAGACGCCGGGCGTGTCCGGAAGGGTCGGCAACTGGGCACGGATCACGTCCGCTCCGCTGCCGGGCACCCCGTCCATAAGCACTCTCGTTCCCGTAAAGATCCGATTCGCCGCTTACCCAAGCAGTAGAACGGAACGGGACCAAGAGACAAGAATCGGATGACGCGATAATCGGTAATACGATTCTGGCGGGGTGCCGGTAGGGATCAGCCCCCGAACACGGTGTTCAGCTGGGCGCCGACGCGGACGAAGGTGGTGCGTTTCGGCACCTCCTTCAGCCGGGTGGCGCCGATGTAGGTCATCATGCTGCGCACGCCGCCCATGATCTCCTGCATCGTGTTCTCCACCGGTCCGCGGTAGGGGACCTCCACCGTCTTGCCTTCCGAGGCGCGGTAGGAGGCGACGCCGCCGGAATATTTGTGCATCGCCGTGTCCGACGACATGCCGTAGAAGGTCATGGCGACCGGCACCCGGTTGCCGTCGCGGTCCTCGTAGCGGATCTCGCCCTCGCACTCGTCATGGCCGGCCAGCATGCCGCCGAGCATGACGAAGTCGGCGCCGGCGCCGTAGGCCTTGGAGATGTCGCCGGGAACGGTGCAGCCGCCGTCACCGCAGACCTGCCCCTTCAGCCCGTGGGCGGCGTCGGCGCATTCGATGATGGCCGACAGCTGGGGATAGCCGACGCCGGTCATCTTGCGGGTGGTGCAGACCGACCCCGGCCCGATGCCGACCTTGACGATGTCGGCGCCGGCCAGCAGCAGCGCCTCCGTCATGTCGCCGGTGACGACGTTGCCGGCCATGATGACGGTGTCCGGATTCTCCTCGCGCAGGCGGGCGATCACCTCGACGAAACGCTCGGTATAGCCGTTGGCGACATCCAGGCAGATCTTCCCCACCGGCGCCTTGGCCTTCACCGCCTGGAACTTGTCATGGTCGGCCTCGGCGATGCCCATCGAGTAGAAGACGTTGGACAGAATGGCGGACTCCGCCTCCGCCCGGAAGAAGGCGGCCAGCTCGTCCGCCTTGTAGTGCTTGTGCAGGGCGGTCATGGCGCCGAAACGCGACAGCGCGCGGGCCATGCCCATGCTGCCGGTAACGTCCATGTTGGCGGCGATCAGCGGGAAGCCGGTCCAGTCGCGCTGGGTGTGCAGGAAGGTGAAGGTCCGGTTGACGTCCACGTCGTTGCGGCTTTGCAGCGTGCTGCGTTTCGGCCGGATCAGCACATCCTTGAAGTCGAGCTTGAGATCGCTTTCGATGATCACCGCACACCTGTCCCATCTGTTTGCCGGGCCAACCGATTTCACAAGGCCCAACAACACAGAGTGGAGGCGATGCCCCGCTTCGGCAAGCGGCATCGGGGCGGTGGGGGGAGGTGCTGCGTTTGAAGCTGTTTCGCCGAAACGGGGGTATCCCGTCAGTCCTCGGCGTCCTCGCCGTCGCCGTTGGCCGTCTCGCTGCCGTCGGCGACATGGACTTGGCAGTCGGCATTGCCCAGCACCTCCATCAGTTCCGGCGGTGGCAGGCGGTCGGTGAAGAGCGCGTCGAGCACGCGGACGTCGGCCATGCGGATCATGGCGTTGCGGCCGAACTTGGTATGGTCGGTGACCAGGAAGACCCGGCGCGAGCTTTCGATGATGGCGCGGGCGACGCGGACCTCCTGCTCGTCGTAATCCAGCAGGTCGCCTTCGGAATCGATGCCGCTGATGCCGATGATGCCGATATCGACCTTGTAGCGGCGGATGAACTCCACCGTCGCCTCGCCGATGATGCCGCCGTCGCGTTCGCGCACCAGGCCGCCGGCGATGGACAGGGCGAAGTTGGTGTTCTTGTGCAGGATGGTGGCGACGTTCAGGTTGTTGGTCAGCACCCGCAGCCGCTTGTGGCCGAGCAGGGCCTGGGCCACCGCCTCCGTCGTCGTGCCGATGTTGAGGAACAGCGAGGCGTCCTCCGGCACATGGCGCGCGACCAGTTCGGCGATGCGGCGCTTTTCCTCCGCCATCAGGGTCTGGCGGGTCGAATAGGCGATGTTCTCCACGCTGGACGGCACGGTGACGCCACCGCGGAAGCGCCGGACGGCGGACTGGCCGGCCAGATATTCGATGTCGCGGCGGATGGTCTGCGGGGTGACGTCGAAATGCTCGGCCAGCCATTGGATCTGCACCATGCCCCTGGCATGGACCAGGGCCACGATTTCCTGCTGGCGGCGTTCGGCGTCCAGGCGCGCATCCATCGAGGGGCTGTCTCCGGTCTGTAATGGGGCGTCAGTGAATCAGATGCGCGAAATGGGCCAATGTGAAAACCCGCGGTCCAGGCGGCTTCGATCCAGGCGAACCGGGCGTTCGGGCCGCCCGGCGGACCTGCGGGACGGTGCGGTCGATATGTACGCTCGATATTGTTCGCAACACAAGCATGTTTCTTTACGAAAACAAACGCGCATGCTATGAATTGACGTGCGCGGTTCAGATATCCGCCCCATAAGGGTTTACCGCGACTGACGGTTGCCGCCGCCATCCTTCAAGCTCGTCGTGATGCTGAACGGTCCGCTCTGCCGACAAAAATATGACGTATAGGAGAGGAATATGACGCGACTGACGCCAACGGGGGAGCGGCGCGGCATTCGGCTCGGCATTCAGGGGCGGCTGTTCCTGGCTTTCGGCGGGGTGGCGATGCTGGCGGCCTTCGCCAGCGTCATGGCGTGGTGGTCGCTGACCGAGACCGGGCGGTCGATGGATCAGATCGGGCGCAGCAGCGTGCCGGCCATCGTCCGCTCGCTCAATCTGGCGAAGGACAGCACGGCGATCGCCGCCGACGCGCCGGCGGTTGCCGCATCGCGCGATGCGGCGGAGCTGACGGAGCGGATGGACGGCCTGACCAGGCGGCTGGCGGGGTTGCGCGACCGGATCTCGGCGATGCGGACTCAGGCCGGCGGAGGATCGGGCGACATGGCGGCGGACGCCGACGCGGTCGCCGGGCTGGCGGAGCGCATGGGTGCGGCACTGGACACGCTGGGCAAGCGCACGGCCGAACGGCTGGCCCTGGAGGAGAAGCTCAACATCCTGGTCGCCGACGCGGTGATGGCGCACGAGGACTTCACCGAACTGGTGGCGCCGCTGGTGGAGGTGTCGACCCTGTCGGTCAACAATGTGGTGGGCGATCTGGCCGCCGCGCAGGCGGTCGATACCGCCACCGGGTTGGGCCGCCGATTGGCGCAGGAGGAACTGCCGGTCATCACCCAGTTGATGAACGTGCAGGCGAACGGCAACCTCGCCTTCGGCATGATCGCCGCCGCCTCCAGCGTGCCCTATGGAGCGACGCTGAACAACATCCGGTCGAAGTACAATTGGGCGCTGCTGCGCGTCGACAACGCCATCGGCGCCCTGCCGAAGGACAGCCAGGACCGGCCGTCGCTGGTCAAGGCGCGCGACGGGCTGGCCGCCTTCGGTGGCGGCGCCGGCAGCGTCTTCCGCCTGCGCGACGACCAGGCGCGCATCACCGCCGACATCGAAAGCGCGCTGGCCGAGACGGTGCGGCTGACCACCGAGCTGAACGGCACCATCGACACGGTGGTCGCCCACCAGCAGGAGCGCACCGACGCCGACGTGACGCGCACCGAGACGGCGATCTCCGGGGCGGTCGCCGTCCAGGGCGGAGCCGCCGCGGTCGTGGTGCTGTCGAGCCTGCTGGTCGCCTGGTTCTATGTGCGCAACCGGCTGACCCGACGGCTGCTGCGGGTGATCGACGCCATGCGGGCGGTTGCCGGCGGCGATCTGGTGGTCGATGCCGCGGTCGGCGGACGTGACGAGATCGCCGAGATGGCGGGGATCGTCGGTGTCTTCCGCGACAAGAGCGCCGAGATCGCCCGGCTGCAGGAGGAACAGGACGCGCTGAAGCAGGCTGCCGATGCCGAGCGGTCGCGTACCATCCAGTCCATCACCGCCAGCATCGAGGCCAGCGTGAAGGAGGCCTCCCGCCATATCTCCGCCGCCTCGGCCGACATGCGCGAAGCGTCGGAGGGCATGTCCGCCACCGCCGAGCAGACCTGCCGCCGGATGACCGACGTGCGGTCGGCGGTCGCCGACACCGCGACCAATGTCCAGACGGTGGCCGCCACCGCCAGCCAGCTCTCCGCCTCCATCGGCGAGATCACCCGGCGGGTCGGGGATTCCAGCCAGATCGCCCGCAGCGCGGTGGCGGAGGCGCGCAGCACCAACGAGCTGATGGTGGCGCTGGCCACCGCCGCCCAGAAGATCGGCGACGTGGTCGGCATGATCAACGCCATCGCCGGCCAGACCAACCTGCTGGCGCTCAATGCCACCATCGAGGCGGCACGGGCGGGGGAGGCCGGGCGCGGCTTCGCCGTGGTGGCCGAGGAGGTCCGCAGCCTCGCCGGCCAGACCGCCAGGGCGACGGAGGAGATCGCCCAGCAGGTCCAGGCGGTGCGCACGACGGCACAGGGCGCCGTGTCGGCCATCGACGACATCGGCCGCACCATCGGCCGCATCGACGAGATCACCGCCATGGTCGCCGCCGCGGTGGAGGAGCAGTCCGCCGCCACCGACGAGATCGCCCGCAGCATCAACCACGCCTCCGACGCGGTGCAGAGCATCGCCGACACGGTGGTGTCGGTGGACGACGCGGTGAACCGCACCGGCAGCGCCGCCACCCAGGTGGTGGACGCCACCCGTGCGCTTTCGCAACGGTCCGAAAGCCTGAGCGAGGATATCGACCGTCTGCTCGGTCGCATCCGCGCCGCGTGAGCGCTTTCGCACAGGCGATGCCGGATCAGCCATATTTCCGATAGGAAAGATGCTCGATCCGGCGTAGCCTCAGAAACATGGTCCGTTGAACAAACATTTTCCTTTTCAAACGCGAACGAACATTCTATGTTCCGAAACGAAAGCGGCCGGGTTCGCAAGGAACCGCCGCGGTACGGAGAGGAACCCATGGCAAACGAGTCCGCGGTTACCGACCTTCTGATCGTCGGCGGCGGCGTGAACGGGGCGGGTATCGCCCGTGACGCGGTCGGGCGCGGGATGTCGGTGGTGCTGTGCGAACAGGGCGACCTTGCGGGCGCCACCTCGTCGGCCAGCACCAAGCTGATCCACGGCGGCCTGCGCTATCTCGAATATTACGAATTCCGTCTGGTGCGCGAGGCGTTGCAGGAGCGCGAGGTGCTGCTGCGCGCCGCCCCGCACATCATCTGGCCGCTGCGCTTCGTCCTGCCGCATGACCACAACCAGCGCCCGGCCTGGATGGTGCGCATCGGCCTGTTCCTTTACGATCATCTGGGAAAGCGCAAGCTACTGCCGGGTTCGCACGGCGTCGACCTGACCAGCGCGCCGGCCGGAAAGCCGCTGGCGGGCGGCTTCACCAAGGCGTTCGAATATTCGGACTGCTGGGTGGAGGACAGCCGGCTGGTCGTGCTGAACGCGATGGACGCCAAGGCCCGTGGGGCGGAGATCCTGACCCGCACCCGCTGCGAAAAGGCCGAACGGCGCGATGGGCTGTGGGAAGCGACGCTGGTCGACGTGTACACCGGCGCCACCCGCAACATCCGCGCCCGCGCGCTGGTGAATGCCGCCGGCCCCTGGGTGCGCGAAATGATCGCCAAGCGCACCGGCGTCACCGTCGACAAGTCGGTGCGGCTGGTCAAGGGCAGCCACATCGTCGTGCCGAAGATGTTCGAAGGCGACCACGCCTACATCTTCCAGAACGACGACCGCCGTATCGTCTTCGCCATCCCGTACGAGCGCGATTTCACCCTGATCGGCACCACCGACCTCGATTATTCGGGCGATCCCGGCGCGGTGGCGATCAGTCCGGAGGAAATCGCCTATCTGTGCCGGGCGGTGTCGCGCTACTTCGCCAAGCCGGTGCGCGAGAGCGACGTGGTGTGGACCTACAGCGGCGTCCGGCCGCTGTTCGACGATGCCAGCGGCAACGCCTCGGCCGTCACCCGCGATTATGTGCTGGAAATGGACGAGCCGGCCGGCGATGCGCCGATGCTGTCGATCTTCGGCGGCAAGATCACCACCTTCCGCCGGCTGGCGGAGGAGGCGACGGAGAAGCTGGGCAAGGCGCTCGGCAAGGGCGGCGTCACCTGGACCGCCGACGTGGCGCTTCCCGGCGGCGACATCGCCAACGCCGATTTCGCCGGCTTCCTGGCCGGGCTGAAGCGCAGCCGCCCGTGGCTGCCCGACGCGCTCGCCCTTCGGCTGGCGCGGGCCTACGGCACGCGGGTGGAGCGGCTGCTGGGCGACGCCAAGGGGCTGGGCGATCTCGGCATCGATTTCGGGGGCGGCGTCTACGAGGCCGAACTCGACTATGCCGCGCGGGAGGAGTTCGCCATGACCGGCGATGACTTCCTGTGGCGGCGCTCCAAACTTGGGCTGCACCTGGACGCAAATGTCCGGGAGGCCATCGGCGGCTGGTTCGACCGCCGCCGCGAAGCTACGGCCAACAGGGACACGGGCGAAAACGCCTCTTCTCTGCGGTCGATGGGAGGAATGCGGTGACACTCACACTGGAAGGCGTGGCGAAGCGCGTTGGCGCCGAGCAGCATCTCCATCCCCTGTCCTTGGAGCTGCAACCCGGCAGCTTCAACGTCCTGCTGGGGCGGACGCTGGCCGGCAAGACGACGCTGATGCGGCTGATGGCCGGGCTGGATGCGCCGACCGCCGGGCGCGTGCTGGAGAACGGCAAGGACGTGACCGGCAAATCGGTGCGCCATCGCGACGTGGCGATGGTCTATCAGCAGTTCATCAACTATCCGGCGATGACGGTGTACGACAACATCGCCTCGCCGCTGCGCCGCCAGGGCAAGGACAAGGCGGAGATCGACGCCAAGGTGCGCCGGACCGCCGCCATGCTGCGGATCGAACCCTATCTGGACCGGCTTCCGGCCGAGCTGTCGGGCGGCCAGCAGCAGCGCTGCGCCATCGCCCGCGCCCTGGTGAAGGGCGCCGGCCTGCTCCTGCTGGACGAGCCGCTGGTCAACCTGGACTACAAGCTGCGCGAGGAACTGCGCGCCGAACTGCGCGACATCTTCGCGGATGGCAAGACCACCGTCGTCTACGCCACCACCGAACCGCAGGAGGCGCTGATCCTCGGCGGCAACGTCACGGTGCTGCATGAGGGGCGGATGCTGCAGACCGGGGCGACCGGCGACGTGTTCCACACGCCGGCCTCGCTGGAATGCGCCCAGGTGTTCAGCGACCCGCCGATGAACGTGGTCGACGCGATCCTGACCAACGACCGTGTCGCCCTGTCGGACGGTACCAGCCTGCCGCTGTCGGCCCATGACCGCAATCTGCCGGCCGGCCCCTGCAAGGTCGGCATCCGCGCCAATCACCTGACGGTGCTGCGGCGCAGTGAGCGGCTGGTGCCGGTCAAGGGCAAGGTTGCCCTGTCGGAGATCAGCGGGTCGGAGACCTTCGTCCATCTGCGCCACGGCGACACCACGCTGGTCGCACGGGAGGAGGGGGTGCACAGCCACCCGATCGGCAGCGACATCCAGGTCTATGCCGATCCGGACCGCATCTTCGTCTTCTCCACCGCCGGGCAGCTGGTGGCGGCACCCAACTGGCGGCGCGGCGCGCTGCGCAACATCGCTTAAGGGGGCGGGAGCGATGGCGACCATCCAATTCGACAATCTCGGCCACTCCTATCACCCGCACCCCAGCAAGCCTGAGGACTACGCGCTCCGCCGCCTGTCGCAGGAATGGGAGGACGGCAAGGCCTATGCGCTGCTGGGGCCGTCGGGCTGCGGCAAGTCCACGCTGCTGAACATCATCTCCGGCCTGCTGGTGCCCAGCGAGGGGCGGGTGCTGTTCGACGGGCTGGACGTGACCCGCTGCACGCCGGAAGAGCGCAACATCGCCCAGGTGTTCCAGTTCCCGGTCATCTACGACACCATGACGGTGTACGAGAACCTGGCCTTCCCGCTGCGCAACCGCAAGGTTCCGGAGGCGGACGTCGACCGCCGCGTGCGGCAGGTCGCCGAGGCGCTGGACCTGACCGCCGACCTGAAGAAGCGGGCCCAGCGGCTGACGCCGGACGCCAAGCAGAAGATCTCCATGGGCCGCGGTCTGGTGCGGTCGGATGTGGCGGCCATCCTGTTCGACGAGCCGCTGACCGTCATCGACCCGCACACCAAGTGGATCCTGCGCCGCAAGCTGCGCCAGATCCATGAGGAATACCGCCTGACCATGATCTATGTGACCCACGACCAGGTGGAGGCGCTGACCTTCGCCGACAAGGTCGCGGTGATGTATGAAGGCGCCATGGTCCAGCTCGGTACCCCGCAGGAGCTGTTCGAGAACCCCGAGCACACCTTCGTCGGCTATTTCATCGGCAGCCCCGGCATCAACCTGATGCCCTGCACGCTGGGCAACGACCATGCGCTGGTCGACGGCATCGCCATCCCGCTGCCCGACCGCGCCGTGCCCACCGTGGGCGGCAAGTTCGAGCTGGGCATCCGGCCGGAATTCCTGGAGCTGACGCGCAGCGGCAGTGCCGGCGCCATTCCGGTGCAGGTCACCGGGGTCGACGATCTCGGCACCTCCAAGCTGGCGACGGTGCGGCTGGGCAGCCAGACGCTGAAGGCCCGGCTGAGCGAGGAACAGGAAATCCCGGCGCTTGACGCCGCCATCCGTTTCCCCACCCGGTGGACCAAGCTCTACCGCGACAGTCATCTGGTTGGTTGAAGGAGCCATAGCCATGGATAAGGTCCAGGACAACCGGGCTTGGTTCCTGATCATCCCGGTCTTTCTGATCGTCGCCTTCAGCGCCGTGGTGCCGCTGATGACGGTGGTCAATTATTCGGTGCAGGAGATCTTCGGCCCCGGCCAGACCTTTTTCGTCGGTACCGAATGGTTCGAGGCGGTGCTGAAGGACGACCGGCTGCACGACGCGCTGGTCCGCCAGATCATCTATTCGCTGGCGGTGCTGCTGATCGAGATCCCCTTGGGCATCCTGATCGCGCTCGGCATGCCCGGCGGTCGCAGCGCTAAGACGTCGCTGACGCTGGTGCTGCTGGCCCTGCCGCTGCTGATCCCGTTCAACGTGGTCGGCACCATCTGGCAGATCTTCGGCCGCGGCGACATCGGCCTGCTCGGCGCCACCTTCCGCGCCATCGGCATCGATTACAACTACACCAACAACTCGGCCCATGCCTGGATCACCGTGCTGGTGATGGACGTCTGGCACTGGACCAGCCTGGTGGCACTGCTGTGCTACGCCGGCCTCCAGTCGATCCCACCGGCCTTCTATCAGGCGGCGAAGATCGACGGCGCGTCGAAATGGGCGGTGTTCCGCTACATCCAGCTGCCGAAGATGCGTGGCGTCCTGATCATCGCGGTGCTGCTGCGCTTCATGGACAGCTTCATGATCTACACCGAGCCCTTCGTGCTGACCGGCGGCGGTCCCGGCAACTCCACCACCTTCCTCAGCCAGTATCTGACGCAGATGGCGGTGGGTCAGTTCGACATCGGCAAGGCCGCGGCCTTCTCCATCGTCTACTTCCTGATCGTGCTGCTGTTCAGCTTCATCTTCTACACCATCATCACCCGCACCGGCGAGGGAGAGAAGAAATGAGCAAGGCCGCGGTTCTCGCTCCCGGTTCGCTGGCTGCGCCGGCAAATGTCCGCCGCTCCACCGCGCGGGTGTCCAACAGGACCATCGTTCTGGTCTGCTACATCGTCTTCCTCATGCTGCCCATCTACTGGATGGTCAACATGTCCTTCAAGACGAACGAGGAGATCCTGTCGGGCCTGACGCTGTATCCGCACAATCCGACGCTGCGCAACTATGCCGTCATCTTCACCGATCCCAGCTGGTACAGCGGCTACATCAACTCGATCTATTACGTAACGCTGAACACCGTCATCTCGCTGACGGTGGCGCTGCCGGCGGCCTACGCCTTCTCGCGCTACCGCTTCATCGGCGACAAGCACGTCTTCTTCTGGCTGCTGACCAACAAGATGGCGCCGCCGGCCGTGTTCCTGCTGCCCTTCTTCCAGCTCTACCAGACGGTCGGGCTGTTCGACACCCACATCGCCGTGGCGCTGGCCCACTGCCTGTTCAACGTGCCGCTGGCGGTCTGGATCCTGGAAGGCTTCATGTCCGGCGTGCCGCGCGAGATCGACGAGATGGCCTACATCGACGGCTACAGCTTCCCGCGCTTCTTCGGCACGGTGTTCCTGCCGATGATCCGGGCCGGCGTCGGCGTCACCGCCTTCTTCTGCTTCATGTTCAGCTGGGTCGAGCTTCTGCTGGCCCGCACGCTGACCTCGGTCGACGCCAAGCCGATCGCCGCCACCATGACCCGCACCGTCAGCGCGTCGGGCATGGACTGGGGTCTGCTGGCCGCCGCCGGCGTGCTGACCATCCTGCCGGGCGCGCTGGTGATCTGGTTCGTCCGCAACTACATCGCCAAGGGCTTCGCCCTGGGCCGGGTCTGAGGGAGGCCCCGCGTCATGGATATGGAATGGATGGCGTGGACCACGCCGACCGCGGTCTTCTTCCTCTGCATCGCCCTGATGCTGGCCGGCATGACGGTCTGGGAGGTGGTGTCGCCGACGGTGGAGGCCAAGGGCTTCCTGCCGATGCGCACCACCCGCGGCGACCGCCTGTTCATCGGCCTGCTCGGCAGCGCCTTCATCCATCTGGGCTGGCTCGCCGCGACCGACCTGTCGCTGTGGGGCGCCTTCGCGGTCTCGCTGGTCTGGATCGCCCTGGTCATCCGTTTTGGGTGAGGGGGGCCGCTTCGGGTGAGGGGACCGGATTTCAAAGGAATTCGTCGTCGCCGTCCAGGCGGCCGATGACGAGGTGAGCGGCTGTTCCGCCGGTAAGAGCAATACGAAACGTCAACCCGACACCAAGTCGATCAAGTGGGAGGAACCATGCTTCAGCAACAGACTCTGCGACGTCGCCTGACCGGGGCCGTGATGGCCGGTGGCATCGGCGTCCTGCTGGCGATGGCCTCGGCGGGCCCGTCCGCCGCCATGACGCCGGACCAGGAAGCCGTCGCCAAGCGGATCATCGAGGAACTCCAGCCCTCCACGCTCTCCAAGGAAGAGCAGATGAAGGAGCTTGAGTGGTTCGTGAAGGCGGCCGAACCCTTCAAGGGCATGGACATCAACGTCGTCTCCGAGACGCTGACGACGCACGAGTTCGAATCGAAGACGCTGGCCAAGCTGTTCAGCGAGCTGACCGGGATCAAGCTCAAGCACGACCTGATCCAGGAAGGCGACGTCATCGAGAAGCTGCAGACCCAGATGCAGTCGGGCCGCAACGTCTATGACGCCTACATCAACGACAGCGACCTGATCGGTACCCATTTCCGCTATGGCCATGCCATTCCGCTGTCCGACTTCATGACGGGCGAGGGCAAGGACGTCACCCTGCCGACGCTGGACGTCAAGGACTTCATCGGCACCAGCTTCACCACGGGTCCGGACGGCAAGCTCTACCAGCTGCCCGACCAGCAGTTCGCCAACCTCTACTGGTTCCGCGCCGACTGGTTCGCCCGTCCCGACCTGAAGGAGAAGTTCAAGGCCAAGTACGGCTATGACCTCGGCGTTCCGCTCGATTGGTCGGCCTATGAGGACATCGCCGACTTCTTCACCAACGACGTGAAGGAAATCGACGGCGTCCGCGTCTATGGCCACATGGATTACGGCAAGAAGGACCCGTCGCTCGGCTGGCGCTTCACCGACGCCTGGCTGTCGATGGCCGGTGCCGGCGACAAGGGCCTGCCGAACGGCAAGCCGGTGGACGAATGGGGCATCCGTGTCGAGGGCTGCCGCCCGGCCGGTGCCTCGGTCGCCCGCGGTGGCGACACCAACGGCCCGGCCGCCGTCTATTCGCTGAACAAGTACATCGATTGGCTGAAGAAGTACGCTCCGCCGGAAGCGGCCGGCATGACCTTCTCCGAAGCCGGTCCGGTGCCGGCCCAGGGTGCGGTTGCCCAGCAGATCTTCTGGTACACCGCCTTCACTGCCGACATGACCAAGCCGGGCCTGCCGGTGGTCAACGCCGACGGCACGCCGAAGTGGCGCATGGCCCCCTCGCCGCATGGCCCGTACTGGGAACAGGGCATGAAGCTCGGCTACCAGGACGTGGGTTCCTGGACGCTGCTGAAGTCCACCCCGCTGGAACGCCGCAAGGCCGCGTGGCTCTACGCCCAGTTCACCGTGTCGAAGACCGCGTCGCTGAAGAAGACGCTGGTCGGCCTGACGCCGATCCGCGAAAGCGACATCAAGTCCGACGCGATGACCCAGGTGGCGCCGAAGCTGGGTGGTCTGGTCGAGTTCTACCGCAGCCCGGCCCGCGTCGCCTGGACGCCGACCGGCACCAACGTGCCGGACTATCCGAAGCTGGCCCCGCTGTGGTGGCAGAACATCGCCGAAGCCGTGACGGGTGAGCGCACCTCGCAGCAGGCGATGGACAATCTGGCCGAGCAGATGGAGCAGGTGCTGGCGCGCATGGAGCGTGCCAACATCGGTGGCGACTGCGCGCCCAAGCTGAACCCGAAGAAGGATCCGAAGGAGTGGTTCGCCGCCCCCGGCGCCCCGAAGCCCAAGCTCGACAACGAGAAGCCCAAGGGTCAGACCATCGCCTATGACGACCTGCTGAAGGCTTGGAAGGAAGGCCGCGCCCAGTAACGGCGACGGCAGAACGGTTCTCCTCCTGGCACTTCGTCCTGGTTGGGCCGGGGGTAACCTCGGGGCGGCGGCAAGCCGTCGCCCCGTTTTTATTTCCCTGAAGATCCCCTCTCCCCCCTGGGGAGAGGGTTAGGGTGAGGGGGATGCATTGCGTGGGTTTCCATTGTTGGAACCACGCCGCATTCCCTGAAAAAAGTCACGCCATGCGTCCCCCTCGCCCCGCCCCTCTCCCCGCTTTCGGCGGACCAGGGGTCCGCCTGTCGCGTCAGCGCAAACGAAGTTTGCGCGTGAGCGGGGGGAGAGGGAGAGACGCGCGATAATCGGAACAATGGGGAACGCTTCCATGACCAAGGCCGGCCACATCCTCGCCATCGACCAGGGCACCACCTCGTCGCGGGCGATCCTGTTCGACGGCCGGGGGACGCCGCTGGCCGAAGCACGGCGGGAGTTCCCCCAGCATTATCCCGGCGATGGCTGGGTCGAGCATGATCCCGCCGATATCCTGCGCGACGTCCGCACCGTGGCGCGCGAAGCGGTGGAGAAGTCCGGGGTCGATACGTCCGCCATCGCCGCCATCGGCATCACCAACCAGCGCGAGACCGCCGTGGTGTGGGACCGCGCCACCGGCGAGCCGATCCATCGCGCCATCGTCTGGCAGGACCGCCGCACCGCCGCGCTCTGCCATGATCTGGTGACCGCCGGCCATGCCGAGCTGGTGCGGTCCAAGACCGGCCTGCTGATCGACGCCTATTTCTCCGCCACCAAGATCGCCTGGATCCTCGACCATGTGCCGGGTGCCCGCGCACGGGCCGAGCGGGGCGAGCTGTGCTTCGGCACCATCGATTGCTTCCTGATCTATCACCTGACCGGCCGGCGGGTGCATGCGACCGACGCGACCAACGCCTCGCGCACCATGCTGTTCGACATCCATGCCCAGGATTGGGACGACGAGCTGCTGGCGCTGTTCCGCGTGCCGCGCGCCATGCTGCCGCGGGTGCTGGACAGTTCCGACGATTTCGGCGCGACGGAACCGGACCTGCTCGGTCGGCCGATCCCGATCGCCGGCGTGGCGGGCGATCAGCAGGCGGCCGCCTTCGGGCAGGCCTGCCTGACGCCGGGCATGGCGAAATCGACCTATGGCACCGGCTGCTTCGCGCTGATCAACACCGGCGAGACGCCGGTGGTGTCGAAGAACCGGCTGCTGACCACCGTCGCCTATCGGCTGAACGGCAAGACCTCCTATGCGCAGGAAGGCTCCATCTTCGTGGCGGGTGCCGCCATCAAATGGCTGCGCGACGGCATCGGCATCATCACCCATGCCAGCCAGACCGACGACATGGCGACCCGTGTGCCCGACAGCCACGGCGTCTATTTCGTCCCGGCCTTCGTGGGCTTGGGCGCCCCGCATTGGGATTCGGCCGCCCGCGCCGCGATCTTCGGCATGACGCTGGACGTCGGCCCCGCCCACATCGCCCGTGCCGCGCTGGAGGCGGTGGCCTTCCAGACCCGCGACCTGATGGAGGCGATGGCCGGCGATTGGGGCGGCACCATCAACGCGCTGCGCATCGATGGCGGCATGGCCGCCAACGACTGGCTTTGCCAGTTCCTGGCCGACCTGCTGAACATGCCGGTCGAACGCCCGAAGGTGATCGAAACCACGGCGCTGGGTGCCGCCTGCCTCGCGGCGCTGAAGGTCGGCGTGTTCGACGGGCTGGAGTCGGTGTCCGACGCCTGGCGCAGCGAACGCCGGTTCGAACCGCGCATGGAACAGGGCAAGCGCGACCGCCTTTACAGCGGCTGGCGCGACGCCGTGGCGCGGGTGCGGTCGGAGCGATAAGAGACGCCCGATGGCGTGAATTTGCTGAGTTTCCGGCGCAGACGGGCAAGTCGCCTCGGTTGCCTGCCGGTAATCTGACTTCGGTTGCGCGCTCCTCCCTCGGGTGCGTCGTCCTCGCCGGTTCAGCGGGGACACTGGGCCGGACGCTTTATGCCGTCCGGCCCTTTTTCTTTTCCGATCATACCCTCTCAGGGCCGGCCAGCATGTGGCGGATCTCGCTCTTCAGCAGCTTGCCGGTGGCGGTGTGGGGCAGGCTGTCGACGAAACGGACATCGTCGGGGATGCACCATTTCGCCACCTTGCCGTCGAAGACCGCCAGCAGTTCCTCGCGGGTGACGGCGGACTCCGGCTTACGGACGACGACCAGCACCGGGCGTTCGCCCCATTTCTCGTCGGGCACGGCGACGGCGGCGGCTTCCTGGACACCGGGATGGCCGACGGCGATGTTCTCCAGGTCGATGGAACTGATCCACTCGCCGCCGGACTTGATGACGTCCTTGGTGCGGTCGACGATCTGGACATAGCCGTCGGCGTCCATCGTCACCACGTCGCCGGTCTCGAACCAGCCCGGCACCGTCTGGTGGGCCGGGCTTTCCATCACCCCGAAATAGCCGGAACAGACGGTCGGGCCGCGCACCAGCAGCCGGCCGAAGCTGGTTCCGTCGCGCGGAACGTCGTTGCCGGACCCGTCGACCACGCGGAACTGCACGCCGCAGATCGGTCGGCCCTGCCTGGAGGCCAGCGCCAGCGCCGCGTCGGCGTCCAGCCCGCGATGCTTGCCCTTCGGCGTGTTGGCGAGGCCAAGGGGGCTGGTCTCCGTCATGCCCCAGGCGTGCAGAACCTCCACCCCCATCTCCTGGAAGCGCTGGATCATCACCGGCGGGCAGGCGGAGCCGCCGATGGCGATGCGGCGCATGGTGGTGAGTTTCTTCTTGTTGGCGTCGAGCCAGTTCAGCAGGGCGAGCCAGACCGTCGGGACGCCGGCGCTGTTGGTGACCTTCTCGCTCTCGAACAGCTCATACAGGCTGACACCGTCCAGCTTGCCGCCGGGGAAGACCAGCTTGGCGCCGACCATCGGGGCGGCATAGGGCACGCCCCAGGCGTTGACATGGAACATCGGCACCACCGGCAGCACCACGTCCGACGCCGACAGGCCGAACACGTCCGGCAGGCAGGCGGCGATGGCGTGCAGGTAGGAGGAGCGGTGGCTGTACAGCACGCCCTTCGGGTTGCCGGTGGTGCCGGAGGTGTAGCACATGCCGCAGGCGGTGTTTTCGTCCAGCTCCGGCCAGTCGAAGCTGCCCGGCTGGTCGGCGAGCAGATCCTCGTAGCACAGCAGGTTGGGCAGGCTGGAGACCGGCATGTTGGCGCGGTCGGTCATCACGACGATGCCCTTCAGCCCGGTCAGCTCGTGGGCGATGCCCTCGAGCAGCGGCACGAAGGTCAGGTCGGTGAACAGCAGCCGGTCTTCGGCATGGTTGACGATGTAGGCGATCTGTTCCGGGAACAGGCGGGGGTTGATGGTGTGGCAGACCATGCCCGAGCCGCCGATGCCGTAATAGCATTCCAGATGGCGGTAGCCGTTCCAGGCCAGCGTGCCGATGCGGTCGCCCGGATGCATGCCGAGTGCCGCCAGCGCGTTCGCCAGCTTCTGGGCGCGGACCCAGGCGTCGGCATAGGTGTAGCGGTGGATCGGCCCCTCGGTGGTGCGCGACACGATCTCGGTGTCGGCATGGTAGAGCGCTGCGTGACGCAGGATCGACGTCACCAGCAGGGGGCCATTCATCATCATTCCGCGCAGCATCGTTTCACTCCCGGTTCGGTCGCTTCTGGTTCTGGGCCGTTTGGTTTCAGGTCTTCGTCAGGCTTGCAGGCGGCGAGCCGCCGCTCGGCGTCGGCCTCCATCGCCTTCAGTTCAAGGATCACCTCGGCGATTTCGGACTGCATCCGCTCAAGCTCAATGAGGCGGGCGCGGATCTTGCGGAGCCCGTCGTGGTATTGCCCGGCGCTGGGCCGGCCAGAGCGATAATGGGCGAGATATTCGGCGATCTGCTCCAGCGAGAAGCCGACCCGGCGGAATTTCAGGATCAGCATCAGCCGCGCGCGGTCGCGGTAGGTGAAGACCCTCCGTCCCCCGGCCCGCTGCGGCGCCAGCAGCCCCTTTTCCTCGTAGTAGCGCAACGCCTGCGGCGTGAGGCCGAACTCCGCCGCCAGTTCCGTCACGCCATACACCCGATTTCGTTCGGCCATGGCCAATCCCCTGCGCCAGCGATTTCGCCACGGGCGCAGGGTGAAGTCAATGTCAATGAGCTAAAGTGTGCTTTAGATAGGACCGTCCGTCATCCGGCGCGGACCTGGGTCAGGAAGCGGTCCACCTCGCTGCTCAGCGTGTCGGTGTGGCTGGACAGTTGGCGGACCGAGGTCAGCACTTCGTAAGCCACCTTGCCGCTCTGGCTGGCGGCCTCGTTGACGCTGCCGATGCTGTCGGAGACGGTCTGGGTGCTCTGGGCGGCCTGCTGGATGTTGCGGCTGATCTCCCGGGTGGCGGCCCCCTGTTCCTCGACCGCGGAGGCGATGGAGGTGGCGACCTCGTTGATATGGCCGATGACCCGGACCACCTCCTGCAACTCGCCAACCGTTTCGCCGGTGATCGACTGGATGTCGGCGACCTGAAGGGCGATGTCGTCGGTCGCCTTCGCCGTCTGGGTGGCGAGCGCCTTCACCTCCGACGCGACCACGGCGAACCCCTTTCCGGCATCGCCGGCGCGGGCGGCCTCGATGGTCGCGTTCAAAGCCAGGAGATTGGTCTGGCTGGCGATGGAATTGATCAGCTCGACCACCGTGCCGATCCGCTGCACCGCCTGGGCCAGCCCGTCAACCTTGCTGTTGGCGCGCTCGGCGATGCCGGCGGCCTCGCGGGCGATGTCCGAAGACTGGCCGACCTGCCGGCTGATCTCTCCGATCGAGCTGCTCAGCTCCTCCGTGGCGGCCGCGACGGTCTGGACGTTGGAGGATGTCTGCTCCGTCGTCACGGCGACATCGCTGGCCAGCCTGCCGGCCTGGTCCGCCGCCTGGGTCACTTCCGCAACCCGGCTTTCCATCCCGGCGGCCTCCCTGGCCACGGCATGGATGACGCCGCCCACCGCCTGCTCGAACCGGTCGGCCAGATCGGCGATGGTGCGGTGCTTTTCCATTTCGGCGCAGCGGGCCTGTTCAACCTGCTCGGCTTCCAGCCGCTGCTTGGCCAGCGCGTTCTCCTTGAACACCTGCGTGGCCCGGCCCATGTCGCCAAGCTCGTCGCCGCGGCCGGCCTCCGGGAAGGCGACGGTCAGGTCGCCATCGGCCATGGCCCGCATGCGCCCGGCCAGCGAGCGGATGGTGGAGCTGATGTTGTGTCCGACCAGCGTCAGCAGGATGACCGCCGGCAGCGCCAGCGCCGCGATGACGCCGATCAGAGTCCAGAGCTGCGACAGGAAGGCGGCCCAAAGGTCGTCGATGAAGATGCCGGTGCCGATGAAGATCCGCCAGGGCTCGAACCCCTTCACATAGGCCAGCTTGACCGCGGTTTCGCTGCCGCCGACGGTGCGGGGCCAGTCGTAGGCGTAAGTCCCTTCCCCCTTGCTCTTCACGATGCCGATCAGCGCCGGGATGACCGGGACGCCCGCCGCATCCTTGATGCCGGAGACGTCCTTGCCCATCAGCGCCTTGTTCATATGCGCGAACCCGACATTGTCGTAGGTGTGGGCAAAGAGATACTCGTCGCCGCTGTAGCGGATGGCGAGGAAGGCCTCCTTGAAGCGGGCCTGCGCCTCGTCACGGGTCAAATGTCCCGCCACAACCTCGCTTTCGAATCGGGCCGCCATGCTGTGCCCCGCCTCGACCATGAAGCGAAGCGCATCGACGCGGTCCTGGTACATGCGATTGTAGCTGAGATAGAGCCCGGCGCCCGCGATCGCCATGCAGGCGAGGCTGGCGGTCGCCACCAGCACCAGCAGTTTCGCGCGAATTGAAAGAGAAGAATTGGTCATTGACCACCACCTTCCGGCGTATTGCAGTCGCCTTGTCGTGCAGCGTGTCCTGCTGGAAATTGTCGCGTGAATATTGAACGATTTCCTTACAGGGAGGCCGCGATACGGTGTCGCATGGGGATATGACCTCCCAGACATCGCGCGAAATGAATATTTGAGCCAATTTTCCGGAACCCAGTGCTTGTGCCTGCGCCGGCTTTCATTCCGCTGTGTCCTCCAGCGGTTGCGGTCAGCCCCAGGCTGATGGCAGAGAATTCACATGACAAGCTGCCGCCGCCGATGCTTTCTGCCGGCGGATTATGAAGGAGCGGCGCTTGACCGGGAGGAGCAGCCTTTTGCGTCGGCTGATCGGCAGGCCGTGGGACATTGCCGCGGCGGTGGCCCTGCTGGCCCTGCTGGTGCTGGTCGCGGTCACCTTCCGGCATTACGGCATCTCCAACGACGAGGAGGTGCAGCATGTCTATGGCGCCAAGCTGATCGACTGGTACCGCAGCGGCTTCACCGACGATTCGGCCTTTTCCTACAAGAATCTCTATTTGTATGGCGGGCTGTTCGACATGGCGGCGGTGGCGCTGGCCCCGTTGCTGCCCTTCGATCCGTATGAGACGCGGCACCTGCTGTGCGCCCTGATCGGGGTGGCCGGGATTGCGGTGGTTTGGGCTGTGGGGCGACGGCTGGCCGGGCCGCGGGCGGGATTCCTTGCCGGAGCGCTGCTGGCGCTGTGCGGCCCCTGGTATGGCGGGCTGTTCAACCACACCAAGGACATTCCCTTCGCCGTGCTGATGATGGCGGCGGTGGGACTGCTGGTCCGGCTGACCGGGCAGATGCCGCGGCCGCGTTTGGGGACTGCGCTGGGATTCGGCGCCGTCGTCGGGCTGGCGCTGGGCATCCGGGTCGGGGCGCTGCTGCTGGCGGGCTATGCGGCGGCGATGCTGGTGGGATGGGTATTGCTGGGGGTTGCATCCCTTGCCCGGCTGCGCGACGCCGGCCGGGGAGCGTTGCGCCTGCTGCCCGCTCTGCCTGTCGCCTATGGGCTGATGGCGGCCTTCTGGCCCTGGGCGGTGCTGGAGCCGCTGAACCCGTTGCGGGCGCTGGCCGATTTCTCGCACTTCCATTACCCGATCCGCACCCTGCTGGGCGGCACCGAATATTGGATGTACGAGGTGCCGCCCAGCTATCTGGTCTGGTATCTGGGCATCAAGCTGCCGCTGGTGATGCTGGGCGGTGCGGCGCTGGGGCTGCTGGTTCTGCCGGCGACGATGCATCGGGACCGGCAGGCGGGCGGGGAGGGGATCACCCGCGCGGTCGGCTGCGGGCTGGTGGCGCTGGCGGCGCTGTTCCCGGTGGTCTGGTTCACCGTCACCCATGCGCCCGGCTATACGGCGATCCGCCATTTCCTGTTCGTGCTGCCGCCGCTGGCGGTGCTGGGCGGCATCGGGCTCGACCGGCTGATCGGCTGGGCCGGCGCCTGGAAGCTCGGCGTGTCGCAGCGGAGCGGACGTGGTCTGTCGGTGGCGGTGCCGGCCGGCCTTGTGCTGGCGCTGGTTCTGGGGCGCGAGGCGGTGGTTCTGGAGTCACTGCACCCCAACGAATATGTCTATTTCAACGAGCTGGTCGGCGGGGTTGCCGGCGCGGTGCGCAAATACGATGTCGATTACTGGGCCAACAGCCTGCCGGAAGCGGTGGAGGACCTGTCGGAGGTGATCGCTGCGGAGGAGGCCCGCACCCACCGTCACCGCACCTACAGCGTCGCCGTCTGCGCCGAACCGCTGGCCTTCGAGAAGCTGGCGCCGGCCAACCTGCATTGGGTCACCGACTGGACCCGCGCCGACTTCTTCATCGCGCCGACGCAGGAGGATTGCGACACGCTGATGACCGGCCCGACGGTGGCGGAGGTCGAGCGCGACGGCGCCCTGCTGGCGGTGGTGAAGGATCTGCGCAAGCCGGAGGACCCGGCCGAAATGGTCGAAGTCGCCCGTCTGCGCACTGGCCGCCAGCAACGGCATTGGTGGTGACGGGCCTCACCCCCGCGGCAGGTAGCGCGTGCGGTCCAGGCCGTGGCGGGCCATCTTCTCGTTCAGGGTCCGGCGCGGGATGTCCAGCAAATCCATCACCGCCTTGATGTCGCCCTTGCAGCGTTCCAGCGCCTGTTCGATCGCCCGTTTCTCGAAGGCGTCGACCTGATCGGCCAGTGCGCGCGGCACTGCTGCCTCTCCGCCGGCCCCACTCCCAAGGGCGCGGCGGCGCAGCAGGCCGGCGACGCTGCTGCGCCCCACCGACAGGACGTGGCGCTCGGCCAGATTGCGCAGTTCCCGCACATTGCCGGGCCAGTCATGGGCCAGCAGGGCGTCGAGGTCGGCGGGCTCCAGCGGGCGCGGCTCGCGGTTGTGGCGGGTGGCGAACTCGGCGGCGAAATAGTCGAACAGCAGCGGAATGTCCTCCGCCCGCGCCCGCAGCGGCGGGATGTGCAGTTCCGCGACATTCAGCCGGTAATAGAGGTCGGCGCGGAAGCGCCCCTCCTCGCTGAGGTCGAGCAGGTCGATCTTGGTCGCCGCCACCAGCCGGAGATCGACCGCCACCTGCTTGTTGGAGCCCAGCCGTTCGATGGTGCGTTCCTGCAAGGCGCGCAGCAGTTTGACCTGGATGGCGAGCGGCATGCTCTCGATCTCGTCCAGGAACAGGGTGCCGCCGCTGGAATGCTCCAGCTTGCCGGCGCGGCGCTGGGTGGCGCCGGTGAAGGCGCCCGGCTCGTGCCCGAACAGCTCGCTTTCCGCCATGCTGTCGGGAATGGCGCCGCAATTCACCGCGACGAAGGCGCCCTTCTGACCCCGCGGACCGAAATCATGCAGGCAGCGGGCGACCAGCTCCTTTCCCGTCCCGGTCTCGCCATGGATCAGCACGCTGGCGCCGGTGGCGGCGAGGTCGATCAGGTCGCGCCGCAACTCGGCGATGGCGGGGGAGGTGCCGATCAGCCGCGCCTCGATCCCGCTGCCGGAGGTGCGGCGGCGCAGGCCGCGATTCTCCAGCACCAGCCGCCGCTTCTCCGACGCGCGGCGGATGACGGCGACCAGATGGTCGGGTTCGAAGGGCTTCTCGATGAAGTCGTAGGCACCGCGCCGCATCGCCTCCACCGCCAGCGCCACGTCGCCGTGGCCGGTCACCAGGATCACCGGCAGGTCGGCGTCGCGCGCCAGCGCCCGTTCCAGAACGGCCATGCCGTCCATCCGCGGCATCCGCACGTCGGTGACCAGCACGCCGGGGAAGTCGGGCGACAGCAGGTCGAGCGCCGGCTGCGGCGTCTCGAATCCCTGAGCGGCGAAACCGGCCAGTTGCAGCCACTGCGTCACCGACACGCGCATCGCCAGCTCATCGTCGATGAACAGGACGGGGAACAGGACGGGGGTGGCAAGCGGATCGGTCTTCATCTGCCCCTCATTGTGCTTCCGGCAGTTGGACGACGAAGCAGGCGCCGCCGTCGGGATTGTTCTCCGCCCGCAGGGTGCCGCCGAAGTCCCGCACGATGCCATAGGACAGCGACAGGCCGAGACCAAGCCCCTGTCCGACCTCCTTGGTGGTGAAGAAGGGGTCGAACAGCTGGAACTGGTGTGCCTCGGCGATGCCGGTGCCGGTGTCGCGGATGCGGATCTCCCAGCCTTCCCCATTGCGGCCGGCGGTCAGGGTCAGGCGCCGCTCCTCGCCGCCTTCCATGGCGTCGACGGCATTGCGCAGCAGGTTGACGAAGACCTGCTCCAGCCGAACCGCGTCGCCGCGCACGCGGGCGTCGGGGGGAATGGACCGATCCACCTGCACCTCCTCCTCGCGCAGGCGGGAGGCGAGCAGGGCCAGCGCGCGGTCCATGGCGCGGGCGACCGGAACGGCTTCCACCCGCGCCGGACCCTTGCGGGCGAACTCCTTCAGATGGCCGGACAGCAGGGCCATCCGCTCCGCCAGATCGCTGATCATGGCGAGGTTGTCGCGGACCATCGCCGTCTCCCCGCGTTCCGCCAGCAGCCGGGTGGAGGCGACGAAGGTGCGGATGGCGGCGAGCGGCTGATTGATCTCATGCGCCAGCGCCGCCGACATCTGGCCGAGTGCGGCCAGCTTGCCGGCTTGCACAAGCTCCTCCTGCGCTTCGCGCAGGATGCGGTTGGCGGTCAGCAGCTCGGCCGTGCGCTCCTCCACCCGGCGTTCCAGTGTCACCCGCGCCTCGTGCTGGAGCCGCAGGGTCTGGCGCCGCTGCCAGCCCAGCGCCGCCGCCGCCGCCAGCAGCAGGATGCCCATGGCGGTCAGCACGGCGGCCCCGGCCGCTTCCGCCTTCACCGGCTCCAGGTCTGACAGGAAGCGGATGGTCCAGCCGAACTCGGGCAGGGCAAGCTCCTGCATCAGGTAGGCGCGGCGGGTGGGGCCGGAAGCGGGCAGGCCGACCAGCCGGGCACCGTTTTCCATCAGCGGGCCGTCATGCAGGCCGAGAGGGGTCAGGTCGCTGCGGTCATATTGCCGGGTCTGGGCCAGCCGGGCCGTCACCGCATCGGGCAGCTGGCGCAAGGCGCGGTATTTCCAGTCGGCATGGCTGGACAGGAAGACGATGCCGTTCTCGTCGGTCACCAACACCCGCTCGCCGCCGGCGGCCCAGTCGCGCTGGATCGGTTCGAGGTCGATCTTGACCACGGCGACACCGATCAGTGCCTCCCCCCGACGCACCGCATGCGACAGGAAATAGCCGGGCAGGCCGGTGGTGACGCCGATGCCGAAATAGCGGCCGCTGCCGGTCTCCACCGCCTGCCGGAAATAGGGGCGGAAATCATAGCGCTGGCCGACGAAGCTCTGTGCCGGATCGGCCCAATTGCTGGACGCCAGGGCCAGCCCGCCGCGGTCCACCACATAGAGCGCCGCCGACCCGGCGGCAGCGTTCGCCGTCTCCAGCCGCCGGTTCACGGCGTCGCGCCCCAGCGTCGAAGGGGCGTCCAGCAGATCCAGCACCTCGTGGTCGCGGGCGACCAGGAAGGGCAGATAATCGTAACGGCCGACCGCGTTGCGGATGCTGCTGGCATAGAGGCCGAGCCGCTGGTCGCCGTTCAGCGTCAGCGCCGCCCGTGCCCCCGCCTCCGCCCAGCGATAGGCGCCCCAGCAGGCCAGTGCCGTCACCGCGGCCAGCGCGGCGACGAGGATCGCCAGCCGGCGGCGCCGCAGCGGACGGGGGGAAAGGGTGTCGGCCATGATCTGTCTATGGAATCGTCGGGGCGACGCTGTCCAGCGCCTTTTCCGCCGGAGGCAGGGAGTGGTAAAGCGGCGCGGGTACTTGAATGAACGTTCAATCAAGAAAGGCGGTAAGAAACAGCGCTGTAAATCTTCCGGGGTGATGGGCCAAATGAACAGACGCCGGAAGCGTGACGTTGTCGGGCATTTGTTGTTTGGGTCACTTTCATGACGCGCCAAAGCCGGCTATGGTACGCCGCTGCCGGCTTGAACTTGACCTTGCGGCGCCTGCCGGCAACGGGATCGAAACGGGGGAGATTGACTCATGGACGCCGAATCCATTCGCGCCGCTTATCGCCGCTACGCCGGATTCTACGACCGGGTGTTCGGGGTGCTTCTGGCCTCCGGCCGGCATGCGGCGGTGGAGTGGCTGAACCGCCGCGGCGGCCTTCGCATCCTGGAGGTCGGCGTCGGCACCGGCCTGTCGCTGTCCGACTACCGCAAGGACAACCGCGTCGTCGGCATCGACCTGTCCACCGACATGCTGAAGGTGGCGCAGGAACGGGTGGAGCGCGAAAAGCTCGATCATGTCGACGGGCTGCTGGAGATGGATGCCGGCAAGCTGGCTTTCGCCGACGGCAGTTTCGACGTGGTGGTCGCCATGTATGTGATGACCGTCGTCCCCGATCCCCAGGGCACGATGGCGGAACTGGAGCGGGTCTGCAAACCCGGCGGCGACATCGTCATCGTCAACCACTTCGCGGCACCCGAACCTGGCGTCCGCCGCGCGGTGGAGGGCTGGCTGTCGCCGCTGTCGAAGAAGCTCGGCTGGCGGCCGGACTTCACGTTGGACGCGATGATGACCGGGTCGCGGCTGGCGGTGGAAAGCATCCGCACGCTGCCGCCCTTCGGGCTGTTCAGCCTGCTGCATTGCCGGCGAGGGTAGGAGAGCAAGCCCATCCCGCGTGACCTCACGCGCATCGGCCTGCTAGTCTGGGCACCACCACACGCGATCACGGGAGCGGGACCATGGCCGGACAGGGCGGCGATCTGGCGGGAAAGCGGATTCTGGTGCCGGAAAGCCGGGACCTCGACCTGTTCGCCGGGATGATGGAACAGCATGGGGCGGAGACGATCCGCTGCCCGATGGTGAAGATCCTCGACCTCGACGATCCGGCGCCGGCACGGGCGTGGCTGGAGCGGCTGCTGACCGAGGGGTTCGATGACATCGTCCTGCTGACCGGCGAGGGGTTGCGGCGCCTGATGACCGTCGCCCGCGCCATGGAGCGGGAGGCCGACGTGGTCGCCGCCATCGGTCGCGCGCGTGTTTTCGTGCGCGGCCCGAAACCGGTGAAGGCGCTGCGCGAGATCGGCTGCGCCCCTTACAAATCCGCCCCCGCCCCGACCACCGACGGCGTCATCGCCATGCTGGGGGAGGAGGATCTGACCGGCCGCCGTGTTGGCATCCAGCTCTACCCCGACAACCCGAACGAACCGCTGCTGGAGGCGGTGCGGGCGCGCGGCGGCGATCCGGTGGCAGTCACCCCCTACCGCTACGCCAATGATTCCGAGACCGGTGCCGTCCAGTCGGCGATCCGCGACATGGCGGACGGGCGCATCGACTTCGTCGCCTTCACCGCCTCGCCCCAGGTGCGCCGTCTGCACGAGGTGGCGGAGGCCTGCGGCCTGGGCGACGCCTTCCGACAGGGCTTCGCCAGGACCCGCATCGCCGCCGTCGGCCCGGTGGTGGCCGAGGCGGTGGAAGCGGCCGGCGGCACCGTGGCGGTTTCCCCGGAATCGACCTTCCACATGAAGCCGCTGGTCAACGCCATCCGCCGGCTGCTGACGGAGGGGGAAGGGCGGATTTCCCCGTGAAGATGCCGGCTGCCTTCAATGGCCGCCCTCAGTGACCGATGTCGATGCGGAAGAGTTCCAGGTCCAGCAGTTCCATCGAAATCCGGGGACGCCCGGCGGACTTGCGGGACGCCAGCTTGCGGGCCAGCGGCTGGCTGAGCCATGCGGTGCGGGCGCGGTCGAACAGGGCGGTGCAGCGGTGGGACAGTCTGGCGTTCATGGCGGGTCGAACTCTCTCGCAAGGGGGTCAGGTCGGCGGCAAGCGTGGCTCCTGTGAGCAGTTGCAATAAGAATGTCCTGGCACTGTGACAGTTTCTATCGCCCGAAGGTCTAGTCACTACGCCATAGGGCTTGGATCCGGTCGCTTTCGCCCCCGCCTTCGACCAAAGAAGGAGGGCGGGGGCGTCACATCACCACGCCGACCAGCCGGCGCAGGGCGTCGCGCGCTTCGGCATCCAGGACGGGAACGCCGTTGCGGGCCTCCAGCATGTAGGCGCCGGGATCGGACAGGGTGCGCATGGCGAATCCGGCGACCACCGGCGGTTCGCTGCTGAGCGGCTGCTGGTCGTAGACGGGGGTGAAGCTGCAGCCGGCGAGCAGCGCGCGGATCATCAGCGACTCGTCCGAGCTGGCGCCGGCCGCCGGGCTGTTGATGCCGAACAGCAGCCGTTCCGCCTCCGCCTCGGTCACCATGCCGCGTTCCAGCAGGGTGTCGACCATGGCGGAGTTGGTCAATACCGGCGCCGCACGACCCTTCCAGCAGAAGCGGCCATCGTCCCAGCCGACGTCGAGGCTGCGGAAGACCATGTGCGGTTCGCCGCTGCCGGGGGCGCCGGCGACGATGTAGTTCACCCGCAGAAGCCCGTTCCACGCCCCGGCCGGTGCGACGATGCAGGACAGACCACTCCGCGTCAGGCGCAGGTAGGTGTCGTTGATGCCCGATGGCTCGAAATCGAAAAGCATGGGGTCTTCACCTTCTCAGCCGGCCGTCACCGTACCGATGGCCGGTCCGGTATTGCCGTTGCCCAGCCTTCGTTCGCTCGAGTCAGGTGAGTGGCTTGCGGGCCTGCGCAAATTGCCCATGCGGGTGCCCTCCCTTTGCGCAGGAACACGAAAGGCGGTAGGCCGATCCGCCGGCCACCGCCTTTCGCTCTTGTGCCAAGGGGGCAGATCCCGTCAGTTGGCGGGGCCCAGGAAGACGCTGTCGCGGCTGTTCTTCTCGGCCGTGCCGGTGTCGGACAGCTGGAAGGTCAGCGGCAGCGAGGCGGCGGTGACCGCGCTGCGCGGCGCCGTCACATAGACGCGGTAGGTGGCGACACTGTCCGGCTCCGCCGAAATGGTGGCGGTGTGGGCGGCGGTCTCCTCCTCCGCCTCGCCGATCACCTTGATGTCGGCGGTGGGCAGGCCGGCGACGCTGAGGGTGTAGGAGCGGTTCTGCCGGGTCTTGTTGGCGACCTTGAAGGTGTAGGCGTTGCGGATCGACCCGTCCGACAGCGTGACGAACAGCGGGGCGCGATCCCGCAGCACGGTGATGTTCAGGCTGGGGCGCAGGGCGAAGCTCCAGGCCATCGCACCGCCGATGACCAGCATCAGCAGGGCATAGACGATGACGCGCGGACGGACCAGACGCCACTGATAGGACTTGCCGGAGGCCCGGGTGTCCTGGGCAGCCAGCGAATCGAAGGCGATCAGGCGGGTGGGCAGGCCCTGCTGGATCATGATGCTGTCGCAGGCGTCGACGCACAGGCCGCAGTTGATGCAGTCCGACTGTTCGCCGGTGCGGACATCGATGCCCATCGGGCAGACCTGCACGCACTGGCCGCAGTCGATGCAGTCGCCGAAGCCCTGGGCGCGGCGTTCGTCCCAGCTCTGCGACTTGCGCTTCGGGCCGCGGTTGTCGCCGCGGTCGGCCTGATAGGTAACGACCAGCGAATGTTCGTCCAGCATGGCGGACTGGATGCGCGGCCAGGGGCACATGTACATGCACATCTGCTCGCGGGTCCAGCCGGCCATCACATAGGTCATGCCGACGAAGATGCCGAAGAAGGACGTCGCCTCGTAGCTGGCCTGGAAGGTGGCCAGGTCGCGCAGCAGGGCCGGGGCGTCGGTGAAATAGGCGAGGAAGCCGAAACCGGTGACGAGGCTCAGCGCCAGCCAGCCGGCATGCTTGCCGGTCTTGCGCAGGAGCTTGCGCATGGTCCAGGGCTGCTTTTCCATGCGGATGCGCTCCGCCCGGTCGCCTTCGAAGACGCGCTCGATCCAGACGAACAGGTCGGTCCACACCGTGTGCGGGCAGGCGAAACCGCACCAGACGCGCCCCGCCAGCGCCGTCGCCAGGAACAGGCCCAGCGCCGCGACGATCAGGATGCCGGTGAGGTAATAGATCTCCTGCGGCCAGATCTCGATCCAGAACAGGAAGAAGCGCGGAGTCGTCAGGTCGAACAGCACCGCCTGGGCCGGGGCCTCGGGACCGCGTTCCCACCGGATCCAGGGGGCGATGAAGAACAGCGCCAGAAGAACGGAGAAGGTGACCGTCTTCAGGCGGCGATAGAGGCCCTTGACCGCCTTCGGATGGATCGTCTTATGGCTTTCGTACAGCGGGACCTTGGCGGGTTGGGCTGAGCCCTGCTGAACGATGCTTCCGTCTGGCATGTCGATGCGCCTGATATCCGGTTCCACGTTGGCGCGGAGCATAGTCGACCGCCGATGCGGCGTGTTTGACCTCTGTCAAACAACGTCGATATTCGGAAAAGCCCCTTCAGACCCGAGGCTCTCCACCGGTCCGAGGGATCCGCGTTTCGCGGGTCCGTTAATACTGTGACGGCAGGCCTATCCACAAGCTCATTGTTGTCTGTCTTTAACGGTATTACTTACAATACTGCTACTATACTGTATCAAAAAGCGACAATCAGCACCACGTACCGTCCTAGCTTGCCGATGGTCACCAGCAACAGGAACAATCGCAGGTCGACGCGCAGGATGCCGGCGACGAGCGTCAGCGGATCGCCGATCACCGGCACCCAGGCCATCAGCAACGACCAGACGCCGAAACGCTGGTACCATCCGGTCGCCCGTTCCACCAGCGGGCGGGAAACCGGGAACCAGCGCCGATCCTGGAAATGCATCAGATAGCGGCCGAGCGCCCAGTTGATCGTGGAGCCCGCGACATTGCCGACGGTCGCCACCAGGATCAGCAGCCCGTCATGGTAGTTGCCGGAGGCGTGCAGCCCGGCGAGCAGAAGCTCGGACTGAGCAGGAAAAATCGTCGCGGCCACCAACGCCACCAGGAACAGGCTGCCATAGGCCGCGACATCCGCCATCGTGCAAATCCCTTTCCCGGCAACGGCTTGGCCGCCGCATGGCTCGACAGACGCTGGATTAGGCTTCGCCGTCGCACAAAATCAAGGGTTCCTTGATTACATGTCCTGCCAGCCGCCGCTGTCAGCCGCCGCTGTCAGCCGGCACTATCAGCCGGCATTCTGTGGCCGGGGCATCCAGTCTGTCGGCAATGTTTCCCGCAACGCCTGCCGGATGATGGTCGCGAGATGATCGCCAATCGGGTTCGGCCCCTTGCCGGACCGGAAAAGCCGGAGGCCGAGAGAGGGAAGTTGCGGCAAGCCATGGGCCATGGGATCGAGCACGCGCACGGCCGGCGGCCGTCCCATCGGCGTTCGCAAGGCAATGCCGAGCCCCGCCGCCGTCGCCGCCCAGAGGCCGCCCAGGCTCGGGCTGATGAAGGCGATGCGCCAGGCAATCCCCTGCCGGTCGAGATGGTCGCAGGCGATGGTGCGCAGGAGGCAGGGCGCCTCCAATGCGGCAAGCGGCAAGGGTTCGTTTCCGTCGGCCCGCCAGACCGGTTCCTCCGCCGAAGCACCCAGCCAGCACAGCGGTAGCGATGCAATCCTCTCGCTGGCCGACGCGGTGCCGTCATCCCAAGCCAGCGCCAGATCGAGATGGCCGGAGGCGATTTTCTCACACAACTCGCTGTTGCGGGCGATGCGTCCCTCGATCCGGACCCTGGGATGGGCGCGGGCGAAGCGGCCGAGCACCTGCGGCAGCACGGTCTCGCCGAAATCCTCCTGGATGCCGAGACGGATCCAGCCCTCCAGCTCCGCGCCACGAACGGCGCTCATCGCCTCGTCATTGAGGTTCAGCAGGCGTCTGGCATAGGACAGCAGCACTTCACCGCCATCGGTGAGCGTCAACCCGCGGCCCGATTTGCGCACAAGCGCCGTTCCGGCCTGCTCCTCCAGCTTCTTGAGCTGTGCGCTGACCGCCGAGGTCGAGCGCCCAAGACGATCGGCGGCCTGGGCGAAGGAGCCCGCGTCGATGCCGGCGACGAAACTGCGCAGCGCATCCATGTCGAGATTGGTCAGACGCATCACAATAGTCCCGCAAAACAGGATCATACATTCAGAATAATCTGATTATCGGGACGATCCTGGTGCCCCATACTGTCTCTGTCAATCGCTTTCACAGGAGCGGCGCAGCATGCCCTTCACCCGTATTTCTCTGCTCGCGGGCAAGTCTCCAGCCTACCTCGCGGCCATATCCTACGCTCTTGACCGGGCGCTCGTGGATTGTTTCGAAGTTCCGGAAAAGGACCGCTTCGCTGCGATACATCAGCATCAGCCGGGGGAGCTGATTTTCGACCGTACTTATCGTGGCGGTCCCCGCTCGGACGACTACATCTTCTTCCACATCACCACGGGAAAGGCGCGATCGGCTGAAACAAAGGCCCGTTTCTTCCGGCGTCTGGTCGAGAATCTCGCGGCGTCGCCGGGTGTCCGGCCGGAGGACGTGATGATTGCGATCACCAATTCGACCTTCGAAGACTGGTCCTTCGCATCCGGCCTGTCCGCCGGCCTGCCGGTGGAGGAGGGCTGCCGATGACCGGCTATTTCGAAATGCAACCGTCCTGCCCGCCGGTCATGACCGTCCGACGTGCCGGCGAGAGCATTGCCGCAGCGCCCGAGGGGATCGCCAGCGGCACCTTCCTCGCCCAGATGCTGCTGTCGAGCCGGACCGATGGCGAAATGACGGCGATGCGCGCCTTCGTTCCGCCGGGTGTCGTGACCCATTGGCACAGCCATCCGTCCGGGCAGCTTCTGTTCGTGCTTGATGGCGTCGGCTTCGTTCAACGCGCTGGCGGCGAACCGGTCGAGGTCCGTACCGGCGACGCCGTCTGGTTTGCGCCCGGTGAACGCCACTGGCATGGCGCGGCACCGTCCAGTCCGTTCAGTTACGTCAGCGTCCAACCGGTCCGGGGCGGCGCCGCCGTCCATTGGATGGAAGCCGTCGAACAGGAGGATCTTCCACGATGATCGCGATGCAGTACAGCTTCGTGCTGCCGGCCGATTACGACATGACGATCATCGATCGCCGCGTTCGTGAGAAAGGGCCGCTGCTCGATGGCTTTCCACGCCTGCGCTTCAAAGCCTATCTTGCCGCAAGAAAGCAGGATGCCGGCTTTGCCAGCGCTGAAAACCTCTATGCGCCCTTCTATCTGTGGGATGAACCGGAAGGGATCGACGCCTTTCTTTCCAGCCCGGGATTTGCGGCGGTGTCGCGCGATTTCGGCTGGCCGTCGGTGCAGACATGGCTGGTTCGCCACGCCGAACTGACGGCAGATCTGAAAGCCGCCACACACGCCATCCGCGAGACTGCGCCGATTGCACCCTATTCGGATCTGGCATCACAACGAGACAGGGCCATTACAGCGGCAAAGTCGGCGATCGAGGCTGGCGCACTGGCCGCCATCGCTGCATTCGATCCGACGAAATGGATGATGGCCAAATTCACCCTTTGGCCGAGGCTGCCGCCATTGCTGCCGGAGACGATGCAAATCTACACCGTCGGACACATCTCGCTGCCGGACGAGCCGTGAGGCTGCGCATCGACGGCACGGAGATGGTGGAAGGGGCTGGATTCGAACCAGCGTACGCTAACGCGGGCAGATTTACAGTCTGCTGCCTTTAACCACTCGGCCACCCTTCCATCGGGGCGCAGAGGAGTAGCCTTTCGATAGGGGAGCGTCAAGCCCCTTTCATACGGAAATTGCAGGCGGAAGCACGGCAACAAAAAACCTCCGCCCCACAGGGGGACGGAGGTTTTCAAAGGGGCTTTCTAAAACCCGCTTTTTCAAAATCCGCTCAGTTCGGGCGGCGCGAGGCACGGTGCGCGGGGATCGGGATCGGGCGGATCGCCTGCTCCTCGCGACGGCTGGCCGACATGTCGATCTCCACGCGGGCCAGGGCCTTGCGCAGTTCGTGCACGGTGTCGGACAGCGCCTGGATCGTCGCCTCGCTCGGCTGCTGACGCCAGCCGCGATAGGCCGAGATGCAGGCCTTGGCGGTGTCGCGCAGGCGGCCTTCCACCGCATCCACCGGCGGGGTCGGCTGGCCGGGAGTGCGCGGGGCCTCCACGGCGGCCGGCGCCGATGCTGCGGCGGGAACCGGTGCGGGAGTTGCCGCGGGAGCCGGGGCGGGCTCCGGACGGTTCAGGCGCAGCGTTTCCGTCGGGGTCGGGGCCGGAGCGGGGGCGGCGGCCGGAGCCTCCGCCGGAGCCTGTTCGGCAGCCGGTTCCGTCCGCGGGGCGCGGGTCAGCGTGGCACGGCCGGTCCGGCCGGCGGTACGGCGCGGTTCGGCCGGGGCCTCCGGCACCGTGGCGGTTGGAGTTGCGGCGGCGGGAGCGGCGGCCGGCGTTTCGACCGGCGCCTCGGCAGTCACCGGAGCGGACGCCTCACCGGCCGGTTCCGATGCTGTGGAAGCGGTGGCGTCGGCGGTCTGCGCATCGTCCTGCGTCCCTTCACCAGGGGCGGCATCGCCTTGGCCGCTGGCGGCCTCCGCCTTCTTGATGATGTAGGAGATGGCGCTGGGGGTGCATTCGAATTCGCGCGCGATGGCCGAAAGGGTTGCACCGCTGCGGTAGCGATCAAGAATTTGGGGCCACGCCGACTGCGGAATGCGCCCACGCTTCTTGGGAGACTCCGGTTCGCTCCCGGTTTCTGCGTTCATTATATCGCTCGGTTGCCAAAGTGAATTTTCAGTCATTCGTCAGCATGTCCACCCGGACCGCACGCTTCCGACGCGGGACCACGCGGGCGCGTGCGTCAGCAGCATCGAGGCTTCACGCTGGCGGGCGATGTTTTCGGTATGGACGACTATCGGAAACTCTTCTCAAAAATGCCAGCATAACTTTGCACGGAATCGTGATTTTGTGTCCGGTGTCACAACGGGGCACGAGGCTTGGTGGAGGCTCGAGGTTTTAAAAACCGCAGGCCGCCCGAAACCCACGGTGGCAGAAATCCGCCGCCGGTATCGTCTCGTTGCCGTACTTTTGAAAAGTGCGATGGACCCCGGACGGGGGGTCCGGTGTTTCCAGTTTGAGAAAACAGCCCCGGCCGGGGCCGCAGCCCCATTGTTCCCGCCCAACCGTTTTCGCGGAGACCGTCCATGCCGCATGCGTCCGTGCCGCGTTCGTACCCGATCTTCCGACGCCTTCCGGCCGCGGCGCTGTGCGCGTTGCTGTCCGGCGCGATGCTGCTGCCGGTTTTTCCCGTGGGACAGGCCGCCGCACAGGACGCATCCGCCGGGTCGCCGCCCGGGGCGAGCAGGACCTACTCGCCGCCGTCCTTCCGCGACCTTGCCCGCACGCAGATCGACACGGTGGTCAACATCTCCAGCACCCAGGCGCCCCAGGCCTCGGCCGGCGGCGGACGCCTGCCGGAGGGGATGGACATCCCGCCCGGTTCGCCGCTGGAGGAGTTCTTCCGCGAGTTCCGCAACCGGCAGCGGGGCGGCCAGGGCGACGGCTCTCCGGAAAGCGGTCCGAACGGCGGCCCCCAGGGCGGCGGCCCCCAGGGCTTGCCGAGCATGGCGCTCGGCTCCGGCTTTATCATCGATCCGTCGGGCCTGGTCGTCACCAACAACCATGTCGTTTCCGACGCGGCCGAGATCGCCGTCACCCTGCATGACGGCACCAAGCTGCCGGCCAAGCTGGTGGGGTCCGATGCGCCGACCGACCTCGCCCTGCTGAAGGTCGAGAGCAACAAGCCATTGACCGCCGCCCATTGGGGCGACAGTGAGACGGTGGAGGTCGGCGACTGGGTGGTCGCCATCGGCAACCCCTTCGGCCTTGGCGGTTCGGTGACGGCCGGCATCCTGTCGGCCCGCGCCCGCGACATCCAGCAGGGCCCCTATGACGAGTATCTGCAGACCGACGCCGCCATCAACCGCGGCAATTCCGGCGGCCCGCTCTATGACGCCAACGGTGGGGTGATCGGCATCAACACGGCCATCTACTCGCCGACCGGCGGATCGGTCGGCATCGGCTTCGCCATTCCGTCCTCGCTGGCCAAGCCGATCATCGACCAGCTGAAGGAGGACGGGAAAGTGCGGCGCGGCTGGCTGGGCGTCCAGGTCCAGCGGGTGACGCCGGACATCGCCGAAAGCCTGGGCGTGGAGGGCACCGGCGGCGCGCTGGTCACCAGCGTCTCGCCCGACAGTCCGGCGGCCTCGGCCGGCCTGCGCCAGGGCGACGTCATCACCGCCTTCAACGGCGACCCGCTGGAGCAGATGCGCCAGCTTCCCCGCCTCGTCGCCTCGGCCGAAATCGGCCGCACCGTGCCGATGACCCTGTTGCGCGGCGGCAAGCAGCAGTCGATCCAGGTTACCGTCGGCGAACTGCGCAACGAGCCGCAGCAGCTGGCGATGTCGGGGTCGAGCGGCGCCCCTCGCTCCGCCCAGCCGGAGGAGAGCAAGTCGGCGCTCGGCCTGAAGCTGGCTCCGCTGACCCCCGGCCTGCGCGAAACCTTCTCCATCGGTGAGGATGTCGACGGGCTGGTGGTGACGGAGGTCGACCGCGACAGCCCGGCCTCGCAGCGCGGGCTCGATCTCGGCGACGTCATCGTCGAAGCCGGGCAGGAGCCGGTGGCAACCGCCGCCGATCTGGAAAGCCGCATCGCCAAGGCGAAGGAGCAGGGACGCAAGACCCTGCTGATGCTGGTCAGCCGCGGCGGCGATCTGCGTTACGTGCCGCTTCCGTTGGACGGCAAGAAGGGTTAATCCGGCCGCCGCGCAATCGGATCGGACGGAAGCGGGGATCTGCCCCGCTTCCGTCTCTTCCTTTTCCGCTACCGTTCGCCGCGCCGCGAGAGTAATTTGCCGCCCGTTTGGCGAATGGGATGGCAAACCGTGAGCATTTATCCGGAGAACGGCCAGCCGGTGCGGCTGTCGGTCGTTGTCCCCGTTTTCAACGAGGCCGAGAACGTGCTGCCGCTGCTCGAAGAGATCGAGCGGGCACTGTCTCCGGTCGGCGGTTTCGAGGTCATCTTCGTCGACGACCAGTCGGACGACGATACCCAGGCGCGCCTTGCCCCGGCGGTCGAGACCGGCCGGCTGCGCGTGCTGCGCCATGTCCACCGGTCCGGCCAGAGTGCGGCGGTGCGCAGCGGCGTCAAGGCGGCGCGCGGCGAGTTCGTGGTGACGCTCGACGGCGACGGCCAGAACGACCCGGCCGACATCCCGGCGCTGTTCGCCCTGGTGTCGACGGGCGAGGCTGGAGCGCCGGTGCTGGTCGGCGGCCTGCGGAAGAAGCGGCAGGACACCCTGTCGAAGCGCTGGGCCTCCAAGATCGCCAATGCCATCCGCCAGTCCTTCCTGCAGGACGGCTGCACCGACAGCGGCTGCGGACTGAAGCTGTTCCGTCGCGACGCCTTCCTCGATCTGCCCTTCTTCGGGGCGATGCACCGCTTCCTGCCGGCGCTGTTCCGTGCCCACGGCCACCCTGTGGCCTATGTGCCGGTGAACCATCGCCCGCGCGAGCGTGGCGTGTCAAAATACAACAACTGGCGGCGCGGGCTGATCGGCGTGGTCGATCTGCTGGGCGTTTACTGGCTGAAGCGGCGGACGAAGCTGTCCCCGGTTTCCGAACGCCTCTGACATCTTTCAAAGCCGGTCGACCTTTAGCGACCCAGTCGGGACAGGAATTTTACGATGATCGAGCGCGCCGCCGCGTGGTTCCAGGGGCAAAGCACCACCGACCTGATCTGGGTCGGCATCGGCTTCTTCGCCCAGATCATGTTCACCATGCGCTTTCTCGTGCAGTGGATCGCCAGCGAAAAGGCGCGCCGCAGCGTGGTGCCGGAGATGTTCTGGTACTTCTCGCTGGGCGGCGGCGTCCTGCTGTTCGCCTATGCCTTCTACCGCTTCGACCCTGTCTTCATGCTGGGGCAGGGCATGGGTCTGGTGATCTACGCCCGCAACGTCTATTTCGTCTGGTCGCACAAGAAGTCGCAGGCCACCGGCGACGCGGTGCCGAGCAAGCCGTGACCGCAGCGTCCTCGTCCTCGTCCTCGTCCTCTCAGCCGAACAGCCTGCCGATCTGGGCCTATGCGCTGCTGGCGCTGATCGCCGCGGCGCTGTTCCTGCCGGGATTCACCGTCCTGCCGCCCTTCGACCGGGACGAGGCGCGTTTTGCCCAGGCATCCTCGCAGATGCTGGACAGCGGCAACTATGTCGACATCCGTTTCCAGGATGAGACCCGCTACAAGAAGCCGGTCGGCATTTATTGGTTGCAGAGTGCCGCGACCGCCGCCGCCGATGCCGTGCGCGGCATTCCGGTCGGCGCCGACAAGGTCATCTGGACCTACCGCATCCCCTCCTTCCTGGGCGCCATCCTTGCCGTTCTCGCCAGCGCCTGGACGGCGGCGCGGCTGTTCGGCGGGCCGGCCGGTTTCGTCGCCGGGCTGATGATGGCCTCCTGCGTCGTGCTGGGGGTCGAGGCGCGGATGGCCAAGACGGACGCCGTGCTGCTCGCCACCGTGGTGATCGGGCAGGCCGCACTCGCCCATCTCTATCTCGGCCGCCGCGAGCAGGTCCCCGCCGGACGGGCTGCCTGGACCACGCCGCTGGTCTTCTGGATCGCCGCCGGCATCGGCGTGCTGGTCAAGGGGCCGATGGTCCTGCTGGTGTCCGGCAGCACGGCGCTGGTGCTGGCCCTCTGGGATCGCGAGGCGGGATGGCTGAAGCGGCTGAAGCCGTTGGCGGGGCTCGGCATCGTCGTCGCCATCGCCGCCCCCTGGCTGATCGCCATCGCCATCAAGAGCAAGGGCGCCTTCTTCGCCGAATCCGTCGGCCACGACATGCTGGGCAAGGTGTCGGGCGGGCAGGAGGGCAAGGGGCTGCCGCCCGGCTATTACCTCGGCACCTTCTGGGTGACCTTCGCCCCCTGGTCGCTGCTGGCCCTGCTTGCGGTTCCGTGGGTGTGGGCGCGGCGCCGGCTGGATGCCGTGCGTTTCTGCATCGCCTGGATCATCCCGAGCTGGCTGGTGTTCGAGGCGGTGCCGACCAAGCTGCTGCACTATACCCTGCCGGTCTTCCCGGCCATTGCCGCCATCGCTGCGGCCGCCCTGATCGACGGCTTCGACCGCAGCCGTGACCGGCCGCGCCGCTGGCTGGTCGCGGTGGCGGTGGCGCTCGGCGCAATCGGTTTCGGCGCCCTGGTTCTGGCGGTGGCGGTGATCCCCTGGCTGGTCGACCGCCGGATCGATCCGGTCGGCGTGGCGCTGGTGCCGGCGGTGGGGGGCCTGTTCGCCCTGTCCCTGCGCTCGCTGCTGCGGGGGGAGCGGCGGACCGGGCTTGCCGCCGGGGTTGGTGCCGCGGCGCTGCTCTATGCCGGGACCTATGCCGCCGTGCTGCCGAACATCGACGGCGTGTGGGTCAGCCGGCAGGCCGCCCGCGCGGTGGCCCAGGTCCGGCCCTGCCCGGACAGCGTGGTGGCCGCCGCCGGCTATTCGGAGCCGAGCTTGGTCTTCCTGCTCGGCACGCCGACCAAGCTGGTCCATGGAGCGGGCGCCGCCGCGCATCTGACGGCGGACCGCGCCTGCGCTCTCGCCCTGGTTGAGGACCGGGAGGCGCCGGCCTTCCTCGACAGCCTGGGCGCCGCCACGCCGCTGCCGCTGGCGGAGCTGTCGGGCTTCAACTACAACACCGGCAAACGCCTGCACCTGACGCTCTACCGCCTGCCGACCCCCTGACCTGAACCCGGTGCCGTATCGTAAGGCGGGGCCTATGCCCCCCTTGGCGATGCGGCGACCGGGGTGGGTAACGCGCCTCCGCATTGGACGGCGCGGGGGCTTTGCGTTCGACTGCCCCTTCCGATCCGTTTTCCCGGACGAAAGGTGCCTGTTCGATGACCCGCGTTGCCTTCCCTGCCAAGATCGCCGTCTCCGCTTTCGCCGCCACGCTGGCGGTGACGGCGCTGTCGTTGCCGGCCCACGCCCAGAAGCAGGAATATGCGCCCTGGGTATACGACCAGATGGTGCCGACCGGCCCCCTCCTGCGCAACCTGGATCAGGCCCAGCCGCTGCCCGGCCCGGCACCGTCCCATTGGGGGGCCATGAAAGCGGGCAAGGACCGGGCCAGCATGACGCGCTATGGCACCGACGTGAAGCGGACGGATACGCACTACTCCGCTTCCCACTCGCTGACGCCGCCGCCGGTGGACCCTGCCGCCGCCAAGCGTGTGATGGCGCCGCCACAGAGTGCCGACGCTCCGCCGGTCCCGCGGACTGCGCGCCGCGACTGAGAACCGCTTAACCTTCCGGCATCTCTCCCGGCCGCCACAGCCACGCAGCGCCGCGCACGCCACTGGAATCGCCGTGGCGGGCGCGGCGCACCGGCGTGTCCAGACGGTCGCTGAAGGCCCAGGGCTGCATCGCCGCCGGCAGTCGCTCGTACAGCAGCTCCGCGTTCGACAGGCCGCCGCCCAGCACGATGACGTCGGGGTCCAGCAGGTTGGCGACCGCGGCCAGACCGCGGGCCAGCCGGCCGACCAGCCGGTCCGCCGTCGCCTTGCATCCGGCATAGCCGGAGGGGGCACCCGACGGGTCCGCGGCGCGGGTCAGGATCGTCGCGGCGTCCAGTCTCTCGCCGGTCGCCGCGAAATGGTCGGCCGCGACTGCCGGTCCGGACACGTAGTTTTCCAGGCAGCCATGCTTGCCGCAGTAGCAGGCCGGTCCTGGCCGCTCGGCGTCGGTCGGCCAGGGCAGCGGGTTGTGCCCCCACTCTCCGGCGATGGCGTTGCGTCCGCCCAGCACCCGGCCGTGAACGACGATGCCCGCCCCGCAGCCGGTGCCGAGGATCGCCGCGAACACCACGCCGCAGCCGGCCCCGGCGCCGTCGGTCGCCTCCGATACCGCAAGGCAGTTGGCGTCATTCTCGATCCGAACCGGCCGGGCGAGCGCCTGGGTCAGGTCGCGCGTGAAGTCGCGCCCGATCAGCCATGTGGAGTTGGCGTTCTTCACCAGCCCGGTAGCGGGAGAGATGGCGCCGGGAATGCCCAGGCCCACCGTCGCCTTGCCGCCGGCGGGCATTCCCTCCTCCAGCCGGGCGACCAGATCGCGGATCGTCCTGACGCTCCCGTCATAATCGCCCTTCAGCGTGGGAACTCTGTAGCGCGCCAGCTGGTTTCCCTGACGGTCGAGCAGGATGCCCTCGGTCTTGGTCCCGCCCAGGTCGATGCCGATGCGGTGCCCGCTCTCATACCCTGTTCCGGTCCCCGTTCCGGCCGGTTGCGATCCGGTGGCTGCCATGCCCTGTCATCCGTCCGACTGTCCTGTCCCCATCCATAGCGTCGCCGGCCCCCTCCCGTCCAGCGACGGACAGCGACCCTGCCCGGATGGGCGCTGTTCGAACCGGCACCCCGACCTGCGCCCGGGTTCGCGTTGCTCCCTCGTCGCGCTGATGGGACAAAACGCAAGCAGCGGCCAAATCCCATTGACCCGTCACGGCGTTCGGGTAGAAGGTCGCCGACTGTCGGGCGATGCCGATCTCCGCCCAACCCCGTCCTGTCGTACCGCGCCACCGGAGCCCCTGATGAGTCGCCAGCGCGCCGCCCTCCGCCATTCCCTCAAAGCCCTGACCGGCGCCGCTGTCCTCGGCGCGCTGCTCGCCCTGCCGGTACCGGCCGGCGCTGCCGCCAAGGAGCCCGCGAAGCCCGCCGCCGCCAAGGCGGCGCGCCCGGCGAAGTCGAGCGCCCCGGCTGCGCCCGCCTGCTACAACCGCACCGAACATGCGGCCGAGCAGCTGATGCGCCTGCATACCGAGATGATGGTCGTCGGCCTGACCTGCCGTACGGTCGTGCCGGAGAAGAAGCCGTTCGACCTGTACCAGGACTTCTCGGTCAAGAACCGCGCCCTGCTGTCCAGCTCGGAAGCGTCGCTGATCAGCTTCTACAAGCGCTCCGGCAGCGGTGGCAACGCCACGCGCCAGTTCGACATGTTCCGGACGGAACTGGCGAACGAGATCAGCCGCCGCGCCGCCACCATCGGCATCCCGCAATACTGCGCCAACTTCGTCGACCGTTCGGTCGCCGCGAAGGACCTGACGGCGGACGACCTGCGCACCCTGACCAGTGACGAGAAGGGCGCCGGCCTGATGCATCTGGCCAGCCGTCCGCTCTGCGACGTGAAGGTGGTCAGCAATCCGGACCCCGTCTTCGCCGTCGCCCAGGCCACGCCGGCTCCGGCCGCTCCGAAGGCCACGACCGCGAAGGCGAAGCCGGCCAAGGCCGCCGCTCCGGCCAAGCCGAAGCAGAAGGTCGCCGCCGCTCCGGCCAAGCAGTCCGTCGCCGTCCGCTGACGCCTCGGCCTGCTATACTGTTACGCAAGACGCCCCGCCGGCAGCTGCCGGCGGGGCGTTTCGCATTTCCGGCACCGGCTTATCCGCGTCCGGTTGTCCCGGCAGATCACGCATGCGGACAACACAAATCTGTCTTGCAAAAATCCGTCAGGCTGGTACTACCGAAAAGGTCAGGAGGGGCGCCCGCCAGCCGGCCCAGCCGGATCGCGGGAGCCGCCTCCGAACAGGAAAAATCATGGTCCGTCAGACCGATAGACGGAACTCCGGATGATAAGGCATTCCGTTTGGTGAATGGACGGGCTGCACCAGAAAGAGTGCACCAGAAAGAGTGCATCAGACAGGGGGCTGCTGTTGCGAGACCGGTGTGCCGCGTGTGCCCGTGCCGCCGCACCCTGCCTTTGCGCCGCGCTGAAGGTGGGATGAGGATATGGACTATTTTCTACAGCAATTGATCAACGGCCTTTCGCTTGGAGCGATTTACGGCCTGATCGCGATCGGCTACACGATGGTGTACGGCATCATCGGGATGATCAACTTCGCCCATGGCGAGATTTACATGATCGGCGCCTTCGT
>NZ_JALJXJ010000021.1 GCF_024170005.1 Azospirillum lipoferum
TGCAGGGTGCCGGGCTTCACCGGCAGATCGTCGGCATAGCGGGCGACGCCGGTCAGCAGGGCGGCGTCTTCCACCCGCGGCATAGAACGGCCGACGAACGGGACCGTCACCGGCTGCTGCGACGAAGCGCCTTTGATCTCAAAGGCCTGGGTAGCCGTCATCGTCATCCTCATTCGATCGCCACGCGCCAGGCGGCGGTGGGGGCGGCCAGCCGGTCGAGATCGACGGACTCTTCGCCTGGAACGCGGATGCGCTTGAACTTCATCTCGGGCGAGCCAACCGGGATGGTGGCGTCGATGCCCCATTTCGCCCCCAGCCCCTCGTCGGTCGAGGGGTCGAGCTTGGAGCACTGGCTGTTCCCCACCACCACCAGATCGCGGTCGGCCTGGAAGCGGGTGGCAATGGCCCATTCGACCTCGCGCGCGTTGTGGATGTCGACGTCGGGGTCGACCACCACCGCATGCTTGATGTCGTAATGGGCGGCGCAAGCGCCGAGCAGGACGTTCTTCGCCTCACCATGCTGGGTTTGGCGCAGCTTCACCACCAGATGGTAACGGCCGACCCCGCCCAGCGACAGGTGGACGTCCTGCACGTTGGGGAAGTTGCGCTGGAGCGTCGCCAGGATCGTCGCCTCGCGCGGGATGGCGCCGAGCAGCAGATGCTCCAGGCCGCCGCCGACGATGGTGTGGAAGAGCGGACGGACGCGGTGGGTCACCGCATCGACCTGGATCACATGGCGGTCGGCCCGCTCACCGTAATATTGCGGGAATTCGCCGAACGGTCCCTCCGCCTCGCGCACCCGCGGCAGCAGCCGGCCCTCGATGACGATCTCGGCCTCGGCCGGCACGCGCACCCCGTTGGTCTTGCAGCGCACGACGTCCAGCGGCTCGCCGCGCAATGCCCCGGCGATCTCCAGTTCGTCCTGGCCAACCGGGACGATGGCCTGGGAGGCCAGCAGCGTCGCCGGATCGACACCGATCACCAGCGCGATCTCAAGCGCCTCGCCCTTCGCTTCCGCCTTGCGGTAGAAATGGTCGGTGTGGCGCGGCAGCAGCAGGATGCCGATGCGGTCCGGCCCGTTGATCTGGCAGCGGTGGATCGAGACGTTCTGCACCCCCGTCTCCGGATCGCGGGCGATGGTCAGCCCGGCGGAGATGTAGGGGCCGCTGTCATGCTCGTTGTGGGTCGGGATCGGCAGCAGCCGGGTCAGGTCGATGGGACCGCAATGGACGATCTCCTGCGCCGGCGCCTCCGCCACCTCGCGCCAGGGCAGGGGTTCGGCGGCGGCGCGCTGGCAATGGGCGATCAGCTCGTCCCCCGGCACCCCCAGCGCCTCCGCCATCCAGGCCCGGTCGGACACCAAGCCCGACACCACCGTGCCGGAATGGCCGTCGGGATGGGGAAACAGCGTGGCGGTCGTCCCGTCCAGGCGCTTGGCGACGGCGGCGAGCTGATGCACCAGCCCGACGCCCGGCCGCATCACCGTCAGGCGGTTGGTCGCCTCCAGCCGATCGAGCCAGCCGCGCAGGCTGTAGGCGGCGCTCGGCGTTTCCGGGACCGGAGACAACATCGTGGCCGGGGTGGGGAAACGGTCTATGGCGTGGTTGCTCATGGCTGTCTGCCTTGGAATGGACGGTGCGACAATGCGGACAAGAGGTCGTGTGAAGAGGCAAGCGTGGCCCTGGTTCAGGCGGTGTCCCGCATCGTCCGGGAGGAGGACATCAGGCGCGGCAGGTGGCTGACGCTCATCACGATCAGCGGGATGACCAGCGCGACATAGGCGTTGTCGATGCCGTAGGGATCGCCGGCCAGATACCAGCCGATGGTCAGCACCAGCGACAGCAGGATGCTGGTGAGGGCGCCCTTCGCCGTGCCGAACTGCGGCGCGTAGAAGATGAAGAGGACCAGCACGGCAAGGGTCAGGCGCAGCGACTTCGCCAGGAAGGTGACCTTCAGCACGTCGGGGGCGAAGATAGCGAGCGGGATCGGCAGCAGGCAGACGACGGTCGACGCGATCCGCACGAACATCAGCGCCCGGGAGTCGGCGGCCGTGACCGCATCGGTCTTATGGACGGCCGGCAGATAGAAATCCTTGTAGAGCAGCGTCGCCGTACCGATGCTGATGGCGGAGATCGTCCCGAACAGCGAGCCGGCCAGACCGGCGACGACCACCGCGGCCATCAGACTGTCCATCTGCGACACGACCATCGGGAATGCCTGGAGCGCGTTGATCTTCGGGAACATCAGCGATGCGCACATGCCGCACAGCGCCGCCGCAAGCCCGAAGGGCACCAGCAGCAGGGCGGTGTAGAGGCTCGCCCGCTGCGCCTTGGCGGCGTTGTCGACGGTGCTGATCGCCTGGAGCACATACTGGGTGGAGAAGACGGCGCCGGTTCCCGCCAGGATCCAGGCGAAGATCTGCGGCCAACCGGCAGTGCCGACCTCGAACATCTCGGCCGGCAGGCGGGCCTGCAGTTCCCCCATGCCGCCGACCTGCGACAGGGCGAAGGCGGTGGCGACGAGGATGCCGACATATTTGACGATCGCGTGCATCACGTTGGTGTAGATGACCGACCGCATGCCCCCCATGCTGACATAGAGCGCGGCGACCATCCCGGTGATGACGATGGCGGTCCCCCGATCGATCTTAAGGAGCCCGGCCAGCACGGCGCCGCCGCTGGCATAGACGGAGACGGCGACGATCTGCAGCGCCGCGATCATGATGATGCTGGTGGCGAGCTTCGTCCCCTTGCCGTAGGTCTTCGCCATCACGCCGGAGATGGTGTTCTCGCCCAAATCCTTGAACTTTCGGGCGAACAGGAAGGCGTAGAACACAAAGCCGATGCCCAGCGCCGCGAGATTCCACGCCGCCGAGATGCCCCACTTGTAAGCGGCCTGGGCGGTGCCGACGCTGGCGGTGGTCCCGATGAACTCCGACATCAGCAGGAAGCCCACCAGCAGCGCCGGATAGGTGGTGCCGCCGGAGGTGAAATTGTGCGCGGTGTTGGCGAAGCGCTTGGCGGCATAGCTGATGACGCCCATCGCCAGGATATAGACGATGGCGAGCGACATGGCTGTCCAATTGGCGTCCATGGCGAATGTCCTCCCGGTGTGGCAAGGCCCGCCCGTTGCCTGGGTCTTTTGCGGGCATGTGGGTGCGTGCGGGGCCGACGATGTCAGCTGGCCCGATAGCCGGTGCGCTACGGTGCAGGCGCGCTATGGCGCGGGCACACCGGCGCGCGATGGCGAGGGATCGTGAAGCAGGGTTCCGCTCTGGATGAGGGCGGTCCGGAACTCCTCGGTGAACAGGCGGACGACATGGTCAAGCCCGTCGGCACCGGCGGCGGCATAGGCCATCAGGAAGGCGCGGCCGGCGAAGGCGGCGGCGGCGCCCCGCTTGCGGGCGCGCAGCAGGTCGAGGCCGGAGACCATGGCGCCGTCGACCAGGACGGTAGCACGACCGCGCACCCGTTCCTCGATCGGCGGCAAGGCGTCGATGGCCGCCGGAGCCGCATCGAACTGGCGGCCACCATGGTTGGAGACCAGGATGCCGTCGACACCCAGCGACACCGCCTTGTCGGCATCGTCCGGATGCAGGATGCCCTTGACGATCAGCGGACCGCGCCAGACGTCACGGAAGCGGGCGACCGACTCCCAGGTCAGCGGGCCGGTCATCTTCTGGTAGACGAAGCCGGCGAGGTCGCCGGTGCTGGCGTCCGGACCCAGATAGGGTTCGAAATTGAAGAAGCGTGGCTGACCGCGCCGCAGCATCGCCAGCGCCCACAGCGGCGCCCGCGCTACGTCCCATGCCGTCCGCAGGGTCGGGCGGAACGGCACGACAAGGCCGTTGCGCACGTCGCGCACCCGCTTGGAGCGGACCGGCACGTCCATCGTCAGCACCAGCGCGTGGGCGCCCGCCGCCTGCGCCCGGCGGATCAGGTCGAGCGACACCGCATGATCGTTTTCCGGCACATTGTACAGCTGGTACCAGAACACGTCGGGCGCAATGCGGGCGATGCGCTCGATCGAGCTGTTGGCGACCGTCGACATCACGTAGGGGATGCGGGCGCGCTGGGCCGCGGCGGCGATCGCCTCGTCGGCATCCGGCCACAGCAGGCCGGCCAGCCCCATCGGCGCCACCCCGACCGGCAGGGCATAGCCGCGGCCGAACAGCGTGGTCTCGATCGACACGCCCCGCAGATCGACGCCATAGCGCGGCACGATCTCGATGGCGTTGAGCGCCTGGCGGTTGCGCGCCAGCCCATGATCGTCCCCCACCCCGCCGGCGACGAAATCATAGGCGAAGCGCGGCGTCCGCCGCCGGGCCTGCGCCGCGAGATCGGCGACGGTGGGGAAGCGGCGGCGCAGCCGCGCCGCCTCGCTGCTCAATCCACCGCTACCCCAGCCGGCCCCGGCCGTGGGGGTCGCTTGCGGCTTCGGAACGGGCGGTACCGCGGAGGCTTGAGGCGTCGCCGCCTCCATGGCCGGATCACGCGCCGACATCAGTAGTCGCACAGCACGTTGACCAGCGCCTGACGGCGCTCCTGCGTCACCACCGCCACCGCACGGCGCAGGGTGTCGCGCAGCTCCTCCGGCCGCTCCACCCGGAAACCGGCGCCACCGCTCGCCTCCACCAGCTTCTCGAAGGCCGGCGACGGGCTAAGGTCGGCCAGCATGCGCCCGCCGCTGCGCGCGGCGACGCCGGTCTTGTACATCGCCATGGTGGCGTTGCGCACCGCGCCATAGAGCTGGTTGTTGAAGACGACGGTCAGCACCGGCAGGTCATGGGCCTCGCCGACCCAATGGGAGGCCGTCGGGTTGGCGAACATGTAAGCGCCGTCACCCAGCGTCGCCACCACCAGCCGGTCCGGATTGGCCAGCTTGGCCCCCAGCGCCGCCCCCAATCCCCAGCCGAGCCCGCCGGCGGCGCTGAGGCCGAAATAGGTGCCGCTGCGGGTCTGTGGGCAATGGTCCAGCCGCAGGGGATATTCGTTGACGACGATCGCGTCGGGACCGACCGCCTCGCCGATGCAGGCGCTGAGCCATTCCGGACCGATGCGGCCGTCGGACGGCACAGCATCGGGCGACAGCCGCTTGCCGGCCAGTGCCTGCGACTGCGCCCGCAACGCCTCGCCGCGGGCGGCGATGCTCTTGCGGTCCAGCCGCTCGTGACGATCCAGAAGGGCTTCGACGGCCGTCAGCACGTCGGCAGTCTCGCCGGCGACGCAGAGGTCGGACGGAAAACTGCGCATCGGATAGCGGGTGTAGGCGGGATCGGTCGCGACATGCACCACCCGGCAGCCGGCCGGCGGCGATTCCAGCGCCGGGATCCAGGGCACGTCGGCCTCCAGCGCGATCACCAGATCGGCCTGGGCCAGCAGCCCGCCGGGGAGCGAGCCGAGATTCATCGGATGGTCGGCGGCGATGTTGAGAAAGCGCGGGTGGAAGGAGACCACCGGCAGGGCGAAACGCTCCGCCAGCCGCGCCAGCGCGTCAAAGCCGGCCTGGGTGCGCCCGGCGCCCTGGGTGACGATCAGCGGACGTTCGGCCTCGGCGATCCAGTCGGCCAGGGTGCGGATGTCGTCCGGCTGCGGGTGGGGAGCGGCAGGCGCCGTCCGGCGACCGGCATCGGGGCGGGACACCCGGATCGGGTCGGCCAGCACGTCGCGCGGCAGCGTCGCGTAGACCGGGCCGCGCGGTGCCGTCATCGCCACCTGCCAGGCGCGCGCCACCATGTCGCCGGCCTGTTCGGGCAGATGGAGTTCATAATCCCACTTCACCGCCTCGCGCAGCATGCCGCCCTGGTCGAACATCTCCTGCGCCCAGTGGATGTAGCGGGTGCGGGTGCCGTGGCGGCCGCTTTCGCTGTAGGGGGAGCGGCCGGCGAACAGCAGCACCGGGGTCTCGTCGCGGCTGGCGTTCAGCACCGCGTTGACGGTGTTGGCAGTTCCGACATTCACATGCACCATGACCGCTTGCGGCCGTCCGGTGCTCATATAGACCCCGTGCGCCATCGACACGGCGAGATTCTCGTGCGGGACCACCATGGGGCGCGGAACGGCCGCCCCGGTCTCCTCCGCCCGGGCAAACGCCTCGGCGATCGGCGGAAAATCGGTTCCGCCATTGGCGAAGAAGTAATCGACACCGTACGCGGAGAGCTGGGTCAGGAAAAGATCCGACGCGCTCTGCTCGAATTCTCCGGATTCGCCGGCGTTCGATTGATTTTCGACCAAGGACTGTACTCCCTCAACGTGCATTGGCTGATCGTCGGTGCTCGTTCCGCCGCTTCATAGGTCGCGCGATTGGGAACGCTAATCAAATAATTTAAAATCATGGACCCGATCATCCGATTTGATCGCATGCCTGACTGATGGATTTTCGGATCATCGCCTATGCCCGGATATATCAGGCTTCCACCATGCCGCCGCGCTGCCATCAGTTTTTATGATAATCAGCATTCCCAATCATTATTTGTGATGGCGATCCGGTTCCACCATAGTCCGGCAGCAAGCCCTGCCCCCACCTGCGGGCGACGACCGACCAGGATTGAGGATGCCGACCGATGGAGATGTCCACCGATACGCCGCACCACGGCACAGGCCCGGACGGGCGCCCGCGCACTGCGGCGCCGCAACGGCTGATCGTCGGCATTTCCGGCGCATCGGGTGTGGTGTACGGCATCCGGATGCTGCAGACCCTGCGGGCGCTGGATGTGGAGACGCATCTGGTGCTGACCCGCTCGGCGGAGGTCACCATCGCCATGGAGACCGACTGGAAGATCGCAGAGGTCCGCGCGCTCGCCAGCGTCGCCCATCCGGCGGACGACATCGCTGCGTCGATCTCCTCCGGGTCGTTCCGGACGATGGGCATGGTGGTGGCGCCCTGTTCGATGCGCAGCATGTCCGACATCGCCTGCGGCACCACGACCGGCCTGTTGAGCCGGGCGGCCGACGTCGTGCTGAAGGAGCGGCGCCGGCTGGTGCTGATGGTCCGCGAGACGCCGCTCCATCTCGGCCACCTGCGCACCATGACCGCCCTGGCCGAGATGGGCGCGATCATCGCCCCGCCGGTTCCCGCCTTCTACGCCAAGCCCGACGGGCTGGACGACCTGATCGATCACACGGTCGGGCGGGTGCTGGACCTGTTCGAGCTGGACAGCGGACGGGTACGGCGCTGGGGAGAAGCTGCGCGCCGGTCCGGCCGTTCCCCCGCCCGCCAGGCCCCGGCCGATCAGCCGGGCGCGAGCGTCTGATGGACCTGCGCCAGCTCCAGTATTTCATGTGCCTGTACGAGGAAGGCAACGTGACCCGCGCGGCGCGCCGGCTGAACGTCGTGCAGCCGGCGCTGAGCATGCAGATCGCCAAGCTCGAGGCCGAACTCGGCGAGAAGCTGTTCGAGCGCAGCCCGCAGGGCATGATCCCGACGGCGGCCGGCCGAACCATGTTCCGGCTGTTCCTGCCCATCCTGCGCGACATCGCCGCCGCCAAGCAGGAAATCGGCAATCTGGCCGGCCGCATCTCCGGCCAGGTCTCCATCGGCCTGATCGCCTCGGTCACCCAGTCGGTGCTGTCGCGGACGATCGAGATCTTCTCCAACCAGTATCCCAGCGTGGAACTGAGCGTCGCCGACGGCTATACCGCCACCTTCGTGGAGCAGGTGACCTCGGGCCAGCTCGACATCGCGGTGATCAACCGGCCGCGCAAGCGTCTTGCGCTGGAAATCACGGACATCCTGAACGAGGAGATGGTGCTGGTCAGCGGAGCGGCACAACCGCCTCCCCTGCCTGATACGGTACGGCTCAGCGACCTCGCGCAATTCCGCCTGGTCATCCCGTCCAAGCGGCACGGGCTGCGGGCGGTGCTGGAGCAGGCCGCCGAGGCGCAGGGCATCGACCTGAAACCCCAGCTGGAGATCGACACCCTGATCTCCATCGCCGAACTGGTCGCGCGCACCGATTGGGTCACCGTGCTGCCCAGCATCGCCGTCCATCGCGGTCTGGCCGACGGCACTTTGCGGGCTACTCCGATCGTGGAACCGACGATCGTGCGCACGCTCGCCTGGCTCCATCACCCGCGGCGGCCGCTCAGCCTAGCCGCCGTCCGCTTCATGGAAACCATGAACGAACGCCTGATCGAGGCGGCCCGCCCCGGTGCGCATCTGGACGCGTCCCAAGCCGCCGCCGAGAGCCATCAGGCAAAGTGATCTCATTGATTAGAATAGATTATTTGCCTTGACAGGACCGCCGAGGATTAGCTGGCGACGGAGAGGAGCGCGCGCAAGTTCCACATGCGCCCCCTCGCAATGAAAACGTCCAACGAGCATGGGAGGATAGCGGTGACCAACTTGGACAGCCGGCATTGGATCGACGGTGCGTGGGTGACCGGCACCGACCGCTTCGCCAGCCTCAACCCCGCCGACGGCAGCGTCGTCGGCCATGCCGCCGAGGGCGGACGCGCCGAGGCCGAGGCCGCCATCGCCGCCGCACATGCGGCCTTCAATCGGCCCGACTGGGCACAGAATCCGCGGCTGCGCCAATCCATCCTGCTCGGCTGGGCCGACAGGCTCGACGCACAGGCCGAGGATCTCGCCCGCCTGCTGACGCTGGAGAACGGCAAGGCCATCGCCCAGTCGCGGGGCGAGATCGCCGGCGCCATTTCGGAAATCCGCTATTACGGTGGCCTCGCCCGCCATGTTCCCGGCCATGTGCTGGAGGTCGAGCCGGGCGTGCTGTCCACCATGCTGCGAGAGCCGGCCGGCGTGGCGGCGCTGATCATTCCGTGGAACGCACCCGCGGTGCTGCTGGCGCGGGCCATCGGCCCGGCGCTGGCCTGCGGCTGCACCGTCGTGGTCAAGCCGGCGGCGCAGACCACCCTGCTGACCGCCGCCTTCCTCCGCGCTTTGTCCGAGGTCCCCGGCCTGCCCCGCGGCGTCTGCAACATGGTCAGCGAGACCGGCCATGCCGCCGCCGCCCGTCTGGTCGACTCGCCGCTGGTCGACGTGGTCAGCTTCACCGGCTCGACCGCCACCGGCAAGCGCATCATGGTCGCCGCGGCGGACACCATGAAGAAGCTGTCGCTGGAGTTGGGCGGCAAGAGCTGCTGCGTCGTCTTCCCCGACGTCGATCCGGCGGAGACGGCGGCGCGCATCGCCACCGCCGCCACCATCATCTCCGGTCAGCAATGCACCGCCGCCCGCCGGGTCCTGGTCCATGCATCGGCTTTCGACGCGATGAAGACGCATCTGCGGGCGGCGCTGGCGGCCATGACGGTGGGGAACGGTCTCGATCCGGCGATACGGATGGGACCGCTGATCGACCGGCCGGCGCGCGACCAGGTGCAGACCCAGGTCGAACGGGCCTTCGATTCCTGCAACGAGGTGCTGCTGCGCGGCGGCGTGCCGCCGGACGCCCCGGCCGCCGCATCATTCCTCACCCCGTCGCTGGTGGTGCACGACGATCCGTCCGCCTTCTTCTGCCAGGACGAGATCTTCGGCCCCTTCGTCGTGCTGGAGCGTTTCGAGACCGAGGCGGAGGCGGTGGCCAAGGCCAACAACACCGTGTTCGGCCTGTCGGCAAGCGTCTGGACCCGCGACGGCGCCCGGGCGCTGCGCATGGCCCGGGCATTGCGCAACGGGACCGTCTGGATCAACGATCACAACCGGCTGTTCGCGGAGGCCGAAACCGGCGGCTACCGGCAAAGTGGGCTGGGCCGGTTGCACGGCTACGATGCCTTCGCCGATTTCACCGAACTGAAGCATGTCTGCCAGACGGTGGGGACCATCGGCTGAACCGTGTCGGAAAGCTGGGAGACCATCGCCAGCGATGGCAACGGCACCTGCAACTGGAGGATTGGAGGCATCGGCCTGTGGGGCCAACAGGCCGAGCCTGCATATCCGATCATTGCTGGCGCAAATGGGAAAGGGGACTCATCGACCTCCTTTACACGACCTTTGGCAGCGAGAGGTTGACGTCATTCCCTGCAATATCGCCCGATTGCGGAAGCTGGGCAAAACCCGGATGCGCGACGTTGCTGCAAAAAGAACAGGCCAGTGGCAGTCGTAGAGCGTGCCCCGCATCATTTGTCGAGACCGAACAGGCGTGGCAGGAACATCACAACGTCGGGCACGTAGGTGATGAGCAGAAGAACACCTAGACTCGACAGGAAGAACGGCCACATATTCTGAACGATCCGTTCGATTCGTACGCCGGTCACCAGAGCACCGGTGAAGAGTGCCGTGCCATAGGGCGGCGTTAGCAGACCCAGTACCAGATTGAAGACGACCACGACCCCGAAATGGATCGGGTTGATGCCGACCTGGGCAGCAAGCGGGGTCAGGATCGGTACAACGATGAAGATCGCCGGCAGCATGTCCATGAACATCCCCCAGACCAGGAGGAAAAGATTGATGATCAGCAGGATCACCATCGGGTCCTGCGAGATTTCGAAAAGCAGGGCGGCCACATGGCGTGGCATCTGTTCGGTCGCCAGGATCCAGCCGAGCACGCTGGACGCGCCGGAGAGCATGAGGACAACGGCCGACAGGGTCGCCGCCCGCACGCAGATGCGAAAGAAGGACCGCAGGTCCGGCCTGCCCCTCGCTCCGACAATGATCAGCAGAAGTCCGTAGCCGACCGCGACCGCCGAGGCCTCCGTCGGCGTGAATACGCCGGTCAGGATGCCGCCGAGGATGATTGCCGGCATCAGAAGGAAAGGGATCGAGGCGATGGTGATCGCGATGAAGTTGACGAGCGTCATCGGCTCGCGTTCGATCGGCCGGCGGAAGGACTGGAACCAGACGACGACCGACATCGCCAAGCCGATCAGGACGCCGGGAACCGCGCCGCCCAGCAGCATGCCGCCGATCGACGTCCCGGTCACCGCGCCGACCAGCACCATCGGGATGCTTGGCGGGATGATCGGCCCCTGGATGCTGGCGCTGGTCATCAGGGCGGCGGCGAAGTCGCGCGGATAGCCGCCCTTTTCCATCATCCGGACCTGCAGCGGCCCCAGGCCGGTTATGTCGGCGATCGCCGACCCCGAACAGCCGCCAAAGAGCATGCTCGAAAAGACCGTGACGTAGGCCAGACCGCCGCGCAGCCGCCCGACCGTCGCCTTGGCGAAGGCGAGCATGCGTTCGGCAGTCCCGGATTCGACCATTAGATCGCCGGCGAGCGTGAAGAACGGAATCGCCATCAGCGTGAACGTGTCGATACCGGTGAAGAACTGCTGCACGAGCAGATAGAGCGGTTGTCCCTTCACGACGAAATAGATGAAGCAGGACAGCAGCATGGAAAAACTGAGCGGCATTCCCAGGATCATGAATCCGAAGAAGGCCGCGAACATGAGGGGAAGGGCGAGGGACATCGTCAGCTCTTCGGCTGGTCGGCAAAGACCGATTTGGCGACGATCTGAATCGCCATCAGCACGGCCCCGACGGGAAAGGCGAGATAGATCCAGAAGAAAGCCACGCGCAGCGCCGGTGTCCGCATGATCCCGTCCTCGAGCGCGAGGTCGAGGCCGTGCCAGAACAGGGCGGCCACGACGACCAGCATGCCCAGGTCGACGATCCCTCCGACGATCCTGCGGGCGCGCTCGGAAAGGCGGTCGACGAAGAGCGTGAGACGCAGATGGCTGTCATGGCGGATCGCCAGGGCGCTACCGAGCAGCACCATATAGAACATGGTATAGCGGGCTAGTTCCTCGCCCCAGAAGATCGGCAGGTGGATGACGTAGCGCGCGAACACCAAAGCGAGGACGACGGTCACCATGAGGACGAGCGTCAGGCCGCAGGCCAGATCGAGCGCCTGTCGCAGGAGTCTGTCGATTCGGGCGAAGACACCCGGGGTGGGGGTATCGGACATGATCGGTCGGTTCCTTCGGCGGGGGGAAGGGATGCCGGTTTGGCCGGCCCGAGGCAGGCGCCGCGGCGCCCGCCGGTCGCAGCGCCGGTCAGCGGTCGGCGGCCTCGATCGTCGAATAGAAAGCGTCGACGAACTCCTTGCCCCACTGAGCCCCGGCCCAGTTGCGGGCCGGTCCCTCGGCCGTCTTGCGGAAGGCGGCCATCTCCTCGGGAGTCGGTGCATAGATCGACATGCCCAGTTCCTTGAGTTTGCCGAGCGCAAGCAGATCCTGGACCGCGCCGATTCCGTCATGGGCGAGCCGCGCCTCCTTCTCCGCGTCGATGAAAGCCTTGCGGTCTTCGGGCGGCAGTGACTGGAACCATTTCTCATTGGTGATGACGGCCCCGACGGTCATCAGGTGCTGGGTCAGCGTCAGGTTCTTCTGCACCTGATAGAATCGCTGCTGGATGATGTTCGACGGCGTGTTCTCCTCGCCGTCGACCACCCCGGTCTGAAGCGAGGTGTAGAGTTCCAGATAGGGGATGGGCACGGGAGTCGCGCCGAAGGACTTCATCATCTCCTGATGCGGAACCACCTCCATCGTGCGGATCTTCAACCCCGCCACATCCTTCGGCTTCTGGACCACGGTGTCCCTGGTGGTCAGGCTGCGGAAGCCGTAGGGGTTGAGCGACAGAATCCGGATGCCGCTGTCCTTGGCCACCTCGTCGAGCAGTTGATGGATGAAGGGATTGTCGTTCGACAGGGCAGCGCGCAGGTGGGCACGGGATTTGAAGACGAAGGGAAGATCGACGATGCCGAGTTTCGGCGTATAGAGCGAGGCGAGAACGCCCGACGCGATGTTGGCAGCATGGATCGTCCCGCGCCGGACCTGCTGGATCATCGAGCGTTGATCGCCGAGCTGCCCGTTGGGGTAGAGTTCGACGATGTAGCGCCCCCCGGTCAGCCGCTCGAACGTACTTTTGAAGACATGCATTTCGGCGGCGGTCGCCACCGTCGTCGGATCGTCCGGATCGGTCCAGGTGAAGCGAAGCGTCTCGGCCGCCGGGGCGATGTCGGCGGCAAGGGTCATCATGCCGGCAAGGGCCAACGTGGCGAGGCTTTTGAAATGGCTCTTCATCGTCGTCTCCTCGAAGTGGTCGGATCCACTCGACGGGCCGGGCGCCCCAGGGCAGTCGAGCAGGGGCGCTCGCTCCAAGGCGGTCATCGGCCGGAAGGGCTGATCGGGCCAGGTCTTGATCGGGTCGGAAGGGAGTGGAGCGCCGCCGGGCCGGGGAGGCGTTCCAATGCATGCGTCCTCGCGTCCGGCAAGGCCGCAGCCGCCGGCGACAGCGTCAGGTCGGGCGACCGGAACGACGCTTCGGATCGGCTTCGCTTTTGCGCGACCCGGTCATGTCACCCGATCCGGTGCGGGACAGGGGGCGGGAGCCGCTGCTTGCCGGCGACGCGCGCGTCAACCGGTGGTTGCGACGGCGGCCGGCGGGCGCCCCCGGCCGCGTGCGGGCTTCGGCGGTTGCCAGCCGAGCCGAACCGAAACGAGGTCGGCATGCTCGATCACCTTGGGGGCGAGTTCGAGGGCGCGCTCCTCGGTGATCCGGCGGTCCGGTCCGCTCACGCTGATCGCGGCGAACACGCGGCCGGAACTGTTGCGGATCGGGGCGGCAACGCAGCGCACGTTGGCTTCCATCTCGCCATTGTCGATGGCAAATCCCCGCTCGCGGATCCGGGCAAGCTCGGCCCGGAGCGCGGTTGGATCGGTGATCGTGTTGCGCGTGTAGGCAGGCAGGCCGAGACCGCAAATCCGGTCGATCACGCGCTCCTCCTGGAAGGACAGGGCGGCCTTGCCCACGCCGGTGCAGTGGCAGGGCGAGGATTCCATCACGATCGTCGAGTTGTTGGGTCCTGACCGGCCGCCCAGCACCCGCTCCACGAAGGACATCCGCCAGCCGTCGAAAACGCAGAGATGAACCGATTCGCCAGTGGCCTGCCCAAGCAGTTCGACGAAGGTGCGGCCCTCGCGATGGATGTCCATATTGATGAGAACCGCGGTGCCGAGTTCGAACAGCTTGAGACCCAGGCGGTATTCGAGGCGGTTGCCGTCCTGGTCGAGCAGACCGATCTGGCGCAGCGACAGCACCAGCCGATGCGCCGTCGAGCGTGGCAGTCCCGAGCGCTCGGCGATCTCCGAAACCGACAGGCTGCGGTCGACCGTCGAGAAACATTCGAGGATCGTCATGATCTTCTGGAAGGACTTCACGCCGTAGTCGGATGCCATGGGGGCTCGTCAGGGTCATCGCAATGGATTCCATCGAAGTTCTAACGCGCCTTGGGGCGGGCCGTCAGCCGGGAAATTCGGCTGGAAAATTTGGCCGGACAACTCAGCGGGGACGGGCCGCCAGCCGGTCCCCGCCGGCTTTCAGGCGTGCCGGGGCTGCAGCGCGAGCGCCGACACCGCCGACAGGAGCGCCATCCCCACCATGTAGACTGTCACGAAAGTCGTCGTGCCGTAGGCCGCAAGGATCGCGGTTGCGATGAGCGGGGAGAGGCCGCCACCGAGGATCGGCCCCAGTTGCTGGACCAGGGAAAGGCCGGAATAGCGGATGCGCGCCGGGAACAGTTCGCTGAAGAAGGCCCCCTGCGCCCCATAGACCGAGCCGTGGCCGATCGCCAGGCCGAGTGCGATGGCAAGCCAGATCAGCCCGGTGTTCCCGCTGTCGAGCATCGGGAAGAAGACGAGGGCGAGCGCGGCCTGGAAAGCCATGCCAATGGCATAGACCGCCTTGCGGCCGATGCGGTCGGACAAGGCCCCGAACATGGGCAGCGTGATGCATTCCAGTGCGCAGCCGAGGAGGACGCCGTTCAGGATGGTCTGCTTCGGCAGGCCGAGCCTGGTCATGCAATAGGTGATCGCGACGACCGCATAGACGTTGAAAAGTCCGCTCTCGGCGATCTTGGCGCCGATGCCGAGCAGGATGTCCCGCCAGTGGCCCGTCACCGCTTCGACCAGCGGCAGCCGTGCCGGCTTCTCCTCCTTCAGCATCTTGGCGAAGGCGGGGGTCTCCGAAATCCGGCGCCGGATGAAGACGCCCAGACCGACCAGAACGATCGAGAAGAGGAACGGCAGGCGCCAGCCCCAGGCAAGAAAGACATCTTCCGGCATCGCCGCCGCCATGACCGACAGCAGGACGATCGGGATGAGGAAACCGGCGGGAACCCCGATATGGACGAGAGCGCTGTAGTAGCCCCGCTTTTCCGGCGGGGCGTGTTCCACCGTCATCACCATGCCGCCGCCATATTCGCCGCCCAGGCCGATGCCCTGCACGATCCGCAGGATCAGAAGGCCGATCGGCGCCAGCACTCCGACCTGATCGTAGGACGGCATGAGGCCGATCAGGACCGTGCCGAGGCCCATCATCATGATCGTGATGAGCAGCATGGCCTTGCGGCCGACCCGGTCGCCGAAATGCCCGAACAGCATGCCGCCGATCGGCCGGGCGCAATAGCCGACGAAGAAGGTCGCGAAGGCGGCGAGCGATCCGACGAGCGGATCGGAACTGGGAAAGAAGATTTTGTTGAACACCAGCGCCGTGGCGGTCGCGTAGAGCGTGAAGTCGTAATACTCGATCGCGTTTCCGATCGCGCTGGCGAATGCGACACGCTCGACCAGACCGGATTCCACATCCGTGGCCGCCGCATGCGGCGATGGTTCGGCCAGGTCGATCCGGCCGTCGAAAGCCTTGTGTGACATGTTCGCCCTCCCGGCCACCGCAGGACTTAAGCGGCGGTCCATTATCTTTGATTACGAGACAATGACGACACCCGGCTTGCCGCGCTGTCAACAGAAAATCGTTGCTGCATCGCCGAGATAACCCATCAGAATACTATGTGCATTGCGGAATTTCGTGCTGCTCTGCAGTAAATCGCGTAATTTGTAACCGAAACTTGAATCATCAGGCTTGACGCCTTCCAGCTTCAAAATTAGCCTTTAACCCGCAATCCGGGATAAAAGGAGATTTCATATGTCGCTCCCGTTGACAGGGATCATTCCGCCGCTCGTGACGCCGTTCACGGCGGAGGGACGGATCGATGAGAGCGCCTTCCGCAACGTCGTGCGCTTCACGCTGTCCAAGGGCGTTCACGGGGTTTGCGTCGGCGGTTCGACCGGCGAAGGCCATACCTTGAAGACGGAGGAGCTTGCCCGTCTGATCGAGATCACCACCGAAGAGGTCGACGGCCGGGTGCCGGTCGTCGCCGGCGTCATCGCCAACTCCACGGGTGACGCCATCGAACGCTCGAAGGCGGTCGCCAGGTTCCCGATCGCCGCGCTCCAGGTCACGCCCGTCCACTATGTCTTCAAGCCGAGCGAGGACGCGACCGTGGACCATTTCGCCCGCCTGACCGACGCGGTCGACGTGCCGGTCGTCATCTACAACGTCATCCCCTGGAACTATCTCAGCCCGTCGCTGCTCGTCCGCATCATGAGCGGGAATCCCGGCGTGATCGGGGTGAAGCAGAGCGCCGGCGACCTGAAGCTGATGGCCGACCTGATGCTCACCGTGCCGGCCGGCAAGATCGTGCTGACAGCGGTGGACGCCCTCCTCTACCCTTCTTTCGCCATCGGCGCGCACGGCACCATCGCCGCCAATCCGGCGGCGGTGCCGGGCGTTTGCGTCGCCCTCTGGGATGCGGTGCAGCGCGGCGACCACGGGACCGCGCACAAGATCCATTGCGCCCTTCTGCGCTTCTGGAACACGATCTCCGCCGACAATTTGCCGGCGAACGTGAAATACGCCCTCGGCGCTCAGGGCTGCGCCGCCGGCCTGCCGCGGCGGCCGATGCCGGTCTCCTCCAGCGAGCAGCATCGCCTGATCGACGCCGCCCTCGCCGAGGTTCTGCGCTTCGATCCGACGGCCGCGCCGAGGAGCGCGGTCGCCTGACCGGCGCAGGGCCGAACATCCGCCAACGGAAGGGGCGCCGCCGGCAGCGGGGCGCCCCTCGGACAGCCGAGAACAGGACATCATGACGGTTCGACTCACCGGGATCATTCCCGCCCTGGTCACCCCCTTCGACGCGGACGGCGAGATCCAGGAGGCGCCCTACCGGGAGCAAATCCGCTTCATGCTGAGGAAAGGGGTGCATGGCCTCTGCTTCGGCGGATCGACCGGCGAAGGCTTCGCCCTGGAGACCGAGGAGCTGGTCCGTCTTGCCCACATCACGGTGGAGGAGGTCGCCGGTCGGGTGCCGATCGTCGCGGGCATCATCGCCAACTCGACCAGGGAGGTGCTGAAACGCGGCCGGGCGCTCGCCGGCACCGGGGTCGATGCCCTCCAGATCACGCCGACCTTCTACGTCTTCACGCCCGACGACGAGACCAACTTCCGCTATTTCGAAAGCGTGGCGCGCGAGCTGGCGGTGCCGATCGTCCTCTACAACGTCATCCCCTGGAACCTGCTCGGGACCGATCTGGTGGTGCGGATCCTGGAAGAGATCCCGAACGTGGTCGGCATCAAGCAGAGCCAGGGCAACATTCACCGCGCCGCCGAGCTCGTGCTCCGGGCCCCCAGGGACAAGGTGATCCTCGCGGCGATCGACGGCCTGCTCTACCCCTGCTTCGCCATCGGCGCTCAGGGCACCCTCGCCGCCTCGCCCACCGCGGCTCCGGGACCCTGCGTCCGGCTTTGGGACGCGGTGCAGGCGGGAGACCACGCGACGGCGCGGGCGATCCATGACCGGCTTCTGAATTTCTGGAGCCTGATGCCGCACGACAATCTGCCGGCCTGCGTGAAATACGCCCTTCAACTCCAGGGGCTCGCGACGGGCGTCTCACGCGCGCCGATGCCGATGCCGTCGGCGGCCCAGAAGGCGATCATCGAACCGGCGCTGCGTGCGCTGCTCGAATACGATGTGGCGTAACGACGGGCGACGCCGCCGGTCCTTTTCCGGAGCGCGTCACCGCGACCGCGATTCCCAAGGAGCGTCCCATGAAGAAACTGATGAATTCGGCGGATGCCTTCGTCGACGAGATGCTCGACGGGCTGGTCGCCGCCTGTCCCTCGCTGCGGCGGTCCGGCCGCGTGGTCCGGACCGCCGCCGGACCGGCACCCGGCCGGGTCGGCATCGTGTCGGGCGGCGGCTCCGGCCATCTGCCGCTCTTCACCGGCTATGTCGGCGAGGGGCTTCTCGATGCCTGCGCGATCGGCGACGTCTTTGCCGGACCGTCGGTCGCCTCCTGCGTCGAAGCGATCCGGGCGGCCGACGGCGGCGCCGGCGTGCTGCTGCTTTACGGCAACTACGGCGGCGACCGCATGAACTTCGATCTCGCCGCGGAGTCGGTCGAGTTCGACGGCGTGGCCACCCGTAGCGTGCTCGGCGCCGACGACATCGCCTCGGCGGCTCCGGCGGAAGCGCACAAGCGCCGCGGTGTCGCCGGCATCGTCTATGCCTACAAGATCGCCGGAGCCAAGGCGGCCACCGGTGCCGACCTCGACGCGGTGTCCGCCGCCGCCGCGGCCACCGTCGCGGCGACGCGGACGATCGGTGTCGCCCTGTCGCCCTGTCTCATTCCCGGTGCGGCGTCCCCCGCCTTCGAACTCGGCGACCAGGAGATCGAGATGGGCATGGGCATCCACGGCGAACCCGGCATCTGGCGGGCGCCCCTGACCTCGGCGGATGCGATCGCCGACGAAATGGTCGACCGTCTCCTCGCCGAACCGGTGGAGGAAAGCTCGAAGCGGGTGTCGGTGATGGTCAATTCCCTCGGCGCGACGCCGCTGGAGGAGTTGCTGATCGTCTACCGGCGGGTGTCGGCCCGTCTGGCCGACGCAGGCCTGACGGTCGTCATGCCGCTGATCGGGCATTTCGCCACGTCCATGGAAATGGCCGGCCTGTCGCTCAGCATCTGCCGCCTGGACGGGGAACGCGAGGCGCTGCTCGCCGCCCCGGCCGCCTGCCCGTTCTGGAGGGTTTGAGGATGAGCGACACGCTCGACGCTGCGGCCTTCCGGGCCGCCCTCCTGCGTATCCGCGACGCGGCGGCGGCGGCGCAGGCCGAACTCGACGCCGCCGACGGGCGGATCGGCGACGGCGACACCGGGATCATGCTGCGCCGGCTTTTCGAGGCGGTTGCCGCCGCCGCCCCGGCCGATGTCGCCGATCTCGGGCTGTTCTTCCGCGCCTGCGCCAAGCGGGCGTCGGAGTCGACGGGATCGAGCCTCGGCACCCTGGTGACGGTGGCGCTGATGCTGCTCGCCAAGCGGCTGGCCGGGCGGACGAAGCTTCCGGTCGCCGAACTCGGCGGGCTTCTCGGCGAGATCCGCGATCAGGCGATGGCGCGCGGCGGGGCGGCGCTCGGCGACAAGACGGTCGTGGACATGCTCGACGCCGTCGCCCGCGCGATCGACGGGCTGGACCGGGAGGCCGCCGCCATGGCGGCCGGCCGGGCGATGGACGAGACGCTTGCCGGTTTCCGCGACCGGCCCAACCGGATCGGCCGGGCGCGGATGTTCGCCGAGCGCAGCATCGGCATCGACGATCCGGGAATGTTGGCCTTCGCGCGGCTCACCGCCGTGCTTACACGGGCGGAGGGGGCATGAGTTCGATCGATGCGGCGACGGGACGGTCGCCCGAACCCGGTGACGGCGTGATCCGGGCCGTCGAGGCGCTGCGGCGCCTCCTCGGTCCGCGGCTCTCGACGACGATGGCCGAGCGCACCCAGCACAGCCGCGGCGAAGGCCTGCCCGACGTCGGCATGCCCGATGCCATCGCCCGTCCGCAGACGACCGACGAGGTCGCGGCGATCCTGCGCCTGTGCCATGAACACCGGGTTCCGGTGGTGGCCTTCGGGGCGGGCACCTCGCTGGAAGGACAGGTCGCGGCGATCCGGGGCGGCATCTCGGTCGATCTGACCGGCCTCGACCGGGTGATCGACATCTCGGCCGACGCGATGGATTGCCGGGTCGAGGCGGGCGTCACCCGCAAGCGGCTCAACGAGGAACTCCGCCATCTCGGGCTGTTCTTTCCGGTCGATCCGGGGGCGGATGCCACCATCGGCGGAATGGCGGGGACACGGGCTTCCGGCACCAACGCGGTCCGTTACGGGACGATGCGCGAGAGCGTGCTCGGCCTCACGGTCGTGACGCCGGACGGCACGATCGTCCGGACCGGCACGCGGGCGCGGAAGTCCGCCGCCGGCCTCGATCTGACCGCGCTCTATGTCGGCAGCGAAGGGACGCTCGGCATCGTCACCGAGATCCAGCTGAGACTCCAGCCGATCCCGGAAGCCATCCTGGCGGCGGTCTGTTCGTTCCGAGACCTGACGGGGGCGGTGAGCACCGCAGTCGCCGCTCTCCAGTCGGGGCTGAGGATGGCGCGCATTGAACTTCTCGACGAGGTGCAGATGGACGCCTGCATCGCCTATTCGAAGCTCGACTATCCGCGCGGGCCGGCGCTGTTCCTCGAGTTCCACGGCAGCAAGACCGGGGTCCGCGAAGATGCCGAGACGTTCGGCGTGCTCGCTGCCGACTATGGCGGAGGGACACTTATCCGGGCGACGGAGACGGAGAGCCGCAACCGGCTGTGGAAGGCGCGCCACGACGCCTATCACGCGGTGATGGCCCTGGCACCGGGCAAGGCCAACATGGGGACAGACGCCTGCGTGCCGATCTCCGCGCTGGTCGACTGCCTGCTGGAGACCAAGGCGGACGTGGAGGCGAGCGGTCTCGTCGCTCCGATCGTCGGTCATGTCGGTGACGGCAATTTCCACCTCGGCATTCTCTTCGACCCGAACGACGATCAGGAACGGCTGACGGCCGACGCGCTCGCCCGTCGGGTCGGATTGCGGGCGATCGCCTTCGGCGGCACCTGCAGCGGCGAGCATGGGATCGGGATCCACAAGCTCGACCAGATGGAAACGCAACACGGACCGGCTCTCGATCTCATGCGGCGGATCAAGGTGGCGCTCGATCCCGAAGGAATCATGAATCCGGGCAAGCTCATTCCGGATGCCTGATGATTTGATCCCGTCAGGTTTCAAGCCATCTTGGAAATGCCGATGCGACAGCGGGGGACGTTGGTGCAGAACTCGGCGCGTTGACGGACACCGCCCTGGAAAGTTGTCGTTCAGGCGACCTTGCGGGAGGCCGGCATTCCAAGACTGGTCATCCTGTTCATGACCTTGCAGCCGACCGCCGCCTCGACTTTCTGGGCAGGCAGAGTCCGGGCGCGCAAAGTGCGCCCGATCAGCTGCTTGTAGCGCATCATCGCGACCTCGCCCAAGGAGCGGCGGCCGTAGCGGACGTCCCGCTGCCAGCCCTGCCGGCCTCGCTCGGCAATCCTCCGGATGTGGCGGTCGCGTTGGCTGGGTGCGCCGGTAGCGCTCTCGCCCGGCACCGCGGTGGAGCGCGGCGGGATGATCACCTCGGCGTCGGGGGTGTGGGCGGCGACGGCGCAGTAGACCGGCTCACCGTCATAGGCGCCGTCCGCCAGCACCGTGCCGATCGGGCGCTTGATCTGGTCGAGCAGCGGGCCGACCAACGAGGCATCGCCGTCCTGCGTGGTCGTCAGCTCCGCGGCGAGGATCTCGCCGGTACCGGGATCGACCGCCAAGTGGAGCTTTCTCCAGCTCCGGCGCGCTTGGCCACCATGCTTTTCCAGGTGCCACTCGCCCGTGCCGAACACCTTCAGCCCGGTCGAATCGATCACCACGCTGACCGGCCCGTCCGTCCTGGCCAGCGCTGACGCGACCTCCAGATTGGCGCTGCGCCGGGAGAAGGTCGTGTGATCTGGAACCGGCAGGTTCAGGCCGAGCAGGCGCATGAGCGAACCCAGCAAACCCTCGGTCTGCCGCCACGGCCGGCCGAACGCCAAGCGTAACATCAGCCCGGCTTCGATCGCCACGTCCGAGTAGCGCGCTCGCCGACCGCGGCGGCCCGAAGCCGGCGGCGTCCAGATGGCGATCGCCTCCGGCGTCACCCAGATCGTCAGGTCACCGCGCCGGCGCAGCGCCGCATCGTAGGCCGACCAATTCTCCACATGGTACCGGGCCTTCGGGATCTTGTGGCGGCGGGGCTCATTCGCCTTGTACGGCATCAGCGGCTCGACTTCAGCGGGCCGCCTCTATAACCGCTCGCCCTCCCGACCACCACCAGCTCGGGCTTTGTGCACCAACGTCGGTGGGTCCGGCAAGTATGGCCAGCCGACAAGGCCTGATCAGCACGAAAGCACCGTGCTTACTGGGTGCTTACTGGAGCACCCAACCGGCCCAAACGCAGTTGCTAAGTGATTGAAAAGGTTGGTTGGGGGACTAGGATTCGAACCTAGGCTGGCGGAGTCAGAGTCCGCTGTCCTACCGCTAGACGATCCCCCAGACCGTCACCGGGGCGGCTTGTTCGCCGTGCCCCGTGGTGTGGGCGGGTTTATAGCGACCACATGCCGGGCTGTGAAGAGCTTTTTTTGCCCCGGATGCATTTTTTTCCAACAGCTGCCGCCAGCCCGGTTTTCCCCAGGCCGGCGGCGGCTGTCGGTCAGCGTGGGAGGATAGCCGTCATCGGGGCGACGATGCGGCGGAGGTCTTCATCAGCCTCCAACTCCTCCAATCTGCAGGGAAGGCGACGACGCCAGTTGGGGTGCTGGTCCACCGTGCCGGGAAGGTTGGGCTGCTCGTCGTCGGCCAGCGCGTCCTCGATCTGGACCATTACGATGCGGGACGGCGTGCGCGCCAGATAGGCATGGACGGCGGCCGACAGCTCCACACGGAAAGGCTGGTCGCCCTCCTCGGTCGGATAGCTGTCAGGACGCAGCCCCTCGCGTGACAAGGCCTGCAGCAGGCGCCAGCGGTCGACGCCACGGTCCCAGCGGTCCTTGTCGCGGCTGGCATCGTCGGGATAAAGGCTGAGGCGCTGGCGCCAGTCGAGATCGCGGCCGGTCCAGAAGCCCTTGAAAGGCGCCAGATCATGGGTGCTGACCGCCGCCATCGACCCGGCCGGGTATTCATCTGGAGACTTGAAGCCCCCATCGGCGGTGCGCTCGAAATAGAGCACGCGGTAGCTGAGGATACCGGCCTGCTCCAGCGCCGGGCGGAACCCCTCCGGCACGGTGCCCAGATCCTCGCCGATCACGACGCAGCGGTTGCGGCGGCTCTCCAGCGCCACGATGCGCAGCAGGTCGTGGAAGGGATAGGCGACATAGGCGCCGGGGCTGCCGTCCTCCGGAATCCAGAACAGGTGCTGCAACGCCATCACATGGTCGATCCGCAGGGCGGCGGCATGGCGCATGTTGGCGCGCAGAAGCTCGACGAAGGGACGGTAGGCGGACTCGCGCAGACCCAACGGCGACAACGGCGCCAAGCCCCAGTTCTGGCCGTTCATGTTGAACTGGTCGGGCGGCGCCCCGACATTGGCGCCCCGCACCAGCATCGCCGGGTCGGCCCATGCGGACCCACCGCCGGGATGGGCGGCTACCGCAAGGTCGCGGTAGAAGCCCATGGCAAGCCCGGCGGAGCGCCCTCGCGCCATGGCCTCGCCCAGCTGGCGGTCGGCTTCGAACTGGGCCCAGGCGAAGAAATCGACGCGGTCGGCATGCCCGGCGGCGAAGGCGGCGACCTCGGGGCTCAGCGGATCCTGGAAGGCGGCCGGCCAGGTCCGCCACATCCACTGCGCGGGATCCTGGCGGAAGAAATGCTCGTGCAGGGCATCGAACAGGGCATGGCGGTCGAGGGCCGCCCCCATGTCCTGCCGGAAAGCGGCATAGGCGATCTTGCGCGGGTGGTCGTCAGGCAGAGCGCGGAAACGGGCGTGCAGGGCGTCCAGCAGCGGCAGCTTCAGCGCGGCGACCACGGGGTAATCGACCAGTTCCGCCTGCCGGGCCGCGGTCAAGGTCGCCTGGAAAGCGGGGGCCTCGATCCGGGCGCGCAGATCGTCGGCATCGGCGAATTCGGGAACGGAGGCCGGGTTGATATAGAGAATGTTCAGGAACTGCCGGCTGGACGGCGAATAGGGGCCGATGTGGTTGGGGTCGGCCGGGAACAGGGCATGCAGCGGGTTGAGGCCAACCAGCCCGGCGCCGAGCCGCCCGGCGACCTCGGCGAAGCCGGCGAGGTCGGTGAAATCGCCCATGCCCCAGTCATGCTCCGACCGCAGCGAATAGACCTGCAAGCCGATGCCCCAGCTGCGGCCGGCCGGGACCATCTCCTCCACCGTCACGCAGCGGTCCGGTGCCACGATCAGGGTGGTGGACCCCGACGGTCCCGCAGATGGCTCCACAGTTCCGCCGGCGGCCTCCACATGCAGGTCCAGCCGGTGGTAGCCGATGGGCAGGGACACCGGCAACAGGGCGCCCAGCGCACGGCGCTCGTAGGCCGTGCCGTCGAGCGTGGTGCAGTCAGTGACGGGCAGGTCGCGGACGGCGATGCTGCCGCCCTGGGCGGTCCCACCCTCCGGCGTCAGTTCCCACAGCAGCGTCGCGTCGTCCAGGCCGGCGGGCAGGGCGACACCCAGATCGATCCCCTGCCCTTCCCCGCTGACCAGCACCGGCGGCAGCGGACGGCTCCAGGACCGGCGTTCGACCGTACGCAGGCTGTCGGCGACCTGTTCGTCCGTGGCGGCCGGTAACCCCATGGCGGAGATCAGCGCCCGCTTGGTGGCAACAGAGGTCTCCCGCCGGTTGCCCCAGATGTCGTGATAGTGGGGTTCGAGTCCAAGCAGATCGGCCAGCCGGTCGAGATCACTCATGCAGGGTCCCCGCGGGTTGTACGGAAAGAAGGGTGGGGCTTAGGGATTGGGACGGTGGCCGCCGGCGTCAATGCCGCCCGGCGGCCTATGCCATCGAAACTCTTCCAGCGAAAGATCGCCATCAGCCGGCAGACAAGGCCGTGCCGGCCGCAGCCGGGGCTGAGGCCGCGGCAACGGACTCGTTCGCGGACTCGGCGGGCGCGGCGGTGGCGGAGGCCGTCAGCGCCGATGCCGCGGCGGCCTTGGCCTGGGCGATCTGCTCCAGCCGGCTGCGATAGCCGGCGACGGCGGACGACACCTCGCGCGTCATCGCCTCCAGCGGGCGGTCGGGGTCGACGGCCTGCATCAGGGCGCGGGACAGCGCCTGCAACTGGTCGCGGTCGTCGGCGGGGATGGGCCCCGTTTCGGCGGTCGCGCGGACCTTGTCGGCCAGCGTCTTGATGGCGCGGGCGATTGCCTCCACCGGCGCGTGGTCGCCGTCGTCGCCCAGCCGGCGCAGCAGATCGTCCAGGAAGCCGCCGATGCGGCCGACATGGTCGATGGACATGCGGTCCGGCGCCGGCCGCGCCAGACCGTCCAGGGCGAATTCGACCAGGAAGGCGACCTGGACGCTGGCGCGCAGCCGCTTCTGGGTGGTGACGGTGGCGATCGCCTCGTTCAGCAGCATGCGGGCGCCGGACTGGGTCCATTGGCCGGTGGCCTTCAGCCGCAGCATGTTGGGGGCGTCCAGAACCGGCACCTGCGCGCCTTCGCGCGGCGACTTGCGGCGGTCGGGACCGGTGTAGTCGGCGGTGACGACGAAGCCCTTGCGCGCCTCGATCAGGCTGACGATGCGGTCGCGCACCTGCTTGGGCGAAACCGGCTTCATCAGCAGGTCGTCGCCGCCGGCATTGGTGACGCGGGTCAGCAGCGCCGGGGTCGGCGCCCAGGTGGTGACGATGACGCCGACGAAGGGGTTGGGCACCGCCGGTTCGTTGCGCAGGGACCGGATGAAGCGGAAGGCCTCCGAATCCTCGCCATCGGCATCGACCAGCACCAGATCGGGCATAGCGGCACTCAGCAGGCCGGCGGCGGCCTTCACGGAGTCGAACAGCTCCACCCGCCGGAAGCCCAGCCGGATCAGCACGTCGCGGAACACGCGCGCGGTGTTGAGCTGGCTGTCGATGATCGCGGCGTCGACCTGCGAGAAATCGTAATCCGGCATCGTCCTACCCGAAGCTCCGCTGCGGCCGTGACGGGAACGCGCGGCACAGCGTAACACGCTTTGTCTCCGCCCGTCGCGGTAGCATCTCCGCCCGGGCGAAGCATGGACAGTGGGCAAAGGATCGCAGGGCGGTTCGCCAGCGGTCGCCTGCCCGCCCACTACATTCCCGGTTGCTCCACCAGGGTGAAGACCAGGACCGTCCGCCCGTCGACCAGCGCCGAGCGTCCGGCCAGATGGATGCGCTCGTCTCCCGCCCCGTCGGCGACGCGGGTGTCGAGCACGCAACGCCAGCCGCGGCCGCCCGGCACGTCGGGCAGGGTCACGGTCAGGATGTCGGCATGGGCGTTCAGCACGATCAGCAGGACGCCGTCGGAAAGCGACTGGCCGTCCGGCCCGACATGGGTCCCGGCGCGGCCGTTCAGCAGCAGGACGATGCAGCGCGCCTGGGTGTTGCGCCAATGCTCCGCCGTCTTCTCCACCCCCTGGGCGTTGTACCAGACGATGTCCTTCAGCCCGTTTTCCGCCACCTCCCGCCCATGCAGGAAGAGCGGCCGGCGCAGCACCGGATGGATGCGGCGCAGCGCGATCAGCCGGCGGACGAAGGACACCAGCGACCCGTCGCGCCGGCTCCAGTCGAGCCAGGTGATGTCGTTGTCCTGGCAATAGGCGTTGTTGTTGCCGTCCTGGCTGTGGCCCAGCTCGTCGCCAGCCAGCATCATCGGCGTGCCCTGCGACAGCATCAGCGTCGCCAGCAGGTTGCGCTTCTGCCGCGCCCGCAGCTCGACCACCGCGGGGTCGTCGCTCGGCCCCTCCACCCCGTGGTTCCAGGAGCAGTTGGAGGAATGGCCGTCGCGGTTCTCCTCGCCGTTCGCCCAGTTGTGCTTGTCGTTGTAGGAGACGAGGTCGTGCAGGGTGAAGCCGTCATGGGCGGTGATGAAGTTCACGCTGGCCCAGGGGCGGCGCCCGCGCTTCTCGAACAGGTCGGCGGAGCCGGCGATGCGGCCGGCCAGTTCCGGCAGCATGCCGTCGTCGCCGCGCCAGTAGCGCCGCACGGTGTCGCGGTAGCGGTCGTTCCACTCCGCCCAGCCCGGCGGGAAATTGCCGACCTGATAGCCGCCGGGACCGACGTCCCACGGCTCGGCGATCAGCTTGACGTCGGCCAGCACCGGGTCCTGCCGCACCGCGTCGAGGAAGCCCGAACCGGGGTCGTAGCCGTAGGGCTCCCGCGCCAGCACGGTGGCGAGGTCGAAGCGGAAGCCGTCGACATGCATCTCCGTCACCCAGTAGCGGAGGCTGTCCATCACCAGCTGGACCACGCGCGGATGGCTGAAATCCAGCGTGTTCCCGGTGCCGGTGTCGTTGATGTAGTGGCGCGGGCTGTCCGGCATCAGCCGGTAATAGCTGAGATTGTCGATGCCCTTGAAGGACAGGGTCGGCCCCAGATGGTTGCCTTCGGCGGTGTGGTTGTAGACGACGTCGAGGATGACCTCGATCCCCGCCTCGTGCAGGCGGGCGACCATCGTCTTGAACTCCGACAGGACGCCGGTGTTCATGTAGCGCGGCTCCGGCGCGAAGAAGCCGATGGTGTTGTAGCCCCAGTAGTTGGTCAGGCCGCGGGTGACGAGATGCTGCTCGTCGGCGATGGCCTGGACCGGCAGGAACTCCACCGAGGTGATGCCGAGTGCCCGCAGATACTCGATGACGCTCTGCGTCGACATGCCGGCGAAGGTGCCGCGCAGATGGGCCGGCACGTCGGGATGGCGCATGGTGAAGCCGCGGACATGGGTCTCGTAGAGAACCGTGTCGGTCCAGGGCACCCGGCGGTGACGGTCGTGCCCCCAGGTGAAGGCGCCGTCGACCACCCGGCATTTCGGCATGCCGCGGGCATTGTCGCGCCGGTCGAAGGAGAGATCCTCCTTGGTCGAGCCGACCCGGTAGCCGTAATGGGCGTCCGACCATTTGAAGCTGCCGAACAGCGCCCGGGCATAGGGGTCGATCAGCAGCTTGTTCGGGTTGAAGCGGTGCCCCTCCTCCGGCTCGTACGGCCCGTGGACGCGGTAGCCGTAGAGCAGGCCGGGCCGGGCGTCGGGCAGATAGCCGTGCCAGACCTCGTCGGTGTGTTCCGGCAGGGTGACGCGTTCCACCTCGCGCTGGCCGGTCTTGTCGAACAGGCAAAGCTCCACCCGCTCGGCATGGGCGGAGAAGATCGCGAAATTGACGCCGAACCCGTCCCAGGTGGCGCCGAGCGGATTGGGCTTGCCGGGCCAGACCGGGGTGCGCGCGGGAGTGGAGGGCATCAGCGGGTGGCCTTTTTGTTGGGCGCACAAATGGACAGTGTGGTCATTCGTCTGTCCGCAGCAGTGCCAACTCGGCATCCACCGCCGCTTTCAGAGGAGCAAGCTCACTGTTGATCGTGTGCCAGATCACGGCATCGTCGACACTATCATAATCATGACGATAGACATTTCCGGCACCCGCGACAGCGCGCCAATCGATGTCAGGATACCGGCTTTTCACATCCGTCGGCAGGTGACGGGATGCTTCCGAAATAATCTCCAGAGCCCGAAGAACGGCATAGCAAGTCTTCTGATCCCGCAGAAAATCCTCGAAGCTCATCCCTTTGATGAAAGAAGCGATCGCAACAATATTTTTCTGGATGTCGGTCAAAGGCTTGCCCGGCAGCTTAGAACGCATCGACCACCTCCTGGGCGACACCGTCCCGCAACAGGGGGCTCAGCCTCTTGCGATCCACCACATCGGTCGGCCGGTCGAAGAGGTCGGCAATGTCCAGGGTGACTCGGGTATACTCGAACAGCCCCATCGGACGAGCGGGATCGAGATCGATCAGGATGTCGATATCGCTATCGGCGTCAGCGCTGCCACGGGCGACCGATCCGAAGACGGCGGCATGCAGGACCCCCCGGCGCTGCAGCGCCTCGCGGTTCGCCCGGAGGGTCCGCACCACCTCTGCGGCGGAGGGAGGGGGTTTCCTATCGACCATCACCCGATGCCCGGCTTACCGGATCTCCGAAAAGATACAAGGGATCCAATAAGAAAGCCTCCCCCCGTCGCCGTCAAGTGAGGTTGATGGCTATGGCGAGTGTTGGTGCGTGTGGCTCCCCCTCAACCCTGAGCAAGGGCGAGTACCCTACTCCGCCATCCGTTCCAGGATCAGCGTCGACAGCGGTGGGATGGTCAGATCCAGCGAGTGGGTGCGGCCGTGCCAGGGCACTTCCTCGGCATAGACGCCGCCGCCGGGATTGCCAACGCCGCTGCCGCCGTACTTCGCGTCGTCGGTGTTCAGCCGCTCGACATAGCGGCCGGGCAGCGGCACGCCGACGCGGTAGCCCTGGCGCGGCACCGGCGTGAAATTGCAGACGGCGATGACAATGTGCCCGGACTCGTCGGCCTTGCGCAGGAAAGTGAAGACCGAGTTCTCGTTGTCATTCGACTCGATCCACTCGAAGCCGGATGGGTCGCAGTCGGTCTTGTGCAGCGGCTCCAGCTCGCGGTAGAGGCCGTTGAGGTCGCGGACGAGGTCGCGCATGCCGCGGTGCATCGGCTGGTCCAGCAGGTGCCAGTCCAGGCTGCGCGCCTCGCTCCACTCGTTCCACTGGGCGAACTCGCCGCCCATGAACAGCAGCTTCTTGCCGGGATGGGCGAACATGAAACCGTAATAGGCGCGCAGGTTGGCGAACTTCTGCCAGTCGTCGCCCGGCATCTTGTTGATCAGCGAGCCCTTGCCATGCACCACCTCGTCATGGCTGAGCGGCAGCACGAAGTTTTCGGAGAACTGGTAGATCAACCCGAAGGTCATCTGGTGGTGATGGTAGCGGCGGTGGATCGGGTCGTTCTGCATGTAATGCAGCGTGTCGTGCATCCACCCCATGTTCCATTTGTAGCCGAAGCCGAGACCGCCCAAATAGGTCGGCTTCGACACCATCGGCCAGGAGGTCGATTCCTCCGCCACCGTCATGGCGCCCGGCTGCTGGCCATAGACCAGCTCGTTCATCCGCTTGAGGAAGGCGATGGATTCGAGATTCTCGCGCCCGCCGAACTTGTTGGGGATCCACTCCCCTTCCTTGCGGCTGTAGTCGAGATAGAGCATGGAGGCGACGGCATCGACGCGCAGCCCGTCCAGCCTGTACTGGTCGAGCCAGAACAGCGCGTTGCCCAGCAGGAAGTTCTGCACCTCCGTCCGGCCGAAATTATAGATCAGGGTGTTCCAGTCCTGGTGGAAGCCCTGGCGCGGGTCGGCATGCTCGTAGAGGTGCGTGCCGTCGAAATTCCCCAGCCCGTGCGGGTCGGTCGGGAAATGGCCGGGCACCCAGTCGAGCAGCACGCCGAGGCCGGCGCGGTGGCAGGCGTTGACGAAGTCCTTGAAATCCTCCGGCGAGCCGTGGCGGGCGGTCGGCGCATAGAGGCCGATCGGCTGGTAGCCCCAGGAACCGTCGAACGGATGCTCGGTGATCGGCAGCAGCTCGATATGGGTGAAGCCCATGTCCTTGGCGTAGGGGATCAGCCGCTCCGCCAGTTCCTGATAGGTCAGGAAGCGGTTGTCCTCCTCCGGCACCCGCGCCCAGGATCCGAGATGGACCTCATAGATCGACACCGGCGCGGTGCGGTCGGAGGTGGTGACCTTGCGGCTCTGCCAGTCCTGGTCGCGCCATTCGTAGGGCGGCAGGCCGTGGACGACCGAGGCGGTGGCCGGACGCATCTCCGCCTGGAAGGCGTAGGGGTCGGCCTTGGCCGGCATCAGGTTGCCATTCGGACCGCGGATCTCGAACTTGTAGCGCTGGCCGGCATGGGCGTGGGGGACGAAGATTTCCCAGACGCCAACCTCGACGCGCCGGCGCATCGGCATCCGGCGGCCGTCCCAGTTGTTGAAGTCGCCGACCACGCTGACGCTGCGCGCACTCGGCGCCCAGACGGCGAAGGACACGCCGGCGACGCCGTCGACCTCGCGCGGGTGGGCGCCCAGCTTCTCGTAATTGCGCAGGTGGGTGCCTTCGGCCAGCAGATGGACGTCCAGCTCGCCCAGCATGTTGCCGAAGCGGTAGGCGTCCTCGAACTCCTGGGTCGCCAGCGGATACTGGGCGCGCAGGCGGTAGCGGAAGCGCTCCGTCCGGTCGGGCAGAACGGCGCGGTAGAAACCGTCCTGGTGGATGCGCTCGGCCTCGCCCGCCGGCTCGCCGGTGGCGCTGTCGATCACCCACAGCCGCTCGGCGCCGGGCACGAAGGCGCGGACCTCGACCGGCCGGCCGGGCGCCTCCTGCTGCATGCCGAGCACGGCGAAGGGATCGCCATGGTCGGCCCGCGCAATGGCGTCCGCCGCCGCGCGCAGGGCCTCGGCCCGGTGGTCGGTGGGGCCGGATTTAGGGCTTTCGGAGACGCCGGTCTGCGCCTGGTCCTTGCGGGTGTCCGTCGTCATGTCGCTCGCCATTGGCCAAGTGCCCTTCTTCGTGGAGGCCCTATCGTCTTCGTGGACCATAACCGTCCCAGCACCGTCATCCCTGCGAAGGCGGGGATCCAGGCTTACGCGCTAAACCCCGTCTTGGGGAGCCCTGGATTCCCGCCTTCGCGGGAATGACGGCCGATGCCGGCACGCCTTCTCCGGAGGTGAACATACTCGCGGCGGTTTCGTCACACCATGCCCGCCGCGGATTTGTCCGGTCATTCCTGCGCGCCCGCCTCTTTGGCGTCGTCGAGAAGACCCAGCACGCCCTTGACCGGGATGCCGATCCAGTTGGGCCGGTTCGCCGCCTCGTAGCCGATCTCGTAGAAGGCCTTCTCCAGCAGGAACAGGGTCAGCAGGCCGCGCGCCGTGCCCTCTTCCGCCGGCCAGACCGGGCAGCCTTCGACCGCCTTGCGATAGCCGTCGAGGAAGGAGTCGACGCTGCGGCGTTCCCAATCGCGGGCGGCGGCCAGCGCCGGGCTGTCGCCGCTGTTGGACCCCTCGCCGGCGCTGTCGAGGCGGAACAGCGCCGCCCAGGCCGCATAGTTGAAGGAGCGCAGCATCCCGGCCACGTCGCGCAGCGGGCTGGACTTGGCGCGGCGTTCCTCCAGCGTCTTGGCCGGCTCGCCTTCGAAGTCGAGGATGTACCAGTCGTTCTGCGCCCGCACCACCTGACCCAGGTGATAGTCGCCATGGATGCGGGTCTTGACGCCGCCGGCCGGCATCGCCGCCAGCGCCGAAATCCGCTCCATCGCCTCGGCCCGGCGGGCCAGCAGCCGTTCGGCGTCGGCCCGCACGTCGGCCGGCAGACGCTCCAGGGCTCCGGGCAGGGCGGCGAAGGCGGCCTCCGCCTGGGTGCGGACGGCATCGGCCCAGCGCGCCAGATCATCGGCGGCGATCGGCTCCGGATCGAAGGCCGGGTTGCCGGTGCTCTGCGCCAGCGCCCGGTGCAGTTCGGCGGTGCGCTGGCCCAGCGTGGTCATCATCACCAGATGCATGCCGAAGGGCTCGCCCGACTCGGCGGCGTCCTCGGTGGTGCCGGCGACGCCGAGGCGGATGTCCTCCAGTTGGCGTTCCAGTTCCTCCACCGTGCTGGCCCAGCCGTCGCCCTGGTTGCGGACGAAGGCCTGGGCCACCGCCAGCGCTGTCGGCGTGCCGTCGGCGGCGACCTGCTCCACCGTGCCCAGCAGGGCCGGGGTGTTGGCAAAACCGACCCCCGTCAGGAAACGGCCCATCTCGACCTCGGGATGCTCGCCCTCCACCAGACGGCGCAGCACCTTCAGCACGATCTGGCTGTCGACCAGGACGGAGGTGTTGCTCTGCTCCACCCCCAGACGCCGCACCTCGGCCTCCGGCGACAGCTCGATGGCGGTCAGCGCCTCGGTCGGGGTGAAGCGGATGGCCTCATCTCCGGCGGTGGCCTTCAGCGTGTCGCCACGCCGCAGCGCCTCGATCAGCGCCAGGGCGAAACCGTCGGCCTGCACCGCGTCATAGATGGCGCCGGTGCGCGGACCGCGCCGCACCTTGGCCAGCGTATAGGGCAGCAGCGGCCAGCCGGTGCCGCCGGCCCCGTCCTCCCAGCTCATCGCCAGCGGCAGGAAATAGCTCTGGTCGGCGGCGTCGCCGTCCAGCCCAACCTGCGTTCTGACCAGCATGAAGCCCTCGCCCGGCCCCGGAAGCTGGGCGGCGAGCGTGACATGCGAGCGGGTGATGCGGCGGTCCTTGGCTGAGAACCAGCGCTGTTTCGGCAGGAAGGCCTGGAGGATGTCGCGGCCAAGCTCGTCCGCCGCCTTGCCGGTGGTCAGGCTGTGCCAGCCGTCGCGCACGACGATGGTCAGCAGGTCCGGCACCGGCTCCGGCGGAGTCTCGTGCCAGGTCGGCAGCTCCGCCTCCGCCGTCAGGGCGAACCAGTAGAAGCCGTAGGCCGGCAGCGTCAGCAGATAAGGAAGATCGCCGATCGGCGGGAAGACGGTGCGGCCCAGCAGCTCGACCGGGATGCGGCCCTTCCAGGCCTTCAGATCCAGCTCCACCGCCTGGGCCGAGCGCGACAGGTTGGCGACGCACAGCGCGATCTCCGACCCGTTCTCGGTCTCCAGGCAGCGGATATAGGCCAGGACCTTGCGGTTGCCGGGATAGAGCAGGGAGAAGCTGCCGCGGCCGAAGCTCTGGCGCTGCTTGCGCACCGCCACCAGCCGCTTCATCCAGTTCAGCAGCGAGGAGGGGTTGCGGGTCTGCGCCTCGACATTGACGGCCATGAAGCCGTAGATCGGGTCGAGCACCGCCGGCAGGTAGAGCCGCGCCGGATCGGCGCGCGAGAAGCCGCCGTTGCGGTCGATCGACCATTGCATCGGCGTGCGCACGCCGTCGCGGTCGCCGAGATAGATGTTGTCGCCCATGCCGATCTCGTCGCCGTAATAGAGCACCGGCGTGCCGGGCATCGACATCAGCAGGCTGTTCAACAGCTCGATCTTGCGGCGGTCGTTCTCCAGCAGCGGGGCGAGGCGGCGGCGGATGCCGAGGTTGATCCGCATCCGCCGGTCGGCGGCGTAGAAGTTCCAGAGATAGTCGCGCTCGCTGTCGGTGACCATCTCCAGCGTCAGTTCATCGTGGTTGCGCAGGAAGATGGCCCACTGGCAGTCGGCCGGGATGTCCGGGGTCTGGCGCATGATGTCGGCGATGGGATGCCGGTCCTCCATCGCCACCGCCATGTAGATGCGCGGCATCAGCGGGAAGTGGAAGGACATGTGGCATTCGTCGCCGCCCTTCTCCGGATCGCCGAAATAGGGCAGCACGTCCTCCGGCCACTGGTTGGCCTCGGCCAGCAGCATGCGGTCCGGATATTCGGCGTCGAGTGCTGCGCGGATCGCCTTCAGGACGTCGTGGGTTTCCGGCAGATTCTCGTTGTTGGTGCCCTCGCGCTCCTTCAGGTAGGGGATGGCGTCGAGCCGCAGCCCGTCCACCCCGATGTCCAGCCAGAAGCGCATCACCTTCAGCACCTCCTCCAGAACCTCGGGATTGTCGAAGTTCAGGTCGGGCTGGTGCGAATAGAAGCGGTGCCAGTAATAGGCGTTGGCGACCGGATCCCAGGTCCAGTTGGACTTCTCGGTGTCGCAGAAGATGATCCGCGTGCCCTGGTATTTCTGGTCGCTGTCGGACCAGACATAATAGTCGCGGTGGCTGGAGCCGGCCGGCGCCTCCCGCGCGCGCTGGAACCAGGGGTGCTGGTCGGAGGTGTGGTTGATCACCAGTTCGGTGATCACCCGCAGGCCGCGGTTGTGGCATTCCTCCATGAAACGCCGGAAATCCTCCAGGTTCCCGTAGGTCGGGTTGACCGAGGTGTAGTCGGCGATGTCATAGCCGTCGTCGCGCAGCGGCGATGGGTAGAAGGGCAGAAGCCACACCGCCGTCACCCCCAGCTCCTGGATGTAGTCCAGCTTCTGGGTCAGACCGGCGAAATCGCCGATGCCATCATTGTCGGCGTCGAAGAACGCCTTGATGTGCAGTTGGTAGATGACGGCATCCTTGTACCAAAGCCGGTCCTGCCGATCGATCATGGGTCCAGCACTTTCGAGAAGCGATTGACGGAACACGTGTCGCGGGAACACGGGACGGAAACAAGCCACCGGGTCGAAGGTTTCACCCGGATGTGCGTCCGGCAACCCCTGACTTCCGGATAGGCGACACGGCGAAATCCAAGGCGTACGACCTTCAGAGAGGTCGAGAGCCCCCGTCCGGAAGCGCGGCAACCCGGACCGGACACCGATTGACGCCGACGGATTACGCAGGCAGGGTGGGCCGACGTAAAACTTTGCGTCTAGGGCGTACCGGATACATCATGCTCGGTTCCTTCATCGTCGTGACCGGCGGCGACTCCCGCTACTGCCCGCTGATCCGCGAACTGATCGCCTCGCTTCGGGCTTTGAAGCCGGCGGCGGACTGCCCCATCGGCGTGATCGACGCCGGGCTGACCGCCGGGCAGATCGCTGAGCTGAAGGCCGAGGGCGCCGCGGTGGTGACGCCGCCATGGCCGGTCAGCATTCCGGCGCACAAGCTGCGCAACCGCATCCACCTGAAGGCCAACCTCGCCAAGCTGCACCTGCCCACCTACTTCCCCGGCTACGACACGGTGATCTGGATCGACGCCGATGCCTGGGTGCAGGATTGGGAGGCGGTGGAGATGCTGCGGCGGGGAGCGGCGCTGAACCGCTTCGCCATCGTCGCCCAGTTCGGCCGCTTCTCGGAGACGGAGCTGCGGCTGGACTGGCTGTTCGGCCGCTTCGCCCGGGTGCGCTCCATCCTCTACAAGAACTCCAGCCGCGCCGGCCTGACCACGGCGGAATGCCGGGCGCTGGCGACCCGCCCGACCCTGAATGCCGGCGCCTATGCGCTGAAGTCCGACGCGCCCCATTGGGAGGCGTTCCAGCGCTGGCAGAAGCGGGTCCTGCGCAAAGGCCGCCTGTTCACCTCCGACCAGCTGGCGATGGCCGGCGCGATCTATCTCGACGGGCTGCCGGTCGAGCTTCTGCCGGAATGGTGCAACTACATCGGTCCCTGGCGCTTCGACCCGGAGCGGCGGGAACTGGTGGAGTATTACCTGCCCAACCGCCGGCTGGGCATCGTCCACATGGCGGGCGAGGACGCCATGCGCGCCGACCCGTCGGTGCTGCGCCCGGTCCTGGACATGCAGGACCGCACGCATCAACTGAGCCTGCGCTACCCGGCGTGGGAAGTGCCGGCGGTGGAGCGGGTTGCGGAAGGAGTTTAGCGGTCGCCACTCCCGTTCTTGCGGTTCCATGCTATTTTGATCGCAGGCACTGGTTGGTTTCCCGATGTAACCTGCGGGGAGAATTCGAGATGGCGACCTTCAACAGGGGTACGGCGATGACCGACGAGGATTTGAAGGCGATGAAGGAGGCGATCCGGCAAGCAACGGAACGTGCGCTGGAATCGCCGGAAGCCGCCCGCCGGTTTCTCGAACGGATCTCGGCGCCTCCAGCGAGCCATCGGGGAGACGCGGACTGATCCTGCCCAATGACCGAACTCTCCAACCCATTCGTTCTTGGCTATCACGGATGTCGAAGGACGGTGGGCGAGGATATTCTCGCCGGAAAGGTTCCCCATCTGCTGGACAGCAGGAACAAATGGGATTGGCTCGGGTCAGGGGTTTATTTCTGGGAAGCCGACCCGCGGCGGGGATACGAATGGGCGCTCGACCGCTACGGCCCGGGTGAAGCCTTCGTCATCGGCGCGGTCATTCACCTCGGCTATTGTCTTGACCTGATGTCGCGCGGCCCCCTCGACCTTCTGAAGCCGGCCTGCGGGAGTTTGGTCCGGATCTGCGAGATGGCAGGCAAGCCTCTGCCGGAGAACCGACGCACCACGCGGGGACCATCCCATGCCCTCGATTGTGCGGTGATCAACGCACTACACGATTACCGGGCCACCAACCAGCCGGAAGCGCTCCAGCCATTCAACACCGTACGGGGGCTCTACCAAGAGGAGCCTCCGGTCTTCGAGAACTCGATGATCATGTCCAAAACGCACGTTCAAATCTGCGTGCGGACACCGGACGAGAGCATCAAGGGCTACATCCGCGTGCCGGAGAGCCAATACCTCCCGTAAAGCTGACCTTACCCGGTGGCCAGCCGCGCCAGATCCCGCACCGCGCGGTCGAGCGCCGCCGGGTCGTGGGCGGCGAAGCCCAGCAGCAGGCCGTTGCCGGCGCTCCCGCCGTCGGTGCGGTAATAGGTGGACAGGGGCGGCGTGGTCAGGCCGATGCGGGCGGCTCGTTCGGCAAGAAGCTGGTCGGGACAGTCCGGCGGCAGGCGGAGCAGGACATGCATGCCGGCTTCCCCGGGCTCGGCGGTGGCGAAGCCGGCGAAGGCATTGGCGAGCGACGCCAGGATGGCGGTGCGCTTGACGGCGTAGAGGGAGCGCATGGCCCGCAGGTGCGAGGCGAAATGGCCGTCGGCCAGGAAGCGGTGCAGGGCCGCCTGCGGCACCACGCTGGTCCCCCCGTCGAAATGGCGGCGCGCGGCGCGCACCGGCTCGACCAGATCGGGCGGCACCACGACATAGCCGAGCCGCAGGGCCGGGAACATCACCTTGCTGAAGCTGCCGACATAGATGACCCGGCCGGCGCCGTCCAGACCCTGGAGGGCGGCCAGCGGCGGGCCGGCATAGCGGAACTCGCTGTCATAATCGTCCTCGACGATCCAGGCGTCGCGCGCCGCCGCCCAGTCGAGCAGGCGCAGCCGGCGCGCCAGGCTCATGGTCACGCCCAGAGGGAACTGGTGGGAGGGGGTGACCAGGGCCAGTCGGGCATCGGCCCCGCGGGCCATGCCGGCGGCGACGTCGATCCCCTCCCCGTCCACCGGCACCGGGACCAGCCGCGCCCCGGCGCCCAGCAGGGCGGCGCGGTTGCCGGGCCAGCCGGGTTCCTCCACCCAGGCCTCGTCGCCGGAGTCGAGCAGCAGCTGCGCCATCAGCGCCAATCCCTGCTGCGCGCCGGAGACGATGACGACCTGTTCCGGCTCGCAGCGCACGGCACGGACGGCGCGCAGATAGGCGGCGATCTCCGTGCGCAGGGGAACATGACCCAGCGGGTCCGGCTCCGTCGCCAGCACCCGTCCGCCCTGGCGCCAGCAGCGGCCGAGCAGCTGCGCCCACAGGGCGAAGGGAAAGGCGCCGAGGTCCGGCGTGCCGAGCGCGAAGGGCCGGCCCACCCGGTCGCGGGTGATGGACGGCGCCTCGGCCAGCGCCCGGCCGCGGGCGGACAGGCCGACGCCGCGCCGGGCCTCGTCGCGGCCTGCGCTACCGCCGGGCGCCGCATCGGGCAGGGAGGTGGCGACGAAGGTGCCGGCACCGACCCGGCCGGTGACGTAGCCCTCCGCCAGCAGCGTGTCATAGGCGGTGACCACCGTGTTGCGCGACAGCACCCACTCGGTGGCGAGCGCCCGGCTGGGCGGCAGCCGTTCCCCCGGGCGCAGACGGCCGTCCAGCACCGCCTGACGCAGGGCGCGGTAGAGCTGGCGGTGCAGCGGTTCCGCCCCGGCACGGTCGAGCGCCACCGGCCCCAGGCTGGATAGAACCGGACGGGCCGAACGGGCCATGGCGATCCTCGCGAGGAGTCAGGGAAATTGGTCCCTATGGAATCAGCATTCCGGACCTTTCGAAGGAGCCATTCTGCCGGCCATTCTGGGGCATCGCAACAGTCCGGCCCTGAGTACGACCATGACCAGCCTTCTCGTCGAGTCCTCCGCCACCGATTCCCCGGCCCCCCTGCCCCAGACCCCGCGCACCCGGCCGGTGCGGCTGGGTGACCGCGGCAGCCATGACGTCGCCCTGATCCACGCGATCATCGACGAGGCGCCGATCTGCCACGTCGGCTTCGTCGACGATGCCATCAAGGGCCATGACACACCCTCCCCCATGGTGATCCCGACCATTCCCTGGCGGGTGGGGGACGAGCTGATGATCCATGGCGCCTCCTCCAGCCGGATGATCCGGCGTTTGCAGGAGGGGGGCGAGGCCTGCATCACGCTGTCGCTGATCGACGGCTGGGTGCTGGCACGGTCGGCCTTCCATCACTCCGTCAACTACCGCTCGGTCATGCTGTTCGGCCGGCCGCGGCTGGTGTCGGAGGAGGCGGAGAAGCGGGCGGCGCTCGACGCGCTGATGGAGAAGATCGAGCCCGGCCGCAGCGCCAAGGTGCGGGCGCCCAACACGCAGGAACTGAAAGCGACCAGCGTTCTGGCCTTTCCCATCGCCGAGGCGTCGGCCAAGCGCCGCTCCGGCCCGCCCGGCGACGATCCGGAGGATATGGACCACCCGGTGTGGGCGGGCGTGGTGCCCTTGCGGCTGATCGCGGGGGAGCCGGAACAGGACCCGGCCCAGATCGCCCGCCAGAAATAAGCCGGCGGACGGCCGAACGGCAGGCTCAAACGGAAAAAGGCCGCGACCGGGAAGCCCGGCGCGGCCTTTTTCCTGCGGTTTCTCCCGCAGGCGGGAAGGCCGTTCCGAAACCCCCGGAACGGCCCCCTGCCAACCGTCCTTAGGACGACGGAGCGTTCAGCAGGCGCGGCAGGATCTGCGCACGACGGTTGGACGGCTCGCGGACGTTCGGACCGGTCTGGACCAGCAGCTGGCTCTCGCCCTTGCCTTCGGTCGTGATGTTGGCAGCCTGGATGCCCTTGGCGACCAGGGCCTTCTTGACCGCGTCGGCACGACGGACCGACAGCTTCTGGTTGTAGGCCGGCGAACCCGACGTGTCGGTGTGGCCGACGACGTGGATCTTGGCGCCACCGTTCTTCAGGATGGCCGACACCGCGTCACCGATCACGCGATCGGCGGCCGGGGTGATGTTCGACTTATCCCAGTCGAAGAACACCAGATATTCGCTCTGGACCGCGGCGACGGCGGCCGGAGCCGGAGCGGCAGCGGCCGGCGGGCACGGATAGCTGCCCTGATGGATGACGTAGCCGCCATCAGCGGTGCGGGCGGCGACGCCTTCCGACACCTGACCGGTCCAGCCGATGACCGGGTTGCACCACTGGGTGCCCTTGCCGACCAGGCTCGCGTCCTGGGCATTGGCGGCCGCCGACAGACCGAAAGCGACGATGGCGGCCGGAACGGCAGCCAGACCCGCGCGAACAATAGTCTTCATTGTCTTCACTCCCTTCCAGAACCCTTCCCCATCAGAGTGCCTGCGGGGGATGAACGTATCAATCGAAGCATCCGCCCATGTTCAAGCGCGGCGACGACCTTCCCAACATGTGGTGCCGGATGATGTTCCAGCACCTCAGCCGATTGGCCGAACCGTACCTGTTCTTGGACCTATGCTCCACTTCCATAGCAGCTTTTCCGGTAGGTTTCCGCCAAATCCGTGTAACGGTGGCCGATAACCGGAAAAACCGCGAGATCGCGTTCCGTCAACTCGCGAACCGGTCTAGCAGGGCTGCCGGCCCACAAGAATCCGGACGTCACCCGTTTTCCAGGGGTCACCAGAGCACCGGCGGCGACCATCGCCCGCGACTCGACATGGGCCCCATCCAGGATGCAGGCCTTCATGCCGATGAAGCAGCCGTCTTCCAGCGTGCAGGCGTGCAGCATCGCCATATGGCCGACGGTGATGTCGTCACCGATGTAGGTGCCCTGCCCTTCAGCGGCCACGTGGATCACGGTGCCGTCCTGAATGTTGGTGCGAGCGCCGATTCGGATCTCGTTGATGTCTCCGCGCACGGTGCAGCCGTACCAGATGCTGCTGTTCGCCCCGATCACGACATCACCGATCACCGCCGCCGTTTCCGCGATGAACGCGGTCGGGTCGACGGTGGGCAGGATGCCGTTGAAGGCGCGGACAAGGCCGGTCATCAGGTCGTACCGAAATCGTGCATGACGGGCCGGATTGAAGCACCGTAAGGCTTAAGGCACCACCTGATTTCGCATTGACAGGCCAAAGCAAATCCCGATTGGTGCCTCCGTGCAACAGTGCGGACAGGGGGCCACAACGCTGTCACAGCCCCCTGCCTGTCCTTTTGCGGTATCCGATTACGGGAAAAGCGGCGCCTGATCGATGCCGGTCGTCTCGCCCAGCCCCATCATGACGTTCATGTTCTGGATCGCCTGACCCGACGCGCCCTTCACCAGATTGTCGATCACCGACACGATGATGGCGCTGCGCGGAGCGCGGTCGGCGACCACGCCGATCAGGCTGTGGTTCGACGCGCGGACATGGCGCGTCGCCGGCACCACGCCGGCGGACGTGACGCCGACGAAGGGCTCGTCGGCATAGCGGGCCGCCAGGGTCGCCCGCAGGTCGTCGGCGGTGACGCCGTCGGCCATGCGGACATAGATGGTCGCCATCATGCCGCGGTTCATCGGCACCAGATGCGGGGTGAAGGAGACGGTGACCGGACGGCCGGCGGCCAGCCGCAGCTCCTGCTCGATCTCCGGCATGTGGCGGTGATGGCCGACGCCATAGGCATTGAAGCCTTCCGACACCTCGGTGAACAGGTTGGCCTGCTTGGCGTCGCGGCCGGCGCCGGACACACCGGACTTGGCGTCGATGACGATGCCGCCGGACTCGATCTGGTTTTCCAGCAGCAGCGGCAGCAGCGGCAGCAGCGAGCAGGTCGGGTAGCAGCCCGGGTTGGCCACCACCCGCGCCTTGCGCACGCCCTGGCGGTTGAACTCGGTCAGGCCGTAGGCGACCTCCTTCTGCAGGTCGACGGCGCGGTGCTCATGCCCGTACCAGGTGGCGTATTCGGCCGGGTCGGTCAGCCGGAAATCGGCGGACAGGTCGACCACCTTCAGCCCGCTGGGCAGGCCGGCGATCACCTCCTGCGTCGTGCCGTGCGGCAGGGCGCAGAAGACGAAGTCCAGGTTGTCCCACTTCAGATCGTCGATCTTCACCAGATCGGGCAGGCCATAGCCGCCCAGATGCGGGAACACCTCCGCCATCGGCTTGCCGGCCTGTCGTTCGGCGGTCAGCGCGGCGATCTCCACGTTCGGGTGGCGCAGCAGCATGCGCACCAGTTCGGCGCCGGTATAACCGGAAGCGCCCAGGATGCCGACGCGGATTTTCGAACCGCCGGGAGTGCTGATCGAGGCCATGGAGGCAATGTCCTTCGCTGAAGACGATCTGAAGACGGGTGAAACCTGTATCCGGGATAAGCGAAAGCGTGATGACAGCGCAAAAAGAAAGGGGCGCCCCTTTCGGGACGCCCCTCGCTTGTACCGTAAAGCCGCGGGCCCGTGTAGGGATTAGCGCTTCGAGAACTGGAAGCTGCGGCGGGCCTTGGCGCGGCCGTACTTCTTACGCTCGACCGTACGGGCGTCGCGGGTCAGGAAGCCGGCGGCCTTCAACGGCGGGCGCAGGGCCGGCTCGAAGTAGGTCAGCGCCTTGGAGATGCCGTGACGGACGGCACCGGCCTGGCCCGACAGACCACCGCCGGCGACGGTGGCGACGACGTCGAACTGCTCCGAACGCTCGGTCACGCCGAACGGCTGGGCGATCATCATGCGCAGAACCGGACGGGCGAAATAGACCGACTGGTCGCGGCCGTTCACGGTGACCTTGCCGGTGCCCGGCTTGATCCACACGCGGGCGACGGCGTCCTTGCGCTTGCCGGTGGCATAGGCGCGGCCCTGGGCGTCCAGCTTCGGAGCGGCGAGCTCCTCGGTGACGGTCGCGGTGGCGGCAGCGCCCGTCAGTTCCTTCAGGCTGGAGAGGGTGGTGGTGACCTGAGCCATGCTTACGCGCTCCGCTTATTCTTCGGGTTCAGGGCGCCGATGTCGAGGGCGACCGGCTGCTGCGCATCGTGCGGATGCGTGGCACCCTTGTAGACCTTGAGGTGGGTCATCTGCTGGCGGCCGAGCGGACCGCGCGGAACCATGCGCTCCACGGCCTTCTCGATCACACGCTCCGGATACTTGCCGTCCAGGATCTGGCCCTTGGAACGGCCCTTGATCCCGCCCGGATAGCCGGTGTGCCAGTAGAAGATGTCGGCGTCGCGCTTGTTGCCGGTCAGCTTCACCTTCTCCGCATTGATCACGACGACATGGTCGCCGCAATCCATGTGCGGGGTGTAGGTCGGCTTGTTCTTGCCACGCAGGATGTTCGCCAGGATGCTGGCAAGCCGCCCGAGAACGAGGCCGTCGGCGTCGACGACGTACCACTTCTTCTCGATCTCGGTCGGCTTCAGATTGAAGGTCTTCATCGCCACACTCGTTTCTTCGAATACGGATCGGCTGGCCGCCGATACCGGGGCGCCGAAGCGGACGGCTTTCTACGGGGCAAGGCAGGGCTCTGTCAACGGAAAAATTATCGTTTATTATCAATGGTTTCCGGGCGCGGTAATTTGATACCGCGATCGCAAACCCATTGATCTGAAACGCTTTTTTATGACCCTTCGCCAGTACGGTAATGAGATACCGCAACCGTGACGGGGTCGTGCGGAGGGATCGAGTAGGTGCCGGTGACATGGGCGACCGGTTCCGGATCGCCTTCGGAGAACAGCAGGATCTCGCCATAGGCCAGCCGCTTCCCCAGCTTGAGGACGCGCGCTTCGGCGATGATGGCGACCGGCGGCGGGCGGCGCAGGAAGTTGATGGTCATGCTGGTGGTCACCGCCAGTTCGACCCGGCCGATCAGGCTCAGCACCGCGCCGTAGAGCGCCACGTCGGCCAGCCCGAACATCGCCGGGCCGGTGACGGTGCCGCCGGGGCGGACGAAATCGTCCTTGTAAGGCAGGCGCAGGCGAATCGTGCCGGCCCCCAGGCTTTCGACCAGGACGCCGAAATTTCCGACGAGGGGAACCCCCTCACGGATCAGATCCTCCAGCTCCTCCTTTGTCATGGCGGGAACGGGAGTGGCGGCAGGCTTGTCGACGGCGGACATGGAGCCTCTGTCGGTGATCTCGGTTTGATCACCGGACTGTGCGCCATCCCGTCCATTCGGACAAGTATGGTGCTACTCGGCGGGCTTCTGCTCTGCCGGAGCCGGGCTTGCCGGCTCCGGCGCCGTCGCGGACGCGGCGGCGGGAGGATTGTCGGCCGGGAGGTTGTCGGTCGGAGCAGTCAGACGGACCGGGCCGCCGCCGCTGGCGGGCTGCGCCGCACCGGCGGCGGACTGCTCGGCCGGAGCAGGTGCGGCGGGCGGAGCGAGCGGCACCGCCTGAATGTCCGATTTCGGCGTCTCGGGTTTCGGGGTTTCCGGCTTCGGGGCGTCGGCCTTGGCGGCGTCGGCCTTCGTCGATTCGGCCTTGGCGGGTTCGGGATCGGCAGGGGTGGAATAGTCGGGGACGATGCGGGCCTGGCTGCCGGTGATGACCAGGACCTTCTGGCCGATGGGCAGCGGCTGCGGCTCCTTCTGGGTCAGCGACAGCAGCTCGCCGTTCGATTTGCGGACGATGTATTCCCAGCCGTTGGTGTCGCCGGCGATATGCTCCATCGCCGTGCCCAGCAGGCCGCCGATCGCCGTACCACCCACTGTGCCGAGCGCCGCGTTCATGCCGCCGCTGCCGACCTGCGCGCCCAGGATGCCGCCGGCAGCACCACCGCTGACGGCGCCGACGGTGCCGTTGGCGCTGATCGCCACCTGACGGAAGCCGACGACGATTCCCGGCTCGACCTTGTTGGCCTGCTGGACCGCGCTGGAGGCGTAGGTATTGGGAGAATAGTCGGAGGTGCAGCCCGCAAGACCGCCGGCCGCGGCGATGAACAGGCAGAGAGAGACCGATCGGAGCACGGGCGAACCATCCGTTTTGAAACCCGCCCAGTTTCTTACGGCAAAGCCCCCCGGTTCGTCACCGGGCAAAATCCGGACGGAACGGGGATGCTGCATTGCAGCGTAGCCATGGCAGGCGGCGGATTATCGGCAATCCCAGCAACGGCGACAGCCTTCCGCTGTTGGAAAGGCATCGTCACAACCGGGAGCGACCACGATGACTGATGCGTCCAAGCAGGGAAAACCGCAGGCCGACACGGCCAAGGGCGGCAAGCCGCCGAGCGCAGGAACCGGCACCGCCGGCACCGACCAGGACCGCGACAAGACCCTGACGGAGAAGTCGGAGGAAAAGGCCGGCGGCGCCAACAGGAAGACCCCCGGCCCGATCTACGACGTCTGATCTCCGTTCCGTCCGCAGGAATGAACCAGGAATGAACAGGGAAAAGGCCGGGGAGGAACCTGTCTCCCCGGCCTTTTACCCTGGATGGCGGCCCGGCGTCAGCGGCCGGCGGTCTGGTCGCTGGCCTTCAGCGACAGGTACTTCAGCGTCAGCGTCGGCACATTCTCGATCACCCAGGCGGCCATCGCCTCCTCCTCGCGCAGCGAGGTCTGCAGCAGCGGCGTCGCGAAGGCGAAGTTGCCGGCATCCGCCACGGTCAGCAGCGACCGGTAGCTCGCCACCTCGAAATTCTCGAAGGCATAGTTGGCGAAGGAGTTCTTGAGGATCTCGTCCTCGGCGAAACTGTGGCCGAGCGCGGCCAGATTGCCCATGATCGACAGGGCGGTGTCCTTCAGTCCGGAATGGCTTTCCTGAAGCTGGTCGAGGATCTGCTCCAGGCGGGTGATCTGGGCCTCGGTCTCGCCGCGGTGCATGCGCAGATGGTCGGAAACCTCCGGATAATTCACCAGACGGTCCAGCTGGCGGTCCATCAGGGCCAGCGCCTGCTGTTCCACCGCATGGGCATTGCGCAGGCCGGTGACGAACAGCGCGCGCGTGAGGTCCGCGGGATAGGCAGCCATGTGTGTCTCCTGTGGTATCAACGCTCCGTTGAACGTCTGCCCGCACCAACAGCGGGACACCGTCTTCGACGCCTACCGCTTGCGCCATAATTCAAAGGGGCAAAGCTCCGGCCGCGGTGTTCCGGCACCGTCTGGAAGTGCCCCGACCGGGACACGGACGCGCGATTGCCGGATGCGGATTGCTGCGGGGAAATGGCGGCATGATCCGCACCCGCACACCAGCAAGAGACATCCACGCCATGACCGTCACCCTGCCCGGCTCCGTGGGGGCGGTCGTCGTCCTGATCCTTGTGCTGGCGGCCCTGGCCGGCTGGCGCCGGGCCGAACCGGAGGATCTGACCGGCTGGCGCCGGGAACGGCTGGTGGACTTCCATGTCTGGCAGGGGCGCAGTACGGCACGCGAGACCTGGGACCATCCCGACGCCCCGGTCCTGGTGACGATCCCCGCCGGCAGCTATCTTCAGGGTTCCCCGGCAACGGAGACGGAACGCTTCCCCGACGAGCCGCCGCAACGCCCGGTGTCGATCCCGCAGCCGATCGCCGTCGGCAAATATCCGGTGACGCGCGGCGAATATGCCCGCTTCATCGAAGACAGCGGCTACCGGCCGCAAACGGTTTGCCGCGGCTATGCCGGAGAGACGGAGCTGCTGCCGCGCTGGCACTTCTCCTGGCGCCGGCCGGGCTTCGAGCAGACGAACGAAGACCCGGCGGTCTGCGTCAGCTGGTACGACGCCAAGGCCTATGTGGACTGGCTCAGCCGGCGGACCGGCAAGACCTATCGCCTGCTGACCGGGGCGGAGTGGGAATATGCCGCCCGCGCCGGCACCCGGACCGCCCGCTGGTGGGGGGATGATCCCGCCAGGGGCTGCGACGCGGCGAACGGCGCCGACCTGACCGCCAAGGACCGCTTCACCGACTGGGAGGTGGCGAACTGCCGCGACGGCGCCCTGTTCACCTCGCCGGTCGGCAGCTACCACGCCAATGCTTTCGGCCTGTACGACATGCTGGGCAATGTCTGGCAGTGGGTGGAGGACTGCGCGCCGGACAGTCAGGCCGGAGAGACCTGCTCCGGCCGGGTGATGCGCGGCGGGTCATGGCACAGCAACCCGCGCTATGTCCGTTCGGCCGTGCGGCGGGTCGACGCGGCGGAGAGCGGCTATGCCGCCTACGGCATCCGCGTCGCCCGTGAGCCCTAGGTTGCTTACTGCATGGCCGCTTACTGCATGGCGGCGTCGAGCTTGGCTTTCCACAGGCCGCTGGACAGCGCCTTGGTCATCCAGGCGTCGACGGCCTGCTTCAGCTCCGGATCCTTGCGCAGCAGATAGGCGTTCTCGAAATGGGTGAAGGGCGCGGCGACCGGAACGGCGCAGAGAACGCCGGGGTTCAGCTTCGCCTGCATGTCGACTTCGATGCCGTCGGTGACCATGACGTCGGCCTTGTCGGCGGCGATCTGCGCATGGATGGTCTTGTTGTCGGGCCAGACCTCGATCGGCGCCTTGGTGAAATTGGCGCGGGCGAATTTCTCGTTGGTCCCGCCGGGGTTGACGACGACGCGGGTGGTGGGCTGGTCAATCTTCTCGACGGTCGTGAACTTCTCCTTGTCGGCGCAGCGCGCGATCGGGCGCTTGCCGTCGCTGACGTTGGGGACGGAGAAGTCGCCGACGGCGGCGCGGTCGGGATTGACGGTGATGCCGCCCAGCGCGATGTCGAACTTCTCGGCCTTGAAGTCGTCCATCAGCGTCTTCCAGCTGGTCTGCACGAACTCCACCCGGACGCCCAGCGTCGAGGCCAGTTCCTTCGCCATCTCGATGTCGGCACCCACCAGGGCGCCATCGGCGCCCTTGTAGCTGAAGGGCTTGTAATCGCCGGTCGTCCCGACCCGGACGACACCGGCCTGCCTGATCGCCTGAAGCACGCTGTCGCCGGCCCAGGCCGTCGGAACCGCGGTAATGGTAGCGGTGGCGGTCGTGACAAGCATCGCAGCCGCCGTGAGAAATGCCCTCATCCTGAACCCCTGTCGTTGGTCGTTTTGTATCGTTCTTCGCCATGGCCGGCCTGCCGGCCGGCACTCCACAGCGGGAGTGCACCAGTATGCCGCCGGAGGCGGCGAATGTACGGCCGGAAAATGCCGTTCGAGGCGGGATTCGCAGTGGATCGTTGCGCTGGTGCGTGGCGATGCGAACGATTTTTCCCGCATCCGGCCCGCTCCCCGGTCAGGCGCGCAGAACCTCCAGCGCCGACAGCCCCTGCACCGCATGGTCGAGGAAGACGCGCACCCGGCCGGGCATCAGCCTTGCCGTCGGCACCACGACATGGACCGGGATCGGCACCGGCTCGGTGTCCGGCATCAGCCGCAGCAGGGTGCCGGCGGCGAGGTCGTCGGCCGCCTGATAGGAGAGCGGGCGGGCGATGCCGTGCCCGTCGCGCGCGGCGAGCAGGGCCGGTTCGATGTGGCTGACCGCCAGCTTCGGGGTGACCCGCAACACCCGCTCCCGCCCCTCGACCAGAAAGCGCCAGTCCGGCGGGCCGGGCCGGGCGGTGGCCAGGATGAGGTCGTGGCGGGACAGATCCTCCAGCATCGACGGCGAGCCGCGCCGCGCCAGATAGCCGGGGCTGGCGACCAGATAGCGCCCGACCTGCCCCACCCGCCGGGCGACGAGGCCGGAGTCGGGCAGCGGGCCGATGCGGATCGCCACGTCCAGTTCCTCCTCGATCAGGTCAAGGTTGCCGTCGGACAGCACCAGCTCGACCCGGATGTCGGGGAACGCCCGCATGAAGTCGAGGACCAGCGGCGTCACATGCTTGCGCCCGAACATCACCGGTGCGGTGACGCGCAGCCGCCCGCGTAGCGGCCGGTCGGTGCCGGTGGCGGCCAGCGCCTCGTCATAGTCGGCCAGCAGCCGGCGCGCCTGCTCGGCCAGCCGCCGGCCGGCATCGGTCGGAGCGAGGTTGCGGGTGGTCCGCTCGATCAGCCGCAAGCCGAGCCGCTCCTCCAGCCCCGACAGCGCCCGGGTGACGGCGGGGGCCGACCGCCGCAGCCGCTTGGCCGCGCCGGCAAGGCTGCCGGCCTCCAGGATCGCGACGAAGGTCGCCAGTTCGTCCAGCCGGTCCAAGATTGTTCCAATTCCTGAAAGAGAACCTTTCGATGAAAGCGCGTTCCTGCTGAATGACGCAAGTGGTTGGCTGTCGGCATCCACGATCGACCGAAGAGAGGAGCCCTTCCATGAGCATCAGCACCGACCCCGCCATCACGCTCTATGGCACGCCGCTGTCGGGGCATGCCCACCGGGTGGAAGCCTTCCTGAACATCCTCGGCCTGCCATACCGCTATGTCGAAGCGAATGCGGAGGTGCGGCGGTCGGACAGCTTCCTCGCCCTCAATCCCTTCGGGCAGATCCCGGTGCTGGTCGACGGTGATCTCGTCCTGCCGGACTCCGTCGCCATTCTGGTCTATCTTGCTGACCGCTACGACGGTTCCGGCCTGTGGAACCCGAAGGCGCCGGAAGAGACGGCGCAGGTGCAGCGCTGGCTGTCGATTGCCGCCGGCGACCTGCGCTTCGGACCGGCCCTGGCGCGCATCCTGACGCTGTGGGGCGGGGCCGGCTCGCTGACCGACGCCCAGAGGGTCGCGGAGCGCGTCCTGCGCTTCATGAACAGCTATCTGGACGGCCGCGACTGGCTGGCGGCGGCAAGGCCGACCATCGCGGACATCGCCTGCTACGCCTATGTCGCCCGCGCCCCGGAAGGCCGCATCCCGCTCGATCCCTATCCGGCCGTCCGCCGCTGGCTGGAGCGGGTGGAGGCGATCCCAGGGCTGACCCCGATGCCGCAGAGCGCCATTCCCCAGCCGGCCTGAGACGTGCCGCAGGACGGCATGACGCAAGCGTATCCAATCATGGTGACGCAAGCGTCACTGGGCCATCGCCAAGCGCCGGGATCTGTGCTTCGATGACAGTTCCATGACACTTGATGGATGGGTATGTCGATGAGCAATTCCGCCTGTTCCGGGCGCTGGTCGCTGCTGTCCGGTGCGGTTGCCCTCTCCCTTCTGGCCGGGCCTGCCTTGGCGGCGGATCCGGTGCCGCAAAGCGATCTGCTGAACGCCGAGCTGTGGATGCAGCGCTCGGTCGAATACAAGGCGAACGCGCTGGCGGTCTATGCGCTGGGCAGGATCCAGCTGGACAAGGCGCTGGCCGACAGGAACTGGACCGCGGCGACCGAGCAGACCGGCAATTACCAGGACCTGCCGCCGGCCGTGGTGCTGGACCTGGACGAGACGGCGATGGACAACTCCGCCTATCAGGCCGGGCTGGTCACCACCAACGGCGAGTTCTCGCCCAAGACCTGGGATGCCTGGGTGAAGGCGGAGAAGGCGACGGCGGTTCCGGGCGCCGTGGAGTTCACCCAGTACGCCGAATCGAAGGGTGTGAAGGTCTTCTACGTCACCAACCGCAACGCCGACCAGGAGGAACCGACCCGCCGCAACGCGCAGGCGCTGGGCTTCCCGATGGGCGGCAACGTCGACACCTTCCTGATGTCCAAGGAAAAGCCGGACTGGGGATCCGCGAAGGGCACGCGGCGTGCCTACATCGCCAAGGATTACCGGATCATCCTGCTGTTCGGCGACAATTTCGGCGATTTCAGCGATGCCTACAACGGCAGCGAGGCGGACCGCCTGAAGGCGTTCGAAGCGGTGAAGGAGCATTTCGGGCGCGACTGGCTGATGCTGGCCAATCCCGGCTACGGCTCGTTCGAGAGCGCGCCCTACGGTCACAATTTCAAACTGTCTGCGGACGAGAAGCGGGCCAAGAAGATCGGCGCGCTGGAACCCTGGGTGGCGCCGGCCCAATAATGGTGTGAAGAGAGGGTGCGCCGGTTCTTTAAAAGATCAGGCGCACCGCTTCCACGATCACCACCCACGGCGTGCCGATCATCACCGCCCAGACGGCCAGACGCGGCAGGCCGGTCATCTTGCGGACCTTCGGCTCGGCGGAGGGGGCGGCTTCGAACGAAGTGGCGTTGTAGATCGACATGGCCTGCTGCTCCATGAGCAAGATGACGGTGAGGCCATCATGCGGTTTCGATCCTTAACGACCTTTAAAGAGCGCCGCCTGCGAAGTCGACGTTTGCGCATTACCTCGACCGGATAAGCATACTCCCGGCGAATGCGGCGCCGTGGTGCCGAACGACAGTCGTCACCACGCCGCCACAACAAAAAGCTTACGGTTTCGCCACGTGCCAGACGTTGTTCACGCCGTCGCCCGTGGTGTCGCCGGGCTTCGCATCCTTGGCCCACGTGTAAAGCGGCTTGCCATTGTAGGCCCATTGCCGGCTGCCGTCGTCGCGGGTGACGACGCTGTATTTGCCCATAGGCTTGGCGGAGGCGGATGCCATCAGCGGTGGCCAGTTCGTCGCGCAGGGCCCGTTGCAGGCCGACTTGCCGGCACCGTCCTTGTCGAAGACGTAGAGCGTCATGCCCTTCGCATCGGTCAGGACAGGGCCCATCGCGGTCTTCCCCGTCATGGCCGGTTCCTTGTCCTGGGCGAAGGCCGGAGCGCCGGACAGGACGGCGCCCAGCCCCAGGGCGACAGCGGTGATACGGAGTGCGGACATCATTGCGCGTTTCCTCCCTAGAAACCCGGCCCGCCGGACGGCGGACCAGATGGACCAAGGACGCAATGGGAAGGCAGATATTCCGCAGATCACCGGGCGAGAGGCGCCGCCATCGGTGTTATACCGTCAGATATCTGCGCACCTCCTGCTCGTCCAGGCCGCTGCGCGGGCCGGACAGCATCACCTCGCCGCGCTCCATCACCACCCAGTCGTCGGCAAGGTCGCGGGCGAAGTCGAAATACTGCTCCACCAGCAGGATCGCCATGGTGCCCTTGTCACGCAGATAGGAGATGGCGCGGCCGATGTCCTTGATGATCGACGGCTGGATGCCCTCGGTCGGCTCGTCCAGCACCAGCAGGCGCGGGCGGGTCACCAGGGCGCGGCCGATGGCGAGCTGCTGCTGCTGGCCGCCCGACAGGTCGCCGCCGCGGCGCTCCAGCATGGATTTCAGCACCGGGAACAGCTCGAACACCTCGTCGGGGATCGAACGCTGGGCGCGCGGCAGCGGGGCGTAGCCGGTCAGCAGGTTTTCCCGCACCGTCAGCAGCGGGAAGATCTCGCGGCCCTGCGGCACATAGGCGATGCCGCGGCGCGCCCGGTCGGCCGGCGCCATCTTCGTCACGTCGGCGCCGTCCCAGCCGATGGAGCCGCCGGAGACCGGCTTCAGCCCGACGATGGCGCGCAGCAGGCTGGACTTGCCGACGCCGTTGCGACCGACCAGACAGGTGACCTTGCCGATTTCGGCCTTCATGGAAACGCCGCGCAGGGCCTGTGCGGCGCCGTAATGCAGATCGAGAGAGCGAACGTCCAACATCATGGGATCTCCCGTCAGCGGCCGAGATAGGTGTCGATGACCTGCTGGTTGGCGCTGACCGCGTCCAGCGAGCCTTCGGCCAGGACCGAGCCCTCGGCCAGCACCGTGACCTTCACGCCCAGCGCGCGGACGAAGCTCATGTCATGCTCCACCACGATCACCGAATGCTTGCCGGCGATGCTGCACAGCAGTTCGGCGGTCTGTTCGGTCTCGGCGTCGGTCATGCCGGCCACCGGCTCGTCGACCAGCAGAAGCTTGGGGTCCTGGGCCAGCAGCATGCCGATCTCCAGCCACTGCTTCTGCCCGTGCGACAGGCTGCCGGCCTGCCGGCTGCGCAAAGCGGACAGGCGGGTGATGTCGAGAATCTCCTCGATCCGCGAGCGGTCGTCGCGGCTGATGGCGTAGGTCAGCGTCTTCAGCGGCCGGCGCGGCGCCTTCAGCGCCAGTTCCAGGTTGTCCCACACCGTGTGCGGCTCGAACACGGTCGGGCGCTGGAACTTGCGGCCGATGCCGAGATTGGCGATCGCCGCTTCGCGCAGGCGGGTCAGGTCGGTGTCGCCCTCGAACAGGATGGTGCCGGTGTCGGGACGGGTCTTGCCGGTGATGACGTCCATCATCGTCGTCTTGCCCGCGCCGTTGGGACCGATGATCGCCCGCATCTCGCCGGGCATCATCACCAGCGACAGGCTGTTCAGCGCCTTGAAACCGTCGAAGCTGACCGACACGCCGTCGAGATAGAGAAGGGTCGATTCCGCGCTCATGGGTCAGGCCCCCTTCTGGTCGGCGGGTTGGGCGTTGGAGAGGGGCGAGGCTTTGCGGCCGGGCAGCTTGGCTTTCAACTGCGCGCCCAGCCCCAGCAGGCCCTTGGGCAGGAACAGGGTCACCGCCACGAACAGGCCGCCCAGCGCGAACAGCCACAGCTCCGGCAGGGCGCCGGTGAAATAGCTCTTGCCCATGTTGACCAGCACCGCGCCGAGGATGGCGCCGGCCAGCGTGCCGCGGCCGCCGACGGCGACCCAGATCACTGCCTCGATCGAGCTGGCCGGGGCGAACTCCGACGGGTTGATGATGCCGACCTGCGGGACATAGAGGGCGCCGGCCACGCCGGCCATGCAGGCCGACAGCGTCCAGGCGAACAGCTTGTAGCTTTCGGTGTCGTAGCCCATGAAGCGGACGCGGCTCTCGGCGTCGCGCAGGGCCACCAGCACCTTGCCGAGCTTCGAGGCGATGACGCCGGACGCGATCATGTAGGAGAGCGCCAGGGCGGCCACCGTCGCCACGAACAGGGCGACGCGGGTGGTGTCGGCCTGGATGTCGTAGCCGAGGATGTCCTTGAAGTCGGTCAGGCCGTTGTTGCCGCCGAAGCCCATGTCGTTGCGGAAGAAGGCCAGCAGCAGGGCGAAGGTCAGCGCCTGGGTGATGATCGACAGGTAGACGCCGGTGACGCGGCTGCGGAAGGCGAACCAGCCGAAGGCGAAGGCCAGCGCCCCCGGCACCACCAGCACCATGACGGCGGCGAACCAGAACTGGTCGAAGCCCCACCAGTACCAGGGCAGCTCCTTCCAGTTCAGGAAGACCATGAAGTCGGGCAGCACCGGGTTGCCGTAGACGCCGCGCGGGCCGATCTGCCGCATCAGGTACATGCCCATGGCATAGCCGCCGATCGCGAAGAAGGCGGCATGGCCGAGCGACAGGATGCCGCAATAGCCCCACACCAGATCCAGCGCCAGCGCCAGCAGCGCGAAGCACAGATATTTGCCCAGCAGCGAGACGGTGAAGACCGACAGGTGGAAGGGCGAGTCCGCCGGCACCCACAGCGTCATCACCGGGACGGCCACCGCCAGGATGGCGAGGATCGTCAGCACGATCCCGGCCTTGCGGTCCAGCCCCATCAGGAAAAAGCGCAGCAGCATCGGATCAGGCCTCCACCGCGCGGCCCTTCAGCGCGAACAGGCCGCGCGGACGCCGTTGGATGAACAGGATGATGAAGATCAGCACCAGGATCTTGCCCAGCACCGCCCCGGCATAGGGTTCGAGGAACTTGTTCATGGACCCCAGCGTCAGCGCGCCGACCAGCGTGCCCCACAGGTTGCCCACCCCGCCGAACACCACGACCATGAAGCTGTCGAGGATGTAGCCCTGGCCCAGGTTCGGGCTGACATTGTCGATCTGGCTCAGCGCCACCCCGGCCAGCCCGGCGATGCCGGACCCCAGGCCGAAGGTCAGCGCGTCGACCCGCGCAGTGCGGATGCCCATGGCGTTGGCCATCGGCCGGTTCTGCGTCACCGCGCGGATCGACAGGCCGAACCAGGTGCGCTTCAGCGCCACCAGCAGCGCCGCGAAGACGGCGAAGGCGAAGATGACGATCCACAGCCGGCCATAGGTGATGGTCAGGCCGCCCAGTTCGAAAGCGCCGGACATCCAGCTCGGCGCCCCGACCTCGCGGTTGGTCGGGCCGAAGATGCTGCGCACCGCCTGCTGGAGCGCCAGCGACAGGCCCCAGGTGGCGAGCAGCGTCTCCAGCGGACGGCCGTAGAGCCAGCGGATCACGCTGCGCTCGATGATGATGCCGACGCCGCCGGACACGAGGAAGGCGGCGGGCAGCGCCACCAGGATCGACAGGTCGAACAGGCCGGGGGCATGGGCGCGGAAGAACTCCTGCACCAGGAAGGTGGTGTAGGCGCCGATCATCACCATCTCGCCATGGGCCATGTTGATGACGCCCATCACGCCGAAGGTGACGGCCAGCCCGATGGCGGCCAGCAGCAGCACCGAGCCCAGCGACAGCCCATACCAGAGATTCTGCAAGGCGGCCCAGAAGGCCAGCTTCTGCTCCAGGGTGGAGACGGCGGCGGCGGCCAATTTCTTGGTGACGTCCGACGCGCCGGAGCCGGCGACCATGTTCAGCAGGACCAGCGCGTCGCGGTCGCCGCGGGCGGTCAGCGTGTCGGTCGCCGCCTGGATGTCGGCGTCGGTCATCTTCGACGCCGCCTCGCCGGTCAGCAGGATGGCGGCGCGCGCCTGCTCCATGGCGGCGCGCACGCCCTTGTCCTGCTCCTTGGCGATGGCGGCGCTCAGCGTCTCCAGCGCGGAGGCGTCGCGGCTCTTGAACACCGCGTCGGCGGCGGAGCGGCGGACGCCGGCATCGGGGCTCATCAGGGTGAGCGCACCCAGCGAGGCGCTGATGGCGCGGCGGAGCGAATTGTTGATGCGGATCTTCTCGACCGCGGCGGCCGGCGCATCGCCCAGCGCGGCGCGGGTCAGCGGGTCGGTCAGGGTGAAGGCGTCGCCGGACTTGCGGGCGACGACCACGGTGCCGTCGGACTTGCGGACATAGAGGTCGCCGGCCTGGAGCGCCTCGATCACCGGCACGGCGGCCGGGTCGCCGGCCTCCGACAATTGCGCCAGGGCCTTTTCGGTTCCGGAATAGCCACCGCTGCCCAGGGCCTGGACAAGCGGGCGGAGGTCAGCGGCATAAGCGGCGGTCGATGTGGCGACCACCACACAGACAGCCATCAGCCAGCGGAGAGCGCGTCGCATCGGGGGTCCTTCGGTGCAGGGGCGTTGCGGGGGCTGGAAACGCGAAACGCTTGCCCTCTCCCCTCCCCCGCCCGGCGGGAAAGGGGAAAGGGCAAGCGTCGCAACCACTCAGGTCAGAAGGGACAGGTCAGAGAGGGAACGCTGCCCTCACGACCCCTTGCCGCCGCACTTGCCGGTCTTCACGTTGAAGTTGCCGCAGGACATCGGCTTGCGCCAATCGGCGATCAGGTCCTTGCTGTCCGGCAGATAGTCCGACCACTCGTCGCCCGGGACGAGGCCCGAGGTCTTGGAGACGACGTCGAACTGGCCGTTCTCCTGCACTTCGCCGATCAGCACCGGCTTGGTGATGTGGTGGTTCGGCAGCATGGCCGAATAGCCGCCGGTCAGGTTGGGCACGGCCACGCCGACCATGGCGTCGATGACCTTGTCCGGCTCGGTGGTGCCGGCCGCCTCGACCGCCTTCACCCACATGTTGAAGCCGATATAGTGGGCTTCCATCGGGTCGTTGGTGACGCGCTTGTCGTTCTTGGTGTAGGCCTTCCACGACTTGATGAAGTCGGTATTGGCCGGGGTCTCGACCGACTGGAAGTAGTTCCAGGCGGCCAGATGGCCGAGCAGCGGCTTGGTGTCGATGCCGGCCAGCTCTTCCTCGCCGACGGAGAAGGCGACGACCGGGATGTCCTGCGCCTTGACGCCCTGGTTGCCCAGTTCCTTGTAGAAGGGAACGTTGGCATCGCCGTTGATGGTGGAGACGACGGCGGTCTTCTTGCCGGCCGACCCGAACTTCTTGATGTCTGCCACGATCGACTGCCAGTCGGAATGACCGAACGGCGTGTAGTTGATCATGATGTCTTCGGGCTTGACGCCCTTGCTCTTCAGGTAGGCTTCGAGGATCTTGTTGGTCGTGCGCGGATAGACGTAGTCGGTGCCGGCCAGCACCCAGCGCTGGACCTTCTCCTTCGACATCAGATAGTCGACGGCCGGGATCGCCTGCTGGTTCGGGGCGGCGCCGGTGTAGAAGACGTTGCGGGAGGACTCCTCGCCCTCATACTGGACCGGGTAGAAGAGGATGTTGTTCAGTTCCTCGAACACCGGCAGCACCGACTTGCGGCTGACCGAGGTCCAGCAGCCGAACACGGCCGACACCTTGTCCTTGCTGATCAGCTCGCGCGCCTTCTCGGCGAACAGCGGCCAGTTGGAGGCGGGGTCGACCACCACCGGCTCCAGCTTCTTGCCCAGCAGGCCGCCCTTCTTGTTCTGCTCGTCGATCAGCATCAGCATGACGTCCTTGAGCGTCGTCTCGCTGATCGCCATCGTGCCGGACAGGGAGTGCAGGATGCCCACCTTGATGGTGTCGTCCGCCGCCTGGGCGGGCATAGCGAAGGATGCCATCGCACCCATGGCCAGACCGGCCAGCGCGCTGATCCCGAAGCTCGCCGTCAGTTGCTTGGTCCGCATGAAGTTGCCCCCTTCCTGTTGGCGCCCCGGTTGCTCCGGGGCTTCGCCACATCGTCGAAGGAAAAGCTACCGCGCATGCGAAAGGCGGTATCTACGTCAAATGACACATACAGGGCCACGACCCCGTCTTCACGGCCGCCTTCGCGGTGTTACCTCTTGCGAAGGTTCGGAATAAATCGGCCGCCACGGCGTCCAACCAGTGGATGAGCGCGTGTAACGGCAACATCTCTGGACGGGTGAGACGGCGATGCAAGGGAGCAACAGTGTGAACAGCAGGGCTGTCGTCACCAAATGTCGCTTGCGATTCACGGGAGGCTTGTCGAAGGTTGCAGCGTTCGATCCTTTCCGTTCACGTTCCGGTCCCGTCGCCATGCATGACATCCGCCGCCCGATCTCCCGCCGCTCCGCCGCCCTCTGCATGGTCGGCGGGCTGGTCGGCATCGTCCTGAGCGGCCCGGCGCTTGCCGCGGCGGCGAAGGAGGCCGTGCACGCCGCCAAGCCGCCGCTGATCGCCGGCTGGGCCACAGCACTGGAACAGCGCGCGCTGGAGGTGCAGAACGCGCCCAAGGCGCCGGTCACCCGCATCGGCTACGGCGCCGTCGTCAAGAAGGGCGACGGCGGCATGGTCGAGAGCGTGGCTCCGGCGATGGATGTGCCTCCTGCCGACGTGCAGCAGGCGCAGGCCCCCACCCTGCCCGGCCTGGAACCGGTGGAGCCGGCGCCGCCGGTGGTCATCACCGTGCGCTCGCCGCTGGCCGACCGCGTCGGCAAGCTGTCGCGCCGCCTGATCGAGCTGGGCTTCCTGCCCGCCGACAAATGGACCGACAGCTTCAACGACGATGTCGAGACTGCCGTGCGCGCCTTCCAGCTCGCCGAGGGGTTGCAGCCCGACGGCAAGGTCGGCGAGGTGACCCGCCAGGCGATGGACCGCACCCCGGCGCAGACCGTGGCGCTGCTGCGCCGCGCCGCCGCGGCGATGCGGGCACAGCAGGCCTCCATCCCCGACACCACCATCCTGGTCAATCTGCCCGGCCAGTCCGTCACCCTGATCGAACATGGCCGCCCCACCTTCACCATGCGGGCGGTGGTCGGCCGGCCGTCGCGCAAGACGCCGCTGTTGCAGGACAAGGTGACCAGCGTCACCATCAACCCGACCTGGACCGTGCCGCCGACGGTGCTGAGCGAGGACAAGCTGCCGGCCCTGCGCAAGAAGGGCACCACCGGCATCAAGAACGCTGCCGTCTATCTGGACGGGTCGGAGGTGGTCAACACCCAGTCGGTCAACTGGTGGTCGGTCGATCCCGGCCGCGTCCGCATCGTCCAGAGGCCGGGCGACGACAACGCGTTGGGCCGTTTCCGCTTCAACCTGACCAACGGCGACGGCATCTTCCTGCACGGCACCAACGACCCGCGCCTCTTCAGCCGCGACCTGCGCGCCGCCAGCTCCGGCTGCGTGCGGCTGGAGGATGCCCGGATGATGGCGGAGACTCTGCTGGGTGCGGCGAAGATGACGCCGGCCAGCATCGGCCAGCAGCTCGACACCGGGGAAACCAAGACGATCCGGCTGCCGAACGCCATCCCCGTGCGGTTCGTCTACTGGAACGCCTCGGTCGATACCGCCGGCGTGGTGCGCGTCCACCCCGACATCTACGAGGATCCGCCCACGCTGGCGACGCCGTCGGGCCAGTCGGGTTCGGCAGCGGCCCCGGCCATGTCGGCGAACCCGGCAGCGGCCAATCCGGTGACGCCGGTGTCGACGCCGCGCCCGCTGTCGAAGCCGGCGCCTCTGCCGGTTCCGCCCACCGCCCATGCGCCGACATCGCTGTCATCGGCATCGGTCCCGGTGCCGGCCAAGCCGCTGCCGACTTCGACCGGGATGTAAGGTCCGGTTTTCAGGTCCCGCTGGAAGGATGGAGATCGACATGCCGGTTCATCACTCTTCCAGCGGCTACGAGACCGGTGCCGGAGCCTATGTCAAAGGCCGACCCGGCTATCCGGCCGAAGCCGCCGTCTGGCTCCGCGATGTCCTGGGCGTCGGTCCCGGCCGGAAAGTCCTGGAGGTTGGCGCCGGCACCGGCAAGTTCATCGCGGTGCTGAAGCAGTGCGGCGGCGAGATCACCGCCGTCGAGCCGGTGGCTGGTATGCGCGAGCAGCTCGTTCCGGCCTTTCCCGACATCACCGTCCTGGCCGGGAACGCCGAGTCCATTCCCCTGCCCGACGGCTCCGTCGATGCCGTGGTCTGCGCGCAGGCGTTCCACTGGTTCGCCACCGCCGCCGCCTTGCAGGAAATGCGGAGGGTGCTGAAGCCGGGCGGCAGGTTGGGGCTGATCTGGAACGTCCGCGACGAAAGCGTGCCGTGGATGGCGGAACTGACCGCCATCACCGACCCCTGGGAAGGCGATACCCCACGCTATCGGACCGGCAACTGGCGCCGGGTCTTCCCCGCACCCGGCTTCGAGACCATCGACGAGCGCCATGTCCGGCATGCCCATGTCGGCAGTCCGGACGACGTCATCGTCAAACGGACGATGTCGGTCAGCTTCATCGCGGCGCTGCCGCCCGACCGGCAGGCGGAGGTCGAACGCGATACCCGCGCGCTGATCGCCCGTACGCCCGAGCTGGCGGACCGCGCCGAGATCGCCTTTCCCTACGAAACGGTCATGTTCGCCTACCGCAAGGTCTGACGAAGCCCCTTATCATGGCCCGCTGGACGATGCGGGAGATCCGGCCTGTTGCCGATCGCCTGACACGGCGGCCGGATAGGCCGCCGTGATCGCCGCGCTCTGGCTGTAGGGCGACCTGCTGGTGAGATGGGCGCCGGACAGCTTGACCCAGCTTCTGCCCTTGTCGTTCTGCCCTTGTCGAGCAGCCTGCGGATGATCGCGTAGGAAGACTCTCCACGGCCTATGGACGGCTGTCCGGGACGCCATCGACAACGGAACGCCAAGCGACGGCCGGGCCTTCTTCGCCGCTGCCGGACCGGAATAATGGGAATCCGCTCTAGCCGATTTTGGTTGGGCTATTGTACCTTTGGCATAGCCTCCTTGCGGGTATGCCCATGGCCCAAGACAACAGCCTCTTCGGTGGATCCTCCGGGCCCTCCGGCCTCCCAACCATCCGCACCAAGCTGGCCACGGTCGTCCTTGCCTGCATCCTGCCATCCCTGTTGGGTCTGGGTCTGCTGACCTACCAGTCCTGCCAGCGCGAACGTGCCCAAATGGAAAGGGACGCCATCCAGATGGCGCGGGCGCTGTCGATCGCAGTCGACCGCGACATCGACGTCGTGGAGAGCGCGGCAAAGGCGCTCGCAATCTTCCCCTCGCTGGAGGAGGGCGGTTTCGCAGCGTTCGATGCCCAGGCCCGGCAATTGTTGAGCGGCGATTTTCCCGGCACGGCCGTCGTGGTGATGGACGAGGCCGGGCAGCAACTGGTCAACACGCTGCGCCCCTTCGGCACGGCTCTGCCGCGCACCGGCAATCTCGACCCGATCCGCCGGGTGTTCGGGAACGGCCAGCCGGTGGTCTCCGACCTCTTGTATGGGACCATCTACAAGCAATACCTCACCGCCATCTATGTCCCCGTCCGGCAGGGCGGCACGGTGAAATACGTCATCGACATCGTTGTCCTGCCGGAGCGCTTCAACCGTATCTTCGTCGAGCAGCGCCTGCCTCCGGGACGCATCGCCTCCATCTTCGACAGCCAGGGGGTTATCGTCGCCCGCACGCATCTGGCCGAGAAGTTCGTGGGTCAGAAAGGCGTGCCCTCTCTGGTGAAGGCCCTCCAGGAGTCCCCCGAAGGCTTCTTCGAGACAAACACGCTGGAGGGCATCCCCGTCTTCGTGGCGTTCAGCCGTTCCGAGAAGACAGGGTGGAGCGTTGCCATCGGCATCCCGCGGTCCGTCGAGACGGCCGAACTCCTGCGGTCCGTGGCGCCCACCATTGCGGGCGTCCTGATCCTCTTGTGCATGGGGTTCGCCGCGTCCTGGATACTGGGCGGGCGCATCGGCCGGTCGGTCCGGGAACTGGCCGCTCCGGCCCTGGCCCTGGCCGAAGGCAGACCGTTGCAGGCGCTGGACAGCGGCTTCAGGGAAGCCGTCGAGGTCGAACATGCGCTGAAGGCGGTCGAACGGGACCTCAACGCCCACCGCAACCATCTGGAGGCCATGGTCGCCGAGCGCACCCTGGCCCTGCAGAGCGCGACCGCCCGCCTGGAGCAGGTGCTGGAGTCGGCCGGCGAGGGCATCTACGGCGTCGACGGCGACAACCGGCTGGTCTTCGCCAACAGGGCCGCGGCTGAAATCCTCGGCTGGCCGAACCCGCAAGGCATGATCGGCCTGCCTGAGACCCAAGTCGTCCGACACCAGCTGGCTGACGGGCGCGCCTGCGCGGAGGGCGGCTGTTCCATCGTCCGCACCCTTGAGGACGGCGAGACACGGCGCATCCACGACGAGTATTTCTGCCGCACCGACGGTCAGCGCATTCCCGTCGAATATGTCGTTGCCGCCCAGCGGGTCGACGGGGAGGTCGCCGGCGCCGTGGTGATCTTCGGCGACGTCACCCAGCACCGGGTTGCGGAGGCGGCACTGCGGGAACGGCAGGAACTGTTCGAGCAGATGTTCGCCGCAGGGTCGGCCATCAAGCTGCTGCTCAACCCCGAGAATGGCCTAATCGTCGATGCGAACTCCGCCGCGGCGGAGTTCTACGGTTACAGGCTCGACGTCCTGCGTGGGATGACGATCTTCGAGATCAACCCGAAGCCCGAGAGCGAGGTCCGCGCCATGATGGCGGAGGCCCGGGAGGCCGATAAGGGGTACTTTCTGTTCCAGCACCGCCTTGCGGACGGAAGCCTCCGCTGGGTGGAGTCCTACGCCAGCCCGATCGGTCTCCAGAACCGCACGCTGGTGCTGTCGATCGTCCATGATGTCACCGAGCGCATCGAGAACGAGCAGAAGCTGGCGGAGGCCCACCAGCTGCTTCGGGAGCAAAGCGCCAGCATCGAGGCGAACCGCGATTTCATCACCTCCATTCTGGATTCCGTCGCCTCGCACATCGCCATCCTCGATGCCGACGGCACCATCGCCGAAGTGAACCGCCCCTGGCGGAAGTTCGCCGCCGGCAACGGCATGTCGCCGGGATGGGCGGGGGTGGGAGACAATTATCTCGCCGCCTGCACGGTTGCCCAAGGGGACGAGCAGTCGCTGGCACTGGCCGCGGCCGACGGGATCGGCGAGGTGATGGCGGGCAGGCGGGCGGAGTTCGTCATGGAATATCCCTGCGATGCGCCCGACCAGAAGCGCTGGTTCCAGATGCGGGTCACCCCGCTGAGGGATGGTAACGGCCGTGTCGTCGTCAGCCACGACGACATATCCAAATTGAAGACCGCCGAAATCGAACTCGCCAAGGCGAGGCTGTTTCTGGACAGCATCTTCAACAGCGTTCCGGACCCCATATTCGTCAAGGACCGCGGGCATCGCTGGGTGTTCCTCAATGATTCCTTCTGCTCCTTCACCGGAACGGGGCGCGACGCGCTGCTCGGCAAGTCCGACTACGAGTTCTTTCCCAAGGAGGAAGCGGACATCTACTGGGCCAAGGACGAGGAGGTTTTCGCATCGGGACGGGAAAGCCTCAATGAGGAGCCCTTCACCGACCTTGAGGGCAAGACACACACCATCCTGACCAAGAAGACGGTCTTCGCAGACGTCGACGGAAACCCGTTTCTGATCGGAACGATCAGGGACATCAGCGAGCGCAAGCAGATCGAGCTGCGGCTGAACGAACTGCTCGACCTCAACCAGAAGATCATCAACGAATGCCCCGTCGGCATCGTGGCCTTCAAGGCGTCCGGCGAATGCGTGCTGGCCAACCGGGCGTATGCCGACATCGTGGGCACCGGCGAGGAGGCCGTCCGCGCCGGCAATTTCCGGGAGTTGCGGAACTGGGAGGAGACCGGATTGCTGGCCGCCGCACAGCAGGCCCTCGCCACCCACGCGATCGTCCAGAGCAGCGTCCACCACGCCACCCCTCACGGGCAGGAGGTCCTGGCCGACGTCTTTTTCGTCCCCTTCGCCAGCGGTGGCGAGCCGCATCTGCTCTGCATCACGAACGACGTCACCGAACTGCTGAAAGCCCGCGACAAGGCGGAAGCCGCCAGCCGGGCCAAGAGCGAGTTCGTCGCCAACATGAGCCACGAGATCCGGACGCCGATGAACGCCATCATGGGTCTGTCGCGGCTGCTGCAGGATTCGCCGCTGGGCGAGCGCGAGCGGGACTACGTCGCCAAAATCCAGCGTTCGGCCCAATCGCTGCTCGGCATCCTCAACGACATCCTCGACTTCTCGAAAATCGAGGCCGGCCACATGGAGCTGGAGAAAATCCCGTTCTCCCTGGAGGAGGTGCTGCGCAACACGTCGACCGTCCTGTCCACCACGGCGCGCGACAAGGGGATCGAGACCGTCATCGCCGTGGACGCGGAGGTCCCCTTCGGGCTGGTGGGGGACAGCCTGCGGCTCCAGCAGATCCTGCTCAACCTGACCGGAAACGCCGTAAAATTCACCGAAGACGGCGAGGTGGTGCTGTCCGTCCGCAAGATGGCGGAGGACGAGACAGGGTTGACGCTCGAATTCTCGGTGCGGGACACGGGCATCGGCATCGCCGAGGAGCAGCAGAAGGAACTTTTCGCCGCCTTCTCGCAAGCCGACAGCTCGACCAGCCGCAAATACGGCGGCACCGGCCTCGGGCTGGCCATCAGCAGCCGGCTGGCCGCCCTGATGGGCGGATCCATCACGGTGACCAGCGCCCTCGGCCGGGGCAGCGACTTCCGCTTCAGTGCCCGCTTCGGGCGGGCTCCCGAAGGTTCCTTCGCACGCCCGTCCTTCGCCGGCCTGGAAAAGCTGGCCGTCCTCGTCGTCGACGACAACGAGACCGCCCGCGAGGTCCTGGTCCACACCTGCCGGTCCTTCCGCTGGATACCCGATGCGGTGGCGTCGGCGGAGGACGCGCTGGACCTCCTGCGCCGCCGCACGGCGGACGGAGCCGACCTGGACATCCTTCTTCTCGACTGGCGCATGCCGGGAATGGACGGCATCGCCTTGCTCAAGGCCGCCAAGGCGGATCCGGCAATCCGCCTGCCGCCGGTGATCCTGATGTTCACCGCCTATGGAAGTGAAGCCGTGGCGCGCGTCTGCGACGACGTGCGGATCGACGGAATCCTCGGCAAGCCGATCACCCCGTCCTCGCTGTTCGATGCGGTCGCCCGCGTGCGCAGCGGCAATCCCATGGCAGGCAATTCCCCCGCTCTGCCGCCGCTGGCCGGGCGCTTGACCGGGTTGCGGGTGCTGCTGGTCGAGGACAACGAGATCAACCAGGAGGTCGCCCGCGACATTCTGATCCGCGCCGGCGCGGCCGTCGAGGTCGTGGGCGACGGAAGGGCGGCGGTCGCCGCCCTGGCGTCGGACCCCGGCCGGTTCGACGCGGTGCTGATGGACGTCCAGATGCCCGGCATGGACGGCTACGAGGCGGCGGGCATCATCCGCGGGCGGTTCGGCCTGACCGCCCTGCCGATCGTCGCCATGACCGCCAACGCCATGGAGGCCGATCGCCAGAAGGCCTTCGAGGCCGGGATGGATGCCCATGTCGCCAAGCCGATCGACGTCGATCAGTTGATCGCGACGCTGACGGCCCTTGTTCCCGGCATCGTCCCCGGCGTTGTCCCCGGCATCGGCGCGACGGAATCCGCATCGTCCGCCGGTGATGCGGCGCCGGAAGAGGCGGACCGGCCCGAACTCCCCGCCGGGCTGCCCGGCATGGACCTGCGCACCGCCCTCGCCCGCCTGGGCGGCGACGAACGCCTGCTCGTCTCTCTGCTGACAAGGTTCACCGAGACCCAGGGCGGGACGACTGAGGAGGCCCGCCGTCTCGTCGCGGAAAGGAAGGGTGAGGAGGCTGCCCGCCTCCTGCACCGCCTGCGCGGCGTCGCGGCCAATCTCGGGGCCGTCGAGGCGGCCGGCCTTGCCGCTGCGTCGGAAGCCGCCCTGAAGGAAGGTCGCGAGGCGGAACTGCCCGGGCTGCTGGCCGAATTGGACGCGGCTCTGGCGGCGGTCGGAACCGCCGTCCGAAACGCCGCCCGGGATGCCGCCCGAAAGCCGGACCAGCGGCGGACACCGCTGCCTTCGGCACCCCATGCCGCTCCGGCGGACATCGGGGAAAGCCTGGACCGGCTGCTGACCCTGCTGAAGGCCAGCAACCTGGCGGCGGAGGATATGTTCCAGGCCCTCGGGCCGGCGATCGAGGCGGCGGTGCCCGAGGATGCCTTCGCGGAATTGGCGCAGGCGATCGAGACCCTGGACTTCGCGGCGGCTCAGGAAAGCGTTCTGCACATGTTGGCCGGCCTCGCTGCGGGGAGGGGAAATGAACCGGGTTGAACTGTCCGGCAAGGGCCGGATCCTGGTGGTGGACGACGCCATCGAGAACATCCGTATCCTGCGCGCCGCGCTGAAGGACGAGCATGACGTCGTCTTCGCCCTCGACGGGCAGAAGGCGCTGCAGGTGGCGTGCGACCAGCATCCCGACCTCATCCTGTTGGATGCCATGATGCCGGGGGTGGACGGATGGGCGGTCTGTGCGGAGCTGAAGGCTTCCGTGCATACGGCGAACATCCCGATCCTGTTCGTCACCGCTCTCAACAGCCCGGAGGACGAGACCCGGGCGCTGGAGGCCGGGGCGGTGGACTTCATCACCAAGCCGATCAACACCGCGGTGGTGCGCGCCCGCGTCCGCACGCACCTGTCCCTGAAGCGCGCCAACGACCTGCTGCGGCAAATGGCGACCAGCGACGGGCTGACCGGGGTGGCGAACCGCCGCTGCTTCGATGAAACGCTCGACAAGGAATGGCGCCGGTGCGAGCGGGCGCAGCAATCCATCGCCCTCATCATGGTCGATGTCGACTGCTTCAAGGCGTACAACGACCATTATGGCCATCAGAAAGGCGATTCGTGCCTGACCGTCGTCGCGGAGGCCATTGCGGGCTGCGTCTGCCGCCCGTCCGACCTCGTCGCCCGCTATGGCGGTGAAGAGTTCGTCGTCCTGCTGCCGGATGGAGACGAGGACGGCGCCCGGGTGGTGGCCCGACGCATTCTCGACCGCGTGCGGGAGCAAGGCATCCCCCATGCCCGGTCCTCTTGCGCTCCGCATGTGACCGTCAGCCTGGGGATGGCGGCGGCGATGCCCGCAAGGGACAAATCCCCGGCCGGATTGCTGGCCGATGCCGATGCCCGCCTGTATCAGGCGAAGGTGACCGGCCGGGACCGTTTCTGCGGCGGCGACTAGACGTCCAGTCCCGGCATCCGACGGCACATCCCGTCGCCGGAAATGGAGGGACGTCCTGTGGGCCAACTACTCCAGGCTGGCGGTGGTGACGCCGGGCGAGCGGAGGTAAGCCGAAAGCGGCACCGAACAAAGACGTGAGATGGGATCGCGAGATTCCGATGGACGATGACAAATTTTTAATCTTAAAGTTATGCGCGATGTCCGCGCCCATCATCTCAACCGCCATGCGCACATGCTCATAAAGCGGTTCATCTATGTTTGTCATGTCCTGAACAAGCATTTCGTTCTGTATGTCCGGCAAGTTTCCACTGCACACGAAATACGCTTTCGACAAATAGGCGGACGGATCGCCAAGATTTGTTTCAGCAGTGCCGTTATGGAACAAACCGCAATTCTTGCGCGCCTGCTGCCTCGCGGGAGGGTACGGCACCAGCAAACAGAACACGTCCAACTGGAAAGGATTCATGATGATGAACATCATCACCACCAAGGACGGGACGACGACTGTGGATCGCGATTGGGGCAAGGGGCGTCCAATTCTGTTCTCTCACGGCCGATCGCTGCAGTTACGACCACGGGATCAGCCTCCCGATGGGCCGGGAAGTGCCATGATTGCGGCAATGGCTGCCGATGCCGCCCGGGTCAGGCCACAGGCCGCCGCCATCGGCAGACTGCTTCTGACCCTCACCGCGACCGCCTGCCTGTGGCTGGCCGGCGCGAATGCCGAGGGTCCAAGCCCGGCCCATGCCCAGGCGGCCGGCGCCCCGCCGGTGACGGTCAGCCGGCCGCTGCGCAAGGACATCGTCGAGTGGGATGAATTCACCGGCCAGTTCCAGGCCGTGGACTCCGTGGCGATCCGCGCCCGGGTCAGCGGCTATCTCGATTCCGTCAATTTCCGTGACGGCCAGATGGTCAAGGCCGGCGACCTGCTGTTCGTCATCGATCCCCGCCCCTTCGAGGCGACGCTCGCCTCGGTGAAGGCCGAGTTGCAGCAGGCCGAAGCCAAGCTGGACCTGTCGAACCGCCAGCTGGGCCGTGCGGCCGAACTCAGGCGCAGCGACAATGTCGCCGCCAGCGTCTACGACGAACGGCAGCAGCAGGTCCGCGTCGATGCCGCCGGGGTCGAGGTCGCCAAGGCCGCCGTCCGCACGGCCGAACTGAACCTCAGCTTCACGCGCATCCTGGCGCCGCTTGCCGGCCGCATCAGCCGGCGCGAGGTCAGCGTGGGCAATCTGATTGCCGGCGGCGAGGCCGGTGCGGCGACGCCGCTGACCACCATCGTTTCCCTCGACCCGATCTACTTCACCTTCGACATGAGCGAGGCCGACTTCCTCGCCTATGTCCGTGCCGCTCAGAAAGGGACCCTGCGCTCGCAGCGTGACGGCGGCATCGAGGTCGAGGCCCGCCTGTTCGACGAGCGCGACTGGACGCTGAAGGGCACGCTCGATTTCGTCGACAATCAGGTGAATGCCGGGTCCGGCACCATCCGGGCGCGCGCCGTGTTCCGCAACCCCAACGGCGTGCTGACGCCCGGTCAGTTCGGGCGGCTGCGCCTGCCGGGATCCGACCGCTATACCGCGACCCTGATCCCGGACCAGGCGGTGGTCAGCGATCAGGCCAACAAGATCGTGCTGACGGTATCCGACGACGGCACCGTGGTGCCCAAGCCGGTGCGGCTCGGCCCGATGGAAAACGGTCTGCGCATCGTTCGGTCCGGGCTGGCGGACACCGACCGGGTGATCATCAACGGGCTGGTCCGCGCCCGGCCCGGGGCCAAGGTGACGCCGCAGGAGGGATCGATCGAGCCGCCGAAACCGCCGGCCGGGTGAGGGGCGACCGTCATGAACATCTCGCACTTCTTCATCAACCGGCCGATCTTCGCGGCCGTCCTGTCCATCGTCATCACCCTCATCGGCATCTTCGCCTACCTGACCCTGCCCGTCGCGCAGTATCCCGAGATCGCGCCGCCGACCATCGTGGTGAACACGACGTATCCCGGCGCCTCGGCGCAGGTGGTTGCCGACACCGTTTCCGCTCCGATGGAGCAGGAGATCAACGGCGTCGAGAACATGCTCTACATGACCTCGCAGGCGACCAGCGACGGCCGCCTGCAATTGACCATCACCTTCAGGCTCGGCACCGATCTCGACACCGCCCAGGTGCTGGTGCAGAACCGCCTTGCCGTGGCCGAGCCGCGGTTGCCGGAGGAGGTGCGGCGCATCGGCGTGACCGTGCGCAAGAATTCGCCCGACATGCTGATGGTGATCCACCTGAATTCGCCGGGCGGGGAGCGCGACCAGCTCTACATGTCGAATTACGCGCTGTTGCAGATCAAGGACGTGCTGGCCCGTCTGGACGGCGTCGGCGACGTGCAGGTGTTCGGTGCCCGCGATTATGCCATGCGCGTCTGGCTCGACCCCGACAAGGTGGCGGCCCGCGGGCTGACCGCGGGAGACGTCGTCCGCGCCATCCAGGCGCAGAACGTCCAAGTGTCGGGCGGCGTCATCAACCAGCCGCCGGTTCCGACCCCCGGCGCATTCCAGCTGAATGTGGAAACGCTGGGCCGCCTCACCGATGCGCGCGACTTCGGCAACATCATCGTCAAGACCGACGGCACCGCCGTCACCCGCCTGCGCGATGTCGCCCGCGTCGAGCTTGGCGCCCAGGACTACAATTTGAACGCCTATCTCGACCGCCAGTCCGCGGTGCCGCTGGTGGTCTTCCAACGGCCCGGCTCCAACGCCCTGGAGACCGCCAACCGCATCCTGACGACGATGGAGGACCTCTCCAAGGGCTTCCCCGCCGGCATGCGCTACGATGTCGTCTACAACCCCACGGAGTTCATCGCCCAGTCGGTCGAGGAGGTCTACAAGACGATCTACGAGGCCGTCATTCTCGTCGTCGTCGTCGTCATCCTGTTCCTGCAGTCCTGGCGCGCCTCGATCGTCCCGATCCTGGCCATTCCGGTGTCGCTGGTCGGCACCTTCGCCGTGCTGGCGGCGCTGGGCTATTCGCTGAACACGCTGTCGCTGTTCGGTCTGGTGCTGGCGATCGGCATCGTGGTCGATGACGCCATCGTCGTGGTGGAGAATGTGGAGCGCTTCATCAGTCGAGGCATGAAGCCCAAGGATGCCGCGCACGAGACAATGAACGAGGTCGGCGGGGCGCTGATCGCCATCGCCCTGGTCCTGACCGCCGTATTCGTTCCCGCCGCCCTGGTCAGCGGCATTTCCGGCCAGTTCTTCCGGCAGTTCGCGGTGACCATCGCAAGCGCCACGGTGATCTCCTGCCTCGTGTCGTTGACGCTCAGCCCGGCGCTCTGCGCCCTGCTGTTCAAGCCCCACCAGGAGCATCCGCCCAAGCCGTCGCTGCCGATGCGGCCGGTCGCCGCCTTCTTCCGCGGTTTCAACGCCGGGTTCGAGCGGCTGTCCAACGGCTATGCCGGGCTGACGCGGCGGCTGGTGCGGCTGCCCTTCATCGTCCTGCCGGTCTATCTGCTGCTGCTCGGCGTGACCGGCTGGCAGTTCAACCGGGCACCGACCGGCTTCATTCCCAACCAGGACCAGGGTTACCTGATCACCGTGGTGCAGCTGCCGCCGGGCTCCTCGCTCGCCCGGACCGACGAGGTGGTGCGCAAATCGGTGGACGTGCTGCTGAAGACGCCCGGGGTCGTCCATGCCGTGCCCTTCGCCGGCTTCGACGGCGCCACCTTCACCAACGCGCCGAATGCCGGGGCGATCTTCGTGACCCTCGCCCCCTTCGAGGATCGCATCAGGGACGGTCATTCCGCCGACGCGGTCCTGGCCGATCTCAGGAAGCGGCTGGCCGTGATCGAGGACGCCTTCATCATCACCATCCCGCCGCCGCCGGTCCGCGGCATCGGCAACGCCGGCGGCTTCAAGATGATGGTGGAGGACAAGCGGGGCCGCGGCCTGCCGGCGCTCGATGCGGCGGTGACGGAGCTGTCCGCCGCGGCCAACAAGATCCCGGGGCTGGTCGGCGTGTTCACGCTGTTCAACACCAAGACCCCCAAGATCTATGCCGATATCGACCGCCAGAGGGCGGAGATGCTGGGGGTGACCGCCGATCAGGTGTTCGAGGCGTTGCAGATCTATGTCGGTTCGGCCTTCGTCAACGAGTTCAACCTCCTGGGCCGGACCTACCGGGTCACCGCGCAGGCCGACGGCCGTTTCCGCCAGGACCCGCACGACCTCGCCAACCTGAAGACGCGCAACGAGCGCGGCGAGATGGTGCCGATCGGTGCGGTGGCTGCCCTGACCGACATCACCGGCCCCTACCGCGCCGCCCGCTACAACCTCTACCCGGCGGCGGAATTGCAGGGCAACACGCTGCCCGGCTTCTCCACCGGCTACGCCCTGGCCGCCATGGAGAAGGCGGCCGCCGAGGTGCTGCCGGACGGTTTCGGCTTCGAGTGGACGGAGCTGGCCTATCAGGAAAAGGCCGCCGGAAACAGCGGTTTGATGGTCTTCGGGCTGTCGGTGCTGTTCGTCTTTCTGGTGCTTGCCGCCCAGTATGAGAGCTGGACCATGCCGCTGTCGGTCATCCTGATCGTGCCCATGTGCCTGCTGGCGGCGGTGACCGGCTTGATGATTCGCGGCATGGCCGTCGACATCCTGGCCCAGGTCGGCTTCGTCGTCCTGGTCGGCCTTGCCGCCAAGAACGCCATCCTCATCGTCGAATTCGCCCGCCAGAACGAACTCTTCGAGGGGAAGAACCGCTTCGAGGCGGCGGTGGAGGCGGCACGCACACGGCTTCGTCCGATCCTGATGACCTCGCTCGCCTTCATTCTCGGCGTCGTGCCGCTGATGATCGCGCAGGGAGCCGGGGCGGAGATGCGGCAAACCCTGGGCACGGCGGTGTTCATGGGGATGCTGGGCGTGACCATCTTCGGCCTGATCTTCACCCCGGTGTTCTACACGGTCGTCCGCCGCCTCTTCAGCGGACCGCTGGCGGTCAACCAGCATCCCGTCGCAACGGAAGAGGTCGGTCTGCAGACACGGCATCAGCCTGGGGAATGACGCCGTGTCCGGGCAAGGCGGGGCTGAGGGAAGCCCCGCTCAGCTCTCAGGCATTGCCCAAAAGAGGCGTTGACAGCGTCGACCGCCTCGTTCTGCCCGGTATTTCCACCTGGAGTCCGTCTGACGCTTATTGAAGCATCAGACGCACTCCAGGCTTTTGGTTTTCCGCGTGATTCACGCTTCAAGCGAAGTGCCCGCTGACGGCTATCTCCGTCGCAATGCCGTTCGAAGCCAAACCGCCCCCCATCACTCGATGTCATACTCCACACCGTTTTCACCGATTGCCCTCAGTCGGATGAGTGTGAACGGCAGGCGGGCATTCTTGCACTTGCGGCCGATGAAGCGGGCTTCCTCCAAATCATGGGTGGACATGAAGACCTGATATTTCTGTTCGGCGACCAAGGGGCGGAGCAGGTCGATGAATGCCGCTTTGTGGACAATGTCGTTGTACTGGAGCGGATCGTCCAGCAACAGGGCGCGCCAGCGGGACCAGGGATAGGCGGTGCTTGCAGCAAGCAGGAAGCTCAAGCTGAAGACACCCGCCTGCCCTTCGCTGTGTATCAGGTTCGCCGGATGCCCAAGAGCCTGTGCTTTGACGTATGTTTGGTAATTTGAAATTCTGGTGGCCAGTTCGGTGGAAAATTCCGGGAAGGAGGACCAAGCCCGGCTGAACGCATCGGTAAGGTTGCTCAGAGGATTTATGACCTCTTCAAGAAACCCCTTATGTTCAGACTTGATCGTGTCGGCGGCAGTGCCCGCCAGCTTGCGTGCTCTTCTGCAGGTATCGACGCGCCGCTGGCACTTGAACACATGCTGCTCAAGCCGTTTTTCGCAGTCTTCCGCATTCGCGGCCTTCTCTTCCCGGATCGTCCGCTCACGCTCGATTTTCAGATTCTGGACGCTCTCGTTCGACTGCCATCGCTCAAGACCCTTGGCCGTAGCGTCACACCGGTCGGACAGGTGCGGAAGGCGCTCGGTCCGCCTCGCGGTCTCGCGCTGCGCGTCACTGAGCACGGGTGGCGACGGTTCGCCCGGAAGGCCGGCTTCCTCCCAGCCGGTGCGGGCCGCAAGGCATTGACGCTCCAGTTCCTCCCGGTCCCGTCGCAGCAGGTCGGCATGCTCGGCACAGCGGCGGCGCTGCGCCTCCGCCGTCTGCCGGTCCCGGATCGCGCTGTTGAGCATTGCCTGGGCCAAGGTCTCGCCCGTTGCGGCGTCCGCAAGATCCCGCAACGCCTTTTCAAGAGCGTCATTTGTCGCGGGTTCGTCGAAAGCGGCGAGTTCTGTGTCGGCGGCCAGCACGCCGATGGCCTCGCCCCGGCGCTGATCGAGAGCGTTGCCCCGCCCGCGCTCCCTCTCCAGCGTCTTTCCCGCCTCGTCGAGGCGGCTGAGGATGCCGGGCAGCCTCGCCGAAAGTTTGCCGTCCGGGTCCAGCAGCCGACGTTCCACCTTCAGCCGTTCGCACTCGCCTTCCAGATGCGCGATGCGGTGCGACAGCCAGTCAAGCGCTTCCCGGGCGGGCCGGCCGCCGGCCCCCGGCAGGTGGGGAAAAGCGCTGGCCATCTCCGCCGCGTTTTCGACCACGCCGGTATGCTCGGTCTCGACAGCCTTCGCCACCGTGATTGTCCGATCCAGCTCGGTGCGGGTTGCCTGCAACCCGTCGCGGCGATGGCGCATCTCCTTCAACTGAGCCGCCGTTTCACCAAGAGCCGGATCCTGTTTTTCGGCAGCCTGTTGAGCGAGCCCGGCAAGCTCGTCATGCGTTTTGAACGGTGTCTGGCAGAATGGGCAATCGGTCTCGTGCGCGTGCAACTGGCCCAACAGCTCGGTGACCAGACCGGCCCGCTTGGTTGCGGTGGTCCTCAACTCCTCCAGGCGCGCTTCCGCATCCTTGAGTCCGGCTTCCAGATCGTCGAGTTCCCTGGTCAGGCCGTTGTGCCGCGCCTCCAGCAACCGGCGCCGGTCCCTCGCCACGGCGAGTTCCGGCTGGATTTCGCGGGCGCGCTCCTCCGCCTCCAGCACCTTGGAAGCCCGCAGCTTCAGTGCGCTGTCGGCCGTCAGATCCTTGTCGTGGGCTGCGACTTCATCGTCGATGCCGCGGACACGTTCGAGATCGCGCTCCAACCGCTGCTTCTCGGACTCTATCCTGCCATGTTCCGCTACAGCCTCGTTGATCGCCTCGGAGCACGGCCCCCTCTCCTTGTCCACCTCCTGGATTTGGCGGAAGGCGTGCAACCGACTGTCCAACCGGTCGCGGTATCGGCTAACCGACGCGCATTCTCCTTGCGCCGCCTCCAGCACCGATCTTGCCTGCACCTCCAACGCCGCCTTGCCGCTCGCCTCGGTGGCCGCCGCCTCGGTCGCGGCCTCCCCAGCCTGGATGTCCTCATCCTTTCTCCGGATGGCATCGCCCTGCGCAATCCAGGACTGCAATGCTCTTGCGGCGGCTTGCATCGCGCGATCCCGCAACTCGGCCTGCGCGCGGGCCTGCCTGACCGCCTCCGCCACGACGGCCAACGCCTCCACCGCCGTGGCGGGAAGATCGGGACGCTGCCCCGTCAGGGCGCCGAACTCCACGGCGATGGCGTGCGCCTGCTCCAACGCCTCTGCCGGCGACAAGGCCGACTGGGCGCCGAGAAGCGCGTCCGCCTGCGCGATCTCCCTCAGGATACGCCGAAAATACTCCAGGCGTCTCGCCGCGGCCGCCACATCGCCTTCCGCCTTTTCCACCTCGCGATTGAAGGCTTTCGTGGCTCCGACGCCCAGCCGGTTCACCATCTCGTCGACGGCCATTCCGCCGGTCAGTCCGCTGAGGTCCTTCCACCGTTCCTTGGGCGAGCGCGCGGTAAGGCGAAGGCCGGCCGCCTGGCTGAGAAAATGGGTTGTCGCCAGATAGGCCGAGAGATCGTCGATCTTCTGGTGCCAATCGGACGATTTCAGCAGTTCCTCCACGGACGGGATCGGATGCTCGCCGCGGGTTATCTTCAAATCCGTTTCACGGGTAACGGAAACCTCATTGTCGAAGAGCAGTTCGACGCGGTGGTGGCTTCCTGTCGGCGCCCCCTCACGCGTCAGCGCCTTTTCCACGTCCTTCCCCGTCACCCCTGCCGTGGCTGCGGAGGCGGCGAGGCGGCGAACGGTGCCGGTCAGCGCCCATTCGATCGCTTCGAGCAGGCTCGTCTTGCCAAGGCCGTTCGCACCGGCGATCACGGTGACACCGGGAACCGGCTTCACCATGATCGACTTCGCCTCGCCGAAGCTGCGGAAGTTGGACACGGCTACTTTGCGGAGGAACAGAGGTCCGGTCCCAGTCATGCGTCCGTCTCCAAATCGCTCGGGTCCAGATCGGTCAGATCCGGATTGGCCGGGTCCAGCGCCTCGATCAGGCGGTGCACCCGATCGGCGTCCTTGAGGTCGCCATAGGACAGGATCTCCAGCCAGCGCTTCGCCGTAGCCTCGTCGAACTCATCCTGGACAAGCTGCTTGGCCAGCAACGCCCAGCGGTCGAGCTGCCCCTGGCCGGCCTCCCCCTTCCGCGGCCAAGGACGGGCCAGGAAGGTACGGCCCAAAAACGCCTTCAGCGATTCCGAGCGATCCGTCCCGGCTTGTGGGGGCAGCCAGACCAGCTTCCGGCAGACCTGCTCGTTCCGTTCGACGCGGCGCTGCATCCGCTTCCAATCCCGGTTCTCTTCGCCGCCCGCCGGCGCGACAAGCAGCAGCAATAAATCATCCCCTTTATGCCCGAGCCAGGACCAGGCGATGGCGGCCTGGTTCTGATAACGGGCCAGATCATGATCGACCGCCGCGTCGGCGGGATCGTCGCCAAGGCCGCCGATCAGCAGACTGTGGTAGCCGACACGCAAGGCGATGAAGTTCTTCGGCAGGTCGTCGGCATCGAGCGTCTCCAATTCCGCCTGGGCGTCCGAATCCAGGGCGTTGGCGGCCTCGGTCGCCCAAAGCCGGCGGCTCCTCATGCCCTCCGGGTTCTCCTCCACCTCCAGCGGCGGGGTGAAGGCGGCGGCCTGCGTCCGTATCTCGTCGACCAGCAGGGTTACGTCATTCATGGCCAAGCGCTTCCCGCCGTGACTTGATCAGAAGTGGAGTTTGTTGGTTGTGCAGGTCGCGGAAGAGTAGACCAAGATATGTCTCCACTCTGTCGCGCCCGTGCTGGAGCGCGCTCCGGAAGCCCTTTTCAAGGGTCACGATCGCCGGCTTCGGGAATGTCTCCGACTGGAGGCCGTCATTGCTCGGCAATGCGGTGAAAGGCCTCATCCTGTGCTGTAGACGGGGAGGGGAAAGCGTGACGCCACTCAGCAAAACGATCCGGCTGCGCCACGGGAACCCGCGTTCGCCGCAAAGCCAATCCTCGATGGAGCGGCCACCCTTCCGACTGATACCGGTGCCATGCCCGTACAGGGTCTTGCCGGCAAGATTGCCCGGCGATTTGCCATGGGGATGCAGCGGCGCATCTCCTTGCGGGTGGATGGCTTTGTTGCCGCATTCCGCGACGGCGAGCATCATGATCGTGGCCGGCACCATGCAGTTCCAGACCGAGTGCCGGCCCAATCCGAACCGACTCCACTCATGGGTCTCGCCGTCCTCCACCGAGACCAGCATTTCCAGGAAACGATGCAGAATCCGCTGTTCCCTGCGCAGGGTTTGGCGCCACGATTCCCAGAGGCTCAGCAGGTCGGCGGCAAGCGACGGCTCGACCGCAATTTCGGGCGCAATCCTTTGTCCACGGAGATATGCCTCGACTTCGCCATCCAGCCGATCCAGGCACCAATGGTCGAGCGAGATCTCGATCTGGTCGGCCAGCCGCGCGCCGGATGTCGGGGCGCTTCCCGCAGGCGCCGGATTTGCTTTCACCTCGTCGAGGGAAAGGCTTTCGGAAAACCGGGGCCTTTCTCCACACTGTGCCGGCATCCACTGTTCAAGACACTCCGTCAGCGCCACCCGCCATCCGCATTCGGCCGGCGTTTCGACAACCATCGCATCGGCCCGCATATGGCTGACGAGCCGCAGGATGACCCGGGTCAGTCCAGGCTCGTCACTGGTGGAGAACCCCAGCCGAAGGCACCGTGGGGAAGCGAACGGTTCCCACAACTCGGCGGCGTTCTGCGCCGACGGCAAGCCGCTCCACACGACACCGCTCGGGCCGGCGGACCGGATCTCCAGCAGATTGGCGACCGGTTCGGCGGCGGGCGCCGAATGGACGGCCGCCTGGCGCCCGCTCTCCGGGAGCGGAGGCAGTTTCACGCCCAAGACCCGCTCGGCGACGGCGACGATCTGCGCAATCGGCTCCTCTTCGTCCGGCTCACTTTTAAAGACGATGGGAGATAATCCTCCGGAAAATGACAGAGACTCGATAGTTCCTCCAGGCAACTGGACAAGCACCATCTTGGCATTGCCCCGTCGCACCAATCTTCTGGCCAAACTCCGTTCGTCCTTCTGCATCTTTCCAACATCATTCGGGCCGAAGCAGTCAACAAAAACACGGCAATGCACCCGAAGAACTTCTTCGATTTGATCTTCCACGCTATCTTCGTGGCGAATATTATCGATGTCCTGCCATACCGGCACTCCACGCGCCCGAAGTGCGTCTTTGATCCCGGTCACGAAGCTTCGGTCAAGGCTGTTGTGCGCAAGGAACACGATGCCGGTGGCAGGGGCGTCCGCCCGTGCGGCCGCTGTATTGGAAACCATGAGAGGAGTGCCTTGCGTCCGGGCTTTCAACTTACAGATGGGCCGGACTATCGCACGACAGTGGAAAGGCAGGCAACTCTTCGCGCTGTCGTGGTTGCGTTGGAATTCGCCGCAGCTTCGCGTCACCGATTGCGGTGAAAGCGCAATCGACCTGATGCCTTGCCGGATTGCACCTGCTGCATCGGCCGTGGTTGCCCCGGGTCTGGACATCCTGGGAAACGAGCAGGCTTCGAAGCGCTTCCCGGCATGCAGATTTCCTCTGGGCCCGCAGCTTCGACCATGTCGCGAACGAACCCGGCCGGTTGTCTCACATACACGCGGCGCTTGCGACGTGCTTCATGGCCGCTGCCGAATTGCGCTAGGTTGTAACGTCATCTGGAGGCGGCACGCCGCCTTCCAGGGACTTCCTCCGACCAAAAGTGCAGGATGATGACCGGCAAGACTTGGGGAACGTACTTGGAACGTCCAATAAGCGTCCCGGGCGGGCCGCTCCTCTTCGATGCCGCCTTCCTCGCCCATTGGGGACACTGCGACTGGAATCCGGACGTTCCGGATCGGAATGCAGCAAGGGACCTCCATACCGAACTCAACTCCCGGATCACCGTTCAGCCGCTCCGCTACAGCGACGGCGACGCCGCCACCGCGCTCAAGAGCGTGTACGACCTGTTCGCCATCACCCGCAGCATCGTTGCGAAACACCCAGGGTGCCAGCATTTCGAAGAAACGGCCATGCATGTGCTGAACCGGCATGTGCGGCCCTTCACCGCCCGATGGCACAGGCGCAACCTGGCCGGCGCACTGAACGCGATGGACAACACCGACGAGTTCCGGGCCGACCTCGACGCTCTGCGACCTGTATTGATCGCCTTCGATCGCCTGCTCCTGGAGATGCGCACCGGGGTGCAGCCGGCCCAGCCGCAAGTCCGGCAGCCCCACCCCTTCGTGGATGAGATGAAGAAGCCGCTCCGCTGGGGCATCCGCGAGGCAGGATCGCCGAACGGCGGAGTATCGGCCGAGGAGATCAACAAGGCCGAGAAAGCCTTCATCCAGAGGCGCCGGCTCGTGAACGATCCCGCCGATCCGCCGGAACGGCAGCACGCGGCCGGCATCGCCCTGTCCGGAGGAGGAATCCGGTCGGCGACCTTCTCGCTGGGTGTCCTGACCGTTCTGGCCAAGCGCGACGTGCTGAGATATGTCGACTACCTGTCCACGGTGTCGGGCGGCGGGTACCTCGGTGCGTTCCTCGCCGCCTTCCTGTCCACGACATCCGAGCCGGGCATCGGCCTGAAAAAGGGGGACGCCCCCCTCGGATGCACGGGGAGGGAGTCCGACGCCATCCGGCACATCCGCCACCATTGCCGGTACCTTCTGACAGGTTCGGTGTGGGGGCGTCTCCAGATCGCCTTCGCACAGTTGCACGGGCTCACGCTCAACGCTCTGGCCATTGCCTGTATGCTGCTGCTGCTGGCGTCGGGCGAGCGCGCCGTCGGAGCAATACGGGACTCCGTTTCGGCAGCGGCTTCGGACTTCGCGTCACCGGTTTGGCTGGTGATCCTACCGCTGGCGGCACTGCTGTACCGGCGTTGGCGAATGCGCGAGCGGACGCTTCCAGACCGATGGGGAATGCCCGAGTTCATGCTGCTGGCGGTCTTCAGCGCTGCGCTGCTGGTCGGCGGCAACGTCGCCACCGGCGCCGCGGGCATGCTCCTGCTTGGGGCCGTAACCCTGCCGCTGCTGTTCGCCATGCAACCGGATTTGCGCCCATGGGCGGATCGCACGCTCGCTTTGCTGGCCCTTCCATTCGTCGTGCTGGGCACCGGCACGCTGCTGGCGGCCCTGCACCCCTGGTACGAGACGATCAAGAGCACTTCCGATGCGGCCCTTGTGCTGGCAGGCGTGATCACGGTTGCCGGACCGGCGTTCCTCGTCGCGTCCGGCCGGGCGCCGCGCCCTCTCCGTCGGGCGCTTGCGGTGCTGGCGACCCTGACCGCGCCGATGGCTCTGCTGATCGGCGAGCTGGCCATCTATGACTGGCTCGCCGGTCTCCCGCTGTTCGAGAACGTCCGCCAGTGGTGCCTGGTGCTTGCCATGGTCATCGTCATGGTGCCTGTTGGAATAGTGACCGCCCTCCTCTTCGGGGTGGTGAACGTGAACTTTACGTCGTTGCACCGGCATTACCGTGACAAGCTCGCCGGCACCTTCCTGGTCCGTCACTCCGCCGGGCCCGGACCTAGGGCGGCGTGCGAACCGGCAGGACGGGTACGGCTGTCTCCCCTCTACGATAATCTCACCGGTCCCTATCCGCTTTTCAACGGGGCGCTGAATGTGCCGGGCTCGCGCGTCCCGGGGATGCAGGGGCGGCACACCGATCTTTTCCTGTTCAGTCCCGCATACTGCGGCAGCCAACTCACCGGCTACAAGCCTACCGAAAAATGGGAGGATGCGGACGACGATCTGGACCTCGCGACGGTGATGGCGATCTCGGGAGCGGCAGTGTCCCCCCAAATGGGACTGGCGACCTCGGCGTACCTGCGTTTCTGGCTGGCGTTGCTCAACATCCGCCTCGGCTATTGGGTCAACTCTCCCTTCAGGAAACGGCACGCCGACAAGTCCAAACCAAACTTGAAGCACCTGTTCCAGGAAATGCTGGGGTCCATGGACGAGACGGGGAGCCACCTCTATGTATCGGACGGCGGACACATCGAAAATCTCGGCGTCTACGAACTTCTGCGCCGCCGCTGCAAATACATCATCGCTGTCGATGGGGAGCAGGATGTCGGCATGACGTTCCATGCGCTGGCGAATCTCCAGCGGATGAGCAAATCCGACCTGGGCATCGACATCCAGATCGACGTCGATGATCTGCGCCTGGACGCCGAGGGCTTCAGCCGCTCGCACTTTGCGTTCTGCCGGATCCTCTACTCGGATTCGCCGCGAGAGGTTGGATACCTGCTGTACGTCAAACTGTCGCTCACCGGAAACGAGGGGGAGTTCATCCGACGCTACAAGATGGACGAGCCCGCGTTTCCCCATCATTCGACCGCGGACCAGTTCTTCACCGAATCCCAGTTCGAGGCGTACCGCGCCCTTGGCGAGCACATCGGTGAAAAGCTGTTCTCCGTTGCGATCCTTGGGACCGAGCAACTGGGCGGGTGCGATGAGCTTGAGGAATGGTTCCTCCGCGTTGGATCGAGCCTGCTCGAACCGGTTCGGGTGACGACCGCGCCGATGCCGCTGCGACCTTCGCCCACCCAGGCTGCGGCGGCCGGACAACCGCCCGAGGCGGATTCCGCCTGACCAACCGACCAGATGAGGTCCCCGGTCTGCCATGGCGAATCCACCATGGATCCTGCGATGGAGGGTATCGATCCGGCAAGGAGATCTGCGGCCCGTTTGAGGCGAAGGAGCGATAGCCGGCTCCGTCGGAAAGGGTCGACAGGGGTCTCGAACGCAGGTCCTGACTCACTCCATTTGTTGAAGCCGCTCCTTCAGAGCACGATGCCCACATGGAGCGCCGGTCAGCCGCCTTTCGGTGCAACGAAACGGCGGCGGAGTCCGCGCAGCACCAGGGCGACGATCTCGTCGGTGTTCCGGCTTTTGGCCAGTTGCCGGAGTTCGGACCCGTCAAGACCGGTGTGCAGGTCGCCTTCCGTCAAATTCGAGAAGAGCCCGGTCGCCGGCGATTGGCGGGGTCGCTGCGTGCGGAGGTCAAGCAGCCCGAGATCCTCGCAAAGGGCGCCGGCGGCCCCGCCGAAGCCGCCGACGAGGTACACGGCGCTTCCCGCGTTCATAGCCTCCAATGCCTCCTCGACGACGCCGGGCATCCGGCCTTTGTAGCCGTCCATCTTGCCACCGATCAAAATCGCAGCGTCGGCCCGACCCGCGACCGCCCGCCGCATGGCAGTCAGGCCCGCCTCCCAGTCCTCTTCAGTAGGAAGCATGGGCGTCAATTCGGCCGCGCGTCGGGCGGGCGGCATGGGCACGCCTTGCAGGTCGAGAAACTCCATCGCCGCGGCGGGCGCCACCGCCTTCGCCGCGGCCTCCAGCTCGCTCCAGTTCGCGGTGATGTGAACGGGCCAGGGCTGTGGGTTGATCAGCACCGGTTTGCTGACATCGTGGGCATGCCGGTAGGCGAGTTGGAACAGCTGTTCCGTGAAACCGCCTTTGCGCAAGTCGCCGCCATACAGCAGGATGGCCCCCTCGGCGATCAGATGGCGGGCCAGCTCGACGAGGGTATCGCGCAGGTGGGCCTCGCCAAGACCGAGCCGCTTCAGGTCGGGACTGTTGGATACCGACAGGCTGATGGTGCGGCCATCAAGGAAGCGATCGACTCTCATGACACTCTCCGTCAGGCTCGAGCAAGCCACTGGGTGAATGACAGCAGTGTCACCCGCGGCGCCACCTCATTGAACAGCCGGGCTTCCTCTTCGGCCATTGGGGGATCGGGATAGACCACCAGCCCGCTGCCGCGCCGCACGGCAGTCAGCGCCATCAGTTCCGGCGTGCGCGGCACGAACGTGACCCTGCCACGCTTGGCCGCCGCGCGGGCCAGCACGCACCGGCATTGCCATAGGTAGTCTTTCAGCACCTCACGGATCAGCCGACCGACGACCAGCGGAATGCGATCCGTGCGTCCGGGTTCGAGACGCACCACCGGGACATTGCCAAGATAGGGGAAGGAGCGCTCCTCGCGGTCGGTGACGGCATGGGCGACCACCATCGGCACGCCGGTGCGCTTGGCCTCGATCACCTCGCGCCGGCACCACTCGCGGCTGGAGTAGCTGTCGGTGAGGATCGCAAGGAAGGCGCTGCGGCGGACATTGTGCATCAGCACCTCGTCGAACGGCATGCCGGCCGGAATGTCATGCACGTCGAAGAAGCTGCCATAGCCGGAGCCGTGGTGCAGGTGGTTGCGGATCGCCGTGGCCAGGGTCTCCCCCGTCTTGTCCGCGTCGTGCTTGGAGTGGCTGAGGAAGAGCTGGACGTTGCTGAGATATTCGGTGAAGGCGTCACGGCAGGCGCGGTTGCGGGCGGTGCGCTGGCTGATCCAGGCCCGCAACATCCGGCAGCACTGATAGTCGAGGTCGGTGAGCATGCGCTGCATTTTGTCCTCGTCGCCACCCTCCCATTGGTCCCAGCGCAGAAAGTTGAAGCGCCCGACCTTGGCAGACATCGACAGCGCACGCTTGTCAAGGCAGACCAGAAAGGGCCGGGTGCGCAGGTCGGGCGTGTCACAGGCTGCCACCACGCCCTCGACCCACGCCACCCAGGCGGGATCGCCGGCCAGCGCCGCATCGGCCAGCACGACGACCGCGGTTATTTCGCTGGCGTCGAAGTCCGGCGGCACGGTGCCGGGGCCCCGTTGTTCGACCGGCACACCCAATCGCTCTCCAAGCGCGCGGTCGGGATCACCGGTGAAATGCGCCATCAGCCGGTTCTCCATGTCCTGTCCGGCGGTGAAATCCGGATGACGGACGAGGGTGATGGCGAGCAGCGGGCGCGTGACGGGCAGGGTCATGGCGGGTCCGTGGAAGGTGCGAAATCGAAGATATGGACGTTGCCGTCCGATCATATTCCACACCGACGATAGATCAACGCGCTGAACTGCGCCGGGGTGGCCAGGGAGACAGGGCGGACTCGCCGTTGGCGATGAAGCGCCCCGACGCGATTTCCCGGCTCTGCGCCTTGTCGAGCCAGGGTTCCTATCTCAAGCCGATTGACACTGTAAGCCAGATCATTAAAAGATTGGCGTGATTGCTATGAAATTATTGTTATACTCCATAGTAGAATCAATATAATTATTCGATATGGCGGTAGCGTTCGTTAGCTGAGCGCATTTTCTTCCCTCGACCCTCCCATTGTTTACATAATGGGATATTAGAGATATTGCATCGGTGCCGTAACTTGAAAATATATCTTGATAATTAGCAGAGTAGGCAATCGGGTCAAATCCGTTTGCTTTGCGATTCTCTTTCTTCCCATTTAATATATAATGACTTATTAGAGATATTGCATCTACACCAAATGCTTTGAAGAGATCCGGGTTCATGGCTGCATAGGAAAATACATCGAAGCCTGTGCCTGAGCGATTTTCACTTCTTCCCGCGTTGATGTAATGCTTTGTAAGGAGATCGATGTTCGTGCCGAAAGCTGCAAAAAGATCGGCGTTTCCAGCCGCATAAGCCAAAGGATCAAAGCCTGAAGCAGAGCGTCCTTCGTTTCTCCCATATTGTATGTAATGAGCAGTCAGAGCCTGGGTGTTGAGGCCATAAGCGGCATAAAGATCCTTGTTCAAAGCCGCATAGGCATAAGGAGAGAATCCTGTCGCCGACCTTCCCTCATTGCGCCCGTTTTTCTGATAATGATCGATCAGTGCTGACGTATTGAGCCCAAAAGACTGGAACAAATCGGCATTGTTCGCCGCATAAGCATAGATGGAAAAATAGTTGTCTTCCCCCGGGATTGCCTGGGTTACCGTTATTGATACCGTGGCTTCGGCAAAATTTCCTTGGCTGTCTTTGATCTGATAGCGAAGAGTGTCTGCTCCGGAATATCCGGCGGCAGCGGTATAGGAGATATAGCCGTCACTGGTGATCGCCGCCGTGCCGTGCGACGACGGCAAGACAATGTCGGAAAGGGTGATGGTGTCGCCATCGGGATCGCCGTCATTCGACAGGACATTGATCCTTGTTGTCGAGCCTGCAACCACACTTGCGGCGTCATTTCCCGCGTTCGGACGGCTGTTTACAACGGGTGACGTTACCTTGACCGACACGGTGCCGACACCTGCCGCACCGTAGATATCTTTGATTTGATAGGAGAAGCTGTCGTTTCCGATAAATCCCTTGCTTGGCGTATAAGTGAACTTGCTGTTCGCCATCGTCACCGATCCATGGGATGGTTGGGAGACGATGGAGTTGAGGGAGATTGGGTTGCCGTCCTCATCGCTATCGTTTTTCAACGGATCGATCGTGATCGATGCATCGGTTACCGTCGTTACCGAATCGTTGTTCGCAACCGGAGCCCCATTGATATAAATAATGGCTGATCCGACAGGTCGAATAACCACCTTTCTCTGAGAGTCCAGAAGAAATGACGTGTCTTTGGCTACAACCTTGATGAATTCCGATCTTTCATTGTGGTCTTCGTCTGCGATTGCATTTATCTTATATTCGGCACTTTTCTCGAATGTTACCGGAATGGACAGGTTTGCAAGATCGGGTAACGTGAAGTCATTCGTGGACGCCGTGCCTGTCGAGACGCTCAATTCCACGTTATAGGAAATGTGCTCCGCACTAGGATCATATGAGGAGGAGTAATCTCCAGAGTATCCGGAAAGAGCATAAGTCGTAATCAGTTGAAATGCGACCGCGCTGTCTCCCTCATTGATGCGATCGACCAATGCCACAACTTGCACGTCAAAGTAGTGGACCATAACCAATGGAGAATCGAGGTATTGCGGCCCGGGAACGGAGGGCGCGACAGGCGCGGATGCCGTCATCGGGGTCACCATGTCATGTTTCCATTGTCGCAGGATACCGATGTCCTGCTGCCCGATCCGGCCTCCTGGATGTCTCCAGGAAGCGGGAAGGCCGTCGGCAGGCGAATGGCTGGCCCGGCCACCAGCAGGGATGCCTGATCGACCACCGCATGGACCCGGCCGGCCCGGTCGCAGGGCGGCAGGACGGGGGCGGCGGGCAATTCCTTGACGGGCGCAATGCCGCCCGAGGGCGCGAATTGCCCGAAGCTCGGGGTGTTCACCTGCACACGGCCATCCATGCCGAAGGTGGAGGACACCGAAACCAAGCTGCCGGTGCTCACATGGTAGGTGTTCGAATCGATCAGGATGCTGCCGCCGGTGCCACCGACCGCCTTGGCTGTCACCTGGGCGTCGTTGAGCACGATCGAGCGAGCGCCGAACACCAGGTTGCCGCCGTCGCCGCCCGCAGCGGCCGATGCGGTGACTGCTCCTCCTTGGACATAGACGATTCCTCCGGAGGCGATGTGAATATTGCCGCCCGCCCCGGAGGCCGAGGTTGCGTTGACCATCCCGTTGACGGTCAGCCCTCCGGTCAGAAAGACTTGAAGACTTCCGGCATCATGGGAGGACAGGCTGCGCACCGTCACCTCTCCCCCGCGGTCAACTCGCATTTCGCCGCCGGAAATCGTCACCGAACCGGCTCGAAGAGCATTTTCGCCGGCCGATGAACCGATGGTGCCGCCGTTGGAGAGGGACAGTGAGCCGGCGATGATCTCGACCGAACCGGCGCCCCCCTTGCCGAAAGCGCCGCTGCCGATCTGCCCGTTGCTGTCCAGGAGCAGTTCCTTGGCTTGAACACGAACACGGCCTCCGTCGCCGAGAGCCGCCGCCCGGGACAAGGCGAAAACGCCGGATTGGGCCGCGAAAGGCGAATCGATCGGCATGTCGCCGATGATGGACAGGCGTTCGCCTGCCGTCACCGAAACGGATGCCCCGTTGCCGGCGCCATAGGTGACGCCGCCGATTCCGCCCCGTCCCTCCAGAAAGATGGAGCGCGCGTCGACGGTCACGGTTCCGGCGTTCCCGGCTGAATAGGTGTTGGCGGCGATCGACCCTCCGGAGGAAATCGTGAGATCCTTGTCGGCCTTCACCACGAGACTGGCTCCGGCAGCGGCGGAGTTGGTCTCGCCGGCGATCCATCCGCCGTCCAGGACGATGTCCGTCGCCCGTATGTTGATTGCGCCGCCCGATTTGGCCGAGGATGTCTGCGAGGTGATCTGGCCGATCCGGCCGGAGGATCTGGAGACCTTCAACGCACCTGCGGAAACATCGATTCCTCCCGACGCCTGCTGCGCCGTGGATGCGATGCTGACCGATGCCCCTTCGACGGCGACCGTGCCGCCCTCGACGACGACGCTGCCATACCCCCCTTTGATCTGGCTGCCGTCCGTGATGGTCACGGTTCCGGCGCTCGGTGCCTTGACGGAAATGGGCGCTGCCGACACGCGCGTGTTCGCGCTTCCCACTGCTCCGACCCGCACCCGACCGCCCGCCGTGCCGCTGATGATGGCGCCTTGTCGAACATGAATGTCCCCACCCAGCAACTCCAGATTTCGGCCGGCCGAAATCCCCCCTCCGGTAATCTCGATGCTCGCCGCAGGACCGGTAAACCCGAATGCACTGGGTTCGGCCATCGACAAAGCCGGGGATGACGTGGAACGGGCGGAAAATGTCTTGCCGTCAGGAAACTGAATCTCTGTCGCTGTACTCGCGTGGAATGAGCCAGTGACATTGATTGCCGCATTCGGGCCCATGACGAAACCGTTCGGATTGATCATGATCAGATCCGACCCATCGATTTCCGAAGATACGTTACCAAATATCTTCGTGCTTTCTCCGCCACTGACTCGGGTAATGACCCGGCGTATGTCAGGAGAGCCGCGAAATCTTGCGGACTGCCCTTCCCCGACCTCGAATTTGTTGAAGCTATGGAAAAGATTGTTCCCTTTGCGTGTCCCCAGTTCCTCGGAGATGACCATGGTCGGTCCGCTGAGGTGGAGAGCTGGTCCGACGCTGCCGTCCGTCAGGATGTCCGCACGGGCCTGGAACGCGCAAAAGGCCGTCATCACCAGGGCATAGCGGCATAATGGCGGCATTTTTTGCTTTTCATACCCTTTAAGAGAGTTTACTCCTTATAAATTCTATTATCAGACAAGGATTCTGGCGATGTCAATGCGGAAATGGATTTTTCTACCGATTTTAACTACTCTTGGTTTTATTTCTGTTTTGACGTGCGACAACTATTCATATGCTTCTTCAAATGATGAAGCTGTTCTATGCGGTCCCCTCAACAGCGCATACAAAAACGCAGAGTTGGCTTATAACTTTTTCTCTGATGGTATAAATCCTTTCATGACTCGCGACGAAGCTTCCAACGCAGAATTACGGAATATTTATAATAAAGCGCGAAATAACTATAATCGCTCTATTCAAAATTTATCTGATTCTATAATAAATGGTCAGCATCACAACATAACTTTTTCTTCTGATTTGAACGAAGCTTCGGATAAACTTAACAAGTTGAAAGGTGAAATTATTTACATAGAACAAAAAAATTCAAGAAGAAACGCATCGGAATATATCGATATAATGATTAACATAATTGAAAATCTGCCTTCATGGATCGAGAAATATGACTTGTTAATCAATAAAAAGGAAATTGAACAGAGAACTCTCTGCTCCAATGCTTTCAAACGAATAGCCCTTCCTTGAATGCCATGAGGGCGATTCGGCTGATCTGGATGACCGTGGCCGCGTTGGGCGCGGCCAACGATGCGTCCTTTGCCGGCGTGGCCTGCATAGATCTTCAGTGGCCTTTCCGAACCCAGCAGATCCTGCAGGCGGCGACCAGAACCGGTCCCGCAAAGGCGCCTTGCCTCGCCGAAGCTGCCCGCCTGCCGCAAGCCCTCTGGCGGCCGACCGCCCCGGATGGATGGCCCTCCTGGACGAGCTATGTCGAGGCCTGTCTCCCCTATCTGAACCATCGTGCACAAGCGCAGGCGCTGCTTGCGAGCTTTAGGGAGATGATCGCCGTTCCCTGTCCGTCGGAGGGTTTGGAAAATGTCGGGGGGCAGATTTTCAATGCGGTGAAACTGGACGGGGCTTCACCGGATCTGCGTGCCGTCCACAGGCTGCTCCAGTCGGTCGGTGCCGCCCGCCGCCGGGAAAACGCGTCACAGGTCCAGCTTGTGGAAAGCAATGTGTTGCGCATCAACGAGATCGTCATAATGCTTGAGGATCTCCGCGACGGCATGTCCGCGCGGCAGGCGGAGTGCCGCCACGAAGAGTGTGTCGTCAATGTCCGGCTTGCTGCCGCCTACGCCTGCCTGCACCTGTCGTCGCTGAAAGGGACGATGGACGGCGCGGCCTGCGCCATGGCAAGGCTGGGTGGACTGGGCGATGACATCGCGGGTGTCGCGGAGTTGAAAGCGGCAGCCGGTATGGAGTCCGGAAGGGCACGCAATGCCGGTGCCGTGATCCCCATGGACGGCGGAGTGCCGCCGGCGCTGACTTTGCCGAACGATACCGCGACGGAGTTGCGCGGGTTGGCTGATCGCGCGGCAAAGGCATGGAGGAGCGGCCGGGTCAATGAAGCCGCGCGCTTGCTGGCCATCGCCCGCGAATTGATCGGGCAGAACAGGCTCGCAATCTCGGAGCATGAGCGGTCCGGCGCAACATGGTTGAGCGATGTGGTGGACAATATCTTCGAACAATCTCTGATCGTCGCGGAGTCGGAGCGTTCGAAGCGGGGGTCGTCCCGGTCGACGGTCGCCCCCCTGCTGACGATCACCGAAGAGCGCCGCCGCTATGAGATTGTCAGTTTTTTTCGGTCTGACTGCAGATTCACCTCGTTCGATGCCCCCCGCGACCACAGTCCCGCCGCAGAGGTGACGAGCCTGCTCCCACCGAAAGATGCGGAAGGTGCGGCCTTTGCCATGGCGAGCGGCAATACGTGGATCGTTACGATCACGCGTGTGGGTACACGGGTGATGGCCATCGTCCTGAAGTCGGATCCTCTCTCCGTGGCCAACGGCACAGAGGCCGCGGGGTGGGTGCACTGGACCTCGCTTTCCGCCATCGAGCCGGCTTTGGCAGAATGGAAGGAAGTCGCCCTGGGAGATGGCAAGCCGTTGCCTTCGGCGAACGCGCAGCGATTGCTGCGCGACCTGTTGGGATTGACGGCGCGGCCACAGATCAAGACGTGGCCATCGCGCCTGGTCATCATTCCCGATGCCTGGGCAGCCGGCATTCCCTTTGCCGCTCTTTCGCTGCGCGGGAATGGCAGGAGCCTGATCGACGACACCAGCCTCGTGATGATTCCATCCCTGGTCGATGGGCCCTGGCCGATCCTGCACACCGATCCTCGTCCCGGCCCTCCGCGCATCCTGATGGGAGGTCTTGCCGCGAGCGCCATGCAGAGGGAGCTTGCCGGCATCGCGAGCACATTCTCTGAAGCGGTTCGCTTCGACGGACAAAACTTCACTTACGAAAATCTCTTCAAGACCGGAAGCGCCAAGAGTTTTGACATACTCCACTTGGCAACTCATGCACGCTTCACCACGAAAAATGGCGTGGCGGTCACCTTCACCGCTCCCGACGGGACCGCTCAGAAGGAGTGGGGAACTGCGGAGATCGGCACTTTGGCCACCGCAATCCAAGCGTCGGGCAATCGCCCGCTGGAACTCATGATTTTCTCGGCCTGCGAAACCGCCAAGGGAATTGCCGACGTTGCCGGCACCGTCGGCGACGGCCGGGAACTGGGCCTGCTCAGCCTGGTTCTGCGAACCGGAGTCAGATCATCCATCGGCACTTTATGGGAAGTCAATTCCGCATCGTCCGAAGCGCTCATGGTGGAGTTCTACGCCAATTTGCGGCGTGGCTGCGCCAAGGATGAAGCACTGCGGCAAGCGCAGCAGACCGTCCGGAGCCGTCCAGCAACGGCACATCCTTACCATTGGTCAGGATATATTTTTTCGGGCGACTGGACGCAATTTGGCCTCCCAAAATCCTGCGGCGCACAATGACCGCCTCCTTTCTCAACAGGAAATTTTGTCGGGCACTCCTTCCTTTCATCGGCATTTTGGCCGGAATGCCGATCTGCATGGCGGCTGCCAAACCATTGCCTCCCGGGGTCGTGGATGCCTGCGATGCGATCTTTCGGCGTTTGCCGACTCCCTATGTGGAGATCGAAGGAAATACCAATGAAACACACCCATTGGTTGTGGAAAAATTTAAACCAGAAGAGATTTTATTCTCTCCAATGAAGGAAATAATCGATTTCCACATGGAGAGCCACTTTAACAATCGAGCCTATGATCATGAAGGGCTCAAATTATTGATGAGAAGGATCAATGAATGCTTTTATGCGTCAGGTTACCCGACGACCGGCGTGGATTCCCTGCATATCGATGGCCATACGGCGAAATACCATGTCCGCATCGGCCGCGGCCACGACGTCACCCTGTCGGCAGTGGATGGACGAACTTCGCAAAAGGAAAGCGAGTTCGTCATCAGATGGCTGCGCAAAGCACTCATTCCCGATGAAACGAAACCATTCAGCATTAACGATCTGACGAACGGCATAAATGGCATCGTTGCCGAGAAGCGGCTGGGACGTCCGAAGATCGAAGTAGAGCCTGGAGAAGAGAGGCACAAGGCAAAGCTGGACATCAGAACTGAACATCCTCCGCATTTTCTCAGCAGCTTGAGCATCTCTAACGATTTGCCGAACATGATGGGAAGCAATGTACTGAAAACCACCGGCAGCATGCCTGTTTTCCTGCCCGGCTTTGATCTTTTGACCCTGGAGCTTTCGCGGGGAAGGGGGTATACGCAGCAAGGAATGCGTTATGAGGGGCCACTGAGTTCCGGAGGCGATCGTTGGTCGGTGGGGCTCAGCAAATCCAGCTCCGCTTTCATTGAAGGTTACTATTCCGATCTTGGAATTCGAAGCAATGAATTGGAGATCAAATTTGATTTTAGCTTTAGAATTCTTGACGAACGCAGCACCGTCAGCAACTCATTAAAAGACGAGCAATTTCACCGGCGTTTTGATTTTCTGGTTGGCTTGCGAGAGAGTAAACTGGAAACATATATGCTTGGAAGCCGATTTTCGTTCGAAAAATACGCCAAAGATGGCCGCTTAGATGTATTCGAATTGAGCGCGGGCGGTAATTTTCTATGGGAGTCACGCATCGGTGGAATTGGAATTTACGGAGGCATCCGGCGCGCGACGAAGGGTATTTTTTCATATCTTGAAAGAAACATCGGGTCGGATGACCACTCCTTTGCCGAAGTTAGCCTGGACACTTTGCGGACCGGACTGCCATTCGACAGTAAAGCTCGCTTTCGTGCTCGCGGGCAGTGGGGGTCAGGCCATGTCCTACCCTCTTCCCGCTTTACCCTCGGCGGCAGCGGAGGCGTACGCGGGATTGAAGCCAATGCCCTTTCCGGTAACGGCGGCTATATGACTGCGTTGGATATCTCTTATCCGCTATTTGCCGATGCCAATGTATCGGCAGAAGGCGTTACCTTTTTCGACTTAGGTTCCACCTACGACGATTTGCTGAATCAGAGGAAAATAGCAACCGCTGGCACGGGATTATACTTATATATTCAAGATTATATTGATTCACGCTTTCTTATAACACGCAGAATTTTCGATTCTATAGGGACGACCCGACCTCCGAGGGGGTTTGGCGATTTATCTTGTCTATTTTCCATATCTTTGAAGAGCGCATTTTAGAGCCAATACCATTCAGTTGGATCCGGGCGGGATTCGCATTGGTGTACGGATGGATCCGGTGGGGGAGGTCGGGATGCCGTACTTCGTCCGCTGGATTTCCCGCGATGCCGCACGAGGCGAACGCCGCTCTCCGTCATCGCATCCCCCGACCGAAACGCAAGTTGAAGAACCGGGCCGAGTACGACGCCTCCCTGCGCGAACGCGGTTGCCTGACCATGTGGTTCACCGAGGACGTGATCACGCACTGGAAGGCGGCGCTTGGTCACGGTGAACTGAAATTGCTGCGATGTTCACCTCATGTGCTCATCCTTGGCGTCCGATACCACCGCGATCACGCAAAGTGCGGGAGAACCAAACTTCATTCGGCCTTTACAAGGCCCGGTCTTCGCTTGCCGACGCGGATCGCCCAACGCAGGTGATCGCGGATCTTCGGCGCCACCACGCTGTCGCCGCAGTCGATGGCGTATTGCACGTCCCTCAAGACGTGCGCCAAACACACTTGATGGACCCGCCCGAGTTCCTGCTGGCCGGCGTAACGGTCGGAGATCCAGACTTCGGGCTGGTAGACTGCGGCGGCGACCGCCCGTCCCCGGCTGGGGGCGATGGTGTGCAGCACAGCGTCGTTGGGCTGGAACACCCACTGCCAGTGGGTCACGCCGTTGACCCGTGTCGTCGTCTCGTCCGAGGCGATGACGGGGGCCGTCAGGAGCTTGGCCTTGATCGCCGCGCAGGCGGTGTCGAACACCGCGCCCATGCGGCGGAAGGCATTGGCGATGGCGCCTTCGGAGATGGTCAGCCCGAACACCTCCTTCAGCAGGCGTGACAGCCGCTCGAAGCCGACATGATGGCTGTGATGCAGGTAGGCCAGCAGCGAGCGGATACCGGGACCGAACGGCGTTCCCGGCAGCATGGCGGCGGGCGGCTCGGCCCGGTAGCGCCGACCGCACTGCCCACAGCGACCGCCAAACAGCTCCACCCGCGTCACCACCGGGCGAACCTCCGGCAGGTCGATGTGATCGTAGCGGTGTCGACAGCGCTGTGCCGCCGGCGCCAATGCCGCTTGGCAATGCGGACAGCTATCAGCCAGGCAGCGCTCGGTGCGATCGGGATCAGGCGCGAGCGGCCGCGCGACACCGGGACGGGATGGCCGCGGTTTGCGCGCCCGCTTTGCCTTCTTGGCCTTGCCCCCAGGGCCATCCTGGGACGGCGGGATGTGGGAGTTCGGCGAAGTTTTCTTCGGCTTGGCGAGCAACGCCTCCAGTTCGCCGATCCGCGTCGCCATGCGCTCGATCAGCGCAGCCTGCTCAAGGAGCAGGGCGTCCTTCTCGGCGTCACTGAGGCGATAGCGCGGCAGGACCGTCATCCCGCCTTTGACTCACGTCCCGCCCTGCAACGCAACACCCGATTGCCCGACACCCCCATTGCGCAGAGCGCCGGCTGCCATCACGCGCTCAGCCAGCCCGGTGAGCAATCACCCGGAGGCGTCCGCCTCAAGGGCGCGCCGCACCACTCGGCGCCGCAGGCGCCGACCGTGCGCGCCCTTGACCCGGCCTCCGTCCTGCGCAGTGACCACGACGCGATCGAATTGCAAAACTGGAGGGAGAAGACGGAGATGACCGGCTTGACAGCACCGAAAACCCCATACAAGCAATTACCCCTCGTGGATGGTTGCCCGCCATAGATTCAGACAAAAGCCGTCGAAGGAATGCCCTTTTTTACCAGCCCATCGGCCGCCGTCAGCACCACAAGATCAGCGTTGAACAGCCCTGCAGTAGAACTAAACCGGTGAGAGTGATTCGTTACAGGTAACTACGATATTTTTTTGCGTCCAGGCTTTCCAAAAAACCACAAAGGGAAAAATTCTGGCCTGGCCCTTGCTGAAATTCTTGATTGATCGGGATTTCCCCAAAATTAAACGTTGGCCTTTTCGAAGACAGGAAAGAATGCGCAACTTCTACATACTTTTCATGAAGATCTTGCGAACGATAAGCATGCTGTATCGGCATCTCAAAATCTGTGGAGTCCATGCCTTTCTCGGCAATTACAAGAATAGATGTCTTACGTCTGGTCTCCAGTCGAGAGGGTTCATACCTACGAATCCCGCGAGGGTTCATATATGAAGGCTGCCACGAATAGATACAAAAATCTTTAATTGAATAAATTGGACTCTCATACTTTCCATATTTATCAATATCGTATTCCATCAAATAGATCTTGCAATCATTGTATTTATTAGAAACGAAAAAATCGTAAAACCAATCAGGAGAAAAAACGCTATATTCTCCAAATCCATTCATTGCGCCGTTTTCTCCAATCAAAACACGGCCATTTTTCTTTAGCATTCTTGACATGTTTATCAATGCACCAGAAGCATTGAATATATTGTCAAGACAGCTTCCATTGACTATGAAATCATACTGGCCATCAAGATTTTCAGGGATTGGTTTACAAAGATCATGAACTATTTCAGCTCCCTCATAGGCTGACACGTCCAGACAATCAATGGCGGCATCCGAGAAGAGCGAAAAAAAACTCCGGTCACTTATGAATTTATGCCCAGATGCTGAAACAGTACTGTCATCAACCTCGAATATGGCGTCGGACCGGATAGAGCCGTTTATCTCCGTCACAAGGCGACTAGCGTCTTCAATTGAAAGAAAGATTGTCTGGCGCCCCAGCAGCAGCAGGCGCCCGGTAATCGGCCTATGCAAATGTTCCTTTACGAGAAGCAGAGCTGAGTCCAAAGTTATCGACATATAAACCTCCTAACTTATATACGCTATACTACTAAAGAAACAATATGATGTACCACCACAGCAGTGTCAACTTTCTTATCCGCATCGGCCAGGGCAATCGGGTGAATCGGGAGGTGACACGGCGGAAAAATTCTGAATCTATCGCTGCCCTCATTTCGGGTGCCGGAGGTCGGGATGGAGTCGCTGGGTGCTTTGGGCAAAGCGGTATCGGCCGGAACTAACCGTTGGTGCGAGATTGTAGCATAAGCGGAAACTACACACTCGACTTCACTCGTGTCCCGGCGCCCCTGCCCGCCGACGGACAGGCCACTATGCCGGAGCCCGCCCCGGCCCAAGGGCGGCTTCCCGGCGTGCTATCCGGCCATGTGTGAATTCGTGGAAGGAATCGTTACCATGGGCCATATAGGCTAGATCGGAGTCGGTGGGACCACTTTGACGACCACAGCCACGATTTCGATTCCATCCCCTGGATGGAAAAGCCCGTACCCGTCCATGTGCTGGTCCGATAACAGATACGTTCCACAGGCAGGGTAGGGGTGTGGGGAAGGGGGCTGCGCCCCCTTCTCCACCGGCCGCTCTGAAACACTTTTTCTCGCACAGGTTGGTATTGTTATCCATAACGGGCGTTACGGTCCCAATCGTCGACCGGGACGGAGACAAGGACCGGCCCGCAGGGCTGGGTCATGGCGAGGTAATAGGCGCGGGCGATCGCATGCGGCACGTCTTCCGCGCGCGCCGGCTCGATGCTCCACTTCACATAGGGCTTGGGCAGCTCGGTCGCCTCGCGCGAGGCGAGGAACGGGTCGAACGGCAGGATCGAACGCGCCTGCTGCCCGGCCGTTATGACCATGGGTGTATGGTTTTTGAACGCGGTGAAGATGTTGCCCATGGCATTGCCGACGCCGGCGGCCGAATGCAGGTTGACGAATGCGGCGTTGCGCGTGGCCTGCGCATATCCGTCGGCCATGCCGACGACGACGGCTTCCTGAAGACCCAGGATGTAGCGGAAATCGTCCGGGAAATTACGAAACAGCGGCAGCTCGGTCGAGCCGGGATTGGCAAAGATCGTGGTCATGCCGAACCGGCGGAGCAGATCCATGACGGCGTCACGGACGGTCGGCGTTTGAACATGTCGCGACGGCATCGCATCGGCGATGGTCATATCTTCCTCCCAGTCTCGATCTTCTTCTGATTTCCCCCAGCTTACCGTTTGTGAACCAATGCTGGCAGTTGATAAGAACAGAAAAAGTCATTACATTTGGGCATGCCTTTGAACATCGACCAACTCGCGACATTCGCGGCGATCGTCAAGGCCGGCAGCCTGGGCCGCGCCGCCATCGCATTGAACATGACCCAGCCGGCCTTGAGCCGGGCGATGAAGCGGCTGGAACATCAGCTTGGGGTGGAGCTGTTCGAACGGCATTCGAAGGGCATCCAGCTGACGGAAATCGGCAAGGCGTTCCTGCCATATGCGACCTCGCTGCAGGCCGAGGCGAACCAGGCGCTTGAGGAAATCCGGGCGTTGCGCGGCGCGGCAAAAGGCACCGTGCGCGTCGGCGCGGTTGCCAGCATCGCCAGTTCGATCCTGCCGCAGGCAATCGGGAACACGCTGCAGGCATCGCCGGGACTGCGTTTCGATGTCGTGGAAGGCGTCTGGGATCTGCTGGCCGCAGGGCTCGCGAAGCACGAGATCGACATCGCCCTCGGGGCCGAGACTGCCGACACGGACGAGATCGTCGCGATCCGCGACTGCTGCTGGACGGACACGAGCCGCGTGGTTGCCGCCGTCGGTCACCCGTTGGCGCGGCGGCCGCGCCTGACGCTTGCCGATACCCTCGAAGAGCGGTGGACGATCCCGCCGCAGGGTACCGGCCCCCACCAGCATCTCGAGCGTATTTTTGCCGGGCAAGGTCTCGGCTTGCCGGATATCGTCGTCAGGACAAGGTCCATCACCGTCCTGAAGAGCCTTGTCGTCGGGTCCGGCTTTCTGAGCTGGATGGCGGAGCCGATGTTCGAGCCGGAACGTCGGGCCGGACTGATCGCTCCGCTCGCAATCCCCGGAATAGACGGCGGCCGGACGCTCATGGCCTTTCGCCGCCGTCGCGGATCGCTGCCTCTCCCATCGCACAAGTTCCTGGACGCATTGCGAAAGCTGACATCGGTCCAGGACCGGCGGGCGCAGCCGGGACTGTAGGCCGCCTGCGATTTCCCCCCCCCCGATCCCCCCCGAGGATGACGAGCGATGCCCCGGGACGTCCGAACCGCTTATTGACATCGTCACGGACAGTTCGCTATCGTCACCACCGAATTTACGAATTCGATGCCGAATACAGGATTGTGACCGCGGCAGCGGGCAAGGCCTGAGCGCTTCCAAGGAGACTTGGTGGCCTCAGGCCTTTTTTGTTGTCCGGATCCCAGCAAGCCACACCCGTGCTCGACATCGCAAGAAAAGCCAGGGGAGGTTTCCATGGATCATGCCGGCATGGCGCGCCAAATCGTCGAAGGGGTTGGCGGGGCGGCCAACATCGCCCTGATCGATCACTGCATGACACGGCTGAGGCTGACGGTTATGGACATCGCCAAGGTCGATGTCCGGCGCATTCAATCGATTCCGGGCGTGCTCGGCACCATGACGCGGGGCGGACAGTTCCAGGTCGTGCTGGCGGAGGCGGTCGTTCCCGTCAGCGCACAGGTGCGGAGCCTGATGCAGGGCGACCAGTCTCCGGCCGTTCCGGACACTCCCACAGGACCGGACATGCCGGCCGCGCCGGCTACCGCCAACCGATATGACCGGCTTGCCGCCGTCATCATCGACAATGTCGGCGGCGCCGGCAATGTGAAGGCGTTGGAGCATTGCTCGACCCGCCTCCGCTTCACCCTTGCCGATCCGGGCCGCGCCAAGGTCGACACGCTGAAAAGGACCGAAGGCATCCTCGTGTGGTAACGGCCGCGCAAACGCAGGTGATCATCGGCAACGACGTCGTCGAAGTCTTCCGCGCCATCCAGCGCGCCTTCCCCAAGCTCGGCATGGCGGCATCCGCGGATGCCGAAGATGCAGGGATCCGCGCCATCCTCCGCGTCGAGCCCCATGGCGTTGCCAGCATCATGGTGCCGATGGTTGCCTCCGTCTCCGAGATGGTCGCCGTCCGGGCCATCGTCGAGGAGGAGCGCCGGGCACTCGGACGGTCCGCGCCGATCCAAGTCGGTGCGATGATCGAAATTCCGGCCGCTGCCGTGGCGGCCCGGCAACTGGTCGAGCTTTGCGACTTCTTCTCCGTCGGCACCAACGACCTGACCCAATATGCATTGGCCATGGATCGGGGCAATCCCGCAGTGGCCGCCGGCGTCGACGCCCTGCATCCCGGCGTCCTCGGCCTGATCCGGATCGCCTGCGAAGGGGCGGCGGCCAGGGGGCGGCGGCCGGTGGCGGTGTGCGGCAGCGCCGCCTCGGACCCTGTGGCGGCCCCCATCCTGGTCGGTCTCGGCGTCACCGAACTCTCCGTTGCGCCGGCCGCCATTCCGGAGATCAAGGCAACCCTTTCCGCTCTCTCGTTGAATCAATGCAAAGCCCTGGCCGACAGGGCGCTTGCCGCAGCCGACCCGGATGGCGTGCGGTCCTTGAGCGTCGGCCAGTGATCCCGAAGTCGAATTTGAGGAAACCAAGCATGAGCAAGACCCGTTTTCCCGATGGCTTCCTGTGGGGCGGCGCGCTCGCCGCCAACCAGTGCGAAGGGGCCTGGAACGTGGGGGGCAAGGGCCTTTCGGTGGCTGATTGCTCCCTCTACAAGGCTCATGTCGATCCCAAGGACTACAAGGCGCTGCATCACATTTCGAGCGCCGATATCGCCGCAGCCGAAGCCTGCACCGAGATCGGCCCCTATCCGAAACGCCGGGGCATCGACTTCTACCATCGCTATCGCGAGGATCTCGATCTCCTGGCGCAAATGGGCTTCAAGACGCTGCGGGTCTCCATCCAGTGGACCCGCATCTTTCCCAAGGGCATCGAGACCGAACCCAACGAAGCCGGCCTTGCCTTCTATGAAAGCCTCTTCACGGAGATGCGTGCTCGCGGGATCGAGCCGCTGGTGACACTGCATCACTACGAGATGCCGCTCCATCTCGTGAACCATTATGACGGCTGGTATCGCCGCGAGGTGGTCGGATTTTTCCTGCGCTTCACCGAGACCGTGTTCCGCCGCTACCGCCACCTTGTGAAATACTGGCTCTCCTTCAACGAGATCGACAGCGCCTTCCGCCATCCATTCTCCACCATGGGCATCTGCGAGGATCGCCACCCGAAGGAGAAACTCGAGGAAATCATCTGGCAGGGCCTGCATCACCAGTTGGTGGCAAGCGCGCTTGCGACGAAGCAGTTGCACGCCATCATCCCCGGCGCGCAGATGGGCTGCATGGTGACGAGCCTGCTGTCCTATCCCGAAACCTGCAGGCCCGAGAATTGCCTGAAGGCGGTCAGGGACAATCGCGACAATCTCACGATCTCCGACGTGCAGGTCCACGGCGTCTATCCACCGTCGGCCCTCAGCGCTTGGCGCAAACGCGACATCAAAATTGTCATGGAGCAAGGGGACGAGGAGATCCTCAAGGCCTATCCGGTCGACTTCGTGTCCTTCAGCTATTACATGTCGATGGTGTCGAGTGTGAATGAAGCGGAGCGTGAGAAGGTTGGCGGCAATGTCACTTCGGGTGTGAAGAACCCCTATCTCCCGGTCTCCGATTGGGGCTGGCAGATCGACCCGATCGGTTTGACCATCTCGCTCATCGAACTCTACGACCGCTACCGCAAGCCCCTGTTCGTCGTCGAGAACGGGCTTGGCGCCCGCGACAAACTCGTCGACGGCACCGTCGAGGACGATTACCGCATCGCCTATTTCCGCGACCATATAAGCGCAATCGGCGATGCGCTCGATGAGGGTGTTGACGTCATGGGCTTCACGGCATGGGGCTGCATCGACAGCGTTTCGCTTTCGACCAGCCAGATGAGCAAACGCTACGGCTTCATCTACGTCGACTGCGACGACGAGGGACACGGCTCCATGAGCCGCATCCCGAAAAAGTCGTTCAGCTGGTATAGGGACGTGATCGCCAGCAACGGGGCAGGTTTCTAAGAACATGTTGCTCTGTCGAAAGCCTCAGGCGGAAATACCAAGGAGAACAAGGCGGTTGAGGTTGTAGACGACGCCTCTGAGCAATGCTTGAGACCGTTGCATGAGGTCGGTGCGGGCGGATAGGGCCTCGCCCCACCTCGGCTTCGCAACCGACATGACGGTTTCGACCTTCCAGCGCTGCCGGTAAGCGCGTTTGCTGGCATCATCCCCTGGGTCATTGAGCAGGCGGTGCATCTCCTGTCGGTATGGGGTGGTTGCGATGACCTTGATCGAGCGCCGCTTCTTCGCCGGGATGAGGGAGTGGACGCCCAATGTCTCGCGGCAGAAGCGATGATTGGCCTCGCTGTCGTATCCGGCATCGGCGATCACCTCGTCGAAGGCCATCACCGCAGAGGCGTCAGTCGCCAGCGGCACCAGATCGGGGAAATCGCCAGCCGGTCCTGGACGAACACGTTGCGCCAAAAGCACTTGCGGCCCCACCCACATCGCCAACGCCCACTTCAGCCATCCACGCTGGCCACGCTCGCGTTTGGCCCGCCACTCGAAATACCGTGAGGTATGGCTGAGCCAGAGCCCCGTGCTGTCCAGAGCGACTTGGCACCGCTGGCTATCGGGTTTGACCCGGCGTACGGTCTCCGCCAAGGCGGACGCCACCAGTTCGGCACTGAGCCAGCGGCGGGCGAACCACCAGAAAGTGGAGTGGTCGGGGACGCTCAGGAAGCCGAACAGGCGGCGGAGTTGCCCCGAGATCCGCAGCAGGTCCTCCAAGCCGCGGTAGTTCAGGCGGAGATGCTCCTTCACGAGCAGAGCGGCGAACAGGCTGGAGGGGCGATAGGCAGGGCGGGCGTACTTGCTCAGAGGTACGGGGAGCGCGCGGCGCGCCACAACATGGGCCAGCCGCGCAAAGCACAGCAGATGATTCTCCATGATACACGGCAGATGGGCATCACACCGTCAGATCGCGAGGCTTTCGACAGAGCAACGCACTCTAAAACCTACTCATTTGAGCAAATGAGTATTTGACCAATTACGCTCTTGGCCACTTGGGTGATAGTCTGAATCCTTGTTGGTTTACCCTCCCACCGCATGATATTGTAGAATTTCGTTGCTATACTGGACAGATATCGCGATATTATATTAAAGAGGGTGGCTGCAAATTTTCGCATGCGGGAAATTTTTACAAAAAAAAATAAATAATCACGCCCCTTCTTCTCGATTGCCTAAAATAAATATATTGCTTCATCTATATCTGCAAATTTCCATGTGCTTCGGATAAAAGCCAACGGCGCACTAATTTGACAGATGGTCGATAGGCCGTCAGCTCAGGACAGACCACATAATATCCGAGACGATCACGCAGACTAATATTAAATAGTCTAATTAAACGCCCTGACTTTAATTCTTCCTCGACAAGGGCAGATCGAACCATGGCGATACCGTATCCTAATACTGCTGCATCAATGATCAGCCCGTTGTCATCAAAGCTGAGCGCATTATCGAGCTGAACGTCAGCTACGCCTACCAAGGCCAGCCATTCTCGCCAATAGCTGTGCGACACGTCGTTGAGCAGCGGATAACGGGCTATATCACTATAAGCTGTTGGCAGTGCAGAGCCGTTAAAAAGCATTGGACTACAGGCTGGAAAAAGCTCGTCGTCGATTAACAAATCAGCCTTTAGACCCGGCCAATCACCCGTTCCATGGCGAATCGCAATATCCACGTTTTCTTTTTCAAAATCAACGTGGTGCCTAGCTGAGTTGATATGTATGTTAATATGAGGGTGCTTATTATTTAGACTTTTAATTCTTTTTACTAACCAGCGACTGGCAAATGCCGGCGAAACACTCAGGACAATAGTCTCTTTAATTGGTTTTCCAATGGCTTCTTCAGTTGCCACCTCCAAGTGGTCGAGAATATCACGCACAGTACGGAGATATTCCTGCCCAATTTTGGTCAGGAACAGAGTTTGCCTGTTACGTTGGAACAACCGTTGGCCCAAATATGACTCAAGCGAACGGATCTGGTGGCTGATGGCACTTGGTGTAACGTTCAATTCAGTAGCGGCTTGTGTGAAATTACACAGTCGGGCTGCGGCCTCGAAATATCGTAAGGCATTCAGCGGCGGTAAATGACGATATCTCATGAACAAATTTTCTCACGACTGCTGAGAAAATGTCAATTGCGTGAATTTTTTATGTCTACCATCTTATAAAGATTCGCGCTTAGGTTATATTTTCCAAAAGAAAACACCTAATGCGAGATTTTCGCCAAGTGTCTAAGCGGTCATACGGCGGAAGACGTGTTCTAAAGCGTAAAAGCTCACCAACATGTGACATAAGGTGTGGATCATGACGTCGATGTCCAATATGAAGGCCGTTTTGCCTCCTATTTCATCTGAAGGTATTACATACCGGAGCCCGAGGATAACTGGTCAACATCATGAAATAGCAAAAATTTCTTTTGGAACAAAAGCAGAAACATTGGAGCGCCTTCAAAGTCGCGTTGACAGTGCGCGAGTTCTTCCACAGCTGCGCTTCACGGTCGATGAGTGGAACTCAGCGCCAGAGACCGTCTGTCACATGGTCGCCGCTCAGGGTTGGACAAATTGTCCTGTTATCGTGCGCAGCAGCGCTTTGTCGGAAGACAGCGCAACACAATCTCTGGCCGGGCGTTTTACATCCGTTGTCAACGTGCTTGGTAAAGAGCAACTTCATACAGCCGATGATCGATCGCCCAACTACCAGCGGAGTTCTGTTTACAAGAGATCCGGCCACCGGAGCTCAATACCTTATTATTAATCATGACGATTTGGGAGATACTGCCGCAGTGACGAGCGGGAACGGAGCGTCGCTTCATATGGTTGTTCATGTAAAAGGATCACCGAGTGCAGATCCTATGGTCCAGCGGCTTGCATCCCTTTCTGAAGAATTAGAAAGACTCCTTTCTCATAGCGCTTTGGACATCGAATTCGCTTTCGATCATGCAGGCGAGCTCTACCTCCTCCAGGTCCGGCCACTTGTGCTCGGAATCGAGCACGAGATCAAGGTAGCGGACCATCACCGCCGATTACACTGCATCCGGGATCGGATCGCTGCATCTATGCAGAGCCATCCACATCTGCTCGGTGCGCGCACCGTGTTTGGCGTGATGCCAGACTGGAATCCTGCGGAGATCATTGGCGTACGGCCGCGCCCGTTGGCCTTCAGTCTGTATCGGCATCTCATCACCGACGACGTTTGGGCGAAGCAACGGGTTGCCTACGGATACAGAGATGTATCAGGCGTTCCCTTGCTCCACAGCTTCAACGGATTACCCTATGTGGACGTGCGGGCGAGCTTTAATTCATTTCTTCCCGCCGATTTGTCGCCCGATCTTGGACAAAAGCTAATAGATTACTATGTATCTTGTCTTGTTGAGCGCCCTTCTCTACATGATAAAGTAGAGTTTGACATCGTGTTTACCTGCTACACATTTGACCTTGCTGACCGCGTTGGTGCACTTCAGAGCGCTGGATTCACCAATGCTGAATGCGTGCAGATCGTCGACAGTCTGCGGCGCCTCACCAACAAAGTGATCGCCAATGATGGTCTTTGGAATATAGATGCGGCAAAGGTCGAAGAACTGGAGCGTCGCCGCCAGAGCGTCTTGAAGTCAAATCTCCGTTTGGTTGACAAGATCTACTGGTTGGTCGAAGATTGTCGACATTTCGGAACGTTGCCTTTTGCAGGTCTGGCTCGATCCGGCTTCATCGCGGTTCAACTTTTACGTTCATTGGTTTCAGAGCAGGTCCTGACTCCCGCTGATTTTGATAGTTTTATGGCCTCGATTGATACCGTAAGCACCCGGATGGCACATGATTTCGCAGTAATGGACAGAGGAGACTTTCTCACCCGCTATGGTCATTTGCGACCAGGAACATACGACATTCTCGCCCCCCGCTATGATGAGACACCAGACGAGTACTTCGACTGGACAAACCGGAATACATATGATGATAAGACGACGTTCCGCCTTAGCCTGGAGCAAATTGAGCAGGTCAGTGACCACTTAGTCAAACACGGTCTCAACCAGGACGTTCTAGGTTTATTCAAATTTATTCAGGCTGGAATTCAAGGGAGGGAGTACGCTAAGTTCATATTCACCAGAAATCTTTCAGATGCACTGAAATTGCTAACAGAATTAGGAGAACAATACGGGTTTAGTAGGGACGAAATGTCATTCTTCGACATCCGCCGCATTGCTGATATTCATTCGTCGGGCGGCGACGTTCGGGAATGCCTCCATGACAGCATCGTCGCAGGACGTGCACGGTATGCGGAAACCTTGCAGACCACTCTGCCGCCTTTAATCCGCGCGCCGGACGATGTTTGGAGCTTTGCATTGCCGTCGAACGAACCGAATTTCATCACCCGCAAGCGTGCTGTCGGAACGGTGTGCAGCCATCATGAACGCGACAGTCTGGAAGGGGCGATTGTAGCGATCCCCAGTGCCGATCCGGGATTCGATTGGATCTTCTCCCGCAAGATTGCCGGCTTCATCACCGCCTTCGGGGGCGCCAACTCCCATATGGCGATCCGAGCGAACGAGCTTGGCGTGCCAGCCGTGATCGGTACCGGCGAGCTTCTCTATCGGCATTGGTCAAGCGCTCGCAAGCTAAGCATCGACTGTGCCAGCCAGCTGGTGGAGATCCTCTGAAGGCTCCCCACAGCCAAGTTTCCGGCACGGCTCGACGCTGGCCCTCGCACCGTCACCTTCCCCCTTCGAAACGCGCGATTGACATCCTTTCGCTCTGCCGTTTCACAACCTGGACATCCATGGAATGCGCATCAATGGTCTGGCCATTGGATTTTATGGCTTTCGCCTGCTCCGCAACGCCTATTTTCACGTTGCGATCAGTATTACCTATTTCTCCAGCATCGGCTTGACTCTAGCCGATGCTTTGACATTGGAGAGCATCTATTATGTCAGCAAATGCCTGACAGAGATTCCGACCGGTTTCCTGGCTGATCGTTACGGCCGCAAGGCGTGTCTCGTTGCAAGTAGCGTCACGGCCGCAGCCGGATATGCGATGATGGTGCTGTGTCCGCAGTTCGCTTGGCTGATCGTTGCGGAACTCCTTCTGGGATTGTCTATGAGCTTGGCCAGCGGCGCCGACTCGGCTTTGGTTTATGAAGCCTTGTCTGAGCAGTCCCGTCTGGACGATTATCGGACGGTTGAAGGGCGCGGCTGGTCGATGCGCAATCTCGGTTATGGAGCGGCTTCGGCGGTCGGATCGCTCCTGGCCGCCCGATATGGGCTCGGATTGCCATTTCTGGTGAGCTCCGTCTTCATTTTGGGTTCTCTGCCCTTTCTGGCGCTTATTGGCGAGCCGCCTCTTTCTGCCATGTCTAAGAAACGGACTTCAGCCGCACGGGCAGTATTCGGGAGTCTGATCAGGGACTGTCGGTTTATTTTCGTGCTCCTCTTTTTCAGCTTGGAATTCATCTATGTCCGGGTCGGATTTTGGGTGTTCCAGCCCGCCTTGCGTGAGCTTCAGGTGCCAGTGTCCTGGTTTGGACCGCTTTTCTGCGCAACTCTTGCCATATCGCTGGCAGCAGGAATGCGGATGGATTTGCTGCGCCTATCGCCCGGCGGGACCATGCTCCTGCTGACGCTTCCTATCCTTGCCTTCCACGGCTTCCTTGCGTGGGGCGTTCAGATCTCAGGCTCCGAGGGCCTGCTGCTTGCCCTTCTCGGTTTTTCATTTCATGCGGTCGTGCAAGGCATCTATGACCCGATTATGAGGGAATGGATCAACACGTTCAGCAGTTCGGAATTTCGGGCCACTACCTTGTCACTGGCATCAATGCTCGGAAACCTTGGATTCGCCGCCGTCGCTCCGCAGTTTGGGGGAGCGCTGGAACGGTTCGGAACCACAAATGTGATGCTACTTACAGCACTGCTTTTCGCGATCTGCCTATTGGTTTTGATCGCGTGGGGACTGCGCATCAAAGCCGTTCCAGCTTTACAGCAGCTTGCACAGCGGATTTAGAGTGCGTGACAAAACGGGGCGGGAACGGTTGGTAGTGGCATGGCATCCCCTCTTGTTTGCGACGCCTTGTGGGCGATGATCGAACCGCTGATCCCGCCGGAGCCGCCCAAGCTGAAAGGCGGACGGCCTCGGCTGGACGATCGTGCGGCGCTGACCGGCATCCTGTTTGTGCTGCGCACGGATATCCCTTGGGAGCTTCTGCCGGTGGAGATGGGCTGCGGCTCGGGTATGACCTGCTGGCGGCGTCTGCACGAGTGGCATCGGGCTGGCGTGTGGGAACGGCTGCATCGCGTGCTGCTCGACCGGCTTGGCTATGCCAACGCCATCAACTGGGATCCTGCGGCGGTGGACAGCGCCAGCGTCCCGGCAAAAAGGGGGGCGAGGAGACGGGCCCGAGCCCGACGGATCGCAGCAAGCCGGGCTCCAAGCGCCACATTCTCGTCGATGCTAACGGCATCCCGCTCGCCCTGAGGATCTCGCCGGCCAACCGGCACGATAGCAAGCTGCTGGAAGCGCTGGTCGATGCCGTGCCGGCGATCCGCCAGTGTGCGGGCGGCCCCGGCGGCGACCGGCCAAGCTGCATGCCGACAAGGGCTACGACTTCGCTCACTGCCGGCGCTACGCCAACGAGCGATCATTCCGCGGATTGCCCGGCGCGGCATCGAAAGCAGCGAGCGTCTCGGCCGACATCGATCGGTGGTCGAGCGTACGCTCGCTTGGTTTGCCCGCTTCCGCCGCATCGCCGTCCGCTACGAACGGCGCGCCGATATCTTCACTGCCTTTCACCACATCGCGGCCAGCCTCATCTGCTGGCGATTCGTCCAGAGATGGTTCTGTTAGGCACTCTTAAACTCGGCGCATGAAAAGCAGGCCCGAGCACCAGAGACACGCAATGTGACACCCTGTCTCATGGGAGCCTCCTGCATTGAATAATGCCAATGATGATATTTGAATTCCGCCTGATGCAAAATGCTTATTGGTGATAAACTAATGATAAACCTCTACGTTATTTAGTTAATAGTATTTTCTGTATAATATATCTTAGGATTTCTAAGTGAAAAATCAGAAATTTCCAACATCCATTTTATGTTTTCACTACAATATGACGAAGATTACGTCAATAGCAACTTCCTTTTTTCAAATACAATACGCTTTACCCACGCGATCGTTAGAGCATAGGTGAGCCAAGGTTCGGGCAACCAGAGGCCAAACGCCAGACAAGGATGGCAGCAGGGTTTGTACAAGATGACTATGTTAGAGGCTTTTATTCCACGTCGCTCTGTCGGCTCCGGCAGCCATTTTCAAACACGGTTGTGGCGGACCATTTTATGGTTCCCGCGAGTGCATTATATGGGTGCTCTCGTAACACTTTATGGTTCCATCCAGAAAAAGATCTGGAAGGAACCATAAAATGCAATTGCGACCCTTTGATTCCATTAGGAAATTGGCGAGATCTGGAACCATAAAACGCAACGCTGGAACCATAAAATGGTCTCTGGAGACTGTTTTGGAACCATAAATTAGTTCAGTAAAATCTCGGAAACAACAATAGCAGACTGTATATTTTGCGAGTGTTTTTATACACTCATAGCGCGAGCTCTGTCCCGAGCGTTGACGGCTGTAAAGGAACAAAATCATTGATTAGCGCGTCGGAGCTTTGCCATTTCATTTCAGAATGAGTCCAGAGCAGGCAATGACCTTGTCACCAGCTCCGACGTAATGACCAATCGTAAGTTCAGTGACGCCAAACCATCGGAAACCGGCATGACCAAGTGGAGCATTTCAGCTACAGGCTCCCACATTTCTGATTGATGGCGAGTTTTCCGCTTTGGACACTTGTCTCTCACCTCCACAACATTCTGATCTTTTCAGATCAGAATTTTCGCTCTATCACCCTTTGACGGACAACCGGCAGCAGTTGGGGCCTGAGTGAACGGGGGAAGCAGGAGCCTCCCCCGCTTGTTGGCTCAGATGGTGACGAACCAGGCGCTCGACACCGCGGCGGGCTGAATGCCGACCAGGGTGAGGATGTCGCTGGTGCCGTAGACGATCACTGCGTCGCCATTGGCGTTGGTGTCGACGCTGTAGCTCTGGCCGGCCGCCAGACCGATCCGGTCGCCCTGCGCCGCGTCGAAGTCGGTGATCGTGTCCTGTCCGTCCCCCGAGGCGAACGCGAACAGATCGGCGCCACTTCCGCCAGTCAGCACGTCGTCGCCCAGGCCACCCAGCAGGGTGTCATTGCCGGCGGCGCCGTCGAGCGTGTCGTTCCCCGCGTTTCCCGCCAGCCAGTTGTCCAGCCCGTTGCCGATGCCGCTGGCATCGCCGCCACCCTGGAACACCAGCCGCTCCACATTGTCGCCCAGCGTGAAGGCCGACAGGGTGGTGCGCACCTCGTCGATGCCGGCGTCGGCCCCTTCAATCACCGTGTCGCCGATGCTGTCCACCACATAGACATCATCGCCGAGCCCGCCGATCAGGGTATCGGCACCGAGCCCGCCGTCTAGCGTGTCGGCGCCCGCGCCGCCAGCAATCAGGTTGTCCAGCCCATTGCCGGTGCCGGCAAACGCCGCCACGCCGGTGTAGGTCAGGGTTTCCACCCCATCGGTCAGGGTGTAGCCGGTCAGCGCGGTCCGCACCTCGTCGATGCCCTCGCCGGCCAGCTCGACCACCTGATCGCCAAAGCCGCCGACGAGATAGACGTCGTTGCCGGCCCCGCCGATCAGCAGGTTGCTGCCCGCTCCGCCATCCAGGGTGTCGACCCCATCGCCGCCACTGAGCGTGTCGTTGCCAAGCCCGCCGGTCAGCAGGTTGTCGAGCGCGTTGCCGCTGCCGGTGAAGTCGCCGGTGCCGGTGTAGGTCAGGGCCTCGACATTGGCACCGAGAAGATAGCTCGACAGGCTGGTGCGCACCTCATCGATGCCTTGGCCGGCCAGTTCCGTCACCATGTCGCCGGCATCGTCGACGAGGTAGACGTCGTTGCCCGCCCCGCCGGCCATGCTGTCGGCGCCCAGCCCGCCATCCAGGACGTTGGCGCCGCTGTTGCCGGTCAACACGTTGTTCAGCTCGTTGCCGGTGGCGGTGATCGCCGCCGAGCCAGTCAGCGTCAGGTTCTCGATGTTGGCGCCCAGCGTCCAGTTGATCGAGGCGTTCACCGTGTCGATCCCTTCGCCGACCAACTCCGTCACCACGTCACCGGCATTGTCGACGACGTAGAGGTCGTTGCCGATGCCGCCGATGAGCGTGTCAGCCCCGCCACCGCCGTTCAGCGTGTCGTCGCCCTCCAGCCCGGTCAGCAGGTTGGCCGCCCCATTGCCGGTCAGCAGGTTGTTCAGTGCATTGCCGGTGCCGGTGAGCGCGGCCGAACCGGTCAGGGTGAGGTTTTCGAAATCGGCCAGCAGGGTATGGCTGATCGAACTCTGCACGGTGTCGGTGCCCTCGCCGGGCAGTTCCACCAGGACGTCGCCGCTGTTGTCGACAACATAGGTGTCGTTGCCGGTGCCGCCGATCAGGGTATCGGCGCCGGCCCCGCCGTTCAGGGTGTCGTTGCCATCCAGCCCGGTCAGCAGATCGACTCCCGCGCCGCCGGTCAGGCTGTTGTTCAGGGCGTTGCCGGTGAAGGTGACGGGGCCGGAGCCGGTATAGATGAGGTTCTCGACATTGGCGCCGAGCGCGTAGCTGGCGAGGCTGGTGCGCACCGTGTCGGTGCCCTGGCCGGCCAGTTCGGTGACGATGTCGCCCGTGTTGTCGACGATGTAGGTGTCGTTGCCGGTGCCGCCGACCAGGGTGTCTGCACCGGTTCCGCCGTCCAGCGTATCGTTGCCGGCGTCGCCGGACAGGCTGTCGTTGCCCACTCCGCCGGTGATGAGGTTGTTGCCGGTGTTGCCGTTGCCGCTGAAGGCCGCCGTACCGGTGTAGACGAGGTTCTCGACATTGGCCGCCAGGGTGTAGCTGGCGAGGGTGGTGCGCACCTCGTCGGTGCCCTCGCCGGCGGCCTCGACGATGACGTCTCCTGCGTCGCTCACGAGGTAGGTGTCGTTGCCGGTGCCGCCGCGCAGGGTGTCGATCCCGGCGCCACCATCCAGCGTGTCGTTGCCCGCTCCGCCCTGGAGGATGTTGGCAACACTGTTGCCGGTCCCGGCGAACGCCCCGCTGCCGATGAAGGTCAAATTCTCGACGTTGGCAACTAGGCTGTAGGCGTTCAGCGACGTGCACACCTCGTCGGTGCCTTCACCGGCCAGTTCAGTCACGACATCGCCGATGTCGTCCACGACATAAACATCATTGCCGAGACCACCGATCAGCGTGTCGGCACCGGAGCCGCCATCCAGAGTGTCGTTGCCGATACTGCCACGCACCGTATTTGCCGAAGCGTTGCCGGTGCCATGGAACGCTCCCGTCCCGGTAAAGGTGAGCGTTTCGAGGTCAGCGCTCAATGTGTATTGAGCACAGGAGGCGCGAACCTCATCGACACCCTCCCCCATGTTCTCAACGACTTGGTCAGCCGTATCGTCCACAAGGTAGATGTCGTTTCCAAGGCTGCCCGCCAGCGTGTCGATACCGGAAGCGCCGTCAAGTGTGTCTGCACCATTTCCACCCTGAATGCGGTTGGACAAGGCGTTGCCCGCGCCAGAAAACGCCGCCGTGCCGGTATAGGTCAGATTTTCCACATTGTCGGGCAGCGCGTAAACGGTGAGCGTCGTTCGCACCTCGTCAATGCCCTCGCTCAATGCCTCAATCACCGAATCGAGAGTATTTACAATCTCATAGACGTCGTTGCCAGAACCGCCCACCAAGGTATCGCCGCCGGCTTGCGCAAGGCCCACATAGACCTCGTTTTGGCCAATTCCGATGATGTCGTCGCGCCCATCGCCGTTCACGTCGGCCACGAAACGGGGAGTTTGATTCTGCGACGTCCATCCGGCAGAAAGCCCAAAGTATCCATAGTTGTAACTGGCGTAAGGATATCCTGCACTTCCGGCAACGAAGGTGCCATCAGCTTGGCCGAAAGCCACCACTGTCGTCGAGCCGAAGCCAATCAAATCGGCGCGGCCGTCGCCGTTGATGTCGCCGACTGCGCGCGGCGTGTTGTCCTGCGGTCCCCAACCGGAATCGCGAGTGAAATTGGTGTGGGCCAGGATCGGATAGGCAATGGTGCCGTTCGCTTGTCCCAGACCGACCCAAACCGCGTTGCTGGCGATAGCAACGATGTCGTCACGGCCATCGCCGTTGACGTCGGCAACGAACCGCGGCGAATTCTCCTGCGTGGTAAAACCTTGAGCTGCCGATGCAAAATATGGATAGGCATAGCTTGCTTGGGCAAAGGTTCCGTTCGCCTGCCCGAAGGCAACCACAGTGGAGCCTCCGCCAAATCCAATCAGGTCGGCGTACCCGTCGCCGTTGAGATCTCCGACCGCGCGAGGTGCCTGGTTGTTGGGTGCCCAGCCTGAATTTCTGGTGAACCCGTTGTTGGCGTAAAGCGGATAGGCGATGGTGCCGTCTGCTTGACCAAGACCGGTCCAAACGGCGTTGGACGCGATACCGATGATGTCGTCGCGTCCGTCGCCGTTCACGTCGGCGAGAAAGCGAGGAGATTGATCTTGCGTTGTGAACCCCTGGGCAGCTGACGCAAAGTACGGATAAGCATAGCTGGGATAGGACGGCGTGAAGGTCCCGTCCGCTTGGCCATAAGCAACGAAGGTCCACCCGCCACCAAATCCAATCAGGTCGGCACGTCCATCACCATTGATATCGCCAACGGCGCGTGGCGTATTGTCTTGCGTTCCCCAACCATCGCCAATGCTGTAATTGGCATGTGCTAAGATCGGCGCGGCAATGGTACCGATCGCGCCGGCAGACGCCGAACTCCCAATCAGCGTGTCGTCACCGGCACCACCAAACAAACTATCGGCTCCAGCCGCTCCATCGAGTCGATCATCTCCGTCCAAGCCGTATAGCACATCGTCACCCGAGCCACCGACCAGTGTATTGTGGCCTGACGTTCCTGTAACGATCCCCATCCCTACCCCCAATAATAGATTAGCCTGCACATCTTGCCCCAAGGCAGGTGACGTTTTCATATAATCGCGTACGCGGATGTGATTATCATCACTTCAACGTCATTTTGGATGTAAGAGATGGTTAAAGCTGTCGGCATGGGAAGCGCTGAAAGTGTCCATCAAACCGCCGTTTGACGGCCAGCCGCCAAAGTGTCCGGAAACCCACGTTGAGGATGGCTTTCCGGACAAATTGATTGTCGGACGGGTTTCCGGACAAGGAGAAAAGGCCGCCGGAGCGAGGGCGACGACCTCCTTCGTGGCGGTCGCCGCTCCTTTTCGCGACACTCCGATCCGGTCGGACCGGAGTGTCCGCATTGGCACCGGATACTGTTGGCGAATCATTTGAAGTGAATTCGCCCGGGATCTTCTTGAAGTTTAGCCGCATACCGACGCGTAACGGACTGGGCGGCGCAGGCTGTGAGACTGTGTCAGGGAGCAACAGTTGACGGAGGTGAAGCGATCGGAGATTACGCCATGTCGCTCCACGCCCAGCCATCTGTCCCATCGGTCCCGGAAGAAACCGTCCGTGTCGCCCACGCCGCCTTTCCGAGGGGAAATCCTTATCTGACGCTTCGGGATGATCTTGGTTCAGCCTTTGTGGACAAGGACTTCAATGACCTCTATCCTAAACGCGGCCGGCCGACCTATCCCCCCTGGCGACTGGCGCTGGTGACGCTCCTGCAGTTCCGTGAGGGGCTGAGCGACCGCCAGGCGGCCGAGGCGGTGCGGGCGCGCATCGACTGGAAGTACCTGCTCGGCCTGGATCTGACCGACGCCGGCTTCGATCACAGCGTCCTGACCGAGTTTCGCGGACGGCTGCTGGCCGGGGGGGGGCCGAGGAACGCCTCCTGGAGCGGGTGCTCGATGCC
>NZ_JALJXJ010000022.1 GCF_024170005.1 Azospirillum lipoferum
GCTCATAACCTGAAGGCCGCAGGTTCAAATCCTGCCCCCGCAACCAAGTCAACAAAAAGCCCGCCTCCACAAGGAGCGCGGGCTTTTTGCTGTTCCGGTCCTCGTTCTCCGATCGCCAGAATGGCCGCTATGAAGAAACCGGCGCGGTGAGGTGCCACGTCGGAAGACCACCGGCAAATCAACGGATGCGCGGAATTAACGCCTCATAAACGCATTTACAATGAACCTGTTTGAGACAAAAACCAGACAGGTGGAAGGGCGCCAAGCCGGGAAGGGGCTGGGGCAATTTTCCTGTCACGCGACCACGAGCCGTGTGCCGGCCTCCCCAGGAGACATGAATGTTCAATATTTTGACCGTCATTATTTCGGTCGCTCTCACGGCGGTGATGGGAGCCGCCGGTGTGTTTTACGTGGGTAGTGCCTTTACCACCGCCGGTCCGAAGGCGGCTGCCGTCGGCATCATCCAGGCGCTTTCGCAGGTCGATGCGGCCTGGACGCTGTATGGCAGCAACGGCAACACCACGACCCTGGGTGCTGCGGGCGCGACCTTCCCCACCATGTCCGGTGCGGCGACTCAGACCGACCTGATCAACACCGGCTATCTCGCCGCCGTGCCGACCGCCCCGACCATCTCCAGCACCTGGAACGGTGTTGCCGGCGCCTACACGCTCGACCTGACCAACACTGCGACGGCGACCGGCGTCACCCAGTTCACCAGCTTCGCCAACGGCGGCATCTTCCTGGTTCTGGGCACCACCGCCCTGTCGCAGTGCACGGAAATCGCCCGCGCCGGCGGCCAGATCAGCGCCACCGGCACGCTGGCCGTTCCCGGTACCGGCCTGACGCTGACGATCGCCACCCCCGCCGCCTTCAACACCGCCTTCACCGGCTACAAGTTCGGCTGCGTCCAGATCACCACGGCCACGGCGCTGACCTTCAACAACGTGACCGGCATCGCCGGCGACAACAACAAGTACGTCGCCTACTACAAGTTCTAAGCGGCGGCTGAGGTGCACTGCTCTTGACCGAGACGCCCCGACCCCAGTGGCCGGGGCGTTTTCGTGTATTTTCCGGGTCTTTTTTAAAAGCGCGGCAATGGGATTGGTCCGGGACCCGGCCGCGGGATAGAGTGGGCCCGTTTTCGGAGGTCGTGCCATGACATCGCTGATCCTGATGACCATCATGGCCATCTCGCTGGTGGCGACGACCGGCTACACCGCCTACACCATGGTCGACGCCTCGAACCGGGTCAGTCAGGCCCAGCGGAGCGCTGCCGACATGCACCGGCTGGCGGCCCTGGTCGAGGCGAACCTGCGCGTTCTCGACAATGACGGTGTCGCCAGCCCGCCGGCACCCGAGGATCCGCCGCCCCGTCCCGCGAGTGCAACGCCCGCAAAGGCCCAGGCGGCAGGCGGCAAGGCCGCGTCCAAGGATCCTGCGCAGCCAGCCGGCACCCTGCCGCGCTGGCTGATGCCTGGCACCCGGACGCCCTGGGGGGCCGTCTATGGCTATTGTGTGTTTGCCCCGGCATCGGAGCGGGCGGCGCCACAACTGCGGACGGCCGTTTGGCCTGCGGGTGCCGCCGGCGGCGGGCGCAGCTATGTGGCGGCGGCCCCCGCCGCTCCAGTGGAGTTGGCCCGCGCCGGGGTGATCGCTGCCATCGTGGCGCCGCCGATCGGCTCCACCACCCTGCCGGACTGTGCCGCCCTGACCGTCCGCGATGGCCGGATCGAGGTTCCAGAGGGCAGCGCCGTTGCCGTCACCCGCGGGGCTTCGGCCGATCTCGCAGCGCTCGCCGCCTCGGCGACGGTCACGCGCCATGTCGCGCCGACGGCGCAGGGCGATGCGACCGGGACCAGCCAGAGCGACGCCATGACGCTGTCGGCGGCACTCGGCCATTGGCAGGCGACGCGGCCGTCGACCATGGTCCTGCGCCTCGCCCCCGGCCGGCACGAGCTTCCGGCGGCGCAGGTGCAGGCGCTGGCCGCCGATCCGGGCGGCAGCCGGGCGGTGCGTCTGGTGCTGAAGGCGGAGGGGCCCGGCGTCGTGGTGGCGACCAACCCGCCGGATATGGCGTTGCGTCTGCCGACCGATGTCCGGATCGAGAATATCGGCTTCGAGATGCCGGTCGAGGCGCTGCCCGGCACCCAGCTGACGCTTGTCGGGGACAACGCCATCTCCACCAACCGGGCCGCCGGGCTGCGGGTGGCGCATGCGCGGCTGGACGTCGCGGGTGGGCGGCTGACGGTGTCGGCCCCCGGCGGCGATGGCGTGCTGGTCGACGGCGGCACCGCCCTGTTCCGCGATGCGGCGGTCGAGGTCACGGTGGGAGCCGGGCGCAGCGCGCTGGTGTCCTCGCTGGGGGCCGGGGTGACCTTCACGGCGGAGACGCGACGTCCCCGGCTGCAGGTCCATGGCCGCGGCCTGCCGATGGCGGCGCTGCGCAGCGGCGGCGGGCAGGCCATCCTCGACCGGACCGATGTCTCCGTCGACAACGGCACGCCCTTCGGCATCGTCATCGAGAATGGTCAGCTTGAGATGAAGTCCTCCGTCATCGGTGGGCCGGCGGCGCGGCCGGGCAGTGCCGGGGTCCTCGATCTCGGCGGGTCGCATGCGGTGGCGGACCCCAACAGCCACATCTGGTCGGCCCCCGGCGGCCGTTGCGCCCAGGGCGCCCTGTTCACACAGCAGTCGGGCCAGCAGCAGGTGGTTGCAGGGGAGGGTGTGCGTGGCGTTTCCGGGGCTGCCGCATCGGGTGCCGCCCTGCCGTCGGTCGCCAACCGGGCGAGTTGGACATGCCGGTCCTGAAGCCCTCCGCCGCCTTCCGCGAGGAGCTGGCCGGCTATCTGCTGCGCAAGGGGCTGGTGACCCGCGGCATTCTCGACGCCGCGATGGCGGAGCAGCGGGTGACCGGCGAGTCGCTGGGGGCCATCCTGGTGCGCAACGGCTTCCTTGCCCGCGCCGACCTGAACGAGGCGAAGATCAGCCATGAGACCGCGCTGGAAACGCCGGAGGCGATGGGCGGCACGCCGATCCCGCTGCCGCTGCTGGAGCGCCACGCGATCATCGTCACCGGGCTCAGCGACGATGCGGTGCATGTGGCGACGCTGCATGACGAATCGGTGGCCGGCCGGGTGGCGGCCCGCTATTACCCCGGCCGGACGGTGCGCTTCAGCAGCTTCGTGCCCGACCAGTTCGACGAGTTCCTCGACCGCGTCCGCCGTGCCCAGTCCGGGCTGGAGGATAGCGACCCGGTGGAGCAGCTGGTGTCCCGCGCGGTGGAGGCTGGGGCGTCGGACATCCACATCCTGCCGCGCCGCAAGACCTGCAGCATCTTCCTGCGGGTGGACGGCGTCCGCCGCCTGATGGACGAGACGGCGGCCGGGAGCGCCGCTACCATCGTCGCCCGGATCAAGGATCGCTCCGGCATGGATCTGGCGGAACGGCGGCTGCCGCAGGAAGGGCGGTTCGAGATCGAGCATCGCGGCCGCCCGATCGACCTGCGCGTGACCACCGTGCCGTCGGTGGATGGTGAGATCATCGTCATGCGCATCCTGGATGTGGAGCGGGTGCAGCCGAACCTGGACCGGCTGGGCATCAGCCATGTCGGCGACTGGCGGCGGGCGGTGGACCGGCGTCACGGGCTGTGCTTGGTCTGCGGGCCGACCGGCTCGGGTAAATCGACCACCCTGACCGCGACCGTGCGCGAGATGGACCGGCTGGGCCGCGCCATCTACAGCATCGAGGATCCGGTGGAATACCGCATGGCCTATACGGGGCAGGTGAACGTCAACCCGGCGGTCAAGCTCGACTTCGCGCGAGTGGTCCGCACCTTCATGCGCGCCGATCCCGATGTGATCGTGCTGGGCGAAGTGCGCGACGAGGAGACCGCGCAGATCGCGGTGCGGGCGGCCGACACCGGCCATATGGTGCTGACCACCCTGCACACCGGGTCGGTCAACGGGGCGATCGACCGGTTGCGCCATCTCGGCGTTCCGGCCCATGACATCAAGTCGCTGCTGCGCGGCGTCCTGGTGCAGTCGCTGGTCCGCACCCTCTGCCGGGCCTGCCGTGGCGCCGGCTGCGCGGCTTGCGGCAATGCCGGCTATGCCGGGCGGACGGCGGTCAGCGAATGCGCGGTGTTCGACGATCCCGCCGCCGTGGTCGCCGCGGCGAAGGGGGCGCGGAACTGGCCGTCGTTGTACGAGGATGCGGTTGCCAAATTCCATGCCGGCGTCACCACCGCCGCCGAACTGCGCCGGGTCTTCGGCAGCGAGGCGAGCGGCGTGGAGCAGCGCATGCCGGTGCCCCGGCCCAAAAAGTGAGGCCGAAGAAATGAGAGTCCCGCAGCGATGAACATCATCCAGGCGATTTTCGCCCTTGCCCTGATGGGCATGGTGGTGGCCGGCGGCATCCAGTACGTCAACCCGTCGGCGATGGCGAAAAGCCGCGTCGCCTCGCAGGCGGATTCCGGGTTTTCCGTGCTGGAGGGCGCCTATCGCAGCCGGCAGGCCAGCGGTGCCGCGGCCCCGGCCGCCGACGGGTGGCAGGCGGCGCTGTTCCCCGTCTTCGGCACGATGCCGGCGGCGGTGTCGGGGCTGTCCTGGTCCTATGGCGTGCAGGTGGAGGGCAACTGGTTCTGCCTGTCCGGGCCGCTGTCAGGTGCTTCTGCCGGCGATCCGGTGATGGGGGCGCTGACCTTCCTCGCCACCCGGCGGCCGGAGGGACTGTACGAGGTGACGCGCAGTTGCGGCGGGGTGGGGGGAGAGCCGGCTGGGACCGTCGCCGCCACCCTGTGGATGCAGCGGGCGGCGCGATAGGAACGTGGGTCCGGTCCTGAACTTGTTTCGGCCCCGGCCATTGACCGCAGGGCTCCGACAGGCATAGAGATGCTGCGGCATCCTATCCATGCGTGGTAGTTTGGATGGAGTTTCGCCACCTCTTTCGGTCGGGTCGGGAAGGCAGGGGCGTTCTTGGGCAGCGGCGGTCTTGCGACCAACGTCATGTACGGCTTCCTGGAAGGCGTGGAGCGCCGCGACGCCCTCGCCTATGCGCGGTCGTTCGCACGGCGCACGGTGGGAAGCTCCGAACGCTGCTGGTACGCGGTCGAACCGCTGTGGACCGGCTTTCTCTATGAAATTCACGAGGGCGGTCCCGGCCGCTCCTTCCTGCCCGATCTGGTGACGGAGCTAGACGCCAATCCCGGCGGCATCGCGCTGGTGCCGTCGGGGCGGCGGGTGTTCGAGCTGACGGTGCGCAACGGGCGTCCGGTCGGCGGACTGCTGCCCGAGGCCAAGAGCCGGCAGGTCCAGCTTCAGATGGCGGCGATCCGGCCAACGGTGCCGGTCGACGGCAAGGCCTATGGCGTGATGATCCCGCCCTGGGTGACCGCCGATCAGGTCAGGCTGCGCACCATCCGGGCGACGCGGCGGATGCGGCGGGTGGCGGCTCCGGTCTCGATGCCGCTGGCGCTGTCGTCAGTCGGCTTCGCCGCCGGGCTGGGGCTGCTGACCACCGGCGGCGGGCTCTATTACTGGTCGCCCCACCGCGTGCCGCAGCCGCAGGCGTTGACGCTGGAGCAGATGCCCCATCGGCAGTGGGAGGCGGCACTGGCCGCCACCGGTCCGGACAATTACGTCAGCAAGCTGGAATACCGCGACGGCAAGTGGACCATCGAAATTGCGGGCCAGAGTGCGGGTGCCCGCTGATGCCCCCGCTGATGCTGTGGACAGTCGCCGATTTACCCATTCTCAAGCATAGCGCTGGGAGTATTGCCGCCGGATCGGAGGATCGCGACCAACGGGCGGGAATGATGGCGGATCGGGTTTCCGGAGTGATCGGAGGAATGGCGGGAGCGGCCTTGCTGGCGGCGTCGCTGTCGGCTGGCCTGCTGCTCCCGGCTGCCGCGCTGGCGGAGGAAAGCCCGTTCCTGCCGCCGAAGGACCGCCAGGACAATCTGGAAAGGCGCCTGCAACAGCGCATCGACACCGCCGTGTCCGGGCTTGAGGAGCGGGTCGCCAAGGCGATGATCGACGCGCTCGACGGCCGGGCGCGCGACGGTGCCCTGCCGCGGGCGGTCGAGGATGCGCTGGCCCGCCGGATGGCCGCAACCGGGGGTGCATTCCCCGGCGGGATCTCGCCCGGAGCCACGCCACCGGGCGGGCGCCGGCAGGGGACCGCGCTGGCCGGCAGCCCGCCGGGGGCGCCGTCGCTGCCGCCGCTGCCCAATATGCCGGCGCCCGGCATGTCGGCGGCCGATCTGGTGCCGTCTGGGGCCACCTTCGTCGGCTGCCTCGATGGCCGCGCCTTTTTCCAGGACCGCGCCGGTACGCCGTTCCTGATCGACCCGCGCGCCTTCCCGGCGACGGGCGGGGGACCCGCCACATGCGCAAGATGACCGTGATCCGCAAAAGCGGCTTCCTGATGCCGGCCGTGCTGGGGCTGCTGGCTGCCGGTTCCCTGGCCGGCTGCTCCCTGCCGGAGGTGGCCGAGCTGCCGAAGCGCGAGACCGTGGTTGCCGCCGCCGAGCAGCGCCTGACCGAGGACAATTCGCCGGCGGTGACCGAGGTGCCGGTCGGCCGGGGGATGCTGGTCGCCCAATCCCTGCGCCAGCCGCTGCCGGCCAGCCTCGCGGCGCGCCAGATCTCGGTCAGCTTCCCGTCGGGGGAGAACACGCTGGACCGGCTGACCAGCATGATGACCTATTCCGGCGTGCCGGTCGCCACCCGGTTCGAGGGTACCGACGGGGCGGCAATGCTGCGTCAGACCCTGCCGATCCGCGCCTTCACCGGCAGCTTCACCGATCTGGCCGGGGTGCTGGAAACCGGCATGGGCGTGGTGGCCTGGTGGCAGAACGGCACGCTGTTCCTCAGCAACCGCGACCGCTTCGCCTTCACCGTGCCGCAGAACCAGGCGGTCATCGATTCGGTGATGGCCGATCTGAAGACGCTGGGCGCCACCGACATCACCCAGTCGCTGCGCGGCGGGCAGGTGGTCTTCTCCGCCTCGCCCACCGTCTACCGCGAGGTGATCCAGCCCTACATCGACCGGCTGCACCGCAACATGGCGATGGTGCGCATCCAGCTGGCGGTGGTCAGCCTGGGCCTGACCGACCAGTCGGCCAGCGGTTTCGACTGGAACGCGCTGGCCTTGCAGTTCAACCGGCTGCAATCGGGCACCACCACGACGACCACGGGGACGACGACCGCCACCACCGCCGGCACCATATCGGCCGCCCAGCCGCCGATCTCCGTCAACATCTCCAACCCCGGCACGCTGCTGGGGGTCAGCGGCGTGTTCAACGTCGCCGGCGCCATCACCTTCCTGTCGAAGTTCGGCAACACCGACACCCGCCAGAATGTCGAGGTGCACACCCTGTCAGGGGCGGAGGTGACGCTGCGCAGCGGCCAGACCATCCCCTATGTCACCGGGGTGGGCGTCACCGCCGTCGGCGGGCTCGGCACCGCAGCCGCCGCTCCCGGGGGAGCGGCGCTGAACTCGCCGGGCATCGTCGGGTCGGCGCAGACCGGCACGGTGCAGACCGGGCTGACCATCAAGCTGACGCCGCATTTCGACGCCGACAACCAGATCGTCACCATCGACCTGAACCTGCTGCTGAACAACCTGATCGAGTTCCGCGACCTGAACGCCGGCAACCAGGTGGGCATCCTGACCCAGCCGGTGACGCAGGAACAGGCGCTGAACGACATCGTCCGGGTGGTGGCCGGCAACACGGTGGTGCTGGGCGGATTGCAGACCGACAGCCGCGGTTTCAGCGGCAACCAGCCGACGGTGACCCGCGGGGCGATCGACAAGGGGGTGATCGGCAAGCAGGCGCAGGACATCAGCAAGGATGCGCTTTTCCTGATCCTGCGGCCGACCGTGACGGTCTTCCGTCCGGCGGCGCGCTGACGGGACGGCGGCGATGGCGTGGTTCGAGGTCAGGCTGCTCGCCGGCGGCCGTGCCCGCTCCATCGAGGTGGAGGCCGATGACGAACGCCGTGCCCGCGACGCCATCAGCGGCCGGGGCCGCGTGCTGTCGGTGCGGCGGCGGTTGAAAGTCGGCGGCTGGGGCCGTCCGCTCGACCGAAACGAGCGGCACATCCTGTTCATCCGGCTGGCGGCGATGCTGGACTCGCGCGTCGGACTGGCCGAGGCGCTGCGCCGCATTGCCGCCGCCTTCCGCGGGCGCATCCGGCGCACGGCCGAACGGATGGCCGACGCGGTGGAACTGGGCGACGATCTCGCCGACGCCATGCTGCGCCAGCCGCGCAGCTTCCCGCCGGTGCTGGTGGCGCTGGTGCGGGCCGGCGGCTTCGGCGAGGGCACGCCGGCAGCCCTGCGCACCGCGGCCGAGTTCGAACGGCAGATCGCCGGGGCGCGGCAGGGCTTCCGCTCCGGACTGGCGCTGGCGGTGCTCTATGTCGTGACGTCGGGCGTGGTGATGGTCGGCACCTCCTTCGTCCTGACGCCGCTCCTGCTCGAGACCGAAGTGTTCCGGCGGGCGGGGGAGGAGGTGAATGTCGACTGGGTCTATCTGCTGTCCAATCTGACCACCGGGCTGGTCGCGGTGGTGCTGGCCGTGCTGGCCGTGCTGGGCGGACTGGCGACGGTCGGCCGGCGGGCGGCGCCCGAACGGGTCGACCGGGTGGTGATGCGGATCCCGCTCTATCGCGACATCGCGCTGGGCATCCAGCACCATGTGATCTTCCGCGAGCTGTCGCTGCTGGTCGCCGGCGGTGTGCCGATCGACCGGGCGCTTCGGCTGACCGCCGACGGCGCCCCGGCCGGCGCGCTGGCCGCCGACCTCGACGAGGCGACGCGGGCGGTCGCCGCCGGCCTGCCCTGGACCGACGCCATGCGGGCGCTGCCCGGTACCGACCGCGCCTCCATCGCCGCAGCGGAGAACCGGGTGGAACTGGCGCAGAGCCTGTCCGCGCTGGCCGAGCAGTACCGCGACCTCTACCTGCACGCCGTCGCGGTGGCGGAGCCGGTGCTGCGCGGGCTGTCGGTGGTGGTGGTCGGGGTGGCCGGCATCGTCATGTTCGGGCTGACCATCGTGCCGATCCTGCAGCTTGCCGAACACATCGCGCGGCAGCCTCTTTAAGCCGAGGATATTCCAACGCCATGACCGGCCCCCTCTTCGCCCTTGGATCGGCCCGTACCACCTGTATCGCCCTGTCGGTCTGCGGCGTCCTGTTCGCCGGGATCGGAGCGGCCCTGCATATCCGCAGCTATCTGCTGGGCGAGGCGGTGGCCGAGGGCGGCAGCCGGTCGGACGCCGTCTGCCTGGGTGCCGCCCGCCGGATGGGCGGGGAACTGACGGTGACGCCGGAGGGCCTGCGCGTCGTCCTGCCCGACGCTATCGACCAGCGGACCTCGCTGACCGACGCGTCGGGCCTGCTGGCCTTCTGCCCGGACATGGCGCTGTCCTATTTCTGCATGGGCCTGTCCTGCGGTCCCGGTGGCCCCGGCGGCAAGGTCAGCATGCTGGTGGAGTTGACGCGCAAGCCGCTTTAACTGAGCTTATGGGAGCCGGCTATTTTGGCTGGCCGGACAGCGCCTTCGCCGCCTCGACGACCCGCCGCAGGTAGCGGGCGTGGAACTCCGGCGTGTGGCTGTGATAATTGCCGACGGCGGTCCAGAAATTCTCCCAGCCGACGGCGTCGATCTCCCGCCGCAGGATCCAGGCGGTGACCCGGATGTTGTAGCAGGGATCGAAGGTCAGCGCCTGCTGCACCACCTCCGGCGGGACGCGGCCGGCGGCGATCACCGGGAACCAGATGCTGTTGATCTGTCCCGGCCCGCAATCCTTGCTGCCGTTGCTGTTGACCGAGCAGGCGCCGGGCGTGCCCTGTTCAACCGCCAGGATCAGCCGCAGCGCGTCGGCCGGCACCTGCCATTCGATCGAGGCCATGTCCAGGCAGTGGGGGGGAACGGCGGCAATGCCTTTCGGCGCGCGGTCGGCCAGCGCCGGCGTGGCGACAACCATCAGCGATGCCGCAACCAGCATTCCGGCCAGTATTCCGGCAAGATCGAACCGCACCCACCGCTTCACTCAACGCCTCCCCGGCAAACTGACGCAGCAAGGGAGCGGCGGCGCCCGCTAACAACCGGTTAATTCAAACGCGTTGCATAGTTTCAGATGAAACGATATGGTTTGCCCAACCGATCAATGACGGCCGTGACTCCTTGAGGGTTGGAGGTATCGGCCGCACCTGTGGAGAAACCGGATGTCCAAGAACTTCGCCTCGCATGCCGACCTGGACGAGAAGACCGTCAGCTTCGACAAGCTGTCGGACAATGCCTATGCCTACACGGCGGAGGGTGATCCCAACACCGGCATCGTCATCGGCGACGACGCGGTGATGGTGATCGACACCCAGGCGACGCCGGTGATGGCGCAGGACGTCATCCGCCGCATCCGCGAGGTCACCGACAAGCCGATCCGCCATGTCGTGCTGTCGCACTATCATGCGGTGCGCGTGCTGGGCGCCTCGGGCTATGCGCCGGAGCAGATCATCGCCAGCGAGGACACCCGCGACCTGATCGTCGAGCGCGGCGAAGCCGACATGGCGAGCGAGATCGGCCGCTTCCCGCGCCTGTTCCGCGCCGTGGAGTCGGTCCCCGGCCTGACTTGGCCGACCATCACCTTCCGCGGCCACATGACGATGTGGCTGGGCTCGCTGGAGGTGCAGTTGCTGCAACTCGGCCGTGGCCACAGCAAGGGCGACACGGTGGTCTGGCTGCCGCAGCAGAAGATCCTGTTCTCCGGCGATCTGGTCGAATATGGCGCCACCCCCTATTGCGGCGACGCCTATTTCACCAACTGGCCGGCGACGCTCGACGCCATTGCCGCGCTGAAGCCGGAGAAGCTGGTGCCCGGCCGCGGTGCTGCCCTGACCACGGCGGAGCAGGTGCAGGAGGGGCTGCGCGGCACCCGCGCCTTCACCAGCGAGTTGTTCGAACTGGTCAAGCAGGGGGTCGCCGCCGGCAAGGACCTGCGGACCATCTACAAGGACACCTATGCCGCGCTGAAGCCAAAGTTCAGCCATTGGGTGATCTTCGACCATTGCATGCCCTTCAACGTCACCCGCGCCTATGACGAGGCGACGGGCTACGTCGATCCGCGCATCTGGACCGCCGAGCGCGACATGGAGATGTGGCGCCAGCTGGAGGGCTGACGCCACCGCTCCCGTTCAGGGAGCCAGGATCAGGCGGTAACAATCAGGCGGACATGACGCTTGCGGCCAGCCGACAGCACGGCCGATGCGGTGAGCGTCGCCGCCTCGTCGGTCACCGGCTGGCCGTCCAGCCGGGCGCCGCCCTCGCGGATCAGGCGGCGTGCGGCGCCCTTGGAGGCCGACAGGCCGGCCGCCACCAGCGCATCGACCAGCGGCACGCCGTCGGCCCCGTCCTCACACCGCAGAGTGACTTCCGGCAGGCCGTCACCATCGGGGGCGAAGGGGCTGCCGGCGGCCGATGCCGCCCGTTCGGCCTCCCCGGCTCCGTGGCACAGGCGGGTCGCTTCCGTAGCCAGGACGATCTTCGCCTCGTTGATCTCGGCCCCTTCCAAGCACTCCAGCCGGGCGATCTCCTCCAGCGGCAGTTCGGTGAACAGGCGCAGGAAACGGCCGACGTCGGCGTCTTCGGTGTTGCGCCAGAACTGCCAGAAATCGAAGGGGCTGCGCGCGTCGGCGTTCAGCCACACGGCCCCGCCGGCGGTCTTGCCCATCTTGGTGCCCGACGCGGTGGTCAGCAGCGGCGTGGTCAGGCCGAACAGCTCGCGCCGCTCCACCCGGCGGGCCAGTTCGATGCCGTTGACGATGTTGCCCCACTGGTCCGACCCGCCCATCTGCAACAGGCAGCCGTAGCGGCGCGACAGCTCCAGGAAATCGTAAGCCTGGAGGATCATGTAGTTGAATTCCAGGAAGGTCAGCGGCTGTTCGCGCTCCATGCGCTGGCGCACCGACTCGAAGCTCAGCATGCGGTTGATGGTGAAATGGCGGCCGACATCGCGCAGGAAGGGCACGTAATCCAGCCCGTCCAGCCAGTCGGCGTTGTCCACCATGACGGCGTCCGCCGGGCCGTCTCCGAAGCTCATGTACTGGCTGAAGACGCGGCGCAGCCCGGCGGCGTTGGCGGCGATCTGGCTGTCGTCCAGCATCGGCCGCGTGGTGTCGCGGAAGCTGGGGTCGCCGATCTTGGTGGTGCCGCCGCCGATCAGCACGATGGGCCGGTTGCCGGTGCGCTGAAGCCAGCGCAACGCCATGATCGACAGCAGATGCCCGACATGCAGGCTGGCCGCCGTGGCGTCGAAGCCGACATAGGCGGTCAGTACTCCGCCGGGTGCGGCGGCGGCGAGGCCCGACAAATCGTCGGCCGGATCGCTGCATTGATGGAGAAAGCCGCGCTCGCGCAGGATGTGCAGGAAGTCGGCGGTATTGGAACTGGTCGGCATGAAAGACGTCTCTACGGTTGGCCGGGCCGTCCGGAGACTGTCTCTGTATGGGAAGAGAACCATGGCCGCCGGACTTGCGACGGCATGGTTTCGGGTATGACCGATCGACGCCGCGCTATGTGAGCGGCGGATAATACATCGGGGTGGTGAGTGCGATGCGGACGGTCATGGCGACTTCCCTACACCGGTATGGCGGAAAGATCCAGCCTCACTTCCGTCCCAGCATCTGGCGGCGGGCGAGCGCACGGTGCAGCTGCATGCGCTGGGACACCGTGCGCAGGCGGGTGCCGCGGGCGCCGGGGGCGAACAGGCCGTCCAGGTTCTGGCCGAACATCTCCCAGCTGCGCAGCGGCCCGGTGTCGATGTGCAGGAAGTGGGAGCGCGGATACCAGCCGACGCCGCCGCGCCTCAGGTCGAGCGCGCTGCGGTGCGCATCGGGCAGACGCGACGGCAGGGTGACGTCCAGCGCGCGGCCCAGCAGATGCTGGCTGTGCTCCGCCACGCCCAGGCTGCGGGCGGCGAGCATGGCGTTGGTTTCCGGCGTGCGGAAGGCCGACAGGATGGTCGCCTTGGACTGGCCCACCGCTTCCAGGATGTCGGCCAGGAAGTCGAGCGTGCCGACGTCGACCGGCCCTTCCTTGTTGGCACGGTGGTCGCGCAGGAATTTGGCGAGGTCGGTCATCGCGTCGGGCAGCGGGCCGTCGGCATCGCGGTAGGGACCCTCGAAGGTCTCGCCGGTATGCTCGTTCCTCAGGCTGAGGCGGCGCGGCGCGGCGGGAGCGGCCAGCGCGCGGTCGGACACCAGCACCAGGGCGCCGCACCCGATCAGCAGGCTGCGGCGCTTCAGGGAGAAGGGCGGGGAGGACATGCGGTCGGTCGTTCTTTCGGCGGGTCACCGTCAGGTCAACAAAATGGCGACCGATTCGCAAATGCAAAGTGGCGGCGCATGGCGCGGCTGCACGGGAAGCGGGGGACGGGCCGCCCGTTCACGGCAAACTCACAGCAGGCGCTGCGCCTTGAAGCTGGTGTGCCGGCCGCCCTTGCCGATCACCAGATGGTCGTGCACGACAAGGCCGACGGCGTTGCCGGCGCGCACGATTTCCTTGGTCATCTCGATGTCGGCGCGGCTGGGGGTGGGGTCGCCGGACGGGTGATTGTGGACCAGGATCACGGCGGCGGCCGACAGTTCCAGCGCCCGCTTCACCACTTCGCGCGGGTAGACCGGGGTGTGGTCGATGGTGCCGCGCTGCTGCACCTCGTCGGCGATCAGCTTGTTCTTGCGGTCGAGGAACAGCAGGCGGAACTGCTCCGTCGGCTCATGCGCCATGGCGGCGGCGCAATAGTCGATCAGCGCCTGCCAGGAGGCGAGCACCGGCCGGTCGATCACCCGCTGCTGCAAGGCGCGCAGGGCCGCCGCCCCGACGATGCGCACGGTGGCGACGGCATTGTCGGTGCCGAGCGACACGCCCTCCGCCTTCAGGCCACGCAGCCGTTCCGGCGGGGCGTTGACCACCCCCCACAGGTCGCCGAAGGTTTGGATCAGCAGCTTGGCCAGCGGCTTCACGTCGCGCCGCGGGCTGGCGGCGAACAGCACCATCTCCAGCAGCTCGTAATCCTCCAGCGCGTCCGGTCCGCGGTCGAGGAAGCGGCGGCGCAGCCGTTCACGATGGTCGATGTAGTGTGGATCCTCGCTGCCGGTCTCGTCGCTGGCTTCGCCGGACGGACCGCTGGTGGTGACCGTGTTTCCGGTCTCTTCCACCACGTCCATGCCGGGCTCTGCATTCGAGGCCAGCAGGTCGGGAAAGGGCAGGAGGCCGGCGCCCAGGCCGGCATCATCCATTTCGGATCCGCTTCCGGTGTTGCCGGTATCCCGGCTGCGTCCTGTCGTCTTGCGTCCTGCCATCGGTCGTCGCCATGCATATGTATGGCAATGACTATAATGTCTGAATGCGCGAGCGCACAGGGCTGACGCTCGCGCCGATGGAGAAAGAAGCCGGCCGGGGTCAGTCGGCGAGGCCGGGTTGTTCCCCCCGATGCCGGGCGGGCAGCATCCGGGCCAGGACGCCGTCGCGGCGGATGAAATGATGCCACAGCGCCGCCGCCGCATGCAGGGCGGCAAGGGCGAGGATCAGATTGGCGCCAAGTTCGTGGATCTCCTTCACCGAGCGGCCGAGCGTGCGGTCCGTCTCGACGGGGGAGGGGATGGTGAACAGGCCGAAGAAGGTCAGCGTGTCGCCGCGCAGCCAGGTCAGCACCACGCCCACCAGCGGGATCGCCAGCATCAGGGCGTAGAGCCCGAAATGGACGAGGTGGGAGGCGCCGCGTTCGGCCGGCGTCATCTCCGGCGGCAGGGCGGGGGTGCCGCGGGTCAGGCGCAGCATGATCCGCGCCAGCACCAGTGCCAGCAGGCCCAGGCCGAAGGAAATGTGCAGCCACCAGATGGTGGCCCGCATCGGGTGCCCGCGCTCATAGAAATCCTCGCCGAAGGTCAGGAGATAGACGCCGACGATCAGCAGGGCGATCAGCCAGTGCAGGGCTTTCTGCGTGGCGCTGTAGGTGGTGGTCATTGGAAAACGCGCCTCCGTTCAGGCGGTGATGTTCAGTGTATGGCCGCGGTTGGGGTCCGCCGGCAGGCTGGGGATGGCGCTGCGCTGCTCGGCGGCCTGGGCGGCGGCGCTCTCGCGCGTGTCGTTGTCGCGGTCGCCATCGCTGTCGATGCCGGGCGCTACGGCCGGACGGCTCTGGAGCGGCGACGGCATCGACGACAGGGAGGGGGTGGAGGTGGCGGACAGCATCGGCGGTCATCCAGGCAGGGGAAAGGGTTCCCCACCGGTCTAGCCTGCCAAGCTTACAGGGGGCTTACAGGGGGGCTTGCCGGGTGCCGGTGGCAACCGGACTCGGCCGCGCTGCGTCGCTTCGCCGCGGCATGGGTGGAAAGCGCAGGGTGAAGGTCGCGCCGCCGCCGGGGGTGTCCTCGACCGAGATCGTTCCGCCATGCGCCGCCATGGTGCGGGCGACGATGGACAGGCCCAAGCCGGCTCCGCCGGTTCCGTTACCGCCGGTTCCGGCGCCATCGGCTCCGGAGGCGGGACGGCTGTCGCGGTCGCCCTGCCAGAAACGCTGGAACACGCGGGCGCGCTGGTCGGGCGGGATGCCGGGGCCGCGGTCGATCACCCGCAGCAGGGGCTCGGCCGTGGCGGTCAGCGCCAATTCGACGCTGACCGTGCTGCCGGCCGGGGCATGGCAGACGGCATTCTCCACCAGATTGCGCAGGGCACGGAACAGCGGGTCGTGGGCGCCGCGCACCGGCAGCGGCCGGCCGTCGCCGATCACCTCGATCAGGCGCCCCTTGCCGAGCGCCAGCGGAGCCAGATGGGCGGCTGCCTCCACCGCGATCTGCGACAGGTCGACCGATTCGTCGGGGGCGATGCGCAGGGCGTCCAGCCGCGCCAGATCGAGCAACTGGTCGACCAGCCGCGCCATGCCGGCGACATCCGCGCGGATCGGGGCGCCTGGGGCGCCGATCAGCGCCAGATGGGCGTCCAGCACCGCCAGCGGCGTGCGCAGCTCGTGCGCGGCGTCGGCGATGAAGCTGCGCTGGGCCTCATAGCCAGCCTCCAGCCGGTCGAGCGCCTGATTGACCGCGCGGACCAGCGGCAGCACCTCGCGCGGCATGCCCTGTTCCGGCAGGCGTTCCGACACGCTGTCCGGCCCGATCGCGGCGGCACCGGCCGACGCACGGCGCAGCGGGCGCAGGCCGCGGTGGATGATGACCAGATTGACCAGGATCAGCACCAGGGCGAAGGGCAGCCAGATCCAGCCGAAATGCTCGACGAATTCCTCCAGCAGCCATTCGATGTGCAGTTCCTCCTCGCCGGAGGCCACCTGGATCCAATAGGGCCGCCCACCCACCGCGATGCGGTGGCTGAGGCCGTAGAGCGGCGGTTCCCCATTCTGCGCCGGCACGCGGAAGACGCTGCGCGGCCGTTCGGTCGCGCCGGGGTCGAGGGGGCCCTCCACCCCGGCGGACCCGAGCAGCAGCCGGCCCTCGCCGTCGACCAGGGCGAAGGAGGCGGCATTCACCCGCAGCATCGCCTGGACCGACTCGGTCAGGGCGGTGTTCAGCCTGTCGTCCGGACCGCGCACGGCCCGTTCGATCACGCGGACGACGCCGGACAGGGTGCGCTGGCGCATCCGGTCATGGGTGCCCTTGAACTCGACATAGAGCAGCAGAGCCGTGGTGGCGACCGCCAGCAGCGTGACCAGCACCAGCCAGCGCGCGATGGAGGCCAGCAGCGACGGCGGGCGGGTTTCGTTCGCGCCGCCGCTCACTCCCCGCTCTCCGCCTCTTTCCCCGCCCCTTTTTCCAATGGGGTTTCGGTCAGGATATAGCCGATGCCGCGCAGGGTCTGGACACCGGCGGTGGCTCCGGCGGCCTGCAACCGCTTGCGCAGCCGGTGGATCAGCACCTCCACCGCGTTAGACCCCACCTCCTCGCCGAAGCTGTACAGGCCGTTCTCCAGCGCCGCCTTCGACACCACCCGGCCGGCGCGGCGCAGCAGCAGTTCCAGCGCGTCCAGCTCGCGCCGGCTGAGGTCCAGCGGCTTGCCGGCGACGCTGGCCAGCCGGGCGGCCGAATCGAAAGCGAGGTTCCCCTGTTGCAGCACCATCCCCAGCGCCGCCCCCGGCCGGCGCAGCAGGGCGCGGATTCGGGCGACCAGTTCCTCCAGCGCGAAGGGCTTTACCAGATAGTCGTCGGCCCCCAGGTTCAACCCCCTGACCCGGTCGTCCACGCAATCGCGCGCGGTCAGGATCAGCACCGGGGTGGCGTCGGCCCGCGCCCGCAGCGCCGACAGCAGCGTCAGCCCGTCGGCATCGGGCAATCCCAGGTCGAGCAGCACGGCGTCGAACCCGGCGACGGCCAGGGCGGCCGACGCATCCTCCGCGCTGTGCACGAGGTCGACGGCGAAGCCGGCCTTGCCCAGCCCCTCGGCGGTCAGGGTGGCCAGCCGGCGGTTGTCTTCGATCAGCAGCAGCCGCAAGGGAGGAAATTCCGGAACCAATGGGCGGGATGCGGTGGCCGCGACTCTCCGCCTTTTGCCGCGGGACTGCAAGCGGGGCACGAAAAAGGGCCTCCCCCTGCATGCCGGCGGAGGAAGGCCCTTTGCATTTGCTTGGCGATCGCTTGGCGGTCGCGGTCAGACGATCGCGGTGTCCGGGATGGTGCCGGTCAGCACGGCGCGGACATTGTCGGCGATCATGTGGCCGGTGCGGATGCGCGCCTCGTCGGTGGTGGCGCCGATGTGCGGGGTCAGGATCAGGTTCGGCACACCCTGGAACGGGTTGTCGGCCGGCAGCGGCTCCGTCGCGTAGACGTCCAGCAGGGCGCCGCCGAGATGGCCGCCCTTCAGGGCTTCGGCCAGCGCCGCCTCGTCGACGATGCCGCCGCGGGCGACGTTGACCAGGATGGTGCCGGGCTTCAGCCGGGCGATCACCTCGGCGCTGACCAGATTGTGGGTGTCCGGCGTGTAGGGCAGGTGGAGCGACAGCGCGTCGGCACTGTCCCAGATGCGGTCGAACGACACCTTCTCCACACCCATGCGGGCCCAGACCGGATCGTCGGCCGGCACATGCGGGTCGGCGGCGATCACCGTCATGTCCAGCCCCTGGGCGCGGCGGGCGACATGGCGGCCGATGCGGCCGAAGCCGACGATCCCCAGCGTCTTGCCCGACACCTCGCGCCCGATCAGCCGGCCGCGCGGCCATTTGCCGGCGGCCACGTCCGGTGTCGCGAAATAGGTGGTGCCGCGCACCAGCATCATCAGGCCGGCGATGGCCAGCTCGGCCACCGATACCTCGTTGGCACCGGTAGCAGGCAGGACGGCGATGCCGCGCTGTTGGCAGGCCGGCACGTCGATGTTGTCCAGCCCGACGCCCAGCCGGCCGACCGCCTTCAGGTTGGGGAAGGCGCCGAAGAAGGCGCCGCGGATCTCCGTTTCGTTGCGGATGCAGATGGCGCGGGCGGTGCTGCCCATCGCATACAGCTCGTCCAGGCGCTTGTAGAGCGTCTCGTCGTAATGGACGTCGAAGTCGCGTCGCAGCTCGTCGACGGCGCTGGGCTGCATGAATTCGGAAATGATGATGTCGGGCATGGCGGGAGGGCTTCCGTCGGTGGGCGGATCAGAGCGTGATGCCGGCGGCGTCGAGATAGGGCTTCAGGTTCAGAAGCTCGATGGTCGTCTCGCCGGCCTCCAGCTTGTGGCGGTAGGCCGCTTCGGCGGCCTCGCGGGCAGCGGCCTTCTCCAGCGTGTCGGCGGCGAGCGCCTGCGGCACCACCACCACGCCGTCGTCGTCGGCGATCACGATGTCGCCCGGCGAGACCATCACGCCACCGACCACGACGGTGGTGTTGACGTCGCCCTTGGCGTCGGTCTTGTTGGTGCCCTTCATGTTGGTGCCGCGGCAGAAGACCGGGAAGCCCATGTCGCGGATGGCGGTGGCGTCGCGCACGCAGCCGTCGATCACCAGCCCGCCCAGCCCGCGCGCGATGGCCGACGCGGTCAGGATGTCGCCCCAGGGGCCGGCATCGGTCATGCCCTTAAAGTCCACCACCAGAATGTCGCCCGGCTTGGCCAGCGCCACCGCGATGTGGATCATCAGATTGTCGGTCGGTCCACAGGACACGGTCAGCGCCGGGCCGCACAGCCGCATGCCGGGGAACAGCGGCTTGATCGGGTGGCCCATGGCGCCCTTCTTGCCCATCGCCTCGTGCAGGGTGGCGGGGGACTGGGCACGCAGAGCCTCGATCGTGGCGGCGTCGGGGCGGGCGAAATCCTTGTGAACGGTCATGCCGGGAACAGCCTTTCGCGAATGAACGGCATCCGGTGCTACGCGGCCCGGATAATCCTTACTACGGGTGAATCACAACTGGCAAACAAGTATTAGAATATTTAACTGCGACTGAAAACAACGAAACGGAGGTTGATTGCTGGAAAATCGCCTTTACGATGGGATGTGCGGCAAGAAGGCGCTGGAACGGCGTCTGCTGACGGATAAAAAGCAATTGAAAGATGCCGCATCCGTGTGGGCGGTGGTTCCGGGGCCGACGCTGGATCGCCGTCCCGGCCGTGGCGCGGATGCGAACCGAAGGAGGCGATGTATGAATATGAAGGCGCATTCCGCCGTTCAGGATGGATCGACAGACCCTGCCGCCGCGGCCGGGATCGGTCGGCTCGGCGCCTTGTCACGCGGTCTGCTGTCGCGTGGGCCATGGATGCGTGGGGTGCGGCGGCTGGCGGCGGCGGTCGGGATCGTCACCGCCGGGCTGGTGGCCACCGTCGTGCTGGCGGCGCCGGGTGCGGCCTGGGCCGCCTATCCGGAGAAGCCGATCAGCCTGATCGTCGGCTATGCCGCCGGCGGCGGGTCCGATTTCATCGTCCGGTCGCTCGCCCCCTTCATCGAGAAGGAACTGGGCGGCAGCGCCCGGGTGATCGTGATGAACCGGCCGGGTGCGGGCGGCGAGATCGGCTTTGCCGCCATCGCCGACGCCAACCCCGACGGCTACACCATCGGTCTCATCAACTCGCCCAACGTCGTGACCATCCCGATCGAGCGGCATGCGCGCTTCTCGCTGGACCGTCTCGACCCGCTCTACAATCTGGTGGACGATCCCGGCTCCTTCGTCGTCCACAAGGACAGCCCCTTCCAGACGCTGGCCGACGTCGCCGCCTTCGCCAAGGCCAACCCGAACAATGTGACGGTCGGCACCACCGGCATCGGCTCCGACGACCATCTGGCGATGCTGATGTTCCAGCGCCTGACCCAGACCCAGCTGACCCATGTGCCCTTCCCAGGCAGCGCCGACGCCCACCGGGCGCTGCTGGGCCGGCATATCCAGGTCACCTCGATGAACATCGGCGAATCGGCACGGGCGCGCGAAGGCGACCCGATCCGCATCCTGGGCGTGATGACGGATCAGCGGTCGGAGCAGGCGCCCGACGTCCCGACCTTCAAGGAACTGGGTTTTGACGTGAAGATGTCGTCCCTGCGTGGTCTCGCCGCCCCAATGGGCCTGCCGCCGGACATCCGTGCCAAGCTGGTCGACGCCATCGCCAAGGCGGTCCAGCATCCGGAGTTCCAGGACATCGCCCGCAAGGCCTACCAGCCGTTGCGCCTGCTTCCCCCCGACCAGTACGCGGCGGAGCTGAAGACCCAGGAGGCGACCTTCCGCACCATCTGGAAGGAAACGCCCTGGCTGAAGTGATGGGGGCCGAAGCAAGCGCGGTTCCGGGTGGACATGAAAAGGGCGCCGGCAGATTGCCGGCGCCCCTTACTTTTTGCCTTACCCTAGCGGGAGCTTACTTCAGCCACGGATTGGTGGCCCACAGCTCGCGTAGTTCCTTGGTCGACTCGGCCAGTTCGGCGGCATACTGCTCCGGCGGCAGCAGGCGGACCGGCTGGTACAGCTCCTTCGCCTTGGCCTGGAAACCCGGGTCGTTGGCAGCCTTGCCCAGCGCGTCGACCAGCTTGGTCCGCACGTCCGGCGGCAGTCCCTTCGGCGCCGCGATGCCACGCAGCGACGACATCAGCGCGGCGAAGCCCTGGTCCTTGAATGTGGCGACGCCGGGGGCCTGCTCCACTGCCTTGTCGGACATTACGCCGAGGACGGCGATCGGGTCCTTCTGCTTGTACTGCATCGCCTCGCCGATGTTCACGGCGCTCAGCATGATCTTTTTGTTGGCCAGCGCCGCCTCGTTGGCGGCGGAGCCCTGGAAGGGCACATGGGTGAAGGTCACGCCTGCCTGACGCTGGAACACCAGCATCGCCAGATGGTCGTCGGAGCCGATGCCGGTGGTGCCGACGGTGACGCTGTTCGGGTTGGCCTTGGCGAAGGTGACCACGTCGGTCAGCGTCTTGAACTGTCCTTCGTTCTGGACCGCGAAGGAGCTGGGGTCGTCGACCAGATTGTAGAGCGGGTCGAGACGGTCCAGCGAATAGCGGGCCTGGCGCTCGATCGGGATGGCGTTGACGTTCGGCGAATTGATCGCGCCGATGGTGTAGCCGTCGGGAGCGGCGTCGGCGATGGCGGCGAAGCCGATCTCGCCACCGGCGCCGGGCTTGTTCACCACCTCGACCCGGCTGCCGTCACCCAGCTGCTTTTCCAGGAAGGGCGCCAGCGCGCGAATCAGCAGATCGGTGCCGCCGCCGGCGCCGAAGGCCACGATCATCGTGATCGGCTTCTCCGGATAGGCCGCCTCGGCGTTTGTGGCCGACAGGAACAGCGCGCCGGCCGCGGCTGCCAGAGAGAGAGCGTTCCAGAACTTCATGATCCCCCCATCGATGATGCGCTGCGCAGACGGCCCCATGCGGCATGCCATGCGCAAAAAACGGGACGGAGTCCGGACCGATCCGGCACGAATCGACAGCCATCCCGGTGGTCGGCTGTAATCATGCACGGCGGCGGCGCGGATGCCGCTGAATATCTGAGGATGTTCCTACATCAGCAAGAACAGCTCTTCAACTCCGCAGCATACGATTTCGCATCGTCGCGTCAATACACCGCATAATATTGAGAAGGATTGGTGAATGTGCTGGAGTGTTATAAGTAAATACTGTGTATTGGTTCGACTGCCCGGCGGATTTTATTGGGATTGGCTGGGTGGCGACAAGTCGAAAGTCATGGGTCGATAGTCGTCTTCCGCTCACCGCACGCCAGCAGCCTCTAACGCGAAGTTGTATACATTCCATCCCGGCCATCCGAACGCTCCACAAATTTCCCTTTATTGGGGAACATACCATAGTATCGTGTATTTCGGATATGTACTGCATCCCCAGCCTCCCGCTCCTGTGGTTCCTGCGGAGTGGAGGCGGCGCGAAATGCGGGCGGCGAAGCTTCCTGTTTCGGGCCGTTCCCAGGCGTTGACAGTCGGTGGGCACCGCACTATGGTGCGCGCCTTCAATCGAGCCGCCGAGCGTTCAGGAACAGCATCATGAAAATCGTCAACTCCCTGAAGTCGATGAAGACGCGCCACAAGGCCTGCCGCGTGATCCGCCGCAAGGGCCGCGTCTACGTCATCAACAAGCAGAACCCCCGCTTCAAGGCCCGCCAGGGCTGATCGATCCGCAAAGATCGATCGACTGCGAGGCCGGGCATTGCGCCCTGCCTCTCCGTCATCGGGTGTTTACGCAAGAGCCGCGCCTTCGGGTGCGGCTCTTGCGTTTTGGGGCCTCCTGATCGGAAGCGGCATCGTCTTGTCTTAAGGTTGCGGCGGATGGTACGTGTGGCGGACGACTTCGCCGCAACGGGATAAGGACCGCCCGCCATGAAGATGCCGGTGCCGGACAGCGTGGTGATCGCCCGCCGCCGGGAGATCGTGGAGGCGCTACGCGCCATCGTTCCCGGCGAAGGCGTGATCGTCGACGAGAACGAGCTGCGCGCCTACGAGTGTGACGGGCTGACCGCCTACCGCCAACTGCCGATGGTCGCCGTGCTGCCCAGCACGGTGGAGCAGGTGTCGCAGGTCCTGAAGACCTGCAAGGCGATGGGGGTGAAGGTGGTGCCGCGTGGCGCCGGCACCTCGCTGTCAGGCGGCGCCCTGCCGCTGGCCGACGGCGTGCTGCTGGGGATGGGCAAGTTCAAGCGCATCCTCGACATCGACTATGCCAACCGCTGCGTCACGGTGCAGCCAGGGGTGACCAACCTCGGCATCTCCAACGCCGTGGCGCATGAGGGATTCTATTACGCCCCCGATCCGTCCAGCCAGATCGCCTGCACCATCGGCGGCAATATCGCCGAGAATTCCGGCGGCGTGCACTGCCTGAAATATGGCCTGACCACCAACAATGTGCTGGGGCTGGAGATGGTGCTGATGGACGGCACCGTCATCCGGCTGGGCGGCAAGCATCTGGATGCCGGCGGCTACGACCTGATGGGGATCGTCACCGGGTCCGAAGGGCTGTTGGGCGTGGTGACCGAGGTCACGGTGCGCATTTTGAAGAAGCCGGCGACCGCCCGCGCGGTGCTGCTGGGTTTCCCCAGCAGCGAGCAGGGCGGCGACTGCGTGGCCGCCATCATCGCCGCCGGGATCATCCCCGGCGGCATGGAGATGATGGACCGCCCAGCCATCCATGCCGCCGAAGCCTTCGTCCATGCCGGCTACCCGCTGGATGTCGAAGCGCTGCTGATCGTCGAACTGGACGGTCCGGCGGCGGAGGTCGACCATCTGATCGACCGGGTCGAGGCGATCGCCCGCGACAAGGGCGCCTGTTATGCCCGCGTGTCGAAGAGCGAGGAGGAGCGGCTGGCCTTCTGGGCCGGGCGCAAGGCCGCCTTCCCGGCGGTGGGCCGGATCAGTCCCGACTACTACTGCATGGATGGAACCATCCCGCGCAAGGCGCTGCCGCTCGTGCTGCAACGGATGCAGGAGATGTCGGACCGCTGCGGCCTGCGCGTCGCCAACGTCTTCCATGCCGGCGACGGCAACCTGCACCCGCTGATCCTCTATGATGCCAACAAGCCGGGTGAACTGGAGGCGGCGGAAGCCTTCGGCAACGACATCCTGCGCCTGTGCGTCGAGGTCGGCGGCGTGCTGACCGGCGAGCATGGGGTGGGCGTCGAGAAACGCGACCTGATGACCGACCAGTTCGACGAGGCCGATTTGCAGCAGCAGCAGCGGTTGAAATGCGCTTTCGACCCTGACGGTCTGCTGAACCCGGGCAAGGTCTTCCCCACGCTGCACCGCTGTGCCGAACTCGGCCGGCTGCATGTTCACCAGGGGGAACTGCGCTTCCCCGACATCCCGCGCTTCTGAGGGGCCCGCTGTCCGTCATGACCATCACCACCTTGAAGCCGGAAAGCGCCGTGCAGGCGGTCGACGCGGTGCGCTGGGCGCTGTCGGCCGGCGAACCGCTGGAGATCCTTGGCAGCGGCAGCCGCCGCGGGCTGGGCCGCCCGGTGCAGGCCGGCCACGCGCTCGACCTGTCGGGCCTATCGGGCGTCATCGCCTATGAGCCGGAAGAACTGGTACTGACCGCGCTGGCCGGCACGCCGATGGACATGATCCGCAGCATGCTGGCCGAACGCGGGCAGCATCTCGCCTTCGAGCCGCCGGAGGGCGGCACCCTCGGCGGGTTGGTCGCCAGCGGGTTGGCCGGGCCGCGCCGGATCTCGGCCGGATCGGCCCGCGACCACACGTTGGGGATCGCCGGGATCAGCGGCCGGGCCGAGGCCTACAAGGGCGGCGGCAAGGTGGTGAAGAACGTCACCGGCTATGACGTGCCGAAGCTGATGGCGGGCTCCTTCGGCACCCTGACCGCGCTGACCGAGATCACGGTGAAGGTGCTGCCGGCACCGGAGGACACAGCGACGCTGCTGCTGTTCGGGTTGGACGACGCGGCGGCTGTGGCGATGCTCGACCGCGCACTGCGCAGCCCCTACGAGGTGTCGGGGGCCGCCCATTTGCCGGCGGGGATCGCCGCGCGCTCGGGCACGTCCGCCGTGGCGGGAGCGGGCGGAGCGGTGACGCTGGTGCGGCTGGAGGGCTTCGGCCCGTCGGTCGCCGCGCGCGGCACCATGCTGCGCGAGGAGCTGCGGGCCGACTCCGTGCTGGGGCGCGACGAGTCGCGGGCAGTCTGGCGCGAGGTTCGGGACGGGGTGGGGTTGGGGGTGGGCAGCGACGCCCAGCTCTGGAAACTCTCCGTCCCCCCCTCGGCCGGTCCGTCCACCGTCGAGGCCATCCGCCGGACGCTCGACGTCGAAGCCTTCTACGACTGGGGCGGCGGGCTGGTCTGGTTGACCGCACCGCCCGATTCGGGAACGGCTATCCGAAGCGCGCTCTCCGCCGGCGGCCACGCCACGCTGGTGCGGGCGCCGGAGGCGGCGCGCGTGGCGACGGACGTGTTCCAACCCTTGCCCGAACCGCTGATGGCGCTCAGCCGCCGGGTCAAGGAAAGCTTCGACCCCAAGGGCATCCTCAACCCCGGCCGCATGTATGCGGGTCTGTAACGGGAAGACCGATCTCGATGCAAACCAACTTCTCGCTGGCCCAGTTGGCCGATGCCGCGATCCGCGACTCGGAACAGATCCTGCGCAAATGCGTGCATTGCGGCTTCTGCACCGCGACCTGTCCGACCTACACCATCCTGGGGGACGAGCTGGACAGCCCGCGCGGCCGCATCTACCAGATCAAGGACATGCTGGAAAAGGGCGGCCCGCCGCCTGACAGCACGGTCAAGCACATCGACCGCTGCCTGTCCTGCCTGTCCTGCATGACGACCTGCCCGTCGGGCGTCCATTACATGCATCTGGTCGATCACGCCCGCGCCCATATCGAGGCGACCCATAGCCGTCCGCCGGCCGACCGGGCGGTGCGCGACCTGATCGCGCGGGTGCTGCCCAACCCGCGGCTGTTCCGGCTGGCCCTGCTGGGGGCTTCGCTCGGCGCCTCCCTGGGCCGGCCCTTCCGCGCGATGCTGCCCAAGCGGCTGTCGGCGATGCTGGCGCTGACCCCGTCCAGCGTCCCGGCGCCGAGCTACAGCGACCGGCCCGGCGTGCATCCGGCGGAGGGGCCACGCAGGAAGCGGGTCGCCCTGCTGATCGGCTGCGCCCAGCAGGTGCTGGCCCCGCAGATCAACGAGGCGACGATCCGCCTGCTGACCCGTCATGGGGTCGAGGTGGTGGTGTCGAAGGGGGCCGACTGCTGCGGCGCCTTGACGCACCATATGGGCAAGGAGGAGCTCGCCCACGCCGCCGCGAAGAAGACCATCGACGCCTGGATGAAGGAGATCGAGGGCGGGGGGTTGGACGCCATCGTCATCAATGCGTCCGGCTGCGGCACCAGCGTCAAGGATTACGGCCACATGTTCCGCGAGGACGCCGCCTATGCCGCCAAGGCGGCGCGGGTGGCGGGGCTGGCTCGGGATGTCACCGAACTGATGGACGAGATCGGGCTGGCACGCCCGGTGGTGGAGACCGGGCAGGCGGTCGCCTACCACTCCGCCTGTTCCATGCAGCACGGCCAGCGCATCAAGGAACCGCCGCGTGCCCTGCTGCGTGCCGCCGGCTTCCTGGTCAAGGAGATTCCCGACGCGCATCTCTGCTGCGGGTCGGCCGGCACCTACAACATGTTGCAGCCGGAGCTGGCTGGGGAACTGCGGACCCGCAAGGTCGCCGCCATCGAAAGCACCCAGGCCCAGGCGGTGGCGGCCGGCAATCTCGGCTGCATCACCCAGATCGCGGGCGGGACCGGACTGCCGGTGGTCCATACGGTGGAACTGCTGGATTGGGCGACCGGCGGCCCGATGCCGGAGGCGCTGGCTGGCCGGGCCGCCTTCCGACAGGGCACGGTGCAGGCAGCCTGAAGAAGGGAGCGGGGACGGTCGCGCACGTCAGCGTGGGCGGAACCGGGGGTTTCGTACCCCCACAATTCTGTGTTTATCTGCGTTCATCTGTGTCAGAAAATCCGCCCGCCTCACCGCCTACCGTTCCAGCCCCGCCCCGTTCAGGTTATTTGCCTTGTCCTTGCCACCCACGGAAAACATCGGCATGAGCGCCGCCTACGGAATCACCCATCGCCTGTCGGCTTGGGGCGTTCACATCTTCACGGCCAGCGGCGCCGTGCTGGGGCTGCTCGGCCTGTTGGCGGCGGCGGCGGGCGATGCCAAGCTGTGCCTGATGTGGCTGGGCGTGGCGCTGGTCGTCGATGGCGTCGACGGCACGCTGGCCCGCCGCGTCTCGGTCAAGCAGGTGCTGCCGGGCATCGACGGTTCGGCGCTGGATCTGGTGATCGACTACCTGACCTATGTCGTGGTGCCGGCGGTCTTCATGCACCGATTCGGCCTGCTGCCGGAGGGGCTGGTCAGCGTCGGCCTTGCCGCCTGGATCCTGCTGACGGCGCTCTACTGCTTCGCCAATGTCGGGATGAAGAGCGGCGACAACTACTTCGTCGGCTTCCCGGCGATCTGGAACGTGGTGGCTCTCTATCTCTGGCTGCTCGACCTCAATCCCTGGTTCAATGCCGCGGTGGTGGTGGCGCTGGGGCTGCTGACCTTCACCACCGTCAAGTTCCTGCATCCCTTCCGCGTCAAGGCGCTGATGCCGCTGAACATCGCGGTGACCACCGTGTGGCTGCTCTGCTGTATCGCGCTGGTGGTGCTGGAGCCGGCACGGCCGGGTTGGCTGTTCGGTCTGTGGCTGGCGACTTCGGTCTACTACGCCGCGGTCTGCGCCTGGCGCACCCTGCGCGGCCCTTGATGGCTTAGCGGAAGGCATAGGGAACCGCTGCGGCCGGTGGACGTTGCTGATGCGCAGTCCGTCCGCTCCAGCGAAGGGTTCCCGTTTTGACCGAAGGCTCCACCAAGGTCGTGCTCGCAGCGCTCGGCGGCAATCTGATGATCGCGCTGACCAAGTTCGTCGCCAGCGCGATGACCGGCAGCGCCGCCATGTTCAGCGAGGCGATTCATTCCGTCGTCGACAGCGGCAACCAGCTTCTGCTGCTCTACGGCATCCGCCGCGCCCGCCGTCCGCCGACGCCGCAACACCCCTTCGGCCATGGGCGCGAGGTGTATTTCTGGTCCTTCGTCGTCGCCGTGCTGCTGTTCGGCATCGGCGCCGGCCTGTCCATCTATGATGGCTGGCACGCGCTGTCCCATCCCGAACCGGTCGAAAGCCCCTGGGTCAATTTCGCCGTGCTGGGCTTCGCCGTGCTGTTCGAGGGCTTTTCCTGGATCGTCGCGCTGCGCGAGTTCCGCCGCGGCCAGAGCGGTATCGGCATCCTGTCCGCCGTCCATCGCTCGAAGAACCCGTCGGTCTTCGTCGTGCTGCTGGAGGACACCGCGGCGCTGATCGGCCTGCTGCTGGCCGGCATCGGCCTGACGCTGGGCGAGGTGACCGGCAACCCGATCTTCGACGCCTATGCCTCCATCGCCATCGGCGTGGTGCTGGCGGTGGTGGCGGCGCTGCTGGCCTACGAATCGAAGGGGCTGCTGATCGGCGAGTCGGCCGACCGTCGCGTCGTCGAGGGCATCCGCCGCATCGTCGGCGAGGAGGCGCGGGTGAAGCGGCCGCTCGACGTGCTGACCATGCATATGGGTCCTGACGACGTGCTGCTGAACCTGTCGGTGGAGTTCCAGGACAGCCTGAACGCCCGCGAGGTGGAGGATGCCGTCTGCACGCTGGAAAGCCGCATCCGCAAGCAATACCCGATCATCCGCCGCATCTTCGTGGAGGCCGAGTCGCTGCGCGCCCGTCGCGGCCGTGACAATGACGGAACCGCCCCACCCCAGGGACTTCCGGCCGAGTGATGGCATACTCCGCGGCGCACCCGATCCGGATCGGCACCGCCGGCTGGAGCATTCCGAAGCTCTCGGCACCCGCCTTTCCCGTCGACGGCACCCATCTGGAACGCACCGCCCGCGTCATGCCGATGACCGAGGTGAACAGCAGCTTCTACCGCCCGCACAAGCCGGAGACCTGGGAACGCTGGGCCGCCTCCACTCCGCTGGGTTTCCGGTTCGCGGTGAAGCTGCCCAAGGCGATCAGCCACGAGGCCCGGCTGGTCGGCATAGAGGCGGCGCTGGACCGTTTCCTGGCGGAAGCCGGAATGCTGGGCGACCGCTTCGGTCCGCTGCTGGTGCAATTGCCGCCCAGCCTGCGTTTCGACCGGGGGGTGGCAGAGGGGTTCTTCGCCCTGCTGCGCGCCAAGTTCGACGGCGATGTGGCGTGCGAGCCGCGCCACGCCTCCTGGTTCACCGATGCGGCCGAGGTTCTGCTGGTCGCCCACCGCGTCGCCCGCGTCGCCGCCGATCCCGCCCCGGTGCCGGGAGCGGGCGAGCCGGGTGGTTGGGACGGCCTGCGCTATTGGCGGCTGCACGGCTCGCCGGTGATGTACCGCTCGGCCTACGAACCGGCGGTGCTGGACGCGCTGGCCGAGCGGCTCCTGGCGGAGGCGGCGCTGCGGCCGGTCTGGTGCGTCTTCGACAACACCGCCGACTTCCACGCCGTCGACGACGCGCTGGCGACCATGGCGCGGCTGGCGGCGCGATCCCCCTGACGAAGCCTCGATTATCGGGCGAATCCACGAAAGGATGAGCCCCCAGCACGACCGAGACAGTGCATTGTTGCAAGATTATGCTGCCGCGAACTGGTCCCGGTCAGGGGCAGCGGCGTGCAGGCGGTGCGGTCATGGAGTTCGTCGTCCTACTGCTGATTTTCGGCTTCATCACCCACCGGCTCGACCGGCGGCTGAAGGTGCAGGCGGCGGAAATCGCCCTTCTGCGCGGCCGGCTGGACAAGGTCCTGACCGGCGTCCCAACCGGAGCCTCGCTGCCGTCCGCCGCGGAGGCGGCACCCGCTGAAGCAACGGTCCCGGAAGTCGAGACGCCGCCCGAAGAGGAGCCGGTCGGCGAACCGGTCTTCGTGCCGGAGGCGGCATCGATCGTCGAAGAACCGGCACCGCCGCCAACGCCTGCCCCGCAACCCGCAGCCCCGGCGGCGGCGCGACCGGGATGGCGCGAGCTGGAGGAATCGCTGGCCTCGCGCTGGCTGATCTGGCTCGGCGGCGGCACCATGGCGCTGGCGGCGGCCTTCTTCATCAAGCTGTCGGTCGACCATGGCTGGCTCGGGCCGTCGGTGCGGGTGGCGCTGGGGTTGCTCGCCGGCCTCGGGCTGATGGTGGGCGGCGAGTGGCTGCGCCGCCGGCCGATGCAGCGCGCCGTCGCCGCCTTGCAGCCGGATTACGTGCCGCCGGCCCTGACCGCCGCCGGTCTGTTCACCGCCTTCATCAGCGTCTATGGCGGCTTCGCCCTGTTCGGCCTGTTCGCGCCGCTGGTGGCCTTCGCGCTGCTGGTCGGCCTGTCGCTGGCCGCCATCGGCCTGTCGCTGTTGCAAGGGCCGTTCATCGCGGCGCTGGGCCTGCTGGCCGGCTACGTCTCCCCCATTCTGGTCTCCACCGGCAATCCGGATGCCTGGAGCCTGTTCGCCTATCTGCTGGCGCTGAACGGGGCGGGCATGGCGGTGGTGCTGTATCGCGGCTGGCGCTGGCTCGGCTGGGGGGCACTGGCCGGTGCGGCGGTCTGGCCGCTTCTGTGGATGATCGACCCCTGGCGCAGCGGCGACGAGCTGCCGACCGGCCTCTATCTGCTGCTGACCTCCGCGCTGTTCCTGGTGCCGGCGGTGCGCGGCGTGCTGGACCAGACATTGCCGGAGCCGATTCCCGCCACCGGCTGGCGCACCGCTCTGCCCGACTGGATCCGGCGCAGGCAGCGCCATCCCGCCGACCGGCTGGCGATGACGGCGACGATGATGTTCGGGGTGCTGGTCGCCGCCGTCACCTGGCTCGATTCGCACGGGTCGGTGTCGCAGATCGTCCTCGCCCTGTTCGCCCTGCTGGCGATGGTCGGCGGGCGGCGGACGGAGCGGATCGCCGGCGTCGCCTGGATCGCGGCGCTGACCGTCCTGCTGTCGCTGGCGCCCTGGAGCCTGCCCTACGTGCCCGCCAGCCCGCCGCCGCTGAATGCCGATGGTCAGCCGCTGATCGTCGCCGATCCGGCCGGCTATCCGGCGGCGGTCGGGCGCTTCCTGTGGGTGGCGGGCGGGTTTGCCGCCCTGTTCGGGATCGGCGGCTTCGTCGCGCTGTGGGACGCCCGGCGGGCGGCACTGTGGGCCTCGCTCTCGGCGCTGGTGCCGCTGGCCCTGCTGACGCTGGCCTATGCGCTGGTGGAACCGCCGGAGACCGCCATCGGCTGGCCGGCGGCGGCGCTGGGGCTGGCGGCGCTGCTGGTCGGTGCCACCACGCCGCTGGGCCGCCACCGCCACCGGCCGGGCGCCTCGCTGGGGCTGGCCGCCTTCGCCGCCGGGGCCACCGGCGCCATCGCGCTCGGCGCCACCATGGTCTTGCAGGAGGCGTGGCTGACCGTGGCGCTGGCGATGCAGGTGCCGGTGCTGGCATGGCTGGAGCGGCAGCTGAACCTGCGGGAACTGCGCGGCGTCACCCTGCTGGTGGCGGCCGCCGTGCTGGTGCGGCTGGCGATCAACCCCTCCGTGCTGGATTACGAGGGTTATGGCTGGATCGCCTACGGCTACGGCCTGCCGGCGCTGGGCTTCATTCTGGCGGCGCGCTGGATGCGGTCGGCACCGGATGGGAAAGGCGACGATCTGGTGGTGATGGTGCTGGAGGCCGGTGCCCTGATCTTCACCACGCTGATGCTGTCGCTGGGCATCCACCGCTGGATGGCCGGCAGCCTGCAAGAGGCGCCGTCCTCCCTGGCGGAGGTGGCGCTGCACACCCTCTCCTGGCTCGGCCTTGCCCTGCTGCTGGCGGCCGACCGGCGGTGGAACGCGCGACCCGTTGCGGTGTGGGGGCGGCGCCTGCTGGTGCTGCTGGCTGTGGCGACCGCCCTGCTCCTGCATCTGGTGGCGCTGAACCCGTTGTGGAACGACGAGTGGGTGGGCAACTGGCCGGTGGTCAACCGGCTGCTGCTGGCCTATGGCGCGCCGGCCGTGCTGGGGCTGGTCTATCTGTGGTACGATCCGCCGCCGTCGCGTGCCTTGCGCAGTGCCGCCCCGGTGCTGCCGCTGCTGCTGATCGCCACCAATCTGGCGCTGGAGATCCGCCGCGCCTTCCAGGGGCCGATCCTGTCCGGCTACGAGATGTCGGACGCCGAGTGGTACAGCTATTCCGCCGGATTCCTGCTGTTCGCAGTGGCGATGCTGGTGGTGGGCATCCGCTTCGGCTGGGGCTGGATGCGCCATGCCGGGCTTGTTCTCGTGCTGGCGGTGGTCGCCAAGGTGTTCCTCAGCGACATGTCGGACCTGGAGGGGATGTACCGCGTCGCCTCCTTCCTCGGTCTCGGCCTCAGTCTGGTCGGCACCGGCTGGCTCTATCAGCGGCTGCTGCGGCCACCCTCGGCCGGCGCGCCGCCGGAGCCGGAGCCGGAGCCGTCGCCGGCTGACGATCTGCCGACAGACAGTCTGTTGGACCAACGGACGCATTGACAGGCTGGTCGGGGGGCGTTCCCATACGGTAAAGGATGGGCTGGGGATGAACCCGGCCACCGCCACCGGAGGAGCAGCCCCTCATGCATAGCGATACGCAAGGCAACGCCTATCCCATTCTGCCCGACGGCGAGGAGGGCTTCACCGTCGAGGCGGCGCGGATGAAGTTCGGCCCCGGCATGCTGGCGGAACTGGGCGGCGACGCGCTGTCGCTGGGCATGACTCGGGTGGCGCTGTTCACCGATCCGCGGGTAGCGGCGACGGCGCCCTTCGCCATGGCGCTCGACTCGCTGAAGCGGGCGGGCGTGGACCCGGTGGTCTATGACCGCTGCCGGGTGGAGCCGACCAGCACCTCCTTCCTCGACGCCGCCGATTTCGCGCGGGATGGCGGGTTCGACGGCTATGTTTCGGTCGGCGGCGGATCGGTGATCGACACCGCCAAGGCGGCGAACCTCTACGCGACATATCCGGCCGACTTCCTCGCCTACGTCAACAAGCCGCTGGGGGAGGGCATCCCGGTTCCCGGCCCGGTCAAGCCGCACATCGCCTGTCCGACCACCTGCGGCACCGGCAGCGAGACCACCGGCGTCGCCATCTTCGACCATGTGGAAAAGCAGGTGAAGACCGGCATCTCGTCGCGCTACCTGCGGCCGAGCCTCGCCGTCGTCGATCCGCGCACCATCGACAGCCTGCCGCCCGGCGCCATCGCCGCCACCGGCTTCGACGTGCTGACCCACGCCATCGAGAGCCACACCGCGCGTCCCTTCCGCTCGCGCCCGCGCCCTGAGTCGCCGACGGCCCGCCCGCCCTACCAAGGCGCCAACCCCTGGTCGGACATCGGCAGCCTGCAAGCGATCCGGCTCGGCGGGCAGTGGCTGGAACGGGCGGTCAACGACCCCGACTGCCTGGAGGCCCGCGACGCGCTGATGTTCGCGGCGACGCTGGCCGGTCTGGCCTTCGGCAATGCCGGCGTCCACATCCCGCACGCCATGTCCTATTCGGTGGCGGGGATGAACCACAGCTTCACCGCGACAGGCTACGAGACGGTGGACCCGATGGTGCCGCACGGCATCTCGGTGGTGCTGAACGCCCCGGCCGCCTTCCGCTTCACCGGACCGGCAGCGCCCGAAGCCCATCTGCGTGCTGCCGAGGCGCTGGGCGCCGATACGCGCGGCGCCTCACCGGAGGATGGCGGCGAACTGTTGGCGACCCGGCTGATCTCGATGATGCGGACGACCGGGTTGCCGAACGGGTTGTCGGCACTCGGCTATGGCGAGGCCGACATTCCGGGGCTGGTTAGAGGAGCCGCCGCCCAGCAACGCCTGCTGACCATCGCCCCGTGTCCGGTGTCTGAGGACGACCTGCGCGGGCTGTACGCGGACGCGATGCGCTACTGGTGAGCGTAGACGCTATTCCGCCATCATTTCGCCGGAACCGCCGAACTCCGCCGGGAAGTCCTTCAGCTTCGGCAGACCGTCCCGCATCGGCAGCACGGTCTCCGCATAGTTGACGTGGACGGCGGGGGTGAAGGTCAGGGTCGGCAGCGTCGCCGAGAAGACATCCACGAGGCTGAGCGGCGGGTGATTGGTCATCAGATGCCCGCCGCACTTCGCGCAATATTGGCGCTGGCTGAGTGGCGTCTTCTGGAAAGTCGCGAGATGTTCGGCACCGGCGGTCACGCGCACGGCTTCGGGCTTCCACAGGGTGAAGGCATTGACCGGACCTCCGGACCAGGAGCGGCAGGACCGGCAATGGCAATAGCCCATGGCCTCCGGCGAACCGGTGACCTCTACCTCCACCGCACCGCAGAAGCAGCGTCCCGTATGAGTCTCGGTCTCAGTCATGGCTTTCGACTTCATCTTTGTTGGTGACGTGAACAATAAGACGCTATCACCGATTGCGAAGATGTTCAGCCAGCCATTCGGACCCTGCTCATTCGATAGGTGATAACAAAGCTCTCCGAAAAATCGGGGAACTCTGAGAGACGGCAGACGGGCAGGCGGGAGCAACGCAGGGAAAGCCCCTCTCCCACCTTGGAGAGAGGGGCTGAACAGTCTGGTCAGAACTGCTCCTCGCTCAGCGCCATTACTGTGTTGCGGGCGCTGGCGATGGTCGGCAGCAGGGCGGGGGCGGTCGCCAGAACCTGCTCGGCGTAGAAGCGCGCGACGATCAGCTTGGTTTCCAGGAAGGAGGCGTTGGCACCGGGCTGGCGCAGACCCTCCATCGCCTTCATCGCCGAGCGGGCGAGCATCCAGCCGCCGGCGACATTCCCCCACAGCTTCAGATACGCCACCGCACCGGCGGCGGCCCCTTGCAGATCGCCTTCCGCCTGGGTGACGACCATCCAGTCGATGGCCCTGTCCAGCGCGTCGAGCCCGGCCGACAGCTCGGTCCGGATCACCGCGAGATCGTCGCCGGGGGCGGCACCCAGTTCCTCCGCCGTCGCCCGCATGTCGGTGACGAAGGCGCGGGCTGCGGCCCCCTTGTCGCGGCCGGTCTTGCGGAAGGTCAGGTCGTTGCCGTGGATGCCGTTGGTGCCCTCATAGATCGGGGTGATGCGGGCGTCGCGGTAATGCTGGGCGGCGCCGGTCTCCTCGATGAAGCCCATGCCACCATGGATCTGCACGCCGGTGGAGGCCACCTCGCAGCCGATGTCGGTCGACCACGCCTTGACGATGGGGGTCAGCACGTCGACCCGCGCCGTGGCGGCGGTGCGCACCGCCGGATCCTCGTGGTGGCGGGAGATGTCCAACTGCGTGCCGGCATAGAGCGCCAGCGCGCGGGCGGCCTCGGTCTTGGCACGCATGTCCAGCAGCATGCGGCGCACATCGGGATGCTTGATGATGGCGACGCCGGAACCCTTGGGATCGGCCAGATCCTTGCTCTGCACGCGGCTCCTGGCGTAGTCGCGGGCCTGCTGGTAGGCGCGCTCCGCGATCGCGACGCCCTGGATGCCGACGCCGAGCCGGGCGTTGTTCATCATCGTGAACATGTATTCGATGCCGCGGTTCTCCTCGCCGACGAGGTAGCCGATGGCCCCGCCATCGTCGCCATAGGCCATGACAGCGGTCGGGCTGGCCATGATGCCCAGCTTGTGTTCCAGGCTGGCGCAGCGCAGGTCGTTGCGCCGGCCGGGCGTTCCGTCGGGGTTGGGCAGGAACTTCGGCACGATGAACAGGCTGATGCCCTTGATGCCGGCCGGGGCGTCGGGCAGGCGGGCCAGCACCAGATGGACGATGTTCTCCGTCAGGTCATGCTCGCCATAGGTGATGAAGATCTTCTGGCCGGTGATGCGATAGCTGCCGTCGCCGGCCCGCACCGCCCTGGTCCGTACCGCGGCGAGGTCGCTGCCCGCCTGCGGTTCGGTCAGGTTCATCGTTCCCGTCCATTCGCCGGAGATCATCTTCGACAGATAGACCGCCTTCTGCTCCGCACTCGCATGCTCGGTCAGCAGATCCACCGCGCCCTGGGTCAGCAGCGGGCACAGGCCGAAGGACAGGTTGGCGGCCTGCCACATCTCGTTCACCGCGAAGGCGACGGTCCAGGGCAGGCCCTGACCGCCATAGTCCGGCTCGAAGGGCAGGCTGTTCCAACCGGCCTCGGTGAACTGGCCGTAGGCTTCCTTCCAGCCGGTGGCGGTGCGGACGACGCCGTTCTCCAGCTTCGCCCCTTCCTTGTCGCCCACCCGGTTCAGCGGGGCGAGCACGCCGGAGGCGAATTTGCCGGCCTCTTCCAGGATGGCGTCGACCAGATCGGGGGCGGCGCTGTCGCAATGGGGCAGGGCAGCGATGGCGTCGAGGCCCACCACCTCGTTCAGGACGAAGCGCAGATCGTCGACCGGAGCGGTGTAGGTCATGGCGGGGCGGTTCTCCCAGGGCAGGATTGTTTTCTTTACCTATACGTCAACATACAGCATCGGATGGCGCTTGGCGAGAGGGCGGGATGCCGCGTGAGGGGAAAGGCTAGGCCCGACCTACGATCCCATCAAGGCTCCAGTCGACTGGCACGGCGTCTGCATAGGAGGGGCTGCCTCCCATCGGGGCCATCACACGGGGATCGACCCATGACCTACGCTTCCGCCCTCGGCAATCCCAGCAACGCCGCCACCCAGGCCGCCGGCGCTGCCCGCGGCCCGGCCACCGTGGAGGCCGCCGTGCGCAATGCCAGTGCGAAGACGGGGGTCGATTTTTCCTACCTCATGGAAAAAGCTGCCGTGGAGAGCGGGTACCGCACGGACATAAAGTCCCCCTCCTCCTCGGCGACGGGTCTCTACCAGTTCATCGACAGCACCTGGCTGCAGACGATGAAGGATCATGGCGCCGACCACGGCTATGGCAAATACGCCAACGCCATCCAGACCCGCGGCGACGGCCGGCCCTATGTCTCCGATCCGGAGATGAAGAAGGAGATCCTGGAACTGCGCAAGGATCCCACCGCCTCCGCCCTGATGGCCGCGGAATACACCCGCGACAACAAGGAGTATCTGGAGGAGACGGTGGACGGCAAGATCGGCTCGACCGAGCTGTACATGGCGCATTTCCTGGGGGCCGGTGGGGCCTCGAAGTTCCTGAACGCCATGCAGGAGAACCCCGGCCGCACCGCCCGCGACGTCTTCCCCGACGCCGCTGCCGCCAACAAGAACGTCTTCTACGACAAGGCCACCGGCAAGGCGAAGTCGCTGAAGGAGATCTACGACCGCTTCGCCTCGAAGTTCTCGGAGAACCCGATGGCCAACTTCGCCCCGGCTCAGGTGGCCAACGACGCGGTGCGCAAGCAGGACATGCCGGACGGTTTCACCACCCAGGTGCCGATGGCCCCGGCCAAGGCGCTGAACGGCACGCCGCTGTCGATCTATCAGGTGCTGGCGTTGAACGCGCTGGAGACGCCGGACGAGGTCGACAGCGTCAGCGGCCGCCCGGCCCGCCTGCGCGACAAGGAACATCGCCGCATGCGCGACGAGCCGGTGCGGACCGACCAGTCATCGGGCACCGGCGTCGCGGTGGGCTTCGGGCTGGGGCTGGGCCGGATCGTCGGGTCGGAATCGGCAACGCCGGTCGCCTCCGCCACGGCGGGCGCTGCCGGAACGCAGGCAGTCTCCAAGGCGGCCTGAACCCGGAAGCGGGGCGGGGAAGGGGCAAAATGCCCTACGCTGGCGCTTTGACTTGAGGACCGGATGGGTGCAAGGTCGCGCCGTTTTTGGCGCTCACCCCTCAGGACCGATCATGAGCAACCAGCAGCCCGCCGTCACCTTCGAGGAAATCCGCGCGCTCGTGCGCAACCTGCCCGGCCCCGACCTGGAGGCCGGCACCGCGGCCCTCCAGCGCGAACGGCAGCTGACCAAGCCGGCCGGTTCGCTCGGCCGGCTGGAGGAGATCGCGCAGTGGATGGCGACCTGGCAGGGACAGCACCCGGCCGAGGCGCGCCGCCCGCGCGTAGCCGTCTTCGCCGGCAACCATGGCGTGGCCGCCCGCGGCGTCTCGGCTTATCCGGCCGAGGTGACGGTGCAGATGGTCGCCAACTTCCAGAACGGCGGTGCCGCGGTCAATCAGCTCTGCGAGGTGGCCGATGCCGACCTGCGCGTCTACGAGCTGGACCTGGAGAACCCGACCGCCGACTTCACCCAGGGCCCGGCGATGGGTGAGGAGGAATGCTGCCGCACCATGGCCTACGGCATGATGGCGGTGGAGATGGGCGTCCAGTTGCTGGCGCTCGGCGAAATGGGCATTGCCAACTCGACCTCGGCGGCGGCGCTGTGCCTTGCTCTATTTGGCGGCGAGGCGGCCGACTGGACCGGCCGCGGCACCGGCATCGATGACGAGGGGCTCGCCCGCAAGATCGCCGCGGTGGAGGCCGGCGTCGTCGCCAACCCGCAGGCGAAGGACGACCCGTTCGAGGCGCTGCGCTGCCTGGGCGGCTACGAGTTCGCGGCCATCGCCGGCGCCATCCTGGCCGCCCGCGTCGCCCGCGTGCCGGTGCTGCTCGACGGCTTCGCCTGCACCGCCGCCGCCGCCGTGCTCTACAAGGCCGACCGCCGCGCGCTCGACCATTGCATGGTCGCCCATCGCTCGGTCGAGCCGGGCCATACCCGCCTGATGCAGGCCATCGGCAAGGAGCCGCTGCTCGATCTCGGCATGCGGCTGGGCGAGGGGTCCGGTGCGGCGCTGGCGATCAACATCGTGAAGTCGGCCGTCGCCTGCCACGCCGGCATGGCGACCTTCGCCGAAGCGGGCGTCAGCACGCAGGGGTGATTGGGAGAATGGGACTTGTGGGGGCGGCGACCGCCCTCACAGCATCCCGTCCGCCAGATCGCTGATCGCAGCTGACAGGAACAGGTCCAGCATCACCAGGGCGGCGGCGGCCAGACCCGACAGCGACAGGGCGGTACGCAGCACGAACCACTGGTAGGTCAGCATCACCATCATGACGCCGAAGACCAGCGCTTCGGACACGCCGGACGGCAGCAGGCCGGTGGCCGACAGCACGATGGCCGGCAGATAGATCGCCATCTGCACCACCGCCGACCAGTTGTAGGCGGTCAAGGCCCCGGGATAGAGCTGTTCCTTGTCCAGCAGCGCCGCGACGCGGAACAGGGCGAGCGGGAAGGCGGTCCAGCTGACGACGTAGGCGATGCCCTCCACCGTCACCAGTTGCAGGACCGGCGTGCCATCCAGCTGGTCCCACAACCGGATCGCCAGCAGCAGCGCATAGGCGGGCAGAACCACCAGCGCGGCGTAGAAGGAGTTCAGCGCGCCGTCGGGCGTGCGGTCGAAAAACTCCATCCCCGTCCGGTCGAAGCGGGCCAGCCGCCAGGCGCCGGTCAGGGCGGACAGGATGGCGGGGGTGGTCAGCGGCATCGTGGCGTCCCGGTCAGGCTGGTCACCCGGCAAGGCGCGTGAACACGCCCTTCAGGATCGACTCGTAGATGGCGGTCAGCTGGCGCAGATCCTCCACCGAACAATATTCGTCCACCTTGTGCATGGTCTGGCCGACCAGCCCGAACTCCACCACCGGGCAGACATTCTTGATGAAGCGGGCGTCCGACGTGCCGCCGGTGGTCGAGTATTCCGGCCGGCGTCCGGTCACGCCCTCCACCGCCTCGGCCACCAGTTCGGTCAGCGGGCCGGGCGGGGTGACGAAGCTGTCGCCGGAGCAGTAGACCTCCAGTTCATAGGCGCCGCCGATGGCATCGAAGGTCCGGCGCAGCCACGCCTCGATGCTGGCCGGGGTGTGGGCGTCGTTGAAGCGGATGTTGAAGGTCGCCTTGCCCTGGGCCGGGATGACGTTGGTCGCCGTGTTGCCGACGTCGATGGTGGTCAGCGCCAGGGTCGAGGGCTGGAAATGCGCCGTGCCCTCGTCCATCGGGTGTTCGGTGATGGCGGCCAGCATGCGGACCAGCCGCGGCAGCGGGTTGTCGGCCAGATGCGGGTAGGCGACGTGGCCCTGCGCGCCGAACACGGTCAGGAAGCCGGTCAGGCTGCCGCGCCGGCCGATCTTGATCATGTCGCCCAGCGCCTTGGGGTTGGTCGGTTCCCCCACCACGCAGGCGTCGATGCGCTCGCCGCGCTCGGCCAGCCAGTCCAGCACCTTGCGGGTGCCGTTGATCGCCACCCCTTCCTCGTCGCCGGTGATCAGCAGGCTGATCGAGCCGGCGGGCGGGCCGTCCTGCAACCGGCGGGAGACGGCGGCGACGAAGGCGGCGATGGCACCCTTCATGTCGACCGCACCGCGGCCGAACAGCCGTCCGCCCATCACCGCGCCGGCGAAGGGATCGACCGTCCAGCCCCGGTCGCCCGGCGGCACCACGTCGGTGTGGCCGGCGAAGCAGAAGTTCGGTCCTTCGGTGCCGAACCGGGCATAGAGGTTCTCGACCGGCTCCGTCCCCTCCTGCTGGAAGCGCAGGCGATGGCAGGTGAAGCCCATCGGCGCCAGCGCCGCCTCCAGCACGCCCAGCGCGCCGTCGTCGCGCGGCGTGACGCTGGGGCAGCGGATCAGGTCCTGGGCGAGGGCGACGGGGTCGATGGTCATGGAAGGTCCGGTTCGCAAGTCATGGCCCCGAACCGACTTTCTGCTCGAACCGGTTTCGGGCAGAAGGTCGGTGCGGGCTTAGAAGCGGATCAATCCCGCAGCAGGTCGTTGATCGCCGTCTTCGAGCGGGTCTTCTCGTCGACGCGCTTGATGATGACGCAGCAGTACAGGCTCGGGCCCGGGGTGCCGTCGGGCAGCGGCTTGCCGGGCAGCGAGCCGGGGACAACGACCGAATAGGCCGGGACGCGGCCCATGAAGACCTCGCCGGTGTGGCGGTCGATGATCTTGGTCGAGGCGCCGATGTAGCAGCCCATGGAGATGACGGCACCTTCCTCGACGATCACGCCCTCGACGATCTCGGAGCGGGCGCCGATGAAGCAGTTGTCCTCGATGATGACCGGGTCGGCCTGCAGCGGCTCCAGCACGCCGCCGATGCCGACGCCGCCCGACAGGTGGACGTTCTTGCCGATCTGGGCGCAGGAGCCGACGGTGACCCAGGTGTCGACCATGGTGCCGCTGTCGACATAGGCGCCGACATTGACGAAGCTGGGCATCAGGATGACGCCGGGGGCGACATAGGACGACTTGCGGGCGATGGCGCCGGGCAGGGCGCGGAAGCCGGCGTTCTGGAACTGGCCTTCGCTCCAGCCCTCGAACTTCGGCGGCACCTTGTCATACCAGGAGGAACCGCCGGGACCGCCGGGAATCATCTCGTTGGCGTTCAGGCGGAAGGACAGCAGAACCGCCTTCTTCAGCCACTGGTTGACCTTCCAGCCGTCCGCGGTCTTCTCCGCGACGCGCAGGTCGCCGGCGTCGAGCGCATCCAGCGCCGCGTTCACGGCGTCGCGGACGGGGCCGGTGGTGGCGGTGGTGAGATCGGCGCGGTTTTCCCAGGCGGCGTCGATGGTGGCTTGCAGGCTGGCGTGGCTCATGGCGCGGTCGTTCTGCTGTCGATTGTCCAAGGGACGGCACCATGGAGCCGCATCGCGCCCGCTGTCAACCGTACCCGCGGCCGACATCGGCCGGTTTGCGACAAAGCCCTACAGGCCAGCCACCGCGGCCAGCCAGGAGGGCAGGTCGTCGACGGTGTGGTCGATGTGGACCCCGGCGCCGACGCCGGCCTTTTCGTATTCCTTCTCGCCGCGGACCCAGACGGTGGTCATGCCCAGCGCATGGGCAGGGGCGAGGTTGCGGGCGATGTCCTCCACCATGCAGGCATCGGCCGGGTCGACACCGTAGCGTTCCACCAGGGTGGCATAGGGGCGTGGATCGGGCTTCGGCACATAGCCGCCTGCGGCGATGTCGAACACCGCATCGAACCGGTCGAGGATCCCCAGCCGGCCGGCGACGTTCTCGGCATGGCGGACCGAGCCGTTGGTATAGATGATCTTGCGGCCCGGCAGGCGTTCCAGTGCGTCGGCCAGCAGGGCGGAGGGCTGGACACCGGCGACGTCGATGTCGTGGACATAGTCCATATAGGCGACGGGGTCGACGTCATGCTCCATCATCAGGCCGCGCAGCGTAGTGCCGTATTCGCGGAAGAACTGCTTCTGCCGCACCCGCGCCTCGTCCATGCCGATGTTGAAATGGGCGGCGATGAACTCGTTGATCCGGCGGTCGACCTGGGAGAACAGGTCGCAGGACGCCGGGTAGAGCGTGTTGTCGAGGTCGAAGATCCACACGGCGCGGTCGCGCAGGGCGGTAAGTGGATTGGCGGCGGTGCCGGGTCCGTTGGCGGAGCCGGGCGCCGGTGCGGCGGGGGAGGTCGGGACGGTCATCCCCCAAGAATGGGGCCGCCGCCGGCCGGCCGCAAGACGCTTCACAAGGTCGCAGCCGCAGGCGGACCCCTCAGCCAAGCCTTCGCCATGAGGAGTTTCCCGCCTCGTTGGTTGATTGAAGATTAACCCCTAAAGAGGTAGCATGGACCGGACCTTGCTAGGGTTTGCAGCCTAAGGTTTTTCACTCCGCCCGCTTTGTTGATTGCCCCTCTGGGATCGCCGTGGACCTTCTTCTGACCACCGGTACCTCCGCACCCGATTCAGCCCTTCCCGGCGGCCCGCCCGGCTCCGCGACGCTGGTCGCGCTGTATCCCGGCCCGGCTCTGCGGCTGGATTCGGCGCTGGCCGTCGCCGAGGCGAATGCCGAGGCGGAGGACATGATGGACAGCGACCCGCGCTGGCTGCCGGAGCTGCGCAACTGGCTGTCGGCCTCCAGCGTGGCGCCGGGGCTGCGGTCGGTGCCGGTGGAATCCCTGCGCGGCATCATGATTGTCGAATGGGCCGGCGTGCCGCTGCCTGACGGCGGATTCCTGCTGCTGGGCCGCGACGATACGCTGGAACGGCAGCTGCGCCACACGCTGACCGAATCGCGGCGGCGCTACAAGGATCTGGTGGAGGTCTCCTCCGACTTCGCGTGGGAGACGGGGCCGGATGGCACCTTCGTCTTCGTCAGCCACAAGGGCGCGCTGGGCTATCCGGCCGACGCGCTGATCGGCCGCGACCCGCGCAGCCTGGCGCTGGAGGAGACGGAAGACCTGCCGATGCCCTTCGACTGCCGCCGCGCGGTCGACCAGACCGAACTTTGGCTGAAGAGCGCCGACGGTACGCCCGCCTGCGTCGTCGCCTCCGCCCTGCCGCTGTTCGGGCCACAGGGCGAGTGGATCGGCGCCCGCGGCGTCTGCCGCGACGTGACGGAACAGGTGTTGCGCTCCAACGAACTGGCGCGCATCCGGAACCGCGAGCGGCTGCTGGGCCACATCGTCCATACCCTGCGCGACCGGCTCGACGCCGCCGAGGCGCTGGCCGTCGCTGCGACGGAGACGGCGCGGGCGCTCAGCGCCGATGGTTGCCGCATCTACCGGGCGGAGGAGGGGGCCGGTGCCGGCGGCCGTGTCTCCCTGTCGCTGGTGGCGGAATTCGGGGCGGAGCTGCCGGAGGTGGGTGCCACTCTGCTCGACCGCATCGCCAAGGGCGAGGGGCTGGTCGCCGACCGGCTGGGCGACGTTCAGCTGATCGGCGAGCGGACGGAGTACCGGCAGGCGGCGAACGGCGCGCTGCTGGTCTGGCGCACCGGCGATTCGGAGCCCTGGGACGACGACGACCGCCATCTGATGTCGGGCGTAGCCGACCATATCGGCATCGCGCATGCCCATCTCGCCTATCAGGAGCGGCTGCGCCGCCTGTCGGAGCGCGACGGGCTGACCGGGCTGTTCAACCGCCGCACCTTCTTCGAACGGCTGGAGGAGTCGATCTCCCGGCCCGACAGCGGCCCATCGGCCCTGCTCTATGTCGACCTCGACAATTTCAAGGCGGTCAACGACCTGCACGGCCACCAGCAGGGTGACACCGTGCTGAAGGCGATCGGCACGCTGCTGACCACCGGGGTGCGGCCGGGCGACCTGCCGGGCCGGCTGGGCGGTGACGAGTTCGTGCTGTGGCTGGGCCGCACCGACGAGGCGAAGGCGCGCATCGTTGCCGACCGGCTGCTGAACGGCATGCGCGATCTGGCCCATTTGTCGGCCAGCCCCGAGAAGCCGCTGGGCCTGTCGATCGGCATCGCCGTCCATATCCCCGGCCGCGGCGAATCGGTGCGGGAGTTGACCGACCGTGCCGATGCTGCCATGTACGACGCCAAGAAGAGCGGCAAGGGCCATTACGCCCTGGCCTCCGCCTATCAGGCGGCATCCTCCTCCGATGTTTCCGCCGCGGAGCCCACCCCGTGACCCCGCCTGCCAATCCGCGTTCCGAAGCCTTCGACCCCGCCGACTACGAATCCGCCAAGCGGATGGTGCAGAGCGAGGATCCGGCGGTCCGCCGCAAGGTCGCCGAACATCCCAAGACCCGGCCGGAGCTGCTGTATTTCCTTGCCGCCGATGCTGCGGCCGAGGTGCGGCGCGCCATCGCCACCAACGCCGGCACCCCGCGGCAGGCCGACCTGCTGCTGGCCAAGGACCGTGAGGTCATGGTGCGGCAGGCGGTGGCGCAGAAGATCGCCCGCCTTCTGCCGGAACTGTCGGCCGACCAGGCGACGCAGATCGAGCGGCTGACGGTGGAATGCCTGGAAACGCTGGCGCGTGATCAGGCGACCGAAGTCCGCGGCATCCTGGCCGAGGCGCTGAAGGACCTGCCCAACGCCCCGCACGGCGTCATCAACCGGCTGGCCCGCGACGTGGAGCTGTCGGTCTGCGCGCCTGTTCTGCAACATTCGCCGATCCTCACCGAAGAGGATCTGACCGACATCATCATGAAGGGGCCGGTGCGGGGCGCGATGACCGCCATCGCCAGCCGGCAGAATGTCAGCGCCTCCGTCGCCGACGCCATCGCGCGGTCGGACGACGAGGCGGCGGTGACGGCCCTGCTCGGCAACCCGTCGGCCCAGATCCGCGAAGAGACTCTCGACCGCATCCTCGATCAGGCGCCCCAGCACGAGCCCTGGCATTCGCCGCTGGTCCGCCGCCCGCGGCTGCCGGCGCGCGCGGTGGCACGGCTGGCCAGCTTCGTCGCCGACAATCTGCTGAAAATGTTGCAGGACCGCGACGACCTCGACCCCGCCGCCGCTCGCGGGCTGGTGGAGGCGGTGCGCCAGCGGGTGGGACAGGCGGCCGGTGCTGCGCCCGGCTTGCCGCTCGGCCCGGTCGATTTCGGCGAGGAGGCGGTCGGCGGAGCCGCCGCCGGGCCGGAAAAGCCGGTCGAACGCCCCAGCGACAAGGCAGCGCGCCTGAACAAGGAAGGCAAGCTGACCGAGAAGCTGATCGAGGGATCGATGGTGGAGGGCGACCGTGGCTTCGTCATGGCGGCGCTGGCGGAACTGTCGCAGATCCCGCTGCCGGTGGTGGACCGCATCGTCGCCACCCATGCGCCGCGCGCTGTGACCGCGCTGGTGTGGCGCGCCGGGCTGACCATGCGCTTCGCCCGGCAGGTCCAGTTGCGGCTCGCCCAGATTCCGCCAAAAACGGCGCTTAATGCTCGCGACGGCACGCACTATCCGATGACCGATGAAGAGATGCGCTGGCAGCTCGAATTCTTCGGCGTCGAGGAAAAGGCGTGACGTTTCCAACCGTCTTCAGGTTTTCTCCGGCATGCGTGTCGCCTTCCTCGCCTTCTTCGTCGTCCTGATCGCCGCCGCCACCAGCTTCGCCGCTCCGCCGCGCGAAACGCCGGAGGAGCGCGAGGTCGCCGCCACCTTCGATGCCGCCCGCAACGCGCTGGCCGAAAAGCGCGGATCGGCGCTGATCCCGCTGCTCACCCGCAACTCGGTCAAGACGCTGGAGTCGGTGCGCGATGCCGCCCGCCAGCCGGGCGACGCGCCGGTGCAGCGGCTGGAACCGGCGGAGCGCTTCGCCGCCATGGGACTGCGACGCTACCTCGGCCCGGCGGAGCTGCGCCGCATGTCGGTCGGCGACATCGCCAACCACGCGCTGAAGGCCGGCTGGCTCGGCCCCAACGTCATCTCCCGCAGTTCGCTGGGGCCGGTGCGGGTCAAGGGCGACCGGGCGTCGGGGCTGCTGATGGTCGACAACCGGCCGGCGCTGGTCCCCGCCGACTTCATACGTGAAGGCGGGGCGTGGCGCATTGACCTCGCCAGCGTCTTCACCTTCGGCAGCCAGATGCTGAAGGGCTTCGCCGCCATGTCCGGCAAGGACGAAACCACCTACATCGACGAGCTGCTCGACCGGCTGCCGGCCAAGCCAGGAGCGATGAAGGCGCATTGAGGCGGAGCGGCATAACGAGCCGGCGGTAAACCTTCCGGCCGCGCCCATCCGCGCGATTGCGGCGACTCAAGCAATTGCGTAGACTCGCGCCCGCTTCCACCAAGTGTTGGCGCCGACGATGACCGCACCGGAAGAGACCAGCCTCCCGTCAGCCCTGGGCCGTATCGTGCCCTGTGGTGCGCGTTTCCGTGCGGCCGTTCTGAATCTCGCCGCCGCGCGCGGGATAGGGGTGCCGATGCTTCTGGCCGCCGCCCTGCTGCTGGCGCCGGAGGGGGCCGCAGATCCGGGCCTGCGCGACTCCGATGGGGACGCGGTGCTGGAGGTGGGGGAAACCGACGCCGGCGACGGCAAGATCCGCAGTGCACTGGCCGCCGCCCTGGCGCTGGCCGATCCCGGCGCCCGCATCCTGCCGGGCGAGGATGTCCGCCGGCTGGAGGCCGCGGTGGAGACGCTGGGCTACCGGAACAAGGCGTTGGCCCATGCGCTGCAACGCCTGTCGTTCCAGCCGCTCGACGGCCGGATCACGCAGGTGCGCGACGCCGCCCAGCTGTTCGGCTTCGTCAATGAATGGTGCTTCGACGAGGATCAGGTGCGGCGGCGCTTCCGCGAACTGGCGCCGGTCTATCACCCGGACACCGGCATCGTCGCCTGCCGCGAGCGGATGGCCCAACTGATCGACGCCCGCAACCTGCTGGTCCACCATGTCCGCAGTGTCTACGGTTCCGGTGACTGGATGGCGCGGCGTGGCGGGCCTTCCGCCTGAAAGACCTTCTCAGCAGACCAGTCCGATCGCCTCCTCGACGATCGCCTGATCCATCGTGGCGCCGTCCAGCACCGCACCGGTCAGGTCGGCGCCGGTCAGGTCGGCCTCGCTGAGGTCGGCGCCGGTCAGGTCGGCACCGGCCAGATTGGCGCCGGAAAGGTTGGCCTTGCGCAGATCCGCCTTGCACAGCAGCGCCATGCCCAGCCGGGCGCGTTGCAGGTTGGCCCGCCAGACATGGCCGCTCATCGTCTGGATATGGACGGGCCCGAGTTGGGCGCCGGTCAGGTTGGCACCGGTCAAGGTGGCTCGTTCGAAATTGACGCCACGCAGATCGGCCTTCGACAGGTCGGCCTTGCGCAGGTCGGCCAGCGACATGTCGGCGATCGCCATCGCGGCACCGGACAGGTTGGCGCCGCGCAGCGCGATGCATTGCAGGATCGCCGCCGACAGGTTGATGCCGTCCAGCTTCCGTCCCGACAGGTCCAGCGCCGACAGGTCGGCGCGCTTGCCGGCCTTGCCGCCGCTGTCGATCCAGGTCAGATGCTCCATCAGCATCTCGCGCAGGTCGTCTTCCGGATTCTCCAGAGTCTTCGCCAGCACTGCCGCCTGGAGGTTGGGGGAGCGCATCTGCGCCGCGTCCAGGATGGCGCCGATCAGGGTGGCGCCGCTGAAGTTGGTGCGGTTGATGGCGCAGCCGGTCATGACCGCCCCTGACAGACGGGCGCCCGACAGGTTCGCCTCCGTCAGGTCGGCGTCGGTCAGGTCGCAGCCGGTCAGGTTGGACCCGGTCAGATTGGCGCGCATGAACTTGGTGCCGCGCAGGATGGCGTCGGTCAGGTCGGTCTGCATGACGAAGGCGTTGGCGACCTTGGCCCGCGACAGGTCGGCGCCGCGGATGGTCGCCGCCGTCAGCTCCGAGGTCAGGACGGAATCCTCGTAATCATGGGCGTACATCTCGCCGCTGGAATCGTAATGCAGCAGCGTGCCGTCGCGCAGGTCGACCTCCACCAGCGTCGCCTCGCTCAGCACCGCGCCGCGCAGGCAGGCGCCACGCAGGTCGGCCCGGCGCAGGTCGGCCTTCTCCAGGTTGGCGAGCCGCAGGTCGGCGGCATAGAGGTTGGCGTTGGCGAGGTTGGCGCCGGTCAGCCGGGCGCTGAACAGCTTGGCCCCCGACAGGTCGGCGTCGGACAGGTCGATGCCGGACAGGTCGAGATGCGACAGGTCGCGCATCTTCAGGTTGGCGCGCACGCCGCCCGGCTGGCTTTTGCGGAACGCCTGGTGCCGCAACAGGATCGCGTTGAGCTGGCTCTGGGTCAGCTTGGTTCGCGGGCTGTTGGACCCAAAGCCCTGGGCGGACGACATCGCCTGCATACCTTCTCTATTTGGTTACCCACTATCCTAAACAGTCGCCAAAATTTCGTTAAGGTGCGTTGATTTGTGACAAGGATGAGACCGATAACTGCGTCCCGGCAAGGCAGACCTTCGGCCGGTGGGAAAAGACCGCTTGCAACGGTTGACTCGGCCCGCCGGCTTCTCTATGGTCCGCCGACCTGTCTTCTGCAAAGTCGATAGACCGGGTACCCCGGCCCCATGCCGGGTATCTCCGCCAGTCCGCGAATTTCGCGCACTGGCGCTTTCGTGCTTGTGCGGGTGGCGGCCCTGACGCTGGACCCGGAACTGGGGAACGAGTATCGCATGTTCGAAGGCCTGACCGGACGCCTGGGCGACATCTTCGACAAGCTGCGCCGCCGTGGCGCGCTGACCGAGGAGGACGTCTCCGCAGCACTGCGCGAAGTTCGCGTGGCGTTGCTGGAGGCTGACGTCGCTCTGCCCGTCGTCAAGCAGTTCGTCACCCAGGTGAAGGAACGCGCCGTCGGGCAGGAAGTGCTGAAGTCGGTCACCCCCGGCCAGCAGGTCATCAAGATCGTCCACGACAACCTCGTGGAGATGCTGGGCGAAGGCTCCGAGATCAACCTGAACGCCGCCGCCCCGGTGCCGATCCTGATGGTCGGTCTCCAGGGCTCGGGCAAGACCACCAGCACCGCCAAGATCGCGCTCCGCCTGAAGACGAAGGACCGCAAGAAGGTCCTGATGGCCTCGCTGGACGTCCGCCGTCCGGCCGCCCAGGAGCAGCTGAAGGTTCTTGGCGAGCAGACCGGCGTCGCCACCCTGCCGATCGTGCCGGGCCAGGATCCGGTCGCCATCGCGAAACGTGCCATCGAGACCGGCCGTCTCGAAGGCTACGACATCGTCATGCTCGACACCGCCGGCCGCCTGGCCATCGACGAGGAGCTGATGGCGGAGGTCGCGGCGGTCCGCGACGCGACCAAGCCGGTGGAAACCCTGCTGGTCGCCGACGCGATGACCGGCCAGGACGCCGTCACCGTCGCCACCAATTTCAACGACAAGGTCGGCATCACCGGCATCGTGCTGACCCGCATCGACGGCGACGCCCGCGGCGGTGCCGCCCTGTCGATGCGCCAGATCACCGGCAAGCCGATCAAGCTGCTGGGCGTCGGCGAGAAGATCGACGCGCTGGAGCCCTTCCACCCCGACCGCATCGCCGGCCGTATCCTCGGCATGGGCGACGTGGTGTCGCTGGTGGAGAAGGCCGTCGAGACCATCGACAAGGACGAGGCCGAAAAGCTCGCCCGCAAGATGGAGAAGGGCCAGGGCTTCGACCTCGACGACATGGCGATGCAGCTGAAGCAGCTTCGCAAGATGGGCGGCATGTCCGGCCTGATGGGGATGCTGCCGGGCATCGGCAAGATCAAGGACCAGCTGAAGGACGCCAACGTCGACGACGGGATGATCAAGCGCCAGGAGGCGATCATCTCCTCGATGACCAAGGCGGAGCGCAGGAACCCCGACATCATCAAGGCATCGCGCCGCAAGCGCATCGCCGCTGGTTCCGGCACCTCGGTGCAGGAGGTCAACAAGCTGCTGAAGCAGTTCGAGACCATGCGCGGAATGATGAAGCAGGTGCAGAAGCTTGGGAAGAAGGGGATGCTGCGCGGCGGCCTCGGAAACCTGCTGCCGAAGGGACTCGGCGGCTTCGGCGGGAAGGGGCCTTTCGGCTGACCTGACCGCCTCTCGAAATCACCTGATACCTGTTTGACTTGAGAAGAGAAAGTTTCGACCAATGGCTCTGAAGATTCGTCTGGCTCGCGGTGGTGCGAAGAAGCGTCCGTTCTACTCGATCGTCATCGCGGACGCCCGCAGCCCGCGTGACGGCCGCTTCATCGAGAAGATCGGCACCTACAACCCGATGCTGCCGCGCGAGCATGAGCAGCGCATCATCCTGGACGCCGAGCGCGCCAAGCATTGGCTGTCGGTCGGCGCCCAGCCGACGGACCGCGTCGTCCTCTTCCTGGCCAATGCTGGCCTGGTCGAGAAGCCCGCCGTCCGCGAGACCCCGAAGAAGTCGGCTCCGAAGGCCAAGGCGCAGGAGCGTCTGAAGGCCGAGGCCGCCGCTGCGGCCGCCGCAGAAGGCTGACCTTGGGGCTGAGCTTGAGGTCAGGGTTGAGGTCGTGACGACGTGCCGGGTGTTCCTTCGATGACCGCCAAAATCTGTGTCGGCCAGTTCGCGGGATCGCACGGCGTGCGGGGGCTGGTGAAGCTGCGCAGCTTCACCGCCGAACCCGCCGACATCATGACCTACGGCCCGCTGTCGGACGAGAACGGCGCCCGCCGGTTCACGGTGACGCTCCAGGGCATGGTCAAGGACAACTTCCTGGCCAAGGTCGACGGGGTGACAAGCCGCGAGCAGGCGCAGGCCCTGGCGGGTGTGCGGCTCTATGTGGACCGTGGCGCCCTGCCGGCGACGGAGGACGAGGACGAGTTCTACCATGCCGATTTGATCGGCCTGCGTGCGGAACTCGCCGACGGAACCGTCTACGGCACGGTGAAGGCGATCTACGATTTCGGGGCCGGCGACGTGCTGGAGGTCAGGACCGCCGGCGGGCCGCTGGAGATGCTTCCCTTCTCCAAGGCCTGCGTGCCGGTGGTGGACGTCCGGGGCGGCCGCATCGTCGTCGATCTTCCCGCTGTCATCGAAGCCCGCGAGGGTTCCGATGGCGAGGTGGAGGAGGGCGAAGACGGGAGCGGAGACCAGAGCGGGGAGCAGGGGCCGTGAATCACGGCGCTGACGGTCCGCGGGTCTGGACAGCCAAGGTTCTGACGCTGTTCCCGGAGATGTTTCCGGGGCCGCTCGGCCACTCGCTGGCCGGCAAGGCGTTGGAAAATGGAGTCTGGGCGCTGGAATCGGTGGACATTCGCTCGTTCGCGCGCGATAAACACCGCTCCGTCGACGACACCCCCTTCGGCGGAGGGGCCGGCATGGTCATGCGGCCCGACGTGCTGGACGCGGCTTTGACCGCGACGGCGGGACCTGTGGGGGCACCGGGACGCGGCCGGGCGATCTATCTGTCGCCTCGCGGACGGGTGCTGAACCAGGAACTGGTCAAGGAGCTGGCCGCCACCCCGGTGGTGACGCTGCTCTGCGGCCGGTACGAAGGGGTGGACCAGCGGGTCCTCGATGCGCACGGCCTCGAAGAGGTCAGCCTCGGGGATTTCGTGCTGTCCGGCGGGGAACTCGCCGCGCTCAGCCTGATGGATGCCGTGGTGCGCTTGCTCCCCGGCGTCATGGGCAACGTGGAGACGGCGGGCGAAGAGAGTTTCGAACGGGGGTTGCTCGAATACCCCCACTACACCCGGCCGGCGGTCTGGACCGACGGACAGGGTGTGGAGCGCGCGGTGCCGGAGGTTCTGCTTTCCGGTCACCACGGAAAGGTCAAGGCCTGGCGGCTGGCCGAGGCGGAGAGGATCACGGAGGCCCGACGGCCGGACCTGTGGTCGCTCTACCAGGCGGGTCGTTCGGCAGAAACTGTTACGAACAAGGGTCGACGGCAGGCTCGCCGGCGCGACCCGAAACCGGAGTGACGGTCCGCCGCGAGGCGCGCCGATAGAAAAGGGGTAGTGCTATGAACCTGTTGCAGCAGCTCGAGCAGGAGCAGATCGAGAAGGCCCTCGGTGGCAAGACGATCCCGGTCTTCTCGTCGGGCGATACGGTCCGCGTGAACGTGAAGGTCGTCGAAGGCACGCGTGAGCGTGTCCAGGCCTATGAGGGCGTCGTGATCGCCCGCAAGAACGCCGGTGTGAACAGCTCCTTCACCGTCCGCAAGATCAGCTACGGCGAGGGCGTGGAGCGCGTGTTCCCGCTGTACTCCCCGCGCATCGACTCGATCGAGCTGGTCCGCAAGGGCGCCGTCCGTCGCGCCAAGCTGTACTATCTGCGCGATCTGCGCGGCAAGGCCGCCCGCATCGCCGAGCGCACCACCGGCCGCGGCATGGTCAACGGCCGCAAGGCCGCCGAGTAAGGCACCTTCCGGTTCGGTTCAGGTTCATAGGTCCGGCGCCCGGCCAGTCGGCCGGGCGTCTTCTTCCCGTCACAATCAGCAAAGCTTAAGGAGTAGGCGCCATGAAGCGCACGTTCCAGCCGTCCAAAATCGTGCGTAAGCGTCGTCATGGCTTCCGCGCCCGCATGGCCACCGTCGGCGGCCGCAAGGTGATCGCCCGCCGCCGCGCCCGCGGCCGCAAGGTTCTGAGCGCCTGATCCCCGCGATGGCGGCGCCGGACCGCGGGGTCGGGCGCCTGATGCGGCGGCCGGAATTTCTGGCCGTGGCCGGGACACGGCGCAAGCATGTGGCTCCCGGCCTGATCCTCCAGGTGCGCCGGCACGACGACAGGCAGCGGCCCGCCGAAGGCGGTCCGCCCATCCGTTTTGGTTTGACGGCGAGCCGCAAGGTCGGCAACGCGGTGGTGCGCAATCGCGCCCGCCGCCGTTTGCGTGAGGCCGCGCGGCAGATACTGACCGCTCATGCGGCGCCCGGCCATGACTTCGTGCTGGTCGCCCGCGGCGACACGGCCGAGCGGCCGTGGACCGACCTGCTCGGCGACCTGACCGCCGGGCTGAAGCGCCTCGGCCTGTGGCGCGAGGCGGAAGGGTAGGAGGCCCGCGACATCATGTTTCGCATCGCCGGCCTCAGCCCGCTCGCGCACCTGCTCCGCGCGCTCGTCTATCTCTATCGCTGGACCTTGTCGCCCTTCGTGGGCTGGCAGTGCCGTTTCCAGCCGACCTGCTCCTGCTACGCCATCGAATCGCTGGAAAAGCACGGTGCCATCCGGGGGGGATGGCTCACGGTGCGCCGGCTCGGGCGTTGCCATCCCTGGGGCGGGGCGGGCTGGGATCCCGTGCCCGATCCCGGTGCGCCCCAGGCGCGCATGATGCCGCATCGCTGCGGTCCTCGGGAAAAGGGGCATGCGGCGGTTGCCCAGCCCGGCGAAAACCCGTAACAAGGCCGCGCACACGCCGCCCTTCTTCCAAAGGCCCCACGGCAACCGGGACGCCATGACCGACCAACGCAACCTCATCATCGCGATTGCCCTGTCGATCGCCATCCTTCTGGGCTTCCAGTTTTTCTACGAGAAGCCGCGGGTGGAGCAGCAGAAGCAACTCGCCGCCCAGCAGGCCGCCCAGACGGAGCAGTCGGTGCCGGTGCCGGCCCCCGGCGTGCCCGCCCAGCAGCCTCCCGCCACGGTTGAGGTCGCGAAGGAGCGCCCGGAACTGCTCGCCGAGCAGATGGCCGCCGGCACCCGCGTGAAGATCGACACGCCGGCCCTGCACGGCTCGGTCAACCTCGTCGGTGGCCGCATCGACGACCTGACGCTGGCCCAGTACCATGAGACCCCGGACCCGAAGAGCCCGGAGATCGTGCTGCTGGCCCCGGCAGGCACGCCCGCCGCCTATTACGCCGAGTTCGGCTGGGTCCCGCAGGGCGCCGGCATCGCCACCCCGACCGCGACCACGCGCTGGACTGCCGACGGCGCCGCGCTGACCCCGGACAAGCCGCTGACCCTGACCTGGGACAATGGCCAGGGACTGGTGTTCGAGCGCAAGATCGCCGTCGACCCGGACTTCATGTTCACGGTGACGCAGTCGGTCCGCAACACCGGCGCCACCCCGGTCACCCTGCTGCCCTACAGCCTGGTGTCGCGCAGCGGCACGCCGCACACGTCGGGCTACTACATCCTGCATGAAGGTCCGCTCGGCGTCTTCAACGGATCGCTGACCGAAGAGAAGTACGACGACGTCCGCAAGGCCGGTTCGATCGCCAAGGAGACCACCGGCGGCTGGGTCGGCATCACCGACAAGTACTGGCTGGTGTCGCTGGTGCCCGACCCGAACGAGAAGGTCACGGCGCGCTTCCTCTACAACCAGGTCGCCAACACCGACCGCTACCAGACCGACACCATGGGTGCGCCGGTCACGGTGGCGCCGGGTGCCTCGGTCGAGAACACCGGCCGCCTGTTCGCCGGCGCCAAGCAGGTGAAGCTGCTGGACAGCTACTCCGAGAAGCTGAACATCAAGAACTTCGATCTGGCCATCGACTTCGGCTGGTTCTACTTCCTGACCAAGCCCTTCTTCTACGCGCTGGATTTCCTGGGCCGTGTCATCGGCAACTTCGGCATCGCCATCCTGGTGCTGACCGTCTGCGTCAAGGCCGTCTTCTTCCCGCTCGCCAACAAGTCCTATCAGGCGATGAGCAAGATGAAGGCCCTGCAACCGAAGATGCAGGAGCTGCGCGAGAAGTTCGGCGACGATCAGGCGCGCATGAACCAGGAACTGATGGCGCTGTACAAGCGCGAGAAGGTTTCCCCGGTGTCGGGCTGCCTGCCGATCCTGATCCAGATCCCGGTGTTCTTCTCGCTCTACAAGGTTCTGTTCGTGACCATCGAAATGCGGCATGCGCCGTTCTTCGGCTGGATCCACGACCTGTCCTCGCCCGATCCGACGAACCTGTTCACGGCGTTCGGCCTGATCCCGTGGAGCCCGCCGACCATGCTGCATCTCGGCCTGTGGCCGCTGATCATGGGCGTGACGATGTGGTTCCAGCAGAAGATGAACCCGGCGCCGCCGGACCCGGTCCAGGCCAAGGTGTTCCAGTTCCTGCCCATCGTCTTCACCTTCATGCTTGCCGGATTCCCGGCCGGTCTGGTGATCTACTGGGCCTGGAACAACACCCTGTCGGTCCTGCAGCAGTGGACCATCATGAAGCGCATGGGCGTGAAGGCCTGATCCGTCAGCCTCTGCCCGATGTCTGAGACCTGCCGCCGGCAAAGGCCCTTGACGGGACTTTGCCGGCGGTATGTTTTTTAGCCGACCAAAACGAGAGCGCCCGCCATGACCAGCCCCGACACGCCGACCCCCAACACCCCCAGCATCGTTTCCGGCTTCGACGAGGCCGCGCTGGAGGCTGGGCGGCTGCTGTTCGCCAAGGAGTGCGACTTCGTCTGGGGCGCCAACGCGCTGAACCAGCTGCCGGAGGCCGACCTGCCGGAGGTCGCCTTCGCCGGCCGGTCGAACGTCGGCAAGTCGAGCCTCGTCAACGCCCTGACCGGGCGCAAGACGCTGGCCCGCACCTCCAACACGCCGGGCCGCACGCAGCAGCTCAACTTCTTCAACCTCGGCAACCGTCTGAAGCTGGTGGACATGCCCGGCTATGGCTATGCCAAGGAATCGAAGGAGAAGGTGGAGGCGTGGAACGACATGGTCCGCCGCTTCCTGCGCGGCCGGGTCACCCTGCGCCGGGCGCTGGTGCTGATCGATTCGCGCCATGGGATGAAGCCGCACGACCATGAGATCATGGAGATGCTCGATCGCACGGCGGTGCCCTACGTCGTCGTGCTGACCAAGGCGGACAAGGTCAAGGCGGCGGATCTCGACAGGATTCGCCGCGACACCCAGGTCGGGCTGAAGAAGCACCCCGCCGCCTTCCCGGACATCCACGTCACCAGTTCCGAGAAGGGCACCGGCATCGCGGAACTGCGCGCCAGCCTCGCCGCCCTCGCGCTCGGCGCGGAATAGGCGGGCCGCGGCGATGGGTGGCCTTTCTCCCGCGCTGCTGTTCCTGATGCAGGCCCTGCTGTTGATCGCCGGGCCGTTTCTGTTGTGGCGGCTCGGCGGCGGGCGTCACATCGCCCCGATGGTGGTCGTCCAGATCCTGTTCGGCGTGGCGCTGGGGCCGTCGCTGCTCGGCCGGCTGGTGCCGGATCTGTGGGGCGTGCTGTTCGCGCCTGCCGCGCTCGCGCCGCTGTCCGGTCTGGCGTTGATGGCGGTGGTATTCTTCGCCTTCCTCACCGGCCTGCACCTCGACCCCGCCGAGTTCCGCGGGCGGGGCGGGGCCTTCGCCGCCGTGGCGCTGTCCAGCATGCTGGTGCCGACCCTGCTGGGCGGGGCCCTGGGCTGGTGGCTGGCCGGCGCCTTCCCCGGCATGACCGGGAGGCATGCGACCCCCGGATTGTTCGCCGCCGGATTCGGCATCTGCGTCGGCGTCACCGCCCTGCCGGTGCTGGGCGCCATCCTGCGCGAGATGGATCTGCTGGGCGACCGGGTCGGGCGGCTGGCGCTGGGCTATGCCGCGGTGAACGACGCGCTGCTCTGGCTGCTGATCACCGCTGTTTTGGCCTGGTCGACGGCGGACGGCGGGGATCCGTGGGCGGTCGCTCGGGTGGGGTTGCTGGGCTTCGCCTATGTCGGGGCGACGGTCTTGATTGTCCGACCGCTGCTCGACCGGCTGCTGGAACGGGTGGCGCCGGAAGGCCGGATGGGCGACACCGCGGTGGTGGTGACCTGTGCCGCGCTGCTGGCGTCGGCCGCGGTGACCGAACTGATCGGGCTGCATTACATCCTGGGCGCCTTCATCGCCGGCAGCGCGATGCCGCGCCGCTACGCGGCGGCGATCCTCGACCGGCTGGAGCATTTCGCCACGCTGATCCTGCTGCCCTTCTTCTTCACGCTGACCGGGCTGAAGGTGAATCTGACGCTGGACGACCCGGCGCAATGGACCGTCTTCGCCCTCGCCAGCCTCGCCACGCTCACCGGCAAGATGGCGGGCACCGCGCTACCGGCCCGCTGGACCGGCGAAAGCTGGCCGGACGCGCTCCGGCTCGGCACGCTGATGCCGTGCAAGGGGCTGATGGAGGTCATCGTGCTGACCGTCCTGCTGGAGGCTGGGGTGCTGTCCAGCCCATGTTTCTCGGCGATGGTACTGATGGCGGTGGCGGTCACGGCGCTGACTCAACCGATGACGCGGCTGGCCGGATTGTGGCGGCCGGCCGGCGGCACCGCCGCGGCGACCGCGGGTGGCCATCGCGGGGGTGTGTGACCGATAAATTGCCCCCTAGGCAACCGACCGGCCTTTCCGTTAAAGAAACCCGACATTCCACCCCGACAAAGGGCATCCTCCCGTGCAGACTCCCACCCGTGACGAGTGGCTCGCCAAGGCCCGTACCCTGTCCGAAGCGCTGCCCTACATGCGCCGCTATGCCGGGAGCACCTTCGTCATCAAGTACGGCGGCCATGCCATGGGCGATGCCAGCCTGGCGGAGCTGTTCGCGCGCGACATCGTCCTCCTGAAGCAGGTCGGCATCAACCCTGTGGTCGTCCATGGCGGCGGGCCGCAGATCGGCCAGATGCTGGAGCGGCTGAAGATCAAGTCCAGCTTCATCGACGGCCTGCGCGTCACCGACAAGGAGACGGTCGAGGTGGTCGAGATGGTGCTGGCCGGCTCCATCAACAAGCAGATCGTCGCCGCCATCAACAGCGCCGGCGGCCGCGCCGTCGGCCTGTCGGGCAAGGACAGCAACCTGATCACCGCCCGCCGTCTGGAGCGCGTCCAGCGCGATCCCGACAGCAATATCGAGCGGGTGCTGGACCTGGGATTCGTCGGTGAACCGTACAAGGTGAACCCGCAGATCCTGCACGCGCTCGCCCAGTCGGACATCATCCCGGTGATCGCCCCGGTCGGCTTCGACGTCAACGGCGACACCTACAACATCAACGCCGACACGGCGGCCGGCGCGGTCGCGGCGGCGGTGAAGGCAGCCCGCTTCTTCCTGCTGACCGACGTTGCCGGCGTGCTGGACAAGGAGAAGAAGCTGATCGAGAAGATGTCGCTGGAGGATGCCCACAAGGCCATCGCCGACGGCACCGCGTCCGGCGGCATGATCCCGAAGATCGAGACCTGCATCAGTGCGGTGGAGCAGGGCGTCGATGCCGCTGTTATCCTGGATGGCCGTGTGCCGCACGCGCTGCTGCTGGAGATCTTCACCGAAGGCGGCGCCGGCACCCTGATCGGCAAGGCCTGACACTGTCCAAGGGACCCTGATGAGCGATCTGCGCAAGGACCTGCTGCGTCAGATGAAGGCCATCCGCGAGAAGATGGACCCGAAACTGGTGGAGCGCGTCAAATTGGCGGCATTGGGCAAGGTCCCCTATGACAGCGACGCGGCGAAGGAGGCGGTCGGCCACTTCCTCGACGCCAAGCGGGACGGCGGCGCCTTCCGCCGCAAGCTGGAACAGGCGCTGAAGGCCGAGGGTGGGACGCTGGATCTCGACGGGGAGAAGGCGGCGCCCGCCAAACCGGCCGGGAAGCCACGTCGCGGCGGTCGCATCATATAGACTTTTGGTGCTCTGCCTGCTCTCTTAGTCGGCGGTGAGCATTCGCCAGGACCCGGATCTTTGACAGGGCCATTCGGGATCCAATCTGCGTAGAACTGCCTGGGAGGCCGGCATGGCGGCGGACGGAGTCCCCTTGAGCGGTTTGCGGACTGTGCCGGCTGACCGGCTTGCCCGTCTTCTCGGTGGCGAGGCGCCCCAGACCATTGCTGCGGTGCTGTCAGCTCTTCCAACCGAAGTGGCGGCCGAGGCGCTGATGGCGTTGGACGACCACCTTCAGCCTCTTGCCGTGCGCTGCCTGGCGCGCACACGTCGGCCATCGCCCGCCGCGCTCGCGGTTCTCGACCAAGTGCTGACGATGGCCGAGTCTGCGGATTCTGCCGTTGGGGCGGAGGCCCTCGCCCGTATTCTCGACCATGTGGCACCGGAACGGCAGGGCGCGCTTCGCGCTGCCGCCGATGCCGCCCCCACGGATACCGCCGTCATGCCGAGCGCACCCGAGCAGGATACGGAGGTCGGATGGACCCCGCCGGTTCTGCCATCAGGCTTGGCGGCCCTGCTCCAGAACAGGCGGGTTTTGGTAGACCGCCTGCCGATGCTCGAGGTGGTGATCGACCGTTTCGTGCGCATGCTTGCCACCTCCCTGCGCGCCTATAGCGGTGCGTCTGTCGATGTGGCTCTGGTGAGTATGCGGTCGGTGCGCTTTGGCGACTGGGTCAATGACGAGACGGGCGAACGGCCGCTGATCCCGTTTCGCGCGGATCCCTGGAACGATTACGGGCTGCTCGCCATCGACCGGGCCTTTGCCGAGGCGTTGGGCGAAGCCCAGCTCGGGGGTGATCCGGCCGATGTCTGCCTGCGCATTCCGTCGCGGACTCTCAGCAAATTGGACCTTGAGTTGGCGATGGGGGCGGCCCGCCGGCTGCTGGGTGAACTCGGAGCGGCTTTCAAGCCGGTCGCCACGGTGCGTTTCGATGCGGACCGCATCGAAACATGCCCACGTTTTGCGATCATCGCCCGACCGTCTTGCGGCTGCATGTGCGTGCGAGTCGCGGTCGAACTGGATGGGCGGGCCGGTGGCCTGGATCTGCTCCTGCCCTATGGGCTCTTGGAACCGGTGCGCCCACAACTGCAGTCGATGTTTGCTGGAGAACGCTTCGGCAACGATCCGTTGTGGCGCCGCCATCTGCTGCGGGAGACGCTGCACAGCCAGACGACCGTGCAGGTCTTGGTTGGTACGATGCAGCTGCCATTATCCGATCTGTTGGCGGCGGCACCTGGGACGGTCTTCGCCGTCGACGGCGACGCCGATGGGGCCGTCCGCGTCGAGGTGGCGGGCCGCTCGCTGGTGACCGGACGGCTCCGTGCCGGCGAGCGGTGCTGGCGGGTTGTCGTCGCCTCCGAACCGGATGACCTGGAGATCCCCCGTCAACTCCCGCGGATGGCTGCATCGGCGGCGAAAGCCAGAGCGACGCCGGCAAGTTCCGCCCTGCTTGAGGTGGGTGTGAAGCTTTCAGTCATCATTGGCACGGTGGAACGACCCCTGGCCGACATTCTGGCGTTGACCCATGGGGGCGTGTTGGATTTGGACCGCCCGGTTCAGGCACCGGTCGATGTCTGTGTCGAAGGACAGGCAATTGCCCATGGCGAACTGGTTGCCGTAAATGGAGGGTTTGGGGTGCGTCTGCTGGAAATGGCGAGAGCGCGGGGGTGATCCCGTCGATCATGTTGCCGTCCTGCTGCTCCACACGGACGAAGGATGGGCTGAGTTCAAAGCCACGCAAGGAGCGCTAGACTTGCTGCATGTCTTCGTCAATGACGGCGGTCTGCTGCGCTGGGACAAGGGGGCCGCCGACGAGGCGGCGCCGCTGCCCGAGACCGCCGTCTGGCTGGACCTGATCAACCCGACGCCCGGTGAATTGGCGCGGGCGGAGGCATTGATCGGCACCGGCCTGCCCACCCGCGAGCAGATGGCTGAAATCGAGGAGTCGAGCCGTCTGCGCGTTGCCGGCGGTGCGCTGACCATGACCGTCACCGCGCTGGTCTGGGCCGACACCGACGAGCCGCGCATTGCCACCGTCAGCTTCGTGCTGGCCGGGCGGCGGCTGGTGACCATCCACGACATCGACCCGCAGGCCCTGCTCGCCTTCCGCCGCCGTGCCACCCACGGGCAGGTGTCGGCCGCCCGCGGCGAGCTGGTGCTGGCGGCGCTGGTGGATGGGATGATCGACCGCACCTCCGTCGTTCTGCGGCGGACGGGGGTGGAACTGGATGCGCTGAACCGCCGCTATTTCCGCGGGCGCAAGCTGCGTTCCCGCGGCGAGACGCTGGATGACGCGCAGACGCTGAAGCGCATCGGCCATGCTGGCCACCTGATCGGTAAGGCGCGGATCAGTCTGGCCAGCCTCTCCCGCATGACCGACTTCCTGGCGCGCGGCGACGGCTGGAACGCCGGCAAGGCGACGCGGCGCTGGGCCAAGACCACGCTGCAGGACCTGCGCGGACTGGACCAATATGCCCGCTTCCTGTCCGGCAAGGTCGCTCTGGCGCTCGACACCGCGCTGGGCCAGATCAACGTCGAGCAGAACGAGATCGTCAAGATCGTCTCGGTGCTGACGGTGCTGCTCTATCCGCCGATCCTGGTCACCAGCATCGGGGGGATGAACTTTACCGACATGCCGGGACACAGCTCACCCTTCGGCTATCCCAGCGCCTTGGGGCTGATGCTGCTGTCGGCATTGCTGCCGGTGATCTATGTGCGGCTGAAGCGCTGGATGTAACGGGTTTCCACAATGGAGAAGGCGGATCGTCCGCAGCGCTTTCCTTTTGACACGACCGTCCGTCGGCGGCAGGATGGGCCGCATTCCAGGGGGGTCCCGACAGGGGGCTGAGATACCAACGGCCGGACGGCGCACTGCGCAAGCCGGCAGCGTGGTGACCCTTCGAACCTGATCCGGGTCATACCGGCGAAGGGAGGGACCTCGTGACGGGCTGATTCTCGCCCCGTCCGGCCGCATCGGCCCCGCCATACCGGGGAAACCATTCCGAGAACGGCCCGCACGAAGATACCGCACCTCCGTCCGCAGTCCCGGGTTTGTCCGCCCAACTCCGACGGAGAAACCCAATGCCTAAGGACTTCAACGAAGACGCCATCCGCATTTCGACCGGCCCGCTCCCGTCGTCGCGGAAGATCCATGTTCCCGGCACGCGCTTTCCCGATCTGCGTGTCGCCATGCGCGAGATCGCGCTGTCGGGCGGCGAGCCGCCGCTGACCGTCTATGACGCCTCCGGTCCCTACACCGACGAGTCGGTCGCCATCGACGTGCGGGCCGGGCTGGTCAAGCACCGCCGCGACTGGATCCTTGCGCGCGGCGATGTCGAGACCACCGACAGCGGCGTGCTGCGTGCCAAGGGCGGCGGGGCGGTGACCCAGATGGCCTACGCCCGCGCCGGCATCGTCACCGCGGAGATGGAATACATCGCCGTCCGCGAAAACCTGGGTCGTACCGCCGCCTTGGAGGCGGCCCGCGACGGTGAGGATTTCGGGGCAGAGATCCCCGATTTCATCACCCCGGAGTTCGTCCGCGACGAGGTGGCGCGCGGGCGGGCGATCATCCCGTCCAATGTCAACCATCCCGAGTCGGAACCGATGATCATCGGCCGCAACTTCCTGACCAAGATCAACGCCAACATCGGCAACTCCGCCGTGACCTCCTCGATCGAGGAGGAGGTGGAGAAGATGGTCTGGTCAATCCGCTGGGGGGCCGACACCGTGATGGATTTGTCCACCGGCGCCGATATCCACCAGACCCGCGAGTGGATCCTGCGCAACTCCCCGGTGCCCATCGGCACGGTGCCGATCTATCAGGCGCTGGAGAAGGTGAAGGGCAAGGCCGAGGACCTGACCTGGGAGCTGTTCCGCGATACGCTGATCGAGCAGGCGGAGCAGGGCGTCGATTACTTCACCATCCATGCCGGGCTGCGGCTGGCCCATATCCCGCTGACTGCCAAGCGGGTGACCGGCATCGTCTCGCGCGGCGGCTCGATCATCGCCAAATGGTGCCTGGCGCATCACCGCGAGAATTTCCTCTACGACCATTTCGCCGACATCGTCGAGATCTGCCGCACCTATGACGTGGCGCTGTCGATGGGCGACGGGTTGCGGCCCGGCAGTCAGGCCGATGCCAACGACGCCGCCCAGTTCGCCGAGCTGGAAACGCTGGGCGAACTGACCAAGATCGCCTGGGCGCGCGACGTGCAGGTGATGATCGAGGGGCCGGGTCATGTGCCGATGCACAAGATCAAGCACAATGTCGAGAAGCAACTGGCGCTGTGCGGCGAGGCGCCCTTCTACACGCTGGGACCGTTGGTGACCGACATCGCGCCGGGTTACGACCATATCACCAGCGCCATCGGCGCTGCGATGATCGGCTGGTTCGGCACGGCGATGCTCTGCTACGTCACGCCGAAGGAGCATCTGGGCCTGCCCGACCGCGACGACGTGAAGGCCGGCGTCATCGCCTACAAGATCGCCGCCCATGCCGCCGACCTCGCCAAGGGCCACCCGGCGGCGCGGCTGCGCGATGACGCCATGTCGCGTGCCCGCTTCTCCTTCCGCTGGCGCGACCAGTTCGCCCTGTCGCTCGATCCCGACACGGCGATGGCCTACCACGATGAGACCCTGCCGGCGGAAGGCGCCAAGACCGCGCATTTCTGTTCGATGTGCGGGCCGAAGTTCTGTTCGATGAAGATCACGCAGGAAATCCGCGACGCCGCGGAGTCCGGTATGGCCGAGATGTCGCAGAAGTTCCGCGAATCCGGCGGGGAGATTTACCAGCCGGCGGCGGAGTGAATTTGGGAAAGGGGGCGGGTTACCGCCCCCTCCGTCATTCCGCGTATCTGATTTCCAGCACTTCCACCTGTTCCATCCCCGCCGGGGTGCGCACATCCACCAGATCGCCCTCCCGCGCTTTCAGCAGGGCGCGGGCGATCGGGGAGATCCAGCTGACATGGCCGCGGTCGGGGTCGACCTCGTCGGCACCGACGATGGTGATGGTGTTCTCGGAGCCATCCTCGCGGGCGTAGGTGACGGTGGCGCCGAAGAAGATCTGCTCACGGTTCTTCTGGTCCTGCGGATTGACCACCACTGCCGATTCCAGCCGCTTGTTCAGAAAGCGGATGCGGCGGTCGATCTCGCGCAGGCGCTTCTTGCCGTAGAGATAGTCGCCATTTTCCGATCGGTCACCGTTGCCGGCGGCCCAGGACACCACCTCCACCACCTTCGGCCGCTCCACCCGCAGCAGGTGGCGCAAGTCCTCCTGCATGCGCTGGAAGCCGGGCGGGGTCATGTAGTTCTTGAAGCCTTGCGGCAACGGTGCCGGATCGTCGTGATCGTCGTCGTCCTGCGTGTCGTTCTCGCGGGTGAAGGCCTTGCTCATGGTCCGACCTGTCCTGTGGCAGGGATGATAACGTCCGGGAAAAGGAAAAGGCGCCTTGCGGCGCCTTTTCCCGTTCCAGAGGTCCCGGTTGGGCCGTTCGGTTTACCGCTTCCACCAGCCGCGGCGCGGCTTGGCATCGGCGTCGGCCTCATTGCTAGCCGTAGTCGCAGCCGGCTCGGGAGCCGGGGCCGGAGCGGCGTCGGGAGCAACCTCGGCCGGGGCCTCGGCGGCAGCCTTGCGCTTGCGCGACGCCTTCTTGGCGGGCGCCGCTTCGGCAACGGTCTCCGCCGGCGCCTCGACTGCGGCGGCGGCCTTGCGCTTGCGGCCCTTGGCCGGGGCTTCGGCGATGGGCGCCGGAGTCGGCTCGGGGGCAACTTCGACCGGAGCCTCGGCAGCGGCCTTGCGCTTGCGCGACGCCTTCTTGGCGGGTGCCGCTTCGGCAACGGCTTCCACCGGCGCTTCGACCGCGGCGGCGGCCTTGCGCTTGCGTCCCTTGGCCGGGGCTTCAGCGACGACCGCCGGAGCTGCAGCCTCGGCCGGAGCTTCGGCAGCGGCCTTGCGCTTGCGCGACGCCTTCCTGGCGGGCGCCTTGGCGGCTTCGGCCGGAGTGGTCACCGGCGGCTCGGCGGCGATCACCGGAACCAGAGCTTCCTCGACCGCCGGAGCGGCTTCGCCGGCCAGGATCCAGTCGAGATCGCTCGCCTCGGCCGGTGCCGGGATCTGCGCCGGAACGTCCTGAACCGGAGCGGCGGCGGACTCTTGGTCAGCGGTCTCATCACCGCCCTCCAGCCCTTCCGCACCTTCGCGGCGCGACCGGCGACGGCCACCGCGCTTGCCGCGGCGACGCTTCTTGCGACCATCGCCGTTGCGCTCGCCGGCATCGGCGCCGGTTTCGTCCTCGCCGTCATCCTCGTCCCCGTCGTCGCCTTCGGCGCCGGCGGAGTCGCTCTCGGGCTCGGAGATGGCGGCGCTGGGGATGGCTTCGGCGGCAACCGGCAGGGCGCTCTCGTCGCCGTCCTGCACGCCGTCCTGATCCGCCTCGTCGGTCTCGGACTCGCCCTCAGCGCTATCGCCCTCGGTCCGGCCTTCCTCGCGGTCACGGCCACGGCCGCGGCGGCGGCGGCGGCGGCGGCGGCGATCCTCGCCATTGCCGTCGCCGTTGGCTTCGGCGCGCTCGCCGGTCTCCTCGACCTGAACGGCCTCGGTCTCGGCTTCCGGCTCTTCCACCGTCTCGACCGGCTCGGCGGCCAGCGCACGGTCGGTCTCGGCCATCACGCGGTCGGCGCTGACCAGCGGTCCGTCCTCGTCGGGCAGGCGGGCCTTGTTGCGTTCCAGACGGTGATCCGGGGCGATCAGCGTATCGTCGGCCTGGACCATCACGCTGAAGGCGTGACGTTCTTCGATCTTGGCCAGCTCACCGCGCTTCTGGTTGAGGATGTAGAGCGCGATGGAGGTCGGGACGAAGATGGTGATCTCGGCCGAGCGCTTGCGGATGCCCTCTTCCTCGATGGCGCGCAGGACGTGCAGCGAGGCGGATTCGACCGAACGGACGACGCCGGTGCCCGAGCAGTGCGGGCAGCGCTCGAAGTTGGTCTCCAAGAGCGACGGACGCAGACGCTGGCGCGACAGCTCCAGCAGGCCGAAGGCGGAAATGCGGCCGAGCTGGATGCGTGCCCGGTCGTTCTTCATCGCCTCCTTCATGCGGCGCTCGACGGCGGCGTTGTTCCGCGGCTCCTCCATGTCGATGAAGTCGATGACGATCAGGCCGGCCAGATCGCGCAGACGCAGCTGGCGCGCCACCTCGTCGGCGGCCTCCAGGTTGGTCTTGTAGGCGGTTTCCTCGATGTTGCGCTCGCGGGTCGACTTCCCGGAGTTGACGTCGATGGAGACCAGCGCCTCGGTCGGGTTGATGACGATGTAGCCGCCGGAGCGCAGCTGCACCACCGGGCTGTGGATGGCGTCGATCTGTGTTTCCACCTGATAGCGGTGGAACAGCGGGATCTGGGTGTCGCGGTACAGCTGGACACGCTGGGAATGGCCCGGCATCAGCATGTCCATGAACTCGCGCGCCGTGCGGAAGCCGGCCTCGCCCTCGACCCAGATCTCGTCGATGTCGTTGGCGTAGAGATCGCGGATCGACCGCTTGATCAGGTTCGCTTCTTCATAGATGAGGCAGGGCGCCGACGACTTCAGCGTCTGTTCGCGGATGTCGTCCCACAGGCGCAGGAGATATTCCAGGTCGCGCTTGATCTCGGGCTTGGAGCGCTCCAGCCCGGCGGTGCGCAGGATCACCGCCATGCCGTCGGGAATGTCGAGATCCGACAGGATTTCCTTCAGGCGCTTGCGGTCGGCCGGGTTGGTAATTTTGCGGGAAATCCCGCCGCCGCGGCCGGTGTTCGGCATCAGGACGCAGTAGCGGCCGGGCAGCGACAGGTAGGTGGTCAGCGCCGCACCCTTGTTGCCGCGCTCTTCCTTCGTCACCTGCACCAGCATGACCTGCCGGCGCTTCACCACTTCCTGGATCTTGTAAGAGCGCAACGGGCGCGAGCGGCGGCGCTGGGTTTCCGCCTCCTCGTCCTCGTCACCGCCGAGCGTGTCGGGAGCGGCGGCGGACGGGGCGGCCTGCTCTTCACCGGCCTCGGCATCGTCGCCGTTCTCGTCGCCGTCTTCCTCATCCGACGCCTCGGGCGCGATGGGGGAGGGCATCGGCGACCATTCCTCGACCACCTGCTCGGGGCGGATTGGCTCGGCCATCACGGCGCCGTCGGCGGCGGCCTCGGCCCGGGCTTCCGCCTGCTCCTCCAGCCGGCGTTCCTCGGCCAGCAGGGCCTCGCGGTCGGCCATCGGAATGCGGTAATAGTCGGGATGGATTTCGGAGAAGGCGAGGAAGCCGTGGCGGTTCCCGCCATATTCCACGAAGGCCGCCTGGAGTGAAGGCTCGACCCGCGTCACCTTCGCCAGGTAGATGTTGCCCTTCAGCTGCTTGCGGCTGGCGATCTCGAAGTCGAGTTCCTCCAGCCGGTTCCCATTGACCACGGCGACCCGGGTTTCTTCCGGGTGCGTGGCATCCACCAGCATGCGCTTGGCCATATACGTTCCTCAACGGCGCGACCCAGGGAACCCGCGCGACCGGTCGGGCCGCCTGGACGCAGCGTCTGTTGTGGGCGAAGCATACGGCACGACGGACCGGAACCGCCGAACGGCGCTGACGAGAGCAGCCAGGACGGCCCGGTCGACACGCGCCGGGCTGCCGCCTTGCGGCCACAGCCAGCTTCGAGGTTTCGTCCTCTCACCGCCAACCCGAACGCGCCACCCGCGACGTCCCTCCGGCGCAAATGGCCGGACAGGCGGTGTCGAGGGCGACGCCGCAGCCTCTTGGTCGGCCCCGTGACCGGCGATCGGCTGACCTTTGGCTCGATGGGATCGATGTCCGGGGATCAGCGAATCGGCGCTCACCTTGGGAGTCCGACCCTGGTCTGGCGAATTGCGGTCTGTCGCAAAGATACCATAGACAAGCGATCCCTCTTGCACAACGCGGAAATGCGGCGATTCGGTGAACAAGTTGATCGCGGGGAAGCGGGGCTGCGCGCTTCCACCCTGACGGCCTGTCCGGGTGCCGCCGCTGCCATGCCGACGCTTGCAGCCACACTCACTGTTGCAGGAACGGCACCCCCGGCCGGAATTGACTCGCAGCCTGACGATCCGCGTTGAGAGCGTTGAATTGGCTAGGCTATAGCTGGTCATCAGCCGCCTCTTTTCACTGCGCCTCTTCTGCCGCCGAGGAGATTTGATGCCACGGCCGCCCAGCCTGCCGACCACCACCGCACCCGACCACCTGCCGCGTTCCGTCCATTCGCCGCATGGGTGGGTCGTCCGTGTCCTTGGGGTGTTTCTGCTGGCGATGGTGCTGCTGGGCTTCGGCGCGGCCGGGATGATGACCGCAACGGCGATGGCGCAGACCACGGCCGCCCTGCCGTCGGCGCCGCCGCGCACGGCGGTGGTCGACGCCCGGCTGGGCATCCACCCGGACAAGACCCGCTTCGTGCTGGAGTTGAGCGACCCCGTGTCCTTCAGCGTGTCGGTGGCGGCCGATCCCTACCGCGTCATCGTCGATCTGCCCGACCTGATCTGGCCCGGCGGCTCGTTGCCGGTGGAGGGCAAGGGGGTGGTCGCGCGCTATCACCATGCCGGGGGGCCGCGCGGCACGCGGCTGACCTTCGAGACGGTCGGCCCGGCCCGGCTGCGCGAGGGCTATATGATCCCGGCGCGCGACGGCCATCAGCCGCGCCTCGTCCTCGACCTGGAAAAGGCGACGCCGGCGGAGTTCCGGCAGCTCGCCGCCGGCGGGAAGGACACCAAAGAGGTCGGCGGCAAGGGCTCGCTGACGATGTCGTCCATCCTCTCGTCGGCGATGGCGGTTCCGGCGCCGGTCCCGGCCCCGCAGCCTTCGCCGCCGGCGGCCACCGAGTCCACCGTCTCGGCCCCGCCGCCCTTTGTGCCGCTGCCGCCGATCCCGCCGGCCCAGTTGATCCCGGCCGCTCTGCCCGCCGCCCCGCCGCCACCGGAGAACAAGCCGCCGACGGTGGCGGAAAAGCCGCTGATCGTGCTCGACCCTGGCCATGGCGGCCAGGATCCCGGCGCCATCGGCGTCGGCGGCATCTATGAGAAGGACATCACGCTCGCCACCGCCAAGGAGGTGAAGCGCCAGTTGGAGGCGACCGGCCGCTACCGGGTGAAGCTGACCCGCGACAGCGACGTGTTCATCCGCCTGCGCGACCGCGTCGCCATCGGGCGCGAGGCGGGCGCCGACCTGTTCATCTCACTGCATGCCGACAGCATCAGCAGCGGCGACATGCGCGGCCTGTCGATCTACACCCTGTCCGACAAGGCCTCCGACCGCGAGGCGGAAATGCTGGCCGCCAAGGAGAATAGGGCCGACGCGCTGGTCGGGCTCGACCTGTCGGGCGAGAACCAGCTGGTCGCCAACATCCTGATCGATCTGGCCCAGCGCGACACGATGAACCATTCCAAGCGCTTTGCGACGCTGGCCTTGCAGGCGCTGGGGCGCGACGTGCCGCTGATCTCCAACCGGCCACACCGGCAGGCCGGCTTCGCCGTGCTGACCGCCCCCGACGTGCCGTCGGCGTTGATCGAGATGGGATACCTGTCGAACCGGCAGGATGTCGGTCTGCTGACCTCCGGCGCGCACCGCGAACGGCTGGGCAAGGGGCTGGCCCGCACCATCGACAATTATTTCCGCTGGCTGCATGGATCGCAGCGCAGCTGAGGCGTGGCATTGAAAGGGAGGGGGCTTACCCCTTCTGCGTCGGCGATTTCTTGCACGTGCCCTCTGCGCGTCACATTTTCCTGACATGACGGGAACGGGGGCGGCACTTCGCGGCGTGGCGGTGTAGGATGCGCCGCCCTGTCAGGCATGGCTCGCGGTCCGGCCCCGGAAATGGGCGGGCCTCGGCCGTGCCCTTCGTCGTTTCTTGCGGGATTGGTCATGCGCCTTCTTTTGTCCTTGCTGATGGCCTTCGTGATGCTGGTTCTCGCCGGCGCCGGGGGGCTGGTCTTCCTGTTCCAGCATTACGACCACGACCTGCCCGACTACACCAAGCTGGCCAATTACGAGCCGCCGGTGACCACGCGCATCTATGCCGGCGACGGGCGTCTGATGGCGGAATTCGCGTCGGAACGGCGCATCTTCGTCCCGATCGACGCCATGCCGCGCATGGTGATGAATGCCTTCATGGCGGCCGAGGACAAGAATTTCTATGCCCACCAGGGCGTCGACCCGATCGGCATCCTGCGCGCGATCCTGACCAACATCGAGAATTTCGGCCGCGAGCGCCGGCCGGTGGGCGCCAGCACGATCACGCAGCAGGTCGCCAAGAACATGCTGCTGACCAACGAGGTGTCCTTCGCCCGCAAGATCAAGGAAGCGATCCTGGCGGTCCGCATCGAGCAGGCCTTCACCAAGGACCGCATCATCGAGCTGTATCTGAACGAGATCTTCCTGGGCAACCGCTCCTACGGCGTGGCGGCGGCGGCGCTGAACTACTTCAACAAGGCGCTGGACGAGCTGAGCATCGAGGAAGTCGCCTTCCTGGCGGCGCTGCCGAAGGCGCCGTCCAACTACAACCCCGACCGCCAGCATGACGCCGCCGTCGCCCGTCGCAACTGGGTGATCGGCCGCATGGCGGAGGACGGCTACATCACGCCGGAGGAAGCGAAGGCCGCGCAGGGCCGGCCGCTGGTCACCCGCAAGCGCGACGAGCAGGAGGTGGTGACCTCCGAATATTTCTCCGAGGAGATCCGGCGCGAGCTGGTGAAGCTCTATGGCGAGCAGGCGCTGTATGAGGGCGGGCTGTCGGTCCGCGCCTCGATGGACCCGGTGCTGCAGGCGACGGCCACCAAGGCGTTGCGCGACGGGCTGATCGCCTATGACCGCCGCCATGGCTGGCGCGGCCCGGTCGCCAAGATGGAGAATTTCGACAACTGGTCGAAGAAGCTGGCCGCCATGCCGCCGCCCGCCGGGGCGGAGGGCTGGAAGCTGGCGGTGGTGCTGAAGGACGATCAGGCCGACGGGCTCGACATCGGGCTGGCCGACGGCAGCCGTGGCCGCATCCCGCTGTCCGAACTGCGCTGGGCCCGCGCCTCCAAGGACGGTGACGTCGCCGGTCCGGCGATCCGCAAGCCGTCTGACGTCGCCAAGCTGGGCGACATCCTGCTGGTCGAGCCGGTGAGCGGCCCGCCGGCCAAGGACGAAGACGAGAAGCCCGCGAAGAAGAACGACAAGTCGGCCGCCAAGGAGCTGCCGCCGGGCAGCTACGGCCTGCGTCAGATCCCGCAGGTGCAGGGCGGTCTCGTGGCACTCGACCCGCACACCGGCCGCGTGCTGGCGATGGTCGGCGGGTTCTCCCCCGCAATGAGCGTGTTCAACCGCGCCACCCAGGCGCTGCGCCAGCCCGGTTCGTCCTTCAAGCCCTTCGTCTATCTGACGGCGCTGAACCAGGGCTTCACCCCGTCGTCGCTGGTGATGGACGCCCCCTTCTCCTATGATCCGGGCGGCGGGCAGCCGGTCTGGCGGCCGGAGAACTACAGTCACGAGTTCTACGGCCCGACCCCGCTGCGCGTCGGCATCGAGAAGTCGCGCAACGTCATGACCGTCCGCCTCGCCCAGCAGATCGGCATGGACAAGGTCAAGGCGTTGGTCGAGAAGTTCGGCATCGTCGACAACCTCCAGCCCTATCTGCCGATGTCGCTGGGTGCCGGCGAGACGACGGTTCTGCGGCTCGCCACCGCTTATGCCATGCTGGACAATGGCGGCAAGCGGGTGGTGCCGACCTTCATCGACCGGGTGCAGGACCGCAACGGCAAGACCATCTTCCGCCATGACAACCGTTCGTGCGAAGGCTGCACCAACGTCAGCTGGAAGGACGGCATGGCGGTTCCCGCCGTGCCCGACACCCGCGAGCAGGTGAACGATCCGCGCACCACCTACCAGATCGTCTCGATCCTGGAAGGCGTGGTGCAGCGCGGCACCGCGGCTGCGCTGAAGTCGCTGGGCAAACCGCTGGCCGGCAAGACCGGCACCACCAACGACAGCCACGACGCCTGGTTCATGGGCTTCTCGCCCGATCTGGTGGTCGGCACCTACATCGGCTTCGACCAGCCGCGGTCGCTGGGCGGCCATGAGACCGGCGGTTCCGCAGCGGTGCCGGTGTTCAAGGAGGTCATGCAGGTGGCGCTGAAGGACAAGCCGGCGACGCCGTTCCGCGTGCCGCCGGGCCTGCGCCTCGTCCGCGTCAACCCGGCCAACGGCCAGCTGGCTCAGTTCGGCGACAACCGCGCCATCTGGGAAGCCTTCCTGCCGGGGACCGAACCCAACCCCGACCAGCCGCAGGTGGTGCTGGACGGTTCCTCGCAGGCTTCCGGCGCCATGATGGGCGACCCGAACGCCACCGCCGGCTTCGGTACGCCGCAGCCGGGCGTCCCGGCCCCGCCGGCGGCGGCGACGCTGGGAACTGGCGGGCTCTACTGAGCCGCAAGAATATTGAGCTGAATGAAAAAGGGGCGCCCATTGCGGGCGCCCCTTTTTCTGTTCGTCTGAGGGATTGTATTGCGGCGCTCAATGCGTCGTATTCCCCGCCCCGGTCAGCGATGCCAGGGCATCGACCGGGCAGTTGCCGAGCGGGCGCAGGTCGGGCTCCAGCGCCGCGAACATCGCGCGCACGCCATCCTCGTTGACGTGCAGGGCGTCCATGAACAGCTCGTCCTTGTCCACGGCGCGGCGGGCGTCGATCACGGTGACGCCGGCGGGCAGGCGGCCCTTCAGATCGGCGAAGAAGGCGTCGAAATTCTTCAGCTTGCCGGCGTAGGTCGGGAAATAGGGGGTGATGACCACCGCCACCCGGGTACCCTGCGCCTGGGCGCTGCGGATGATGTGGTCCAGCGCCTGCCAGTTGGCGTCGTCGGCGGTCATCATCTCTTCGGGTGCGGCGGCGAGCTGCACCTTCATCGGCTCCGGGATGGCGCCCACCAGAGTGCGGTCGGCGGCCGGCTTCACCAGGCCGGCGATCAGCCGCATGGTCTGGTTGTTGTTGAAGGTCATCAGGTTGAAGGCGTGGTTGGCCATCCACAGCTCCTGGTTTTCCTGACGGACGAAGGCGTCGATGCGCGGCGAGTAGTAGGCCAGCAGCGGCAGGTCGGCCAGATCATGCGGGTTGTCGACAACGCCGGTCGGCTCCAGCACCAGCAGGCGGGGCGCGCCGTGCCGCTCGACATAATCGTCCCACAGCAGGGCCGACAGGACGGTCGGCGCCCCGCCCATCCCGAGATTCAGCGCCCGGCCGCAGGTCATGTCCTGGAGCACGGAAACCGGGAAATGATTGTCCGCCCGTGAGTTGCCGAGCACCAGCACGTCGGCGGGACCACTGGCCGGGCTGCTGACCGGGTTATTGGCCGGGCGGGGCTCCGTCGTCAGGGCGGCCTTCACCATCAGGGTGCTCGACCGCTCCTCCTGCTTGGCCGGCGGCTTGGCTGCCGGCTGGGCCTCCGGCTCGAACGGGCGGTAGACCGTCATGAAGCGATCGCTGGAGCGCAGCAGCAGGTCACCCAGCGCCGAGGCCAGGACCCGGTCCATCGCCGTGACGGTGGCGAGGATCAGCGCGATGCAAGCCAGAAGGCGGTACATGGGGAGGTCTCCGTCCGGTCAGAACTGGAAGTAGATGAAGGCGTGGTTGGCGAAGCTGCCGAACAGCAGCATCACGAGGATCAGGGCCGAGCAGGCCATCGAGCGGGCCACCACATTGGTCCCGGCATAGCGGCGGCCAGCGCCGCGCTCGACCAGCGCATCGACCAGCAGAACGATCAGGCCGGTGACGGCGACGCGGATCAGCGAGCTGGCCTGCTGGTTGCCCTGCTGAAGGCCGAAATCGCCGTGGGCGATGATGCCCAGGATGGTCCAGACCGTTTGCAGGTTGTCGGCACGGAAGGGCAGCCAGGTCAGCGTCACCACGATGAAGACGAGGCCGATCATCACCAGCCGCCCGGCGGCCAGCACCGGGCCGCTGAGCCGCACCGGGCTGAGGGATGCCAGCCGGCGCATGCCGTCCTCCACCAGCATCAGGCCGCCATGCATCGCCCCCCACAGGACGAAGGTCCAGTTGGCGCCGTGCCACAGGCCGGAGACCAGCATGGTGATGACGACGTTGCGGATGCGCAGCCAGCGTGTGCGGCTGCCACCCATCGGCACATAGAGATAGTCCCGAAACCAGGTGGACAGCGAGATGTGCCAGCGCCGCCAGAAATCGCGCATGCCGGTGGCGAAGTAGGGGCGGGCGAAATTCTCGCACATGGTATAGCCGAAGATCTGCGCCAGCCCGATGGCGATCAGCGAATAGCCGGCGAAGTCGCCGTAGATCTGCAGAGAGAAGCAGAACAGCCCGATCACATGCTGGAGCGCGTTGAAGAACTCCGGCTGGTGGAAGCGGGCGTCGACCACCACGGCGGCGTTGTCGGCCAGCCCGATCTTCAGGAAATAGCCCCAGATCACCTTTTCCAGCCCGGCGAAGCGCTCCTGGAAGGGGATATCGCGCGGGCGCTGCTGGATTTGCGGCAGCAGGTCGCGCGCCCGCACGATCGGGCCGGCCACCAGCTGCGGGAAGAAGGCGACGAAGGTGGCATAGCGCATCAGGGAGCGCTCCGGCTCCTTCACCTCGCCGGTGTAGAGGTCGATGCCATAGCTGAGATTCTGGAAGGTGTAGAAGGAGATGCCGACCGGCAGCAGGATGTCGAGCGTCCGCCGTCCGATCTCCACCCCCAGCGAGGCCAGCGCGATCTCGGCGCTGTCGGCGAAGAAGTTGTAGTATTTGAAAAAGAACAGCATGCCCAGGTTGGCGCCCAGGCTGATGAACAGATACATCTTCTTGGTGCTGCGGTCGGGCGAATCGGCGATCTTCAACCCGCAATAGAAGTCGATGAAGGTGCTGAGCGCCAGCAGCCCGCAGAACCGGTAATCCCAATAGCCGTAGAAGATGTAGCTGGCCACCAGCAGGAAGGGCGTGAAGGCGCGCGTGCGGGCCAGCGCCATGAAGCCGGCGCTGAACACGGTGATGAACAGCAGGAAATTCAGGCTGGTGAAGCTCATCGTGCCCCCGGCAGAGGTGATCGCGCGTCGGTCCATTCGCGCAAGAAAGGCGAATTGCGCCGCAGAAGATAAGCTCGATTTCGGGGAATCCCGGCCGCCGCGGTAGGGTTGTGGGCCCGGATATGGGACGTACTCTGAAATGAACCGGTCCTATGATTCCAAACGGCTAGGACCCCCAAGCAGGGGCTCGGCCATACTCGAAAGTGGCAAGCCATCCCGGTGCGGAGTCCCGGCCGGCAAGTGGGTGCTCATTAAGGGGGTGCAAGGCCGGGGGCGAGCGGCTACATATGCAGCCGACAAACCTTTCAACTCTGGCTGACGAGGAGGCACCGCCATGCGGGCCGAGATCGAAGCGGCCGCCGGCGAGATCAGAGAATCGCTGGCGCTGCTGAGGAGGCATCTTTGACTGGGACAATGCACTGCGGCGTCTCGACGAACTGAACAACCTCGCCGAGGATCCCAAGCTTTGGGATGACCCGGCGCGGGCCCAGACCATCATGCGCGAGCGCACCCAGCTCGATACCTCCGTCGCCGGTTATCGTTCGCTGGAGCGTGACTTGTCCGACAGCCTGGAGCTGATCGAGATGGGCGAGGCGGAAGGCGACGCCACCGTCGTCGCCGATGCGGAGGCCCAGCTCTATGGCCTGCGCGACCGCGCCAACAAGCTGCAGATCGAAAGCCTGCTGTCGGGCGAGGCGGACGCCAACGACTGTTTCGTCGAGGTGAATGCCGGCGCCGGCGGTACGGAGGCCCAGGACTGGGCGCTGATGCTGATGCGCATGTACACCCGCTGGGCGGAGCAACACGGCTACAAGACCGAATGGCTGGACGAGACGCCGGGCGAAGAGGCCGGCATCAAATCCGCCACCGTGCAGATCAAGGGCCACAACGCCTATGGCTGGCTGAAGACCGAGGCCGGCGTGCACCGTCTGGTGCGCATCAGCCCGTTCGACAGCCAGGCGCGGCGTCAGACCAGCTTCGCCGCCGTCTCGATTTCCCCGGTGATCGACGACAAGATCGACATCGAGATCAACGAGAAGGACTGCCGCATCGACACCTACCGGGCGTCGGGTGCCGGCGGCCAGCACATCAACAAGACCGACTCGGCGGTGCGCATTACGCACATCCCGACGAATATCGTGGTGAGTTGCCAGCAGGAACGGTCGCAGCACAAGAACCGCGCCAAGGCGTGGGACATGCTGCGGGCCCGCCTGTACGAACGCGAGCTGAAGATCCGCGAGGATGCCGCCGCCGCGCTGGAGGCTACCAAGACCGACATCGGCTGGGGCCACCAGATCCGGTCCTATGTCCTCCACCCCTACCAGATGGTGAAGGATCTGCGGACGGAGGTGGAGACCTCGCAGAGCCAGGCGGTGCTGGACGGCGCGCTCGATCCCTTCCTGGAGGCCGCACTCGCCTCCCGCATCAAGGGGCAGAGCGACGACGCGCACGCCGCAGGGGGCTGACCGGCCGGAATGTTGAAAAGGGCGGTCGCTTGCGGCCGCCCTTTTCGATTCGGCGCGTATCTGGAATGCCCCCCTTCGGAATGAAAGTGTGGGCTCGGCTGTTTCAACAGGCTGTCGCCCCAACGATTCGGAGCAACCGATCCATGAACAGACGTCTTCTTCCGGCCCTGAGCGGCGCCATGCTGTGCGGCGCGATGCTGCTGGCGACCCCGGCCTTCGCCGCCTGCGATACGGACAATCTGCCGGACGAGATGCGCCGGGCCTTCATTTCTGGTGCCCAGGAAGCGCTGAACGACCACGGCTTCAATGCCGGGTCCGTGGACGGCAAGATGGGATCGCGCACCCGAACGGCGATCCGCTCCTATCAGCGTGCGGCCAAGCTGCCGGTGGACGGCTGCGCCACCCAGGGGCTTCTCGACCACCTGAATTTCAGCCAGCCGAAGATCTACGGGCCGAACAAGCCCCGCTGATTTAGCCTCGGCTGTTCTCAAGCCAGCATGTCGAGCAGGCGTCGGCTGTTCTCCTGCGTCGCCTGGAGCACCTTGGCGTTCGCGGCGAAATCCACCTGGGCCGAGGTCAGGTCCAGCACCACGGCCGGGTCCAGATTGCCGGACGCGATCTGTTCCGACGCCGCTTCGGTGCGGGCCTGGGCATCCTGCAAGCCGTCGACGGCGCTGGCCTGCGGCCGGTACGGCGTGGCGGAGGTGGCCGATCCGATGTCCATGACGCGCTGCCCGGCTGGTTGAGCGGCCAGGATAGGGGGGCGAGGGTTTAGGGTTGGTGAATGGGGGAGGGGGCGTTCGCAGGCGGCTGCGACCTCACCCCTGCGCCAGCCAGTCCGCCAGCCGGCCGAGGAAGGCCGTTGCCTCCGTCGGGTCGTGCAGGCTCCAGGCTGCCGCCGTCTCCGCCGGTTCCTCCATCACCCGGATGCCGATCCCCCTGCCATCTCCCCGGCTCGCCAGTGCGCGGAAGGCGTCCTCGTCGGTCTCATCGTCGCCGATGTAGATCGGTAGGGTGCCGGGCCCCTCCAAACCCAGCGCCTCCAGCAAGGCCAGGACGGCGCGGCCCTTGTCCCAAGGCAGGTTGGGGCGAAGCTCGAACAGTTCCTTGCCGCCGGTCATGCGCAGACGCGGCTGGGCCTCCACCACGGCACGGACGGCGTCGGCGACCAGGGGTTTTTCGGCCGGAGCGACTTGGCGGGTGTGGATGGCGATGGCGAAGCGCTTGCGCTCGACCAGGGCGCCGGCAATGCCGCCGAGCCGGTCGCGCAGTTGCCCTTCGGCGGTGTCGAGGTCGGGGACGTACTCCACTCCCACCTGCCGGCGCAACTCCGGCCCGCGCAGGTCGAAGCCGTGGCTGCCGGCATAGACCAGCCCGTCCACCGCTACCATCGTGGTCAGATCATCCAGGTCACGGCCGCTGACGAAGGCGACCGGGCAGAGCGCCGAGAGTCGCTGGACCACCGTGCGCGCCTCGACGGGCATCACCGCCAGTTCGGGGCGCGGCGCGATGGCGGCCAGCGTGCCGTCATAGTCGAGGAAAAGGGCGGGGGTGCGGTCGCCCAGCGATGCGGTGAAGGCGTCGAACGCCGCGAGAGCGGATGGGGGAGAGAGGTGCAAGGCCGGATCCTCAAGCGCCGCTGTCGGTCGGAACGCAGCGGACCGGGGCCGGCACGCCGCCGTTGTGTAACGGCCGGGACGCAGCACTGGCTTCCGGTTCGGCAAAAGGAATGGTTCGGCTGTGGCCGATCCGCAACAGATCCCTCCAAAAGCTGCGGCCCCACGCAGGGGCCGGCTTTGGGGGTTGCAGTACCCCCGGGTTCTGGTACTGTTGCAGTGCAGCAAGCGATTGCTGCTTCGCCCTTCTTGGGCGTTTCCTCCCTAAACTCAAGGCCGCTGTTTCCAGCGGCCTTTTTCTTGCCAGAAACCGCCCGGGGAAGGCAACCCCTGACAAAAGTCATAGCTCTGCAGTTTTCCGGTTCCGGATCCGCGCCGCTTGGGGATTGCCGATCCGTCGGACCCGACCGGAAGACAGGGGGCGGCAGTTTGGCGGCTCCAAAAAATCTTTTGATCACATTGGGTTAGAGTCATCGAGCATGGCGGTCCGATCCTGTCCGTCTGCTCCGGCAGGCGTGATGCGACCTGCCGGTCGCCGTATTCCCGATCCCGCAGGCTTTGTCCGTATGCCGGAATTTTTTGTCGCGGACCGCCGCCAGAACAGGCGGGAGAGTGAAAAACCGTCGCAGGAGAACGGAAGCACTGCCGCCCGCGTCCGAACTGTCGTATAGATCGGAGCGAAACACCTATCCGCCGTCCTCCACAGGAGCCGTTCCCATGGACATCGCCATCATGGTCCTCGCCGTCGCCTTCTTCTTCTGGCAGACCATCACCGATTGATTCGGGCGCCTGCTGCTTCCGGCATTGCCGATCAGAAGTGCGAAAGGGGCGGTCCCGTCGGGCCGCCCTTTTTTCATGGCACCGATCAGTTGGAAAGAGTGTCAGTCGGCGGCGATGGGCGGTTCCAGCCGGGCATGGGCGGACGCGATCAGCTGCAGCGTCTCCATGATGGAACCGATGGCCTCGTGCAGGTCGGCCTGCTCGTCGCCGGGCAGGGTGGCCAGAACCGTCTCCAATTCGACAGCCGCATCCTGCAACCGTGCACAGGCATGCTCCAGATGGTGGCTGGTGCCCTGGACGGCAGTCCGATCATTGTCACCGGGATCATTTGCAGAATGCAAACGCATCGCCGGCTTCCCGGCCCGTGTCGCGTTCCGGTTTGCAAAATGCAAATGAACGCTGTTACCGGTGCCTCGCGTCCCCAACTTTTTCCGCATCATGGGCGTACCCCCGTTCGGTCTGACCAGGGAATGCGCAAGTCCCGTGCCATCCCGTGACCGTTGGTTGCGGTTGCCCTCTCGAAAATGGTGCCATAGGGTCGGGACCGTTCAGTCCGGCCACAGGCGGGCGGCGCCGCGCATGCCGCTTTCCGCGCCATGGCGCGCGACCGCCATCCGGGTGCGCGGCTCGGTCGTCAGGGTCCAGGCACCCCAACGCCGTGTTACCGCCTCGCAGAGGCCGGGCAGGGCGGACAGGCCGCCACCGACCACCACCATGTCGGGATCCAGCAGGTTCACCACAGGCGCCAGCGCGCGGGCCAGCGCATCGGCATGATGGGCCAGGGTTCGGGCCGCGGCGGCATCACCTGCCAAGGCGCGGGCGGCGATCTCCGGCGGATCCAGCGTCTCGCCGCCGAGATGGCGGTGCAGGCGCGACAGCCCGGCGCCGCACAGCATGGTTTCCAGGCAGCCCGTCTTGCCACAGCCGCAGGGCACCGGCGGGCCGTCCGCCCCCTCGCGCCAGGGAAGCGGTGCATGGCCCCATTCGCCGGCCAGCCCGTTGGCGCCGGGCAGAATGCGGCCGTCCACCACGATGCCGCCGCCGACCCCGGTACCCAGGATGACGCCGAACACCACCGATCCGCCTCCGGCCGCCGCCCCGTCCGTTGCCTCCGACAGGGTAAAACAGTTGGCGTCGTTGGCGATCCGCACCGGCCGGCCGATCCGCCGCGTCGCGTCGGCGGCGAAGGAATGCCCCTCCAGCCAGGGCAGGTTGACTGCGTGCACCCGTCCGGCCGCGACATCGACCACGCCGGGCAGGCTGATGCCGATCCCCCCGGCTCCTGCCGGGTCCAGGGCGGCCACCGTCTCCGCCAGGGCATCCAGCGTCGCCTCATAGCCGCGGGGGGTTGGGCGACGGTTGCGGGCAAGCTCCGTCCCATCGCGGCCCAGCGCCACGGCCGCGATCTTGGTGCCGCCCAAATCGATTCCGATTCGCATGCCTGTCGCCGTCCGGATAGTAGGAAATGACCGATTTTCGGGGGCAACCCTATACCCCTCCCCCGTCCGGCGGACCAGGGTTGCTTTCGTGCCGGAAGGGTCAGTTCACCCACCCCGGAAGAGAGGGGGTAACCGCCCTTTGCTCCGTCGGGGCTTGGGGGGCGCATCACTAGAGTCTCATCAGCGCATCCTTCACTGATCGGCGTCTTGAGATGTCCATGGACCGTTCTGCCCCGAAACACTCCCCGCGCGCCCGGCGCGCCGCTCCGGGCCACCACGATCCCGTTTCCGAGTCCGCCGGCGTCACGGCGGACGAGATCCGCGATGGACTGGTCCTGGCCTTTCTGGCGCGCAAGAGGCTTCTGGTTCTGGTCGGCGACGCCGGGTCGGGCCGTCCCGCCCTGTTCCGCCAACTGGTCGAGCATGTCGAGGCCGATGGCGCGATGGTGTTGCCGGTCGCCGCGTCGGTCGGTGCGGAGATCGAGGATCTGGTGTCCGCCGCCGGCACCGGCGCGCTGCCCGATCTGATGCCGGGGGAAGACGGCGAGGCCGATTTCGACACTCTGATCGCGGCGCTGGAAGAGCGGCTTGAGCTTGCCGGGGCCGGGCTGCTGGCGGTCGACAACGCCGCCGTGCTGGCGCCGCCGGTGCTGGCCGATCTGGTCGACCTGACCAGGGCGGAAACGCCGGCCGGCCGCTTCATGCAGGTGCTGCTGTGCGGTACGCCCGAGCTGGAAGGAACGCTGGCCCGCGCCGGGCTGACGGACGAGCTGCGCGACATGGGCGTGATCTACCGGATGACGGCGGGTGGCGGCTTCGCCGAAGACGTGCGGGAGGTTCCGCCGGTACCCAGGCCCGTGCCGATGCTGTCGGTTCCGCCCCAGCCTCAGCAGCCTCCGGCACAGCCCGCCGCGATCCCGCCTGCCAACGACTGGTCGGTTGGGCGGCAGCAGGAGAATTGGCAGCAGCAGGAGCGCCGGCAGGACGACCGTTTGCAAGATGGCCGCTTGCAAGATGGCCGGGACTGGACCGACGGTGGTGCCGGGCCAATGGCGGGGCCGGACCAGGGCTGGTCTCCGGACGGCGGTCAGGGCGGCGCCATGCGGGCGCCGCGCCGGACCGCGCTCTACGCCGGGGCGGCGCTGACCACGCTGGTCCTGCTGGGGGCTGCCGGTGCGGCCATCGCCACCGCGGTGCCGGGTGCCTTCCCCGACCGTGCGCTCGCCATGGTCGAAGAGGGCTGGATCAAGGCGCGCGATGCGGTTGAACGGACCGTGCAGGGGCTGACCGGAGCCGCGGCACCGGTTGACCGGCAGCATGCCGCCAATGTGCCGGTCGCGCCCGCTCCCGAACTGCCCGCCTCATCTGCGGTCACCCCGTCCACTGCGGTGGCGGCTCCGACCACGCAGGTGACGGCCCAGGCGACTGTCGTGCCGCCGCCTGCCGCCGGCACCCAGACGGTTTCGAAGCCGGCGGCGACGCCCACTTCGACTGTCGCCCTGAAGGCTGCCGCACCGGCCGAAACCGCGGCCCTGCCGCCGGCCCAACAGCAGCCGGCCCAACAGCAACCGACCGCTGCCGCCAAACCCTCCGCGACCGGTAACACGGAAGCGGCACCGGGCATCGCTTCGCTGCCGCCGCTGGAGGATCCGTCGGCGACCGCCGCGGTTCCGGCTGCGCCGCCGCAGCCCACGGTCCCGGACGTCGATACCGCCCAGCGGGTGCGGGCGATGGTCGATCAGGCCCGCCGCCAGATCGCCGGCAAGCGCCTGACCACTCCGCCGGGCGACAACGCCTATGAAACGGTGCAGCGCATCCGCCAGATCGCGCCGACCTCGCCGGAGGCGGCGGAACTGCTGACCACCATGACCGACACCTATCGCCGCTGGGCGATGCTGGCCGAACGCGACGGTGACTGGTCGGAGACCAAGCGCTTCTACGAGCGGGCACAGATGATCTCGCCCGACAGCCCCGATCTGGCCGAGCGCATCCGCGCGGCGAGCGAACAGCGGACCTATACGGGCCCGTCAACCGGCCCGGCCACCGGGACCGCCTCCGGTACTGCGCCCGGCAGCTCCGCGGCGCCGGTGAACGCGACGCCGGGACTGGGGGACCGCGAGTCGGTTCTGGCCCTGCTGCGCAACCCGGCGGAGCTGTCGCGGACGCTCCAGGCCGGCGCCAGTGCCGACACGCGTCTGGACAATGGCAAGACCCTGCTGATGATGGCGGCCGAACAGGGGCTGGCCGATGCGGTGCGCGTGCTGCTTGACCGCCACGCCCGCACCGACCTGCGGACCTCCGACGGTGCCACGGCGGTGATGTATGCCGCCTGGGGCGGGCATGACGCGGTGGTCCGGGCGCTGGCCGATGGCGGTGCCGACCTCGACACCACCAACAGCGACGGCAAGACCGCGCTGATGGCCGCCGCCGCCCGCGGCCACCAGGATGTGGCGCGCACGCTGATCCAGCGCGGGGTGATGGTCGACCGCACCACCGCCTATGGCTGGTCGGCGCTGATGTATGCGGCCAACAACGGGCACGAGGCGGTGGCGAAGCTGCTGCTGGACAGCGGCGCCAACCCCTACCGCATGGATGCCAACGGCAATTCCGCCCTGACTCTCGGCGCGTTGCAGGGGCATGTGCAGGTGGTGGAGGCGCTGAAGCCGCGCTGATCCTTACTGGCTGATCATCCCTTACTGGTCGAGGCGGACGGAGCCGCGCCACATCCCGGCGCTCTGTCCGCCGTTGGCGTAGTGGAAGATGCCGGGGCCGTCCGGCTGACCGTCGCGGAAACGCCCGGCGAAGCGGCTGCCGTCGGTGAAGGTCATCACGCCGAAGCCAGACATCAGGTCGCCCGACCATTCTCCTTCATAGGTTTGGCCATTGACGAAGCGGTAGACGCCGGTTCCCTGGCGGATCGGTCGGCCCAGTGCCGGGTTAGCTCCCGCATTCGACGAGGATTGCGCCCAAGTCCCCTCATAGCGGTCGCCGCCGGAAAAGCCGTAGCTCCAGTAACGGCTGTCGGGACGGCTGCGTGCCCGCTCCGCCGCGGTGCGGGCGTCGCCCAGCGCGCGCATCGCCTGTTGCTCCGCCTCCACTGCCGGGCCGTCAGGCGTGGAGAAGCCGGTGCCGGGCGCGGCGCCGGCGAAGCCGCGCGGCCGCTCCGTCTGGATCGGGTCGGAGTTGCCGGCGGTGGGCAGTTCCATGCCTTGCTCCATACCGGGATCGCCGAAGGAGGGGCCGGCCTCCACCGGGCCACGGGCGCGGGCGGCCTGCGGCGATGGGTCGGCCCAGCGGGCGGCGAGCGCTCCCGCGGTAAGATAGCCGGTCCGGCCGGCCGAGTCGCGCACGCGCAGCCAGCTTCCTTCCGGCACGGACTCCAGCACCGTCACGGCGCTGCCGGCCGCCAGTTGGGCGACGCCGCGGGCGCCGACGGCCGGCCGGTCGAACAGGACACCGGCCTTCGCCATTTCATACTCGCCGGGCGGGAGGCTGGGGGTGGTCACCGCCGGTGGTTCCTTCGGCGCGGTGGCGGAGGGAGCGGGCGCCGTCGGAGGAGTGGTTGGCGGGGTGGCCGGCGGCTTTGCGGCGGCGACGGCCGGGACCAGCACCAGATTGCTGCCCAGCCGGTCCTGCAGCCAGGGCAACTGGCGACCGTCGCTGCGTTCGGCGACCGCACGCGCCACCTCCGCCAGCGAATCGCGGAATGCAACGCCGGGCTTGACCATCTCGCGTGCCAGCGCAGCGGTGAAGGCATTGGGTCCCTTGGCCGTCTTCGGCGGCACCGGCGGCACGCCCGGACGGTGGGCGTAGACGACGAACAGGCCGTCCGCTTCCATCGGTGTGCCCAGCGCGCCGCCGCCGACCCGTTGGGACAGCGCGTCGGCGACGCCGGGGTCGATCACCACAACGGCCTTGCGCCCGCTGTCGCGCAGATCGCTCAGCAGGCCGTCCAGATCCAGGGCGGCGCGCGGCAGATCCTCCGCCCCGGTTGGGGCGGCGTCGGCCGGCAGCAGGAACTCCCGCTCTCCCAGCCCGACGGCAAGGCCGGTATAGTAGACGAAGCCGAGGTCGGCCCCGGACAGTGCCTCGCGGAAGCGCTCCAATGCCGACTCCATGGCGACCCGCCCGACATTGTCGGCCCGCGTCACTGAAAAGCCGGCGCTGCGCAATGCCGACGCCATGGCCGACGCGTTGCCGGCGGCCTGGTCCGAGCGGCTGTTGAGTGCGGTATAGCGACCGTTGTCGATGACCAGGGCCACACGCTTGCCGGTTTCCGCCTGCGCACCGCCCCCCTGCATGCCGCCGAAGGGGAGGGCGGTCAGCAGCGCCGCGGTCAGGGCGGTCGCCTTGAGGCGGCGCCTCCACCGGCCGGCGGGTCGGCGGTCTGTATGGCTTGCGGTCGAGGGCGCGGTCTTCGTCACGGCGTTCCATCCTTCGTAGTCGCGGCAGCCCCTTGCCATGGGAATGGGCACGAACCCGTGCGCCGCCCGTTGCCGGGGAGCGTACCGCCGCCGGGAGCATAGCCTTTTCCGCCATTCGGGAACGCCGCTCATTCGGAGCGTCGGACTGTGGCGGCGTTACCCCGCGTGGACGAGATGCGGGCTTGCCGCGTGCGCCACACCTGCGGCGGCAGGGAGGGAGCCGGCGATGTATCGCTTTCCCTTCGCGGCGAAGCCGCCTATATGACGCTCCTTCGCAGACAACGAGGTTCGCCATGCCGCCCGCCAAGCCGTCCGCCGTCCGGATGTCCGACACCGAAATCGCCCGCGTGCAGATGTACCTGCGCAAGACGCTGGGCAACCCCAAGATCGTGATCGAGCCGCCGGCGAAGGCCGGCCAGTCGGCCGAAGTGACGGTGGATGGCGAGTTCTTCGGCACGCTGAACCGTGACGAGGACGAGGGCGAGGTCTCCTATGCCCTGAACGTCGTCATCCTGGAAGAGGACCTGCCGGAGCCGCCGGCCATTCCGCGCCGCTGATTTTCCGGTCTTTTCCGGTTTCCGGCCATGGGGCGCCCTAGCGGCTGTGAGCGCGAAGCTCCGCCGCGAGGGCGGCCAGCAGGGTCTGCCCGCCTGACAGGGTCAGGCCGCGGACCAGGACGATCGCCTTGTGCCCGCCGCGCCGGTGCATGACCAACCGCACATTGCGGCTGCCGGCAGCCTTCAGTTCCGCCTTCACCGCGTCGTTGGGCGCCACATTGCCGGCGACCAGCGTCATCTCCGCCTTGTGGCGGTAGTCGTGCGCCGGATCGATCCAGGCGACGAACAGCGGCTTGCCGCCCACCATCGGATAGAGCGCCAGATCCCGGATGGTCTCGTGCGGATGGATGCGCGCGCCGTCCACCGTCAGCCCACGCTCTGTCACGCCAAGCCGGACGGCGCGGCGCTGGACCGTCTCAGACAGCGTCACCACCCACAGCAGCAGGACCGGCACCGCGCAGAGGACGGCCAGCCATTGCAGCATCCTGGCCAACTCGTCGGGCGCCAGCCCGGCTCCGGCGATGAAGCCGGTCGCCAGCAGACCCGCGATCAGAAGATAGCGCGTGCGGATCACCGGCGTCAGCACCGGCGTTGCCACGAACACGGCGCCGGCCGCGCCGTCTTCACGCGTGACTTCCAGACTGGGGGGTGGCTTGGCGGCGGGCATGTCGCGGGCAAATTCGGAAATGGGGCGTGATCCTGTTCCGGAGGGGTACCGCCCGTCCAGTTCTTTCGCCCTGTTTCCGCGAGGCATCCGCACCCATAGCGCGTGTTCGGGCGGGGCCACCTCCCGCCCATGCCTTGAAAATGGCGGGGGGCATGGTAATCTCCGAGGTCAGGAGGTGACGCGAGCCGCTTCCTGAATGGCGGGACCGGTTTCCCGGCCCCACCAAAGTCCGGCTTTACCTTTCCTGGTCCGTGTTGAAGCCCGCTTGGAACTCGAACTTCAGCTTGAACCAGAAGCGGCTGAGCCACTTCAGGAATTTTCTCACTCGCGTCACCTCCTTTTGGTTGCCATCGGCGCATGGTGCGCGTCCGGCGGCGCGAGAATACAGCGCATGCATGTGTGTGCCAATTGCGCTTCAGCGCAAATTTCCCTTGCAGTTGCGTTCCGATGTCCGTGGGCGAGAGGACTGGGCTTTTGCAATCCTGGCGCCTCGATCGGGGTGGTGATAGTTTGCGGGTTGGATGATTTCTGACCGAACCGTCAAGTCCGCTTTCCAAATCCGCCCCCAAGATCCGCGCTGTGAAGGACCGCCGCCCGTGACCTTCCCAAACCCGCTCGATGTCCGGGAGGCGACCGCTTCCCGTCAAGGTTCGGACCGGGCCGCTTCTTCGGCCAAGTCCTCGGTGGTCGTCGAGGCGCGCAAGCTTTCGCTGGTCTATCCCACGGCGGACAAGCCGGTCACGGCGCTGAGCGAGGTCGACCTCACCATTGCCCGGGGTGATTTCGTCTCGCTGATCGGTCCCAGCGGCTGCGGCAAGACCACGTTGCTGCGCGTGATCGCCGACCTGGAGCGGCCGACCTCCGGCCATATTGTCATCGAAGGCATGACGCCGGAGCAGGCGCGGCTGAAGCGGCTTTACGGTTACGTCTTCCAGGCGCCGGCGCTTTATCCCTGGCGGACGGTGGAGCGCAACGTGATGCTGCCGCTGGAGATCATGGGGATCGCCCGCGCCGAACGTCAGGCTCGGGCCCGCGAGCAGCTGGAGCGGGTCGGCCTGTCGGGCTTCGAACGCAAGTTCCCCTGGCAGCTGTCCGGCGGCATGCAGCAGCGTGTCTCCATTGCCAGGGCGCTGGCTCTCCAGCCCGACCTGCTGCTGATGGACGAGCCGTTCGGCGCGCTGGATGAGATCACCCGGGACCATCTGAACCTGCACCTGACCCAGCTGTGGCGGGCGACCGGCAAGACCTGCGTCTTCGTCACCCACTCCATTGCGGAAGCGGTGTTCCTCTCCACCCGCATCGTGGTGATGAGCCCGCGGCCGGGCCGCATCCTCGACGTCATCGACTGCGATAGCCTGCCGCGCGAACGCAAGCTCGAGATCCGCGAGTCGCCGGAATTCGCCGCCATCGCCCACCGCGTCCGCGAAGGTCTGAAGGAAGGGCACAGCTACGATGACTAAGCGTGCGCTTCCCGTTACCGTGATGACGCTGCTCCTGTTGGCGGCGTGGTATGTCGGTGCGGCGTGGCTGAACTGGCCGCAGGCGGCGGAGACGCTGGTGCGCGCCAACAAGCCCGCCGGTTTCGCAGACGTGCTGGCTCAGGCCTATACGATGAAGCGGCCGATCCTGCCCACCCCCGATCAGGTGGTGGTGGAGCTGTGGACCTCCCTGACCGGCTATGCGCCGACCAGCCCGCGTAACCTATTGTTCCATGCCTGGGTGACCGCGGAAGCGGCGTTGACCGGACTGGCTATGGGGCTGCTGCTGGGCATCCTGCTCGCCGCTGGCATCGTCTATACCCGGACGCTGGAGGCCAGCCTGTTGCCCTGGGTGATCGCGTCGCAGACCATCCCGATCCTGGCCATAGCACCCATGATCGTCGTCATCCTCGGCAACATCGGACTGACCGGGTTGCTGCCGAAGGCGGTGATCTGCATGTATCTCTGCTTCTTCCCGATTACGGTTGGCATGGTGAAGGGGCTGCGCTCTGCCGATCCGCTGTGGCTCGACTTGATGCGGACCTATTCGGCCAGCGGAATGCGCGCCTTCTGGTCGCTGCGGCTGCCGGCGTCCATGCCCTTCCTGTTCGCCAGCCTCAAGGTGTCGGTCGCCATCAGCGTCGTCGGCGCCATCGTCGGCGAGCTGCCGACCGGCGGGCAGGCCGGGCTGGGAGCGCGGCTGCTGTCCGGGTCCTATTACGGGCAGACCGTGCAGATCTGGGCGGCGCTGATCATGGCCTCGCTGCTGTCGGTGGCGCTGATCGCCGTGGTGCGTGGGCTGGAACTGGTCCTGCTGGGCCGGGCGGGTGCGCGATGAGCGATCTGGTGACGAACCCCTACCGCACCAGTCTGCGCTCGGCCGCCGATTGGGGGCTGGTTGCCATCGCCCTGCCGGCGCTGGCGGCATTGGCCCTGCCACTGGGCGTGCAGAATGGCGCCGTCCTTGGCTGGTTCGGCGGAAGCATGGCGCCGCTGTTCCTGATCGGGGTGGTGCTGGCGGTCGTTGCCGGCGCGTCGGCGCCGAAGCGGGTCTGGGGCGCCTGGGCGGAGTTGGCCGGCGTGGCGCTGGCTTGGCTCTTGCCGCTGCATCTGCTGAACGAAGGGCTGGACCTGTCTGCCGGCTGGGGCCTGTGGCTGTTCCTGGTGGCGGCGACGCTGCTGCTGTGGCGGGTGATGGGGGTACTGGCCGGGATGCCGGGCTGGACCCGTTCCGTCGTCGTGCCCGGCCTGTTCGGGCTTGGCTTGCTGGTGGGGTGGGAGGTGCTGGTCCGCGGTTTCCAGGTGCCGGCGATCCTGCTGCCGCCGCCCAGCCGCATCGCCGCCGCGCTCGCCGCCAACGCGCCGGTGCTATGGGACGATTTCCGCCAGACCGTGCTGACGTCTGTTCTGCGCGGCTACGTCATGGGCTGCGGTGCCGGCTTCATGGTGGCAATCCTTGCCGACCGGGTGCCCTTTCTTGCCCGCGGATTGCTGCCGCTCGGCAATCTCGCCAGCGCTATTCCGGTGGTCGGCATCGCGCCGATCATGGTGATGTGGTTCGGCTTCGACTGGCAGTCGAAGGCCGCTGTTATCGTCGTCATGACCTTCTTCCCGATGCTGATCAATACGCTGGCAGGGCTCGGCAATTCGGAGCGCATCCAGCTCGACCTGATGCGCAGCTATGCCGCCGGCTATGGCCGCACGCTGGTCAAGCTGCGGCTGCCCAACGCGTTGCCCTTCCTGTTCAACGGGTTGAAGATCAACTCTACCCTGGCGCTGATCGGCGCCATCGTGGCGGAGTTCTTCGGTACGCCGGTGGTCGGCATGGGCTTCCGAATCTCCACCGAGGTGGCGCGGATGAATCTGGACATCGTCTGGGCCACCATCGCGGTGGCGGCGCTGACCGGATCGGGCTTCTACGGTGCGCTGGCGGTGCTGGAGCGGGTGACGACGGCCTGGCATCCGTCGATGCGGCAACGCTGAGGAGTTGCCGGATCCACGCTGGCACGGTCATTGCTTTCATTTCGCCGTTCCAGCCGGCAGGGGAGGTGGGCATGGCCGACATCGTCGTTCTGAAGCATGTCCGCCTGTCGCGGGCCCTGCAAGCCATTGAGATGGCCGCGGCCTCGCTCGACGGTGAGCTTGTCGCGCTGCGCACTGCCGGACGAGCCGGTCTGCTGGGGGATTATGCCGAGGAAGCCACGCTCCTGCGCACCTATGTCCGGACCCTGCGCGTCCTGTTGCAGGCGATGACCCCAGACGAGGTGGACGAGGCGGGTTTGAGCGAGCGCCATGCCCTGGCTGAGGCGGCGGTGGGCCGCTGTGCCGCCGCATTGCAGGTGCTCGACCTGCCGGCGGGCAGCGGGCCGGTCAGCGGAACGGCCTGACGACACCCGCCATCCGAATGGGCCTGTCGCGAAGCCGACAGTGCCTTGACGCCTTCCGGCCACTGCCATACTGCCGTATGGCTGGGATGCGGGACGCCTTTCCCCTCTCCGCCGCCGGGACGCCGCGCTATAGTGGCAGGCCCAACGAACAGTCGGACCCCACCGACCAAGGTGCAGGCACAAAAGGGCGCGATGAGGCTTCTCGTTTCCGATCTGACCCACCGCTATGACGATCTGACCGTGCTGGACGGTATCGACCTGACCCTGGCGGAGGGCGAAATCCTGGCGGTGATCGGTCCCAGCGGCTGCGGCAAGTCGACCCTGCTCGGCATCGCCGGTGGCATCGTCGCCCCGACCGCCGGCAGCATCCGGGTGGAAGGGGAGGTGCCCGACGGCTGCCTGAACCCGATCACCTTCATCTTCCAGGACTTCGCCCTGCTGCCCTGGCGAACCGTGGAGGACAATGTCGCCCTGGTGCTGGAGCATCACCCGCTCTCATCCGCCGAACGACGCGAGCGCATCGACAGCGGCCTGCGTCGCATGGGGCTGTGGGAATTCCGCAAGGCCCTGCCCAAGCAGCTGTCCGGCGGTATGCGCCAGCGGGTTGGCATCGCCCGCGCGCTGGCGGTGCGTCCTGCCATGCTTCTGCTCGACGAGCCGCTGTCGGCGCTCGATGCCCAGACGCGCGAGCTGCTGATGGACGATTTCCTGGAGCTTTGGCGGCGGGAGAAAACCACTGCCCTCTACGTCACCCACAATCTGGACGAGGCGCTGCGGCTGGCGGACCGCGTTTGCGTGCTGAGCCGGCGTCCCGGCCGCATCCGCGAACTGGTCATCATCGAGGAACCGCGGGAGCGCCGGCAGGAGCCGTCGGCCCAGGCCCATCTGGCCGAAGTGCGCGACCGCCTGTGGCACCTGATGAAGGCCGAAGCCCAGATGGCCGACCGGGAGATCGCCCGTGCCTGACAGCCTCAACCCGACCACCATTCCGACCGCGTCTGCCAGGGGCCAGCCCGTCCGCTTCCGTGGCGGCGGCTTTACCGTGAAACGCCACCCCTGGGCGGCGCTGGCCGCCTTCGCCCTGCTGATCGCGGTTTGGGAGGGGGCAAGCCGTCTCGGCCTCGCCAGTCCGCTGTTCCTGCCGCCACCGAGTGCGGTCGTCCGCGCGCTGGCCGGGATGGTGACGGACGGTTCCCTGTGGCTGAACCTGAAGGCATCGCTGGGACGCATCGCCGTCGGCTGGGTGCTGGGCACGGCGGGCGGCATGCTGGTCGGCTTCGCCATGGGCATCTTCTCCACCGCCCGCGCGATCGGCGTGCCGCTGGTGTCGGCCTTCTTCCCGATCCCAAAGATCGCGCTTCTGCCGCTGTTCATCCTGTGGTTCGGCATCGGCGAGCCGTCGAAATTCGCCACCATAGGCTTCGGCGTCTTCTTCCCCACCGTCATCGCCACCTACAGCGCCATCGACCAGGTACCGCGCAACCTGATCCGCATGGCGCAGAGCTTCGGCTTGCCCTGGCGGTCGATCCTGCGTTCCATCGTTCTGCCGGGCGCCCTGCCGGGCATCCTGGCCGGCTTCCGCATCACCGCATCCATCGCGCTGATCCTGGTGGTGGCGGCGGAGATGATCGGCGCGGAATACGGCATCGGCGCCTTCGTACTGATGGCCGGCAACCTGATGCAGACCGACACGCTGCTGGCCGGCGTGCTGGTGCTGTCGCTGCTGGGGCTCGCCATCGGCACTGTGCTGTCTCAGCTTGAACGGCGTCTGCTGAACTGGCGCTGACCGGCATCAACCCAAGAAACCTGAACCATCCATCGGGAGGATTTCCGTCCATGACCGCCGCCATGACCTTGGCCCGCCTCACCCGGCGCGCCGTGATCGCCACCACCGGTGCTGTCTTCGCCGCCGGCACCCTGATGTCCGCGGTGCTGGCTCAGCCGCTGGAGAAGGCGACGGTCGGCGTGCTGGCGCTGTCCTCCTCCGGGCCGATCTTCATCGCCAAGGCCAAGGGCTATTTCGCGAAGGAAGGGCTGGACGTCGAGCTGAAAATGTTCACCTCGGCCCAGCAGGTGCCGGTCGCGGTGACCTCGGGCGATGCCGATTTCGGCGTCACCGGCCTGACCGCCGGCTTCTACAATCTCGCCTCCAAGGGGGCGGTCACCATCATCGCCGCGCAGAGCCGCGACGAGCCGGGCTTCCCCTTGAGCGCCTATGTCGCGACGAATGCCGCCTATGATGCCGGGCTGAAGGCGCCGGCCGACCTGAAGGGTAAGCGGGTCGCCATCACCACGGTCGGTTCGACCTTCCACTACATGATCGGGCTGCTGGCGCAGAAGCACGGCTTCACGGTCAAGGACGTGACGATGGTGCCCTTGCAGGACGTGCCGAAGATGGTCGCCGCCTTCAAGGGCGGGCAGGTCGATGCGGTCATCGCCCCCTCCACCGTGTCGCGGCAGCTGGTGGCCGACGGCGCCGGCAAGATCCTGGGCTGGGTCGGCGACGAGACGCCCTGGCAGCTCGGCGCCCTGTTCACCGCGCCGAAGACGATGAAGGACCGCCGCCTGCTGGTGGAGAAGTTCGTCCGCGCCTACAAGACGGCGCTGGCCGAATACCACGCCGCCTTCAACGGCAAGGATGCGGCGGGCAATCTGGTGAAGGGCCCCGGCTATGACGAGCTGCTGGGCATCATCGCCGATGCCACCAAGCAGAAGCCCGATATCGTTGCCGCCGGCCTGCCCTATGTCGATCCGCAGGCCCGCCTGCTGGTGGACGACGTGATCAATCAGGTGAAGTTCTGGCAGTCCGAGGGTCAGGTCGACAAGGCGCTGGATCCGAAATCGGTGATGGACCTCAGCATCGCGGGTCAGTGAGGAGAGGGGCGGTCACACCGCCAGATAGGCCGCCCTCACCCCGTTATCCGTCATCAGCTCCGTCATCGTGCCGGTCCAGCGCAGGCGGCCGGTTTCGATGACGCAGGCGCGGTCGGCGACCGCCGAGGCGAAGGACAGGCTCTGTTCGGACAGCAGCACCGACAGCCCCTCCGCCTTCAGTCGCCGCACCGCGTCGGCCATCTGCCTCACGATCAGCGGCGCCAGCCCCTCCGACGGTTCGTCCAGCAGCAGCAGAGACGGGTTGCCCATCAGCGTGCGGGCCAGCGTCAGCATCTGCTGCTCGCCGCCACTCATCCGCGTGCCGCGGCGGCCCCGCATCTCCGCAAGGTTCGGGAACAGCGCGAACAGCTTCTCCGGCGTCCAGGACGGCGCGCCGGGGCGGGGCGGCTGGCGGCCGACCTCCAGGTTTTCCTCCACCGTCAGGTCGGCGAAGATGCGGCGGTCCTCCGGCACATAGCCGACGCCGAGCCGGGCGATGCGGTGGGCGGGCAGGGCGGACAGCTCACGCCGGTCGAAGCGCAGGGTCGTGGCGCGCCGCTCCACCAGCCCCATGATCGCCTTCAGCGTCGTGGTCTTGCCCGCACCATTGCGGCCCATCAGCGCCACCACCTCGCCGTGGCCCACCGTCAGGGCGATGCCGTCGAGGATATGGGCGCGACCATACCAGGCCTGGAGGCCGTCGACCGTCAACAGAGCTTCGCTCACGCCTCGCCTCCCAGATAGACGGATTGCACGCGAGGATCGGCACGCACCTGATCCGGCGAGCCCTCCGCGATCAGCCGGCCGCGGTCGAGCACCAGCACGCGGGTGGCGTGGCCGAAGACGGCATCCATGTCGTGTTCGGTGAACAGGACGGCGAGGCCGCGCTCGCGCACCAGCTCCGCCGTCAGCACCATCAGGGCGAGGCGTTCCGCCGGGGCCATGCCGGCGGTCGGCTCGTCCATCAGCAGCACCGTCGGCTCGCTCGCCAGCGCCATTGCCAATTCGACCCGCTTGACGTCGCCATAGGCCAGCACGCCGCAGGGACGGTCGGCCTGTGCCGCCATGCCGACACGGTCCAGCAGCGCCAGCGCCGGCTCGCGGAACTGGGCAGCGGCCGGGCGCCACAGGCCGAACAGCCGGCGGGCGCGCGACAGCAGGACCATCTGCACATTCTCCGCCACCGTCATCGAGGCGAAGGTCGCGGTGATCTGGAAGGTGCGCCCGACGCCCAGCGCCCAAATGTGCCGCGGCGGCAGTCCGACCAGCTCGGTGCCGTCCAGCCTGACCGATCCCGAATCGGGACGCAGCTGCCCGTTCAGCAGGTTGAAGCAGGTGCTCTTGCCGGCGCCGTTCGGGCCGATCAGCGCCAGCAGGTCGCCGGAACACAGGGTGAAGGATACGCCGCCGACCGCCTGCACCCCGCCGAAGGAGCGTTGCAGGTCGCGCACCACCAGTTCGCTCATGTCCGGCTCCTTATGCCGGACAGGAAGCCGACAATCCCCTTGGGGAAGACCAGCACCAGCGCGACGATGATCAGGCCCAGCACCAGCCGCCACCAGTCGGTCAGGCTCATCACCTCGGACTCCAGCAGGTGGAATACGACCGCACCGGCAAGCGGCCCGGTGATGGTCTGGATGCCGCCCATCAGCACCATCACCAGCGCGTCGACCGATTGCGGCACCGCCAGCAGGGTGGGGAAGACGCTGCCCTTGGCGAAGGCGTAGAGCCCGCCGGCCAGCCCCGCCGCGGCGCCGGCCAGGACGAAGGCCATCCATTGGAAGCGGCGCACGTCGATGCCCACCGATTCGGCCCGTAATCCCGAGTCGCGTCCGGCCCGCAACGCATAGCCGAAGGGGGCGAAGGCCGCCCGGTACAGCAGCCACAGCGCGCCGCCGCACAGCGCCAGCGTCAGCCAGTAATAGGTCGCCTTGCCCGCCGCCCAGCCCGGCGGCCAGACGCCGAGGATGCCGTTGTCGCCGCCGGTGACCGCATACCATTGGAAGACGATCGACCAGACGATCTGGGCGAAGGCCAGCGTCAGCATGGCGAAATAGAGGCCCGAGCGCCGCACGCAGAACCAGCCCGCCACCAGTGCCCCCAGCCCGGCCAGGACCGGCGCGCCGGCCAGCGCCAGCGGCATCGGCGCATCCAGATGCCTGACCAGCAGGGCCGAGCCGTAGGCGCCCAGCCCGAACCACGCGGCATGGCCGAAGGACACCAGCCCGCCCAGCCCGATCAGCAGATGCAGGCTGGCGGCGAACAAAGCGAGGATCACCACCTCGGTCAGCAGGATCAGCGCGTAATCGCCGGCGACCAGCGGTGCGGCAGCCAGCACGGGCAGCAGGGCGAGCGCCCAAGTGCCGGCATGGCGTCCGGCCAACAGCGGCACGGTCACCGTGGCCGGTGCGGTCGGCGGGGCCTCGTCGGGTCGGCCGAGCAGGCCGTGCGGGCGCAGCACCAGCACCACCGCCATGAACAGGAAGACCAACACCAGGGTGATCTGCGGGAAGACCAGGATGCCGAAGGCTTGCAACTGCCCGATTAGCAGCGAGGCGAGGAAGGCGCCGGTCAGGCTGCCCATGCCGCCGACCACGACGACGACGAAGGCCTCCACCACGATCGCCATGTCCATTTGCAAGGTCACCGATTCACGCGGGACCTGCAAGGCGCCGCCCAGCCCGGCCAGCGCGCAGCCGAGGAACAGCACGCCGGTGAACAGACGCGCCGGATCGACGCCGAGCGCGCTGGTCATCTCGCGGTCCTGCGTCGCCGCCCGCACCAGCGTGCCCCAGCGGGTGCGGTTGAACAGCAGCCACAGCAGTCCGAGCACCAGCGGCCCGAGCCCGATCAGAACGAGGTCATAGAGCGGGAAGGGCTGGTCGAGGATGTCGATGGAGCCCTTCAGTCCCGGCGCCCGGCGGCCCAGCAGATCCTCCGGCCCCCAGGCCCAGGCGGTCAGGTCCTGCACCACCAGAACGACGCCGAAGGTGCCGAGCAGCTGGAACAGCTCCGGCGAACGGTAGAGCCGGCGCAGCAGCCCGATCTCCATCGCGGCGCCGAGGACGCCCATCGCCAGCGCGGCGGCGGCGACCGATCCCCAGAAGCCGGCCGGCGTGCCGCCGAACCGCTCGATCAGCGACCAGCCGGCATAGGCGCCGACCATGTAGAAGGAGCCGTGCGCGAAATTCACGATCCGCGTCACACCGAAGACGATGGTCAGCCCCGACGACACCAGGAACAGTGTCGCCGCGGTCGCGAGGCCGCTGAGGGCCTGGACGAGGAGGAAGGACATGAGGCGGGGCGCCGGAAACCGGGCGCCTTACTCAGCCGGCCGCATCTTGCGCGCCGCGTCGTCGGGCGGCAGGTAGTTGGCGCCGTCGGCGTAGCGCCAGTCCTTCATAGTGCCGCGCCCGTCCTTCACCGTCGTGATGCCGACGTAAGCGCCCATGGTCGCCTGATGGTCGGACGCGCGGAAGGTCACCGGGCCGACCGGACTGTCGATGGTCAGGCCGGCCAGCGCGTCGACGATCGGCTCCGCATTGGCCGACTTGGCCTTGGTGATCGCGGCGGCGACCGCCTTCATGGTGATGTAGCCGACGATGGAACCCGCCTTGGGCGTTTCCTTGAAGCGCGCGCTGTAGGCGGCGACGAAGGCCTTGTGGGCGGGCGTGTCGATCTGCTCCCAGGGATAGCCGGTGACGATCCAGCCTTCCGGCGCCTCGTCCTTCATCGGCTCAAGGTATTCCGGTTCGCCGGTCAGCAGGCTGACAACCTTGCGGTTGCGGAACAGGCCGCGGCCTTCGCCCTCGCGCACGAACTTGGCGAGGTCGGCGCCGAAGGTGACGTTGAAGATGGCGTCGGGCTTGGCGGCGGCCAGGGCCTGCACCGTCGGACCGGCCTCCAGCTTGCCTTGCACCGGCCACTGCTCGGCGACGAACTCGACGTCCGGGCGTTTTTCCTTCAACAGCTGCTTGAACCACGACACCGCTGACTGGCCGTATTCGTAGTTGGGGGCGACGGTGGCCCAGCGTTTGGCCGGCAGCTTCGCCGCCTCCTCGACCAGCATGGCCGCCTGCATGTAGGTGCTGGGGCGCAGGCGGAAGGTGTAGCGGTTGCCCTTCGACCAGGTGATGGCGTCGGTCAGCGGCTCGGCCGCGACGAAGGGCACCTTGTTGCGCGCGGCGAAATCGGCGACGGCCAGTCCGATGTGGGAGAAATAGGTGCCGGCGAGCACGTCCACCGCCTCGTTCGTCACCAGTTCCTGCGCGACGCGCACCGCGTCGTCGGGCTTGCCGGCATCGTCGCGCGAGACGACCTGAAGCTCGCAGCAGCCGATCACGCCGCCCGCGGCGTTGATCTCCTCCAGCGCCAGTTGCCAGCCCTGGCGGTAGGGGATGGTGAAGGCGGGAAGGCCGGTATAGCTGTTGATCTCACCCACCCGCACCGGCGCGCCGGAGAATTTCCCCGGCTCCTTTGCGGATTGTGCTGCGGCCGGGCCGGCCGTAAGTGCGGCGGCGGATACGGCAACGGACATGGCGGCGAACAGAGCGGCCGGGCGGAGAACCTTCGCCAGCGGCGAGGCGGTCGGGTGACGGTGCTTCATCCTGCGGGGACCCCGGTTCGTAAGAGACCAGCGGCGTGTCCGGGTCGCGGTGCGACGCAACACACCGCGTTCATAGCAAACCCGGCGCAAAAGTCACCGCCTGATCGGGGTTTTCCCAAGCGTGCGACCTACATCAGGCGGGCCAGCAGCGTCATGAACTGCACCCGCTCCTCCTCGCTCAGCGGGGCCAGCGTCTGTTCATGGGCGGCGGCGGCGTTCGCCATCAGGTCGATGACCAGGGCCTGGCCGATCCGGGTCAGCCGGACGCTGGTGCGGCGGCGGTCCTGCGGGTCGGGCTGACGTTCGACCAGAGTGCGCTCCACCAGCCGCAGGATCACTCCCTGGGTGGTCGCCGGATCCATGTAGGTTAGTCGGCCGAGCTGATTCTGCGACAGCGGGCCTTCCGCATGCAGGGTGGCCAGCGCCCCCCATTGGGTGGGCGTCAGCAACTGATCGCCGATCAGGTCGATGAAGATCGCCGACGCGCGTTGATGGGCGCGGCGAAGGCGGTGGTGAACCTGGCCGGCCAACTGGTAATCGTCGGGAGGCAGTCGTCCGAAGTCGTCCATGGCAGCAGGCCCGTGGTTCGCGCCCGCCTTCGGTCCGGGTCGAAGGCTGGGGCGGGCGCGGACCGCCGCTCCCGGCTGCGTGGGCAGGGATGGCGCGGTGTTTCCCGCCTGTCACCATCCGATGCGTCCATTATGCGTTCCTCATGAAAAGGGTAGAAAACGCAATGGCCGCAGTGCAACCTTCGCAGATGCGTCATAGAGCCACAGGAATGCGCATGTCATCGCCTGCGCAACAAAAGAAGCACCTCAAGCCTGAAAATAAGCCGCAGGCGGAATCTGACGCAATTCCGGCCGCAATTCGGGCCGTCTGCACCGTCGCTTCTCACCGGCTGTTCTTCGTCAGGGCTTCCGTTTGGGCGGATAGCTGTTGGGCGGGGCGGTCTTCTCGGCCGGGCTGACGGCGTCGTCCTTCTCGGGAGCCGTCACGCCGCCCGGCGTGTAGGGCGGGGTGGTGGCGTCGGGCGGGCGCTTGGTCGAAGGCGGCGGGGGCGGCGTGTCGAGTCGGCGTGTCATGCGGCACCTTTCGGGGGCAAGAAACGTGATGAACAACCCGGTGCCGGGCAGGCGGTTCCAAAGCAGGAGCCCTGTGGCATCGCCAGTTCCGCCCCGCCGTTCTATGACCTTCATCTTAGGACCACTTGGAAAAGGCGCTGGAATCAAGCGAATCATCACCCCTGACGTCATTGCCGGGCCAGCAGCTTTTTGTTGCGGCCACACCACAGGACCTGGCAAAAGCAGCGGTGCCTGGGCTTCACTGTTGCGTGGGAAGCACGGTTTGTTGTGTCTTTGCCGAGGATGCGTCCGCATCGGTCCCGGCCGGGTTTCAAGCCGGACACCGCTGGCCGGCCGCGTCCCACCAAGGAGCCGGACCCCCGGCCCAGTGAGCCGACCGAACCCAGCCAAGCGCGGTGACTCCATGAAGACCAGCACCCTTTCCCTCCTCGCCCTCGCTCTCGCCTCGACCGGGCTGACGTCGCTTCCCGCCGCCGCCCAGGACGACCTGCAGCGTGGCGAAACCGTGCTGGAGCGTCGCCGGCCGGAACTGGAGCAGCTCGGGCTGCGCGCCGGTTCCTTCCTGTTCCTGCCGCGGGTGGAAGCCGGTGCCACCTATGACACCAACGTCTACGCCACGCGCGACAACCATGAGGACGACGTCATCTGGACGGTCCGGCCGCGGCTGGACATCAAGTCGGATTTCTCGGCCCACGCGTTGAACTTTTCGGCCTCGGCCGATGCCGGCCGCTACAGCGACCATTCCGGTGAGAACTACACCGATTATGCCGTGCAGGCCGATGGCCGCTTCGACGTGAACAAGGGCGGTGCGCTGGATGGCCAGCTGTTCCACCGCCGCAACCATGAAGGCCGTGGCGACATCAACAGCCTGCAAGGCTATGCCGAGCCGGTGAAATATTACACCAGTGGCGGCGAGGCCGGCTATACCCAGCGCTTCAACCGCCTGCGCGCCCGCATTTCCGGATCGGCCCAGTACATCTCCTATGACGATGTCGATCTGATCGGCGGCGGCGTCGCCCGCCAAGGCGATCGCGACCGTTGGGAATATGCGACGGTCGGCCGCGTCGGCTATGAATTCATCGCGGGCTACGAGGCCTTCGTCCAGGGCACCTATTCCTGGACCCGCCACAAGAACGACCGCGATGCCTTCGGTCTTGACCGCGACTCCGACGGTTATGAAGTGGTGGGCGGTCTCGCCACCGACCTGACCGGCCTGATCACCGGCGAGGTCTTCGCCGGCTATCTCGCCCGCAACTACAAGGATTCGCGGCTGGAGGATTTCAACGGCCTGTCCTTCGGCGGGCGCCTGAACTGGGCGGTCACCCAGCTGACCGGCATCAGCGCCACCGCCAGCCGCCAGGTGCGCGAGACCTCGGCCAGCCCCGGCTTCGGCACGGCCTCCAGCTACACCCGCACCCTGTTCGCGCTGGGCGTCGACCACGAGCTGCTGCGTTCGCTGGTGCTGAACGGCCGTCTGCAATACCGCCAGGACGACTTCAACGGCAACGACCGCAACGACAAGGTCTACACGGCCGGCGTCGGCGGGACCTATCAGATGAACCGCAACTTTTATCTGACCGGCGGCTATACCTACGAGAAGCGCAACTCCAACCTCAGCGCCGCAGAGTATAGTGACAATCTGATCTATCTGCGCGTCGGCGCTCAGATGTAATCCTGGACCCAATACGGCGGAATCGGATCGGCCGACCGGGAAAGTCCCAGCCGAAGGTCCTAAAGGTTCCGCTGAACAGGGCAGGGCGTCCGTCCTATGACGGACGCCCTTTTCTTATGCCTGCTTTTATTATCGATGGCGATGTACTGGGGAGATCCGAAGGCGGTAATTCCTCTCCACTTTTTCCCAAGCGCTTGCGAGTTGCTAGTCTCCACCCGAATTCAGGTGCGTGACCAAAGGGCGCCGCTGCAAGGCGGCCGGCGGATGGGGTGGTTCCGGTGGAACGGGGCCCCGTCGAACAGGGCCGGGCCGGCGCTGTGGCAGGCATCCACCAGCCAGGGAAAGGGTTTAGGGATGAATCGACGTCATGTGATCCGTGCGCTGGGCCAGGGGATAGGGTTGGCCGCGCTCGCCGTTGCCATGGTCGGCTGTGCCGGCGGCAATGACGCGCCGATGGAGACCGCCAGCGCCGGTCAGATCGGCGAATACCGTCTCGGCCCGGGTGACGCGTTGCGCGTCATCGTGTTCGGCGAGGAACAGCTGTCCGGCGAATTCCGCGTGGACGGTACCGGCAAGGTCGCCATGCCGCTGATCGGCGAGGTTTCCGCCAAGGATCGCAACACACGGGATCTGGAAAAGGAAATCGCCACCCGTCTGGCCGCTGGTTACGTGAAGGACCCGAAGGTCAGCGTCGAGGTGCTGAACCACCGCCCCTTCTTCATCCTGGGCGAGGTGCGCAATCCCGGCCAGTACCAGTATGTCAACGGCATGACCGCCCTGTCGGCGGTGGCGATGGCCGGCGGTTATACCTACCGCGCCAAGGAGGACTACGTCCTCATCACCCGCGGCAGCGATCCCAAGAAGGAGCTCCGCAAGGCCCCGATCACCACCTCCGTGATGCCGGACGACGTGGTCCGCATTCCGGAGCGCTATTTCTAAGCGGCGCTGTCCGGCGGAAAGCGGCAGGACGCCGAATCGCGAAAGCCCGGTTGGGGATCCCCCGACCGGGCTTTTTGCCGTCTGGAAGGTGGGAATCAGGTGTCGAGCGTGTCGCCGCCCTTCTTCTGGCCCGGCGGCATGCGCTGGTTGCCGGGAACGACTGCATCGCGCGAGATGCCATGCGGCGGGGTGGTACCAGCCGCCTCGTCGTCTGTGCCGAGCGGTGCCGCAGCGGGATCGGTGGCCGGAACCTTGTCGCCGGTCAGGCCGCGGTCGATGTCCGCGCGCATCCGATTGGCCTCCGCGCTGGGCGTGGTGGGCGTGTCGCCGCCCGAGTCGGGATGGGGCTTGGTCATGGTCGGCCTTTCGCGCAAACTGCTGTGAGGAGCATTCCGATGCCTCCTCCAACCACCGCGCCCTGCCGAGGGTTCCCTGGGGAAGCTGTCCGCAGGCCGGCATCTGCCGCCATGGGAGTCACCTGCATGGACGTGGCGACGACGGACCTCGGCGCGACTCTGATCGCGCTTGCCGTGCCGGCTGTGGTCACGGTTCTGTTCGGTGTGGCCGCTATCCTGGCGATGCTTCGCCGCGGCCTGCGTCGGCTTTACTGGGCTGGGTGCGCGATGCTGATTGGGGTCGGCAGTGCCGGCACCGTTGCCGTCGTATGCTGTGCATCCCCAACGATCCTGGCCGACGGATCGATCAGTGGAGAGATGCCGCCCGCCTTCGGAGCCGCCCTGATGCTGGCAGCGATGGGGTGTGGTGGTGCGGTGCTGGGCTTGGTCGGACTTGTGTGCAGCCGCTGGAGCCAAGCGGTCGGCGCGGCGCCGAAATAGTGCCCCGCGCGATGGTGCCGGATACAGGAATCGAACCCGTGACCTTCTGATTACAAATCAGCTGCTCTACCAGCTGAGCTAATCCGGCGCGCCCGTCGCTTGAGGGACGCACACCTTAGCGTCCCTTTTCCGCGTAAACAAGCACTTGGCCGCGCCGGAGCTGCAACCCGGTCACTCACGCAGGCGGGCGACCTCGTACAGCGCCACCGCGGCGGCGTTGGAGACGTTGAGGCTGCCCACCGGACCGCCGGTCGGCAGGCGGGCGATGGCGTCGCAACGCTCCATCGTCAGGCGGCGCAGGCCGCTGCCTTCCGCTCCCATCACCAGCACCGTCTTGCCGGTCAGGTCCAGCTTGGCAAGCGTCGACGGTCCCGATTCGGCAAGCCCGACCGACCAGAAGCCGTTCTCCTGCAAATCGGTCAGCGCCCGGGCCAGATTGGTGACGCGGACCAGCGGCACCGCCTCCAGGGCGCCCGACGCGCTCTTCGCCAGCACGCCGGTCGTCTCCGGCGCGTGGCGTTCGGTCACCACCACGGCGCGGGCGCCGAAGGCGGCGGCGGAGCGCAGGATGGCGCCGACATTGTGCGGATCCGTCACCTGATCGAGGGCGACGATGACCGCCGACGTCTCGGAGGCCAGCTCGTTGCACAGATCCTCGATGCCCAACTCGGACAGGGGAGAGGCGTCGACGACGATGCCCTGATGCACCGCACCCGGCGGCAGCATCCGATCAAGCTCCATGCGGTCGACCGGCGAAGCCTCCGGCCGCTGCAGCCCCTGCGCGCGGGCCTCGGCGATCGCCGGCTCCAGCGCCGCCCGGCCTGAGCCGGTCACCAGCAGACGGTGGATGCGCCGCTCCGGATTGGTCCAGGCGGCGGCCACCGGGTGCAGCCCATAGAGAAGCACGCCGCGCGCCGCCGGGCCCCGGCCGCCCTTCGACGGGCCCCGACGACCGCGCCCGGACTCCTCAGCATGCTCCTGCCGCGGCGTCGCGCCATGCTGCGGCCTGGAGCCCGACCGCTCGGTGTTTCGCTCCGGGTGAGAGGCGGAAGAACGGGTGGAAGAGGGGCCGGAACCCGGATGTCTGGAGCGCGTCATGATACCCACGAAGAAGGGGAGGGGACCGCAGCGGACTGCGGCCGAATTTTTTCTGGTGTGAACCGCTTAACCCGTGTTGACAAGGTCTGAAAAATTCGCATATTGCCGAACTCCGCGGCGGGCACTGCCAGGCCGCGGACTGGAAGGGTGGCCGAGTGGTTAAAGGCAGCAGACTGTAAATCTGCCCGCGTTAGCGTACGCTGGTTCGAATCCAGCCCCTTCCACCACTACTTTCCACGGCTTGTCCGTGATCGCGTTTGCCCCGGACGGTCGCGCCGGCGGGATGCTTGCGGGTGTAGCTCAATGGTAGAGCAGAAGCCTTCCAAGCTTACGACGGGGGTTCGATTCCCCTCACCCGCTCCAATCCCGCGTGCGCCACGGAAAACGGATCTCGGCCGGGCCATTGTGTGCGTCCGGAACGTCGGGAACGAAAGACCAAAGCGATGGCGAAGGCAAAGTTTGAGCGGAACAAGCCGCACTGCAACGTTGGCACGATCGGCCACGTCGACCACGGCAAGACGTCGCTGACGGCGGCGATCACGAAGGTGCTGGCGGAGTCCGGCGGCGCCACCTTCACCGCTTACGACCAGATCGACAAGGCGCCGGAAGAGAAGGCGCGCGGCATCACGATCTCGACGGCGCACGTCGAGTACGAGACGACCAACCGCCACTACGCGCACGTCGACTGCCCCGGCCACGCCGACTATGTGAAGAACATGATCACGGGCGCCGCCCAGATGGACGGCGCGATCCTGGTCGTGTCGGCCGCCGACGGCCCGATGCCGCAGACCCGCGAGCACAT
>NZ_JALJXJ010000023.1 GCF_024170005.1 Azospirillum lipoferum
GTCGGCTACCTGAACGCCAAGGATGCCGGCGACCTGACGGTGCGCGGCCGCAGCAAGTTCGAGCTGATCACCGTCGGCGCCAAGTATGTCGTCGCGCCGGGCTTCAGCGTCGCTCCGGAATACAACCACTTCAAGCTCAGCTCCGACGTCGCCGCCAACAGCGACAAGGGCGACATCTTCATCCTCCGCACCGATCTGGCTTTCTGACGCCAACTCGTCCTTGGGCTTGGCGCCGCCGCGGTTTTCTCCATCCTGCCGCGGCGGCGCCGAGGAGCGCGATTTCCCTCGCGTGCGTCCGCCTCTGACTTCTCCTGCAGAGGCCAACTTTCGGCCGGGCGGCAGCTACCGCCCGGCCTTTTCTTTGTCGAGACGCTGGCCCAGCGCGACGATCAGGCTGACCGCAAGGCACATGGTCGCGGTCAACGAGCGGAACCCCTTCACCTGGGCATCCTCCACCGACAGGGTGACCCCGGCCAGCGGCAGGATCGGGCTCAGCGTACCGTCGGTGATGCCCAGCACCGGCACGCCGTTCTCCGCAGCCAGACGGCAGAGATCGACCGTTTCCTCCGAATAGGGCTTGAAGCTGATCGCCACCAGCAGGTCACGGTCGCCGATGGCCTGCACCTGCTGGCGCAGCATGCCGCCCATCCCGTCCAGCAGGATCGTCCGCCGCCCCAACCGTCCCAGCGCATAGCTGAGATAGGCCGCAACCGGGAAGGACCGGCGCTGGCCCATCACATAGATATGGTCGGCCTCCTCCAGCAGGTCGATGGCGCCGTCCAGATCCTCCGGCGACAATTCCTGGCGCAGATGTTCCAGGGCGTTGATGCCGGCGCCGATGAAATGCTCCAGAACGCGCGATCCATCGGTCAGGCCGGCGGCACCGTCGGTCAGCGCGCGGATCCGCTCCTTGTAGTTGGGCATGTTGTCGGTCAGGCGGGTGCGGAAGACGCGCTGCATCTCCGTGAAGCCTTCGAATCCCAGCGTCTTGGAGAAGCGGATCAGCGCCGACGGCTGCACGCCGGCCCGCTCGGCGATCTGCGCCACGGTTTCCAGCGCCATGTCGTTGGGATTGGACAGCGCATATTCGGCGATCTGCCGCAGGCGCGGGCTGAGGCTGGCTTGGCGCTGGGTGATGGCGGCCTGAAGAGCGGCATAGCTCGTCGGCACGTCGGTCTCTTGCTCCATGGGCTCGCTTATCGGCTGTCTGTCGGGGACGGGTTCGTTGCCGTTTAGAATAAATGTTCCCGCATTCCACGCCAAGCAGGAACTTCCCCAACGAAAAAAGGGCCGGCCCCGGCTGTTTGCGGGACCGGCCTCCAGGTCGGGCGATGTGGAGGGGAGGAGGAGGACTTACACCTCCGCCACATCTACCCATCGGCGTTCGGCAGAAGAACGGTGGATCGCTTCGGCCACCCGCTCCAGCTCGCAGGCGGCGCGGAAGTCGGGATAGGCCGGGGCCTTGCCGGCGATGGCCTCGATCAGCGCCTTCACCTCGATGGTCTTGAGGTCGTTGAAGCCAAGCTGGTGGCCGGGCGCCGGGCAGAAGGCGGCGTAATCGGCATGTTCCGGCCCGGCGGTGACCAGCCGGTAGCCGGAACGGCCGGGCGCCCCGCCCGCCTGATAGAGCCAAAGCTCGTTGAAACGCTCCTGGGTGAAGGCGATGGAGCCCCTGGTGCCGACCAGCTCGAAGGCCAGCTGCATCTTGCGCCCCTGGGCGATCCAGCTGGCGGTGACGGAGCCGGTGGCGCCATTGGCGAATTCGACCAGCGCATGGGCCTGATCGTCCACCCGCACCTCCCGCATCTCGGCCGATCCGGCCGCTGCCGGGCGGCGGCCATGGACGGTATGCAGCCGGCCGGAGACGGAGCGGATGTCGCCGGCCAAATAAGTGGCCAGCGACAGGATGTGGCTGCCGATGTCGGCGAGCGCCCCGCCGGCATTGTCGGCCTCGCAGCGCCAGGTGAAGGGCGCCAGCGGGTCGGCCATGAAATCCTCGGCATGGATGCCGCGGAAGCCGGTGACCTCGCCGATCTCGCCGCCGGCCACCAGCTCGCGGGCCAGCGCGATCATCGGGTTCTTCAGGTAGTTGAAACCGACCAGGGTCACCACGCCGGTCGCCTCCGCCGCCGCGGCCATGGCGCGGGCGTCCTCAAGCGTGGTGGCGAGCGGCTTCTCGCAATAGACATGCTTGCCGGCGGCGATGGCGGCCAGCGCGATCGGCGCATGCAGCCGGTTCGGCGTGGTGATGGCCACCACGTCGATCTCCGGATCCTCGACCAACCGGCGCCAGTCGCCGCAATGCCGGCGGAACCCCAGCCTGGCGGCCGCATCGGCGGCGGTCGCCTCGTCCCGCTCCGCCAGCAGGTCGAGCACCGGTTCGAACGGCAGGTCGAACAGGCCGCCGACGGCACGGAAGGCCTGGGCATGCGCCCGCCCCATGAAGCCGCTGCCGACGAGGCCGATGGAAAGCTTTTTCATGCCAGCCCCCGTTCACTTCATCGTCGGCATGACGAAGTCGGCGCCGGACCGGATGCCGGTCGGCCAGCGGCTGGTGATGGTCTTCAGCCGGGTGTAGAAGCGCACGCCTTCCGGCCCATGCATGTGATGGTCGCCGAACAGGGAGCGCTTCCAGCCGCCGAAGCTGTGGAAGGCCATCGGCACCGGGATCGGCACGTTGACGCCGACCATGCCGACCTCGATCTCCGCCCCGAAGGCGCGGGCGGTGTCGCCGTCGCGGGTGAAGATGGCGGTGCCGTTGCCGAACTCGTGCGCGTTGATCAGATCGACCGCCGTACGGTAGTCGGGAACGCGGACCACGGCCAGCACCGGGCCGAAGATCTCCTCCTTGTAGATCCGCATGTCCGGCGTGACATGGTCGAACAGCGTGCCGCCGAGGAAATAGCCGTCGCCGCACTCCGGATCGGTAATCTCGACCCGGCGGCCATCGACCACCAGCCTCGCCCCTTCCTCGATGCCGAGGTCGATGTAGCCGCGCACCTTGTCGCGGTGCTGGCGGGTGACCAGCGGCCCCATCTCCGCCGAAGGGTCGGTGCCGGGGCCGACCTTCAGCGCGCGCACCCGCCCGGCCAGCCGCTCCACCAGCGCGTCGGCCACCGCCTCCGTCACCGGCACCGCGACCGAGATCGCCATGCAGCGCTCGCCGGCCGAGCCGTAGGCGGCCCCCATCAGTGCATCCACCGCCTGATCCAGGTCGGCGTCGGGCATGATGACCATGTGGTTCTTGGCCCCGCCCAGCGCCTGCACCCGCTTCCCGTTCGCCGCACCGGTGGCATAGATGTACTGGGCGATGGGGGTGGAGCCGACGAAGCTGACCGCCTTGACGTCGGGGTGGCTCAGCAGCGCATCGACCGCCACCTTGTCGCCATGGACGACATTGAAGACGCCGTCGGGCAGCCCAGCCTGGGTCAGCAGTTCCGCAATGAGGAGCGCCGCACCCGGCACCCGTTCGGACGGCTTCAGGATGAAGCAGTTGCCGCAGGCGATGGCCACCGGGAACATCCACATCGGCACCATGGCCGGGAAGTTGAACGGCGTGATGCCGGCAACGACGCCCAGCGGCTGGCGCAGCGAATGGCTGTCGACGCGGGTGCCGACATTCTCCGCCACCTCGCCCTTCAGCAGGTGCGGGCCGCCGCAGGCGAACTCCACCACCTCAAGCCCGCGCGTCACCTCGCCCAGCGCGTCGGAATGGACCTTGCCATGCTCGGCGGTGATCAGGCTGGCAAGCCGGTCGGCGTTCTGTTCCAGCAACTGCTTGAAGGCGAACATCACCCGGGCACGGCGCAGCGGGGTGGCCCCCGACCAGCCGGGGAAGGCGGCGCGGGCGGCGGCGACCGCCCGGTCGACCTCCGCCGCGGTCGCCAGCGGCACCTTGGCCGTGTTGCGGCCGGTCGCAGGGTTGTAGACGTCGCCCAGGCGGCCGCTGGTGCCCTCGACCGGCGCGCCGTTGATGAAATGCGGTACGATGCTGGTCATGTCGATGCTCACAGGCCGTATTCGGCGACGAGCGCGCTCAGATGCTGGCGGCCCTTGGTGACGTAGGTCAGCGGGTGGGCCTTGGCGGGGTCCTGCTCCGCCTCGATCACCAACCACTGGCCGCGATAATCCGCATCCTTCAGCGCCTTCAGCACGGCGGGGAAATCGACACAGCCGTCGCCGGGAACGGTGAATACCCCGTCGATGACGGCGTCCAGGAAGCTGCTGTCGGTAGCCTTGGCCCGCTTCAGCACGTCGGCGCGCACGTCCTTGCAGTGGACATGGTTGATGCGGGGACCCCATTTGGCGATGACGTCCAGCAGGTTGCCGCCGGCAAAGGTCAGATGGCCGGTGTCGAGCAGGATGCCGACGCTGTCGCCGGTGACCTCGGCGAAGACGTCGATCTCGTCGGGCGTCTCCACCACCGTGCCCATGTGGTAGTGGTAGGCGAGCGGCGTGCCCTGGTCACGCAGGTAATCGCCGAACTCCGCCATGCGGCGGCCGAACTCCGCCCACTGGCCGGCCTCCAGCTTCGGACGCCGCGACAGCGGCGTGCCGCGGGCGCCGTGGACGCAGCCGGTGGTCTCCGCCACCACCATCACCGGGCAGCCCATCGCCTTCAGCAGTCGCAGGTGCGGCTGCACCGCCTCGATCTCTTCGGCGACGCTGCGTTCCAGCAGGCCGGCGCTGTACCAGCCGGACACCAGCGACAGGCCGTGGCTGTCGAGGATCGGCCGCAGGGCGGCGGCATCGCGCGGGAATTTGTTGCCAAGCTCGAAGCCCTGGAAACCGGCCTCGCGCCCTTCGGCAAGGCACTGCTCCAGCGGCGTCGCCCCGCCCAGTTCGGGCATATCGTCGTTGCTCCAGGCGATCGGGTTGACGCCGAGACGAACGGTCATGTCGGATGCTCCCAAAACGGAAGAAGAGGGTGGGATCGGGGAAAAGGGTCGCGGTCAGCGGCGCTGGCGGGCCTTGTGGGCGTCGTAGCTCTCGCGCGCCGCCGCGACTTCGGGACGGGTGGACACTTCCGGCACCGGCACGTCCCACCACGCCCCGCCTTCCCGGGTCGAGGGCAGCGGGTCGGTGTCGATGACGATGGCGTAGGTGACGGGGGATTCCTTGGCACGCTCCAGCGCCTGTTCCAGTTCGGCGACGCCCTTCACCTTCTCGGTCACCGCGCCCAGCGAGCGCAGATGGCCGGCGAAGTCGATGTCGGGCAGCGTCTCCGTCTCGTAACGGGTGTCGCGCAGCAGGTTGTTGAAGGAGGCGCCGCCGCAGGCGTTCTGCAAACGGTTGATGCAGCCATAGCCGCGATTGTCGAGCAGGACGACGACCAGCTTGCGCTTCATCATCACCGACACGGCCAGTTCGGAGTTCAGCATCATGTAGCTGCCGTCGCCGACCATGATGAAGGTCTCGCGGTCCGGGCAGGCCATCTTGACGCCCAGCCCGCCGGCGATCTCGTAGCCCATGCAGGAGAAGCCGTATTCCAGGTGGTAGCCGCCGGGACGTCCGCTGCGCCACAGCTTGTGCAGTTCGCCCGGCAGGCCGCCGGCGGCGCAGACGACGATGCCGTCGGTGCCGGCGGCGCGGTTGACCGCTCCCAGCACCTGGGCGTCGGTCGGCAGGTCGAGCCCGGCATCGGCGGTCACCCGCTCGACGACGCGGGTCCACACCGCGGTGCGCTCCTGCGCCCAGGCCTGCCAGGACAGGGGTGCCGCCCAGTCGCCGAGCCCGGCATCAAGGGCCGCCAGACCGCGCGCCGCGTCGGCGACCAGCGGCAGGGCATCGCCCTTCACCGCGTCGAAGGCGGCGACATTCAGCCCGGCGAGGCGGGTGCCGCAGTTGGCGAAGATCGTCCAGGAGGCGGTGGTGAAGTCGGCCAGCCGAGTGCCGACCGCCAGAACCAGATCGGCCTCCGCCGCCAGCTCGTTGGCGGCGCTGGAACCGGTGACGCCGATGGCGCCGACGTTGCAGGGATGATCCCAGACCAGGGCGCCCTTGCCGGCCTGGGTCTCCGCCACCGGGATGCCGCGGCGCTTGGCGAAGTCTGCCAGCGCATCGCAGGCGCCGCTGTAGAACACACCGCCGCCGGCGACGATCAGCGGCTTCTGCGCGGTGCGCAGCGCCTCCATCACCGCGGCCAGTTCGTCGCGGTCGGGCTCCGGCCGGCGGGTGCGGCGGACGGTGCGTTCGAAGAAGGAGACGGGGAAGTCGTAGGCCTCCGCCTGAACGTCCTGCGGCAGGCAGAGCGTCACCGGGCCGCAGTCCACCGGGTCGGTCAGCACCTGGATGGCGCGGCGCAGGCTGGGCATCAGCTGTTCCGGCCGGGTGATGCGGTCCCAGAAGCGCGACACCGGACGGAAGCAGTCGTTGGCGCTGACGGTGGCATCCTCGAACCGCTCGACCTGCTGCAACACCGGATCAGGGGCGCGGGTGGCGAAGACATCGCCGGGCAGCAGCAGCACCGGCAGGCGGTTGACATGGGCCAGCGCCGCCGCCGTCACCATGTTGACCGCCCCCGGCCCGATGGAGGTGGTGCAGGCCATCATACGGCGGCGCGCTTGCGCCTTGGCATAGGCGATGGCGGCGTGCGTCATCCCCTGCTCGTTGTGGGCGCGGTAGGTCGGCAGCACGTCGCGGGCGGCATGCAGCGCCTCGCCGATGCCGGCCACATTGCCATGGCCGAAGATCGCCCAGACACCGGCGAACAGCGGCAGCTCCCGGCCGTCGATCTCGACATACTGGGCGCTGAGGTAACGCACGACGGCCTGGGCGACGGTGAGGCGCACGCTGTCCATGATGGCTTCTCCCTACTGGGCCGGTCCGGCCCCTCTTGTTCTTGGTGATGACGTGATGGTGGCGTTTTTCCGGTCAGGCGGCGCTGCGGCTGTGGCGGGTGCGCTGCTCCTGCCAGAAGGCGATCAGCCGGCCATAGGCGCCCTCCATCGCGGCGACCGCCGCCGCGTCGTCGATGCTGCCGGCGAGCCACGCCTCCGCCGCCGCGCCGAACAGGGTGCGGCCAACGGCGAAGCCCTTGCAGACCGGCTGGCGGGCGGCCAGCGCCAGCCCGGCCTTCAGCTCCTCCTCCGGCGCGTCGAGGCCGAGGATCAGCACACCGCGGCAGAGCGGATCATGCTGGTCGATGACGCCGGCGATGCGGTTCCAGGCCCCCTGGCTGGCCGGCGACGGCAGTTTCCACCAGTCGGGCTGGACGCCGAGTTCATAGAAGCGGGCCAGCGAGCGGGAGATGGTGTCGTCGCCGACCGGCATGCCGCGCGGCGGAATGATCTCCAGCAGCAGCTCGTGGCTGGTGGCGCGGCAGGCGGCGAAGAGTGTCTGGATCTGGCGCTCCTGCTCGGTGCGCAGCGCCTCCTCGTCATCGGGGTGGTAGAAGGTCAGGCACTTCACCACATGCTCGGCCGGCCATTCGCGGATGGTCACGGCGACGTCGGGGCCGCCTTCGAAGCGCAGCGGGCGCGAACCCGGCAGCTCCACCGGCCGGCCGATCCAGGCGTCGGTACCGGTCAGCGCGTCCAGCGCATCCTGGCCGTGGATGCCGTCCAGCAGCATGCCGAAGCCGTCGCGGCCGTCGCAGGCCCGCTGTGCCGCCCGCAGGGCCAGCAGCTTGAAGTCGGAGATCCGCGCCGGGTCGGCGCCCAGCCGCTTCGCCATCACCTCCAGCTGGGCACGGTGGTCGATGGCGAAGGCCATCACCTCCGGCCAGTCCCGGCGGCGGGTGGTCGCCCAATGGATGTGCGACAGCCGGGGATCCTCGCGCAGCCGCGGCGTCGGGCTACCATGCTCAAGGAAATAGGACAGCTCCGTCCAGGTCGGGATGGCGGGCGCGCAGCCATGGCGCGACACCGCGAAGGCACCGCAGGCGTTGGCGAAGGCGCAGCATTCCTCCAACGTATGGTCGCGCAGCCAGCCGCGCAGGAAGCCCGACATGAAGGCGTCGCCGGCACCCAGCACATTATAGACCTCGACCGGAAAGCCGGGGCCGCGGATGCCCTGTTCCAGGCTGTCGGGAATCCTGCCGGGGAAGACGACGCAGCCCATCGGGCCGCGCTTGCACACCAGGGTCGCATCGGTCAGGTCGCGGACACGGCGCAGGGCCGCCAGCGTGTCGGTGCTGCCACCGGCGATGTGGAATTCCTCCTCCGTGCCGACGATCAGGTCGCAGCCCGGCAGGATGGTCTGCAACAGGGCGGTGACGCCGCCGTCGGCGACGAAGCGCTCCTCCCCCAGCCCATGGCCGGTCAGCTTCCACAGGACCGGGCGGTAATCGATGTCGAACACCACCCTGGTGCCGGTCTCGCGCGCCAGCCGCATCGCCTTGCGCATGGCCGCTTCGGTGGTGGGGGTGGAGAAATGGGTGCCGCTGACCACCACGGCCCTGGCCGAGGCGATGAAATCTTCGGAGACGTCCTCCTCGCAGATCGCCATGTCGGCGCAGTTCTCGCGGTAGAAGATCAGCGGAAAGGTCTTCTTGTCGCGGATGCCCAGGATGACGAGTGCGGTCAGCCGCTCCGGATCGGTGATGACGTGGCTGGTGTCGACGCCTTCGCGGACCAGCTGTTCGCGGATGAAACGCCCCATATGCTCGTCGCCGACGCGGGTCAGCAGGGCGGAGCGCAGGCCGAGGCGCGACGTGCCGACCGCGATGTTGGTGGGGCAGCCGCCGACATATTTGGCAAAGCTCTGCATGTCCTCCAGCCGGCCGCCGACCTGTTCGCCATACAGGTCGACGGAGGAGCGGCCGATGGAAATGACGTCAAGATCGCGCTTGAATGGCATGGGTCAGCTCCGCTGTAATCCGTTCGTCGAATTGGCGATGGCAATTGGATTTGGACCAGCGGAACCGTGCCGCCGGACAGGCGGCCGATCGGCTTCGTCCCTCCCATCGTTCCGATTTCCGTCAGGTCTCCGCGTGGGGCGCGGATTGCTTGGTTCGTGGAACGTTTGGATCATAATAGAACATTGGTTGCCATTTTCGGTCAATAGGGAATTTTTATTCTATCCGCTGGCCGGCCGATTTCTGCCACCTGCCTTCGACAGCGAAAAGGCCGGGACGGCGGAATCCTCCCGCTGTCCCGGCCCCATACACAGCCCATATGCACAGCCGCATCGCAGCCGCTGTCGCTTATTGCCAGTATTTGGCGACGTAGCGCTTGGTCTCCTCCAGCATGAAACGGGCGCTCTGTTCCGCGCGGTCTTCCCAGGCGAAGACGCAGTTCGACAGGACGCCATCGAACTCCATGGCCGCCAGCGTGCCAAAGAACAGGTCCCAATCGATCTCGCCCTGGCCGAAATCGAGATGCTGGTGGACGCGAACCTGCGATCCCGGCGGATTGACGATGTAGCGCAGGCCGGACGATCTGGTGTGGTCGAAGCTGTCGGCCAGCCGGACATGGACCAGATAGCCCTCCGCGGCACGCAGGTTCCGCACCATGTCGGGACCGTAGTAGAAGGTGTGCGGGGCGATGAAGGACGCCCGCACCATCGGCGAATTGATGGTCTTGATGATGTCGATGGCCGGCGCGATCTCCTCCAGCCAGTCCTCCGGATGGGCCTCCAGCGACAGCATGATGCCTTCGCGTTCCAGGATCGGAACCAGAATGTCCATGGCACGGAAGAACTGGGCCTCGCAGGTTTCCGGCCGGTGCAGGCCGGACCGGTCGTTCTGGCTGCGCTCCGGCGAGCCGCCGCGACCGAACTCCGACACGACCATCGGGCAGTCCATCTCGACCGCGATCTCGATGGCGCGCTTCCAGTTGTCGATGGCCAGTTCCCATTCGTCCTGATAGGGGCTGGACCAGCGATACATCGGCTGGAGGGTGGCGAGCTTGACCCCGTGGTCCTTCAGCGCCTTCCTGAAGCTGGCGATCCGCTCCGGATAGACCTTCGGGCGCGTCCACCAGGACAGGAAATCCGGCCGCGGCGACAGCTCGATATGGTCGTAACCCAGCTCCGCGATCTTCCGGCAGGTTTCCTCGAGGGAAAGATGCCGGATCATGTGGGGATCGATGGTGTGTTTCACGGCTTCGTCTCTGTCGGAAATGGTCAGCGTCGTTCGAGGCGAGAGCGCCGGGCGCACGGAAAGTTCCCCTCTCCCCGGGGGAGAGGGAGAGTCAGAGCGCGGACCTCACATAGTCCATGCTCTGCCCGGCCGCCGCGATGGGATCGGGCAGGCCGTGCACCTCGGCCGCGAAGGGTTCGAAGCTGAAGGGCCCGTCATAGCCGGCGGCCAGCAGCCTGCGGATCTGCGGAATGTTCTCCAGCCGGTCGGCGGCGTCGACCAGCACCCGGTGCGGGTCCAGCATGTCGGCCACCGGCACGCCGGCATCGGCGACGCCGGAGATGTGGACAAGACCGGTCCGGTCCGGGAAGAACTCGGTCTCGCCGGCCAGATGATGGTGGAAGGTGTCATGCACCAGCTTGTAGGTGTCGGCCCCGCCGGCCGCCTCGATGGCGGCGACGGCCTCCCTCTTGGTGCGCAGGGAGGAGACCGGGAAGCCCAGCGGCTCCACCAGCCCCGTCAGGCCGCGGTCGCGCAGGATCGGCCGCATCGCCGTCAGGGCCGTCACCAGATCGTCGAAGGCGACCGGCTTGCCCTCGTTCAGCGGGCACATGACCAGCGCCCTGGCGCCGCAGGCCCGGGCATAGTCGGCCAGCGTCTCCGCCCGGGCCGGCAGGTCGCCGGACCAGACGTTGAAGGGATAGAGCGCGTTGATCGAGATGATCGTCACGCCGGCCTGCCCGGCCGCCGCGCGCACCTCCGCCGGTGACAGGGTGGTGACGACATCGGGCAGGTCGTTGCGGATCTCCACCTCCGTCGCCCCCAGCGTGCGGGCGGCGGCGAAGAATTGCTCCAGCGGCAGCTTGGGCGCCAGGATGTGGTTCAGGGCGAAGCGCATGGCGGCGGCCTTCAGTTGTACAGCGCCGGACGGGTGGGTAGCGTGATGGCGACGGCCTCGCCCTCGCGGTCCTGCGCGGTGACGCAGGCATCCGAGGTGATGGCGGCGACATAGCCGTCCCAGCTGGTCGGGCCGGTGGCGGTGCCCTGGGCGGCGGCCTTCAGGAAGTCCTGAAGCTCGACGTCGTAGGAGGCGATGAAACGATCCTTCCAGTCGGTCAGGATCGGGTTCTGCAGGCTGGCGTTCAGCCGCATCTGCACCGCCATCGGCTCCGGCAGGCGGGCGATGCCGTCCTCGCCCACCACTTCGCACTGGATGTCGTAGCCATAGTGGCAGTTCACGAAGATCTCGACGTCGATGACGACGCCCTTCGCCGTCTCCAGCACCACGACCTGCGGGTCGCGCAGCTTGCCGTGGCTGCGAGCGGCGCGGCGCGGGAAGATCACGCGGGCGGAGACGTAATCGTCGTCCAGCAGCCAGCGGAACACGTCGATCTCGTGGATCAGCGTGTCGTGGATCGCCATCGGCGTGACGTAATGCTCCGGCACCGTCGGGTTGCGGTGAGCGGCGTGGACCATGATCGGCGCGCCGGTGCGGCTGGTCACCGCCTCCTTCAGCGCGATGTAGCCGGCGTCATAGCGGCGCATGAAGCCGACCTGGACCAGACGCTTGGCCCTCGCCACCTCGGCATCGACGATGCGCTTGGCGCCATCGGCGGTGGTGGCGAGAGGCTTCTCGCAGAAGCAGGGCTTTCCGGCGGCGATGGCGGCCAGCACATACTGCTCGTGGCTGGCGCCCCAGGAAGTGACCAGGACCGCGTCGACCAGCGGCGAGGCGATCAGATCCTCGCCGGTCTGGAAGATCTCGGCATCGGGGGCGATGGCGGCCCGCACCGCCTCGGCGGACTCGCGGTTGACGTCGGTCAGGGCGACGACTTTGCCGCCGGCCAGCACCTGATTGATGCGGCGGGCATGGTCACGGCCGATGGCGCCGGTGCCGATGATGCCAATTCTGACGGTCATTCTTCAAAGCCTCATGTCGTTCGGTGGGCAAGCGGTGGGCATGCGCGCAACCGTGCGCGCCGCGCCCGAGCGGTTCACCGGGATCGATCGTCGTTTTCGGTTTTTGGGGCCGCCCGCTATCGGGCCGCCGGATGGCTTAAGGTTCCGAACCCGTCATCGCGCTTCCTCCCGGCCGTTCCTGCTCTTGATTGGTGGGGGAAGCATTCACCATCGCGCACCATCCGGTCAACGCGCCTGCCGGCCGGACCACCGTCAAACATGAGAGATTTTGCTGCACGCCATGATGGTTTTCCATCATGGTCCATTAAAGACTTTCCGGCGTCCACAGCTGGATGGGCAGGAAGCGCTGGCCGGGATTCTCCGCCATGCCGTTTTCGATGCTGTGGACCATCATCTCGATCAGGTCGGTGCACAGCGCCGGCAGCGGCGTCGCCATCACCACCGAGACATGGCGGTCGAGCAGCCCCTGCATCGAGTCCGGGGTCAGTTCGTTGACGATGCAGGTCACCTCGTCCGGCCGGCGGGCTTCGCGCAGGGCGGCGATGGCGCCCTCCATGCCGCCGCCCGCGACATAGATGCCGACGACATCGTCGTGCCGGGCCAGCAGGCCCAGCGTCGCCTCGTAGGTCAGCTTGCGCGTCTCGACGTTGACGATGCTGTCCATCAGGTTGAACTCAGGCGCGAACTCGCGGAAATAGCTGCGGAATCCGGTCTCGCGCAGGGCATGGCCGTGATAGCGGAAGGCCCCGATGAAGACGGCGACGCGCCCCGGCCGCCGGGTGAGCTTCGACATCAGCCACGCCGCGGTGCGGCCGACCTTCAGGTTGTTGGTTCCGATGTAGCTTTCCCGCACGCCCTGGGCGAAGTCGGACAGCAGCGAGAAGGTCGGGATGCCGGCGGCCTTCAGTTCGGCGACCGCCGCGGTGGCATCGTGATGGTCGATGCCGGTCACCGCGACCGCCCTCACCTTCCCCTTCATGCCGCGGATCAGCTCGGCGAGTTCCGACGGGGATGTCGACTGGACGAAGCGGATGGTGGCGCGCAGCCGGCGGTCGGGATGGCTGCGCACCACCTCCTCGATGCGGGCCGCGAACTCCTGGTAGAAGGCGTGGCGCTCCTTCTGCAGGATGAAGCCCAGATGATAGTCCGGCTGCTGGGCCAGGGCGCGCTGGCGGAGGACGTTGGCGCCGTGGAAGCCGATCGCGGTCGCCGCCTCGAAGATGCGGCGGGCGGTCTCCTCCCTTACCGGATGCCGGCCGTTCAGCAGCCGGTCGATGGTGGCGACGCTGACGCCCGCCGCCTTGGCGAGGTCGGAAATCGTCGGACGCTTCATGGGGCGGACACCTCATCCGGTCAGGCGGGAGGACCGGCGATGTCTATCACGAAGTTTGAGGGAATGAGAGACTCTTGCATGACAGGCGCCCGTCAGCGCTTGACGTTCCGCAGGATCAGCGCCAGCGGCACCGCCGAGGCGGAGATCAGCATCAGCGCAAAGAACACGTCGATGTAGGACCAGTAGGCGGTCTGCATCTGCACCTGCTGCCCGATGTAGGCCATCGCCCGTTCCCGCGCCCCGGCCTGCCCGCCGGCCATGGAGAAATAGGTCGTCGCCTGTTCGACGGTCCGCTGATAGGCCGGGCTGGACGGCACGATGTGCTCGACCAGCCGGCTGTGGTGGAACTGCTCGCGGAAGGCCAGCACATTCTGGGCGATCGACACGCCGATGGAGCCGCCGACATTGCGCGCGACGTTGATGAGCGCGGAGGCCTGATCGGTCTTGTCGCGCGGGATGCCGTCGTAGGACGCCGTGGTGATCGGGATGAAGATCAGCGGCAGCCCGATGCCGATATAGATGCGCGACCATGCGAAGAACCAGAAGGTGGAGTCCGGATTCAGCCGCGTCAGGTCCCACATCGCCAGCGCCACGATGGTGGCGCCGGTGGCGATCAGGTATTTCGGCTGGATGCGCCCGGCCAGCCGGCCGACGACCAGCATCATCACCATCGTCACCATGCCGCCCGGCGACAGGGCGAGGCCAGCCCAGGTGGCGGTGAAGCCGTAATATTGCTGGAGGAGTTCCGGCAGGAACTGGGTCGTCGCGATCAGGATGGCACCGGTCGCCAGCATCACCAGGAAACAGGAGCCGAACTGCCGCGTCGCCACCATCCGCAGATCGAGGATGGGGTTCGCCCGCGTCATCTCCCACGGGATCATCAGGCAGAAGGACGCCACGCAGATGACGGCGAAGGTGATGATGAAGCCGGAAGCGAACCAGTCGTCGGTCTGGCCGCGGTCCAGCACCACCTCCAGCGAGCCCAGGAAGGTCGCCACCAGCAGGAAGCCGATCACGTCCATGCGGATGCCCTGGCGCTTCAGCCGCCGGCGCTCCTCGATGGCGGATTTCGGTTCCTGCACCAGAAAGCTGACCAGGGCGAAGGCCATCACCCCGACCGGCCCGTTGATCAGGAAGCACCAGTGCCAGGACAGATTGTCCGACAGCCAGCCGCCCAGCGTCGGCCCGACCACCGGCGCCACCACCACGGCGATGCCGAAGATGGCGAAGGCCTGCCCGCGTTTGGCCGGCGGGAAGCTGTCGGCCAGGATCGATTGCGAGATCGGCACCATCCCGCCGCCGGCGAAGCCCTGGAGCACCCGGAACAGCAGCAGCGATTCCAGATTCCAGGCGAAACCGCAGGCCAGCGAACTGGCGGTGAACAGCCCCAGGCAGGCCAGGTAGAAGCGCTTGCGGCCATAGCGCTTGGCGATGAAGCTGCTGGCCGTCAGCACGATGGCGTTCGCCACCAGATAGGAGGTGACGACCCACGACGCCTCGTCGGCGCTGACCGCCAGCGTGCCGGAGATGTAGCGCAGGGCGACGTTGGCAATGGTGGTGTCCAGCACCTCCATGAAGGTGGCGATGGAGACCACCACGGCGATCAGCCACGGGTTGCGGCCACCGGCCGCACTCTGCGACGCATCGAAGCCGCCGCTCCCCGCCCCTGCCCCCGCCCCTTCCGCAACCGCGCTCATCGCACCGTCACCCGCGGCACCACCGACATGCCGGGACCGATGGAGACACCATCCGGCCATTGGTCGGCCACGATCTTCACCGGCACGCGCTGCACCACCTTCACGTAGTTGCCGGTGGCGTTCTCCGCCGGCAGCAGGGAGAAGGCGGTGCCGGAGCCCGGCTGCACGCTGTCGACATGGCCGGTGACCTTGCGGCCGGGATAGGCGTCGATGCGGATGTCCACCGGCTGGCCCGGCCGCATGTCGGTGATCTGGGTTTCCTTGAAATTGGCGGTAACCCAGATGTCGTCGGGGACGAAGATGGCAAGGCTCTGGCCAGCCTGGGCGAACTGGCCGACAGCCCCGCTCAGCTGGACCACCCGGCCGGGTTGCGCCGCCGTGACGGTGGTGTAGGACAGGTTCAACTGCGCCTGGGCCAGCTGCGCCTTCGCCCGCGCCAGATCGGCCACCGCACTGGTCCGCTGGGCCTGGAGCGCCCCGACCTGCCGTTCGGCGGCGATCACCGCGGCGTTGGCGCTGGTCAGCTTGCCCTGCTGTTCCTGGAGGTTGGCGGTGGACTGCTGTGCCTGCTGCACCGTCCCGGCGCCGCGGGTCTGCAGGTCGCGGTAGCGCGCCGCATCCTCCTTGGCGAAGCCGACGGCGGCCTCCGCCTGGGACACTTCCGCCTTTGCCTGATCGATCTGGGCGCGCTGGGCATCGATCTGGGCGTCGTAGCCGGTGATTGCCGCCTGGGCGGACTCGATCTGTGCCTGCGCCTGCTCCAGGGCCGTCTGATAGTCGCGCGTGTCGATGCGGAACAGCAGGTCGCCGGCATTGACATGCTGGTTGTCGCCGACCGCCACCTCCGTCACATAGCCGGCCACCTTCGGCGCCACCGGAAATTGGCGGGTGTCGATGAAGGCGTCGTCGGTCGACTCGTAGGGATGGATGTTGCGTTGCCAATAGATGTAGCCGGCCACCGCCAGCAGGGCGACCACCACCAGCCCGGCAAGGATCGCCAGCGGATGACGGCGGATGAAGCCGGGCTTCTTGCCGCCGTCGCCTGCCGCCGGCTGTGCGCGTTCGCTGCGGCCGGCCCGGGTGTCGGCATCCTGTCCGGTGAGATCGACGACGTCTCTGCGCTGCTGGTCGTCCGGCATGGTTTGACGCTCCTGACCGATATGCCGGGCGATCAGCAAAGGCCCGGTCGTTGTCGCGCGGGAGCGGCCCCGCTCCCCAGCGCGAAACACCACAAACCCCCGTTGCGTTGCACCGGAATGGCGGAAAGCCGGTCGAAGCCTCCGCAGAACAGCCATGCCGAAGGTGGATGGTTGGGGCCGGGACGGCGCCGGGAACCATGAAGCCGGACCGGCGCCGCTCCATCGGACGATCATGACGGCCGATATGGCCATGCTTTCAAAAATAAAATGGAAGCCGGCAAATCCAAACTCCATCCCACGCGTAGAAGGAAGGTATCCAGCTTCAAGTCACCGCAATCATCGTTTCAAATGGTCAGACACATTATTTCCCTCCTGGCAGAACTTTGTCGTCACCGAACCGCCAAACAGCCAGTCAGCCTGACCGCGGAGTCCAATCCATGACAGTTCTCAAGGAAGCCACCGCAGGCGGGACCATCCCGCAGACCATCGGCCGCGCCGCCGTTCCGGTCGATGACGAGCCGTTACGGCTGGAGGCCTTGCGGCGCACCGGGTTGCTGGACAGCGAGCCGGAGCCCGCCTTCGACGATCTGGTGTCCTGGGCCTGCGACCATTTCCGCGTGCCCATCGCGCTGGTGTCGCTGCTGGACGCCGAGCGCCAGTGGTTCAAGGCACGCCGCGGCCTGACCGTGCAGGAAACCCCGCGCGACATCGCCTTCTGCCGCTTCACCATCGACCAGAGCCTGCCGATGGTGGTGGAGGATGCCACCCGCGACCCGCGGTTCCAGGACAACCCGCTGGTGCTGGGCGAGCCGCACATCCGCTTTTATGCCGGCGCGCCGATCATCAACCGGGAGGGGCTGGCGCTCGGCTCCGTCTGCCTGATCGACACCGTGCCGCGCAGCTTCGGCATGGTCGACCGCATGGTGCTGGCCCAACTGACCGTGACGGCGCTGGCGGCGATCGGGAGATCGCAGGACGGGAAACGGCAAGCTTGAACCCTGGCAGTTGTCTCCATACCGCATTGCACCATTTTCATTGGTTCTCCGACGAACATGGCGGCAGGATCGGTGCCGGAATTGCTTAAAGACGATAGTACCCCAAACAGGATGACGACTCCGATGACGTCCGCAAAGGCGATGCCGGCAAAGGCTCAGCCGCCGATCCCGGCCCGCGAGGAGGACCGGCTTGCGGCGCTCCAGCGGTTCGAGCTGCTCGACACCCCGGCGGAGCCGGCCTTCGACCAGATCACCCGTCTGGCCGCCAAGCTGCTGAAGGTGCCGGTGGCGCTCATCTCGCTGGTCGACCGCGACCGCCAGTGGTTCAAGTCGCGGGTCGGGCTGCCGGTGCGGGAAACGCCACGCGAGCACGCCTTCTGCGCCCATGCGCTGGACTCCGACACCCTGCTGGTGGTCGGCGACGCCAGGCAGGATGAACGCTTCGCCGGCAACCCGCTGGTGACCGGTGATCCCAACATCCGCTTCTATGCCGGCGCCCCGCTGCGCACGGCCGACGGGCTGACGCTCGGCACCATCTGCGTGATCGACGACCAGCCGCGCCCCGCCCTGACGCCGGAGGAGGAGGAGGCGCTGCGCGACCTGTCGGCGATGGTGATGGCGCATATCGAGGCACGGCGCGCGGTTGGCTATCTGCATCCGGTCACCTCGCTGTCGAACCGCTTCCGCTTCCTGGCCGATGCCGATGCCTTGTCCGACGATCCGGCCGCGGTGCCGGGGACGGCGCCGGGAGTAGCGCCAGGGGTGGCAGTGGTGATCGATGCCGCGGCGTCCCAGCAATATGCCGAACTGACCCGGGTGCTGGGGCAGGTCTGCGCCGACGCGTTCGAGACCGATTGCGCCCGCCGCATTGCCGCCTGCCTGCCGGGCCACACGAGGCTCTACCATGTGTCGCCGGCCCGCTTCGCCTGCATCCTGCCCGTCGGCGAAGATCTGGTTGCCACGCTCGACCGCATCGCTGCGGCGATCCGCAGCCCGTTCCAGTATCAGGGCGTGCCGATCGCCACCTCCACCGGCATCGGCTTCGTCCGCCGGTCGGACATCCCGGCGGGAAGCGTGGAACTGCTGCGCGCCGCCACCAGCGCCGCCCACCAGTCGCTGGAGGAACAGAAGCCCTGGTGCGCCTATGACGAGGAGCAGGACCGCGCCGCCCACCGTGCCTTCCTGCTGCTGCGCAGCCTGACCGAGGCGATGGCCGGTTCGGACCAGCTTCACGTCGCCTATCAGCCCAAGGTCGACCTGCGCACCGACCGCTGCATCGGTGCGGAAGCGCTTCTGCGCTGGACCCATCCGGAGCTGGGGCCGATCTCACCGGCCGAATTCGTGCCGCTGGCCGAACGCACGGCGCTGGTGCGCCCGCTGACCGAATGGGTGATCGGCGCGGTGCTGAAGCAGGTATCGCACTGGCACCGGCGCGGCATCGCCCTGCCGGTGTCGATCAACATCTCGATGCTCGATCTCGGCAGCGGTGACTTCGCCGACCGGGTGGAGGCGCTGCTGGACCGCCACGGCGTGCGGGCGGACTGGATCGATTTCGAGGTGACGGAAAGTGCCCTGATGACCGACCGGGCGGAGGTCGACCGCCAGCTTCTCCAGCTGCGCGGCCTGGGCATCGCGGTCGAGATCGACGATTTCGGCACCGGGCAGAGCGCCCTGTCCTATCTGAAGGACATCCCAGCGACGGCGGTGAAGATCGACCAGCGCTTCATCCGTTCCATTGCGGCGGAGCGCAGCGACCAGATCATGGTCCGCTCGACCATCGACCTCGCCCACGACCTGGGATATCTGGTCATCGCCGAAGGGGTGGAGACGGCGGAGGCCTATGACTGGCTGCGCCTGCATGGCTGCGACTTCGGCCAGGGCTATCTGATTTCCCGGCCGCTGGCGCCCAGGGCGTTCGAGGATTGGCTGGCGGCGGGTGCCTTCCGCCCCACCGCCTTGCAAGCCTGACTTATTTCGCCGCGAGACAGGCGGCGATGGAGGCCCGCTCGATCTCGGCATAGAGATCGAACGGGTTCAGCACCGGCGCACCGAGATCGGCTTCGAAACGCTGCTGGTTCGGGCTGGCGGTGAAGTCCTGTTGGGCATCGTCGCCCAGGTTGGACTGGAAGATGCCGGCGGCGCTGACCGGCAGGAAATCCTCGTAGACCACCGGATCGAAGCGGACCAACCCGCTTTCGATCAGCGCATCCAGGTCGGCGCCCGGTGCCGGCGGAGTGCGGCGGCCGGCTTCGGTCAGGGAATAGGTGAAGTAGCCCAGCCCCTGGCGGCGGATCTCGTCCCAGCTGTCGGGGAAGGGGGCGAACACCTCCACGAGCGCGGACATATACTGCGCGGCGTTGGAGCCATCAGCCGCCGGGGCGACGAGACGGCGGGAGTCCTGCAAGAGGGTGTCGTAGAGCGCCCGGCCCTTCGGCGTCAGGGCGATGCCGCGCTGCTCGATCTCGCCGAAACGGGCGGTGTGGACACCAGCGCGCCAGCTGTCGCCATCACGGAAATCGACCGGCTCGCTCAGCGCCTTGAAGGAGGTCTGGCGCAGCAGGATCGGGCAGCGGCGGGTCGGCGGGCCTTCGACCACCGCCTTCGGCGCGATGCCCTTTTCCGGCATCAGGCGCTGGACCACGTCAATGTCCAGCGTGCGCGGCGTCAGGTGGTTGATGTGCGGCCCCTTGAAGGACACCACGTCGGCGATCAGCCGGTGGGCGTCGTGCAGCCGGTTGTACAGGTCCAGCGGCACGTTGGCCTTGCTGTGCCAGCGGAAGGTCTCCAGCGCCTCGGCGACGAAGCGGGCCGCATCCTCATCAATCAGCCCGCCGTCGACCTCGGCCTTTTCGATCAGGGCGATGCAGCCGGGGGTGAAGATGCTGCGCGCGGCCAGCACCCGCTCCGCCTCCTGACGCAACGCTTCGTCGGCGATCAGGTCGAGCCGCAGCAGGGAGGTGAAGACGCGGAAGGGGTTGCGGCTCAGCGCCTCCTCGTCCACCGGACGGAAGGCGGTGGAATGGACGGGAACGCCGGCCTCCGACAGGTCGTAATAGCCGACCGGCTGCATGCCCATCACCGCGAACAGCCGACGCATGGTCGACAGCTCCTGCGCGGTGCCGAGGCGGATGGCGCCGTGGCGCTCCTCCGTGATGCGGGCGAGGCCGCCGGCGGCCTCCAGGCGATGACGCTCGGCCGGATCGGCGGCCAGCACCGCGGCGTTCACCTCTTCGACCAGCTCGACCAGCGTCTGATAGGCCGGCACCTCGGTCCGATACATCTCCGACATGGCGGTGGAGAACAGGGTGCGGATCGCATCGGGGCTGGTGATCGTCTGGACGCTCATTCCAAATCTCGCTCGCATTGGCTTGCCGGACCGGCGCGGTCCCTTCCAAGCCTCAGCTATAGCAACGATTTACGGCGCTGGATTGCGATTGTTTTTCCCGACTTCATGAGGAAAGCTCATGACCCTGCGGATCAACGGCAGTCCGCCGTCTCCGCCAGGATCCAGTCGCGGAAGGCGGCCAGCGGCGGATAGCCTGCCCGCTCCGACGGCCAGACGACGTAATAGGCATTCTCGCTCTCCATCGGCAGATCGAGCGCCGGCACCAGTTGTCCCGACCGCAATTCCTCCTCGATCAGGAACAGCGGCAGCAGGGCGACGCCCAGCCCGGCGATGGCCGCCTGGGAGGCCGTGGCGAACTGGTCGAACAGCATGCCGTGCACGCCGTCGGCGGGCGTGTCGTGCAGGGTGAGCCAGCGTTCCCACGCGTCGGGACGGCTGGTCAGATGCAGCAGCGGGGCGAGGCGCAGGTCGGCCGGCTGGCGGAAAGCGAAACGGTCGCGCAAGCTCCGGCTGCAGGCGGGGATGACGGTCTCCCGGCGCAGCAGCGCCATCTCCCCGCCCGGCCATTCCGGCCGGCCGAAATGGATCGCCGCATCCACCGGGTCCAGCCGGAAATCGAAGGGCGCCATCCGCGTCACCAGATTGATGGTGATGCCGGGATTGCCGGCCAGGAAGGTCGGCAGGCGCGGCGCCAGCCAGCGCGTGCCGAAGGTCGGCAGGATGGCGATGCTGAGCGTGCCGCCGAAGGGGTTGGCGCGCAGGTTCAGCGAGGCGGTGCTGATCCTGCGCAGGGCGTCGCGGACCTCGCGCACGTAATACTCGCCGCCGGCGGTCAGGCGGATGGTCTGCCGTTCGCGGTGGAACAGCTCGACCTCCAGCAACTCCTCCAGCGCCTTGATCTGCCGGCTGACGGCACTCTGGGTCAGCGACAGCTCCTTGGCCGCAGCGGTGATGCTGCCGGTACGGGCCGCCGCCTCGAAGGCGGACAGCAGGGCCAGGGAGGGAAGGAAGCGGCGCGGGCTCTGCATCTCAGTCTCAGGACAACTCATTCCACCATGGAATGACTGGTTGAGCAAACATCATTTGGTCAAAGGGGGTAGGCAAGTCAATCTTTCGTCCAGGGAATGACTGGCGTAGAAAACAGACGCGAAAAGGACCACAGGGGATGCTGAACGATCCGCGGTCGCACGGGCTTTGGGAACGCACCGCACCGGCGGCACCGGCGACCGCCCCGCTGAGCGGCAGTGTCCAGGCCGACGTGGTGATCGTCGGCGCCGGCTACACCGGCCTGTCCGCGGCGCTGCATCTGGCCGAAAGCGGCGTCAGCGCCGTGGTGGTCGAGGCGGTGGAGATCGGTTTCGGCGGCGCCGGACGCAATGTCGGGCTGGTCAATGCCGGCATGTGGGTGATGCCCGACCAGCTGGTCAGCACCCTGGGGCCGGTCTATGGCGAGCGGCTGATCGAGCTGCTGGGCAACGCGCCGCGCGCCGTCTTCGACCTGATCACCAAACACGGCATCGCCTGTGAGGACGAGCGCGCCGGCACGCTCCATTGCGGCGTCGGCCCGGCGGGCCTGCGCGAGCTGGAACAGCGGGCGGCGATCTGGCAGAAGCGCGGTGCGCCGGTGCGCCTGCTGGACGCCAGGGAAACGGCGGAGAAGGTCGGCACCACCGCCTACACCGGCTCACTGCTGGATCTGCGCGCCGGCACCATCCAGCCGCTGGCCTATGCCCGCGGGCTGGCGACGGCGGCGATCGCCGCCGGTGCCCGCATCTTCACCGGCAGCCCCGTTCAGGCGGCGAGCCGGACCGGCGGGAAGTGGCAGGTGAAGACGCCCGACGGCTCGGTCACCGCCGACTGGGTGGTGGTCGCCACCGACGCCTACAGCATCGGCCCCTGGGTGCAACTGCGCACCGAACAGGTCCATCTGCCCTACTTCAATCTGGCGACGGAACCGCTGTCCGACGCCATGCAGCGGGCGATCCTGCCGGAACGCCAGGGCGTGTGGGACACCAAGTCGGTGCTGAGTTCCTACCGTTTCGACCGCCTGGGCCGGCTGGTGTTCGGCAGCGTCGGCGCGTTGCGCGGGACCGGGACGGCGGTACACCGGGCCTGGGCGCAGCGCTCGCTGGCGGCCCTGTTCCCGCAGCTCGGCCCGGTGCGGTTCGAATCCGAATGGTACGGCCAGATCGGCATGACCAAGGACAACCTGCCGCGCTTCCACCGCCTGGACCGCAACGTCATCGGCTTCAGCGGCTACAACGGCCGCGGCATCGCCCCCGGCACGGTGCTCGGCCGCTGCCTGGCCGAGCACATCACCGGCAAGCTGCCGGAGGCGGAGATGCCGCTGCCCAGCACCACACCCGAACCGGTGTCGGGCCGGGCCGTGCAGGAAGCCGTCTATGAATATGGGGCGCAGGCGACCCACCTGATCGGGGCGCGGCTGCCGGGGAAGATCTGATCGCGCGTCTTCCCCGGCCTGATATTCCGGTCCCCCGACATCCAGGTCAGAGCCCCCAGGCGCCGCTTTCCGCCGGGTCGACGACCTGGATGTTGTTCTCCACCGCCTTCACGCCGGGAACGCCTTCCGCCGCCACGCGCAGGGCGTCACGCTGCGACCCGCTGCTGACGAAGCCCCAGAGCTGGACGACGCCGTTGCGGACGATGATGGCGTCGTGCGAACGGGAATCCCACGACAGCTCCTTGACGGCGGCGGTCACCCGTTCCTTCAGGGCGCGGTCGTCGGGTGCCGCGGCCGGGGTCTCCGGCGACACGCTGGCCAGCGCGCGCAGCAGGTTGGCGCGGCTGATGATGCCGACCAGGGCACCCTGGCGAACCACCGGCAGGCGCTTGATCCGCCGCGTCTCCATCACCCGCACGACCTCTTCGGGCGTGGCGTTCTCGTCCACCGTGGTGACGTGGCTGGTCATGACGTCGGCGACCTTGCGGGCGTGGGACTTGATGAAGTCCTCCGCCGGCAGGGTGCCGCCAGACACCAGCCCGAGCCACCAGGAGCGATGGCGCTCCGTCCCCAGCTCCACCCGGCGCAGCAGGTCGCCCTCGCTGATGATCCCCACCACCTTGCCGGTCGCATCGACCACGGGCATGCCGCTGATGTTGCTCTCCAGCATCTTTCGGGCGGCATCGGCGACGGTCGCGTCCGGAGCGATGGTGATGACCCGCGGCGTCATCAGATCGATTGCCTTCATCGTTTCTCTCCCTTTGATGTCGTTGAACCAGGACAGCCTAGGAGATCGGCAGACGAGACCGATTGATCTACAGCAATTCGACGTCGGCCTTTCCGCATCATGGAAAATGCCGGAGATCTATCCGCAATTTCAGGCTGGTACGGTAGGTTCGGTATTTACCGGATGAACAAGGCTTACTCGGCGACACTCCGCCGGATCTCGCGAAATCCTTCGGTTTCCAACTGTTATTCCCCGATCTCCGCCACCAGGGTGGCGATGGTCCGCTCCTCGGGCGGCGTCGGGTAGCGGTAGAAGGAATGGCCGCCGATGGAGGTGGTCAGCAGCCGCGCCTCCGCCCAGTCTGGCTTCTGGCGGCGAAGGGCGGCCTGGGCCGGCGGGCTGTAGAACAGCGAGGCGCGGGCGGTCGGATCGGGCATGTCGTCGTCGTTCAGGTTCCAGGCCAGCCCCCGCGCGACGCGCAGCGCCTCCTGGTCGGGAACGAGGCGCAGCTTCGGCCAGGACGGCATGCCGCCCGCCCGGATGACCGCGGCCTGCCGGCGGATCTCCGCCAGGATGCGCTTGTTCTCGGTGCGGGGATCGGCCGCGAGCGCCGCCTGCTCTGCCGCCGTCCGTTTCGGCTTTCCCTTCGACTTCGCCGCCTTGGCCTTCTGCCGGTTCTTCGGCTCGACAGGTTCCACCGCGAAGGGTTCGAACTGGCCTGAGGCGACGACGACGCGGCAGGGCAGCGACGGCTGGTCGGCCGAGGCCGCCCGGTTGGCGACCACCCACATGACGGCGGCCATGGCGTCCGCCCCCTCCCCGCGCGCCTCGGCCCAGCCGGCCAGCGCCAGGCAGCGGCGCTCCCGCTCGGCCTGCCAGGGGGTCAGCATGAAGACCGACGCGCCGATCATCACCGGCTGCTTGGCACCACCCCGCTTCGGCACGGCCCCCTTCTCGTCGCCGACGAAGCGTGCGCAGCCCGTATCGCCCGGCTGGCAGACGGCGGCGGTGGCGGCGTCGATGGCGTCGGCGGCGGCTTGTGCCTTCGCGCCGGCGGGAAGCAGCACGGTCGCAAGCAGCAGGGTGGTGAGGAAGTTGCGCATCCCTGTCTCTCCGGCTCGGGAAGGGGGACTTCCTTCGACAGCGGGGTGGATGGCAAGTTCCCGGTTTCGTCCATCTCTCAGACAGCTTAAGCCTGAGGGCGGAGGATGTACGCCGTTCGGGTCCGGATCGTGTCATCGGCACAGCCGAACAGGCCGGCAAGCCGTCGGATCCCTCCGGCTTCCAGCCTGATCGGTGGATTTGAAACGTCCGGTCAGCGTGGCAGCGTCAGCCGCCCTGCCGCAAGTTCTGCTTGTCGCCCTGCGGATTGCCGCCGTCGCCGGTCCAGTCGTCGGTCAGATACTCCTGGGAGCGGCTGATCTCTTCGACCTCCGCGCGGGACGGCGGTTTGGGCACCTGGGCCTGACCGGAACGGCGATCACCAAACTGGCGATCATCGGATTGCCGGTCGGCCGTCTGGCCGTTTGCGGGGTCGGGGGTGCTCGGCATCGGCGCCTCCTCGTCAGCCGGGGAACAGTCCCAGCAAACAGGGGCAAGCCGTCAACGTTGCGCCACCGGCCCGGCCTTCAGCAGCAAAGACGCCCTCAGCGGGCGGCGTCGGCGACCGCGACCGGCATGGTCTTGACCATTTCCAGGGCAACGGCGGCCTGGGCCTCGTCGGCGGCCAAGATGGCGTTCGGGTTCATGTGGGCGACAGCGGCGACGGCGGCGAACAGGATGGCGCCGAAAACGATGCGGGCAATGGCGAACTTGGCGGCGAACTTGGCGGATTCGACATCATACGAGGTCATGGCGGTCTTCCTTCGGTATCGGGTTTTGAATTCCGGCGGCCGGTGTTGCGGCCTGTTGAGGAAGATATTGACACGATCCCGCATGCGCAAAAGCGGAGACATCGCATCGCTGTTCTTGTCATTTCGCATTGCAGCATAGCGCTGCGAAACACAGCGATGAAGCCAAGTCTTAAGGCAGATTTACGTTTCGCAGCGCTCTATCGGGGATTATGGGGCTTTCGCAGCGCTATTACTGGCCGCTGTCTGGCCCCATTTAAGACATGTGGTGCGGCTTCGTCAAACGACAATAGTTGGCGACAATGGTTGGGAAGGCTGGGTCAACGTCCCGGCGACAGCCGCTCCGCGCTGGCCTTCAGCGTGTCGATCATCACCTGCTGCGCCTCTTCCGTCGTGTCGGCGGGAACGACGAAGCAGATGGTGGCGATGCAGCGGCCGGCCGGATCGCGGACCGGGGCGGCAAGGCAGGTGGTGAAACGGTCGACCAGCGCCGTGGTGCGGACATATCCCTGGGTGCGGGCGCGGCGCATGTCCTCCAGGAACTCGTCCTCGGCGATGCGGCGGCCATCGGGCAAGGTGAAATCGTCGGACGGGATGAAGCGCCGGATTTCGTCCGCGTCCATGTGGTCGACCAGCAGCCGGCCCGACGCCGTCCAGGGGATCGGCACCTTGATGCCGATCTCGGAGCTGATGCGGAACATGCGCCGACCGGGCTCATTCAGCACGACCAGATACTTGTCGCCGTCCAGCGTGCAGAACTGCGCGGTTTCCCCCACCGTCTCGGCGATGTGGGCGACCTCCACCCGCGCCTTGCGGATCAGGTCGACACTGTCGAGGTAATCGCTGCCGTAGTAATGCATCGCCGGCCCGAAATAGACCGTGCCGTCGCCGTCGCGCAGCTCCAGCCAGCGCGCCTCGACCAGCGTGTTGACCAGCTCGTACATGGTGGAGCGTGGGGTGCCGGTGTCGCGGGCGATGTCGGCGATGCGCGTGGGCGCGCGCCGGTCGTGCAGATGCTCCATCAGCGCGATGACGCGGTCGATGCCGCGGGCACGGCCCGTCGACTTTTCCGTAACCTGCTTCTCCGCCACGCCATCGCCCGTCATCTGATCCACGCTCCTTGGTCGTCGCACCACCGATTACCACGCGGATTTTCGGCTTGCCAGCGGTCTTTGTCCGATATACCGTTCGCTTGTCTGGAATACAAGACCGACGTCCGATATTTCGGACAAACGGTTCGGGAGGCAGAAATGACAGGGATCACGCGACGTCTGTTCAACACCGCCCTTGGCACGACGCTGGCCGCCGGCGGACTTTCGACTGGCATTTTGGGAACTTGGACTACCCCGGCACAGGCCCAGCAGGGTGGCGCTTCGGTGGTCACGGTCGCCACCATCGGCGAGCCGCCGACGCTGGACCCGGTCGGCACCACCTCCGACCTCGTCAGCATCATCACCCAGCACATGTTCGAGACGCTGTTCACCTTCGACGGCGACTGGAAGCTGGCCCCGCTGGTGGCGTCGGCCCTGCCGCAGGTGTCGGCGGACGGCAAGACCTACACCATCCCGTTGCGCAGCGGCGTCACCTTCCATGACGGCAGCACCGTCACGGCGGACGACGTGGTCGCCTCGCTGGATCACTGGACCAAGGCCTCGCCGCGCGGCAAGACCGTCGCCCCGCTTGTGGAGAGCATCGCCGCCAAGGGTGCGGACGCCGTCGTCATCGCGCTGAAGGAGCCCTTCGCGCCGCTGACCGCCCTGCTGGCGATGAACAACGGTGCGGCGGCCATCGTGCCGAAATCGGTGATCGACGGGCCGGGCGCCCTGAAGTCGCTCATCGGCACCGGCCCCTACAAGCTGTTGGAGCACAAGCCCGACCAGTATATCCGGCTGGTGCGCCACGACGGCTACGCCTCCCCCGCCGGCACGCCCAGCGGCTATGCCGGCAGCCGCAAGGCCAACATCGGCGAGGTGCGCTTCGTCCCGGTGCCGAATGCCGCCACCCGTGTGTCGGGCGTGCTGGCCGGCCAGTACCAGTTCGCCGACAGCCTGCCGGCGGAAACCCTGCCGCGCATCAAGGGCGCGGCCGGCGTCAAGCCCGTGATCGTCAAGCCCTTCGGCTTCCCGCTGATGATCATGAATACCAAAACCGGCGTGATGGCGAACCCGAAGGTCCGTCAGGCGGTCCTGGCGGCGCTGGAGCCGAACGACATGCTGCTGGCCGGCTTCGGCGACCCCGAATTCGTCCAGGCGGAGGGGTCGATCTACGCCCAGGGCACGCCCTATTACGACGCGGCCAGCGCCAAGCCCTACGCCGACCATGCGTCCGGCAAGGCAGCGGAGTTGCTGAAGGCCGCCGGCTACAAGGGCGAGCCGATCCGCATCATGACCTCGGTGCAGTACGAGTTCCTGTACAAGATGAGCATGGTGGCGCAGGCCCAGCTCGAACTCGCCGGCTTCAAGGTCGATCTTCAGGTGCTGGACTGGGCGACCCTGTTGCAGCGCCGGGGCGACGACAAGGGGTGGGACGCCTTCTTCACCTACCACACCTTCGTGCCGGAACCGTCGCTGATCACGGTGCTGAACCCGAGCTATCCCGGCTGGTGGGACAGCCCGGCCAAGCGCGAGGCGCTGGCCGCCTTCAACCGCGAGATGGACCCGGCCGCCCGCAAGGCCAAGTGGGTGACCTTGCAGTCGCTGTTCTACAGCGAGGTGCCGAGCATCAAGGTCGGCGAGTTCTACAACCTCGCCGCCAGCAGCGACAAGCTGACCGGCTACACCCCGACGCCCTGGCCGTTCTTCTGGAACACCGACCTGAAGGGCTGAGGGAGTCCCCCTCTCCCGAATACCCCCTCTCCCCCCGGGGAGAGGGTCGGGGTGAGGGGGATGCATTGGGTGGATTGGGGGCCGATCAGAGCGTCTCAATTCTTGTAAATCCTCGCCGCGCGTCCCCCTCACCCTAACCCTCTCCCCGGGGGGGAGAGGGGATTGCTTACGGGACCGCAACCATGCTCGTTTACATCGTCCGCCGGTTCGCCGGCATGATGGTCGTCATGCTGCTCGTCGCCATGGTGGTCTTTTTGATCGCCCGCGTCGTGCCGGGCGATCCTGCCGCCGTCATGCTGGGGTCCTCCGCCACGCCGGAGGACATCGCGGCGCTGCGCGGCCGGCTCGGGCTCGACGAACCGCTGCTGACGCAGTTCCTGCTCTATCTCGGGCAGATCGTCCGCTTCGACTTGGGCGAGTCCATCTTCCTCAACCGTCCGGTGGCGCAGGCGCTGGCCGAACGGTCGGAGCTGACCGGGCTGCTGACCATGATGTCGGTGGGCATCGCCATGCTGATCGGCGTGCCGGTCGGCATCCTTTCGGCGGCCAAGCGCGGCGGACTGGTCGACCAGACCGCGGTCGGGCTCGCCATGCTGGCGGCCAGCATTCCCAGCTTCTGGATCGGCCTGACGCTGATCAAGTATCTGGCGGTCGACCATGCCTGGTTCCCGGTCGCCGGCTACGGTCCGCCCGATGCCGACCTGATCGAGCGGATGCGCCATCTGGTGCTGCCGGCCATCGCCCTCGGCATCCCCAACTCGGCGCTGATCCTGCGCTTCACCCGCACCAGCATGCTGGACGTGATGAGCCACGATTACGTCCGCACCGCGCGGGCCAAGGGGCTGCCGCCGCTGGTCGTCGTGCTGAAGCATGCGCTGCGCAACGCGATGATCCCGATCCTGACGGTGATCGGCCTGACCACCGCGGTGATGATCGCCGGCGCCATCGTGACGGAAACCGTGTTCGGTCTGCCCGGCGTCGGCAACCTGATCGTCTCGGCCGTGCTGCGCCGCGACTATCCGGTGATCCAGGGTGCCCTGCTGGTGGTGTCCGCCATCTATGTGCTGATCAACCTGACGGTCGACCTGCTCTACGCCGTGGTCGATCCGCGGGTCCGTTATTGAGAGGGAGGGTTTCCATGGCAAGCGTCCCCGCCGGTCACGGCGCCGTTCCCCTTCCCTCTTCCGCAAAGGCCGGGAACAGCCGGTCGCCGGCCGCCCTGCTGCTGCGCCAGCTGTTCCGCCGCCGGCTGGTGGTGCTGTCCTTCCTGGTCATGCTGGCGATCCTGGCGGTGGCGCTGCTGGCGCCGTGGATCACTCCCTTCAACCCGATGAAGATGGACATCCTCGGCCGGCTGAAGCCGCCGACCGCCGCCCACTGGTTCGGCACCGACGAATATGGCCGCGACGTGCTGTCCCGCGTGATGCTGGGCGCCCGGCTGTCGCTGCTGGTCGGCCTGCTGGTCGTGGTGGTGGCGACGCTGCTCGGCACGCTGCTGGGGCTGGCCGCCGGCTATATCCGGCCGCTCGACGGCGTGCTGATGCGGCTGACCGACGCGCTGATGGCCTTCCCGGACATCCTGCTCGCCATCGCCTTCATGGCGGCGCTGGGGCCGTCGCTCTACAACGTCGTGCTGGCGCTCGGCATCGTCTATACGCCGCGCGTCGCCCGCGTTGTGCGCGCCGCCTGCCTCGTGGTGCGCGAGATGCCGTTCATCGAGGCGGCGACGGCGCTCGGCGCGTCGACCCCGCGCATCGTCTTCCTGCACATCCTGCCCAACCTGATGTCGCCGATCCTGGTGCAGGCCACCTTCATCTTCGCCTACGCCATCCTGACGGAGGCGGCGCTGTCCTTCCTCGGCGTCGGCGTGCCGCCGACCACCCCGACCTGGGGCAACATGATCGCCAGCGCCCAGCAGTATTTCCAGCAGGCCGACTGGCTGATCCTGTTCCCCGGCTGCGCCATCGTCCTGACCGTGCTGTCGCTCCAGATCGTCGGCGACGGGCTGCGCGACGCGCTCGACCCCCGGCTCCAGAAGGCCAAATGACCAGAAGGCCAAACGAGATGAGTGCATCCCTCCTCATCAAGGGCGCCCGCGTCATCGACGGCACCGGCGCCCCCTGGTTCCCCGCCGACGTGCTGGTGGAGCGCGGACGCATCGCCGCCGTCGGCCCGATGCTGGACGCACCCGACGCCGAACCGCTGGAGGCGCAGGGTCGCTTCCTGGCTCCCGGCTTCATCGACGCCCATTGCCACGACGATTTGATCCAGCTGCGCCAGCCCGGCCGGCCGGAGAAGGTGGCGCAGGGCGTCACCACCGTGGTGGTCGGCAACTGCTCCTTCGGCCTCTACCCACAGAGCCCCGACAGCAGCGGCCCCTTGCGCGAGCATTTCGGCAATCTGCTGGGCACGGTGTCCGATCAGGAGACCTTCGCCGATTTCGCCGGCTACCGGGCGGCGCTCGACGGGCGCGGCACCGCCATCAACCTCGTCTCGCTGGTCGGCCACGCCGCTCTCCGCCTCGCCGTCATGGGCTGGCAGAACCGTGCCGCCACCGCGCCGGAGCGCGAGGCGATGGCGGCCCTGCTGGCCGACCAGCTTCGCCAGGGCGCGCACGGCCTGTCGCTCGGCCTCGTCTATCCGCCGAGCGCCTGGGCCGACCGCGCCGAACTGGTGCGGCTGGCGGAGGTGGTGGCGGAGCATGGCGCCCTGCTGACCGCCCATGTCCGCTCCTACGAGGGCGGGCTGATCGCCTCGGTGGACGAGTTCCTCGATCTGCTGAAGGCGGGCGGGGCGAGCGGTCTGCTCTCCCACCTGCAAGCGGCCGGGCGGCCCTATTGGGGCAGCCTGCCGCGGGCGGTGGAGCGGTTGGAGATCGCCCGCAAGGGCGGCACCGACGTCAGTTTCGACATGTACCCCTACCCGGCCGGCTCCAGCACCATCCTGCAACTGCTGCCGCCCTCGGCGCTGGCCGGCGGGGTGGAGGCTCTGCTGGCGCGGATGGCCGATCCCGACGGGCTGGCGGCGCTGCGCCGCGCGGTGGAGGACGGTGAGGCGCCAAACGACGCCGGTTGGGAATCCAAGATCCGCCTGATCGGCTGGGAGAATGTCCGCATCGGCGGCGTCGGAGAGCCGGACCTGCGCACTCTGGAAGGGCTGTCTCTGACCGAAATTGCCGAAGTCGCAAAAGAATCGCCCTTCGACACGCTGGTCCGCCTGATCCGCGCCGACCGCGGCCGCACCAACATCGTCATGTTCCAGCTGGCCGAGGCCGATCTGGACACCGCGCTGTCGCACCCGCTGCACATGCTGGGGTCGGACGGGCTGCCGCGCGAGACCGGCAAGCCGCACCCGCGCGCCTTCGGCAGCTTCCCGCGCTATCTCGCCCGCGCCATCAAGGGCGAAGGCGGGCTGGGACTGGAGGATACCGTGCGTCACATGACCGCCGTCCCGGCGCAGCGCTTCGGCCTGTCCGACCGCGGGCTGGTCCGGCCGGGCATGGTGGCCGATCTGACCCTGTTCACCGCCAACGTGGCGGACCGCGCGACCTTCCAGGATCCGACGCGCCCGCCCCACGGCATCACCGACGTGCTCGTCGCCGGACAGTTCGTCCTGCGGGACGGCGGGCATACCGGCGCGCGTCCGGGCAAGGCCCTGGCCCGCGCCTGACCCATCAAGACACCGAGTTTCAAAACCAGTGAGGACCCGATGACCAACCGCAAGCCGATCTTCGCCGAAAAGGGTGCGAAGCCCGCCGGCCAGTACAGCCACGCCATCGTCGCGAACGGCTTCGTCTATGTGTCGGGCCAGGGGCCGCACCATCCGGAGACCGGCGCGCTGCCCGAGGATTTCGCCGGCGAGGTGCGTCAGACCCTGCGCAACCTGGAGATCATCCTGAAGGCCGCCGGCACCGACCTCGCCCATGTGGTGAAGGTCAACAGCTACCTCAGCGACCTCGGCCGCTTCCAGGAATACAACGCGCTCTATTCGGAATTCTTCCCGACCGAGCCGCCGGCCCGCACCACCATCGGCTGCCAGCTGAACAACATCCAGGTCGAAATCGACTGCATCGCCGTCCTGCCGACGGCGTAACATCCTATGCGTACGGCCGATCCCGCGGCTTCACCGCCGGGGTCGGCCCTTTCCCTCTTCGCCTTTGGAGCGGTCCCATGCGCGTCGACGAACTCGACACCCCCGTCCCCGTCATCGACCTCGACCGGGTCGAGCATAACCTGACCAAGATGCAGGCATACTGCGACCGGCACGGGTTGGCGCTGCGCCCGCACATCAAGACCCACAAGCTTCCCCAATTCGCGCTGCGCCAGATCGAGCTGGGCGCCGTCGGCATCACCTGTCAGAAGATCAGCGAGGCGATGGTGATGGCCGAGGCCGGCTGCGCCGACATCCTGCTGACCTACCCCATCGTCGGCGCCGCCAAGGTGGCGCCGCTGGCCGAGCTGGCCGGCAAGACCAAGCTGACGGTGGCGCTGGACAACGCCGTGGCGCTCGACACCGTGGCGGCAGCCGCCGCGCAGGCCGGCGTCGAGATCGGCATCCTGGTGGAGTTCGACAGCGGCGACGGCCGCTGCGGCGTGCAGACCCCGGACGAGGTGCTGACGCTGGCCCGCCGCGCCGCCGGCAACGGGCTGACCCGCTTCCGCGGCCTGATGACCTATCCGCGCGGCCCCCGCACCGTGCCCTTCGTCACCGAGACGCGCGCCCTGCTGGACGGCGCCGGCATCGCAGTGGAGACGGTGTCGGTCGGCGGCACTCCCGGCTGCTGGGACACCCACGAGCTTCCCGGCGTGACCGAGCTGCGCGTCGGCACCTACATCTACCACGACCGCGCCACCGTCGGCGCCGGGGTGGCGACGCTGGACGAGTGCGCCGTGCATGTCCACGCCACCGTGGTCAGCCGCCCCACCCCCGACCGCGCCGTTCTGGATTGCGGCAGCAAAACGCTGTCGAGCGACCGCGTCGCCCCGTCGGTCGGCGAAGGCTACGGCCTGATCCTCGACTACCCCGACGCGGTGATCGTCCGCGTCAACGAGGAGCATGCGGTGGTCGACCTCAGCAAGAGCGAAACGAAGCCGGAGATCGGCGACCGCGTGCGCATTCTGCCCAACCATGTCTGCGTGGTGACCAACCTGCACGACCGCATGGCGATCACCCGCAACGGCGAGGTCGTCGGCGACTGGCCGGTGCCGGCGCGCGGCTGCACCCGCTGACTCCAGATCCGGGATCCCGTCATGGACGCTGACCTCACGCTCGACATCCGCAACCTGCAAACCCACTTCACCGCCGATCCCGGCGTGTCGAAGGCGGTGGACGGCGTGTCCTTCGCCGTGCGCCGCAACGAGACGCTGGCCGTCGTCGGCGAATCCGGCAGCGGCAAGTCGGTGACCAGCCTGTCGGCGATGCGGCTGATCCCGACGCCGCCGGGCATCATCGCTGGCGGCGAGATCCTGTTCCGCGGCCGCGACGGGCAGGTGCGCGACCTCGCCCGCCTCAGCGAGCGGGCGATGCGCAGCGTCCGCGGCAACGAGATCGGCATGATCTTCCAGGAGCCGATGACCTCGCTGAACCCGGTCTACACCGTCGGCGATCAGATCGGCGAGGCGCTGCGCTACCACCAGGGGCTCGACCGCCGGGCGGCGCGGGCGGAGGCGCTGGCCATGCTGAAGAAGGTCGGCATCCCGGCGGCGGAGCGGCGGCTCGACGAGTATCCGCACCAGATGTCGGGCGGCATGCGCCAGCGCGTGATGATCGCCATGGCGCTGGCCTGCCGCCCCACCCTGCTGATCGCCGACGAGCCGACCACCGCGCTGGACGTGACCATCCAGGCGCAGATCCTCGACCTGATGCGGCGGCTTCAGGAGGAGACCGGCACCTCGATCCTGTTCATCACCCACAATCTGGGCGTGGTGGCGGAGGTGGCGCACCGGGTGGTGGTGATGTATGCCGGCCGCATCGTCGAGGAGGGCGATGTCCGCTCCCTGCTGAAATCGCCGAAGCACCCCTACACCCGCGGGCTGCTGGCCTGCATGCCGCATCTGGGCCAGCGCCGCGGCGACGGCGGCCGGCTGTACGCCATCCCCGGCAGCGTGCCGAGCCCGGTGAACCGCCCGGCCGGCTGCACCTTCGCCCCGCGCTGCGCGCTGGCCGAACCCGCCTGCCTCGCCGCGGAGCCGGTGCTGGAGCCGGTCGGCCCCGACCATTCCGCCCGCTGCCGCCGCTGGAGAGACGTGCAATGAGTGCCGTGACTGCTACCGAACAGCCCCTGCTGAGCGTCCGCAATCTGGAGAAGCGCTTTCCGGTGCGCGGCGGGCTGCTGCAACGGCCGGTCGGCTGGGTGAAGGCGGTGGACGATTTGTCCTTCGACCTGAACCGCGGCGAGGTGCTGGGGCTGGTCGGCGAATCCGGATCGGGCAAGACCACCGCCGGGCGCAGCATCCTGCGGCTGATCGAGCCGACCGGCGGCTCCATCCGCTTCAACGGACAGGAGATCATCGGTCTGCCGACGGCGGAGATGCGGGCGCAGCGCCGCCGCATGCAGATCGTCTTCCAGGACCCCTATGCCAGCCTCGACCCGCGCCAGCGCGTGCGCGACGTGATCGGCGAGGCGCTGGTGATCCACAACATCGGCACCCGCGCCGACCGCCGCGACCGGATCGCCGCGCTGCTGGAGAAGGTCGGCCTGACCGCCGACGCCATGGACCGCTTCCCGCACGAATTCTCCGGCGGCCAGCGCCAGCGCATCGGCATCGCCCGCGCGCTCGCGGTTGAACCCGACTTCATCGTCGCGGACGAGCCGGTCTCGGCGCTCGACGTCTCGGTGCAGGCGCAGGTGGTCAACCTGCTGGGCGACTTGCAGCGCGAGCTGGGGCTGGCGGTGCTGTTCATCGCCCATGATCTGGCGGTGGTGCGCTACATCAGCGACCGGGTGGCGGTGATGTATCTCGGCCGCCTGATGGAGATCGCGCCGAGCGATTCCCTGTACGAGCGCCCGCGCCACCCCTACACCATGGCCTTGCTGTCGGCCGCCCCCGACCCGGACCCCGACGCGCCGAAGACCCGCATGCTGCTGGATGGCGACGTGCCGAGCCCGATGAACCCGCCGTCCGGCTGCGTCTTCCGCACCCGCTGCCCCTTCGCCCTGCCGGCCTGCGCGGAGCCGGAAGCCCGGACGCTGCGCGAGGTGGCACCGGGGCATTCGGTGGCGTGCATCCGGGATGATGTGGGGGCGGGGATGGCGACCAGGGCATGATTGGGGTGGGGGCGTCGATCCCGGTCGTCGAAGCCCCCACGCCCGGACGGTCAGACGCTCAAGCCGTCAGACCTGCGCCAACCCGCCGTCGACGAAGACTTCGCCGCCGGTCATGAAGCTGCTGTCGGCGGAGGCCAGGAACGCCGCCACCGCGCCGGATTCCGAAGGGTCGCCGATGCGGCCGATGGGCGTGGTGCTGCCGAGCGCGTCCATGGCCTCCTCGCCCACGACCTCCAGCGCCAGCTCCGTCCTGGTCGGCCCGGGCGACAGCACGTTGACGCGGATGCCGGTGCCGCGCAGGTCCAGCGCCCAACTGCGCGCCAGATTGCGGATCGCCGCCTTGGTCGCGCTGTAGATGCTGAATTGCGGCGTCCCCATCACCCCCGCGCTCGACCCGGTCAGGATGATCGAGGACCCCGCCTTCATCAGCGGCAGGGCCTTCTGCACCGTGAAGACCAGCCCCTTCACATTGACGCCGAAAATCTGGTCGTAATGCTCGGGCGTGATCTGCCCGAGCGGCGCGAACGATCCCGTCCCGGCATTGGCGAACAGGATGTCGAGCCCGCCCCGTTCGGCCTTCACCGTGTCGTACAGCCGGTCGAGGTCGGACAGGTCGGTGACCGATCCCCTGACCGCCCGCGCCGAAGCCCCCAGCCGCGCCACGGCGGCGTCGAGCGCCTCCTGCCTGCGGCCGAAGAGGTAGACGAACGCCCCTTCCTCGATGAAGCGCTTGGCCGCACCCAAGCCGATGCCGCTGCCGCCGCCGGTCACCACCGCGGTCTTGCCCTGTAGCCTGCTCATGATGTGCTCCCTGGTTGAGGTTGCACTGAACTGGCGAGCCACCCACCTATGGACAAGTATGCACCTTTTTGTAAGTGCCCCAGAAAATGACGGCCCGGAAAATGACAGCCTCGAAAACCAAGACTGATCCTTCGGTCCCCTCCCCGCCGCCGCAGACCGCGTCGCCGGAGGGGACCTGCACCCCGACCCTGCCCGGCTTCACCTGCGGCCTCGACGCGACGCTGCGGATCATCGCCGCCAAGTGGAAGCCGCTGATCCTGTATTTCCTGGCCCAGGGCGGCCCCTACCGCTATGGCGAACTCCGGCGGGCGATCCGCGACGTCAGCGACAAGATGCTGATCCAGCAGCTCAAGGAACTGGAAAGCGACGGGCTGGTGAAGCGGACCGACTACAAGGAAATCCCCCCGCGGGTGGACTACAGCCTGACCCCGCTGGGCCACAGCCTGGCCGAGGCGCTGGTGCCGCTCTGTTCCTGGGGCACGGAGCACATGGACGAGGTCAGCCGGGTCTTCGCCAAGCGGGAGGGCTGGGGCGCGAAGGGGCGGTGAGCCCGACTTGATCGTGGAGAGCGAGCCGGTATCAGCGCTCGACGTCTCGGTGCAGGCGCAGGTGGTCAACCTGCAGCGCGAGCTGGGGCTGGCGGTGCTGTTCATCGCCCCTGATCTGGCGGTGGTGCGCTACATCAGCGATCGGGTGGCGGTGATGGATCTCGGCCGCCTGATGGAGGTCGCGCCGAACGATTCCCTCTACGAGCGTCCGCCCCCCTACACCATGGCCCTGCTGTCTGCCGCCCCCAACCCGGCCCCCGACGCGCCGAGCCCGATGAACCCGCTGTCCGGGCTACGTCTTCCGCACCCGTTGTCCGTTCGCGCTACCCGTCTGCGTGAAGCCGGCGGAACGGGAGTTGCGGGAAGTGGCGCCTGTCCATTCGGTAGCGTGCATCCGGGATGATGTGAGGGTGGAATGAGAAGAGCGTACCAGAAGTAGACGTTTCTACAAGCGCAAAAGACTGTCGCCAAACGACGTTTCTGACGGTAAGGTTTGGCAGCAGTCGTTTTGCGGAGGCATGAATGTGATTTATCGCCTTAAGATTTAGTTAACAGAATATTCTGTTCGTCCGTTCCAATGTTTCAAAGAGTGAATTATGGCGATCTCCAAAATTTGCATTGAAAATATTCGTGGCTTTGAGAATGTGACGCTAAACATCTCTCTCCGGCCTAATTGCACTAACATCCTAGTTGCTCCAAATGGCTTTGGGAAAAGTAGCATCTCTACGGCTTTTAATTGCGCGAGAGGAAATACTTTAAAAGTTGACGAAAAACACAAGCATAAACAACAAGAATTTGCAAAATCAAAGCTCATAATAGAGTTTAATGGTCATCTTCTTGAAGCTGATGATAATAAAAATGATATTTCTAGACAATTTGATGTGCATGTTGTAAAATCAAATGTCGAGCCAAAAGCAAAACTGCCAAAAATAAACGGGTATACCGTTGCCAAACCTTATATGGAAATACCGGATCTAGACTTAGGCCCAGTATTTCAGAAAGAAAACCTGAATTATGATATTGAAAAGTACAAGTCGCTTTTCGGTATAAACTCGAAAGTGGTTCCCAATATCATCAATCGTTGCGATAATGATATTTTGAAAAATAATTTGTTTGAATCATTTTCAAATATTGGAAAATTGGCTCAAAAAAGATCCTTGGATTTGCTAAATGAAATAATTGATTTTGTTAAAAATACTAACGGGACGAAGGCTTCTATTAACGCCGTAGCAAAAACAAGATTCGGTGCAAGTGTAAATAGTTCTCCGCATATCAAATTGATTTCCGAAATCGTTTCCAATTCTATCCAAAGCAATTCCTGGCTTGATAATATTATAATCTGCTACCAGTTAATGGATTTGCATGAATCAGATAAATCAAATTTAAAAAAATGGCTTCAGTATGCGATATACTCGATGAGAATTCGCTCAATTAAGGACTTTATCAGTGATATAAATGGAGCTTGGGTATCGGCCTCTGTAAAAGAAACTCGAGGGCGCGTTATTATTAATTTCCCGGATGCCGCATCTCTCTCTAACGGACAACGCGATCTTTTGTACTTTGGTTGTAACTTGCTACGAACGCGCGAAACGACATCTAAAAAGCCATGCATTTTCGTAATAGATGAAGTTTTTGATTATCTGGATGACGCGAATATAATTGTCGCTCAATATTTCTTAAGCAAAATGATAGATTATTATAAAGAGGAAGGTCGAGAAGTTTACATCTGCCTTCTTACTCATTTAGATCCACTTTACTTCAAAGGATACGCACTCAAGAAGCAACAAACTATCTATCTTGCTAATACGCCCCAAAAAGTTACGGACACGATGCGCAAGGTGATTTCAGATAGAGATAATCCTATTTGGGCAAATGAAATATCTCGATACTTCCTCCACTATTATCCAAATGAATATGATTTGTCAGAAATTTTTAACGCTAATTTTGGGCTGCCGAAGCGAAATGGAAAAAGTCACGAATTCTATAACTTTCTAAAAGGTGAATGGGATAAGTGTGTGACAGGGATTGGAAGCTATGATCCCTTCGCAGTGTGCGCCTACGTTCGGGTGCAGATCGAGCGCTGTGCTTATGAGAAGATACAAGAGCAGGCCAACCAAGATACGTTTCTATTAAATTGCAATGGAACTGCTAAAAAACTTGAGTTTGCTGAAAGTATTGGCGTTGCGGTGCCGGAAGTCTGTCTTTTGCTAGGGGTTGTCTACAATGATGCTCTCCATCGAAAAGGTGCGCTCGACCAATCCTCAACGATTGCGCTAAAACTAAAAAATCTTGGGCTCCAAAGCATGATGAAAAAGGCCATCAACTGGTAAATCATCAATAAAAACAAATTATATTACCCGTCTGGGATAATTCATGTCAAACATATTCTGTCACATCGAGAAGGCCATAGAATGATGGATATCGCTTCACAAATGGCCAACTAGTGCAGCCTTTGGTTAGTATTTCAGAAATCTATCGTACTATTGTGCAGATGTGTCCCATAAGCCCCTCACCCCCTCCGAGCCGCCTCAATTGCCGCCACGTCGATCTTCGTCATCCCCATCATCGCCTCGAAGGCCCGCTTGGCCTCCTCCCCGCCCGCCGCCAGCGCATCCGTCAGCACGCGGGGCGTGATCTGCCAGGAGATGCCCCAGCGGTCCTTGCACCAGCCGCAGGCGCTCTCCTGGCCGCCGTTGCCGACGATGGCGGTCCAATAGCGGTCGGTCTCCTCCTGGTCGTCGGTGGCGATCTGGAACGAGAAGGCTTCGCTATGCTTGAAGGCCGGGCCGCCATTCAGGCCGAGGCAGGGGAGGCCGGCGACGGTGAACTCGACCGTCAGAACGTCGCCCGCCTTGCCGGACGGGTAGTCGGCGGGGGCGTGGTGGACGGCGGTCACCGCGCTGTCGGGGAAGGTCGCGGCGTAGAAGCGGGCGGCGGCTTCGGCGTCCTTGTCGTACCAGAGGCAGATCGTGGTCTTGGCGACGGTCATGGCTTGTCCTTTCGCGCTGAAACCGGTTCCGGTCCGGGGCTCTGTCCTGCCGGGCAAGATTTTACCACCACACATGTCACGATGGCGATAGGCCCGGCTTCGAAGGGCGCCGTTCTTGACCGCCCTCCGCCCAGGGCCTAGGATCCCACCGTCTGAAACAGGTCAGGTTCGGGACGGTTGGCCCGGCCCCCGCCGAGCGGGTCCTTCCGTTGCCCAAGGGAACAGCCCGGGGGCAACGGCCCAAGACTATCAGGGCGCGTGCAAGACGCAGGCGCCGATAGCAGGGACATGGACATGAAAGCGGACATGAAGCCGAGAATTTCCGTTCTGACGCTGGGCGTCGCCGATCTCGACCGGGCGCTCGCCTTCTATCGCGATGGCCTCGGCCTGCCCACCGACGGTATCGTCGGCCGCGAGTTCGAGCATGGCGCGGTCGCCTTCTTCGACCTGTCCGGCGGACTGAAGCTGGCGATCTGGGCACAGGACGACATCTGCCACGACACCGGCCTGGCCAAGACTCCCGTCAGTTCCACCGCCGTCACCATCGGGCACAATGTCATGCTGAGGAGCGAGGTGGACGACCTGATGGCGGCGGCGGGACGGGCCGGCGCCGAGATCGTCAAGTCGCCGCAGGACACCTTCTATGGCGGCTATGCCGGATATTTCCGCGATCCGGACGGGCATCTGTGGGAGGTCGTCTGGAACCCCCACCTGCTCCCGGTCGAGGACTGACCGGGGGCCAGCGCCCGTCCGGCGGGCCGGGAAATGCTCCGGTCCGCTGGCCGGGGCGGCTCAATAGGGCTTCACCACCACCAGCGTCACGATGGCGATGGCCCCGGCGATCACCGCCAGCGGGGAGAAGCGCAGCAGCGGCGACACCGTCCGGACACCCGACTCAGGCGCCGCCTCGCCCAGCCGGCGCAGCCCGGCGGCGAGCTTGCCGTGCAGGGCGGACAGGGCGGTGACGATGATCACCTTCGCCACCAGCCATGGCTCGAAGCCCCAGCCGCCGACCACCACCAGCGTGATGCCAAGGATCCAGGCGAGCCCCATCGCCGGGGAGGTGACGCGGCGGTCCCAGCGGGCGGCGGCGCGCAGCAGGCGGGCCGGTCCCGGTTCGGCGGCGGTCGCCGGGTCCAGCGCGCTGATCAGAATGGCGGCGACGGACATTCCCGCGATCCACACCGTCACCGCCGTGACATGCAGCCCAATGATCCAGATGTAACCCACCGTCGCTCCTTCGCCAACGCAGCCCGGCCATCAGGCCGCGGCCGGGCGGGGATTGTAGCAGGATCGCGGCATCGGTGAACGCCCCGGCGGCAGTGCGGGATATGAAAATTATCCTACCGCGATCCCGGCCCCACGATCAGAATGGAGGCCCCGCGCCGCCACTCCCGAAGCCGTCCCATGCCTCCAACTCCCCTGCCCCCAACTCTTCTGCTGGCGTCTCCTACCGATCCCAGATCCGCTGGGCTGGCCTGCCGCCGCCTTTCCCGGCTTTGCACGGGAAAGGCGGGGCGGTGGACGGATGAAACAGTGAACACACCCCGGAAAAGCGTTTCACGGCGTTTCAAACGTTCCATTCGCCCCCGCCCCATCGGCAAGGCCGGCGGGACCGGAGGTTCAGCCGATCCGATAGCCCTCGCGGTGGATCGCCGTCATCGGCAGCCCCTCCGGACCGATGGCGCCGCGATACATGCCGGAACAGTTGAAGGGCAGCGCCATCCGGCCATCGCGATCGATGGCGACCAGACCGCCGGAGCCGCCGATCACCCCCAGCTCCGCCACCACGTCGCCGGCGGCGCGCTCCAAGCTCTGGCCGGCCCAGCGCATGCGGGCGTCGATCTCATGGGCGGCGCAGCGGCGGATGAAATGCTCGCCGTGGCCGGTGGCGGAGACGGCGCAGGTGATGTTGTCGGCGAAGGTGCCGGCGCCGATCACCGGGCTGTCGCCGACGCGGCCCTTGGCCTTGGCGGTCATGCCGCCGGTGGAGGTCGCGGCGGCGAGGTTGCCGTCGCGGTCGCGGGCGACGGCGCCGACGGTGCCGTGGCGGCGCTGCTCGTCACCGTCATCTGGGGTGCCGGAGCGGCGGCGCTCCAGCTCGGCCTGGAGGGCGTCCCAGCGCGGCTGGGTGAAGAAATACGGGCCTTCCTCCATCGCCAGACCCTGGCGGCGGCAGAGATCCAGTGCGCCCTCGCCGATCAGCAGGACATGCTCGCTGTGCTCCATCACCGCACGGGCGGCGAGGATGGGGTTGCGCGGGCCGAACAGGCCGGCCACCGCACCGGCGCCGCGGTCGCGGCCGTCCATGATGGCGGCATCCATCTCCTGCACGCCCTCGGCGGTGAAGACGGCGCCGCGGCCGGCGTTGAACAGCGGCTCGTCCTCCAGCGCCATGACGGCGGCGGTGACGGCGTCGAGCGCGCTGCCGCCGTCGGCCAGCACCTCGTGCCCGGCGGTGAGCGCCCGGCGCAGGCCGGCATGATAGCCCTCGGTCAGCACCGGGGTCAGGGCGCTGCGCTTGATGGTGCCGGCGCCGCCATGGATGGCCAGCGCGAAGGGCTGCGGTTCGGTGAAGGTCATGGGTGCGGCTCTCAGCGCAGGGCGGCCGACATGGCCGACAGGGTGTTGATCCAGCCGAGCACGCCGGCCATGCTGTCGGCCGGCAGTCGGATGGTGACGGGATCGAGGCGCTCCGAAACGGGGATCAACGACGCCAGATCGGCCAGCGCCGGGCCGTTCATCTCGATCTCCAGCCGGTAGGGCGCGCCATCGGCTTGCGGCGGGACGCGGAAGGGCGGGACGGTCGCGGCCCGGCGGACGGCGCGGGCCGACGCCTCGCGGATGCGGTCGCGGGCGACCGACGGCGCAACCGAGCGGGCGGCGCGCTGGCCAAGCGCCTGCTTGACCACCACCCGTTCGGACTCCGGGAACAGCGGCGCCATCTCGGCGGCGAAGCGGTCGTCGCCGCTCAGCAGGATCACCGGCACGCCGATCTCGCCGGCATAGGCGCCGTAATTGCCGGCCTCCCCCAGTTCCAGCCCGTTCACCCGGACGCGGCCGAAGGCGAAGCTGTTGGTGGTGTGGGCAAGGATGCCGTACTGGCGCGCCGAGCTGTGGAAGCCGACGCACATCACCCCGGCGGCGTCCGGCTCCAGCCCGGCGAACATGCCGATCGGCTTGGGGCGGCCCAGGATCAGCTCGGCGGCCGGATGCAGCTCGTCCGGCAGCAAATTGACCATCGGGCCGTGGCTGTCGTTCACCAGGATTTCGCTTGCCCCGGCCTCCAGCGCGCCTTCGATGGCGGCGTTGACCTCGGCGGTCATCAGGCGGCGGGCGCGCTCATATTCAGGATTGCCCTGCGTCACCTGCTGCTGGGAGACGACGCCCGCCACCCCTTCGATGTCGGCGGAGATGTAGATCTTCACTCTGTGCTCCCGGAGGTCAGCAGGTCGGACAGGCAGGGACGCGTGGCGCCGTCGCGGCCGACCACCGGCATGGCGGCGGCCAGCGCGTCGAGAACGGCTTCCTGCGTCGCATCGGCCATCGCCTCGAACAGGGCGTCGATGCGGCGCTCGTTCAGCATGCGCAGGGGGAGGAGGTCGGCCCGCTCGTCATGGTCGATGCGATTGGCGGTGGTGAAGCCCAGCGCGATGTCGCCGCTGCCATGGCCCCAGAAGGATCCCACCCGTGCCAGCCCGACCCCGGCGCGGCGGATCACCCGGCGCAGCTGGCGATGGTCGAGCGGCACGTCGGTGGCGGCGATGACGATGACGGAGCCCTTCTCCGGCGCATCGTCCTTTGCCGGCGGGGCGACGCGGCGGCCGTCGGGCAGGCGCAGCTCCCCCGGCCGGCCGAAATTCGCCAGCACCAGCACGCCCAGGTGATGGCGCTTGCCGTCCAGCTTGAGCCGGCGCGACGACGTGCCGATGCCGCCCTTGAAGCCGAAGCAGGACATGCCGCGACCGGCCCCGACCGAGCCGACCGCGACCTCCGCGCCGTCCTGTTCAGCCAGTGCGGCGGCGAGGGCGGCGGCGGCATGGGCCTCGGTCACCGCCAGGGCCTGGATGTCGTTCAGCGGGCCGTCGTTGCACTCCATCACCAGCGGATTGACGGTGGCGGTGGTGCGGCCGATGTCGGGGTTGGCGGCGATTGCGTGGCGGACCAGCGCCGTGGCGGCGGTGCCGACCGACAGGGTGTTGGTCAGCAGGATCGGCGTTTCCAGAGCGCCAAGTTCCTCCACCTGCATCAGCCCGACGCTCTTGCCGAAGCCGTTCAGCACCTCGGCGGCAGCGACGGGCTTGTCGCGGTAGAGGTTGCCGGCATGGGGCAGGATGGCGGTGACGCCGGTCTGGATGGCCCCCCCTTGGAACGTATTCTCATCCAGCGTGACATGGCCGACGCGCACGCCCGGCACGTCGGTGATGGCGTTGCGCGGCCCCGGCGTCAGCCGGCCGCAGGCGAGCCCGAGAGCCCGCGCGCGCTTGCCGCCTTCAGCGGAGCTTCGGGTCGAGGGCATCGCGCAATCCGTCGCCGAGCAAATTGAAGGCCAGCACCGTCAGGAAGATGGCAAGGCCGGGATAGAAGGTGACGTGGCTGGCAACGCCGATATAGCTGCGCCCGTCGGCCAGCATGGCGCCCCATTCCGGGCTGGGCGGCTGGGCGCCCAGACCGATGAAGCTGAGGCTCGCCGCCGTCAGGATCGAGGTGCCGATGCGCATGGAGACATAGACGATCACGCTGGGCAGCGTGCCCGGCAGGATGTGGCGGACCATCAGCAGCCGGTCGCGCACGCCGATGGCGCGGGCGGCGTCGACATAGACGGCCCGCTTCAGCGACAGCGTGCTGCCGCGCACCAGACGGGCGAAGACGGGGACGCTGAAGATCGCCACCCCATAGATGACATTCTCGACCCCCGGCCCGAGGACGGCGACGATGCCGATGGCCAGCAGGATGCCGGGGAAGGCCAGCAGCACGTCGCAGACGCGCATGATGAGGCTGTCGATCCAGCCGCCGCGGAAGCCGGCGATCAGCCCCAGCGCCACGCCGGCCCCCCCGCCGAGCAGGACCGACAGCAGCCCGACCGACAGCGAGATGCGGGCCCCCCACAGGATGCGGCTCAGGATGTCGCGGCCATAGGCGTCGGTGCCGGCCCAATGGCCCGCCGACGGTCCTTCCAGGATGCGGTCGTAATCGAAGGCCGCGGGGTCGAAGGGGGCGATCCAGGGGGCGGCGGCGGCGGCCAGCACCAGCGCCAGCAAACAGAAACCGGCCGCCATGGCGGTGCGGTTGCGCCGGAACTTGCGCCAGAACTCGCGCAGCGGCGAGCGGACGGCTTCGTGAGTGGCGGCGGCGGCCACGCCGGTTGCGTCTGTCGTGGTCATGAGTAGCGAATCTCGGGGTTGGCGAGGGCGTACAGCACGTCGACCAGCAGGTTGATGATGATGAACTCCAGCGAGAACAGCAGGATCTCCGCCTGGATGACGGTGTAGTCGCGGTAATTGACGCTATCGACCAGCAGCCGGCCCAGCCCCGGCCAGGAGAACACCGTCTCGACCACGATGGACCCGCCGAGCAGGAAGCCGAACTGCAGACCGACCATGGTGATGATCGGGATCAGCGCGTTGCGCAGCGTGTGCTTCCACACCACCAGCCGCGCCGGCACGCCCTTGGCCCGCGCGGTGCGGACGTAATCCTCGCGCGCGATCTCGATGAAGGCGGAGCGGGTGAAGCGCGCCATCACCGCGGCAACGCCGAGGCCGAGCGTCAGCGACGGCATGACGTAATGCTGCCACGTCCCGTAACCGCTGGTCGGCAGCCAGCCGAGCTTGACCGAGAACAGGTCGATCATCAGAAGGCCGAGCCAGAAGGACGGAAAGGCGATGCCCGACACCGCCACCACCATGCCGACATGGTCCTGCCAGCGTCCGCGCCTGGTGGCGGAGGCAACGCCAATCAGCAGCCCGGCCAGCGTCGCCCACACCATGGCGACCACGGTGAGGTAGAGGGTCGGCATGAAGCGTTCGCCGATCTCCTGCGACACCGGCCGCTTCGACTTCATCGACCGCCCGAACTCGCCCTGCACCGCATTGCCGAGGAAGCGGCCATACTGCACCCACAGCGGCTGGTCGAGGCCGAGATCCTGGCGCACCAGTTCGACGTCGCGCTGGGTCGCATCCGGCCCGGCGACCAGCCGCGCCGGATCGCCCGGCAGCAGATGGACGAAGCCGAAGACGAAGACGGAGATCACCAGCAGAACCGGCAGGATGCCGGCAATACGGCCGACGAGATATTTCAGCATGAGGCAGAGGTCCTGGGTAGGCAGAGAAAAGATGCCCTCTCCCCCTGGGGAGAGGGCATTTCACACTCACATCACTGCAGGTCGGCCTCTTCCATCTGCAGGCCGCCGTCGGCGACGTAGTAGAAGCCGGTCAGCTTCTTCGACTTGCCGGCCAGCAGATTCTCGACGCCGAGGAAGATCCAGGGCGCGTCCTTCCAGATCTGCTCCTGGGCGACGCGGTAGGCCTCGGCGCGCTTGGCGTCGTCGGCGGTGGCGATGCCGGCCTCGATGGCGGTGTCGACCGTGTCGTTCTTGTAGTAGGCGACGTTGTAGAACTTCGGCGGGAAGCCCTTGCCCCACAGCAGCGGACGCAGCCCCCAGTCGGCGTCGCCGGTCGAGGCCGACCAGCCGCTGTAGTTCATCTGGACGGTCGCATCCTCCGGCTTCTCGACGCTCCAGATGCGGGCGGTCTCGACGCCGGATTCAAGCGGCGTGACGGTCAGCTTGACGCCGATCTGCGACAGCTGCTGCTGCACAAACTGCATGCCGCGGATGAAGTTGGTGCTGTTGCGGCCGAACATCTCGGCCTCGAAGCCGTTCGGATAACCGGCCTCGGCCAGCAGCGCCTTCGCCTTGGCAAGGTCATAGGTGTACTGGTTGGGCTGGGTGACATGGAAGCCCAGCTTGGACGGGATCGCCGAATCCAGCGGGCCGGCATAGCCGCGATAGACCACCTTGGCGTAGGCGTTCTTGTCGATGGCGTAGTTCAGCGCCTGACGGACGCGCGGGTCGTTGAACGGCTTCTTCATGGTGTTGAGCGCCACGTAGCGGGCGACGATCGACGGCGCGTCGATCAGTTCCAGCTGGTTGTTGGCCTCCACCATCTTCACCATCTCGGACGGCAGCGGATAGATGAACTGCGCCTCGTTGGTCTGGAGCATGGCGATGCGGCTGCCGTTCTCCGGCACGCTCTTCAGCGTGACGTGGTCGATCTTCGGCAGGCCCGGCTTCCAGTACTTGTCGTTCTTCTCGACCTTCAGCGTGTCCGCTTCCCAGCTGACGAACTTGTAGGGGCCGGTGCCGACCGGGTGGCGGCCGATCTCCTTGCCGTAGGTCTCCAGCGCCTTCGGGCTGTGGATCATCGCCCCCGGGTGGGCGAGGTTGTTGTTCAGCGCGCCGAAGGGCTGGGCCAGCTTCAGCGTGATGGTGTAGTCGTCGACCACCACCGTCTCGGCCAGCATCGCCAGCAGGCTCTGGCGCTTCAGCCGGTTGGCCGGGTTGGCGAGGCGGTCGAAATTGGTCTTCACCGCCTGGGCGTTGAAGGGCGTGCCGTCATGGAAGGTGACGTTCTTGCGCAGGCGGTAGGTATATTCGGTGGCGGTGTCGTTGACGGTGAAGCTCTCCGCCAGCAGCGGGACCAGCTTCATGTCCTTGTCGAAGCCGAACAGGCCCTGCAGCATGGTGCGGCTGGCCGACTGCGACAGGGTGTCGTTGATGTCGGCCGGATCCAGCGTGGTGATGTTGTCGGGCAGGCCGACGACCAGATCCTTGGCGGCGAAGGCCGGACCGGCCAGCGCGGTGCCGGCGAGCAGGCCGGCGAGAAGCGGAAGGACGAAGCGGTTCACGTGTAGACTCCCTGTTTTTTGGTTCAGAAATCGCCACCAACAGCGTGGCGGGCGACGAAATGGTCCTCGCCGACCGGCACCAGCGGCTGTACCGCCGGCTCGTCGCCGATGCTGCGGATCGGGCTCGGGATCTCGCCGGTCAGCAGCCGCAGGTCGCGGGTGCGGCGGCTGGGATCGGCGATCGGTACCGCCGCCATCAGGCGGCGGGTGTAGGGGTGCTGCGGATTCTCGAACACCGCCCGGCGCGGGCCGAGTTCGACGATCTGGCCGAGATACATGACGGCGACGCGGTGGCTGACCCGCTCCACCACCGCCATGTCGTGGCTGATGAACAGGTAGGACAGGCCGCGCTTCGCCTGGAGTTCCATTAGCAGATTGACGATTTGCGCCTGGATCGACACGTCGAGCGCCGCCACCGCCTCGTCGGCGATGATCAGCTTGGGATCGCAGGCGAGCGCACGGGCGATGCAGATGCGCTGGCGCTGTCCGCCGGAGAACTCGTGCGGATAGCGGCGCGCATGCTCCGGCTTGAGGCCCACCTGGGTCAGCAGTTCGGCCACACGCTCCTCAACGGCGCGGCGGCGCGACAGGCCCGGCTTGGAGGTGGGCACATAGTCATGGACCAGCATCGGCTCGGCGACGCTGAAGCCGACGGTCATGCGCGGGTTCAGCGAGGCGAAGGGATCCTGGAAGATGTACTGGATCTTCTCCTTCAGCTTGGCCTGACCGTTGGAATCCAGGGTCGCGGTGTCGACGCCGTCGAAACGGATGGTTCCGGAAGTGGCGGACTGCAGCCCCATGATGGTGCGGCCGGTGGTCGACTTGCCGCAGCCGGACTCGCCGACCAGCGCCAGCGTCTCGCCCGGACGCACGGCGAAGCTGACCTTCTCCACCGCATGGACGCGGGCCTTCAACGAGCCGAAGATGCCCTTGCGCACGTCGAAGCGGGTGGTGAGGTCGCGTACTTCCAGCAACGGGGCATCGGCGGCACGCACGGTGTCCTGCACCGGCGGCGGAGCCGGAGGAGCAGCCTCCGCCTTGGCGTCATCCACCACCAGCAGCGGGAAACGCACCGGCAGGTCCTGGCCACGCAGCGCGCCCAGCTTCGGCACCGCCGACAGCAGCGCCTTGGTGTAGGGGTGCTGCGGCGCCTGGAAGATGCGCTCGACAGTCCCCTCCTCCACCTTGCGGCCGCGCCACATCACGACGACGCGGTCGGCAACCTCCGCCACCACGCCCATGTCGTGGGTGATGAAGATGACGCCCATCCCCATCTCGTCCTGCAACAGGCGGATCAGCCGCAGGATCTGTGCCTGGATGGTGACGTCGAGCGCCGTGGTCGGCTCGTCGGCGATCAGCAGCGAGGGCCGGCAGGACAGCGCCATGGCGATCATCACGCGCTGGCGCATGCCACCCGACAGCTGATGCGGGTGGCGGTCGAGCAGCCGGGCCGGTTCAGGAATGCGGACCTTTTCCAGCATGCGCAGGGCTTCATCTCGCGCCGCCTTGCGGTCGAGGCCCTGGTGCAGCATCACCGCCTCGGCGATCTGGTCGCCGATGGTGAAGACCGGGTTCAGCGACGTCATCGGTTCCTGGAAGACCATGGCGATGTCGTTGCCGCGCATGTCGGTCAGCGATTCCGCCGGGGGCGTCGCGAGGTCGCGTTCGCGCCCGTCGCGGCCCTTGAAGCGGATGCGCCCGCCGACGATGCGGCCGCCGGCATAATCGACCAGACGCATCAGCGACAGCGAGGTCACCGACTTGCCGCTGCCGGACTCGCCGACGATGGCGACCGTCTCGCCCGGCGCCACGGTGAAGCTGACGTCATCGACCACCCGCACGGGACCATGCTCGCCATCGAAGGCGACGCTCAACCCTTCGACCGACAGCAGGGCCGGCGCGGCGTCGACCGCCTTTGCAGCGGCGGCGGCACCCCTCATCGGCCAAGCCTTTCGGCGAACAGAGCGAACAGGCGGCGCCACACCATGCCCGGCGCACCACTGCCGACCGGCTTGCCGTTCAGGCTGGTGACCGGGGTGATCTCCTTGGTGGTGCTGGCGATCCAGATTTCGTCGGCGGTCTCAAGCTCCGCTGCCGGGATGTCGCGCTCAACCAATTGTAGGCCGGCCTCGGCCGCCAGCCGCAGGATCACGGTGCGGGTGATGCCCTGGAGGATCCGGTTGTCGTTGACCGGCGTGGCGACGACGCCATCCTTGACCACGAAGATGTTGGTGGCGGCGCCCTCGGTCACCAGACCGTCGCGCAGTTGCAGGGCATCGATCACGCCAGCATCGGTCGCCGCCTGCTGAGCCAGCACACTGCCCAGCAGCGCCACCGTCTTCAGGTCGCAGCGGCCCCAGCGGATGTCGGGAATGGTGATGGCGGCCACACCCTGGTCGCGCCAAGCCGCGGGCGGGCGCTTCAACGGGCTGACCATGCCGAAGACCGACGGGGTGACGCCGGCCGGGAAGGCATGGCCGCGGCTGGATGCTGCACCGCGGGTGACCTGGAGATAGACGGTCAGGTCGCCGTCGAAGCCGGATTCGGCCGCGAGCCGCTCCATGATCCCCATCCAGTCGCCGGCCGACAGGGCACAGTCGATGCGCAGCTCGGACAGGCCCCGCTGAAGGCGGGCGATGTGGGCCTCCGGCTCGAACAGGCGGCCGTTGTAGGCGGCGGTCACCTCATAGAGGCCGTCGGCGAACAGGAAACCGCGGTCCAGCGGCGACACTTGGACCTCGTCCAACGGCAGGTAACGCCCGTTCCAATAGGAGATCGTCATCGCTTTCCAACTTCTCTGGCGCGTGGGTAAGGAGGCCCCGGTTCGGTCCGGTCGGGGTCAGTCGGGTTGCCGGTTCGATTTCGGCACGATGTGGAGGTAGGGCAGGATGCGTTCGGCGACGTCGGCGGCCTGACCAACGCTGTCGGGACCGGAGCGCGACAGCGCGGTGCCCAGCGCCACGATCAGCGCCATCAGCCCGGTGGGGGAGCTGTGGCGCACGCCATGGTCGGCCCCAGCCAGCAGGGTGACGTCGGCCAGCGGCACGATCGGGCTGTCCGGCGCGTCGGTCAGCGCGATGGCCTTCGCTCCGCGCTCCCGGCACAGTTGCAGATGCTCGATGGTCCGGCGCGAATAGCGCGGCGAAGTGATGGCGATCACCAGATCGCCCGGCCGCATCGTCATCAGCCGGCGGATGTTGCGCTCGGTGCCGGCGAACTCGATGGCCTCGCGGACATTGTCGACATAGGGCTCCAGCACGTCGGCCAGGAACAGCGCGAGATAGGCGCTGTCGCCGAGACCCAGCGCCACGACGCGGCCCGCCTCGCGGATCAGGCGGATGGCGGCCTCGCACTGTTCGGGTTGGAGCAGATCCATGGTGCGGGTGATGTTGCCGGCGTCGCTGGCCAGCGATTCCCGCATGATCTCGGCATTCGAGGTGTCGCGCTGGACCGCAACGCGCAGCTTCTCCACCGGCGCGAAGGTGGATTCGAAGGCGCGCAGCAGATCCTCGCGGAACTCCGGATAGCCGTCGTAGCCGAGGAAACGGGCATAGCGGTTGACCGACGCCACCGACACTTCGGCCGCCGCCGCCAGTTCGCCGATCTTCAGGGTCGCGGTGCGGAAGGGATAGGCCAGCGCCCAGGCGCCCACCTTGGCGAGCGCGGCCGGAAGCTGCTGCTGGCAGTTCTGCATGCGGATCAGCAGCGATCCCGTCTGAATGGGCAGCTCCATCCCCCGATATCCCTTCGCAGCGTCGGCACGGCCCTGATGAGCAGAAAGTTACAGAAATGGCATCTTTCTGTAAATCCATTTTCACATATGGGCGTATGAGTGTCCCCGCCGCAGATGGCGACGGCCCGCCGAAACGGCAGCATGTTGCGACGCAATCGCCTCTTTCGAACTTCCCTACGGTCTTCGTTATCGTTTGTTAACGATGTTTGCCGCAATCATCGCGCATCATCGGATTAGCACGTCATGAAGGGTAGCAATGGCTCAGAAGGTTCGTGAGGACTACCGGACCCTCACCGGCCCGGAAAAGGCCGCCATCATGATGCTTGCGCTGGGTGAAGAACATTCGTCCAAGCTGTTCTCGATGATGGACGACGAGGAGATCAAGGAACTGTCCCAGGTGATGGCGAACCTGGGCACCGTGTCGGCCAACCTGATCGAGCGGCTGTTCGTCGAGTTCGCCGAGCAGATGTCGTCGAGCGGCACCGTCGTCGGCTCCTTCGATTCGACCGAGCGGCTGCTGCTGAAGACCCTGCCGAAGGACAAGGTCGACCAGATCATGGAGGACATCCGTGGTCCGGCCGGCCGAACCATGTGGGACAAGCTGACCAACGTGAATGAGTCGGTTCTGTCCAACTATCTGAAGAACGAATATCCGCAGACCGTCGCCGTCGTCCTGTCCAAGATCCGCTCCGACCATGCCGGCCGCGTCCTGGCCCAGCTGCCGGAAAGCTTCGCCATGGAGGTCATCATGCGCATGCTGCGTATGGAGGCGGTGCAGAAGGAGGTTTTGGACGATGTCGAGCGCACGCTGCGCACCGAGTTTATGACCAACCTCGCCCGCACCAGCCGGCGCGACAGCCACGAGATGCTGGCGGAGATCTTCAACGGGCTGGACCGCACCACCGAGCATCGCTTCATGGCGGCGCTGGAGGAACGCAACCGCGACAGCGCCGAGCGCATCAAGTCGCTGATGTTCACCTTCGAGGATCTGTCGAAGCTCGACCCTACCGGCGTACAGACGATGCTGCGCACGGTCGACAAGCAGAAGCTGGGCACCGCGCTGAAGGGAGCGTCGGAGTCGCTGAAGGACCTGTTCTTCTCCAACATGTCCGAGCGCGCCGCCAAGATCCTGCGCGAGGACATGGCCGCCATGGGTCCGGTCCGCGTCCGCGACGTGGACGAGGCGCAGATGTACATGGTGCAGCTGGCGAAGGATCTGGCCGCCCGCGGCGAACTGGTCCTGGCCGAGGGCAGCGGCGAGAACGAGCTGATCTACTGACCCGTCGCGGCTGCTCCCCTCCACAAGCAATCGGCGATAAGCAGCGGACAGCGCTGACTTTTTTCCGCGCCCCCTCACACGGGGTTTGACGGAAGGTCCGGAACGGTGAACCCTTGGTGTCCGAAAAAGGGCGGGATCAGGGGGCGTCTTCCGCTCCCGTCCGACCGGCCAGAAGGCCGGCGGGTGCCGCATCGGCCAATAACAGGGAGCTTCCGAACATCATGACCGCTGACACGCTGCAATCCCGTCTCATCGGCCGGGTGGCCGGTCCGATCGTCGCCGGCCTGCTGGGTCTGGGCGTCGCCGCCGGGCCGCTGGCGGCCGCAGCCGAGACCTGGGACATGCCGACGCCGTACCCGGACACGAACCTGCACACCATCGTGGTGAAGCAGTTCGCCGACGACGTGAAGGCGGCCACCGCCGGCAAGATCCAGATCACCGTCCATTCCAACGGCTCGCTGATCCGCCATCCGGAGATCAAGCGCGCGGTCCAGTCCGGGCAGGCCCAGCTGGGCGAGGTGCTGATCAGTTCCTGGGCGAACGAGGATCCGCTCTACGGCCTCGATTCGGTGCCCTTCCTCGCCACCGACTTCAAGTCGGCGCACAAGCTGTACGAGGTCTCCAAGCCCTATCTGGAAAAGAAGCTGGAGCGCCAGCGCCTGAAACTGCTCTATTCGATCCCGTGGCCGCCGCAGGGCCTCTATGTGAAGGACGAGATCCAGTCGGTCGAAGGGCTGAAGAGCCAGAAGTTCCGCGCCTACAACCCCGCCACCACCCGCATCGCCGAACTGAGCGGCGCTATCCCGGTGAAGATCGAGGCGGCCGAAGTGGCGCAGGCCTTCGGCACCGGCATCGTCACCGCGATGATCACGTCGGCCGCCACCGGTGTCGACACCAAGGCCTGGGACTTCGTGAAGGTCTATTACGACGTCCAGGCCTGGCTGCCGCGCAACATGGTGTTCGTCAACGCCGAGGTGTGGAAGGGGCTGGACGCCGGCACCCAGAAGGCGATCCAGGACGCCGCGGCGAAGGCCGAGGCGACCGGCTGGGCCGAGTGGGAGAAGAAGACGGCCGATCTGAACAAGACGATGGCCGACAATGGCATGAAGGTGCTGCCGCCATCCGACAAACTGAAGGAAGGCCTATCCGCCATCGGCAAGACCATGACCGCGGAATGGACCAAGGCCGCCGGTGCCGATGGCGAGGCGATCATCTCCGCCTTCGGCAAGTAACCGGTCCGGATGGCTCCGGCCGGCGCCGCCACCACGGGGTAGCCGGCCGGCCCCCTCCGCGCCCCTTCGCTCCGCTCCGACCGCAGGAGGTGGTTGCGCCATGCGCACCGCACTGTCCATCCTTTACCGCGCCGCCGAGATCCTGGGCGCGGTCCTGCTTGCCGCCATCGCCGTCCTGATCGTGACGCAGGTGGCCTCCCGATTGCTCGACCGCATGGTGCCGGGGGCCGACGAGCTTGCCGGCTACTGCATGGCGGCGTCCTTCTTCCTGATGCTGGGACCGGCGCTGCGCCGCGGCGCGCATATCCGCGTCGGCGTGCTGGTGGAGCGGCTGAACGGCACCGCCCGCCGCGTCATGGAGTTGCTGTGCCTCGGCTTCGCCACCGCGCTCAGCAGCTATTTCGCCTGGTACTGGCTGCGCATGACTTACGATTCCTATGATTTTGGCGATCTCAGCCAGGGCGTGCTGCCGGTCCCGCTGTGGATGCCGCAGGCGCTGATGGCGGTGGGTTTGGTGGTGCTGGTCATCGCCCTGATCGACGATCTGCTGGCCGTGCTGGCGGGGCGCGACGCCTCCTACCAGCATGCCGGCATGCAGAGCGAGGGCTGAGCGATGGATCAGACGACCGCATCCATCGTCGTCGTGGTGACGATGTTCCTGATGCTGGGGGCCGGCGTGTGGGTGGCGCTGGCGCTGGCCGGCGTCGGCTTCGTCGCCATGGCGCTGTTCACCGCAAGGCCGGTGGGCATGGTGATGGCGACCAACATCTGGGGGGCCAGCACCTCCTGGACGCTGACGGCCTTGCCGCTGTTCATCTGGATGGGCGAGATCCTGTTCCGCACCCGCATCTCGTCCGACATGTTCAAGGGGCTGGCACCCTGGACCGGCTGGCTGCCCGGCCGGCTGATGCATGTGAACATCATCGGCTGCTCGATCTTCGCCGCGGTCTCCGGGTCCTCGGCCGCCACCGCCGCCACCATCGGCCGCATGACGATCCCGGAACTGAACCGGCGCGGCTACGACCCGATGATGACGCTGGGCTCGCTGGCCGGCGCCGGCACGCTGGGCCTGCTGATCCCGCCGTCGATCATCATGATCGTCTACGGCGTCGCCGCCGACGTGTCGATCGCCCGGCTGTTCATTGCCGGCGTCATTCCCGGCATCGTCCTGACCGGCCTGTTCATGCTGTATGTCGGCGGCTGGTCGCTGCTGAACCCCGGCCGGGTGCCGCCGCCTGAGCCATCGCAGAGCTTCGCGGCAAAGATCCGCGACACCGGCGCGCTGATCCCGGTGGTGATGCTGATCACCGCGGTCCTGGGCTCCATCTATGTCGGCATCGCCACCCCGACGGAGGCCGCCGGCATCGGCGTGCTCGGTTCGCTGGTGCTGGCGCTGGTGACCGGCACGCTGAGCTGGACGACCTTCCGCGACAGCCTGTTCGGCGCCGCCCACACCTCCTGCATGATCGGCTTCATCCTGGCAGGTGCGGCTTTCCTGACGGTGGCGATGGGCTACACCGGCATCCCGCGCCTGCTGGCCGAATGGATCACCACCATGCAGTTGTCGCCGGCGGCGCTGCTGGTGGCGCTGACCGCCTTCTTCGTCGTGATGGGCTGCTTCCTCGACGGCATCTCGATGGTCGTGCTGACCACCTCGGTCATCCTGCCGATGGTGCAGCGGGCGGGCATCGACCTGCTGTGGTTCGGCATCTACATCATCATCGTGGTGGAGATGGCCCAGATCACCCCGCCGGTCGGCTTCAACCTGTTCGTGCTGCAATCGATGACCGGCAAGGACATCTTCACCATCGGCAAGGCCAGCCTGCCCTTCTTTCTGCTGATGGTGGTGATGGTCGCTCTGCTGTGGGTGTTCCCCGGCATGGTGTCCTGGCTGCCCTCGATGATGATCGGCTGAGGAGAAAGGCGTGGAGGTCCGTTTCACCAGTTCCGGCGATACCGCTTTCAACGTCGAGTTCGGCGAGGCCATCGACCGGGCGACCAACGCCCGCGTCATGGCCCTGCACGCCCGGCTGAAGGCCGCCCCGCCGCCGGGGCTGGTGGAGACGGTGCCGACCTTCCGTTCGCTGCTGGTGGTCTACGATCCCGTCGCCACCAGCCGCCGGGAGATGCAGGCGGCTGTGGAGACGGTGCTGGCCGACAGCGACACCGCTCCGGGGGACGGGCGGCTGTGGCGCCTGCCGGTCTGCTACGACCCGGACCTCGGCGCCGATCTGGCGGAATTGGCGGACGCGCTGGGCCTGACCATGGAGCGGGTGGCGGCGCTGCACGGATCGGCCGAGTATTTCGTCTACATGCTCGGCTTCATGCCGGGCTTCGGCTACATGGGCGACCTGCCGGTGGAGCTGGACCGGCCGCGCCGGAGCGAACCGCGGGTGCGGGTGCCGGCCGGCTCCGTCGCCGTCGCCGGGCGGCTGACCACCGTCTATCCCTGGGAGAGCCCCGGCGGCTGGCACCTGATCGGCCGCTGTCCGGTGCCGCTCTATGACGGCGGCCGGCCCGATCCGGTTCTGCTGGCGGCCGGTGACCGGGTGCGTTTCGAGGCGGTGGACCGCGCCACCTTCGACGGAATCGCGGAGGCCGTCGGCACCGGCTGCTTCGATCCCGCCAGCCTGAGGGCGGCGTGATGGCCGCCTTTCTCACAGTGATCCAGCCGGGCCTGTTCGCGACGGTCCAGGATTTGGGACGCTTCGGCTTCCAGGAACTCGGCATGCCGGTGGCTGGCGCGCTCGACCCGGTGGCCCTGCGGCTGGCCAATGCACTGGTCGGCAATCCGCTGGGGATGGCCGGATTGGAGATCGCCCTGCTCGGCCCTGCCCTGCGGGTGGATGCGCCCTCCGTCCGCATCGCCGCGGTCGGTCCGCTGACCATGACTCTGGAGCGGCTGGACGCCGCCCCGCAACCACTCGCTCCCCACCGCAGCCACACCCTGCATCAGGGCGACGTGCTGCGGCTGGGCGCGGTGGATGGGGCCTCCGTTGCCTGTCTGGCGGTGGCCGGCGGCTTCGCGCTGGCCCCGGTGATGGGCAGCCTGTCCAGCTATGTGCGCGCTGGCATCGGCCCGCTGGGCGGGCGGCCGCTGACCGAGGGAGACCGGCTGCCGCTGGCCCGTGACGGCGCCCCCGACGGGCCGGACGTCGAACTGCCGCAGCCACCGGATTACGGTGCCGGACCGCTGCGCGTCGTGCCGGGACCGCAGGAGGACCGCTTCACCGAAGCGGCACTGAAGACTTTCCTGTCCGCGACCTACCGCGTCGGCAGCCAAGCCGACCGCATGGGCCTGCGGTTGGACGGACCGGCGCTGGAGCATCGCGGCTCCGCCGACATCCCGTCGGACGGGCTGGTCACCGGCTCCATCCAGGTGCCGGGCAACGGGCAGCCGATCCTGCTGCTGAACGACCACCAGACGGCCGGCGGCTATGCCAAGATCGCCACGGTGATCTCGGCCGACCTGCCCCGCGCCGGCCGCCTGCGCCCCGGCGACGGCCTGTCTTTCCAGGCGGTGACGGTGGAGGCCGCCGAAGCGATGCGCCGCAGCCGGGAACAGGCCATCGCCGGCTGGATCCGCGCCATCCGCCCGGTGCGCCCGGCCGGTGGCATCGACCTGGAGGCGCTCTATGCCGAGAATCTGATCTCCGGCACCGTAGACATCGTCAATGGCGGCAGCGATCTGCCCCTGCTGTGACGCGTCCGCCCCCCGATCGCCTCCTTCATGATGTTCCCCTCAGGAAACGGGCACAGGCTCCTTCACACCGGCCTCGCGATGGCGGCAGACCCGGTCCCGGCCACCCTGCTTGGCCTGATAGAGCGCCATGTCGGCCGCCTTGATCATCACGTCGGCACGGTCGATGTCGGGCGTCAGGGTCGAAACCCCGATGCTGACCGTCACATGCAGGATCGCGCCGTCCTGTGGAATGGCGAGGTCGCGGACGGCGCAACGCAGGCGTTCGGCAAGCAGGGCCGCTCCGTCGACCGGCGCATTGGGAAGCAGGATGGCGAACTCCTCGCCGCCGAAACGGGCGACGAGGTCGCTCTGCCGCACGCTGCGCTGAAGCAGCCGGCTGAGCGCCACCAGCACCACGTCGCCGGCATCATGCCCGCGGGTGTCGTTCACCTCCTTGAAATGGTCGATGTCCAGCATCAGCAGGGACACCGGCGTGTCGTGGCGCAGCGCGCCGGCCACGGTCCGATCGATCGCCGCGAAAAACGCCCGGCGATTCGCCAGACCGGTCAGAGGGTCGCTCAGCGCAGCGTCCCGCAGCATCTTTTCCGTATCAACGCGGCGGCACTCGCGTCCCAGCATCGTGCCCAGCATCAGGATGCCCCCCACCGTGAACAGCGCGATGGGCAGCCCGCCGTTGACGAAGATCGGAAATGCGACCTCCCAAGGCAGCACGAAGATGCTGAGCGAGTGGAGTGCCGCGACCGGAGCCAGGACGAACAGCGGCCTTGCGGTTCGCCAGCCCGGCACGGGAACCAGCCACCAGACCAGCAGCCCCGCGGCACCGGCCATCAGAATCCCGACTACACCCGGCATAACGCCGGCCCCGCCGACCGCAGCGCGCGCGGCCGACACGAGTCCGGCGGCCAGTATGGCCGCCAGCGGTCCGCCGAAGGGCGCGGCCAGCACCACCGGCACCGTCTTGACGTCCAGATTGATGCCGGGAAGGATGGGGACCGACTGCAGCATGGCCGTCACGCCACCGGCACCGAACAGCAGGCCCAGGCAAAGCTGGCGTAACCAGGGCCGATCACCCAGCCGGTGCAGGACCGTTCCATAGATCAGCGTCATCAGCGCCAGCAGCCCGACGCCACCCGCAAGTGCGGTCATGATCGTTCCCGTGGCGCTGTGTTCCTCCACCTGCGGCTCCCCTTTGAGTGTGCAGTGGCCGATCTTCCGCCAATCATCTTTTGCGCATACTCTGGTATTATACATTGGGGTTTGCCCCAAATGTTGGCCAATCACGAAGCCCGAAGCCGGCGACAAAGCCGGAGGGCCAAGCCAGGGTTCGCCGCGATTTCGCATAGGCGCCGCCTGACGATATGCCGCAGATGGTGTGGTTGACCAACGAGGACCGGCGCAACTACCATACCAGCAACTGGAATGGTAGTATGCGACGCCACGAACGGTTCCCAAGCGGCACCGCTCCCGACGATGGCCTGACTGATCCAGGAAACAGTTCTGAAACGTGCGACCGCCGCCGGACGACGCTGTGGGGCTGCCGAATGACCGGCTCCCGCGCGAAGCCATCCGGTGCGCCCAATGCGAAACAGGCCTGGCGCCTGTGTGGGGGCCGGTGTGCGGACACCGGGCGGCGGCGTGCGTCCTGGCTGGAGACGCCAATCATGAGCGAACAGATCATTGCCGACGCCGGAACCGGCCAGTCGGCGGAACCGGCCCGCCGGGCCGGCGGAATCGGCAACGCGGCAGGCAAAGCGGCGGTCACGGTGAGCAAGGCCATCGGCCGCTACCGCTGGACCATCTGCGGCCTGCTCTTCTTCTCGACCACCATCAACTACATGGACCGACAGGTCCTGGGCCTGCTGAAGTCCACGCTGATGGGCGACATGGGCTGGACCGAGTCGGACTTCGGCGACATCGTCGCCGCCTTCTCGCTGGCCTACGCCTTCGGCTATGTCGGCTGCGGCCGGCTGATGGACAAGATCGGCATCCGCATCGGCCTGCCGGCCGCCGTCGCCGGCTGGAGCTTCTTCGCCTGCGTCCATGCCTTCATGGGCAGCGTCTTCGGCTTCAAGGTGGCGCGCGCCGGCCTGGGCCTGACCGAGGGCGGCAACTTCCCGGCCTCGATCAAGGCGGTGTCGGAGTGGTTCCCGGCCAAGGAACGGGCGCTCGCCACCGGCATCTTCAACGCCGGGTCCAACGTCGGCGCCGTCGTGGCGCCGATCCTGGTGCCGATCCTGCTCGTCGCCTACGGCTGGCAGGCCGCCTTCCTGGTCACCGGCGGCATAGGCTTCTTCTGGGTCATCGCCTGGCTGCTGATCTACCGCAAGCCGGAAGACCATCCGAAGCTGACGGCGGAGGAGCTGGCCTATATCCGCAGCGATCCCGTCCAGCCGCAGGAGAACATCCCCTGGCTGAAGCTGCTGAGCTATCGCGGCACCTGGGCGAACATCGTCGGCACCTGCTTCTCGGCGCCCGTCTGGTGGTTCTACCTGAACTGGGTTCCCGGCTTCCTGAACAAGCAGTATGGCGTCAACCTGTTCGGGGCGATGCTGCCGCTGATCATCATCTACACCATGGCCGATTTCGGCAGCGTCGGCGGCGGCTGGTTCTCCTCCCATCTGATCAAGCGCGGGGTGAAGCCGCTGCGTGCCCGCAAGCTGACCTTCCTGGTCTGCGGCCTGTGCGTGCTGCCGGTGTTCTTCGCCTCGACCGTGTCCAACATGTGGCTGGCCGTTCTGCTGATCGGCATCGCCGCCTCCGCCCACCAGGGCTATTCGGCCAACGTCTACACCATCGTCTCCGACACCATGCCGCGCAACGCGGTGGGTTCGGTGGTCGGCATCGGCGGCTTCTGCGCCTACTTCGTCGGCATGTTCGTGTCGATGGGCGTCGGTCGCCTGCTGGATGCGACCAACGGCAACTATCAGGTGCTGTTCGCCATCGCGTCGGTCCTCTACCTCGTCGGTCTGGCGATCATGCACTTCATCCTGCCGAAGACCGGGTCGGGCAAGACCCCGGCCGGGATCGAGGTCTGACCTTCACGTTCACTCCGTTCCGACACTCCGGGGCGCCCTGCCCCGGAGCCTTCCCAAACAACGCCAAATCTACCGAATGACGGTGCACCGGCCCACCCGCACTGCCCCCCGGGGCAGCGGACAGGGAGACCGCCGCGACCGCCGCGACCCGGAGCCCATCATGCCCGACGCGAACACCGCCCTGCTGGCGGCCCGTCCTTCCCGAACCCGCCTTTCCGCCGCCACCCTCGACCGCCTGCCCCCAACCGTCGAGCGTCCCGCTTACGACCGCGCCGCGGTGACGCCGGGCATCGTCCATATCGGCCTCGGCGCCTTCTGCCGCGCCCATCTCGCCACCTACACCGACGATGTACTGGCGACCGGCGACACCAGCTGGGGTATCGTCGGCGTCGATCCGCTGTCGCCTGCGATCCGCGACGCGCTGAAGCCGCAGGACTGCCTCTATACCCTGCTGGTACGCGAGGAGGCACGCGACCGGCTGCGTGTCATGGGATCCTTCCTCGATGCGCTGGCCACCGCCGACCAGCTGAACGAGGTTCTGGCCCTGCTGACGAAGCCGGAGATCCGCATCGTCACCCTGACGGTGACCGAGAAGGGCTATTGCCAGGACGCCGCCACCGGCGTGCTGGACGAGGCCCATCCGCTGATCCGCGTCGACCTTGCCGATCCCGCCGCGCCGCGCAGCGTGCCCGGCCTGCTGGCGGAGGCGATCCGCCGCCGCCGCGCCGCCGGGGTGCCGCCCTTCACCGTGCTGGTCTGCGACAACCTCGCCCAGAACGGCATCAAGGTGCGCGGCATCGTCGTGCGCTATGCCGAACTCCGCGATCCGGACCTCGCCGCCTACATCGCCGGGCAGGTCAGCTTCCCCTGCACCATGGTCGACCGCATCACCCCCGCCACCCAGGACACCGACCGCGCCACGGTGGAGGACGCGACCGGATGCCATGACGCGTGGCCGGTGGTGAGCGAACCCTTCAAGCAATGGGTGATCGAGGACCGCTTCCCGCTCGGCCGTCCGGCCTGGGAAAAGGCCGGCGCCATCCTGGTCGACGACGTCCACCCGTTCGAGCTGATGAAGCTGCGCTGCCTGAACGGCGCCCATTCGCTGCTGGCCTACCTGTCGGTGATTGCCGGCATCGAGACCATCGCGGAGGCAATGGCCGATCCGCAGTTGCCGGCCGTCATGCGGCGGCTTTGGACGGAGGACCTGATCCCCACCCTGCCGCCGGTACCGGGAACCGACATCCCCGCCTACACCGCGGCACTGGAGGCGCGTTTCCGCAATCCCGGCATCCGCCACCGCACCATCCAAATCTCGTCGGACGGCTCGCAGAAGCTGCCGCCGCGCCTGCTGGAACCGGCGCGTGAGCTGTTCGCCGCCGGCAAGGCGCCGAGGGTGATCCCGCTGGCCGTCGCCGCCTGGATGCGCTTCCTGCTGGAAAAGGACGAAGCGGGCACCGCCTACACCGTCGCCGACCCGCTGGCGGCGGCGCTGACCGGCATTGCCAGCGCCCGCCGTACCGATGCCGGCGCCCTGGCCGCCGCCCTGTTCGCCATCGAGGACATCTTCGCACCGGAACTGGTGGCGGAACCCGCCTTCCGCAGCGCGGTCGTCCGCCATCTCGACAGCCTGATGAGCGTCGGCGTCGCCAAGACGCTGACCGCCTTCCTCGCCACCCCCTGACCAAACGGCGGCTTCCGCCCCCCGTACCCGCATTTGAAAGGACGACATCATGCAGGAAACCTGGCGCTGGTTCGGCCCGGACGATCCCGTCACCCTGGAGAAGGCCCGTCAGGCCGGTGCCACCGGCATCGTCACGGCTCTGCACCACATGAACCAGGGCAGCGTCTGGACACCTGAGGAAATCCAGAAGCGCCGCGCCATGGTCGAGGCCGCCGGCCTGACCTGGGCGGTGGTGGAGAGCATCGGCGTCGGCGAGGAGATCAAGACCCGCACCGGCGACTTCCGCACCAAGATCGACAATTACAAGCAGTCGATCCGCAATGTGGCGCGGGCCGGCATCCCGGTGATCTGCTACAACTTCATGGTCATCACCGACTGGAGCCGGACCAACCTGATGCACCGGCTGCCGAATGGCGGCTATGCCCTGCGCTACGACAGCGTCGATTTCGCCGCATACGACCTGTTCGTGCTGAAGCGCCGCAATGCGGAGGCCAGCTACGCCCCAGCCCACATCGCCGCCGCCAAGGCGCGGTTCGAAGGGATGACGGTGGAACAGGTGGCGGAGCTGGAACGCAACCTGATCGACTGGCTGCCGGCCCGCGACTTCGCCTATGACCGCGACAGCTTCCGCGGCATGCTGGAGCTGTACCAGGAGATCGGCGTCGAGGATCTGCGCGCCAACCTGATCGAGTTCCTGCGCGAGATCACGCCTGTGGCTGAAGAGGAAGGGGTGCGGCTGTGCATCCACCCCGATGACCCGTCCTTTCCCATCTTCGGCCTGCCGCGGGTGATGTCCACCGCGGAAGACGTGCGGGCGCTGTTCGACGCCGTGCCGCAGGAGGCCTGCGGGCTGACCCTGTGCACGGGGTCCTTCGGCTCCAACCCGAAGAACGATCTGGTGGCGATGGCGAAGGAGTTCGCCCCGCGCATCCATTTCGTCCATCTGCGCAACACCACGCACGAGCCGGACGGCTCCTTCTACGAGGCCGACCATCTCGGCGGCGACACAGACCTGATCGGGGTGGCGGCGGCGATGATCGACGAGGAGGCCCGCCGCCGGCAGGCTGGCCGCGCCGACGCCCAGATCCCGATGCGCCCGGACCATGGTCATCTGCTGGGCGACGACATCGGCCAGACGATGAACCCCGGCTATTCCTTCGTCGGGCGCCTGAAGGGGCTGGCCGAACTGCGCGGCGTGATGCGCACCATCGAAGCCTTCCGCGATAAGCGGGTGGCGTGACGGGCGACGGGACCCGTTTCCAGTGCGGGGAGACGGGTCCCGCCACCGTTCAGCTCCGTCCGTCCTCCGCCGGGGACAGCGCCCCGCCGCTCTCGGCGGCAAGCGTGGCCGGCGTCAGGTCGAACGCCTCGGCCGGAACCGGCAGGCCAAGGAAGCCGCCCTGGGCGAAACCGCAGCGAACCTCACCGGCCAACGCCTGCTGCTCCCCCGTCTCCACCCCTTCGGCGATCACCGTCAGGTTCATGCTGCGGGCCAGCGCCACGATGGCATGCACCGTTTCCTGGCTGTCGGGATTGCGGACGACATCCCGCAGGATGGCCTGATCGATCTTCAGGAACTCCACCGGCAGCCGCCGCAGATGGCCGAGCGCTGCGTAACCGGTTCCGAACCCGCTGATCGAGAAGGTGACGCCCAGCACCCGCAGGGTCTGCATCGTCCGCGTCATCTCCGCCGACGGCGCCAGCATCGTGGCCTCCGGCAGTTCCAGGATCAACCGGTCCGGCGAAGCACCATGACGGGCGAGGCAGCCGGCGACCTGCTCGTCAAAGCCGGAATGTTTCAACTGGAGGGCGGATACCGGGACTGTCAGCCGCAGCCCGGCGGCGCCGCGGCCGCGCCAGTCCGCCAGTTGCCGGCAGGCGGCATCCAGCAGCCAGGAGCCGATCTGCAGGATCAGCCCGTTCGCCTCCGCCAGATGCAGGAACTCGGTCGGGGGCAGCTGGCCACGGTCGGGATGGTTCCAGCGCACCTCCGCCTGCGCGCCGGCCAGTAAACCGCTGCCGACCTCCACCACCGGCTGAAGGAACAGCGCCAGCTGCCCCTTCGCCACCGCATCGTGCAGGTCGTTCTCCATCCACAGATGGGACAGCGCATCGGCGTCCATCGCCGGGTCGTAGAAGGTCCAGTTGGCCGTCCCCTGCCGCTTGGCATGGTACATCGCGACATCGGCGTTCTTCACCAGAAGCTCCGGGTCGGTCCCCTGTTCCGGTGCGAAGGTGACACCGATGCTGGCGGAGATGTGCAGGGTCTGGCCGGCGATGTGGAAAGGCTCGCCCAGGCTGTCGAGCAGACGGCGGGCGACCTTCTCCGCCTCGCCACGGTCACCGACTTCCGACAGGATGACGGTGAACTCGTCGCCGCCGATGCGCGCGATGGTCTCCGACCCGCGGACGCAAGCCGCCATCCGTTGCGCCGCCTCGCGCAGCAGCACGTCGCCGGTCTGATGCCCCAACGTGTCGTTGACCCATTTGAAGCGGTTCAGGTCGATGAACAGCAGCGCCATGGGTGTCCTGTCGCGGGCCGCACGGCGCAGCGCCTGGCGCAGTCGGTCATAGAACAGCGGCCGGTTGGGCAGCCCGGTCAGCGCGTCGTAATTGGCCTGATGGCGGATCGTCTCCTCCGCCCGGCGGCGGGCGGTGATGTCCTGGATTGCGGTGATCAGCCCGAGGACGTGGCCGGCGGCATCATGGAACGGTTCCCCCACCTCCTGAAGGTCGAGATAGCCGCCCCCGGGCCGGGCAACGCGGTATTCGATGTCGAAGCGCGCATTCTCCGCCCGAGCGCGGCGGTAGGTGTCCTGAATCTCCAGCCGCTGATCCGGCATCACGCGGTCGAGATAGAGCCCGACGGTCAGCGGCTCCGACCCGGCCGATGTCGACCCGGCCGACACCGATCCATTGGGCAAGCCGATCAGTTCGCGGAAATTGGCCGAGACCTCCAGCCGGTCTTCGGGCAGATGGACGGTGTAGGCCAGCTTGGCGACGCGCTGGGCCTGGGCGAGCCGCGCCTCGCTGAGGCGCAGCGGCTCCTGCCGTTTCAACCGTTGCAGCACGCGCTGGAACAGGAACAGCAGCGCCACCAGCGCCAGCACGAAACCGCCGGCATAGGGCGCGGTCTCCCGCACCAACGTGCGGCCGGGCTGTTCGGGCATCCAGGTCAGCAGGCCGAACGGCGTCCCGGCGATGCTCTGCAAGGAAAGACTGAAGATGTCGGGCGGAACCGGCCCATCGGCCGGAACCATGCGCAAATCGGCGATCCGCCGCGAAGCGGCCAGCTTCGCCAGCTCCGATTCGAGCCTCGTCAGGAAGATCTGGACCGGTTTGGCGGGATTCGGCGGAAACGGGTCATGCCCATACTCATATTCGATCACCCGGGCGCCGAAGACGAAAGGCGTCCGCCCGACATGGACGATGCCGCTGACGGGCTTCCCGGCGGAGCGCGCCGCCGCCAGCACCGCCAGCAGATCGGCCGCCTCGCGTGCAGCCGCGTCGATATCCTCGCGCAGAGCGCCGTCCTTCGATGCATAGATCAGCCCGTCCTGTCCGTTCCAGGCATAGGAGCGATCGAGCCCCCACAACCGCTCCGCATAGGGGCCGACATTGGCATTGGCCCAGACTTTGTCGAACTCGACCACCAGATGGTCGACGGCATCGTTCCACAGGCTGTATTCCTCGGCCTTCTTTCCCATCGCCGTGGTCAGATCGGCAACGGCGTCCGTGATCTCGGCCCTTGTCCGCTCCGCCGTTGCCGCATCGATCCGCCGCGCCGTCTCCAGCGCCATGAACAGCACGAACGAGACAGTCAACACAACCATGGCGACAAAAAGCAGGCCGACAATATTAAGTCGACGAGCATCGCCCGTAGCGCGGCCGAAGTTTCCTGGAGTTGGAGTGGAGATCATCGCGACGTTTACCGAATTCCGAATATCACAATTATTCTACCCCAATTCCCGTTAATTTTCCGCTTATGAGAACAGTTTGCGGGCTCAGCGTATCAATCTTTCCGCGTATCCGCGCCTTAACCGGTACGGATTTCCGCCAGTCTTGTGGGTGAATTTGGACCGGCACCCACGATCCACGATCCACGATCCACGATCCGGCGGCGATCAGAATGGTGCTGGGGGAATGGCGCCGGGCTTGCCGGCGGAAAAAGGCATACCGCGACCACGCCAACTAGAAAAGCGGCGTTCGGCATCGGGACTACCTGAAAAGCGAACCACACTCCGAGGAACGGCAGGACGAGCCTTATACCAACGGCTTTTGATCCTGACTTGTCAGGATCAAAAACTTCGCTGGTTTCGATCGGTTTGCCACACCCAATTCATTGGCTCTGATCCGATCAGGGCATGCCGGCTTCGCCGGCAGCGGCCTGTGGGCCGCTGTCCGGTTCGGAATGGGCATCGGCGGCCGGCTCCGCCACGATGGTCGGGATCAGGATGCGCATCGTGGTCCCCTGCCCCACGCGACTGTCTGCGACGATGTGCCCTCCCCAGCTGGCGACGATGCCATGGACCACCGGCAAGCCAAGTCCCGTGCCATACCCCACCGCCTTCGTGGTGAAGAAGGGGTCGAAGATTCGCGCCAATGTCGCCGCATCCATCCCACACCCGGTGTCGCGGACGATCAGCGCGGCGTAACGGCCGGCCGGGTGCGGCCATGCCCCCTCCACCGTCTTGTCAAGCTGGACGGCGTCAGCCGTAATCTCGATCAGTCCCCCCGATGACCCGATCGCGTCGGCCGCGTTCCGCACCAGATTGATCAACACCTGCGCCATCTGCGTTTCATCGGCCCGGACCAGGAGAGGAGTCGGGGTGATCCGCCAGACAAGTTCGACAGTCCGGGGAACGAGCACGTCGACCATCTCGGCCACATTATGCAGCGCCGATCCCAGTTGCAGCGGCCCCGCCTCCGTTGCTTCGGCGTGGCTGAAGGTCAGCACCTGCTGGGTGATGCGCTTGGCACGCTGTGCGGCTTCGATCACCCTGGCGAGATTTCTCTGTGCCTGGCAATCCGGCTCCACATCCTCCATGACCAGTTCCGTCAAACCGATGATCGGTTGCAGCATATTGTTGATTTCATGCGCCAGACCGCCCGCCAGACAGCCCAGGGCCTCCAGCTTCTGGGCTTCGCGCAGTTGCGCCTCCAACTCCATGCGGGTTTCGGCGGAGCGGCGGCGCTCATCGGCGAGGCGCAGTTCCGCCTCGCGCAGGCTCAACACCTCGGCCACGGCTTCCCGCTCCTCGGTCACCTGCCGGACGGCATCCAGAAGATCGTCGACCGCCGAGATGAGGGGATCGGAGCCTTGCGTGTCGCTCTGCTCGGTATAGGCACCGATCTGCTTGAAGCGCCCATAGAGCGTGACCGGGGCGTCGCTGCGACCGACCAGGTTGCGGATCAGGGTTTGCCGCAGGCGGTTCAGCATGCGCAGCCGGGTGTTCCGGGCGCGCTGGAAATAATTCTGGAAATGCCCGTAGTGGATCGGAAACCGGGCAACGTAATCGTTGGCGAATCCAGTCTGGCCCTGCGCTTTCCCCACCCCTCCGTCGAAGAAAAAAAGCGCGGTGAGCGTCTGGTTGACGTTGATGCCCAGAATTTCGCCGAAGGTCGAAAAGCCGGCCACAGGAAGATCATCGAAGACGCTCATCCCGGTCAGGCTCGGACCGTTGTTGATCCGACGCAGGACGCAGTCGTTGAGAATACCGCCAACCGGTTCCGGTTTGTCGCGCAGAAAGGCGGCGAAGTCGTTCCTCGTCTGCTCGATGAAATCGGTGGCCTCGAGCAGAAGGAGCTCGTCGCCGGCATTGACGTCGCAGAAGAAGGAGACCCGTCCCTTCGCACGGTTGATCCCGGCCACCGAGCGCACGAAGAGCCCGCTGTCCAGCTCGACAGCGAAGGTATGGGAAACCAGCAGGCGTTCGAGTTCGTCGGCATGGCACCGCAGGCTCCGGCACAGCGCCTCGACGAAGCCGGTGACCTCCAGGCTGTCGGGATCGATGACGCTCGTCACCGTGCGCCGGATCGGGTCGCAGTCGAGGATCGTGAAAGACAGTCCGGTCTTGCGGAAATTCTGTGATTTGAAGACTCCGTAGCGTTTGCCCGGAGCCATTCGCACGAATGCGATGACCGCATGATTGTTCAGCACCTGGCTGCCGTTGTAAACCCAGGTGTCCTGGAAATCCAAGGTTCCGCCAGCCGAGCCGCCGACGAACAGCACCGGGAAGCGGCCGCACGCGTAGATCGCCTCCATCAGGCAGCTCTCGCTGGCGGACAGCCCGTCGATGAACAGCAGCGCCACGGTGTCGTGGCAATCGAGCGGGAATGCCGGATCGATCGCCTCCAGCTCCTGGCGGATCGCATCGATGCGCTGTTCATGGGAGAGACGGATGCGTCCCGCCCGGACATCTTCGCTGTGCAAGGGAACGCTGTGGATGCTCACATCGGCGAACAGGGGTCGGCTGAAGGCCTGCAGGACGATGCCGTCCGGCCGCTCTCCGGGATGATAGAGCCCTCCGGGCACTCCCGAACACAGCTCTCCCGCCGTCGACACCAGCACCAGCCTGCTTTGCGGATCGAGCGACGAGCGCAAGCCCTCCGCGATCTTTGCAAAGGGAAGCTCCGGCGACACGAAGCCGAGGACGAAAGCCGGCGGACCGGCGTCGAAGGCGAGCAGCTTCGGCACGTCGTCGAGACCGGCGGCATCGGTGACAAGGGTCTTGATGAAGCCGTTCGAATGCCCAAGGGCACTTGGCATGGTGGAACCTCCTGTCATGAGAGCTCACCACGGAATGGTCGGGGGCAGACCAGCTGTCCGAGGGCCCGGCTGTCCGAGCAGCCGGCCGCCGGTCAGCGCACGGCCTCGCGCAGGAACAGATCCTGCCAGCCGAACCGCAGCATGTGCTGGGGGATTTCGCCGGCGCGACCGATCCGGTCGCCGGCGATCAGCGTCGCCCCGGCCGCCCGTGCAGCGACCGCAAGACTGGTCGAGGTGATGCCGACAATGCAGGTTTTCAGACTGGCCCGCTCCGCCGCCGCGACGAAGCTGTTCATGTCCTCCATGATCCTGGCCTCGGTGCCGCGGTCGGACGCGATCATGGTGGTCAGGCCGGTCAGGCCGGTTCCCGACAGGCTGGCGAAGCTCTGTTGCCGGCATTCCACGCGCATGAACGTCCAGCGGCAGAAAGGCCGCACCTCGTTGACCAGCTCACTCATCCGGCCGTTGGGCACACCGGCGGGGAAACGCAGGAATTCGAAGACGAGAAAGGGGCGCAGATAGTCCGGCACCGACTGGCAGATCGCCAGATACTCCTGCCGGCTGCGGCGCGCCGCCAGCGTCTCGAAACAGACGGGCACCGACACCATCAGGCGGAACTTGTTGCGGAACAGCTCGTCCAGAATCTCGACCGTGTCGGCCAGGGTGTCGATGTCGACCTTGGCCAGCTGCTGCGGTTCGGTGATCGCCGACAGCGCCATCATCCCTTCGACCGAGGTCCCATCGGGAAAACGGCGGACCGGTGTGCACATGTAGGTGGAGATCACCTGCCGGCCGACGTCCCACAACGGGCGGTACATGGTCCCGATCTGCGCCATCTCCAGCTGTGACAGCTTCAGCCTGCGCGCCTCCTCCGCCCCGATCGCGGCGGATGCCGGCGGTGCCGCCGGGCCGCCTGCCCGTTCCGCCGGACCGCGCGTTTCCACCGTCTGCTCGACGGCCGAAAGAAGGTCCGCGACGGAAGCATGTTCAAACATCAACTTTCCATCCACGGCGCCAACGGCGGTGGAGACGGTGATGTCGGCCAGCTTGGGGTCGCCCAGGAAAAGCCGGTACAGTTCTTCGGCGATCTTGGCGCAGACAAGCGACGCCGCCGCTCGGCTCAGCGTCGCGAAAACGATGATGTATTCGCCGTCACCGCTGCGGAACTGGACGTCCTTGTCGCCAATTTGACGGCTGATGATGCGGTCCGCGGAACTGTGAACGCGGTCGCGCAATTCATCCCAGCTGGACCCGAGGCTCGCACGCAGGCTGTCGAAGTTCAGCATATGGATCCGGCCGGCGGAGAGCAGCTGCGGCTGGGACAGCAGAGCCTTCAGCCGCCGTTCCAGGTCCCTCATCCGCTCGATATCCGCATCGTGCGTCACCACGCCCCGCGCCGACGGGGACGTTGCCGCAGGCTCCTCCTCGACGAACCAGTTCCGGAGCTTTTCCCCCAACGACAGTCCAAGCATGACCTTATCCTCTTAGTGCCGACGTCAGCCGGGACGTGCGGAACGCGCGATGGAGTGGTTGGGCAGGCAGCGTGCGACCATGGCCAACAGCTGATCGCGTGTGAACGGCTTCCCCAGGACATGGTCGGCGCCCATTTGTTCGGCGACCTTCAGCAGTTCCATGGCGTGGCTGCGTCCGCCACCCGAAATGGCGATGATTTTCATGCCCGGCATCGAGCGGCGGATTTGCATGATCGTACCGATTCCATCCGCCCGCGGCATGATCAGGTCGCAGATGACCAGATCGACGGTGCTGGCCCGCAACAGACGTAGGCCCTCCTCGCCATCCTGCGCCTCGATCACCGTCATGGACTGCCGCTCCAGGAACTGGCGAAGAACCAGACGGACCATGTCCTCGTCATCGATCACGAGTACTGTCGGCATCATCGCCTCCCGATACGCGTGGGCTTTCCGGTCGTGCCCGATGGAAGAATGCGCGTGAGGCCGTTGCCAGAGCGTTAACGTCTGGACTGGGGCACTGCCGACGGTTGCGTAACACTCCGGCCTTGGTGACCGGTACCACCGGTCACCAAGGCCGGAGGTGATCACCGCATCGGCGCTATACCGCCAGCTTCCAACCGATCCATTCCACCGACGTCCCGATCAGAGAATCCCGAGCCGCTCCTTGATCTGCGGGAAGAAACGCCGGCTGACGGGAATGTTCTGCCCGCGTCTCGTCCTGATCTCCGCCAGGCCATTCTCCAGAAAATTGATCTTCTCAATGAAGTCGATGTTCACGAGATATTGCCTGTGGCAGCGCAGCAGAGGCGTCCGGTCCTGCAGAATATGCAGCGGCAGCTCGGTCGGCAGTTCGCTGCCGTCGGTGGTGACCACACAGACGCCGCTGACGCCGGAGGCCACATACTCGACCTCCTCCATCCTCACCAGCTGGACATGGTGCTGTCCGAAACACGGGATCTGGCGGAGCTGGCTGGCGCCCGGAAGCTCGCCGATCTTCTGTGGCCCGCGGTTGCGGCGGAGGCGCTCCAGGGTCTTTTCGAGGCGGGTCTGGTTGACCGGCTTCAGCAGGTAATCGAAGGCATGCTGCTCGAACGCCTGCACGGCATACTCATCGTAGGCGGTCAGGAAGACGATGTGCGGCATCTTCTCATGGTCGAGCATGCTCAGCATTTCGATGCCGCTCACCCGCGGCATCTGGATGTCCAGGAACACGAGTTCGGGCTTTTCCCGGTTGATCACACCGATGGCGTCGATGGCGTTGCTGCATTCGGCGATGATGGCGATGTCGTCGGCCTTCGAGAGGACGCGACGAAGCTCCTTGCGGGCCAGCGGCTCGTCATCGACGATGAGGGCGGTGATCATTTGGATGCGGCCTCCAGCGGAACCCGGATCGTGATGCGGGTGAAGACATCCCGGTCGGACGCGACGGTAACACCATAGGACGGGCCGAAACAGTTCCTGATGCGGCGGTCCACCAAACTCATGCCAAGCCCCTGCCCGGCCGGCTTCGGCTCGTAGAGTCCGGCGTTGTCCTGCACGTCGATGACAAGCTGATCGCCGTCCTCGCGGGCGCTGATCGCGACATGTCCCGGACGGAGTTGCTGCGACGTGCCATGCTTGATCGCGTTCTCGACGACCGGCTGAAGCGTGAAGGCCGGCAGCCGTACGCGGCCGAGACTGTCGGGGATGTCGATGTCCACCGTCAGGCTGTCGGAAAAGCGTGCCCGCTCGATCTGGAGATAGGCGTTCACATGCTCGATCTCTTCCGCCAGCGAGGCGATCTCGCTGGGGCGCTTGAGGTTCATGCGGAAGAAGGTGGACAGGTCGCCGATCAGGTCGCGCGCCTTCTCAGGTTCGTCGCAGGTGACAGCGGCGATGGTGTTCAGCGCGTTGAACAGGAAATGCGGGTTGACCTGGGCATGCAGGAGCTTGATTTCCGCCTGCGCCAGCAACGCCTTCTGCTGTTCGTAGCGGCCGGCCAGGATCTGGCTCGACAGCAGCTTGGCGATGCCTTCGCCCAGTGTCCGGTTGATGGTGGAGAACAGCTTGGTCTTCGGCTCATACAGCTTGATCGTGCCGATGACGTGGCTGTCCTCGCCGACCAGCGGGATGACCAGCGATGCCCCCAGCGGGCAGGTCGGGCTGATCGAGCATTGATAGGCCACCTCGTTGCCGTCGGCGTAGGTGACCTCGTTGTGTGCGATGGCGTCCAGCGTGTTCAGCGACGAGATCGGCGTGCCGGGAAGATGGTGGTCGTCGCCGATGCCGATGAAGGCGAGGATCTTCTCGCGGTCGGTGATGGCAACCGCACCCACCCCGGTCTCCTCATAGATGATTCGCGCGACGGTCATGCTGTTTTCCTGATTGAAGCCCCGGCGCAGCACGCCGTCGGCGCGCGCGGCGATGGCCAGCGCCTTGGCGGAGAACAGGCTGGACTGCCGCTCGATCAGGGCACGGCGGTCGATCAGGATGCCCATGAACAGCGCGGCCCCCAGTGAGTTGGCGATCAGTTCCGGCACCGCGATCAGCCGGACGATCTCCAGCGTCTGGTCGAAGGGCTTCGCCACCGCAAGGTCGATCAGCAACTCCAACAGCACACCGGCGAAGGTCAGGGCGCCGGCCTTGACCGGATCGAACAGGGTGCGGACCTTGCCCTTCCGGATCAGGTGGCGGTGCATCAGACCGCCCAGCATTCCCTGCACGACGATGTCGATGCCGGCGGCGAGCGCGAAGGCCCCGCCCAGCGAATAGCGGTGCAGCCCGCCGGTGATGCCGACCCCGAGCCCGACCAGCGGCCCGCCGAGAAGGCCGCCGAGCACCGCGCCGATCGCCGGCGTGTTGGCAATGGCATGGACCACCGGCATGCCGAGGATGGTCCCCATGATGCAGAACAGGGAAAAGATGACGTAGCAGGCCAGCTTGTGCGGCGGCCGGATCGTGGCGTGCGTCAGCGGAATGAAGATCTTCGTTCGGCTGAGCAGATAGGCCACCACGAGATAGACGCACATCTGCTGGAGAAGGACCAGCGAGAGGCCCACGGGATCAATTTGCATCGGTCAGGACTCCCTGCACCTGCGCGTCCGGGCCGTCCGGAACGGGCGGGCGAGCGACGGCTTATGCTTGGTTGAGGCGCTTGGTTTGGCCCATCCGCGACCGAAAGGCCAGGGGGAAGCGGCAGCGCACAACGGGCTGGAGATGCGGCGAAACGTACCGCCCGCCACGCCGCCTGCCCCTCTTCTCACACCGTTCGCCTCCGGCGGCCTCCGCTCACTTTTCCATTCCGCCGCTCATTTCGCTATTCCACCGCTCCTGAGTTCGGCCAGGAATTGCCAGCGGGGCGTTGATAGGCTTCCTCCAGGTCAACAAAGCGCAGCCTTACCGCGATGGCTTGAAGATCCACGATGGAAGGCATGCTGGAGGCAGAAAATGGTCAGCATCTCAACGGAATCCACGAGAATTGGCAATCCTCCGCTGCCGTGGACCAGGCATGACACCATGTGGATGCTTGGGCTGTTCGGAACCGCCATTGGCGCAGGGACGCTTTTTCTTCCCATCAATGCCGGTCTTGGCGGCTTCTGGCCTCTGGCGGTCATGGCGGTCATCGCCTTCCCCATGACCTATCTGGCCCATCGGGGGCTATGCCGCTTCATCCTGTCCTCGTCGAAACCGGGCAGCGACATCACCGAGGTCGTGACCGAGCATTTCGGCAGCACCGCGGGCAAGCTCATCACCCTGCTGTATTTCTTCACCATCCTGCCGATCCTGCTGATCTATGGCGTCGGCCTGACCAACACGGTCCAGAGCTTCCTGGTGCATCAGTTGGGCATGGTGCCGCCACCCCGCATCCTGCTGTCGCTCGGCCTGATTCTCGGACTGATGGGCGTCATCAAGCTGGGCGAACAGATGGTCGTCCGGGTCATGAGCTGGCTCGTCTACCCCTTCGTCGTGGTCCTGATGGGCATCGGCCTCTATCTCGCCCCCGACTGGAACGGCGCGATCCTCGATCAGGTGCCGACCGCCGGGCAGTTCAGCCTGACGCTGTGGCTCAGCATCCCGGCCCTGGTGTTCTCCTTCAACCATTCCCCGGCGATCTCGCGGTTCGTCGTCGCCCAGCAGAACCACTATGGCGAAGAGGCGGAATCCCAGACCACCCGTATCGAGAAATACGCGGTCGTCATGATGGTGCTGGTCGTCCTGTTCTTCGTCTTCAGCTGCGTCTTCAGTCTGAGCCCGCAGGAGCTGGCCGACGCGAAGGCCCAGAACATCTCCATCCTGTCCTATCTCGGCAACAAGTTCGACAACCCGCTGATGGCGCTGCTGACCCCGGCCGTTGCCTTCGTGGCGATCACCAAGTCCTTCTTCGGCCATTATCTCGGCGCCCGCGAAGGTCTGAACGGGCTGATCTCCCAGCATCTGCGCGGCCAGGGCAAGCCGGTCGACGACAAGGCGATCAACCGCTTCAGCGCACTGTTCATGGTCGCCACCGTCTGGATCGCCGCCACCCTGAACCCCAGCATCCTCGGCATGATCGAATCGCTTTGTGGTCCCATCATCGCCGCCCTGCTCTTCATCATGCCGATGTACGCGATCCGCAAGGTGCCGGCGATGCGCAGATATGCCGGCCAGCCGGGCAACGTGGTGGTGATCTTCATCGGCAGCGTCGCGATCTCCGCCATCCTCTACTCCCTGCTCAGCCTCTGACGCCCACCCTGCTTCCCCTTCGGGTGGCGCCCCGTCCACGGATGACGGGACGCCGCCCGAAGCGGTGAAACGAAGAACCGGCCGGGCAATTCCCCGGGCATATCTCCCCGGGCATCGCCAGAGTCGACCACAGGAAGGAAGCAAGCCATGATCAGCATGTTCGACCTCTACAAGGTCGGTATCGGCCCCTCCAGTTCGCATACGGTGGGACCGATGAGGGCGGCCAAGCAGTTCGTGGACGCTCTGCGCTCCTGTGGCGGCGTCGATGCCGCCACCCGTGTCGCGGTCGACATCTACGGTTCGCTGGCGCTGACCGGCAAGGGTCATCACACCGACGTCGCCCTGATGCTGGGCCTCGCCGGCAACCTGCCGGACAGCGTCGCCATCGACACCATCCCCGCCTTCCTCCAGCAGGTGCGCAATTCGCAGCGCCTTCCGCTTGGCCAGGAGGGCAGATTAATCGACTTCCCGCCGACCGCCATCACCTTCCACCGCTCCAACCTGCCCCGGCACGAGAACGGCATGACGATCCAGGCCTTCGACGGCGAGCGGCTCCTGCTTGGCAAGACCTATTATTCGATCGGCGGCGGCTTCGTCGTCGACGACGAGAGTTTCGGCAGGCAGAGCGGAGAGGAGGCGGAGCTTCCCTATCCCTACGCCTCGGCCGCCGATCTGCTGGCCCATTGCCGCAAGACCGGCCTGTCCTTCTCCGGACTGATCCTGCGGAACGAACTCAGCCTGCACAGCCATCAGGAGATCCGGGACTATTTCTCCAACATCTGGCAGACGATGCGCGCCTGCATGGAGCGTGGCATGACAACGGAGGGCGTGCTGCCGGGGCCGATGCGGGTTCCCCGCCGGGCCGCCCTGCTGCGCCGCCAGCTGGCGTCGTCGGAAGCGCTGTCGCGCGATCCGATGAATGTCGTCGACTGGGTCAACATGTTCGCCTTCGCCGTGAACGAGGAGAATGCGGCGGGCGGCCGCGTCGTCACCGCACCGACGAACGGCGCCTGCGGCATCGTCCCGGCGGTGCTCGCCTATTATCACAATTTCATCAAGCCGGTGGATGAGGACGCCTGCGTCCGCTTCTTCCTGGCCTCCGCCGCCATCGGTGCCCTCTACAAGAGGAACGCGTCGATCTCCGGTGCCGAGGTCGGCTGCCAGGGCGAAGTCGGCGTCGCCTGCTCGATGGCGGCAGGCGGTCTGGCCGATCTGATGGGCGGCAGTCCCGAACAGGTGTGCGTGGCCGCCGAGATCGCCATGGAGCACAATCTCGGCCTGACCTGCGACCCGGTCGGCGGACAGGTGCAGATTCCCTGCATCGAACGCAATGCCATGGGCGCCATGAAGGCCATCAACGCGACGCGCATGGCCCTGCACCGGACCAGCGAGCCGCTCGTCTCACTCGACAAGGTCATCGAGACGATGTTCGAGACCGGCAAGGACATGGATCCGAAATACCGTGAGACATCCTGTGGCGGTCTTGCCGTCAAGGTCGTCGCGCTGACCCCGCGCTCGGCGCAGGACGCCGACAGCACCAACTGGGCGGCTTGACGCGGCCCGCACCGTGACTCTGCCCGCACCGTCCTGTCTGAGCTGATGTGGTGGACGGCCCTTCCACCATCCGGGATCGGTGGCAAGCTGATGCCGTCGAAGAAACCATGTGTGGAGCGCCCCAGAACCACCGATCCAGGGCGAGATCACGCCCGGATCCGCTCCAGCAACAATGAGGTCTTGGTTTCGAGATCCGCGCTGTCATCCTTCAGACGGACGATGCAGGCCTGAAGCCTGTTGACGTCCTCATCGGTAGACCGGACCATTGCGCCGATGGTCGCCGCAGCTTTGAAGACGTGCCTGCTTGAGTCCGCAGCCCGGTCCAGATTGGCCGAGATCCCCCGCACGACGGCCGATTGTTCCTCCACAGCCGTGGCGATCGAGGCGGCCGCCATTCGAGCGCCGTCGACCACGTCGACGACGGACCGGACGGCAGCGCCCGTTCTCCGCGTCTGATCGTTGACCGTCGCAATCACCTGGGCGATGCGGTCCGTCGTGATGGCGGTCTGTCCGGCCAGTGCCTTGACCTCCGACGCCACGACGGCAAATCCACGTCCCGCGGCCCCGGACCGCGATGCTTCAATGGCGGCGTTCAGCGCCAGAACATTCGTCTGGGTCGCGACAGCCCGAATGGCGTTCACCGCGCTGCTGATTTCCCTGAGATTCTCCATCAGGATGTCCGTCGCCGCTCCCGCCGAACGGGCAGCCCCCAGCACGGCATCGACGGCGGCATCAACGAGTCCGGCCTTCCCGCCGATGTCCCGAATGGTCTCCGACAATGCCTGGACCGTCCGCGCACACGCGTCGGCGTCCTCGTGGGCTTCGCGGGAGACGGCCTCCACACCCGCGGCTTCAGCAACCGTGCTTTCGGTGCGACGATGCAAAGCCCCGGCAAAATCCGACAGGGTGTCCACCGCCCCACCCAGCGATCCGATCATGCGCAGGGTGGTGGCCTCCAGCCCGTCGGCCAGCGACCGGGTCTGCTGCATGGCTTCCAGCTTCAGCCGATCGCCGTAGCGACGGACGATGGCGCCGCGATCGATCGTTGAGTAGATGTTCAGAATCTCCACCAGCAGGGTCTGTTTCGCGGTCCGACGGCGGAACAGGTCCATTCCGAATGCGCCGATGGCGTTCAGGGCACCGGTGTAGGCGTCGGTGGTGTAGGGGAAAGGGTCGAGTTCCAGACGCCGCAACGCCGCCAATATGCCGTCATGACTGTCGTCCAGCCACGAACTCAACACGTCCCCCGACCACAGGCGGGTGAAGGAAATCCGCTGACATTCCCGGATCCGGTCGGCGGCGGCAGGAAACTCCCCCATCGCCGCCGACGGGACCGCCGGCGCCAGTCCCCTGACCATCTGATCGACGATGCGGTCGACCTGCCCTTCGAAAGGTTTGCCGAACTCCCGCAGAAGCTCCCGGTGGCGATCGGTTATTCCCAAGGCCTTCGCCCGCGCCTCCAGGCGATGGTCCGTGTGTCTTTGAGGGTGTTCCATGGTCTCGCTCGATCGGAATGACGTCACGGGGACAAGGCGCCTCTCCCGTCCATGGACCGGCGGCCGTCAGCCATCAGCTGTCAGCCGTCAATCCGCGCCGGAAAGCCGTTCACCTGCCGCAGCAGATCGTCCGCGGTCGCGGCCACGCCGTAGACGTAATGGTCCGGACGCAGGATCGCGGCGACGCAGCCATGCCGGCGGAACCAACCCGCCACGACGCCGTCCGCCTCCTGCAAGGCATCCTGTGGCGGACCGGCATCCCGGTCGGCCACAATGCCGACGAAACGCGGCGCAAGGCGTTCCATCACGGCTGCCGGAAGCTTCGGCGACGGCAAGGCCAGGGCATCGAACACGATGCGCCAGCCGCTGCCGCAAAGCTCATCCATCCGGACCGGCTCGGGACCGCCGACGATCCACGGCTGCGGAAAGAGAGTCCCGTTCGCCGGGTGGGCGTCCGGCGATATCAGCCCGCTCTCCAGCGCCGGCTGGATGTTCTGCCGCGGTTCGCTGCGGATCGCGCCGCCGCTGGCGGCGATCAGACGGGCATCGCGTTCGCGGGCCTTCGCAACGTCGCGTTCGCAGATGAGGGCGCCGATCTCCTTGAGCCGTCCGGTCAGACGCCGGACATGATGGCCACGTTCGGTGCCATAACTGTCGAGCAGCCGGTCGTCGGCCTGCCCGGCCAGCACGGCGCGCAGCTTCCAGGCCAGATTGGCGACGTCCCGCACTCCCTGACACATGCCCTGCCCGAGAAAGGGCGGCTGCTGGTGCGCCGCATCGCCGGCCACGAAGACCCGCCCGCGCCGCCAGTCCTGCGCCACGAGCGCATGGAACCGGTAGCTGGCCTGTCTCCAGAGCTGGCCGTCCTCGGGCGTCAGCCAGCGTGACAGCAGCCCCCAGGTTGCCGCCTCGGTCGCCATCTCCCTGGGATCCTCGCCGGGCAAAAGCGAGATTTCCCAACGCCGATGGTTCTTCGGGCCGATCACGTAGGTGCAGGGCCGTTGCGGTTCGCAATATTGGATGCTGACGGACGGCAGCTTCGCCAGCCCCCGTTCGTTGACCAGCACGTCGACGACCAGCCACGGCTCGTCGAAGATCAAATCCTCCAGTTCGATCCCGACAAGCCGGCGCGCCGTGCTGGAGGCGCCGTCGCAGGCGATCACATAACGCGCCCGCACCCGGTGGACGGTGCCGTCGTCACCGGTCAGGTCCAACGCCACCGGCTCCTCTTGCCGATCAATATTCTGGTGGAGATCGATCAGCTCGCAGCCGAGGGCGACCTCCACGGTCTTCCGGCCCCGCGCCGCTTCGCGCAGAATCGCTTCCACCGGCGGCTGGGTGAACACCAGTGACGGGGGATGGGCAAGGGGATAGGGTGGATCGACCATTGTAAAGCGTTTGATGAGATCACCGTCGACGCCGTAATACTCCGACGGCGTGAAGGGGGCCGCCCAGGCCGACACCGCGTCGGCGACCCCGATCTGCTGGAACACGCGCATGATTTCATGGTCCAGCGCGATCGCCCGCGGCTTGTCGTAAACCTCGCGCTGGCGGTCGCAGACGAAGACCGTCAGGCCATACTGGCCCAGCAGGTTGGCCGCCACCGCGCCGGAGGGGCCGAAGCCGACGATGGCGACGTCGTAAACCGCGCTTGTATGACCTCCACTCATCGGGCCGGCTCCTGTTCGTCACGGATGGCGGTGGCCAGCAGCCCGATGCCGTCGATCTCGACCTCGACACGGTCGCCGTCGCGCATCCAGACCGGCGGGTTCCGCGCAAAGCCGACGCCGGCCGGCGTGCCCATGACGATCACGTCGCCCGGCTCCAGCGTCAGGCATTCGGTCAAAATCGCTATGGTTTCCGCCACCCCCCAGATCATCGAGGCGGTGTTGGCGTCCTGCATCACCTCGCCGTTCAGCCGGCACTGGATCCGCAGACCAGCCGCGCCGGGCGGCACTTCGTCGGCGGTGACGAGATGCGGCCCGAAGGCGCCGGTTCCGTCGAAATTCTTGCCGATTGTCCATTGCGGGGTCCGCTTCTGGTAATCGCGCACCGAGATGTCGTTGAAGCAGGCATAGCCAAACACATGCTCCAGTGCCCGTTCGACCGGAACATGGCGGCCGGACCTGCCGATGACCACCGCGAGTTCGGCTTCGTAATCGAGCTTCTCCGACACCCGTGGACGGATGCCCGGCTCGTCGGCGGCGATCAGCGAGGTGGCGCCGCGCAGGAAGAACCAGGGGTAATCGGGCTTCTCCCGGCCGCCCTCCTTGGCATGATCGAAATAATTGAGGCCGAGACAGACGATCTTGCCGGGACGGGGAACCACCGGCGCGAGTTTCAGGCCGGAGGCTGCGATGCGGGGGGCGTCCGAAGCCAAGGCGGCTTCCCCCGCAGCCACGAGATCGGCTCCGGAGGCGAGCGCTTCGGTCAGATCGGCCGGGATGTCCGGCCGCACAGCGTTCAGGTCGATCACGGCATCGCCGTCCAGCACGCCAATCCGTGTGGTCGCGGCGGAACGGAAGGAAACGAATTTCATGGTGAGAGGTTCTCTGTCGGAGTTGGGAGAAGACGTGGCGAAGGTCGGTCAGAAGGCGGCAGCCGGCATGAAACGGATCGCCTGCTGGGCCTCCTTGATCGCCGGCGTCGGCGGCTGACCGATGCCCCATTGGTCGATCCGCCCCGGCGGCCAGGTCCAATCCTCCGGCCCGCCGGTGGGATAGCTGTCGTCGACCTGGAGCACCTCGGCCGTGTATTCGATGACCACGCCGAACGGGCCGACGAAATAGTTGAAAGCGTTGTTGCCCGGTCCGTGACGGCCCGGCCCCCATCCGACAGGATAGCCGGCATCCTTCATGCGCCCCCCGCCCCGCATCACGGACTCGAGGTCGGGCATCAGGAAGGCGATGTGGTTCAGGCTGTCGCGGTCCGAATCGCCGAAGGCGACGCAGTGATGGTCGCTGCCGCAACGCAGAAAGGCCATCATCCGCGTACGATCGGACAACGTGAAGCCGAGAGCGCGTTCGAAGAAGGCCTGGGACCGGGAAACGTCGTGGCTGTTGAGCACCACATGGGCAAGGCGGACCGGGCGGTCGGGAACGGCAGCAGTATCGACATCATGCTCCGCGTCGCCATGGACGAAGCGGAAGATGCGCCCGTCCTGGTCGGCGATGATCAGGGCCACGCCGCCTCCGGGTTCGGTGACCGGCGCCACCGGTCGAAGGACGCGCCCACCGGCCCCGACCGTCCGTTCGGCCAGCACAGGCAGGGCGTCGGCACTGCGTGCCCGGAAGGTGACGTTGCGGATTTCCGTCTGCTCTCCCGGATGCAGGGCCAGGAGATGATGGGCCGGGCCGGTACCCCGCAGATAGACCGCGCCGTCCTGCCGGTCCGCCACGGCGAGGTTCCACACCTCGGTATAGAACTCCGCCGCAAGGTCGGGATCGGGCACGTTCAGCGCCACGCTGCGCAGCGCGGCGACATGAGGCGATGTCATGGGAATGTCCTTTGAGCAAGACCCAGAAAGCGCTCGGCATTGCGATGGCGCAGCTGAGCCATCGTGTCCGCGTCGAAGCCGGCGGCGTCCAGACTGGCCAGCGGGGTGGAATCCTGGAAATTGAAGGGGTGGTCGGTGCCGATCATCAGTTGCGATGCGCCGAACAAACCGGTCAGATGGCGGAGTGTCGCCGCGTCGAAGACGAGGGTGTCGAAGAACAGCTTGCGGGCCTGTTCCGCGGGTGATGTGTGGAGGCTGTCGCGCAAGGCCGGAAACACCTGCCGCGCCCTCTCGAGCCGGGGCAGCAGTGATCCGAGCGTCCCGCCGCCATGGCTGAAGGCCATGCGCAGATCGGGGTGCCGGTCGAGCAATCCCGCGGTCAGCACCGACGCCGCTGCCAGCCCGACATCGCTGGGATAGCCCAGCACCTGCTGCAGCGGCGCGGGTCCGACCAGCCGGTCCATCCCGGTCGGGCGGACGGCATGGACGAACACCGCCGCACCGAGGGCTTCGCACGCCTCGAAGAAGGGATCGAACCGCTGGTCGCCGATCGGGACGCCGTTCACGTTGCTGCCGATCTCCACCCCGGCGAAGCCCAGCCGGGCCACCGCATGCTCCAGCTCCGCGATGGCGAGGTCGATGTCCTGCAACGGAACCGCGCCCAGCCCGATCAGGACACCATCGGCGCGTGACACCATGTCGGCGATCTGCTCGTTGATGTAGCGCAGCAGCTGATGGGCATCCCGCGGGTCCAGCCAGTAGGACAGCAGTTCCGGCATCGGCGAGACGGCCTGAAGGGCAAGGCCCATGTGCTTCAGGTCGCCGATCCGCTTGCCGGCATCCCAACAGCGGTCCGACACGGTGCGGTAAATCCCGCCGTCGATCATCACATGACGGTGGCAGGCGTGCGCCGCGGCCATCGACGGCCAATGCGCCGGCACCCGGCTTCCCAGATAGGCCGGAAAATGCTCCGGCACGACATGGGCGTGGACGTCGATGCCTCCGCCGGCATGGCATGAACAGGTCGCCGCCCGCTCAGCCATGGCACAGCCCGGCGGCTTCGATGCCATGGATGCAAATCTCCTCGTCCTCGTCGCCGGTGCCGCCGCTGGCGCCGGCCGCCCCGAGGATCCGTCCGTCCGGATGCCTGATCAGAACCGCGCCGGTCTGCGGCAGGAAGCGGCCCTGCGCCGTGGCGGCCAGGGAGACGAAGAAGTTCGGGTTGTCCGCCGCGCGCTGCCCCAGAAGGCGGCTCGACGCGCCCATGCCCACCGAGGCCCACGCCTTGCCGATGGCGATGTCGACGCGGAACATGCTGGCGCCATCCTCCCTTTGGATCGCTTTGACATGTCCGGCCTCATCCAGCACCGCCACCGCCATCGCCCGGTAACCCAGCCGCCGCGACTGGGCGAGCGCTTCCGCGATGATCCGGTTGGCGAGATCGAGGGTCAGGGTGGTTGGCAACGAGTCCGTCATCGGTTTCTCCCACGGAAAATATCTGTCATTGGAGTTTTGGATGTCCTCAGAAGGTCCACCCGCTGCGCAGGGCCAGGCTGGTGCCTTGCGTGTGGCTTTCCGCCCCGAAATCCTGGAGCAGGGTTCCCTGAAGCGTGAACGGGAAGCCGCGGCGCATGAAGTTGACGCTGAGACCGGCGGAATAGACGCGCGACCGGACGGTGGAGGTCAGGCTGGCCGCACTGTCATCCTGGATCTGCTGATAGAGCACCCCGACCGGACCGACGGTGAAGTCACCGAAATGCTGGCCCAGCGCCGCTTCTATCTTCAGTTCGGTGCCGGTGTGGTAATGGGTGGTCGGGTTGGTCGTGTTGAAATCGACCCGAACCATCGACGACGCCTCGAAGCCCGACGGCGAGATGTAGGTCACCGCGGCATGCGGGCCGAAGGTCCAGTAATTGTTCCCCGGATTGAACAGCGTGTGGGTGGAATAGGAGCCGACCGGAGGCTGGATCGCGACGCCGGTGTTCACGAACACATCGTCGAAATGCCATTGCAGCAGGAACGGCTCGATCGTGGTGTCGGCGAATCCGGTTTTGGCGTCATGCAGCCCCATCGTGCCCCGCGGCGCATGAACGTCGAAACCGCCGTTGATGGTCTCGATCGGCTGGGCGATCAGGAAACCCCATTTCGCCCCCAGGATCTCGATGTCCGTCATCCGGATATAGGAGGGGGTGGTGACGTTCACGAACTGGCCGAAATTGTTGTCGATCTTGTGTCCGGACTGATCGTGCAGGGATGAATTGTAGGCGAAGACCGAACGCAGCCCGAAGGTTCCTCCCGGCGTCGTCGGCGGGAGCATGCCGGAACCGAAGAAAAGAATGCCGGTGGGGCTGGACCATTGAAAATTCTCGGTCGCCCAGGCCGATCCGGCGGACATCATCGTCAGGCTGACGAGAGCAGCCTTCACCCATTTCAGCATCGAGGTGTCTCCTTCCCTTGAAGTCGCTCATCGGCCGTCGTTGAGTGCGGCCATTCTTTGTGGTGGCGCGGCGTCGCGGAATCGGCGCCGCAGGACGGGTCAGACGAAGCTGGCAAGCATCCGCTCGGCCGGGGGGCGCGGAACCGTGAAGCGGATCGGCTTCCAGTCGGCCGCCGCCGGACGCTCCAGACAGCTCTCCAGCCAGGCTTCCATGTGCGGGTAGTCGCCGATCCCGATGCCGGCCAGCGGCACCAGGGACATCAGGGCGGCGATGTTGAGGTCGGCCACGGTGAACCGGTCACCCAACACGTGCGACCGCTGGGCGAGATGGGCCTCCAGCACACGGAAGGGACGGTCGAGCCGGGCGATCATCTGCTGGAACTCCGCCGGATCGCGGTCCGCCTCGGCGAACAGGAAGCGGTTGCAGGCCGCCAGCAGCAGCGGCTTTTCCACCTCGGTCACCGCCCAGAAGCTCCACTGGGTCGCCTGCCCCTCTTCCCACAGATCGGCCGGGGCCAGCGTTCCGCCGAATTTGCGGGCCAGATAGAGATTGATTGCCAGGGATTCGAAGATCGCCCGTCCGTCATCGACCAGCACCGGCACCCGTCCGTTGGGATTGATGCGCAGGAACTCCGCGCTGCGGGTGCCGCCATGCAGGAAATCCGTCGGTTCGTGACGGAAGGGAACCTCCAGTTCCTTCAGCATCCACATCACGCGGTGCGCGCGCGAAGCCGGCGCTCCATAGAGGGTCAGCATCAGATCGTTTCCTTGCTTTCTTAAGGGTTTTCTCAGGCGTCTTCGCGGGGAATGGGGCGAAGCCGGGCGATCAGTGCAAGGCAGGCGCCGCCCAGCGCGCCCAGCACGCAACCCGCCAGGGCCAGGCTGTCGTATCCGAAGCCGTTGGCGAGTGTGCCGCCCAGGATCGGACCGATGGCGGCCCCCACCATCAGCATGGCCGGCGTCGATGCCGCGGTCCGGCCGCTTGGGTCCAGGGTCGCGATCAGGGCGAAGATGAAGATGTGGCCGAAGATGACCAGCCACACGAAAGCGATGGCGCAGACGGCATAAGGCAGGAAATCGGGCATCAGCACCGCCGCGGCACCACAGGCCGCATGCAGCGGCACGGCGCAGATCGAGACCGCCAGATGCGACAGGCGCCGTTCGAGCACCGCCGCCACCAGCGGCGCCGTCAGATTGACGAAGCCGCTGACCAGCAGAACGAGGCCGATCCGGTCCCCGCCGAAGCCATGGGCGACGCCGATGCGCTCGATGAAGCCGAAGATCATGGCCTGGGTGGTGGCCAGACAGGCAACTCCCAGGAACACCAGCATGCGGACGGACAGCGGCGCGACCGGTGCCGTCACTTTGCCGCCGGCCCCGCCACTCTGCCCGCTTGTGGCGGGGCCGGCGCGATGGCGGGGAAAGGCCAGGGCCGCAGCGGCCGCGGCCACCGTCTGCAGACCGCCAAGGACCAGGAACAGCGCCTTCACGCCCTGGGTCTCCAGGGCGGCCGGCACCGTGGCGAAGAACAGGATGGCAAACAGGGCCGTGCCCAGGTTGCCCAGCCCGAAGAACCGATGGGGGTTCAGGCTGCGGGCCATCGCACCATGGGTCATCGACAGCCCCCATCCGGCCCCGATCCCGGCGGCTAGATGCAGAGCGGCCATGGCAGCCAACCCGTCGACGGCCATCAGACCGAAGAAGGATGCAGCCCCCAGCAGGAAGCCCACGGTCGCCGTCATCCGGTTGTTTATGGTGCCGAGGCGAGGCGATACCATCAGGCTTCCGCCGAAAACGCCGAGGATGTAGGCCGTTACCAGCATGCCTGCCTGCTGGGCATCGAGATTTCGGCTCTGCATCAGCGAACCGACCCAGAGCGGCAGCGCCACCAGGTCGACCATGCCGCCGACATTGCAGATGATCAGCGCCAGGCTGCCGCTCAACGGATAACCCAAGGCGCCCGCTGGTTTCCCGGCTTTGTCTGGTCCTGCTTTGTCGGGGAGGTGCGGCAATGTCGCGGCTTCCGATGTGTGCATGTGCGTGATTCTCCCCTCGCGCGCCCATCGGAACGACGGGGCGACGGAAATAGGCCTCGCCAGTTCGGTGGTGGCCGATTGACGGAAAGGCCGATTGGCGGTGTGGTCGAGCGCGGTTGGTTTGGCTGGAAATCCTGAAGAAGCGCATTGCCTGCGCCGGCGACGCGAAGCGTTGCTCTCCGTCCATCCGGACGAACGCCCCACCTTTTCACCGACGCTTGGAGGTGGCAGGCTCCACGGCTGTTGGGCCATTGTGGAGTCGATGTGGCGGGCGTCCGGCGCTCCGCATCATGCTTCAGTTACGAATGGTTCGTGCTAGAAACACTGCACGATCTGGAAAATAGAGTCAATATTCTAAAAATGACGATCCGCAAATTGCCGTCCGCCCCCTCCCTGGACACCCCACCGTCTCCTCCCGCCCAGCGCCGTCCGAAGCAGGACCGCAGCAGGCGGTCGCTGGAAAGGATGCTCCAGGCGGCAGAGGCGATCATCGCCACGCAAGGCGTCGATGCCCTGACCGTGGCTGCGCTTCTGCACGATTCCCAGGTTTCCAACGGCACTTTCTACGCCCGGTTTTCAGGGAAGGAGGCTCTGGTCCACGCCGTCCTCGACCGCGCGCTCGACCGGATGGAACAGGCGATGGACACCGAATGCGCCCGGCTGGAAGGGGCGGACATCTCCCTGTCCCAGGCGATCAGCACCGTCACGGCCACGCTGGGACGCCAGTTCCGCGAGAGCGCCGGTCTCTTCGCATCGCTCATGCATCTCAGTCCGAACGACGTCGCCATGCAGGAGCGGGCGCTCCAGACCCACCGGCGCATCGAGACGATGATCCAGCGTACCATCGAGCCGCGGCTGCCGCCGGCGAACCGGCCGCGGGCGGGCCGCATGATCGCCATGGCCCATCACGTCCTGTTCGCCGTGCTGTCGGAACGCATCACCGCCCGGCAGGAGGCGCTCAGCAAGCATCATGAAAGCTGGGACGATATGCAGGACGAGTTGTCGACCCTGCTGATCCGCTATCTCGCGGACACTGGCGGCGCAGACGCCGGCGACGGGGAAGCTGCCCTGGCCGAAGGCTGGCCACCGCCGGGCGACGGCAACGCAGCGGACGCGCCGCCGCGATCCTGGATGCCGGCCGAGCGGAGCCGGGAGGAGGACGGAGACGAGGAGGATGGCGGCACCGGCCGCAGGCTGAGCGCCTATTCCCAGCGCAAGCTCGACCAGATTCTGACGGCGGCCCGGACGCTGTTCACCCGCCACGGCTATGGCACGACCAGCATGGTGCAGGTCGCAGCGGAGGCGAAGGTCGGCAAGGCGACGGTCTATTCCCATTTCGCCACCAAGGCGGATCTGTTCGCGGCCGTGGTGGCCGCCGAATCGCGCAGCCGGCTCACCGAACTGGCGCCCCGCCCCGGCGACGACGTGGCGGAGACCCTGCGCCGCTTCGCCCGTCAGGCCTTCGAGCTTCTGCTGAACCCCAGCACCACGTCGAAGCTGCGGATGATCGCCGCCGAAGCCGAACGCTTTCCGGAACTGGGGGAAATCTTCTATGCGGCAGGCCCGGCCCAATTGCAGGCGGCCCTCAGCGGCTTCCTCGCCGATGCGATGGAGCGCGGCGTTCTGCGCCGTGAGGTGCCTCAGCTGGCCGCCGGCCACTTCCTCGCCCTGATCTGCGGCGAGCTGCGCGTCCGGGAACTGGTGGGCACCGCGGCGGCGATCCCGCCGGCCGGCCGCGACCAGGTGCTGACCTCCGGCGTGGATGCCTTCCTGCGGGCCTACCGCCCCGGCGAGGGAAAAAATCAGAACTGAACAGTATGGTTCAGTTTTTTGTTGACGCACCCAGCAAACCGCGCAATCCTCCCTTCCACGATCGGTCCGCGACGCTCCGCCTGCGCAACAGTCCGGTGTTTTCAGTCCGGTGTTCTCACGACGGCGGCGCGCGGATCCGACACGATCTTCCGAAAATCGGGGAGGACCCCATGACCGTTGCCCACGCGGCCGAAGACGGCCTGCGTTTTCCGGATTCGCTGGTTTTCCGCGGCTATGCGGCACCCGTCCGCATCGAAGGGGATGTGTACGACCTGGAGGTGATCGGCCGCATTCCCGAAGGGCTGAACGGCGCCTATGTGCGGGCCAGCGCCGACCATGCCTATCCGCCGCTGCATGGCAAGGACATCTTCCTGAACGGCGACGGCATGATCCATCTGCTGCGCTTCGAGAATGGCCATGCCGATCTGAAGACGCGCTATGTGCAGACCGAAAAACTGAAGCGCGAGCGGGCCGCACGCCGGGCATTGTTCGGCCATTACCGCAACCCTTTCACCGATGATCCGAGCGTGGCCGGCGTCGATTCCAACACCGCCAACACGTCGGTTCTCTGGCATGGCGGACGGCTGTTCGCCCTGAAGGAGGCCGCGTTGCCCATGCAGCTCGACCCCCGCACGCTGGAAACGCTGGGGCCGTGGAACTTCAACGGCAAACTGACGGGCCGGACCTTCACCGCCCACCCGAAGATCGACCCAAAGACCGGCGAACTGATCGCCTTCTCCTACAACACCTCGGGACAGGCGTCGAAGGAGATCGACCTGCACTGGATCTCTCCCGACGGCGAGCTTGTCCGGCAGGAAACCTTCGAGGCGCCCTACCCGTCGATGGTGCACGACTGCCTGGTTTCGCCGAACTACATCGCCTTCACCATTTGCCCGATGCTGTGCGACTGGGAGCGGGTGAAACGTGGAGAACCCTATTTCGTCTGGGATCCGAGCCTGCCGGTCATGGTCGCCGTCATTCCGCGCAAGGAAGGCGTGAAGGGCATCCGCTGGTTCCGCAGCCCGATCATCGGCATGGAAACCCACACCATCAACGCCTGGGAGGATGGCAGCGTCCTGCATCTGGACCATTTCTTCACCCGGTCGGGCTGGCTGTCGCAATTCCCCCATGCCAGCGATCCCGACGCCCATGAACTGCCGCCCTTTGCCGAACGCTGGAGCGTCGATCTGGCATCCGCCGACGACAGCGTGTCCATCGAACGGCTGAACGAACAGGTCGGCGAAATGCCGGTCATCGACCCCCGCTATCTCGGGCAGAAGACGCGGCGCTTCTTCTTCGGAACGGCCAATCCGGCGCTCGGCCCCATGCTGGACTGGGGACCGAAGGGCCCCCCCTTCACCTGCCTGTGCCGGGCCGATCTGGAGACGGGCGAACTCGACTATTATTATGCGGGCCCGGACTCCTCGCCCGAAGAACCGCTGTTCGTGCCCAAGAGCGCGGATGCGCCGGAAAACGACGGCTGGCTGATCTGCGTCGTCGGGCGGCGGGCGGAAAACCGCACCGATGTGGTGATCCTGGATGCCTGCGATCTGGCCGCCGGCCCGGTCGCGACCATCCGTCTGCCCTGCCGCATCCACGAGGGCTTCCACGGCACCTGGCTGCCGCCGCAGGCGGTCGGCCTCTGACGCCGCCTCCCGACCGCCCGCTCCACCCGGCCTTGCCAGTCCAACCTCCCTGATTGCGGCCCTTGGCGGCCTCCCTCGCGGTCGCGGCGGGGGCTGCCGGTCCTTTGACCGCGCCATGCCCAGGACTATGTCAATGACCCTGATTCCACTCATCATCGACGGATGCGAATGCCCGGCTGCGGACGGCAGCAGCTTCGAGCGCCGGGATCCCGTCACCGGAGAGGTCGCCAGCCGTGCGGCGGCAGCCAAGCCGGCCGATGTCCAGACCGCGGTCGCGGCAGCGCAGGCGGCTTTCCGATCCTGGTCGGAAACCGGCCCTGGCGAAAGGCGGCGGCTCCTGCTGCGCGCGGCCGACCTGCTGGAAGCGCGGGAGGAGGAATTCGCCGCCGCGATGCTGACGGAGACCGGAGCCACCCGCATGTGGGCCGGTTTCAACGTCCATCTGGCGGCCGGTGTGCTGCGGGAGGCGGCAGCGCTGACCACCCAGATCACCGGGGAGGTCATCCCCTCCGACAAGCCGGGCATCCTGTCCCTTGCGGTCCGGCGGGCGGCGGGTGTCGTGCTGGGGATCGCACCATGGAACGCTCCGGTCATCCTCGCCATGCGCGCGATCGCCACGCCGCTGGCTTGCGGCAACACGGTCATTCTCCGCTCCTCGGAACTCTGCCCGTCCACCCACCATCTGGTCGGCCGCATCCTCAACGAGGCCGGCTTTCCGCCGGGCGTGGTGACGGTTCTGTCGAACGCCCCGGCCGATGCGCCCGCCGTGGTCGAGGCGCTGATCGCCCATCCCGCGGTGCGGCGGGTGAACTTCACCGGATCGACGGGGGTCGGCCGGATCATCGCCAGGCTGGCGGCCGAGCATCTGAAACCCGCGCTGCTGGAGTTGGGCGGCAAGGCTCCGCTGATCGTGCTGGACGACGCGGATCTGGATCAGGCGGTCGATGCCGCCATTTTCGGCGCCTTCATGAACCAGGGCCAGATCTGCATGTCCACCGACCGTTTCATCGTGGACGAGTCAGTGGCGGACGGCTTCGTGGCGAAACTCTCGGAACGGGCCGGCAAACTGTCGGCCGGCGATCCGCGCGAGCCGGTACTGCTCGGCTCGCTCATCGATCCGTCGGCCGCCGACCGGATGGAGACGCTGATCGCCGACGCCGTCGGCAAGGGCGCGCAGCTCGCCGCCGGCGGTCGGCGCAGCGGCAGCGTCGTCACTCCGACCATTCTCGATCATGTCCGGCCGGGCATGCTGGTCTATGGCGAGGAGTCCTTCGGGCCGGTGAAGCCGGTCATCCGCGCCAGGGATACGGCGGACGCCATCCGCATCGCCAACGACAGCCCTTACGGTCTTTCGGCGGCTGTGTTCGGCCGGGACACCCGTCGCGCCATGGTGGTGGCGCAGCGTCTCGACACCGGCATCTGCCATATCAACGGACCGACCGTGGCGGACGAGCCGCAAATGCCGTTCGGCGGCGTCAAGGCCAGCGGATACGGCCGTTTCGGCGGAAAGGCCGCGATTGATGCCTTCACCGAGCTGCGCTGGATCACCATCGAAGGCCCGCAGCCCTACCCGTTCTGAATGCCGCGGACAGCGTGACTGATTTCATTGGAGCACCGGAGCATGGCCTTTCTTCGCAACATCTGGTACGTCGCGGCATGGGATCACGAGGTTGCGGACGGCAGGCCTCTGGCCCGGACGCTGCTGAACGAACCCGTCGTGATGTTCCGCAGCTCTCAGGGCGTCCATGCGCTGACGGATCGCTGCCCCCATCGCTTCGCCCCGCTGCATTTGGGCAAACAGGTGGGGAATGCCCTGCAATGCCCCTATCACGGCCTCGAATTCGACGGGTCCGGGGCCTGCACCCGCAATCCCCATGGCGATGGGAGCATCCCCAAGGCCGCAAAGGTCAAATCCTATCCGATGGTGGAACAGGACAGCATCCTGTGGATCTGGATGGGCGATCCCGAGAAGGCCGATCCGACCCTGATCCCACGCTTCGAAAGCCTCGATCCGGAAAACTGGTACATCGGCAAGGACTATCTGCGGGCGCGGGCGAATTACCAGCTCGAAGTCGACAACATCATGGACTTGAGCCATATCGATTACCTGCACGCCTCGACCTTGGGAAATGGCAACGGCAAGAACGCCGAGACGACGGTGGTTCAGGATGGCAACACCGTTCATTCCCTGCGCCTGAACCGCAATGAACTGCTGTCGCCGGAACTGGAAAGGCGCAACGGCCTGCCGCCGGGGACGCCGGTCGACCGCTGGCTCGATGTGCGATGGGATCCGCCGGGTGTCATGGAACTGGTGGTCGGGAACGCGCCGACGGGATCGGAGGATCCTAGGAAGGCTCCCGGCCAGATCCGATATTTCCAGCATCTCTTCAGCCCCGAAACGGAGCATACGGCCCATTACTGGTTCGCCACGAGCCGCCGGAAGGATCTGGGTCCGGAGGGGGAGCGGATCGTCGCCGAAATGATCGTGTTCCTGCGCCAGCCGTTCGAAACCGAGGATCTGCCGATGCTGGAGGCTCAGCAACGCACGATGGGGACGGCGGATTTCTGGGAGTTGCGGCCGATTCTTCTGCCCACCGACGCGCCGGGCATCCGCGCCAGGCGCGTCCTCGATGCGATGATTAAAGCCGAACAGAAATGAGTGTCTGTCGCAAGCCCGCTTTGGCTGCCCGCCTTGCGTACGGAGACAGGAGCGAAAAAGAACCCGCCATGACCTTGAACATGCTGGTTGGGAAATTCCGCCGGGAAACGGACGACATCGTTTCGATCGAACTGGTCGATGCCGACGGGCACCCGCTGCCGGCCTTCAGCGCTGGTTCCCACATCGACGTCCACATCGGCGATGGTCTGGTCCGGCAATATTCGCTGTGCAACTCGCCGGCGGACACCGACCGTTACGTCATCGGCGTCCTGAAGGATCCGAAGTCGCGCGGCGGATCGGCCGCCCTTCACGGCATGCTGGCCGAGGGTCTGCGGCTGCGGATCGGCGAACCGCGCAACCTGTTCCCGCTCGACGAGACGGCCGACCGGACCCTGCTGTTCGCCGGTGGCATCGGCATCACCCCGATGCTGGCCATGGCCGAACGGTTGAAGATGCTGGGGCGTCGGTTCGAACTGCATTACTGGGGCCGCAGCCTGCCCAGAATGGCGTTCCTCGACCGCATCGCAGCATCGGATTTCAAGGACAATGTGCGGATCCATTGCGACGATGCGCCGGAAGACCAGAGGTTGGATCCGGACGACGTCCTTCCCAACCCGGAGGCGGGAACCCATCTGTACGTCTGTGGTCCGCAGGGCTTCATCGGCTGCGTCCTCGAACGCGCACGCACGCGCGGCTGGCTGGAGTCGCGGCTGCACAAGGAATATTTCGGCACGATTGTCAGCGATGATCCTGCCGGTGGCGGCGCCTTCACCATACGGATCGCACACACCGGCGCCATCATTCCGGTGAATCCCGGTCAGAGCGCCGTCGCTGCGTTGGCCGCGCATGGGATCGAGCTTCCCGTCTCCTGCGAGCAGGGGGTCTGCGGCACCTGCCTGACCAGGATCGTCGACGGCATTCCCGATCATCGGGATTCCTATCTCACCGACGACGAACGCGAGGCGAACGCCGTGTTCCTGCCCTGTTGCTCGCGTGCAAAATCCGAATGTCTCGTCATCGACATCCTGTGAACCGCCTCAGGTTTGTCGGAAACCATGGTCAGGCCGTTTCCAGCGACTGGGAATCGGTGCCCCGCGGGGCCGGTATCACCGGATCGGCGGCAAGTACCTGAACCGCTACGCCGCCGAGATGGCGTGGCGGGAAGACCAGCAACCGCGCACAGTTCCGCACCGTAGGCTTCCGTGCCGCCGCGTTGCCCCCGTCGGTAGATTGGTGCGGGTACTGGCAGCGCGGCCGGGAAGCATAACTGGAGCGGGCACAAAGACTCGACATAGCAGCGCATTTTTGCGTAAATTTTCCTGATCGGCCAACCATCAGGACGTTTAGGCAAGACATGTCCATCGGATCTGTCGCGTCCATTGATGAGGCTGGTGATGACGGGATTAGGGCTCCCAACGCTTTCCCCGGTTCTGTCTCACGGCGGCGGCGACCAAGCCAACTCCGTCAGTGACCTGCTCTGCCTGAGGGACTCGTACACCCTCGCGCCCTCCTCACGCTCTGTCCGGCACAACATCGTCAGGATCTCTGAGTCCGTGTTGACCGATGTGCATACCGTCGAGTCCCGGTTGCAGTTCGGTCGCGGGTGCGGCGTCAGCCATTTGCCGGGCTGAGCCTTCTGCGCCGCCAGCAGGAACGCCGCCGTCACCTTGGCGCTCTCTGCCTCGCTGCCATTGTTGCGCACCGTGAACAGTGACGAGCGCACACCGCTGGCGAGAGTGCCCGAGGTCATTAGCTGCGCCACACAGGAGCGCTCGCGCACTGACGCCGCCAGTGCCGGCGCATCAGCATACACGACGCCCGCCGGCAGCGCCGGGGTGTTGCTGGCGACGGGCCCCACGACCACCTCGCGCAATTCGCGTCCGCGCCATAGCTTCACAGTCACGCTCTGTCCGTCCGGCACCACACCCAGCACGCGGCGCATTTGCACCGGATCGCCCACCACCACACCACGGACCTCGAGAATGACGTCGCCCGACCAGATGCCCGACACATCGGCCGCTTGGCCCGGCATCAGTTCCATCACCACCAAGCCGCGTGGCGCCTCCAGCCCCACCGCCTGTGCCACTTGGGCTGTCACCGGGGCCACCGACATTCCCACCTTACCCTGCGGTTCGCTCGCCTGTACCGTTGCCGGTCCTGGCGGTGTGCCAGTTACGGCTCCGCCCATGCCTTTGGACCCAACGGTGGCGGATGGAGCCAAGGTGGAGCCCACACCCGACACCGCACCTGCACCCGTCGCCGGACAACGCTGCTCTGCCATGACTTGGCGCAACGCCTGGACATTGATCGACATTGATTGGCGGTAAGCCGGAGGCACCGACGACAGGCTATCGGTGTTCGTTTGCAGCAGTATCGCCAGTGCCTGACAGCTCGTACCCCGATAGTAGGAAGCCGTCTCCGCCACCTGCGACGCCTCCGACGGCGCGCTCACCGTACCTGCCGCGCCTATCGCCAGCCCAACCGGATCGCCCGCACAGCCCGACAGCACCGCGGCTCCCGAAGCCACCACAAGCACGGCCATCCATGTCGAGGCCCCTGTGCGAACGTGCTGCATCAAAACGGTCTCCCCATGTATCCACCAAAGGGCTTCTTGCAGAGCCTCTGATCCGGTTGGGTTTTCCGAGATGGGTTGCCCATCCCGCCCACTCCAGGATGCAGTGTGCCCGCTCGAAAATGATACGAAAAGCGGCGAAAGGCGCGTGCCGCTTCTGCCTCTCTCGTCACCCCCACGGCTCCGCCAGAACACCGAACCCGACGAGCTTATGGTCCCGCAGCACCACGCGCCGCAGCCCACGCTCCGGCGCCATCATCCCAGCAGGTGATCAGTTGCTGGATCAGCAGCGACTTGCCCAGCCCGCTGTCGCCGGAGAACAGGCACACCGTCCCACGCAGGGCGGCGCCGTCGCTCACCGCCGACCGCATCGACCTGGAGACGCGCCGCCTGGCCGTCTTGGATCGGCGCATCGACAGCCACACTCGCGAGATGGACGGGTTACGGTGGCAGATCGCCCAGACCGTCGACCCGGTCGAGCGGGCGCGCATCGCGGACGAGTTCCGGACCAAGGTCCGCGACCTTTCCCAGACCCGCACCCAGGCATCCGACATGCGCGGCCGGCTGGAGAGCATGCGCGCCGAGGCCGCACCGCCGGCACCGGGGGACCGCGTCAGCGTGACCTATGGCCGGACGGGCGAGACATACGAGGCGACCTTCGAGGGAACCCGCGGCCCCCGCACGCTGGTGCGCCGCGACGATGGCCGCCTGTTCACGCCCATCACGTCCGCCCACACCATCGAGCGCGTGCAGCAGTCGGCACCGGCAGCCAGCGCCCCGCAGCGCACCACCCAGCCCAAGGCCGCCAGCCTGTTCCAGTTCCTGACCGCCAAGGGCGGCATTCAGGACCAGGGGGGCGAGCTGCGCACCAAGGATCTGCATCGGGCGTTCGTCCCCGGCGGTGGCAAGCTGGTGCGCGCCAACGGGCTCCCGCTCGACCGGGCGCGGGAGCTGGCCGCGGAGGCGGGGTATCTGCGCCCCTCCGACCGTGGCGACCGGTTCGGCCGGACCGACGTTGCCGACCTTCTCGACACGATCGACCGGGAGGCCCGCGGCGCCAAGGTCTATCCGCTCGACGACACCGCCGACATGGCCAGCAGCCGCGCTGGGCGTGGGCAGGCCGAGGAGGAAGCGTTCCGGCTGGACGCGGCCCGGCGGGAGGTGGCGGAATACACCGATGGCGCCGGGCTGAGGATGGCTCCGGAGGAGGTGGACGGCGCGTCGCGCCTGATGATCGAGGATGGTCTCCCGGCGGACGAAGCCGTCGGCGAGATGATCGAGCGTTCCATGTGTTGCGACCGGATAGAAGTGTCAGTGGCTGGCGCAAAGTAGGGATGTCATTGGGGCGGTCTTGGGCTTTGTGTCGTTGTGGCCGGCCTTCCTCGGCCTATCTGGCATGGCTGCGTTCGGGTTCGGCTCGGCGACGCGGTCAAGCCCCGGAGCCGCTCTGCGGTGCGCCGCAGGCGCAGGGCTTGACGGCGCCGCCGATCGCCGAGCCATCATCCTGCTGCCAGAAATGCCGGCCGCACCGGGGCTTTACGGACAGAAGGCAAGCACCTGCGGTCAGTCGGCCGCGCAGGCACTGTCGGATGGTCCGCCCTGCCGCTTGCGCCGCCCCGTCTTGCGGTAGCCGTTCTTTTCGCTGTTGGTCTTCACCCGGGGCGGCGGCCGGCTCTCCTGCATCTCCTTCACCTGGGCCAGCACCGCACTCAGCCGCTTGTTCTCCACGACGTCGGCCTGGGTGACCCGCTGGTCCTTGTCGAAGGCCCGATACGACAGCACCACCCCCTTCCACCGCACCTC
>NZ_JALJXJ010000024.1 GCF_024170005.1 Azospirillum lipoferum
TCGACACCGGCGCCACCCTGGCGCTGGGGGCGGCCGAGACCATCGGCTCGCTGAGCGGCGCCGGCTCGGTCACGCTGGGCAGCTACACCCTGACCACCGGCGGCGCCACCAGCACGACCTTCTCCGGCGTGCTGTCCGGCACCGGCGGGCTGACCAAGGGCGGCAGCGGCACCCTGACCCTGTCGGGCGCCAACAGCTACACCGGCACCACCACCGTCAGCGCCGGCACCCTGACGGTGTCGGGCGGCTCGGCCATCGCCGACAGCAGCGCCGTCACGGTCGACACCGGCGCCACCCTGGCGCTGGGGGCGGCCGAAACCATCGGCTCGCTCACCGGGTCCGGTTCGGTGGCGCTGGGCAGCTACACCCTGACCGTCGACCTGTCCAGCGGCAGCGCCAGCTTCTCCGGCGCCATCGGCGGCACCGGCGGCCTGACCAAGACCGGTTCCGGCACCCTGACCCTGTCGGGCAACAGCAGCTACTCCGGCGCCACCACCCTGTCGGGCGGCGGGCTGACCGTTTCGGGCGGTTCGGCGATCGGCGACAGCAGCGCGGTGACGGTCGGCACCGGCACCACCCTGACCCTGTCGAGCGACGAGACCATCGGCTCGCTCGCCGGTGCCGGGACGGCGGCGCTGGGCGCCAACACCCTGACCACCGGGACCGACAACAGCTCCACCACCTTCTCCGGCACCATCACCGGCAGCGGCGGGCTGAGCCTCGACGGCAGCGGCACCCTGACGCTGTCGGGGAGCAACAGCGGCGGCTTCAGCGGCACCACGACGGTGCGGGGCGGCGGCACGCTGAGCGTGGCCGGCGACGCCAACCTGGGCAGCGGCACCGTGACGCTGAACGGCGGCACGCTGACCGTGACCGGGGCGGGCACGATCGACAACGCCTTCGATACCGGGGTCAACGGCGCCACGGTCAATACCGGGGTCGCGGTGACGCTGTCGGGCGTCATCAGCGGCAACGACGGCCTGACCAAGACCGGGTCCGGCACGCTGACCCTGTCGGGCAGCAGCACCTACAGCGGCAGCACCACCGTGTCGGCGGGCACGCTGCTGGTGACGGGGGCGCTGGGCGGCACCAGCGGGGTGACGGTGGCTTCCGGCGCCACGCTGGGCGGCACCGGCAGCCTCTTCGCCAGCAGTTCGTCCAACACGCTGACGGTGGCCTCCGGCGCCACGCTGGCCCCCGGCGTCGCCGGGACCAACAACGGCATCGGCACGCTGACCGTCAACGGCAACCTGTCGATGAGCGGCACCCTGGCGGTGGAGATCGCCGGCACCGGCTCGCCCGGCACCAACTACGATCAGGTGATCGTCAGCGGCGGCGTCACGCTGGCCAGCGGGTCCAGCGCGGTCACCGTGACCCGGGTCAACGGCTTCGCCGCCACCAACACCAGCTATACGGTCATCAACCAGACCGGCGCCGGGTCGGTGTCCAACACGCTGTCCGGGCTGGCGCAGGGCGCCACCCTGACCAGCAACGGCGACCTCTACACGGTCGACTATGTCGGCGGCACCGGCAACGACCTGGTGCTGAACGCCATCGTCAACCCGACCGTCTCGTCGGTCACCGCCACCACCGCCGACGGCACCTACAAGGCCGGCAGCACCGTCACCATCACCGTCACCTTCAACCGGGCGGTGACGGTCACCGGCACGCCGACGCTGGCGCTGGGCATCACCGGCCGCAGCGCCACCTACAGCGGCGGGTCGGGGACGACGACGCTGACCTTCACCTACACGGTGCAGGACGGCGACAACTCGACCGACCTCGACTACGCCTCCACCAGCGCGCTGACGCTGAACGGCGGCAGCATCGCCGACAGCTCCACCAGCCTGGACGCCATCCTGACGCTGGCTTCGCCGGGGGCGGCCAACTCGCTGGGCGCCAGCAAGGCGATCGTCATCGACACCGCGGCCCCGACGGTCAGCGCCGTCTCGGCGGTGAACGGCACCTACCGGGCCGGCGAGACCATGGACATCACCGTCACCTTCAACGAGGCGGTGACCGTCACCGGCACGCCGGCGCTGGCGATCACGCTGGACAACGGCACGGTGGTGCAGGCGACCTATCTGGCGGGATCGGGCGGTACCGCGCTGACCTTCCGCTACACCGTCGGCAGCAACCTGCTCGATGCCGACGGCATCGGCATCGGCGGCTCGATCACCGGCGGCAGCATCGCCGACCTGATCGGCAACAGCGCCATCCGCACGCTGAACAACATCGCCAGCATGGCCGGCGTGCGCATCGACAGCGTCGCCCCCACCGTCACCAACGTCACCGCCAGCACCGACAACGGCACCTACACCACCGGCGACACCGTCACGATCCAGGTGGTCTTCAGCGAGGCGGTGGCCGTCAGCGGCACGCCGACGCTGGCGCTGAACACCGGCCGCACCGCCAGCTACAGCAGCGGCTCGGGCACCAACACGCTGACCTTCACCTACACGGTGCAGGCCGGCGACACCTCCGCCGACCTGGACGCCGTCGGCGCGTCGGCGCTGAGCGGCTCGATCACGGACATCGCCGGCAACACCGGCGTCCTGACCCTGACGACGCCGGGCGATGTACGGTCGCTGGGGCTGAACAAGGACATCGTCATCGACACCACGGCGCCGTCGATCCGCAGCATCGTCGTGCCCACCGACGGGTCCTATGGCGTCGGCAAGACGCTGAGCTTCTACATCCAGACCAGCGAGGTGGTGATCGTCAACGGCACGCCGACGATCACGCTGGACATCGGCGGCCAGACCCGTCAGGCGGTCTACACCCCGTCGGCCAGCAGCGGGACCGTCCTGCGCTTCGACTATGTGGTGCAGGCGGGCGACAGCGACACCGACGGCATCGCCGTCACCGGCCTGAACCTGAACGGCGGCAGCATCACCGACAAGGCCCGCATCCCGCTGCCCGCGACGCTGACCGGCCTGCCGGGCCTGCAGAACGTCCTGGTCGACACCATCGCCCCGGACACCCCTTCGGCCCCGGTGCTGGCGGCCGGACAGGACACCGGCGTCTCCGCCACCGACGGGGTGACCAGCATCAACCGCCCGACGGTCGGCGGCACGGCGGAGGCCGGCTCCACCGTCACCGTCCTGATCGACGGCGTGGCGGTCGGCACCACCATCGCCGGCGCCGATGGCCGCTGGAGCTTCACACCCACCACCCCGCTGACCGACGGCAGCCATGCCGTCACCAGCCGGGCGACCGACCCGGCCGGCAACAGCAGCGGCAGCTCGGCGGCGCTGACGCTGACCATCGACACCGCGGCGCCGGTGCTGTCGACTCCGGTCATCTCCGGCGTCGACAACACGGCCAACGTCATCTCCACCCCCCGTCCGACCCTGACCGGCACCGCCGATCCGAACAGCACTGTCACCGTCATCGTCGACGGCGTCACCCTGGGCACGGCCACGACCGGCAGCGACGGCCGCTGGAGCTTCGCCGTCCCCACCCCGCTGGCCGACGGCAGCCACAGCGTGGTCACCACCGCCACCGACCGCGCCGGCAACATCGGCCGGTCGGGAACGCTGAGCCTGACGGTCGACACCCAGGCCCCGACAGTGTCCGCCGGTTCTGCTCCGACGCTGAGCGCCGGCGGCACGGCGACGCTGGGATCCGCGGTGTCGCTGTCGGACGCCAGTGCGCTGAACCGGGTGACGGTCACCCTGACCGACGCCCGCAGCGGCGACGAGCTGGTGATCGGCAACCTGCCGGCCGGCATCACCGCGACCCGCGACGGCACCAGCATCGTGCTGACCGGCGTGGCCTCGGCCGCCGACTATCAGGCGGCGGTGCGGGCGATCGGGCTGCGGTCGAGCGCCGACGATCCGAGCTTCGCCGGCACGGCGACCAGCCGGTCGATCAGCATCCAGGCCCGCGACCTCGTCGGCAACAGCTCGGCGGCGGCGACGGTGACGGTCGCCGTGGCCCGCGTCACGACCACCACCACCAGCACGACCAACACGACCAACACCCCGACGACGAGCACGCCGGTCACCAGCAGCGGCAACGGCCCGTCACTGTCCGGCAGCTCCGTGACCGGCTCCTCGTCGAACGGCCCGTCCTCCAACAGCTCGTCCTCCAGCAGCGTGTTGGGCGGCACCAGCGGTTCCGGGCCGAGCCTGCCGGGCAGCGGCGGCACCGGCAGCGGCGGCACCCCCGGCAGCTCGTCCAGCACGGATGCCGGCCGCTCGGTGACGCTGAACAGCGTCAGCGGCAGCTCGTCCAGCACGGACGCCGGCCGCTCGGTGACGCTGAACAGCGTCAGCGGCAGCTCGTCCAGCACGGATGCCGGCCGCTCGGTGACGCTGAACAGCATCGGCGGCAGCTCCTCCTCCAGTTCCGGCAGCGGACTGGGGGGAAGCGGCCTCGGCGGTGGGCTGGGTGGCGGCCTTGGTAGCGGTCTGGGCGGCAGCCTTGGTGGCAGCGGTTTGGGTGGTGGCACCGGCCTGGGCACCGGCGGCACGCCCGGAGGCACCGGTACGGGGATCGGAACCAACACGGGCTCCAATACGGGCACCAACGGCCAGGGCACTCCCGGCCAGACCGGCACGCAGGGCACCGGCCAGAACAATGGTCAGGGCCAGCTTCAGGGCCAAGGTCAGGGCCAGGAGCGGGGCACCGGCCCCGGCACCGGACAGGGCCGCGGCCCGACGGCCGGACAGCCGGGAAACCAGGGCCAAGGTCAAGGCCAACAGGGTCAGGGCCAGCAGGGTCAGGGCCAGGGCGAGCAGCAGGGCCAGCCCCAGAACCAGGGCGCTCCCCAGGATGGCGGCGGCACTCCGGCGGATGGCAGCGGCCGGCCGGCGGAAGGCGGGGCGGACAACCGTGCCGAGATCATGCCGGCCTCCCCCGGCTTCGCCCGTCAGGTCGCCCGTGCCCATGGCGGTCCGGCCGGCGCCGCCGACCTGCTGGCGGCCCTCGCCAGCCACGTCCTGCCCGACAGCTGGGCCGCCTGACGGCGGCCCGGCCCCTCCCCTCCCTCCTTCTCTCCAGCGTCGCTTCCCCGTCCAATCCATTTCCGCCGAACGGAATTGCTCCCACCATGAAGACTTCGACCGCTCACCTCCGCCGCCGCTTGCTTTCTTCGGTGGTTCCCGTCGCCGTCCTGACGGCATCCCTGCTGGCCGCGGGCTGTGCGGTCAAACCCGAGCCGCTGACGGCCGAGGAGAATCTGGCGCGGGTGCGCAAGGATCTGGGCGTCGTGCTGACCCCGCAGGAGCCGCTGACCAAGGCGGTCTCGATGGATGAGGCGATGGCGCGCGCCATCAAGTACAACCTCGACGAACGCGTGAAGCTGATGGAGATGGCGGTCGCCACCGACCAGCTGGAGCTGTCGCGCTACGACATGCTGCCGCGCGTGGTGGCGGCGGCCGGCTATGTCGGGCGCAACAACGACGCCGGGTCGGAGAGCCTGAACCTCGCCACCGGCCGGCGGACGGGCGAGAGCACCACCGCCACCGACAAGCACCGCCGCACCGGCGACCTCGCCTTCACCTGGAACGTGCTGGATTTCGGCGTCAGCTATCTGCGGGCGCGGCAGAATGCCAATCTGGTGCTGATCGCCGACGAACGCCGCCGCCGCGTCGTCCAGGGCATCATGCAGGACGTGCGCACCGCCTATTGGCGCGCCGTCGCCGCCGAGCGGCTGCTGAAGCGTCTGGCGCCGCTGGAGAAGCGGGTCGAGGGCGCGCGCCGCGACGCCCGCACGCTGGAGGCGCTGCGCGTCCAGGCGCCGCTGCAGGCGCTGAACTACACCCGCACCCTGGTCGAGACGCTGCGCCAGCTGCAGTCGCTGCGCCGCGAGCTGGTGGCGGCGAAGTCGCAGCTGGGCGCGCTGATGGGCCTGCCGCCGGGCGAGCCGTTCGAGATCGAGATGCCGGCGGCCAGCGTCATGCAGTCGCCGCCCAAACTGGATGTTGGCGCCGAGGCGCTGGAGACCTACGCCCTGCTGAACCGGCCGGAACTGCTGGAGGAGAGTTACAACCAGCGCATCTCCGCCGACGAGACCTGGCGGTCGCTGCTGAAGCTGCTGCCGGGCATCGACGTCAACGCCGCCCTGCGCTACGACAGCAACAGCTTCCTGCTGAACCAGCGCTGGGCCGATTACGGCGCGCGGATCAGCTGGAACCTGATCAACCTGATCTCCGCCCCCGCCACCAAGTCCTACGCCGAGGCGCAGGAGGAGCTGGTCGCCTTCCGCCGTCAGGCGCTGAGCATGGCGGTGCTGAGCCAGGTGCATGTGGCCGTGCTGCAGTTCCGCGAACTGAAGCAGGAATTCGCCCTGACCGCCGAGCAGGCCGACCTCGACACCCGCATCCGCTCGCAATACGCCAATGTCGGCGAGGCCGGACAGGGGGGCGAGCTGGGGGTGATCCAGTCGGAGGTGACGGCGCTGCTGTCCGACCTGCGCCGCGATCTGGTGCTGGCCGACCTGCACAACGCTTATGCCCGCGTGATGGTATCGGCCGGCGTCGACCCGTTGCCCGAGACGATGGCCGCCGACGATCTGCCCACCCTGACCCAGGCGGTGGGCCGGGGGCTGTCCTCCTGGCAGGAGCGCGCCAACAGCGTGCTGCGGGTGAAGGATCTGATGGCCGCGCCCAAGACCGCCGCCATCGACGCTCCCAAAAACACGCCCAAGGATACCAAAACCGAAGCGGCGAAGCCGGAAGCTCCCAAGCAGGAACCGGCTAGGCAGGAACCGGTCAGGCAGGCGGCCCCGGTGCCGGCGGCGGTCAGCGCGCCTGCTGCGCAAACTGCGGCTCCGGCCGCCGCTCCGGTTGCGACGGCATCCTTCTCTCCCGTCATCCAGGCGGATCTCGGGGCTTACGCAAGCCACAGGCTTGCCGAGCAGGAATGGGGTATGCTCGCCAAACGCCTGGGAACGGAGAGCAGCGGGGTCGGCGCCCTGTATGTCACCACCCGGCGCAGCCAGGACGGCAAGACCATCGTCCAACTGCGTGCAGGCGGCTTCGCCGACCGCACCGCGGCCGAGCGGTTCTGCAATCGTGTGAAGGATAGTCAGCGGGAATGCACCGTTCGCACCCTTTCGGCCCAGGAACAGCAACCCGGCACGCAGCAGTCCGGCACGCAGCAGTCCGACAGCCGGGCCACCGGCCGGCTCGCGGCGCTGTGATCCGTTCCGGTGCTCGGCCCGGCGTTGCAGCCGGCGCCGCTCTCCTGATCGCGCTGCTGGGTGGGGGCCTCGCCTCCACCCCGGCCGCGGCCCAGGACGCCTCGCAGGGGCAGGTCCGCGCCCTGATCGAGGCCCGGCGGCACGCCGTCCTCTCTTCCGAAATTCCCGGCCGCATCGCCCGCATGAGCGTCGATGCCGGCCAGAGCTTCAAGGCCGGCGACCTGCTGGTCGCCTTCGACTGCTCCAGCTATCAGGCGGAGCTTGACGGTGCCCGCGCCCAGCTGAACGCGGCCGAAGTCACGGCGCGGGTCAACCGGCGCCTGAACAGCCTGCGCTCCATCGGCGAGGCCGAGGTCCAGCTGGCCGAGGCCAAGGCCCAGGTCGCCCGCGCCGACGTCCGCAAGGCGGAGGTGCAGGCCCGGCGCTGCGACATCAAGGCGCCCTTCGACGGCCGGGTGGTCGAACGCCGCATCCAGGAGCATGAGTCGGTCGCCGCCGGCGCGCCGCTGCTGGAGATCCTCTCCGACCGCGACCTGAAGGTGGAACTGATCGTCCCCTCCTCCTGGCTGGTGTGGCTGAAGCCGGGGCAGCGTTTCGACCTGCGCGTCGACGAGACCGGCGCCACCCTGCCCGGCGAGGTGGTGCTGCCCGGCGCCAAGGTCGATCCGGCCAGCCAGTCGGTGAAAGTCACCGCCAAGCTGACCGGGGATGGGCCTCATACCGGCATGATCGCCGGCATGAGCGGCACCGCCATCTTCCCCGAACCGACAGTGTCGTCGCTGCCTGCCGGAAACCAGGCTGGAAACCAGGCCGGAAACCAGGGAGGCAACGCCAGGCCCGGAGCCGCGAAGCCATGAGCGCCGCCATGGCCCAGACCCCGCCCCAGCAGACAGCTCCGCCGCAAGGGGGAGGACCACAGGTGGGAGCCCCCCAGGGGGGCGCGCAGCCGGTCAACGGTCTGCTGATGCTGCTGGAGTTGCAGCGGCAGGCCTGGCGGCAGGCGACGGCGCCGGAGCTGCGCTATCACATCGTCAACCAGACCCGCCGGCTGATCGCCTACCGGCAGGCGGCCTTCCTGACGGTGGGGGAGCGGGGACGGGCGACGCTGGAGGCGGTGTCCAACATCGCGGTGCTGGAGCCGAACGCCCCCTTCGCCCAATGGCTGGAGGAGGCGGTGCGCGCCGTCGCCACGGGCGAGCACGCCAACAGCGTCCATGTCGTCGATCCGGCCACCCTGCCCGCCTCCGTGCGCAGCGCCTGGGGCGAATGGGGGCCGGCGCAGGTGCTGTGGTGCCCGCTGCGCAAGCCGGAAACCCCACGTGAGCCCCCCCGCGAGACGGTGCCCGCCGCCGCGCCGGAAAGCCGGGACAAGACCGTCCCGCCGCTGGCCGGCCTGTGGCTCGGCCGTGACGAGCCCTGGACCGACGGCGAAATCCTTCTGCTGAGCCATCTGACCGAAGGCTACGGCCATGCCTGGTGGGCGCTGTCGGGCAAACGGGCGAAACGGCATGGCCTGCGGCGCGCCCTGCTGCCGCTGCTGATGCTGCTGGCCGTCGCCGGGGCGCTTGCCATTCCGGTGCCGATGTCGACCCTGGCACCGGCCGAGATCCAGACCCGCAACCCGGTGATCGTCGCCGCTCCGCTGGACGGCGTGATCGAACGCTTCCATGTCCAGCCGAACCAGGCGGTGGCAGCCGGCCAGCCCTTGTTCAGCTTCGAGTCCACCGTCCTGCGCAGCCGTTTCGAGGTGGCGCGCAAGGGCCTGACCCAGGCGGAGGCGGAGCTGCTGACCGCCTCGCAGGCCGCCTTCGCCGATCCGCAGACCAAGGCGCGCGTTGCCCAGCTCCGCGCCCAGGTGGAGCTGCGCCGCGCCGAGATGGCGCTTGCCCGCGACCTGCTGGACCGGGTGACGGTGAAGGCCGAGCGCGCCGGCATCGCCGTCTTCACCGATGTCAACGACTGGCTGGGCAAGCCGGTGTCGGTGGGCGAGCGCGTGCTGACGCTGGCCGATCCGCAGGCGCCGGAGATCGACATCATGGTACCGGTCGGCGACGCCCTGGTGCTGGAACCGGGCTCCCCGGTGGAGCTGTTCCTGAACGTCGATCCGCTCCACCCCCTGCAGGCGCGGCTGACCCACGCCAGCTACGAGGCCGGCCTGTCGGCCGCCGGCGTGCTGTCCTACCGCGTCAAGGCGGCGCTGGAGTCAGGTCGGAGTTTGGGGGAAACCCCGCCCCGCATCGGCCTGCGCGGCACCGCCAAGATCCTGGGCGACCGCGTGCCGCTGGCGCTCTACCTGTTCCGCCGCCCACTGGCCCTGCTGCGCCAGTCGCTGGGGATTTGAGGCACTGCTCCAAGGCAGCTCCCAAGGCAAATTCCCAAGGCAAATCTGAGGACTCCCGTGTCCATCGCCCTCACTCCCTCCGCTGGTCCTCCTGCCGGCCTCCGCGCCGTCGACACCCCCCCGGCCGATCCGCTGGCATCCCTGCGGCTGCCGGGGTTGCGCGACGATCTGGCCCTGCTGCCGGCGCCGGCGGGACAGGACGGGGCGCCGGGCTGGACCATCCACGATCCGGTACGCAACCGCTATTTCCGCATCGGGCCGGAGGCCTTCGCGCTGATCGCCCACTGGCACCATGCCAACCCGCGCGCCATCGCCGCCGCGGTGGCCGACGACAGCCTGTTCGAGCCGGCGGTCGAGGACGTCATGGGCTTCTACCAGTTCCTGGCGGCCAACAACCTGACCGTCACCGTCGACACCGCCTTTCTGGCGCGTCAGGCGGCGGCGCGGAAGACCGGCTGGTTCTGGTGGCTGGTCCACAACTACCTGTTCTTCCGCATCCCGCTGGTGCGGCCGGACCGCTTCCTGTCGGCGACGGCGAGGCTGGTGGCGCCGCTCTACAGCCGGGTTTGGCTGGCCGTGGTCCTGCTGACCGCCGCCCTGGCCGGGCTGCTGGTGGCGCGGCAGTGGGACGCCTTCCTGCACACCTTCCAGCATTTCTTCTCCCCCGAAGGGCTGGCGCTCTACGGCGTCACGCTGCTGGGCACCAAGATCTGCCACGAGCTGGGCCATGCCTACACCGCCAAGCGCTTCGGCTGCCGGGTGCCGACCATGGGGGTGGCCTTCCTGGTGATGTGGCCGGTGCTCTACACCGACACCACCGACGCCTGGAGGCTGGTGTCGCGCCGGCAGCGGCTGGCGGTGGGGGCCGCCGGCATGCTGACCGAACTGATGATCGCGGTCTTCGCCACGCTGGCCTGGAGCTTTCTGCCCGACGGCCCACTGCGCAGCGCCGCCTATTTCCTGGCGACGGTCAGCTGGATCACCACGCTGGCGATCAACCTCAGCCCCTTCATGCGCTTCGACGGCTATTACCTGCTCTCCGACGCGCTGGACGTGCCCAACCTGCAGGAGCGCGCCTTCGCCATGGCGCGCTGGAAGCTGCGGGAATGGCTGTTCGGCCTGGGCGTGGCCCCGCCGGAGGAGATGCCGGCAACACGGCGCCGCATCCTGCTGGTCTATTCCTACGTCACCTGGGTCTACCGGCTGACGTTGTTCCTCGGCATCGCGCTGCTGGTCTACCACGTCGCCATCAAGGTTCTGGGGATCCTGTTGTTCGCCATCGAGATCGGCTGGTTCGTCGCCCGCCCCTTCCTGAACGAGGCCAAGGCCTGGTGGTCGTTGCGCGACCGCTTCCGTCCCAACCTGCGCAGCGGGCTGACCCTGGCCGGGCTGGCGGCGGCGGTCGGGCTGACGCTGCTGCCGGTGACCTCCACCGTGTCGGTGCCGGTGGTCTGGCGGGCGTCCGGCTTCGCCACCGTCTATGCCCCCCTCCCCGCCCGGCTGGAGGAGACGCTGGTCGCCCGCGGCCAGAGCGTGGTGGAGGGCGAGCCGCTGTTCCGCCTGACCGCCCCCGACCTGGAGGGCAAGCTGCGGCAGTCGGAGTTGCGCATCGACTGGATGCAGGAACAGATCGCCCGCCTGACCGCCAGCCGCGAGCAGCTCGACCGCGTGCGGGCGATGGAGGAGGATCTGGCCGCCACCCTGGCCGAGCGGCAGGGGCTGCTCGACAGCCGCGAGCGGCTGGTGGTGCGGGCCCCCCTGTCCGGCATCGTGCGTGACATGGAGGACGCCCTGACCCCCGGGCGCTGGATCGGGCCGAAGCTGCCGCTGGCGATGGTGGTGGCGCCGGGCAGCGGCGAACTGGTCGGCTATGTCGGCGAGGGCGATTTCGACCGGCTGAGTCCGGGGGCCGGAGCGCAGTTCCATCCCGACGACCCGCTGGCCCCCCGGCGCGCGGCGAAGGTGCGCGCGGTCGATCCGGTCGCCGTGTCGGTTCTGGACGTGCCGGCGCTCGCCTCGGTCAATGGCGGGCCGGTGGCGGTGGAGGGGCAGGCAGGCCCCCCGCCGGGCCAGCAGCCGCATGGGAACGCCGGCCGCAGCGCGCTCGCCCCGGTGGAGGCGGTCTACCGCATCACCCTGGACGTCGAGCCGGCCACGGCCGGCAGTGCGCAGGAGGGGCCGGAACGCGTCACCCGCGGCATCGTCCGCGTGTCGGGCGAAGCCCGCAGCTTCGCCGAACGCTTCTGGCGCATGGCCGCATCGGTGCTGATCCGCGAGACGGGATTCTGATCGGCCTTTTCCGGATTGCGGCGGGCGGCTGCCTACCCCATTCCCACCGCCAGCAGTCCGTCCCCCGCCGCGGCGAGGCCGGCCGATTGCGGGCGGACATAGCCGATCGGGTTGGGACGCGGCTCGTTGCGGCCATACTGGATGAAGTGGACCAGCGCCTGCTGCTGGTCGCTGCCGAAGGCGCGCTGAAGGTCGGGATTGGCCGCCAGATAGGCAAGCGCGTTGAACCTGGTCGGGCGCCCGTCCGCCTGCCCGGTGGACTGGTAATGGGCGGTGGCGGCGGCGGTGTCGGTGCCGAAGGTTGCCGCCAGATCCGGGTTGGCCGCCAGATAGCTCAGCGCGTCGAAGCCGGCGGCGTCGCGCCGCGGCGTGTTGCCGTAGAGCACGACATAGAGCTTCACCTGCTGCTCGTTGCCCGAGAAGACGCTCAGCAGGTCCGGGTTGGCCAGCAGATAGTCGTGGGCGCTGAAGCTGGTGCTGCGGTTCTCCAGCCGGCCGTAGCGGATGTAATGCTCCTCCGCCCGCACGGGATCGTTGCCGATGGAGGCGGCGAGGTCGCGGTTGGCCGCCAGATAGGAGAGCGCGTCGAAGCTGGTGCTGCGCCCCTCCTGCCGGCCGCTGGACAGATAATGGCCGGCCGCCCGGGCGGTGTCGGTGCCGAAGGCGGCGGCAAGGTCGGGGTTGGCGGCAAGGTAGGCCAGGCTGTCGAAGCTGGTGCTGCGCCCCTCCCGCCGGCCGGAGGTCACGTAATGGCGGGCCGCCGCCGCCGGATCCAGCCCGAAGGCGGCCGCCAGATCCGGATTCGACACCAGATAGCCGTAGCCGTCGAACCGGGTGCTGCGCCCTTCCCGCTGGCCGCTGGACAGGTAATGACGGGTGGCGGCCGTCGTGTCGGTGCCGAAGACGGCGGCGAGGTCGGGGTTGGCGGCGAGATAAGCCAGCGGATCGAAGCTGCCGGCCGACCGGCCCTCCCGCCGGCCCAGGGCCAGATAATGCCGGCTCGCCGCCGCAACGTCGATGCCGAAGACCGCCACCAGATCGGGATTGGCGGCGAGGTAGGAAAGCGGGTCGAAGGAGCGGGTCGCTCGCCCCTCCGCCCGGCCGGCGCGCAGGTAATGCTCGCGCGCTGCCGCCGCGTCGGTGCCGAAGCTTGCTGCCAGATCGGGGTTGGAGGCGAGATAGGCCAGCGGGTCGAAGCCGGCCATCGTCTCGGCCAGCGTGGTCACCCGCAGGGTCACGGTCTGGCCGCTGACGGCTCCCTGGCTGTCGGTGACGGTGTAGGCGAAGGAGCCCGGCGACGCCGGGGTGCCGGCTGGCGCCTGATAGGTCAAGCCGGCCAGATCGGCGGTGCCGAGCGTCATCCCGCCGGTGACGGCGGCGCCGCTGGCCAGCCGGAGCGTGCCGGAGGCCGGCAGCCGGGCCAGCGTCACCGTCATGCTGTCGCCTTCATCAGGGTCGCTCGGCCGGTCGATGCCAAGCGCGATGGCCGGCCCGCCTTCCTGGGCGGTCAGGGTCTTGTCGCCCTGGACGACCGGCGGCCGGTTGGCCGGGCGCGAGGCGATGGTGAAGCCGATCCAGCGGCTCCACGCCACGCCGTTGTAGGCGCGCACCGACAGTTCGTCGATGCTAGGCAGAGTGGAGGCGGCGAAGGTGACGCCGGCGAAAGCCGCTGCGGTCAGCGGCACCACGGCGCCGGTGGCCTGGGCCGTCCCGCCGACCATGATGGAACCGGCACCGTCGGTGTTGTCGACCAGCTCATACTGGGTGACGAGGCCGCCGGCCGGATCGGTCGCCGTGATCAGGCTGGCGAGGCTGAGGGAGGAGCCGATGGAAACCCGGCCGGCCCTGGCGGCGACTGCCGGGGGCAGCAGGCTGATGCGGGTGTCGGCGAACAGGGCGTATTCGACGTCGGTCAACGTGTCGGTGCCCTCGCCGCCGCCGGATATGATGGCGCCATCGGACGTGACGGTGACGGTGTAGGAGGCACGGCTGCCGTTGTAGACCGCGGTGTCGGTTCCGCCGTTGCCCTGCAGCGTGTCGTCGCCGGCTCCGCCGGTCAGCGTGTCGTCGCCCGCCCCGCCGGTCAGCAGATTGTTGGCGGTGTTGCCGATCAGGATGTCGTTGCCGCTGCCGCCGATGGCGTTCTCGATGGTGACCCCGGTGGCGATCGACACGTTGCCCACCGCCAGCCCGCCCGAGCCGTTGGGGCCGATGGAGCTGAAGGCGCCGGGCGTCAGGTCGATGGTGACGGCCGAGGCCTGCCCGCCGGCGTCGATGGTGTCGGTGCCGGCGGCATCCCAGATCGACTGGCTGACCGCGACCGTGTTGCTGGCGAAGGCATAGCGGTCGTCGCCGATGCGGGTGCTGGTGTTGGCGCCGTACAGATATTGGGCCGCCGCGATGTCGTACAGCGCCGGTCCCGTCGCCAGCCCGTTCAGGCCCAGGCTGGGGTGCCGGTTGTAGGACATGACCGTGTAGCGGTAATTGTCCTCGGTCGAGGACAGGTAGGGCGGTTCGCCCCCGCCGCCGGTGGCGTTGTAGTTGCCGGGATGCTTCAGCCCGATGGCATGCCCGATCTCGTGCAGGATGGTCAGGTAGCCGTAGCTGCCAAGCGTCGGGCTGCTGTTGGTGCTGGTGTTGTTGGCGAGATAGATGTCGCCGCCGGTGTCATAGAGCGAGCCGGTCGGATAATAGGCGTAGGCGGCGCTGGAGCTTTGCCGGTTGGTGCCGACGCGGATCGACCCGCCCTGCCCGCTGTTGGCGCTGTCGGAGGTTTCGACGAAGAAGATGTTGGCGACGGCGCTCCAGGCGGCGAAGGCTTGGCGCACCGCGTCGCGCTGGGCGCTGGACAGCGGCGCGAAGCCGGTTGAGTCCGAAGTAGAGGCGTAGGACGGCGCCTGCTCCATGAAGCTGTAGGTGACCGTCGCCCCGCTGCCGACCCCGCCGCTGCCCCAGCGCGGCGTCCCCGTCGCCAGCAGGGCCGAGACGGTGGCGGTGGCAGCCCCCTGGGACAGAGAGCCCTGCGGGTCCAGATTTGCCGCAATGGGGGCGGCACTCCAGCCGGCGGCCCAGCCGGCGGCCCAGCCGGCGGCATTGCACAGCAGGCAGGAACAGGCCGGCAGCGGGCCGACCGAAACGTCGAACAGGTCGGAGAGGGTGGTCGTCATGGCCGCGAGGGAATCCACGCCGCGGACTGCGGCTCCGCCACTCTACAGCCTTTCATTTCCCGATCGAAAGGGGAGGGGAGCCCGGACGCTTTTTCTCACGGATCATAACGACTGAGGCGCTCTTATCCCCTTTGCGCGGCCAGCTCATCGAACACCGCCTCGATGCGGTCGACGGAGCGGGCGACGGTGAAGTCGCGGGCGCGGTCACGGCCGGACATCGCCATGCGCAACCAGGCGGCGCGATCCTTGACCAGGCTGCGCAGGCGATCGGCGAGCGCCACATGGTCTTCCGCCTTGAACAGCAGGCCGTCGACGCCGTCGCGCAGCACCTCGCCGCTGCCGCCGGTGCCGCTGCCGATCACGGTCAGGCCGGCGGCCATCGCCTCCACCTGCGAGATGCCGAAGGGTTCCTGGAAGACACTGGGGAAGACCAGCACGTTGCAGCGGGCGAACAGGTCGGACAGGCCACGGCGGTCCAGGAAACCGGTGAAGCGCACCTTGCCGGCCATGCCCTGGCGCTCCACGAAGTCGCGGCAGCGGGCGGCGAGGTCGGCGTCCGGCGCCTCTCCGGCGAAGGTGCAGTCGAAGTCGATGTCCTCGCGGTGCAGGATTCCCAGGGCGTTGACCAGCGTCTGCGGCCCCTTGTAGTTGACGAGCAGGCTGGCGAAGGCAATGCGCAGCCGGTCGGTCGCGGGCATCACCGCGCGGTGGAAGTAGTCGACGCGGGCCCCGGGGTAAATCACTGTGGCAGGGAGACCATAGCCGCCGGCGGCCAGCCGCTCCGCCACCCAGCCGCTGGCCGGCCCGGCGCGGTAGAGGGGGGAGCGGGGTGCCGCCTCCGGCGTGTAGCCGGGATGCTGGTTTCCCAGGCAATGCAGCACCGGCACGCCCATCTGCCGGGTCAGCGGGTCGAGGAACTCGGTTCCCAGCAGGTCGAGGTTGCCGACCAGACAGGCGTCGGCGCGGAAGTGGCGGGCGGTCTCCAGCACGCGGTGGATGTTGGCGCGGATCAGCGCGACGCAGTGCGCCGGGTCTTCGTGGGCGAAGGCGCGACCGTCCTTCCAATACCCATAGAGGGCCAGCGAACGGTCGACCTGCGTCTCGATGTCCTCGGTCCCGGCCATGCCCGGGCGGGTCAGTTCGGGAACGTCGGCGGTCAGCACCTTCACCGCATGGCCGCGGCGGATCAGCTCGGCCGAGAATTCCCACAGCTTGCGGCCATAGCCGCCGAACTCCTGCGGCGGGAACAGGTTGGTGACCACCAGGATGCGGCGCGGCCGCCCGATCGAGGGGGCGGCCGCCTGCCGGAACAGCGCGTGGTAACGCTCCAGCCCCGGATGGCCGGCGGCAAGCGCGGCGGCGTCGAGGTCCGGAGCGGGATCCGGGGCATCGGCGAGACGGGCGGCGCGTTGGGCCTCGCCCAGATAGATCGACGCCTCCAGCGGTCGTCCGCCCGCCGCGCACAGGCGGGCCAACCCGGCGAGCGCGTCCGGCCGCTGGCGGTCCAGCCCGACGGCGCGCAGCAGGAACCGCTCCGCCAAGGCGGTCTCGCCGAAACGGGCAGCCAGCCGGGCGGCGCCGATCATCTGGTCGGCAGTGCGCAGCATCGGCTCCAGCGCCGCGAGGCGGGCACGCCGCAGCTCCGGCGCCAGCCCCGCCGCCAGTTCCGGATCGGACAGCGAGCGGACGGCATAACGGACGGCATCGGCGCACTGGAACAGAATGCCGCCCACTCCGCTGGAACCGGGGCCGCTGGAACCAGGTTCGGCGGGCACGAAGCCCCAGCCGGCCAGATGGGCGGATGCCGCGGCATGGTCGCGCGCAGAGACGGTCGGACAGAGGACGGAGGCGCCGGGGAGCCCGGCCATCCGGCGGTCGGTCTCGGCCGTATCGGGCCAGGGCAGCAGCGTCACCGCCTCCGCCCGCACCCGGTCAGGAGGCGGCGGCAGCGGCAGCGGAACGGGATCGGCCGCCTCATCCGGCGCAACGGCCGGCGCAACGGCCGGCGCGGCGAACACCACCCGCGGCAGGTCGCGGGCCATGAGGCGCAGGTCGGCGGCGAAGCCATCCTCTCCGGTCGCATGGACGGTCAGCCGCGACGCGGTCAGCTGAAGCCGCTGCAGCGCCTCGTAGGCGGCGAGGCGGCGGCGGAAGCGGACACCCTGCGCGGGCAGGGCCGACAGCCCGCGCCGCTCCCCGCGAACCTCCAGCGCCGGATCGACGCGGTCGTCGAACACCGCAGCGAAGAACTGGGCGCACTTGACCTGCGGGCTATGGAATTCCAGCAGATGCGCCTGACCGGCCCGGCGGATCGCCATCGCCTCGGCCGGGTGGTCGAGGTAATGGCGCGCCAGTTCCACCAGCTCGTCCGGCGAGCGGTATGTCGCGAGATGGCGGCCGGGGGTGAAGCAGCGCTCCAGCCCGGCCTCTTCCGACAGCGCGTCGGTCAGCAGGAAGCCGCCGGCACCCAGCGCCTCGAAGACGCGCAGGTTGAGGTCGCCGTTCAGCGAGACGTTCAGCGTGACCTGCGAGGCGGCATAGAGGTCGGCCGCCGTTTCCGGCGGCGCCCGCATCGCGGTCAGCGGCAGCCCGGCCGCCACCAGCCGGTCCAGCACATGGCGCCGCCAGGGGTGGAAGGCGCCGACCTGTCCGACGAAGGTGAGGGGACGGTCGGGGGACGCGGGAATGTCGCGCCGGCGCAGCGCATAGTCGACCGCCGGAATCCAATAGACGCAGTCGAACCCCGCCTCCAGGAAGGCATGGGCATGCTGGCGGGTGTGGTCGAGCACCACCGCGTCGAAGCCCTCCATCGCGCCATAGGCCAGCAGCGTGCGCAGGGGAGCCGCGAAATGGTGAGTGTCGCCGACCAGCAGCACCTTGGTGCCCGGCAGCCGGTCCAGCCCGCGGGCGAGGTTGCGCCGGGTGGCGTCGGCCTTGACGACGATCAGCTCCGGACGCTGGTGCGCCGGCAGACGGGCGACGATGGACGGCAGATCGAACTCGCCGGCCGGGGTGTTGAGCGAGGCGAAGCCGTCGCCCGTCTCCACCGTCGGACAGTCGGGGCCGCAGAACACCTCCCGCTCCGAGAACAGCGGCCGGCGGTAATAGTCGGGTGTGGCCAGACAGCAGAACAGCGTGCGGGGAGCGTCGGCTCCCGTCTGTGGAAGGGTGGAAGGGGTTTGCGTGTGCGGCGGCATGCGGGAGCCTCGGAAGCGGGATCAGGGGGCCGGCGGCTCCACCCAGCCGGGGACGGTGCGCGCGCCGACCAGCGGGCGGCGGAAACCGCCGGCGGCGATCTCCGCACGGATCCGATCCGGCGCCATCGAGACGATGCGCTCGTATTCGGCGGTGTTGTGGGCGTACCAGGGATTCTCGATGACCGAATTGGTCGATCGTGCATGGCTGAGATGGAGAAGCGGCCCCAGCGTGCGCTCCACCCGCTCGCCCAGGATCTCCAGGCGGCGGAAAATCTCGAAATCCTCCCAGCCCCAGGACACGAACGCCTCGTTGAAGCCGCCGAGCCGGTCGAACACCCGGCGGGCGAAAAAGACCGAACCGCCGTAGGAGTTCTTGTAGAGCATCTCGTTACGCGGATCGAACAGGTCGATCTGGTTCACCGCCAGGGTGCGCTCCACCCCGGGAACGAAGTCGGGGCCGATGTCGAAGAACAGTCCGTTGAACGGGCAGGCGAGCGCCGCGCCGCCATGCACGGCCTGTTGGGCCAGCACATACTGGGTCGGCTCCACCAGCACGTCGGTGTCCTGCACGACCAGGACCGGCGTGGTTGCCGCCGCCGCCATGACGTTGATCTGCTTGGCCTTGTGCGTGTAGGGACTGTCGTTGCCGGTCAGGTGGATGTAGCCGTATTCGGCAGGGGACAGCCCCAGCTCGGCCATGATGCCGGGTACGTCCTGGCGCTCGGGATTGTCCTCGCAGACCAGGATGTTGGTGTCGAGATGGCGCCGCAGATAGGTGACCAGGATGCGCAGGTTGCGCTTGCGATCGGGAGATTCGATCCGGCAGGGCACCATGAAGGTGACGTCGCGCAGGTCCAGCCTTCCGCCGCGGCGCAGCGGCTCGCGCAGGGCCTGATGGCGGGCGGCGAGCGACACGGCATTGTCGAACTGTGCCGCCAGTCCCTCGTCCTTCGGCGCCAGCGACAGCGCGGTTTCGTAACAATCCACCGCCGTCCCCCAGCGGCCGGTCCATTGCATCATCTCGCCCAGCCGGATATGGGGCTGCAGACGGTCGGGCCATTTGGTCAGCACCTTGCGGTAGGTGGCCGCCGCCGCCGCCAGCTTGCCCTGCATCTGCTGGGCGTAGCCCAGGTTGGACATCGCCTCCGGCTGGTCGGGCACCGCCGCAAGGATGCTCTCATAGGTGGCCTCGGCCTCGGCCAGCCGCCCGGCATGATGGTGCTCGACGGCGATGCGGAAGGCTTCTTCGAGGGTCGGCATGAAGGCTCCGTTGGGGCGATCCGGCTGAGTCGGCCGTTTGGGTGTGCCGTTCGGACGCGAAGGGGGCGGCCGCTTACTTACCGCACCCGCAATCGTGATGCACGGCAGAAGACGGGCCGACGGGCCATTGCCACGGACCGCCGCCGGCCCTCACAAACCATAGGTCCGAAGGATTTCGTCCCGCTTCGCGCTGTAGGGGCTGTTGCCGTGCTTCCCGGCGAGCGCGCCGGTCAGGACGAGCGGAAGCGTATCGCCGGCGCGCGGCGGCAGGACGCTGTCGGGCCATGCCGCGTGCGCCATCTCGCTTCCCAGCAGCTGGGCGGCGCGTTCGACGCAGGCGAACAGGGCGACCTGATCGATCATCCAGATGTAGCAGCGGTCGAAGTTGGTCCGCAGGAAGTCCGCCATCATCAGCAGCGTCAGGTAGCCGCTGCGGCTGTGGCGGAAATAGACGAAGGAGGCGTTGTAGCGGCTGCACAGCGGCTCGCCGCGATAGTCGGTGTGGGCGACGTCGGCATCGCCGGCGAGCCTGACGATCTCCTCCGGCTTCTCGCGGAACAGCACGTCGGCATCGCACACGATGACGTCGGCCTTGTGCAGCAGCATCACCTCGGCCGCGATGAGGAAGCGGGAGGACGCGTAATAGGGCTTGTCGATGGCCTCCCCCCGCAGCGCCCAACTCTCGTGCGAGAAGGTGACGGGCATGGCGCCGACGATGCCCCGCAGCCGCTCGATCAGCCGGGCGACCTCCGGGTCGCCGTTGATGATGTGGTAGTGGACGGCGACCGCCGAACCGAGCACGTGGAGGTTCAAAATCTGCGCCGCGGCGTAGCGCTTGAAATAGGTGCCGTCCACCGACACCAGCACCACATGCCGCCTGTCCGGGGCAAAGGGCGGGGGAAAGGGCGGGGCGGCGTCTGCCCTGGCCAGGGTCTGGGCGGCCCGGCGGAAGGACAGGGAAGACAGGTCGACGACGCAAAGCCCGTCGCCGGCATATTTCCCCTGCCGGAACAGGGCCTCGCCGAGCCAGAGATGGAAGATGGCGTTCTTGCAGCCGGCAGCGGCGCGGCCATGGACCTCCGCCAGATCGGGGCGGCCGGCCTCGTTGAACAGGAAGGACAGGTTGGCGTGGATCTGCGGCCGCAGGGGGGATGGCGCCGCAAGTTCCAGCGCTCGGCCGAGGATGGCGATGCCCTGCCGCGGGATCGCCGGATCGCGTTCGAGGACCCCCATGCCGGCATAGGCCAGCCGGTTCGCCAGGGCGAGATACAGGGCCTCGTCGTCGGGCCGGCAGCCGATCAGCGCATCGGCCAGCCGTTCCTTCTCCGCCCCGTCGCCGATGCGGGAAATCAGCAGCGCCATGACGTCGTAGAGACGCTGGCGGTCGCCGGCAACCTCGATGGCGCAAAGCTCGCGGTCGAGGGCGGCATGGTCGAGGGCGCAAGCGGCGGCGATGCCGCCGATCACCTGCCGGAACTTCTGCTGATCCATGCGCCAACCCGCCTGTGTGAGAGTCTGTCTCGAAGGGGGCTCTTTGCCCTGCCCCTTCGGACGATGCAAGCACCCCGCGACGCCGGCCCGATTACAGGACCTCAAGATCACAGGGCGTCCAGATCACAGGGCGTCCAGATCGCGCAGCAGCCCGATCAGCCGGCGGGCGGCGCAGCGCCAGCCGAATTGCTCCAGCAGATGGTCGCGGGCGGTGCGGCGGGTGCCGTCGGGATCGTCGATGACCGCGCGCAGCAGCCGGGTGGCGGCTTCCTCATCGGGAGTCCACCACTCACGGCCGCGATAACCGTCCAGGGCGGGGGTGACGTGGCTGGGAATCATGTGAGCCACCCGGCCGTTCAGATAGGCGCGGTAGGCGCTGTGGTCGGGGGCCAGCAGGGTCAGCCCCATGGCGCCGGCCTGCGCCATCGGCAGGTCCCAGCCCTCGCCATGCGACATGCTCCAGTAATGGGTGGCGGCGGCATGGAGCGACATCATGTCGGTGTCCGACAGCTTGCCCTCGATCAGGAAGAGAGGTGCCGCCTGGCCCATCGTCCGGCCGGTTTCCGCCGTCAGCCGGACCAGAAGGTCGCGGATGCTGCCGGACGCCCCGTCACCCTTGCCGGCCTTCAGCAGCAGGGCGGCATCGTCTTCCGCCCGCGTCGTGCGCAGCCACACCCGCAGCAGCCCTTCCAGGTTCTTACGGCTGTTGAGGTCGGAGACGTTGAGGATGCGCACCCGGTAATCGGCCAGCCGGCGCCCCGTTCCGTCCAGGATGGCGGCGGGCGCCACCCGGCCGGGCTCCAGCGGCTCCACCCCCTCCGGACAGATGTGAATGCGGTCGGCGGGGTGGCCGGCATGCAGCCATGCCCGGCGGGAGGAGTCGGTGGCGACGACGACATGGTCGTGGCACCGGCTGTGCGCCGCCCACAGGGGCGGAATGTCGAGCGCCTCGAACACGGTGTAATTGATCGTCTTCAGACCCGGAATGGCCTCGACCAGCAGCGGCGTGGTGAAGCTCAGCACCGCCTTGGCCCGCACCGGCCGGTCGAGCGTGCGCAGCAGCGGATCGATCTGGTCGTCGGGCAGATTGTCGACATCGTCATGGTTCAGGTCGACCAGCCGGACCCGCACCCCGGCATCGACCAGATGGCGGACGAACTGGCGGACCTTGTGGGCATAGCCGCTGTTGTCGCGGAAGGGGCCGCGCACGACCAGTCCCGGCGGCAGCGACGGGTCGGCGGCATCACGGCCGATTGCGCGGGCGGTGGAGATGCGCTCCAGCGACCGGCGCAGGCGGGATGCGAACTCGCCGCCGGGGTCCAGCACGGCGGCACGGCGCAGAAGCCGCCCGGCATCAAGCAGCCGGCCGCGGGCGAGCGCCTCGTTCCCCAGGCGGATCAACGTGAGGCCGCAGTCCGGGTCCAACTCCATCTTGCGGCGGAAATGCGCGGCCGCCTCGTCCAGCCGCCCCAGATCCTGCAAGGTGCGCCCCTGGTTGAAGAGGGCGGGCGCAAGCATGGGCGCCAGCCGAAGCGACCGCGCCATCAGCGCAGCCCCCTGCCTTTCGTGACCGGCGCGGCGCATCTGCAACCCCAGCAGATGCAGGGCCTGCGGCTGGGCCGGCTCCACCGCCAGGATGTCGCGGTAGAGCAGCGCCGCGCGCTCCGGCTGCCCGCCATTGTGAAGGGCGACGGCCCGGGTCAGGATGTCGTGGATGGAAGGCATGGTCCGTCTGGGAAAACCGGCTGGAACGAAAGAAACGCGGGAGCCGCCGCCGGCATCAATCGAGGGGAGCGAGGGGGGCGAGAGGGGGCTCCGGCGTCCTGCCGGGATCGCGCGCCGGGCTGCGCATCGGGTTCTTGGGATCGAACAGGCCGAGGCGTTGCAGGGTCTGGGCGAAGCCTTCGGTCAGCATGGTGATGCGGTCGCTGGTCTCGGCGATCTCGCGGGCCGAGATGACGGGAGCGTCGGTGGAGATGCGGCCGTGGGCGCGGTAGTTCAGGCGGATGGCGACATCGTCGGTCTCGCCCTGGATCCAGGATCCGTGCAGGATCTTGTTGCGCTCCCGCCCCAGTTCCAGCGCCTCGTCGCAGCGGGCGATCAGGGCCTTGGCCTCGTCGGCGGGCAGGCGCAGACCGGCGATGGCCTTCAGCGCGTCGAAGCGCGCCTTGATCTGCATGTTGGAGGCGATCGGCAGGAATTCGGTATGATCGGTGCCGAGAAGGCGAGAGATGCACAGCGAAACCATGTCTTCCAGCTGCGCCCAGGACACGGCGATCATGCCGATCGCGCAGTACATCTTCACGCTGAGGGGGCCCAGCCGGACCGTCCGCGTCGTCATAGGCCACCCTTGGCATCCTCGCCCCGCCGCCGGGGCATGGGAGTGAAAATAAGCGTTCCGGGCGGCCCGGGAAAGCCGTCATTGCGTTGCTTGCAGTTGACAGGCCCCTGTGATCCATAGGATGCACTGGCGCGCTGCGCACGGTACGTGGAGGGCCTTCCACCTCGTCCCGTTCCTGCCGCTGCGCACCATCGGTCACGCACAAGGTATTCCGCCCATGGATTCCCAGACCACTTCCGGCTCCTCGCTGCACGGCTGCCTCACCGCCGCCATCGACGTCCTGCGGCATACCATGGACAGCCTGGATCCGGCGCGGGTCGAGGCGGCGGTGGATGCGGTCGCCACGGCGCTGGGCGCCAACAAGGCTCTGCTGGTCTGCGGCAACGGCGGCTCGGCGTCGGACGCCCAGCACATCACCGGCGAGCTGGTCGGCCGCTTCCTGAAGGAACGCCGCGGGCTGAAGGCGATCTGCCTCAGCTCCAACGCGGCGGTGCTGACCGCCTGGAGCAACGACTATTCCTACGACAGCGTCTTCGCCCGCCAGACCGAGGCCTATGGCGAGCCGGGCGGCGTCCTGCTGGGCATCTCCACCAGCGGCAATTCGCGCAACGTGATCGCCGCCTTCGAGGTGGCCAAGCGGCTGGGCATGACCACCATCGCCATGACCGGCGAGGGCGGCGGCAAGCTGGCGGGCATGAGCGACGTCCTGCTCGACGTGCCGTCGCGCTCCACCCCGCTGATCCAGCAGGTCCACATCTGCCTCTACCATTACCTGTGCGAGCAGGTCGAAGCCCGGCTCGCCTGAACCCGCCGATGACCCCGCCCACCCAGGATGCCCCGGACGGGCTGAAGCGCCGTGCGCTGGAAGCCTTCGGCGCCGGGCGGCTGGAGGAGGCTGCGGCGCTTTGCCGCGCCCTGCTGGCGCTGGATGGTACGGCTGCCGACGTCTGGAACAATCTCGGCGTCATCCTGTCCGACCTGAAGCGTCCGGACGAGGCGGCGGCGGCGCTACGGACCTCCCTGGCGGTGCGGCCGGAGTACGAAAAGCCCTGGGTCGGGCTGGGCAGCAGCGCCTATGGCGCCAACCGGCTGGACGAGGCGGTGCGGTTCTGGAGCCGGGCGACCGTCGCCAATCCGCGGCAGGATACCGGCCTCTGGTTCAATCTGGGCGTCGCCCGGCAGATGCGCGGCGAAGCCGCGGCGGCGGCCCTGTGCTTCGATCAGGCCGAGCGGCTGGCGCCCGCCGACCCGCTGATCGCCAGCCAGCGGCTGCTGTGCCTCAACTACCTGGACCTGTCCGGCGAACGCCTGCTGGCTGAACACCGGCGCTTCGATGACCGGTTCGGCATGCAGGATGGCAAGCGGTTGCCGGCGGCCCCCCACGCCAACCGCCCCGATCCGGAGAGGCGGCTGCGCATCGGCTACCTGTCGGTCGAGTTCCGTGAGCATCTCGGCGCCTATTTCCTGACGCCCCTGTTCGAGGCGGCCGACCGCAGCCGCTTCGAGATCGTCTGCTATTCGATCCTGCCGGACAGCCATGCCGACGCCTACACCGCCCGCTTCAAGGCGCAGGCCGATGGCTGGCGTACCGTAGGCCATCTGAACGACGAGGCGCTGGCGGCACAGATCCGCGCCGACGGCATCGACATCCTGGTCGACCTCGCCGGCCATTCCGGACTGAACAGGCTGCCCATGCTGGCCAGGCGCCCGGCGCCGGTGCAGGTGACATGGCTGGGCTATCCCAACGGCACCGGCATGGAATCGGTCGGCTACCGCATCGTCGATCCGGTCAGCGACCCGGTCGGACCGACCGACGCCCATGCGGTGGAAACGCTGGTCCGGCTGCCGCCTCCCTTCCTGTGCTTCCGCCCGCCGGCCTCCGCCCCGCCGGTGGTGCCGCTACCGGCGGGTGCCACCGGGGCCGTCACCTTCGGGTCCTTCAACAAGCTGTCCAAGATCACCGACGGCACCGTCGCGCTGTGGGCCGGGGTGCTGCGGCGGGTGCCGGATGCCCGCCTGCTGCTGAAGGACCGGCCGTTGTCCGACCCCGGCACCGCCGCCGCAATGCGGGCGCGCTTCGCCGCCACTGGCATCGACCCGGCGCGGCTCGACCTCGTCGGCTTCATCAAGGACGCCGCCGGCCATCTGGCTGCCTACAACCGCATCGACATCGCGCTGGACCCGCATCCCTACAACGGCACCATCACCACCTGCGACACGCTGTGGATGGGGGCACCGCTGGTGACGCTGGCGGGCAGCCGCCATGCCGCCCGTGTCGGCGCCAGCCTGATGGCCGCCATCGGCCTGCCCGAACTGGTCGCCACCACCCCCGACCAGTACGCCGCCATCGCCGCCGGTCTGGCCGGCGACCTGACCCGGCTGATGCGGCTGCGCATGGGCATGCGCGAGCGGCTGCGGGCATCGGCGCTGTGCGACGAGGGGCGCTTCATGCGCAATCTGGAAACCGCCTACCGGCTGATGTGGCGGCGCTGGTGCGATCAGCAGGATCAGTTTCGGGCGGTCGGCTGATCCATATCCGCCGATCCATGGGCGATCGATTTATGGACGATCGATCCATGGGCGATCAATCCGCGGCCGGCCAGGCGAAGTCGCCCATCCGCTCCTTCGCCGGCCCCTGGAAGTGCAGGAAGGTGAAGGGCACCGGGTCGCCTCCGTCGGTGCGGGGGCAGACCGGGATGCCGTCCGCATCGAAACGGACGTCCTTCAGCCCGTCGCGCATGGCGAAGCGGCTGTTCGCGTCGCGGATGTTGTGGTCGAACCCCTGGTCGATCAGGCGCCCCTGCTCCAGAAAGCGGGAGTCGGCGGCGGCGATCTCCATCAGCAGGTGCATGTCGCTGACATGGGGCCGGCCGCCGATGCGGAAACGGTCGGCCAGGGCGTGCAGCCTCGGCTTGTCGGCGAAGATCTCCACGAAGCGGTCGCACAGGAAGCCGAGCGCCTCCGGCCCCTCGAAGCAGTTGGCCCAGCTCCAGTTCCCGGCGATGCGGCCGGCGAAGGCGGCGGCGAAGCGCTCCACCGGACGGTAGAGCATGATGTCGCTGTCGAACACGCAGAAGCGGCCCAGCCCATGGCGGACGGCGAACTCATGCGCGAAGAACCAGCGGCCGTAGCACATCGCCTCGTACCCCTCGCCATTCACCGAGAGATGCTCGTACACCGCGCCGAAGCGGGGGTGCGAGTTGGTGTAGAGGCGGACGTCGGCCTGATGGACCGCAAAGGGCAGGTCGCGGATCTCGTCGGTCAGCAGGATCACCGGGCTGTCGGGCGAGGCAAGCACCGCCTGCCGCAGCGCGATGTCCAGAACGGCCTTGTAGCCGATATGGACGAACAGGATGGGAATGCCGGGCTTGTAGAACGGCGTGTCGGGCATGGAAGGGCGGCTTCGTCTCGCGGCAAGGGGCCGCATGGTAGCCGCCCGCGGCGGCGGGAGGAACCGGCCTGTCCGCCACCTGCCCCCGCTCGGGGCCGTTCTTATCCCATTTGCGTCCCCTTTGCCCCTTGCTTGACAAGCGCGCCCTTCGGCTTCTACCGATAGCGCCGTCTTCCCCGCCACCACACCGGACCGCCGCGATGAGCGAAGCGCCGCCCTCTTCCCCCGCCCCCGACACCGCGTCCGCGGTGCACAGCGGGTCGGCCGACCGCTTCGGTTACGAATGGGGCCGCTATGCCGAGCTGAAGGACATCTACGAGGAGCAGTTCCGCCGCTGGACGCCCTTTCTCAAGCCGGAGGACTGGCACGGCCTGACCTTCGTCGACGTCGGCTGCGGCATGGGACGCAACAGCCACTGGCCGATGAGCTACGGTGCGGCCGGCGGGCTGGCCATCGACATCGACGAGCGCAGCCTGGCGTCCGCCCGCGCGACGCTGGCGCCGCATCCGGCGATGGAGGTACGCCGCCAGAGCGCCTATGAGCTGAACGAGGTCGAACGCTTCGACCTCGCCTTCTCCATCGGCGTCGTCCACCATCTCGCATATCCGGAGACGGCGCTCGCCAACATGGTGCGCGCGGTGAAGCCGGGCGGGCGGGTGATGATCTGGGTCTATGGCCGCGAGAACAACGGCTGGATCGTCCGCTTCGCCGACCCGCTGCGCAAGGCGCTGTTCAGCCGCCTGCCGATCGGGCTGGTGCATGCGCTGTCCCTGCCGCCGACCGCCCTGCTGTGGCTGGCCTTGCGGCTGGGGCTGGACCGGCTGGAATATTTCCGCCTGATCCGCCGCTTCGACTTTGCCCATCTGCGCTCCATCGTCTTCGACCAGATGCTGCCGAAGATCGCCAACTACTGGCGCCGCGACGAGGTGGAGGCGCTGATGACGGGCGCCGGGCTGGAAGACGTGCAGCTTGCCTGGGTCAACGAGATTTCCTGGGCGGCGATCGGACGGAAGCCGCAGGAGTAAGATCAAAGAAGTGAAAGAGGCAGCCCTTTATTGCTGACGGCCGGGGTCTTGGGTTAAGAAGCCGCGGGTCCGTGCAGCGATCGATCCGCGCCGCCGGTCATTTGCGCGGTCAAGCTTTGGGGGTTGCCATTTCCGAGTTCTCGCCGGCCTTCGTCCAGGCCTACAACACCGGTGCGGCACTGTTCCAGGCCGGCCGCTTCGACGAGGCGGCCACCGTCTACCGCCGCCTGATCGACGAAAGCCCGGAGATCGCGACGCCGCATGCCGCCACCCTGCATGGCGCCTTGGGCCTGTGCCTGCGCGCCGCCGGCCGGCCGGACGAGGCGCTTGAGCCGCTGAGGCAGGCGCTGCGGCTCAAGCCCGACCATCTGGACGCGCTGAACGCGCTGGGCGGCATCCTGCTCGACCGCCGCCACCTCGAGCATGCGCTGATCGCCTTCCGCGAACTGGTGAGGCTGAAGCCCGGCTATCCGGGCGCGCTGCTGACGCTGGGCAACCTGTTCATGTTCACCGGCGACGGCGGGCGGGCGAGCGCCGTCTACCGGCTGGCGCTGGTCGTCGAACCGGACATGGCGGTCAACTACAACAACCTGGGTGCCGTCAGCCTCAGCCTCGGCCGTCTGGCGGAGGCGGCGCTGAACTACCGCCGGGCGCTCGCCATCGACGTCGGCAAGCCGGAGTACCGCAAGAATCTCGGCACCTGCCTGCTGATGGCCGGCGACTACGCCGACGGCACCGTCGCCTATGAGGGCCGGCTGGAGCAGGGGGTCTGGCGCAAGCGCAACATGCCGGGCGTCCTGTGGCAGGGCCAGCCGCTGGCGGGCAAGACCCTGCTGGTGCATTTCGAGCAGGGGCTGGGCGATTCCTTCCAGTACATCCGCTATGCCGGCGTGCTGAAGCGCATGGGCGCGCGGGTGCTCTACGAATGCCAGCCGGCGCTGAAACGCGTGCTGTCGGCCGCTCCCGACCTGGACGGGCTGTTCGCCTTCGGTGAGCCGCTGCCGGCCTACGACTACCACATCTCGCTGATGAGCCTGATGCACCGGCTGGGCACCACGCCGGACAGCGTTCCCGGCGGCGTGCCCTACCTGCGGGCCGAGCCGCAGCTGGAAGCCGGCTGGGCGGAGCGGCTGGACCGGCTGGAGGGGGGGAAGCGGCCGTCCTTGCGCATCGGCATCAACTGGCACGGCAACGAGACCGGCAAGTCGATCCCGCTGGAGTGCTTCGAGGCGATGGGCAAGCTGCCCGGCGTCCGGCTCTACAGCCTGCAGAAGGTGTCGGGCCTGGACCATCTGGAGCGGCTGCGCGACCGGGTGGCGGTGACCGAACTGGGGGCGGATTTCGATGCCGGGCCGGACGCCTTCCTCGACACCGCCGCGGTGATGGCCAACATGGACCTGATCGTCACCTGCGACACCTCGGTCTGCCATCTGGCCGGCGCCATGGGACGGCCGACCTGGGTGGTGCTGAAATGGTTCGCCGACTGGCGCTGGATGCGCGACCGGCTCGACAGCCCCTGGTACCCGACCATGCGCCTGTTCCGCCAGGCGAGCCCCAACGATTGGGCCGAGGTGATGGCGAGGGTGACGGCCGAGGTCGCGGCCGAGACCGGAACCCGGCACGGCGCCCTTGCCGGGGAGGCTGGGCGATGACGCTGAACGAGGCGCTCCGGCTGGCGCTGGAGCATTTCCGGGCCGGACGCGCGGCCGAGGCGGAGCAGCTGTGCCGGGCGATCCTGAACGCCGTTCCCGGCCAGGGTGAGGTCACCCAGCTGCTGGGTACGGTGGTGATGATGCAGAACCGCCTGCAGGAGGCGGAGACCATCCTGCGCCAGTCGATCGCGATCCGTCCGGATCTGGCCGACAGCCACGGCAATCTCGGCACCGTGCTGCAGTCGCTGGGACGCATGGGCGAGTCCCTGGCCGCGCACGACCGCTGCGTCCAGCTGACGCCCGGCACGCCGGAAGGCTATGTCAACCGCGGCTCGACCCGATTGGCGCTGGGTGACCGCAACGGGGCGGCGACCGACTTCGCCCGCGCGCTGCGGCTGCGGCCGGTCGACGCGCTTGCCGCCGCCAATCTCGGCGTGGCCCTGCGCGAGGGCCAGCGGATGGCCGAGGCGCTCCGCGCCCTGACCCGGGCGCTGGTCGTCGAGCCCGGCAACGGCGAGGCGATGCTCGGCTATGCCCACGCCCTGCGCGAACTGGGCCGCCTGGACGAGGCTGAGACCGCCTATGCCCGGGCGGTGACCCTGACGCCGGCCAAGACCGAAGCGCTGTGCTACCACCTCTACCTCAAGCAGACGCTTTGCGCCTGGGACGACTACGACCGGCTGTGCAGCCGGGTGACCGAGACCATCGACGGCGACGGCGGCGTCGTCATCCCGCTGGCCACCCTGTCGATCGACACCACGCCGGCCCAGCAGGACCGCTCCGCCCGGCTGTTCTACGACCGGCTGGTCAAGCGCCCCTCCTCCCCGCCGATGCCGGCGCGGCCGGAAAGCCGGCCCGACGGCCGGTCCGACAGCCGCTTGCGCATCGCCTATGTCTCGGCCGATTTCCACGAGCACGCCACCGCCTATCTGGCGGCCGAACTGTTCGAGCTGCACGACCGCGAGCGGTTCGAGGTGCTGGCCTATTCCTATGGGCCCGACGACGGCAGCGCCATGCGCCAGCGGCTGGTGACGGCCTTCGACCGCTTCCGCGACATCCGCAGCGTGCCGCTGGACGCGGTCGCCCGCTGCATGGCCGACGACGGCGTCGACATCATGATCGACCTGAAGGGCTACACGAAGCAGACCCGGCTCGATCTGCTGTCGCGCCGGCTGGCGCCGGTCGAGGTCAGCTACCTGGGCTATCCCGGCACCATCGGCTGTCCGCACATGGACTATGTGATCGGCGACCGCTTCGTCACCCCGCCGGAGCACCAGCCCTTCTACGCCGAGCGGCTGGCGATCCTGCCCGACGCCTACCAGATCAACGACCGCCGCCGCCCGCTGCCTGACGAAGTGCCTGGCCGGGTGCCATCGCGGGCCGACTGCGGCCTGCCGGAGGACGGCGTCGTCTTCGCCGCCTTCAACACCGCCTACAAGATCAGCCCGACCATGTTCGCCCTGTGGATGCGCATCCTGAAGCGCGTGCCAGGATCGGTCCTGTGGCTGTTCGAGGCCAACCCGCGGGCCGCCGCCAACCTGAAGGCCACGGCAGAGGCCCAGGGCGTCGACTCCGTCCGGCTGGCCTTCGCCCCGCCCCGCCCGCTGGCCGACCACATCGCCCGCTATCGCGTCGCCGATCTGGCGCTCGACACCCTGCCCTACACCGGCCACACCACCACCAGCGACGCGCTGTGGGCGGGGTGCCCGGTGGTCACCTGCCTGGGCGGGACCTTCGCGTCCAGGGTGGCGGCGAGCCTGCTGAACGCCGCCGGCCTGCCCGACACCATCACGCGGTCGTTGGCCGAGTACGAGGAACTGGCGGTGGCGCTCGCCGGCGACCCCGGCCGGCGGGCGGGCTTCCGCAAGCGTCTGGAGGACGGGCGGATGACGGCGCCGCTGTTCGACAGCCACCGCTTCACCCGCAACCTGGAGCGCGCCTATCAGGTCATGTGGTCGCTGCACAAGGCCGGCAAGCCGCCACAGGGCTTCATCCTGCCGGCCGGTTGAAAGGAGCGGGCCGGGGAAGGGAAACCTTCCGCTCCGGCCCGCAACTTCGATGCGGACGCACGCGAACTTTATTTCACGTCTGCAATATAACACAAAAGCCCTAACCACGCTGGGTTGATTTTGCTACTGTACCTCTTGAGAGATATCTCTTTGTTGGTATGGCTGAGCAAATGGCGTCTTTTGCTTCGAGATCTAAGCTTTTCCCGATTGCCTCGATCTCTTCCCTTTCTTCAGGGTTGAGCAAATACGCGTCCTCTTCGGCTGTCCTCAGGTCCGGAACCAACGCGCCCGCCGCGCTGGGGAGTGCCCGATGAACGCGATCAGCCCGATCAGGGCCGAGATTGGCACGATCGCCACCTATCAGGGGCGGCTTGAGTTCGTCACCACCGGCAAAATCTATGGCTGGCTGCACAACCAGAGCAACCCTGCGGAGGAATGCCTGATCGACCTCTATGTCGACGGACGCTTTCTCGGCACCCATGCCTGCAACGAGCATCACAAGGCGCTGAGCGGACTGCCAGGACGGAACGGTTTCCTCGCCTTCAACATCCCCCTGCCAGCCGGCCTTCTGTCGATCGACGGCTGCTGTGTCGACATCAAGATCCACGGCACCAGGATGTCGATCCCGGGTGCTCCCGTCATCACCGGCCTTCACCGGGCGGTGATCGACACGGCCCTGTCCGGCATGACGCCGGAGCGGCAGGCCCTGTGTGCCAGTGCGCTTTCCGAAACGACGAACCAGACCAAGCGCGGACGCGACCGGGGGGAGGACGCACGGCTGCTCCGGCCCGCCAAGGGGTTCGAAGGGAGCGAGCTGACGGTCGGCGGCTTCCTGGCGCACCAGCTCTACCGGCTGCAGGAGCAGCATAACTTCCACCTGCGCAGTGCTGCCGACCTGACCCGCTTCCTGGTGCGGCACGCCGAGCGCTTCACGCTCGCCGATCATGCCTGGTGCCCGCTGCCGGCCGATGTGAAGGCTTATCTGGCCTCGGGCGAAGAGGACGCCACCGGCTTCTTCCGCTCGCGCCTGCTGTCGGCCTACCGGACGGGTGTGGGCGACGCCGTCGACAACAGGCTCGGCAGCGGAGAGGACGCGCTGTGCGACCTTGCCCACTGGATGTTCGGCAAGGCCCGCCTGCCCAAGGAGGCGCTGTCCCCCCGCCATGTGGAGGAGCTGAATACGTCGGCGCGGATCGACCGTCATGGGCTGATTTCGCACTTCTATGCCGGGATGCACGCCCGCGACCCTGAGTTGGCCGCAGCCTTCGACCTCCGCGAGGAGCGGGCATTGTTCCCCCTGCTGCTGGCGATCTCGCTGTGGCTGGTGCGCTGGAACCTGGACGATCTGTTCCTGCCCCCGGAGGTGAGGGCGCTTCTGGACGCGCCGATCCATCATGACGGCCAGGTCATGACCGGGCTTGGCTATTTCTACACCCGCCTGGGCGTGCCGGGGGCGCAGGTCCTGAGCCTGTCGTCGCTGCGCCAGCGGCAATCCGCGCCGGTGGCGCGCCACCTGCCGCGCACGCCGCAGGCGAAGGGCGTCAATCTGTTCGGCTATTTCGACGGCGGCACCGGCATCAGTCGCAACGCCCTGTTCTCCCGCGATATCCTGCAGGACGCCGGCTTCGGCGTGACGATGCCGATGATGGCGGTGCCAAACCGCCATGCCGGGGAGGAACTCTACCCGATCAACCTGATCCATTTCGGCCTGCTGGGCGCGCCGGGCGACATGATCAACCATGGGCTGGCACGCTTCGCCGGCGCGTACAACATCGGCTTCTTCCTGTGGGAAACCAGCGCGCTGCCCCGCTCGGCCCATCTGGCGCTGGAGATGATGGACGAGGTGTGGACCATGTCGGCCTTCTGCGCCGACACCCTGGGCCAGCATTTTTCCGGTCCCATCCACATCGTGCCCAACTGCGTCGACGAGCGCGTTCTGAAGGCCGACACGGCGAAGCGGCCGGAGGAGCAGCCCTTCACCTTCTATTTCTGCTTCGACGCCCGGAGCTGGTACACGCGCAAGAATCCGCTGGCGGTGGCTCGCGCCTTCCAGAAAGCCTTTCCCGCCGAAAAGGAGGTGCGGCTGGTTCTGCGCATCCGCTATCGCCAGACCAGCCGGAGCATCGCCGACCTCGCCCACAAGCTGGAGCTTGATCGTCTGATCGAAAGCGATCCCCGCATCCTCGTGCGCGACCGCGAGCTGTCCTACGCCGACTCCCTGGCCGAGATGCGCTCTTGCGACGCCTATGTCTCGCTGCACCGGGCCGAGGGCTTCGGCTACACCATGGTGGAGGCGATGATGATGGGCAAGCCGGTGATCGCGTCCCGCTATTCGGCCAACCTCGACTATATGAGCGACGAAACCGGCTTCCTGGTCGGCGGTTGCGAACGCTATCTGGACAGCGACGAATATATCGGCGCCACTCCGGGAGCCCGCTGGTTCGAACCGGATATCGGTGATGCCGCCGAGGCGATGCGGCAGGTGTGGGAGGACCGCGGCGAGACCCAACGGCGGGCTGCCGCTGGGGCTGCCCTCGTCCGCAGCCGCTTCGCCCGCCCCGTCCTGCAGGAGCTTTATGCCAGTCGCCTCTCCACGATCCTGCAAAACATCTGAAGCGTCGGGCCTTCGGCGGCCTGAGCCGATCCTGCGTCCGTATGTCGCGACTTCGATCATAATCGAGCAGAAAACCGGCGCGCCGTTTGGATAGTTTTCCCCGGCCATGGCAGACGGTGCCCACCAGGTTCTGGCAAGCAGGGTCAACGGGATCTGGAAAACCGCCCCGCAGTACCTGCAAGCTGGTGCCGGATGACAGTTCCGCCACCTCCGGCCTGCCGCCCGGCACCGGAGTGGGGGGTGGATCGACGGATCAGAGCAGGGATATGGGAATGGACAGCGGCCTGAAACCGTCTGGAAACAAGGCAGCACCGGCGCAAGGCCCGGATGCCGTGGCGCACACCGGCCTTGAGGATGCTTTCAACGGCTACCGCCTGTTCCTCGGCCGTCACCCGAACAGCGTCCAGGAAATCACGGCCGCCACCGGCTGCACGCTGGGCGAGTTCCTGGGCAGCTATCTGCTGCGCAAGGATTTTCTCAACGGCGTCGTCGCCGGACTGGCCGGCGACACCGTGCTGCCGCATGTCGCCCTGGCCCCGGCTCCGGACGATGCCCTGGCGCGCTGGGTGCTGGACCGCCTGCCCCTGTCGGACAACTCCAGAGAGTTGATCGCCACCAGCCGCTCCTGGCGCTTCTGGCTGCTGACGATCCTGCGTGACGATGGCTTCCGCGGCGGCTTGCCGGCCGCCGTGGCCGATTGGCTGGCACGTTCCGGCGTGCAGGGCCGGCTGGCCGCCCTCGAACTCGCCCCGACCCGGCGCCTGATCGGGGAGGCGTCGCACAGCGGGACCGGCAGCGTTTCCGGCTGGTGCGCCAATGCCAGCGACTTCTCGGAACGCGTGGTGCTGGAACTGCATCTCGGCGGCCGCTTCATCGGCGCAGTGCGTTGCGAGCACTTCATTCCGGGTCTGGGCGAACGCGTTGGCGGCAGCGGCACATACGGCTTCGTCTTCGACATCCCCGCCGCCCATGCCGACCTCGTCGCCCGGGGAGCGGTGCTGCGGTTAAGCGACGCCCACTCCAAGATGCCTTTCGGTTCGGACATCTACGTCAAGGCGAACCTGCCGGCGGCTCTCGACGATCTCGGCCGGGTGCTGGCCGCCATCCAGTCGATGAAGGAGATGCTCGCCAATATCGAGCAGCAGATCCCGCATGTCCTGCGCGCCGTCAGCCCGCCGCTGTCGGCCTATGGCGCCTTGAAGGCGCAAGGGCTGCTCGCCTGCCATCGCCTGCTGGACGGGCAGGCCGCCGCGGTGGCCGACCTCGCCGTCAACGTGATCCTGCTGGAGACGGCAGTCGAGCCGGCACCGCTGCGCCGTCTGCTCGCCTCGCTGGACGAGCAGACGCATGGCCGCTGGATACTGACCGTGCTGGCCACTGCCGACACACTCGGCCAAAATAATCTGGGCAGCGAGGCCCGGGCGCTGATCCGCCCGCTGGAGGCCGATGGCCGGGCGGTGGTCGCGTCGCCGTCCGCATTGCCACGCCTGCTGGCCAGCCATCCTGCCCTGGCCGGTGCCGCCGCCCATCTGGTGGTCGGCAGCGCCGGAACCCTGCGGCCCGATGCCCTAGCCGCCTTTCTAGCCGCCCTGGAACAGGCATCGGCCGATCCGGGCGCCGTCGCCTACAGCGATCACGACGTTCTGACCGATGCCCGCAACGGCAAGCCGGCGCAGATCCTGCCGGTGTTCAAGCCCGATTTCGATCCGGCAATGCTGCTGTCCTACGACTATGCCGGTCCGATGGTCCTGGTGACGCCGGATGCTCTGCTGCGGGCCTTCGCCATCGCCGACGGGACACCGCCGTCAGGGTTGCACGACCTGATGCTGCGCCTGAGCGACTGCGTGCCGGCGGATGCGATCCGGCACATACCGTCCGTACTCTACAGCCTGGACCAGACGACCGACCTGCGCGGCCCTGGCGGCTTGCCGCGGTTGCTGACCGGCGACCCGCGGGCGGTGGAAGCATGGGCCGGACGCCGTGGACTGGCAGCGGAGGTGCGGCAGACGCGCGTGATCAGCGAGACCGACGAGACCGGCCAGACGCTGGTCGAGCCTTGCGACATCATGCCCCGCCCGGCCAGCCTGCCTTCGGTCACCGTCATCGTGCCGACCAGGAACGCGCCGATCCTGCTGCGCAACTGCCTGGACTCGCTCCTGCGCACGCGCGCGGCCTATTCAGGGGCGATGCAGATCCTGGTGATCGACCACCAGAACGAGGATCCCGACAGCGTCGCCCTGATCGGCGCCATGAAGGCCCAGCGCGGCGTCGACGTCATGCCGTATCGCGGCCCCTTCAACTGGGCGATGATGAACAACCTGGCCGCGGAGCAGGCCCACGGCGACGTGCTGGTCTTCCTCAACGACGACACCATCGCCACCGACGCCGAATGGCTGGGCCGTGCGGTGGCGACGCTGGAACTGCCCGAAGTCGCGGTGGTGGGAGCACGCTTGCTCTATGGCGACGGCAGCATCCAGCATGCCGGCGTGGTCACCAGCCACCAGCAGGGGGCGGTGCATGACGGGCGCGGAATGCCCGGCAACGAAGGTGGCTATCTCGGCCGCAACCTCGTGCTGCGGTCCGCCGCTGCCGTGACCGGAGCCTGCATGGTGACCCGGCGCTCCGTTTTCGAGAGCGTGAAGGGCTTCGACCCATCCTGGCCGGTCGAGTGGAATGACATCGTCTATTGCATGGCGGTGCGGCATGGCGGCCGGCGGGTGGTTTACGACCCTGCGGTCTGCCTGTACCACCTGGAATCGAAGACCCGCGGCTACCTGTCCGGCCAAGTCGGTCTCGACACCCATCGGAACGACGTGAAGAGGATCCTGGCGACGTGGGGGGAGGCGCTCGACGACCCCTTCTACAGCCCGGCTTTCAACCGGCTGGATGTGCCTTTCGCAAGGATCGCCCTGTAAAGAATGGGATCGGGCCTGAAGAGAGCAGGTCGCGGGGTGGGGAAGACAACCTTCCGACGCATTACCTATACCTCCATCGGCCGGCCGTCGCCGATGCCGGCTCCTGCCGGATAAGGCCCCGAGGCGGGTCCGCTTCGGCTTTACGCCGAAGCGGACCAGGTGGCGAGAAGGAACAGCCGCCAGACCAGCAGCGGATCGGATGTCCCGTCATAATGGGCGGTGATCCGCCGTTCCGCGGCATCCAGATCGAGAACGCTGGCGAGCGAGCCGCCACGGGCGGCGGCCAGACGGTCGAGAACACGGTCGCGCTGACCGTCGAGCAGGATGTCGGGCGTCACCAGTTCCGCACCCGGCTCCCGCTGTCCCATCGCATCGGCGAGCGGCGCCGGCACTTCGGCCAGGAGCCGGCGCCGCACCGGCATGCCATCGGCGCGGGCTTGGCGACGCAGCGCTTCCGCCCAGCCGGCCAGTTCGCCGCCGCCGAGGAAAGGCACATCCAGCTCCCAACCGCGTTCCCCCAGCACACTGGCCAGCAGCGGAACCGTCCCTCCGGCAAGACGGGTGCTTTCATCCGCAGCCGGCAGCGGGCCCGTCGGATCCCAGCCGCGCATCGACAGGCCGGTCCGGTGCAGGGTTCCGACGACGTCCGCCCCACGCACCAGCCCGGAGCAGGCACCGGCGTCGAGCGTCGCCGCAATCCCGGCTTCGCCGAACAGGGCACGGCCGCCGATTCCCGCCAGGACCCGGCCGGGGCCATCGCCCAATTGCCCGATCCCGGCGCACAGCAGGAAAAGCAGCAGATCGTCAACCGGCAGCCCATGGCCGGCCAGACGGCCATCCACCGCATCGAGAACGGCTTCGGGCGACAGTTCGCAGGTTTCCAGCTTCAGGCCGAACCGATCGGCTATGGCGCCGGCAAGGGGAAACTCGTTCAGTCCGGGGAAGCCGAAAGCCCAGGCGACCGGCGGCGGTTCATCTCCCGCGGCGGCCTTGCCCAGCGCCGCCGCCAGGATGCCGGCATGCAGTCCGCCGCTCAGCAACAGGACCTTGCGGCCCGGTCCGGGACCGACAACGTCGGCAAGCCGGTCCAGGAGACTTCCACCCTCCGTCCCCGCCGGGGTGTCGGGCAGCCAGCGGGACAGAACCCCACCCTGGCAGCGCAAGGTCATCCCCGGATCGAGGCGCCGCACGCCGTCGTCAGGATGGCTCCGGTCCAGGCCGGGAACGGCGATGCCGGTGAGCAGGAATTGCAGGGCGTCGTCGGGGGACAGCGGGCAGCCGCCCTTTTCGGACAGCAGCCGGGCCTCGGATGCGAATGCGATGTCAGTGCCGTGCATCCTGACGAACAGAGGCCGGGTGCCGGCCAAGCCGTGCGACACAATGCAAAGGTCGCGGTCTTCATCCCACAGGCAAAGCAGATGATCGCCCGGCAACCCGGTCAGGGCTGCCTCGCCACCGGTGCGGTACCGCTCCAGCAGCCGCTCGCCCTCCTGCGAGCCGCCGCCGGATGCCTCTCCCATATTCGCCGCCAGACGGCCACCGAGCAGCACGAGCCCGCATCTCCCATCGCCGGTAACGAAGGGCTGGAACGGTTCATCCGGTCCATCGGGCTGCGCAACCGCGACGCTGATCCGCGGCCCCACCTCGAAACCGAAGCGCAACAGCCCCCGCGCTTCCGCCGTGGCCGCGGCCCTGGACACGATCAACCGCGCCGCCTTGTCCACTGAAGGAGACGCATGGAGGCATCCTGCGATGAAGCTCATGGAGTCCGGACCTGGCCTTGGTGACAGCACTGACTGGCTTGCAAGGCGTCATCGGATCGCCTGACAATGCGGATTGAACATTTGCACGCCGGAAGCAACTTCGACAAGCCATTCGAGCCCGCCTCATCAACCGGCCGCATCCGCACGCTATGGTATCGCTTCGTGCAGCCCGTGCTTCATAGGTATGAGGCGAGAACATTTTCCCCGCCTTGCAAAGATGCCGCCGAAGGGCATCCGTTCGCATGCATGGACTGCGCTCAGAGGAAGCCATGCCTTTCGTCATGGCAATTCATTGACTTTCCGGCGGAGCTATCCAATAGCTAGCGCAGGGTAATCAGAGTTAAGGGCTGCCATGTTCGGCGGTGACGAGCAGACTTCCGTTCCCGTCATACTGTCTCCGCCTTTCCGGAAGGAAAGTGGAGCCGCATGGACGGTTCCGATAGACCCCACTCTTTTTCCGCTGACCGACGACGTCGGTTTCGTCACCCGCTCGATCCTGGCGCTGCGGGAGGATGACCGCCTGCTCGGTCCCGGCCATGCCTCGCATGACGAAATCCGGACCCGGGGCAGCGGGCGCTATTCGCATTGGCGCAACGTCCTGTATTTCTCCACGAGCGACAACAGCGACCCGAACACCAACGGGCGCGTCTATATGGTCGAGCCGTCGGAGACCGTTTATTTTTCGGAGCGCGTGAACTACGCCCTCAGCATCGTCGAATTCTACGCGACGCATGTGCAGGGCGGACTGAACGGCTTCCACGACCGCCTGGTTCTGGAGATCGGCCCTGGTCCGGACATGGGTAGCGTGCTGGCAATGGCATGCCTGGGCGCACGGGTCTGCGTGGTGGACCGCTATCTGGCCAGCTGGCGGGCGGGGTGGCACGACAAGTATCTGCCGGTCCTGATCGAGGAGATGCGCAAGCGCGGCTGGCCGGTCGATCCGAAGCCGGTCGAGCGCTCGCTGACGGCCCAGGCGTTCGATCCCGAGCGGATTCGGCCGGTCCCCCTCTCCCTGGAGAATGTGACGGCCGCCGACCTTGGGATGGGGGGCGAACTGGCCGACCTGACGGTCTCCCACGCCGCGTTCGAGCATTTCTATGCGATGAAGCCGGCACTGCTGTCGCTGGCCCGCTGCATGAAGCCGGGCGCGCGCGGTGTTCATCGGGTCGATTTCCGCGACCACCGCAATTTCGCGCGCCCGCTGGAATTTCTCCTGCTCAGCCAAGCCGGCTACGATGAACTGAGTGGGGATGCAAAGTACCAGCATGGCAACCGGATGCGGGCGAGCGTCATGGAGGCCCTTTTCCGCGCGATCGACTTCGCTACGGTCGATTTCCTGCCGGAAGCCACCATCGATCAGGAGTATTTCGCCGAGTTCCTGCCGCGCCTGCGTGCCGCAGCCGACAGTCCCTTCCGGGACATCGACCCGGCTCTGCTGTCCACCCTGGGCGGAACCTTCCTGATCGTCCGGTAGGCTGTCCCGGCGTCAGAGCGGCTGTCCGCCGCCCTCCACCGGTTCCGGTGCCGCACCGGCAAAGGCGGCGATCTGCTCCTGCGTCAGGACGGCGGCCAGGGGAAAGCCGTTCGCCCCGGCAGCCGCCACCGGTTCCGCCGGCCCGACGAATTCGCCAATCACAGTTCCGGATTCATCGGTGGTGACGAAGCGGAACTGGACGTGGGCACCGGCCAGATTGCCCTGCTGGTCCCAACGAACCAGGAATTCATAAGGAAGTTTCGTCGTCCGCATCATTCTCTCCAAGTCGGGGGCGAATCAAGAAACCAGGGCGCCGTCCGGCCACCGCCAGCCGGTGCCGTCGCTGACCGCCAGCCTCTTGTTGCCGGTGCCGTTGCTGACACAGATCAGGCGTCCCACCGCGGCGGCACTCGGCAGCGTCGCCACCGTGTAGCTGCGCAGGCCGAGATGGCTGTTGGCGTCGATGACGACGGTCGCGTTGGACCGATGCGTCACCGTGCCGTCATTGCCGATGCGCAACCGCTCCACCGGTGTGGAGCCGGTGGCGGGGGTGGTCCCGAAGGCCAGCATGCCCGGCACGCTGCCCGCCGTCGGCGTGCCGTCGACCCAGCACCGGAGGTCGGCGGCCGGAAGGAACGCGGCGCCGTCGTCGGCCGTGAACCACACCCGGCCGCATTCGTCGCCGCTCTGGACCGCGCCGCGCGTTCCGACGGCGGCCCCGCGGCTTTTGGCGATGGAAAGCTGCGCGCCATAGACGCTGGCACCATCCCAGCGGCAGGCACCGATCCCGGATGACCAGGATGTTCCATGCGCCTGGACCACCGGCGAGGAACCACCGGTTCCACCGATGCTCACCCCGGCGGTATGGCCCTGCACCAGGGTGCCGCCGCTGTCCAGGGTGGTGCGCTGGACCCCGCCGGTCGCGAAGCCCAGCGTGTCGGGACCGGACCGGAGCAGGCCGGTGTTGGTATCGCCGGTGAAGGCGAGGGCCGGATCGGCGGCCGATCCGGAGGCCAGGGCGACGGCCCCGGTGAAGGAGGGGGAGGCCAGCGGCGCCTTGCCGTTCAGCGCCGGGGTCAGCCCCGCCACCGCCTCCATCCCATGGCCGTGGGCGGCGGGAGCGAGGCCACTCAGGTCGGGCTGGGGAGGGTAGGAATATCGTCCATTCATTGCGTCACCCATAGAAGCCAAGGCTGAGGAAACCGGCCTTCTCCGAAACGAAGGAGAGCGTCGCCACCCCGGCCACCGAACGGGCCATCGGGTTGAATTCCGGCGCCTGCCCCCCGGTGACCGATGCCGTCGGCAGGATGGCCTCCGCATTGTACTGGACCCAGTAATCGGTGGTCGCCGCCATCAGAACGGCCCGGGCACCGGCCGGAACAGGGATGGTGACGGCGGTGGACGGCGCCAGCGAATGGACCTGCCGGTGGGGGGGCGGCGTCAGGATGTCGGTCTTGTGCCCATAGGCATCGGGAAGCATGACAACAGGGTTCATCGGCGGCACCTCCGGAATCCGGGCATGAAAAAGCCCACGCTGGCGAGGACCGGCGTGGGCGCATTGCGGGTGTTGACCCAGGGAACAATATAGGTATATTTTCCCTTTTGTCAAGCCCGTCGGGCAAACCGTTCCGGCATCGGAAGCGGCAAGAACGTTACTGGTTTCCGCCCGGACAATGGATATAGTCCATTCAGGAAGCGGGCCTGTCCCGATCTCTCCTCTACATCCTCACCCTTCTTGCATGGTTCAGTCATGATCGTCGTTCTGGGAGCGGGCTTGACCGGCCTGTCGTTCAGCCACCATGCGGGCCATGACCGCTGTCTGGTGCTCGAGGAAAGCACGCGTCCCCTGGGGCTGGTGCGGACCGAACGGACGGACGGCGCCTTCTGGGACATTGGTCCCCACGTATCCTTCACGAAGCATGCCTATGTCCGCCATCTTCAGCAGGTCGGCTGCGCCGGGCGGCAGCGCAGCTTCCAGGCCCTGATCAGCAACCATTACCGGGGCAACTGGATCTCCCATCCGGCACAGAGCCACCTTTACCAGATGGAGCCGGGTCTGCGGCAAGCCTGCCTGTCGTCGGTCCAGGCGATCCGCGCCCTGCCAGCCAAGGAGCCGGCGCATTACGGCGACTGGCTGGAGCGCGCGTTCGGCCCCGAATTCACCCGGGTCTTCGCGGCGGCCTACACCCGCAAATACTGGACGGTCGAGCCGGAAGAGATGACGGTGTCCTGGATCGGGCGCCGCATCTTCTATCCCGACCTGGAGCAGATCGAACGGGGAGCGGAAGGCCCCCTGCCCTACGACACCCATTACATCACCAGGATCCGCTATCCCCAGGCGGGCGGCTATGCCAGCTATTTTTCCCATCTGGCGGAGGGGGCGAACATCCGCTACGGCGCGCGCGTCGAGCGGATCGATCTGGAACGGCGGGAGGTGACCACCGCCGACGGAACGGTCCATCCCTACAGCCGGCTGGTCAGCACCATTCCGCTCGACCGCTTCGTGGAGGCGACGCCGCAGGCCGGCGACGAGGTGCGTGCGGCGGCACGGCGGCTGGCGCGGACCGACCTGTCGCTGGTGAACGTCCTGGTTCCCCATCCGCCCACGCGCCCGGAAAGCTGGCTGTATGTCTATGACGAGGAGTTCCTGTCCACCCGCATCACCCTGACCACCAACCTGTCGCCGGAGGTCACTCCGCCCGGCACCTGCGGCCTGCAGGTCGAGGTGTATGCCGGCCCGACCCGGCCGCTGCTTCTGGAGGGCCAGGCGCTGGTCGACCGCGTGGTGGAGGAACTAACGGCGATGGGGCTGATCGCGCCGGGCACCGACAGGGAAAGCATCCGGGCTGGGCTAGTATCGCAGCCCTACGCCAACGTGCTGTTCGACCACGCCCGCGAAGCGGCACTGGACAGTATCCTCGACTGGCTCTCCGGCTATGGGCTGGAGCGGGAGGAGGACGATCTGGACCCGGTGATCGATTGGGAGCGTGCACGCCCCCTGTCAGGCCCCCTGCTGCTCGGCGGCCGCTTTGCCCAGTGGAAATATCTGTGGTCCGACGACTGCACCCTGCGCGGCGCTCAGATGGCTGGGCTGTCGCCGGCGTCGCTCAATACCGATTATGAGTAAAATCATTCCCAAAAAGAGGCATGCTATGACGTTAGCGTCATCCAATCAATTATGTGTTCTTCTGACAGGAGCTACCGGCTTTGTGGGACGTCATCTTGCCAGCCATTTAGCCGCACACGGAGCACTCGTACACGCTGTGGTCCGCTCCGGCAGAAATTCAAATCTCCTCCCCCCTTACATTACCCAGCATATGGATAGTGAAGGTGAGGAATTAGCAAGAATTATTGAAAATGTTCGACCAGATATTGTTTTTCACCTCGCGTCTCTATACATAACTGATCATAAGCCCCAGGATATTAATATTCTCATAAATTCCAATGTATTGTTCGGTGCTCGATTGATGGAAGCCATGAGCAACGCAGGCGTTCGCCGTCTCGTAAACACCGGAACTTCGTGGCAACACTTCAATGGCGATCAATATGATCCTGTAAATCTTTATGCCGCGACCAAACAGGCTTTTGAAGCTATTATTTCCTACTATGTTTCGGCTCGCGGATTTTCCGTAACGACACTTAAATTATATGACACCTACGGGCCTGCAGATAGCCGCCCCAAATTGTTTCATTTATTGCGGAACGCTGCCGAAAAGGGAGAAACGTTGCGCATGTCACCGGGAGAACAGCTTCTTGACATTGTTCATATCAAAGATGTGGTCGAAGCCTTTCGCCTCGCTGGGATACATTTGCTGAGGGGAAAAAGTGGCACGCAAGATTTCTACACCGTGTCATCGGGCCGCTGTCTGCCGTTGCGTGAAATTGTAGGCCTCTTTGAGAAAGTCATCGCACAACCGATTCCCGTAGAGTGGGGAGCCCGCTCTTACCGAACCCGAGAAGTGATGCAGCCATGGCGCGGAGGGAATTCTGTACCGGGTTGGACACCGGAAATCTCTCTTGAGGACGGCCTTAAAGATTTAATCCACGCTTCAGAACTGTCGTGAACTATACTTTCTTAGATTTAGAGTCTGTCCGGTGCCGATTAAAGCGCCAGACAGACTCTAAGCTTTTGGTTTTCCGTGTGGTTCACGCTTCAGGCGATTCCGTTTGAACCGATCACACTCTAGAATCCATCAGGCTTCGCACAAGCAACACTTCGTGACGACATCAAACGTGTCTGTCAGCGGATATGGAAAGGACTTTCGAAAGACTCCAGCGTTGGGAGATTGAGGTCACGTCCGGACAAAATAGGGGCAGTGTCGGGCCAGTCGATGCCGGCGCTGTCCCAGCGGATGCCGCTGTCCGCCGACGCCGTATGGACGGTACTAGTCTTGTAGACCAGAATGGCCGGCCCCCGCCGCACATAGAATCCATGCGCCAATCCCGGCGGCAGATAGACACCGTTGCCGAGTTCCGCTGACAGCTCCACCATGACGTGGCGCCCGAAGGTGGGAGAATCCCGGCGCAGGTCGACCGCCACGTCCAGCACAGCGCCCGTCACGCAATAGACCAGCTTCACATGATCGTGCGGCGGCAGTTGGAAATGCAGGCCACGCAGTACCCGATCCGCCGATTCCGTGAAATATTCCTCGGCGAATTCGGTGGACAGCCCATGCCGCTCGAAGGTCGGGCGGTGCATGATCTTGCGGAAGGTCCCCCGCAGGTCCCGGTGCACGGGCGGGCGGATCTCGAAGGCGCCGGGAAGATCCAGCCCGATGATCTCCGTCATAGGAACACCGCCGCCTTGTCGGCCCCGCGGGCCAGATAGGCATCGATCTGGTCACGGGTGAGGGTGCCGGCGTCGGCCCCGCCAGCCTGTGCCCGATACCAGGCCACCGTCTGCTCCAGCGTCTCGTTCAGGTCGAACAGCGGCTCCCAACCCAGGGACACGCGGGCCTTGGTCGCATCCAGCCGCAGGACGGTGTCCTCGTGCGGATGGTCCGCCTGCTCGACCTCCACCCGGCCATCACCCCACAGGGCAGCCAGCCGGTCGGCCATCCAGCCCACCGGGCGTTCCCCGCTGGGAAGCGGTGCGAAGTTCCAGGCATCGGCATGGGCGGCGCCGTCCTGCCACAGCCGCATCGCCAGCCGGAGATAGCCTTCCAGCGGCTCCAGCACATGCTGCCAGGGACGGACCGCGCCGGGATAGCGCAGCCGCAGCGTGTCGCCACGGGTGAAGGCGCGGATGGCGTCGGGAACCAGCCGGTCGGGGGCCCAGTCGCCACCGCCGATCACGTTGCCGGCACGGGCGGTGGCGATGCCGACGCCATGCTGGCCATGGCGTTCGGGCGGGAAGAAGGAATGGCGGAAGGAGGCGGTCAGGATCTCTGTGCAGGCCTTGCTGCTGCTGTAGAGATCGTTGCCGCCGAGCGGGTCGTTCTCGCGGTATCCCCAGACCCAGCCGCGGTTCAGGTAGCATTTGTCGGTGGTCACGACCACGATGGACCGCACCGAGGGAACCCGGCGCGCCCCTTCCAGCAGGTTCAGCGTGCCCATGACGTTGGTGGCGTAGGTGCCGGCCGGATCCGTGTAGGCCAGCCGGACGATCGGCTGGGCCGCCAGATGCAGGACGATTTCCGGCTGGCAGTCGGCGATGGCGCGCGCAAGGGAGGAGGCGTCCAGGATATCGCCGATGATGGAGGTCATGCCGTCAGCGACACCGGCCAGTTCGAACAGGCTGGGGGTGGTGTGGGGCGGCAGGGAATAGCCGGTGACCTCCGCACCCAGCCGGCGCAGCATCAGCGACAGCCAGGCTCCCTTGAACCCGGTGTGGCCGGTCAGAAAGACCCGCCGGCCCCGCCAGAAATCGTGCGCGTGCAGGGTCACGGCCAGACCTTCCAGGGGGCATTGCCCTTCGCCCAGAGATCCTCCAGGAAGCGTTTGTCGTTGATGGTGTCCATCGGCCTCCAGAAGCCCTTGTGCCTATAGGCGGCCAGCTGCTCCGCGGCGGCCAGCCGCTCCAGCGGATCCTGTTCCCAGACAGTGGCGTCGTCCGTGATATAGTCCAGGCAGGCCGGCTCCAGCACGAAGAAGCCGCCGTTCACATAGGCGTTCTTGTTGTCGATCTTTTCGGAGAATCTGCCCACACGGTCATCCGTCAGTTCAAGCGCGCCGAAACGGCCCGGCGGCTCCACCGCCGTCACCGTGGCCAAACGCTTCTGCTCGTGGTGGAAGGCGATCGCCTTCTGGACATCGACATCGGCGACGCCGTCGCCATAGGTCAGGCAGAAGGTCTCGTTGTCGAGGTAGGGGGCGATGCGCTTGACGCGGCCGCCCGTCATCGTCGCATCCCCGGTGTCGATCAGCGTCACGCGCCAGTCGTCGTGCGACTTGTCGTGATAGCTGATGGCACCGTTCCCGATGTCGATCGTGAAGTCCGACAGGGTGCTGCGCATTTCCAGGAAGAACTGCTTGATGACCTCGCCCTTGTAGCCCAGGCAGACGACGAAGTCGTTGATGCCGTGATGGCTGTAGATCTTCATGATGTGCCAGAGGATCGGCATCCGGCCGATGCGCACCATCGGCTTGGGAACGCGGTCCGTCTCCTCGCTGAGACGCGATCCAAGTCCGCCAGCAAGAATGACCGCCTTCATCGCAGTTCCTCCGTAACGATGCCCTTCAGGGTGTCGAGCACATAGGACAGGTGCCGTTCGGTCAGGCCCGGCCAGACGCCCAGCCAGAAGGAGCGGCGCATGATGGTGTCGGTGTTCGTGAGGTCGCCGACCTTGCGGTAGTCCACGCCACGGAAGGCCGGCTGGCAGGTCAGGTTGCCGCCGAACAGCAGGCGGGTGCCGATCCTGCGCTCCTCCAGCCGGCGGACCAGGACGCCGCGGTCGAGGGACACGTCGTCGCGCACCGTCAGCAGGAAGCCGAACCAGCTCGGCTCCGCCCCCGGAATGGCCTCGGGCAGAACGAAAAAACGGTCGAGTCCCAGGGCGATCATGCCGTCACGCAGGAAGCGGAAATTCTCCCGCCGGCGGGCGACAAAGCCGTCCAGCTTGTCCAGCTGGCTCAACCCGATGGCGGCCTGCATGTCCGTCATCTTCACGTTGTAGCCGAGATGGGAGTAGACGTATTTGTGATCATAGCCCGGCGGCAGCCCGTCGAAGGACCAGTCGAACCGGCGGCCGCAGGTGTTGTCGCGGCCCGGTGGGCACCAGCAGTCGCGCCCCCAGTCGCGGAAGGAGTTCACCAGCCGCTCGTAGGCCTTGCGGTTGCTGAAGACGGCGCCGCCTTCGCCCGTGGTGATGTGGTGGGCCGGATAGAAGCTGAGGGTGGCCAGCGTTCCGAAGGTGCCGACCCCCTTGCCGTTCAGGGTGGCGCCGAAGGCGTCGCAGCAGTCCTCCACCAGGAACAGGTTGTGGCGTTCGGCGATGTCGGCGAGCGCCGCGGCGTCAAACGGGTTGCCCAGCGTGTGGGCGACGACGATGGCCCGCGTCTTGTCGGTCAGCGCCGCCTCGACCCGGTCGGGCGTGATGTTGGCGGTGGCCAGATCGACGTCGACGAACACCGGCACGCAGCCGTTCTGGACGATCGGGGCGACGGTGGTGGGGAAACCGGCCGCCACGGTGATGACCTCGCTGCCCGGCGCCAGCCGCCGCTCTCCCAGCGACGGGGAGGTGAGGGCGCTCACCGCCACCAGGTTGGAGGCGGAGCCGGAACAGGTGAGGCTGGCGTACTTCACCCCGAAACGTTCGGCCAGCCGCTTGCGGAAGCCGTCGGCGAAGCGACCCTCGGTCAGCCACATGTCCAGGGACGCATCGATCAGATGCCGCAGGTCGTCAGCGTCCACCACCTTGCCGGTGACGGGCACATAGCTTTCCCCCGGAACGAAGGCGGGCTTCGCCTGGTCTTCCCACCAGCGTCCCGCAGCGTCGAGGAGGTCCTGTCTATCCATGCGGCATTCCTTGCCTGAAAAAATGAGCCGAACAGCGGCTGTGATTTGTGCGCTGCCCCGCCAGTGCAGGCAGAAGGCGCCTGTCCGGGCGGGGACTGGGAATGGAACGAGCGATCAGCGCTCGAAATAAATTGAATAGGTCCGGCCGTTGATGTTCGGATCCGAGTTGTCGCTGGCCGAGAAGAGGAGGTGGTTGTTCCAGTGGGAATACCGCCCGCCACCGATGGTCCGGATATCATGATGCGAGCTGTGCGGCTGGCCGATCGGCCGGCCGTTCTCCAGCAGGCGGAGCGGCGACCGGGGCCCCGTTCCGATGCCGTCCGCATAACGCGCGAGTTCCGGAATGTAGCAGGCGTAGGCGAGTGTCTCGACCTGATCAGGCGAGAAGGGTGCGTCGAGAACCTGATAGCAGACCCCTTGCTCGATCTCCGGCCTCGTCTCGGCTACGGCACGGATCAGGGCGGTCTCCGGATTGACAGTGACGCCCGTCAGTTCCATCAATCGCGCGACGAAGGGCAGGAAGCTTTCCAGCGGGACCTCGAAGGAACACTGGTCGCGATTGGCCGCCTCCACCTCCCGAGTCGGGTCCTTTCGGATTAATTCGGGCACATGGTGCATGACATAGCGCTTCCCCGTGACCCCCGCGACATGGACGAAGGCGGAGAAAAGCACATTACCCGTCCCAATCTCGCAGATGATGCAGCCTTCCGGCGCATAGGCAGCGTTCAGGATTGCAGCACCGGTCTGGCAAATCAGGATCTTGGCTTGACCGAAGAACTTCACTTCATCGGCGAAACCAAAATTATCGGGTACGAGGCACTCGAAGCCGTAACTCTGCAGACCGGCGGCGAGAGCTTCTTCGTTAAGCATGTAACGTCCGGCGCCGCCACCCTTGCGCATCAGGAAAATGTATTCGGGCTGGCGGATTTGAACTGAGTTATCGCGGGCTACCCGCTGCGCGATCTCCGACGTCATCGTGTTGAAGAGCGGCGGCGGCTGGTTGGTGCCGAGTGTGAACATCCGGCTCGAATAGATCAGGTCGCGGCAGAAGACGATCGGTTCGAGCGTACCACGCAGTCGGCCGCCCATCCCCAGCACCGCCAGACTGTCATGGATCCAGCCCCGGTTGCGGTACCGACGGGGTTCGTTCTTGGTGGTAGGCATCAGGAACTTGACGTCCTTCTCCAGAATCCAGTCGCGGATCCCGTAGGCGGACAGCAGGCTGTCGAGATGCCAGTGGCCGTAATTGTCCTGAACGGTGTTGACGAGCATGACCGTATCTTCGATCACTTCCGCGCGATCGCAGATTTCCGGATCGAAGACCAACCCTTCGTCAGTCTTCGTAATATTCGGTAGAAAACGGGCCAGATAATCAAAGTTCTTATCCTGGTCACCGTAACAGACACTGTTCAAAGATTCTTTCAAAAAGACACCCGGCGCCAGCATGATCGCGCTGCGGTTCGGGAAAACGAAAACATTCTTCAGCCGGATGAAAAACAACTCTGAACTGAGATAGGATTTTCCGTTTCTGGCCCATTGGGCCGCCGGGGCATCCCTATCCGGAAAGTAATCTTCCAGAAAATAACCGTTCTTGAAGCTGACCGGCTCCGGCTTCAGGAAGTCAAAACGTCTATTTTCATCGGACTTTGAAAAAAAACCATCTACTGACACATTTTCCAGTCCAAGTTCATTGAGCGGCGTCGCATGAACCGGAAGGGTTTTACTCATTTCTAATGACTCCGATAAAAAATATTCCTGCCTTCGTTTTTCAATTAATGTGAAAATCGATGGCTTAGACTGACTTTCGCCTTCGGCAGGAAGACCATAGCGATTTTGCGTTAAATCATCAAGATTAATTCCAAACTCATATGCCTTCTCTCAAGATTGTCCCAAGTTGGAATTGAGGAAAGCGACACGTTGCCTCGGGCACCGATTCGCTTGCATCACGAACCGAAGCTTCCTCCCCCTGACGGCACAATGTCGGATGACGGGCACCACCGCTTTGATTAGAGTTGTAACTTCCAGGAGGTCGCGCGGGCGCCCAAATGGAATATCGCAGGCGGCTGCACCGTAGAGGACCAATAAAATTCAACTTCTATTTGAAAGAAGGACAAGCCTTTCAATGGATCAGCAAACCTGGAGGAAGATTGTCAGGAATATATTATGTTAAATTCTATCATCATTCCGTCTTCCATCTCGCACGAGTCCGGATTGGCATATGAAGTTCAACTGAACTCTGACCTGATTTCGGACGACAGCCTCTTTCCACGCCGCAGCCGTCTGATACTGCTTGAAAACCAAACGATTCTCGGACCGCGCCACTGCCTTCACCAGGAGATCCGGGAGCAAGGGGGCGGACGCTACTCCCATTGGAGCGGGCGCCTGCTGTTCAGCAGCAGCGACGGCTCCGACCCGAGGCAGAACGGCCGCACCTACCAGTATCTGGTTCTGGAAAATGACGAGACCTCGGCTTCGTTCGTGCTTGGCGTCGTCCGGCGAGGTCTTGCAATCCAGCATAATTTCGCGGAATTCCAGCCTGGGGGAATGCACAACCCGGACGATCAGCAGATCATCCAGGCGATTGCCTTCCTGCTCACCCTCCCGGCCCGCCAGCATCTGCTGCGCGGGGATCAGCGGCGAACCCGACAGCGGTCATCCCCGTCTTCTCCCGACCACCGCAGTTGGATGGGGATGGTGACGGCGGAAGAGCCGGGCCTGCCCATCGCCATCGCCGAGCCGGAACCCCGCCTGCGCACTATCCGGTTGCGCAACCCGTCTATGCACACGGCGACGATCACCGGCTTCCGCTCCGGCGGCTGGACCACTCCCTGGACGCGCAGCCAGCTGCTGGAAAGCATCGGCGCGACCGGGCTGTCCCAACGTCAGGCCGCCTTCGCGGTCTGGCAGTATATCGCCCGTTCGGGCGTACGCGGATCGCCGAGCATCGGACAGAAGCACCGGCGGGACCCGATCCCGTTCCTGTGCCTTTATGGCGGGGACTGCAACGACTTCGCAACGGTCTATTGCACCATCGCCCACGCCTGCGGGCTGGAGGCGCGGGTCGCCGTCTATGACGGGCATGGCGCGCCGGAGGTCCGGATCGACGGCCGGTGGGTCATCCTCGATCCGAATCTGGTAACCTTCACGCGCGATCAGCGTACCGGCCTGCTGGACGGCGCCAACAGCATCACTAGGGAACGGCTGGAGGAAAGCCGCTATGGCTATCCCGTCGCCACCTTGGACAATGCCGACACCCCGCTGCTGTCCCACCAGTGGAAGCACTACAACGCCATCTTCGCGACCCGGAGCTTCTCCCTGGCGCCTCCCGAGGAAGCGGCGTGGCACGAGCTGTCCCTGTCCCTGGCGCCCGGCGACGATCTCAGCTTCCATGCCGATCTGGACGGCATGGCGCCTCCCTTCTTCTGCAATGGCGAAACCCTGAACGCGCCGTCGCAGGCCAGTTACCGGCTGATCCGGCGGATGGCGAAGGAGGCGGGCGCCCCGCTCGACCTGACGGTGGCGGTGCCGTTCCCGATCCTGGACGCCATGCTGGAAGTCTCCGCCTTCTCGGATTCCGAATGGCCCGAGACCTTCAGGATCGGGCTGTCCGCGTCCGGGCAGGAGATCGGCTCGCTGGTCATCGAAGAGCGCCACTTCATCGGCCGCAATCACTTTGAGGTCCCGCTTGGAGAAGCCGTCGCTCCAGGCCGCGCGCGCGAACCCTTCATGGATTTGCAGGTCGTCCTGCCGCAGTTCCTGGGCCCGCTCGCCGTCGAGGCAAAGCTGACGGTCATCGGCTCCGTCCTGGCCGCGGCGCTTCCCCAGCTTTGCCATGGGGACAGCACGATCGAGGTTCTCGGCGAATTCGAGACGCTGGAGCTGACGGTCGAAGGCTCGGAAAGGGCCATCGACTGCGAGCCGGTGCCGGCACCGACCCTGCATCCGCCGGTGATCCGGCAGCCCGGCGACGAGCCCGGACAGGACGGCAGCGTTGAACTGAGCTGGGAGGGCGATCCGCTCTTCGCCTATGAAGTCATGCTCTGCTGTGACGAGCATTTCATCGAGCCGATCCTGCCCCAATACATGCGCATCGTCGACAAGGCCAGCCTGACGGTGCCGCTGCGACACCTGTCTGGGGTTCCCGACATCTTCTGGCGAGTCCGGGCGGTGACAGGGCCATATGCCTATGGGCCGCCCGCGTCAATGCGCCTCGATCTTCCCACGGATCTCGTCGTTGCGCCGGCGCCGCCGGTTCCCGAGCAACAATTCGTCTGCGGCATCCGCGAGGAATTCAGGCTTCCAGACTGACCCGCCCCGGCCTTCACGGCCCGGAGCGGGGACAGTCCTGTCGGCGGGGAACGTCCGGTATCAGCTTCCGCCATAGCTTTTGACGCAGCCTGCACATTCCGGCAGCACGACGGGATTCAGGCTGTCATGCCGCAGGGAGCGGCGCAGGCTTTCATAGCGCTTGCCGCACCAGGTGTTCAGGAACGCATCCAGGCTTGTGGCAAAGCCGAGAACCGTCCGCTGGGTGCGGCAGCAGGCGTAGATCTCGCCGTCCAGCCCGATGTCCACATACTGCAGCGGCGCCATGCAGGCATAGACGGGATGGGCGCCGGAACTGCCCGACAGGATCGGATAGTTGGCATGGCCGGATCGCGCCTTGTAATGGACGGTGTCCACGACCTCCTTGTTGGTGAAGCGGATCCAGTTCGGCTCGAACCGTATGTCGGGGCCGTCCGGATGCGCCGCCGCCCATTCACCCAATGCGGCAATCTGGGGAGCCAACTCCTCGGGGCTCGGCTGCTCCTCGAATGAATCCGAGATCGGATCGTACTGGCGGAAATTCACCGAATCGATCTGGTTCGCATGGGCCCACTCCATGACGTCCATCATCGCCGGCAGAGTGCGGCGGGTGACCGTCGGGTTGACGCACAGCTTCAGTTTTTCAGGATCACGCAGTTCGTTCAGTCGACGGACCCCCCGCTCGACATTCTCCCATTTCCCGTTCCGGCGGACATCGTTGAACAGCGGGCCGGTCGCATCGATGGACATCCAGACGGTGCCCACCATGCCGGCCAGAAGATTGACCAGCCGGTCGGTCAGCAGGGTGGCGTTGGTCTGAAGCTTGAACACGCAGCCGTGGTCGCGGATCGCCCTCAGCACCTCCTCGAAGTCCGGATGCAGAGACGGCTCGCCGTAGCTGCTCAACTCCACCTCGGTCATGAAGGGCAGGATGGTGTCCGCCACCTTGCGGAACATCCCGATATCCATGAACCGGCGGGGAATCTTCTCGTTGTCGAGGAACTTCTGGCTGCCGCAGATCTCGCAACGCAGGTTGCATTTGTTGGTCAGGCCGATGTTGCAGTACTGCGGCAAAGCGAAGCGGCTGCCGTTGCGATACAGGACATAGGCTCCCCGGGCGGCGTGGTAGATGATCGACCCGTCGTCCAGGGTTTTGTGAATCTTGTATCCGATCTGATAGTGGCGTCCGTTGGTGTTGGGATCGCTGTTGTCGCTGGTGGCGAACCACAGCTCGTTCCCCCAATGGCTGTAGCGGCCCTCGCCTTTCTGGCGGATGTCGTCGTGGAGCATGTCCGCCCGCGGCAGGTACACGCCGTCCTCGATCAGGAAAAGCTCCGAGTAGCGGCTTTTCCCATCCGATGCCAGGGGGGCGAGATCCGGAATGTAGGCGGTCCAGGCGAAGCCGCCGGCATTGCCGTACCGCCCCGGCAGGTCGACGGTATAAACCCCCTCCTCGAACGACAGGCGGGCGTAGCCTTCCTTGACGGGGGCCGCCGGCACGGCCTGTTCGGCCGCCACGATGGAAATCGTGTAGTCCCGGCCGTTGCTGTTGGGATCGCTGTTGTCGGAGGTGGAGAACCACAGCCCGTCGCCCCAATGGCTGTAACGGCCGCCACCCTTCTGCCGGACATCGTCGTGAAGCTGGTCCGCCGGCCCCAGGGGAAGGCCGTCCTCCATGAACTGCAGTTTGAATCCTGTCCCGCCTTTCCCCCAGGCTTCGAATTGGGGCAGCTTCACGAGCCAGGCAAAGCCGTTGTCGGAAGCGAAGGGCTTCGGCAGCGGATAGGGTATCCCTACCTGCGGTTGGGCCCCAGACCCGACCGGCGACGGCACGACCGAAGAAGGGCGCCCGCCCTCAGGCTCCTCGACTTTGCCTGCGCCAGAATTGATGTCTTGATTGATAATAATCGTGTAGTGCCGGCCGTTGGTGTTGGGGTCGCTGTTGTCGGAGGCGGAGAACCACAATCCGTCGCCCCAATGGCTGTAGCGGCCACCGCCCTGCTGACGGATATCGTCGTGAAGCTGGTCCGCCGGCCCCAGGGGACGGCCGTTTTCCAACAGTGACGCGGACGAACGGGGCATTTCCGGCGTAGCCCCGTAAGCGCTCAACTCCGGCAGCGAAATATGCCAGCCGTAACCCCCATCATCCTTGAACGGCCCCTCAAGGAGGTACGGCTGGGCCTGGGAGGACGCGCGTTCCGCGGTGCTATGCCCTTTTGGCATTGTATCCCACATGATCTCTGGAGTACGATTAACAGGCTTCTTTGAAATAGATACACATCAAGAAACATTAAGAAAGCTTTCACGTCAATTGGATATGTTCTTTGGCCGGAACGATGTTTCAATTTTTTTGGATGAAGTGATGAGCGTATATTCAGAAAAATCCTCTGACCACTCATCATCAATTAAAAAAGATGAGCAAATCCCCCCGGTAATATTACAAATATCATACAGCGAAGATTGTGAAGAAACAGGTGATTTCTTTGTCGCTGGTGGTCGCTTTGACAAAGCTATAGAATTTTATTCAAAGGCAGAGAAAGAATCGAAGCGGCGACCTGAAGTTTTAAAAAAGCTGGCTCATGCAGAGATGGCGCGCGGCAACATCGTTGCGGCAGGTTTTGCATTCGATGAAGTCCTGCGAGTTAATCCGAACGATTTATCGGCCGAGGTTGGACTCGTGGAGGTGGCCATTGCTTTAAACAACCGCGACGAAGCGTCACAACGGCTCGGCAGGCTCAAAGTTGCGCTTGACCAAAGCGGAAACACGCTGGCGGCGCGTCTTGGAAGTGCTTGTCACACCATGATTCAACGTATGAGTGAGCAGACGGCCCTGTCCGCAGGATCGTCAGCGACCGACGCCCCCGCCTCCGGCTGGGACATCCGGCAGGCGATCGGCCGGCTGAAGGAGGGGGAGGAGAATGGATTGCGGGAACGCGCGGCGATGCTGATCCAACTCCGGACCCAGTCGGCGATGATCGAGAGCCTGAAGGGGCTGGTCGGCTTTCTGTCCGAGCGGCTCCGGCAAGCCGCCCGCCCGCACCGGTGACCCTGCAAAGCCCGATTCCGACTGTCCCGGGGTATCGGCCAGGACATTGGCCAAGTCATTAGGAGGCATAACGTCGATCATGTGCGGCATTGCAGGATTGGTGAATTTCGGCGGCCGGTTCAGCAGACAGGAATTGGCGAACATCGCCGAGGCGATGGCAGACACCATGATCCATCGCGGCCCGGACGACGGCGGCGTCTGGGTTGACGACACCAATTTCTGCGCCTTCTCGCACCGCCGCCTCAGCATCATCGACACGTCTTCGGGCGGGCATCAGCCGATGCAGACCCCCGACGGCCGCCATTCCATCTGCTTCAACGGGGAGCTTTACAGCTTCCTGGAGCTGAAGGAGGATCTGGAGGCCCGCGGCTACCGGTTCCGGACCCGCTCCGACACCGAGGTGCTGCTGTACGGCCTGCGCGAATACGGCACGGCGCTGCTGTCGCGCATGGATGCGATGTACGCCTTCGCCCTGTTCGACCATGACAACCGGTCGATGCTGCTCGCCCGCGACCCGTTCGGGGAGAAGCCGCTCTATTACTGGCAGGGAAACGGTCTGTTCGCCTTCGCATCGGAGCTTCAGGCGCTGACCGTGCTGCCGGGGTTCGACGCGGCGATCGATCTGGAAAGCATCGCCGGCTATCTCAGCTTCCAGTATGTGCCGGGCACCCGCACCATCTACCGCGACGTCCGCCGCCTGCCGCCCGGCTGCTATCTGCGTCTGAGCGAGGACGGGCATGCGACCGTATGCCGCCATTTCGCCTTCGAAGCGGAGCCCTACCAGGGGAAGGTCCGCAGCATCGACGAGCTGGCCGACGAACTGGAGGAGATCCTCGTCCGCTCGGTCAAGCGCAAGCTGATCAGCGACGTGCCGCTGGGAGCCTTCCTATCGGGCGGCGTCGATTCCACCCTGGTGGCGGCCATCGCCACCAAGCGGCTGAACCGCAACCTGATGACCTTCTCGATCGGTTTCGCGGACACGCCGGAATCCGAGCATGAGGACGCGCGGGCCATGGCCCGCCATCTGGGGACGGACCATCGCGACCGCATCATCTCGCCCGACATGCTGGCGCTCGGCGAACATGTCGGATCGGTGCTGGACGAACCCAACGGCGACACGTCCTGCCTGCCGACCTTCCTGCTGACCCAGTTCGCCCGCGAACATGTCACGGTCGCCCTGTCGGGCGACGGCGGGGACGAGCTGTTCGGCGGTTACGGCCGCTATTTCTCCACCCTGGAGGACGCCGCCCGCCTGGAGCGCGATCCCGCCGGCATGGCGGGTTGGGACCCCGGCAGCGCCTATTACTCGTACCGGATCCTGGTTTACGCCGACAGCGACGTGACGCGCCTGCTGGGCCGGATGCCGCCGGAGAACGCCAGCCTCCTGCGCCATCTGCGCTCCACCATCAGCCGCAGCGCGAAGCCGCTGATCCACCGACTGCGCGAACTCGACGCGGCCCACTACATGCCGGGCGCCGTCCTGCCGAAGGTCGACCGGATGAGCATGCAGAACAGCCTGGAGGTGCGCGCACCGCTGCTCGGCCTGGAGGTCGCCCGCTTCGCCAGCGGCCTTCGCCCTGAGGAGTGCTATGCCGCCGGACAGGGCAAGCGCGTCCTGAAGCAGATCGCCGCCCGCTACGTTCCCCGCGACTGGCTCGAACGGCCCAAGCGCGGCTTCGGCCTGCCCATGGCGCTGTGGGGGAAGGACCAGCTGCTGCCCCGCACCCGGGCGCTCACGCTGGATGCCGGAAGCCGCCTGCAGGACTGGATCCCGGTGGAGCGGATCGCCGCCTTCCTCGACCATCAGGAACAGTCCTACAGCGCCTACCAGCTCTGGCTGCTCTTCATCCTGGAAAGCTGGCTGCGCGCCCGTCCGGGCTATCCCGCGCACGCGTTGGGCACAGCCGCCTCCATTCGGCCCCAAGCCTCCATGGTGCTTCAGTGACCCTGTCCATCAGCCTTCTGCTGTATGTGGAGGCCGCAGGTTGCCGCGCACCGGGCGGCGTCGTGGCCTTCTGCCATCCCGAGGATCTGTCTCAGCTTCGCGGGCTGCCCAACCTGCGCGCCTGCGTCGTGCCGGGCGGACATCCGGCGCCCCATCCGGCAACCGGCGACGCCATCTCCTTTCCCTGGCTCACGGACGAAGCCTGGGGCGACGGGCCGTGGGCCGAAGCAACCGGGGGGGACGGGGCCGACCGCAACACTCTCCCGCCGCTTCTGGCCGAAGGAGAGCGGATCGAACTGCTTTTCCTCTGCCGGCAGAGCGCCATCCCGTCGGCGGCAATCCTGCGGCTGGCCCGGTTCGGCCACAAGACGGTCACGGCCATCGTCGGAGGGGCGCCCGTCGTGGTGCGCTGCGACGAGAACCGGGCGCGGCGGCGGAGGCTGATCGACGAGGCGGTTCACCGCTTCTGTGTCGACAGCGTGCGCAAGCACCCGCTGGGCAAGGCCGGCGGCTATCATCCCGAAGGGGGGCACGGCTTCAGCGCCTACTGCCCCAGCCTCGCCGCCCGCGCCGACACCAACGGCAAGGAGGGCCGCTCGCGGCTGGTGCTGCTGGAGGATGGCCGGCCGCTGGGCTCGGCGCATGCGCTGCACACGGCGCTGCGCGGGGTAGGGCGCGGGCTTTACTCGCACTGGGAAAGCCGGGTCTTCTTCTCCAGTTCCGACAACAGCAATCCCAACGAGAACGGCCGCGCCTATTCCTGGATCGAACTGCCGGAGCATCCGACGGGGATGGAACGCCGTCTGGCCCGGATCAGCGGGGTCCTGCCGTCCGGAGACTCCGCCTGGAGCACGGCCGACCTGGAGGTTGAGGATCGCGGACAGGCGCGCCGGCTACCCAGCCTGCGCCCAGCCGAACGGGTGTTCGAGGAGTGGCTGGAACGGGACGGCGGCCGGCTGCTGCCTCCCGAACCGTCGGAACGGCGCATCCTGCTGATGATCGGCTATCTCGGCCCCGGCGGCGCGGAACGGCAGATCTGCAACCTGGCGCGCGGCCTGCTGGCGCAGGAGTATGCGCCGTCCCTGATGACCATGTCGCCGATCCGGGACGAGGGGCGGCATTACGCCGACATGCTGCTGCACGACAGCGACATCCCCATCCTGTCGCTCGACACGATGACCCACGGCGATTTCATCCAGGCGACCGGGGACGAGGAGTTCCGCCGCATCCTGTGGGCGGCGGCCCCGACCCTGCGGCGCCTGCCGGAAGAGGTCCGGCTGCCGGTGATCGAGGCGATGATCCAGATGCACCGGCTGCGGCCGGCCGCCGTGATCTGCTACCTCGACATGGTCAACGTGGTCGGCGGGCTCGCCGCCCTTCTGGTCGGGGTCCCCCGCATCCTTCTGTCCGGCCGCAACGTCAACCCGACCCATTTCCCCAACCTCTACCGCCCCTGGTTCCACGGCCTGTACCGCATGCTCCTGCGGTCTCCGCGCGTGGTGATGAGCGCCAATGCCGAGGCCGGCGCCCGATCCTACGCCACCTGGCTGATGCTGAAACCCGAGACGGTCAAGGTCATCGTCAACGGCATCGCCGTGGAGGACCTGCCGCAGCCGACGCTGGCGCAGCGGGTCGAGACGCGCCTGTCGGTCGGGGTCGGCTCCTCCCGCCCGCTGATCGTCGGCGTCTTCCGGCTCGCCCCGGAAAAGCAGCCTCTTCTGTTCGTCGAGGTGATCGCCCGCATCCGCCGGGAGATCCCGCACATCAAGGCGGTGATCGCCGGCATCGGGCCTCTTCGCGAGGCGATGGAACGGCGGCTGCGGGCGCTCGGCATCGAGGACGCCATCCATTTCCTGGGCCGCAGCCAGTCCGTGAACGTCCTGCTGGGGGCCGCCGACCTGCTTCTCCACACGGCCAAGGCCGAGGGATTGCCGAACGTCATCATGGAGGCGCAATGGCAGGCGCTTCCGGTGGTCTGCACCTGCGCGGGCGGCACCCCGTCCGCCCTCAGCCCCAGCCTGCTGTCCTACATGCATGAGATCGACGATCTCGACGGGCTGACACGTTCCTGCCTGTTCATGCTGCGCAACCATGAGGAACGCCGCCGGCTGGCGGCGGAGGCGCAGGCCGACGTCCACCGCCGCTTCACCGTGGAGGCGCTCGTCGAACGGACCCTGGACGTCCTGGCGCCTCCCCCGCCGACCATCGCCACGGCTACGGCCACAAGCCCGGTCACCTCCCCGGTTCCGGCCTCCGCCCCTGCGCCCGCCCCAGCGCCCGCCAGACCGCTGGAAACCGCCATGGTCCGGGCCGTTCCGTCCGCTCCGCAGCACAAGGCGCGTCCCGCGTCCATCCCGGCAGCCCAGCGCCCCTCCCAACGGAAAAAGCGCAGGCGATGACCAAAGGCCGCCCGGACATGAACGACGTTCCCATCCCCGCCTCTTCCCTGGTGTTTCCTCCGGTGTCCCACGTCGCGAAGCGCGCAGAGTTCCTTCCCCTCCATCAGTTGATCCGCCATGAGGATGGCCGGGTCATCCGGTATGCCGTCAACGCGGCGACAGCGGGGATGGGCGCGCCCGTCCAGCAGCCGCTGGGTGCGGACGGGCTGGCCTTCACCATCCACGGGCAGAGCGGGGTTCACTCCCTTGCTCTGGAACTGGACAGCCGGGGACTGGCAGATCCGTGCAGGCTGACCCTGACGATCAGCTCCTTCGAGCCGTCGGGGGACGGGATCGCCGAACAGGTCCTCCACACCACCCGGCTGACCATACCGCCGTCCAAAGGCAACGGGGCCGCCCTGTTCGACCTGATCGGCGCGCCGCTGCGGGAGAAACGCCTCTATCGCGTCACGCTGCGGCCGGACGGGAACGCCCCGCAGGGCGGTTTCGGCGTCTGGGGCTGCATCACCGCCGCCGCTTGCCCCGAACCGTCCATCGAGGTCACCCCGGCCGTCCGCCGGGAACCGATGTGGCGCCTGCAATGGCGCGAACACGGCGCCCGCATGCAGGTGACGACCGAAGAGTGGCTGGAGAAACGCTTCGGTCTGATCCCACTGCCCGTCTATTCCCATTCCAGCCTTGAGTTCTGTTTCGAAGCCCCGGCCGCCGGCATCGACGCGCTGGGCATCCGCGTCGCCCCGCGGATGGCGCGCGGCACGGTACCGCTGCAACTGGAGTTGCACGACAGGGACGGAAATCTTCTGCTGATGCGCTCGATCCGGCCGATGCCCCGGCCGGTGGCGCAGTATGTCGATTTCGATCTTGCGGGAATCCCGCTCCAGGTCGGGGAGACCTATCGCGTCAGCCTGACCTCGCCCACGGCGGCGGCGGACGACTGCAACTGCGTGCTGGTCAACCGCGAGGGGCTTCCCGCCCGCCCGCCGGCCCCCGTCCTGGGGCTTCTGGGCGCCGAAACGGGCCTGTCGCAATATGTGGAGCGATCGCGCGACGCCCGCGGCATGACCCCGCATGGGCAAGGGCATCTGCGGGTCTGCGCCCTGCTGCCGGACGGCCATCCGCGGCCGGGGTCGGTGGCGGCATTCCTCGGCCGCGCCTTTCCCGATCATACGATTGATCTGCAAACCCTGTCGGACGGGGGCTGGGCCGGCCTCCTGCCGCGGCTGTCCACGCAGGATGTCGTCCTGTTCGTCGACCTGCATCCGCAGGCGGGCGAACCCACCCGCCTTTATGACGAGACGGTCGCCCTGCTGGATGCCGGACTGGTCTGCACCGTCCATGTCGACACCGGCCATCTCGGCACCGGCGGCCAGCCGGCGGCCGGGTTGCAGTTGGACGGAGGTTTGCAGCGGGCGCTGACCGCGCCGCTCCAGACGGCAAGGCGCTGCCGCCATGCCCTCGTCGCCGGACCGGACGGCCGGGCCGCCTGGGCGGACGGCCGCCCCGAGCCGGTGCCGGACCTGCGCAGCCTGCGCGATACGGCGCTCGGCGCCGCCCTGCCGCACATCGTGGTCGTCTGCGACCTGCGCGGCGACGGGGATGCATTCGAAACGGTTCTCCACACCGTGACCGGCCAGAGCTACGGCGGTCCGGTCACCCTGCTCCTGCTGAGCGATCCCGCCTCGTCGGAGGATTTCGGCATCCAGGCCCAGCTGTGGAGCCGGCGCGGCCGGCAGACCCGGCTGGACATCCGGGTGGTGAGCCAAGCGGTGGCCCAGGCGAAGGACGACACCGGACCGGCCGGCATTGGAGGGTCGCAGGGCCGGCGCCTGCTCCAGGCCGCCGCCCTGACGAACGCGGACGTCTGCGTCGTCCTCGATGCCGGTCTCCACGTCAACCGCGACTTCCTGGCAGCCCATGCCTTCGCGCATCGCCACCCCGATTTCGATGTCGTGATCGGAGCCCCGCCGGTGATGGCGGACGGCCGTACCCCCGCCCGCCTGCTGGATGAACTGCAGGCCGACGCCAACCACGCCCGCGACCGCATCAGGATGCAGGATCCGATGCAGCCGGACGGCTTCCTCAACGTCGCCGCCGGAAACCTGTCGGTCAAAGCGGCCCTGCTGCGCCGCCTCGCCCTTCCGCAGGAAGACGGCGCCTCCCGCCACGCCGCTCAAGGTTCCGGCACGGAAGCCGGGGGCCGCTTCGACGATCTGGTCCTGGGTTACCTGCTGTACCGGGCCGGGGCGCGCTTCGGCCGGACGGAGCATGCCTTCGCCGTCCGGACGGCAAAAGCCGCCGGGGCCACGGAAGAGGTGCCCGCCGACGGGCTGACGCCGCATGAGCGCCGGATGGAGGGCTTCAACAGCCTGTTCCGGCCCTATCCCGAACTGGCGCTCGTCGCGCGGCGCTGGGCGGTGGCCGAGGCCGGCGGCATCCTGGAAGCCATCCATGCGGACGACCGACTGGGAGAGTGCCTGCACACACCGGCCTATGCGGAGCTGAAATCCCGCTTCGGCGCGGCCGTCGCCTCCCCGGCCCTGCGCCGGGCGGCGCGCAGACCCCTGCGCGTGCTGTCCTACCGCTGGCATTGCGGGCACCAGTATGAGCTGTACAAGCTGCCGCACGAGTTCACCCTGGTGCGCGGCCTGGGACCCGGCCTGACCGACCGCTGGGATTACGAGCAGCGCCCGCTGCGGCCGAATGTCCGCTTCATCGACATGGAGGAGCTCGACCCGTCGAAATACGACGTGGCCATCCTGCATTTCGACGAGAATATCCTGGCTCCGCAGCTGGGGGCCGGCGCCCTCCCCGACGATTGGGGGAATGCCTTCCGCTGGTTCCTGGCCAACGTGCCGCTGCCCAAGATCGCCCTCTGCCACGGCACCCCGGCTTTCGCCGGCCAGTATGGCAGGGCGCGCGGCCCGATCGACCGCTTCCAGATCCACGAGACCGAACGGCAGGCGCTGGTCGACCTGCTGGCGGAACGGGGCATCCCGGTCGTGGTCAACGCCTGGCAGGCGAAGGCGGAGTGGGGATTCGCGGACAGCCGGGTGATCTGGCACGGTTTCGACCCGCAGGAATATCCCGCCGCGCGTTACGAGCGCGACGTTCTGGCCCTCGGCTCCTCCATGTGGGAGCGCCCCCATTACCGGGGCGCTTACGAGCATGAGAGGGTCATGGCCCGCCTGCCGGCCGACATCCGGGTGGAGACCGCGGCCAACCAGGACGGCGGCCTGTGGCCGAGGCAGACGAACGACTACGCCCGATCCAAGTTCCGCAGCTACATCGACCGCATCCGCAGCTTCACGGCCTATCTCGATACGACGCGGCGTTCTCCGATGCCGCGGTCGCGTGCCGAAGCGATGCTGTGCGGCGTCGTCCCGGTTTGCCTGCGCAGCGACGATGTGGGGCTGTTCATCCGCCACGGCGTCAACGGCTTCTGCGGGGAGTCGCCGGAGGAGCTGGCGGATTATCTGGTTCATCTCTGCCGCAACCGCGATGCGGCCAGGCGGATCGGCGAACGGGCGCGGCTGACCGCCCTCGACCTGTTCAACCACGACCGCTATCTGGCGGCCTGGACCGCGCTTCTCGACGAGACGCTGGAACGGAGCAAGCCGGTGCGTCCCGCCGCATCCGCCGGCATGGCCGCCCGGAAGGCTGGGGAAGCCCCGGTACCGGCTCCGGTAGAATCCCCTGCGGCGTCCTCCGCCAGGGAGAAGGCGGCCGAAGCCGAAGAGGCGCCCCGGGGCATACCGGCGGCGGTCCCGCAGACGGCGGCGTCCGCTCCAGCTTCAGCTCCAGCTCCCGTTTCCGCACCACCTCCTCCCGCGCCCACGACGGCCCCTGCCGCGCTGTCCGCAGCCGCTCCGCAAGCCCGGGGCGGGGTGGATTGGATGGTCCAGAACCAGATCTCCGGCTGGGCGTTCGATTCCGGCCGTCCGGACGAGGTGCAGAGGGTGGTCGTGCTGGTGGACGGCCGTCCGCGCTACCGGCTCGCCGCGAACCTGGAACGGCCGAAGGGCGGGGCGGGGGAGCCCCGTCACTGCGGCTTCCGCCTGACTCTGCCGTCCGAACTGTGCGACGGCAAACCGCACCGCATCGATCTGGCCATCGCCGACAGCGGTGTGTTGCTGAATGCCAAGCCCCTGCGCTTCCAGCAGCCCGACCCGGCCGGCCATTGCATCGGCCAGATGGACGGGGTGAACGGGCGGACCATCTCGGGCTGGTGCTGCAACACCGCGCGGGCCGCCCGTCCGGTCGATCTGGCGGTTCTGGTGGACGGCGAGGTCCGGGGCATGGTGACCGCCGACCGGCTGCGGTCCGGTCTGAAGCTGGTCGGCATCGGTTCCGAGCGGCACGGCTTCTCCTGGCCGATCCCCGACGGGCTGTGCGACGGCAAGCCGCATCGGATCGCCTTCGTCGTCGCCGCCACCGGCCAGCAGGTGCCGGGATCGCCCCTGACCATCCAGCCTGACGCAAGGCCGTCCTGGCGTGGACACGTGACCTTCGCGGCGGACGGCGACATCGTCGGCTGGGCCTATGACGAGAGAACCCCCGACGTTCCGGTCCTTGTCGACATCCTGGTGGACGGCCGCCCCTACAGGACCCTCACGGCCGATGTCGATCGTCCCGACCTGGAGGCGATCAATGCGGCGCGCCTCGCCAGCGGCTTCCGCTGCCGCCCCCCGTCGCCGCCACCCGGAACTGAGTCCGCGGTGGCGGAAATCCGCGTCCGGATCGCCGGCACCGGCCAGGATCTGCCGGGCAGCCCGATGCAGGTCGACCTGTGCCGGACCTACTGCGCCTGGGTCGAGCGCTACGACACCTTGACGCCGTCCGGTCGGGAGGCCCTGCGGGCACGCCTCGACGCCCTGCCCCGCCGGCCGCTGCTGTCGGTGCTGATGCCGGTCTACAACACGCCGGAGACCCTGCTGCGCGAGGCCATCGCCTCGGTCCGCCGGCAGATCTACCCGGATTGGGAGCTGTGCATCGCCGACGATGCCTCCACCGATCCGAAGGTCGCCGCAGTGCTGGCGGAGGAAAGCCGCGCCGACCGCCGCATCCGCGTCGTGCGCCGCCCCGTCAACGGCCACATCTCCGCCGCCAGCAACAGCGCGCTGGAGTTGGCGGCGGGCGAGTTCGCGGTCCTGCTCGATCATGACGACCTGCTGAGGGAGCACGCCCTGCTTCTGGTGGCCGAGGAGATCCTGGCCAACCCCGAAGCGACCCTGATCTTCAGCGACGAGGACAAGATCGACGAGGCCGGCGAGCGGTTCGAACCCTATTTCAAGGGCGGCTACAACCCGGATCTTCTGGCCGCGCAGAACTGCATCAGCCATCTCGGGGTCTACCGCATCGACCTGATGCGGCGTCTCGGCGGCTTCACCGTCGGCCTGGAAGGCTCGCAGGACTACGACCTCGCCCTGCGCGTGATCGAACACAGCCCGCCGGCGGCGGTGCGCCACATCCCGCACGTCCTTTACCATTGGCGGGCCGTCCCAGGCTCCACCGCCCTGAGGATCGACGAGAAGGACTATGCGGCCGACGCCATGCGCAAGGGCCTGGAGGCATCGCTGAAGCGGCGGGGGTTGGAGGCTCGCGCCTGCCCCAGCCTGCAGCCGCCCTTCCTGCACCTGCGGCCCCGGCTGAAGGCCTGGCCGAAGGTCTCGGTCATCCTGTCCTGCCACGGCGACGCGGCCAGGCTCGCCGACACTCTCGATTTTCTGCGGCGATTCACGGCCCGGTCCGTCGCCGAGGTGATCGTGACCTGCCCCACCGCCGCGTCGGCCGATCTGGCCAAGGTGGCGAAGGGATGGCGGAACCTGCGGCTGCTGCCGATGGACAAGGCGCCGGCCAGCCTGCGCAACGCCGCGGCCAGGGCAGCGACCGGAGAGGTTCTGGTTTTCCTCGACGAGGATACCAGACCGATGCACCGCATCTGGCTTGCCGAGCTGGTGCGCCAGTGCATGGCGCCGCGGGTCGGCGCCGCCGGTGCGCGGCTCGTCACGGCGAACGGCCTCATCCGCTATGCCGGTTACCGGCTCGGCGGTAAGGCGCACGGAACCGCGGCCTACGCCGGCCAGCACGTCGCCATGGCCGGTCCGGGCGGGCGGGCCGTGCTGCGGCAGACGGTATCGTCCGTGTCCGTCACCTGCATGGCCATAAGACGGGATCGCTTCATGGCCGCCGGCAGCTTCGACGAGAGCCTGCCGCAGGCGCTGCACGACATCGACCTCTGCCTGCGTCTGTCAGGTCTGGGGTTCCGTTCCCTGTACACGCCGCTCGCCCAGATGGTCTGCCGCGATGCAGCCCCGCCGGTGCCCACGGCGGAGATCCAGGCTCTGCGGGCACGCTGGGGCGATGCCCTGGACGCAGACCCCTATTACAATCCAAACCTGACACTGGAAACGACGGATGCGGGGCTGGCCTTCCCGCCGCGCCGGTCCCCGTTCCGGTCCCTGCAGGACGAGCCGCTTCCGGATGTGGACTCTCCCTGCCTTGTCTGACAGAAGGGATCTGACAGAAGTGCCTGACGTCTCCGGCTCAGGTCCGGAGATGTCCCGCAGCTCTTTCCGCCGAAGGAAGTCATGCCAACCGTCCACGTCTTCGCCAGCGGCCCGCGCCTGAAGGACGGCCAGACCGTCACCGTCGCATCCTGCCGCAGCAGCCAGATCGCGGAAGCGCTCCTGGCCGTGAAGCTCGACGCGACCATGTCAGCCCCGCCGGCCGCCAGCGAACGGGACGCTTCAAGATGGGACGGGGCGGGCGAGATGCAGACCGCCGTTCTGCGCGACCATCGCCCCGGTGCCGCGGTGTGGCTGACACCCGAGCAGTTCGCCCTGCCACCTCACGCCCTGCCGCTGGTCCGCAAATTCTGCGACGTGGCGGGCATGGACGCCGTGGGCGGCGGACTGGATGCGGCACGGGCCGCCTGGAAAAGGGCGGAGGCCGCCGGCGGCTTCATCCTGGACGCCGCGCAGGCCGATCTGGCCCATGCCGTCCTGCCGACCGGCACACCCCTTCTCCACCTGCCGGCCGATTGTCCGGCGGCCTTGCGGATGGACCGCGCGGCAAAGCCCCGCACCGTCCTGGTGATGGGCGACCTTGCTCTTCTGGCTCCGCAGGCGCAGGCCTTCGGAACGCTAACCGGCGCGCTGATGCAGGCCGGGCTCTCCGTCGCCCTGGTGCACCTGCCCTTCCGCTCCGCCACCCAGCCGCCCGACCTGCTGCCGGCGCACACGCAGGTTCTGGCCGCCCCCGTGCCGGAGACGCTCAGACAACTGCTGCGCGAAGCCGCGGTGACGATCGACCCCTTCCATACCTGCGGCGAGCCTTATCTGGCGACCGCGATGCGGCACGCCATCTGCGCCCGCAACAGCATCGGGCTGATGTCCTGGACCGGCGAGGAGGACAGCGCGTCCATCCTGCGCGACCTGACTGCCCGGCAGGTCGCCCTGTCGATCCCACAGAAGCCATCGGATGGCGTGCCTGCCCTGCGCGCGCTGACCAAGCCGCCGCCCGGCCGCCCCGCCGCTCTCTCCGCCGGACCGGATATGGGAAGCGTTCTGCTGGTGGCCGGCGGCGAAGCCGGCCGGCGGCGGGTGGACGCGCTGCTTCCTCTGTTCGCGTCGCTGATCCGCCGCGGACGGCTGGATGGCCTGACGGTGGTGCAGGAAGCGGCAGAGATCGAGACCCCGGCGGTCGAGCGTTATGGCAAACCCTCGTCCGGCAACCTCTATGACGCGGTCCTGGTCTGCGGCATCCCCAGCCGTTCCATGATGGAAGCGATCCTGCTGACGACGGAACGGCGAGGACTGCATCTGGAAGGGACGGCAGGCGGGACAGGAAGCGCTCTGCGCCGCCTGATGGGGGGGCAGACGACCCTGTGCGCCTCATTCCCGGGGTTGTTGAACCGGATGGATCCTGGCCGGCAGGGCATCCTGTTGCCGCCGGCCCTCGATCTGCTCGGCGCTGCGCCGGCCCCGGCCGGCCGGCCCGTCGCCATGGTCATGGACGCCACCGCCGGACTGCCTCTCGCCACGTCGAAGGGGCCGGTCCTGACCGCCATCGCCAAGGCGTCCGCACGCTACGGGCTGCCGCTTCTGTGGTTCGGCACTCCCGACCCGGATTTCTTCCGCTTCATCCCGGATATCCGGATCCAGGCTGCGACGACGCGGCCGGCGATCCTGAATTCCCTACTGCAATGCGGGCCGCTGATCGCCCTGGCTCCGGTCGATGACGGTGTGGAGTGCGACGGCACGCTTCCGGGCGACGAACGGATGATGCTGTTCGGCGCATCCGGCCATCGCGGCATCTATTCCGCCTGCTCCGCCCACGCCGCCAGCACGCTGCCGGCCGGACTGCTGGTGCAGAACAGCGAGACCGCCTGGCTGGACGCCATCGGCCGCCTGCATGGTGCAACGGATATGGTCGGACTCCCGGACGTCGAGGCGATCCGGACGGAGCGGTCGACCGACCGCATCGCCGACCTCTGCCTGCTCGCGCTGCTGACGCGGATCGGCCTGCCGACGCCTGCTTCGCTCGACGGGGTGCTGACCTATCGGCAGATCCACCGCGAAGCGGGCCGACGCCTGCCCTTCGACGAGGAAGCCTATCTGACGGCCAACCCGGATGTCCGCGGCGCCGTGCTGGCCGGGCATTTCCCCGACGGCTACAGCCATTTCGTGCAGTACGGCATGGCCGAAGGCCGCATGCCCGACTACGCTCCCCGCGACGATCCGTCCTTCTCAGAACTGGCCGAACAGGAGATCGCGGCGGGCCGCCGCCGGATGGCCGAGGCTCAGCGCCTGATCATGGATGTCGTCGGGCGGTTGCAGCAGGAAGAGAATGGCGACGGCGGCGGCTCCGGCAATTGACCGGAGCCTGACCGGCATCGGACTTTCCGGTGCCGGTCAGGCCCATAATCAGGCCATCACCATCGATTTCGGGTTCTTCTTCCACTCTTCCATGATGAGCTGGGCCTTGTGGCGGTCGTCGCTGGTCAGCGCGTTGCCCAGTTCATGCGCCTTGGCTTCCAGCCCGTCGCGTTCGGCCCCGGGCTGGGTGCCGGCGGCGGCCATGATGGTCCAGACATAGGCCTGGATCGGGTTGTAGGCCTTGCCCGATTGGTCGGCATAGAGAGCGCCGAGGTTGGTCATGGCGCCGGTGTGGCCCTGCGCCGCGGCCTTGCGCAGCCAGTCCACCCCTTCCACCAGTTCGGGCCGGCCGCCCCAGCCATGGATCAGCATCAGGCCCAGATTGACCTGGGCACCGACATTGCCCTGCGTCGCCGCCTTGCGGTACCAGACCGCCGCCTCGGCATGGTCGGGCTGGCCGGCCAGTCCGTTGGAGTGGATCAAGCCCAGGTTGAACTGCGCGTTGACGTTGCCCTTCTCCGCCGACAGGCGGCACCATTTCAGGGTTTCGCGGTAATCCTTCGGCACCCCGTGGCCACGGGCATAGAGCAGGCCCAGATTGACCTGGGCCACCGGATGGCCCTGCTCCGCCGCCTGGCGGTAGAAACCGGCGGCGCGGACCGGATCGGCCTCCACCCCGGTGCCGTGCTCGTAGATGATGGCGAGCGCCAGCTGGGAGTTGGCATAACCCTGTTCGGCCGCACGGCCGTACCAGACGATCGCCTGATTGATGTCGCGCTCCACCCCCTGCCCATTGGCGTAGAAGGAGGCGAGGGCATGCTGGGCCACCGCATAGCCGTTTTCGGCGGAACGGCGATACCAGTCGGCGGCGACGACAAGGTCCTGCGGCACCCCCTGCCCGAAGGCATGGAGCAGCCCCATGTGGTGCTGCGCCTCGGCATGGCCGGCCTCGGCGGCCATGTGGTACCAGTGCAGGGCCTGGGCGATGTCCGGCGCGATCCCCAACCCGTTGGGATAGAGCAGGGCAAGGTTCGCCTCGGCCGTCGGCGGGCTGGCCTTGGACACGGTCTTGTACCAGCGCACCGGCAGGGCATTGTCCTGCGCCGCCCCTTCGCCGTTGGCGTAGCACAGGGCGAGCGAGAACTGCGCCTCGGTGTGGCCCTGCTCGGCCGCCTTGCGGAACCAGTGGGCGGCGTCGCCGAAATCGCGCACCACCCCCTGGCCGCGGGCATAGAGCTGCCCCATGCGGAACTGCGCCTCGGCATGGCCGCGTTCGGCCAGCGGCATCCAGTTGGCCACGGCACCGGCATAATCCTCCGCCTCGAAGGCGGCCAGACCATGCTGGAAGTCCGGCTTGCGGAAACTGGTGGATTTGTTTCGCTTCAGCAGTTTGCCGAACACAATCAGGGCTCCCGCAGGCTTTCGTCGAACCCGCGCAGGATGGGGCGCAGGAAATAGGTGATGATCCGGCGTTCGCCGACCTTGATGTCGGCCGTCAGCGGCATGCCGGGGATCAGGCGGAAGTTGGAGGGCACATTGTCCAGGGTGGTGGTCAGCAGCTTGACCCGCGCCCGGTAGAAGAGGAGGCCGTTCCCGTTGTCCTTGCTGGAGAAGGAGTCCTCGCTGATCGTCGCCAGCTCTCCTTCCAGCGAGCCATGCTGCATGTAGGGATAGGCATCAAGCTTGACGCGCACCTTGTCGCCGACCTGGACGAAGGCGAGGTCGCGGGCGTCGATGTTGGCTTCGACCTCCAGGGGCGCTCCGACCGGCACCAGGGTGAAGAGCGGTTCGGCTTCCTTGGCGATGGAACCGGGGGTGGCCTTGGGCGAGACCTCCAGCACGATGGCATCGACCGGCGCGTCCAGCTGGACCAGCGCCTGGCGCTTGCGCGCCTTGGTCAGCTGCTCGCGCAGCGCCTCGCGCTCGTTGCGCTGGGTGGTCAGCTCCTCGATGATCTTGCCGTTCCACTGCTGGATGAAAACGTCGCGCTCCGCCAGCTGGGCCTGCAGATCATGGCGGTTGCCCTGCAGCTCGTTCTGGTTCAGGACCAGATTGCGCTCGATGTCGATGCGGTCGCTGGTCGCCTGCAGCAGGTTCAGCTTGCTGCCGACCTGCGTCGCCAGCAGCGAGGAGCGCATGTTCTCGATCTCCCGCACCACCTTCAGCCGCTCGTTCAGGTGCAGGCGGTCCATCTCGTACTTGGCGACGTTGGACTGCAGGCGGGCGAGCTTCTCCTCGTAATTCTGCATCTGCGACTGGTACTGCGCCTGGCGCTCGCGCCACAGCGCCTGCTGCAGCGTGCTGTAGCCATAGCGGTCCGCGGTCGGCACGAAGGGCTTGCCGTCATGCTCGGCCTCCAGCCGGGCGATCAGCGCATCGGCATTGGCGAGGCGGGATTCCAGCTGCAGGACGTCGGCCTGGGTGAAGGTCGGGTCCAGAGTCGCCAGCACCTGCCCCTGATGCACGACGTCGCCGGCACGGACGAGGACCTGCTTGATCGCCGCCATCTCCAGCGGCTGGACCATCACGTTGGGCTCGGTCGAGATGATCTTGCCCTGGGAGGCGACGATCTTGTCCAGGTAAGACAGCGACGCCCAGAGGATGCCGGCGATGACGAGCAGCGCCAGCAGATGCAGCGTGATGCGCGCCAGGAAGGGATCCGGCGCGTTCTGGATCGCCTCCGTATCCTTCTGGAAGGCGCCGATCGCCGCCTTTCCACGCGCCTTGGACCGCTTGTCCAGCGGTTGCGCCGGCCCCTGCGGCATCAGGTCGTTGGCGGGAACGCGGGCCGTCTCGATTTTCGCAAGCTTCTGTGCGGTCGGCTTCTGTGCGGACACGGGCGCGCTCCTAGATATGCCGGTTCTGCTGGTGCCAGAGATGCTGATAGATGTCGCAGCGCTTCAGCAGTTCGTCATGCTTGCCGCTGTCCACGACCTTGCCGCGGTCCATCACCAGGATGGTGTCGGACGGCACCAGCGACGACAGGCGGTGCGAGATGATGATGACGGTACGGCCACGGGCGATGTTCATCAGGTTGGCCTGGACGATGGCCTCGCTCTCGGCGTCGAGGGCCGAAGTCGCCTCATCCATGATCAGGATCTTCGGGTTGGTCAGCAGGGCGCGGGCGATGGCGAGACGCTGGCGCTGACCGCCGGACAGGTTGGACGAGCCTTCCTCCAGCATGGTGTCCAGGCCCTTGGGCAGCCGCTCCACGAACTCGTCGGCGCCGGCCAGATGGATCACCCTCAGGATCTCCTCGGTCGTCGCCCCCGGCTTGGCGGCGGAGACGTTCTCGCGGATGGTGCCGGTGAACAGGAAATTGTCCTGCAGAACGACGCCGATCGAGGCGCGCAGGTGATCCAGGTCATATTCGCGCAGATCCCGGCCATCGATGCGGATCAGGCCTTCCTGCGCCCGGTGCAGGCCCTGCAACAGCCTGGTCACGGTGGTCTTGCCCGAACCGCTGCGGCCCATGACGCCGAGGATGGTGCCTTCGGCGGCGTTGAAGGACACTCCATCGAGCGCCGGCGGGGACGAGGGGGCGTAGCGGAAGCGCACCTCCTGGAACTCCACCGTGCCGCGGAGCGGCGTGCGCAGGCCGCGGCCGGTGCGTCCCTCTTCCGGTGCGTGGTTCATGATCCTGCCCAGCATCTGGACCGACAGCGACACTTCCTGGAACTGCTGCACCAGCTGGGCCATCTGCAGCAGCGGCTGGGTGACGCGGCCGGCCAGGATGTAGAAGGCGATGAGCGCGCCCATCATCAGGTCGCCGTTCAGCGCCAGATAGGTGCCAAGGCCGAGCAGGCAGGCCATCATCAGCTGGTTCAGCGGCTGGGCCACCGTCTGGCCGATGATCATGATGCGGCCGACGTCGAAGCGCTGTTCGGCGGCCTGGGCGACGCGGTGGTCCCACTCCAGCTTCTGACGGCTGTCGAGCGCCAGCGACTTCACCGTGCGCATGCCGTGGATGTTCTCGATCAGGAAGGACTGCTGGCGGATTTCCGCGTTGTACAGATCCTTCAGCCGGCCTTTGATCAGCGGGATCATGATGCCGATGTTGATCGCCATCAGCAGCGAGAACACCAGGACCAGGAAGGTCAGCGGCACGCTGTACATGAACATGATCGGCAGGAAGACGACCAGCGAGACCGTGTCCAGCAGCGTCATGAAGAGCTGGCCGGTCAGGAAGTTGCGGATGCGCTCGGCCTGCTGGAAGCTCTTGACGATCTCGCCCGACGACACCTGCTCGAAATAATGCATCGGCAGGCCGACGAGCTTGTTGAAGACCTGAACGTTCATCTTCGCGTCGATCTTCTTCGTCGCGTAGAGCATCAGGTACTGGCGCAGATAGGAGAAGGCGGCCTCGAACAGGATGACGCCGATCATGCCGATCATCAGCACGCCGAGCGTGCCCATGCTGCGGTGGACCAGCACGCGGTCGACCACCAGCTGGAAGAAGATCGGCACGGCAAGCGCAAACAGGCTCATCAGGATCGCGGCGATGCCGATGTCACGGAAGATGCGGCGGTGGCGCAGGATCTCCACCAGGAACCACTTCAGGCCGAAGGGCTGCTCGGTGTCGGTCAGGCCGTAGTCGCGCTTCAGCAGCACCACCTCGCCGGCCCAGGCCTGGCTCAGGCGGATGCGGTCGACCGGCAGGATCAGTTCCTGCCCGGCCAGCGGGTCCTGCAGGATGGCGACGTCGGTGTCGCCCTGCTTGCCGAAGCCGACCACCACCATCGAATTGCCGTTGCGCAGGCGCAGGATGGCGGGAAAGGCATCGTGAAGTTTGCCCAGATCGTCCCAGTCCAGCGTCGTCGCCTCGGCCTTCAGGCCGATCGACTTGGCGACGCGCAGCAGGCGCGCGGTGTCCAGCTCCTCGTTCCCGATGACGTTGCTGTGCTGAAGCCGCTCGGCCGAAACGTCGAGGCCACGCTGACGCGCGACGACAGCCAGGGAATGCAGCCCGGTGTGGGCGCAGGGGACTTCCGCAGCGAGGGTCATGGGAACCGCCGTGAAAAATGTGGAATGCGTCGCGAAAGCAAGGTCTTCATACCGTTCGGTCACCCGGTTTCGATCGACCATGCGCTCCTTGGGCCCAGGGCGCGACGAAGCGCGTAGAGTCCGCCACTTGCGGACGATGTATAGCCACGCGATTCCGCTGGAATAGCAGAAGTGGCCCAACAGCGGCAAGCCATCTGTCCCAGGGCGCATCCGCCATCCATCATATGTCTCCACCCCATGTGGCCGTTGCGGCACATCCGTCCGGAGACGAGATGCCGCTTGCGGACAGTGCATGGTCATTGCTATCGACCGGCAGGACGGCTCTTCTGCCGACGAAGACTTAACGCCAAGCGGTCAGCCCGATGAAAAAGCCTTCACGCAAGCAGGCCAAGGCCAAACGCCCCGCCATTCCGGCTCCCTCCCCCCGGAGTGCTCTCCCGGCGGCTTCGGCGGCGGACGCCGGCTTCACCCGCGCCCTGATCCTGCACCGGGAAGGCCGGACGGCAGAGGCGGAGGCCGGATACCGCGCCGTGCTGGCCGCCGATCCAGGCCACACCAACGCCAACAACAACCTCGCCATCATCCTGCGCGCCCGCGGCGACTGGGAGGAGGCGCTGGGCTGCTACCGCCAAGCGCTCGCCCGCAACGCGGCCGACCCCTTCGTCCACAGCAACCACGGCTGCCTGCTGCAGGACATGGGCCGGGCCGCGGAGGCGGAGGAGGCGCTGCGCACCGCCATCCGGCTGAAGCCCGACTATGCGGAGGCGCATTTCAACCTGGCCAACATCCTGCGCAACCGCGGCGACCGCGAAGGCGCCCGCGCCGCCTATGGCGAGGCGCTCCGCCTGAAACCGGACATGGCGGCGGCCCTGTGCAATCTGGGCGACCTGCACAAGGGGGCGGTCGAACTCGCACGCGCGGTGGACTGCTTCGTCGCCGCGCTGAAGGCGGACCCGAAATCGGCCGAGGCCTGGAACAACCTGGGCGAGACGCTGAAGGAGATGGGCCGCATCGATGAGGCGGTCGCCGTCTTCCAGAAGGGGCTGGAGGCGCACCCCACCCACGCCCTGATGCATTCCAACCTGCTGCTGGCCCTGCATTACACCCCGGCCGTCCCGCCCGAGACCATCTTCAAGGCCCATGTGGGATGGGCGCAGCGCCATGCCGATCCGCTGCTGCCGGCCGGCAAGCGCCACGCCAACCCGCGCGATCCCGAACGCCGCCTGCGCGTCGGCTACGTCTCGCCCGATTTCTGCGCCCATTCCGTCGCCTTCTTTGCCGAGCCGCTGATCCGCGAGCATGACCGCGGGCGCTTCGAAGTGTTCTGCTACCATGCGTCCACGCGCTCGGACGTGGTCACCGAACGGCTGAAGGGGCTGGCCGACGGCTGGCGGTCGCTGGTCGGGGTGGACGATGCGCGCGCCGCGGCGCTGGTCGAGCAGGACGGCATCGACATCCTGGTCGACCTGACCGGCCACACCGCCAACAACCGGCTGACCCTGTTCGCCCGCAAGCCGGCGCCGGTGCAGGCGACGTGGCTGGGCTATCCCGACACCACCGGCATGCGCGCCATCGACTGGCGCTTCAGCGACGCCGTCGCCGAACCGCCGGGCGAGGCCGACCGGCTGAGCGCCGAGCGCATCGTCCGGCTGCCCAACGGCTTCCACAGCTACCGCCCGCCGCTGGACGTCGCCCCGCCGGCCGAACCGCCGTTCCGCGCCAACGGCCATGTCACCTTCGGCTCCTTCAACAACACCTCCAAGGTGACGGGGGAGGTGGTTCGCGTCTGGTCGGAGATCCTGAAGCGGGTTCCGAATTCCCGCCTGATCGTCAAGAGCGCCCAGATGGGCGACGAGGAGACACGCCGGCGCTATCTGAACACCTTCGTCCAGTACGGGATCGACGCCGGCCGCATCGAGCTTCTGGCCCGCATCGACGCCGCCGACGGACACCTGCGCGCCTACGACCGCATCGACATCGGGCTCGACCCCTTCCCCTACAACGGCACCACCACCACCTGCGAAGCCCTGTGGATGGGCGTCCCGGTGGTGACGCTGGCCGGCGCCAACCATGTCGCCCGCGTCGGCGCCAGCCTGCTGACCCACTGCGGCCTGACCGAGCTGATCGCCGGCGATGAGGCAAGCTACATCGCCACCGCGGTCGCGCTTGCCGGCGATGCGGAGCGCTTGGGCGGGCTGCGCCGCACCATGCGCGACCGGCTGGACGCCTCCCCGCTGACCGACTACAGGGGCTTCGCCCGGGGAGTCGAGGCGGCCTACCGCGCCATGTGGCGCGACTGGGTGGCGCACGGAACCGCGTCGGCCTGATCGGCCGGGATGCATTGCCGGCACAGTCCGCAACCGGTATGAAGGGCATCCCGACAAACGCCCGCCTTTTACGGGAGCCCTTCATGCCGGTCATCGACATCGTCCTGGACCTGCCGGACCGCCAGCCCAAAATCCTTTTGGACCTGGACGACCGCCACACCAACGAGCGGACGATCGCCGACTGGATCCGGGGCGGGCGCTTCTACGAACCGGACGTGTCCCTGGCGCTGACCCGGCTGGTGCGCGAGGGCGACTGCGTGGTGGACATCGGCGCCAATGCCGGCTTCTTCACCATCCTGCTGGGCGCCCTGACCGGGCCGTCCGGACGGGTGCTGTCGGTAGAGCCGGGGGCCGACAACCTGGAGCGGCTGAGAAACAACATCGCCCTCAACGGCTTCAGCCACGTGACGGTGCTGGACCGTCCGCTCAGCGATGCCGAGGGGCGGGTCAGCTTCTTCATCAACAGCGACGACAGCGGCGGCAACGCCCTGTGGGATCCCGGCCGCTTCCCGGCCAACGAGCGGTCGCGCGCCACGCCGGTCGCCCACAGCCTGCAGGCGACGACGCTCGGGACGGCGGTGGTGGAGGCCGGGCTGCAGGTGCCACGCCTGATCAAGATCGATACCGAGGGGGCCGAGCAGCGCATCCTGACGGGAGCCGGCGCCCTGCTGCGCGACCGCCGGGTGCCCTACGTGATCGCCGAACTGCACGAGTTCGGGTTGGAGCAGATGGGCGGCTCCCAGGCGGGGCTGCGCGGCCTGATGGAAGGCTTCGGCTACGCCACCTTCCTGCTGAACCATGACGGGTCGCTGCCCAAGCTGATCCCGGCCGGCACCGCGATCCGCGCCAACCACTTCCCCAACCTGCTGTTCAGCACGCCGGACGCGGTGGCCTCCGGCTGGCCGGAGGAGCAGGTGCAGGTCCGGCTCCCCTGACCCCCGATCCTGGTCACAGCCCCCGCAGGCCGCCCCGATCGACGTTCTCCAGGAACCAGCGATAGGTGGTGGCGAAGCCGTCGCGCAGGGCGGTGGGGGCGGTCCAGCCCATCTCCGTCATCCGGCTGACGTCCATCAGCTTGCGCGGGCTGCCATCCGGCTTGGAGGTATCGTAACGGAACTCGCCCTCATAGCCGACGACGTCGCGGATCAGGTCGGCCAGTTCGCGGATCGACACCTCGCTGCCGGTGCCGACATTGACGTGCGGCTCGTCCGAATAGTTCCGGGTCAGGAAGAGCAGACCGTCGGCCAGATCGTCGGCGAACAGGAACTCGCGCTTGGGCGACCCGGTGCCCCACAGCTCGACGAAGGGCAGCCCTTCCACCTTGGCGCGGTGGATCTTGGCCAGCAATGCTGCGGCGACATGGCCCCCCTGCAGGTCGAAATTGTCGTTCAGACCATAGAGGTTGGTCGGCATCGCCGAGATGAAGTCGCAGCCATACTGGCGCCGATAGGCCTGGCACATCTTGATGCCGGCGATCTTGGCGATGGCGTACCACTCGTTGGTCGGCTCCAGCGGGCCGGTCAGCAGGGCGTCCTCGCGCATCGGCTGCTCGGCCAGCCGCGGGTAGATGCAGGAGGAGCCGAGGAAGACCAGCTTCTTCACAGCCGTCCGGTAGGCGCCATGGATGATGTTCGTCTCGATCGCCAGATTGTCGTAGAGGAATTCGGCCGGCCGGGTGGAGTTGGCAAGGATGCCGCCGACGGTGGCGGCGGTGACGAAGACCACATCCGGCTTCGCTTCGGCCATCCAGTCCTCGACCTGCGACTGGCGGCGCAGGTCGACGCGGTCGCGGCCGACGGTGAGCAGGTCGCAGGGTTCGCGCTCCAGCCGGCGGACGATGGCCGCTCCCGCCATGCCGCGATGCCCGGCCACCCAGACCCGTTTGCCCTCCAGGGAGAAAAGCGATTCCGTCCGCACCTTGAGCACCATGCCGCTATGGAAAGCCGCCGTTGTCGTAGCATCCGGAATGCAGGGAATCCAGTCCGCTCCCGCTCGACTTGACAAGCGCCGGCCCGGCGCGGGATCGTCCGCCCGCTTGCGCCGGTCAAGCATCCTGTACCGGGCATCCTGTACCAGGCATCTTGTGCCAAGCATCCTCCAGCTGCCGATATGGGCGGCCAGACCTAAGGTTCCCGTCATGATTCCGAACTTGGCTTTCACTTGGCAGCTCACGGAGGTCCACGGCTGGGGGCTGGTGGGTGTCCACACCGCCCTTTACCTCGCCGATGTCGGCCGGCCGCCTCTGCTGCTGGAAAAGCCGCTGATGGGCACCCTGCGTCCGGAGAACCGCGCAAAGCTGCAGCCCCTGGAGGGCCCCTACCAGCAGGTCACCGCCATGGCCGACAACGCCAAGGGCCACATGCTGCTGCTGAAGGAGTTCGACGTCCTGCACGCGCTGGGCAACGGCTTCACCGCCGGCGGCCCGTCGATGCGCTTCCGCGGCCGGCGCAACATCGGCGTCATCGCCTACGAGGAAACCCGCTTCACGCCCGAGGTGATGGACCGCGCCCGCCAGTACGACCGCATCGTCGTGCATTCCACCTACAACAGGCAGCTCCTGGAGATCTGGGGCTTCGACAATGTCGGCCTCGCCTTCCAGGGCATCGACCCGACCGAGATGGTGGAGGCCGAACCGAGCGGCCGCTTCGGCGACCGCTTCGTCGTCTTCTCCGGCGGCAAGCTGGAATTCCGCAAGGGCCAGGACATCGTGCTGGCCGCCTTCCTGCGTTTCCGTCAGCGCCATCCCGACGCTCTGCTGGTCACCGCCTGGCAGAACGCCTGGCCGGAGGTCGGCATGACCATGGCGGAATCGCCGCTGGCACCCAAACCGCCGCGGATCCTGCCCAACAACATGATCGACGTGAAGAGCTGGGCGATGGAGAACGGCGCCGACGAGGACGGCTTCGTCGACCTGGGCTTCCTCGGCCGCCACCAGATCGCACGCGTCCTGGCCGACTGCGACGCCGCCCTCTTCCCCAACCGCTGCGAGGGGGCGACCAATCTCGTCGCCATGGAGGCGATGGCCTGCGGCGTCCCGGTGGTGCTCTCCAACAACACCGGCCACCGCGACCTGCTGAAGAGCCCGACCCAGGGCGACGACCTGTGCCTGACGCTGGACCATCAGGTTCCAGTCGCCGACCGTGACGGCAGCCGCTTCGGCTGGGGCGAATCCTCGGTCGACGAGCTGGTGGAGGCGCTGGAGCGGATCTACGCCGACCGTGCCGCCGCCAGGGCGCGCGCCGCCCGCGCCAAGGCCTTCATCCGCACCGAACGCACATGGCGTGCCTTCGCCGAGGCGTTCGTCGACGCCACGCAGTGAGGGAATCCGGGCATGCCCGCCACCCTGGTCCTGTTGTCCCAGCCGGAGGATGCGCGCCATCTCGCCGCCATCCTCGCCGGCGCCAACCCCGACCTGACCGTGGTGACGGCGGCCGACCGGTCCCAGTTGGAGGCTGCGATGGCGGGATGCGGACAGGTCGACCGCCTCGTCGCCTTCCGGACCAACTGCGTGGTGCCGGCCGGGCTGCTGCGCCGGGTATCAGGTCCGTCCTACAATTTCCACCCCGCCCCGCCCGCCTATCCCGGCCGCCATCCCTTCGCTTTCGCGCTCTATGACGGAGTGACGCAGTATGGGGTCACCGCCCATGAGATGGCGGAGCGGGTGGATGCCGGCCCGATCGTCGGCGCGCTGACCTTCGCCCTGCCCGCCGATCCCGACCCGGTCTGGCTGATCGACCAGACCCATACGGCGCTGGTCCAGCTGTTCGTGATGCTGGCGCCGCAGCTGGCGGCGACCGGCCGGCCGCTGCACCGCACGGATCTTGCCTGGGACCACAGCCGCCGCTGCACGGCGAAGGCGCTGGATGCGCTGCGCACCCTGCCGCCGGATATCGGCGCGCAGGAAATGGAACGCCGCATCCGCGCCCTGCGCAGCGTCAGGCAGGAGGGGCTCCGCCCCAGCATCATCCTGCACGGCCGCCGCTTCGTGCTTGAAGATTAGAGCCTGTCTGGCGCTTCAATAGGCACCAGACAGACTCTAATCTTTTGGTCTTCCGTGTGATTCACGCTCCAAGCAATCCCTCTTGAACCGATCGCACTCTAGCGCCCCACCCCGTCCAGGGCGTCGAGCAGGCGGCGGGCGGCGGCGTCCCAGGTGAAGCTGTCCATCAGATGGCGGGCCGCGGCGCGGCGCTCGCCCTCGGGATCGCGAATGACGCGGGCCAGGATGTCGACCGCGGCATCCTCGTCCGGGTGCCACCAGTCCAGCCCATGGAAGGGCGGGTAATAGTCGGTGCTGTAGGGCATCAGCGCCGGACCGGTGGTGCAGGGGATCAGGTGGGCGACGCGGTCGTTCAGATAAGCGGTGTAGGCGCTGTGCCTGGGGGCGATCAGCCCGGCCCCCAGACAGCCGGCGCGGGTGATCGGCAGGTCCCAGCCCTCGCCGTGCGACAGGCTGAAATAATGGGTCGCCATGGCATAGATGCCGGCGATCGCCGCCTCGTCGTAGCGGTCGGTCAGCAGGGCGATGGGGGCGGCATCCTCCAGCCGACGCCCGGTGGCCTGAATGCATTGCCCGACCAGACGGCGGACCTCGCCGGCAAGCGCCGATCCGCCCTTGCCCACCTTCAGGATCAGGATGGCGTCGTCGTCGGCGCGGGTGGCGCGCAGCCAGACCCGCAGCAGCCCGTCCAGGTTCTTGCGCGCGACGAAATCGGAAATGTTGAGGACACGCACCCGGTAATCCATCACGCTGCGTCCGCGCGGGCCGGCGATGGGCAGCGGCGACGCCGACGCATCGGCCGGGTGGGGGGCGATGCCGGGCGGACAGACGCGGATGCGGTCCTCCGGGTGGCCGGCGGCGATCCAGGCAAGGCGCGAGGAGTCGGTCGGCACGATGACCAGCTCATGCTCCCGGTTGCAGGCGGCCCAGGAGGCCGGGATGCGCGGCCCCTCGAACATGGTGTAATTGACCGCCGGCAGACCGGGGATCGGTTCCACCAACGGCGGGGTCAGCACGCTGAGCGCCAGCCGCGCCCGCATCGGATCGCCGAGCCGCCGGGCCGCCGCCTGTAGGATCGGGTCGGTGAAGGCCGGACGCCAGCTTTCCTCCTCCAGCAGTCCGGCCAGCCGCAGGGGCGTCCCGCACTCCATCAGGCTGCACACGAAATGCTGGGCGAAGTCGCCGTAGCCCGACAGCACGGAGAAGGGAGCCCGGACCAGCAGCCCCTCCGGCGTGTGGGGCCGGCAGGCCTCCGCGGCGACTCGGCGGTAGAGCCGGGCACGGGTCAGCATGACGCCGGGCTGCCCGATAGCCGGCTTGGCCCCGGACGGAACGGGGCAGGCCGCCAGCAGCGTCTCTTCCGCCAGGTCCGGACGGCCGAGCGACAGCCAGGCCGCGGCCAGATGGTTGCGGGCATCGGCATGGTCGGGGTTCCGCGCCACGACGGGGGCCAGCACCTCGACCGCCTGGGCATAGGCGCAGTGCGACAGCAGCGCCACCGCCAGCTGGACCTGCCGGCCAGGGTCCGTCGGGCAGAGCCGGGCGGCATGGCTCATGTGGCGCGCGGCCGCGACGTAATCGCCGCCCCCGTGCAGGAGGTTGGCGAGCCGGCCCTGCACATCCGCGTCGCCGGGCGTCAGCAGGCAGGCGACGCGCAGATGGCCGACGGCCTCCTGCTGGGCTCCGCGCGCCAGCAGGACCACCGCCAGATTGACGCGACCTTGCGCGAACAGCGGATGATGGGCCAGCAGCCGGCGCAGCAGCCGCTCCGCCTCGTCCAACCGGTCGGTCTGGAACAGGACGGCGCCAGCCAGGCTCAGCGCGTCGCGGTCGGCGGGATCGTCGCGCAGCACCTGCTCGGCCAGGGACAGCGCCTCTTCGCGACGCCCGGCCTTGTACAGTTCGATGGCGCGGTCGGTGACGTGTCCCATGGCGTGGCCTTGAGCAGAAAAAGAGGGAGCGGAAAAAAAGAGGAAAGAGGCGTTTGGGCGAAGAAAACGGCGCCTCGTCCGGCCCTGGGCCCTTTCGGCGGCATAGCACAGGCCAATTTGGCCGGTCAATTGAGCCCGGCCGCCCCGATCCCCGCCCTGACCAAAGACCCCGACCAAAGACAGGGCGAACCGTCAGCGGCCTTTCTGGAAGGAAACCTCGGGATGAAGGGTCACCTGGCGCCAGGCGTCGCCCCTGGCATCGGCACAGATCTCGGCCAGGCGGTTGAACATGTTGTGGCCGTTCAGGACGACTGCACGTTGCCGGGCCAACAGCGTCGACACATCGGTGTCCCGGTGCTTTTCCATGAAATCCATGATCCGCCGGTATGTCGCATCCGGATCGCGGAGGTCGATCTCGCAGAAGGTCGATGGGTCGAACGCCTCCCTGATCCTGGCGAAGCCGTGATAGATGGGGATCGACCAGCCGAGATAAGCGTCGGAAAGCTTTTCCGTCCAGTAATGGTTGCTCTGGTAATTCTCTATGCACAGGTGGAATTTGTACGGAGCGATTGCCGCCCATTTGGTGGCGACCTCGCAATGGCCCCGGCCGTACAGATGAAGCTTGTCCCCCATGAGGGTCTTCAGCCGGCGCAGAAACTCCCCCCGGACGACATGCCCCTCGGTGAGCGTCTTGTCCGACACGATGGCGGAGACGGCGAAGGCCTTGTCCAGCCCGGTCACGCCGGACAGCAGATCGTAGTCGATGGGTCCCGATCCGGGCCAGGCCTCCGCATCGGACAGCCCGATGTGCCAGGGCAGCGGAACCTGGGACAGCAGGACACGGGGATGGACCAGTTCCTCGTGGGAGGTGACGATCAGATCGAACTGGTCCAGGTACCCGCGGCTGTAGCGGGAGAGGGACGGCGGTTCCCCGGTCGCCAGCACGAGGTTGCCCTGCCGGCAGGTCACCGTCCTGGGCACGTCCAGATCCTCGTAGACCACCACCCAGTCCGACCGCCCCTCCTGTCGGTTGGCGACGAACTGATGGTTTCCCCAGCGCCCGGCGCCGCCGGGGGTCTGCCGCAGCCAGGGCTGGCCCCACCACTTGTACAGAAGGTTGACGGTGATCGGAGCGGACGGCGTCCCCTTCGGCTCCGCCCGGACGCGCAGGGGGGCGGTCAGGATGCGCTGCCGGCTGTCGATATCGGCCAGTTCGGCCAGGGCTTCCTCGTCGCCGGGCAGAAGACGGGCAATCTCGCCATAGCAGTCCTTCGCCTCGTCCAGCCGGTTCAGGCGCTTGGACAGCGCCCCGACGAAGCGCAGCAGAACGGGCTGGCCGGGAAACAGGGCCATCGCCCGGCGCGCGAGGCGAAGCGCCTGCCCGTCCCGCCTGACGCCTTCCAGCCCCTGGGCCAGGATGAACCACTGGTTGGCATCCGCCGGATCGACGGACAGATGGTGGACGCACTGCCTCAGCAGGCTCTCGAACTGGCCCGGGGCGGTGAATTGAAGGCGCTGACGCATCGATCGGCCTGACTTGTGCGGGGGTCGTCGCCCCCGCCTGTCGCGGCGGAGGATGAGAGGAAGGCGGCAATCTCGGACAGTCCGCCCGCTTTTTCAACATGAAGCGCCCGTCATCCGGTGCCTGCCGTCCGGCGGATGCAGATGCTATGAAACCGGCCGGCAGGCAGCCTATAACTCCCGGGTCGCCCACCGGCCCCGTGCAGCCTGTCGCCCTTCCGAAAAAGGCTTTTCGACCCATGAAGCTCCTCATCATCGACTCCCGCGTGACGAAGGCGAGCGATGCCTACAGCGAAGCGGAGGGAATGGGCGGGATCGCCTCGTCGCTGATCTACCTGTCCGACAGCCTCGCCGCCGAGGGGCACGACGTCATGCTCGCCATCGCTTCCGACCCGGACATGCGCCGCAGCGGGGTCAGGATCGTCGACTGCACCAAGGTCACGGCCGGAGACCTGAGCGGGGTCGAGGCGGTCATCGTCAGCAACAACGCCGACAACGTGACGTCGGTGAAGCGGTTCCTTCCCTCCGTGCCCACCTTCCTGTGGGTCCATATCCAGCATGACGTGTGGTTCCACGACCTGAAATGCCTGGCCCACTACCTGGACACCGACCATGCGCGCTCCGCCGACGGTATCGTGTTCGTCAGCGAATGGCAGAAGCGGGTCTTCCTGGAGAAGTTCAAGGACACCATTCCGGCGGAGCGGTGCCATGTGATCCGCAACGCCTGCAACCCCTTCGTCCTGCGGCAGCGTGATGACGAGGCGGGGCTGTTCGATGCCAAGCGGACGGCGCTGGAGGTGGCCTATGTCTCGGCGCCGACGCGCGGGCTGGACACCCTGCTGAAGCTGTGGCCGGCGGTGCGGGCCGACTGCCCGGCCGCGACGCTGGCCGTCTATTCCGGGCAGTCGATCTACGGCGTCGCGCAGGCGGACGATCCCATCCATCGCCTGCTCAGCGGCATGACCATGGAGGGCGCCGAATACCGCGGCCCGCTGTCCCATGCCCGCCTGACCGAACGGCTGCTGGATACCGCGATCGTCGCCTATCCCACCGCCTTCGAGGAGACCTCCGGCATCGCCCCCATCGAGGCGCTCGCCGCCGGCTGCAGCCTCGTCTGTACGGACCGCGGCGCGCTGCCGGAAAGCGCCGCCGGCTTCGCCACCATGGTTCCCTATGGCGAGGGTGGCGACGCCTTCGAAGAGGCCTTCGCCGCCGCCCTGATCGCCAAGGTCAGGCAGTGGCGCGACGGCGATGGAGCGGAACTCAGGACCTCGCTCAGGCACCAGCGGCAGGTGATCACCGCCAATTACCGCTGGGAGAACCGGGCGCTCGAATGGAAGTCTCTGATCGCCCTCTACCGGACGGGGTTCCGGACAGACAAGCGGCGGCCCGATTGACGATGCCCGACTGACGATGATTGCATTCGGGCGTCGGCTTTCCCCATAACCGCCGCACATCTTTCAGTACCTCTGCGAGTTCCAGCCCCATGTCCGTTTCGCAGCAGTTCCTCATCCGTGCCGTCGATGCGCATCAGAGCGACCGCGCGGAGGAGGCCCGGCAACTTTATCGCCTTCTGCTCGCGGTCGACCCGTCCCACCCCGACGGCCTCCATCTGCTGGGGCTGATCGAGAAGCGGCTGAACCGGACGGACCGCGCGATCCCCCTGATGCGGCGGGCCCTGCATGTGGAGCCGTACATGCAGGGCGCCCGGCACAACCTGCGCCGCACCCTGCAGACCAATGGCGACCATGTCGGCAGCGAAAGGCTGCTTCGGCAAGTGGCGACGCTGGACCCGGCCGACGCGGAGGGGTTGTTCGCGCTGGGGATCTCGTTGATGCGCCAGGGCAAGGCGGGCCAGGCGCTGTTGCCGCTGCGCTGCGCCGCCACGCTGCGGCCGGACCACCAGGAGGCCCGCATCCTGCTGAGCGAAGCGCTGGTGAACACCCCCACCTCTCAGGCGGCTGGTTTGAACGAGGCGCTGAGCCAGGCCCGCTATGCGCTCACGCTCCATCCCGACCATGGGGTGGCCAATCTGCAGATGGCGCTGGTCCTGGAGGAATTGGCGCGGACGATGGAGTCCCTGACCTTCGCCCGCCGCGCCCTGCGCGTGCAGCCGGAAATCACCGATGCCCGTCACATCGCCGGCCTCAACCGGTTACGGCTCGGTGACTTTGTCGGCGGCATGGCCGATATGGAAGCGCGCAAGAACAATATTTGGTTCCGGAACGAACCGAACCCCATTCCCGTCTGGCATGGCCGCCCACTCCCCGATGATGCGGTGATCATCAAGAGCGAGGGCGGCTGGGGCGATATGATCCATTTCGTGCGCTTCGTCCCACAAATCGCCCGCATCTGCGGAGAGGTCGCCGTCGTCTGCCCACCACCGCTGCGCCGTCTGCTGTCGACCTTGTTGGACACACCGGGCAATGTCCGCTTCAATCCGGATCGTCTTCCCAAGGCCCGCGGACGGGCAATGATTCTCAGCCTGCCCCATCTGCTGGGTTCGACACCCGACAGCATACCGAACCGCCCCTATCTATCTGCCGAACCCAACCGGGTGAAGCACTGGGCGGAGCGGCTGGCGGGCCTGGAAGGGTTGCGCGTCGGCATCTGCTGGACCAATGGCGACGAACGCCGCGGCCCCGATCTCAAGCGGTCGATCCCCTTCGATTTCGTCCGGCCGCTGGCCACCATTCCAGGGGTTAGTCTGGTCAATCTGCAAAAACAGGACAATGCCGCCAAACGCCTGTCCGATGCCGACGAGGCGTTGCTCCACCGACCGGGACCGGAGTTCGATGCCGGGCCGGATGCCTTCCTCGACACCGCAGCGGTGATCGAGACACTGGATCTGGTGATCGCCATCGACAGTGCCGTTCTGCACGTCGCCGGCGCGCTCGGGGCTCCCGTCTGGCTGCCGGCCCCATACCGGATGGACTGGCGCTGGATGAACGATGCGGAGAAGAGCATCTGGTATCCGTCGCTGCGAATCTATCGTCAGGACTACCAGTGGGACTGGTCCGCCCCGATGGCCCGCATCGCCCGCGACCTTGCCCGTGCCGCAGAGGCGAAGGCCGCCGGTCTGGCCCCCAGCCTGCTGCCTCCGTCGTCAGAAGCGGACCGGCTTTCCTGTCATACCGTCAGGCGTAAAGCCTGACACATCGGGTTTTACGCCCGCCCTCGGTCGGTGGGACGGAAGACAGGTTTCGGCCGCTCGGCTCCGTCCCCGCTATTCCTTCTTGCGCGCCACGAAGATGATCGGCGTTTCCCAATGCAGGCGCCGGGCGAGCCAGATCGCCGGCTCCAGCAGGCCGGAGCGGTGGACGAAGGTGACGATGCGCTTGGCGACCGACAGCGCCGCCCAGTCGCCGAAACCCAATGTGCGCAGGCGCTGCTCGAAGACGCCCCAGCCCCAGTCCAGCACCTCCAGCCTGCCGGGATGGCGGCCGAGCCAGCGGTCGAACCAGGGACGGTCGATCAGGTTGAGGGTGTCGACATAGGCCGGGTCGCGCCCGAACAGCCGGACATAGAGCTTGGCCAGCCCGGCCGGCATCCGCGGCAGCCACAGGATGCCGTAATGTCCTTCCCACCAGGAGCCGTAGTTGGGCACGACGACCAGCAGCAGCCCGCCCGGCTTCAGCACGCGCAACGCCTCGTCCAGCACCGCCGCCGGGTCGCCGACATGCTCCAGCACGTTGGAGGAATAGACGATGTCGAAGCTGGCATCCGCGAAGGGGATCGCCTCGCCGGTTGCGTCCCGCACCGCGTCGGCCGGCAGGCCGTAATGATCGATCAGCCGGCGGCAGACGTCGAGCGTGGAGCTGTATTCGCCCATGCTGGGCTCGATGCCGTGGATGTCGAGCCCATGGGCCGTGCGCCCGCGCACCACGGTCATCCCGCAGCCGGATCCGACCTCCAGGATGCGGGCCCCGTCCGCGTCGACGCCGGCCGCCGCGGCGGTGCGCCGCAGTTCCGCCACCTGCTCGTCGGCGCGCGCCTCCGACAGCATGTCGCGCACGACGTCGGCGACCGGCACGCGGGTGACGCCGCCGATGAAGCCGCTGTCGATGTAGCCGCGGGACAGCAACCGGCCCAGTTCCTCCCAGTCGGGTTTCTCCCGATCGGACGCAACCGTCCGGCCCTCCTGTCCCGCCGCCGCCTCAGGCATTCTTCGTCGCCCGGATCACGAAGATCGTGGCGCTCTTCATCCGGCCCAGACGGTCCTGGATGCATTCGGCCTTGAAGCCGTTGCGTTCGAAGAGTGCGACGATCTCCTCGATCGAATAGAAGGTCTTGTAGGGCGGATAGTACCAGTCCTCGACCTGGGCCTGGATCGACACGTTGTCGGCGCGGCGGTTGATCTCCTGCCCCTTCAGCAGGCAGGCGACCTTGGTCAGGCCGGTGAAGAAGCCGCCGACCAGCTTGCGCCGGGCCGGCGTGTCCATGTAGGCGCGGCAGAAATGGCGCACGCCCTCATGCACCGGCGACAGCCAGGTCTTCAGGTAGAGGCCGAGATAGACGGTGCCGCCCGGCTTGGTGACGGCCATCAGGTTGCGCATCACCTTCATCGGGTCGGGCGCCATCATCGCCACACCCCAGCACCACACCAGATCGAACGGCCCCAGCTTCGGGTCCAGTTCCTGGAGATCCTGGTGATGGAACTCGATGTTGTCGCGGCCGAAGCGCTGGGCCTGCTGGCGGGCGGTGGCGAGGCTGTCCGACGACACGTCGACCGACACCACCTGCTCCGCCATTTCCGACAGGATGACGGAGCAGATGCCGTGGCCGCAGCCGGCATCCAGCGCCCGGCCGATCTGCCGCTCGGTCAGCGTCTCCAGCATATACTTCTTGGTCTCGTCGTAGATCGGCACGAAACGGGGCCAGAAATCGTCGTAGAATTCCTTGGTCGCGAGATCCATGGGGCTGCCCTCCCGCCCGCTGAGGGCGTCGCTTTGGTCGTGATGGTGGTGGTCTTAAGGGGTCTTGGACGACGCCGTCCAGGGGGAATAGGGCCTGATCCGCTGCGCCGCCGCATCCGGTTCGACGAACAGGCGGGCGTTGCGGTTCAGCAGGGCCGCCAGCTGGCTGTAGCCGCTCTGGGCGCTGACGCCCAGCACGTCGGCGTTCATCAGAACGTGGAAGTCCTGCAGGAACTCCAGCCCTCTCCATGGTTCCGCCGACCCGTCCTTCGCCAGATCGGCCAGGGAGAGAGGCGAGAACGCCGCGAAATCGCCGATGGTCGCCGGGTCGTCGGTGGCGATGTAGAGCACCGGCCGATCGAGCGTCGGCCACAGCGCCTTCAGCCAGTCGACGTACCAGGAGGTCTCGGTGATGGTGTAGCGGAACCAGACGAAGTCGCCGCGGCGGATGTGCAGGGCCACCACCGTGTTGCCGCGGCGTTTGAGCGCCTGCATCACCGGGTCGACATGGGGCAGCCATTCGGGCCGCGGCCGCAGCCAGGACTGCACCCGCTCGCGCCACTCCTCGCGATGCTCGAACAGGAACAGCGGCGAGAGGATGTCGACGCCGGGGCGTGGGTCGTCGCGCCGCCCGGTGACCAGATCGTTCAGGATGCGCCGGGCGAAATGCATCGGCTTCAGCCCGCCGCTGGGCCTGGGGTCGTCGATGTCGAAGTAATAGCCGCCGACCCAATCCGGCGTCTCCAGCCGGTAGCCGAATTTCTCGGCGTAGAGCCGCAGCAGCACATATTCCAGCACATTGTGGGCAAAGCGCCCGTGGGTCGCCAGCGTGGACGAACAGATGCGCGGCTTGGACGGGTCGGTATTGGCCGGCCGCTCCAGCCGCCGGCCCTGCCGGGCCAGGGACTGCTGCAGCCCGGCGATCGATTTCACGGTGAAGAAGCGGCTGCCATGGCCGTGCACGCCGGCCAGCACCTCCACCGCACGGTCAAGCTCGCCGGCGGCCAGCCAGTTCTCGGCGACGGCGGTCAGGCAGTCGATGCGGTAGGCGTTGGGATCGGCGGCATGCGGATAACGGTAGTCGGCGAAAAAGCGCCGCGCCTCCTCATGACGACCCTGCTGTGCCAGCAAAGCCGACAGCATGTCGATGGCAGCGGGCACGTCGCTGCCCGGACTGGTCAGCGCCAGCCGCAGCACCTGCTCCGCCTCGGCCTGCCGGCCAAGGCCGGTCAGCACGTCGGCCAGCCGGGTCAGCGCCATGGTGAGTCCGGCACGCGCAGCACCGACATAGCTGTCGACCGCCACATCGGCCAGCCCGGCGGCATGCTGGGCATTGCCCTGGTTGTAGAGGGTGTCTCCCTGCCTCGGATCGATGACGAGCGAGCGTCGGAAGCAGACCAGAGCGCCGGCAGGATCCCCCAATTCGAGCTGGATGTTGCCAAGCTTTGCATAGGCACTGGCGAAGCCCGGATTCAGGGCGAGCGCCTTTCGCTGGCTTGCCTGCGCCTCCTCCACCGCCCCGTCCTGGCGCAAGGCGATGCCGAGGTCGTGATAGCTTTCGGAACGGTAGGGATTCAGCCGCAGCACGCGGCGATAGGCCACGGCGGCCGTCGCCCAATCGCGCGGCCCGCCACGTCCACCCAGCAGGGAGGCAAGCGCCAGATGCGCCCCTTCCAGCGATGGATCGAGCTGGATCGCCCGGCGGAATGCCGCGGCGGCATCGTCGACCCGGCCCAGTTCGGACAGGGTGCTGCCGAGATTGCAGGAGGCGTCCGCCATTTCCGGCGCGATGCCGAGAGCGGCACGGATCAGTTCCAGCGCCTTGTCCCGGCGGTTCTGGCGCCGCTCGATCAGTCCCAGCAGATGCAGGGCGTGGGCATTGCGCGGGTCGACATCCAGTATGCGCAGATAAACCGCACGCGCCTCGTCCAGGCGGTCGGCACGCTGGAGTCCCACGGCGATCTGCAATGCTTCGGCAACGGTAGCCATGACGATCCGTGCTGTGCGGCCCCCGGCCCCGGCCCCGCGGTCGCACCCGACCGGGGCCTCCGGGGATGGCCGGCCCGTTCGGCGCGCACCCTATCGTTCCGCGATAGGCGCTTCAACTCCGTTCGTGCCGCGCCGCGGCTTCTCCCTTACCCCGCCCGGGCGTCGCCACGGAATGCCGGGAAGCCGCCGGAGACGGGATGCCGCGGCTCGATGGGCCGTGCCTTCTCTGGGACCGTGGCGCAACGCCCCTTGCCTTGCCCGGATCCTTTGAGGATAGTGCCCGATCATCAACGCCGTACAGATCAAGGGTCGGTCCTTTGCGCAAAGTTGCCCTCATCACCGGCGCCACCGGCCAGGATGGCGCGTATCTTGCCGAGCTTCTGCTGGGGAAGGGCTATATCGTCCACGGCATCAAACGCCGTTCCTCCTCCTTCAACACGGGCCGGGTGGAGCATCTCTACCGCGACCCGCATGAGGAGGATGTGCGCTTCTTCATGCATTACGGCGACCTGACCGACAGCACCAACCTGATCCGTCTGGTCCAGCAGGTGCAGCCGACCGAGATCTACAATCTGGCGGCCCAGAGCCATGTGCATGTGAGCTTCGAGACGCCGGAATACACCGCCAATGCCGACGGCATCGGCACGCTGCGCCTCCTGGAGGCGATCCGCATCCTGGGCATGGAGAAGACCACGCGCTTCTATCAGGCCTCCACCTCGGAACTGTACGGCAAGGTGCAGGAGACGCCGCAGCGGGAGACCACGCCCTTCTACCCGCGCAGCCCCTATGCCGCGGCCAAGCTGTACGCCTACTGGATCACGGTGAACTACCGCGAGGCCTATGGGATGCACGCCAACAACGGCATCCTGTTCAACCACGAAGGCCCGACCCGCGGCGAGACCTTCGTCACCCGGAAGATCACCCGGGCGGTGGCCAGCATCGAACAGGGCAAACAGGACTGCCTGTATCTGGGCAACCTGGACGCCAAGCGCGACTGGGGCCATGCCCGCGACTATGTCGAAGGCATGTGGCGCATCCTGCAACAGGACGAGCCGGACGATTACGTGCTGGCCACCGGCGAGACCCACAGCGTGCGCGAGTTCGTGGAGCTGGCCTTTGGCCATGTCGGCCGCGGAATCGAATGGCGCGGCGAAGGCGTCGACGAGGAAGGCGTCTGCCAGAAGACCGGCAAGGTGGTGGTCCGCATCGACCCGCGCTATTTCCGCCCGACCGAGGTCGACCTGCTGCTGGGCGACCCCTCCAAGGCGCGCGAGAAGCTGGGCTGGACGCACACCACCGCTTTCCGCGATCTGGTCCGGGAGATGGTCGAATCCGACATGCGTCTTCTGGCCGATGGCGACAATCACCGCTGACGCCGCCTCCTGCTGACGGCATCGTCCTGCCAGCCCCCCGTGACTGCTCACCGTGACCGCTCAAGGCGCCGTCCCATGACCATTGGAGGAATGACCCGAAGCGAACCGAAGACCGCACTGATCTTCGGCGTTTCGGGCCAGGACGGCGCCTATCTCTCCCAGCTGCTGCTGGACAAGGGCTATGCGGTCCACGGCACCTCGCGCGACCGGGAGATGGCGGGTTTCGCCAACCTCCGGCGGCTCGGCATCTTCGGCCGGGTGATCCTCCATTCCTCCGTGCTGACCGACTTCCGCAGCGTGGTCGAGGTGATCGCCCGGGTCCGCCCAGCCGAGATCTACAATCTCGCCAGCCAGGCCTCGGTCGGGCTGTCCTTCGAACAGCCGGTCGAAACGCTCAACAGCACCATCTCCAGCACCATCAACATCCTGGAAGCAATCCGCTTCCTGGGCCTGGACACCCGCTTCTACAGCGCCTGCTCCAGCGAATGTTTCGGCAACACCGAGACGCCGGCGGACGAAGCCACCCCCTTTCATCCCCGCAGCCCCTATGGCGTGGGCAAGGCCGCCGCCTTCTGGGCGGTCGCCAACTACCGCGAGGCCTATGGCCTGTTCGCCTGCTCCGGCATCCTGTTCAACCATGAATCGCCGCTGCGGCCCACCCGCTACGTCACGCAGAAGATCATCCGCGGGGCTGCCGACATCGCCGAAGGCAAGACCGACGTTCTGGAACTGGGGACGCTGTCGATCGCCCGCGATTGGGGCTGGGCCCCGGAATATGTCGACGCCATGGCCCGCATGCTGGCCCTGGACGAGCCCCAGGATTTCGTGATCGCCACCGGCGAGGCGAACCGGCTGGAAGACTTCGTCGCCCAGGCCTTCTCCTGTTTCGGATTGGACTGGCGCCGTCATGTCAGCGGCAATCCGGACCTGCTGCGGCCGTCGGACATCGCGTTCAGCGTCGGCAACTCCGCCAAGGCGGAACGGCTGCTGGGATGGCGCGCCGAACGCCGCATGGCCGACGTGGTCACCGGCCTCGTCGAGGCGGAAATGGCGCGCCGGTCCACCACCTGAAAGCCCGGTCGCCCGGCCGCCGGTCCTGCCCCTCAAGAACAGCCTTCTCGGAGAAAGCCCGTCCCATGTCGGCCAGGAGCAAGCTCGTCATCAATATCGAGGTGGACGACCGCACCGTCCTGTTTCCGGACGGCAAATTCCTGTCCCACATCGCTCTGCACGAAGGCGAAACACCAGAGGGTGACGGCGCCTTGCGGTTGGAGGGCGTCTTCCTGTTCAACGAAAGCCGGCTGGGGCCGGAAATAGCCTGCCTGGACGTGGAGGACGCCCGCGAACTGGCCCGGTCGATCCTGGACGCCGTGTTTCAGGGCCGGACCCAGCATGTCCTGTCGGAAGCCGCCAAGATCGCGGTGGTCTTCAACCCGAACGGCTTCGTCCTGCGCTTCGGCGAAGGGGCGGCCCTGCGCGAACTGTTCATCGGCTCTCCCGCCATCGTCCGGCTGGCCCAGGGGCTCCTGCGGATGGCCGACCGCCTGTCGGCGCTGCCCGCACACTGATACCAACGGCTTTTGATCCTGACTTGTCAGGATCAAAAGCTTCGGCGGCATGTGCCGCCGCCGCGCCAGCCGGCACGGATACCCCCGGAACGGCTTGGCCGCGCTCCGGTCAGGCCGTCTCCTGAAAAATGCGTTCGATCGCCCGGACCGACACCTCGTCGTCGAACAGAACGCCACTTCGCTCAAGGATGCGCCGCCGGACCTGGGCGCGCAGCAGCGAATCCGTGCCGAGCCGGACCGCCCGATCGACATAATCGGCCGGATCGCTCGCCACGCAGTCATCAAGCCCCATCAACGTGTAGAAGCCCAAGGTATGGCGTCCGCGCATAAAGGCGCCGGGCCAGGTCACCACCGGCGTACCGAAGGCCAGGGCCTCCAGGCTTGTCTTGCCACCGCTGTAATGGAACGGGTCGAGCATGACATCGGCATCGGCGGTCAATGCGATGAAATCCGCGGTCCCCAGACCCGGCAACAGGCGGATGCGACCGGCCACATCGGATCCCTTGGCGCCCAGCCGCCGCACCAGGGCTGCGCCCTGGTCGCGCGGATCGACAAAGACGAGGATGCCGTCACGGTCCCGCCGCAGAATGGCGACCAGGGCCTCGTCATAGTCGGGATGAATCTTGAACAGGCTCTGCGGACAGAGATAGAGCCGGCTTTCGGCGGGCAGACCGAAGTCGATGCGGGTCTTGCGCGGTTCGGCCAGCCGCGGGCGCCGGTAGCAGACGGTCGGGCCGGGCAAGCGGATCAGGCGTTCGCTGTAATGAACCGCGCCATCCTCCGGCTCCATCGCATCGCAGCTCAAGAAGACGTCCAAGGTGGGAATGCCGGTGGTGTCCGGATGCCCCCAGCTCAGGCATTGCCACGGCGCCAGCCGGGCAAATGCGAGGAAATAGGTGAAGGGCGACATGCCGATGTCGGTATAGTAAAGGACGTCCAACCGCAACTCGGCGATGATGCGCCGTGCGGCATCGAGATCACTAGGAATGTCGACAGCGCGGTCCGCCACCATGCGCAGGTGGCGCCGCAGGTCGTCGTCCGGCCCCGGCGTGAGGAACAGCACCACCTCGAAGCGCTCGCGCGACAGCCGCTCGATCAGCCCCTCGTTCAGCATGCCGATGGTGTGGTTGTGGAAATAGTCGGAGAGGAAGCCGACGCGGAGCCGCCGGCCGGCCCTGTCCTCCGCCCCGCCGGATTGTCCGGACTCCCGGCAATGCGCGGCGGTGTAGAGCAAGGAAGGGCAAGCTTCCCGGTACAAGGCAGCCAACTCCCCGTTCAGGGCGCGATTATCGAGCCCATGATAGGACAGGAAAAAGGAGGTGACGCCGACCTCGCGCAGCGGGTCCTCGATGCGCAGCCCGTGCCCGCGCGCCAGCTGCAGCACCGCGGCGCAATGGGCACGGCTTTCCTCGATTTCGGCCGCTGAGCGGGGAATGGTCGGCAAGGTCAGCGCCTCACGCACCAGAAGCCCGTCTCCTCCGCCCAGCCGCCAGGCCCGGCGGTAAGCCCGCCGCGCCTCATCCAGCTGGCCGGCACGCTGGGCAACGATGGCAACCTTGCGGTAGGCCTCCGACACGCCGGGTTCCAGCGCCACCCGGTGCTTCAAGGGACTGAGCGCTTGTGGGTTATGGCCCTGCTCGCTCAGGCAGCTTCCCAGCCCGTCGAGCAACCGGACATCGCCCGGCCGCAGCCGCAAGGCGCGGTGGAAGGCCGCCGCCGCATCGGCTTTGGGGCCAAGGGAATGAAGCAGGATGGCTTGGTTCACTGCATAGACCGGCTGGCCCGGATCGAGAAGCATGGCCGTGCCGATATGGGCCAGCCCCTCCTCGCCATGGCCGGATGCATACAAGGCGGTGCCGAGCATGTGCCGGGTGACGGCATGATCGGGCGCCAGCCGCAGCACCTCCCGCGCGAACACCGCTGCCTCGGTGAAGTGTCCGGCGGCATGAAGCCGCTGGGCATGGGTGAAGACATCTTGGATCGAGGCCATCGGGAGCCGGAACACCGCTTGCCAGAATAGGTCCGCACAAAGAGAAAGGGGCGCCCTTGCGGGCGCCCCTCCCTTTTACCGTGCTTGGGCTTCAGCCCCCAGCCATCAACCGAGGTTGATGTCGGAGAGCGAGAGGACCGTGCCGTTGTAGACGCCGAGCAGGCGCACCTCGGTGGCGGCCACCTGGCCGTCGCCGTTGGTGTCGACCACCTGGTACAGAG
>NZ_JALJXJ010000025.1 GCF_024170005.1 Azospirillum lipoferum
CTTCCAGTCCGGGAAACGGGATCTGTTGTCCCTGGAGGCCCGCGGAATGCCACCCGCCGCCTTCAAAATACCTGAACCGTCTTAGACAGGAGGCCCATTGTGCCGGCTGACGCGAAACTTGCGAAACTCCAGAGCGATTTCGCCGCCTATCTGCTGCGCGGCGACCCGGCGGTCGCCGGGGCCTTGCGTCCGGATTTGCCGGCCGGACGGCTGGCGGTCTACCGCAACACCGTGATGGGGTCGCTGGCCGCCGTCCTGGGCCATGCCCACCCCACCCTGCGCCGGGCCCTGGACGAGCAGAGCTTCACTATGCTCGCCTGCCGCTTCGCGGCGGAGGCCCCGCCCCGCCTGCCGATGCTGTGGAGCTACGGCGCCGGCTTCGCCGACTGGCTGGCCGACCCTGAAACGGCTGCCGAAATCCTGCCCGACGGCATCCCGGCTTGGGTGCCCGACCTCGCCCGGCTCGACTGGGCGATGCACGAGGCGCTGTTCGCCGCCGACGCCGAACCGCTCGACCTCGCCCGGCTGGCCGCCATCCCGCCGGAACAGGCGGGATCCCTGCGGCTGGCGCCGCACCCGTCGCTGCGGCTGGTGCGCTCAGACTGGAACATCCATGCGCTGTGGAAGGATGGCGCCACGGTGCCGGCGCCGCAGCCGGAAGCGGTCCTGATCGGCCGCGTTCCGGGCGACGAAGGCGATTGCGCCGGCGGCGAGGTGCGCTGCACCCGGCTGACCGCGGCCGACGGCGCGCTCGCCGCCGGGCTGCTGGCCGGGGCCACCCTGGACGAGGCCGCCGGGGACGAGACCGCTGCCGACGCCGACCTCCAATCCCTGCTGGCGCTGCTGTTGCAGAACCGGCTGCTGGCCGGCTTCGCGCTGGACCGGCAACCCTCCCTCACCGGACGCGAAGGGAACGCCCCATGACGTCATCGAACGCAAGCCCCTGGGCACAACGCTGGCCACTCCCCGCCCGGCTCGCCCAGCTGTCGGACCTCCGCGACCAGACCGCCGGATGGCTCGACCGCCATGCGGTCCCTCTGTTCGACCTCGCCGTCCGGCTGACGATGGCGCCGATCTTCTTCCGCTCCGGCCTGCAGAAGATCGGCGACTGGCCGGCGACCCTCTTCCTATTCCAGGAGGAATACCGGGTGCCGCTGCTGCCGCCGGAAGTCGCCGCCCTGCTGGCCGCCGCCACCGAGCTGACCATGCCGGTCCTGCTGGTTCTGGGGCTGGCGACGCGGCTGGCGGCGCTGCCGCTGCTGGCGATGGCGCTGGTGATCCAGTTCGTGCTGGGTGCCGCGAACCCGGCCTTCAGCAACCCGCAGCATTATTTCTGGATGCTGCTGCTCAGCGGCCTGATCCTTCGCGGCGGCGGGCGGCTGTCGGTCGACCATTGGCTCCTTCGTATCAGCCGCCGCCAGACGGGAGACCGGCCATGACCACTGCCCAGAACAGTTTCCAGAACAGTTTTCCGGCTCCCGCACACCGGCAGATCGCCCGGCTCGGCTGGCTGCTGTCGTCCGGGCTGGTCGCCGTGCTTCTGCTGGTGCTGGCGGTCAGCACCGTCACCGTGCAGGGCATCCGGCAGGTCGACGAACGATGGAACGCCTATGACCTGGGGGCCGCGGCCAAGGCCGACGCCCTGTCCGACCTGCGCGGGGCGCTGGGGTTCGGCGGGGTGATCCACCGCTTCGGCGACTATCTGCTGACCGGCGACCCGGCCCGCGCCGCCGAAATGCGGCAGAGCCTGAAATCCGCTTCCGCCAATCTGGAGGTCTACCGCTATGCCGGCGAGCTGAGCGCCGCCGAGGGCGCGGCGCTCGACAGCATCGCCGCGACGATGGCGCAGCTGGACGCCAAGCTGACGGAGGCCGAGGCCGCGGTGGCGGCGCACACCCCGCTCGACCGGCCCCTGCTCGACCGGCTGGCCCGCACCGCCGCACTCGACACCGCGCCGGCGGTGGCGGCCATACGGACGCTGAACGGCGAGCTGACGCGGGCGCGCGCCGCCCTCGGCGAAGCCAACCGCCAGGGCATCGCCACCTTGAACGGCACGGTGCTGACCGGCGGCAGCGTGGCGCTGGTGCTGCTGGTTGCCATCGCCGGGCTGTTCCTGTGGTTCACCCATCACCGCATCGTCCGCCCGCTGGCCCGGCTCGCCGCCTACATGCAGCGTCTGGCCGGCGGCGATCTGGACAGCACCGTGCCGCTGGTCGGCCGCCGCGACGAGATCGGCGCCATGGCCGGCACCGTCGACGTGTTCCGCGACGGGCTGGTCCGGCTGCGCGCCGCCGGGGACCGCGAGCGCGCCGAGGCCGAAGAGGCCCGCCGACGTCGGGAGACGCTGGAACGCGACCTCCGCTCCTTCGAGGCGGAGATCGGCACGCTGGCCGCCACGCTGACCGGGCGGGCCGGCACGCTTCACCGCACCGGGCAGGATCTGGCCGCCTCCTCCAGCCGGACCATCGGCAGCACGCAGGAGGTCTCGGCCGCCGCCGCCCGCACCGCCGGAACCGTCCAGGCGGTCGCCGCCGCCACCGAAGAGCTGTCGGCCTCCATCGCCGAGATCGGCCAGCGGGTGCAGGGCTCGGTCGCCATGACCACGGCGGCGGTCGAACAGGCCGACCGCTCCTCCGCCACCGTCGCCAGCCTGGCGGAGGCGGTGCAGCACATCGGCGAGGTGGTCGGGCTGATCAACGCCATCGCCAGCCAGACCAACCTGCTGGCGCTGAACGCCACCATCGAGGCCGCCCGCGCCGGGGAAGCCGGCAAGGGCTTCGCGGTGGTGGCGCAGGAGGTGAAGAACCTTGCCAACCAGACCGCCCGGGCGACCGAGGACATCACCCAGCAGATCGCGACGATCCGCAGCGCCACCGACGGCGCGGTCGGCGCCATCCAGGGAATCGGCGGCAGCCTGGAGCAGGTCTGCCGCATGGCGCAGGAGATCGCCGACGCCGTCACCCAGCAGGACGAGGCGACGCGCGAGATCGCCCGCAACATCCAGGAGACCGCAGGATCGGCCGGCGCGGTCAGCGCCGCGATTTCCGAGGTTGCGCAGGCTGCCGAACAGGCCGGAATGGTTGCGGAAAGCATGTTTTCCTCCGCACAATCGCTCGGCAGCGAGACCAAGCGGCTGGAGGGGGCGGCGCACAGCTTCTCCCAGGCGTTGCGCGCGTGATTTCTAGTGGTTCCGGGGAAGAGGGAAGGCCGGCGTGACCGACATCGTCAGTGAAGACTCCGGAGTCATCGGTAGCGGCCCACAGGCCATCCCCGGAGCAAACCGCCGGACCCTGACCATCGCCCGCTCGGCGCTGCTGCTGGCGGCGGCTCTGGTCGTCTGTCTGGCCGTGATGCTGGCGGTCGGGCTGCAACTGATGCGCGGCATGGACGCGGTGGCCGACGGCTGGCGCGATTACGATCTGCAGGCCGCCACCAAGTCCGACGCCCTGTCGGAGGTACGCGGGCATCTCGGCCTGGGCGGTGTCATCGACCATTTCCGCGAGGGCACGCAGACGGGTCCAGGTGACCATTCAGTCGGCGACCATGCGGCGCTGGACCGGTCCCTGGCCCTGGCGCGGGCCAATCTGGCGATCTACCGCGACATGGTCACCCCCAGCGAGGACGAGGCGCGGGCCATCGCCGCCATCGCCGCCTTTCTCGACGCCATCCAGGTGCAGATGGAGGATCCGGCGGCGGCCATCCCCCCGGAGGCGTTCGACGCCTGCCGCCGCGACGCGGTGAAGGGGCTGGCGGCGTTGAACAGCCATCTCAGCGCGCAGCGCGCCCGGCTGACCGCCGCCACCCTGACCGACATCGAGGCCCTGCAACGGCTGATGGCGGTCGGCGGCGGCATCATCGCCGTGCTCGTCCTGGCGCTGGCCGGGGCCGCCGTGTGGTTCACCCGCAGCCGCATCGTCGGTCCGCTCGGCCGTCTGGTGGAGGACGCCCGCCGGCTGGCCCGCCGCGACCTCGACCGCCCTTTCCGGGGTTGGGGCCGGCGAACCGGATCAGGCTTCCGGCACGACGAGCTGGGCCTGCTCGGCCGCAGCCTGGAGGACAGCCGGGCCGCCCTGCGCGACCTGTTCACCGCCATCGAGGAGAAGACCCGCCGGCTGGGCGAGAGCGAACGCCGCTATGCCATGGCCGCCGCCGCCACCAACGACGGGCTGTGGGACTGGGACCTGGAGAGTGGGGATTTCTACCTGTCGCCCCGCCTGCGCCAGATGCTCCGTCTGCCGGCGGATGATGGAGAGCCCGGCCTTTCCACCCTGCTCGCCCACATCCATCCCGACGACCGGCATGCCGTGCTCGCCGCGATCCGTCAGGGGGAGCATGGCGCGGACGGCGCCAGCTTCGACGTGGAGTTCCGCGTCCTGCCGCCGGACCGGAGGAGGCAGGAGGAAACGGAGCGGGAGGAGGGCACCCGCTGGCTCCATCTGCACGGCATCGTCGCCGCCGGTCCGGACGGCCGGGTGGCGCGGCTGGCCGGCTCCGCCGCCGATGTCAGCGACCGCAAATCCTACGAGGCGCGGCTGGTCCATCAGGCCACCCACGATTTCCTGACCGGCCTGCCCAACCGCGCCTATCTGATCCGCTGGCTGCGCGAGCGGCAGGGGACGGAGGACACCGGCCGCAGTGATCTGGCGCTGCTGTTCCTCGATCTCGACGGCTTCAAGGTCTTCAACGACAGCCTGGGCCATGCGGTCGGCGACCGCGTTCTGGTCGCGACGGCGGAGCGGATCGCCGGCCTGCTGGACGCGGGGGAGTTCGTCACCCGGCTGGGCGGTGACGAGTTCGTCGTCGCGATTCCCGCCGGGCAGGAGGCGGCGATCGCCCGCGCCCAGGCGCTGGAGACCGCCTTCCAGCGCCCGCTCTGCGCCGGCGGCATGGAGTTGCGGGTCGGGCTCAGCATCGGTCTGGCGGTTGACGACGGCACCAGCCACGATCCGGACAGCCTGCTGCGCGACGCCGACATCGCGCTCTACCGGGCCAAGGAGCACGGCAAGGGACGCACCGTGCTGTTCGACGCCTCCCTGCGCGAGGCGATCCTGATCCGCAGCCGCCTGCAACGCGACCTGACCCCATCGCTGGAGGCCGGCGACATCTTCCTGGTCTATCAGCCGATCGTCTCGCTCCCCGACGGACGGCTGACCGGGTTCGAGGCGCTGGTGCGCTGGCGCCATCCCGACCTCGGTCTGGTCAGCCCGGCCCAGTTCATCCCGATCGCCGAGGAGACCGGCCAGATCCTGCCGCTCGGCCGCCATGTGCTGGAACGGGCGGTGGAGCAGCTCGCCCGCTGGCGCGGGATGGCGGGGGGTGCTGCCCTGACCGTCAACGTCAACCTGTCGGCCCGCCAGATGTGGGACGAACGCTATGTCGACGACATGCTGGCGTATCTCGCCGACGGCCGCGCCGGCGGGCTGAAGGTCGAGGTGACGGAGAGCATGACCGTCGCCGACCACGATCAGGCCCACGCCATCCTGGAACGCTTCCACGCGCTGGGCGTGGCGCTGTGCATGGATGATTTCGGCACCGGCTATTCCTCGCTGTCGCATCTCGGCCGCCTGCCCTTCGACGTCGTGAAGATCGACAAGAGCTTCGTCAGCGCGCTCGGCAGCGATCCCCGGCAGGAATCGCTGCTGCGCGGCATCGTCGAGCTGGCCCACCGCATCGGGCTGGAGGTCGTCGCCGAAGGCGTCGAGACGGAGGAGGAGCGGGCGGTCCTGACCCGGATCGGCTGCGACTACGCCCAGGGCTACCTGTTCGCCCGCCCGCTGTCGGTGGCCGACGCCGAGGCGCTGCTGCTGAGCGCCGCATAGCACGAGGCGGAGTGCCGCCTTACGGCCGGTTGACCTGCACCGCCAGCGCGGCGGCCGCCTTGCCGGACAGCGGAACGCCGGCTGGCACCGCCACCGCCTCCGGTGCCGGGCCGCCCCCGGTCCCGCCCAGCTGTGTCTGGCCGAGCCGCCCGGTCACCCGGAACGCCACCCAGACCGCGGCGAGGCCGAACAGCACCGATCCCGCCGCCTGCCCGATCAGCACGCCCGGCGCCCCGGCCAGCCAGCCGCCGACCGCCACGAACGGCATGGTCCCCAAGGTCGCCCTGCCCCAGTTGAAGCCAGTCGCCAGCAGGGGGAAGCCCAGATTGTTGAAGGCGGCGTTGGCGACGAAGAGGCAGCCGACGAACAGGAACCCGCCGGCCACGGCGGTGCAGAACAGGCGGACCAGTTCGGCCGACACGCCTTTGGCGGAAAAGGCGATCACCACCCAGTCGCGGGCAAGGAACAGACCCAGCCAGACCGCCAGCACCCAGACGACGATCAGTCCCAGGCTGGCCCACAGGGTCGCCCGCACCCGGTCGGGGCGGCCGGCCCCCAGATTCTGCGCCAGGATCGGTCCGACCGCCCCGGTCAGGGCGAAGATGGTGCCGAAGGCGACCGGAACCATGCGGTCGACGATGGCCGCCCCGGCGACCGCGGCATCGCCGAAGCGGGCCATGCTGGTGGTGACGTAGACGCCGGCGATCGGGGTGGCGAGATTGGTGAGCACGGCCGGACCGGCGATGCCGGCCAGCGTCCGGGCATCCTTCAGCAGCCCGGCCCAGCCGGGGGCGGCGACCAGCCGATGCACCAGCGCCGCGCCGTGCCAGCCGATGGCGGCCAGCAGGCAGCGCGACAGCACGACTGTCACCGCCGCCCCGGTCAGGTCCAGCCGCAGGCCGAAGATCAGGACCGGGTTCAGCGCCGCGGTGAACAGCGCCGCATAGAGCGTGACGGTCATGGCGCGGCGCGCATCGCCCAGCGCCCGCAGCACCGCCGAACAGCCCATACCGAGGCCGAGCAGCGGCAGGGTCGGCGACAGGATGGTCAGATAGCCGACCGCGAGATCCCTGGTGGCTCCCCTGGCGCCCAGCAGATCCATCGCCGGCCCCAGCAACGGCAGGGTCAAGAGGCCGACCAGTGCGGCGACCAGTGCCGTGAGGATCAGGCTGGACCCCGCCAACCTCGCCGCCTCCGCCCGCCGGCCGCCGCCGATCGCGCGTGCGACGAGCGCGCCGGAGCCGATCGACAGCCCGATGCATAGCGACGATTGCAGGAACAGGACGGTGCCGGCGAACCCGACCGCCGCCGCCAGTTCCCGTTGACCCAGCAGCGAAATGTAGAACAGGTTCAGCAGATCGACCGCGAACACCGCGATCAGCCCGACCGATCCGGTGGCGGTCATCACCATCACATGGCGCATCGGGGAACCGGTGGTGAAGCGGCCTGCGGCGGTTTCGGCCATCGGATCGGTCTCCTGCTCGGCGGCTCCCTGCCGGCCCGCGGGCCACAGTGCCGCAAGCCGACGCCGACGGCAAACCGCTTCGAGCCGGACCGACATCATTTCCTCCGGGGCATGGCTGCGGCCGATGCCGGCGCCGGCATCGGCGCACCCCAAAAGCCACGCACCGCCACGGCTTCCTTGACCATTGTAGCATCTACCCCTACCCTCCCGCCCGGCTCATGCTGAGGAGGGGACGGTGAAGGGCGACGAGTTGCGGACCCATCGCGAAGCGAAAGGACTGTCGCAGTCCGAGTTCGCCGTCTGGCTGAACGAACGGCTGCAACGCCGCTACGACAAGCAGAAGATCAGCCGCTGGGAAAATGACGCGGAACGCATCCCGACGGCGGTCGATGCGCTGATGACACGTGAAATCAATGGGCCGGAGCCTGAAAAGCTGGGCGGCCCGGCGCTGGTCGTCGTCGTGGCGAACCAGAAGGGCGGCTGCGCCAAGACGGTGTCGGCGGTCAACATCGCGTCGGCCCTGGCGATCAAGGGCTATTCGACCATGCTGATCGACTGCGATCCGCAGGCCAACGCCACCCAGCATCTCGGCATCGACTCCTACACGATGGAGACGGAGGGCAAGACCCTCTATTACGTCATGCATGGCGACCTGGAACTGGACGACATCCTGGTCACCGTGCCGGAAAGCGGCCTGCGCGTCGCCCCCTCCTCCATCCGGCTGGCGGAGACGGAGGTGGAACTGGGCAAGGAGGCCGGCGGCGACTTCATCATGAAGGAGAAGATCGCCGCGGCGAAGCGCAGCTTCGACTTCATCATCATCGACACGCCGCCCAACATCGGCGAGCTGACCAAGAACGCCATGGTCGCCGCCCACACCGCGGTCATCCCCTGCCAGACCGAGAAGTTCAGCCTGCTCGGCATGGCCTTCCTGCTGGAGAACGTCGCGAAGATCCGCCGGCGGATGAACACCGCCCTTGGCGTGCTCGGTATCGTCCCGACCATCTTCAAGCAGCGGGAACGCAACGACCGCGAGGTTCTGGAACAGATCCACGAACAGTACGGCCCGCATCTGCGGGTGTTCGATCCGGTGCCGAAGGCGTCGGTCTATGCCCAGGCGACCTCGGTCGGCCGTGCGGCGGTGGAAGCGATGCCGGACGTGGCCGGCGCCGCCGTCTACCGTGATGTCGCCGCCGCCCTGGCCGAGGAACGCACCGCCCGCATCAAGGAGGTCGACCGTGTCGCGTAGTCTTCTCGGCAAGGCAACCAAGCCGGCGCAGAGCGCCACCGCAGCAGCCAGGATGAAGGACGCGCTGTTCGGCCTCAGCCGCCATGCGCCGCATTTGGTGGAGGTGCCGGTCGACCGCATCGCCCCCAATCCGAACCAGCCGCGCCGCGAGTTCGACGAGGAGGATTTGCGTGGGCTGGCCGCCTCGATCGAGCGGCACGGGCTGCAACAGCCGATCGGCGTGCGCCAGACCGCCGACGACCAGTGGCAGCTGGTCTATGGCGAACGCCGCCTGCGGGCGATGCGTCTGCTGGGACGGGAGACCATCTTCGGCATCCTGTTCACCGGCGACGATGACGAGGAGATCGCCATCGTCGAGAACCTCCAGCGCAGCGACCTGAACCCGCTGGAGGAATCCGATGCGCTGGCCCGGCTGGCCGAACGGCACGGCTACTCCCACCGTCAGCTGGCCGAAGCGCTGGGCCGCAAGAAGACCTACGTCACCATGATGCTGTCCTTTCAGCGCCTGGCCCCGGCGATCCGCGAGGACTATTCCCAGCTCCGCCCGACCAAGGCGAAGCTGGAGGCGCTGGCCGCCATCGACGACCAGACCGAGCAGCTGCGCGCCTGGGAAAAGCTGAAGCGCGCCGAGGCCGGTCCCCTGCCCTCCCCTGCGGCGCCCTCCTCCGGTCCGTCCAGGCGCGAGCCGGTCAGCGCTCCCGCCGGCATCGCGTCCAGCGCCCTGCCCGCGCGGGCCGCCAAGCCGGTCTTCCAGGCCCGCGACGTGTTGCAGGATCTCCAGGCGAAACCGCAGCCGCTGTCCGACACCGACCGTCAGGCGCTTGCCGACATGCGCACCGCCATCGACGCCATCCTGGCCGGCGCCGGGAAGTAAAGCCGGTCGGAATCCGACCACCCATCGCGGTGGTCGGATTCCGACCGGGGACAATCGCCCTCCCCGCTTCTCCATTACAAGTTGCCGATCTAAAACTTTCCCCACCGGTCTTGACCGCGGTCAAGACCGGCCGCGCCGCTCTGCGCTTTCCTGTCGCCCAGGCCCCGATGCCGAGGGGGCGAAAGCCGGAGGATGGCCGTCGTGAGGATCAGGCGCGTACAACGTTGGGTGGGATCGGCGCTCGTCGCCCTCCTGCTGCTGCTGACCGGCCTTGCCACGGCCGAGGCCGCCGACAGCGGCCGGTTGCTGCCCTATCTGGCGAAGCTGCAACCCTCCGACCTCGTCCCCGGCGCCGACCGTTTCGGCGCTCCCACCCCCAATTCTCAATCGGTCAATACCCCCACGGTCCCCGTCTACAAGGGCGACACCGTGGTCGGGCACGCCTATCTCACCTCGGACTTCGTCAACACCACCGGCTATTCCGGCCGCCCCATCGACGTGGTCGTCGGCCTGACGGCGGACGGCACGGTGACCGGCGCCCGGCTGATGGACCACCACGAGCCGATCGTGCTGATCGGCATCCCCCCGGCCCGCATCAACGGCTTCATCAACGGCTATGTCGGCAAGAACGTGCTGACCTTGGCCACCCAGAGCGCCGCCAGCCCGCCCGTCGACATCGTGTCGGGCGCCACGGTGACGGTGATGGTCATCGGCGACTCCATCATCCGCTCCGGCAAGAAGGTGATGCAGGCGCTGGGGAAGGCTGGGGCGGACAGCACCCCGGCCATCACCAGGTCCGTCGACCTGACCAGGGACGCGGTGGAGGACTGGGCGACGCTGATCGGCGACGGCTCGGTCCGCCGCCTGACCCTGACGGTGGGGGAGGTGAACGCCGCCTTCGAGAAGACCGGCAGGGCCGAGGCCATCGCCCGTGCCGAGGCCGGCAGCCCCGACGAGACCTTCATCGACCTCTACGCCGCCCTCGTCACCATTCCCACCATCGGCCGCTCGCTGCTGGGCGATGCCGAATACGAGACGCTGACCAAGCGGCTGAAACCCGGCCAGCAGGCGGTGTGGGTGGCGGGGCAGGGGCGCTATTCCTTCAAGGGGTCGGGCTATGTCCGCGGCGGCATCTTCGACCGCGTCGAGATGGTGCAGCACGAGGGCTCGATCCGCTTCCGCGACAAGATGCACAAGCGCATGGGCAGCGTCGCCGCCGCCGGTGCCCCCGATTTCCCGGAAATCGGTCTGTTCGTCCTGCCGGAAGGCACCGAGTTCAACCCGGCAGAGCCCTGGCGCCTCCAGCTTCTGGTCCAGCGCGCCATCGCCGCACTGGACAAGGTGTTCGTCACCTTCGACCTCGGCTATCAGCCGCCCGACAAATTCCTGAAGACCGAACAGCCGGCCCCGCCCCCCTCTGGCGCCGCCCCGGCAGCTCCGGCAATCGACCAGTCCGCCAGCCACAGCCCCGCCATCCAGGCCGCCGGTGCGGCGGAGGCCGAGGAGGCCGCCGAAACTCCCCTGTGGCAGCGCATCTGGCAGAACCGGCAGGCCGACATCGCGGTGCTGACCTCCGCCATTCTGCTGCTGACCGGCATCTTCTTCTTCCAGGACCAGCTGACCAGACGCCCGAAGCTGTATGAACGGGTCCGCACCGCCTATCTGGTCTTCACCCTGGTCTGGCTCGGCTGGTACGCCACGGCCCAGCTGTCGGTGGTCAATGTCCTGACCTTCGCCAACGCGCTGCGCACTGATTTCCGCTGGGACTATTTCATGATGGACCCGCTGGTGTTCATCCTGTGGTTCTCGGTGGCGGCGTCGCTGCTGTTCTGGGGCCGCGGCGCCTTCTGCGGCTGGCTCTGCCCGTTCGGCGCGCTTCAGGAACTGGCGTCGAAGGCGGCGAAGCGGATCGGCATCCGCCAGATCACCGTGCCCTTCGCCCTGCACCAGCGCCTGTGGCCGATCAAATACATCCTCTTCCTGCTGCTGTTCGGCCTGTCGCTGCAATCGCTGGGCACGGCGGAGAAGGCGGCGGAGATCGAGCCGTTCAAGACCGCCATCATCCTGCATTTCATCCGCGACTGGTGGTTCGTCGCCTTCGCCGTGGCGCTGCTGGCGGCCGGCCTGGTCATCGAACGCTTCTTCTGCCGCTATCTCTGCCCGCTGGGGGCGGCGCTGGCGATCCCCGGCCGGCTGCGGATGTTCGACTGGCTGCGCCGCTACAAGGACTGCGGCAGCCCGTGCCAGCGCTGCGGCAACGAATGCCCGGTGCAGGCCATCCACCCCGACGGCTCGATCAACCCCAACGAATGCATCCAGTGCCTGCACTGCCAGATGCTCTACCACCACGACCACAAATGCCCAGTCATGATCCAGAAGCGGCAGAAGCGCGAGAAGTGGCAGGCCGCCGAGGCCAAGCTGGCGGCCGAAAAGCAAGCCGCCCAGCAAGCCCTCCAGCAAGCCAGTGCCCGCAGCACGGTGGCGACCGCCGACCCGGCCACCGGGCGGCTGACGATCCGGCCGCACGGAACCTGACCGCCATCCCCTCACCCCGATAACGGGACCCGGTCGCAACGGGCCCCATGACACCCCCCAGGCGGGGGCAGCGAAGGAGCACACCATGTCGAGCGAGACCAACAACAGCGCAGGCGTCAACCGCCGCGCCCTTCTGGGCGGAACGGCGAAGGCGGCGGCCCTTGCCGGCCTGACCGGCGCCGTGGGCGGGGCGACCGCCGGCGGCATCGCGGGCAGCGCGCTCTTCGGCGCCACCGAAGCGATGGCCGCCAACGCCGCCACCAACGCCCAGGCCGGCCACCTGAACGCCGAGGTGAAGCCGGGCGACCTCGACGAATATTACGCCTTCCATTCCGGCGGGCACTCCGGCGAAGTCCGCATCCTCGGCCTGCCGTCGATGCGCGAGCTGATGCGCATTCCGGTGTTCAACCGCTGCTCCGCCACCGGCTGGGGCATGACCAACGAGAGCCGGAAGATCCTGACCGAGCATATGCTGCCGGAAACCAGGAAGTTCCTGGAGACGCGCGGCGGCATCTATCTGAACGGCGACGCCCACCACCCGCACATGTCCTTCACCGACGGCACCTATGACGGCCGTTACATCTTCATCAACGACAAGGCCAACACCCGTGTCGCGCGCATCCGCTGCGACATCATGAAGACCGACACCATCATCGAGATCCCCAACGCCGCCGCCATCCACGGTCTGCGCCCGCAGCGCTACCCACGCACCGGCTATGTCTTCGCCAACGGCGAGCAGCGCGTGCCGACCCCGAACGACGGCCGCGACCTGACCAACCCGAAGGCCTACAAGTCGCACTTCACCGCCATCGACGGCGACACGATGAAGATCGCGTGGCAGGTCTGGGTCGACGGCAACCTCGACAACACCGACGCCGACTATCAGGGCAAATACGCCTTCTCCACCTGCTACGATTCCGAAGAGGGCGTCACCGCGGCGGAGATGACCAGCGGCGAGCAGGACTGGGTCGTCGTCTTCAACCTGAAGCGCATCGACGAAGCGGTGAAGGCCGGCAAGATCCAGGCGGTGAACGGCGTGCCGGTGGTCGACGGCCGCCACGGCAGCCCCTACACCCGCTACATCCCGGTACCGGCCAACCCGCACGGCATCAACGCCGCCCCCGACGGCATCCACGTCACCGTCAACGGCAAGCTGTCGCCGACCGTCACCGTCTTCGACGTGCGCCTGCTGGACGATTTGTTCGACGACAAGATCAAGCCGCGCGACGTCGTCGTCGCCGAACCGCAGCTCGGCCTCGGCCCGCTTCACACCGCCTATGACGGCCGCGGCAACGCCTACACCACGCTGTTCCTCGACAGCCAGCTGGTGAAGTGGAACATCGACAAGGCCCGTCGCGCCTTCAAGGGCGAGAAGGTCGATCCCATCATCCAGAAGCTGGACGTCCAGTACCAGCCCGGCCACAACCACAGCTCGATGGGCGAGACCAAGGAGGCCGACGGCAAGTGGCTGGTGTCGCTGAACAAATTCTCCAAGGACCGCTTCCTCAACGTCGGCCCGCTGAAGCCGGAGAACGATCAGCTGATCGACATCTCCGGCGACGAGATGAAGCTGGTGCATGACGGCCCCACCTTCGCCGAGCCGCACGACACGCTGATCGTCCACCGCTCCAAGGTGAACCCGCGCTCGGTCTACGACCGCAACGACCCGATGTGGGAAGAGGCGCGCCAGCAGGCCAAGAAGGACGGCGTGGTGCTGGAGGATGACGCCAAGGTCATCCGCGACGGCAAGAAGGTCCGCGTCTACATGTGGCAGCGCGCCCCGGCCTTCGGGCTGGAGGACTTCACCGTGAAGCAGGGCGACGAGGTCACCGTCTATGTGACCAACATGGACGACATCGACGACCTGACCCACGGCTTCAGCATCACCAACTACGGCGTCTGCATGGAGGTCGGCCCGCAGGCCACATCCTCGGTGACCTTCACCGCCGATCGTCCGGGCGTGCATTGGTACTATTGCCAGTGGTTCTGCCACGCCCTGCACATGGAGATGGCCGGCCGCATGATCGTCGAGCCGTCCTCGACCTGATCGCCTGAAGCTCTCCCAAATCCCCCTCTCCCCCCCGGGGAGAGGGTCGGGGTGAGGGGGATGCACCGCGTGGCGTCGCTTGGTGCGCAGTAGCTTCCGATCCTAGCGAATTCTCGCCGCGCGTCCCCCTCACCCTAACCCTCTCCCCGGGGGGGAGAGGGGATCCCCCCACCGATGGACTCCTCCCATGCTCCTCCGCACCGCGACACTCCTCGCCGCAGCCCTGGCCCTGCCGGCCCCGGCGCTCGCCGCCACGGCGACGGTCGCCCCCGGCGGCCTGGAGACGGCGCTGGCGTCCGCGGCTCCCGGAGACACGCTGGTGCTGTCCGCCGGCATCCATCCCGGCCCACTGACCATCCGCACCCCGGTCACCCTGACCGGCGAACCGGGTGCCGTCATCGACGGGCAGGGCACCGGCAGCACGCTGACCGTGGAAGCCCCCAGCGTCACCCTGCGGAACCTTGAGATCCGCAACTCCGGCCTCAGCCTGATCGACCAGAACGCCGGCATCTTCCTGGGCAAGGAAGCCCGTGGTGCAATCGTCGAGAACAACCGCCTGCGCGACAATCTGATCGGCGTCTACATCTGGGGGGCCGCCGACAGCCTGGTCCGCCGCAACGACATCGTCGGCCGCACCGACCTGCGCGTGTCCGAACGCGGCAACGGCATCCAGTTGTGGAATGCGCCGGGCACCCGCGTGCTCGACAACAGCGTGCGCGAGGGGCGCGACGGGCTGTTCACCACCTCGTCCCGCAGGAACGTCTTCGCCGGCAACCGGTTCGAGCATGTCCGGTTCGCCGTCCATTACATGTACACCAACGATTCCGAGCTGACCGACAACGTCTCCGTCGCCAACAATGTCGGCTATGCGGTGATGTTCTCCAACAACCTGCTGATCCGCAACAACCGCTCCAAGGCCGACCGCGAACACGGCCTGATGCTGAACAACGCCAACAGCGCGCGCATCGAAGGGAACGTGATCGAAGGCCGCTTCGCCGGTGCGCTGTCCGACAGCGGCGAGGCGCTGCCCGACACCGACATCCCGCGCGACAGCGAGGCGATGAGCGACCGGCTGCGCAGCGGCACCTGGAAATGCGTCTTCATCTACAACGCCAACAAGAACCGCTTCACCGGCAACCGGTTCGACGGCTGCGAGATCGGCGTCCATTTCACCGCCGGGTCGGAGCGCAACAGCCTGACCGGCAACGCTTTCATCGGCAACCGCACCCAGGTCAAATATGTCGGCACCCGCTATCTCGACTGGTCGGAGAACGGGCGCGGCAACTACTGGTCCGACAATGCCGCCTTCGACCTGAACGGCGACGGCATCTCCGACGAGCCCTATCGCCCCAACGACGTGGTCGACCGGGTGATGTGGGAATACCCGGCGGCCAAGCTGCTGATGAACAGCCCCGGCGTCCAGGTGATCCGCTGGGCGCAGAAGCAGTTCCCGGCCCTGCACCCCGGCGGCGTGATCGACAGCGCCCCGCTGATGACGCCACCCCCCATGCCCGCCTCAATCCAAACCGCCCAAAGCCCGGCCCTCCAAAGCCCGACTGCCGAAAGGAAACAGCCATGACCGACTTCACCGCGGAGGTGCAGGGCGTCACCAAGCGCTATGGCGAGACCGAGGCGGTGCGCGGCGTGGACCTGACGCTGGCGCCCGGCGAATGCGTGGCGATGGTCGGCCACAACGGCGCCGGCAAAAGCTCGCTCATCAAGCTGATGCTCGGCCTGACCACCCCGACGGAGGGCCGCATCCGCGTGCTGGGCGGCGACCCGGCCAGTGCCGCCTGCTCCCCCATCCGCCGCCAGATCGGCTTCCTGCCGGAGAACGTCGCCTTCCACCCCAACATGACAGGGCGGGAGACGCTGGACTTCTACGCCCGGCTGAAGGGCGCCTCCCGCTGCGACAACGATGCGCTGTTCGAAAAGGTCGGCCTTGAACCCGCCGCCATCAAGCGCCGCGTCTCGACCTACTCCAAGGGCATGCGCCAGCGTCTTGCCCTGGCCCAGGCCCTGCTCGGCGGCCCGAAGCTGCTGTTCCTCGACGAACCGACCACCGGCCTCGATCCCGCGCTGCGCCAGAGCTTTTATGCCATCGTCGCCGAGCTGCGCGACCAAGGCACCACGATCCTGCTGTGCAGCCACGCCCTGACCGAGCTGGAAGGGCAGGCCGACCGCGTCGTGGTGATGAACCGCGGCCGCAAGGTCGCCGACGGCTCGCTCGCCACCCTGCGCAGCCTCGCCCGGCTGCCGGTCCGCATCCGCCTGACCCTGCCGACCGACGATATCGACGCACTGGCGGCGCGGGTAGGGGAGGGCGCCGCCCTGACCCGTCTGGCCGGAGGCGTGGTCGAACTGGCCTGCGCCAACGACGACAAGGTCGGTCTGGTGCGCCGCATCGCCTGCGAGAGCCCGGCCGCCAACATTGCCATCGAGGACATCGAGATCGTCCAGCCCAGCCTGGACGAGATGTACGCCCATTTCCTGCGCCGGGAGGCCGCCGAATGAACACGCTCCTGATCATCGCCGGCAAGGAACTGCGCGAGGCCACCCGCAACCGCTGGGCCGTCGCCACCACCCTGCTGATGGCCGCACTTGCCCTGACGCTCAGCTTCCTCGGCTCGGTCCCCACCGGCACGGTCGGCGTCGGCCCGGTGGAGGTCACCATCGTCAGCCTGTCGAGCCTGACCATCTTCCTCCTTCCCCTGATAGCATTGCTGCTGTCCTTCGACGCGGTGGTGGGGGAGATCGACCGCGGCACCATGACGCTGCTGCTGTCCTACCCGGTGGCGCGCTGGCAGCTTCTGCTCGGCAAGTTCCTCGGCCATGCCGCGGTGATCGCGCTGGCGACCGTGGTCGGCTATGGCGCCGCCGGGGTGGCGCTCGCCATGGGCGGCACCGCCATCGGGCCGGAGAGCTGGCGCGCCTTCGCCGCGATGATCGGGTCCAGCGTGATGCTGGGCGCCGCCTTCACGGCACTCGGCTATCTCGCCTCCACCATCGTCCGCGACCGCGGCACGGCGGCCGGCATCGCGGTGGCGGTCTGGCTCTGCTTCGTCCTGCTCTACGACATGGCCCTGCTCGGCATCCTCGCCAGCGGCAGCGGCCTGGGGGTGGAGGCGCTGAACTGGCTGCTGCTCGCCAACCCGGCCGATGCCTACCGCCTGTTCAACCTGACCGGCTTCAAGGGCGTCAGCGCCTTCGCCGGCACCGCCGGCCTCGCCGCCCATGTCCAGCTGTCCGTCCCGCTGCTGCTGGCGGTGATGGCCGGCTGGATCGCCACCCCGCTGGCGCTGGCCGCCGCCCTCTTTTCGAGGAAGCAGATCTGATGCGCACCCTCCGAACCCTCCTTCTCGCCGCCGCTCTCCTGGCACCGCTCTCCGCCTGCAAGCAGGAGAAGGCGGAGGTCGCGCCGCCGCCGCCCGTCACGCTCGCCACCGACGCCATCGGCCATTACTGCGGCATGAATTTGGCCGACCATCCCGGCCCCAAGGGCCAGATCCTGGTGAAGGGCGCCGAGCGGCCGATCTGGCTGTCCTCCGTCCGCGACACCTTCGCCTTCACCATGCTGCCGGAGGAGCCGAAGGAAATCCGCGCCATCTACGTCACCGACATCGCCAAGGCCAAGGACCCCACCGCCCCCGACATGACCGTCTGGGTCGAGGCGCGCCAGGCCTGGTACGTGCTGGGCAGCCGCTTGCGCGGCGGCATGGGCGAGGCGGAGCCCTATCCCTTCTCCGACAGGGCCGCCGCCGAGCGTTTCGCCCAGGCCAACGGTGGCACCATCCTGCGCTTCGCCGACGTGCATGAGGACCAGATCCTCACCCCGCCCGCCGCCAGTGTTGCCGAGGGAGAGCAGTGATGCTGACCAGACGCCGCTTCCTCGCCATCGGTGCCGCCGCCGCCGGCCTGTCGCTTCTGCCGCATCGCCTGCTGCGGGCGGAAGGCGTTCCCGTCCGGGTCTGGCGCGGCGTGGCGCTCGGCGCCGACGCCAGCCTGACCATCGCCCACCCCGATCCTGCCGAGGCCGACCGCCTGATCGCGCTGAGCCTGGAGGAGGTCGCTCGGCTGGAGCGCGTCTTCAGCCTCTATCGCCCCGACTCCGCCCTGCGGCGCCTGAACCGCGACGGGTGGCTGGACGCCCCACCCGCCGACCTCGTCCGCCTGCTGTCGGAAGCGGCCGCCTTCGGCCGCGGCACCGGCGGCGCCTTCGACCCCACGGTGCAGCCGCTGTGGCAGCTCTATGCCGGCCATTTCGAACGGGACAACACCGACCCCGCCGGCCCGCCGAAGAATGCCGTCCGCGCCGCCCGCGCACTCGTCGACGTCCACGCCCTGCAGGTGGAGCCCGGCCGCGTCGCCTTCGCATCAAAGGGCATGGCGGTGACACTGAACGGCATCGCCCAGGGCTACATCACCGACCGCGTGACCGAGCGCCTGAAGGCCGAAGGCATGGGCAACGTCCTGGTCGACATGGGCGAACTGCGCGCTCTCGGCCATCACCCCTCCGGCCGCCCCTGGACCGTCGGCCTCGCCGATCCCACCAACCCCGACCGCAGCACGGCGACGGTCGAACTCACCGACGGCGCGATGGCGACGTCCGGCGGCTACGGCACCCGCTTCGACGCCGCCGGCCGCTTCACCCACCTGTTCGACCCCGCTAGCGGCGCTTGCGCCGCCCACTGGCTGGCGGTGACCGTCCAGGCCGCCGATGCCACGACGGCCGACGCCCTGTCCACCGCCCTGTCGGTGGTGCCGGCGGACCGCGCCATGGCTATCCTGGCGGCTTATCCCGGCGTCACCGCCCGCTTCACCCGTCCCGACGGCCGCATCCTGCGGCTGCCCGCCTGAAAGAACGGATCATCGTCATGGGAAGCTTCAGCCTGTTCCACTGGGCCGTCGTCCTGCTGGTCGTCCTGCTGCTGTTCGGCGCCGGCAAGCTGCCGTCGGTCATGGGCGATTTCGCCAAAGGCATCCGGAGCTTCAAGGCCGGCCTGAAGGACGGGGAAGCGAACGGGTCCGACCTCAGCGCGTAAAGACGGCACCGGCCCCCCGATCGTCACAGCAGGCCGCCCTCGCGCAGCCGCCCGTCCAGCTCCTCGTTATAGCGCTTCAGCGCGTGCTGTTCGGTGAGCAGCCCGATCACCCGCATCCGCTCGGTGCCGTCGACCACCGCCAGCACGTCGCTCTCCGCCGTGGCGAAGCTCTTCATCGCCTCGCGGATGTTGACGTTGGGCAGCAGCACCTCCGTCTTCAGGCGGATGAGATCGGCGAGTTCGGCCGTCTCCGCCGTCTCGCGATAGGCATCGGAAACGAAGACGATCCCGGCATAGCGGTCGGCATGGTCGACAACGATCACCCTCTGCGTCGCCCCCAGGGGGAAATTGCGGCGGAACTGGGCGAGCGTCTGGTCGTCGCGCACGGTGCGGACGTCCTTGCGCATCATGCGCCCCACCGTCAGGTCGCGGATCCAGCCGATGTCGGCGGCGCTGCGGATCGACTCGCCGCGCAGATGGAAGCGCCAGGTGGCGAAGGAATAGCCGAAGACCCGCCGGACGGTGATCGACGACACCACCGCAGCGGCCAGCACCGCAATGGTCAGGGGCAGGCTGCCGGTGACCTCCAGCGCCAGGAAGGCCATGGTCAGCGGCGCGCCGAGCACGGCGGTCGCCATGGCGCACATGCCGACGATGCCGATCACCACCGCGGGGATGGTCAGCCCGACCGCCAGCATCCAGCCGATGGCGACCAGCTTGCCCAGCATCGCCCCCAGGAACAGCGAGGCGAAGAACAGGCCGCCGCGGAAGCCCGACCCGATGGAAATCGCCGAGGCCAGTGCCTTCAGCCCGATCAGCGCCAGCAGGGCCGGGGCGGTGTAATAGGCGTTGAAACCGACATGCAGCGCGCCATGGCCCGACGACAGCACCGCCGGCGTGGCGAGCGCCAGCAGACCGATGCAGCACCCCCCGACCACCGGTCGCGCCCACACCGGCACGCGGCTGCGGTTGAAGACCGCCTCCACCAGCGCGACCGTCCGCATCATGGCGATGCCGAGCAGGGCGCACAGCACGCCCATCAGGCAGACCAGCGCATAGTCGGCCGCCCCCAGGCTGCCGGCGAAGCCGACCTGCAAGGACGGCTGCGGCAGGATCAGCCGCATCACACCGACCCCGGTCATGGCGGCGACGCCGACCGGCGCCAGGGTGGAGATCGAGTAGCTGGCGATCACCAGCTCGAAGGCATAGAAGGCGCCGGTCAGCGGCGCGTCGAAGGCCGCCGCGATCGCCGCCGCGGTGCCGCAGCCGACCAGCGTCCGCAGGTCGCCGCGCCGGACATGGAAGATGCGGCCGAGCTTGGACGCCACCATCGCGCCGGCCTGGGCATAGCCGGCCTCCATGCCGACCGAGGCGCCGAAGCCGTTGGACAGCATGGTTTGCAGGACCAGCAGCAGGCTGCCGTGGATGGGGATGCGCCCGCCATGCAGCGCATTCGCCTCCACCGGATCGATGATGGACAGGCGGGGGAGCCGGGCGAGCAGCCAGCCGAGCCCCGCCATCAGGCAGCCCCCGACGACCGGGACCGGCATCGCCCGCCAGGGATCGACGGCGGCGGCCCCGCTGACGTCGTGACCCTCCACCGCGAACAGGACGTGATGGAGCGACTGCACCGCCGTGACGATGGCGGCGACGAAACAGGCGGCGAGGATGCCGATTCCGGCCGCCAGCACCGCCAGCCAGATCTCGTCGCCGCGCACGAAGGCGCGCAGCCAGGCCGGGGCCCTGATGCCCGTGCCCTGCTTTTCCGGAAGCGACAGCTTGGCTTTCAGCGACTGGAACATGCGTCGGCGCGCCGCCTTCGGCGTTGGGGGGTGTGGACGGCCCCGCCGTCAGCCGAGCATCGCGCGGGCATACAGCTCGGCGATGTGCGCGGTGATCGGCCCCGGCTTGCCGTCGCCGATCCGCCGGCCGTCGATCCGCACCACCGGGGTGATGCCGCCCAGCGTGCCGGTGACGAAGGCCTCGTCCGCACCATACACTTCCGCCAGGGTGAAGTCGTGCTCGCGCACCGTGCCGCCGTCCTTGCGGTAGAGATCGATCGCCTTGGCGCGGGTGATGCCCTTGAAGTTGAAGCGGCCGGTGGAGGTCCAGAGTTCGCCCTTGCGGACGACGAAGAAGTTGGTCGAGTTGCAGCTCGCCACGAAGCCGTGCGGGTCGAGCATCAGCGCCTCGTCGGCCCCGGCATTGATCGCCTGGATCAGCGCCTGGATGAAGTTGAGCCGGCTGTGCGAGTTGAGGCGCAGGTCGAAGACGTCGGGGCCGCTGCACCGGATGGTCGAGGTGAACAGCGTCAGCCCCTTGGCCTTCGATTCCGGCTTCGGCGCCTTGTATTCGGCGATGATGACGATCGTCGCCTGCCCCAGCGCAAAGCGCGGATCCTGGTTGGGCGTCTTCTTGCGGCCGCGCGTGACCATCAGGCGGATATGGGCGCCGTCGGTCATGCCGTTGCGGTCCAGCGTGGCCTGGATCGCCCCGACCAGCTCCTCGCGCGTCATGCCGATGTCGAGCTGGATGGCGTTGGCGCCCTCATAGAGCCGGTCCATATGGTCGTCGAGCGCCAGGATGCGGCCCTTGACCAGCCGCAGCCCTTCCCACACCCCGTCGCCCAGCACGAAGCCGGCGTCGAAGACCGAGACCTTGGCCTCGTCGCGCGGGAAGAACGCGCCGTTCACATAGATCAGCACCTCGTCGTTGCGGCTGTCGTCGACATAACCCTGCGAACTCGTCTGGCTGACCGCGCTGTTCGAAACCATCGTATGTACCCTTTCCCGGCAGCGGCCGGCCTTGCCAGCCGGTGCTGCGCCGCCTGATTTTTTTAAGATGCTCTCAGAAGGAAAATTCGGTGAAACGCTCCAGGAAGGCGCGCGTGCGCTCCTGCCGGGGGTGCTTCAGCACCTCGTCCGGCGTCCCGACCTCGTGGAAGACGCCGTCGGCGAGGAAGATCACCTTGGTGGCGAAATGATAGGCGAAGCCAAGCTCGTGGGTGACGAGCAGCATGGTCCGCCCCTCCTCCGCCAGTTGCCGGATGACACGCAGCACCTCGCCCACCAGCTCGGGGTCGAGCGAGGAGGTCGGCTCGTCGAACAGCAGGATCTCCGGCTCCATGGCCAGCGCGCGGGCGATCGCCACCCGCTGCTGCTGGCCGCCGGACAGCCGTCCGGGATAGACGTCGGTCTTGCCGCCCAGCCCGACCTTGTCCAGCTCGCGCAGGGCGCGCTCGCGCGCCTCCGCCTTCTTCATCCGCTTGACGGTTACCAGCCCTTCCATGGCGTTCTCCAGCACGGTCATGTGCGGGAACAGGTTGAACTGCTGGAACACCATGCCGACGCGCTCGCGCACCCGGCACAGCTCGCTTTCGGGATAGCGCACCTCGTCCGGCTTGCCAGGGGCCGCTTTGCCGACAGCACGGCCGAGCGGCGTGCCGTCGAGCGCGATCCGGCCGGCGGTCGGCATCTCCATGAAATTGAGGCAGCGCAGGAAGGTGCTCTTCCCCGATCCGCTGCCGCCGATGATGGCGACGCGCTCGCCGGCCGCCACGGAGAAATCGATCCCCTGCAGCACATGCAGCGGCCCGAACCATTTGTGGAGGCCGGACACCTGGAGGATCGGCGGCGCCGCCGGGACCGGCGAGACCGACGGGATCGACACCGGCAGTATGGGATCTGGCATGGAGGGAGTCTCCGCTTGCATGACGGTCAGCCCTTGCCGGCCATGCGGCGTTCGAGGGTCATCGACAGGAAGGTGGCCGGATAGATCAGGACGAAATAGACGACCGCCACGGTCGTGAGGATTTCGAAGGGGCGGTAGTAGGTCGAACTCAGCAGCCGGCCCTGATACATCAACTCATGCACCGACAGCACGGAGGCGAGCGACGACATCTTCGCCACCTCCACCGCGCGGTTGGTGAAGGCCGGCAGCATCAGCTTGAAGACCTGCGGCAGGATGATCCGGCGCAGCACGTCGGCACGCCGCATGCCCAGCGCCTTCGCCCCCTCCCACTGGCCGCGGGCGATCGACTGGATGCCGCCGCGGAAGATCTCCGCCCCATAGGCCGAGCTGTTCAGCGCCAGCCCGAGCAGCGCCGCCGTGAAGGGCGACAGCTGCACCCCGATCAGGATGGGGAAGGCGTAGTAGAACCAGATCAGCTGGATCAGCACCGGCGTGTCGCGGAACAGCTCGATGTAGACGAGGCTGCCGCCGCGCAGCAGCCGGCTGCGCGACAGCCGGGCCAGCGCCAGGACGAGGCCGGCGGCCAGCCCGATGGCAAGGCTGGGCAGCCACAGCTCCAGCGTCACTACGAAGCCGCGCATCAGGATCGGGAAGGTCTCCACCACCAGGGCGAAGTCGAAGGCGTAGTCCATCTCTCCGTCTCCTCAGCGGTAGGCGGTCAGCCGCGCTTCGGCGACCCGGGCCAGCGCGCTGCACGAGACCAGCAGCACGAGATAGAGCAGGGCGACGGTGGTGTAGACCTCCAGCGGCCGGAAGGTTTCGCTGTTCACCATCATCGCCTGATAGAGAAGCTCGCCATAGGCCAGCGTGGAGGCGAGCGCCGTGGTCTTGATCAGTTCGAAGGAGCGTTCGACGAAGGGGGCGATCATCCGCGTCGCCGCCTGCGGCACCACGATGCGCCGCATCAGCTGCGTGTGGGTCATGCCCAGCGCCTTCGCCCCCTCCCACTGGCCGCGCTCGATGGAGCGGATGCCGCCGCGGAATACCTCGGCATAGAAGGCGCCGGACTGGGTGGACAGGGCGAGCACGGCGGCGACCAGCGGGTCGAGGCTGATGTTCAGCACCACCGGCAGGGCATAGAAGAACCAGAAGAAATGCACGATGGGCGGCGTGTTCCGGTAGAACTCGACGAAGGCCGCCGCCGGCAGGCGCAGATAGCGGCGCGGCGACAGCCGCAGCAGAGCCAGGACCAGCCCGACCAGGACGCCGAAGACGATGGCGATGGCGGCGATCTTCACCGTGTTGAGCAGACCGTCGAGCAGCAGCGGCCATCGCGTCAGGACCGGCGAGAAATCCCATTGATAGCTCATGCGGCGTCCTCAGTATCGCCCTCTCCCGGGGCTCTCAGCGGATCTTCGATCCGCCTGACGCCGTCAGCACAAACGAAGTTTGTGCGAGAGGCGGGAGAGGGAGCAAATTCCAATGGCCTTGCCGCCGCTCAGCGCCAGGCTTCCTTGATCAGGCCCGGGATCTTCGAGGCATCGACGTTCTTCGACTTCAGATAGCCGGCGAACAGCTGGTCGGGGACTCCGTCGGCGTAGAGCGTCTTCAGCTGCCCGTCCAGCCAGTCGCGGAAGGCCGGGTTCTCCTCCTTGCGCAGGCCGACGCTGGTGGCCACCGGCTCCACCGGTTCGGGCAGGATGACCTTGCCCAGCCGCAGGCGGGTCTGCTGGACGACGAGCGCCGGATGGAACTGGACGGCGACGTCGATGCGCTTTGCGGCGAAGGCGGCGATGGTCTCGTCATTGTTGGAAAAGCGGTTGATCGCCGCCTGCTTCACCATCGCGGTCACATTCTTGTCCAGCGAGGTGCCGAGCGTCACACCGATGCGCAGGCCCGGCTTGTCGATGTCCGCCCAGCTCTTGATGGTGGAATCGCCGGCGACCAGCGCGCCCATGGCATAATAGAACAGCGGGGCATCGGGGAAGTCGATCGCCTTGCGCCGCTCCTCGGTCGGGTCGAGGACGAACATCAGGTCGATCTGGTCGGCCTGGAGCGCCCCCACCGCGTTGGCCCAGGTCGTCTCCACCGGAACCAGAGTGGCGCCAAGGCTGGCGGCCAGCCGCTGCCCCATCGCCACGCCGACGCCGGTCCAGGTCTCGGTCATCGGATCCTTGAAGAACCAGGGCTCGGCCGAGGTCACGCCGATGCGCAGGCGCTTGCTCTCCTTGATCCTGTCCAGGGTGGAGGGCGAGGCCGCGAGCGCCGGCAACACCGACAATCCGACAGCGGCACCGGCGGCAAGGCCGAGCAGGGTCCTGCGGCCCATTTTCCCCTGGTTGATGGTCATCTCTAAGCCTCCTCTGTCTGTTCGTCGTCTTTTTGTGGATCCGGTCAGGCGTGCTTGGCCGCGCCGGCCTCGCGGCCCCGCAGGAAGTCTTCGGTCTGCCGGCCGCCACGCGCCATGTGGTCGGTGATTTCCGACTTCAGCGCGTCGAAATCGTCGGAGAGCGCCATCGCCACATAGCGGTCGTGGCCGTCGCGGCGCGGGCCGCGGATGCCGTGCGCGCGGTGGTGCGCCGCCCAATACAGCTGCAAGCGCCCGCGGATGCTCTCCCAGGTCCGGATCAGCAGCTTGTGCCCGGTCGCCTCATAGACGAAGCCGTGCAATTGCAGCTCGGCAACGATGCTGGCGGCATCGTCCTCGGCGTCGATGCAGGCGGTGAGCGCGTCGCGGCGGGCGACGAGCCCCTGGCGGAACGCCTGATCCCGCCGTGCCCAGATCTGCTCGAAGGCGAAGATCTCCAGGGTGACGCGCATCGAATAGATCTCGCGCACGTCATCCACCGACAGGCCGACGACATGGGTGCCGGTGTAGGGCACGGCGATCAGCAGCCCCTCGTCGATCAGCTGCCGCATCGCTTCGCGCAAGGGGCCGCGGCTGACGCCGAACTGGTCGGCGAGCGTGGTCTCGACGAGTTGCGCGCCGGGCTCGATGTCGCCGTTCAGGATCGCGGCCCGCAACCCGTCCGCGATGTGGGCGCGGAAGGTCGATTTCGGCACGCGCGCCAGGACCGATCCCCCGGCCTTGTCCTTCGATCCGCCGAACATGCATCCTCGCCATAGACAGTCGATTGTTGACAATGTGAGCCGGGCAGGCCGACCTGTCAACCGGCATTGTCCTGCAACCGGACTGCGATCACCGGACGGGGTTCAGCGGCCGGCGATCTCCTCCCGCGTCAGGGTCATGAACAGATCGACCACCGGCGTCCTCGCCCGGTCGCCGTGGACCGCGATCTGGAACGGCGAGTGATAGGACAGCACCCGCGGCAGCAGGGCACGCAGCCGTCCGGCCTGGACGAAGGGGGCGGCGTAATGGTCGGGCAGATAGCCGAGATAGCGGCCGGACAGGATCAGCCGGGCGGCTCCCTCCATGTCGCTGACGGTCGCATGCGGCGCGCTGATCGCGAAGATCTTGATGTCGCGCGCCCCCCAATAGCTGCGGGCCACCAGCCGGTGGCGGCGCACCTCGTCCAGATCGACCATCTCGTCCGGACGGTCGAACAGGGAGTGGCCGGCTCCGCAATAGAACAGGTTGGTTTCCGTGTAGAGGTCGATGTAGGAGAGGCCCGGCACGATCCGCGGAAAGCTGGCGATGGCGAGATGCAGTTCGCCGCCGACCACGTCGCGCAGCAACTCGTTGGGCGGCCGGGTGGCGATGGCGAGGTTGACCTCGGGCGCGGCGTCGGCGAAGCGGGTGATCACCCGCTCCAGCGGGAAATTCGGGTCGGTCAGCGTGTTGTCCACCAGCCCGATGGTGAGGGTGCCGGTCAGGCGGTCGCGCAGCCCCCGCACCCGGGCGCCGAACCGGTCCAGCGTGTCGAACACCCGCCGCAGCTCGTCATAGACCGACTGCCCCTCCTCCGTCAGCTTGAAGCCGGAGCGGCCGCGCCGGCACAGCCGCACCCCCAGCCGCCCCTCCAGCTCGGCGAAATGGGTGGAGATGGTGGAGAGCGACAGGTTCAGTTCGCCTTGCGCCGCAGTAAAGCCACCGGCCTCCACCACCGTCATGAACAGGCGAAAGAGCCGCAGATCGGCGGTCTCGATGGTCATCCGGCTCATGCGATCGGCGATCCTCCGGCCTGAATGGGGGCTGGGCCGGTCTTACTTCGGCTCCTGTCGAAGTAAGATACAAAAAATTCCGGATGTGTGGGAACGCAAAGTCGCCGTCTAATTCCACCATGCAATTCCAGCCGGGTTGGGCCGGGCGGGGCAGGGTGCTGCCGCGCCGTCTCCCCACCGGTATTCGAACTGCCGGATTCGCCCGCCCTCCATCGGGGCTGACCAACGACGAGACGGAGACACGCTATGAAGATCGGTGCAGGAGTGGGCAGCGGACTGGGCAGGCGGGCGGTGCTGGCGGGTGCGGGCGGGCTTGCCGCCGCCGCCGCGGTGGGCTTTCCCTCCATCGTCCGGGCGCAATCGAAGTCGCTGAAGGTCGGGGTCTACGGCGGCTATTTCAAGGACAGCTTCGACAAGCACATCTTCCCGGAATTCACCAAGGCGACCGGCATCGCGGTGGAGGCGGTGGCCGAACCGACGGGCGAGGCGTGGCTGATCCAGCTTGAACAGGCGGCCCGTGCCAAACAGGCCCCGGCCGACGTGTCGATGATGTCCCAGGTGGCGATGCTGAAGGGCATGGCCGCCGAGCTGTGGGCGCCGCTCGATCCCGCCAGGCTGCCGAACGCCACCAAGGTCAAGCCGGCGCTGATCAACAAATATCCCGACGGCCGGCTGTCGGGCGTCGGTGCTGTGTCCTGGTACATCACCCTGGTGACCAACACCAAGAGCTATCCCCAGGCCCCGGAAAGCTGGGCGACGCTGTGGGATCCGGCCAACAAGGACAAGCTGGGCCTGCTGGCGCTGGTCTCCAACTCCTTCCTGCTCGACGTGACCGCCGCCACCTTCTTCGGTGGCTCCAAGCATCTCGACAGCGAGCAGGGCCAGCTCGACTGCTTCAAGAAGCTGGCCGAGCTGAAGAAGAATGTGAAGCTGTGGTACCGCGACGAGGCGCAGTTCGAGGCGGCGCTGAAGTCCGGCGAGATCCCGATGGGGCAATATTACCACGACGTCACCGGTCTGGCCGCCGCCGACGGCCATCCGGTGCGCTCCACCTTCCCCAAGGAGGGCGGCATCCTCGATTCCGGCAGCTGGGCGGTGTCCAAGGCATCCAAGGCCGGCGATCTGGCCCATGTCTTCATCGACTACATGTGCCAGCCGCAGATCCAGGCGCTGCTGTCGCGCAAGGTCGGCACCTCGCCGACGATCGACCGCTCGGCCACCGACCTGACGGACAAGGAGTTCGCCGCGGTCTCCTCCGATCTGACGCCGATCGTTCCGCGCTATGACCTCTATGTGTCCAAGGCCGACTGGCTGAACCAGAAATGGACAGAAATGATCGTGGGCTGACCCGCGAGCGCCCTTCTCCCCCCGCGTGCGGTCGCTTCAGACGGACACGTCTGAAGCGACCGCACGGAAATCCAAAAGGCCGGGGGAAGGGCTCCGTCCTTTCCGAACAATCCGAAGGCCCGCCATGTCCGCCCTCGTTCTCGACGGTCTCACCAAGCGTTACGGCGGCTTCACCGCGGTGCATGGGGCGAGCCTGCGCATCCCGCATGGCCAGTTCGTCTGCCTGCTGGGGCCCTCCGGCTGCGGCAAGACCACGCTCCTGCGGATGATCGCCGGGCTGGAGGAACCCTCCGGCGGCCAGCTGCTGATCGACGACCGCGACATCACTGCGACCCCCGCCCACAAGCGGGATTTCGGCATGGTGTTCCAGTCGCTGGCCCTGTTCCCTCATCTCAGCGCCGGGGAGAACATCGCCTATCCGCTGCGCATCCGCGGCGTTCCCGCCGACGAGCGCCGCCGCAAGGCGGACAGCCTGCTGGAGCTGGTGCGCCTGCCCGGCATGGCCGACCGGCCGGTGTCGCGCCTGTCGGGCGGCCAGCGCCAGCGCGTCGCCATCGCCCGCGCCCTGGCGCTGGAACCGAAGCTGTTCCTGCTCGACGAGCCGCTGTCGGCGCTCGACGCCAAGCTGCGCGAGGCGATGCAGATCGAGCTGAAGCAGCTTCAGCGGCGGCTGGGCATCACCACCATCGTCGTCACCCATGACCAGCGGGAGGCGATGACCATGGCCGATCTGGTGGTGGTGATGTCGGAAGGGCGGATCCGTCAGGCCGCCCCGCCGATGGAGGTCTACCGCCGGCCGGCCGACGCCTTCGTCGCCGACTTCATCGGCATGACCAACCTGCTGGAGGGCGAGGTGACGGCCCCCGGCCGCGCCAGCGTGCCGGGCGGCGAGCTGGTCCTTGACGGTCTGCCGCCGCATGGCCGCGCCCTGCTGTCGGTCAGGCCGGAGGAGGTGCTGCTGCATCCGGCGACCGCATCCGGCGGGCAGGGGAGCGGGCAGGGCGCCGTGGCGAACCGGCTGGCCGGGACCCTGTCCTTCGTCCGCGATCTCGGCGCCAGCGTCGAGTTCCGCATCGACGTTTCCGGGCGGGAGATCGTGGCGCTGACCCGGCCGCAGGACCGTCCGGCGGTCGAGCCGGGTGCCGCCGTCATCGTCGAAATCCCTGCCGAAGCCTGCGTCGTCCTGCCGCCGGAAGGCGGAACCGCCGGGGAGCGGCCGTCATGATCCGCCGCGCCCCCCGCAGCCTGGGCGAGCACGCGCCGATCCTGTTTCCGGCGCTGATGCTGGTTGTCTTCTTCGTCATTCCCTTCGGCCTGATGATCGCGGTCAGCGTCGCCCGCCGGATTCCCGGCGGCTTCTACGAGCCCGATCTGGTCCTGGCCAATTACGAACGCTTCCTCAGCGCCTTCTTCGGCGGGGTGCTGTCCTTCTCGCTGGAGCTGGCGGCGCTGGTGGCCGTGGTGGCGGTCGGCATCGGCTTCCCCTTCACCTACCGGCTGGCGCGGCTGCCGCGGGCGGCCCAGGTGCGCTGGCTGGTCTTCCTGCTGTCGATCCTGTCGCTGTCGGAGGTGATCATCGGCTTCGCCTGGTCGACCCTGCTGTCGCGCACCGCCGGCATCACCAATCTGCTGGTGGCGGTCGGGCTGATGGCGGAGCCGCAATCGCTGTCGCCCAGCTTCGGCGCGCTGCTGGCCGGCATGGTCTATCAGGCCTTCCCCTATACCGTGCTGGTGCTCTATCCGGCGCTCGCCCGGCTCGACCCGGCGCTGGTGGAGGCGTCGCGGACGCTGGGGGCCTCGCCGGTGAAGGCCTTCTTCACCGTGGTGGTGCCGTCCCAGCGCAACACCATCGTCGCCACCCTGATCATGGCCTTCGTCTTCGCTCTCGGCTGCTATCTGCTGCCGCAGCTTCTGGGCCGGCCGCAGCACTGGACCCTGTCGGTGCTGATCACCGATCAGGCGATCTACCAGTCCAACATGCCGTTCGCCGCGGCGATGGCGGTCTTCCTGGTGCTGGTCAGTCTGGCGCTGGTCGGGCTGTCCCTGCTGTTCGGACGCAAGGAGGAGGCGTGATGCTGCGCTGGCTCAACAGCCTGATGGCCGGCCTGATCGGTCTCGTCCTGGCCGCACCCATCCTGGTGGTGGCGGGGGTGTCGCTCAACGCCAAACGCTCGCTCGACTTCCCGCCCAACGGCCTGTCGCTGGCGTGGTATGCCGAGATCTTCACCGATCCCGGCTGGCGCGGGGCGCTGATCGCCAGCCTCGTGGTCGCGGCGCTGTCGGCGGCGCTGGCCGTCGCCATCGCCTTTCCGCTGGCCTGGTTCATCTGGCGCTGGCGGGCGCCCTGGGCGCGGGCGTTCGAGGTGCTGGGCATGGCCCCCTTCATCCTGCCGCCGGTCATCACCGCGCTGGGCTTCCTCAGCTTCTGGTCCACCGCCGGCCAGTATGGCGAGCCGTGGACCGTGGTGGTCAGCCACGCCATCTTCTTCGTCACGCTGCCGCTGGTCACCCTGTCGCTGGGCTTCGGCGCGGTGGACCGCAGCTTTGTCGAGGCCGCCTCGACCATGGGGGCCGACGACCACACGGTGCTGCGGACGGTGGTGATGCCGCTGGTGCGGCCCTACATGATTTCCGGCTTCGCCTTCGCCTTCGTGCTGTCGCTCAACGAATACATCGTCGCCTACATGGTCGCCGGCTTCACGCTGGAAACGCTCCCCATCAAGATCTTCAACGCCCTGCGCTACGGCTACACGCCGACCATGGCCGCCGTCACCGTTCTGTTCGTGCTGCTGACCGCCGCCGTCTTCGGGCTGATCGCCCGCTTCGGCGACCTGCCGCGCCTGCTGGGCGCCTGGATCAAGCCCGACTGATTGGCCGGCAAGACTGACTTCCGACAGGAGAGTTTTTCAAATGATCGATCCGGACAAGCTCAACCGTCTGCGCGAGAAATACAGCGGCAGCGGCGGCGCCGACATCCATTCGCCGGAGTTCAAGCAGGTCGCCGCCCTGCAATTCTCCGGCGGACGGCGCAAACAGCCCTTCTCCGGCGTGCCCACCCTGCTGAACGCGCCGTACGATCCGGATGCCGCCGCCCTGCCGGATTTCGGCGGGCTGGAGGTGGCGCTGATCGGCGTGCCGATGGATCTGGGCGTGACCAACCGGTCCGGCGCCCGCTTCGGCCCGCGGGCGCTGCGGACGATCGAGCGGATCGGCCCTTACAACCATGTACTGCACATGGTGCCGTCGGCGGCCTGCCGGCTGGCCGATGTCGGCGACGTGCCGCTGTCCAGCCGCTTCGACCTGGAGGCCTGTCACCACGACATCGAGAGCTTCTACGGCAAGGTGCTGGATGCCGGCGTGATCCCGCTGTCGGTCGGCGGCGACCATTCGATCAGCCAGTCGATCCTCAAGGCGCTGGGCCGCGAGCGGCCGGTCGGCATGATCCATTTCGACGCCCATTGCGACACCAGCGGCCCCTATGAGGGATCGAAGTTCCACCATGGCGGCCCGTTCCGTCAGGCGGTGCTGGACGGCGTGCTCGACCCGGAACGCACGGTGCAGATCGGCATCCGCGGCAGCTCCGAATATCTGTGGGAGTTCTCCTACGATTCCGGCATGACGGTGATCCATGCCGAGGAGGTGGCGCAGCGCGGCATTCCCGCCGTGATCGAGCAGGCCCGCCGGGTGGTCGGCGACGGGCCGGTCTATGTCTCCTTCGACGTCGACTGCCTCGACCCGGTCTTCGCTCCGGGCACCGGCACGCCGGAGGTCGGCGGGCTGACCACGCGGGAGGCGATCGAGCTTCTGCGCGGGCTGGCCGGGCTCGACGTTATCGGCGGCGACGTGGTGGAGGTGGCGCCGCAATATGACGCCAACACCACCACCGCCCAGGCCGGCGCGCAGATGCTGTTCGAGATCCTGTGCCTCGCCGTCAAGGCGCTGGAGCAGCGGCGGGGCTGACCTGCCGGCCGAGGCCGCAAGCGCCCTGCCTTGCCTTCACGAGGCAGGCGCCAGCGCCCTGGTGAACTGCTGCAGGTTGTGGCGCATCATGTCAACATAGGTCGCGGCCGGCCCGTCGGCCGCCGACAGCGCGTCGGAATAGACCCGCCCGCCGATGCGCGCCCCGGTCTCCCGCGTGATCTGCTCCAGCAGGCGCGGGTCGGCGATGGTCTCGACGAAGACCGCCCTGATCTTCTCCTTCTTGATCTGGCGGATCATCCTGGCGATGTCGCCGGCCGACGCCTCCGCCTCGGTCGACATGCCGACCGGGGCGAGGAAGGTCACGCCATAGGTCTTGCCGTAATAACCGAAGGCGTCGTGCGAGGTGACGATCTTGCGGTCCTTGCGCGGGATCGGCTTCAGCGCCGCCTTGATCTCCGCCTCCACCGCGTCGAGCTTCGCTTCAAAGGCGGCATGGTTGGCGCGCAGCACGGCGGCCTTGTCCGGCGCGGCGGCGACGAGGCCCTTCAGGATGTTGTCGGCATAGATTTTGGCGTTCGCCACCGACTGCCAGGCATGCGGATCGAAGGCGCCGTGTCCATGGTCATGATCATCGTGCCCGTGGCCGTCATGCTCCTCTTCCCCGGCGATCGGCTTGACGCCGGTGCTGGTGACGGTGACCGGCCCCTTGTAGCCGGACGCCTTGACCAGCCGGTCGATCCAGCCCTCCATCCCCAGCCCGTTGACGACGACGAGGTTGGCGGCGCCCAGCGCGCGGGCGTCGGCGGGGGTGGGCTCATAGACATGGGCGTCGCCGTCGGGGCCGACCAGGGTCGTCACCGCGACCTCGTCGCCGCCGATCTGGCGGACCATGTCGCCGAGGATGGTGAAGGTGGCGACCACCTTCACCGGCTCGGCCAGGGCCGGAAGCGCGAACAGCGCCAGCGCCGCCGCCAGCGGGACGGCAAACAGACGTTTCATCGGTGGTTCTCCTTGGGAAGATGAAAAGCGGAGGAGGGGGGTCAGGCTTCCAGATGCCGGCCAGGGAACCAGCGCGTGCGCAGGCTGCCGACCGGCCCGAGCGCCAGCGACAGCAGATAGCCGGCCCCGGCCACCAGGACGATGGAGGGTCCGGACGGCAGGTTGAGGTGGAAGGACAGCAGCAGCCCGCCGATGCCCGACGCGAAGGCGAGCGCCATGGCGGTCAGCGCCAGCGTGGCGATCCCTTCCGCCCAGAAGCGGGCCGATGCTGCCGGCAGCATCATCAGCCCCACCGCCATCAGCGTCCCCAGCGCCTGGAAGCCGCCGACGAGGTTGAGGACGACCAGCACCAGGAAGACGAGGTGGCACAGCGCGCCCAGCCGGCCGCGCGATCCGCCGACCGCCCGCAGGAATCCGGGATCGAAGCACTCCACCACCAGCGGCCGGTAGAGCAGCGCCAGAACCAGCAGCGTGACGCTGGCGATGCCGGCGACCAGCAGCAGCCCGGCATCGTCCACCGCCAGGATGGTGCCGAACAGCACATGCATCAGGTCGACGTTGCTGCCGCGCAGCGAGACGATCAGCACCCCGCCGGCCAGCGAGATCAGGTAGAAGGCGGCGAAGCTGGCATCCTCGCGCAAGGCCGTCACCCGCGACACCAGCCCGGCGAGCAGCGCCACCGCCAGCCCGGCGAGAAAGCCGCCGATCCCCATCGCCCACAGGGACAGGCCGGCGGCGAGAAAGCCGATGGCGGCACCGGGCAGCACCGCATGGGACATGGCGTCGCCCATCAGGCTCATCCGCCGCAGCACCAGCAGGACGCCGACGGGACCGCAGCCCAGCGACAGGGCGAGGCAGGCGGCCAGCGCCCGCCGCATGAAGGCGAACTCCAGGAAAGGATCCACCGCGAACTCGTAGAGGGTCATGGTACGGTCCTCCGGCAGAGCCCGGCCTTGTCGTCCCAACCCTCCGCCATCGCGCGGGCACGGACGAGGTTCGCCGGAGCCAGAACATCGGCGGTGCGGCCCCAGGCGATCGGCTCGCGCGCCAGCAGAAGCGTTTCGGGGAAATGGGCGCGGACCTGCTCCAGATCGTGCAGGACGGCGATCACGGTGCGCCGCTCGCCATGCCAGCGCCGCACGACGTCGAGCAGGTCGGCGGTCGTCCTGGCGTCGATGGCGGTGAAGGGCTCGTCGAGCAGGATCAGGCGGGCATCCTGCAGCAGCATGCGGGCGAACAGCACGCGCTGGAACTGGCCGGCCGACAGGGCGGCGATCGGGCGCCGCTCGAAGCCGGACAGGCCGACCACCGCCAGCGCCTCCTCCGCTTGGCCCCGCAGCGCGCCGCCGATGGACCGGAAAATCCCGACCCGCCGCCAATGCCCGAGCAGCACGGTGTCCAGCACGTCGATGGGGAAGTCGCGCTCGACCTCGGCCTGCTGCGGCAGATAGGCGATGTCGGCGGCGGTCAGGCCATGCAGCGTCACCCGGCCGTCGAGCGGGCGCAGCGCGCCGACCATCGCCTTCAGCAGCGTGCTCTTGCCGGCGCCGTTCGGACCGACCACGGCGGTCAGCGAGCCGTCGCGGAAGCCGCCGCTCAGATGATGGACCGCCGGATGGCGGCGGTATCCCAGCGTCAGGTCGGTCAGCCGGACCAGCGGAGCCGCCGTCGCGTCGGGGAAGGACAGCGTCACGTTGCCGCCCCCCATTCCAGGACCCAGGCCACCGTCAGCCAGAGCAGGGCGCACAGCAGGACCGCCACGGCGATCCGGGTCGTCGCGGACACCGCCAGGGGCGAGCGGAAACGGTCAGTGCTCATCATGGTCCATGCACAGCAGCAGACGGGGAGCGCCGGACCGGCCGGCGGGCGGCGAGCGATGGACGAGGCCGCGCCCGCGGTTGCCGGGCCATCCCTCGCCCTTCAGCAGGGCGACGTCGCCGGCGCGCAAGGATTGGACCCGGCCGGGATCGGACTGCACGGCCTCATTGTCGCCGCGGCCCAGCGCCGAGCGGATCACCGCCCCGTCCGGCAGCCATTGGGTTCCGGCGCCCCGATAGGTGCAAAGCAGGCGGAGGCCGACATAATCGACATGGAAGAACCGGCAGCCGTCGCCGGACAGGCTGTCCAGCCGCAGCCGCAGCGCCGTGCATCCGACGATGTCGGCATAGAGGCGCACCAGACCGACGATGTCGGTCAGCAAAGGCCCCTCGATCCGGCGGGGCGGCAGCGCCGCCAGCAGGTCGTCGGCGGCCTCCTCGGGCGAGGTGGCGAGATGGCAGGACAGGCCATGCGCCGCCGCCCGCGCGCTCTGCGCAGCGATCCCGGCCGGGAGCGGCCGGCGCCAGACCGCCAGATTGACGTTGGGGCGCCGGATGGCGGACAGCGCGTCGGCCGTCCGGCATTCGGCGACATGAGCCTGTCCGTCCAGACCGGCGGCCGGGCAGGGGAAGATGGCGGCAGGGGATTGGGCCGGGGACTGGGAGAGACTGGACATGCGACCACGGCGGAAGGAAGTGTCGCACCAGTAATGTTATATCATTACATATAATGCAAGCACGCTTTCACTCCGCCTGTCCTGTCAGCGCAAACCCTATTTGGGCGAGATGAGGGGGCCACCGGACCACTTCGTCGAACGCGAGGCATCGCTCAAAGAGCCAACCCAGCATCGAGTGCATCAATCACAATGCGGTTTGGCCGCTCGTCCGGCGAAATTCTTCGGAGAGCCCATCGAGAAAGACGCAGAGCGCCGTGATCCCACTGACCGTGCGATGGGCCTGATCGAGGAAGGCATCGATCTGGCGTTGTGCGTACGTGGCAGCCTTACCTCCGACGCCACCCCGACCATGCGCTCACTCGGGATACGACCCGCATCCCCGTCACCAGCTTCCAACTTGCTAGTCAGGCGGCGAGCGCCGAACAGTTAGTCAACCCGCTGACACTTGCAACCAGCGATGCATCAGACGATCTTGAATGGTATTTGGAAACGGAGGACGACCGCCAGCACCTCGTTCGCGTCCAACCGTGCCCCGGTTGTGAAAACATGGCGATCGTGCGTGACGCTGCGATCGATGACTTTGGCGTCGCGCGTCCCGCTCTCCACGCTGCGGTTCACGAAGCCCGTCGGGGCGCGGGGTGCACATCAACGAATAATGAAGCGGGCAGCCCTAAGGTCGGCGATGGTCACAACATCCTTTGTTGTCACCTTCGACTGATTAACGACATCTCTCCTCGGTTCCTTCGGTTGTTCAGCAACAGCTGCGCTCAACTCGATCGGCGTTTGCGCGCCACCGGCACCGTGCGGCCCAGCATCTTCCGCCACTACGGGTGCTTTCCATGTAGACACGGTGTTGCTGTAGAGCGTCCGAACATCAACCAATGAGCCTGGCAGAGCGAGAAAGAAGCCAATGATTCCCAAGACTTCAGAGACGCGCGTAAGCCTGCTCGACATAGTTGCGGTCCTTCCGATCCGAAGAACTAAAAAATGGGTTATGCACTCATTCCGGTCAACGGCATATCCCGTGCGGCACCTTTTCTCTGGCTTGGTACCCCAAAAGTGGGCGTCATGCTGGTGAGCCAAGCTGTCACGCCAGTGCATCAATCAGTACATGAGAACCGCCATCATTCCTGGATAACGATACGAAAGTGAGTAAGCTGTCCTGGAGGCTGCCTGCGTCTGGGACACGATGCTATGATGGTGGACCTTGCTGGTCTTCAGCCCCGATCAAGACCGACAGAACCCGGACTTTTTGGCGCCCTTTGTCCTCTTTGTAAGGATGCCCCAAGGCCCGGCAGGGCGTTGGGGCACAGATCGGCAGGCTGGTGATTAGGGAGTCCTGCGGGTAAGGGATCGCCCCTTGGCCGGAGACGATCATCGGACCCGGCCTGCGCGCGTCTCGTACCCCTCTCACGCCACCCGCAGCGCCCCGGCGGTGTCGTGGTAGAAGCCGTTGACCAGCGGCGCGTCGATCAGCCCGCCGAGTTCCGTGGCGACCTCCGCCCCGTCGCGCCGGCCGTCCAGCACCGCGCGGAACGCCTCGGCCACCCGGACCATGTCCATCGCCTGAGGCGACAGGCGGAAGCGGTTCACCCCCATCTCGACCAGCGCCGGCAACTCCGCCGCCAGGCACAGGCAGCCGTGCGACATCGTCTGCGTGCCGTTGACGGTCAGGAAGGGCTGGCCGTCCATCGTCGTCACCGGCATGCCGTCCGGGTCGTTGCCGCAGACGAACTGGCAGCCGTCCTTGTGCAGCCCATGGGCGCGCGCGTGATAGCAGCGGGCCGAGATGGCGAGCGGCGCCCGCCCCCAGACCTGCACCTCCGTCTCCACCCCCAGTTCCCGCCCGGCCTTGGCCAGCACCGCGACGGTCGCCGCCGGCAGTTCGGCCGGCAGCGACACCGCGACCGCCCCGCGCCCGGCCATCCAGCCCAACGTCGCCTCGTTGTAGACGTTGATCGTCGGCCCGACCGCATGGGGACGCCCGGCCAGCAGGGCCAGCGCCCCCATGTCGTTCGCCTCCACGAGACCGGCGTCGGATTCCACCAGATCGCGCATCGCCGCGCGTTCACGTTCACTGCCGACCAGGATCGGGCTGGCGAGCCAAACCGTCTTGCCGGCGGCGCTCAGCCGCTCGATGACGTCCCCCATCGCCTCGGCGAAGAAGGGGGCCCGCTTGAAGCAGACGATCTCGCCGACGATCACCGTGTCCACCGGCGCCTCGTCGGCGATGCGGGCGTAGAAGTCGCGCCAGCGGTCAACCGGCCAGTTGAACAGCACCGGCCCCAAAGTGAGTGACGCAGTCATTTCGAAAAACTCCTTATCGCCACGCACGGGTGTAAGCGCCGGTGGTCTGGGTTCCGCCCTCGACCATCGCCTGAAGATCGATGTGCGGCACCGGCCGCCCGGCGGCGAAACTCTCCAGCGCCTCGCGATAGGCGCGCACCACCGCGGCGATATAGGCCTTGCCGCGCTGCCGCCCCTCGATCTTCAGCGCCCGCACGCCGGCCGCCTTCAACTCCGGCAGCAGATCCATGGCGTTCAGGCTGGTCGGCTCCTCGAACAGATAGGCCGGCGCTCCCCCGGCCCCGGCACCGGCGACGAAGCGGCCCTTGCACAGCGTCGGATAACCGGCCTGCTCGCCCTCGCCGAACACGTTGATGGTGAAGCCGCCCAGCGTCGAGGCCAGCGCCCCGCCGCGCTGTTCATAGCGGACATGGTTGGCCGGCGAACAGACGCCCTGCTTGTTGGGCGACAGGCCGGTGGCGTAGGAGGACAGCGAACAGCGCCCCTCCGCCATCGGGCAGAGGCCGCCGAAGACGAACACCTCGGTCTCGATGTCGATCTCGGCGTTCAGCTTGGCGATCTCCGGCACCGTCAGCACGCGCGGCAGCACGACGCGCCGCACGCCGAAGGTGTCGCGGTACAGCCGGATCGCCTCGACATTGGCGGCCGAGGCCTGGACCGACAGGTGCAGCCGCAGGTCGGGATGGCGCTTGGCGGCATAGGCCAGCAGCCCCGGATCGGCCATGATGACGGCATCGACCCTCAGCCGCGCCGCATCGTCCACCGCCTTCTGCCAGGGGCCGAGATTGCCCGCCTGCGGATAGGTGTTGATGGCGACATAGACTTCCACCCGCCGGGCATGGGCGTAGTCCACCGCGTCGGCGACATCCTGCCGGGTGAAGTTCAGCCCCGGAAAATTGCGGGCGTTGGTCTCGTCGCGGAAGCCGAGATAGACGGCGTCGGCCCCGGCATCGACGGCGGCGCGCAGCGCGGCCGGCGTCCCCGCCGGGCAGATCAGCTCGAAATTGTCCATGGTTCCTTACGCTCCCGATCCGGGCAGCGTCCCGATGATGCGCGCCTCCACCCGCTCGATCCCGCGGCGCAGCGGCGGCGGCAGCAGCCGGCGCGCCGCCTCGATCCGGTCCAGCACCGGCCCGGCATTGCGCCGCAGCACCGGCAGCACACGGGCCAGCGGCCCGGCGATGGAGGCGACGTCGGCCACCAGATCCATCTCCTCCTCGCCGTCCAGCGTGTTGCGCAGGGCCAGAATCAGCGCAGTGTCGCCGGAAATGCTCAGCTCGCGCCGGAAGAACAGCGCATCGCCGTCGATCCGCCCCTCCAGCAGGTCGAGCAGCCGGGCATAGGGTCCGCGGACGACGGCATCGGCCGCCCCCGCCTCACCAACACCATCGGCCCCGCGCGGCAGGGCATGTAGCGACAATTCCGGACCGACGCGCATCAGCAGGGCCACCGGCGCGTCCACCGGCTCGATCAGCACGCGGGCGTCCGGCATCCCGCGCAACGCCTCGAAGGCGCGCGGATGCCGGTCGGCCAGCAGCCGCAGCAGCCGGGCCAGCAGGGCGTCACTGGCCCGCCGCCCCAGCCTGGGCACCAGCCCCAGCCCGGCCCGGCTCAGCCCGGTCTCGAACCGGCGGGCACGCTCGCCGGCGAGGGGATTGGAAACGGAAACAGTCTGTGCGACATCGGGATCGCGCATGGGCGGCTTCCCTCCTCATCGGTCATTCCGCTGCCCATGAAAGCCGGTAACCGCCTGACGTCATTGACCTCGGTCAAGTTCAAGCTTGGAAAAGCCCGCCGTCAGGCCGCACTGGCCAGTCCGGCGCGGTCGATCAGGTCATACAGCTCGCGGTCCTCGCGGCCGATGCGGTGTTTCAGCGCGGCGACCACCCCGCGCGTCTCGCGGACGAAGGCGGCCGGGTCCTTGGCGACCGCCACCGGCCGGGGTCTGGATGGAACCATAAAGTGTTACGAGAGCACCCATATAACGCACTCGTGGGAACCATGAAGTGGTTCGCCACAACCGGGAGCCGGAAAGGGCGCGGAGATATTTGTTTTAATGTGAAACCAATGTGTTTAATCAAAACAGCGATCCCGTTGCTGCCAAGACGCTCAAAGAGCCTTCTGGCTTTAACGCCTTGCGCTACTTGGCCCGGACGGGCTGCAGCTGGCGGCTTTTACCGAAGGACTTCCCACGGTGGCAGACGGTGTATTGGTGGTTCCGGCATCTGCTGCGACGTTTGCTGTTTCAGACGGTCCAAGACGTGACGTTGATGATCGACCGTGAACGGGCTGGCCGCGAGGCCGGTCCGAGCGCCGGGGTTGTGGACAGTCAATCTGTGAAGGCTCCCGCCGCCCGGGAGCGTGGCTACGACGCGGGCAAGAAGATCAACGGACGCAAGCGGCACATCGTAGTGGCCTCGGTCGGGTTCCGAGAAGCCCTATCGTAGACGGGACGATGGCCTACCGAGTCCCTTCGATCCAGTCAGCGCCCGGGCGGCAGGAAGCTGAGATCGCAGGCCCAGACCCGCTCGCCGCCGCGGTCGGCGATGTCGCGCACCACGCCGGCCTTGGCGAGCTGCTCCACCAGCAGATGCACCCCGCGCAGCGACAGACCGCATCGTCCCTTCAGCTCGCCCGCCACCCGGCTGATGGTGAAGGCCGGACGGTCGTGCAGCCAGTCCAGCACGTCGGGCAGGCGCGAACTGCTGCGCCGCGGCGTGGCGGCCAGCCGCGCCTCCCACTGCTCCTGCAGCAGATCGAGGTGACGCAGCCGTTCCAATTCATGCGCCACCAGCTCGGGAATGCCGTCGAGGACCCAGCGCGTCCAGGCGCCCTCGGTCCCGGCCAGGGCGAGCCGGTAGCCGGTGACGTCACGGGCGAGGGCCGCCGTCAGCGGCGGTCCAGCATGATGCAGGCGGCAGGCCTCGCGGATCAGGTCGGGGGCGGCGAGCCACACCACCACGCTCCACCAGGAGGTCGGCGGCCGCTCCGCCGCGACCGCAGCGCGCAAGGCGGCGCTCTCGGCATCGTCGTCCGGACCGCGGCGCTGCGGCGCTCCCGGGTCGGGCCGCAACGCCAGAGCGCGGATCGCCGCCGCCGCACCGAGCAGGCCGGGCGCGGCATCCAGGGCCTCGGCCACCGCCTCCAGCGCCGGACCGGCATCGGCGGCGCGGGCCTCGCCGAGACCGACCGGGCGGCCACCCTGGGCGATGCTCCAGCGCCGGTGCAACTCGTCCAGCCAGGGTCGGGTCCAGGGCGTGAGCAGCGGCGGTGGGGTAGCGACGGCGGCGTCGCCTTCATGCTCCTTCAGGCCTTCACCGTCCCTGAAATCAATCTCCTCCAGTGCGGCAATCGAGGCGCGCACCGCGGCCACGACATCGGCCGGGGCCTCCTCTGCGGTTGGAAGCACCTTAGGCTGGACGGTTCCACACTCCGGCGGCAGAGTGGTGGTCAGGCCGGCCGGCAGTTGGGCGAACAGCGGCACCAGCAGGGCGGCGCGGGCAGCCTCGCCCCGGGCGTGCTCCGGCGCGGCCAGGGCGCGCTGGAAGTCGTGGGCGTCGAGGCGGTGGCCGTCGAGCCGGATCACCGCGGCGGCCGCGCGGCGGGCGGCATCGGCGGCGAGGCGCCGGCGCCGCGCCGGCTCGGCGAGCGCCTGGTCGAGGCGGCCGAGCGCGCGTTCGGCGGCGAGCAGGGCAGGGAGGAGAGAGAGGAGGATCATCGCGGCTCCGGAAAAGCCGCGCCAGGATAGATGGTTGCAGCGATCTTTGCTAACTGCACTGACATCGACATCAGGAAAATCTGGCTTTTGATAACCGCCTGATAATGCACTTAATCAGGGCTTTATCCCCCGATGGACCCTCAGGTGTCGGTTTTCCGGGATCGCTGGGCAGGCTCCAGAAATCACGGAAAGCGGCTGAATTTTTGCCCAGGATCACTGGACTCACACCGGAATCGGTGGACACGTTCCGTCCTTCAGACCCTCCCGGCACCCCCTTCAGGACCGCATTTCCGCTCCGGCAGAATGAAATGCCCGCAGTTCGTGCGAAAAGTCCGCCCTGCGAGCTTCCGCGGCTGCTTCATCCCATTGAAAACAAGCGAACAATCCTGAGCGGTGCGGTCACTGTCCCAGTGCGACCTGCTTCCATGACAGCCTTGATCACAGGGCACAAGGCAAGGGAGCGGTTTGGCGTCTTGTCGCGTGGCATCGGCCGGGCCAACCCGAAGCTATCGCTGCGGGCCATCGGCGCCCAACTGGAGGCGATGCGGGAGACCACACCGCGCGGCGGGCGCAACTGGGCGGCAGCCTCGGTCAAGAACCTGCTGGATCGTGCCTGCGCCCGGGGCCTGCTTCCCCCGGGCTGATGCCCTTCACCTTGGCGAAGCGGTTGGAAAGAGCGCGCAGTCACCCGCGGCGGCCTCCCATCCGGGCCTGCCAGTCGCGGCTGTAAAGTTGTCCATGGCTGACCAGCGATGCCGTCCGGCCGGTTTCCAGGTCGAGCACTGGCATGTCCGCGATCAGGGCGGCCCGCTCCACTCCCCCCACATAGGACAGGCCCCCGTCCTCGGCCCGGGATTCCCGGAAGAGGGAGGGGCGTGCGCTCCGGTCCCCGATCGACAGATGGGAGGCAAGCTCGCCACGGACGAAGAAGGCGTTGTGCCCGGCCCCGTTGCTGCCGACCAGCACATAGCCCTTGCGCGCCGCCGCCTGTTCGAGCGCCCGGATCGAGGCGCCGAAATAAAGCCAGGAAGGGTGAGCGATGGAGCGCTGGAATGCAGGATCGTATGGGATCGTCAAAGCATGCATGTCGCCCAGGACCGCATTGTATTCGCATATCACAATGTCCGGACGAACCACGTCGAGCGCATCGAATACCCAATAGTCGTTGCCGTCGATGTCGATGCTCAGCAGACCGATTTCATTGCCATGGCCGCTGCGTGACAGCAGGTCATTCACGTTTTCCTTCGTTATGAACGCCGATTCTGCGACCAGATCGTGCTTCCAATAGATCCCGTCGTTCCTGATCGCCTCGATGTGCGTCACATTCGCATCGAGGACGAGCCCCCGCCAGTTGCGGTTGCGCATCAGATAGCGGGTGTTGCTCTCCGTATAGTCCTGTACGCCGAACTCGATGAAGCTCTCGGAGCGGACTGGAAGGTTCTGGATCAGCCATTCGATGATGCCGTCCTCGCCGGTCTGCGAGAACACCGTGAACTCGACGTCGGACAGGTGGGGAATGCTCTTGCGCGCGCGCAGGGACTCGCCCAGAGCGCGGGCGGTCAGCAGAAGCTGACGCTCCGCCGAACGCTGCTGCTGGCGGTGATGGTCCCAGGCCAGGGCGCGTCCAGCACGGAAGAGAGGAACCAGATCCTCTAGTTCGGCAGACATCGGCGGCGTCCTTTTTGCGTGTCGTGGCTTTGCGTATGGGGGCGGATGCGGGTCAGGCCCGAAGGTAATCGCAATTCTGGCACAGAGGATTGGAGACACGGTTGTCGAGGAATTCCCGGCGCAGCGACCGCATGGGCCCGCCGTTCCAGATCTCCCTCAGCGACTGCGTCGCCACGTTGCCCAGCACATAGCGCTTGTCATAGTCGTAGCAGCAGGGCACGACATCGCCATCCCAGGTAACGGTCAACCTGCTCCAGGGGAAGCGGCAGGTGACGTGGTCCTGCGGCGGCGGCCGGTTGCCGGCAAGGATGTTCACGTCCGGCGCGTTGCCGTCCCAGGTGACGAACTCCTTGGCGAAGAAAGCGTCGACCCCGTCGAGGCTCGACCAGTAGTCCCGTTTCCGGGCGATGCTGTCGCCGTTCAGGCCGAAATCGATCATCGACACGATGACCTGGACCTTGGATTTGAAGGACTTCTTGAGCTTCAGGAAATCGAGCAGGTTGCGGACCGAGGTGTCATAGGCACCTGCGACGCCGCGGATGCGTTCGAACGACGCATCGTCATGGCCGTCGATCGATAGATAGAGCTTGGCAGGACGGGCACGTAGCAGCGCCAACGCCGTCGGCCGCTTCAGCATCAGTGGGTTCAGCGACAGGGCAGCGGACACGCCGCGTGCCGAGGCATAGGCGACGAAGCGGTCGAAATCCGGATGAACGAGGCTTTCGCCGAAATGGTGGAGCCAGCAATCGGCCTTCGCCGCCTGTTTCGGGTTCTCCTGGACATATTCGTCGATCACCTTGCGGAACAGGCCGAAGTCCATCATCCCCTGCGGGCGCGTCATGTTGCCGGTGCGCGCGCACATGACGCATCTGAAGGGACAGCGGTTGGTCAGCTCGATGTTGAAAACCGAGAAGGGCGTGTCGAGCACCGTCGGGTCGCCGGGTATGGCGGTGGGTAGCGGGGCGAGTGCGTCCATCGTCAATGCGTCCGTCGTCAATTCGGCATTTCACCGATGGCGACCTTGGGAGAGGTTTCGCCCCCCACGATGGCGACGAGCGGAACCAGTGCCTGCCCGAGCGATCCCAGCAGCCGCAGCGTGGCGGCGACCCATTGGCCCTCCTCCTTCACCGCCAAGCCTATCAAGCGGCATGCCTCCTCCTCCTCATCCAACTCCAACAGCGCCCGCGCCCGCCCGAGGCGGGGCAGGGCAAGGCAAACGAAGTCCCCGCGCCCGCCGTCGAAATCCTCCAGCGCCGCCTGTGGCCGGCAGCATGCAAGCCTAAGTATGCCGCGGAAGACGCGTCCCCTTGCCGTATCGGGATTGTTCAGCCGGCCCCCGTCGAAGGCACGGGCAGCCTCGTTGAGGTCTCCCGCATGGATTTGCACCAGTCCCCGGATCATGATCGCCCACTCCATATCGGGATTCCGCAGGCGGACGGCGTCGCAGGCGGCCATCGCTTCACCAAGCCGGCCGTCAGACAGCAGTGTCTGCGCGATCATCAGACCGGCCCACCAGCGCAGACCGTGGTCGCTTTCCCAAACGCACCGGTAAGCCGCCAGTGCGGCTTCGGTTTCGAAGCGGAGCCGATGATATTGGCCGAGCACATACCAGGACGGTATCCGGTCCGGCGCCAGCATGATCGAGGCCGCCAATTCCTGCCTCGCTTCGTCCGGCCGGTTCAGCAGAAGCAGGGAAAAGCCCCGCTGATGGTGGAGGCCGTAGAGGTCCAGCGCATGGGGAGCCGCAAGGTCGCACCAGTGCAAGGCATCCTCATGACGGTTGCGGAGCTGGCCGGCCAGTTCGACGGTGAGATCGGGCAGATGGGAGGCGGCGCATGGGCTGACGGCGATGGCATGGGCCATGAGGGCGAGCGCGTCGTCGGTCATTCCGTCGTCCCTGGCGGCCTCCGCCTCGTCGACCAGCGCCCGTGCCAGGGCATCCGGGTCGTCGCCATGGGCCGGATCGACATGCGCCAGAACGGAGTGCGCGCGCTCCAGGTCGCCGGCCTCCTGCAGCAGGCGGCCAAGGCGCAGCACGGACGCGTAACGGCCCGGATCCACCGCCACCGCCAGTCCGTACGCCCTCAGGGCGGCATCGCGGTCTCCAGAAGCCTCCAGCGCCAAACCCATCCGATGATGGTAATGGGACAGGGTGGACCGGCGGATCTCCTCCCGCCAATTCCCGACGGCGAACCCGTCGAACCCGTTTTCCTCCTCAGTCGTGTCGCCTGGGAATGACGATGCCGGTCGGATCATCCGTATCCTCGTCCACCTTCACAACGATGGAAAACACCAAAAGCTTAGCATTTTATGCATTTCAATGGATCAGGGAAATTCCGCCCCGTATAATTAATTATCGGAAACGCAGCGGCTGAATTATCCTACACGATGATATCGCAATTTGAGATTGTAGAAATGAATGTTATCTTCCGGTTCTTGCGAAGACTGGACGGATAATTCGGTTGTGTAGATTTTGATATTATTCTCTTTTAGGATGTCGGGAGAGGTTGGAAGCTGGTGTGGAGAGGTGGCGATCCATGCGGGACCTGATCAGTCTTTCGGCCTTCCCGAAGTCGGGAGTGACATATCTCGGATTCCTGATGTTCCATTGCCTGTTCGGCGACGTGGCTGACATCGGCGACCTCGAAAAGACCTACGTGATCGACATCCACGCATGGCCGGCGCTGCGGTTCGCCGCTCCGGAGGGGCGGCGGATCATCAAGTCGCATTTCCCGTTCGCACCGGGCCGACCCGGCGTCCGGCGGACGGCCAAGGCGGTGTATCTGATCCGTCACCCCGTCGACGTCATGATGTCGGCGTGGGACTACCGCCGGTTCCTGAACCCCGGCATGACCGGCGCCGACGGGGACGGCAATCCGACCGACGGCACCACGTTCCGTCACTTCGTCCATCGCTGGCTGGCGACCGGCGGGGAGGAGTTCGAGGTTGCCGGGAGTTGGCTGCGGCATGTCCGTTCCTGGATGGACCAAAGCGAAATCCCGGTGCATCTCGTCACCTACACCGATCTGGTCGACCACCCCAGCCGTGAACTGGCGGCCATCCTGCGTTTCCTCGACCTGCCGGTTCCGGCCGAGCGGCAGGCGATGGCGGTCGAACGCAGCGGGATGGCGGCGATGGCCGCGCTGGAGGCGGAGGAGGTCCGCAACCGGCGCACCGGCGTCTTCTACCGGCCGGAACTCGCGCGCAGCTATGAAGGTGGGCGCCGCTTCGTCAACAAAGGCCATCGCGACTGCTACGCCACCCTGCTGACCGGTGAGGAACGGGCGCTGGCCGACCGGATTTTCGGTACCGAGTTGTCCACCTATTTCCCCGGCGCCGGCGCGGCGGCGGGCTGACCGGCGTCACGGCAGGGCGCGCGCGACACCGATCACGGTCCATGTCGTTTCGTCCGGCTCGCGGCCGACGTCCGGAAAGGCACGGAGCGCCTCCAGCCGGAAACCGCAGGCGGCAAGCGCCAGACCGAGTTCCCGGTCGAAGAAGAAGCGCATGGCATGCGTCTCCCGGTCCTCGCCGACGATCCGGTCGCCGGCAAGCCTGAGCACATGGAAGTCGACCCGGCAAATCTGGGCCCGGATGTCGAGGTCCGACCGCGTGGTCCTGAGAATCCGCCCGTCCGCCTGGGAAATCATCCGCACCCGATCTCCCGGCCGCTGGGCGAGGACGGCGGGGCCGTACCAGATGTCGAAGAGGAAAAGGCCGGACGGCGGCAGATGGCGCCGGACCGCGGCCAGCGTGGCCAGCAGCGCCTCGTCGTCCTGCTGATAGCCGAGCACGGCGAACATCATGATCGCGGCATCGAAGACCCGACCAAGGCGAAGCGTCCGGACATCGGCCTCGATGAACTCGGGCGGGGCGACGGCCGCTGAGGTGATCTCCGCCGCCTTCACGCGGGCGCGGGCGAGCATGGCCGGGGAACGGTCCACCCCCGTCACGCGCAGCCCACGCGCCGCCAGCGGCAGGGCATGCCCACCGGTCCCGCAGCCGAGGTCCAGCACGCTCGCGACGGGGCCGTCCGCATGCAGGGCGAACAGGCGCGCGATCAGGTCGGTTTCGCCCGCATAATCCTTCTCGCCATACAGCGCGTCATAGACCGCCGCGTAGGCGGGTCCGAAAATGCCGCTCATGCCAGCACCTCCCGCACCGCGTCGGCCGCCAGTTCCAGATCGGTGTCGGACAGGGTGAGGCCGGACGGCAGATACAGCGCCCGCCGCGCCAGCCTTTCCGCCACCGGATAGCGCTCCCCGCGGAACAGGCCGCGCTCCAGCAGGGCCGGCTGTTCATGCATGCCGAGGAAGAAGGGGCGGCTGTCCACCCCGAGCGCGCGCAGGCGGAGCGCGCATTCGGCCGCGTCGAACGGCACCGCGTCATCCAGCACGATCCCGTACATCCAGTACACGCTGCGCGCCCAGGGGCGCTCGACCGGCAAGGCGAGCGGCAGTCCGGCCAGCCGCGCGCCATACTGCGCGGCGATGTGGCGTTTGCGGGCGATATGGTCGCCGATGCGCTCGACCTGGGCCAGACCGATGGCGGCCTGGAGATTGGTCAGCCGGGCATTGGTGCCCAGTTCGCTGTGCAGGAAGCGCCGGTCGCGGCGGAAACACAGGTTGCGCAGCGAGCGCAGCCGGTCGGCGAGGGCGGGATCGTTGGTGACGACCATGCCGCCTTCGCCGGTGGTGACGATCTTGTTGGCGTAGAAGCTGAAGCAGCCGAGCGTTCCCAGCCCGCCGCAACGGCGTCCACGGTATTCGGCACCGTGCGCCTCGGCGGCGTCCTCGACGATGTGCAGCCCGTGCCGCTCCGCCAGTTCCCACAGCGGGGTCATGTCGCAGGGATGGCCGAAGAGATGGACCGGCATGATGGCACGGGTGCGCGGCGTGATCTTCGCCGCGACCTGATCGGGGTCGAGGCACCAGCTTTCCGGGTCGCTGTCGACCAGCACGGGCACGCAGCCGGCCTCGATGATCGCCACCGCGCAGGAGATGATCGTGCAGCTCGGCAGGATGACCTCAGACCCCGGCTCCAGATCGAGCGCGCGCATGGCGAGTTGGAGGGCGGCGGTGCCGCTGGACATGGCCACGCCATGCGCCGCGCCGCAATACTCGGCCCAGCGGCGCTCGAATTCCGCGATGAACCGGCCTTCCGAGGAGATCCAGCCGGTCTCGACCGCTTCACGGACGTAATCCAGTTCCCTGCCGTTCAGCAACGGCTCGCTCACGACGATCACGGAGACTTGTCCTTTCCCTGCCGGCTGGCGGCGCTCACTGTTCCATCACGATCCGCTCGGGGCCGGCGCCGTCGAAGCAGCTCTTGTCGGGGGCACCGGCGAAGGGCCCCTGCTTGACCTCGACCATCTCGACCTCCTCGATCACCTGGAAACCGTGTCCGCCCGACGCGAGAAGGATGACGTCGCCGGCCCGCAGAAGCCGGCTGTGCAGATAGGTCCGGTCGCCGTCGTAGAAGTCGACCCGCAGAAGCCCGCGCCGGATTAGCAGAACCTCCTGGGTGTAATCGACCTCCCGATGCACCGGGTTGTGCAGGTGCGCTGTGATCGCTTTTCCTGCGGGGTGGCGCATGAAGGCCAGCTGCTGCGAGAAGCTGGACGGTGTGAAGAAGGTGATGCCCGGCTCGCGGAATTCGGCGCGGACGATGATCGCCAGGGTGCGGCCGTCATGGTCGATGGTTTCGATCATGGCGGCGGCATCCAGGCTGGTGCGGGGCTCGGGGCGGGCTCTGGGGCGGGCCCTGGGGCGGGATGGCGGGACAGCAGCATGCCGATGAACGACAGCTCGCTGCCGTCGTCCAGCCCGTGCCGCCCGTCGAAATCATCGCTCCAGCGCATGACGGTGGCGTGCGTGGCGCCGATGATGCGACGCCAACGCTCCTCGGAGAAGCACCAGTGCGGCACCGACACCCCGGGCTGGAGAAGCGCCAGATCCTGCACCGTGCAGAGGTCGGCGGCCACCGGCTCCGCCGCCTGCCGGACGGGAAAGCGGTTCATCACCATGTGGCGGTGCGGCCGGTGCGCCAGCCGGGCGAAAACCGCTTGCGGATCGGGCAGATATTGCAGCACGCCCGAAACCAGGATCAGGTCGTGGACCCGACCCTCCAGCGCGTCGAGCGAGTCATGGAAGCGCAGGCCGCCGCCGGCGAAGCGCTCATTGCCGGCCTGCGCCAGGGCCGGGGTTTCCACCACGTCCCACTCCAGCCGGACGGCCTCGCCCAGGATGGCGGACAGCACGGCATGCCCGTTTCCCAGCCCGCCACCGAAATCGCAGACGCTCAGCCGGCCGTCGAAGCCTCCCCCGCGCGTCGCTGCGGCCAGGAGTGCGGCGGCAAGCTGCTGGTACAGGGGGGCGAGCACCCCGTCCCAGCGGAACGCCGACCGCGCCTCCACCAGCCTCGCCACCACCCGCGGGTCGTCGTAGGTCCGGGTGCCCGGCCGGGCAGCGGCATGGTCGCCGTAGATGCCGCTGAACAGGCCCATCACCCCACTCCCCCGGCTTCTTGCGGCCATGCGATCGGATAGGCGGGAGTGCGGCGGGTGCGGACACGATCCACCGCTTCATCCAGGATGCTCCGCAGAAGCGCCAGGAAATCCTCATGCCGGTAGCCGGCAAGGCGGCGGGCGCCGTTGGCGGCCAGGGTCGCCGCCAGGGCGTCGTCATGCCACAGCCTGCGCATGGCGCCGGCCAGCGAGGCCGCATCGCGCGGATCGATGTAGAGGGCGCCGTCGCCGAGCTGGTCGCGGATGCTGGGCAGATCGCTGACGATGACCGGCCGGCCGAAGCTCCAGGCTTCCAGCGGCGGCATGTTGGTGGGACCGAAGAAGGTCGGCATGACCAGCCCGGCCGACAGGCTGTAGAGCGCCGGCATGTCGCGGTCGGGTACGAAGCCGAGATAGTGGATACGGTCGCGTACCCCCAGCCTGTCCGCCAGGGCCATCACATCGATGAAATTCCGCGCCCGCCATTTCTCCGTGTAGCTTCCGGCGAACACCACCCTGACGGCGGCGTCGCCATCATCGGCAAGACGGGCGAGGGCCTCGACGATCAGGCGGTGATTCTTGTGCATCCAGAACTGCGCCGGATAGAAGTAATAACGCTCCGGCAGGCCGTACCGAGTCCGGGCCCTGGCGAGGTCCCTCTCCGTCGGTGGGCGGGACCGGCGGACCGGCGGAAAGAAGGGCAGCACCCGGATGCGGTCGCCGTCGATCAGGTCGCCGTAGAAGCGAAGCACGTCCTGCCGTCCCGCCTCGGAATCGACCAGAACCAGGGTGGCGTAGCGGCAGATCGTCCGGTAGGCCTGTTCCCGCAGGGCAGTGATTCCGTCGGCGCTGACTTCGGGGAACTCCGGCTGGAGGCGGTGTTGCAGGTCATGGATCGGCACGATGAAGGGGATCAGCGCCTCCGGCCCGATCAGCGACGGGTGGAGGGTGAGCAGAAGGTCGACGTCTTCCTCGCGCAGGGCCCGTCCCATGGCGGTGTTCAGCACGATCTCTTCCGTCGGGGGTGGCGGGCGCCCACCCTCGCCATCGGTGGACAGATAGGATTCGGGCGGCCCCTGCTGGATGTCCAGATCGCCCAGCGGCAGGATCGGCATCCGGCCGTAATGGAGATGGCGGGACTGCAGGATCCCGCGCAGGCTTTCCCCCGCGGGATTGACGCAGACCAGATCATAGAGGACCTGCGGGGTCAGGTCCGACAGGGCGTCCAGCAGGGACGCCTCGTACTGGAAGCCACCTCCCGCCGATGCGGGAAACCCTCTGTAGACGCCGACGCGCATGGTCCCACTCCTCTTCAGCCCCGGCGGGATGGCTCTTCGGACGGATGCACGGATGCGTCCTGCAACTGCTGCTCCACCTCCGACCGGGCCTTCCGCTGGGCCTCCGACCGGATATGCTGCACGATGAACGGGTAGGCGTTGTAGGGATCGGCGATACCGACCCGCAGCAGGCGCTTGGCGATCTCCGAGACATATTGGCTGGAGATGATGACCGTCGCATCGCGGAGCACGTCGGCGACGGCCTCCGGTGTCGTCACGGTCAGGTCCCACGCCTTGCCCTTGCGCATCCCGTCCAGAAAGCCGGCCAGCGTCAGGTTTTCCCATTTGCCGAGCGCCATCTGCAGGATGCGCCCGCCGCGCGACGCGCCGTAGAGGTAGATGGGCCGGTCGCCGGGAAGGGCCGCGAAGTCCGCATCCCGGCACAGGCGCGGCAGGCGCGCGGCGAATTTCGGATCGAAGTCGAAGTAGCAGGTCACCTGCTCCGGAGGCGGCGACGGTGCGGCCGTGGCAGTGGACGGAGCGGGCGTGAGGGCTGTCAGGCGGCAAAGCCGCTCCTGCTCTGCCGCCAGCCCGGCATCCGCCCGCTCGGCGGCGCGCAGGGTGAGCAGGCCGCTGCATCCCAGGGGAGCCTGCGCGGCGACCCGATGGGCCAGGAAGGCCGCCGCCGCGCCGCCAAGCTCCGGATCGCGGCGCAGGATGGCCTTAAGACGCTCCCGCCGCACCAGCAGGCTCGCCGGATGCAGGGTAGCCGCGGTGGATGCGGGGCTGGTGGCGTCGATGGCGTCGAAGCCGATGGCGGTCGGCCGCAGTTCCGCTTGGTAAAGCTCCACCATCTCCTCCGGCAGCATCGGCTGGAGCGCCCCGCCATGGACGGCGTCGACGCCGAGGTCCTGCGCCGCGGCCAGCAGCGCCGCGACATGGTTGGGAAAGGGTCGCGCCCCGGGCGGCAGGATGCCGACCCACCCGGCCTCCGCGGCCCGCAGACCGGCCCACAGGCGGGATCCCGACGGCAGAGCGGTCGCCATCGCCAGGACGCGCAGGGAGGCAAGCCGGCGGACGAGCCTGTCCGGCACGGTCTCCCGCATGCCGTCCGGCAGGACGAGCACCACGCCGACAGGGCCGGCCGTCTGCCCGGCCACCGCTTCCAGCCGTTGGAGAGCGTCGTCCCACCCGTCCTCCTCCACCGGCAGCACCAGATCGACGGGAACCGGCGGCGCTCCGCTGCGGGCCGGCGTCAGGCCGAGCCTCGGCCGGGCGTCGGCCACGAGCTCGGGGAGGGGATCGAACAGCACCTCGAGGCTGAATTTCTCCAGGAAGATCGCCTGCGCGTCCCGCGCCATCGCCCGGCCGCGCGCCGGGTTGGCCCGCGCCCAGGCGACATGGGCGAGGATCTGCTCGGCCGTCTCCAGTTCGCCGGCGGCGGTGTCGACATAAAGGACGCTGTCGCCGAACGCCTCCATGATGAAGGGATGATGGCCGGCGATGGTCAGCGCCCCGGCGGCCGACAGTTCGAAGATGCGCATGTTCGGGATGCCGGTTTCGACATGCGGCTGAAGATGCAGGCACAGCCCCATCCCGCAGGCGTTGGCACGCTCGATCACCGAATGCCCGTCGAACGGCAACTCGCCGGCGAAGGCATCGGCCATATACTCCCACCGGTCGCGGCGGCCATGCAGCGCCAGCACGCCCTCCTTTGCCAGCAGGCTCAGCATCAGCGGAAAGCGCCTGCCGTCCCAGTTGGAGCCGATGTAGAACAGCCGGCTGTCCGGACCCAGTCTCGGTTCCAGCGCCAGTGCGGGAGAGCTGGGATACATCGGGGCGGTCAGCAGCGGGCGCGCGGTCGGCCAGAACAGGTCCGCCATCCGCCGCCGCATCCCCTCATTGGCGGTGAGCCAGCCGTCATACGACCGTTCGTTCTGGGCGAAGAAGCGGTGCGAGGCGTGAAGCTGCGGCGGGTTCCAGTCGCACGCCATGGTCAGGTGCCCGGTCAGCTTCGGCGCGACCTGGGGATGCAGCGACATGACCAGATCGGGATCGAAACTCTCGATCTCCGCCGCGCGACGGACCATGGCGGCTTCCCAGCCCTTGGCGCCCAGGGCAGACAGCATTCGCAAGGACAGTTCGCGCTCGGCCCACTCGGCATCTATGGCGAAAGGTTCGAACAGCGCGACGCGCAGCACGCCGTTGGAACGCCTGCCAGTCACCGCGCGACCCTCGCGCTGTCCGCAGCAGGAATCGCGGCGGGATGCATCGATTGCATGAACCGGGCGTGCTCTCACCTGTTGGGCCGGATCGGCGGCCGGGGAAACTGTGGGTGTACGACCATGCTCGGTGCCGGCCTGTTAATAAAAGATAAATACATGGGTCATTCCTCCGCCGCTCGTGCCGCCGTGGCAAATGAAGCCGTCGCAAACCTGGGGGCGAATGGCGGAGGGCGCTCGGATGTCAGCGAGCCAAGGGCGCGATGAAGTGGCGGGTCATGATGGAGGTGAGGGGCGAGGACGGCGCAGTGAGGCAGCACGTGATCTCTGAGGGTGAGCGTGGGGGCGGTCAACCTGTTGCGCTCCTCCACGGGCAAACCAATAGGCATGGAGAAGATGGCTCATCGTGTATCGATCGCCGCCGGTTGCACAAAACAGTTAAGAAGCGGTGCGTATGCGACGTGGCCTGATCAACTCCAGCGCGTGGCACGGCGCCCGCTCGATCAGTGACACGGCCCGCCATCGACTGGCGCACGCTATGACCGGAAACGCGCGTGCGGTATTGGTCGAACCGCGCCCGCAGATTGCCCATCTCCGCCTGGAACCGCGCCGCCGTGCCGCGCAAGGCGGCGTCCGGATGGGCCAGCAGCCGGGGATAGAGCGCGCTGTCCTCCAGCGACAGGTGGACGGCGAAGATGCCGAACAGCTCCCGTACCGTGGCGATCAGCGCCGCCGGGTCGGTTTCCACCGAGCGTGAGGCAAGCAGCGCCTCGATGCGGCCGACCAGTTGGCCGACATTGGCATGGTGGTCGCGGTAGAGCGCGGTGTTGAGGGCAATTTTGGTCATGATGCTGTCTCCAACCGGTGCCGCCCTTGATTGGGCGGCGTTGAAGCCAGCATGCCGGCGGGCGGGTCCGGCATCGTTGCGCCACCGTAAACAACTTTCCGCCAGCGTCCGTCAGTAATTCTCCCACAGCCCGGGCGTCACGAGTTCCAGCAGATTCCCGTCGGGATCGCGGAAATAGATGCTGCGCGCGCCCTTGCGCCAGGACACGTCGCCTTCGACCGCGACGTCATGGTCCGCGAGCCTTGCCAGCCAGCCATCCACCTGATCGGCCGAGATGGCGAACGCATAATGAAGCTGTCCGTTCCCGCCATGCGGAGGGATCGTCCCGCCGGGCGTGTCGAGCGGCTGGTCGGTCAGCCCCTTCTGGAACAGCAGCAGCACGCTCCGTGGTCCGACGGGATAGGCGGCGAGCCGGTCGCTCAGGGACATCGCCCGCAGGCCAACGATGCCCTCATAGAAGGCACGAGCCTTTGCAAGGTCGTCCACATAGAGGCCGGTCTCGAGCACGCCGTTCAGAGTTGGTGCAGTATCCACCATCGGAATTCCTTACAAATCTAAGGACTTAAAAATATCAGGTGGCGGATTTTATTATAAGACCGCCGGCCGGCTCAAGGAGCGATCCGACTTGAACCGGCCTGTGGCGCCCCTCACAGCAGCGGGACTGAAATTCGCCCAGGATCGCTCCAACGCCGCCAACCGCCCTCGGGCAAATGGACGGCACCGAGATGTGAGCCTCTTCGGACGGAGCGATCCCATGACCATCCTCTGCATCACCGCCGCCACGTCACTCCTCAGCCTGGGTCTGCTGGCCGGATTCGATCTCTGTGCCGCCCTGCCGTCGGATATCGCCGGGGCAAGGAGCGCCCAATCCAGCCGCCAACGGTCCGGCGAGGACATGATGGGATAGGGCCGGCCCCCGTTACGGCTGGCCGCTGCCGCCCGCGGCGCCATAGACATGGCCGGTGGTGAAGCTGGCATCCTCCGCGGCGAGCTGGACATAGATGCTGGCGAGTTCGGCCGGCTGGCCGGGACGGCCGAACGGGGTCTGGCTGCCGAACTGCTTCAGCTTCTCCTGGCTGGCGCCGCCGCTGACCTGAAGCGGGGTCCAGATCGGTCCGGGGGCCACGCCGTTGACGCGGATGCCCTTTTCCGCCAGCTGCTTGGCCAGCGACTTGACGTAGTTCATCGTCGCCGCCTTGGTCTGGGCATAGGCGTACAAATCCGGCGTCGGGTCGTAGGCCTGTTCCGACGTGGTGCCGATGATGACCGATCCCGGCGTCAGGTGGGGCAGGGCGGCCTTGATGATCCAGAAGGGGGCATAGATGTTGGTCTTCATCGTCGCGTCGAACTCCTCGCTGCTGACGTCGAGGATCGACGGAAAGGCCTGCTGGCGCGCCGCGTTGCAGACCAGGATGTCCAGCCCGCCCAGCCCGGCGACCGCATCGTCCACCAGCTTCCGGCAGAAGGCCTCGTCGCGCAGGTCGCCGGGGATCGCCACCGCCTTGCGGCCGGCCTCCTCGATCAGGGCGACGACGTCCTGGGCGTCCGGCTCCTCGGTCGGGAAATAGTTGATGGCGACGTCGGCGCCCTCGCGGGCATAGGCGATGGCGGCGGCCCGGCCCATGCCGGAATCGCCGCCGGTGATCAGCGCCCTGCGCCCCGCCAGCCGGCCGGAGCCCTTGTAGCTGGTCTCGCCATGGTCGGGCGGCGGGTCCATGTCGCGTGCCAGCCCCGGCCAGGGCTGCGACTGGCCGTTGAAGGGCGGGCGCGGATATTTGCCGCGCGGGTCCTGCGGCGTGACGGTGTCGTCCTTGCGGTCCATGGCTGTCTCCTGATCCGGCGTGTGCGAAGCGGCGATGCCTCACACACAGAACCGGGCGGGACGGGAATGGTTGCCGCAACCCTGACCTTCTGGCCCAGAGGGTGCTCAGCCGCACATGCCGCCGCAGCAGGACCCGTTGCGCCGGGCCAGCAGCCGCTCATACGCGATGCTGACCACGCCGGCCGGCGGGATCACCCCTTGCAGCAGCGCCAGCACGTCGCCCTCCAGCGTGCCGGGCGGGACGTCCGTCACCTCGCAGACCGAGGCGCCGCTGCCGTCCGGCCCCAGCCGCGCGTCGGCCGCCGCGACCGTGACGTCGCCGTTGCGGTCGACGCGCACGCGCAGGCTGGTCGCCGCCGCCCCCTCGGGCCGGGCGATGCGGACCTGCCAGACCTCGGGGCCCCGCTGGAGGTATTCCCAGGAGAATCCGGCACCGAACAGGCTGAGCAGCTGGTGGTGCAGCGGACGCGGGTCATGGTCGTTGACCAGCGAGAAGCCGTCGCCGGGCGTCAGATCCTGCACCGACGCGAAGATCAGCTGGTGGCGCTGATAGGGCGGGATGGCGCGGAGATCGAGAACCGGTTCGGCTTGGTCGGTATCGGCCTGGGCGGTTGGGGCGGTGGTGGTCGGTATCATCGTCCGTCTGGGGCATGGGGAAGCGGCAGGATCGCCATGCCCCGCTGTACCCCGGATCGCCGCTCCTCATCTTTGCTCCAGCACAAACGCCGGAGCGGATAGACCGCTTGGCAGTCCGGAAATCGGACGTTATCGATCCAGCGGAACCGCAGCTCCGTGAAACGATGAAGGGCGGCTGGAACTGTGACTGCAGCCTTGCCCCCAGCGCCGCGCGCTGGCGGACGAAAGCGCATGTTTCCTTTCATTCCGTACAATCAGTGACATACAATATCACATTGTATGTGGATGGGATTTTCCATGACTGTATGAATTTCGGCGTCGCACTGCATGCATTCAGGTTGACATTGTAGGCCTTGATGGCGCATAAGATAATGCATTGTCTGCATGCATTCCTTGCCATTGCCGCCCGAAGGAATACGCGATGTCATCCGAACAGGAGTGGACGCCTCTTCCCCCTCTCGGCACCGGCCTGCATGGTCGCTGCCCACGCTGCGGCCAGGGACACCTGTTCAGCGGCTTCCTGACGCTGCGCTCCCACTGCGAGGTCTGTGGTCTGGACTACTCCTACGCCGATCCGGCTGATGGTCCCGCCTTCTTCGTCATCTGCTTCGCCTGCATTCCCACGGTCATCCTGGCGTTCTGGATCGAGGTAAAGTTTGAGCCCCCTTACTGGGTGCATCTCGTCACGACCCTGCCGTTCCTGTTGCTGACCTGCATTCCGCCCTTGCGGCCGTTGAAGGGCTGGCTGGTGGCCAGCCAGTACTTCTACAAGGCCGAGGAAGCCCGTTTCGGTACAGCCGCGCCGACCCAGCCGCCTGCTGCCCGGCCCGCAGACGAAGATTCGCGCCCGGCCTGACTGCCGTCAGGTCCCCCTGACGATGGATGGCGTCATAGCTTGGAGATGTCCAAAATGTATGATTGGTTCCCTTTGGTCTTCTTTCCGTTCAAGATTATCGTGCTGGGCACGGGCATGTTCTTCGCCATCAAGTGGCACCACGATCAAGCGAAGAAGGAGCGGGCGAAGAAGAATAGCGAAACCAGCGGACCGTAATCGCCCGCCGCACACATCCTTGCGCCACGGTCGGGACCTCGGATATCGGAGCTTCGTTGCTATGGATGGGCGATTTCGCAACGACGCCTGTCATCACCCGATCTCTGCCGAAAGGGCCGGATGCCGATCCGCGGCGGTGAGATTGTCCAGCAGGGGACCAAGCTCCAGCCCATAGGCCTCGGCCGCTTCGCGCACCGTCATGAAGGGCGCCATGGCGCAGCCGGGGCAGGCGAGACCATGGCGCAGCAGCACCGGCACCACCGCCGGCCGGCCGCTCATCAGCGCGGCCATGGTCATATCGGCGACTTCCATATCGGCATGCTCCTGCACCGGGGACAGGCCGCCACCCTGCCTTCCCGGCAGGCCGCCGTCTTCGCGCCACCACAACCGCCTGATTAATCGAATGGGCGGCCGAATGGGCGGCGGTCACTCCCGCTTGGGCACCGGCGGCAGATCCTCGGCGATGGCGACCAGGGCATGGGGCTTGCGGATCACCACCTGCTGCCGGCCGCTCTCGACGATTCCCTGGCTTTCCCAGGCCGACAGGGTGCGGCTGACGGTGTGCAGCGTCGTCCCCGTCATCTCCGCCACATCCTGGCGCGACAGCGGAAAATCGATCTCCACCCCCGCTTCGACCCGCCGCCCGGCCTGCCGGACCAGCCGCAGCAGGGCGTGGGCGATGCGCCGTTCCACCCGTTCGGTCGCCACCTCGCGCAGGCGGTTCTGCAACTCGCGCAGCCGGCCGCCGATGATCGACAGCGCGTTGCGGGCGATCATGGGATGGCGGTCCATCAGTTCGGTCATCGCCGCGGCCGGCCAGGACAGCTCGACGCAATCGGCCACCGCGACGGCATCGGCCGGATAGAGCCCGTCGGTGAAGATCGCCAGAGTCCCGAACATCTCGCCGGGGCCGATGAAGCGCATCACCACCTGCTGCCCGTCCGGGCCGGTCTGGACGATCTTCACCCGCCCGTCGATCAGCGCATGGCCGGCCGCCGCCGGTTCCCCCTGGGTGAAGATGGCGGTGCCGCGCGGGTGCAGCCGGGGTCGCGCCAGCCCCACCGCGTCGGCCAGCGCATCGGCACCCAGCCCGGCGAACAGCGGCATGCCGCGCAGCAGGGCGGGATCGGGGGGCGGAGGCATGGCGGTCGTCCTGGCTCGCAGTGCATCACTCACGGCCATTCGTGCACGACTTTGTTGCCGGTCAAAGCGCGAAATCCAGCATGCCGCCAGAATGGCCGAACCACCCCAGCGAAAGCCCCCGCGCCATGCCCACCCCCGTCACCAGCGCCCACCGGCTGATGTATCCGGCCGCGGCCCTCTACGCCGCGCTGGCCGTCCCGCTGTGGCTGGCCCAGATCGGCGGCCTGCTGCCGCTCGGCTGGTCGCCGGCGGTCCATGGGCACGAGATGACGCTGGGCTATGCGCTGGCGGTGGTCGGCGGTTTCCTGATGACGCGGCTGTCGCGCCTGATGGCGGCGGTCGCCGTCCTGTCCTGGCTCGCCGGCCGGCTGGCCCTGCTGGCCGGGCTGCCGCCGGCAATCGCCCTGCCGCTCTGCCTCGCCTATCCCGTGCTGCTGTTCGCCGTCGCCGGCCTGCCCTTCCTGCGCACCAGCCGCAGCGGCCACAACGCCGTGTTCGGCCCGCTGATCGGCGCCTTCCTGCTTGCCGAGGCGCTGTTCCGGGCCGATGAACTGGGCCTCGTCTCAAACAGCGGCGGGCCCATCGGCCTCCTGCTGATCGCCACGCTGCTGCTGACCATGGGCGGGCGCGTCATCCCCGCCGCCACCGCCGGCGCCCTGCGCCGCCAGGGCATCACCCTGTCGCACCGGGTCCAGCCGAGGCTGGAAGCGCTCGGCATCGCCGGAGCCGCCCTCTGCCTGCTGTCGGCCGCCGCCGGCCTGCTGCCCGCGCTGGGCGCCGCCGGAGCCGCCATGGCCGGCGCGAGCGCGCTGCTGCGGCTCGCCCGCTGGAAGCCGCATCTCCTGCTGCGCCGGCCGGAGATCGCCAGCCTGCATCTCGGCTATCTCTGCCTCGGCGCCGGCTGGCTGCTGACCGCCGGCGCCACCCTGTCCGACCTGCCGCCCGCCACCGGCTGGCACCTGCTGGGGATCGGCGCACTCGGTATCCTCGCCAGCGCCATGATGATCCGCACGACCCTTCAGCGCGAGGCGGAGCCGGAACGCTTCCCGCCCGCCGCCACGGTCGCCGTCACGCTGATCGCCCTCGCGGCGACGCTGCGTGTGGCGGCGGCATGCTGGCCGTCGATGACGCTGCTGGCCGCCGCCGCGGCCTTCTGGACGCTCGGCCAGCTGCTGACCGCCGCCGTGCTGCTCACCCGGCCGCGGCGGTCACGCCGACGGCAGGACGCGCTCCAGGAAGCTTAGGCCGAGCTGCGCCCCGGCGGCGGTGATGGTGTGGGGCATGCCGCGCAGCAGATGCTCCTCCACCGCAAAGCCGGCGGAGCGGAGATGCGCCGCGGCGGCCTGCACCACGGCGGGCGGCATGATGCTGTCCGCCGCCCCGCCGACCATCAGGACCGGCGGCCGCCGTCCCGCCCCGTCCGGTGCCGGAACCGGTGCCGCGATGCGGCCGGCGAAGGCGAGGACCGCGCCGCATCGCTCCGGGGCGGTCATGGCGAGATGCAGCGCCATGATGCTGCCCTGGCTGAAGCCGGCCAGCGCCACGTCGGCCGGGGCGACGCCGGCCCGCAGCCGCTCGGCCTCGATCATCTCCACCAGGACGGGCAGGGCGGCGGCGACGCGGGCGGGGCGGTTCTCCTCCGTCACGCCGGCGATGCTGAACCATTGATGCCCGTTGCCCATGTCGAACGGCTGCGGCGCGTCCGGCGCCACGAAGGCGGTGCCGGGCAGCGCCTGCCGCCAGGACTGGGCGAGCGGCATCAGGTCGGCGCCGGACGACCCGACGCCATGCAGCAGGATGACCAGCCGCCGCGCCGCGCCCCCGGAGGCCGGGGCCAGGCGCAGGACATTGTCGGAGCCATCTGCGGTGCTGGTCATGGAAAGCGTCCTTCCTGTCGTCGCCGTGTCACGCCCGCTGCCAGATGCCCTTGCCCGGCAGCCGGTCGCGGTCATGCGGGCGGTCGAAGTCCAGCGCCGGTCCCTTCGGCACGATCAGCGTCGGGTTGATCGCCGGGTTGGTGTAGTAGCCGGCCTTGATGTCGCCGATCCTCACCGTGTCGCGGATGCCCGGCCACTGGTACAGCTCGCGCAGGTAAGCCGACAGGTTCGGGTAATCCTCGATCCGCCGCAGGTTGCACTTGAAGGCGCCGTGATAGGCGGCGTCGAAGCGCACCAGCGTCACGAACAGGCGCCAGTCGGCCTCGGTCAGATGGACCCCGGCCAGATAGCGGCTGGCCGCCAGATGCTCCTCCAGCCGGTCGAGCGTGGCGAACAGCCCGTCGAACGCCTCGTCGTAGCTGGCCTGCGACTTGGCGAAGCCGCAGCGGTAGACGCCGTTGTTGACGCTGGCATAGACCAGATCGTTCCAGCGGTCGATCTCCGGCCGCAGCGGCTCGGGATAGAGGTCCAGCCGGTTGCCGGTCAGCCCATCGAAGGCGCCGTTCAGGATGCGGATGATGTCCGCCGACTCGTTGTTGACGATGCGGCCTTCCTGCCGGTCCCACAGCACCGGCACCGACACCTTGCCGGTGTAGGTCGGGTCGCTCGCCGTATAGAGGCTGTAATGGTGGCGGAAGCGGCCGATGCGCGGCCCGCCGTCCTGCACCTCGCCATAGACCCAGCCGTCCTCGCCCAGCACCGGCTCGGCGATCGACAGGCCGATCACCCCCTCCAGCCCCTTCAGCACGCGGAAGATCAGCGTGCGCGAGGCCCAGGGGCACAGGTAGGAGACATAGAGGTGATAGCGCCCGGCCACCGCCGGCAGGGTGGGGTGCCCCTCCGCATCCGGCGCCCCATCGGGCGTGATCCAGTCGCGGAAGCGGGTCGGCTCGCGGTGGAAGGCACCGCCCTTGATCTCGCTGGCCGCGATGTCGCCCTTCACCCAGACGCCGTTCACAAGCTGCGGCATCGCGGTCCCTCCCTTCCAGTCAGCACATAGGCGAAGGGGCCGGCGAACCGGCCCCTTCCACTCCAACAGCCGGAAGCTGTCGACGATCAGGACCGGCGATCAGGACTTGACCGCTTCGACCTCGATCAGCAGCTGGATGTCGTCGCCGATGGCCGGGGCGCCGTACTTCATGCCGAAATCGGTGCGCTTGACCGTGCCGCGGGCGGAGAAGCCGGCGGTCTCCAGCTTGCTGGCCGGGCTGACGCCGTCCTTGTTGAAGGTGATGTCCAGAACCACCGGCTTGGTCACGCCCAGCATGGTCAGGTCGCCATGCAGCTTGCCGGTCTTGTCGCCGGTCTTCTCGATCTTCGTGCTCTTGAAGGTCATCTTCGGGAACTCCTTCGCATTGAAGAAGTCCGGCGAGCGCAGGTGCTCGTCACGCTTGGCATGGTTGGTGTCGACGCTGGCGGTGTCGATGGTGACGTTCACCACGCTCTTCTCGACGGCGTCCTTGTCGAAGGTCACGTCGCCGCCGACCGTGTTGAAGCGGCCGATCACGTTGGAGAAGGCGACATGGTTGACGATGAAGGCGACGGCCGTGTGCGCCGGATCGATCTTGTAGCTGACCGGGGCGGCGAAGGCGGGGGCAACCGCACCGATGGCGGTCGCGGCGAACAGGGCGGCGGCAAACAGGGTCTTCTTCATGAACGCAACTCCGGGGAAAGGCAGGATTGAATGGAGGAAAGGGAGGATCAGTAGGGCGAGGCTTCGCCACCGGTCAGCGCATAGGCCGCACCGATGGCGACCAGCGCCGGAAGGACCGCGACCACCGTGACGGCGGCCGCCGAAGCGGCGCGGCCGATCAGGCCGTCGCCCTGGGGGAGAAAGCGGCGGACATGGCCGGCCAGCAATGCCGGCAGGGCCAGCAGCAGCACCGCGGCCTGGGTCTGGGTGAACAGGGCCAGCACGGCGGCCAGCAGCACGGCGATGCCGGTGGCGACCCGGCCCGACAGGCCCCAGCCATGGCGCTCCACCGGCCAGTTCCACAGCAGGAAGGCGCCGGCCGACGCCGCCAGCGCCAGCGCCATCTGGGCGATGGAGGCCGACGAGCCGATCAGCGCCGTGCCGCCGACGGCAAGCGCCAGGGCCAGCAGCGAGGCGGCCGGCGCCGTCGGGCTTCCGCCCCCCTCGGAACCGCCCCCCTCGGAACCATGGGTTTCCGAACCGCGGGCAAAAGCGACACAGGCTGCCGTGCCCAGCAGGATGACCAGGGTGACGACCGCCACCGCGGAATCGAGGGCGGGCAGCGCGATCCACAGCAGCGAGGCGGCCAGCCAGACCGCCAGCACCGCCGAAGCAACCCGGCCGCGCACGCCGGCCGCATCGGCGGCGGCGCCCAGCAGCAATCCGACGGCCGAGGCCCAGAACAGCTTGCCCATGCTGGACGGCGGCGGCAGGGCCGGCAGGCCGATGACCATGGCGAAGACGACCAGGAAACCGGCGGCGATGCCGGCCGCTGCCAGCGAACGGCGCAGCAGGTGCAGGGCGCCGACCAGGATCAGGCCGGCCAGCAGCGGCAGCACGCTGGATTGGACGAAGGGATCTTGAAGCAGCTCGGACATCAGGGGAAAGCCGGGTCTCGTAAGGGCCGCGCAGGTCGCGCTTGGTCGGGACCCTAACCTGTGCTCTGGTAAGCGCGAATTGGGGAGATTTGCAAAAAGCATATGCAGGAATGAGCGGGAATAAATGATAGGTGGCAGCAACTGGGATGATCTTCGCTATCTGCTGGCAGTGGCGCGGCACGGCTCGCTGTCGGCGGCGGCGCGCGTGCTGGGAGTGAATCACAGCACCGTCCTGCGCCGGGTGACCGCGCTGGAGGAGGCGATGGGCGCCCGTCTGTTCGACAAGCTGCCCGGCGGCTATGTGCTGACCGCGGCCGGCGACGAGATGCAGCGGGTGGCGCAGAAGATGGAGGAGGATCTGGCCGCCGCCAACCGGCTGCTGTCCGGCCGCGACACCCGGATCAGCGGCAGCCTGCGCGTGACCACCGTCGACATCCTGACCCTTTACGTCCTGCCGCGCCACATCGCCGCCTTCCGCCGCCGCCATCCCGACCTGCGGGTCGATCTGGTGGCGGCGGAGGCCTCGCTCAGCCTGACCCGGCGCGAGGCCGACGTGGCGATCCGCGCCACCAGCAGCCCGCCGGAAAATCTGGTCGGCCGCGCCGTGTCGGGCCTCGCCTTCGCCGTTTACGGTGCCGCCGCCTATCTGGACGCGACGGACGGCGCGGGCGATCCCGACCGCCACCCCTGGGTCGGGCTGGACGAGTCCTTCGACCACACCAACCTCGCCCTCTGGATGAAGCAGATGGTGCCGGCCGGCTCGGTCCGTTACCGCGTCAATTCGGTGGCCGGCGTGGTGGAGGCGGTACGGGCCGGGGTCGGCCTCGGCCTGCTGCCCTGCGGGGTGGTGGACCGCGACCCCGCCTTCCGCCGCATCGGCGACCCGGTGCAGGAGGCCGACGCCAAGCTCTGGCTGCTAACCCACGAGGATCTGCGCCACATGGGCCGCGTCCGCGCCTTCCTCGACTTCATGGCCGACGCCCTGACCCGCGACCGCGACCTGCTGGAGGGGCGGTGTCCGCTCCCCCTCTCCGCCCCAGGCTCCCTCTCCCCCCCGGGGAGAGGGTCGGGGTGAGGGGGAGGCACTGCGTGACTTTCCGAGAATCCTCGCCACGCATCCCCCTCACCCTAACCCTCTCCCCGGGGGGGAGAGGGGACACCGCCGGCACCACGAGCCGCAGCCATCCCATAGCCCGCCCGCTGTGCTCCCCGCCGCCTCGTAGACCAGGTGAACTGCGGATCGTCGACGATCAGGTGCCGGTGGTCCGACAGCCGGTTGCGCTCCAGCCAGCCGACCGTCGCCTCCAGCTCCGACAGCGTCATTTCGGAACGCGCCTTCTTCATCAGCCGCTTCAGCACGGCGTTGTAGATGTGGTAGCCGGTCGGCCCCTCGGCGACGAGGTTGTTGTCCTCGTCCTCGATCACCTGGGCGGCGACCAGCTGGCCGATCCGCTGGCGCAGGTGATGCTCCGCCGCACTCGGCGTCAGCGGCAACTCGCCCGGATCGCGCGACTGCGCCCCGAAATCCGGCCCCGGCGCCACCACCGCAAAGCTCAGCGCCGTGGCGTTGGATTCCAGCGGGATGATCTCCGGCTCCCGCTCCGAAGACCGCTCGAACGAAAGCTCCTGCTGCGGCCTTCGCGTCTTCACCATGGCGCGGGTGCCCTGCTGGGTCTCCACCATGGTGCGGAACTGCTCGAACAGCACGTCGGAGGGGTGGTAGACCAGCGCCCGCTGCCGGTCGTAGGGGCCGCCATGCGGATCCACCCGCGTCGCCCGCGCGATCGCCTGTTCCAGCCAGGGGCGCGAGCGGATGTGCGTCAGGCAGGCGACATGGGTGATCGACGGCGCGTCCAGCCCCTCATAGGCCATGGCGACGGAGACCAGCACCGCCGGTTCCGGCCGCAGCCGGAAGGCGGCCACCACCTCCTGCGCGTCGCGGCACTCCGAGATGGCGAGCCGCACCATGCGGCCGGCCTGCGCCTTCGGCATCCAGCCTTGCAGCGTCTCCAGATAGAAGCGCGCCGTCTCCTGGTCGGGCGCGATCACCAGCAGCTTGCCCAGCCCGGCATCGTCACGCCCCGCCGGCAGCTTCAGCTCCGCCCGCCGTTTCGCCCGATGCTCCCGGCAGGAGCGGTAGGCCTCGCGCAGCATCGCCTGGGCGAAGCCGGTGCGCAGCGCGGTGAACAGGGCGTCGCGCGTGTTTTCCCCCGCCTTGGACAGGGCATCGACCCAGCGGTTGGTCCGCTCGGCATCCAGCCAGGAGGCCGACCCGTCCATCGCCCCGAAGGTCACCGGCAGGATCGCCTTCTCCGCCAGCGCCTGCCGGCGGGAGTAGCCGACCACCGCCCATCCCGGCGCCTTGAAGTCGATCTCCCGCACCTTCCGCGTCCCCTGCGGCGCCCGGTAGGGCAGCCACAGGATCGGCCGCCCGTCGGCGCGCTCCAGCGTCCCGCTCATCAGCAGCCGGGCCGACGCATTCTCCAGCAGCGGCAGGATCGACCGGCTCCACGCCGTCTCCTCCTCCACCGCCGCCATCCGGTCGGTGTCGAACACCGCCGGCAGATGATGCAGCTCGTCGACCGCCAGCAGATAGCGGTGGCGGCGGAACTCCTGAAGATGCAGGTCGGGCGCGGCGGCGACCGCCTGATAGGTGGTGACGTAGCCCTGCAACCCGCGGCAGAGGTCGCGCCCGTTCTCCGCCGCGCGTAGCGCGATAGTGTGTCCCAACAGCTCGCGCCAGCGCGGATCGACGAAGGCCTCCTCCGCCTGCTGGCGCAGGCTGTCGCGCGGCACGATCCAGCACACCCGGTCGATCCGCCCCGCCTTGTGCAGCGCCGCCGCCATGATCACCGGCAGCAGCGATTTCCCCCCGCCGGGCGTCACCGCCGCCAGAACGTCGCGAACCTCCGTCTGCTGCTGGCCGATGGCGTTGGCGATGGCGCTGACCAGTTGCTGATGGGTTCTCAGCTGCGGCATTCCACCCTGCTTGCTGTGGCACGAGGGAGGAGCAAGCCTAAATTCCCGCGAGTCCCCCGGTCATCGGTGCAATCGAAGGTGTCGAATCCCATCGGGAGTAGCGCAGTCTCCAGTCGGGGCCGGCAATTCGCGCCACCTAAGCCCAATGATGGCCCGCCCACGCCGCATACTGACGTACGCACCTGAAATTTTGCACCTGCGAACCGGTCCGATCCGGCGTTTGATCGGCCAAAAGTAAGAAGCAGAGCCGTCCCTCATATTTTGAGTTGCGCACCTCAAAATGCCGGCATATGGTTCGCGCCATGAACAATCAAGCCAGCGATGCACCCCTGACCTTGCGCGACGTGGCGGCTGCGGCCGGCGTCAGCCTTGCGACCGCCGACCGGGTGGTCAACGGGCGGCCCGGCGTCAGCGCCAAGACCGCGCGCAAGGTGCATGAGGCGGTGCAGCGGCTGGGCTTCCGTCCCCTGGCGGCGGCGGCGGAGCTGGCGCGGGCGCGGTCCTGGCGCTTCGCCGTCATCCTGCCCGGCGGCGGCAACCGCTTCATGATGGACATCGCCGACAACATCCGCGCCCAGGCCGACTGGTTCCGCGCCCGCCGCATCGGGGTGGAGATCGTCGAGGCCGACGTGTTCGACGCCGACACCCTGGCGGCGGAGCTGGCCACCCTGCCGGGCCGCTTCGACGGTGTGGCGCTGGTGGCGCTCGACCATCCGCGCATCCGCGCCGCCATCGACGATCTGGTCGAGGGCGGCATGGCGGTGGTGACCCTGGTGTCCGACGCCCCGTCCTCGCGGCGCCAGCATTATGTCGGCATCGACAACATCGCCGCCGGCCGCACCGCCGGATCGCTGGTCGGCCGTTTCCTCGGTCCCCCGCGCGCCGGAGAGCCGGGTGGCGCCGTCGGCATCATCACCGGATCGGGCAGCCTGCGCGACCATGCCGAACGCCGCTTCGGCTTCGGGCAGGTGCTGGCGGAGGAATATCCCCACCTGACCCGCCTGAACCCGGTGGAGGGGCGCGACGATCCGGAGCGCAACCGCGATCTGGTCCGCCGCATGCTGGCCGACACGCCCGATCTGGTGGCGATCTACAACACCGGCGAAGGCTCCGTCGGCATCGGCGAGGCGCTGGCCGAGGCCGGTCTCACCCGCAAGATCCTCTGCGTCGGGCACGAGCTGACACCGGCCACCCGCCGCATGCTGCTGGACGGCACCTTCGCCGCCCTGGTCGCCCAGGATCCGGGGCACGAGGTGCGCTCGATGGCGCGGGTGCTCCACGCCCTGGTCGCGGGCCAGGAGATCGTCGCGGCGCAGGAACATATCCGGGTCCAGGTCATCCTGCGCGACAACCTGCCCTGAAAGACATCAAAGCCCCGACATCAAAGCCCGAAGGGCATCAGAAAGGTCGACAGTCATGTTTCTCGGGATCGACATCGGCACGTCCAGCGTCAAGGCGGTTCTGACCGACGCCGACGGTGCCGTCGCCGGCAGCGCGTCCCGCCCCTGCACCGTCTCCCGCCCCCATCCCCTGTGGTCGGAGCAGGAGCCGGAGGACTGGGTCGCCGCCGCCGTCGCCGCGGTGGACGAGCTGGCCGAACGCCGGCCAGCGGATCTCGCCGGCGTGCTCGGCATCGGCTTCTCCGGCCAGATGCATGGCGCGGTTCTGCTGGGCGCCGACAACCGGGTGCTGCGCCCCGCCATCCTGTGGAACGACGGCCGCTCCCACCGCCAATGCGCGACGCTGGAGGAAACGCTCCCGACGCTGCGGGCGATCAGCGGCAACATCGCCATGCCCGGCTTCACCGCCCCCAAACTGCTGTGGGTGGCGGAGGAGGAGCCGGAGACCTTCGCAGCACTCGCCAAGGTGCTGCTGCCCAAGGCCTATGTCCGCTGGCGCTTCACTGGTGCCATGGTGGAGGAGATGTCGGACGCCTCCGGCACGCTGTGGTTGGACGTGGGCCGGCGCGACTGGTCGGACGATCTGCTCGCCGCCACCCGCATGACCCGCGCCCATATGCCCGATCTGGCCGAAGGCTCCGACGCCGTCGCCCAGCTGTCGCCCGAACTGGCTCGCCGCTGGGGCATGAAAACGCCGCCGCTGGTGGCGGGTGGGGCAGGGGACTGCGCCGCCAGCGCCGTCGGCCTCGGCGCCATCACGCCGGGCGATGGCTTCCTCAGCCTCGGCACCTCCGGCGTGGTGTGGCGGACGACCGACCGTTTCCTGCCCAACCCGGCGATGGCGGTCCATGCCTTCTGCCATGCGCTGCCCGGCGTCTGGCACCAGATGGGCGTCATGCTGTCCTCGGCCGCCTCGCTGGCCTGGGCCGCCTCCACCCTCGGCGCGCCGGAGGCGGAGCTGCTGGCCCCGCTCGGCGACGCCGTCGACGGCCCCTCGCCGGTCGCCTTCCTGCCCTATCTGTCGGGCGAGCGCACCCCCCACAACGACGCCACCGTCCGCGGCCTGTTCGCCGGCCTGTCGGCGGAGACCACGCGCGACGCGATGGTCCAGGCGGTGCTGGAGGGCGTCGCCTTCGCCTCCCGCGACAACCTCGTCGCACTGGGGGAGGGCGCCCCCACGGTGTTCGACCTTGCCGGCGGCGGTTCCCGCTCCCGGCTGTGGGCGCGGATCTGCGCCGACGCGCTCGGCGTCACCATCCACCGCATCGAGGACGGCGAGGTCGGCGCGGCCTTGGGCGCCGCCCATCTCGGCCGCATGGCGGCGACGGGGGAATCCCCCGCCACCGTCTGCCGCAAGCCCCGCCGTCTTGAGACCTTCACCCCCGATCCGGCCCGCGCCGAAGCGTACAGCCAGGCCTGGCTGCGCTGGCGCCGGCTCTACCCCCTTGCCAAGGAGTTCGCGTCTTGAGCACCGCCTCTTTCTTCGGCGACCTGTCCCCCGTGGCCTATCGCGGGCCGGACAGCCGCGACCCGCTGTCCTACCGCTGGTACGACAAGGACCGCGTGGTGCTGGGCAAGCGGATGGAGGACCATCTGCGGCTGGCCGCCTGCTACTGGCACAGCTTCTGCTGGCCGGGCGGCGACCCCTTCGGCGGCGAGACCTTCCTGCGCCCGTGGATGCGCCCCGGCCTTGACCCGATGCAGGCGGCGCGCGCCAAGGCCGACGTCGCCTTCGAGATGTTCCGCCTGCTCGACATCCCCTTCTTCTGCTTCCACGACCTCGATGCCGCCCCGGAAGGCGCCACGCTGGTCGAGACCGTCGACAACCTGAAGGCCGTCACCGAGCTGTTCGCGGCGAAGATGGAGACCGCCAAGGTCCGGCTGCTGTGGGGCACCGCCAACCTGTTCTCCCACCGCCGCTACATGGCCGGTGCGGCGACCAACCCGGACCCGGACGTCTTCCTCTATGCCTGCGGTCAGGTCCGCGCGGCGCTGGAGGCCACCCATGCGCTGGGCGGCGCCAACTACGTCATGTGGGGCGGCCGCGAGGGCTATGAGACCCTGCTGAACACCGACCTGAAGCGCGAGCTGGACCAGATGGGCCGCTTCCTGGCGATGGTGGTGGAGCACAAGCACAAGATCGGCTTCGACGGCCCGATCCTGATCGAACCGAAGCCGCGCGAGCCGACCAAGCACCAGTACGACTTCGACGTCGCCACCGTCTACGGCTTCCTGGAGCGTTACGACCTGCTGGCCGACGTCCGGGTGAACATCGAGCAGAACCACGCCATCCTCGCCGGCCACAGCTTCCAGCACGAGGTGGGTCTGGCGCTGGCGCTGGGCATCTTCGGCTCGCTCGACATGAACCGCGGCGACGGGCTGCTGGGCTGGGACACCGACCAGTTCGCCAACGACATCGGCGAGCTGACCGTGGTCATGCACGACATCCTGAAGGGCGGCGGCTTCACCACCGGCGGCCTGAATTTCGACGCCAAGATCCGCCGCCAGTCGCTCGACCCGGCGGACCTGCTGCACGGCCACATCGGCGGCATCGACTCTTGCGCCCGCGCCCTGCTGCAGGCGGCACAGATGCTGGAGGACGGCGCCCTGACCAGGCCGCTGGCCGAGCGCTACGCCGGCTGGGACGGCGCCGAAGGTCAGGCGATCCTGTCCGGCCAGCGCGACCTCGCCACGCTCGCCGACCGGGCGCTGTCCACCGGCGTCAACCCCCAGCCGCGCTCCGGCCGGCAGGAATATCTGGAGAACATCGTCAACCGTTACGTTTGAACCATCAACAACATCCCCTCTCCCCCCCGGGGAGAGGGTTAGGGTGAGGGGGTCGCGCGGCGAGGATCTTCAAGAATCGAGCACTCTCCGCTCTCCACCAAATCCACGCTTCGCATCCCCCTCACCCCGACCCTCTCCCCGCTATCGGCGGACCATGGGTCCGCCTGTCGCGACAGCGCAAACAGAGTTTGCGCGAGAGCGGGGGGAGAGGGGGAATTGGCAAACTTCTCGTCGATCAACAAGGCCGCCATGCCCGGACGGCCACATAAGGAGGAAACACGATGAAGCACCGCCTCACCGCTACCATCAAGGCCACTGCGGCCGGCCTGTTCCTGACGCTGGCCGCCGCGACCACCATGACCTCGACGGCGGCGCTCGCCGCCGGCACCACCGTCGGCGTGTCCTGGTCCAACTTCCAGGAGGAGCGCTGGAAGACCGACGAGGCGGCGATCAAGGCCGTGATCGAGAAGGCCGGCGGCACCTACCTGTCGGCCGACGCCCAGTCCTCGCCGGCCAAGCAGCTGTCGGACATCGAATCGCTGATCTCCCGCGGCGCCAAGGCACTGATCATCCTGGCCCAGGACAGCGACGCCATCCGCCCGGCGGTGGAGAAGGCGGCGGCCGAGGGCATCCCGGTCGTCGGCTATGACCGGCTGATCGAGATCCCGTCGGCCTTCTACATCACCTTCGACAACAAGGAGGTCGGCCGCCTCCAGGCGCGCAGCGTCTTCGCGATGAAGCCGAAGGGCAACTACGCCTTCATCAAGGGCAGCTCCACCGATCCGAATGCCGACTTCCTGTTCGCCGGCCAGATGGAGGTGCTGAAGGCCGCCATCGACCGCGGCGACGTGAAGAATGTCGGCGAGGCCTACACCGACAAGTGGCTGCCGGCCATCGCCCAGCAGAACATGGAGCAGATCCTGACCAAGAACGGCAACAAGGTCGATGCCGTGGTCGCCTCCAACGACGGCACCGCCGGCGGTGCGGTCGCGGCGCTGGCGGCGCAGGGGCTGGCCGGGACCGTGCCGGTGTCGGGGCAGGACGGCGACAAGGCGGCGCTGAACCGCATCGCGCTCGGCACCCAGACGGTGTCGGTGTGGAAGGACGCTCGTGAACTCGGCCGCCGCGCCGCCGAGATCGCCCTGGATCTGGCCGGCGGCAAGAAGATGACCGACATCTCCGGCGCCGCCACCTTCGACGGCGGTCCGAAGAAGCAGAAGATGACCTCGCTGTTCCTCACCCCCATCGCCATCACCAAGGACAACCTCGGTCAGGTGATCGACGCCGGCTGGGTGACCAAGGACGTGGTGTGCCAGGGCGTGAAGCCCGGCAGCGTCAAGGCCTGCAACTGATGGCGGAACCGTCCACCACCCTGTCCCCGGCGCCTTCCTCGGAAGCGCCGGCCGGACGGCGGGCCGGCATCGGCGACGCCCTGCGCGCGCTGGAGCTGGACACCCGCATGGTCGGGATGATCGGGGCGCTGGCCATCGTCTGGATCGGCTTCGACATCCTGACCGGCGGCGCCTTCCTGACCCCGCGCAACCTGTGGAACCTGTCGGTGCAGACCGCGTCCGTCGGCGTGATGGCGACGGGCATGGTCCTGGTCATCGTCACCCGCAACATCGACCTGTCGGTGGGCTCCATCCTGGGCTTCACCGGCATGGTGGTCGGCGTGCTCCAGGCCCGCATCCTGCCGGAGATCTGGGGGTTCGACCATCCGATGACCTGGGTGGTGGCGGTCCTGGCGGCGGTCGCCGTCGGCGGGGCGGTGGGAGCGGTCCAGGGCGCCGTCATCGCCTATCTCGGCGTGTCGTCCTTCATCGTCACGCTGGGCGGCCTGCTGGTCTGGCGCGGGGCCGCCTGGTGGGTGACCACCGGCCAGACGGTGGCGCCGATGGACGGCCTGTTCAAGCGGCTGGGCGGCGGCTTCGAGGGCGCCATCGGCGCCGGCCCCAGCTGGGCGGTCGGCATCGCCGCCGTCCTGCTGTCGGTTGCCGCCATCCTGGTGACCCGGCGGCGGCGGGCCGGCTTCGGCTTCCCCGTCCGGCCCTTGTGGGCGGAGGGGGTGGTGATCCTGCTGGTCGCCGCCGCCATCGTCGGCGCGGTGCTGGTGGTCAATTCCTACCCGCTTCCGGTCCCGGTGGTGCGCCGGATGATGGAGGCGCAGGGGCTCTCGACCGACGGCACGCTGCCCTTCGTCGCCCACGGCTTCGCCATCCCGGTGCTGATCGCGCTGGCGGTGGGGGTGGCGATGACCTTCCTGTCGCGGCGCACCCGCTTCGGCCGCTACGTCTTCGCCATCGGCGGCAACCCGGAGGCGGCGGAGCTGTCGGGCATCAACACCCGCCGGGTGATGGTGATGGTGTTCGGGCTGATGGGCGCCCTGTGCGGCCTGTCCGCCTGCATCGCCACCGCCCGGCTGAACGCCGCCACCAACGCCAACGGCACGCTGGACGAGCTGTATGTCATCGCCGCGGCGATCATCGGCGGCACCTCGATGGCCGGCGGCGTCGGCACCATCCTCGGCGCGATGCTCGGCGCCATGGTGATGCAGTCCCTGCAGTCCGGCATGGTGCTGCTGGGGGTGGACGCGCCGATGCAGAACATCGTCGTCGGCCTCGTCCTGGTCGCCGCGGTCTATGTCGACACGCTCTATCGCAGGGGGTTGAAATGAGCGGGCTTGCGATGGCGGTTCCAGCGGCCGCCCCGCTGGTGGAGATGCGCGACGTCTCCATCGCCTTCGGCGGCATCAAGGCGGTGGACGGCGTCAGCATCGACCTCTACCCCGGCGAGGTGGTCGGGCTTCTCGGCCACAACGGCGCCGGCAAATCGACGCTGATCAAGATCCTGTCCGGCGCCTATGCCGCCGACCATGGCGAGATCCGGGTGAACGGCGAGCCGGTGCACATCACCAGCCCGCGCGACGCCAAGCGCTGCGGCATCGAGACGATCTACCAGACGCTGGCTCTGGCCGACAATGTCGACGCCGCCGCCAACATCTTCCTCGGCCGCGAGAAGCTGACCGCCTGGGGCACCCTGGACGACCACGCGATGGAGGCGGAGGCCCGCAAGGTGATGGGCCGCCTGAACCCGCATTTCCGCCGTTTCAAGGAACCGGTGAAGGCGCTGTCCGGCGGCCAGCGCCAGTCGGTCGCCATCGCCCGCGCCATCCATTTCGACGCCCGCGTCCTGATCATGGACGAACCCACCGCAGCCCTCGGCCCGGCCGAGACCCGTCAGGTCGGCGAACTGGTGAAGCAGCTGAAGCAGGAGGGGATCGGCATCTTCCTGATCTCCCACGACATCCACGACGTGTTCGATCTGGCCGACCGCATCCATGTGATGAAGAACGGCAAGCTGGTCGGCACCGCCCGCGTCTCCGACGTGACACAGGACGAGGTGCTGGGCATGATCATCCTCGGCAAATGCCCGCCGGGAGCGGTTCCGGGACCGGGGGCGGTGGGCTGAGCGGCGACGCTCGGCCAGCACCGGCGTGGCGGCACCCCGGTGCCCCCGCGCGACGCCGGTCGAGTGTCTTCAAACCATTGAAAATCGAATATTTATTCGGCCGTCATTCCCGCGAAGGCGGGAATCCAGCCGTTTACGCCGCTTCACTGTGGAGTTTCCTGGATCCCCGCCTTCGCGGGGATGACGCCGAAAGAGGTGCCGGTCCATTGGGAAATGGGCAATGCCCTGTAAGTGACCGCCTGTGGGTCAGCGGGGGAGGGAGGTGACGAAGTCGAGGCCGTTTCGAAGGGCTCGGGTGATTGGGTGGTCATTGCCCAGCTTGCGTTGAGCGATCGGAAGGGCCTGTTCAAACAATACCCTCGCTCCAGAGCTATCACCCTGCTTTAAAAGGGTTCTGGCAAGATTGTTCATAGAGGTCAAGGCCTCTGGGTGCTCCTCGCCGAGTACGCGGCGGCGGACTGCCAAAACCTGTTTCTCCAATACCCGCGCCCCGGCGAGATCGCCTTGGCTCCAGAGGGTCGAAGCAAGATTGTTCATGGAGGTCAAGGTGTTTGGGTGCTCATCGCCGAGCACCCGGCGGCTGACTGCCAAAACCTCTTCCTGAAGTTCTCGCGCCCCGGCGAGATCACCTTGGCTCCTCAAGGTCTCAGCGAGATTGTTCATGGAGGTCAAGGTGTCCGGGCGCTCCTCGCCGAGCGCGCGGCGGCGGACTGTCAAAACCTGTTCCTGAAGCTCCCGCGCCCCGGCGAGATCGCCTTGGCTCCAGAGGGTCGAAGCGAGATTGTTCATAGCGGTCAAGGTGTCAGGGTGCTCACCGCCGAACACGCGGCGGCGGACTGCCAAAACCTCTTCCTGAAGTTCCCGCGCCCCGGCGAGATCGCCCTGGTTCCAAAGGGTCGCAGCGAGATTGTTCATAGAGGTCAAGGTGTTTGGGTGCTCATCGCCGTGCAAACTTTGGCTTGCCTCAAGCTCCCTCCGCCAGATAGTGCCCGCTAGGCTGTAAACTTCCCGCTCACTCTCATACCTGTCCAGCGAGGTCAGAAGCGCGGCAGTCTCGGCATCCTCTACGGACTCGGTCAGAAGACGAACATGCTCGATCAGCGGCTCGAGCGCAGCATGCTTCCGAATATCGGCCGCATCCCGCATCACCCGGTTCATCACCCTCACCGCGGCCGCCCGCAGGGCTTCGGGAGCAGCAGCGTGGCGACGCATCGTGCGGGCGGTCAGGATATGGACCATCACCTCCTCCGGGCCAAGGCGGTCCAGCAGCGCTTCGGCTTCGGCAGCCTGCGTTCCCAGCAGGGCGGCCCGGCGACCGGCGGTCTCGTCGCCCGCATGCTCCGCCAGAACATCCACGATGTAGCGCGTCGGAATCGGGTCGGGCGCCAGGAGGGAGGCGAGTTGCAGCACCAGCACGCCCTCCGGGCGGAGGCGGCCGATGCTTTGCCGCAGGGTGACGGCGATGCCGGGATGGTGGCCATTGGGAAGCTCGCCCGCCAGCTCCGCGGCCAGGGCGAGCGCATCGGCGCTGGGGGTGCGCAGATCCTTCAGGAAGTCGGCATAGCTGATGACGCGCAGGGCCGCGCCGGCGACGTCCACCGCCAGGGCATGGCGTCCCAGTTCTGTCACGATCTCTGCCGCCATCCTCCGCTCGGCCTCGTCGCGTGGCGGCTGGCGGCTGGTGAGCAGGCGGACGGCGTCCTCCTGCGGTAGCACGTCCAGCCGGTGGATTTTCCCGCAGCCGTCCAGCCGGGTTCCGCGCGTGGTGACGAGGGTGCGGCCGTTGGTGCTGGGCGCCGTCCAGTGGGCCAGCAAGTCGGCGTTGGCGTCGCTCGGCAGATCGTCGACGATCCACAGATACGGCTTGCCCAGCGCTTCCAGATGGCGGCTGACCTGCGCCGCGACGGCGGCCGGCTCCATCCCCTGGACGGGCAGGCCGAAGCGCCGGGCCAGATCGAACAGGTGACGGCCGCCTTCCGCCTCCGTCTCACACCCGTCCGGGACGACCGCGCCGGTGCGCGCGGCGGACAGCCAGACGATGCCGGCGGGGTAGGCGGCGCCGAAGCGCAGCGCATATTCCTCGGCGAGCATCGACTTGCCGATGCCGCCCATGCCCTGCACCTGCACCAGATCGCCGCCGGCCCCCGCCCCGGTGACGACGGTCACGGCGGCGGCGGTCAGCCCGCTATGGACGCTCCACAGATCCGGCACGCGGCCGACGAAGCGGTTGGACCCGATGCGCCGCTGGCCGGCCAGCCAGGACGGCGCCTGCAAAGGGCGGATGTCGCCGATCCAGGTCGTCGCGGCGCGGTCCAGCCGTTTGGCGATGCGCCGGGCCAGATCGGCCGCCGCGTCGGCGGTGCCGGCGCCGCCTTCCAGATACAGGCGGTCCCGCAGCTCGACCGGCTGGATGTGGTCGGCACCCGGTTCCGGGTTGATGACCAGGATACGGCGCGACAGATCGCCCCCCTCATGCTGGGCGGCGAGATAGGCGGCCGTCAGTTCCCATTGGCAGGGACGGGAGCGCGTGTAGGCCCGCGAGTACCACGCCACCAGCATGCGCGCCTGCCCCAGCCCCTCGACGATGGACCGGGTGATGGCGTCGGCGTCGCCGATCTCCCGCTCGTCGACCCACGCCGAAAGGCCGAGGCGCCCCAACTCCTCGACCAGAGGCCGCACCAAGGCCACGTCCGCACGCGGGTAGCTGATAAACAGGTCGTACATGAAACGGGAAAATCCTGTCCGACTTTTCGCCGCCGCACTGTAATACAGGCCGAGGCCGCGGCAAAGCCGGACGCGGGCGAACGCGGGTGAACGCCCTGCGGCATCAGTGCTCCGACTCGCTGTAGAGCTGTTCGGCGAGCGCCTTCTCGTACATCGCGTCGATCTGCTCGACCGACAGATCCGCCATCCCCGACTGGTCCTTCACCACCTGCCCCGGCGACGGCATGTCCTGCGGCACCACCCAGGCGTCGGGCTGCCACAGATGCGACCGGCGCAGCGCCTTGCCGCAATGGAAGAAGGCCTCCCGCACCGACAGGCGGATGGCGGCCTTCGGCGTGCGCCCGTCCTCCCCCAGCCGGTCGAGCAGGGCCGGGTCGGTGGTGACGGTGGCGACGCCGTTGACCCGCAGGAAGACGTCGATCCCCGGCACCAGGAACACCAGCCCGCAGGCCCCGTCGGAGGTCAGGATGTTGGTGATCGACGACAGCTTGTTGTTGCCGGGCCAGTCGGGCAGGGCAAGCGTGCGGCGATCCTCCGCCAGCACGAATCCCGGCCGCCCGCCGCGCGGCGAACAATCCATGCCGCTGTCCGCCAGGGTGGCGACGAAGACCAGCGGCGATTCCGCGACGAAGCGCAGGCAGTGATCGTCCAGAAACGGAAAGGTCATCTTCACCATGCGCTCGGTCGGCATGTCGTAAAGCCGCCGCAGCGCCTCGACCGTGTGGATGCGATGGGGATCCATGATGCCTCCTCTGCCGGGCCGCAGCGCGGCGCAGCTGCCAAACTAACGTTGTTAGATTTGCCCTAACGCCGTTAGATTGTCAACCGCGACGGAGAGGACGGGGAGAGGCGGCCATGCGCGTGCAGCGACAGGACATCATCGACGCCGCGATGGCCCTGCTCGACGAGGTGGGGGTGGACGGGCTGACGATGCGGCGGCTTGCCGGGGCGTTGCAGATCCAGGCGCCGTCGCTCTACTGGCATTTCGCCGGCAAGCAGGCCCTGCTCGACGCGATGGCCGACGCGCTGCTGGCGGAGATGGTGCTGCCGCCCGACGAGGATATGCCCTGGGATGAATGGGCACGGGCTGTGGCGACGGAGTTCCGCCGTGCCTTGAAATCCCGGCGCGATGGAGCGCGGGTCTATGCCGGCACCTTTCCGACGATGGACAATGTGCTGCGCATCAGCGATCGCGTCATCGCGAAACTGCGCGCCGCCGGCGCCGACGAGCGCATGGCGGTCCGCACCCTGTTCACGGTGCAGTATTTCGTGATCGGCTTCACCATCGAGGAACAGGCGACGATGCCGCCGCCCGGCGGCGGGCAGGGAGCCCGGGAGACGGTGGACCTGAAACGTGTGGCCCAGCAGCTGACCGCGGAGCAGGCGGCGCGCTACCCCCACGCCGCCGCCACGGTGGCGCTGCTGGCGTCCGACGACGACGACGCCCGCTTCCGCTTCGGCCTGGACCGTCTGATCGACGGGTTGAAGGCCGTCATCCCCGCCTGACCCCCTACTGCGGCGAGCGCGCCTGCCACAGCAGGAACTGTTCGAAAAGCTTCTCCGCCTGCTGGGGCTGGACGCCGCGCTGCTCGACGAAGCTGCGGAACTCCTCCTTTTTGACGGCGGCCGATTGCGGTTCCTTCCCCATAGACGTGCCCATCGACGCCTGACGCAGCCATTGTTCGGCCGGCTCGAAGCGCGTCCAGCCGGGCACGTCGGCGGCCAGATTGACCTCCTTCCATTTCGGATGGCGCGGCGGCTTCAGGAACTCGTCGAACTTGCTGAAGAAGGCATCGACGAAGCGGGCGACCTTGCGGTGGCGCTCCAGGTCGCGTTCCCAGCCATAGACCGCCATCACGGCACCCACCGCCACGGTATCCACCTGCTCGCCCGGCTTGATCAGCCCCTCGTAATCGGCACTGGTCAGGCGCGACGGCAGGTAGGTATCGAGCAGGGCGCCGCTCATCGGGATCGACAGGAAATGCAGCCCGTCGCCCGCCTTCAGGTCGCGGAACAGCCGGGTCGGCTTGCCGGCGACATAGGCCATCGCCGCGATCTCGCCCTTGCGCAGCTTCTCCAGGGCCAGGGCCTGGTCGTTCGCCTGCGGCTCCACCTTGATGCCCAGCATGTCGAAGACCAGAGAAGCGGTCATCGCGGTCCCGCTTCCCTGCACGTCGACATTCACCTTGCGGCCGGCCAGATCCTCGATCCGCGTCACGTCGGGTCCGGCGAGGATGTGCATTTCCTCGTTGTAGAGCTTGGCGATGTATTTGACGCGCCGGTCGAGGTTGGGCAGCAGCCGTTCGCGCTTGGCATAGGCCAGCACGTCGGACTGCACGATGCCGACGTCGATCCCCTTCAGCAGCACGACGTCCTTCAGGTTCTGCACCGACCCCTTGCCCAGCATCGGCAGCACGCGCAGCGTGTCGCCGTCGTCCAGCACCGAGGCCAGATCGGCGGCGATGCGCACATAGGTTCCCTCGACCCCGCCCGAGACGATCCCGACGGTCCCGCTGTTGGCGTTGACCCCGCGCGGATCGGCGGCCGGGGCCGTCCCGGCGAGGCCCCACACTCCGCCAAAAATGCAGGCTCCCACCGCAAGCATGCGGACGAACGATGCCTTCATGATGTCCCCCCTCGATGGCTGCGCCTGTCTCCGGCTATCTCGACTTGCCGGCGAGCCAGTCGGTCAGTTTCTTCAATTGCTGTTCGGCGTCGCCGCTGCCGGCGGCGACCGCCCGCCGGTACCATGCCGCCGCCTGCTCCGGATCGGGGGCCAAGCCGCGAACATGCAGCCGCTCATGCACCAGCGGGTCGTGGGTGCGGCCGAGGGCGAAGGCCGCCTTCGCGTTGCCGGTCTCGGCCACCCTCTCGTAATAGAGCCGCGCCCCCGCCAGATCGCCCTGCGCAAACAGGTCGTCGCCCCGCTTCATCAGCGTCGCTTCCTGAATGCTGGGCGGCAGCTTGGCCGGGCGGTGCACCGCCACCTCCTGCTTCTGCGGCGGCGGCGGCTCCGCCGGAGGGGCGGCCACCGCCGGAACGGCGGCCAGGGCGACGGTCGTGGTCACGGCCGCGGCCGGGGCGGCGGCCGGGGCGGCAACCGGCGGTTCCGGTTGCGGCGGCGGAGCCACGGCCACCTGAACAGCCGCCGGAGCGGCGGCCGGGACGGCCTCCTGGACAGCTGCCGGGACCTCAACGGACGGTGCGGCAGCGGCGACCTCCTGCTCCGGCATCTGGCCGGGCGCCGGATCGGGCTGGGCTTCCGTTACGGCCGGTTCACTCTGCGGCGGCTCCGGTTCTGGAAGCGAAGTGGAGGTTCCCGACCCCACCGGCTCCGCGTCCGGCCTGGCCGCCTCCATCGCCTGCGAGGATCCCCCCTGCGCCGATGGCGGAGGCATGTCCGTTTCCCGCACTTCCGCGGCAGCGACCGTTTCGGAAACCGGCACCGCCAGCGTCACCGCCTGTCTGGCGACCACGCCGCCGCCATGGTCGGTCACCGCCGTGATGTGCAGCGTCAGCGGGGCGGCGATGTCGTCCGGCAGGGTCAGGGTCAGGTCGGAGAGGTCCTCCAGCTGCACCGTCCACGCGCCGTCGGCACCGCGCTGCCCGCGGGAGAGCCTGGCACCCTCCGGCAGATCGTCGATCGTCACATAGGTGATCGCCTCATGCTCCGGGTTCGGCTGGCCGTAGGGGGAGGTGACGACGATGGACAGCGGGATCGGCTGCCCCGGCATGCCGCCCGACGTCTGGGCGGCGACGAAGGGCATCAGCCGCCAGTCGGTCTCCGCCTCGCTGCGCTTCGGCAGCACCGTCGTGCGGGTGGCGACGGTGTCGGCCTGCCGGCCGGCGGTGGCCGGCTTCTCCCGCACCACCAGCCAGGAGTCGAGCGAGCTGTCCGCCCCGCCGCCATCCTCCCCCTGCGCTGCGCCGGCAAACAGCGCCAGGACCGCCATCACGGCGAAGGCAGGCCGGACGGTAGCGGCGTCCGGAAGCAAGGATTCAACACATCCCCGTCTGCGGCCACGATGCGGAAAATCGGCACGATGCAGGAAATGGCGCAGAAAACGGGACTGCGTCTCGCGCATGGTGGCATCCTCCCAGACAAAATCCCTCGGTTCCCGCCGCACCGGCAGGTCGCATTTCGGGACTTTTGAAAGACATGCGGCGATGTTTTACGCCGTCAGTTGTTTCGAATTCTTTATTATCTTACCGACCGCTTAGGATCGTTTCATTTTATGATCTGACAAAAGGAAAAAACAACCATCCCGTAGAGGGCATTTCCCGTTTTACGGTGGTGGGAGGATTACTTCGGAATCTTCAGTCCGCAACCAGGTGGAGAAACCGTGGCGCCGGCCGCCCGATCCTCAGACGGAACGGGGTGCCACCACCGGTCGTAGCCACACCCCGCCGCCCTGGCCGGCGCATCGCGGGCCACCCCTGAGGATGGGTCAGCCTTCGCCCTGGCCGCTGCGCGCGCCCAGCAGAGTGCCGCGGCGGCGGCGCACCTCGACGCTCTGGCCGGGGGTGATCGGCAGGAACTCCCTCGGGCGCTCGTCGCTGCCGGCGATGGCGCGATAGGTGGCGGCGTTCGCCTCCTGCACGTCGTTGCCGCGGCGCACCTGATCCAGGAACTTCCGGCTCGGCATCATGATGTATTCGATGTCGTTGATGCGCCGGCCGTCCTTCGACACCGTCTTCTCGACATGGTCGAGGATGCCCTCCTCCACCAGGGAATCCACCGCCAACGTCACGGTGCGCAGCGTGTCGCGCCGCCGGCTCCACTCGTTCATGCCGCTGTTGTTGATGATGTCGTCAGCCGAAAGGGTCATCGGCGGCACGCTGTCGGCCCCGTCAGGCAGCCGGCTCAGGTCGAGGTCGCCATATTCGATGGACAGCCGGTTGTAGAGCCAGCGCGCCACCGGGCTCTTCAGCCGCATGATCCATTGGTAGGAGATCGGCTTGAATTCCAGGTTGCGGATGGCCGAGGCGACCAGGGCGTTGAACTCCAGATAGGTGTCGTTCTCGTCATCCTCGCCGCCCTCGCCGGTGCGCGGCCGGATATAGAGGGTGGGGAAGACCGAGGATTCCAGAACCGGCCGCGCCGACTTGCGGCCGTTCTCCGGCACCTTGCTGATGATCATGCGGGTACGGGCCAGGATCTCCAGCGCCTCGCGGATCTCCGCCGTGTCCATGGTGCGGTTGACCGCGCGCAGCTCCCGCCGGATCTCATAGAGCGAGAAATGCACCCGCACGCGGTCCTGCTTGTCGCCCATCAGCGACAGGCGTGAACGGTCCATGGCGAGGCGGCGCACCACCTGCTCGACGATCTGCTCGCGCTCCGACGGGAACACCTCATACTCGACCATGCGCTTGTCGGCCGGATCCTCGCCGGGGACGGGCTTGGCCGGGCGGTAGATGCGGGCGGGTTGCAGCGTCAGGGTGAACAGGGCGTCCTTGAAGGGGAACTCCTTGTGCACCGACTGGACGAACGCGTTGGCGGCCGGCAGCTCCGGCTCGGTCCCCCGGCCTTTCGACACGAAGACGAACCGCGGCGCCGTGTCGTAAAGCGCGATCATATGGGACTGACTGCGGTCCTCCATCTCGAACAGAGTCAGCTGGACCGCGTTCGCCTTGCTCATGGCTCATCCCTCCTCGCCAAAGGGCACGATAGGGGCTGGCATCGGACGGACGCAACCGGCGGGGAGGACCGAAGCCCAAGGCCTGTGTCCCGTTTGGCCGCGCTTGTGTAGGAAATGGCCGCGCCTGTGTCCCGAATGCCCGCGCTTCGTCATTGCGTCCGCGATTCGCGGTGAGCGGGGGGCCAAGCGCGGGCAATCGGGACAGAGACTCGGGAGCCCCATTTCACCGCACCACCCCCGCCAAGCGCGAGCAAATGGGACAGCTTCGGCCATCACGGACTCTCAAACGCGAGCATTCAGGACACAGTGCTGAGCGCAAGACGTGTAGCCCGACACCCAAACGCGGGCAAACGGGACCGAATCCCCTCTCCCCCGGCAACAGATACCCTCTCCCGCCTCTCGCACAAACTTTGTTTGTGCTGACGGCGTCAGGCGGATCGTAGATCCGCTGAGAGCCCCGGGAGAGGGAGGGGACCCACGAAGTGGGGAGGGTGAGGGGAAACCCAAGAATCCCGAACCGCATGGCTTCATGCCTGAAAACCGCCCCAACCGCGAGCAAGCGGGACACCCCGTCCCGGGGAGCACCAGCACCCGGCCCCAGCCAAGCGCGGGCAAACGGGATCGGATCCGATTCGCAGCGCCGGCGCGGCCAAAGCCGACCGAACCGCGAGCAAAGGCGACAGGGGCGCGGGCCGATGGGACCGATCCGCGAGCCAGCGGGACACAACCGAATCGGTCCCTTTTGCCCGCGATTCGACGCCTGCCACGAGCGGCGGAATCCTTCCCGCAAGTTCACCGGCGGCCAGCCGGTTCCCCTGCTTTGCGGAGTTCCCCATGTCGCTATCCACACCACGGCCGACGGACGGCCATCCCCTCGATACGCGCAGATGGGGCCGGATTCCCGCCTGGTGGCTCGATCACCCCGGCCTGGACGCCGACGGCTTCGCCGTTCTGGCCGCGCTGGCCACCTTCGCCGACGACAGCGGCCTGTGCTGGCCGTCGCAATCGACGCTGGCCGCTAAGCTGAAGCGCTCGCGCCCCACCATCAACCGCATCATCCAGGGTCTGAGCGACCTGGGGCTGGTCAGCGTCGAACATCGCCGCGGCCGCGACGGCGCCCGTCTGTCCTGCCTCTACCGCCTGCGCTTCATCCCGGCGGACGAGGCGTCCGCAGATGCCGCACTCCGCCCTGACTCGCCGGCCGACAGGGATGACTCTGCCACGCACATCCCCTGTCCGCCAGCGAGTCAGGAACAGGTCCATTCCAAACAGATTCCGGACTCGCTCGCTTCGGGCGAGCCCGCGGATACGCCGGTGCGGGCGCAAGAGGTTCCGGACGGCTGGATGCCGACCGCCGACGATCTCGCCTGGGCCAGGGCCCGCCATGCCGGGATCGATCTCGGCCGTCATGTCGAGGGCTTCATCCTGCGCTGCCGTGCCCATGGCTACCGCTACCGCGACGTCTCTTCGGCCTGGAGGGCATGGCTGTCGCAGGACGCCGCCGTCGGCAAGGCTCCCATGGCCGCCAGCCGGTCCGCCTTCAACAGCCCCGCCCGCCCATCCGCCAGTGCCGAACAGCGTCTCGGTGCCTGGAGCGCCGCCGCCGCCGAGCTGCGCCAGCGTGCCTCCGCCACCCCTGCCACCCCCTGGTCCTGAAGGGAAAGCCGATGACCGCAAGACCGAGAAGCGCCACCATCACCTCTCTCCCGCGGACCCATGCCCCGGCCTCTCCCGCCGCTGCCTTCGACCCGACCTTGCCGGCTCCCCAGCGCCGGATCCGGCTGACCGCCGCCCTGCCGCCACCGCTCCCGGAGCTTCTGGCCCAGGGCCGCACCGACCGCCGCCCGCGCTTCGGCGAGGATGGCTTCGACGGCATGATCGAGCTGTGGTCGCCCCCGTCCGGCGTCACGCCTGCGCAGGCGGCGCTCGCCCGGCAGACCCTTGAGGAGCTGTCCGGCACCGTGCTGGCTCCAGCCGACAGCGACCATTTGCTCGGCCGCGTGCTGACCCTGCTCAGCCATTTCCCGGCCAAGGGGCTGTCGCCAGAGGTGGAACGGATGATGGCGCTCGACTGGGCCGACGACCTTGGCGAATACCCGGCCTGGGTGATCGACGCCGCCGCCCGCAACTGGCGCCGCAGCCGGAAATGGCGCCCCTCGATCGCCGAGATGCGCACCCTGTGCGAGGAGATCTGTGCCCCCGAACGGGCGCTGGCCGACCGCCTCCAGTCCCTGGCCGACGCCGCCCCGGATCCGTGTGTCCCGGATCCGCGGGCATTGGCGACGGGAGCGCTGCGCCGCATGGGGTGAGCCCGCATGCCGTCATCGTGCCGGTCGTGCCCGACCTCCACCGCCATTGGGTCCGCACGCAAGGCGAGGATCTGCCGCCACCACCGGCGGCGCGCTCTCCTGATTGGCAGTCTTGACCGACGGTTGCACTCAACTACTCTGTGGCGGAAGAGGCATTGAGAGGTCGAGGGTTGAGACGTGGCCGACGATAACCGGGCCGAAAACCGGCCCGAAAGCCGGGAAGACAATCTGGGGGCTCTGTCGCAGTTGCAGGCGATGCTGGACACCGTGCCCGACGGGATCGTCATCATTGACGCCCGCGGCCTGATCAAGTCCTTCAACCCCGCCTGCGAACGGCTGTTCGGCTGGGCTGCGGCGGAGGTGATCGGCCGCAACGTCAAGATGCTGATGCCCTCGCCCTATCAGGAGGAGCATGACGGCTACCTGGAGCGTTATCACCGCACCGGGGAACGCCGGATCATCGGCATCGGCCGCGAGGTGACCGGCCAGCGCAAGGACGGCTCCTGCTTCCCCATGGACCTGTCGGTGGGGGAGGCGAGCCAGGACGGCGCCCCCGTCTATATCGGCATCATCCGCGACCTGACAGCATCCAGACAGGTGGAGACGGCGCTGCGCGAGCGCGAGGCGCGGCTGACATCCATCCTCCAGACGGTGCCGGAAGCGATCATCGTCATCGGCGAGAAGGGGCTGATCGAATCCTTCAGCCCGGCGGCCGAACGCCTGTTCGGCTGGACGGCGGAGGAGGTCATCGGCCGCAACATCAGCATGCTGATGCCGTCGCCTTACCGCGAGCAGCATGACGGCTATCTCGACCGCTACGAGCGGACGGGGGAACGCCGCATCATCGGTATCGGCCGCATCGTCTCGGGCCTGCGGCGCGACGGGTCGGTCTTCCCGATGGAACTGGCGGTGGGGGAGGTGCTGCTCGCCGGCCGGCGCTGCTTCACCGGCTTCGTCCGCGACCTGACCGAACGGCAGGCGACCGAACGCCGCTTGCAGGAATTGCAGTCGGAGCTTCTGCATGTCAGCCGGGTCAGCGCCATGGGCCAGATGGCCTCGACTCTCGCCCACGAGCTGAACCAGCCGCTGACCGCGGTCATCAATTATGCCAAGGCCGCCAAGCGGCTGATGGAACGGCCGGAAACGGTGCCCAAGGCGATCGACATGGTCGACAAGGCCAGCGCCCAGGCCACCCGCGCCGGCCAGATCATCCGCCACCTGCGCAGCTTCATCGAGAAGGGCCAGACCCACCGTTCCGTCGAATCCCTCAACAAGGTGGTGGAGGAGGCGAGCGCGCTCGCCCTGGTCGGCGCCAAGGAACGCGGCCTGCATGTGCGTTTCGACTTCGATGCGGCCGACCCGCAGGTGCTGATCGACAAGGTCCAGGTCCAGCAGGTGATCCTCAACCTCGTGCGCAATGCCATCGAATCCATGGGCGGCGCGCAGGTCGAGCGGCGCATGCTGACCGTCCGCACCGGCCCCGACCCGGACGAGGCCGCCTTCCGCCGCGTCAGCGTCGCCGACAGCGGCCCCGGCGTGCCGGAAACCGTGCGCGCCCAGCTGTTCCAGCCCTTCGTCACCACCAAGAGCAGCGGCATGGGGCTGGGCCTGTCGATCTGCCGCTCGATCATCGAGGCGCATGGCGGGCGCCTGTGGTTGGAGCCGCCGGCCGCTCCCCCGGCGACCGGTGCCTGCTTCGCCTTCACCGTTCCCCTCTCAACTCCCCTGCCCGCATCGGATGCCGACGATGCCAGCTGATGCCGTGCCCGACATGACCGCCGACCTCACCGTCTTCATCGTCGACGACGACGACGCCATCCGCGATTCCCTCCAGATCCTGCTGGAATGCGCCGGCTTCCGGGCGGAAAGCTTCTCCACCCCGCTCGCCTTCCTGGAGTCCGAGGCGCCGTCGCGTCCCGGCTGCCTGCTGGTCGATGTCCGCATGCCGCAGATGAGCGGCCTCGACGTCCAGGAACGGCTGGCCCGCGACGGCCACGGCCTTCCGGTGGTGGTGATGACCGGCCACGGCGACGTGCCGCTCGCCGTGCGCGCCATGAAGGCGGGGGCGGTCGATTTCGTCGAAAAGCCCTTCGAGGAGGAGGCGCTGCTCGCCGCCGTCCGCTCCGCCCTGGCCCGCGCGGCGGAAAGCCGGACGGCGGAGGCCGCCCCGCCGGCGGCTGCCCCGGAACAGCCAGCCCCCGCGCCCGCCGCCGCCGCCCCGCCGGAGGTGCTGGCCCGCCTGTCCGCCCTGACGCCGCGGGAACTCGACGTGCTGCGCTGGCTGGTGGCCGGCAAGTCCAACAAGATCATCGCCTTCGAACTGTCGATCAGCCCGCGCACCGTGGAGATCCACCGCGCCCGGGTGATGGAGAAGATGCAGGCCGACAGCCTGCCCACCCTGGTCCGCATGGCGATCGCCGCCGGCGTGGTGCCCGGCGGGGGCTGATCTGCATCAAAAGCGCGCCGCATACGCATTGGTCCGTATATCGGCGCCCTCCGCCGCATTTTATCTTCCATGACGCGTCGCACCGTTGGCGCTGTTGTCTTTGCATGGAAGTTCGGAGGCCGTCATGGATCACCTGGGCAACGAGTCCGGCAGCGGGCCGGGCGAAACGCCGGGTGCCGGTATCGTCCATATCGTCGACGACGACGAGCCGGTCCGCGACTCCCTGAAAGCCCTGCTGGAAGCCTTTTCCTTCGATGTGCGGGACTTCTCGTCCTGCCGCGAATTCCTTGACCGCTATGACGGAAACCCGCAGGGCTGCCTCGTTCTCGACCTGCACATGCCGGTGATGAGCGGGCTGGAGTTCCTGGAGCGCCATCGCGGCGACCTGCACGGAATGCCGGTCATCATGGTCTCCGGCCGCGGCGACTCCGCCACCTTCGCCCGCGCCAAGGAGGCCGGCGTCGTCGCCGTGCTGGAGAAGCCGTTCGACGAGGACCAGCTGATCGACATGCTGAACGGCCTGATGCCGGCGGCGGCCTGAAGGTCTGCGGCCCGGCCCCCGTAGGGCCTGATACGTAGGTACACTTACGTACGCAAACTTCCTTAGGTACATCACCGAACTGCACAGCGCGATGGGGGACAGCTAGCTTCGGGTCATCGGATGCACCCCGGACCAACCGGACCGCATCGCACCGTCAAGGCCGAGGTCACCATGTCCACGCACGCCGCCATTGCCGCCCACGCCAACCGCGCCGTCCCTGGTTACCTGGTCTCCGCCCTGGCGATTTCCCCGGCCTCCGGCCTGACGGCCATCCCGCCGCGCAACCCCGCCGATCCGCTCGCCAGCCTGGGCCATACCAAGGTCTACGAACGTGAGGTCACGGTGTTCAGCGAAGGCGATGCCGCCGGTTCGGTGTTCCGGGTGATGAGCGGCATGGTCCGCCTCTACAAGATGCTCCCCGACGGCCGGCGCCAGATCATCGGCTTCCTGCAGGCCGGCGACATGATGGGTCTGGCCTTCGCCGCCCAGTATCTCTACACCGCCGAAACCGTGACGGCGACCACCATCCAGCGTATCCCCCGCCTGGAGCTGGACGCCCTGATGGATGCCCAGCCGGCCTTCGCCCGCAAGCTGCTGTCGGCCACCACGTCCGAACTGATGGCGGCGCAGGACCAGATGGTTCTGCTGGGCCGCAAGACCGCTGCGGAGAAGGTGGCCACCTTCCTGCTGCGCCTCAGCAACCGCAAGGCCGTTGCTGGCGGAGACGAGCGCACCATCGACCTGCCGATGGGCCGCAGCGACATCGCCGACCATCTCGGCCTGACCACCGAAACCGTGTCGCGCACCCTGACCAAGCTGAAGTCGAGCCGCCTGATCCGCATCCTGGTCGGCGGCAAGCTGGAACTGCTGGACCACGACGCCCTGGCCGATCTCGCCGGCGGCTTCTGACCACCACCGCTTCTGCCCCTCTGCCGCTTCCTTTCAAAATCCTGGCCGTGTGCACCGGGCGCCCCAGCGTTCCCGGAGCGCAGCGGCGCGCCCGGACGGCGCAACTCCGGCCTTTCCCACACATCACCGCGACGGCGTCATTGCATAGGTCGCGGACAGCAAGTGGATGATGACCATGACCGTCACGACCCTATCCGACCTGAACGCCCTGATTGCGCGTGTGAAGGCGGCGCAGGCGCGCTTCGCCGACTATCCGCAGGAGAAGGTGGACCTGATCTTCCGCAGCGCCGCTCTGGCCGCCGCCAACGCCCGCATCCCGCTCGCCAAGATGGCGGTGGCGGAGACCGGCATGGGCGTGATGGAAGACAAGGTCATCAAGAACCACTTCGCCGC
>NZ_JALJXJ010000026.1 GCF_024170005.1 Azospirillum lipoferum
GCCGCCGGCATCAGGAAGACCGGGTTGATGCTGCTCATCTCGGCATAGACCGGGATCGGCTCCGGCCGCTTGGCCGCCACCCCCATCAGCGCCAGCCCGCCGCCACGCGAGCCGGTGAAGCCGACCGCCTTGATCCGCGGATCGGCGACCAGCGCCGTGCCGATGTCCCGGCCATTGCCGAACAGAAGCGAGAACACTCCCTCCGGCAGGCCGCAGGAGGCGACCGCCGCCTGGACGGCGCGGCCGACCAGTTCCGAGGTGCCGGGATGGGCGCCGTGGCCCTTCACCACCACCGGACAGCCGGCGGCGAAGGCGGACGCGGTGTCGCCGCCGGCCACCGAGAAGGCGAGCGGGAAGTTGGAGGCGCCGAACACCGCGACCGGTCCCAGCGGGATATGGCGCTGGCGCAGGTCGGCACGCGGCAGCGGTGTGCGCGCGGGCATGGCCGGGTCGATGCGGGCCTCGATCCAGCTTCCCTCGCGCACCACCTGGGCGAACAGGCGGAGCTGGCCGACGGTGCGGCCGCGCTCGCCCTCCAGCCGGGCGCGCGGCAGGCCGGTCTCGGCCATGGCGCGGGTGATCAGGTCGTCGCCGATGTCGAGGATGTTCTGGGCGACCGTCTCCAGGAAGGCGGCACGCTGCTCCAGGCCGGTTTCGCGGAAGGCGTCGAAGGCGGCCCAGGCCAGCGCGCAGGCGCGCTCGACCTCGGCGGCTCCGCCGCCGCCGAAGACGGGCTCCAGCGCCTCGCCGGTGGCGGGGTCGAAGGCGCGGAACTCGCCCTGGCTGCCGCGATGGGCGGTCGCGCCGATCAGCATCTCGCCGGTGATGGTCATGTCTGGTCTCTCCTTAGCTCGATCGCCGCTCAACGCGCCCAGCGCAGCACCAGCGGATCGAGCCGCTTGGCGGCGTCGAGCAGGCCTTCGCGGCTGATCGGGTGCGGGCTGGCCATCGGGTGGCGCATCGCGTCGGACTTGATGACGCCGCCCTCCTTCATCAGGATCTTGGCGGTGGCGATGCCGCACTGGCGGTTCTCGTGGTTGATCAGCGGCAGCCAGCGCCCATAGGCCGCCACCGCCGCCTCGCGGTCGCCGGCCAGATAGGGATCGACGATCTGGCGGATGCCGTCCGGATAGCCGCCGCCGGTCATCGCACCCGTAGCACCGGCGTCGAGGTCGGCCAGCAGCGTGATCGCCTCCTCGCCGTCCCACGGACCTTCGATGGCGTCGCCGCCCAGTTCGATCAGGGTGCGCAGCTTGGCCGCCGCCTGCGGCACCTCGATCTTGAAGTAGGAGACCTGCGCGATCTCCCGCGCCATCCGCGCCAGCAGCGGTGCTGACAGCGCGGTGCCGCTGACCGGCGCGTCCTGGATCATGATCGGGATGTCGATGGCGTCGGACACGCGCTGGAAGAACTCGACGATGCCGGCCTCCGGCACGCGGATGGTGGCGCCGTGGTAGGGCGGCATCACCATCACCATCGCGGCCCCCAGTTCCTGGGCGCGGCGGCTGCGGTCGGCGCAGGCGCGGGTGCTGAAATGGGTGGTGGTGACGATCACCGGCACCCGGCCGGCGACATGGGCCAGGATCGTCTCCATCAGCACCGTGCGCTCGTCGTCGGTCAGCACGAACTGTTCGGAGAAGTTGGCGAGGATGCACAGGCCGGTGGAGCCGGCGTCGATCATGAAATCGACGCAGCGCTTCTGACCATCGAGGTCCAGTTCTCCCGATTCGGTGAAGATGGTGGGGACGACTGGGAAGACGCCACGATAGGGGCGGGCGCTGGACGACATGGCAGTAGGATCCTTCCTCGAAAACTTTGACGGTCAGCGCAACGACTCAAGCGAATCGGGACTCAGCGACTCAGATTGCCGAATTCGCAGGGCGGAAGGCCGCGCACGCCCGGATCGCACTCGAACAGCGATCCTGCCAGCGGCTCCTCCCCCCGGCCATGCGCCGCGGTGGTGATGAACAGCCGGTCCAGGTCCGGACCGGCGAAGACGCAGGAGGTGACGCGGGACACCGGCAGCGCGATCACGCGGTCCAGGGTCCCGTCGGGGCGGAACCGGCTGACGCGGGCACCGTCCCAATGGGCGACCCACAGCCCGCCCTCGGCGTCGCAGGTCATGCCATCGGGATAGCCGTCCGCCTCGGTGAAGCGGATATGGACGCGCTTGCCCGACAGGCTGCCGTCGGCGCCGATGTCGAAGGCGTAGACGGTCCGCGCCGCGCTGTCGGTGTGGTAGATCGTCCGGCCGTCCGGCGACAGCGCCGGGCCGTTGGCAACGGTGTAGCCCTGGTCGACCCGCGCGACCGTGCCGTCGGCGTCGATGCGGTAGAAGCTGCCGGTCGGCGCCTCCTCCGCATCGTCCATGCTGCCGATCCACAGCCGGCCCCGGGCGTCGGCCTTGCCGTCGTTCAGACGGTTGCCGAACCCGTCGGGCTCGATCCGGGCGATCTCCTCGGCGACCGTCACCTGACCCGGCTCCAGCCGCAGCCGGACCACCCGACGCGAACGCAGCCCGGCGATGAAGCCGTCGCCGTCGGCGCTCTCCACCAGCCAGCAGGCCGCGTCATCCAGTTGCCACCCCGACTGGGAACCGTCGGACAGGCCGTGGCGCAGGATGCGGGACCCGCGGATATCGACGAAATAGACGGCATTCTGCCGCGGGGACCAGAGCGGACCCTCCCCCAGCAGCGCCCGGGCCTGCCAGACGCAACGCGCTTCCTGCGCCATGCCGCTTTACTCCCCCATCGTCCCGATCGGCCGCTCCCGACAGCGGCCTTTTTAAATTTTGTTGACGGCCCAAACGATAAGGGGCCTCTTGATAATCGTCCAATATGAAGATCGGCGCTTGCGATACCAAATGTCGTATCCCCGGCATCCCGCGACCCAGGCGTTCCCGCCCATCGGAGGCACCCGCCCGTGACCCCCCAACGTTTCCCGCCGAACTGGTTCCAGAAGGCGCGGCTGAAGCTGCGCCATCTCCAGCTGTTCGCGGCGCTCGACGAACACCGCAACCTGCACCGGGCCGCCGCCAGCCTGAACATGTCGCAGCCCGCCGCCTCCAAACTGCTGGGCGACCTGGAGGAGACGCTGGGGATCGAACTGTTCGACCGCCATGGCCGCGGGATCGAGCCGAACTGGTACGGCAGCCTGATGATCCGCCACGCCCGGATGATCCTCAGCGAGTTGCAGGAGACGGGAGAGGAGCTGAACGACCTGCTCGCCGGCCACAGCGGCCGGGTGTCGATCGGCACCGTCATGGCCCCGGCGGTGGAGCTGATGGTGCCGGTCATCAGCAGCCTGACCCGCGAGCATCCCAACCTGAAGATCGCCGTGGCGGTGGAGACCAGCGACGTGCTGGCCGACCGGGTCCGCCAGGGGGTGATGGATTTCGCCATCGGCCGCCTGCCCAGCCATTTCGACCCCACCGCCTTCGAATATCAGGAGATCAGCAGCGAGGAGCTGTGCTTCATCTGCCGCGAGGGCAACCCGCTGCTCCGGCTCGGCCGGCCGCTGACAGCGGCCGACCTGTCCGACGTCACCTGGATCCTCCAGCCGGTCGGCACCCTGCTGCGCGACCGGGTGGAGGCGCTGTTCCGGGCCGAGGGCGCCCGGCTGCCGCACCGGGTGATCGAAAGCGCCTCGCCGGTCATCTCGATGGCGATGGTGGCGGAAACCGATTCGGTCACCGTCTTCGCCCGCGCGCTGGCCCAGGTGTTCTCGCCCAGCGGCTGCTGCGCCCTGATGCCTTTCCACAAGCGGTTCAGCGTCGAACCCTACGGCATCTTCTGGCTGAAGGACCGGCCGCTGTCGCCGGGCGCCCGCACCGTGCTGTCGGCCGTGCGCGCGGCCTCGGAGCGCAAGATGCGGCAGAAGGCGGCCCCTCCTCCGACCGCGGTGATGGCTGATAACGAAATGCATATCGATTTGCCGAATAATCATATTTGACAGTTATGGGAAAAGGGAGGATTGCTAGGGACACCAACCATCGCGTCAAACGCCATCCGCGCCACAGAACGCGGGGGCGGCGTATCGCGTGCCGTAGTAACGGGGAGGATTCCGGTCCATGTCGTCCGCTAAGCGCATTTCCATCACCTCTAAATTCGCCGGCCTCGCCGTCGGCCTCCTGGTCGCCACCGGCGCCGGTGTCCCGGCCATGGCCCAGACCAAGCCGACCGTCGGCATCTCCATGCCGACCAAGTCGTCGGCGCGCTGGATCGACGACGGCAACAACATGGTCAAGTATTTCCAGGAAAAGGGATACAAGACCGACCTGCAATATGCAGAGGATGACATCCCCAACCAGCTCGCCCAGATCGAGAACATGGTCACCAAGAACGAGAAGGTTCTGGTGATCGCCGCCATCGACGGGACGACGCTGACCGACGTGCTGCAGAAGGCGGCGGAACAGGGCGTGAAGGTCATCGCCTACGACCGCCTGATCCGCGGGTCTGCCAATGTCGACTATTACGCCACCTTCGACAATTTCCAGGTCGGCGTCCTCCAGGCCTCCTACATCGAGAAGGCGCTCGGCCTGAAGGAGGGCAAGGGTCCGTTCAACATCGAACTGTTCGGCGGCTCGCCCGACGACAACAACGCCTACTTCTTCTACAACGGCGCCATGTCGGTGCTGCAGCCCTACATCGACAGCGGCAAGCTGAAGGTGGGCAGCGGTCAGGTCGGCATGGACAAGGTGTCGACCCTGCGCTGGGACGGCGCCGTCGCCCAGGCCCGCATGGACAACCTGCTGAGCGCCTATTACGGCAACAAGCGGGTCGACGCCGTGCTGTCGCCCTATGACGGTCTCAGCATCGGCATCATCTCGTCGCTGAAGGGCGTCGGCTACGGCTCGGCCTCGCAGCCGATGCCGGTCGTCACCGGCCAGGACGCCGAGGTGCAGTCGGTCAAGTCGATCCTGGCGGGCGAGCAGCGCTCGACCGTCTTCAAGGACACCCGCGAACTGGCGAAGGTCACGGTGGGCATGGTCGACGACCTGCTGGCCGGCCGCACCCCGCAGGTCAACGACACCAAGACCTACGACAACGGCAAGAAGGTCGTTCCGTCCTACCTGCTGAAGCCGGTGCTGGTCGACTCCTCGAACTGGAAGCAGGTCCTGGTCGACGGCGGCTACTACAAGGAATCGCAGATCAAGTGAGTGAACGGCGCGGAAGCGGGGACCAGCCGGTCTCCGCTTCCGCGCCACGCCCAACGGCAGGTCGAACCGTACAGTCGGGCGATCGGGGATTTATCCATGGACAGCATTCTTGAGATGCGCGGCATCACAAAGACGTTTCCGGGCGTCAAGGCGCTCGACAACGTCAACCTCTCGGTCCGCGAGGGGGAGATCCACGCGCTGATCGGCGAAAACGGCGCCGGCAAATCGACGCTGATGAAGGTGCTCAGCGGCGTCTATCCGCACGGCACCTACGAGGGCGAGATCCGCTTCCGCGGCCAGCCCGTCGCCTTTCGCGGCATCGCCGACAGCGAGAAGCTGGGCATCATCATCATCCACCAGGAACTGGCGCTGGTCCCGCTGCTGTCGATCACCGAGAACCTGTTTCTCGGCAACGAGCAGGCGAAACGCGGCCGGATCGACTGGGTCGCCGCCACCGCCCGCGCGCGCGAACTGCTGCGCATGGTCGGGCTGACCGATTCGCCGGAGACGCTGATCACCGACATCGGCGTCGGCAAGCAGCAGCTGGTCGAGATCGCCAAGGCGCTGTCCAAGCAGGTCAAGCTGCTGATCCTGGACGAGCCGACGGCCAGCCTGAACGAAAGCGACAGCGACGCGCTGCTGGCATTGCTGCTGCGCTTCAAGGAACAGGGCATCTCCTCCATCCTGATCTCGCACAAGCTGAACGAGATCGCCAAGGTCGCCGACCGCGTCACCATCCTGCGCGACGGCACCACGGTGGAGACGCTGGACTGCCACGACGCCCCGATCAGCCAGGACCGCATCATCAAGGGCATGGTCGGCCGCGACCTCGCCGACCGCTATCCGCGCCGCACCAGCAACCCGGGCGACATCCTGTTCGAGGTGAAGGGCTGGAACGCCGACCACCCGATCCATACCGGCCGCCGCGTCGTCAAGGACATCGACCTGCATGTCCGCCGGGGCGAGGTGGTGGGCATCGCCGGCCTGATGGGCGCCGGCCGCACCGAATTCGCCATGAGCCTGTTCGGCCGCTCCTACGGCCGCAACATCCGCGGCAAGGCCTTCCTCGGCGGGCGCGAGATCGACGTCTCGACCATCCGCCGGGCGATGGACAACGGCCTCGCCTATGCCACCGAGGACCGCAAGCATTACGGCCTCGTGCTGGACAACGACATCCGCCACAACGTGACGCTGGCCAACCTGGACGGCGTCGCCAAGCGCGGCGTCATCCACCACGAGCGCGAGATCGAGGTCGCCAACGACTTCCGCCGCCGCCTGCGCATCCGCTGTTCCGACGTGTTCCAGCAGACTGTCAACCTGTCCGGCGGCAACCAGCAGAAGGTCGTGCTCAGCAAATGGCTGTTCGCCGACCCGCAGGTGCTGATCCTGGACGAGCCGACCCGCGGCATCGACGTCGGCGCCAAATATGAAATCTACACCATCGTCAACCAGCTGGTGGCCGAAGGCCGCGGCGTCATCCTGATCTCCTCGGAACTGCCGGAGCTTCTGGGTGTCGCCGACCGCATCTACGTGATGAACGAAGGCGCACTGGTCGCCGAGATGCCGGCGGCCGAGGCCAGCCAGGAAAAGATCATGCACGCCATCATGTCGTCCGCCTCGAAAGCCACGGCGGCGCGCGCCGCGGTGGCCGCTGCCGCCCGGGAGTCCCTGCAATGAGTGCCGAACTGAACCTGCCCGCCCAGCAGCCGCGCCAGGCCTCGATGGCCAAGTTCCTGAAGAGCCACATGCGCGATTACGGCATGCTGATCTCGCTGCTGGCGATCGTGGCCTTCTTCCAGTACGTCACCGACGGCACGCTGCTCCAGCCGCTGAACCTGACCAACCTCGTTCTCCAGAACAGCTACATCGTCATCATGGCGCTGGGCATGCTGCTGGTGATCGTCGCCGGGCACATCGACCTGTCGGTCGGCTCCATCGTCGGCTTCATCGGCGCGCTGGCCGCCATCCTGATGGTGCAGTTCCACTGGCATTTCATCCCGACCGCCATCGTCAGCCTGATCGCCGGTGCGGCCATCGGCGCCGCCCAGGGCTATTGGGTCGCCTATTTCCGCATCCCGTCCTTCATCGTGACGCTGGCCGGCATGCTGGTCTTCCGCGGCCTCAGCCTCGCCCTGCTGGCCGGCCAGTCGGTCGGTCCCTTCCCGGTGGAATTCCAGCGCCTCAGCTCCGGCTTCATCCCGGACTTCTTCGGCACCACGGGCTTCCACACGACGACGCTGGTGCTGTGCCTGCTGACCCCGGCGATCCTGATCGGCTTCAGCATTGCCGCCCGCATCCGCCGCCACCGCTTCGCCATCGAACAGGAGCCGCTGGTCCTGTTCCTGCTGAAAAGCGCCGGTCTGTTCGCGGTGGTCGCCTATGTCGGCTGGCTGCTGTCCACCTATAAGGGCCTGCCGAACGTCCTGATCATCATGGCGCTGCTGATCGGCGTCTACGCCTTCGTCACCCGCGACACCACCATCGGCCGGCGCATCTACGCGCTTGGCGGCAACGAGAAGGCCGCCAAGCTGTCGGGCATCGACACCCGCCGCCTGTCCTTCTACACCTTCGTCAACATGGGCGTGCTGGCCGCCCTGGCCGGCCTGATCTTCGCCGCCCGCCTGAACACCGCCACGCCGAAGGCCGGCGTGTCCTTCGAACTGGACGTGATCGCCGCCTGCTTCATCGGCGGTGCCTCGGCCTCGGGCGGTGTCGGCCGGGTGACCGGTGCGGTGATCGGCGCCTTCATCATGGGTGTGATGAACAACGGCATGTCGATCCTCGGCATCGGCATCGACTGGCAGCAGGTCATCAAGGGTCTGGTGCTGCTCGCCGCCGTCTGCTTCGACGTCTACAACAAGGGCAAGGCCTGACGGCGGTCTCTTGACCGCCCTCCCCTTCCCCGACCGGACATATCGCCATGACGCTCCCCACCCTCGGACTTGTCGGTCTGGGAAAGATCGCCCGCGACCAGCATATCCCGGCCATTGCCGCCACCGGCCTGTTCAATCTGGCCGCCGTGGTCAGCCCGGACGGTGCCAGCGCTGACGGCGTGCCGAGCTTCCGCTCCCAGGCGGAGATGCTGACGGCCCTGCCCGGCCTGGATGCGGTGGCACTCTGCACCCCGCCCGCCGTCCGCCACGGGCTGACGGTGGAGGCTCTGCGCGCCGGCAAGCATGTGCTGATCGAGAAGCCGCCCGCCGCCACCCTGTCGGAGCTTCACGATCTGGTGGCGGAGGCGGGTGCCGCGCGCCGCACCCTGTTCACCGCCTGGCATTCGCAGTTCAACCCGGCGGTGGAAGAGACCAGGCGCCGGCTGGCCGACACCACCATCCGCAGCGTCGCCATCACCTGGAAGGAGGATGTGCGGCGCTGGCATCCGGGCCAGGACTGGATCTTCGCGGCCGGCGGCTTCGGCGTCTTCGATCCCGGCATCAACGCCCTGTCGATCCTGACCGACATCCTGCCGGCCCCGGTCTTCGTCCGCTCCGCCGACCTGCATGTCCCGGCCAACCGCGACACCCCGATCGCCGCGACGCTGGAGATGGGGGCGGCCCCCGGATCCCGCGTCGGCCGCGTCACCGCCGATTTCGACTTCCTCCAGCAGGGCGAGCAGACCTGGTCGATCGTCATCGAGACGTCCGGCGGCCGGCTCGACCTGACCCATGGCGGCACCCGCCTGTTCGCAGACGGCGCGCCGGTGATGGCGGAGCCCGACACCGAGTACCAGCGCATCTACCGCCACTTCCACCGGCTGATCGGGGACGGGGCGAGCGATGTCGACGGCCGCCCGCTGTCGCTGGTCGCCGACGCCTGCATGGTCGGCCGCTGGCACCGTACCGACTCCTTCGACTGGTAGAAAGCGACTGGTAGAAAGTTCCGCAACAGCGCCGGGCAATAAGGAGGTCCCGCATGTTGTCGATGATTGCCGATAGCGGCATGCTCGAATGTTGGCGTTCCGCCACTTTCTTCCACTGTTAGTTAAGGTCCCTCGACAGGGTCCGGTAATAGGGAGCTTCCGCATGCCCGCAACCAGCATCCAAATCGGCACCCGCATCGGCCACCGGATCACCGCCGGCAGCGCCGGCATCCTGCTGTTCCTCGCCGCCGTCGCCGGTGTGGGCATCAATGCCCTGTCGGAGACGGAGACGGTGGTGCGCCGCAACGGCGTGCTGGCGGAACAGGTGGTCGATCTCGGCCGCATGCAGACGCTGATGCTGGACATGCGGCTGAAGACCACCGCCTTCCTGCTGAACGGCCGCGACGAGGATGCCGACGCCGTCGCCTCGCTGTCGACGGAAGCGGCGAACCTCGTCGCCGCCGTCGACCAGCGCCTTGCCGGCAGCGGCGACACCGCAGCGGTGCAGCAGATGAAGGCCCGCGTCGCCCAGTATCGCGACAGCTTCGCCGCCGTGCGCGACGCCCACGCCCAGCGTAGCGAGGCGGTGGCCGAGGTGGCGAAGTTCGGGGCGAAGCTGCAGACGATGCTGACGACCATCCTGACCAACGCCAAGGGCAGCGGCAACGTCGATGCCCTGAACCTCGCTGCCCAGGCGGCGATGCATGTCCAGGCCGCCCGCACCGTCGCCGCCCGCTTCCAGGGGGAGGGCAGCGCCGGTCTCGCCACCGCGACCCGGACGGAGCTGAAGACCGCCGCCCAGAATGGCGACGCCATGGCGAAGACGCTGACCGACCCGGCCCTGCGCGGTCTGGTCACCGCCTTCCTCAAGACGCTCGACGGCTACGCCGCCGGCTTCGACCGGCTGGTGGAGACCACCCAGCGCCGCGACGCCCTGGTCAACGACACGCTGACCCCGCTCGGCACCGCCATCGGCGATCAGGCCCGCGGCCTCACCGAGCAGGGCGTCAGCGACGAACAGCAGCTGCGCGCGGATACCACCGCCGACATCGCCGGCTATCGCCGGGCGATGGCCATCGCGTCGGCCGCCGGCCTGATCCTCGGCCTTGCCGCGGCGCTGCTGATCGCCCGCAACCTGTCGCGCCCGGTGGTCGCCATGACCGACGCCATGACCCGGCTGGCCGGCGGCGACCGCTCCGTCACCATCCCCGGGCTCGACCGCCGCGACGAGATCGGCGGCATGGCCAAGGCGGTGCAGGTCTTCCAGGCCGGTCTGATCGAGGCCGACCGCATGGCCGCGGAAACCGCCGCCGCGCATGAGGCCCGCGTCCGCCGCGGCGAGCGCATCGACCGGCTGACCCAGGAGTTCGAGCGGATGGTGGAAGGCACGCTCGGCCGCGTCGCCAGCGCCGCCACCCAGCTCCAGTCCACCGCCCTGTCCATCCAGTCGACCACCGAGGAGACCAGCCGGCTGGCCGGCGACGCCGTCCGCAGCTCCGGCGAGACCACCGGCAGCGTCGAGACGGTGGCCGCCGCCGCCGAGGAGCTGGCCGTCTCCATCGCCGCCATCAGCCAGCATGTCGCCCACAGCGCCGAGGTGACCGAACAGGCGGTCGGCATCGCCCGCGTCACCGACGAGACGGTGCGCAGCCTGACCGGCGTCGCCCGCCAGATCGGCGACGTGGTTCAGCTGATCGGCTCCATCGCAGCGCAAACCAACCTGCTGGCGCTGAACGCCACCATCGAGGCGGCGCGGGCCGGCGAGGCGGGACGCGGCTTCGCCGTGGTGGCGAACGAGGTGAAGAGCCTCGCCGCCCAGACCGCCAGGGCGACCGAGGAGATCGAGGCCCAGATCGTCGCCGTCCAGCGCGTCAGCAGCGAGGCGGCCGGGGCCATCACCGAGATCACCAAGGTCATCGGCGAGGTCAACGAGGTCTCCGCCACCATCGCCAGCGCCATCGGCGAGCAGCGGGCGGCGACCAACGAGATCAGCGGCAGCATCCAGCGCGCCGCCCGCGGCACCCAGGATGTCCGCGACAACATCACCGGCGTGACCCACGCCTTCCAGGCCACCAGCGACGCGTCGCGTCAGGTCAAATCCGCCGCCGACGGCCTGTCCGGCGAGGCCGACGACCTGCGCGGCTGCGTGTCCCGCTTCCTGGCGGACATGCGCGCCGCCTGATCCGACCATGGTCCTACAAGACCAGCCAGACGCAACCACAACTCCGGCGCCGGGCCGTCCGGTCCGCGCCCCAACCTGAAACCGGTGTCGATATGTCCGAGACGAAGCCCCCCTTCCCCGCCAATGCCGACGGTTCAGCCCAGGACTCAGGGCGTCGTCTGCGTTCGCGCGCGTGGTTCGACAACCCCGCCAACCCCGACATGACCGCGCTCTACCTGGAGCGTTACCTGAATTTCGGCCTGACGCGGGAAGAGCTTCAGTCCGGCGCCCCGATCATCGGCATCGCCCAGACCGGGTCGGACCTCAGCCCCTGCAACCGCCACCATCTGGTGCTGGCCGAACGCCTGCGGGAAGGCATCCGCATGGCCGGCGGCATCGCCATCGAGTTCCCGGTCCACCCGATCCAGGAGACCGGCAAGCGGCCGACCGCCTCGATCGACCGCAACTTGGCATATCTCGGCCTCGTCGAGGTCCTGCATGGCTATCCGCTGGACGGCGTCGTGCTGACCATCGGCTGCGACAAGACCACGCCGGCCTGCCTGATGGCCGCCGCCACCGTCAACATCCCGGCCATCGCCCTGTCGGTCGGCCCGATGCTGAACGGCTGGTTCCGCGGCGAGCGCACCGGCTCCGGCACCATCGTGTGGAAGGCGCGCCAGATGATGGCGGCCGGCGAGATCGACTATCAGGGCTTCATCGAGCTGGTGGCCTCCTCGGCCCCCTCGACCGGCTACTGCAACACGATGGGCACCGCCTCCACCATGAATTCGCTGGCGGAGGTGCTGGGCATGCAGCTCCCCGGTTCGGCCGCGATTCCCGCCCCCTACCGTGAGCGCCAGCAGGCCGCCTACGAGACCGGCAAGCGCATCGTCGAGATGGTGCGCCAGGACATCAAGCCGTCCGACATCCTGACCCGCGACAACTTCCTGAACGCCATCGTCGTCAATTCGGCCATCGGCGGCTCGACCAACGCGCCGATCCACATCAACGCCATCGCCAAGCACATCGGCGTGCCGCTGACGGTCGACGACTGGCAGACCCACGGTCTGGACGTGCCGCTGCTGGTCAACCTCCAGCCGGCCGGCGAGTATCTGGGCGAGGACTTCCACCGCGCCGGCGGTGTGCCGGCCGTGGTCGGCCAGCTGATGACCAAGGGTCTGATCCGCGAGGATGCGCCCAACGTCAACGGCCGCACCATCGGCGAGAATTGCCGCAACACCGAGATCCTCGACACCCGCGTCATCCACCCGATCGACGACCCGCTGAAGATCAACGCCGGCTTCGTCGTGCTGCGCGGCAACCTGTTCAACGCCGCCATCATGAAGACCAGCGTGATCTCCGACGAGTTCCGCGAGCGCTACCTGTCCAACCCGCAGGATCCGGAAGCCTTCGAGGGCAAGGTCGTGGTCTTCGACGGTCCGGAGGACTACCACCACCGCATCGACGACCCGTCGCTGGGCATCGACGCCTACACCATCCTGGTCATCCGCGGCGCCGGCCCGATCGGCTACCCCGGTGCGGCCGAGGTGGTGAACATGCGTCCGCCCGCCGACCTCATCAAGCAGGGCATCCACTCCCTGCCCTGCATCGGCGACGGCCGCCAGTCCGGCACCTCGGGGTCGCCCTCGATCCTCAACGCCTCGCCGGAGGCGGCGGCCGGCGGCAACCTCGGCCTTCTGCGCAGCGGCGACCGCGTGCGGATCGACCTGCGCCGCGGCAGCGCCGACATCCTGATCTCCGAAGCCGAACTGGCCGACCGCAAGGCCGCCCTGGAAGCCGCCGGCGGCTACCCCGCCCCGGCCTCCCAGACGCCGTGGCAGGAAATCCAGCGCGGCATCGTCGACCAGCTGGACGAGGGCATGGTGCTGAAGCCGGCGGTCAAGTACCAGCGCGTCGCCCAGACGATGGGGATCCCGCGCGACAATCACTGATCCCAAGCCTGTCGAGCCGCACAGCGCCCCCCGCAGAGCAGCGGGCGGGCGCTGCCGCGCTTTCATGGCGCCACGGATCGACCACCGTCGGCGGAAGTCCGCTTTCGGACATCAGGTCCCGGACGCGGACCGCTTGGCCTTCGCCGCGTCGAATGCCTGACGGGAGCACTCGATCTCCTGCCGGTTCTCCCTGATCCAGCCGGTGAATCCCTCGAGCGCGGGCGGGAGCGTGGCGCTGCGGTAGTCGCTGCACGCGAAACAGGGCAGCTTCTGGAACTCCGATCCCTGCCGCCCTGTCCTATGACGATATTCGCGTGAAACCCGGAGATGCTCCATGGCTGGAACCGATCTTTCCGCCCTTTACCGCGGCTATATCTCCTGCCTGAACGATCAGGACTGGCAAAGCCTGGGAAGATTCGTTCATGAAGACGTCCACTACAATGGAGAGAAGATCGGGCTGTCCGGCTATCGCGAGATGCTGGAGGGGGATTTCCGCGCAATCCCCGATCTCAGGTTCACCATCGACCTTCTGGTCGCGCAACCGCCCCATGTTGCAAGCCGCCTGCTCTTCGACTGCACCCCGAAAGGCGTTCTGTTCGATCTTCCCGTCAATGGCCGGAGGGTTCGGTTCAGCGAGAACGTCTTCTATGGATTTCGCAACGACCGCATCGACACCGTATGGTCGGTCATCGACAAGGCGGCCATCGCATCCCAGCTTTAAGCCGGCAGAGGAGTTTCCGGAGGACCGCAGCATCGGCCCGACCGGTTCTCCCACGCATCCCAGCAATGCCCCACCAATCCGTGTGACCTTTCACGCGCGCCCTTGACGTCCATCCCCCTTTGACCACATAAGCCTCTGCGAAACATTCGATCCCAGCCGTCCCCCAGCCGTATGACGGCCGCCGCATGGCGCCTCCGGCCGGGTTCCTCCGACCCCGAGATCCGCATCGACGAGCGATGCACGCCCGTCCGGCAGCGTCGAATGCCGGCTTATGTGAGACGTACGACAGAGGCATGACGTTTGATTCAAAGCGGCGCAGGATGGCGCCGAACAACCGCGCACGCAACCGCAACCCGCGTCCGCGTGATGACTTCGACGGCTCCCGCCCGCCCGCCAATGCGGTCCATGGCGGCGGCCCCACCGGCCCGGTTCCGGGCAAGGACGAGATCCTGTTCCTTCCGCTGGGCGGCTGTTCCCGCATCGGCATGAACATGGCGCTCTACGGCCATGCCGGCAAATGGCTGATCGTCGACGCCGGCGTCGCCTTCGTCGGCGACGAGATGCCCGGCATCGACAGCCTGATGGCCGATCCCACCTTCATCGAAGAGCGGATGCAGGACGTCGTCGGGCTGGTGGTGACCCACGCGCACGAGGACCATATCGGCGCGATCCACCATCTGTGGCCGCGCCTGCGCTGCCCGATCTATGCCAGCCCCTTCGCCTCCCACATCATCCGGGACCGGCTGAAGGAAAAGGGCGCCCACCGCGCCGCCAAGGTGCAGACCTTCGAGATCGGCGACACGCTGAATATCGGTCCCTTCCGGATCGAGACCATCGCCGTCACCCATTCGATCCCCGAACCGATGTCGCTGGCGATCCGCACGGCGGCCGGCACGGTCCTGCACACCGGTGACTGGAAGTTCGATCCCAACCCGCTGGTCGGCCGCAGCACCGACTTCGCAGCCCTCAAGCGGCTGGGCGACGAGGGACTGCTCGCCATGATGTGCGACAGCACCAACGCCGACGTGCCCGGCTCCACCGGGTCGGAGGCCGACGCCCGCGCCGGCCTGATCGGCGCCTTCGCCAACCGGTCGGGCGCCATCGCGGTGACCGGCTTCGCCTCCAACGTCGCCCGCATGACCGCGGTGGCGGAAGCGGCGGCGGCGGTCGGGCGCAAGGTGGTTCTGGTCGGCCGCTCCATGCTGCGCATGGAAAAGGCGGCGCAGGCCTGCGGCTATCTCGACCATGTGCCGGAGTTCATGGATGTCCGCGAGGCGTCCTGGACCCCGCGCGAGAATCTCGTCTTCCTGTGCACCGGCAGCCAGGGCGAGGAACGGGCCGCACTCAGCCGGCTGGCCCGCAACGAGCACCGCGACCTGTGGCTGGAAGAGGGCGACACCGTCATCTTCTCCGCCCGCGCCATCCCCGGCAACGAGGAGGCCCTGGCCGAAATCCACGAGCATCTGCGCGGCATGGGTGTGGAGATCGTCACCCCGGCCGATGCGCCGGTCCATGTCTCCGGCCACCCGAAGCGCGACGACCTCGCCCGCATGTATGGCTTGGTCCGTCCCCGCTTCGCCGTGCCGGTCCATGGCACCATCGAGCATATGGAAGCCCACGCCCGCCTCGCCCGCAGCTGCGGCGTCGAGCGCGCGCTGGTTCCGGAGGACGGCGACATCCTGCGCATCGCCAGGGAAGGCACCCGCGTGATCGGCCGTATCGAGCCGAAGCGCCTCGCCAACACCGGGCGGGAGCTGATCGCCTGGATCCCGCCGGTGGCGGTGGACGCAGAGGAAGAGCGCGTCGCGGCCTGACCGCCGCCCTGCCTCTCCAAGACGGACAAAAGCGAACGGGTCCTGTGGAACACTCCACAGGACCCGTTCGCTTTTCACGACACTGCAACCGTTATTCGGCCGGGGTGGCGACCATCGGAACCTCGACGGCGCGGGCCTGGAGCAGTTCCTTCCACTTGCGCAACGCGGCGATCAGGATGATGAAGCCCAGCGCCAGCATGATGATCGAGATGCCGGCGTTGAAGGGGTTGTAGCCCTTGGCCGCCTTGTTCAGATAGACGTTGGCGATCATCCAGTAGCCGGCGACGTTCACCGTGACGAACAGGTAGGCCAGCGGGATCAGGCAGGTCAGCATGTAGATCCGCTTCTGGGCCAGCCGCAGGATGATGGTGGCGCCGATGATCAGACCGACCGAGGCCATCAGCTGGTTCGACACGCCGAACAGGGCCCAGACCGAGTTGATATCGCCCGACGTCAGCAGATACCCCCAGGCCACGCAGGCGATGACGCTGGCGATGATCGAACCGGGGACCCAGTCCAGCCGCTTCATCGGGGCATAGACGTCGCCCAGCAGGTCCTGGATCAGGTAACGGGCGACGCGGGTGCCGCTGTCCACGGCGGTCAGGATGAACACCGCCTCGAACATCACGACGAACTGGAAGAAGTAGGAGGCGAGGCTGTTGAACCACGGCACGCGGGTGAAGATCTCGGTCATGCCGACCGCGAGCGTCACCGCACCGCCGGTCCGGCCGTAGAGGTCGAGGCCGATCTCCTGGCTCAGCCGCGGCAGGTCCACCACGGTCATGCCCAGGGCCTTGAAGGCGGCCGGCGCGGAGTTGATGGCGAAATAATCGGCCGGATGCAGGGCGGTGGCGGCGATCAGCGCCATGACGCCGACCAGGCATTCCGCCAGCATGCCGCCGAAGGCCACCGGACGGATGTCGCTCCATTTGTCGATCAGTTTGGGCGTGGTGCCCGACCCGATGAAGGCATGGAAGCCGGAGATGGCGCCGCAGGCGATGGTGATCGAGATGAAGGGCCAGACCGGGCCGTTCAGCACCGGGCCGCCGCCATGGATGAAGTCTGTCAGGGCGGGGAAGCGGATTTCCGGATTGATGAAGACGACGCCGACCACCAGCGCCCCGAATACGCCGACCTTCATGAAGCTGGACAGGTAGCCGCGCGGGGTCAGCAGCAGCCAGACCGGCAGGGCGGTGGCGAAGAAGGCGTAGATGGGCAGGATGACGGCGACCGTTTCGGCATGCAGCGTCAGCCACTCGCCCAGCAGCGTGCCCTGGATGTAGGGACCGGCGAAGACCGAGGCGGCGATAGCGGCGATGCCGACCTGGGTGGCACCCTTGGACGAGCCGGTGACCTTCTCGTAGAGGCCGAGCGCGATGGCGATCGGGATCGTCATGAACACCGCGAAGGCGCCCCAGGCGTTGCGTTCCAGCGCATGGACGACGACCATCGACAGGCCGGCCATGGTGATGGTGATGATGAACAGCATCGCCAGACCGGTGCACCAGCCGGCCACCGGGCCGAGTTCGGCCTTGGCGACCTCGGACAGCGACTGTCCCTTGTGCTTCATCGAGGCGAACAGCACGACCGTGTCATGCACGGCACCGCCGATGACGCAGCCGATCAGCAGCCACAGGAAGCTCGGCAGATAGCCGAACTGGGCGGCCAGCACCGGACCGACCAGCGGGCCGGCGGCGGCGATGGCGGCGAAATGCTGGCCGGCATTCACCCACTTCTTGGTGGGCACATAGTTTTTACCGTCCGCCAGGATGTGGGACGGGGTGACTTCCGAATCGTCGGCACGGAGAACCTTGCGCACGAAGAACACGCCGTAGAAGCGGTAGCAGAGCGCAAGAATGCAGAGTGTCGCGATCACAAAGGTTAGGGCGTGATCCATGACGGCTCTCCTGAAAAGGATATGCCGCCGGTGTACGCCTGCCGCGGCACCCCGTGGGGTGGAATGCCGCGAGCGGCAGCCGGGACGTGCCGAGCGGTAGCCGGCAGGGGGCGAGCGGCGCCGCTCAAGCCCCGGAATGCGCCGCTCAAACGGTCAAACCGCCGCTCGCCGGAAACCGGCCCGGCGCATGCCGCGACGGCGCTAGGTTGGGACGTCCCACAACGCCGGCTTCCGCCAGAGATCTCCGATGACCACTCCCTGCCCCCGCACACCCCTGCGCAAGGCCCTCGCCAATCTCCGTCGCCTGTTCAACGACGACAGTTACGACCGCTACCGCGAAGCCCAGGCCCGGCTCGCTCCGGAGGAGGAACCGCTCGACCGTCAAGCCTTCAAGGCGCGGCAGATCCTGATGACTCTGGGACGCGGCTGCTGCGGACGCTAGCCCCCTCCCCCGGACCGGGCCCCGCTTCCGGGTTCAGGCCGGGCAGCCGCGCCCGGCTGCCGCTGCGTTCCGAATAGGCGCGGGTCAGTTCCGCCCCGAACAGGAAGATGACCGCCGAATAATAGACCCACAGCAGGATCAACACGAAGGACCCCGCCGCGCCATAGACGGTCACCACCCCGCTGGTGGCGATGTAGAAGCCGATCAGGAACTTGCCCACCGCGAACAGGAAGGCGTTCACCGCCGCCCCCAGCCAGACGTCGGCCCAGCGGATGTAGGTGTCGGGCAGGATGCGGTAGATCAGCGCGAACAGGCCGGTCAGCACCGTCCAGGACACCACCACGTCGACCAGCCACAGCAGCGACGGCATCGCCGGCAGATAACCGGCGGCCCAGCGGCCGGCCGCCGCCAGCGCCGCGCTGACAACCAGCGAGACGATCAGCAGGAAGCCGATGGCGCCGATCAGCGCCAGCGCCTTCAGCCGCACCCGCACCAGCCAGGTGATGGTCGATTCCTGCGGTGCCGCCACCCGCCAGATGCGGTTCAGCCCGGCCTGCAGCTCGACGAAGACGGTGGTGGCGCCGACCAGGATGGTGCCGATGCCGATGACGCTGGCGACGATGCCGGTCTCGCGCGCCCCGGCCCGCGCGATCAGATCCTGCAAGGTCTGGCCGGCATCGTGCCCGACCAGCGCCGTCAGTTGCTCGACCAGGGCACCGCGCGCCGCCTCGTCGCCGAACACCAGCCCGGCCAGCGCGATCACCAGGATCGCCAGCGGCGCCAGCGAGAAGATGGTGTAGAAGGCGATGGACGCCGCCATGCTCATCGCGTCGTCGTTCATCCAGCCATAGGCCGCATCGACGACTATCCCCCACCACCGCCGCACGCCGCCCATCGCCGCCCTCCCCGTCCCGGACCATCCCTGCGGTAACACCGGCCGCGGCCTTTCCATCCCGCCCTACCCGCTTCCGCGGTCCCGTGTTAGGAAGAAAGCCTCCGCGGCCAGCAGCCGTTGAACAGGTGAACAGCACGCCGGAAACTGTTTCACGGCGTTCCAAACCTTCCATCCAAAGCCAGGACAGGAGACCCGCCCGGTGTCGCAGAAGGTGATCGGCCTGATCGGGGGCATGAGCTGGGAAAGCTCGGCCGAGTATTACCGCATCGTCAACGAGGGCGTCCGCGACCGGCTGGGTGGGCTGCGCTCGGCCCGCTGCCTGATGTGGTCCTTCGACTTCGCGGAGGTCGAGGCGTTGCAGCATGCCGGCCGCTGGGACGACGCCACCGCCCTGATGATCGACGCCGCCCGCCGGCTGGAGCGCGGCGGCGCCGATTTCCTGCTGATCTGCACCAACACCATGCACCGCATGGCCGCCGAGGTGCAGGCCGCCGTCGCCGTCCCGCTGCTGCACATCGCCGACCCCACCGCCGAGCGCATCCGCGCCGCCGGCCACCGCCGCGTCGGGCTGCTCGGCACCGCCTTCACCATGGAGCAGGATTTCTACAAGGGCCGGCTGGCCGACCGCCACGGGCTGGAGGTGCTGATCCCCGACGAGGCCGACCGGGCCACCGTCCATCGCATCATCTACGAGGAGCTGGTCCAGGGCCGGGTCGAGGCCGCCTCCCGCCAGGCCTATCGCGACGTGATCGCCCGGCTGGTCGAGCGCGGCGCCGAGGCCGTCATCCTCGGCTGCACCGAGATCATGCTGCTGGTGAAGCCGGAGGACAGCGCCGTCCCCCTGTTCGACACCACCGCCATCCATGCCGAAGCGGCGGTGGAACTGGCCATCGCCGGCTTCACCCCATCCCCAGCCGTTCCTTGAGCGCTCCCAGGAAGCGGCGGCTGACCGGCACCGCATGGCCGCCAATGGTCTGAATCTCCGCCAGCCCGCCATCGGCGAAGCGGATTTCCCGGATGCGCTCCGGATTGACCAGATGCTGGCGGTGGCAGCGGAACAGTTGGCTCTTCTCCTGGATGGTGTGCAGGGTCAGCTCGGTGAAGCGCTCCTGCCCATCCTCCCCCACCACATAGACGCCGGCGGGGCGGGAGACGACATACTCGACATCGGCCAGCTTCATCAGGGTGATGCGGTTGACCCCGGTGCAGGGGATGTGGCGCAGTTCCGCCGCCCCCGGCAGGACGGACAGCTCCTGCGGCGCATGCTGCCGGCGCAGCCGTTGCAGGGTCTTCTCCAGCCGCGCCGGATCGGCCGGCTTCAGCAGGTAATCGAAGGCATGCTCCTCGAAGGCCTGGACGGCATACTCGTCATGGGCGGTCAGGAAGACGATGCGCGGCATCCGCTCCGGGTCGAGCATGCTCAGCATCTCCAGCCCGCTGACCCGCGGCATCTGGATGTCGAGGAAGACCACGTCGGGCGCCTGCCGGTTGATGGCGCCGATCGCCTCGATGGCGTTGGCGCATTCGCCGACGATGCGGATGTCGGCGGCCTCCTCCAGCATGCGGCGCAGCTCTTCCCGCGCCAGCGGCTCGTCATCGACGATCAGGACAGTCATGGCAGCGGGCATCATGGGAGCCATCATGCAGGCACGGTCTCTTCGAGAGGCAGGCGCAAAGTGACGCGGGTGGAGGCATCGGGCTCGCAGGCGACCGAGACGCCGTAAGCCTCACCGTAGCGGTTGCGGATGCGGCGGTCGACGATGGTCATTCCCAGCCCGTCGCCGCCCGGCTTCGCCTCGTAGAGGCCGGCATTGTCCTCCACCGACAGCAGCAGGTCGCCGCCCTCCCGCCGGGCCGCGATGCGCACCCGGCCGTCGCCCAGAAGCTGCGCCGTGCCGTGCTTGATCGCGTTCTCCACCAGCGGCTGGAGCGAGAAGGCCGGCAGCCGGGCATGGCGAAGATCGTCCGGCACCGCGATCTCCACCGCCAGCCGGCCGGTGAAGCGGGCCAGCTCGATCTGGAGATAGGCGCTGACATGCTCGACCTCGTCGGCCAGCGTCGCCATCTGGCTGGGGCGCTTCAGGTTCTTGCGGAAGAAGGTCGACAGGTTCTGCACCAGCATCCGCGCCCGCTCCGGATCGTTGCGGATGACGGCGGAGATGGTGTTGAGCGCGTTGAACAGGAAATGCGGGTTGACCTGCGCATGCAGCAGCTTGATCTCCGACTGCGCCAGCAGCGCCTTCTGCTGCTCGTAACGGCCGGCCAGGATCTGGTTGGACAGCAGCCGCGCCACCCCCTCCCCCAGCGTCCGGTTGATGGTGGAGAAGATCTTGGTCTTCGGCTCGTACAGCTTGATGGTGCCGATCACCCCGCCATCCTCGCCCACCAGCGGGATCACCAGCGCCGCCCCCAGCCGGCAGGCCGGGCTGATCGAGCAGCGATAGGCCACCTCGTTGCCGTCGGCATAGATCACCTGATTGCTGGCGATGGCCTGATGGGTCTGCGGCGAGCTGATCGGCGTGCCCGGCAGATGGTGGTCGTCGCCCATGCCGATGAAGGCCAGCAGCTTCTCCCGGTCGGTGATGGCGACGGCGCCGACGCCGGTCTCCTCGAAGATGATGCGGGCGACGCGGGTGCTGTTCTCGCTGTTGAAGCCGCCGCGCAGAACCCCGTCGCAGCGCGCGGCGATCTTCAGCGCCTTGGCGGAGAAGGCGCTGGACTGCTTTTCGTCCAGCACGCGGCGTTCCAGCAGGATGCGCATGAACAGCGCGGCCCCGACCGTGTTGGCGACGATCATGGGAGCGGCCACCACCTCCACCAGATGCACCGCTGCCTCGAACGGCCGGGCCACCGCCAGGATGATCAGCATCTGCACCACCTCCGCGACGAAGGTGACGGCGCCGACGCGCAGCGGGTTGAACAGCGGTTCGATCCGCCCCTGCCGCACCATGTGGCGGTGGACCAGCCCGCCGATCAGCCCCTCCGCCATGGTGGAGATGGCGCAGGCCAGCGCCGACATGCCGCCCAGCGAATAGCGGTGCAGGCCGCCGGTCAGCCCGACCGCCAGCCCCACCGACGGCCCGCCGAAGATGCCGCCCAGCACCGCGCCGATGGCGCGGGTGTTGGCGATGCTGTCGTCGATGTGCAGGCCGAAATAGGTCCCCATGATGCAGAAGATCGAGAAGATCACGTAGCAGGCCAGCTTGTGCGGCCAGCGCACCGTCACATGGGTCAGCGGCAGGAACAGCGGCGTCCGGCTCAGCAGATAGGCGATCACCAGATACACGCACATCTGCTGAAGCAGCGAGAGGACCAGGGTGAAGGGCTCGACTGACATGGGGGGCATGGCGGTATTCCCGGCGGCGGCCTCGATGGATTGGCCCCGCTCCGCGCCATCCTACACCGGCGGGCGCCCGCCGCCGATGGGACATCCTTGCATGCCTACCGCGGCACGGGCACTCAGCGCCGCCGCGGCGCCGGGTGCAGCAGCGCCAGTTCGGGCGTCACCGACTGCCGCATCGCCGCGTCCCATTCGCTCATAGTGACGAAGCGCAGGCCGCGCTTCTCCCCCTCCTCAAGGATGGCCGGCAGGGCCGCGACGGTGGCCGCCTTGGTGCTGTGCATCAGCACGACGGCGCCGGGGACCAGCCGCTCGACGATGCGGTGGCGGATGATGTCGGGACCGGTGTCCTTCCAGTCCTGGCTGTCGGCGGTCCACTGCACCGTCGCCATGCCGTGGTGGCGCGCCAGTGCCGCCAGCGCGTCGTCGACGTCGCCGTAGGGCGGCCGGAACCATGTCGCCTTGACGCCGATGGACGCCAGCGCCTTTTCCGCCTGCGCCAGGTTCCACTCGCGCCCGGCCGGATTCAGGTCGGTGGTCATCGGGTGGGTCTGGGTGTGGCTGCCGACCTCGTTGCCGGACGCCGCCACCAGCCGGGCGATGCCGTGATGCTCGGGGATTTTGGCGCCGATGTAGAAGAAAGTCGCCTTCGCCCCATGCGCCCGCAGGATGTCGAGGATGTGCGGGTCGTTGGCGTCCGGCCCGTCGTCGATGGTCAGCGCCACCACCTTCGCCCCCGGCAGGGTCAAATCCACCTGGGCGAGGTCGAGGTCCGATCCGGGGATCAGATGCTGCGTCACGAAGGGCGCCGCACCATGGGTGGCGGCATAGCTGCGCTGGCCCGCCATGGCGGAACCCGGCAGGACGGAACCCGGCAGGACGGACAGGGCGGCAGCCAGCCCAAGCGGCAGGACGGCGCGGCGGAACAGGGTCATCATCGCAAGGGCACTTGAGAAAAGTCAGCGCCGCCCCTCCCCTCCAAAGGGGTAGGACCGGCAGAGGACCGAGATTTGCGCCCACCCGCCGTGATGGACAAGCGATTTGTTGCGGACCTGCGAGGGGGGGCCGTCAGGTTTGGCGCCAAGTCTAGATTATGGTTAAACTCACGGCAAATTGGTGCGAGACCTGATGAAGCCGTCCAGTTCATCAGCCAGCAGGTCGAACTCCAGGACGCATGGCATCGGCGGTGATGCCCGTGACCATCATCTCCCGCCTGCCGGCAAACTTTGCAACAGAGCCGCCCGACGAATCACGAATAGCGGCGCCGGAAGGCAGCGGCCTGAAATATAAAAAATCCGTAATGGAAATATTTTTTAGACCTTGTCTCCCAAACACTATGCAGAATCAGCCCTTCTCAAAGGAAGGCGGGCCGGAATCTGGGTTATCACTATGGACTACATTCTCAACCTGACATTTTCCCAGAGACCAGTCGGCACCGTTTTTCGCTCGAACACTCTCCGGCAGGCAACATCAAACCATTGATTCACAACGAAAAACCATTACAGCCCTGATTTATGCAAAATTTTCCTGCACGCTTTTCCCGTTACCCCGATTGAGGTAACCTACCCGATATGAGATATGCGGACTACTCGCCCCTCTAACCAGGGATGCCTTTTTCACATGCCGATGCCGCAAGCAGGTGAGGCCACCCCACACCGGTTGACCACGGGGAGGACCGGCGCACCGACCCTGCCGTCTCCTTGCCGCTGGCCGGGCGAATCGTCCGTCTACAGTGACTTGCGGTCCGTGGCAGCCGTGCCGGACCGAGCGGAGCGTGACCGTATGCAGAACGTCCAATCGACCGACGAAACCGGCAGCCGATCCGGCGCGGACCGGCAGGTCGTTTCCGGCCCCGCGGCTTCGGTCATTGTCCACGTCCCAGAATTCCACCGCCAAGATTGTGAGGGCCTCCGGTGACAGAGCTAACGAAGAGGGTATCGGCGGTGATGCTTGCCGCCGGGCTTGCGCTTTTCACTGGGACGGCGGCGCAGGCTGCGACGGTGCTGAATCGCGGCAACGGCGGCGAACCGTCGACGCTGGACCCGCACCGCACGGACGGGCGCATCGAATCGAACATTCTGCGCGACCTGTTCGAAGGGCTGGTGGTGTACGGCCCCGATGGCCGCATCCTGCCGGGCGTCGCCGAAAACTGGCAGGTGTCGGATGACGGCAAACTCTACAGCTTCCAGCTCCGCGCCGACGCCCGCTGGTCCAATGGCGATCCGATCACGGCGGAGGATTTCGTCTACAGCCTGCGCCGCGCCCTGACGCCCAAGGACGGGATCCAGCCTTCCTCCAACATGCGCGTCATCAAGGGCGCCGCTGCCGTCATCGACGGCGCCAAGCCGGCCGACACGCTGGGCGTGGCGGCGCCGGATCCGCGCACCGTGACCATCGCGCTCGAGGCCGCCACCCCCTATTTCCTCGATCTGATCGCCGCCGACAACAGCGCCCTGCCCGTGCACCGCGCCACCGTCGAATCCCAGCGCGAACGCTGGACCGACCCCGGCAAGATGGTCAGCAACGGTGCCTATGTGCTGGAGGAATGGCGCGCCCGTCAGCAGATCGGCCTTGGCAAGAACGCCAACTTCCACGACAGCGGCAGCGTCGCCATCGATCGCGTCAACTTCTTCCCCATCGACGATTCCGCCGAGGAGGTCGACCGCTTCAAGGCCGGAGCCCTCCACCTCACCTACGAGGTTCCGCAGGACCGCGTGAAGTGGATTTCGCTGACCGAACCGAAGGTGTTCTGGAACAGGCCCTTCCTCGCCACCTACTATTACGCCTTCAACCTCACGGTCGAACCGTTCAAAAGCAGCCGCGACCTGCGGCGTGCGCTGTCGCTGGCGGTCAACCGCGAGAACATCGTCGACAAGGTCACCCGCGCCGGCGAGACCCCGGCCTATGGGCTGGTGCCGCCCATCGTCCCCAACTACCGCCGCCAGACCGCCGACTTCATCGCCGAGCCGATGGAGAACCGCCTGCGCGAGGCGCGCCGCCTGTTCTCCGCCGCGGGCTTCAGCCCGATGCAGCCGCTGACGCTCGAAATCCTCTACAACCAGTCGGAAAACAACCGCGTCGTCGCCGACGCCGTCGTCTCCATGTGGCAGGACGCCTTCGGCAAGGGCATCCAGGTCAAGCCGGTCGGGGTCGAGCGCACCGACTATCTCAAGCGCCGCGCCCGGCGCGATTTCCAGATCGTGCGCGCGGCCTGGATCGGCGATTACGCCGATCCCACCGTCTTCCTCAACCTGATGCTGTCCACCGCTCTGCCGCCGCGCAACGATCCCGGCTACCGCAGCCGCAAGTATGACGATCTGCTCGCCAAGGCGGCGGCCAGCGAGGATGCGGGCCAGCGCTCCAGCCTGCTCGCCCAGGCCGAGAAGACGATGATCGACGACCACCCGGTCATCCCGATCTACCACTTTTCCACCAAGTCGCTGGTCAGCCAGCAGATCAAGGGCTGGGTCTACAACGTGCGCGATGTCCATCCCAGCCGCTTCCTGTCCTTCGCCGGCAAGGCCGCCTCGTGACCGCCGCCTCATGACCGCCGCCACGGCGGTGTCCGCAGCGGACTGACGGCAGACAGACAGCACAGCGAAAGCAGAGCGACAGGGGGGACAAGATGGATTTCGGCATTCTCACCATTCCGCTGGTGACGCTGGCGATGGCCTTCGGCTTCGCCGTCTTCACCGACACCCAGACCATCCATTTCGACTATGTCGACGTGCCGGACTCGATCTCCCAGGAGACCGGCCTCACGCCGGCGGTGGTGATCACCAAGCTGGCCGACGAGATGCAGGAGATCGAGCGGCAGGCCTTCACCAAGGCCGAAGCCCGTCAGGTCGAGCTTCACGCCGACCAGAGCGCCACCTCGGTGCTGGGCGAATATCTCGGCGTCACCCCGCTGATCCGCGTGGTACAGGAATCGGCCCACATGATTCCCTTCACCTTCTCCGGGGAAATCGTGCGCCACGACCAGCAGGTCGAATTCATCCTGCGCAGCTACGACAGCCACCACAACAAGACGCGCATCCAGCGCAACGGCTCGGTCGACAACATGAAGGGGCTGATCCATGGCGTCGCCTATGAGGCGATGCGGGTGGTGAACCCCTATATCCTGGCCGCCTATCAGTTCAAGCGCGACCGGCTGTCACGCGACTTCACCCCGACGCTGGAGATCCTGCGCCTCGAACTGGAAGGGCACGACTCGCGCTACGCCCCGTGGCTGCACAATCTGTGGGGCATGGTCCTGTACCAGCAGAACGATCGCCACGGCGCCATCCACCAGTTCGAGGAGGCGGTGCATCTCGACCCCAACTTCCTGTCACCGGTCCTGAACCTGGGTGTCGTCAATGCCCGGCTCGGCGAGTATGACGCGGCGGTGCAGAACTTCGCGGCGGTGGTGGAGCACCCCAACGTGGTCCAGAGCCCGGCGGTGAAGGCGGCGGCGCTGAGCGAATGGGGCTTCACCCTGGCCCTGACCGGCCGGATCGAAGAGGCCTATGCCAAGTTCGACGAGTCCAGCCGGACCGATCCCAACTTCTCCGACGTCTATTCGAGCTGGGCCGAGGTGCTGAGCGCCCAGGGACGCCGCGAGGAGGCGGAGCGGATGACCGCCAAGGCGCTGAAGCTTGCGCCGAAGGAGGTCGTCTATACCGAAAACCTGATCGGCACCGTCCAGAACGTACCGGCCACCGCCAGCATGAACTGACGGCACGGCAGAGGGGGGCCGAAGCATGAGGCGGGGCACGCACTCCATGACCATCGCCGCGGCGACCGCAGCGGCGATGGCGATCCTGATCGCAGCGGTACCAGCCGCTGCGGCGGGTGGGCATGGCAGCAGCGGCGGGCATGGCGGCCGCTACGCCCGCCATGCGGTGCCGGCCCACGCCGAGGCCAAGCATGCATCGCCTCACCGCGACAAGGGCAAAGGCCATGGCGAAAGTCATGATGACGGCCATGGCGGCCACAGCACCAACGTCCTGCTCCTGGTGATCTACGGGCTGCTCGGCATCAACAACAGCCATGGTGGGGGGCATGGCGGGGGGCATGGCACCGGACCGGCCGCCGGACATGCCACCGGACCGGGCGCCGAACACGGAACGGCGCAGGAACCCGACCCGGCCGGGGCCGCCGGGACCTATGATCCCGCCGGCGCCGTCCCGGCAGCGGCCCATTGATGGCGGCGGATTGAGGATGGAATGGTCCGGAGCTTGCGGGATTCGGGCGGAGGGCCAGAGCGGAGACGATGCAAGCACCCGAGAACAGTGGTATGGACCGGTCGTCATGACCAATGATGTCGCAGGCTGTCATGCCGTCCTTCATCTCGACCGGCTGGCGGCCAATCTCGCGATGGCCAGATCGATCCTGGGCACCGGCGGCCGGATCCTGGGTGTGGTCAAGGCCAATGCCTATGGCCACGGCGCCCTGGCGGTGTCGCGGGCGCTCGAACGCGCAGGCATCGACGGACTGGCCGTCGACAGCCTGGACGAAGGGATGGACCTGCGGCGGGAGGGGATCGCGTCCCCGATCCTGGTGATGAATCCGCTTTGCCCTGGCGACGCGTCCCCGATGATCGCCGCCGGCCTGACCGCCACCGTCAGCGATGCCGAAGCGGCCGAGGCGCTGCAATCCGCCGCCCGTCGGGCCGGCCGCCCGGCCGGCGTCCATGTCAGGGTCAGATCGGACGGCGCCGGGCTGGGCGCGGACCGGGGTGACGTGGCTTTCCTCCTGCGCAGGGTGCGCGGCTTTGCCAATCTGCGGCTGGACGGGTTGTTCACCCACATGATCGGCCCCTATCGTGACGATCCCGTCCAGATCGGGCGGGAGGTCGCCGGTTTCCGCACCCTGATCGACCGGCTGCCGGCGGATGTGCCGAAGCCGCCGTTCGTCCATGCCGTCACCAGCCCCGGCCTGTTCAACGCCCCCGGCGCCCGGTTCGACATGGTGCGGCTGGGTGCGGTGCTCTACGGCATCCGCATGGTCGAGGCGGGCGGCGCGCCGTTCCCGTTCCGCCCGGTGATGGAACTGGTCTCGCGCGTCGCGCATCTCTGCAGACTGGAGCCGGGAGACGACATCGGATACAGCCCGGGCGCCCGGCGGCGGAACGAAGGGCGGAGCGGAGGACGGGCGGCGATGATTCCGGTGGGCTATGCCGACCTCCCCTTCCTGCTGCGCTTCCGCGACAGCGCCGTGCTGATCCGCGGGCGGCGGGCGCCGCTGATCGGCGAAGCCTTCATGGGAAAGGTTCTGGCCGACGTCACCGACATACCCGAAGCCGCTCTGGGCGACGAGGCGGTGTTCGTCGGCACCCAGGGCATCGAGACGATCACGGTGGAGGACATCGGCAAGGCCAACGGCATCCGTCCGTCGGCCATTCTGATGCTGGGGCCGCGCGTGGCGCGCCGGTCCGTCGGACAGGTGGGGGGTGAGGAATGAGGGGATCCGGTCAGATCGTGAACCGGCGCCGGATGATCGCCGGTGCCGGCGCGGCGGTCCTGGGCACGCTCCTTCCGGGCGGTGCCGGGGCAGGCCGCGCGACCGACAACGCCTTGCTGCCCAAGCTGACCGACGGACGTCATTGGCGGATCGGCTATGCGGAGACGATGCCCTACGGCAACTATGCGGGCACCCTGGCCAGCATCGTGAAAGGATTGGACGCCCTGTCCTGGCTGAATGGGGCGGCACGGATGCCCTATGATGCCGGCCAGACCGACAGCCAGGCGCTGTGGCGCTGGCTGTCGGCGCACGATCTGGGGCCGCGGATCCGCTTCGTCGCCGACGGCTGGTACGGCGGGCTGGATCAGGCGCCGGCGGAACCGATCCTGCAACGGCTGGAAAGCGGCGGCGACATCGATCTGATGATCGTGATGGGCACCATCGCCGGGCGCAAGCTGGCGGTGGACCGTCACTCCGTCCCGACGCTGGTGTTCTCCACGACCAATGCGGTCGCCGCCGGCATCGTCGCCGCTGCCGAACAATCCGGCCGCGATCACGTCTGGGCCCATGTCGATCCCCAGCGCTATTACCGCCAGCTCCGCATCTTCCACGAGACCTTCGGCTTCCGCCGGCTGGGGATCGCTTACGAGAACAGCCCGGCCGGCCGCGCCATCGCCTCCATCGCCGACATCGAAGCCATGGCGGGACAGCTGGGGTACGAACTGGTGGCACGCCATGTCCAGGCCCCCGCCGGTCCCGACGACCAGGAGCGCTATTACGCCGATCTCGCCGCCGCCTGGAGCGATCTCGCCCAGCGGGTGGACGCCATGTACATCACCTTCGGCCGCTGGAGCCTGGACCGCTTTCCGGCCCTGGTCCGCGTCTTCCAGGAGCGCGGCATCCCCACCTTCTCGCAGCTGGGGCCGGAGGAGGTGGCGCAGGGCGCCCTGATGAGCGTCGCCCGCGGCGATTTCGACGGGATCGGCCAGTTCGGCGCGTCGGTGATCGCCCGGCTGGCCAACGGCGAGAGGCTGGCGGACATGCGCCAGATCTATTTCGACACGCCCACCATCGCGTGGAATCTCGCGGTTGCGAGCCGGATGGGCTACCGCCCGGCGATGTCGGCGCTGCTGGCCGCCGACAACATCTACACCAGCCTCCGCGCAGTGCCTTGAGCGGCCCGCCATCAGCCGAGAGGAACCGTCACGTGCAACGCAAGACCGGCCGTTTCCTGGCGACCTTCCTTCCGTCCGTGCTGCTGATCGTGGCGGCGCTGGTCTTCAGCGCCGGCGTCAATCTCGGCACCTTCCGGCGGGATTGCGGCGACGCGCTGTTCTCCACCTTCGGGGTCGCCGGGCGGAAGGTGGTCACCAGCATCGAATATGCGGTGAAGTACGGCAAGACCATCGAGAATTTCTTCGGCATGGAGCGGGCGCTCAGCCAGTTGAAGACCTATCTGCCGCAGGCGGACGGGGTCGCGGTGGCGCTGCCGGACGGACAGGTCGCCTACGCCATCGGCACCTACGGCTTCAAGGACCGGATCGGCGACCGGCTGACCGGCTACGAGCAGCGCAGGACGGCCGGGGAATTCCAGCACAGCCCGTCCTTCAACTACCACGACACGGACAACCGGTCGCACAAGCTGTTCCTGCCGATCCGCGATCCCGGCGACGGGCGCTGGATCGGCACGCTGGTGATCGCGGCCGGCGACGCGGTGATCGACAATTACGTCCGCGAATTCGAACGCCACACCCTGATCTTCGTCGGCGCGCTGGGCGCCGTCGCGATCCTTCTGCTGGGCGGCCTCGCCCTTCTGCCGGAGCGCAAGGCCGCCGGGCGCGACGGCACCGGAGCCCCCCGTTCGGGGCGCCCCCACTCGGGACGGCCCCACTCCGGACGGACAGCGCTCGCCGTCGCGGCGCTGGTGCAGATCACGGTCGGCGTGACCGGCTATGGCGCCTTCAGCGACGCCTATCTGCGCACCGTGGAAAACACCACCGGGATCGTCGAGAACATCGTGGCGACGGACATCGCCTCGATCATCGGACGCGGGGCGACCTACCGCTCCCTCTCGGGCATCGACGATTATTTCCGCGAGATCATCGCCATCGTCCCCCACTTCAAGGGCATGTCGCTGGCCGTTCCGGAAGGAGCCGACCTGCCGGGATCGCTCGGCTCCGGCCAGCCGGCGGCCAGGGGGGATCTGGTGACGGGACGGGCGCTGGCGACCGACGCCGATCTCGTCACGCCGACCCTGCGCATCGTCATCGACAGCGATTACATCCAGCGCAACGTGCTGGAGGTCGTCGCCAACAACGTGACGATCCTGATCATCTCGCTGATGTTCATCTATGAACTCCATGCCTTCGTCAGCCGGCGGATGCGCCGGCCGGTGGAGGCGAAAGCCGAAACGGAGGGGGTTGGGGGTGCCGCCGCCACGACCGGCCGATCCCTCGCCGGCCTGCGCTTCCTCACCTTCATGCTGTATTTCGGCATGTTCCTGTCGGCGTCCTTCGTGCCCGTCATCATGCAGACCTTCGACAGCGGCCTGTTCGGGCTGGCCCCGCCCCAGGCGGCGGCGATTCCTGTGTCGGCGGAGATGCTGTGCGGCGCGCTGGCGATCCTGCTGGCGGGACGGATCAGCGCGCGCCTGCCCTGGCGGACGATGACCGCCGCCGGTCTGGCGATCGCCGCGCTGGGCGCTCTGACCTCCGGATTGACCGGCGATCCGGTCCTGTTCGTCGTGGCGCGCGGCCTGGTGGGGGCCGGGACGATGACGGCTCTGATGGGGCTGTACCGCCTGATCGACCGCGTCCGCCGGGTCGATCCGGCCACCGGGGCCTATTCCGACCTGTTTTCCGGAATGTATGTCGGCGTCAATTGCGGTGCCGTCGTCGGCAGTCTGCTGGCGGACGAGATCGGCCCCCAAGCCGTCTTCCTGATCGCCGCCGTCGTGCTGGCGCTGGGCATCGCGCAGCTGCTGCTCCTGACGCCCGAGCCGACGGGAGAAGCCGTCCCCCCTGTCGCCGCAGCCACCGCCGCTGTTGCCAAGCCGGACGCCGCAGCACCCGGGCGGCGGGTGTGGAGCGACAGGTCCTTCCTCGCCTTTCTGCTGCTGGTGTCGGTGCCGACCTCCGCCTGCAGCATGTTCCTGATCTATTATTTTCCCCTGTTCGCCAGCGGGCTGGGCCAACCGGCCTCCACGGTCGGGCAGGCTTTCCTGCTCTACGGGTTGTGCATCGTCTATCTCGGCCCGCTGCTGTCGCGCCTGATGCGGTCGAGCGGTGTCGCACCCGGCCTGCCGGTCCTGGCCTCCGGCCTCATCATGGCCGCAGGGCTGACGACCTTCGCGCTGACCGGAAGCCTGATGGGGGCGTTCCTGGCGATCCTGCTTCTCGGCCTCAGCGACAGTTTCGGCCTGACCGCGCAGCAGCGCTATCTGGAGCGGCTGCCGGTGGTGGGCACCCATGGGCTTGCGGTGCCGCAATCCTACCATCTGAACGCCCGCAAGATCGGTCAGGTCATCGGTCCGATGCTGTTCAGCGCCGCCGCGGTCGCCGGCGGGGCCGGCGCGACGTTGATCGGCCTCGGGCTGGCGGCCGCGCTGCTGCTTCATCTGGCGCTGTCCATCCTGTCCCTGCGCCGGCGCCCGGCCGTCACCGGAACGGCATGAGGGAGATCTCGACACAGCCCCTGCGGCCGGAGACGGGATCGGACGGACCCGGCCCGGACGGGTCGGCCTCCCGGCAGCCACTGCGCTTCGCCCTTCTCGACGGCGCCTGGGCGCCGGCCATCGCCGCGTTGCAGGACGCGGCCATCGGCGACCGCATGTATCCGGTCAGCGCCGACCAGATCGCCGAGATGCTCGGCCCGCGCGGCATGACGGTGGGGGTGCTCGCCGCCGACCGGCTGGTCGCCTTTTTCTCCCTGCTGTTTCCCGGCCGGCACCCGGACTTGATGGCGGACTCGATGGGGATCGGCTTCGGGCTTGCGGGCGGAGAGCTGGATGCGGTGGCCCATTGGACGGCGGTGATCGTCGATCCCGCCTTCCGCGGACACCGGTTGCAGCAACGGATGGTCGCGGCGGTGGATTGGCGGCTGTTTCCCGATAGCCCCCACGATTACGGCTTCGTCACCGTGCGCGCCGACAACCCGCCCAGCCTGCGCAGCATGTTGGCCTGCGGCTTCGCCATGGTCTGGGCCGCCCCCAAGTTCGACGGCCACATCCGGCACACCCTGTTCCGCATCACGCCGGGCGACGGGGCGATCCCCGACGGGGGGGAGATGGTGCCGCTGATCGATCTGCCCCGCCAGATGGCGCTGATGGCGCAGGGCTGGATCGGCTGGCCGCAGGGAGCCGCCGCAGGCTGCGTCCGCTTCGCGCCGCCGGTTCCCGGCAGTCTGGTGGACCGCATCAGGGCGCGTCGACGGTCCTGACGGGGCCCCGGTCCCGATAAATCTATCCCGACAGGACCGCCAGTCAGGCGTTGGCGTCGCTGAAGCCGAGGGCGTCGCGCAGCCGGGCGAGCATGCCGGTTCCCTGACCGCGCTGACGGTCCTCATCGTCCGGGCGACCGGCGTCATTCCCATCCGCGGAGCGGGCCGCTGCGATGCGGGCCAGCAGCTCGCGCAGCGACGGCTGGCCGTCCAGCGCCTGGGCCAGCACCGTCTCGTCGATCTCATAGAGCAGTGCCGGCCCCAGGGTCCGCGCCGAACTGGTCCTGGCGGTTCCGTCCAGCAGGGCGCCCTCCCCGAACAGCGCGCCCGGACCGAGCCTGGACAACTCGATCTCCGTGCCGTCGACAGCGGTGGTGCTGAGCGCGACGATCCCTTCCGCAACCAGGAACAGCGAACGGCCGGCGTCCCCCTGGCGGTACAGCGGCGTGCCGGTGGCCACCCGCTGCGGCCGGGCGCCGGCCGCCAGCCGCTCGCGGGCGGCCGCGTCCAGCGGCTGGAACAGCGCGGCGCCGGCGATCAGCGCCGACGCATCGGGATGGGCGTCGGCAGGGTCGGTCCCTCCTTCCACCAGCCGGATGTTGGCGTGGCGCTGCGCCAGCGTCACTCCGGCGTGGCGGAGGACCGAGTGGATGCTGAGCAGCACGGCATGCTCCTGCGATTGCAGAAGCGAGCGGTCGGTCAGGTCGAAGGAGATCAGGAAGCGCATCCCGAATTCGTCGATGCCGTTGAACTTCACCCAGACCAGCCCGAGATGCTTGCGCCCGTCGACGCTCTTCACCAGCCGCAGCGCGTCGGTCAGCAGATTGACGATCCGGTCCGGATCGTGGCCCAGCGTCACATGCAGCAGCATCTGGGCGATGAAGCGGTTGTTGGGATGCGAGCAGTTCTCGATCCGCGTCCCCGCCGCGACCGCGTTCGGAATGCTGACCACCGTGTTGTTGAAGGTCTGGATCTTGGTCGAACGCCAGGAGATGTCGATCACCTGACCGATGGGAGCGTCACCCACCTTGATCCAGTCGCCGCGACGGAACGGCCGTTCGAGATTCAGCACCATGCCGGAGAAGATGTTGGACAGGTTGCTCTGCAGCGACAGGCCGATGATCATCGCCAGCACGCCCGAGGTGGCGAGCAGGCTGGTCAGGTCCTTCTGGAAGACCTGCGCGATCACGCCGAAGACCGCCAGGATCAGGATCAGCAGCGTCAGCGTGCTCTTGACCACCTGGGGGATCGCCCGCTCGCTGGTCTCCTCCAGAGGATCCCAGACGAAGCGGTGCAGGGCCAGATTGATGAACAGGGCGGGGATCAGCCACCATGCCACGTCGAACGTCGTGACCACGGCGGCCATCGCCCGTTCGGCGTCGTACCGCGCGAAACCGTCGATCAGCGCCGCTTCGGCGGCGAGCATGCCCACCCCGGTCGCCGCCGCCTCGATCAGCAGGAACAGGCGGGGGGACCGGCGGTCCGTCTGCCATGCCTCCGCCGCGCGCAGGGCCAGCAGCAGCAGGCAGGCGCCCCACACCCCGACGAGCGCCGGCATTCCGCCGATCTGCCGGCGGAGTCCGCGGTCCTGCGGCTCGATCGACAGTTCGAACCGGACCGCCGGGGCGTCGCGCCCGGCGCGCCGTTCTTCCGGCCGCAGCTGGGCGCCGGGGACCGCGGCCGGAATGTCGGCGGTCAGGACCGCGTCGGTCACCGCCCAGCCGGCCCCGGCGACCTTGCGCCCGGCAAGGACGCCTGCGAGGTCGCGGTGGGCGGAGCCATCGCCCTCGTCGACGGCGAAGATCATCCGGTCGTGACCGAGATCGCGGCTGCGGAACCGCAGGCCGACCCGATGGCCGCCCGGCAGCAGATGGGCGTCCTGCCACGCATCCATCAGGAAACGGCCGGCGACATGGTAGAGCCGGTATTCCTCGTCGCCGTTGCGCACCTGTTCCACCGGGGAACTCAGGACCACCGGTTCCGCGGTGTCGAGGAACTGGATATCGGTGACGGCATCGGGCGACGGGCTGTCGGGAACGATGCGATAGCGGAACCACAGGTCGAACTCGATCCGCGCCGACCGGTTGACCGGATCGATGTCGGAAATGCGGCTGACCGACATGCCGACATGGACCACCGACAATGGTCGCATCGCACCGCCGCCATCCTCTTTCCCGCCGTCCTTGCCATCCGCCTTGCCGTCGCCGTCGGCCGTATAGCGCAGCTGGGTCAGCGCGGTGGTCAGGCCGTCATCCAGCCTGGCGCTGGTGAACTGCCCGACGCCGAGTGCCCGTTCCGGCGTTCCGTCCTCACCGAAATACAGCGGGCCGGTGACGCCGGGCACCGCATGCAGAACGGAACGGATGGCGGCGAGCTGGTCCCGCACCATGCGCCGGGCCGACGCACGGGTGCTCCAGCTGGCAGCCAGCCCGGCCCGTCGCACGGCGGCGATCAGAAGCTGCCCTGCATCGTAGGCATAGAGCGCCGCCCAGTTGCCGAGCGGCCCGAACCGCGCATCATAGGCGCCGAGCAGGCGGTTTGCCTGCTGGTTCGCGATGTCCGGCAGGAAGGGGCTGATGACGAAGAGCCTCCCGGTGTAAAGGCCGGGACGGGACGATTCGCGTGGCAACCGCGACAGGCGCTTGCCGAAGGACGGGGTGCCCAGCCAGTTGGGGCCGAGAATGCGGTTGGTCACGCCCGCATCGCGAAGCGCCTGGACCAGCATGACCGCCGGTTCCTCCGTCGCCAGGAGGAGGACGACCGTCTCGGGCGACTGGGCGCGCAGAGCGCTGACGAAATCGGCCATGTCGCGGGCGAAGCCGGCCGCCGCCGGATTGACCGCCGCATCCAGCCGCAGTCCGACCTCGCGCCGCGGCAAGACCTCGCGCAGGGGGGCCGCCAGCCGTTCCGTGACCGGTTGCGGGGTGCGCAGCAGCGCCACGGAATCGGCAAGCAATCCCAGCTTTGCATAATCCGCCATGAAGGCGGCCTCGCGCTCGTCCGAATGGCCGATGCGGAAATACCAGGCGTTGTTCCGCGTCAGGCTGGTTTCGCTCGCCATCGGTGACAGGGCAGGAATGCCGGCTGCGGCGTAGATGGGAGCCGCCGCCAGCGAGGTGGCGGAACTGTCATGGCCGATCACCGCCAGGATGCTGTCGTCCTCCACGATCTCCGCCGCGGCCTTCCGCGCGCCGGGGGAAACGCCATGATCGTCGAACGGTACGAACTGAAGCTGCAACCCGTCGATTCCACCGGTGGCATTGACGCCGTCCGCCAGAAGCCCCAGCGCCCTGACGATGTCCTGGCCGCCTTCCGACAGATTTCCGGCATAGGCGATGCGGACGGTGCCGACATTTTCCGGCATCGCGGACCGCGACGTCAGCGATGGCAACACCAATCCTCCGGCCAGCAGTGCCGCCAACAGCAGGAGAACGGCGATCAAGCGCATCGGTAGGACAACCCCAGGACTCCACATCGACCGGCTGGCGGCGGGACGTATCCGTCCAGTAGGCCCGAGGGCCCTGCGACGATCAAGCCCCACGCGCGACTTTGGCGCGCAAATCGGCGCGAGACCTGACGAAGCCCCTGCGGGGGAGACGCCCCCGCAGGTCCCGAAACCCGCCGTTACAGCTTCGCCCGCAGGGTCAGCAGCACAGTGCGCGGCTCGCCATAGATGTTGCCCGACTGCACGTTGTTGATGCGCTGGTAATAGGTGCGGTCGAACAGGTTCTTGACGTTGACCGCGGCCGTGACCTTCTCGGTCAAGTCATAGCCGATGCGGGCGTCCACCGTCGCATAGCCGCCCTGGGTCAGGCGGGCATAATTCAGCGACGGGAACTCGTTGTACATCGAGGTCTGGGCGGTCACGCCGCCGCCGACGCTCAGCCGGTCGTCGATGCTCTCGGGCAGGCGGTAGTTGGTCCACAGCTTGATCTGGTGCATCGGCGCGATGGCGGTGAAGGCGCTGCCGGAGTTGGCGCTGCTGTCCAGGCTCTTGGCACGGGTGAAGGTGTAGCCGGCATAGGCGTCCCAGCCCGGCAGGATCTCGCCGGAGACGTCCAGCTCGAAGCCGCGGCTCTGCGCCTTGCCGCTGGAGATGTAGATCGACTGGTTGGGGAAGCGCGGATCGGACTGCGGCCGGTTCTCCTCCTCGATGTGGAAGACCGACGCGGTAGCGTGCAGGCGCCCGCCGAAATAGTCGGCCTTGATGCCGGCCTCGTACTGCCGGCCCTTCAGCGGCTCCAGCACCTTGCCGGACGCATCCACGAAGGACTGCGGCTGGTACATCTGCGTCACGCTGGTGTAGAGCGCATAGGTGGAGTTGACGTCGTAGACGAGGCCGGCATAGGGCGTGACCTTGCCGCGGACCGACGCGCTGCTTTCCGCGGTGCCGGCGAGCCGGTCGGCATCGACCTTGGTCTGCCACCAGTTCATCCGCCCGCCGACGATCAGCTTCAGCGGATCGGCCAGCTTCAGGCGCAGGACGCCGTAGGTGCCCCAGCTGTCGGTGGTGGTCCTGGTATCCCTCTGCCAGTCCCGCCAGGCCGGCTCCGGTGCCGAGGCATCGGGCGAGAAGATGTTCTGGGTCACCGACCAGCTGCCGACCGGATTGGCCGCGCGGTGGCGGAAGGTCCAGCGCTCGTAATTGGCGCCGACCACCGCCTCGTGGGTCTGGCCGAACAGCCCGAAATTGCCGCTGGCCGACAGGTCGGCGCCGATCTGGTCCTGATCGTAGCGCAGCTTCTGGGCGAACAGCGTCGTGCGGTTGACCCCCGGCGTGACCGGCGAATAGGCATAGGCCATCTTCCGGTCCATCTGGTTGTCGATGTAATGGGTGGCCAGCTTCACCGCCCAGCCATTGCCGAACCGGTGTTCCAGGTCGGCGAAGCCGCCCTTGGTGGTGAAGACGTCCTCGTTCCACTTCTCGCCCAGCGAGGTCGAGCGGTCGACGTCGAGCAGGCGCAGCTGCGGCTGGCCGTTCACCACCGACGCATAACCCGGCAGGTTCCAGGCGCCCTGGTAGCTCATGCGCTGGTACCAGGCGCCGGCGGTCAGGGTGGTGTCGGGGGTCAGGTCGGCGGCGATGCTGCCATAGGCCAGCCCGCGGCGCTGTTCCGTCCAGTCCTGGAAGGCGTTGCGGTCCTGATAGGCGCCGACGAAGCGCCCGCGCAGGCTGCCCGACTGGTTCAGCGGCCCGGTGATGTCCCCTTCACCGCGATAGTTGGCGTAGGAACCGGCGGTCAGCTCGCCATAGCCTTCCAGCGTCTTCTTCGGCGTCTTGCGGACGAGATTGATGGCACCGCCGGGCCCACCCATGCCGTTCAGCAGCCCGGCCGGTCCCTTCAGCACCTCCACCCGCTCATACATCGCCAGATCGGGCGAGGCGAAGATGCGGCTGTCCAGCGTCGTCGGCACGCCGTCGAACTGCAGGTTCGTCATCTCGAAGCCGCGCGAATAGAATTGCAGGCGGTTGCCGTCGATCGGCTCCACCGTGACGCCCGGCGTCTGCTTCATCGCGTCTTCGAGCGTGATGAGCTTCTGTTCCTCGATGCGCTCGCGCGGCACCGTGGTGACGGTCTGCGGCACCTCGCGCGGGGCGAGCGGCAGCTTGGAGCCGACGCTGGTCGGCGGGTTGGCGTCACGCTGCCGGTCGGCGCCGACGTCGATCGTCGGCAACGTCATCGTTTCGGACGACGCGCCTCCGGCTTTCTGCTCTGCATTCCGGGCCGCATTTTGGGCCGCATTCTGAGCTAGGGCGACGGCCGGCAGCAGCAGGGCCGCCGCCGCGACCGATCCCAGCAGGCGGACGCGCCCCCTGTGCTTTCCCCCATGGCGTCCGGGCTGCCCGATCGTCTTCATTCCAATGATCCCCCATTCGTCACTGTGCTGATGTCAATTCACGGATTTTTTGGTCACGGACTTTTTGGTTACGGATTTTTTTAGTCATGGCCCCGGCTGGTCCCCCCGGTCAGGGCCATGGCGCTTTCCTGCATAATGAGATTAATTATTATTCGCAAGTTGATTTGCAGCAGGCCAAGCTTCGACCCGGCTGAAGGGCCGTGCAGGCGATACCGTCAGGATGCGTGATGTTCCTGCCGCTCCGGCCTTGTCGCGTTCCCAAGCGGGCATCGGCACCCGCCACGCTTGCTGCCCACCTGTCGGCAGGACGCAATGTCGCGCCACATTATGCGAACGATTCTTATTATCAGTAAAGCTGTTTCTGCTGCGCCGTGCCGACGTGACCACCCTGCCCGACCATCTGGTAGCGGAGCCGGACCGCTTTATCGGCCCGGCGTCTGGATCACCCTGATGTCCATGCCCGACCCGTTCTGAAGGATCCGGAAGCCCTGGCCGCCGTTGCGGATGGTGCTGTCGATGCTGTTGTTGTTGCCGGTCTGGGTGACGGACAGGCTGCTGTTGCCCTCCTGGACGGTGGTCACCTCGTTGCGCACGCCGTCCTGCCGGTGCTTGGAGTCGTTGCCGTCGCCCCGCTGAACGGTGGAGGACAGGTTGCCGCTGCCGCTCTGGCGGACGCTGGAGCGGTTGCCGGACCCCGACTGCATGACGGTCGCCCGGTTGGCGGCACCGTCCTGCATCAGGGTGGCGTCGTTGCCGGTCCCGGCCTGGGCGATCGACCCGGCGTTGCTGCCGAGCTGGGTGATGCTGGCCCGCTGCCGCTGGCCGGATTGGGTGATGGTGGCGCTGTTGCTGCCGGACTGGAGCTGCTCGGCCCAAAGCTGCGTTCCGGTCTGCCGGGTGTCCGCGCTGTTCGCCCCGGTCTGCACATGGCTGGCCTGGTTGCCCTCGCCGACCTGATCGATGTAGGCGACGCTGCCGGCCGCCGCCGGGCCGGCCAGCAGGACCAGCAAGGCGGTACAGGGAACACGCATGACGAACCTCCTTTTCCGGGAAGGAGGCGGAGCGATCCCCCACCTCCCCGCCTGCTTTTTTGTCAGATCGGCGCCATCGGATCAGCGCTGGATCTGCGTGTTGCGGTTGCCGGTGCCGTCCTGCCGGGCGCCGACTGTGTTGTTGTTGCCGGTCTGCGACTGGATCGACCGGTTGTCGGCACCGTTCTGGTACAGCGACGCGGTATTGAAGTTGCCGCGCTGGGTCTGCTCGCCGTAATTGGTCGGCGATGCGGTGGCGCTGGTGATTTGCAGGGCGTCGGCGCTGTTGCCGTTGCCGCTCTGGCTCTGGGTCAGGACATTGTACATGCCCTGCTGACGGCCGGTGGCGGCGTTGCCCGATCCGGTCTGCGTCTGGGTCAGGCCGTTGTACATCCCGTCCTGCCGGCCGGAGGCGCTGTTGCCGGTCCCGCTCTGGGTCTGGCTGGCGGTGTTGTAGGAGCCGGTCTGGAGAGCGGCGGCCACGTTCAGATCGCCGCTCTGGGTCTGTCCGGCCGTGTTCCTGACGCCGGTCTGGGTGATGCGTGCGCTCTGCGACCGCCCGTCCCGCTGGCTCTGCGTCGCCTGGTTTTCGGTCTCCGCCTGCTCGATGTAGGCGGCGCTGCCGGCCGTGCTGGTCTGGCTCTGCGTCGCCTTGTTTTTGCTGTCGGACTGGCGCAGGTCCAACAGGCTGCTGGAGCCGCCGGACTGGCTCTGGCTGCCGGTGTTGGTGACGCCGGTCTGCGACGCGACGGCGCGGTTGGCGGTGCCGCCCGCACCGGTCTGTGTCAGCACATGACCCGAGCCGGCCTGCGTCGCCGACAGCTGATTGCGCTGGCCGTTGGTCTGCTTCTGGGCAAGGTCGTTGCGGTCGCCGTTCTGCGAGGCGGCGGCCTTGTTTCCCGTGCCCCCGGTCTGCGAGACCACTGTCTTGTTGGAGAAGCCTTTCTGGACGTTGCTGGTGACGTTGCCGCTGCCCCGCTCCTGCGTCTGTTCGTTGCTGTTGAAGGTGCCGGCCTGATCGATGTAGGCGGCGTTCCCCCGCGACTGGGCGGAGGCCGGTCCCGCCCCTGGGACAAGACCAGCAGCAAGGGCCAGGATCGCGGCGGTGACGAAGAGAGACGTCTTCATGGCGTGCGATTTCCTCAATTTATGGTGCGACACGGCTGCCAAAGAGCCAAACGAATGGGGTCTTTATTGGAAATGCCGCCCGCTGCCTTACCGGGCCGTCGGCGGGACGGACGGTACCTGCGGGAGTCCGCTGGGGTTGGGCGTCGTCGGCAGGATGAAGGTCTGGCCGCCCTGCGGAGCCTGGGGTGACCCCACCGGCGGCACCATGCTGCGCTCGCCGTTGGCGGCGGAGCCCGTCGGCGTCCGGCTTTCCGGCGGCGGAACGGTGACCGGCTGCGGTTCGGCCCGCAGATCCTCCGGAGTCGCCTGCATGCGCGTCCGCTCGACGATGCCGTCGCGTTCCTCCAGATAGCGGTCGATGAAGGGCTGCGCCTCCGGTCCCCGGAACTCCCAATAGCCGTCGAGGACCCCTTCCATCACCAGCGTATAGACCGCCTTTTCGATGGCCTGCTTCACCGCCAGCTGGACCGGTTCGTTGGTGGTGACGCCGCCCTCGATCTCCAGCAGCTTGTTGAAGCCGACATAGCGGAAGGCGTCGCCATGCAGCAGCACCGAATAGACGGTCTTGGTGGTGTTGACGCTTTTCAGCACCTCGCCGTTCTGCACCGACACCGCCCGCAGATAGACGGTGACGGTGTCCCGCCGGTACTGCGTGTCGCCGCCGACGCCGAGGAAGCGGGCGCCGAATCCCCCCGTCAGCGTGTTGCTGTCATAGCCGACGATCCCGCCTTCCAGCAGGATCCCGGCATAGGTCAGCGGCGGCAGCGCCTGCGATCCTCCGCCATAGGTTTCGCGCATGGAGCGGATGATCTGCCGTTCCTGAAGCAGGGCCGGCAGGCCGCGCCGTTCGGCCACCCTGAACCAGGACCGCCGCCCTGCCCGCTCCAGCGCGTTCACCAGGATGGTGGCGCCGCCCTGGGTCACCGCCCGGCTGTATTCGGAGAAGGTCTCGTTCGGCTTGTTCTGCCCGGTCAGGTCTTCGAAATTATAGACCGCGACCGTCAGCTGGCGGACCGGCGGCGGCAGGGCCAGCAGATCGTCCAGCATCGCCGTCTTCGGCTCCAGCCTTGGGGTTTCCGAAAAGGCGGTTTCCGGGCGCGTTGCCGAACAGGCGCCCAGCAGAAGGCAGGCGCCGGCCAGAAGCAGGGGGACGATGCGCATGGGGTCTGTCCGGGAGGAAGGCAAACGGAAGGCATCGGTGCCCGACCATTGGTCAGGACCGGAGAAGGGCCGGCACTTGCGGAAGGAATGCGGGGATCAGTAGGCGGGTGTCGGGATCTGGATCACCGTCCTGCCGCCCGTCGAACTGTCGGTGATGGTGACCGAGGTCGACCCGCCGCTCTTGGCGAAATCGACCGTGGTGCTGCCGATGACGAAACGACCTGAGTCCCTGGCATTCTCCCCATAGATCTGGTCGGCGATCTGGGATGAAATCCGGCTCAGCAGGCTGCTCTGGATGACCCGCTCGAACTCCTTCGACGGGTCGGATTGCGCAAGAAGGCCGCTGTTGCTGCCCGGTTTTTCGAACTTGTTGTTGGCGTTGGCGGTGCCGAGCAGATGCTCGCTGTAAAAGGGATTCCCACCGAAGGACGGGTTCCGGGGGGTATAGACCAGCTCACCGGCCAGAGCCGCCCCGCCCGGCCCCGCCGCCAGGGAAACCGCGGCAAGCGTCGACGCGGCCAGGATCAAGCATCCTCGCATGCCGCAGCACTCCCTTCAAATTTGACTTACATGTCCTGCGCCCGGCCCTGCACCCGAATGGCTCCGCTTTGGAGCAGCTTCGGTAACTTCCACGGTGTCGGGCACCAACCCAGAGGAAGCTATTTGAGCAACGGCCTGAAATAAATTGCGGAGGAGGATAGTTTTGCCTTTACCCACAAAGCAAGGTTGTAGCGGGGTGGCGTAATCCCGGCAGCACCCTCTGCAAAATCGAGTCGGATGACTGGATAGGACCCGCCGCTTTGGGAGGAGAGAGGGAGCCGAACGGCCGGCGGAACGGCCCCCTCCACCCCTTCCGGAATCGCCGTTATCCGGCGAACCGGCCCTTGTATGTCTCCCGCAACAGCGCCTTCTGCACCTTGCCCATGGCATTGCGCGGCAGCTCGTCGACGAAGACCACCGCCTTCGGCACCTTGAAGTTCGCCAGCTGCTCCTTGCAGGCGGCGACCACCGCCGCCTCGTCCACGCCTTCGCCGGCCCCACCCGACCGGCGCAGCACCACCGCCATCACCGCCTCGCCGAAGTCCGGATGCGGCACGCCGATCACCGCCGATTCCACCACGCCGGGGATGGCGTCGATCACCGTCTCGACCTCCTTGGGATAGACGTTGAAGCCGCCGGAGATCACCAGATCCTTGGCGCGGCCGATGATGTGGACATAGCCGCGCCCGTCGATCCGGCCGACATCGCCGGTGATGAACCAGCCGCCGGGGCGGATTTCCTGCGCCGTCTTCTCCGGCATGCGCCAATAGCCGGAAAACACGTTCGGCCCCTTCACCTCCAGCACGCCAATCTCGCCATCGGGCACCGGCTCTCCCGTCTTCTCGTTGGCGACCCGCACCGACACCTCGGGCAGCGGGAACCCGACGGTGCCGGGGATACGGTCGCCGTCCAGCGGGTTGGAGGTCAGCATGCCGGTCTCGGTCATGCCATAGCGCTCCAGGATGGCATGGCCGGTGCGCTCGGCGAACTCCCGGTGGGTGTCGGCCAGCAGCGGGGCGGAGCCGCTGATGAACAGCCGCATATGCGCCGCCGCCTCCCGCGTCAGACGCGGATCGGCCAGCAACCGGGTGTAGAAGGTCGGCACCCCCATCATCACCGTCGCCCGCGGCAGCAGGCGGAACACGGCGTCCGCGTCGAATTTCGGCAGGAACAGCATGCCGCTGCCGTTCATCAGCACGCAGTTGGTGGCGACGAACAGCCCATGGGTATGGAAGATCGGCAGCGCGTGCAGCAGCACATCGTCCGGTCGGAAGCCCCAGATGCGATGCAGGGTGGCGGCGTTGGAGGACAGGTTGCGGTGGCTCAGCATCGCCCCCTTCGACCGCCCGGTGGTGCCGGAGGTGTAGAGGATCGCCGCCAGATCGTCCGCCGCGCACGCCACCGTGTCGAACGCCGGATCCAGCCCAGCCGCCCGCTCCGGCAGGCTGCCGTCGCCATCGGAGCCCAACGTCAGCAGTGTCCCCACCCCCGCCGTCTTCGCGGTGTCGGCCAGCGCCGCCGCGTTGCCTGGCGTGCAGACGAAGACCACCGGTTCCGCATCGCCGAGGAAATAGCCGACCTCCGCCTTGGTATAGGCGGTGTTCAACGGCAGATAGGCGGCCCCGGCGCGCAGGCAGGCGAGATAGAGGAAGACCGCCTCCGCCGACTTCTCCACCTGCACCGCCACCCGGTCACCCTTGACCACGCCCAGCTCCGTCAGCAGCCGGGCATAGCGGCCACTGATCTCCTTCAGGTCGCGATAGCTGTAGCGGCGGCCGGACTCCAGCTCGATGAATGGAGTGTCGGCATCGACGGGAAAATTCGCGGCGGCGATGTCGAAAAAGTTGTCGGTCATTCTGGTCGGATCCCTGCGGAACGAATCGCCCATCATACACCGGAGTGGGGCAGGGTGGGGACTGTGGGACGTCCCACATCGGCGCATCGGGATCGGCATACCCGGACTGATGGAGCGAACACCGGCAAGTCTGCTCAATCCAGACACTCTCGTCCTTATGAACTCGCCGAAAAGCGAAAAATGTTCGCGCTGCCGATTATTTATGGTGGAAAGCCGCGAAGTGCTTGCGTAAGCACGATTCATTGCACGGGAAAATCATAAGGCGAAAACAACTTTCCGCGCCCACCTGACCACCCCGCCCCGGCGGTGCCGCCGGACGATACAGGAGATGGAGCGAATGACGGCCAACGAGTCCACCAAGAATCCCCCCTGCTTCGACTGCGCCACCAATGCCACCGGGCGGCTGGACGAGATGTTCATCCGCATGGTCCAGATGAAGCGCATTGCGCTGGGCCAGAAGCCGGCGGAACGTGCGGTCTTCCGCAAGCTGCACGGCGCCGCCCATGGCCGACTGGTGATGGATCCGAACCGGCCGGAGTCCTTGCGCGTCGGCGTCTTCGCCAGGGACGATCTGCCGGCCTGGGTGCGCTTTTCCAGCGACACCGGCCCGACCTCGCCCGATCTGGGATCGACGCTCGGCATCGGGCTGAAGGTCTGGGGCGTCGATGGCGTCAACGCGCTGGGCGAGCAGGGCGACGTCGCCGACTTCATCATGCAGAACTACCCGGTCTTCTTCGTCGACAACGCCGAGGAGATGTGTGAGTTCACCTATGCTGGCGTCGTCCTGAACGACTATCCCGGCTATCTCAACACGCACCCGAAGACCAACGACATCCTGAACGCCATGTCGGCCCAGGTCGACGGCAGCGTGCTGACCACCCAATATTGGGCGATCCTGCCCTTCGATTTCGGCCCCGACCATTACGCCAAATACTCGCTGGTGCCGGAAACGCCGCCGCCCGGCCATCCGGCGGTCAATGTGCCGACTGACGACAAGAACTATCTCGCCACCGACCTCGCCAACCGGCTGCTGGACGACGACTACCGCTTCACCTTCCTGGTGCAGGTGGTGCCGAAGAGCGCCGGCTATCCGCTGGACAAGGCGACGGAGGAATGGCCGGCCGACCAGTATCCCTACCAGCCGGTGGCGACGCTGATCCTGCCCAGGCAGGATGTCTGCGCCCGCGGCCAGGGAGACTATGGGCAGGAGCTGGCCTTCAACATCTGGCGCACGCCGGTGGCGCAGACGCCGCAGGGCAGCATCGCCGCGGTGCGCAAGCTGGTCTACAACCACGGTGCCGACGTCCGCCATCAGGCCAACGGCCAGCCGCTGGAGCAGCCGACGGTGCCACGCACCGAAGCGCCGCCGCTGCCCGCGGACGATTGCATCGTCAAGGCGGTGATCTATCCGCCCATCGGCGTCGCCCGCATCGGCAATGCACCCAAGGGCTATGTCGTCGGCCCCGAAGTGCCGAACCCGAAGCCGCTGATGGCCGGCGACGACCCGGCACAGAACCCCTACCGTGACGCCGAAGGCCGGCTTCTGCCGCAGGCCGCGCGTTTCCGCATCTACGGCGTCAACGCCATGGGCCGGATCGTCCGCGAGCTGACCGCCGCCGACAGCGGCGCCGACATCACCTGGAAGGTCCATCTCGCCAACAAGAAGTCGGCCTGGTACGGCTTCCAGCTGGCGCTCGACATTCCCGAAGCGGCCTCGGCCGACCCCACCACGCTGCGCAATCCGACCGTCGCCGACCGCGAGGCGCTGGTGCTCGATGCCGGCGAACAGACGATCCATGCCGGCCACGGCAAGCAGAGCCGCAAGCTGGTCGCCGGCAAATTCATGCATCAGGGCGAGCCGGTCTATCTCGGCCGCATGTGGTGCGAGGAGGGCGACCACCGCCTGCTGGTCACCGGCGGCCGTGGCTTCTCCTCCTCCTACAACGGCACCAAGGCGATCACCTTCGGCAACAACGAGGGCTGGCACGACGACACCGCCGATGGGCCGGTCGATGCGGTGGTGACGCTGAACGGCATGGAGCTGCCGGTCACCCCCGCCTGGATCGTCGTCGCCCCGCCGAATTACGGGCCGCAGCGCAAGTCGGTCCGCACCATGTGGGACCTGATGCGCGACGTGGCGATCCAGGCCGGTACGCTGCCGAAGCCCGCCCGCCCGTCCTTCACCCACGACATCTACCCGGTGTTCGAACGGATGACCGGGCTGCAATGGGTCAATGCCGGCTTCGCCGCCGGGTTCGGCTGGAATTCCGCCAACGACTTCACCAAGGCGGAGTGGATCGCGCGGCTCAGCGACCGCAGCCTCGCCAACCAGGAAACCCGGCGGGTGCTGAAGAACTCCTTCCGCCATGACGCGGTGGACAGCTGGTCGCCGATGCCCTGGCCATGGGTCTATGGCGACGCGATGAACATCCCGCCGGCCCAGACGCCGCGCCAATACACCGCGCTGACCCAGACGCAGCTGGAGTTCCTCGACCAGTGGGTGGCCGGCGACTTCGACGACGATTGGGGCAAGGCGCCGGTCTACACCGACTTCGATCAGGTCCCACTGGACGAGCAGGGCGACGTGCTGACCCGCGCCGCCATGGACTTCTGTCTGGCCGATGCCTTCCATCCCGGCTGCGAGATGACGTGGCCGGTCCGGGCCTCCACGATGTACATGGAGCCGTTCCGCTTCGCCCATGCGCCGAAGGGCTGGGTGGAGCCGGGCCTGGGCGCCATCCTGTCCAGCGACACGGTGACCATCCCCAACGGCCCGCTCTATGGCCAGCTTCCCGGCGGCATTACCCGCTGGATGGCGGTGCCGTGGCAGACCGACACCGGCAGCTGCCGCTCCGGCTACGATGCCAGCTACGATCCCAACGTTCCCACCTTCTGGCCGGCCCGCGTGCCGAACGAGGTGCTGACCCGGGAGAACTACCGGATCGTGATGGATTCCGACCAGCCACCCCAGGTGCGTCTGGCCGCCTTCGCCAACCGCGCCGCCTGGATCGCACCGCTGGGCACCACCAGCTACACCGACCAGATCAACAACATGATCCATCACTTCGACCATCTCGGCGTGGTCGAGGTCAACCCCGGCCCGACCGATCCGGAAGGGGCCAAGTTGTTCCCGGCGCTGATCGAGGTGGAGGACCAGCACATCCCGATCCCCGATGTGGACGACACGGCCGACACCAAGGCGGTGCGGGCGGCCCACCGCACGCTGTCGACCAGAGCGCCGGCTGCCTCGGGCGGAGGGGCCGGTGGCGGGGCCGGGCTGCGGTCGACGCAACCGGTCGACATCAGCCGGATCGACAAGGTCCGCCGCTTCCCGCGCGGGCTGCGGTGATCCACGCAGGTGTGATCGAAGCGGATGCGGTCGTTGTCGGGGCTGGCCCCGCCGGGGCCGCCTTCGCCCTCAACCTCGCGCCGCTGCACCGGGTGCTGGTGCTGGACCGGCGGGACAGCCCCGCCCTTCGAAACGGCGTATCCCGCATCGGCGAATCGCTGGCGCCGGCGGCGCGCCGGCTGCTGGCCGACATGGGGCTGTGGGAGAGCTTTCTCGCTGAAGGCCACTCCCCCTGCCATGGCGGCCGGTCGGTCTGGGGCGGGCCGCTGCTGGTCGAGGCCGACAACCTGCGCGACCTCGACGGACCGGGCTGGCACCTCGACCGCAGCCGCTTCGACGGCTGGCTGCGCCGGGTGGCGGCCTCGCGCGGTGCCGCCCTGCTGGTTCCGGCCCAGCCGCTGTCGGTGGACAGGGCAGGGGAGGGCTGGCTGCTGGAGGTGGAGACCGCCGGCCGCCGCATTCCCATCCGCGCCCGCCTGCTGGTCGATGCCGGCGGGCGCGGTTCGCCGCTGGCGAAACGGTTCGGCGCCCGGCGGACGGTGTCGGACCGGCTGGTCTGCGGCTGGAGCCATGGCTTTGATGCCCCCGGCCGTCAGTCCGGCCTGACCTGGATCGAGGCGGAACCGGACGGCTGGTGGTACAGCGCCCCGCTGCCCGCCGGCCGCCGGGTGGTCGCCTTCCACACCGACGCCGACCTCGATGCCGCGGCGGACGCCCGCGATGCCGCATCGCTGCTGCGCAGGCTGTCCGGTTGCACCGTTCTTGCCGACTCTTTGCGCGCCTGCGGTTTCGAACCGGACGGGCAGGGCGGTTTCTGCGCCGCCCACAGCAGCAGCCTGTCCCCAGCCTCGGGCGACGGCTGGCTGGCGGTCGGCGACGCCGCCCTGGGCTTCGACCCGCTGTCGTCGCAGGGTATCTTCAACGCGCTCTATACCGGCTTGGCCGCTGCGGAAGCCGCCGACCGCCATCTGTCCGGCGATCCCGCAGCGCTGCCCGGCTATGCCGCCGGCCTGACTCCCATCCACGACGCCTACCGCGCCCATCTCCATGCTTGGTACGGCCTGGAGCGCCGCTGGCAAGACCGCCCCTTCTGGCGCCGGCGACTGGTGGAGTAGGGAAGGGCGGGGGAATGTGGGACGTCCCACATGGAATCAATTAGCCCCAAGCTCCCGCACCAGATCGACCAGCGCCCGCAGCCCCGGCGGCAGGTGTCGCCGGCCTGAATAGTAGAGGCACAATCCCGGAAACGGCTGCGTCCACTCCTCCAGCACGCGCAGCAGGCGACCGGCGGCGACGTCCTCGGCGACATGCCATTCCGCCAGGTAGCCCACCCCCATCCCAGCCCGCACCGCATCGAGCATCAGATCGGGATCGTCCAGGATCAGCGGCCCGTTGCCGTCGATAGCGACCGTCTCGCCATGGCGCTCGAACTCCCAGCGATAGAGGGCACCGCTCGGCAGGCGGCTGCGAATGCAGCGGTGTCCCGAAAGGTCGCCCGGCGTCACCGGCAGGGAGCGGCCGGCGAAATAGTCCGGCGTGCCGACAACGGCAAAGCGCAGCTCGGGGCCGAGCGGGATGGCGATCATGTCCTGCGGTACCTGCTCCGCCAGCCGCACGCCGGCATCGAAGCCCTCCAGCACGATGTCGACCAGCTTCCCTTCGGTGACGATGTCCACCGTCATCTCGGGATAACGGCGCAGATATTCCAGGATGACCGGCTTCATGATCATCCGCGCCGCGCCGGCCGAGCTGTTGATGCGCAGCGTTCCGGCGGGTGCGGCCCGATGGTCGGACAGCCGGTCGATGGCGGCCCGGATGTCGCGCAGGGCAGGGGCGGTGTCGGCGACGAACTGCTCCCCCGCCTGGGTCAGCGCCACGCTGCGCGTCGTGCGGTGGAACAGCCGCACCCCCAGCCGCTCCTCCAGCGCCGCGATGGCGTGGCTGAGCGCCGAGCGCGACATCCCCAGTTCGGCCGCCGCGGCCCGGAAGCCGCGATGACGGGCGACCGCCTGCACAGCCTCCAGCTCCGCCAGTCCGGTGAGTGACATTGTCCTGATCCGTTCACCGATTCATGCAGGATTGTCCACCTTATCACCCGACGGACCCTGTGCCACCTGAATGGTCAGCCATCAGACGGCCATCCCAGGAGAGTCTCATGCACGATATCGACACCATCTATATAGATGGCCGCTTCGTCACCCCGCACGGGACGGAGCTGTTCGACCTGCACAACCCGGCAACCGGCGCCGTCACCGGCCGTGTGCGCCTTGCCGACGAGGAGGATGCACGGACGGCCATCGCCGCCGCCAAGCGCGCCTTCCCCACCTTCTCCCGCACCGGCAAGGCGGAGCGCATCGCCCTGCTGCACCGGCTGGGTGACGCCGTCGCCGCCCGGCGCGACGATCTGCTCGACGCCGTGATCGACGAATATGGCGCCCCGGTTTCGCGCGCCGCCTTCATGGTCGATCACCCGGTGAATGTCCTGCGCGAGGCCGCAGAGCTGCTGGCCGATTATCCCTTCGTCCGGCGGATGGGCACGGCGGAGGTCCGCATGGAGCCGCTCGGCGTCGCCGGACTGATCACGCCGTGGAACAGCAATGCCGGCTTCATCTGCGGCAAGCTCGCCGCCGCACTCGCCGCCGGCTGCACCGCGGTGATCAAGCCCAGCGAGATGAGCGCCCGCCAGACGCAGATCGTCACCGAGGCGCTGCATGCAGCCGGCCTGCCGCCCGGCCTGTTCAACATCGTGACCGGCCGCGGCGACCGGGTGGGAGCGGCGATCTCCAGCCATCCCGACGTCGCCAAGATCTCCTTCACCGGCTCCACCGCCACCGGCAAGGCGATCCTGCGCGCGGCCGCCGACACGCTGAAACGCGTTACGCTGGAGCTGGGCGGCAAATCGCCGACGATCATCCTCGACGATGCCGACCTGTCCCGGGCGATCCCCCTGGCGGTGAGCGCCGCCTTCATGAACAGCGGTCAGGCCTGCATCGCCGGCACCCGCCTGCTCGCCCCGCGCAGCCGCCTCGCCACGATCGAAGCGCTGACCAAGGCAGCGGTCGAGGCGGTGCGCGCCGGCGATCCCCGCGATCCGGAAACCACCGTTGGCCCGATGGTCAGCCGGACCCAGTGGGAGCGGGTACAGCGCTACATCCGCATCGGAATGGAGGAGGGCGCCGTCCTGCTGGCCGGCGGAGAAGGGCGGCCGGAAGGACGCCTGGACGGCACCGAGGGCTGGTTCGTGCGCCCGACCCTGTTCACCGGCGTCCGCAACGACATGACCATCGCCCGCGAGGAGATCTTCGGCCCGGTCCTCTCCATCATCCCCTATGAGGACGAGGAGGAGGCGATCGCCATCGCCAACGACACGGTTTATGGCCTCCAGGCCTATGTGCTGTCGGGCGATACCGCCCGCGCCCGCCGCGTGGCGGACCGCATCGTCGCCGGCCGCGTGCTGATCAACAGCCTCGCCCACGACCCGAAGGCCCCCTTCGGCGGCTTCAAGCAGTCCGGCATCGGCCGCGAGTATGGCAGCTTCGGCCTGGACGCCTTCCTGGAGCCCAAGTCGCTGCTGGGGGAGGGCGTTTAGGCGCCCTCTTCCAGAATGGCGTCGATCTCCGCCCGCAGCCGCAAGAGCCGGTCGCGGTTGTCGGGATCGAGGAAGCGGCGCTGCTCGCGCACCACGGCGACGTCGCGCAGGATGCGCTTCACGCTGGCTTGCAAGGCCCGCACCGCCTCCTTCGCATCCGGCTCCTGAGCGGCATCCGGCGGCGGCAGATCTTCCGCAGCAGCGCCGCCATTGGCATGCTCGCGCTTGGCCTGCCGCACCGCCTTGACGCTGGCGCCCTCCTTGGCGCGCTCCCACAGCCGGTCCTGCAGCTCTGCCGGGGCGGCGGCGATCTCGATCATGACGGAGCGGGAGACATGGGCGAACTGCGTCGCATACTCCTCCCGGATCTCCGCCGGCAGCCCCATGATCGCCAGCAGCTTGGTCACGTCGGTGCGGTCGCGCCCGACGACGGCGGCCAGCTCGTCATGGGTGTAGCCGTGCTTGTCGATCAGCCGGGCCAGCGCCGCGGCGTACTCCACCGCGTTCAGGTCGACGCGCTGGACATTGTCGATCAGCCCGATCTCGTCCGGATCGCCGGAGGTCAGGATGGCGAAGACCGTCTTGCGGCCCAGCATCTCATGCGCGCGCACCCGCCGCTCGCCACCGATCAGCAGATACTCGCCCTGGGACAGCGGGCGGACCAGGATCGGGTTCTGCAAGCCATGCCGCTCGATCGAGGAGGCGAGGCTGCGCAGTTCCGCCTCGTCGAAATGACGGCGGGGCTGGTCGGGGTTGCGGCGGACATGGGCGAGGTCCAGCTCGACCACATGCGGGAAGCCGGCCGAAGTGCCGAACAGCCGGTCGCTGCCCACCGTCAGCCCGCCGGCCATGACGCCGGCCGGCTCTGCCGCGGTGCCCAGCAGCTCCCGGGTCTTGCGTTCGAACTTACGCGACATGGGCCGTCTCCCGGGTCTGGGCATAGGCGCGGATCTGGCGCGCCACCTCGCGGAAGGTCTCGGCCCCCGGCGCCTTGGGATCGCCGGCCAGCGTGATCATGCCGGCCGCCGCCGCCTTGCCATAGACGGTGGCGCGCGGGATGGGATCGAAGACCGGCACCTGATCGGCGTAGGATTCCATCAGCTCCTGCAAGGTCGCACGGTCCTGGGTCAGCCGGTCGTTGTACATGGTCGGGATGATGCCGGCGATGCGCAGGCCGGGGTTCACCCGGCGGCGGATGCGGCCGATGGTGTCGACCAGCCGCTTGACGCCCAGCAGGGCCAGCGCCTCCGTCTGCACCGGCACCACCACCAGCTCCGCCGCCGACAGCGCGTTGGCGGTCACCAGCCCCAGGTTGGGCGCGCAATCCATCACCACGAAATCATAGGCGTGGCGCACCTCGTCCAGCTTCTCGCGCAGGATCAGCCCGCCGGTGGAATCCGCCGCCAGCTCCACGTCCGCATCGGCCAGCGACAGCCCGGCGGGGGCGAGGTCCAGCCCACGCTCCGCCGTCGGCATGATGACGGAGGTCAGCGGCTCTTCGGAGCGCAGCACATAATAGAGTGTCTTGCGCTGCTGCTCCAACGCGACGATGGCGGCGTTGCCGATGCCGACATGGACGGTGGCGTTGCTCTGCGAATCGCAGTCGATCAGCAGCACCCGCGCCCCGCCCTCCGTCAGGGCATAGGCGAGGTTGACGGCGGTGGCGGTCTTGCCGACGCCGCCCTTCTGGTTGGCGACCGCCAGATAGGTTGCGGAGCGGGGTTTCTCATCCGCCTTGTGACGGGTCAGGAAATCGACGAGCTGCTGCGGAATGCGCTCCGCCCCGCTTTCCCAGCGGCTGATCCGCGCCTTGGTATAGCTGCGTCCGAGTTGCCCGTTCAGCCATTCGGCGAACTGCGTCTGGTTCTCGCCGCGCCGCTCGCGCAGCTGGCGCATGTCTTCGCCCCCGCCAACCATCGACAGCACTCCCATCAAATCCCCCCGGACTCCGCCCCCCGTCGGCGGCCGCGCGGAGTCTGAGCAAGTTGCCGGAACTTTGTCAATGGAGACCGTGCGGAGTTGCAACAACAACCGCGGCGTAGCCGTCATCCGATCCGCTACGGCCGCTTCTGATGCTCGCCTGCCCGCACCTCGGTGAAGACGCGGCGGATTTCCGGGAAGCGCTCCTTCACCCGGCGCTCGATGCGGGCCAGTGCCTGCTCCACCTGTCCGGCGCTGACCTCGTTCCGCACATCCAGACTGAGATTGACGATGACCGCCTTCGGGCCGAGATGGATGGTCAGCACCTCGTTCACATGGTCGACGACGTTTTCCTCCCGCACCAGGGCACGCACCCCGTGCACGAGGTCGGGGCGGGCGGACTCGCCGATCAGCAGGCTCTTGGTCTCGTAGGCGAGGAAGGCGGCGGTGGCGGCCAGCACCAGCCCGATCAGGATCGATCCGACGCCGTCATAGACCGGCTGGTCCAGCAGCAGATCAGCCGACAGGCAGGCGGCGGCGATGATCAGGCCGACCAGGGCGGCCGAATCCTCGAACAGAACGATGAAGACGGTCGGGTCCTTGCTGGCATGGACGGTCTCGAACACGCCGGCCTCGCCGCGGTCGGCGTTGAAGGCGCGCAGCGCCACCACCCAGCTGATCGCCTCCATGACGAAGGCGACGCCCAGCACGACGAAGTTGATCCAGGCCTGCTCCACCGGCTGCGGGTGCAGGATCTTCTCCACCCCTTCATAGATGGAGACCACCGCACCGCCGGCGAAGATCACCAGCGCCACGACGAAGGTCCAGAAATAAAGCTCGCGCGCGTAGCCGAAGGGGTGGCGTTCGTCGGGCGGCTTCCTCGACCGCTTCAGCCCGACCAGCATCAGCGCCTCGTTTCCGGTATCGACCAGGGAATGCACCGCCTCGCTCAGCATCGACGCGCTGCCGGTGACGAGCGCCGCGACGAATTTGGTGACGGTGATCGCCAGATTGGCGGCGATGGCGGCGAAGACCACCCTGGCCGATTCCCCGTCTTCGGCTCCCCTCGCCGGTACCGCCCCAACGGTTTCCGCCCCAATGGTTTTCACCAGTGCATCCCGCGTCATGTCACCCCCTCCGACCATCCGGTCCCAGGGCAAGACAACTCTGCCGCAGCCGGCCTGTTCCCTGCCGGCTGGACTCTTGAACCTTGGTGACGCCCCAGCCGGCATCAGGCTGCTCCGGGTTTGAACTTTGGTGACGCCCCCAGCCGGACCGACTCGGCATGACTCCTGAACTTTGGTGACGCTGCGCCCGTCCGGGGCTTGAACTTTGGTGACGCTCGGCGGCTCGGACCGACTCGACCACGCATTTGAACTTTGGTGACGCCTGGGCCATGCGGACCGATAAAGAGTGGCCAGAGAAGCCGCCAGCCATCTGGACCGCCATTCCTGGAAAGGCGTAAATCCCGATAAATCAATGCTCTAACCGGGAAAACCGCCCGAATCCCGCCGCAGCACGACTGCATGCGTCAATCTTCAGCGCAAAAACAGCTCGCTCTCCCACCCTGGAAGAGGGCATTCACTACCCCCTGGAATCCTTGAACTTTGGTGACGCCCCGCAACACCCGAAGCGCGAATCCGCCACCGAATCGACAGGTCCGGCGTCACCAAGGTTCAAACGGCCGGCCGTTCCCGCGGCGCGATTCGTCCACAGGCCACCGGTTTTTCCCCATGAACTCTGGTGACGCCTGCCTTGAACTGTGGTGACGCGACTCGGACTTATCCCCTGAACCTTGGTGACGAATCTAATAGTTGGTTTCAAATAGGTTCCAAATAGCCCGCGTCACCAAGGTTCAAATTGCCTTCGGCGCGATCCGGGGTGTTGTATCTGGCAGGTTCGGTCACCGGCCCGTCACAGGACGGTCACGGTGACCAAAAGCTGGAGGTCGGCATGGGCAGCATTCATCGTTTGATCGAGACTCACGGACGCGACGGCGCGCTGGCCCTCGTTTCGGACGAGGAACGGCCGCTGATCGACATCGCCGCAGCGGTCCAGGCCGCGGAAAACGGCAAGCTCGGCATCACCTATGCCGGATTCTGCCAGACGGCACTGCCCCACCGCCAGCTTCCCGACGACCAGCATTGGGAACGGCCCGGCCACAAGGTGAAGCTGGTCATCCAGCCCGGCGTGATCGAGGACCGCAACGGCGTCACCCGCCGAATCGGCGTTCCCTATGGCAGCCGGGCGCGCATGATCCTGCTCTATCTCCAGACCCGCGCCATCCAGACCGGGAATCCGGAGGTGGAGCTGGGCGGATCCATGCATGACTGGCTGAAACGCATGGACATTCCGATCTGCGGCAAGGCCTATCGCGACGTGGAGGATCAGGCTGCCCGCCTGTCCGCCTGCCATCTGACCTTCTTCACCGACGCCGACGGAGGCCGGCGGCAGAGCAAGGAATCGATCGTCGCCGACGCCATCCAGCTGCGCCGCCCCGACGACCGCCAGGGAACCCTGTTCACCGAGACGGTCCGGCTCAGCGACAGCTTCTTCAAGGCCTTGCGCGAGCATCCGGTCCCGGTGGCCGAAGAGGCGCTGAAGGCGATCAGCGGCAAGTCGATGGCGCTCGATGTCTATATCTGGCTGGCCTACCGCCTGCATTCGCTGGACAAGCCGACGCCGATCACCTGGGCGGCCCTGCACGGCCAGTTCGGCGCCGGCTACGCCCTGGTCCGCCAGTTCAAGACCAAGTTCATCCCGAACCTGAAATACGCCATGGCCGCCTATCCGGATGCCCGCGTCGAAGAAGCGGCCGAAGGGTTGATCCTGTACCCGTCGCGCCCGCCGATCAACGAGCGGGCGATGGCGCGCATCGCCTGAGGGGCCGTCAAACCTCGAATCCCGGCGCTGAACTTTGGTGACGCCAACCTTTTCGAATCCTGAACTCTGGTGACGCTCCGACGATCACCGCTATGGCACAGGGCAGGACGGTGGGCGCGAAAAGCGCTCGACCGTCAGATCGACCAGGGCCCGCAACCGGGCCAGCCGGCGGAGATCCTGGTGGTAGCCGATCCAGACATCGCGTCCGGGTAGAGGTTCGCCGAGGTCGATGATCCGCAACCTGTCCAGCGCATCGCCGATCGGTCGCGGCAGAACGGCCAGACCGACGCCGAAGGCGGCCATGGCGGCCTGAACGTCGCGGTTGTTGCTGCGGAACGCGATCCGGGCGTTCGGAAGCATCCTCTGCAGCCACGCGACATCCGGCATGCCGCCGAAGGCGGCGTCCATGGTGACCAGTGCACAGCCGGTGCCGTCGCCGACCGTCGGCATCCGGCTCCCGACGATCCCGTAAAGCGCATAGTCGATGCGGGTCAGCTTGCGCTGCACCACCTCCGGCTCGTCGAACGGACGAATGCGGAACACCAGGTCGGCCTCGCGCCTGGACAGGCTCAGCAACCGTGATTCGGTCAGCAATTCCACCGTCACCCCAGGGTGACGGGCCGTGAACTCGTGAATGACCGGCGTCAGCATGTGAAGGCCGAACCAGTCCGAGGACGACAGCCGCAGGCTGCCCTCCAGCCGTCCGCCTTGCCCGGCCAATTCGCGCTCCAGCGCAAGGCTTTCCTCCTCCATGCGCTCGGCATGGCGCAGCACGGCCGCCCCCTCATCGGTCAGCACCAGCCCGTCGCCGGTCCGCTGGAACAGGGTATGACCCACCGCCTCCTCCAGTGCGCGCAAACGGCGTCCCATGGTCGGCTGGCTCTGTCCGATCCGCCGCGCTGCCGCGCCGAGCGTGCCCTCGCGGGCAATCGCCAGGAAAATCCGAAGGTCGCTCCAGTCCATGCCGCATCATACAGAAATGAATGGATCTCAAACAGTATCGTTGTTTTTCAAACATCCACGTTGGGCACATCCTTTTACCCAGTCACCCCGATGTTTTCCCAACGAGGATCAAGGCCATGTCACAGACGCTGAATCACACCATGCGGGCGCTGGTGCTGGATGCGTATGGCGCTCCGTTCCGGCTGACCGATGTCCCGCGGCCGGTGGCCGGTCCCGGCCAGGTGCTGGTCCGTATCGCCGCCAGCGGCGTCAATCCGCTGGACACCAAAATCCGCAGTGGTGCCGCTGCCCATGCGAAGCATCCGTTGCCTGCCATCCTCGGCATCGATCTGGCGGGCGAGGTCGTCGCCGTCGGTCCCGGTGTCACCGCCTTCAAGCCCGGCGATCAGGTCTATGGCATGACCGGCGGCGTCGGCGGGCGCCAGGGCTCGCTGGCGGAATACGCCGCCGTTCAGGCCGACCTGCTGGCGCACAAGCCGGTGAACCTGACGATGCGGGAAGCCGCGGCACTGCCGCTGATCACCATCACCGCCTGGGAAGGTCTGGTCGACCGCGCCGACGTCCAGTCCGGTCAGACGGTTCTGGTCCAAGGCGCCGCCGGCGGTGTGGGCCATATCGCGGTTCAGATCGCCCGCGCGTTCGGTGCGACCGTCTGGGCCACGGTGTCCGCGGAGAAGAAGGCGGTCGTCGAGCAGCTGGGAGCGATCGCCATCGATTATCGGGCGGAGACGGTCGAAGCCTATGTCACCCGCCACACCCGGGGCCGCGGTTTCGATCTGGTCTATGACACAGCCGGCGGGCCGGTGCTCGACGCCTCGTTCCAGGCGGTGCGGCGTTTTGGCCATGTGGTCAGCTGCCTGGGGTGGGGGACGCATGCGCTGGCGCCGCTTTCGTTCCGTGCGGCGACCTATTCGGGCGTCTTCACCCTTCTGCCCATGCTGACGGGAGAAGGACTGACGCATCATGGTGAGATTCTACGCCGCGCCGCCGCCCTGGTCGAAGCCGGCAAGCTGCTGCCCCGTCTCGATCCGCGGCGCTTCTCGCTGGACCGGATCGACGATGCGCACACCGCCGTGACCGATGGCAGTGCCAGCGGCAAGATCGTCGTTGACATTGCACTCTGAACGCACGAACCGCCGTCACCAGAGTTCAAACGTGCCGGTTGGGGACCGGGATGGCGAAGGAGGGCCGACCCGGTCTTCGAACCGCTATGCCCGACCGGCCGTCACGTCGCGCAGGTAGCCGCGCGGCAGGGCGCCGTTCAACCCGTCGACCCCGGTCTGCACCGCACGCGCCAGCGCCGTGCGGGCCAGAACCACCAGCAGGTCGGTCTGGGTGATCATCCCCAGCACGCGGCGGTTCTGGTCGACGATCACCACGTCATGGGTGCGGCCGTCGGACAGGCGGCCGAGCAGGCGGAAGACCGGCGTGTCGGGAAGCTCGGTCGCCGCCGGCGCCATCACGGCGGCGACGCGCGATCCGTGGTGCAGGGCGTCGCCGTGCGACAGCTGCTCGTGCCCGACGATGCCGACGATCGCATTCTGCCCGTCCACCACCGGCAGCGTGCGGAAGCCATGCTCCAGCAGCCGGGCGCGGGCCACCTGCGGGTGGGTGTCCGGCGTGACGGTGACGAGGTCGCGCGACATGATCTCCCGGCAGGTGATGTCGGCATGCAGCCGCTCCAGCGCATGGAGTTCGGCATTGACCAGCAGGGCACCCAGATCGTCGCGGCTGACGTCCAGCGTCTCGGCCAGCGTGCGCAGCGCGTCGTCGACGTCGCCTTGGGTCAGGCCGGGGCGCAGCTGCGGCGGCGGATCGTTGGTGCGGTGGGCGTTGACCGGCTTGTGCGGATAGCGGTGACCGGACAGCCGGTGGAACATCAGTCCGGCGGTCAGCAGCAGGATGGAGTTCACCGCGACCGGGAAGAAGGCGAACTTGATGCCCATCTCCGTCACCGCCGGCCCGCCCAGCACCGCGGTCAGCGCCGCGGCGCCGCCGGGCGGATGCAGGCAGCGGGTCAGCGACATGGTGGCGATGGCCAGCGCCACCGCGGCGGCCCCGGCCAGCATCGGATCGGGAATGACGGCGGCGACCAGCACCCCGACGATGGCCGACAGCGTGTTGCCGCCGACGATCGACCAGGGCTGGGCCAGCGGGCTGGCCGGCACGGCGAACAGCAGCACCGCCGACGCCCCCATCGGCGCCACCAGCACCGGCGCGCTCGACATGTAGGCCAGCATGTTGCGGCAGAGCAGCCCCGTCGCGGCGATGCCCAGCAGCGCGCCGCAGCAGGCGATCATGCGGTCGCGCAGCGTGGCGCCGGGCAGGATCGGCCTGAACACGAACTCACCCAATCCCGCCAAGCGGTCCCGCAGGGCGGCAAGCTTTCCCCTGGTCATTCGGTCCCCATTCCCCTGGTCCAGATATCTGATCACCCAATCGGCACTTTGCCCATTTGGGCGGCAAAGTCGGGGCAGGCTAAAACCTCAACAGAACTTGAGGTCAAGCGGAAAAGCCGCCAGACTGGCGGGACGGAGGGTTGCAGGAGAGGGGAGGGACCGGAATGCTGTCGCCGGAGGATTACGACAAGGAGCTGACGGTGGGAGAGGTGGCGCGCCGGTCCGGCGTGGCGGTCTCGACCATCCATTTCTATGAGGCGCAGGGACTGATCCAAAGCTGGCGCAATCCCGGCAACCAGCGCCGCTTCTCCCGCGACGTGCTGCGGCGGGTGGCGGTCATCAAGGTGGCGCAGCGGCTCGGCATCTCGCTCGCCTCCATCGCCGACGCGCTGAACGCCCTGCCGGAAGACCGAACCCCGACCACCGCCGACTGGCGCCGCATGTCGGAGCGCTGGCGCGAGGAGCTGGACGACCGCATCGCCAAGCTGACCAAGCTGCGCGACAATCTGGACGGCTGCATCGGCTGCGGCTGCCTGTCGATCCGCGATTGCCCCCTGCGCAACCCTTGGGACGAGCTTGGCGATGGCGGCGCCGGCCCGCGGCTGCTGGACCCGGCCTGATCCTCCTGCCGCCCCACATTAAAAGTGGGAGCCATACGAAAATAAGGGGTGAAGCCGGCGCGGCGATGGTCCATGGAAACGGCCTTCGCAAGACCCATCCGTCGCCTCAGGGGATCCACAGGGTGATCGTCGTCAATCCGCGGCCGGAAAGCCGTTCCGCCGCCCTCATTCGCCGTTTGGCCGGCGGCCTGTCGCTCGCCGCCGCCGTCCTGCTTTCGGTTCCCGCTCTCGCGCTGTCCCAGCCGGACACGGCGGCCAAGCAGGCCTATCTGGTCGATCTGTCCAGCGGTGCGGTGCTGCTGGACAAGAACGGGACGACCCGGATGGCGCCGTCCTCGATGACCAAGATGATGACGGCCTATCTGACCTACGATGCGCTGGTTCATGGCCGGACGACGCTCGACACCAGCTTCCCGGTCAGCCAGACCGCCTGGAAGATGGGCGGCTCGCGCATGTTCCTGAAGCTGGGCAGCGCGGTGCGGGTTGAGGATCTGCTGCGCGGCCTGCTGATCGACAGCGGCAACGATGCCGCGGTGGCGCTGGCGGAGGGGCTGGCCGGCAGCGAACCGGCCTTCGCCACGATGATGAACGCCAAGGCGCGCGAGCTGGGGATGGCCGACAGCCATTTCATGAATGCCAGCGGCTGGCCGGATCCGGGCCACTACACCACCGCCCGCGATCTGGCGATCCTCGCCACCCACCTGATCCGCGACTTCCCGCAATTCTATCATTACGAGTCGGAGCGGAACTTCACCTGGAACGGCATCCGCCAGGGCAACCGCAATCCGCTGCTCTACCATCCGGTCAGCGTCGACGGCATCAAGACCGGCCATACCGAGGTCGGCGGCTACGGCCTGACTGCCTCGGGGGAGCGCAACGGACGCCGTCTGGTGCTGGTGGTCAACGGCCTGCCCAGCCCGCAGGCCCGCAATGACGAGCCGACCCGGCTGCTCGACTGGGCCTGGAACAGCTTCAGGCTCTACCCCCTGCTGCGCAAGGGCGAGCTGGTCGAACAGGCGCCGGTGTGGATGGGGACGGAGGACAGCGTGCCGGTGACGGTCGCCGACGACGTGACCGTCACCATGGCGCCGGCCGACCGCAACAGCCTGCATGTGGTCGCCACCCTGGCCGAACCGCTGCCGAGCCCGGTCCATCGCGGCGACGTCGTCGGCCAGCTCCGCATCGACTATGACGGCGCCGTCCGCCGGACGATCGATCTGGTCGCCGGCGCCGACGTCCCGGCCTCCAGCGGCCTGACCGCGCTCGGCCAGCGGCTGGGGCACCTGCTGCCATGAGCGGCGACGCGGGCCGGTGAGGCCGGCCCGCGCTCCCCGTTCAATCCACCTTCAGCGTGATGGTGCCCATGGTGCCGTAGCGGGCGACCGAGCGGCTGCCCGGCTCGACGAAGATTGTGCCGGTGCAGGAGCCGGTGGTCACCACCTCGCCGGCATGCAGGCCGCCGAAGCTGCGGGCGCCGACATTGGCCATCCACACCAGCAGGCGGACCGGATCGCCGGCGCTGTTGCCGCCGACGACATCGACCTTGATCTCGCCGTCGACCTCCAGGGTCACCGTCTCCTTCAGCGGATCGAGCGAACGCCAGTCGGCGATGGCCGGCCCGACGATCAGGGCGCCGTGGTTGAACTGGTCGGCCATGTGGCTCAGCCCGTCCTGGCTGCCGAAGCCGGCGAAGCGGGTGTCGACGATCTCCCAGGCCGGATGGACCGAGGCGACGGCGTCCAGCACCTCTTCCCGGCTGTAGGGCTGCTCGCGCACCGGCAGGTCGCGGGCGAAGCGGTAGGCGATCTCCGCCTCCACCCCGATGACCTGGAACAGCTTGGCCGGCAGATGGTCGGTGTTCTCGAAGACGGTGGCGGCGTTGATCGGCGCGCGGAAGGGCTCGGCATCCGGCGTGCGGGCGCCGACCTTCCAGGCGGTGACGGGGCCGAGACGGCGGGCGACGGCGTCCTGGATCTCGTAGGCCTCCGCTTCGGTGGCGGGGCGGCTGTCCAGCCCGGTCAGCCACTGGCGGGTCTCGCGTGCCGCGATCAGGGCCTCGACGGTATCGGTCATGACAAGTCTCTGTGATGGAGGGAAGGGGAGGGGGTGCCGCCGGGAGCCCCGCAGGAGTCGCGGACCACCAGCCGGCTCGGCAGGATGATCCGCTCGGGCGGGCCCTGCGGGTCGGCGATGCGGCGCAGCAGCAGCCGGGCGGCCTCCTGCCCGATCTGCCTTGCGGAGGTGGCGACGGTGGTCAGCGCCGGACGGCTGAGGGCCGCCTCCGGCACGTCATCGAAGCCGGTGACGGCCAGATCATGCCCGGCCCTGAGACCGCGCGCCTCCAGCCCCAGCATCAGCCCGAGCGCCACCACGTCGTTGTAGCACAGCGCCGCCGTCGGGGCCGCCGTCCGGGCCTGCGGCCAATTCAGCAGATGATCAGCCATCTCCGCACCCGACCGCCGGGTCAGCGGACAGCGCAGCACCAGATCGTCGGCCAGCCCATGCCGCCGCATCGCCGCGGTGAAACCGGCATGGCGGGCGGCATAGGCGGAATGGTCCAAAGTGCCGCCGACGAAGGCGATCCGCCGGTGGCCCAGCGAGACGAGATGGTCGGTGACGGTCTCCATGCCCGCCTGGTAATCCACCCCCGCGTAATCGCGCCCCTGATCGGAAATGATGCGCAGGGCCTGCACGCAGGGCAGCCGCCAGAGATCCAGCCGGTCGAGCAGGTCCTCCTGCGTCCCGGCGGCCGGACAGAGGATCACCCCGTCGACATTATGCTCGCGCATCCGCTGGAGGAAGCGGTCCTGGCGCTCCGGCTGCTCGGCGGTGTTGGCGATGAAGGCGACGAAGCCTTCGGTGTCCAGCACGTCGTCGACCCCCGCCGTCAGCTCGGCGTAGAAGGGGTTGTTCAGCTCGCAGACCAGCAGCCCGATCGTCTGGGTGCGGGCGGCGCGCAGGGTGGCGGCGCCGCGGTTGTAGATGTAGCCGAGCGCCGCCATGGCGGCCTGGACCCGCTCGCGGGTTTCCGCCGCCACCAGCGGGCTGCCGCGCAGCACCAGCGACACGGTCGAGCGCGACACCCCGGCGTGGCCGGCGACCTCCGTCAGGGTGACGCTTCCCGCCCTTTGACTGTCGGGTTTGCTGCTATTGCGCGGCGCGGCCACGGCGGCGGTGCCTCACACCACGGCGGTCGGCAGCGGCCGGCCGGCGAAGAAGGCCTCCAGATTGTCGAGCACCAGCTGGCCCATTGCCGTCCGCGTCTCCAGCGTGGCGCTGGCCTGATGCGGCTGGAGCACGACATTGTCGAGGCCGTAGAAGCCTTCCGGCACATTCGGCTCGTCGGCGAATACGTCCAGCGCGGCGCCGCCGATCCGGCCCTCGGTCAGGGCCGCCAGCAGTTCCGGCTCGTCCACCACACTGCCGCGGGCGACGTTGACCAGCAGCCCCTCCGGTCCCAGCGCATCGAGCACGGCGCGGTTGACCATGTTGCGGGCGTCCGGCCCGGCCGAGGCCGCCACCATCAGGATATCGCTCTCGCGCGCCAGATCGACCGGCGAGGCGACGAAGCGGTAGGACACGCCGTCGCGCGGCTTGCGGTTGGTGTAGGCGATGGTCATGCCGAAGGCCTCGGCGCGCCTGGCGATGGCCTCGCCGATGCGGCCCAGCCCCAGCACGCCCAGCCGCTTGCCGCTGACCTTGCGGGCGAGCGGCAGCTTGCCCTTCGGCCATTGCCCGGCGCGGACGAAGCGGTCGCCCACCATCATCCGGCGCGACGCGGCGATCATCAGTCCGACGGCAAGGTCGGCGACGTCGTCGGTCAGCACGTCCGGCGTGTTGCTGACGCGGACGCCGCGGCCGCGGCAATGCTCCAGATCGACCGCGTCGGTGCCGACGCCGTTGATGGCGACGATCCCGAGATTGGGCAGCGCATCGACCACCGCGTTCTTCACGCCGGTCCCGCCGCCGGTGACGATGGCGCGCACCCGGTCGCCGATCTCGGCGATCAGCCGGTCGCGGTCAGGCGCGGCGGACAGGCGGTGGACGGTGTAGGCCGCATCCAGCCCCTGCTCGACGGCGGGCATCATGGATTCGACCAGCAGGATTTCGGGCTTCATCGCAACTCGTCCTTGGTGGAACAAAAGGGCCTTAGTGGGCCAGGATCTGGCCGAGGAAGCTCCGCGTCCGCTCCGATTTCGGGGCGGTGAAGAATTCCTCCGGCGTGTTCTGCTCGACGATCTCGCCGCGGTCCATGAAGATCACGCGGTGGGCCACCGATTTGGCGAAGCCCATCTCGTGCGTGACGCACAGCATGGTCATGCCGTCCTCGGCCAGACCGATCATGGTGTCCAGCACCTCCTTCACCATTTCAGGGTCGAGCGCGGAGGTGGGCTCGTCGAACAGCATCACCTTCGGGTTCATGCACAGCGACCGCGCGATGGCGACGCGCTGCTGCTGGCCGCCCGACAGCTGGCCGGGGTACTTGTCGGCCTGTTCGGGGATGCGCACCCGTTCCAGATAGCGGATGGCGGTGGCCTTCGCCTCGGCCCTGGTCGTGCCGCGCACCTTCATCGGCGCCAGCATGCAGTTCTCCAGCACGGTCAGGTGCGGGAACAGGTTGAAGCTCTGGAACACCATGCCGACCTCCCGCCGGACCATGTCGAGCTGGCGGTGGTGCGGGCCAAGCTCGACGCCGTTGACGGTGATCCGGCCCTTCTGGTGGCGTTCCAGCTGGTTGATGCAGCGGATCAGGGTCGATTTTCCCGATCCCGACGGGCCGCAGATGACGATGCGCTCGCCCCGGTGGACCTCCAGGTCGATGTCCTTCAGCACCTGGAAGTGATCGTACCATTTCTGGACGCCTTCCATGCGGATGACGACATCCGCGCTCATCGCAGGTGCTATGCCGTCGCGCGTCGGCTCAGACGCCACTGCCATGGTCGTACCCTCCACCGGGGATTGCACTTTGCCTGATTTACGACTTGCTGGCGGTGACCGCCGCCGGCAGGTCGGTGCCCAGCCACTTCTGATGGATGGCGTTCAGCTCGCCGTTCTTCTTGACGGTGTCGAGGAAGCCGTTGACCCAGCCCAGCAGCTTGTCCTGGCCCTGGCGCAACGCCACGCCCTGGACCTGGCTCTTCAGGACGAACTTCATCTCGTAATTGGCCTGGGGCGCCATCGTCTTGATCTGCTGGGCCACGACATTGCTGACGCCCAGCGCGTCGACCTGACCGGACAGCAGGGCCTGCACGGCGCTGGCGTCGTCGTCGAAGCGCATGATGCGGGCATCCTTCGGCGCCACCGCGGTCAGCGACTGGTCCTGGGTGCTGGCGCGGGCGACGCCGACGCTCTTGCCCGACAGATCTTCGGCCTTCGCGACCGGCGACTTCTGCGGGGCGAGCAGCCCGATCTCGATGGCGGCATAGGGCTCGGAGAAGGCGACCTGCTTGGCGCGTTCCGGCGTGATGCCGAGCGAGGCGACCAGCACGTCGACCTTGCCGGTCAGCAGATAGGGGATGCGGTTCGGCCCGGTCACCGGCACGATGTCCACCGGCACGCCCATATGCTTGGCCATCAGCTTGGCGACGTCGGCGTCATAACCGTCCGGCTTGCCGTCGGCGCTGGTGATGCCGAAGGGCGGGAAGTCGACCAGCATGCCGATGGTCAGCTTGCCCTTGCCCTTGATGTCCTCGACGCTCTGGGCGTTCGCCGTGGCAGTCAGGCCAATTGCGGCGGTCATCAGGGCGCCGGCGACGATCAGGCGGCGGGTGACGGTGAAGGCCATGGATGTTTCCTCCGAGTGCGGGTGTTTTTTAGGCTTTAGCGGGAAGGGGCGGCGTAGCGGGCTTCCAGACGCTGGCTCAGCAGCGACAGGGGCCAGCACAGCGCGAAATAGATCGCGGCGACGATGCCGAAGACCAGGAAGGGCTGGAAGGTGGCGTTGTTGACGATCTGGCCGGCGCGGGTCAGCTCGACGAAGCCGATGATGGCGGCCAGCGACGTGCCCTTGATGACCTGCACCAGATATCCCACGGTCGGCGGCACCGCGACCTTCACCGCCTGCGGCAGGATCACGTAGCGCATCAGGCCGGGATAGCGCAGGCCGAGCGAAGAGGCCGCCTCCCACTGGCCGCGCGGCACCGACTGGATGCAGCCGCGCCAGATCTCGCCCAGGAAGGCGCTGGTGTTCAGCGTCAGCCCGACCGCTGCGGCGACCCACGGGCTCATGTCGATGCCCAGCACGGTGGCGCCGAAGAAGACCAGGAACAGCTGCATCAGCAGCGGCGTGCCCTGGAAGACCTGGATGTAGCCGGTGGCGAGCAGCCGCAGCGGCTTCACGTCCGAGGTGCGGGCGAGCGCCACGAACAGCCCGACGATGCCACCGCCGATGAAGGCGATGACCGACAGCAGCAGCGTCCATTGCACGGCGCTGAGCAGGAACAGGAACTCGTTGTACCCGAAGGCGCGGATCATCGCTCGGTCCCCTTCAGCGCCGGTCAACGGTATAGGCGAAGGCCAGTCGGTAGATGCCGGCGAACAGGGCCGAGAACATCAGCGCCAGCACCAGATAGATGCCGGTCACCACGATGTAGATCTCGAAACTGCGGAAGGTCTGCGACTGGATGTTGTTGGCGACCGACGTCAGCTCGTCGGCGGAGATGGCGGAGACCACGCTGGAACTCAGCATCAGCAGGATGAACTGGCTGGTCAGCGCCGGATAGACCGTGCGCAGCGCCGGCTTCAGGATGACGTGGCGGAAGACCTGCAACGGCCGCAGACCCAGCGCCAGACCCGCTTCGATCTGGCCCTTGTGGATGGATTCGATGCCGGCGCGGATGATCTCGGTGGCATAGGCGCCGACATTGACGACCATCGCGATCAGCGCCGCCATGTCGGGCGACAGCCGGAGCCCGACGGTCGGCAGCCCGAAGAAGATCAGGAAGATCTGCACCAGGAAGGGCGTGTTGCGGATGACCTCGATATAGGCGTTGATCAGCCAGCGCACCGGCTTCGGCCCGGAGGTCTTGCCCAGCGCGCAGAGGATGGCGATCACTAGACCGATGGCCATGGCACCGAACGACAGCCTGACGGTCAGCCAGGCGCCGGCCAGCAGGTAATCCCACGACGCGAGCACCGCGTCGAATTGAAAATCATAGGTCACGGGCGTTCCTCCGCATCCGCGTCGCCCCGCCCGTCTGCGGGCCGGCGTTGCGCGGATTGCCTTTGTCCGCTCAGGGCTCGTCGTCCGGGATCCTGGCCCGGCTCACAGGGGGCATCCCCTGCGCTGCAACTGTTCGCACACGGTAATTGGATCGATCCAAAAGCGCAATGGGAAATGAGGAGAGTCGGGACAATTCGTATATCAGATATTTGAAGGCACCCTGCGCGGGCGGAAACCTTCCGGCGGCATGCGGCGTTTCACCGGAACGCCGTCTGTGACAATCAGCCTTGGGGAGTCCACCCGCATGACCGCAGCAAAAAGCGCCGTCGCTGTCAGCAGCCTGGTGCCCGCGCGGATGGACCGGCTGCCCTGGGCGCGCTTCCACTGGATGGTGGTGGTCGGGCTGGGCGTCAGCTGGATCCTGGACGGCATCGAAATCCAGCTGATTTCGGCCTCCGGCTACAAGGAAAGCCTGGGGATGTCGAGCGCCGAGGTCGGGCTGGCCGGCACCATCTATCTGATCGGGCAGGTGGTGGGGGCGCTGGTCTTCGGCCGGCTGACCGACCGCTGGGGGCGCAAGCGGCTGTTCATCACCACGCTGGCGCTCTATCTGATCGCATCCGGCATCGCCGGATTCGCCTGGACGCCCTGGTTCCTCTATCTCTGGCGCTTCATCGCCGGGATGGGCATCGGCGGAGAATATGCCGCCGTCAATTCCGCCATCGACGAGCTGATCCCGGCGCGCTTCCGCGGCCGGGTCGACATCGCCGTCAACGGCACCTATTGGGCCGGCGCCATGATCGGCGCGGTCGGCAGCGTCTTCCTGCTCGACCATTCGCTGGTGCCGGAAAATATCGGCTGGCGCATCGCCTTCTTCATCGGGCCGCTGCTGGGCCTGATCATCATCTATCTGCGCCGGCACATCCCGGAAAGTCCGCGCTGGATGGTCACCCACGGCAGGGAGGCGGAGGCCGAACGCATCGTCGACGACATTGAGGCCAGCGTGCGCGACCAGGGCAAGACGCTGGCGCCGGTCGACCCGAAGCGGGCCATGCACATCGTTCCGGAGGATTCGGTGTCCTGGAGCCAGCTTGTCGACGTGTTCTTCCGGCAATATCCGACGCGCACAGTCCTGGGCGTGACGATGATGGTGACGCAGTCCTTCCTCTACAACGCGATCTTCTTCACCTACGCGCTGGTCCTGCAGAATTTCTACCATCTCGACCCGTCGCAGACGGCGGTCTATTTCTTCCCCTTCGCCGCCGGCAACCTGATCGGGCCGCTGCTGCTGGGGCCGCTGTTCGACACGGTGGGGCGGCGGCGGATGATCTTCGGCACCTATCTGCTGGCGGGAAGCGTGCTGCTGGTCTCCGCCTTCCTGTTCCGCCAGGGAGTGCTGACCGCCAACACGCACACGATCTTCTGGTGCGTGTCCTTCTTCTTCGCCTCCGCCGGCGCCTCGTCGGCCTATCTGACGGTCAGCGAGATCTTCCCGCTGGAGGTCCGGGCGCAGGCGATCTCCTATTTCTTCGCCATTGCCCAGGTGGTGGGCTCCACCGGCCCGCTGCTGTTCGGCTGGCTGGTGGGGGAGGGGACGGAGCGCGACCCGCTGTTCTGGGGCTATGTGCTGGGATCGGTCGTGATGATGTTCGGCGGGGTGGTGGCGCTGGTCTATGGCGTCGATGCCGAAGGCAAGGGGCTGGAGGACATCGCCGAACCGCTGACCAAGGCCGACCGCCACCGTGGGGTGGGGGAGGCGGCGGCCGAGACGGTCTGACGATGTCCTTGCCCGTCAGTCAATGCCTGTCAATCGATGTCCGCCAGTCAATGGGCCAGCGTTGCCGACGCCTTCAGCGCACCGGCCGGGGCCGGCTGGCGGCGCAGGGTGAACACGGCCAGCGAGGCGAGCAGGGCGGGGACGACCGCGGCCAGCACGACGCCCTGAGCGTTCCAGCCGGCCCCCAGCAGCGCGCCGCCGGCCACCGGCCCGATGATCGACCCGACGCGGCCGATGCCCAGCGCCCAGCCCACGCCGGTCGAGCGGATCGCTGTGGGATAGATGCCGGCGGCCAGCGCGTTCATGCCGATCTGGGCCCCGACCACGCCAAACCCCGCCAGGAAGATCGCCGGCATCAGCAGCCACAGGTCATGCGCGCCGAAGGCGACGCCGACGATGAACAGGGCCGAGGCGGCATAGGCGGTGCCGAGCACCAGATGCGGGTTCATCCGGTCGATCATGCGGCCGAGCGCGATGGCACCGATGACGCCGCCGAGATTCAGCACGGCGGTGGACAGGATCGCGGTCTGGATCGGCATGCCGCTGGCGCGCAGCAGCGACGGCAGCCAGTTGACCAGGAAATACATCACCAGCAGGTTCATGAAGAAGGCCGCCCACAGCAGCAGCGTGGTGCGCGCCCGCCCGTCCTGGAACAGCTTGGCGACGGTGAAGCCGGCGGCCTTCGGCTCGTGCAGGACGAAGCTGCTGCCGGCCTCGATGCGGGCGGCGTTGTCGGGATCGAGACGGCGGAGGATGGCGGCGATCCGCTCGCGCGGGGCATGGCTGGCGACCAGATAGCGCAGCGATTCCGGCAGGAAGGCGATCAGGACCAGCAGCACCGCCAGCGGGGCGATGCCGCCGACGATGAACACCGACTGCCAGCCGAAGGCGCCGATCATCGGCGCGCTGATGATGCCGCCGATGGTCGAGCCGAAGGGGAAGCCGCAGAACATCACGGTGACCAGCGTCGCCCGCAGCCGCGCCGGCGCATATTCCGAGGTCAGCGCGATGATGTTCGGCATCGCCCCGCCCAGCCCGACGCCGGTCAGGAAACGGTAGAGCAGCAGCTCGTTCATCGTGCCGGCCCAGGCGGTCACCAGCGAGAAGACGCCGAAGATCAGCATGGACAGCAGGATGATGCTCTTGCGCCCGAAACGGTCGGCCGCCGGGCTGAGGAGGAAGGCGCCGACCGTCAGGCCGGCAAGGCCGGCGCCGAAGATCGGGCCGAAGCCGGCGACGTTCATCCCCCATTGTTCGGCGATGACCGGCGCCACATAGGCGATGGCCTGGGTATCGAAGCCGTCCAGAAGTGCGATCAGCGCGCACAGCGCGGTGATCAGGACCTGGAACCGGCCGAACCGCGCGCGTTCGATCGCGGCGGTCACGTCGATGACGTGCTGCTGTCCGGGCATGTGCCCCTCCCAATGATGTTTGATGTCCGGTCCGGATCGTTGTCCGGCCGGCCGGCGGCTGTCTCGGGACCGCCGGCCGTTCGCCCTTTTCGTTGAAGGGCTTGGGCGCGCCGCTTGACGGTCAGGCGCGCTGTTCGCGGTAGAGGCCCAGCTTTTCCTGGGCGGTGCGGTCGGAATAGCCGAACAGCACCAGATCGCCGCCGGCCTGGATCGTCACCTCGTCCCAGCTCGGCACGACGATCACGTCGCGGTCCGACAGGGCGAACTCCCGGTCGCCGATCCTTGCGTGGCCATGGCCTTCCACCACCACGAAGACGGTGCCGTCGGTGGAGCGGCGCGGCTTGGTCTCGAAGCCCTTCGGCAGCAGGCGGACATGGGCCGAGATGGTCGGCATGATCGCCCCGCCGTCGGCCGGGTTGATGAACTCCAGCGCATGGCCGATCCAGGGATCGGGCGTCTCCGCCGCGGCCAGGGCGCCGAGGCCCGCGCGCCAATCCGGATAGGGGTAGTGGAACAGCGGCTGGTGCGCCGGCCGGCGGTCGGCGGCGGTGCCGCGGATCGGCCGCATGTTGTGGCCGTAGCGGGCGCTGCTGTCACCGGGCCGCACCGTCTCGGGATGGGCCGGCTGGCCGAGATGCTCGGCGAAGCTGGCGTCGAAATGGCGCACGGTCGGGATGTCCAGCCCGTCGAGCCAGATCATCGGCCGGTCGGTGGTGTTGCCGTGGTCGTGCCATTGCCAGTTCGGCGTCAGCACGAGGTCGAAGGGGTTCATCACCGCCTTCTCGCCATCCACCGCGGTGTAGGCGCCGTGGCCTTCCATGACGAAGCGCAGCGCCGACTGGCTGTGGCGGTGGCAGGGCGCCACTTCGCCGGGCAGGATCATCTGAAGCCCGGCATAGAGGCTGGTGGTGATGCCGGCGGTGCCGGGCGTGCCGGGATTCTCCAGGATCAGGACGCGGCGCTCGGCCTTCTCCGCGCTGATCAGGTCGCCGGCCCGCATCAGATGGGCGCGGGCGGCCGCATAGTCCCATTTCGCCGCCACCGTCGGCGCGCGCGGCGTCGGGGTGACCAGGGCGCCCAGCACCTCCCACAGGGGATAGAGATGCTGGGGCCGCATCGCCTCGTAGAGCTGGCGGAGCTGGCTGTCGGTGTCGTTGCTGAGCAGTCCGTGGCTGTCGGGCGCCATGGCGTCACGCCTCCTCGATCTGGACATAGAGGACGCCGTCCTCGATTTTCACCGGAAAGCTGCGGACCGGCACGGTGCAGGGGGCGCCGGCCGCCGCACCGGTGCGGACGTCGAACAGTCCCTGGTGCAGCGGGCATTCGATCAGGTGGCCGTCGAGGTAACCGTCCGACAGGAAGGCCTGCCCGTGGGTGCAGACGTCGGAGGTGGCGAAATACTCACCCTCCACGGCATAGAGCGCCACGCGCTGGCCGCCGGCCTGGGCGCGGGCGACGCCGTCCTGCTCGACGGCGGCGGCCGGGATGGTCTTGAACCAAGTCGTTGTCACGGTCGTCGTCTCGGTCATGGGGGGAATGCTCCTCAGGCCGGATAGATCAGGCTGTTGGCGATCATCTCGGAATCGAAGACGACCACGCGTTCGGCCAAACGCAGGCGTCCCTCATCCTCGACCAGACGGTCGTGGCAGACGCCGCACAGCACGATGGTGGGCTGCCGGTCGATCAGCGTCTGGACCATCAGCAGGTTGTGGCGGGTGCGGATGCCGTCGGCGCCCGCCGTCACCCGTAGCGGACCGGGGAAGCGGCGGTAATAGCGCGGGGCGTACATCTGGGTCTTCAGCAGGCCGGTCACCCGGTCCTGCAACATGCCGCGGCTTTCCGCCTGCATGGTGCAGAGCCTGTAGCCGCGCTCGTGGTTCTCGCGCGGGATGACGCGGTAGAGGCACTCTTCGGTGAAGAAGTCCGGCCAGTCCTCCAGCCGCACGTCGTCGAGCGCGTCGTAATAGGCGTCGTAGAAGTCGCGGACCCGGGCGCGCAGCGCCGCATCCGCAGCCGCAGCCACATCATCGGGGCGGTCCATCTTCAGCGTGCTCATAGCCCCATCACCTCGCGCCAGTAGCGGTACATGCCGCGGATCGCGGTTTCGGTGACCATGTGGTCGGTGGGGGCGATGTCGTGCCCGCCCATCGTCACCAGCGCCTCGGCGTCGGGGGAGGCGGCGAAGCCCTGCTGGCACATCTCGATCACCTCGCCGTCGTCGGCCGACACGAAGCCGGCCGGGCCGAACAGGTTGGCCTGCCGGGTGCGCCGCAGCTTCATCTCCGGCGTGTCGTCGGCGTAGCACCAGTGGGTCCAGTGGAAGTCGAAGCCGCCGGCCCCGGTCGGCACGATCTGGCGCGTGGTCAGCGAATTGACCTGCTGTTGCAGGATGACGCTGGGGAAGATGGTGATCATGCCCACCGTCTCGTCGCCGGGGAACTCGTTCACCACGTCGAGGATGCGCGGGTCGGCCAGCTTCAGGTCGCCCTGGAAGTTGCGCATGTCGGCGGTGACGTCGTTCACCTCCTGCGCGCCCTTGCGGCTGATCAGCACGCCGTGGCGGCCGGTCTCGTCGATGTCGACGGCGGATTTCTGGTCGGCGCGGAACAGGCCGAAGGTGACGAAGAACACATGCAGCAGGCCCGCATGGTACGGGTCCTTGATGTTCTCCATCATCAGCTTCCAGTTGCCGGGAATGTGCTGGCGGTTATAGCCGAGCACCTCCAGCTTCCGGCCGTCATAGACGCGCGTGTAGTGCTTCCAGAATTTCTCGCCGAGATACTCGCGGAAGGGCGGGGTGTCGTCGGAGAAGGTCGCCCACACCACGCCATTCACCACCTCGACCCGCAGGCGGCGCAGGCCGTGCTTCGCGGTGTCGAAATCGGCCGGCATGCCGCCCTGGCGCCGCACGCCGCGGCGGAAGGGAACGCCGATCAGCTCGCCGCGCAGATCGTAGGCCCACTGGTGATAGGGGCAGAGCAGGTCCTTGGTGTGGCCGGAGCGGCTTTGGCAGAACTTCACGCCGCGGTGGGCGCAGCGGTTCTCCACCACGCTGATCTCGTCCTCGGCGCTGCGCACCACGATCACCGGCTTTTCGCCCAGCGTGGTGGTCTTGAAATCGCCGACCCTCGGGATCTCGGCCTCCAGCGCGCAGTAGAGCCAGTGCGGGCCGTACCAGATCCGCTCCAGCTCCCGCCGGTAGGTCTCCTCGTCCGAATAGACCCAGTAGGGAACCTGTGAGGCCCCGTCGGCGGTCCAGCGCTTCTGTGCCGGGCGGTCCTGCTGTGTGAAGTCCCGGCTGGCGGGACTGCTGGCCGTGCTCATCGCTCCTCCGCGCATCTCGTTGGCAATGCGTATTGCATATCGTGCGATGAATTGTATATTGCGCAACACGAACGATGCGTCAAGGGCGAACCATCAGCGACAGCGACAGTTCGTCCACCAAGGACCTCGCCGCTTCCGGAGGCGGGGGCCGCAGCACCAAGGAGGAGTGGGGCATGAGTGCAGGCATGGATGCGGGCGTGGTCATCGTCGGGGCCGGACAGGCCGGCGGACGGGTGGCGCTGCTGCTGGCCCAGCGCGGCTATCCCGGTCCGGTGACGCTGGTGGGCGCGGAAACGCTGCCTCCCTACGAGCGGCCGCCCCTGTCCAAGGAGATGCTGGCCGATCCGCAGCACCCGCTGCCCCTGCTGGTTCCGGCGGAGGAGTATGAGCGGCTGGGGATCGCGCTGCGGCTGGGCCGCCGCGTCATGGCCATCGACCGCGCCCGCCGCCGGGTGATGCTGGACGACGGGCAAAGCCTGCCCTATGGCCGGCTGGTTCTGGCCACCGGCGGACAGCCGCGACAGCTGCCCTTCACGCTGGAGCGCCTGCAGGTGCTGCGCACGGTCGAGGATGTCCGCGCCATCGCGGCGCGGGCGGAACAGGCGGCCAGCGTGCTGGTGATCGGCGGCGGCGTCATCGGGCTGGAGGTGGCGGCGACTCTGCGCAAGCGCGGGCTGGCGGTGACGGTGGTGGAGGTCGGCTCACGCCTGCTCGGCCGCAATTTCCCCGAACCGGTCGCCGCCGCCATCGCCGACCGCCACGCTGCCGAAGGGGTGGCGGTCCGCACCGGAGTGCGGGTCCGCGCGGTGAGCGAGGATGACGCGGGGCTGCACGCCACCCTGTCCGATGGCAGCACGGTCGGCGCCGACTTCGCCGTGGTCGGCATCGGCATCACGCCCGACACGGCGCTGGCCCAGGAATGCGGGCTGGTGACCGACGACGGCGTGGTGGTGGATGCCGACATGCGCTCGTCCGATCCGGACATCCTGGCGGTGGGCGACATGGCGGCGATTCCGGGGCCGGACGGCCGGCCGATGCGCTGCGAGACCTGGCAGAACGCCAACGTCACCGCCGAACGGGCGGTGGCGACCATCCTGGGCGAGGCGATTCCGCCGGGCGAGGCCGGCTGGTTCTGGACCGACCAGTATGACCTGAACGTGCAGCTGACTGGCGATACGATGATCGGCGATTCCGGCCGGCTGGTGGAGCAGCGCGCGACGGTGGCCGGCGGCCGGCTCTACCTGATGCTGGATGGCGGGAGCCGGCTGGTCGGAGCGGCGGCGATCAATGCCGGGCGCGACATGAGCGTCTGCCGCCGGCTGGTCGCCGCCGGGGCCGCACTGCCCGCCGCCCTGCTGGAGTCCGACCGGTTCGACGCGCGGGCGGCCCGCGCGCTGCTCACGCCGTCTCCGGCCAGCGTCCGCCCAGTCGATGCGTGATCTCGCGGCAGGCGTTCAGCAATTGCCCGCGCACCGCCGGATCCTCGTCGGCCTTGAAGGCCTGCGACGCGATGACCGAAACGACGAGGACCAGCTGGCCTTGCAGGTTGAAGACCGGCCCGGCGAGGGCGCGCAGCCCCGGCACCGTGGTGCCGTCGACGCCGGCGACCAGCTCGCGCCGCACCTGCCGGCGGATGGCATCGATGTCGATGGGGCCGTCGGTGCGGTCGCGCACCAGCTCGCGCTGGAGCACGTCCGAGACGAAGGTTTCGTTCTGGAAGGCCAGGAAGACCTTGCCCGTCGCCGACTGGGTCAGCGGCAGGCGCGAGCCGATGGTCAGCGTGGTGTAGATCGGCGGCGAACCGGGATACCAGCGCACGATGGTCGGCCCCAGATCGGCCCAGACCGCAAGCTGAAGCGTGCGGCCGGTGGTTTCCACCAGCTCCTGCGCGATCCGGCTGGCCTGCTCGAACACGTCCAGCCGCGCCATCGCCGCCAGCCCCAGCCGCAGGGCGCCGCTGTGCAGGTCGTAGAGGGTGGTCGCCGGGTCCTGCCGCAGGAAGCCGGTGTTGACGAAGCTGGCAAGGTAGCGGTGGGCCTGGCTGACCGACATCTCGCTGGCCTTGGCGATCTCGGTCAGGCTGCTCGGCCGGCCCAGCCGGACCAGGGCGTCGAGCACGCCCATGCCGATCTCCACCGATTGGATGCCCTTGCGCTTCGTCGTCATGCCGCCCGTCCCGTCCGAAATCCCCGGCCCACCGGAGGGCGGGCACCATAGCGCGGCGGCGTGCGGCGGAACACCCATTCCGGACCAGCAACCAACGATGAGGAGGAGAGCAGCATGAAGGTCTATGATTATTTCCGCTCCTCGGCGGCCTACCGGCTGCGGATCGCCCTCAACCTGAAGGGGCTGACCGCCGAGCGGAGCTTCATCCATCTGCGCCGCAAGGAACAGAGCGCGCCGGACTATCTCGCCGTCAACCCGATGGGGCTGGTGCCGGCGCTGGAGGTCGGCGGCCGGACGCTGACCCAGTCGCTCGCCATCATCGAATATCTCGACGAGACCCACCCCGACCCGGCGCTGCTGCCGCGCGATCCGCTCGACCGCGCCTGGGTGCGCTCGCTGGCGCTGGCCGTCGCCTGCGACATCCATCCCGTCAACAACCTGCGCATCCTGAACCATCTGCGCGATGCGCTGGGCCAGGACGAGGCGGCCCGCAACGGCTGGTACGCCCATTGGGTGGCCGAGGGGTTCCGCGGGCTGGAGGCGATGCTGGCCGGCGACGACCGGGTCGGCCGCTTCTGCTTCGGCGACACGCCGACGATCGCCGACATCTGCCTCGTCCCGCAGGTCTTCAACGCCGGGCGGATGAACTGCCCGCTCGACGCCTATCCCACCATCCGCCGCATCGCCGCGGCTGCCGCGGACCTGCCCGCCTTCCAGGCCGCCGAACCCGGCCGCCAGTCCGACGCCGAATGACCGTCTTCAAAACCGGAGGAAAGCCTGAGATGACCGAGTATGTCTTCGCCCCCGCCGCCATCCCCGCAGCACCGGTCCGCGGCACCGATGCCCGTTTCCCGATCAGCCGCATCTTCTGCGTCGGCCGCAATTACGAGGCCCACGCCCGCGAAATGGGCGTGCAGGTCGACCGTGAAGCGCCCTTCTACTTCACCAAGGCGCCCGGCACCTATGTGCCGAGTGGTGCTGCCGTCGCCTATCCGCCGGCGACCGGGAACTATCATTACGAGATGGAACTGGTCATCGCCATCGGGAAGCCGGCCTTCCGCATCGCCCGGGAGGATGCGCTCAACGTGGTCTACGGCTATGCCTGCGGTCTCGACATGACCCGGCGCGACCTGCAACTCGCCGCCCGCGCCAAGCAGCGGCCCTGGGACATCGGCAAGGATTTCGAGGAGTCCGCCGTCCTGTCGGAGATCGTGCCGGTGGCGGAGTGCGGCCACCCGACCAGCGGCAGGCTGGAACTGCGCGTCAATGGCGAGACGAAGCAGTCCACCGACCTGACCCTGCTGATCTGGTCGGTGCCGGAGCTGATCGCCCACCTGTCCACCCTGTACCATCTGCAGCCGGGCGACCTGATCTACACCGGCACCCCGGAAGGCGTCGGCGCCGTCAAGCCCGGCGACCGCATCGAAGGCTCGATCGCCGCGGTCGGCACCATCGCACTGGCCATCGGCGAACCGGCCTGACCTCGGCAGGGGCCGGAGGACGCCGGCCCCTTCTTCCTCGTCAGGCCGCTTTCGGATCCGGCACGCGGGCGCCGTTCAGGAACAGGTGCACCGCCTGCCGGACATAGCGGTCGAGGTCGGGGATTGGCGGCGCGCTCTGCGGCAGGATCAGGCGACGGACCAGCAGGTTGCCGGTGACCATGCCCAGGAAGGCCTGGGCGGCGGCGGCCGGATCGTCGATGCGCAGATCGCCGCGGTCCGACAGCCGCCGCAGATAGTCGGCCAGGCGGCCGATGGCGTTCTCCGGCCCGATGCGGAAGAAAGCCTCGACGATATCGGGCACGCGGTCGCCCTCCGCGATCAGGATGCGGACGGTGGCGGTCGTCTCCTCGTTCAGCAGCGCCTTGACCAGATGCAGCGCGAAGGCGGTCAGCCCGGCTTCCGGCGTCACCTGTTCGTTGGCTTGGGCGGGGGCGAGGCCGGAGAGGATCATGGCGTTGTCCTCTTCCATGATCGCGCGGAACAGCCCCTCCTTGTCGCCGAAATGCTCGTACAGCGTGGCGCGCGACCCGCCGGCGACGGCGATGATGTCGCTCAGCGTCGTCTTTTCGAACCCCTTCTCGACGAACAGGCGCCGCGCCGCCATCAGGATCGCCTGCCGGCGCGCCATGCCGCGTGGCCCGCAGGTGGCCGGCCCGCAGGTCGGCCCGGCCTCGGGTGCGGTTGCCGGCGCGGTGACCGGCGGGTGGTCGGGATGGGCCTTCCGGCTGCTGGTCATAGATACGCTTTCTTCCGCCCTAGACGGCCGTCCGGCGCGATTCGTGATGAGGACGCAGGGGGTCCCGGTGTGTCCGTGGAGGGTGACTTTCCATGTTCCAGCCCCATATCGGGCAACTGCGGAACCCCCTTGCGCGGTGCAGCATTTCGAATGTATCGTCTGGTACACTGTACTGTATGAGACAGTACTAAGCAACGGGGATGTGCCGGACCGCCTGACCCCGCAGCGTATAGCAGAGCGTGTAGCAGGGAGACGGATCCGCCGACGCGCGGCGCCGAGACGAGGTAAAGAGATGTCCAAATCCAAGCCATTCATGACGCTGGCCGCGGCGGCCTGCCTGATCGCGGTGCTCGCCGGTTGCAACCAGCAGAAGCAGGCGGCCGGCCAGCCCCAGGGAGCCGGCGGCCCGCCGGAGGTCTCCGTCGCCACCATCGAGCCGCAGCGCCTGCCGGTGACCACCGAACTCCCCGGCCGCACCGCCCCCTACCGGGTGGCGGAAATCCGCCCGCAGGTCAGCGGCATCGTGCTGAAGCGCCTGTTCCGCGAGGGCAGCGAGGTCAAGGCCGGCGACCAGCTCTACCAGATCGACCCCGCCACCTACGAGGCGTCGCTGGCGAGCGCCCAGGCCGACGTGCAGAAGGCGGAGGCGAACCTCCAGGCCGCCCGCAACAAGGCGTCGCGCTATGGCGATCTGGTGAAGAACAGCGTGGTCAGCAAGCAGGACTTCGACGACGTCCAGGCCTCGCTGAAGCAGAACGAGGCGCAGCTGGCCTCCGCCAAGGCCGCCTACAACCTCGCCAGCATCAACCTGAACTACACCAAGGTCTTCGCCCCGATCTCCGGCCGCATCGGCAAGTCGGCGGTGACGGAAGGCGCTCTGGTCACCTCCAACCAGGCGACGGCGCTCGCCACCATCCAGCAGTTCGACCCGATCTATGTCGACGTGACGCAGACCGCCTCGCAGCTGATGAAGCTGCGCGAGGACATGGAGAGCGGCCGCATCCGCCCGGCGGAACCCGGCAAGATCCCGGTGACGCTGTTCCTGAACAGCAATGCCAGCGGCGACGACACCGCCTATCCGGCGAAGGGCGAACTGCAATTCGCCGACGTGACGGTGGATTCCGGCACCAGCTCGGTCCAGCTGCGCGCGGTCTTCCCCAATCCGAACAAGCAGCTGCTGCCCGGCCTGTTCGTCCGCGCCCGCGTCGAGCAGGGGGTGGCCGAGAACGCCATCACCGTGCCGCAGGCCGCGGTCGCCCGCTCGCCCGACGGCTCCGCCCGCGTCTGGGTCGTGGGTGCCGACAACAAGGCGACCCCGCGCACCATCAAGACCGAACGCCCGGTCGGCAATGTCTGGCTGGTGTCGGACGGTCTGGCTCCCGGCGAGCGCGTGGTGGTCGAAGGCCTGCAGAAGGTCAAGCCGGGTGCCGAGGTGAAGCCGGTGCCGGCCCAGAACGCTCTCGCCGCGTTGCCTGAAAAGGCCGCCTCGGCCCGCTGATCCCAGGTACCGCCCGCCCAGGTACCGCCCGTAGGATACCGCTCCCATGTCCAGATTCTTCATCGACCGGCCGGTCTTCGCCTGGGTCATCGCCATCGTCATCATGATGGCGGGTGCCCTGGCGATCCTGCGGCTGCCCGTCGAGCAATATCCGAAGATCGCACCGCCGACGGTGTCGATCACCGCCAGCTATCCCGGCGCCTCGGCCAAGACGCTGGAGGACACGGTCACACAGGTCATCGAACAGAAGATGACCGGGCTCGACCATTTCCGCTACATGTCCTCCAACAGCGACTCCTCCGGCAACGTCACCATCACCCTGACCTTCGAGCCGGAGGCCAACCCCGACATCGCCCAGGTCCAGGTCCAGAACAAGCTGCAGCTGGCCACGCCTTTGCTGCCGCAGGAGGTCCAGCAGCGCGGCATCCAGGTGTCGAAGGCCGGCAACGACTTCCTGCTGGTGGTCGGCTTCGTATCCAGCGACGGGCGCCTCAGCCAGGGCGACATCGCCGATTACGTCACCTCCAACCTCCAGGACACGCTGAGCCGCGTCGAAGGCGTCGGTGACATCACCGTCTTCGGGCCGCAGCATGCCATGCGCATCTGGCTCGATCCCGACGCGCTGAACAACTTCGCGCTGACCACCACCGACGTCTCCAACGCGATCAAGACCCAGAACGCCCAGGTCTCCGCCGGCCAGCTCGGCGGCGCCCCGGCGGTCCAGGGCCAGCAGATCAACGCCACCATCACCGCCCAGTCGCGGCTGCAGACGCCGGGGCAGTTCGGCGCCATCCTGCTGCGCGTGAACCCCGACGGATCCCAGGTGCGGCTGCGCGACGTGGCGCGGATCGAGATCGGGTCCGAGACCTACGAGATCAACGCCGCCTACAACGGCAAGCCGGCGGCCGGCGTCGGCATCAAGCTGGCGACCGGTGCCAACGCGCTGAACACCGCCGCCGCGGTCAAGGCGCGGGTGGCGGAACTCCAGCCCTTCTTCCCGGCCGGCATCGAGGTCATCTACCCCTACGACTCGACGCCCTTCGTCCAGCTGTCGATCCACGAGGTCATCAAGACGCTGTTCGAGGCGATCGTCCTCGTCTTCGTCGTGATGTATCTGTTCCTCCAGAACTTCCGCGCGACGCTGATCCCGACCATCGCGGTTCCGGTGGTGCTGCTCGGCACCTTCGGCGTGATGTCGGCCTTCGGCTTCTCCATCAACGTGCTGACGATGTTCGGCATGGTGCTGGCCATCGGCCTGCTGGTCGACGATGCCATCGTCGTCGTCGAGAATGTCGAGCGCGTGATGGGCGAGGAGGGGCTTCCCCCGCGCGAGGCGACGCGCAAGTCGATGGACCAGATCACCGGCGCGCTGGTCGGCATCGCGCTGGTGCTGTCGGCGGTGTTCGTGCCGATGGCCTTCTTCGGCGGGTCGGCCGGCGCCATCTACCGCCAGTTCTCGCTGACCATCGTGTCGGCGATGGCGCTGTCGGTGCTGGTCGCCCTGATCCTGACCCCGGCGCTCTGCGCCACCATCCTGAAGCCGGTCGCGGCCGGTCATGGCCACGCGAAGCGTGGCTTCTTCGGCCTGTTCAACCGCGGCTTCGATTCCGGCAGCCGGGTCTATGTCCGCGGCGTGCGCGGGGCGGTGAACCGGCTGGGCCGCTTCTTCATCGCCTATGCGCTGATCCTGGGGGGCTTGGGCTACCTGTTCGTCCAGATGCCGTCCTCCTTCCTGCCGACGGAGGACCGCGGCCAGCTGTTCGTGCTGTGGTCGGCCCCGCCGAACGCCAGTTCCCAGCGCACCGCCGAGACCGCCAGGGCCGTGACCGCCTACATGCTGGAAAAGGAGAAGGACAGCGTCGAGGGTCTGTTCACCATCGTCGGCTTCAACTTCTCCGGCCGCGGCCAGAATGCCGGCATGGCCTTCGTCCGGCTGAAGGACTGGAGCGAGCGCCCCCTGCCGTCGCAGAAGCCGCAGGCCATCGCCGGCCGGGTGATGGGGGCGATGTCGAAGCTGAAGGACGCGGTGGTCTTCGCCTTCCTGCCGCCGTCGGTTCCCGGCCTCGGCAACGCCACCGGTTTCGACCTCCAGCTGGTCGACCGCGCCGGGCTCGGCCATGACCGGCTGATGCAGGCGCGCAACCAGCTGCTGGCGGCGGCGGCGCAGAACCCCAAGCTGGTCGGCGTCCGCCCCAACGGGCTGGAGGACACGCCGCAGTTCAAGCTGGATGTCGATCGCGAGAAGGCGAGTGCGCTCGGCCTGTCGCTCAGCGACATCAACACGACGCTGTCGGTGGCCTGGGGCTCGTCCTACGTCAACGACTTCATCGACCAGGGCCGGGTGAAGAAGGTCTATCTCCAGGCCGACGCGCCCTACCGCATGCAGCCCAGCGACATCGACCGCTGGTATGTGCGCAATGCCGGCAACCAGATGGTCCCCTTCTCCGCCTTCACCACGGCGCAGTGGATCTACGGCTCGCCGAAGCTGGAGCGCTACAACGGTTCCTCCTCGCTGAATATCCAGGGATCGGCCGCACCGGGCATCAGCTCGGGCGAGGCGATGACCGAGATGGAGGCGATGATGCAGAAGCTGCCGCCGGGCATCGGCTACGAGTGGACCGGCCTGTCCTACGAGGAGCGGCTCAGCGGGTCGCAGGCGCCGGCGCTCTACGCCCTGTCGATGATCATCGTCTTCCTGTGTCTGGCCGCACTCTATGAAAGCTGGTCGGTGCCGGTGTCGGTGATCCTGGTGGTGCCGCTGGGCGTCATCGGCGCCGTCATTGCCGCGACGCTGCGCGGCCTGCCGAGCGACGTCTATTTCCAGGTCGGGCTGCTGACCACCATCGGCCTGTCGGCGAAGAACGCCATCCTGATCGTGGAGTTCGCCAAATCGCTCTACGACCAGGGCATGGAGCTGAAGGAAGCGGCGGCGGAGGCCTGCCGCCAGCGTCTTCGTCCCATCATCATGACCTCGATGGCCTTCATCCTCGGCGTGCTGCCGCTGGCGATCAGCACCGGTGCCGGGTCGGAGAGCCAGAACGCCATCGGCGTCGGCGTGATGGGCGGCATGATCTCCGCCACCGTGCTGGCGATCCTGTTCGTGCCGGTGTTCTTCGTCGCCGTCTACCGCCTGTTCGTCCGCCGCCGCCCCGGCCACGGCGCCATGCCGCAGCCGGCGGCGGGGGATTGAGGTGCCAGTCTCCCCCTGAAAGAATCCCCCTCTCCCCCCGGGGAGAGGGTCGGGGTGAGGGGGATGCATGGCGCGGATCTCTTCGGCGTTGCCGAACCCCCTCATTCTAACCTTCTCCCCGCTTTCGGCGGATCTTCGATCCGCCTGTCGCGTCAGCGCAAACTTCGTTTGCGCGTTAGCGGGGGGGAGAAGGGATCTCCATCCCCACCGGCCTCGCTTCCGTCAGCAGTGTGTCCAGAACCTCGACCAGATGGTCGATGCGATACGGCTTCGGCAGCACCATCACGCCGGTGGCTCGGGCGACCTCCTCGCTGTAGCCGGTCGCCAGCACGACGGGCAGGTCCGGCCTCAGCTTCTGCGCCGTGCGGGCGAGATCGACGCCGCTCATGCTGCCGGGCATCACCACGTCGCTGAACAGCAGGTCGAAGCCACCGGCTTCCAGCAGGGGCATCGCCTCGTCGGCCGTCCCGGCGCGGGTGATGGTGAAGCCGGCATCCTCCAGTGCCGTCGCCACCGTCAGCGCCACGATGGGGTCGTCCTCCACCACCAGCACATGGCCGCCGACGCGGCTGGCGCCGGCCTCCGCCACCGCCGGTTCCACCGAGGCCGCCGGGGCGGCGGTGCCGGACCGGCGGATCAGCATGCCGATGGTGGTGCCGCGCCCTTCCTCGCTCTCGATCCAGGCGGTGCCGCCGGAATGGCGGGCGAAGCCGTAGACCTGCGACAGCCCCAGTCCGCTGCCCTTGCCGATCTCCTTGGTGGTGAAGAAGGGATCGAAGGCACGCGCCCGCACCTCGGCCGCCATGCCGGTGCCGGTGTCGCTCACCGTCAGCCGCACGAACTCACCCGACAGCCCCTCCGGTTCGCCCTGCGTCAGGGTCACGTTGGCCGCCCGGATCGTCAGCACGCCACCCTCCGGCATCGCATCGCGCGCATTGACCACGAGGTTCAGCAGGGCCAGCTCCAACTGCGTCGCATCGACCTCCACCGGCCACAGCCCGGTGGCGAAGTCCACCTCCAGCCGGATGTCGGCGCGCAGAGCCCGGTTGAGCAGTTCCGACGTGCCGAGGATCCGGTCGCGCAGATCGACCGTCTCCGGCCGCAGGGCCTGCCGGCGGGCAAAAGCCATCAGTTGCTGCACCAGCTTGGCACCGCGGTCGACCGCCTGACGCCCGGCGTCGACCAGCGGCTGGATGCGCGTCCCCTCCGCCCGCTTCTCGATCATGTGCAGGCAGCCGGACAGCGCCTGGAGCAGGTTGTTGAAGTCGTGGGCGACGCCGCCGGTCATCTGCCCCAGCGCCTCGGTCTTCTGCGTCTGCAACAGGGCGACCTGGACCCGCTCGCGCTCCGCCACCTCTTCGGCGACACGGGCCTCCAGCGTGGCGTTGAGCTGATGCAGTTCCTCCTCCGCCCGCTTGGCCTCGGTGACGTCGCTGCCCTCCACGAACAGGCCGCTGACCCGCCCGTTCTCATCCTTGATCGGCTGGTAGACGAAGGTGAGGAAGCGCTCCTCCAGCGGCCCGCCCGGCCGGCGCTGGAAACTGATGGGCATGTTGCGCCCGACGAAGGTCTCGCCGCTGGCATAGACGCGGTCGAGCAGCTCGAAGAAGCCCTGGCCTTCCACCTCCGGCAGAGCCTCGCGCGCCGGGCGGTCCACCAGATCCTGGCGGCCGACCAGCTGCATGTAGGTGTCGTTCGCCAGTTCGAAGACATGGTCCGGCCCGCGCAGCACGCACATGAAGCCAGGCGCTTGCCGGAACAGGGCGCGCAGCCGCTCCCCTTCCGCCGCCAGCCGGGCGTTGGCCGCCTCCACCGCGGCGCGTTCGCGCATCAGCGCCTTGTTGGCCGCCCGCAGCGCCGCTTCGGCGAGCGCCCGCTCCACCGCCGCCCAGGTCCGCTCCGCCACATCCTCCGCCAGGGCGGCATCGGTGTCGGTCCAGTGGCGCGCCTTGGCCTCGTGCAGATAGAGGATCGCCGTCAGCTGCCCCGCCTTCAGCAGAGGCACGACCAGCAGCGACTGCGCCCCGATGCCGGTGAAGGCCGCCGCCGGTCCATTGCCACTCGTGCGTGGGTCGCTGGCGACATCGTCGACACGCAGCGTGTAACCCGCCCGCAGCTCCGCGATCAGTGCCGGACCGAAGCTGTCGAGCAGCCGGGACTGGCCGGCGAGGCTCTCCACCCCGCTGTCGCACCAGTCGCGCTCGACCGAGATCAGGCTGCCGGTCGGATCGGTGCGGCCATAGCCGGCCCGCCCCACCCCCAGATGGCGGCCGATCGCCTCGGCGGCGGCGGCGGTGATGCCGACCGGGTCGTTCAGCCCGCGCAGCTTTTCCGCCAGATCGAGCTGGAAGGTCAGCCGCCGTTCGGCCAGCACCCGGGCGGTGTTCTCGGTGCAGGCGCAGAACATGCCGGCGACATGGTCGGTCTCGTCGCGGACCGGGCTGTAGGAGAAGGTGAAATAGGTCTCCTCCCGGTAACCGTGCCGCTCCATGAACAGCAGCCGGTCCTCGTGGTAGGTCGCCTCGCCGGCGAGCGCCCGCGCCACCAGCGGAACCAGATCGTCCCAGATGTCGGCCCATACCTCGGCGAAGGGGCGGCCCAGCGCCTCCGGCTTGTCGCCCAGGATGGGACGGTAGCTGTCGTTGTAGAGGAAGGTCAGCTCCGGTCCCCAAACCGCGAACATGGGAAAGCTGGAGGTCAGCATCAGGTTGACGATGGTGCGCAGCGACTGCGGCCAGTCTTCCGGCCGGCCGAGCGGGGTCACCGACCAGTCCATCTCCCGCATCCGCCGGCCCATCTCCCCGCCGCCGGTGAAGACGTCCGGACCGGTGCGGACACCATTCCCCATGCCGTCGGGCGCGCGGTCGGGAGCAGCGGATTGCCGCAGTTTTGCGGCATCCAGCCAGACCGGATCGGTCATCATGCCACCGAGACCGTGGCCTTGATGCTACGGCGGCAATGAACGTTCATTAGAGAAAACATAAAATTTCCCGGGTAGATCATGGCGAAAGAATAGGCAATCGCAAGATGGGTGGCAATCAGCGCCCTCTAGCCATTTGGGAGTAGTGTCCTCGTATCTTTCTGCGGATGCGACCTTTGCATCTCTGCCGATTTTGTCGAGATCATCGCAGCCGGTAGCGGTTTCTTATCCTGACCGGGGGATTGTCGGGCAACCGTTCACCCTTCGCCGTTTTTTCGGAGCGTGCTCGCGGGTCCGTTCGATCCATTCGCCATTTCGGCTTCATCAATTTGACGTCCGTCGCACGCAAGGCAGCCGCGCAGGTCCCGGCGTGGAACCGGCGCGGCGGCGACCATACCTTGAATGGCAACCGATGGCCGCCAGCCGGCCCCCACTATGGACCGTGCCATGATTCCCTTTTCCGTTCTCGATCTCAGCCCGATCGTCCAGGGGGCGACCGCCGCCGACAGTTTCCGCAACACCCTCGACCTCGCCCGCCATGCGGAGCGCCTGGGGTACAAGCGCTATTGGCTGGCCGAGCATCACAACATGCCGGGCATTGCCAGTGCGGCCACCGCCGTGGTGATCGCCCATGTCGCCGCCGGCACCTCGACCATTCGCGTCGGCTCGGGCGGGGTGATGCTGCCCAACCACGCGCCGCTGGTGGTGGCGGAGCAGTTCGGCACGCTGGCCTCGCTCTACCCCGGCCGCATCGACCTCGGTCTCGGCCGGGCGCCGGGAACCGACATGATGACGGCCCGCGCGCTGCGCCGCGACATGACCGACAGCGGCGACCGCTTCCCGCAGGATGTCGTCGAGTTGCAGATGTATTTCGAGGAGCCGGAGCCGAACCAGCGCATCCGCGCCGTGCCGGGCGCCGGGCTGAAGGTGCCCCTGTGGCTGCTGGGCTCCAGCCTGTTCAGTGCGCAGCTGGCGGCGATGCTGGGGCTGCCCTTCGCCTTCGCCTCGCACTTCGCCCCCGACATGCTGATGGAGGCGCTGGCGATCTACCGTGCCCGCTTCGAGCCGTCGGCGACGCTCGACAAGCCGCACGCCATGGTCGCCGCCAATCTGTTCGCCGCCGATACGGAGGCCGAGGCCCGGCGTATCTTCTCCTCCGCCCAGCAGCAGTTCGCCAACCTGCGCCGCGGCACCCCCGGTAAGCTGCCGCCGCCGGTGGACGACATCGAGGCGTGGTGGAGCAGCCCGGCCGAAAAGATGATGGTGGATCGCGCGCTCGGCACCATGGCTGCGGTGGGTACGCCGGATCAGGTGGCGGTCAGGCTGTCGGAGATCATCCGTGCCACCCAGGCCGACGAGCTGATCCTGGCCGGCCAGATCTACGACCACGCTGCCCGCCTGCGCTCCTTTCAGATCGGGGCGGAGGTGCGTGAGCGGATCGGCTGAGTGGATCGGGTGGCGACCGGGCCTGGATGAAAATCGCGAGGGGGCCGAAAAAAGCGCTTGCGCGGCATCGGCCGCCGGCCTATACACCGCCTCCCGCGACGCAGCACGGTCTGACAAGGCAGTGACGCTTCAAGGGAAACAGCGGTCCAAGCAAGTAACTGCCGAGCGCCTCGAAAAAAAGAGGTTGACAGCGAAAGTAAAGATCACTAAATAAGCCGAACACGACGCGGTGATCCAGAGCGGATCGGCGCTGAAATGTTCGGAAGCGACGCGTCTCGGCGTTGCGGGTTCATTGACAAGTTAATACCGTGTTGTGAGAAGGGATGCGCAGGCGGCGGCAGTTGGTAGCCGTTGCGGCCTTGTGGTGTTGGTTTCCTGAAGGGGATCGGCGCAATGAGGATCGTCTGTGCATCTTTTGAGCAGAGAAACTGTGAACAGTATCGACGTATCAGGAGATCGTTAA
>NZ_JALJXJ010000027.1 GCF_024170005.1 Azospirillum lipoferum
TCACCGCCACCAAGTACAGAAAGCCGCGTTGCATGGGAATATAGGTGATGTCGCTGCACCACACCTGATCGGGGCGGTCGATGGTCAGGTCGCGTCGCAGGTACGGCCAGATCTTGTGTTCGGGATGTGGCACTGTCGTCTTCGGGCGCTGGTAAACCGCCTGCAAGCCCATCTGCACCATCAGGCGGCGAACCCGCTTGCGGTTACCTGATGGCCGTGCCGGCGCAGATGCCGAGTCATCTGCCGGCTGCCATACCAGGGCGTTTCCAGGAACTGCCCGTCGATCAGCCGCATCAACTCCAGGTTCTCGGTCGGCTCGCCTTTGCCCGGCCCGTAGTAGCTGGACCGGCTGATGGAAACCAGCTCGCACTGTCGGGTGATCGACAACTGCGGATGCTCCGGCTCGATCAGCTCCCGCCTCCGACCGATGCTCATCGACCGGAGGCCTTGCGCAAAAAATCCCGCTCCACGACCAACTGGCCCATCATTGCGTGCAGCTTCTCCACCTCGCCCTGATGGCTGGTTTCAGCCGCTTCAGCCTTGCCGGAGAACACACCAGCCATCCCCTCCATCGCCTGCTTCTTCCAGGCGTTGATCAGCGTCTGGTGTACGCCGTGCTTGGAGACCAACTGCGATACCGTAAGCTCGCCCCGGATCGCCTCCAGCGCCACCTTCGCTTTGAACTCTGCAGAATACCGCTTCCGTTTCCCCGTCATCGGGGGTCCGTCCTTCTTCCTGGGCGAACCAAGCTTATCCGACTGTCCGGGAAACGGGGACCACTTCACTCCATCGCCTCAGGGCAAAATCCGTCAGCAGGCCGAGTTCTGCGCCAAAGTCGCGAACAGGTACTCAGACTTGGCGCGAAACCCGACGGAACCCTAAAGATCGGAAAGCTGCGAAAGAGAGGTGCTGGCGCACCGGTCGACCGAGGATGTCAACCCATCGCGCGCCTTGCGGGATTCCGAGAGGATCCAGCCGCGGAAAGCCTGCGTCCGGGGGTCGTCCAGCCGGCTTTCATGGATTAGCAGGTAATATTCGCCGGCGCTGCGCACCTCGGATGGCAGCGGCATCGCCAGTTCGGCGCGACGGTCGTATTGCGCCAGCAGGATGTCGGGCACGATGGCGATCCCGCGGCCCTGGCGGGCGGCGTCCAGCGACATGAAAAAATGGCCGAACTCCAGCTCGCCGCCGGTTCCGGCCACGGCTTGTCCGCCGGTCGCCTTCAGCCAGTCCGGCCAGGCGTGCCGGCGGCTGGAGGTGTGGATCAGCGGCAGGCGCACCACCGGCCGCCCGTCCTCCAGCATCGCCTCGCCCGCAAGCTCCGGCGCGCAGGCCGGGCGGAGGATATCGGGGAACAGTTCGTCGGCCTGCACGCCATCCCAGCTCGTCACCATGTCCAGGTCGATGCGCGGCTGCCCGCGTTCGTAGCGGCGGCCCGGGATGCGGCCGACGCGGATCGCGATGTCGGCCTCGTGCGCCAGCAGGTTCGACGGCTCGATCGACGAGATGATCCGCACCTCGACGCCGGGGTTGGCCTGCGTGAACAGATGCAGGCGCGGCATCAGCCACAGCGACGCGATGGTCGGCAGGATCGAGATGGTCAGCGTGCGCATCGTCCGCGACCGGCCGATCCGCTGCGCCGAGCGCTCCAGCTCACCCAGGCAGTCGCGGACGGTGCGGGCGAAATCTTCCCCCTCCGGCGTCAGTTCGATCCGCCGGGTCATGCGGCGGAACAGCTGACAATCCAGCGCCAGTTCGAGGTCGCGCACCTGCCGGCTGATCGCGCCCTGGGTCAGGTGCAGCTCGTCGGCCGCCAACGTGAAGGAGAGGTGCCGCGCGGCGGCGTCGAACCCGCGCAGGGTGTTGAGCGGCGGCAGCGGTCGTTTCGGCATCGGCATGGCCTCCCATGGATGAGCCTAGGTCATGCATAGGGGCCGAACAAGTCGTTTGTGAGGTCCGGTGTCCTCCGGCACGCTTCCTGTCACTGAACCGTCAGAGTTCAAAGGAAACAGGGCAAGCGCGAGGGTTACCGTGACACGAACAGCCATGACACGACAGACAAGGGGCGATCCCGGTAAGATTTGGACGCTCGAAGTCAGCGGCATTGCCAAGAATTACGGGGCGACCTGCGCGCTCCGCAACGCCTCGTTGCGGCTGCGGCCGGGAAAGGTCCATGCGCTTCTTGGCGAGAACGGCGCCGGCAAGAGCACGCTGGTGAAGATCGTCGTCGGCGCGATCCAGCCCGACCGCGGACGGATCGCGCTGAACGGCGTTCCGACCCTCTTCGCCGGGGTGCGGCAGGCGATTGCCGCCGGGGTGATCCCGATCTACCAGCACCTCAGCCTGTTCCCCCATCTGTCGGTGCTGGAGAACCTGTCGGCCTTCGCCATCGCAGGCGCGGCGGGGCTGCGCGCCCGGCCGGCGCTGGTGCCGCGGGCCACGGCGCGGGCCTGGCTGGACGCGGTCGGCCTCGGCTGCGACCTCGACCTTCCGGTCGAGCGGCTGTCGGTCGGCGAGCGCCAGCTGGTGGAGATCGCCCGCGGGCTGGGGCAGCGCTGCACGCTGCTGGTGCTGGACGAGCCGACCGCAGCCCTGACCCATGACGAGACCGACCGGCTGTTCGGCGTGGTCCGCCGCCTGTGCGCGGAGGGCACCGCCGTCCTCTTCATCAGCCACAAGTTCGACGAGATCGAGGCGTTGGCCGACGATGTCACCGTCCTGCGCGACGGCGTCGCGGTGATCGACGCCGAACCGCTGGCCTCGCTCAGCCGCGCCGAGCTGGTCCGCGCCATGTTGGGCGACATGGTGGAGCCCGGTGACCGCGCTCTGCCGCAGCCGGGCGGTCCGGTACTGACCGCGACCGGATTGCGGCTGGGGCCGGCTGACGCTGCCGCCGACATCACCGTGCGGGCGGGCGAGATCGTCGGGCTGGCCGGGCTGGTCGGTTCGGGCGCCCTGGAACTGGCGGCGGCATTGGCGGGGGCCCGGCCGGTCGCCGCCGGCACGCTCGCGGTGCGGGGGGAGGCCCTGCCGGCGGGCGACCGCGTGCGCGCCGTCGCCGCCGGGGTCGGCTACGTCCCCGCCGACCGCCATGCCGAGGGGCTGTTCGGCCCGCTGGCGGCGCTCCAGAACGCCTCCTCCTCGACCGTCGCGCTGTTCTCGCGCGGCGGGCTGCTGCGTCCGGGCGGCGAGGCGGCGGCGCTGATGCCCTGGCTGCGCCGGCTGAACCTGCACCCCTTCCAGCCGGAGCGTCCGGCCGCCGGATTCAGCGGCGGCAACCAGCAGAAGCTGCTGCTGTCGCGCAATCTGGCGGTGCCGGACCTGCGGGTCCTGGTGGTGCTGGAACCCACGCGGGGCGTCGACATCGCCGCGCGGGAAACCATCCACGACGCGCTGGTCGAGGCCGCCGGCCGGGGCGTCGCCGTCGTCGTCGCCTCCAGCGACCTCGACGAGGTCATGGCCCTGTCGCACCGCATCCTGGTCGTGCGGCACGGCAGCCTCGACGGCGAGCTGCCGCGCGGCACCGGCCGCGCCGCCCTGATGGACCGGCTGGCCGGACGGAGGGCGGCATGATGGCTCTGACCGGCGCCCGGCCGCGCCGCTTCTCCGGCCGTCTCAACCCGCCCGCCGCCGTCTGGGTCGTCCTGCTGCTGTTCTGCGTCTTCGCCCTGGCGGTGCCGCGCTTCGCCAGCGCCGGCAATCTGGAGAATCTGCTGCGGGTCGGTTCCATCCTCGGCATCGCCGCCTGCGGCCAGACCATCGTGCTGATCCTCGGCGGGATCGAGTTCTCCTTCGGCGCGTCGGCGGCGCTGGCCAGCGTGGTGACGGTGCTGGCCCTGCCGTCCGCCGGGGTGGCGGGCGGCTTCGCGGCCGGTGCCACGGCGGTGCTGCTGGTCGGCCTCGTCAACGGCACGCTGGTCGCGCGCTTTTCCCTGCCGCCCTTCCTCGTCACGCTCGGCATGCTGATGGTGGCCGGCGGCGGGGCGGCGGTTCTGGCCGGCGGCCTGCCGATCGACGCGCCGCCGAGCGACGCCTTCTCCTGGCCGGCGCGCGGCCGGGTCGCCGGCATCCCGGTGCCGATCCTGGCGGCGGCGGCAAGCTTCGCACTGCTGCACCTCCTGCTCGCCCACACCCGCGCCGGCCGGCTCTGGTACTTGGTCGGCGCCAACGGCACGGCGGCGCGGCTGTCCGGCATCACGGTGTGGCGGTCGGTGCTGGCGGGCTATCTGCTGGCCGGCGCCTTCTGCGCGCTTGCCGCTGTCATCCTGACCAGCCGGGTCGCCTCCGGCCAGCCCGGCCTCGCTCCCAACCTGCCCTTCGAGACCATCGCGGCCTGCGCCGTCGGCGGCATCCCGCTGGCGGGTGGGCAGGGCAGGGCGGTGCAGACCCTGTGCGGCGTGCTGGTCATCGCCATGCTGAACAACGCGGTGGTGCTGCTGAACCTGCCCGTCGCCTACCAGCAGCTGATGATCGCCGCGGTGATCCTCGGCGCGGTGCTCCTCCAGCAGGCGCCCCGGCTGCTTCTTCTGCTGCCGGTCCGGCCCGCCCGCCAGCCAGAGGAGGAGCGGTCATGAGCGCCCGTCTCCTGCGCCGCTCCGCCGATGGCCTGCGCGCCGCCGGCTCCGTCCTTCCCGTCCCTTTCCGGGTCGCGCCGCTCTGCCTGATCCTGGCGGTCGCGGTGTTCGCGGCCACCGCGCCGCGCTTCCTCAGCCTGGGTAACGCCGCCAACATCGGGGCGCAGGTCTGGGTCCTCGCCCTGCTCGCCATCGGCCAGATGTTCGTGCTGGCGACCCGGGGCTTCGACATCTCGGTCGGCGCCGTCGCCGCCCTGTCCAGCGTCTGCGCGGCGATGGCCTGCAACGGCTGGGGCCTGCCCGGGCTGGCCGCCGGGGCGTTGGCCGGGCTGCTCTGCGGGCTGATCAACGGCGCGCTGGTCGGTATGCTCGGCCTCCAGCCGGTGGTGGCGACGCTGGGCAGCCTGATCGCAGTGCGCGGCCTGTCGCTGCTGATCACCGGCGACGGGCAGGTGGTGCCGCTCGACGCGGCCAGCGCGGTGACCCGTCTCGGCTTCGAGCCGATGCCGGTCCTGCCCGCCGCGAGCTGGGCGGCGCTGGTCCTGGCGGTCGGGGCGGCCCTGCTGGTCGGCCGCAGCCTCGCCGGCCGGCGCATCCTGATGGCCGGCTCGAACCCCGAGGCGGTGGCGCTGGTCGGCGTCGACACCCGGCGCGTCCAGCTCTGGGCCTATGGCCTGTGCGGCCTGTTCGCCGGCCTCGCCGGGGTGCTGATGACGGTCCGCGCCGGCTCCGGCCTGCCGACCGAGGGGGCGGGGATGGAGCTTCAGGCCATCGCCGCCGCGGTCATCGGCGGGACCGCGCTCAGCGGCGGCATCGCCAGCGTGGCCGCCGTCGTGATCGGGGCCGCCTTCATCCAGGTGCTGCTGACCGGCCTCAACCTCCAGGGCGTCTCGCCCTTCGTCGCCCAGATCGCCGTCGGGGTGGTCATCATCGCCTCCGGCCTTCTCGAAACGCTTCTGCGCTCTCTGCCGTCCTTCCACTCCCAATCAAGGACACGGACATGACCCGCTCCCCGATCCGCATCGCCGGAAGCCTCGCCGCCCTCCTGCTGTTCTCCACCGCGCCGGCCCTGGCGCAGGACAAGGCCATCGGCTTCGCCATCCCCAACCTCGCCTCGTCCTTCTGGATCTCCGCCGTCTATGGGGCGGAGCAGGAGGCCAGGGCCGCCGGCGTCACGCTGGTCAAGCTGAACGCCGGCGGCGACGCCAACAGCAGCCAGCAGATCGCCCAGATCCAGGATCTGGCCCAGCGCGGCGTCGCCGCCATCATCGTCGGCGCCACCAACGGCGACGCGGTGCGGGCGGTGGTGGAGCAGGCGGTCGGCCGCGGTATCCCGGTGGTCGGCATCTCCTCGCCGCCCAACAGCGACCGGCTCAGCGCGACGGTCAGCGCCGACCATTACGACATGGGCCGCCTCCAGGCGCGCTGTCTGGCCCAGGCCATCGGCGGCAAGGGCGAGGTGGCGATGATGGCCGGGCCGACCGGGCAGGCCTGGTCCGACCTGCGGGCCAAGGGCTTCCGCGAGACGCTGGCGAAGGAGGCGCCGGGGGTGACGGTCGTCGCCGAATCCCGGCTGGCCGACAACCGCAACGCCGCCCTGACCACGGCGGAGGACTGGACCCAGCGCTTCCCCGAGCTGAAGGGCGTCTACGCCGCCACCGACGACATGGCGGCCGGCGTGGTCGCCGCGATGAAGGCCGCCGGGCGCATGCCGGCGGTGCGGGTCTCGGCCTCCAATTTCAGCCCGACGGCGCAGCAACTGCTGAAGGACCGCGAGCTGGCCTGCACCTCCATCCAGCAGGTGGTGGCGCAGGGCCGCGCCGCCTTCACCCAGGCGCTGGCCGCCGCCGCGAAGAAGCCGGTCGAGGCCAAGGTCGTGCTGCCGGCGCTGCTCGTCACCTCTGACACGCTGGGCGAGGTCGATCTAAGCTCGGTCGTCGCCCCGGCCGACTACCGGCCCTGAACCAACGCTCCATTGGGCACCGACTGAAGGCAGGATCCGCGATGCTTCCCTCCCACAACCGCTTCCCCTACTCCGCGATCACCGACCGTCCCGACTTCTCCTGGCCGGGCGGCAAGCGGCTGGCCGTCTATGTGGCGCTCTGCATCGAGCATTTCCCCTACGGCAGCGGCCTTGGCCTGCCCTATTCGCCGGGCCTGAGCCATCCCAACAGCTACAATTGGGCGTGGCGGGAGTACGGCAACCGGGTCGGTGGCTGGCGGCTGATCGACCTGTTCGACGCCCACCGCCTGCCGCTGACGGTGCTGCTCAACACCGAATGCTACGAGCACTGCCCGGAGCTGGTCACGGCGCTGCGCCGCCGCGGCGACGAGATCGTTGCCCATGGCCGGACCAACGGCGAGCACCAGAACGGCATGAGCCTGGAAGAGGAGCGCCGCCTGATCGCCGAGGCGACCGAGGCGATCCGCCTGCACGAAGGCAAGCCCCCCGCCGGCTGGATGAGCCCCGGCGCCCACCCCAGCGCCAACACCGAGGATCTGCTGGCCGAAGCCGGCTACCGCTACACGCTGGACTGGCCGATAGACGACCAGCCGGTGTGGATGCGGACCACCGGCGGGCCGCTGCTGAGCGTGCCCTATCCGCACGAGGTGAACGACGTGCCAATGGTGGTGCTGCATGACGGCACGGCGCCGGCCTTCGCCGACATGGCCATCGACAATTTCGACGAGATGCTGCGCCAGTCCAAGGACCAGCCGCTCGCCTACGGCATCACCATCCACAGCTTCATCGTCGGCCAGCCCTTCCGCATCAAGCAGTTCCGTCGGGTGCTGGAGCATCTCGACGCCCACCGCGACGAGATCTGGTTCGCCACCGCCGGCCAGATCGCCGACCACTTCGCCGGGCTGATGCCGCCGCCGGCAACGACCGCGCCGGCCAGTCCCTGACCCGTTCCTGACGCCGGCCCCCCTCGGGCCGGCTCCCATCCGAGAGGTTCCATCATGACTGAGACGCCCCTTGGGCTGTCCCAAACCCCGGCGTGCGCCCGCGCTCTGCCCCCCCTGCGGGTCGCCGTCGCCGGCCTCGGCGCCGTCGGCCTGAAGATCGTCGAGGCGCTCGACGAAGGCCTCGACGGCTGCGTCCTGACCGCCGTTTCGGCCCGCGACAAGGTGGCGGCGGCGGACCGCCTGTCCGCCCTGACCCACCCGGTGCCGGTGGTGGACATCGGCGAGCTGGAGCCGCTCGCCGACCTTGTCGTCGAATGCGCCCCCGCAGCCCTGCTTCCGGCCATCGTCGAGCCGTTCCTCCGCGCCGGCAAGACGGCGGTGGTGCTCAGCTCCGGCGCGCTGCTGGCCAACGAAGGGCTGGTCGCCACCGCCCGCGCCCATGGCGGCCAGATCGTCGTGCCGACCGGGGCGCTGCTCGGGCTCGACGCGGTGACGGCGGCGGCGGAGGGGGAAATCCGCGCCGTGCGCATGGTGACGCGCAAGCCGGTGCGCGGGCTGGTCGGCGCCCCCTATCTGGTCGAGAACGGCATCGCTATCGAAGACATCACCGACCCGCTACGCATCTTCCACGGCACCCCGCGCGAGGCGGCGGTCGGTTTCCCGGCCAATCTGAACGTCGCGGTGGCGCTGTCGCTCGCCGGTATCGGCCCCGACCGCACGACGCTGGAGATCTGGGCCGATCCGGCGCTGGAGCGCAACACCCACCGCATCGAGGTCGAGGCGGATTCGGCAATCTTCACCATGGCGATCGAGAACATCCCGACCGACAACCCGAAGACCGGCCGCATCACCGCCCTGTCGGTGCTGGCCTATCTGCGCAAGCTGCGCGCGCCGCTGCGCGTCGGCTCCTGAGCGCCGGCCTTTTCAGAAAATCAAAAACAGAAGGGGGATTCGTCATGGATCTCGGACTTTCCGGCCGCACCGCGCTGGTGCTGGGCGCCGGGGGCGGGCTCGGCCGCGCCATCGCCCTGGGTCTGGCGCGCGAGGGCGCCAACCTCGTCATCGCCGACCGCGACGCGCCGTCGCTGGCCGCCACCAGCGCCGTCCTCGCCGACATTGCCAAGGCCGAAACCGCCGTACCCTGTCTCCCCATCGTCTGGGACCTGGGCGACGCGGCCGCCACCGACCGCAATATCGCCCTGGCCGAGGAGCGGTTCGGCGCAATCGACATCCTGGTCAACAACACCGGCGGCCCGCCGCCGTCGTCGGCCAGCGGCGTCGATCCGAAGATCTGGTCGGCGCAGTTCGAGGCGATGGTGCTGTCGGTCATCCGCATCACCGACCGGGTGCTGCCCGGCATGCGGCAGCGGCGCTGGGGCCGGATCGTCACCAGCGCCTCGTCGGGCGTCGTCGTGCCGATCCCCAACCTCGCCCTGTCCAACGCGCTGCGCCTGTCCCTGGTCGGCTGGTCCAAGTCGCTGGCCCGCGAGGTGGCGGCCGACGGCGTGACCGTCAACGTCGTTCTGCCCGGCCGCATCGCCACCGACCGCATCCGCTTCCTGGACGAGAGCAAGGCGGCGCGCGAGGGGCGGCCGGTTGCCGAGGTCGTCGCCGAGAGCACCGCCGCCATCCCGATGGCCCGGTACGGCGAGCCCCGCGAATACGCCGACGCCGTCGCTTTCCTGGCCAGCGAGCGCGCCGCCTATGTCACCGGCTCCACCCTGCGGGTGGACGGCGGCTACATCCCCAGCATTTGACAGTCCGAAGGATCCCCAGCATGAGCAGCAGCACCGACACGGTCCTCACCGCCGCGCAGCGCGAGGACATCCGCACCCGTTTCCTGGCCGTCGACACCTCCAACGTCGCCGACGTGCTCGACGTGATGGGCTGGCCCGACCAGGGGCTGGCGGCGGAATTCATGCCCTATCCCGCCACCGCCGGGCGGCTGGCCGGCTGGGCCTACACCATCCGCGGCCAGATGACACCCTATCCGCTGGGCGGCGACGCCGACAAGATGGCGGCCTGCCAGGGGCTGTCGCCCGGCGAGGTGTCGGTGTGGAGCGGCGACGGCGACGGCATCTGCTATTTCGGCGAGCTGATCGCCATCGGCATGAAGGAGCGCGGCAGCACCGGCGCACTGGTCGACGGTGGCATCCGTGACGTGCGCTGGCTCGGCCATCACGGCTTCCCGGTCTACGCCCGCTACCGCACGCCGGTGCAGTCGATCGGCCGCTGGAAGGTCAACGCCTGGCAGGTTCCGGTTTTCCTGCGCGGGGCGACGGTGGAGCGCGTGCGGATCGAGCCGGGCGACTTCATCCTGGCCGACGAGGACGGCGCGCTCGCCATCCCGGCAGCCATCGTTCCGAAGGTGCTGGCGGAATCGGAGGCGCTGACCGCGACCGAGATCCGCATCCGCGAGGAACTGTCGAACGGCCTGACCCTGGCGCAGGCGCTGGAACGCTACGGCCACGTCTGACGCCCTGTCGGACGGCCCTGTTTCCGCCCGCCGGAGACGGGGCCGTTTCGGGAGTGCCACTGCCGCCATCCCCTGCGCCGCGACACCATTGTTGAAAGGACCCCAGCATGATCGCCGCGTCTCCCCGCGACCCTGCCCAGGCTGTCGCGACCGCCCTGGCCGCGGCGCGTGCCAGCCGGCTCAATGCTTTCATCGAGCTGTTCCCCGACGCGGAGGAGTGGGCGCGGGCTCTGTCGGCGGCTTCGGCGGACGGTCCGCGACCGGCGCTCTGGGGTCTGCCTTTCGCCCACAAGGACGTGTTCGTCACCGCCGGGCGGCAGCCGACGGTGGGGGTCGGGCATGGCTATCGCTGGGGTGGAGAGCGGACCAGCGTGGCGCTCGACCGTCTGGCGGCGGCGGGAGCCATCGCCATCGGGGCCCTGAACCTCGACCCGCACTGCTATGCCGCCACCGGGTTGAACCCCTATTTCGGGCGGGTGCTGAATCCGGTGGATGCGCGGTTTGCCGTCGGCGGGTCGTCGAGCGGATCGGCGGCGGCGGTTGCGGCCGGCATCGTGCCCTTCGCACTCGGCACCGACACCGGCGGGTCGGTGCGCATTCCGGCCGCCCTGTGCGGCGTCCTCGGCTTCAAGCCAACCGCCGGGGCCATCCGCGACCCCGGCATCGCGCCGCTGTCGCCGTCGCAGGACGCGATCGGCCTCATCGCCCGCGATCCCGCTCTGCTGCGTGCGGTGTTCGCGGCGTTGCGCGACCCGGCGTCCGGGGAGCAGCACGAGGCTCCTCTGCGCGTCGGCCCTCTGTGTCTCGGTCTGCCGACGGAGTGGCTCCGGACCGGGGTCGAGCCGGAGGTCGCCGCGGTCATCCAGTCCGTCCTGCGCCGGATGACAGAGGACGGAGCGCTGGCGGTCAAGGTCGCCCTGCCGCCGCTCGATGTGCTGAACGCCTGCGCCGGGACCATCACCTCGTTCGAGGCGTCCGCCCTGCACCGGACGAGGCTGGTGGAGCGTCCGGACTGGTACCCGGCGGCGGTGCGGCGGCGTCTGGTCGCGGCGGCCGAGGTGGGGCGCGACGCCTACGACCGGGCATTGCGCGACCGCGATGCCCATCGGGCGGCGGTGATCCAGGGGGCTTTCGCTGCGGCGGACGTCCTGCTCTGTCCGGTGATCGGCGGGCCGGCTCCGCGTCTGGACGTTGTCGACGACGACGACGAGACCATTGCCGGCGCCACCACCCTGGCCTTCCTGCGCTTCAACCGTCCCTTCAGTCTCCTTGGCCTGCCGACGCTGGCGCTGCCGGCCGGCCGCGACCGCAACGGGATGCCGGTGGGGGTCCAGATCGTCGGGCGGCCGGGCGCGGACGATTTGATTCTCTCCATCGCCGAACGGTTCGGCGGACCGCCGGATGGGTCCGCCTGACCGTGGCGGCGGCGCTCACCCCGCCTTGGCGGCCATCGCCTCGATCTCCACCAGCCAGCCCGGTTCCACCAGGCCGGCCACCTGCACACGGGTGCGCACCGGAATATTCGGGGTCCCGGCGGTGCCGAAAGCCTCCGCGTAGGCGCGGGAAAAGCCCTGGAAATCGGCATGCCCACCCAACTGCGCGTCGCCGACCAGGAAGGCCTGGACCTTGACCACATCGTTCAGGCCATAGCCGCGCCGTTCCAGCGTAGCCTTCAACTCCGCCAGGATGTTGCGGGTCTGGACTTCCGTGTCGCCATAGGCCTCGGCTCGGTCGCTCGGAACGGAGCTGTCGATGACCGGCGGCGTCAGCCCGCTCAGCATCAGGAATTCGGTTCCATCGACCGGCACCCGCACCGATTCCAGGAACTGGGGCCGGTAGGGCGAGGACTCATCCAGCGCGTAGCGTTCAATTCCTTTTGCCAAGGCAATTCCTCCATTGTCGATGCTGAAAGCCTCGGGCCAAACCTCCGCGTTCGGCCAGTTTCCGACAAACGATTTATCCGGCCTCCATGCATGAGGAGGACTCATGCATCGCGATTTCAGTGGCGGGCCGCGGGGCGTCTTCCAGCGCTGCGACCGCTCAGTCCCGCCCGCCTGACCGAAGCCGGGCGCATGTCCCAGCCTCCAATCCGGGCGAAGCTGGCGGCGGACAGCGCCGCGGTTCCGGCAGGTTTCGCGCCAGCTTGCCGGAGCCTGGAACCGGACGTCCAGGCGGTGCTCGTGCTCGACCACGCGTGCATGCCACTCTTCGCGCAGAGGGCGTTGCCGCCAGCCGGGGCCGGGTGGCGCGTCTGATGCGCCGGCACGGCATCCGGGGTGCCGCCGCACGCCGGTTCCGGCCCGTCACGACCGACAGCCGCCATGGCCTTCCGGTCGCTCCCGATCTGCTGGGCCAGGCCTTCCAGGTGGCCGAGCCCAACCGGGTCTGGCTTGCCGACATCACCTATTTGCCCACTGCTGAAGGCTGGCTGTATCTGGCGGCTGTCCTCGACTTGGCGACCCGGAAGATCGTTGGATGGGCGATGCGCGACCATATGCGCGCCGAACTCACCACCTCGGCTCTGGTGATGGCCATCCAGCGCCATCGGCCGTCTGTGGGTCTCATCCAGCATTCCGATCGCGGCAGTCAGTATGCTTCCCGGGACTACCGGGATCTGTTGCAGGCGGCCGGGATGCGGCAGTCCATGTCGCGCAAGGGCTGCTGCTACGACAATGCTCCCATGGAGAGCTTCTTCCACACCCTCAAGGTCGCGTTGGTCCATCGTACCCGGTTCGAAACCCGCGACCAGGCGCGCCGGGAGGTGTTCGCCTACATCGAAACCTACTACAATCGCCAACGCGCCCACTCGGCTATCGGAGACATCACCCCCGAACAGGCCGAGCTAAGATCTGCGTGAACCCGTGTCCACCCAACCGGGGCAAGATCACCAGCCGCGTGCTGATGAGCGCGGACCACGGTGCTGTCCACGAAGTGCAGGCTCCAGTCCGCCCGACCTGGCGGTCGGCACGGGCCTGCAAGGCTTCCAGGATGCGCTGCCAGAGGCCGGCGCGGTGCCAGCGGTAGAACCGGCTCGACACCGTGCCGAACGTCCCATAGCGCTCCGGCAAATCCCGCCATGGCGCTCCGCTGCGGATGGTCAACAGCATGCTGTTGACCATCCGCCGGTGAGAGTGGTTCGGCCGTCCAGTGCGAGGTTTTTCGGGAGGAAGGTGCGGCTCCAGCCGCTCCCATTGTGCATCAGTCAGATCGTAACGTCCCATCCAGCACAAATGGGGAACCTTCCTTCAACCTGCTACCCCTTTGCCGACACGGCCTAGTGCCTGCTGCGCCTGCTGTGCTGCGCGCATCACTAATGAACGGAGCCACCGATGGCCGCGCTGGCTTTCCAGTTCGGGGCTCCAGACTACATCGAGACCAAATTTGCGTGGCTCTCCGTCGATTTCTATGATCCGCAACGGTGCATAACGGCCAAGCCATTTGGCAAGCATTTCCGGTACCACGGCGATACGCTCTGACTCCGCGACGGCTATGCCGAGGACTGCATAGTGTTCGAATGCCCATGCGGCATCGTTCTCGAGGTCGGCTGCAGCCGTTAGCAAATGATGGGTGTTGCTGGGGAAGTGGACGTCCATCGAAAACTTGAACTGCGGCAACGAGCGGATGCGGTCGGCACCGAGAGTCTCGGGCAAAGAGCTGCCGGCGCGCGCGATGCAGACAAAGCGATCGTCGAGCAGTTCGAGCGAACCGTGCGTCTTGCCCAGGTGGCGCGAAAGCGCCCGCGGCAGGATAACGAGGTCCATCTGTGACAGATCATGCATGCGCTTGATGTCTATGCCGACGAATTCAATACGGTGAGGGGCGTGCAACGCGTCGCAAATCTCTATCATCTGCGGGGTCAGTATAGCGGTGATATAGTCCGCGGTCACGATCCGCGCCGTCATGGATTCCACCATAGGGTCGAAAGGTCTGGCACCTGACAACATTTCATCCAGATCCGCCAAGAGCGATTTTACAGGGCCGATCAGTTCCGCGCTTCTTTCGGTGAGCATCGGGACGCGTCCCGCCATAACGATCAGCTCATCGCCAAATATTGTCCTTAGCTGCTGGATCGCCTGACTCACGGCCGGCTGGGTGAGGTTCAGCTCCCGCGCCGCCTGCCCGATTCTTCTCGTTTCCAGTACGGCGGCCAGGATCGGGAGGAGGTTGAGGTTCGTTCGCCGCAGCCGCAGGAGCAATTCGCGGTTGGGCAGCGACAGTGAGTTCAACAAGTCGTTCTGACCTCGTTCTGCGTCGATGTGCCCGCCAGGACGATCCCTCGTCGCCATCATGCTCCCTCCCTCCCTGCATCGTTTTCGACGTCAATAATTCGTTGTTCCCTCTTTCGTGCGCCGAGGCAAGCCGGACCATGCACATAAGTCTTGCTTATGGTTTGCATCACGCATCCGCGGCTTTTGCTACACCGCGCCGTATGGGAAATCCTAACCAACAAAAATGCTGGGAGGATCCCGATGCGACCCGTTGAACTTCAGGGCTGGACACAGCCTGCTTATTCGCCCGCCGTGAACCGCCTGCTGGGCCGCAGGCCAGCGCATTTCATTGATAATGAGTGGGTGGAGTCCACCGGCAATGCGCAGATCGAGGTGATCGATCCGTCCACTTCGAAGATCATCGGGCACATTGCCGATGCGACCGCCGAAGACATTGACCGGGCCGTTCGTGCGGCCCGTGCCGCTTTCGACGATGGCCGATGGTCCGGCTTGCCGCCGATCCGGCGCGAGGCGGCGATCAATCGGCTGGCCGATCTGATCGAGGCGAACGCGGACGAGTTCGCCGAACTTGAAGCCATCGACAACGGCAAGCCGCGCGCGATGGCGGCGGCCGTCGATGTTCCCGGTACGGTGGCGCAACTGCGGTATATGGCAGGCTGGGCGACGAAGATCTCCGGTGAGGTGGTCGACCCTCTCTCTGCCCCAACGGGGGCCTTTCACGGTTATGTTAGGCGGGAACCGATTGGGGTGGCCGGGCAAATCATTCCTTGGAATTTTCCACTGCTGATGGCGGCGTTAAAGATCGCACCGGCATTGGCAGCCGGTTGCACGCTGGTCCTGAAGCCCGCCGAGCAGACATCCCTGACGGCGCTGCGTCTGGCTGACATGGTGCTGGAGGCCGGCTTCCCAGCTGGTGTGGTCAACGTGGTCACAGGCGATGGCCGGATAGCCGGGGACGCGCTGGTCCGTCATCCGCTGGTGGACAAGATCGCCTTCACCGGATCGACCGAGGTCGGCAAGATCATCAACCGCACGGCTACGGACACGCTCAAGCGGGTCACGCTGGAACTCGGCGGCAAATCACCCGTCATCGTGATGCCCGATGTAGAGCTGGAAAGCGCTGCTGCCGGGGCCGCCGGAGCAATCTTCTTCAATGCCGGTCAGGTCTGCGTCGCGGGTTCGCGTCTGTTTGCCCATCGGGATATCTACGATCGGTTCCTTGATGGTGTGGTTGACGCAAGCAAGGCCTGGACTCCGCGGCCTTCACTCGATCCGACCGCCAGAATGGGTCCCGTTGTCTCGCGTGAGCAGCATGAGCGGGTGCTGCGCTATATCGATGAAGGCCGTCGGGCCGGGGCTACCGTGATGACCGGGGGCGATGCTCCCGCAGCCGAAGGTTATTATCTGAATCCGACCGTACTGGCCGACGTGAACCCGCAGATGAGTGTGGTTCGTGAGGAGATTTTCGGTCCTGTCGTCGTGGTGCAGCGGTTTGACGATCTCGACGAGGTTGCCGCCGCGGCCAATGACACTGCTTTCGGCCTCGGCGCGAGCATCTGGACGCGCGATCTCTCAGTCATGCATCGGCTTGCGGCGAAGGTCCGGGCGGGCACCGTTTGGGGCAATTGCCACGGTGTGCTCGATGCCGCGTTGCCGTTCGGCGGTTACAAGCAGTCGGGCGTTGGACGCGAACAGGCTCGCCAAGGGCTTGAAGCCTATACCGAGCTCAAGTCGGTCATCATCCAGCTCTGACTTGCCGCGACTTATCGGACCCGCTGCGACGCAGCTGCCACAAGTACAGGAAATACAACCGTGAGCCAGCAACCTGCCTTGCGAGGTGGAAACCTCGCGCGCGATTTCGGCGGTATGTGTCGGGCCGAACCGGCAATCGTGCGGAGCGTATCGAGTGCCGAGATGGCCTGTGCCGCCATAGCCGAGGCGCAGGTCGCCGGGCTTCAGGTGGCGGTCCGAGGATTGGGCCACTCCTGCAATGGTCAGACCCTCGCTGGGGAGGGATTTCTCCTCGACCTGTCCGGGCTTGTCGGTGTGGATCATGTGGGCGAGGGCTATTGTGACGTGCTGGCGGGCACCACCTGGGGCGAGGTGATCCGCGGCACCTTGCCGACGGGGCAGGTTCCCGCGGTGCTACCCGACTATTTGGGTCTGACCGTGGGGGGCACCGTTTCCATCGGAGGCTTGGGCGGAACAAGCTTTCGCGAAGGCATGATCTGCGAGCAGATGCTGTGGGCGGATGTGATAAAGCCCGACGGTGCGATGGTTCGCTGCTCGTCCGACGAAAACGCCGAGTTGTTCGCCCTGGTGAAGGGCGGGGCAGGACAGTTCGGGGTTATTGCCCGGCTGCGCCTGAAGCTGGTTGATGCTCCGGCGGAGGTGGACTGCTACCACCTGTTCTATCGTGATGCAGAAGCGATGGTCGCCGATCAGTTGGCCCTGCTTGATGTGGCGGGCCTATGGCATCTTGGCGGATGGATCCTGCCGCTGCCTCATGGCTGGACGCCGTGTATCGAGGCAGTCGTTCCCGCGGGCTCGAAGGCCATCGACAAGGCATCACCTGCGCTTTCGGCATTGCCGACAACAAAGGTGGACCGGCTGTCGCTGGACCAGTTCTTGCGTCGGCTTGAGCTAAATCCCGCCTTCCCTTGTGATCGCGGCAACGACGCCCATGCTCATCCCTGGGCTACCGCTTTCATCCCCGCTGCCAATGCCGCCCGCTATGCAGCTGAACTGATGAGCAGCTTTCCGGCCGATCAGATGGGGCCGGCGGGGGTAATCGAACTGTATCCGGTCCCGGTGTCTCGCCTAGGCCAGATGGGCCGGCGTTGGGGTGGGCAGGGGGTTGCCTACATTGCTTCGGCGTTCCCATGCCAGACCGACACCAGTACCGCGGCTCTAGCCGCAAGCGAAGCCCGCAACCGGCGCCTGTTTGACCTCGCGCTGGAGCTCGACGGGCTCGGCGACCCGCAGGCTGGTGCCCTGCGGCTCAGTGCTGACGACTGGCGTCGTCAGCTCGGTCCCGCCATTGGCTCCTTGCAGGCCGCGCGCCATCACCACGACCCGGAAAACCGCTTCAAACCGCTCCATGGCCTCGATGGCATCACTGGAGCAGATCGCGATGCAAGCGCCCCAAAGGAGGATGCGTAATGAACCCCCGGATTGTGCCGGAAGGCAACCGCTACCTGATGAATGGCTACGAGCCGGTTGAAGGGGAGATCGAAGCGTTCAATCTAGCCGTTACGGGCTCGATTCCGGCTGATTTGGATGGCCGTTTCCTGCGTAACGGCCCCAACCCAATTACCGCGCAGGGTAGTCGCCATCACCTGTTTCAGGGTGAGGCCATGGTGCACGGTGTGCGGATCCGGGACGGCCGGGCCGAATGGTACCGCAACCGTTGGGTACGGCAGGCCGCCGTCATCCGCCAGTTGCATGAACCGCCGCGCAAGGCCATGGTCTATGGCGGCATGGATGTTCCGGTGAACACGCATGTGGTTAGCCATGCTGGGCGCACGCTCGCGCTGGTCGAGATCGGGACGCTGCCCTACGAATTGGACGGCGATCTGGGCACGGTGGGCACCTACGATTTCGAGGGCACGCTTCCGGGCGGCTTCACCGCGCACCCCCACTGGGATCCGGATACGGGCGACATGCACGGCGTGGCCTACTTCCCCGGAATGCCGATGGTGCAGCATATCGTGGTCTCGGCCGCAGGGCAGGTGACAAGGGTGGAGCATGTCCACGTCCCGCACTGCCCGATGATCCATGACTTCGCGCTGACCCGAAACTACGCCCTGATCTACGATCTTCAAGTCGGGTTCGACCCGTCTGAGGCGGCATCGGGCGCGTTGATCCCCTATCGTTGGGACCCCGAATATCAACCTCGCATCGGCTTGTTGCCGATCAACGGCGCAGCTAGCGAAATCCGCTGGTTCGACGTGCCACCGCTGTGGATCTTCCACACCGCGAATGCCTTCGAAGTCGGCAATACTGTCGTGCTCTACGCAGTGACACATCCGCGGATGTGCGCCACGTATCCTGGATCGGTCGAACACAATGGCGCGCCGCGCTTCGAAAAGCTTGTATTCGATCTCGACAGCGGCACCGTTGCCCGCGAGCTGGTCGATGTCCGCCCCCAGGAATTCCCGCGCATCAACGAAGCCTTCACCGGACGGCCCAACCGCTATGTCTACATGATCTCGAACGAGGATCTCGCAGACTCGTTCATCGCGCGCGACGAAACGGTGGCACCGGATGCGCGCAGCAATCGACTGATCAAGTACGATCTCGACCAGGGCACATCGACTGAGCGGCTCTACCCGGAGCGCGCTATCGTCGGCGAGCCAATTTTCACTCCGACAAGCCCGGCGAAGGGGGAGGACGATGGCTACATCCTGCTCACGGCCTCCGATCCGGACCGCGGCGCGACCGACCTGCACGTCCTTGACGCGCGCGACATCACCGCGCCGCCGCTCGCCACCATTCACCTGCCCGCCCGATTGCCGATCGGCTTCCATGGCAGCTGGATACCGTCCTCAGAGCCTGTTTGAGAATTGGTTATGGGCACAATATGTAGTAGGTGAAGCGAAAATCTTTATACTCCATATTGTGACTCCGCCGCTTCTCAAACAGGCTCTCATAAAGATATAAAAAAACAGAAGGGAGAAACAATGAGCCGTACAGAGCAGGAGCAGAAGAATCTCGACCTCTGCGTCGAATTCTACGAGAAGGTGATCTGCGAGAAAAATCCGCGCATTATCAAGAATTATATCGCCGATCGCTATATCCAGCACAGCAGCATCCCCATGGCTGATGATTACGAGGGCGTCTTCAATTTCATCAGCCATCTCGAACAGAATCAGAAGAACGCCAACGTACTGATCCGCGACGTGTTCGTGGACGGTGACAATGTAATCTTCTTCGTTCGTGTGGAGGAGGAGGACAACCCGACGCCGCGCCTGTATGTGGATCGCTTCCGCGTCGAGAATGGCCGCATCGCCGAGCATTGGGACATCGGTCAGGACCTCCCTGCCGACCTGCCGCACGGCAACGGCGTGTGGTGAGCGTCGCTGGCGCGCTGCTCGGCGCGCCAGAACGTTCCGCAGCATTCAGAAGGGGAGTAGAGATGCATCCCAGGTTTAGCGGCAAGAACGTTCTCGTAACGGGTGGCAACAGTGGCATTGGCCTCGCCACCGCCAAGGCTTTCGCGGCAGAAGGCGCGCACGTCGCGATCATAGGGCGTAATGCGAAGACCTTGGAAGAAGCCAGGACCGAGATTGGCGGAGACACCGTTGCGATCCAGTATGACATGGCCGACATCGCAGGCCTCGCGGGACTGGTGGATCAGCTGGTAGGCGCCTTGGGCCGGATCGACGTGCTCTACGCGAACGCCGGCATCGCTTCGGTCGCTCCATTCGAGACCGTGGACGAAGCGCTGTGGGACAGCCTGTTCGCCATCAACCTCAAGAGCAACTTCTTCCTGGTGCAGAAGATTGCGCCTCATATGCCTCGCGGTAGCGCCATTGTCCTGTGCGCCTCGCTGGCCGGGGTTCGGATTAATCCCGCACTCAGCGTCTATGGCATTACCAAGGCCGCTCTGCGGCATCTTGGACGCACGCTGGCAGCAGTGCTGTTACCCCGAGGCATTCGCGTCAACACGGTTACCCCCGGACTGATCGCCACTCCGCTGACGTCCCGCACGCCGGGCGGTGGGGAGGACTTCGGCGGGGACGAGATTCTGAAGTCGCTGACCGAGTTGACGCCGATGAAGCGCGCCGGGTCGGTGGAAGAGGCGGCCCAGGCGGTGCTTTATCTCGCATCCGACGAGGCAGGCTACATGCTCGGCCAGGAGATCGTCATCGACGGCGGCGTTGCCAGCCTCGGCTGATGCGTCCATATCCCGGGAGCCATTCATGCGCGCGATTGAGTTGAAAACGACCGGGGGACCTGAGCAACGGAAGCTGGTCGAACAGCCTGTTCCGGTACCTGGGAAGGAGGACTACTCGTGCTCGCGGAGCCGGCGGGGGTCTACTTCGCCGATACGGTGCGGCGGCGGGGGCACCCCTGTCCGGCCCCGACCCCGCTGCCAATCGTACTGGGGGCGAGGTGTGCGGCACTGTCGCCCAAGTGGGTGATGGCGTCAGCGGCTGGGAAATCGGCCAGCGCGTGATCGGCCTGATGGATCATGGCGGCCGCAGCGACGACCGTTGGACGGTACGGTTCTCGGTCCGCAATCCGCTGGACACCTAACTACTGGACCGCATTGGCCTATTCCGACGACGCAGTGACCCGCTTCGCCGGAGAACCGCGGACCGCCTCGCCGTCCGCCGCCTTCAAATACTGACCCATTTTAAAATATTCCCGTTCTTGGGCGATGGCGGTGCCCCGCGTGCGCCCGGGCCGGGAACAGCTGTCGGAGACTTCCATGAAATACGAAGATTACCTCGCGGCCTACAACCTGGGCGACGACGCCCGCCTGATCGACACCTTCTTCCACCCCGACGCGGTGATCGACGGGCCGGACCAAAGCTTCGCCACCTCAGCGGACTTCCTGCGGATGTTGCAGTTCGTTCATCATGGAGTTGTCGAAACGCTGACTCCGCTCGCCGTGCTTGAGAGCCAGGACCTGATCATAGCTGAACTCAATGCAACCTTCACCGCGCGGATCGAGAGACTAGACTTTCCCTTTGCCTCGCTCGGTCCTGGCGACAACCTGACCATGCGCTTCTTCGCTAGGTACCACCTGCGAGCGGGCAAGGTGGCGCGCATGTCACTGGCGTGCTGGCTCCCCGCAATGCGGGGCCTTCCGGCAGCCTGACCCTTGGTTCGCGTGGTCAAAAAAAGCCCGGCGCGATCGTGCCGGGCTTCTCGTAACGTGATCGCATGCGCGCCCAGGTAATCAGAACGATCTTGCCCACCGTTCCCCGCCCTCCCAGCAGGCGATGCGTCTGGCCCGCTTGGTCGAGCGGCAGCACTTCCGCAACGGACAGGCGAAGCCGTCCCTGCGCTAACCACTCCGCCAATTCAGCGAAACGGCGCGCTATCAGTTCGGGGTCGGCAAGAAAGCCGCCAAGGTAGAAGTTCTGCCCATCACCAAGTTTGCGTCAGAGCCTAAAACGCACCCGGCAGGGCACCGTCAACTTGTTGGTCCCGACGAAGCGAGGGGGGCGCTTTTGGCACGAAAACGCGGCGGATGCGGGCATCGGGCCGCCAAGGGCGCACCGGCGGCCTCGTCCCAGGCGATGAAGGCCTGGGCTCGGGCGGCACGGTAGTCGGTAGCGGCACGGTGGTCGTGGCGGAGATGGAAGAGATTGGCGATCGGGTCGTGGATGGACAAGAAGGGCTGGACCTGCCGGGGCGACTTGAACCGCTTCATTTGCCGTTCCCGTCGTCGGGTCGTTTGGTGGGAGTTCTCGGCCCGGTTGTTCAGCCCCTTGTGCTGGCGGTGCTCCCCGCCCATTCCCACCACCCGCTTGGCGGCGGCGCAGGATTTCAGCTTGTCTGTCACCATCACCCGCGGCGTCCAGCCCTGTTTCTTCAGCAATGTGCGCAGCAAGCGCTTGGCCGCCTTGGTGTCGCGCCGCTTCTGGATCAGAACGTCGAGGACGAAGCCGTCCTGATCAACGGCCCGCCACAAGTAATGCTTCTTGCCGGCAATGGTCAAAACCACCTCGTCGAGGTGCCATTTATCGCCACGCCGCGGCACCCGGCGACGCAACCGGTTGGCGATGTCGCGGCCGAATCTCAGACCCCACTGACGCACCGTCTCGTGGCTGACGGTGATGCCCCGGGACGCAAGCATCTCCTCAACCTGCCGCAGGCTGAGCGGAAAGCGGAAGTACGGTCACATCGCCATGGCAATGATCTCGGAGGGATAGCGGTAGCCGGCGTAGCGAGGATCGGGGCGCGTCGTCATGATCCTTCCCTATCTCACCGCCGCCAGACCCGGCAACCAGCCAATCGACAAATGACGGTGCCCGTCTGCCTCCTTTCTCCAGGCTTCGTTGCACGGCAGGCCTTTGAGCTGGCCTCCCGCCCTGTCGGGTGTGAGAGGCCAGCTCGGCGCCTTAGCCGACGAGCGCCGGTTTGACGGCCTCAAGGAAAGCCCGCAGCGGCCGTGGCCGCAGACCTGTCAGGCGCTCGACGGTATCGGTCGGCGGGGTCAGGCCGCCGTTGCGCGTGTTGGCGTCGAACGAGACCAGCAGCGGAACCAGAAAGTCGGGGAGGCCGGCCTGTTTCATACCGCCGGCAAGCTGTTCATCGGTTACCTGCATGACCTGGATGGGCTTGCCGACAACGTCGGAGACGAGCGCCGCGATCTGTTCCGTCGTCAGCGCCTCAGGTCCGGTGACGTCGAGCGTCAGGCTTTCGTCTGAGCCGGACGCCAGTGCCGCCGCCGCTACGCGGGCGGCGTCTTCGCGCGCCACATGGGCGACCTTTCCCGCGCCGGCCGAGGTGAACCACAGGCCAGAGCCGAGTACGTTGGGCAGGGATATCATGAGGTTTTCTTGATACCAGCTGTTACGCAGGATGGTGTAGCCGAGCCCGCTTTCTCTGATCGCCGTCTCGGTGCCGAAATGGTCTGGCGCAAAGATGACCGCAGAACCCGGCTCCGGTTTCGGCATCGATGTATAGACGAGGTGCTTGACGCCCGCAGCCTTGGCCGCGGCGACCGCTGACAGGTGCTGCTCCAGCCGTCGTCCCGGCCGATCCAGGGCGTCCGTTGAGATGATCAGCGCCCGCCCTGCGCCGGCGAAGGCGGTGGGCAGCGAGGCGGCATCATCGAAATCGGCCCGGCGCACCTCGACCCCCTTCGCGGCAAGATCGGCGAGTTTGGAAGGATCGCGTGTCGTCGCGATGATGTGGCCGGCGCCCGACGCGAGAAGGTTATCCACGACGGAGCGGCCGAGCTGGCCGCCGGCGCCGGTCACGAGAAGAGGTTGGGGCATTGGATACTCCTGTCTGGGTGCATTCGAATTGGTCGTTGAATGCAGACCGGTTGCTGGTCTAAAATCGTAACTAATGTTCTGTTTAACTGTAAAGGCGGCACTTTTTTCGCCCATAGTTACATAGAGGGAACCATCTATGCCCCGACAGACGAAAGCCCCGCCCGATCCATTCTTGAAATCACTTGACGACATCCGCGCCGAAGGCTTCTCGCCGGACAACTGCCCGATCCGGGACGTCATGTCCCATATCAATGACAAATGGTCGGTGCTCATCCTCATTGCCCTGCAGGATCGTCCGCATCGATTTGGTGAATTGCGCCGTGCGCTTGCCGATATCTCGCAGCGCATGCTTACCCAAACCCTTAAGGGATTGCAGCGCGAAGGGTTGCTAAGCCGCACGGTCTTTCCGACCACACCGCCGGCCGTCGAGTACGCCCTGACACCTCTTGGTCTGTCGCTGCTGCCTGCGCTTGGCGCTGTCATTCGTTGGGCCGAAGCCAACCAAGCCACGATCCACGCCGCGCGAGCGGCATTCGACGAGGCATGAAGTGCGCTTACGGAAATTTCCCAACACAATCTCTACGATATTCTGGCCTTCCTGCGGCTTGGTCAAAACGTGTGAACCGTAGATCCAGCCCCTGCCATTCCTCGCGCAAGTCGCTGACCAACTGGCGGACGCGGGGGCTCAAGCTCAACGTCTCGTCGGCCAGGATGCCGGGCAATTCCTTTTCCAGTTGGCGCCGCCCCTGCGCCACGTTGATGCCCCGTTCCAGCAGGAGCGCCCGCAGGTGGCTGATTAGCGCGATCCGTTCGTTCACCAAACGCTCCCGCGCCCTGTGCAGCGATTGCATGTCCGACTGGCCACCGCTGCGGTCCTGGGCGACGGTGCGGACCTGGAGCCTTCAAGCCAAGCCTGAATGGTCGCCGGTTCGCGATCCGGCAACAATGCAATGGTCCGGTGGCGCTCCAAGTCGCAGATCAGGGTTCCGCAGCGCTGATTGCGCCGTCAGGCCCAGTCATCGACTCCAATGACGGTTGGCGGCATGAACTTGGGACTGCCCTGGCGGCGAACTACGCGCAGCAGCGCGTCGTTGCTCACTGGCATCACCACCGCATCCGTGTAGTGCTAAATTTCGCTTGATATCTGCAGGTATGTCATTAGCGCAGAGAGCGGTTTTCTTCCTGCATCGAGTGTCGACCTTATAGCTGCCATAAGTATTTCCGCCGTATCGGCGGCGTTGGTTCAGATGCATATTGTTCAGACAACAAATTGTTTAGGGAGAAGAAATTGAATAGCGATTGCTATTGAAATTGCGGATGATAAGGCTCGAACGAGGTAAATATTCCTCGGCCGTTAAGAAGACGCTTTTGCGCCGCCCCGCGCTCTTCATCAACAATGAGTGGATGGCGTCGACGCATGACGTGACTTTGTCGGTCATCGATCCTTCTTCTGGTGGGGAAATTTCCCAGGTTGTCGATGCATCCAACGCCGATTTCGACAGGGCAGTCGGCTGCGCGCCGGGCCTTCGACGATGGCCGCTGGGCCGGCCTACCATCGGCCGCACGCGGGCGTTCGGGCGCGGCTCCCGGTCCATTACGGGGCGGGGCCGTCGCCGAGCGATGACCAACTACTGTTTAACGACTCTACCACGCCCGGCTGCCGAATTGCATGGCCTGTCAAGACGGGCAAGTAGAGGCGGTGGCTGGGATCTCGCCTAAGTCCACTACAAACAAGAAAATGGGGAGGAATGGTGTTGAAATATTGGGCCGCATCACTCTTTTGTATTTCTTCCGTCCTGGCCATGCAACAAGCTAAGGCTGCGGACCAGCCAAACTCGAACATGGGTAACACAAGCTTCTACGATGGTCTGCCGGTTCCTGGGTCTGGAGAATGGCACTATGTCGGCTATCAAATCATCTATTCCGCCGATAAAATCACTGATGCCGATGGTAAATCTCTAAAACTACCTAATCAGGACACCCGAATCAACAGCATGATCAATCAGCTTATATATACTCCAGAATGGGGTCGCTTCAGCGATGGTCATCTCGTTTTCGATTTTTTGCTTCCTATATTTGAAACGGCACGTATTGATGATGGATTGCAGAATAAAGTCTTGAAAGCTCAGGCAGGTATTGGCGATGTGATGCTTGGCGGTGGCTACCAGTTCAAGCCGATCATGGGAGAGAACGGACCTCTTTTCTCGCAGAGGATCGAGCTGGATTTCTTATTTCCCCTAGGCTCTTATAGTCCCAAATACGCCTTCAATCCGGGAAGCAATACCGTCACGTTCAATCCGTACTACGCGTTTACCGCATTTGTCACGCCCAGCCTCTCCATATCGGCGCGGCTTAGCTATCTTTGGAATGCCCAGAACAACCGACCCTGGGTTGGATATCAGGATGCTAAGTCATCCCAGGCTGGCCAAGCCTACAACATCAACTTTGCCATCGGATACACCCTGACCCCGACAGTGACCGTCGGTTTGAACGGGTATTTCTTCAAGCAGTTCACTGATCTCAAGGTGGATCATGCTCGCCTGCCGGGACAAAAAGAACAAGTCCTGGGCGTCGGGCCGGGCATGATGGTGAGTATTAACGAGAACAATTTCTTCTGGATAAATTATTACCAAGAAACCTTGGCCGAGAATCGTTCAAAAGGCAGCAAACTGGTAATTCGTCTCGACCACGAGTTCTGATGGGCAACCTTCTCTACGAGGCCGCCCAGGTCATGCTGACACGGGTGCAGAAGTGGTCATGGCTCAAGGCTTGGGCGATGGCCATCGCCAAGCGGCGCGGCCAGCAGAAGGCAATCGTGGCACTCGCCCGCCGGTTGGCGGTGATCATGCATCGCATGTGGAGCGACGGCACGGAATTCCGCTGGGCGGGAGAGGCTTCGCCAGCCGCCGCCTGACCGGACGCTGAGGCTTCCGGCCAAACGCCAACCAATCGAGTTCGTTAGCGTCCGAGAGCGTGGTGGAAAATCGATGATCGCCCGGGGTGGGGCATGCCCCACCTCGGGCGGCGGCGGGCGCGAGGTGGTCATTGGTCCGGTCGGTTAGAGCATTTTCAGAATGAGTCTCGATACCCTGCGGCGCGGAAGAAGTTGGCGCACTGGCTTGGCGCAGCAGGGTCTTAAGCTTGGCGAAGGCCATCTCGATGGGATTGAGGTCGGGGCTAAAGGGCGGCGGCAGGAAGAGTTGGGCGCCGGACGCTTGGATGGCGGGGCGGACCTCGGCGGTTTTGTGGGCGGGCAGATTGTCGAGCACGACGATGTCGCCGTGCCGCAAGGTTGGGATCAGCACCTGCTGGACGTAGGCGAGGAAGGCCGCTCCGGTCATCGGCCCGTCGAGCACCATCGGCGCGGTCAGGCCGTCACGTCTCAGCGCGGCCACGAAGGTCGTGGTCTTCCAGTGCCCGAAAGGCGCCGAGGCAATCAGCCTCTGGCCGCGCGGCGTCCGGCCGTACAGCCGAGGCGTCTTCGTGGAGGCGCCGGTTTCGTCGATAAAGACGAGCCGGTCGGCATTGACGAAGGGCTGGGCCGCCCGCCAGACCCGTCGACGGGCCGCGACGTCCGGTCGGTCCTGCTCGCTCTCCTTGAGTGTCTTTTTTTGAGCGTCAGCCCGAGCCGATCTATGGCCGTCCACAGTGCGCCGCTGCTCAGCCGGACGCCATGCTCGCTCTCCAGCCACGTCTGCATCGCCGCCAGCGTCATGTCCGAGTGTGTCCGCAGATGGGCCGCAAGCGCGGTCTCCTGCTCTGGTGTCAACTTGCAGGGGCGGTGGCCGCGCGACCGGTTGGCCGCCGTCTCGCCGGTGGTCCGGCGTCGGATTAGCGCCTTGTAGATGTAGGAGATGCTGACCTGGAACACCGAGGCGGCAGCGCGCACGGCCATGCCGCCATCAACCGCCGCCAGAACCCAGGACCGAAGATCGTCCGAATGGCTCTGCCCCTGACGCCATGCCATCGCTACCCCCAGACCGGAAATCCGGGAGCAGCGAATCATGCTACGACGGCAATGGGAATCCCCCTCAGCGATTCCAGGCAACCTGAGAACGCTCTAGCTGTCAGGTTGCGACACCTCCTTGGCCCTGCAAACCTTCAGCCGCGCCGCGATTTTGGTTTTGGTCAGGGAGCAGGGATCGGGAGGTCGATAGGTTGGATTGATCAGCTCCGGCCTTGCTTTCAGTCGCTCGCTCACGACCTCGTCGGGGGATCGGCCATCCAAGACCCGTTGAAGACCCGGTGGCAACCGTTGCAGGCGAGATTGTAGCCTTTCAGCAGGCACTCGTTGCCATGGCAGAGGTTACCTGTCGCCGCCCCGCCATCAACCCTGGCCCTGGCGGGCCACCGCCTTACGGCGGCTCACGGGGTTGACGGCGGGACGGACGCCGGGTCAGCTTTGCTCATCATGGCGTCGACGGACAGGTCTGCGCCGAATTCCGGCGCGCCGACGCACGACGTCATAAGGCGTCGCTTGAGCCACGCGCCGTATTCCCAGATAGCCCAACAGCTCACGTCCCGACAACGTTCCGCAACCAAACAGTTAGTGCCTATTGGGGAAGGGCGGTGAGGGGGCAAGCACCGCACCCCTCACAGCCCCAGGTCGGTCAGCCCCGGATGGTCGTCGGGCCGGCGGCCGAGCGGCCAGTGGAACTTGCGGTCCTCCGCCCGGATCGGCACGTCGTTGATGCTGGCCTCGCGGCGGCGCATCAGGCCCTGCTCGTCGAACTCCCACTGCTCGTTCCCGTGCGAGCGGTACCAGTGGCCGGAATCGTCGTGCCACTCGTAGGCGAAGCGCACGGCGATGCGGTTGCCGTGGAAGGTCCAGACCTCCTTGATCAGCCGGTAATCCAGCTCGCGCGCCCATTTGCGGGACAGAAGCCCTATGATGGCCGGGCGGCCTTGGATGAACTCCGCCCGGTTGCGCCAGCGGCTGTCCTCGGTGTAGGCGAGCGAGACGCGCTCCGGATCGCGGCTGTTCCAGGCGTCCTCGGCCAGGCGGGCCTTCTGGGCCGCCGTCTCGGCGGTGAAGGGGGGAAGCGGTGGACGGGCGCTCATCGCGGCATGCTCCTCAGGGGTTTCCGAAGCCGTAGTCGGGCACCGTCTCGTCGTTACCGTAGTATTTGTAGGGCAGGAACTTGCCCGACATTCCCAGGCGCACGCGGTCGCCCTTGGGATTCGGCTGGCGCTCCATCGTCATCTCGAAGTCGATCGCCGACATGATGCCGTCGCCGAACTCCTCCTGGATCAGTTCCTTGAAGGTGGTGCCGTAGACCATCACCAGCTCGTAGAAGCGGTAGATCAGCGGATCGGTCGGCGGCAGCGCCGGGATGGAGCCGCGGTAGGGCGGCTCGTTCAGCATCTTCGCCTCGTTCTCGGTCAGACCGAACAGCTCGGCCGCCTTCGCGCATTGCGGCTTGGTCAGCTTCATCTGGCCGAGCAGCGCCGCGGTGATCAGGATCGGCGAATGGCCGCCGATGGTCTCGGCGATCCGCGCCCAGGTCAGGTTCTTCTCGCGCTTGATGTCGAGGATCTTCTCGGTCAGGTCTTCACGCTTCATGGTCGGTTCTCCTGTGGAAACGGGGTTCAGGCGCTGAGCGCGTTGGGGACGGAATGAAGGGACGGTTCGCCGGGAACCAGTTCCGGATGGGCGCCGGGGCGGACCACCGGCGGGTGGCGGGGATCCCAGCCGTCGGCCGGCGCGTCGCGCAGGGTGCGGCTGCGCGTCACCAGGAACTCGATCAGGTGGTTGCGCAGCGGGTAGTAGGAGGGGTGGCGGTACAGGTCCGTCCGCGCCCGGTCGCGCGGTAGCGGATTCTCGACGATCTCGGCGACGCGGGCGCCGGGACCGTTGGTCATCAGCACGATGCGGTCGGCGAGGTAGATCGCCTCGTCGATGTCGTGGGTGATCATGTAGGTGGTCTGGCCGGTCTCCATGCAGATGCGCCGCGCCTCGTCCTGCAGCGTGCCGCGGGTGAGCGCGTCGAGCGCCGAGAAGGGCTCGTCCATCAGCAGGATCTTCGGCTCGATCGACAGGGCGCGGGCGATGCCGACGCGCTGCTTCATGCCGCCGGACAGCTCGGCCGGGCGCTTGCGCTCCGACCCGGCCAGCCCGACCAGGGCAATGAAGCGCCTCGCCTGCTCCTCGATGCGGGCGGCGCTCCAGTCCGGCCAGCGCGACCTGACGGCGAAGGCGACGTTGCCCTGCACGCTCAGCCAGGGCAGCAGCGCGTGGCTCTGGAAGATCACCGCGCGGTCCAGGCTGGGGCCGTCGATCGCCTGCCCGTCGACGATCACCGTGCCCTCGCTGGGGGCGTCCAGCCCGGCCAGGATGTTGAGCACCGTCGTCTTGCCGCAGCCGGAATGGCCGATGGTGCAGACGAACTCGCCGCGCCGGACGCCCAGCCAAAGATTCTCGAAGATGGTGGTGCTCTTGCCCTTGCCGCCGGGTGCGGGGTAGCGGCGGGCGATCCCCTCGATGGAGATGATGTTGCCGTCCGTCATGGGGGTCACTCCGGGAAGGTCACCAGCCGCGCCACGCGGGCCAGCGCCTGATCGAGGATCATGCCGACGAGACCGATCACCAGGATCGCGGTGATCACGTTGGTGATCGACAGGTTGTTCCACTCGTTCCACACGAAGTAGCCGATGCCGGTCCCGCCCACGAGCATCTCGGCGGCGACGATCACCAGCCAGGCGATGCCGATGGAGATGCGCATGCCGGTCAGGATGGTCGGGGCGGCGGCCGGCAGGATCACCAGGAAGGCGCGGCGCAGCGTCCCGACCTCCAGCGTGCGGGCGACGTTCAGCCATTCCTTGCGGGTGTTGGCGACGCCGAAGGCGGTGTTGATCAGCATCGGCCACAGCGAGCAGATGAAGATCACGAAGATCGCCGACTTGCCGCTGTCCTTGATCGTGTAGAGGGCGAGCGGCATCCAGGCGAGCGGCGAGATCGGTTTCATCACCTGGATGAAGGGGTCGAGCGCCCGCGACATCAGCGGCGACATGCCGATCAGGAAGCCGCCCGGCACCGCGACCAGCACCGCCAGCAGATAGCCGCCGGCCACCCGCAGCACCGAATGGCCGAGCTGGATGCCCAGGCCGACGTCGTTGGTGCCGCGGACGTAGAAGGGATCGCGCAGATGCCCCCATAGGGTCGCCGCGACGTCGAGCGGCCCCGGCATCGCCGATTTGCCCTGGGTGGCGGTCAGCCCCATCAGCTTGGCGTACTCCGGATCCATCGGGGCGACCGGGCCGGAGCCGGTGGTCGCGGCGTACCACGCCGCCAGGAACAGGACGAGGATGCCGACCGACAGCACCGCCGCCCGCACATTGAGCGAGACGTTCATCAGCTCTCCCCTCAGCCGGTGCGCTTGATGGCGAAGGAGGCGAGGTAGGCGTCGGGCTGCGCCGGGTCGAAGGGCTTGCCCATCACCGAGAAGCCCTTCGACGTCGCCGCCGGCACCGCCAGCCCGGCCTCGGCCATCAGCCGCCCGGCGTCGGTGGCGAGGAAGACCTGCCGGGCGACGGCGGCGTAATCGACCTCGCCCTTGATCTGGCCCCAGCGCTTCATCTGGGTCAGGATCCAGACGGCGAAGGATTCCCAGGGGAACGGGTCGAAATCGACACGGTCGGGCACCTTGCGGACGTTGCCCAGCCCGTCGGCGAAGGTGCCGGTCAGCACCTGCTCCAGCACCGTCACCGGCTGGTTCAGGTAGTTGGCCGGCGCGATGGCCTCGGCGATCTGCTTGCGGTTCTCCGGCTTCGAGGCGTAGGCGGTCGACTCCACGATGGCGCGCAGCAGGGCGGCGTAGGTGTTCGGCATCTCCGTCACGAAGGCCTTCGAGGCGGCGAAGGCGCAGCAAGGGTGGCGGTCCCAGATCTCCTTGGACAGCAGATGGATGAAGCCGACCCCGTCATAGACGGCGCGCTGGTTCACCGGGTCCGGCGCCAGGAAGCCGTCGATGTTGTCGGCGCGCAGGTTGGCGACCATCTCCGGCGGCGGCACCGCGCGGATCTGCACGTCGGTGTCGGGATCGAGCCCGGCCTCGGCCAAGTAATAGCGCAGCAGGTAGTTGTGCATCGAATAGTCGAAGGGCACGGCCAGCTTGAAGCCCTTCCACTGTTTGGGATCGCGCCGGTCCTTGTGCTTCATGGCCAGCGTGATCGCCTGCCCGTTGACGTTCTCCACCGCCGGCATGGTGTAGGGGATGGGGGTGGAGCCGGCACCCAGCGTGATCGCCAGCGGCATCGGCGACAGCATATGGGCGGCGTCGTATTCCTTGTTCAGCGTCTTGTCGCGGATCACTGCCCAGCCGGCGGTCTTCACCACCTCGACGTTCAGCCCCTGCTTGGCATAGAAGCCCATCGGGTGGGCCATGATGATCGGCGTCGCGCAGGTGATCGGGATGAAGCCGACCTTCAGGTCGGTCTTCTCCAGCGGCCCGCTGGCCGCCAGCGCCTCGGTCGCCAGCCCGACCGGCAGGAAGGCCGCGACCGCCGCCATCGCGGTGGAGGTGCCGACCGCGCGCAGGAAATTGCGCCGGGTCAGATCGTCGGGGAACAGAGCCCGCATGATGGCGCCCTGGACGACACGGGTCAGCCGAGCCTCGGAACCGCTCGACGTGTCGGCCCCGTGGTCGACCTCATGGTCGGCCTGGGAGGCGTGCCGGCCGCAGGAACAGCCGAGGCGGCTCAGGGGCTTGGAAGGATCGTACGGATCGTCGAAGGTGGCCATGTCTCGCTTCTCTCCGTCTGCAGTGCTTCCGTGTTCTTGGTCTCCAGGATGGCAAAGGCCGTGCCAGGACCGGAGCCGCGCTCAAGCCGTTGAAAATCCTCGGATTGGAGTGAACTGACGATTGACGGGATTTCGTGAATCACGAATTATCGTGATGTCGATTACGAGATGTCGTGAGTCGGGGATGGACGGTTTCGGTCTGGCCTTCGAACATGGGCTCGACGCCTGTCTGGTCGTCGATCCGGCGGACGGGCGCATCCTCGACGCCAACCAGGCCGCCTGCCGGCTGCTCGGCTACGGGCGCGGCGTGCTGCGGGCGACCCTGTTCCCGGATCTGCACCGCGGGCAGGAGCCGGCCCTGATCGTCTTCACCGAAGCGGTGCTGGCGCAGGGCGTCCACTGGTCGCGCGCCCTGTCGCCGCGCCACGGGACGGGAACGGATCTGCGGCTCGAATATGCCGGTTCCCGGTTGCCGCAGACGGGTTCCGATGGGCCGGCGATCCTGCTGACCCTGCACGACCTCGATGAGCGCCGCCGCCGCGACGTCGACTGCGAGGCCGACGGCTACATGCAGGGCGGCATCGGCGCCTGGCGGCGGGTCGAGCGGGTGTTCCAGGACATCGAGCGGGAGAACCAGCTCATCCTCCAGGCGGCCGGCGAGGGCATCTACGGCGTCAACGCCGACGGCAAGACCAGCTTCGTCAACCCGGCGGCCGAGCGCATCCTCGGCTGGCCGGCGGCGGAGATGCTGGGGCGCGACATGCACGCGATCGTCCACCACCACCGGCACGACGGTTCCGCCTACCCCAACCACCAGTGCCCGATCTACGCCGCCTTCCGCGACGGAGAGGTCCACCGGGTGTCGGACGAGGTGTTCTGGCACCGCGACGGCCGGCCGATCTGGGTCGAATATACCAGCACGCCGATCCGCGCCGGCGGCGCCGTGGTCGGCGCGGTGGTGGTCTTCCGCGACGTCAGCCAGCGCCGCGAGGCGGAGGAGAATCTCCGCGCCGCGCTGGCCGAGGTCGACCGGCTGCGCCAGCGGCTGGAACTGGAGAACGCCTATCTGCAGGAGGAGATCCGCCAGACCGGCAACCATCATGGCGTGATCGGCCGCAGCGCCGCGATCCAGCACATCCTGCGGCAGGTCGAGCTGGTGGCGCCGACCGACGCCAACGTGCTGGTCACCGGCGAGAGCGGTACCGGCAAGGAGCTGATCGCCCGCGCTATCCACGAGGCGAGCCGCCGCAACACCCGTCCGCTGATCCGCGTGAACTGCGCCGCCATCCCGCGCGAGCTGTTCGAGAGCGAGTTCTTCGGCCACGCCCGCGGCGCCTTCACCGGAGCGCTGCGCGACCGGGTCGGCCGGTTCGAACTGGCCGACGGCGGCACGCTCTTCCTCGACGAGGTCGGCGAGATTCCGCTCGACCAGCAGGGCAAGCTGCTGCGCGTCCTCCAGGAGGGGCAGCTGGAACGGGTCGGCGAGACCCGCACCCGCGAGGTCAACGTCCGAGTCGTCGCGGCCACCAACCGCGACCTGCGCGCCGAGGTGGAGCGCGGGCGTTTCCGCGAGGATCTCTATTTCCGGCTGAACGTCTTCCCCATCGAATCCCCGCCGCTGCGTGACCGGCCGGAGGACATCCCGCTGCTGGCCACCCATTTCCTGCGCGCGGCCTCGCGCAAGCTGAACACCGGGCCGGTGACCCTGACGGAGGGGAACGTCCGTCAGCTCAGCGCCTACCGCTGGCCGGGCAACGTCCGCGAATTGCAGAACGTGATCGAGCGGGCGGCGATCCTGGCGAGCCAGGGGCGGATCACCCTCGACCTGCCGGCGGGTGCGTTGCCGGTGCGCGGTTCGGCGAAGGCGGTGGCGCCGCCCGCGACCGCGGTGGAGACCGAGGCCGACCGGCGGGCGCGTGACCGGGCGAACATCCTGGCGGCGCTCGACGCGGCCGGCGGCAAGGTGTCCGGCCCCGGCGGGGCGGCGGAACGGCTGGGGCTGCGCCCGACAACGCTGGCGTCCCGGATGAAGGCTCTGGGAATCGCGAGTCGGCGATGATGGCGCGGAAAGGCACCGTCAAGTCCACGGTGGCGGAGCGGCAGGGGGGCGAGTATAGGGTTGCCATGACGACGCCCCGTGATCACCGCTACGTCGGCTGCCGCTTCCCCGCCGCGGTCATCGCCACGGTGGTGTGGCTCTACTTCCGGTTTACTTTGGTGCAGAACTCGGCTTGCTGACGGATTTCGCCCGGAGGCGATGGAGATCAGGCGACCTTCCGGGAGGTTGGCATGCCGAGGTTGGTCATGCGATTGATGACGGCGCAGGCGGCCTTGGCTTCGACTTTTTGTGCGGGCAGAGTGCGGGCGCGCAGGCTGCGTCCGATCAGGGCCTTGACCGAAGCATCGCCACCTCGACCAACGATCTCCTGCCGTATTGGACGGCTCGCTGCCAGCCCAGACGACCACGCTCCTTGATCATCTGGATGTGGCGGTCGCGCCGGGTGGAGGCGCTCTGGGTGGTGTCGCTTGCCACCGCGGTCGCGCGCGGTGGGATGATCACCTCGGCGTCCGGCGCACTTGGCCTCCATGCTTTTCCCGGTGCCACTCGCCCCGGCCGAACACCTTCAGCCCGGTGGAGTCGATGACCAGGGTGACTGGCCCGTCCGATCTGACCGGCGCCGACACGACAGCCAGATTGGTGCTGCGCCGGGAAAACGTCGTATGATCGGGAACCGGGAGGTCCAGGCCGAACAGGCGCATGAGCGAACCCAGCAAACCCTCGGTCTGGCGCCACGGCCGACCGAACGCCAGCCGCAGCATCAGCCCGGCCTCGATCGCCAAGTCCGAGTAGCGGGAAGGGCGGCCACACCACCCCGTGGTGGGCGGCGTCCACGCGGCGATCGCCTCCGGCGTCACCCAGATCGTCAGGTCTCCCCGCCGGCGCAGTGCCGCATGGTAGGCCGCCCAGTTCTCCACACCGTACCGGGCCTTGGATCTTGTGGCGGCGCGGCTCGTTGGCCTTGTGGGGCATCGGGGTCCCGGATTCAGCCGGCCGCTTCTATACCCGCTCGTCCTCCCGACCACCACCAGTTCGACCTTTTTGCACCAACGTCCCCATGGAGAGTTTCTTCCACACCTTCAAGGTCGAGTTGGTCCATCGCACTCGCTTCGAGACACGCGAGCAGGCCCGCCGACAGGTATTCGCCTACATCGAGACCTACTACAATCGACAGCACACACTCGGCCATCGGCTACAGAACGCTCGAGCGAGCCGAGCTGAAATCCGCGTGAACCCGTCTCCACCGAACCGGGGCAAGATCACGTGATGTTTGAACGGCCCTCGGTCGGTAGGGTGGCTGGTATCAACGGCACACGGCTTCTATGCCGATCTGCAAGCCACCGCCAATCTTGATCCCTGCACCACGCCGGCCCTGGCGAACGCGTGGGGAAATGTCAGCTGGATTGCGCATCGATGCCGGGAAAGGAGATCGACCGCAGGTCGGCGACCGTCCGGCAGCCGAGCAGGGCCATCGTCCGCTCGAGCTCGTCCCATAGGATCGCCAGCGCATGTTCCGCCCCGGCCTGTCCGCCAGCGGCAAGCCCGAACAGCGGCGCTCGGCCGAGCAGGACCGCCGCCGCCCCGGCAGCCAGCAGCTTGGCGGCGTCGCTGCCTCGCCGCACCCCGCTGTCGGCCAGCACCGTCATACGGCCGCCGACGGCATCTACGATCCGCGGCAGCACCGCAAGCGGCGCCGGCGCGCTGTCCAGATTGCGGCCGCCATGATTGGACACCACGATGGCCTCCACCCCGGTCCCACCCGCCCGCAGCGCATCCTCCGGCGCCAGCACGCCCTTCAGGATCAACCGCCCCTGCCAGCGGCGGCGCAGCTCGGCCACGTCGTCCCAGCTCACCCCGTCGCACAGCCGGATCGGGTCGTGGGAGGCCGCATCGGTGATGCGGGTGCGGAACTGCGGCGGATAATGGGCGTAGCCTGGCCAGCCGCCTTCAGCCAGCAGGCGCAGCAGCACGCCGCCCAGCCATGCCGGATGCCGGGCCACGTCCAGCGCACCGCGCAGGGACGGAGTGACCGGGACATTGAAGCCATTATGCCGGTTGTACTCGCGCTTCGGCGAGACGGCGGTATCCACCGTCAGTATCAGCGTGTCGACGCCGCAGGCGGCGACCCGGTCGAGCAGGGCATGGGTCAGGCTGCGGTCGCGCCAGACATAGAGCTGGAACCACAGCTCGGCCCCGGCCTCGGCGATCGCCTCGATGCTGGTGATCGACTGGGTCGAGACGCAGAAGGGAATGCCGGCGGCGCGGGCGGCCCGCGCCAGCAGCACCTCCCCGTCATAACGGACCAGACCGGCAGCGGCGGTGGGCGCGATGACGAAGGGCAGCGGCCGGTCGCGGCCGAACAGCGTCACGCCGGCATGACGTTCGCTGCAATCGACCAGCACCCGCGGCGTCAGTTCGGCTTGTTCGAAGCTGTCGCGCAGCCGGCGCAGGGCCGTCTCGTCCTCGGTACCGCGGTCGATGTACTCGAACAGGCCGCGCGGCAGGAAACGGCGGGCGCGCAGCCGCAACTCGTCGATGTTCAGGCATGTCTGGAGGGCCGCCATGAGGTCACCGCCTCCCGCGGGGTGGGGCTGCTATCGGGAGTAGCTGCCGAACTTGTGGACGGAAATGGAGGCCGCGGCCACCTGCACATGGCGAGCGAGTTCCTGCTCGACCTGCTCCGGCGTCCAGCGCGTGGCCGGGACGGAGATGCTGAGGCCGGCCACGGCGCGGCCATGCTCGTCGGTGATGGCGGCGCCGACGGAGATGTCGCCCATCACCGTCTCGTTGATCAGCAGGGCATAGCCCTTCTCCCCGGCTTCGCGCACGCGGGCACGAAGCCGGTCGGGATCGCAGACGGTGAACGGGGTCAGCGGGTGCAGGTCGGTGCGGGCGAGGATCTCCTCCCGCTCCTCCTCCGACAGGCGCGACAGGATGGCGGTGCCGGACGCGGTGTAATAGGCGGGCAGACGGCTGCCGACCATGAATTCGATGTTGACCAGATGCTTGCCGGGGAAGCGGGCGACGAACACGATCTCGGCGCCGTCCAGCTCCTGCAGGTTGGTGGTCTCGCCGACGCTGCGGCTGATATCGAGAAGGTAGGGGAAAGCCTTCTCGATCAGCTCGTTGGCGCGCAGGTAGTTGTAGGAGAACTGCAGCAGCTTCGGCGTCAGCGCATAGTTGCGCGTGCCGTGGACCCGGCGCAGATAGCCCAGAACCTCCAGCGTGTAGACCAACCGCTGCGCGGCGCTGCGGTCCAGCTTCGCCGCCTTGGCGATCTCCGACAGCGGCATCTGCCGGTGCGGCCCGTCGAAAGCGTGCAGGATCTGGAAGGTCTTCTCGGTCGAGCCAACGAACAGCGAGGACTCGCGCGGGTCGGCCTTCCTGCCGTCCGGCTCCGCAGCCGTCGCCGCCGCATCTGTTGGCGTCACGGACGCCTGCGCCTTCGGCGTCCGCCCTGCTGTCCGCGTCATCGGCAATTCCCCCAAGACAGTCTTTTATCCGGCCGGCTCATGGTCCGGCACCTCCGCGCTAACGCATAGCATCCGGCGAACCGAATGCCACGCGCCGCGGTACGGCAGGTCACTCCGGGCGGGCGGCCGGCATTCCCTCATAGGTGACGAGCAGGCGTGAAAGCTCACGCCGCAGCGACTGCTTCAGCGGCTCGGCCGGCTCGCGCAGCGGCGCCAGCATCGCCGGGGCCTCCACGCCGATCAGGTCCATCACCGCCTTCATCGGGCCGGGGTTGGTCTCGGCGAAAGCCAGATTCATCATCGGGATCAGCGTCCGGTGGATCTCCAGCGCCTTGTCCAGCTTGCCGGTGGAGGCGAGGTCGTGGATCAGCCGCCACGCCCGCGGCAGCAGGTTGGCCGTCACCACGATGCCGCCCCGGGCCCCGGCCGCGACATGCAGCGGGAACAGCGTGTCCTCACCGCTCAGCACCGCGAATGACGGGTCCACCCCGGCCACCGTGCGCAGGAAATGATACATGTCGGTGTTGCAGGCCTTCATGCCGACGATCCGCTCGTGCCGCGACAGCTCGTGCAGGATCTCCGGATCGATGGCGATGCGGGTGCGGTAGGGGATCTCGTAGATCAGGATCGGCACCGGCGATTCGTCGGCGTAGCGCAGGAAATAGTCGCGGATGCCGGCCTGCGTCGGGTTGGTGTAGTAGGGGGTCAGCACCAGCAGCCCATCCACTCCGGCCGCCGCGAAGTCGCGGCCGGCGGCCAGCGCGTCGTAATAGCCGGTGTCGAGCACACCGGCGACCACCGGCCCGCGCTTCTCGCCCGCGCCGGCCATCGCCTCCACTGAAAGCTCGGCGAAGCGGATGCGCTGGTCCTTCGCCAAGGCGCCATACTCGCCGGTGCCGCCGAGCGGGACCAGCCCGTCGATGCCCTGGCGGAACAGCCAGGAAAACAGCGCTCTGGAGGCCGCCACGTCGACGGTGCCGTCGGCGGTGACCGGCGTCGGGGTGGCGGGCAGGATGCCGCGAAGCTTCGTGGCGTTGAGCATGTCTAGTCCTTGGAAGAAGCGGAGGGTGAAAGCGGTTGGAAGTCGGGATCAGCCGGCGAGGCTGCGCCGGCGCAGCCGGTCCGCGACATAGATCAGGGTGGCGACGAACAACAGCAGCCCGGTGGACACCGCCGCGACGACGGGGGAGACCTGCAGCGTCACCTCGTCCCAGAACTGCTTGGGCAGCGTGGCGCTCAGCCCGCCCGAGGAGAACAGGGAGATGGTCAGCTCGTCGAAGGAGGTGGCGAAGGCGAACAGGAAGGACGACAGCATGCCGGCCCCCAGGATCGGGAAGGTGACGTGGCGCAGCGCCGCCAGCGGCCGGGCGCCCAGGCTCTGCGCCGCCATGTCCAGCCGGGTGTCGTAGTTGCGCAGCACCGCCATCATGGTCATCACCACATAGGGCACAGCCACGACGGTGTGGCCGATGACCAGCCCCAGGATGGTGCCGACCAGACCCATCTGGGCGAAGACATAGAACATGCCGACGGCGATGATCATGCGCGGCACGACGATGGGCGACAGGATGAAGGCCAGCATGGCGCCCTTGCCCCGCATCTGGCTGCGCACCATCAGGAAGGCGGCGGGAACGCCGATCGCCATTGCCAGGAGGCCGGTGCCGAAGGCCACCACGATGGAGCGCCACAGCGCCTGCATCCAGATCGGCGAGTCCAGCAGCTGCTGATACCATTGCAGAGTGAAGCCCGACGGCGGCCAGGCGAGCCCGCCCTTGCCGAAGGACAGAGGGATCATCAGGAAGGCGGGCAGACTGATCAGCGCCAGCAGCAGCCAGACGAAGCCGGTCAGCGCCAGCGGGTGCTCGGCCCGGCCGCGGATGGGATGGCGGCGCGGCAGCAGGCCGATAGCTGTGTCGCTGGCCGAGCCGAGCATGCCCAGCACGCGCCCGCCCAGCCGCCGCATGGCGGTGTCGCGGTTGCGCACCACCGCACTCTCGCCGGTCAGCGATGCGAAGCCGAAGACGCGGTCGTACAGCACGAACACCACCAGCACGACCGTCAGCAGCAGGACCGAGATGGCGCCGGCCAGCCCCCAGTTCAGCGTCTGCTGCACCTGATCGATGATCAGCTGGGTGATCATCGTCTCCTTCCGGCCGCCCAGCAGGGCGGGCACGATGAAGAAGCCGATGGCCGACACGAAGACCATGATCGCCGATGCGGCGACGCCCGGAAGCGACAGCGGGAAATAGACGGTCCAGAAGGCGGTGCCGGGCCGGGCTCCCAGCGTGCCGGCGGCACGAGGCAGGGTGCGGTCGATGTTCTCCATCACCGCCAGCATGGTCATCACCGCCAGCGGCAGCATGGCATGCACCATGCCGGCCAGCACGGCGCCGAAGCCGTAGAGCAGGTCGAGGGGCCGGTCGATGATGCCCAGCGACATCAGCGTGCTGTTGACAACGCCGTTGCGGCCGAGGATGACGACCCAGGCGAAGGCACGCACCAGGAAGCTGGTCCAGAAGGACAGCAGGACCCAGAAGATCAGCCGGCTCTTCGCCGGCCCTTTGGCAATGGAGATCAGGTAGGCGATCGGATAGGCCGCGACCACCGCGACCAGCGTCGTCGCCAGCGAGATCTTCAGCGTGATCCACAGGACGGTGACGTAGAGGCTGGAGGCGAAGAGCTGGGCATAAGGCGCCAGCGTGAAGCCCTGCCCGTTGTAGACGCTGAGCGCCAGCAGCTGCCCGACCGGGAAGACCAGGAATCCGACGAGCAGCAGCACGAGCGGCGCGCCCATCAGTACGGGCTTGCGCCAGGCGGGCGGGGGCGAATGGCGTTTGGCGTCCGGGGCGTGGGTCATGGTCACGGTCTGTCCGCTCATCTCACGCCGTCCCGGCCGCACGGGCGGCATCGGCGATCTTGTCGGCGATCACCACGGCGTCGCGGCCGCTCCAGGACAGCGTCAGCACGTCGTCGATGCGGACCGCGTCATCGTCGTTGCGGGTGGGGAAGGCGGCGACCAGCGGCGGCAGCTTGCCGTCCAGCGGCTCCATATAGACCTTGGTCAGGCTGCCGGTGACCATCACCTCCGACACGCGGCCTTGCAGCTCGTCCGGAGTGTTCCCGCCCTTGCGGGCGACCGTCAGGTTCTGCGGCCGCACCATCACGCGCACCTCGGTACCCGGCGGCAGCTCGTTGCCGTTGGCCAGCGCCCGGCCGGACACGCCCAGCGTGCCGAGGCCGATCTCCACCTCGTCGCCGCTGCGGCTGCGGAGCGCGGCGGGCAGGATGTTGGATTCGCCCAGGAAATCGGCGACGAACAGCGAGCGCGGGCGGAAATACAGGTCGGCCGGCGTGCCCAGCTGTTCGATCCGCCCGGCATTCATCAGGCAGATACGGTTGGACATCGTCATCGCCTCTTCCTGATCGTGGGTGACGTAGACGACCGTCGTTCCCAGCTCGCGGTGCAGGCGCTTGATCTCCAGCTGCATATGCTCGCGCAGCTTCTTGTCGAGCGCGCCCAGCGGCTCGTCCATCAGGATGATCGACGGCTTGTAGACCATGCAGCGGGCCAGCGCGACGCGCTGCTGCTGGCCGCCCGACAGCTCGCGCGGATAGCGGCCGGCGATGTGCGGCAGATGGACCATCTCCAACGCCTCGCCCGCGCGCCGCTTGGCCTCGGCCGCCGGCACCTTCCGCATCTTCAGCGGGAAGGCGATGTTCTCCTCGATGGTCATGTGCGGGAACAGCGCGTAATTCTGGAACACCACGCCGATGTCCCGCTCATAGGGCGGGGCGTAGGTGACGTCCTGCGAGCCGATGCGCACACTTCCCTCGTCGGGCGGCACCAACCCGGCCAGCAGGCTGAGCAGCGTCGTCTTGCCGGAGCCCGACGGACCAAGCAGCGTCAGGAATTCGCCGTCGGCGACGACGAGATCCGTGGGGGCGAGCGCCACAAAGTCGCCGTAGCGCTTGGCAAGACCCTGGACGGAAAGGCTGGAAGAAGACATGCGCGCCTCCTCGCGAAAGGGTGGGGCCGAAGGGGAATGGGGTGCGGGAAGACGGGGGCGGAGGCGCCGTGACGGCATCCCCCACCCCTGCTCCGCCTCAGCTCAGCAGCCAGGCATTGTAGCGCTCAAGACCCTTCTGCTGGTTCTTCAGCCAGTAGTCGGCGTTGATCTGCACGCCGTGCTCGATGTTAGCCGGGAAGGTCGGGCAGTCGGCGGCGATCTTCGAGTCGATGTACTTGAAGGCGTCCGGCTGGGTGACGCCGGCCGGGAAATACTTCACCAGCTCCGCCTGCCGCTTGGGATCGGAAGCGAACTTGATGAACTGGCGGCAGGCGTCCGCATTCGGCGTGCCGGCCAGGATCGCCCAGTTGTCGAGGCCCCAGATGTTCTGGTCCCAGACGATGCCGACCGGTGCGCCAGCGGCGATGGCCGCCTGCGGACGCGACACCCAAGTCGGGATCATATCGACCTCGCCCGACAGCAGCATCTGTTCGACCTGTGCGCCGCTGGTCCAGAAGACGGCGATGTCCTTCTTGATACGGTCCAGCGCCCTGAAGGCGCGGTCGAGGTCGCAGGGATAAACCTCGCCGGTCGGCACGCCGTCGGCCATCAGCGCCTGCTCGATGGTGTCGAACGGGTGCTTGCGCAGGGCGCGGCGGCCGGGGAAGTTGGCGACGTCGTAGAAATCCTTCCAGGAGGCCGGTGCCTTGCGGCCCTTGAAAGCGTCGGTGCGGTAGGCCAGCACCGTCGAGTAGACGTTGGTGCCGACGCCGTATTCCGAGATGTACTGTTTGGGGATCGAGGCGACGGCCGGATCGGTCTCCAGTCCATGCTTCTCCAGCATTGGCTTGTCGCCGCCGGTCAGCATCAGGATTGCCGGCTGGCTGATCTTCGCCATGTCCCAGGTGTAGGACCTGGCTTCCACCATCGAGCGGATCTGCGCCGTCGGCTCGGCATTGGCCTGGACGCCCACCACCTCGATGCCGGTCGCGGCGGTGAAGGGCTTGTAGAACACCTCGCCATAGGCCTTGGTGTAGATGCCGCCGTCGTCCCGCACGACGATCCGCTTGTTCTGCGCGCGGGCCGGGCTCCAGATCGCCGGCATGGCAAGCGTGGAGGCGCCGGCGGCGCCAGCTTTCAGCAGGGTGCGGCGGGACCAGCCGGTTTGGCGGATGCTCATGTCGGGACTCCTCTTGGTGGGCCGGAACGGAGAAGAAACCGCGGAAGAAGGGACGGAACGGACCTCAGCCCGAAGGCAGCAGGCGGCCGGGATTGAACAGGTTCTGCGGGTCGAGGGCCTGCTTCACCGCGCGCATCAGCGCCAGTTCGGCGGCGGGCTTGTAGCGCGCCATTTCACCCAACTGGACGCGACCAACGCCGTGCTCGGCACTGAAGGTGCCGTTCAGCCGGGCGGCCTCATCGTTCACCGCATGGCGGATGGCGGCGGCCAGCGCCTCGCGGTCGGCCACCGCATTCCAGGCGCCGAAGGTGAAGAAGGGGATGAAATGGACGTTGCCGTCGCCGAGATGAGCAACGACGATCGCCGGCAAGCCGGGCACCAGCGCCTGCACCGCGGTCGTTGCGGCGTCGATGAAGGTGGGCACCGCCGACAGCGGCACCGCGCAGTCGGTGGTCAGGCCGACGCCGGCCTTCTTGTTGGCCTCCGACACGCTGTGGCGCACCTCCCACATGGCATGGCGTTGGGCGTCGCTGGCGGCGAGCGCCGCGTCGGTCAGCAGCCCGTCGCCGAAGGCGTCCTCCAGGATCGCCTGAAGTTCGGCATCCAGCGTATCGCCCTCGCTGTTGTCGGACAGCTCGATCAGGATATGCCAGTCGGCCGGCGTCTCGATCGGGCTGCGGCGGCCCGGAACCTGCTCCACCACCAAGTCGAGCTGGAGGCGGTTGATCATCTCGAAGGCCGACAGCCGGGCGCCGCAGCGTTCCTGCATGCGGGTCAGCAGGACCAGCGCGTCGGCCGGACCGGCCATCCCGATCCAGGCGACGGCATGGCGCGTCGGCAGCGGATGCAGCTTCAGCGTCGCTGCCGTGATGATACCCAGCGTGCCTTCCGATCCGATGAACAGGTGTTTCAGGTCGTAGCCGGTGTTGTTCTTGCGCAGGCCATACAGGCCGGACCAGATCGTGCCGTCGGCCAGCACAACCTCCAGCCCCAGCACATTGTCGCGCGTATTGCCGTAGCGCAGGACGGACGTGCCGCCGGCATTGGTCGCGATCGTCCCGCCGATCTGACAGGATCCCTCGGCGCCCAGACTGACCGGGTAGAGCCGCCCGGCCGCCGCCGCCGCTTCCTGCACGGTGGCGAGCACACAACCGGCCTCGACCTCCATCGTGCTGTTGACCGGATCGATGCTGCGCACCGCGCGCATGCGCGCCAGATTGAGGATCACCGGGGCGGGGCCGCTTTCCGATGGGACGGCGCCGCCGCACAGGCTGGTGTTGCCACCCTGCGGCAGCACCGGCACGCCATGGCGAGCACAGCAGCGGACCACCGCCGCAACCTGTTCGGCATTCGCCGGCCTGACGAGGCAGAGTGCCGGCCCGCGGTAGCGGCCGCGCCAGTCCTCCGTCACGGCGTCCAGGTCGGATTTGGATGTCAGAACGGCGTCGGCGCCGATCAGGCCCGACAGCTCAGCGATCACGTCCACACGCGATCTCCTTGATCTGCATGGTGTTCGTTTTTATAATCGGTATTCGATTACATCGACTGGAATATGATAGACGGTGATTGGTACGCCAACAATCCACTTTTTGCGTAGAGGCCGAATTTTTGGTCAGGGCGCAAAATTTCCGGCACGGATCCAAACGCAGCGGCTTCTTGCAAGCAGTCGGACACCCACCACATCTTCGGCTGGTTTCAACCAGGATGGAGCAGCCCCGCCCGGCGGGCGGGGACTCGACCTCGGCAAGCCGCAGGCGGAACTGCTGGAAGCGATCCGCACCGGCGGCCATTCCCGCTATCCGGTCTGCCGCGACTTCCAGCCACACGAGTGCGCCGCATACATCCGACATGCAGGGAATGCTTCTATATAAATCAGACAGACTTTAACGCGGGCCGGCCAAGGGAGCGGTGGAACAGGTCGGGAAAACCGTTCCATCCTGTTCCAGACGTCCCATCCAGCCCTGCTGAGCGAGGTTGGCGCATAAATCCTTGGGGGCTGGCTGAGGGTTCTGGCGGGTATCGAGGCGTTCCGCTGAAGCCGAGAGCCCGATGCCTTACAAGGCCAACGAGAGCCGCCGCCACAAGATCCCGAAGGCGCGCTACCGGGTGGAGAACTGGGCATCTTACGATGCGGCGCTCGGCCGGCGTGGCGATCTGACGGTGTGGGTGACACCCGAGGCGATCGCCGCTTGGACGCCGGCCAAAACGGGGCGGCGTGGTCGGTCTGGCGCCACGGCCGACCGGACGCCAAGGGCAGCATCAACCCGGCCTCAATGGCAATATCGGAGTAGCGCGATGGCCGGCCGCGCCGCCACTTGGCGGGCGGCGTCCAAACGGTGATCGTTTCCGACGACACCCAGATCTTCAGGTCTCTCCGGCGGCGAAGCGCCGCATCGTAAGACGCCCAGTTCTCAACCCGATAGCGGACCTTCGGGATCTTGTGACGTCGGCTCCCGTTGGCTTTGTATGGCATCATCCGGGGCACGGCGGGGCACGGCTTCAGCGGGACCGACTTCCTTATCCGGCAATCCCTTCCCCGCCAACTACCAACCGACTTTCGTACGATCGATTGCCGCACGACATCGGCCGGGAACTTCCCCGACACGAGCGCCGATAGTTCCTCGGTAACGTAACTCCACATGCGATAATGGTCGATGAGCGGCGCCTTGCTCGCATCATTCATCCTTCTCGGTCACGTTCGTATGGGTGCTGGTGGGGCCGGACAGATACCTGACCACCGGTAGCCGTGCACCCCCAGCATGCTGAGGCATGAATACGGAGAAGGTCATGTCCGTGCCGGTGGTGGCCGAGTAATGCTTGTACACCCCACACACCACCGAATGAGCGGTTGGTCGAAACGACATCGAGTGCCATGCGCCCACCTCATTCGGTAAAGGTATAGGCGCAGATCTTGTTGCCGCCGGGATCGCGCAGATAGGCGGCATAGGCGCCCGGCAGGTGGCTGCGCGGGCCGGCGGCGCCTTCGTCGGTGCCACCATTGTTGAGCCCCGCCTTGTAGAAGGCGTCGACCTCGGCCGTGGTCGCGGCAGCGAAGCCGATGGTCACGCCGTTGCTCGACGGCGCTTGGCCGTTGCCCGGCTTGGTCAGCAGGAAAGCGGGCTTGTCGCGACCGTAGAGGATCCAGTCGCCGAATGGCCCGAGATTCCTGATGCCCAGCGCGCCGAGCACCGGATCATAGAACTTCGCCGAAGTCGCCACGTCGTTGCAGCCGATCATGACGTGCGAAAAAATGTCGTCGCCAGAAATCACCGCCATTGCCATTCTCCCCGATAGAATAGGAAAAAATCAGTAGACGACTACCGAGCGGATACTCTCGCCCTTGTGCATGAGGTCGAAGCCCTTGTTGATCTCGTCCAGCGTCAGCACGTGGGTGATCTGTACCTTGGCGGTGTTGACCACCGCGCCGACACCGGTCCTCCGCCTGTCAACAGACACCAGCCCAGCCGGTCGGCCGCCCTCCCCGATGCCGGTCGGCGCGCCGGCAGACGTTCGCGACACTGCGGCATCGGAGAATTTTCGCGCGTCGAAGCGATGCGCAGCGTAGACTCTCCCGGATCGACGGATGACCTCGCACTCTTTCAAGGAAATCGACAGGCCCCATGCCACCCTCCAGGCCCCGCGCATCAGTGCCGCGACCGAATTTCAGCAAGCCCCGCCCCACCGCTGCCGCTTCGGCCGGGGTTCGACCATCGCCCGCCCGTGTGAACGGATCGGCGCTTCAAAAACAGTCTCAGTGGCTCGCCCGCGCCGCCGATGCCGAACGTGCCGGTGACGGCGTGGAGGCTGAGCTGTGCCGGCAATATGCTGAACACTGGTTCCGCGTCTCACGCGGGCAGGACTGAAGCCAAGCCGCCGCGATCGGGAGGGGCGATGCGTATAGAAGTTCATGAAGCGGCTGCTCCCCCCCAAGCGGAAGGCATAACGGCCGGCCTGCTTGCGCATCTGGTCGAGAAAGCGGGCGACTGGCCGCGCGTGCCGTTGACGGTCATGCTGAAGGACGATGCCGGCCTGCTGCGCGGCGGCATCCGCGGCATGCTGACATTGTGCTGGCTGCAGATCGACAATTTCTGGATCGAAACCGCATTCCGTGGGCAGGGCCATGGCAGCCGCATTCTCTCGCAAGCCGAGGACGCGGCCCGAGGCAAGGGAGCCATCGGCGCGCAACTGACAACCTCGACCTTCCAGGCAATCGGCTTCTACGAGAAGCACGGGTATGTCGAAATCGGACGCCTGCGCGACCGGCCTCCGGGGCAGGACCGCGTTTGGATGGCGAAGCGTTGGGGCTGACGCTTCCGAACCCGGCATTCGGATGCATTCGGAACGGCTCGCCCGCCGGATTCTTTGAGCCCGCAATCCCTCAAATTTCCTTCTCCCTAAAGGGGCCGGCACAGGCCTCTGCCCTTCGCCTGTCCGATCTGCAAGCCGCCGGTGCCATAAGCCGCCCCCCATAAAATGAAACGTCGTTGCATTATCTGCGGACAGCTTCTATGGTTCGCCCCAACGAATGTCGCCTCACGGCACAAAACAATGATGGGAGAAGGCGTATGGGAAGCGCGTCCGCTGCCGCAATGGCACCGGCGATCAGCATCGAGCCGACGATGACGAGGGTGATGCGGCGCATCATTCCGTTCATTTTCGTCTGCTACGTCGTCAGTTATCTCGATCGCATCAATGTCGGCTTCGCCGCCCTGCAGATGAACCGCGATCTCGGCCTTACGCCGTCGCAGTTCGGCTGGGGAGCGGGACTTTTCTTTCTCGGCTATTTCCTCTGCGAGATCCCCAGCAACCTGATGATGCAGCGGGTCGGGGCGCGTCTGTGGATCGCGCGCATCATGATCAGCTGGGGCCTGCTGTCGACGCTGACATGCTTCGTCACCGGACCGGTGAGCTTCTCGGTGATGCGTCTGCTGCTCGGCATGGCGGAGGCCGGCTTCACGCCGGGCGTCTATCTGTATTTCACCTACTGGTTTCCCGGTGCCTGGCGCGGGAAGGCGACCGCGGCCTTCCTCGTCGGCATTCCCGTTGCCAACATGATCGGCTCGCCGATCTCCGGCGCCTTGCTCACCATGGACGGCTTCGGCGGTCTTGCCGGATGGCAATGGCTGCTCATCATCGAAGGGCTGCCCGCGGTCCTGCTGGGGATCGCCTGCCTCTTCGTCCTTTCCGACGGACCCGCCGACGCCAAGTGGCTGGAAGACGGGGAACGGCGCGCGCTCGGCGAGCAGTTGGCCGCCGAACAGTCGCTTCTCGCCGCCCGCCACGGCAACAAGCTGCGCGATGCCTTTGCCAACCCGAAGGTCTTCGTGCTCGCGCTGGTCAATTTCTGCGGCATCTGCGGTTCGCTCGGGGTCGGGCTCTGGATGCCGCAGATCGTGCGCGGCTTTGGGGTCAGCTACGTCGCGGTCGGGTTCATCTCCGCTGCACCCTATGCGCTCGGTGCCGTCTGCATGCTCCTCTGGGCGCGTTTCGCCAACCGCTCGAACCATCGGCTGTGGTTCGTCTGCGGCGCTCTGGCGATGGCCGGTCTGGCCCTGTCGGTCAGCGCGACCTTCACGGCCCCCCTGCCGGCCATGCTGGCATTGACCGTGACCGTGGTCTCCATCCTGTCGTTCCAGGCGACCTACTGGGCGATCCCGTCCGGCTTCCTGACCGGACGCGCCGCCGCGGCCGGTCTGGCGCTCATCGTGTCCATCGGCAATCTCGGCGGCTTCGCCGGGCCCTACATGATCGGCTATCTGCGGGAGACGACCATGAGCTTCTCGACGCCGCTCTATGTGCTGTCGGCCATCCTCCTCACCGGGGCGGCGGTCATGGCCGTTCTCGGCGATCCCGGCCGCGACAAGTTCACGCCGAAGGGGGTGACATGATCACCCGGCGCACTCTCCTGGTCGGTGGTGCGGTGGGCGGAGCCTGCGCGCTCGCCGGTACCCGGATCGCTCCCCGGCCCGCCCTGGCCCAGACCGTCCCGAATTCCGCAGGCACCGAGCCGCCGGCCCTGAAGGCCCCGGTGAGCGCCTGCGACAGCCACCATCACATCTACGACGCCCGTTTCCCGGTATCGCCGCATTGGCGCGGCGGCCGGCCCGACGGGGCGACCGTCGCCGATTACCGGCTGTTGCAGAAGAAGCTGTCGATCACCCGGCATGTGATCGTGCAGCCCTCGACCTATGGTGTCGACAACCGCTGCCTGCTCGACGCGCTCGAACAGTTCGGAAGCGAAGCCCGCGGCATCGTCGTCATCGACGAGAACACGACGGCCGCCGAGCTGCGACGGATGAACGATCTGGGCGTGCGTGGCGTCCGGGTGAATTTCCTCACCCCGCAGAGCTGGGGCGTCACGACGCCGGAGCGTCTGATCGAGACGGCCGCCCGCATCGCCCCCCTCGGCTGGCATGCGCAGGTCTTGATGTCGGGCGAGCAGATCGCCCGCTTCGAAGAGGTGCTGACCGGTTTGCCGGTTCCCGTGGTGTTCGACCATCTCGGACGCATTCCGCAGCCCGATGGCCTGTCGCATCCGGGGGCGCAGGCCATCCTGCGCATCGTCGGCAAGGGCCGCAGCTGGATCAAGCTGTCCGAACCCTATGTCGACACCAAACTCGGTCCGCCGGCCTATGCCGACACCGGTGCGCTCGCCCGCGCCTATGTGCAGGCCGCTCCTGAGCGGGTGATCTGGGGAAGCGACTGGCCCCACCCGACCGAAAAGGAAAAGCCGGACGATGCCCTGCTGTTCGACCTGCTGACGGGCTGGGCGCCGGACGCTTCGACGCGGAAGAAGATTCTGGTGACGAATCCGGCCACCCTCTTCGGCTTCTCCTGATTGTCGGCAGGCTTTCCGGGCGAGGCGCCGGCGTCGTGCCGGCAATAAAAAAGGAGTGACCGTCATGGTCACTCCTTTCCCATGACCGACGCAGCGCCTCAGGTGTGGGAGTACATCGGCAGGCCCGGCGTTTCCAGGTCGGCGCGCAGGATCGAGCCGGTCCGGCTTTCGGTGATGAACAGGCTGCGGTTTCCCTCGCCGCCGAAGGCGAGGTTGGTGGTTCCCACCCCGGCGCAGGACACGATGCGGTCGAGCGGCTCGGCAACCGGCGACACGCGCCAGACCGAACCGAACCCCGTGTGGCAGATCAGCAGGTTGCCGTCGCGGTCCAGCGCCAGACCATCCGGCCCGCCCGGCCCGCCATGCAGGTTCACGAACACGCCCACCTTGGTGACGAGGCCGCTTTCGGGCAACGGAATGCGCCAGACCTGATTGGCCCGCGTCACCGCGACCAGCAGGAAGGTTTCGTCGGCATCGACGACGATGCCGTTCGGGCTGGGGATGGTATCGACGAGGCAGGTCAGCCGGCCGTCGGTTCCCAGCCGCCAGACCCGGCCCGTCGGGTCGTGCATGCCGGTCTGGCCCTGGTCGGTGAAGTAGATCGTGCCCGACCGTGCGAAGACGAGGTCGTTGACGCCCTTGAAGCTTTCGGTCGCCGCCGTTTCCAGCAGCGGCGTCACCCGCCCGCTGTCCGGGTCGAGCAGCATCAGCCCGCGCTTGTAATCGGTGATGACGATCCGGCCGTCGGCATGAATCTTCAGGCCGTTCGGCCAGCCGTCATACTCGGTCACCTGCGTCCATTCGCCGTCCGGATCGACGCGGAACACCCGTCCATAGGGGATGTCGGTGACGTAGAGGCGGCCGGCGCGATCGAAGGACGGCCCTTCGAGGAAGCTGTCGATCTGCCGGCCGCCCTGGTTGCCATCGGCCCAGGCGGTGCGCCGCGCCGTCCGGAAGCGATCCGGAAGGCGGGTGAAGACGCTGGTTTCGATCCGGCGGGGAGGTGCAAACCAGCTCATTTCGGAAATCCGTAAAGGTCCGCGGGATTGTCGACGAGGATACGGTGCAGTGTAGCCTCGTCCGGCATGGCCTGCGCCATCAGATCGAACAGTTCGGCATCGTCCGGCTTATCGTCGGGCTTACGGGTCGGATGGGGCCAGTCGCTGCCCCAGACCATCCGCTCCGGAGCGGCCCGGACATAGGCCGCCGTGATTGCGGCGCTCTGGATGTAGGGCGACCTGCTGGTGAGGTAGGCGCCGGACAGCTTGACCCAGGTTTTGCCCTTGTCGAGCAGCCTGCGGATGATCGCATAGGATGCGCTTTCGAGGCCTTCGGCCGGCAGCGCGCCCAGATGGTCAATCACGATGCGTGACGGCAGGGCCATCAGCAGATCCTGCGTCTCGGCCAACTGCTGCGGCCGCATGTTGATCTCGCAGTGCCAGCCCAGCGCGGCGAGCCGCGGCGAGAGCTTTTGCAGCGACGAGATCGACAGCGGTCCGGGGAACGGCAGGTTGAACCGCACGCCGCGCACCCCCAGCGCGTCGAGCCGTTTCAGTTCCGCATCCGCAACATCCTCGGCGACGACGGCGACCATGCGGAAATTGTCGGGTCCGAGCGCCTGCAGGGAGGCGAGCTGCAGGCTGTTGTCGGTGCCGTAGGTCGAGGGCGTCACCAGAACGCCGCGCGTCGTCCCGAGGCGCCGTTGCAGCGTCCTGTAATCTTCCGGCAACGCGTCGGGCGGGGTGAGCGTCGCGCCGGGGGCCGTGGGATAGCGGGAGTCGTAGGTGTGGAAATGGCAGTCGGTCGCGTTGGCCGGCGCCTTCGCCGCCGGCCTTGCGGTGCCGGTGGACCAGCGGACCGCCTCTTCACCGCGCCCTTCCGCCCAAGCCGTCGCCAATGGTGGGAGCGCGGCGGTGGCCGCCGCTCCCGCCAGCAGGGCGCGGCGCGTCATCGCATCCTCTCGCGTCATGTCACGCCCCCTTCGCAGCGGCTGTGGTCACCGCCGCGTCGCGCTTCTGCCGGCTGATCGCCAGGACCAGCCCGGCGCCGATCGCGGTGACCAGGGCGATCGGCAGAAGCGCCAGCGCGTAGTTGCCGGTCGCCTGCAGAATGCTGCCATAGACATTCACCATCAGACCGCCGCCGATGAGGTTCGACACGGCGTTGATCATGGCGAGGCCGGCCGCGACCGATCCGGCGCTGAGCCAGCCGGACGACAGCGCCCAGAAGGGGCCTTTGAAGGCGTAGGCGCCGACCAGCACCATGCTGAGCAATGCGATGGTTCCGGCAAGCGACTGGACGACGAAGGCGCCGAGGAAGCCGGCGGTGATGAGCAGCAGCATCAGCGCGGTGTGCCAGCGCCGCTCCTTCGTCTTGTCGGAATGGCGGCCCCACAGCACCATCAGCACGCAGGCGACGCCATAGGGGATCGAGTTGATCAGACCGGTCTCGAAATTCGTCAGGCCGAAGGATTTCAGAAGCTGCGGCTGCCAGACGCCGAGCACCGTCCCCGCCGCCGACGCGCCGGAGCAGGTCAGCGCCATCGCCCAGACAGTGGGGTTGCGCAGCAATTCCGCGAAGGATCCCCAACCGGTCTTCTGCGCGGCGGCCGGCCGGCTGGCCTTCTCACGGTCGAGTTCGGCGCAGAGCCATGTGCGCTCGTCGCCGCGCAGCCAGTGCGCCTGTTCCGGCCGGTCGGTCAGGAAGAAGAAGCAGACGATGCCGAGCAGGACGGTCGGGACGCCTTCCAGAATGAACAGCCACTGCCATCCGCGCAGGCCGAGCATGCCGTCGAGGCCGAGCAGGATGCCGCCCAGCGGGGAGCCGATGAAGGTCGCCGCCGGGATAGAGATGCCGAACAGGGCGATCAGGCGGCCGCGATAGCCGGCCGGCAGCCAGTAGGTCAGGTAGAGCAGGACGCCGGGGAAGAAACCGGCTTCGGCGGCACCGAGGACGAACCGCATGACGTAGAAGGAATTCTGCCCCTGGACCAGCGCCATGCCGGCCGAAACGAGGCCCCAGGTGATCATGATGCGGGCGATCCAGCGCCGCGCGCCGAAGCGCTGGAGGGCCAGGTTGCTCGGCACCTCCATCAGGAAGTAGGAGAAGAAGAACAGGCTGGCGCCGAAGCCGAACACCGCCTTCGACATTCCGAGATCCTGGACCATCTGCAAGGACGCCATGCCGACGTTGCCGCGATCCAGGATCGCGAACAGGTAGCAGATCATCATGAACGGCATGATGCGCCACGCCACGCGGCGCATGGTCCTCTGTTCGAGCGTGTTGGACGCTTCGTCGGTTTGCGACATCGTTTCCTCCCGGAGCGGTATTGACTGGTGCGTCGGTCAGGCGACGCGGAGCTGCGGCGCGTTGACCATCGCGCGCGGATCGGCTCCCTTGCCTTCGAGCACGTTCATGACGTGGTCGAGCGCGATGAGGCCCATGGCGTCGCGGGCGGTCTGGGTGCTGGCGCCGACATGCGGGGTGGCGATCAGGTTGGGGAGCGTCAGCAGCGGATTGGCCGGATTCACCGGTTCCACCGCGAAGGTGTCGAGACCGGCGCCGCCGATTCGGCCGTCGCGCAAGGCCTCGAACAGGGCGTCCTCGTCGATCAGCCCGCCGCGCGCCGTGTTGATCAGGATGCTGCCTGGCCGCATGGTGGCGATCTGCTCGCGGCCGATCAGGTTGCGGGTCTGCGGGGTCAGCGGACAGTGCAGGCTGATGACGTCGCTGGTGGCGAGCAGCTCGTCCAGGCTCGCCACACGCTCCGCCCCCTCGATCCGGACGTCGGCCGGCATGTAGGGATCGAAGACGCGCACGGTCATGTGCAGGGGCTGCACCAGCCCGACCAGAATACGGCCGATCTCGCCCAGGCCGACGACGCCGAGGCTGCGTCCGCGAAGCTGCAGGCCAGAGGTGGTCGCCTTGTCCCAGAAGCCGGCCTTCATCCGCGCATCGAGATGGGCGAGGTCGCGGGCGACGGCGAACATCAGCGCGAAGGCAAGCTCCGCCACCGACTGCGAGTTGGCGCCGCGGGCGACGAGAACCGGGATGCCGTGGCGGGCGGCGGCTTCGGTATCGATGTTGTCGTAGCCGACGCCATGCTTGGCGATCGCCCGGAGCCTGGGAGACGCGGCGATCACTTTTTCCGTGACCTTGCCCTGCCGCACGATGATGCCGTCGATCTCTTCCTTCGCGGCGACCGCGGCGAGTTCCTCGGGGCTCGCATAGGCGGCGCCGATGGAAACGAGGCGCGCGCCGCGCCGTTCCGCGACTTCGGCGGCTTCCGGCGTCAGCGCTGGGCCGGTGACCAGGATTGTATAGGGCATGCCTGTCCCTTTCTGATTTCAAGCAAGCGCCTGCCGCTGCCGGCGCGTGACGGTGCACGCTGCCGGCCTGGGCCGTGGCGGGTCGGTGGTGTCGCCAACCGTTGCTTTTTGAAATTGCAACGGCGTTTCATTTTTTGGTACCTATTGCATCGGCGGCTCGGATTGTCAACCGTGCGTCGGATGATCCGGCCGCAAAACCAACATCAGACAGGCAGGAGCGCTCACATGACCGTCGGTTTCCGCATCTATCCGAACCCGAAGCAGAAGGCTTCGCCGGACCTCGTGGAGCGCTTTCGCAAGCTCCCGGTCGCCAATGTCAGCGACAGCATGTCGCGCATGGCGGCTGCCGGCCCGCGTCTGCGCCCGATGCATGGCGGCGGCGTGCTGGCCGGTCCGGCCATCACCGTGAAGTCGCGTCCCGGCGACAATCTCATGCTGCACAAGGCCATCGACATGGCGGAGCCGGGCGACGTCATCGTCCTCGATGCCGGAGGCGACCTCACCAACGCGCTGATCGGCGAACTGATGGTCGCGCATGCTGAACGGCGCGGCGTCGGCGGCATCGTCATCAACGGCGCGATCCGCGACGCCGCCACGCTGCGGGAAGGCCGCTTCCCGATCTTCGCCGCCGGCGTCACCCATCGTGGTCCCTACAAGGACGGCCCCGGCGAGATCAACGTGCCGATCTCCATCGACGGCATGATCATCACTCCCGGCGATCTGATGCTCGGCGACGACGACGGCCTCGTCTGCGTCCCGCTCGCGGATGCGGAGGCGATCTACGCCGGGACCAAGAAGAAGCATGACGCCGAAACCGCCCAGATGGAAGCGATCCGGGCGGGACGCAACGACCGCTCCTGGGTCGATGCCGAACTGAAGAAGCGCGGCGTCGAGTATATGGGCTGAGGACGAGCGATCCGGCGGGTGAAATTCCTGCCGGTTGCCTGTATATCCTCCTGAAATGGCCGCCCGATGGGCGGCCTCTTCAGGAAGCCGCATGTGACGACCGATCAGACCAAGACCAGGAAGCCCGCCAAGACCGAAGCATCGTCCGGGTTGCAGGGCGTATCAGCCGTCGAGCGCGCCCTGACCGTGCTGACCGCCTTCCAGCGTGGCGACGGCGTGGTCAGTCTGGCCGAACTCACCAAGCGCACCGGTCTGGTCAAGACGACGGTCATGCGCATGGCCCTGTCGCTGGAGAGCTTCGGGCTGATCAAGCGCGTCGAAGACGGCGGTTACCGTCTCGATGCCGAGGTGATGCGGCTTGCCGCCTGCTACCAGCATGCCTTCGGCCTTGCCGACCATGTGACGCCGGTGTTGGAGCGGCTGGCGCGCTCGACCGGGGAGACCGCGTCCTTCTACACGCGGCGCGGCGAACAGCGCCTTTGTCTGTTCCGCGTCGAGAGCGCCAGCCCGATTCGCATGCATGTGCAGTCCGGCGACCTCCGCCCGATGGACAAATCCGCCATTGCCCAGGTGCTCCGCCATTTCGACGTCGGTCGCGTCGCGCCGAAGATCGATGTGCCGATCTATACCAGTGGCGTTACCGATCCACATGCCGCGTCACTGGCAATGCCGGTGTTCGGGCCGGGCGGCGGCCTCCTTGGCGCCCTCGCGCTGTCCGGCCCGGTCACCCGGCTGACCGCGGACTATGCCGAAAGGATCCGGCCGGAATTGAAGGCGGCCGGGGATGAGCTGACGAAGGCCTGCGGCGGTTGAACTCCGTCCCCGGATCCTGACCCTCAGGCGGATCGCGCCGATGCGGACCATGGCGCGGCGCCGCCGGGTCGTGTGGGAGATCGATGCGCAAGTGAAGCCAACTTGCTCGTCGTCGGTTTCGATCTCCTGAGCGAGGGCTCCGAAGGATCGCCGCATCCGGCAACATCGCGGCGATCCGGGTCAGGCTGGCCGACACCCTGGACAACAGCGATCCTGGAGCAGGCGCTGCAGACGGCCGATCGAAGCGATGTCGCGAAAGGCGGAGGCCACCGGTCGGCTGCTGGTGGCCCCGCTGTCGCGGAAAGGTGCACACCAGCCACGCGGACCGAGGCGCACCCTCTGCATCGGTCTCAATCGAAAAGTTCCGGCCTCCACCCAAGCATCAGGCGGTCGATTCCGATCGCCCAGCCAATGCCTTCGGCGTAACGGCCGCCGCCTGCAATCTGCTTCTGCGCACCGAGTGCAGGGCATTCGGCTTCAAAACCGTCTTCCACGTAATAGGAGAGGCCACGCTTCACACCGTCCGAATAGACCCACTCAAGGCCTTCGAAGCTATCGAGGCAGGCCCGCAGCAGTCCGGTTGCCTCTTCTCGATCCATCGCGCAATCGCCGTTCAGGATCTCGATACCGAATTGGGTGAATTCGCGGTAGCGTCCGCGCTGGGGGCGTTCGTAGCGGTAGCAACGCTGCGCATAAAAGAGCCGCCTCGGTTCCTTGCGCCCGCGCGCAATCGCCCACTCCTCGCGCCATAGCTTTTGAATCATACCCGTTACTTCCGGGATCAGGCAGACCTTGCGTCCACCACGGTCCTCAAAAGTCCACATCTGCCCTTCCTTGTCCGGGCCGATCTTCCTGAGAAAGGTTTCGGCTTCGCAGATGGAGGGCAGAATAATTTCCTCAAATCCCGCCTCAGTGAACCGACCTCCGCAGGCGATCGAGGATATCGGTATAGAGACGGGCCTGGTCGCCGATAAGGGTGCGCGTACCTCGCAGCATGTGTCTTCTCCTGTCTGGTGCCGGGAAGCTCCCGGGTGATGTGATGAAACTGAAGCGAACGTCGGATCGGCGCTGTCGGAATCCACGGCCCGAAAAGCAGCGGGGCCGCCTCATCTTACGATGGGCGGCCCCGCTGCCGGTTCGATCCGAAAATCCCGTTCAGCTCTCCCGGGAACCCTCGACCACCGCGCGCGACCGCCCCCCACGGCCGATGCCGTGGCGACCGAAGAGGAAATGGGGGTGGCGCAGTGCGAGCATCTGACTGGTTCCGTGATCGGGACGACCACTATGAGGCGAGTTTCCCAATCCGGTCAAGAGTCCCCCCCCGGCGGCATTACACAAACCCACCCCTTTCATTTGGTCGAGGCGAACCTCAGGAGAGCATGGCCGTGACGGTCTGGACGTCGCCGATGGCCGCCAACTGGCGATCGACCGAGAAGATATGTACAGCCCCCGGCACGGTATCGTGCGGCCGGATCAAGCGCACCATGCTGCGGTTGATGTACATGAAGATCCTGGACTGGTCCGTCGAAAGCGCCTGGAGTTTCCTGAAGTTCGGTCCAAGCAGGTTGGCAACCTCGTCAGGCGTTTTCAGGACCGTGATCGTGCGGTTCCCGTCAAACAGCAAAACGGCGTTTTGCACGTTGTCAACGGGCAGGTCAGGCACGATGGCGAAAACCTTGTCCGCATCGACGGCGACAGTTCCATACGGAGGGATGGTCGGCAGTTGAACGAATGCCATGCGATTCTCCCAATAGAGACGGGCGCGGGAACCGGTCACTCGTCCCGGCCCTGGATACGGTTGGCGATCCCATATCGCGCGTCAAGCGCGGATGAGCCACCGCACTCTCGTCTTTGATGCATATATCTCAGGATTTTCATCAGGCCGGACCGTCCATCGTGATTGCTCACCGGTCTGATTGCTCACCGGTCTGGGGGATCGGGTGCTGCGCGGCAGCTCGGGATATGAGTTAACGTCTCCATGACCGGTCGCCGCGCTATCGCCTGGGTGACGCCGAGAAGGACGCCCTGCTCCTTGAACAGGCGGCACCGATCGAACGTCTGGCGGCACGGGTGGCCGAACTGGAAGCCGCTGCCAGGGTGTTTTCCCGTAACGCCGGAACAGGTACGTCATTGCCAATTGTCGAGGAATGCCTACAGTGCGGCAGTCAGCCTTCCGATAAACGGCACAATCATGGACCGCATCGACGCGATGAAGGTGTTCGTAGCCGCGCTGGACGAAGGCAGTCTGGCCGGTGCGGGGCGGCGGTTGGGCCGATCGCCGGCAGCGGTGAGCCGGGCGCTGGCTCTGCTGGAGGCCAATGTCGGGGTGCGGCTGCTGCACCGGACGACGCGGTCGATCCGGCTGAGCGAGGCGGGCGAGCGGTACGCGGCGGTGTGCCGCCGCATCCTCACCGATCTGGAGGAGGCCGACATGCTAGCCGCCGGCGAGCGATCGGCGCCACGCGGCACGCTGACCATCACCGCGCCGGTGGTGGGTGGCGAGGAGATCATGCGCCCGATCCTCGACGCCTTTCTCGACGCCCACCCGGCGGTTTCGGCGAAGCTGTACCTTCTCGACCGGCCGGCAAACCTGATCGACGAAGGCATCGACGTCGCGTTGCGGATCGCCCACCTGCCGGACTCGTCAATGGTCGCCGTGCGCGTCGGCGAGGTGCGGCGCGTCGTCGTCGCCGCGCCGCGCTACCTCGCCTCGCACCCGCCCATCGAACAGCCCGCCGATCTCGCCAAGCACCGGATCATCGCCATGACCCATTTCGGGCTGGATTCATGGAGCTTCCCGCCGGTCGGCGCGTCCGCGGTTCCGCGGACCGTGTCGTTCACTCCGCGCTTTGTCGTCAACAGTGTGCGCGCCGCCGTGGCGTCGGCGGTCGAGGGACATGGGGTGGTCCGGCTCTTCACCTATCACGTCGCCGAAAAGGTGTGTGACGGACAGCTCGAGATCGTTCTGAAGGATGCCGAGCACGCACCGCTGCCCGTGCATCTGATCGCGCCTGAGGGCCGCCTCTCGACGCCCAAGGTGCGCGCCTTCATCGATTTCGCCGTGCCCAGATTGCGCACGGCCTTTGCCCGGCTGAAGGCCGACGCCGAGCGCTGACGCGGTCGATTGCATCGGTTCGCGGAAGAGTGTCTGCCATTGGGCGGCCATTCAGCCGCAATACGGAACGGCGTAGATGATGGGGCGACGGCGGCAATCGAGCCAGCCCCCCATCATCGAGGCACATCATGGGAACCGAACAGCAGGTCGCGATCATCACCGGCGCGTCGCAGGGCATCGGCGCCGGTCTGGTCAGGGCATACCGCGACCGCAACTACCGCGTCGTCGCCAACTCCCGGTCCATCAAGGCCAGCGGCGATGCGGACATCCTGGCCGTCGGTGGCGACATCGCCGATCCGGCGGTCGCCGAGCGGGTGATCGCCGCGGCGCTGGAGCGTTTCGGCCGGATCGACACCCTGGTCAACAATGCCGGCATCTTTCTCGCCAAGCCCTTCACCGACTATACCGTCGAGGATTTCGCAGCGGTGCTGGCGACCAACCTGGCGGGGTTCTTCCACATCTCGCAGTGCGTCGCGGCGGAAATGCTGGAGCGGGGCCACGGCCACATCGTCAACATCACGACCAGCCTGGTCGACCAGCCGATCGCCGGCGTCCCTTCGGTGCTGGCGTCGCTGACCAAGGGGGGCCTGAACTCCGCCACCAAGTCGCTGGCCATCGAGTACGCGCCGAAGGGCATCCGGGTGAACGCGGTGTCGCCCGGCGTCGTCAAGACGCCGATGCACGCGCCGGAGACCCACGATGCCCTGGCAAAGCTCCACCCGGTGGGGCGCATGGGTGAGATCCGTGACATCGTGGAGGCGGTCCTCTACCTGGAGAGCGCCGGCTTTGTCACCGGCGAGATCCTGCACGTGGACGGCGGCCAGAACGCCGGCCATTGGTGATCCGGGCCTTCGCGCCGCAAAAACGCGCCACAAAACACGAGGACGACATCATGCCGATGGTCACGATCCAGATCACCCGCGAGGGCTCCGCGCCGGACCGCGGCGCGGCCACCGCCGAGGAGAAGGCGGCCCTGATCGAGGGTGTCAGCCAACTGCTGCTGGATGTGCTCGACAAGCCGCTCGATTCCACCTTCGTGGTCATCGAGGAGGTGGAGATGGAAAATTGGGGGGTGGGCGGTCTTCCGGTTGCCGAGTACCGCCGGCGGCGGGCCGCCGGGGGCTGAGCACAGCCTGGGGCCGGTGCGGATCACCCCGTCCGCACCGGCGCCTCGGCAGGAGACGGACTGCCAACCGGCACGGGAACCGCTCAAAGCGGCGGCATGGATGCCGGGCCGCGGGCGAGCTACGCCGATGCCGCAACGGTTCGGAGATCCCCCCTTGAACGGAGGTGGCGCTTTTCCTAACTCGAAGTCCGCCGGGCGCCCGGATGGGGTCCGGCCGACCGAGCGCCGCGCTGTGGCGCGCTCGTATCCATGTTGCTCACGAGGAGGATGTGGCTATGGGCACCATCGACTTTGCCCCTCTGTTTCGGTCGACCGTGGGGTTCGACCGCCTGTTCGACCTGCTCGACGGCGCCGCGCGCTTCGAGGCGGCGGACGACTACCCGCCCTACAACATCGAGAAGACCGGTGAGGACGCCTACCGCATCACCATGGCGGTCGCCGGCTTCGAACCGGACGAACTGTCGATCACCACGCAGCCCAACCTGCTGGTGGTCGCCGGGCAGAAGGCCAAGCAGGACAACGTCCAGTACCTGCATCATGGCCTCGCGACCCGCGCCTTCGAGCACCGCTTCGACTTGGCGGACTACGTGCGGGTGAAGGACGCCAACCTGGAGAACGGTCTGCTCTCCGTGGACCTCGTCCGCGAGCTCCCGGAGGCGATGAAACCGCGCAAGATCCAGATCGGTCAGGCGCAGCAGCCGAAGGCCATCGAAGCCAAAGCAGCTGACTCCCAGCCGGAAGAAACCAAGAAGGCGGCGTGACCGCGGGGTGGCGCGCCGCCGATCCTGCCCACGCGCGTGGGCCGGATACAGGGCGGCGCGCCAGCAGGCGAATTCGCATGATGGAGGCTGATATGAGCGTACGCGATCTCATTCCCTGGGGCCGCGAACGGAGCCCCGGCGTGCGGAGCAGCGAGGTCATGGATCCCTTCCTCTCGCTGCACCGCGAGATGAACCGGCTCTTCGACGACATGTTCCGGAGCTTCGACGGCCGTCTGCCGTTCGCCGGCTTCGGCGGCATGGTCTGGCCGCGCATGGACGTCGTCGAGACGGACAAGGAGTACCGGGTTACCGCCGAACTGCCGGGCCTGGAGGAGAAGGACGTCGAACTCACCGTCCAGGACGGTGTGCTGACCCTCAAGGGCGAGAAGAAGGCGGAGTACGACGACCAAGGCCATCTGCACGGCGAGCGGTTCTACGGCCGCTTCCAGCGCTCGTTCTCCGTGGGGCCGGACGTGGATGAAGAGCGGATCGGCGCTTCGTTCAAGAATGGCGTGCTCACGGTGGTTCTGCCCAAATCGCCGGAGACGGCGAGCAAGGCCAAGCGCATCCCCATCAACGCGCATTGACCCGGAAAGGCACGCCGCCCGTCCACGCGAGGGCGGCGTGCCGGCGTTGCCCGGATTGGGGAGGATGTCATGTGGAGAAACGACGAGACGATCAGTGCGGCGAATCGTTCCTTTGATCATGTGACGTGGACTTTCGGCCCGCAGCGGGGGATCACGCCCCAGCCCCAGGCGGCCAACGACGGCACAGCCGCGGTACGGTCATCGGACCTGCCGGCCAACGCGACGGCCATCATTCGCCAAGCCGGACGGAGCACCACCATGGCGGGCCGCGCCGGCGCCTGCGACTGGGTGCTGAGCTTCCAGCCATGCTCGGCCCAGTTCATCGAGCCTTTGATGGGCTGGTGCGGCGGTGACGAACCGCTGCGGCATGTGCAATTGCGCTTCCCCAGCCGGGAGGCGGCAGTCGGCTATGCCGAACGCCACGGCATCGCCTACGAGGTGAGCGAACCGCCGCCCGAACGCGGCGCGGTCTTCCATTGCCCCGAGGGCGCCACCGGATTGTGGAGGCAGTGGATGCTCGAGTGCCTGGACAGCTTTGAAACCGGTGGCCAATGGTGGGGCAATGCGGGACAGGACGAGCGGCTGGTCGCGACGCCGGACCGCTTGGAACAATTGACCCGCGGCCGTGAAGGGGTGGAAGGCACCGCCACCAGCGGTTCCCCGGCCGATCAGACGCCGGCAAACGCACCCCCCCCCCGTGAGCGCGCCCGCGAGAGCGAAGGTTCTGTTGCGCGTTTTCGATGGGCCAGATATCGGGTAAAACGCGGCACCTTTCGGCGGCTTGGGTGACAGGGTGATGAGGTCCAAGAAGAATCCGTTCAAGGGTCGGCAGTTCACGGCCGAGGTGATCTTGTGGGCGGTGCGCTGGTACCTGCAGTTCCCGATCAGCTACCGCGACCTCGAACGGATGCTGGCCGACCGCGGCGTGGCGGTTGATCACACGACGCTCTTCCGCTGGATTCAGGCCTACGCCTCGGAGTTGGACAAGCGGCTGCGCCCGCATCTGCGCACGACGACCGGCTCCTGGCGGGTCGATGAGACTTACGTCAAGGTGAAGGGTCGGTGAGTGTACCTGTACCGCGCCGTCGATGCATGTGGGCAGACCATCGATTTCCTGCTCAGCGCCAAGCGCGACGCCGCGGCCGCCCGGCGCTTCTTCCGCAAGGCGCTGAAGCAAGCGCACACCGTGAACCAGCGCACCCTCACCTTGGACAAGGACGCGGCTTACCCAAGTGCGACCAAGACGATGAAGAAGGCCGGCGAGCTGTGGCGCTTCGCCAAGCTGCGCCAAGTGAAATACCTGAATAATGTCGTTGAACAGGACCACCGGCGGATCAAACGGCTGGTGCGGCCGGGGCTCGGGTTCAAAAGCTTCCACACCGCACGCCGGACGATCGCCGGCTACGAGATCCTGGCCATGGTGCGCAAAGGGCAAGTCGCCGCCATTCCCGCCAACCACATGCCGGCCCAAGCGACCTTCATCGTAGGCCTGTTCGGGATCGCCACCTGACAGCGCTGATGCCGCGGTTCTCCGCGACCAACGTCAGGCTTTGCAACAGAACCGCGTGATGCAGTCAGCGGATTTACAGACCGGGTCAGTTCGCGTGACAATGCAGAGAGAGGCGACAGCCGAGCAAGATAATGCCGCCACGGGCACGCCGCCACCGTTCCCGTGATACCGCCGCCGCCTCATACAATTGTGGGCGTACGTAGATCGATACGAAGACTGAAGCGCGCCCCCGTGGTGACCAGCGTCTCCTCCCTGTTCATATCGTCCCAGGTAACGGGCTCTTCCGCGTAGGTTGCCGGCATGAACCGTTGTGTCTCGGTCAGGTAGGCGACGTAATTGCCGGGGCCAAGCGACTCCCGCCGTGCCTTGTCGATCGTCGTCTCGAGCCTCCATTCCATTTGACCGGATTCGATCTGGTACCAGGGCTCTCCCTCTTCGAGCCGAAGGCGACGCTCGATGTCGGTAATCACGTCGACCCGATGCCGCCGATCTTTAGACGAGCTCTTCGGATTGACATCCTCATGGTAAAGTCGGAGCGAAAGGCGTGGCCGGACAAGTTCGGGAATAGCGAGGCGCGGCGAGACGTATGGCCCTTGGTTGGCAAGTCCACGCATCGTGACGGACACGTGCCAGTCACCGCCACGGTCCAAGCAGTATGCTTCGATTTCGCGTTTTGGCATCACCTGCGCCTGGGTCGTTACGGGCTCGGAAGTCTTAGGAAAGCGCGAGCTGGTATGCTCCTGATAGCGGACGAGAACGAACTGAACGAACGGAGTGGCGCTGACGCTCTCGCGCAGGGGAACATCGACGTACCATTCCTGCCGGTCGACGTCGAAATGCGGCTCGAATAGGATGAGGGTAGTGCGCTGAGTCCGCTTCGTCGGTTCATTTGGCGGACCGACGGGCAGGTCGTATTTGGGAATGACGCGGTGTCGATGCCGACACCGCTCGAGGTCAAAATTCCTTGTGCCGCGCAGATGCAGTTCGCCGGGCATTTTCTGCCAGATCGGGTCCGAACCCCAGCGGCTGACCACGCGATCCGGGGGCACCGGGGATGGTGAAAGCTTGTCTTCATCCAGAGCGACGACGACGCCGAGCAGTTCGTCTTCGCCGGAAGAAAACCACGGGCGTGGCATGCGGATGCGAACGTTCGGCTGGCAGGTGACGAGCGTCATCGTCGTGCCGATCGGGTGCAGGCGGCGCACCGAGAAGCTGGGTTCGCAGGAGTTCAACACCGGCACCAGCGGCCGCATGGCCGCATTGAGCCAGATGAGTTTGTCCGCCTCGCCAACTCGACACTGTTCGCTCGGGTTTAGCGGAATCGATCGTCGCTGCTGGCGTCTACCAGCTTCGGCCGCGAAAGTAGCTGGGATCTGAAACTTCGACGCATGCCGCCCGATTGCCACAACACGGATTTGCAGCCGGCGCGCTTTCTCGTCGCGGAACACGAAAGGGCTTGCGACCTTCCGGAGCTTCTTATCGCCGGATGTCTCGGCATTCTCTTCCGCTGCCTGCTTCAAGCCAGCGCGCAAGATCTCCGCAAGCTCCAGCTCCGATGTGGACGTCCCGTCTTCCGGTGGCGGAAGCTGATCTCCACGCGCCAACAGCACGGTCGATTTTGGCAGCGTCACACGAAAATTGTCCGCAACATCGAAACCGAACAGCTCGCGCGCATTCAGATATTTTTCCTCGCCCGTACGAGGATCTGGATATTTTGGCCACATGCCGGCGCGTCGCTTCGACAGGCTTCGCTCCAGGTTGATATTATCCATCTCGTCGGAAGGCGCGGCGCAGGTGATGTAGATTTCGAACGTGTCTGTACTCGCGGTGTCGAGCGTCATCGTCCCGTCTAGCAGGAAGCCGGTGTGTTCCGGCGGTGTCTCAACGGCCGGGGTGCCCGGCGCCGGGGGTGAAGGAGGCGTCACTTGAGCCGGAGGCAGACGGTCGACCACGTCCGAGCGCATCCTGATGATCGGGTCAGCGGCCGGCCGGTTGATCGCATGCGTCGCCGTGATGGACTCGACTGCCGCCAGTTCCGGCACGGGGCCGTTTTTCCGTACGTGCCTGAGCAGCTTTGCGGCGGCACTCTTTTCGCCGCAACTCGTCATATACTCGACCAGGGCAAACTGACTCTCGAGCGTCCCCTCGTCGGGAATGCACCACATGTGCACATGGAGGTCGTCCGAGGCGGCCAGCTTGATGACGACGCTTGCGGCTTGAACCGACAAGCCGTTGTCGCGAAGCGGCACCGAACCCTGATCGAATATGCACATGTCCGCGCTTGGCGCGGCGATTTCGAAATTTAATCGGATCGGCCTTACGCTGCTGTAATCCTTCGACTGAAGCGGTGCATCCTTCGAGCCGCGTGTGTAGAATGGAATGATCGCCGCTTCGTCCGGCAGATAGTTCTTGCTGCCGTTGCGCAGCACACGAATGACCAGGGCGCGCGCCGCTGGATCGGGAAAGAAGCGTTCCCGGACGGGGACCTCATCGCGCGCTGGTCGCAGCTTGAATATGGCGACGCCGTGCCCGGTATCGAAGCTCGGCATTTCCCGAGTGACGAGGACGTCATCGGCGTTCCAACCGCTCTCTGTCACCTCGCGGCATTTGGAATATCCGCCTCGATAGTCGAGCATCGGCATCGCGCCCCGACGCCAATTGTCATCGCCACCAGCGCCATCGAACATCCCATGTCGTGCCGCATCCTCCATGCCAACGACCGGCGGCATGATGATGCGCGTTGACCGGGTCGGCATGGTGCGCGTGCCGAGCGGGTAGGGGTTCGTTTCTTTGACATCCTTCGCGAAAAAGATCTTGTCTGCCTGGAGCGTGCCGTTCGGCGAGCGCAGCACGACATCGAGGCTGTTCTCGAAGCCCATGACACCATGTCCGCGGCGCGCATCATCGGCCAGCATCAGCACGTCGGGCCGAAGAATCGATTCGTTGCGCCGGCATGTTCTCGGACCGTGCACGGGCAGCAGATAGGGCCTCTTCGGTTCCTTCTGGATCACGGCGCCGGCTTCGTCGAGCGTGAGCCCGCCGCCACCCGCATAGACGCACCGCATCGCAAAACGGTAGGCGACGCCGTAGCGCAGCGGTGGCGGCCGGCGTTCCCGGCCGGCATCTCTGGGACCCGGAAGGCCGAGTGTGCGCACGATCGGCGGCTTGGGTTGTGAGGAACATGCCTTGTTCTCCATGCCGCTCATGGCACGCTGCGGCACCCGGCTCGCCGTTGCACCGGTGTCTACCCCCCTTGGCGCACCCGTCCAGATGGCGACCGCTTCCTCGACAATGAGATCGACAAACCGCTTCGCAGGGGGCGACGAAGCTTCGGGCGGTGCGGCCGTGCCGGCTTGGGCTTGCGGATAGAGCGCCGGATTCGGCAACACCCGCGTTGCCGCTGCAACTAGGTCGCGCTCGAGATCCATCCGGCGGGCCGACCGACGTCTGCCGACCAATTCAGGGACGACTTCATCGAATTCCTCCAACCGCCCGAATTCGACGTGGCGTTCCATCAGACAGCGCCAGGCACTGGTCTTGCCCGGCTTGCCGTCCGATCGCTGCTCCTCCACCCGCACGTCGATGACATGACCGACGGCTAGATCCTCCGCGTAAAGTGTCCCGGCTCTGGCGGGATCCGTGCGGTGCTGCTCGACGACCGCGAGTTCCTCCATCACCCCGATGCTGCGCCGCCGGTCGTTGAACGCGAAGCCGACGGTGGAGTACCGCTGCCCGGCATCGCACAACGCGCGGACCTTCTCCCCTGTGGTGTCGGTCTTATCAGCATCGAGCGACTGGTCGATCGCCCGTCGAACATCCAGCGAGGTGAGCTGGAAGCGCTGCGCGTTCGCGAGCGACGCACCCATCGGCACCAGCCCGTCCCGCTGATCGCGGCCATCCAGCCAGCGGTTGCGAAGCTTCTCATCGCAATCCGAACTCAGGATCATCTCGGCGCGAGTTGCCGGCAGGAACTCCTTCGCCTTCCCCTGCTCGAAGCGGATGCGCACCGCAGTCGCGCCTTTGGACTGTTTGCACGTATCCACGTCCGGGCAGACAAAGGCATAGGCAAAGCCGCTGTCTGGAGCGTTCGGCAGTTCCGCCGCCTTGTTGATCACGATCTCAGCATCGAAGGCGAGGCCGAACACGCGGGACAATGTCGGGCTCGTTTGCAGCGCGTAGAATGCCTGGGCCACCGCATCGCGCTCGTCCGGGGACCCGGTAAGGGATCCATTTTGCGGCGCGCTGCCGTACTGCTGCGCGGCGACGAGTTCCGTTTCCGTTGGTTTGAGAGGAAATTGGGGATTCTCGGGAGGTACCACGCAAGCTGTGCTTTCCAGTTCGGTGCGGATTCTTTCGAATTGGACACTCGCTTCACTCCTTGCCTTTGCGGTGCCGTTCATTGCAGCGGCGAGACGCTTTTTGAGAAGCTCGCGCACGAGGAGCTTCTGCTTGTCTTTGTCCATCACCGCAGACTCCGACGGATTCTGGAATTTTCGTTCCACCTGCTTCGTCTTCATCGCATCGCCGCGCACCATCGGGATGTGCGTGTCGGCTAGTGCGCGGCAGACCCTCTCGCCGCGCTTGGTTTGCAGGAGTTCCGCAAAGTCGGCGTGGCTGATCGACAGGACCGTGGCGACCGTCTCGGTGGTTCCCTGACCAGAGCCTGTTTCCTTGATGGATCCGTCGTCGCCCACTCCATGCTCGACCGCCTTCTCCAGTTCGTCGCCTACGGGCAGCGGCGTTTCCATCTGGACGTGGAAAGCCTGGTTCCCGTTCGAATGGATCAGCGCTTGTGCCAGCAGATCGAACGTGCCGGCGTGCTGAATCGCCGCCTGCCAGAGTTTGACGATGCCGTCCCATTGCTTTGCATGCTTTTTCCCGTGGGCACGACGCAGCGGGATGAGATCGGCCCTGACCCGGCATCCCTCTCCCGTGCAGGCTGGACGCACCGCGCCGCCGGCCTCGGCGGGCTCGAGCGTCAGGTCGAGCGTGTAGTCGCTCTTTTCGAACCACGCTGCGATCCGGCTTGGCCATTGTTCCAAGCTCAGCTCTCCGGGGCCGGATTGGACGACGGGGGTCGCCAGCACGGTGACGCGTAGACGATTGTCCTTGTCGCCTTTCACCACGCCGTTCGGCACGATCCGGAATACGGGAACGACGTTGATCATCGGAAGTCCTTCAGCAGCTCATAATCGAAGTAACCGGAGTAGGTCGTCCAATCCTCGTCCATCCGCTTCACATCGGCAGTCGCGTCTGTGCTTTCGGGAAAGCACATCAGATCGGCGTCGTTCTTGGCGGTGACGGCGTTCGTTGCCACCAGGGTTGGGACGGGGTCTGCGTCGATGACCGTGCCGGTAGCCGCCTGGGCGAGGCGAACCAACCCGTCCTGCGCATTGGGAAACGGCGCATCCAGCATGGCTCTCTGCGTCGTGCCGCTCGATCCGCCACCGAGGGCGTCCTGCCCATAAGCGACACGGACCTGGTAGCTGAACTTCACAAAGCCGGCCTTGAACGCGAAGCAATAGACGGCCTCGCCGCGCATGCCTCCGTCAGCGGAGTTGTGGGTCAGCCGGACCGACAGGCTGGCGCTGAACGAGAAGATCCAGATCGACGCCGACCCGCCGGCGAAGAACGTGCCGGAAATCTCGGTCGCCCGCTTGCCCCGGATTTCGATGGTCCGCACCGCGAACCCGGCGTCCACCTGTCCCTGTGCGACCAGCGGACCGATCTTGTAGGCACCGCCGACCCCGAACGACAGGCCGAATTCGAAGCCGACGATGGCCTCGGCGGTGGCGAGGATCTCCAGGTACCCGAAGCCGGCGAAGGGTGTCGCGTTCACGCCGAACGGCGCCTCCCGTCTGCCGATCGAGACGCTGAAGACCGCCTCGTCATTGGTGAAGGGAAGATCGGCGCCGAGCGCCACCGAAACATTGGAGAAGCTCATCGACCCGAGCGGAACGACGCCGAGATCGAGCGCGTAGCCAACGCGCAATCCCGACGTCCATGTCAGCGGCCTGATCGTCGCTCCCGAGCTTCCGATCGACAGCGACTGCTGCAGTTCCTGAAGAAATTTGAGGGCCGGACCAATTTCGAAGTCTCTAAAATTGCAGTCGAACGAGGGCTGCACGCCGTGCCCGGTGCGGAAGCTCGCTCCCGCGAACATCAGCGTGATGGCATCAATGCCGATAAAGGAAACCAGCCTGACATCGAACGGACCGATCGCGCCGGTGGATTCGAAGGTGAAGCGGTCAGGGTGGAGCAGATCGATCTCCGAGCGGAAACCGACCTCGAAACGTGTGCCGGGCTTGGGCGAGAACATATCCCCCGCCTCACCCGCCTTCAGGTTCACGCCGAAGCGGTAACCGATCGTGCGCTTGGTCGGCACCAGCGCGCTCAGCCGATCCTCGATCTCCTCGCGCAACGCGGTGACGTCTATGAGCGACAGCACATCGCCGCGGACAACCTGTTCGACAAGAACAGCGATTCCTTTCGCGATTTGCACTGGCGCCGGCGGCCCGTTGACGAACTGCTGTGCAAAGGCGACGATCTGCGCTCGATGGCCGGGATCGGAAATCGGCGTGTCGGTCGGCAAGTTGGCGATCCGATCGCGTTCGGCGACCAGCGCATCCTCCGGCCCCTCCGGCGGCGATAACGTGCGGTCGCGCAAGTTCGACGGGATCCAGGTCGCATTGGCTTCGAGCCAGGCGCTCAGCTCGTTGCGCGCTCCGATGAGTTGGTTGTAAACGTCGCGCAGCCCACCCCGACCGGCGCCGACAAGGGCCGTAGCGGGTGCGTCCAGAGCCACCAGCGCCGCTCGCGGCAGGCCCTCGATCCGCTCCTTGGTATGTTGCAACAGTTGCTGGAGTGTGGCGTCGATCGTCGTTACGGATTGGTCCACAGAACCGAAAAAGCGGCCGTCGCTGAGCACTTTTTTCAGCGGCACGCCATTCCTGGTCGCCATGAGCAGCCGGTCGACCGGCGATCCAGGATCCGGCGACGTCGCGAACGGGGCGAAAACTTGCTCGCCGAGTTTGTCCAGTTCGCTCCTGGCAGACTCGAACAGATCCTGCGACCGACCGTCCCACAACTCCTTCGGAACTGTGGCGACCGCAGCCGCGAGCTTGTCCCGGATAGCTGTCAGCGGCTTGCGAACCGCCTGTTCCAGAATCGCCAAAACATCGTTCAGCGTAAGGAGCAGGCTCTCGGCCAGCCCGGCCGTCTCCCCCTGGAAGGCCTCGAGCTGAACGCGCAGACGCTCTGCCGCATCCCTGACCGCGTCTGCCGTCCCGGTATCATTCGCAATACCCGCGAGCGTGCCAAGGAGTGCTGCGGAGGAGAGGAAGGCGCCTTCGTTCTTGATATAGCCGGTGGTGCGATCGAGGATGCTGTCCAGCGGCACTTGTATGCCCTTATGCAGAACATCCCGTGCCGCCAGCGCCGCGACCTGGACAGTTGCCGGCTGGGTGAGCCGCTTCTCAGTGAGTGCGTGACGCAGCGCCTCCGCCGCGTCGTGGAAATTCACCACGCCGCAGAAGAGGTCTGCCGTATCGTTGAGGCCCCCTTGCGAACCCGGTGGATTGCCGATGTACGCCCCGGTGGCCTGGATTCCCTGCGCGATCGCTTCCACCGGCGCGCCCGGATACTTGGCCAGTTCGGCCCGCTCGGCCTCGAAAACCGCCCTGACGCCCTTCGGCGTGTCCTCGATCGCTTTCCGGACCTTCTCGGCGCCTACGATCATCTCGCGGATCGAGGCCAAGGGTTGGTCGAGACCAGCGAGTGCGACGATGGCGTCGGTCTTGCCGTCCTGCCGCCACCGCTGGCAGGCCGCACGGATCGGCTCCGGGATGCTCGGCAGTTTTGGAAGCGCTTGCGTTATGTGTTCGGCATATCCGTTCGCCGCCTCGTCGAGAGCACCCGCCAGTTTTGCGACCTCATCCGCTTTTCCCGTGAGCCCGGTGAGGGACGCGATCGCGGCAAGGCTTGTGAGCACGCTGGAGAGGTTCCGGGCTTCGGCGGCTCCCTTCAACTGCCCGAACGCCTCATCCAGCCTGGAGAGGCGTTCGTGTTCCGCCCTCAGGCGTCCGATGACCGCCTTGCTCAGCGGGGTATCGACGCGCGTTTGGACGTCCTGCAGTTGACGGTCGTAAACATCGAGAAGCGAGATCGCCCTAGCCTTCGTCGCCGCCCCGATATCGGCATGGGCTTGGATCGCATCCCGTACGGTCTGCACGCGCGCCTGCAGGGGCGTGACCAACGCGTTTGCGAGACCTGCCAGTGTCGCATCCGATGGGTTCGCCAGGATTGCTTTGATCGCCAAAAGCAGGGCCACACGGTCCAGCGGCGCGGACCGGAAGGTGTCGTCGAAGATTTGCTTCAGCGCGGCCGCTTCGGCGCCCGCCGCCTGCACCACGGGCCATGGCAGGAGCAGCAGCCGGTCCGGTATGCGACCCGCGAGTTCGTCGACCACGATGTCGGCGGCCTGCTTAGCCACCCAGTCCCGCGCAGCATCCTGGTCCTGCGGAATCTCGGCCAGCGCCTCGACGATGCCCGGCGGCAGGCCGACGGCATCCAGCAGCCGGCGGACATTCCCCATTTTCTCGTCGAGCAATGTCCGCATGCTCGCGGCGAGCGTTTCCGCCGGATGGCGCGCAAGGTCGGACAGCGCCCCGATGAGCCGCTTGCCGGCGACGTGGAGCTTGGAAAGGCGGCCTGGAATGCGAAGCGGGTCGTCCTCGGCGATGGCCTCGTCGAGCCGGAGGCGCAGCAAGTGCTTGCTGGCCGCGATCTCCGGAAAAACCGTGTCTATCAGCGGGCGAGGCTGAGCGGGTCGCCCAAGTCCCTGGTTCACGGTCTGGTCGAGGGTCCGCCATTGCGCCTCGAAGGCGGCCAGCACCTCCGAGGTCGGGATCAGCACGCGGTCCTTGAGCAGCTTAAGGGCCTCGCCGATTTCCCGCTCGACGGCGAGGCCGAAGGTGACCGCCTGTTCTAGCGCCGGTAGGATCTCGTCGAGAACGCCCGTCGCGGCGACGAGCTTGAAGAGCTGTTTGAAGGTGACGGTGCCGCAGAACGCCTTCGCCTCGAGCGGAAAGCAGTTTCCTGCGATTTCGAGGGTCTTGTCCCAACCCGGCTGAGGTGCTGCTGGCGTTGTGGACAGCAGGGGTGCTCCCGCAACTCCTGGGCCGCTTCCGGATCTTTCTTCTTCGCCGAAGAGATGGACGAGCGAAACCAGCCTTCCCTCTTCACTGGGGAAGTCCTTCAAGGGGGCCTTCGGTCGGGCGCGATCCAGTTTGAATTCCGGCTGGAAGAAGCCGAGGGGGCCCCTTAGGCTCAGCGCGCACAGAGGCTGCTCAGGACGGTTGAGCGGTGTGCGGTCGCCGTTTGCCCCCATTTCGTACCTGGGAGACTGCAAACCGAAATGCATGAAGACGTTCAGCGGGTTGCGAAGCGATGTCGCGCCGGCGGCGTCGAAGCCATCACGAACATATTGGCCGTCATAGTATGCCCGGACGGTCGGTGGATTGCTGCCGGTCAGCGTGCCGATGTCGTCGAGAATGAGGTCCGCATGCTGCAGCATCGGGAAGAACGGCGGATGACCTTCGCCTTCGAGCGCCGGCGTTGACCGGAAATCGTCGTTCGCGTCGATCCAGGAATCGAACGGCTCTAGGACGCGGGTCCGCCCGCTCGCGCGGACGACGAGTGAGCGGACGGTGAGATCGCTGTCACCCTCATTGCGGCCAACCGCGAAACGCAGTTTCGCCTTGCCGAAAGACCACAGGCGCTTCTTGACCGTGTCGACGGAGGGAGGCGCGTCAGTCTTGTTGTAACACTTGACAAGCTTGCCGAGGACCTCCGGGTCGCCGACCGCGATATTGTCGACGAAGAGCAACGGCGCCTTAGCCAATCCTCCGTTCGGCTTGATGTTGAATGCGACGAGTTCGTCACTGTTGGCGCGTGTCGGCCAGAACGCCAGCCCCACCTCGGTTTCTACGCGGCCGCCCGAGGGGGTGTAAGGATCGGCGATCTCGCCATCGTCCGGTATGGAGATGGCGATGGGTCCATCCAGCCATGCCCGTCCTTCATATGGCTGCTCGAGCCGCTTGAATTTGAGGACCGGCTCGTTGACCTTGATGTACATACGCTGGACGAGCATGGCACGTAGGCCGCCATCTTTCGTTGCGATGTACTCGCGTTCCGTCCTTTTCTCGAACGTCGCCTTGTGTCCTGTCGGCAGCAGGTATCCCTTGTAGGAAACGGTCTCCAGCACATCGCGTCCGAGGACGCTGTGATGCTCCCACTTCTCGATCGACAGGCCGTCGAACGCCGGCCTTTCTTCGAACGCTTCCGGCACACCGCCGCGACGCAGCAGCGCGGGCAATGGCGGGTTGAACAGCGTCCGATGGCGCAACGTCGCGCCGAGCGCGGACAGCGACAGCTCCTCAACGTCGAGCGTTTTCGGTGCATAGATCGCGTGTCCCGGATCGAGCTCTTCGAGACAATATTGTTGCGGCTCGAACTGATCGGAATCGGCAATCAGCCTGGTCCACTTGCCCTTGCCATCCGATTGCCGCTTGCCGATGACGGGAAGGCCGTAGGCGCCGGTCAACAGTAGCAGCTGATGGCGATCGTTGGCGCTGAGGCCGGTGCGAAATTCGCGCGCGCACTGCTTTTCGCTCCTGTCGCCCGCGATCAGCTCGCTGATCTTTTGAAGCAGGCTCAGCTTGTCCGGCTGCGGCCTCCCTCCCGTCTCCGCCGAAGCGGCACGCGGTATCATCCATGGCGCTGCATTGCCGTAGGGTGGCGCTCCGTGCACTGGGCTCCGCTTGCCCTTCGGCCAAGGGCGAACGGCCTCCGGACGAAAATCGGGCGTCGCGACGACGCGCATGTCGACGGGTTGCGGCCCAACCAGCGAACGCGTCAGCAGGCGGATGGACCAGAGGCGGTGAAGCTCTTCGTTGTCACGGACCGTCGCGTCCGCCATACCGTCTAACGGTCTTGCCGATGCGGGCGACTTGGCGGTCTGCGCAGCCTCGAACAGTTCCGGCGGCGGCTCGCTATCGGTCAGGTAGATTGCCCGCTGCGAGGTCGAGAAGATCAGGCGGGATATCAGCTCCAGGGCGGTCTCGTGCGGCTCGGGAGTGCGCTGCAACGCGCGTGTCACCGCTTCCATGTGGGCGAAAACGGTGCGTGCGCCGGCAGCGATGCCCTGGAAGGCGAGAATGTTGGTGCCGTCGATATTGTCGAACGTCGCATCCGCGATCTGCGGCATGGCCCCGTCCGGCCATGGTCGGACGAGAACCTCGGCCCGCCGCGTCACCGCCGGCTCATGACGCCCGAAATTGGTGAGCGAGGATAATGAGAATGGCAGACCGTCGAGCGGTCCGAGATCGTCCGACACCGCCGCGCAATTCAGGCGAAAGGAGAGCCGGCTGCCACCGCTGAGATGGGCGCGCACATCATTCGGGGCTCTAGGAGGCGCCTCTACCTCCCTTACGAACAGCGGCCGATATTTCGCCGCCGCCTCGTCGATCCTCTTGCCGGCTTCATTGTCTTCGAGGTGCAGCCGGTTCGGCGGCGCGTAATAATCTAACGGCGTGCCGTCGCTTTCGCTCTTGTTGCGGAAAAACGCGCGCCAAAGCGCATAGAAGGCATCGACCGACTCCGCGTCACCTTCACGTCGGCGTGCGATGCTTTCGGTTGGTAAGACAGGCGGGTCAGGAGGGGATGGAAAGTACTTGCCGTGCCGAGCCTTGATGACCTGTTTCGCCCGCTGCAGCGCTCGGGTTAGGCGAGCGTCGGCCTCTGGGATTTGGACCGGACGGAACCATGACTCCTCGAGAATATGCTGCGGCGGCAGTTCGAGGATCACGATCGGTCTCGTATCGACGACCGCCCCGTTGGGGGTCACGATGACGCCGCAGGCCGTATTGTCGGGGACAAGTGTCGCTTCCTTGCCGAGCACGAGCGACAAGCCGCGGAAGCCGAATCGGAGATCAATCAGCGACCCGCCGACGCCTATGTCGAGGCAGGCGCGGGTCATCGCGATGCGGGCGACGGTCGCGCCGTCCTCGGGGAACACCGCCGCGACACTGTCGACATCCGAACGCAAACTGCTTGGCATCGGATACAGCAGGTCGATCCGTGCGCCCTGCGTCGTCGCCGCTTTCGGCAAAGGCGGCCTGTCAGGCGAGGAGGTCCGTGCTTTCGAAGGCGGGTTCTGCGGAGCGACACGGCTCATCGTCTGCGGCGGCACGCCGAAGCGCAGGCGACTCCAATCCGCGCCTTGCACCGCCGTATCGACCGCGTGCAGCGTCACGCGGATTTCAATGCTTTGCAGGTTTGGCGTCGGACGGTCGTGACCATCGGCTAAGTATGCGGCGAGGTGGACGCTGGCGTGGTCTTCATGCGCACGCTTCGGCGCGAGAAGTGCGAGGGACCGGTCGAACGTGCGTTCCAATGGGGTGCCCTTAACCAGCGCCTCCGCGGGTGCTGCCTTCTCCTCGGCCGCAACCTCGCTCAGCTGGATCAATCCGGCAGCGAGGCGGCACTCAACTGGGTCCGGCTCGGCGATATGGCCTGATACCACGAGACGGATAGGGGTGGCTTTCGGCGGGTTCATCGCCTGCCTTGCTTCGACGACAAGAAGGTCACGCACACGTAGCCGCGACATCCCGAAACGGGCCTTGTCCATCCCCGCTTCGAGTTGCGCACGGGCGAGTTTCAGTCGCGCTATCGAGGGTATCCGCATGCCCTGCTGCGGCCGGTGCAAAACCAGCAGCTCTGCTTGCGTGTCTTTCCCCGCCGAGAGTAGCCGGACCGTCCGCTTGCCTGCGTCGGTGTAATCCAGCTGGTCGAACGCAAAGCCGGTTGACCGAATTTGATGGAGGGCGGTAGACGCCGTCCGCACATCGACGAAGTCGCAGGAATCCAGTGGGACCTTTTGGGTGAGATCGTCGATCATCCACTGCATGCAGAGGCTCTGGATGCCGCGTAACCTGCCGCCGAACGCAACAATTTCTGTCGCGCCGATGCGGTCAAGCTGGACCGAGAAATTGCGATTGATCGTCGCCGTCCAAGCCCCGTGCATGGTTGCCGTGAGGCGTCCATCGGAAATGGACGGCATTGCTCTGGCGACGTGCCGGGCCTCGATCCGCTTGACGAATCTGGCCGTTCCTCCGGCGAAGGCCAGGAAAGGCACCGGGCCGAACTCCTGCGTCTCGCCCCACATGCTGGTTTCGAACGAGATGGTCCACGACGCCTTGTCGTACGGGCGACGCAGTGTGATGACCTGGCGGAGATTGCTTGCGGCACCGACCGCGCCATCATCAATGTAGATGATGTGCTCATTCTCGTGTGTGAGGAAAGGACGGCCGAGAACAAATTTGGCATTTGGGCCGAACTGTCCCGCATATAGGCGGAGCACTTGGCCCCCCTTGCAGAAGAACTCGACAGCTTTGCTGACTTCATCCTTCTTGCTCTGATGGATGACAATCTGGCGGGCATCTTCGGAGAGGCGTAGGATGATGAAGCCGTTTCCGGGCTCGGCGGCGTAGCCTTGCTGCATGGCGCCCAGCGCGCCCAGCGCGACGACGCTGGTCGATCCGGCGAGGAAGCTGCGGCGGTCGATCGTCATCAGCCCCGGGGAGATTTGACTTGCGAACTGCTTGGCCTTCAGCATGTCGGCGTCACCATAATCAGTTGCATGCGGTCCAGCACATTGAGCTTGAACGCCAGCTTTGACGTGAGCGCAGACAAGCTGCCCCGAGCCGCATGAAATCGGTGCGGATGTGCTGGGCCTTCGCGGTTAAGCGCCGTTGAGGCAGTTACCGGTCAACGGAATGAGATGTGTGCGACCCTTCCCGGTTTGTTGGGTCCCACTCATGCCTGTCCAGGAATGTTTATGGAAAATGAATTTCATAAATAAGGAAGCAATTGTTCATCAGAAATGTATCACTTGTGGGTATAGATCATTGCCATCTCCGATTTCCTCCTTTGCGATCTCTTCCAATTCTTTTGCAAAATTTGTCATTGTCGCTTGGTAATCCCGTCCGCCAGCGGGGTCTAGAACCCACGCTGTCGATCCGTTGAAGGTCCCGTCTCCAGTCACGCCGCGCAGGACACGAACATGGCGACGGGACTTCGTTGTCCCCTTGTCCAATCGAGAGCCGATCCACAGGGGGCCATGCGCCTTCAACAACTGTTCGTAGCCGGCCGGAATGAAGTTTTGCGGCGCTTCCGTTCTGAGGCCCAGAGCGGCAGCGAACGCTGTGAATTCGCTGCCGTTTAGGCCCGTGTTCTGGTTGAACGCATTGACAAAGTTCGGCCCAGCCATTTTTGCCACGTCGAGCTCCGATACGGGTATCGCGTTCTTCCATCGGAACAAGATAACGGCCGCAGCGACCCAGCAGCTCCATGTCTTCGTCTGCGAAAATGGCTTCGCATCCAACATCGTTCCGAGGGGGGCCACAGAAAAGGCGGTGATTGGGTGCACAGCAAACGCAGTGGCAGCCCCAAAAATCACTGAACGGCGTGCGATCATCTCTGACCATCCTGTCGCGGTTACAAGACGTTCTAGGTTACGTTCTGCGGAGAATAGCCTTTACTGACCAGAAATTTAGGGAGCCTTACGAAGTAAGCGGACAACACCGCGACAACGCGTAGAGAGGAACGCGTAGCGGGAAGCTCGCCGCGGATTCGCTCTATTCGATAGCCAAACAAACGGTCGACGGGAGCCGCCTCAACCACTAATTAGCGGTAGAGAATGCGATGCCCTGCTATTCAAGCATCTGTTGCTGCTCGATTTTCATCCACAACAATAATGGTGCAAGCTATGTCTAGTACGGCATGATGATGCATCAGATAATCGGCTTATGCAACTATCAAAGGTGCGCCAGAGGCCTGTAGAGTGATCATTATCGTTGGCGTTGCCTATCCTACTCCCTTGAGTATGAATCGGCGTAGGGTTCTTATACCAAGGCTCGTTGATCAGCATGCATGAGCCCATGCGCGCAGACATGGTGCAGGCGCGCCGACAGCTTGCGGAACCCGAGCGTTCGCAGTTCCTGGCTCAGGGGCTGCTTGGAGGCCGCCACCCGGAATTCGCTCCAGAGCCGCATCAGGTCGATGACGCGCCAGCGCACCATGCATGACGGGATCCGCACCCCTTGCCCTGCTCGAAGCGGATCACCATGCGGGAACTGTCGATATCGGCGATCTGAGGTGGGGTGAGGTGGTGGACGGCCCTTCCACCTTCTGGGATCGGTGGCAAGCTGATGCTGTCGAAGAAACCCGCTCAGAGGGGCCGTCAATGGACGAGGTGGTTACGAACAGTCAGGACTTGGCAAAGAATGTTTTCCAGGTCCATGGGATTGCCGCAAATGGAAATGTCCTGGTCCGGCGGCAACTGCGCCGGGGCGAGGTTCTGAAGTTCTTTCAGAGTGTGCCGCCGAGGTGATCCGCCGCCGCGGCCCGTGGCGCACCTTGGAAGCCGTCGAGTTCGCCACCCTGGAATGGGTGGACTGGTTCAACCACCGCCGCCTGCTCGAACCCATCGGCAACATTCCTCCCGCCGAGGCCGAAGCCCGCTACTATGCTCAAACCGAGGACGTCGCCTTGGCGGCGTGACTCAAGCCAAATGGCCTCCTGTCTAAGACGGTTCAGGTATTTTGAAGGCGGCGGGTGGCATTCCGCGGGCCTCCAGGGACAACAGATCCCGTTTCCCGGACTGGAAG
>NZ_JALJXJ010000028.1 GCF_024170005.1 Azospirillum lipoferum
CGCAACATCGCCGAGGTGACCACCGCCGTCGCCAAGGGCGACCTGTCGAAGAAGATCACCGTCGATGTGAAGGGCGAGATCCTGGAACTGAAATCGACCATCAACACGATGGTGGACCAGCTGAACAGCTTCGCCTCGGAAGTGACGCGCGTCGCAAGAGAGGTGGGTTCGGAAGGCAAGCTGGGCGGTCAGGCGAAGGTGGAGGGTGTCGGCGGTACCTGGAAGGACCTGACCGACAACGTCAACATGATGGCGGAAAACCTGACCGGTCAGGTGCGCAACATCGCCGAGGTGACCACCGCCGTCGCCAAGGGCGACCTGTCGAAGAAGATCACCGTCGATGTGAAGGGCGAGATCCTGGAACTGAAATCCACCATCAATACGATGGTGGACCAGCTGAACAGCTTCGCGTCGGAAGTGACGCGCGTCGCAAGAGAGGTGGGTTCGGAAGGCAAGCTGGGCGGTCAGGCGAAGGTCGAAGGTGTCGGCGGCACCTGGAAGGACCTGACCGACAGCGTGAACATGATGGCGGCCAACCTGACCGGTCAGGTGCGAAACATCGCCGACGTGACCACCGCCGTCGCGACGGGCGACCTGTCGAAGAAGATCACCGTCGACGTGAAGGGCGAGATCCTTGAGCTGAAGTCGACCATCAACACGATGGTGGACCAGCTGAACAGCTTCGCGTCGGAAGTGACGCGCGTTGCGCGCGAGGTGGGCTCCGAAGGCAAGTTGGGCGGTCAGGCGAAGGTCGAAGGTGTCGGCGGTACCTGGAAGGACCTGACCGACAGCGTGAATTTGATGGCGGCCAACCTGACCGGTCAGGTGCGCAACATCGCCGACGTGACCACCGCCGTGGCAAACGGCGACCTGTCGAAGAAGATTACCGTGCCGGTGAAGGGCGAAATCCTGGAGCTGAAGAACACCATCAACACGATGGTGGACCAGCTGAACAGCTTCGCGTCGGAAGTGACGCGCGTCGCAAGAGAGGTGGGTTCGGAAGGCAAGTTGGGCGGTCAGGCCCAGGTGAAGGGTGTCGGCGGCACCTGGAAGGACCTGACCGACAGCGTGAACGCGATGGCGACCAACCTGACCGGTCAGGTGCGCAACATCGCCGAGGTGACGACCGCGGTCGCGAATGGCGATCTGTCGAAGAAGATCACCGTCGACGTCAAAGGCGAGATTCTGGAGCTGAAATCCACCATCAACACCATGGTGGACCAGCTGAACAGCTTTGCCTCGGAAGTGACGCGCGTTGCGCGCGAGGTGGGCTCCGAAGGCAAGCTGGGCGGCCAGGCCCAGGTGAAGGGGGTTGCCGGCACCTGGAAGGATCTGACCGACAATGTGAACGCCATGGCGACCAACCTGACCGGTCAGGTGCGCAACATCGCCGAGGTGACGACCGCGGTCGCGAATGGCGATCTGTCGAAGAAGATCACCGTCGACGTGAAGGGCGAAATTCTTGAACTGAAATCCACCATCAACACCATGGTGGACCAGCTGAACAGCTTCGCCTCCGAAGTCGCCCGCGTGGCGCGCGAGGTGGGTATCGAAGGCAAGCTGGGCGGTCAGGCCCAGGTGAAGGGGGTTGCCGGCACTTGGAAGGACCTGACCGACAATGTGAACATGATGGCGGCGAACCTGACCGGCCAGGTGCGAAACATCGCCGAAGTCACCACCGCGGTCGCCAAGGGTGACCTGTCGAAGAAGATCACCGTCGATGTGAAGGGAGAAATCTTCGAACTGAAATCGACCATCAACACGATGGTGGACCAGCTGAACAGCTTCGCCTCGGAAGTGACGCGCGTCGCAAGAGAGGTGGGTTCCGAAGGCAAGCTGGGCGGTCAGGCGAAGGTCGAGGGTGTCGGTGGCACCTGGAAGGATCTGACCGACAATGTGAACATGATGGCGGCCAACCTGACCGGTCAGGTGCGCGGCATCGCCAGCGTCGTCACCGCGGTCGCCGACGGCGACCTGAAGCGCAAGCTGGCGGTGGACGCCAAAGGCGAGATCGCGGCGCTGGCCAACACCATCAACGGCATGATCGACACGCTGGCGACCTTCGCCGATCAGGTCACCAACGTGGCGCGCGAGGTGGGCATCGAAGGCAAGCTGGGCGGTCAGGCCCGCGTTCCGGGTGCTGCCGGCCTGTGGAAGGATTTGACGGAGAACGTGAACCAGCTGGCCGCCAACCTGACCACCCAGGTGCGCGCCATCGCCGAGGTCGCCACTGCGGTGACCAAGGGCGACCTGACCCGCTCCATCACCGTGGAGGCGATGGGCGAGGTCGCGGCGCTGAAGGACAACATCAACGAGATGATCCGCAACCTTCGCGACACCACGCTGAAGAATGCGGAACAGGACTGGCTGAAGACCAACCTCGCCAAATTCACCCGCATGCTGCAGGGCGAGCGCGATCTTGTCACCGTCTCCAACATGATCCTGTCGGAGATCGCGCCGCTGGTGAACGCCCAGCACGGCGTCTTCTACGTCGCCACCCGCGACCGCGACGAGCCGCTGCTGGAGCTGGTCGCCTCCTATGCGCTGAAGGAGCGCAAGAACCTGTCCAACCGCTTCCACCTGAAGGAAGGGCTGGTCGGGCAGTGCGCCTACGAGAAGAAGCGCATCCTGCTGACCAACGTGCCGCGCGACTATGTCGCCATCAGCTCCGGCCTGGGCGAGGCGCCGCCGCTGAACATCATCGTCCTGCCGGTGCTGTTCGAGGACGACGTGAAGGCGGTGATCGAACTGGCGAGCTTCGGCCGCTTCAGCGAGACGCACCAGAGCTTCCTGGAACAGCTGACAGAGAGCATCGGCATCGTGCTGAACACGATCGCCGCCAACATGCGCACCGAGGGCCTGTTGAAGCAGTCGCAGCGCCTGACCACCGAACTGCAGAGCCAGCAGGAGGAGCTGAAGACCACCAACGAGCGGCTGGAACAGCAGGCCGCCTCGCTGCGCAAGTCGGAAGAGCTGCTGAAGGCCCAGCAGGAAAAGCTGACCACCACCAACGAGGCGCTGGAGGAGAAGGCCGAACAGCTGGAGAAGCAGAACATCGAGGTCGAGCGCAAGAATCGCGAGGTCGTGCTCGCCAAGGCGGCGCTGGAGGAGAAGGCGGAACAGCTTTCCCTGACCTCCAAATACAAGTCGCAGTTCCTGGCGAACATGAGCCACGAATTGCGCACGCCGTTGAACAGCCTGCTGATCCTGTCCAAGCTGCTGGCCGACAATCCCGACACCAACCTGTCGGACCGTCAGGTGGAGTTCGCCCGCACCATCCACGCCGCCGGCTCCGATCTGCTGGGGCTGATCAACGACATCCTCGACCTGTCGAAGATCGAGTCCGGCACCGTCACGTTGGAGATCGGCGAGGTCGTGCTGGGCGACCTGCGTAACCATGTGGAGCGCACCTTCTCGCAGCTGGCGCAGGAGAAGAAGCTGGACTTCGCCATCGAGATGGACGCAGCGCTTCCCGCCAGCGTCCAGACAGACGAGAAGCGGCTGGCCCAGGTGCTGAACAACCTGCTGTCCAACGCCTTCAAGTTCACCGAGACCGGCGGCATCACCTTCCGCGTCGCCCCGGCGACGGAAGGGTGGAGTGCGGCGCACCCAACGCTGGATACCGCATCGTCGGTGCTGGCCTTCACCGTCATCGACACCGGGATCGGCATTCCGGAAGACAAGCAGCGCATCATCTTCGAAGCGTTCCAGCAGGCCGACGGCACCACCAGCCGCAAATACGGCGGCACGGGGCTCGGCCTGTCGATCAGCCGTGAGATCGCGCGGCTGCTGGGCGGTGAAATCCGCGTCGCCAGCACGCCCGGCAAGGGCAGCGCCTTCACGCTGTTCGTCCCGCGCAGCTACGACATCGTCGCCGAGCCGGTCACTCCGCTGGGCACCCCTGCCATCGCCGCGGCGAGCGCCACCATGCCGTCGACCGCCCTGCTGCCCAAGCGGACGGAGTCGGCGACCCGTCCGGTGGTGGCGTCCGGTCCGCAGGAAGGGCTGGCGCTGCTCGACATGCAGCCGGCCAGCGACGACCGCGAGCGGCTGCGCCCCGGCGAGCCGGTGGTGCTGATCGTCGAGGACGACAACACCTTCGCCTCCATCCTGCTGGATCTGGCGCGGGAGAAGGGCTTCCGCACCATCCTGTCCAGCGGCGGGTCGGCGGCTCTGCCGCTGGCACGCAAATACCGGCCGGACGCAGTGCTGCTCGACATTGGGCTGCCGGACATGGATGGCTGGGCGCTTCTCGACCTGCTGAAGCGCGACCCGCAGACCCGGCACATCCCGGTCCACGTCATCTCCGCCAAGGACGAGCGGCGGCGCGGCCTCGCGATGGGCGCCTTCGACTATTCGGAAAAGCCGGTCGAGCGCGAGGCGATCTTCGATGCCCTGAACCGGGTGAAGAGCTTCAAGGAGCGCGACCACCGCAAGCTGCTGGTGGTGGAGAAGGACAGCCCGCAGCCGGGCGGCGTCGCCGCGCTGATCGGCAACGGCGATGTGGAGACGCACACCGTCACGTCGATCGAGGCGGCGATGGCGGCGCTGAGCGCCGACCACTTCGACTGCATGGTGCTGGATTTGTCGAGCCCGACCCTGTCCGGTCCGGTCGCCGTCGATTTCGAACTGGTGGAATGGCTTCGCACTCGCGACACGCTCGCCTGGATGCCGGTGGTGGTCTATGTCGCAGCCGACATCGCGGCGGAAGACGAGGCGCGGCTGCGCCGGCTGGCCGAAACGGTGGTGCTGAAGAGCGCTCGCTCACCGGCCGGGCTGCTGGACGAGACCGCACTGTTCCTGCACCGGGCCGTTGACCGGCTGCCCGACGAGAAGCGGCGCAGCATCCTCGACTTGCGCCAGCACGACCCGGCGCTGGCCGGCAAGCGGGTGCTGGTGATCGACGACGACATCCGCAACATCTTCTCGCTGGCCAGCGTGATGGAGGCTCACAAGATTGAGGTCCTGCATGCCGAAAGCGGGCGCGAGGGGATCGAACGGCTGCGCGCCGACCCCAACGTCGACGTGGTGCTGGTCGATATCATGATGCCGGAGATGGACGGCTATGAGACCATGCGCACGATCCGCAGCATCGACGAGTTCCGTGCCCTGCCGATGATCGCCGTCACCGCCAAGGCGATGAAGGGTGACCGCGACAAATGCATCGAAGCCGGGGCGACCGACTACATCGCCAAGCCGGTGGACATCGACCATCTGCTGTCGCTGCTGCGGATCTGGACCGCCCGGAGCGGCCGGCCGCAGCCGCGCGGTGGGGTGCAGGCATGACCCGGCGCAAGCTGCGGCCGCTGCGGGCGGTGCGGCGCGCTCCGTTCGTCCCGCCGGTCTCCAGTTTGGTGCCGGCGGCCCGCCGGTCGCGCCTGCTCGGCACCACCAGCGTTCAGCCGGGCACCATCCAGCCGACCGGCGGGGTGGAGGTGGTGCCTGCCGTCCCTATGACCACCCCGGGGGCTACGCCTTCGGCCACTGTCACGCCGCCGCCGGCCGCCGTTCCTGCGGGATGGGAAAGCGGAACCATGACCACCGATTCACATCCGCAGCCCGACAAGGCGGACGTCGCGATCCTGATCGTCGACGACGATCCGCGAAACCTGTTCGCCGTGCGCGAAACGCTGGAGGATCTGGGCGCGCAGCTGGTGCTCGCCCGGTCGGGGGAGGAGGCGTTGAAGCATCTGCTGCGCCAGGACTTCGCCCTGATCCTGCTGGACGTGCATATGCCGGGCATGGACGGCTACGAGACGGCGGAACTGATCCGCCTGCGCGAGAAGTCGCGCCACATCCCGATCATCTTCCTGACCGCCATCAACAAGGACGAGACCCACATCTTCCGCGGCTATGCCTCCGGCGCCGTCGATTACATGTTCAAGCCGGTCGATCCGCAGATCCTGAAATGCAAGGTGGCGGTCTTCGTCGATCTCTACCGCAAGACGGAGGAGGTGAAGCGCGAGGTCGAGGCCAAGCAGCGCCTGCTGGACGAGAACGAACGGGTGCGGCGGGAGATGCGGCAGGCCGAACAGGCGCTGCGGCGGTCGGAGGAGCGGCAGGCGCTGATCCTGAGCCAGCTTCCCATCGTGCTCTACACCGCCGACCTGACGCCAGGCATCCCGTTCCGTTATCTGTCCGACACGACGGAGACGGTTCTGGGCTGTGCCGCCGCCCGTTTCATCGAGGACCCGAATTTCTGGGAATCCGGGCTGCACCCGGACGACCGCAGCCGGGTTCTGCGCCAGCTGGCGTCGATCCATGATACCGGGCTGACCACGGTGGAGTATCGCTGGCGCGGTCCGGACGGCGGCGAACGCCATCTGCTGGACCAGGCGGTGGTCGTGCGTGACGAGGACGGCAAGCCGACCGAGCTGTTCGGGACCATCACGGACGTGACCGAGACGCGCCAGGCTCAGCAGCAGCTCGCCCATGCCCAGAAGATGGAGATGGTCGGCCAGTTGACCGGCGGCATCGCCCACGATTTCAACAACATGTTGATGGTGGTGATCGGCAGCCTGGAACGGCTGGTTCCTGGCCTTGCCGACGATCCCAAAGCGGCGCGGCGGGCGGAGATGGCCTTGCAGGCGGCACTGCGCTGTTCCGATATGACGCGGCGGCTGCTGACCTTTGCAAGGCGCCAGCAGCTTCATCCAGAACCGGTCGATCTCGGCGATCTGGTCGCCGGCATGGGCGAACTGATGGAGCGCACGCTGGGTGGCGCCGTCACAATCGCCATCGAGGCGCCGTCGGCCGATGCCGAGCCGCTGTGGACCGCTTCGGTCGACCGCTCGCAGGCGGAATCGGCCCTGCTGAACCTTGTCATCAACGCGCGCGACGCCATGCCCGGCGGCGGCACCCTGCGGATCAGCACCGCCAACACCCGCTTTGCCGAGCCACAGACCGGTCACGGCATGTCGGTTCCGGCCGGCGACTACATCCTGCTGTCGGTGGCGGACAGCGGTTGCGGCATGCCGGCGCATGTGCTGGAGCGTGCCTTCGAGCCCTTCTTCACCACCAAGGAGACGGGGAAGGGCACCGGCCTGGGACTCGCCATGATCCACGGCTTCGTCAAGCAGTCGGGCGGGCTGATCGGCATCGACAGCACGCCAGGGGCCGGCACCACCTTCCGCCTCTATCTGCCGCGGGCGGCGATGGACGCCGTCCATGGTGCTGGAGCCGACGAGGATGGTGCCGACGAGGCCTTCATCGGCCGTGGCGAGACCGTGCTGGTGGTGGATGACGACGCCGACGTGCGGTCGGTCGCAGCACAAGCGGTGGCGGCGTTGGGTTACCGCGTCTTGGAAGCCGACGGGGCGGAGGCGGCGCTGACCCTGCTGGACCGCCAGCCGGTCGATCTTCTGTTCACCGACATCGTCATGCCCGGCGGACTTAACGGGCGCGAACTGGCGTTGGAGGGGTTGCGCCGCCATCCCTCGCTGCGGGTGCTGTTCGCGTCCGGTTATGCCAACGGAACCACAGCGCCGGAACCGGAGGCCGGCGCGTCTACCGACACCGGCGGCACCGCCGACCCTGGCGCCGTTCTTGGGGCTGTGCTGAGACGGGCGGAAACGCTGTCCAAGCCTTACCGCGACGGCGATCTGGCCCGTGCCCTGCGGCGCGCGCTGGATTTGCAGGCTCCTCTCGCCCCGGCGGAGGTTGTCCGGGGCTGATGAGGGGAATCGAGGGCGGCGTTCCCCCACGCCGCCGGTTGTGCATATCAGGTCAGGTTCCGGTTCATGGTTTTGTCCGACGATGCGCTTACCCTGTTGCGAGGTTCGATCCGGTCTGTCTGGGCGTTGGAGCTTCTTCTTCTGCTGCGGCGGAACCCCGGCCGCGACTGGTCGAACGGCGATCTGGTCAGCGAACTGCGCGGCAGCGAGGTGGTGGTGCAGGAGGCCCTGGCGGGCTTCCTCGGCGCCGGTCTGCTGGTGGCCCAGTCCGACGGCCTGCACCGCTACCAGCCGGCGGCGCCGATACTGGACCGGTGGGTGGAGGAGATCGAGCAAGCCTACGCCACCCGTCCGTCCGCCATCATCCGGGAAATCTTCGCGGCTCCCGGCAACAAGGTGCAGATCTTTGCCGACTCCTTCCGCTTCCGCCTCAACGATTGAACCCAGTGAATGAAATGACCGCGGTTTTCATAGCCAGGATTGCGTGCCGTCCCCGTCGGGGGGAGAGCGGGGTGGGGGCGCCGGTATGGATGTCGTGAAATCGGCGGTCTATCTGCTGTGTTTCGCTGCCAGCCTGCTGTGCATGGTCCTGCTGCTGCGCAGTTGGTTGCGCTCGCGCAGCCGGCTTCTGCTGTGGAGCACGCTGTGCTTCGTCGGGCTGGCCGTGAACAATCTGCTGCTGTTCATCGATGTCGTCGTCCTGCCGACGCAGGTCGACCTGCTGCCGCTGCGCCAATTCTCCGCCATGGCCGGCGTGGGCGTGCTGCTGTATGGTTTCATCTGGGATGCCGAGTGATGCTGCCCACCACCTCCAGCTTCTTCACGGGCGCACTTGCGGCACTCTATGCCGTCGCCGGCCTGTTCTTCCTCAGCTTCTGGAAGCGGACGCGCGATGCGCTGTTCGTCAGCTTCTCGCTGGCCTTTCTGCTGCTGGCGCTGAACCAGATCGTTCTGGCGCTGGGCGGTCTGGAGCGGGAGGAGCAGAGTTGGGTCTATCTGCTGCGCCTGCTGGCCTTCCTGCTGATCATCGCCGCCATCGTGCGCAAGAACCTGGAGGGGCGGCGGCGCTGATCGGCGGTCAACCAGTTGGCGCCTATTTCCGGCCGTCGCCGAAGCGGCGGCAATCCCATTCGTCGGTGCCGGATTCGGCATGCCCGCCGTTGGAGGTGCGGTAACGGGCATCGTCGCACTGGCCGTTGCCGGCATAGGGGCTGTAGCCGCCACGGCCCCGACCGCTGCGATAGCCGCTGTTATAGCCGTTGCCGTAATACCCGCTGTTATCGTACCCGCTACGATGGCGTTGGTTCCGGTTGCGGCTGTAGTCATCATCGTCGTCATTGCCGGCAGTGGCGGCCAGCACGCCCAGCCCGACCACCGCCGCGCCGATCAGCAAGGCGCCCGCCATATCGTCGTTGCCGTTGCCGGCACAGCCGGGCAGGGCCAGCGAGGCTGCCAGGCAAGCGGCCATCACGGTCCTGCCACCAAAAAATCTGCGCCTTGCCACCGTTTTCATCGCCGCCTCCCGAAGATAGCGCTTCATTTACGCATGAACACATGAGCGGAGTTTTTCATCCGTTACCATTATAATTTCTTTTTAGAAATATTTGCGCTGCAACGTTCCCGCTTGGCAGGTGCATACGGGAGGTTTACGGCAGGACTTGGCCCGGCCGGGGGGAAGCCCTATGGTTCGGCAAGCTGTCGCCAATATCGGGAGTGCATGGATGTTCACCGCCAGGATCCTTCTGCTCGGCTCCGGGGAACTGGGCAAGGAATTCGTCATTGCCGCCAAGCGGCTGGGCTGCGAGATCATCGCCTGCGACAGCTATGCCAACGCGCCGGCGATGCAGGTCGCCGATCATGCGGAGGTGTTCTCCATGCTCGATGCCGACGCCCTGCGCGCGGCCATCGCCAAGCATCGCCCCGACTATATCGTGCCGGAGGTGGAGGCGATCCGCACCGAGGTGTTGCACGAGTTCGAGGATGCCGGAACCACGGTCGTCCCGTCCGCCCGTGCCGCCACCATGACGATGAACCGCGACCGCATCCGCGAGGTCGCCGCGACGGAACTCGGCCTGCGCACCTCGCGCTATCGCTATGCCGAGAGTCTTGGGGAGGTGCGCGCCGGGGCGGAGCACACCGGATTTCCCTGCGTGGTCAAGCCGGTGATGTCCTCGTCGGGCAAGGGGCAGAGCACGGTGCGGGACGCCGCCGGGCTTGAGGCCGCCTGGGATTATGCGGTGGCGAACATGCGCGGCGACCGCCGCAAGGTGATCGTCGAGGAGTTCGTTCCCTTCGAGTACGAGATCACGCTGCTGACCGTCCGTACCCGCGACGGCATCCTTTACTGCGAGCCGATCGGCCACCGGCAGGAGCGCGGCGACTATCAGGAATCCTGGCAGCCGGTCGCGATGCCGCAGGCGATGCTGGACGACGCCAAGGCGATGGCGGCACGTGTCGTCGACAATCTTGGCGGCTATGGCATCTTCGGCGTCGAGTTCTTCGTCACCGCCGACGAGGTGATCTTCTCCGAACTGTCGCCGCGTCCGCACGACACCGGCATGGTCACGCTGCTGTCGCAGAATCTGTCGGAGTTCGAACTGCACGCCCGCGCCATCCTGGGCCTGCCGATCCCGAACATCGTGTGCCGTGCCCCGTCGGCCTCCGCCGTCATCCTGGCCGACCGCGAAGCGGAGAGTTTCCGCATCGACGGGCTGGCCGAGGCGCTGAGCCTGGGTTCGACGGAGCAGGAGGTCGATGTCCGCCTGTTCGGCAAACCGACCACCCGCAAGAACCGCCGCATGGGCGTGGCGCTCGCCACCGGCACCGATACCGACGATGCACGGGCGCGGGCCAAGCAGGCGGCCGACAAGGTGACGATCCGGTATCCGTAAAGGAACCGGGCTGGGGCGGTGTTGGTTACCGTCCCAGCAGCCTGTCCACCCGCCGCAGCGCCGGGAACATCACCGCCCATAGACCGGCCAGACCGACTGCGCCGACACCGCCCAGAACCACCGCCGGCACCGCGCCGACCAGCGCCGCGACGCTGCCGGATTCGAACTCGCCCAACTGGTTGGACGCGCCGATGAACAGCGAGGTGACGGCGCCGACCCGGCCGCGCATCTCGTCGGGGGTGGACAACTGGATCAGCGTCTGGCGGACGAACATGCTGACTTGATCGGTGGCGCCGACCGCCAGCAGGGCGATGAAGGACAGCACCGGGTCGGCTGACAGGCCGAAGGCGATGGTGGCAGCGCCGAACCCGGCCACCGCGATCAGCATCCATCGGCCGGCGTGGCGCTTCACGCCCCAGCGGGTGATGACCATCGCCATGGCGAGCGCCCCCAGCGCCGGGGCGGAGCGCAGCAGGCCGAGGCCCCATGGCCCGACAAGCAGCACGTCGCGGGCATAGATCGGCAGCAGCGCCGTCGCCCCGCCCAGCAGAACCGCGAACAGGTCGAGCGAGATGGCACCCAGGATTTCCGGCCGGCTGCGGATGAAGGCAGCACCCGCCAACATGCTCGTCAGGCTCATGGCGCGTTTGGTCATCGCGACCGGACGCGGCCGGCAGGCGGCGATCAGCAGGACCGACAGCACCAGCATCGCCGTGCTGACGCCATAGACCGCCGCCGGACCGGCGATGTAGAGCAGCCCACCCAGCGCCGGGCCGGAGATCTGAGCCACCTGGACTCCCGACGACTGCCAGGCGACGGCGTTCGGCAGATCCTCCACCGGCACGGTCGCCGACAGAATAGCCTGATTGGCAGGTCCTTCGAAGGATTTGGCGAGGCCGATCAGCGCCACCACGGCGAAGATGGCGTGGGGCGACAGGGCGCCCGCCATGGTCAGCAGGAACAGGACGGCGACCGCGATCATCTCGATCGACAGGGCGCCGAACAGTACCGTCTTGCGGTCGTTGTTGTCGACCACATGGCCGGCGACCAGCACCAGGGCCAAGGAGGGCAGGAACTGGAACAGCCCGACCAGCCCGAGGTCGAGCGGGTCGCCGGTCATGGCATAAACCTGCCAGCCGACCGCCACCACCTGCATCTGGATCGCCAGCATCGAACAGACCCGCGCGCTCCAGAACAGGGCGAAGGCGCGGTGACGGAAGGCCGACCGGAAACTATCCCCGGCCGCAGGGGCGCTGGTCATTCAAACAGGCTCCAGAAGTGTGGCGAGCCCCAGCCCGCCGCCGATGCCGAGCGTGGCGAGGCCCCGGCGGGGCGCACTGCCCGCGGTCGGGAACAGCAGTTCGGTGAACAGGCGCGTCACCAGGATGGCTCCGGACGCACCATAGGGATGGCCGAGCGCCAGAGCGCCGCCGCCGACCGACACGCGCGCCGGGTCGATGCCGAGCGCATCGAGGCTGGCCAGCACCTGGGCGGCGAAGGCCTCGTTGAACTCGACGAGGTCGATATCGGCGATGGACAGGCCGGGGTTGCGGGCCAGCAGCTTGGTCACCGCCGGGATCGGGCCGGTGCCGAGAAGCTTCGGGTCCACCCCTGCCGAGGCGCTGTCGACCACCGCCAGGCCGCGGGTGAGGCCGAACGCGCGGAACTTCCGCTCCGACATCACGGCGACCACGGCGGCACCGTCGTTGACGGGACAGGCGTTGCCGGCGGTTACCGTGCCGTCGGGTCGCCGGATGGGACGCAAGGCGGCCAAGCGGTCGAGGCTGGTGTCGGCGCGCGGGCATTCGTCGCAATCGATGATCCGGCCGTCGCGCAGGGTGAGGGGGACGATCTCGCGGTCGAACCGGCCGGCGGCCTGTGCGGCCACGGCCTTGCGGTGACTGTCCAGGGCGTATCGGTCCTGGCGGTCGCGGTCGATGCCATAAGCGGCGGCGACGTTTTCCGCCGCCTCGATCATTGATGGGTCGCCGACCTCGTCGGGGGCGAAGCGGGCGCGGTCGTAGAAGGTCGGGCTGCGGTAGAGGCTGGACGGTTTGGCGACACGCCATGGCGCGGTGCTGGTGCTCTCCACCCCGCCGGCGAGGACGATTTCGCAGGCCCCGGACTGCACCAACCGGGCGGCGAGGTTGACCGCCTCCAGCCCCGATCCGCACTGCCGGTCCACCGTGACGCCGGGCACGGACACCGGTAGCCCGGCCGCCAGCGCCGACAACCTTGCGACATTGCCGCCGGGGCCGACCGCATTGCCCAGCAGCACCTCGTCCACCTCCGCTGGGTCTATGCCGGCATCGGCAAGTACGGCACGGATGACGGCGGCGGCGAGATCCTCGACGGGCAGTTCGCGCAAGGTGCCGCCGATGCGTCCGACGGGAGTGCGGCGTGCGGCGACGATGATCGGGCGGGCGCTCACCCCACCACCTCCAGCCCGCCGGCCTTCGCCCTCTCGCGGACATCGGCGCGGGCGATCTTGCCACTGCCGGTCAGGGGCATGTCGGCGGCAGCGAAGACCCGCCGTGGCGCCTTGTAGGCCTCCAGCCGCTCCTGGCACCAGCCGCGCAGGTCGGCCAGCGATGCGCGCAGGGGCCCGCGCCACCAGACGACGGCGGACAGGGCATCGCCCCAATAGGGATCGGGCAGGCCGAACACCACCGCCTCCGCCACCGCGGGATGAGCGCGCAAGGCCGCCTCGACTTCCGCCGGATAGACGTTCAGGCCGCCGGTGATGACGATGTCGCCAGCCCGGCCGACCAGACGGAGCCAGCCTTCGCCGTCGATCCAGCCGTAATCGCCGACCGTGCCCCAGCCGTCCTGTTCCCGGTAGCCGGCGCCGTCGGTTGTGCCGAGATAGCCGTCGCTCAGCATGCCGCTGCGCACCCAGACGGTGCCGGGCCGGCCACGCTCTACCGGCTTGCCGTCGTCGTCGCGCAGGCTCAGTTCCACCCCGTGGAAGGGACGGCCGACGCTGTCGGCGGGGGCGCCTTCGCGGGACGAGCGCAGGCTGACGAAGCTCAATTCCGACGCGCCGTAATATTCCAGCACGGCGGCGTCGGGGCAGAGGGTTGCCAGCCGGTCGTGCACGGCCGGTGCCAGCTTGGCGCCGGAGCAGACCACCCGGCGCAGGGCCGGGAAGCGCCGACCATCGCGCTCGGCCGCGTCGAGGATCGCGACCAGCATCGTCGGCACCAGAACCAGCGTGGTGACGCCGCGCTCCGCCAACTGGGCCGCCGCATCGCCTCCGTCGAATTTCGGCTGCACCCGCACCGTGGCGCCGGCCGACAATCCCTCCACTGCGCCATAGAGGCCCAAGCCGTGGACCAGCGGTCCGGGCACCAGCACGATGTCGTCCGGGCCGATGCTGAACTCGACCCGGCTTGCCTCCAGGGTCGCCAGCCAGGAACCCTGGTTGCGGATGAACGCCTTCGGCCACCCGGTGGTGCCGGAGGTGAAGCCGACCAGGAAAGGCGTCTTCGGATCGACCGCCGGGATGGTCCAGTCCGCCGGCTGCGCCGCGATCCAGGCGGATGCCGTCTCGGTCGTCAGATGCAGGTCGGGACGGAGAGTCTCGACGGCGGCTTCGGTCTGCGCGGCGCTCCATTTCGGGTCGAGCAACCCGACGATGCCGCCCGCCGCGACGATGCCGAAGAACAGCGCGGGCAGCTCCGCCCGATTGCCGAGGCTGAGCGCCACGCGTGGCGGCGCGCCGTCCCGGCGCAGGGCGGATACGCCGGCGCCGGCCCGCCGCGCCCGTTCCAGCAGGGTGCCGTAGGCCACCCTTTCATTGCCGAAAACCAGTGCCGGATGGCCGGGCGCCTGTTCGGCGGCCAGCGAAAAGGGACGGGCGAGGTTGTCCGTCCTCATGTAGCTGCCGGTCTGAGAGGGCCGCTCAGGCGCCATTCTTTCAGGCGCTATTCTTTCAGGCATGGATCGGCAGGATGCCGGCGCGGCGGACGCCCGAGGCGGCGACGGCAGCGACACCGGCCTTGATCAGGTCGCCCGGCACGAAGGCCAGAGAGCCGAAGACCGCCTTGTCGATCGGCAGGCCGGCGACCAGCCACAGCCAGGGAATGCCGCCGGCATAGACGACCAGGATGCCGCCGAGGACGCTGACCGCGAACAGGCGGACCGGGTTGGCGTTGGTGGCGAAGCGCTCCGCCAGCCAGCCGGTGACGAAGGCGGCGACCGGCCAGGACAGCACGAAGCCGCCGGTCGGACCCATCAGCACGCCGATGCCGCCGCGGCCGCCGGCCAGCAGCGGCAGGCCGGCCGCGACCAGCAGCACGAACAGCAATGCTGCGATGCCGCCACGCTTGGCTCCCAGGATGGTGCCGGCCAGCATGACGCCCAGCGTTTGCGCCGTGACTGGCACCGGCAGGAAACCGAGCGGGATCGGCGGCGCCATGCCAAGCCCGCCCAGCAGGGCGGCGAACAGGGCACAGAGGACGAGGTCGCGGGTTGACAGCATGGTGGACGCTTCCTTCGGCTGGTGTTGTTATCGTTAGGTGCTGTTTTTGGTCTCGGGTTCGGCTGGGTCGTAGCCGCGCGCTTCCAGGGCGGCGGTCAGATCATCGGCCATGGTGAGGATCTTGACCAGCAGCGGAACGAACAGGGCGGCTATGTTGCGTTCCACACCGCGGGCACGCTGGGCCATCCGCACCTCGCGCACCTGTTCTCCCAGCAGCGGGATGAAGCGGATGGTCAGGGCCAGCATCAGCGCCATCTTCGCCGGATTGACCCCGACCGGGCGCAACAGGCCGAACAGACGCTCGAACAGGTCGACCATGTCCATCACGCGGGTGGTCAGCGTGACCAGCGTCGCCAGCAGGATCAGGGTGGCGAAGCGGGCGACGGCGATGGCCGTCTCTTCCCACCCTCCGCCGGCCAGCAGGGCCTGGAAGCCGAACAGCAGGGTCAGCATCACGACCGGCGCCCGCAACTCCGCCAGCACCCTTGCGGCCGGCAGCCGCGCCGCCACGAGCACCGCGGCGCCAATCAGCCCGGCGGCCAACGCTCCCCAGGCGCTAGGCAGAGCCAGCACCGCCACCGTCACCAGCAGCAGCCCGCCCAGCTTCGCCCCCGCCGGCAGGCGGTGGATGACCGACTCCCGATGCAGGTAGAGGCCCAGCATCAGCCGAGCCGCTCGATATAGGCAGGCACGGTTTCGGCGGGCGGGCCATCGGCGACCACCCGGCCGTCTTCCAGCACCAGCGCCCGGTCGAAGTCCTTGATCATGTCGAGGTCGTGAGTGACGACGATCACCGTCTGCGGCAGGCCGCGCAGCAGCTCGATCACCTTGCGGCGGTTGCGCAGGTCGAGCAGGGTGGTCGGTTCGTCGAAGATGACATAGGCAGGCTCCAGCACCAGCACCCCGGCAATGGCGAGCAGCTGTTTCTCGCCGCCGCTCATCTGGTGGGCCGGCTGGTGGCGGTAGCGGTCGAGGCCGTAACGTTCCAGTGCCCCGGCAACGCGGCGGGCGATCTCGTCCTTCGGCAACTTGCGCGCCTTCAGCCCGAAGGCGAGGTCTTCCTCCACCGTCGGGTAGACGATCTGGGTGTCGGGATTCTGGAAGACGAAGCCGACCCGCTGGCGCACGGCCCGGCCGTCGCTGCGGGTGTCGAGTCCATCGACGGCGACCGTGCCGGTGGTGGGGACGATCAGGCCGTTCAGCAGGCGGGCCAGCGTGCTCTTCCCTGACCCGTTGCCGCCGAGGATGGCGATGCGCCGCTCGGCCAGCCGCAGCGACAGGTCGTGCAGGACGGGGCGGTCGCCATAGGTGTGGGTGACGGACCGGAGTTCGATCATCGACGGGAACGGGGCTTTCGCGTTGCAGTTCTATTGCGCGTGCGAAAGGTTCTTAGCCGGTTTGCGGGCGGGGTGCCAGGGGGAGCGTGGCTGCGGCGGCACTTGCTCCCACCTCGGCTTCACAATCAGCCTAAAAACTGTTCCGCTCGTGATAGGTCTGCAGGAACTGCTGCACCCGTGGTTCCGTGGATTCATGGAAGACCTCGCGCGGCGTGCCGAAGGCGGCGATCCGGCCACGGTCGAGGAAGGCCACCTTGTCGGCGACGTTGGCGGCGAAGCCCATCTCATGGGTCACCACAACCATGGTCATGCCGTCCGCCGCCAGATCACGCATGACCTGCAGCACCTCGCCCACCAATTCGGGGTCCAGCGCCGAAGTCGGCTCGTCGAACAGCATCAGGTGGGGTTCCATCGCAATGACGCGGGCGATGGCGACGCGCTGCTGCTGACCCCCGGACAGACGGGCGGGATAGGCATCGGCCTTGGCGGCCAGACCCACCCGGTCCAGCATCCGGCGGGCGTGGGCGGCGGCGGCGGCCTTGTCCATGCCACGGACCTGCACCAGGGCTTCGGCCACATTTTCCAGCGCGGTCATGTGGGGCCACAGGTTGAACTGCTGGAACACCATGCCGACGTTGCGGCGCAGGCTCCGCAGGTCGCGGTTCGACAGGCGGCGGCGCGGCGTCTCGTCGCTATAACCGACCAGCTTGCCTTCGATGCGGATCTCCCCGCGGTCATAGACCTCCAGGAAGTTGATGCAGCGCAGAAGCGTGCTCTTGCCCGATCCGCTGGGACCGATCAGGCAGACGACTTCCGACTTGTTGACGGTCAGGTCGATGTCCCGCAGCACCTCGTTGGTGCCGAAGCTCTTGCCGACGCCGCGGATCGAGACCATCGGTACGGCATCGCCCTGGACCGTTGCGCGCGGCGGAGTGGCGGTTTGGGAAACGGCTGTCATCACGCCCTCGCGGTTGCGGTCTCGGACGACGACCCCTGCGGCGAGGCATGGGTCAGGAAACGGGTGGCGCGCGCCTCCAGCCGGCGGCCCAGGCGCGATACCACCTCCACCAGCAGCCAGTAGAACAGCGCCATCCCCAGGATGGTCTCGAAGGTGGCGAAGGTTTCCGCCGCCATCGTCTGCATTTCGTACATCAGTTCCGGCACGGTGATGATCGACAGCACCACCGTTTCCTTGGTCAGGATCGCCATCATGTTGACGATGGCCGGAATGGTCGACACCAGCATCGCCGGCACGATCACCCGGCGCAGGATCGAGCCATAGGACATGCCGAGGCTGAGTGCCGCCTCCACCTGCCCCTTCGGCACCGCCTGATAGCCGGCGCGGAAGATCTCGGCGAAGTACGCGCTGCCGTAGATGCCGAGGCCGAGGATGCCGGCGGTCGTCGCCTCCAGCCGCAGGCCGATGGACGGGCCGCCGCTGTAGAGCAGGAAGAGCTGGATCAGGAAGGGCGTGCCGCGGATCACCTCGATATAGGCGCGGATGATCCAGCGCAGCGGCTTCACCGGCAATTGCCGCAGCAGCATCAGCACGAAGCCCAGCGCCATGCCGATCAGGCAGCCGGCGCCCCAGCATAGGATGGTGACGCCGAAGCCGCGCAGCAGCGCCGGGCCGTACTGGACGAGAAGGGCGAAGTCCAACATCGGGTCAGGCCTGTTGCAAGCGGCGTTCGACCAGCGTGCCGAACAGGGCCAGCGCGCTGTTGATCGCCAAGTAGATGACGCCGGCCGCCAGATAAATCTCCAGCGGGCGGTAGTTGCTGGCCGAAATGGTCTGGCTGGTCCGCGTCAGCTCGGCCACCCCCACCACGGAAATCAGCGAGGATGCCTTCAGCAGCAGGATCAACTCGTTGACCAGCGCGGGGACCGAGATGCGGAAGGCCTGCGGCAGCAGGATGCGCGTCCAGATCGATTGGCCGGGGAAGCCCAGCGCCAGCGCCGCTTCCGACTGGCCATGCGGTACGGCGTTCAGCGCGCCGCGGTAGATCTCCGACACATAGGCGCCCGATGCGAGGCCGAGGGCGGCGATGGAGGCGACCAGTGGCGGGACGTCGATGCCGATCAGCGGCAGCATGTAGTAGATCAGCAGAAGCTGGATCAGCAGCGGCACGCCGCGGAAGAAGCTGACATAGACACCGCCGGCCATGTCCGCCGCCCGGCCGCCGGACTGGCGCGCCACGCAGACGATGACGCCGATCACCTGTCCCAGCAGCACGCCGAGCAGCGAGACCCAGATGGTCGTGACGGCCGCCCCCAGCAGATAGGGAAGGGCGTCGATGATGACGCTGAACTTCATTGGGTGGGCCTTCGTCGGCGGTATCGGAACCGGTTCCCTCTCCCCGAAAGGGGGAGAGGGATTGATCCGGCTTTACCTTACAGCTGCGGTTCCGGAACGGTGGTCGGCAACTCCTGCGCGACGCCGAACCACTTCTTCTGGATGGTTGCCATGCGGCCGTCCTTCTGGATCTTCACCAGGGCGGTGTTGACCGCCTCGATCAGGCTCTTGTCATCGTCGGCGAGACGGCCGACCCAGGAGAAGTAGGAGGGCTTGCCGAAGGGCGGCAGGACGACGGCGAAGGTGTCCTTACGCTGGGCGGCAGCGAAGTTCAGGTTCGGCAGCGAGTTGACCGAGGCGTCGACACGGCCGGCGGCGAGATCGGCGTAGGACTGGTTGCTGTCCACATATTCGCGCACGTCCGGCGGGGTCGGCAGGGTCTGGCCGAACTCCTTCACCTGGGCCAGCTGCGAGGTGCCCTTGCCGCCGCCGACCTTCTTGCCGGCGATGTCCTCCGGCTTGTTGATGGTCTTGTCGTCGGCGCGCTTCATCAGGGCGGCCGTCGCCTCGGAAATCGGAACGGTGAAGGAATAGCGCTTCATGCGCTCCTTCGTGATGGTGACCGGGGCGATCACCAGATCGAACTTCTTGGCTTCCAGGCCGGGCAGCACGCTGGTCCAGGGCAGGTCCATATACTTGGCCTTGACGCCCAGCTCCTTCGCCACCTCGTCGATCAGGTCGCGGTCGACGCCCTTGTACTCGTTGCTTTCAAGGAAATCGAAGGGCGGGAACTGCATCTCGGTGGCGACGGTCAGGACGCCCGCCTTCTTCACGTCGGCCAGCGTGTCGGCCATCGCCGTGCCGGCGGCGGTGCCAGCGACCAGCAGCGTGGCGCCCAGCAGCGCCGTCTTGAGCATCGTCCGAACCATAGCCTTGCTCTCCATCATGAAGTCACCCCTGCTGTGGCCGGCGCCTGTCGCCGGTCCTTTTGTGTTTACAAATTCAACTCGGTTGCGCTGTCGGTGATCGACGACCCGCTGAGGGTGAACCGGTCCCCGACCGAGAGGAAATGAACGAGCGTCACCGGCCGGCTGAGATGCATGGTCTGCCGGCGGATCGACAGGCAGGCGGCCCCAGCCTCTACCCCCAGCAGCGCGGCCATCTCCGCCGTGGCGTTGACCGCACGCACGGTGTGGTCGGCCGACGACCAGGGAACCCGGTCGACCAGCCATCGGCTGGGTGCCACGACATCGAAGGATTCGTCAACCACCTCCGGCACGACGTCCAGGTTGACCAGCCGGCGTTCGTGCTGGATCGGCGTTCCGTCGCTGAAATGCAGGCATTCCAGCGCCAGGATCGGCGTTCCGTCCGGAAGGTCGGGCCAGCGGATGCCTTCGCCGTTGCGAAGGGACCTGCGGTCGCGGATGCGGAATTCATAGACACGCCCCTCCCGCGCCACCACGTCGCCGATGTCCTCGATGGGCAGGGCGAAGCGGTCGCGGCGGCCGGTGGCGACGAAGGTGCCGGCGCGCCGGCGGCGGACGAGGAAGCCTTCGCGGGCCAGCAGGGCGATGGCCTTGTGCACGGTCTGGCGGGAGACGCCGTAGAGGCTGGACAGCTCGGCCTCGTTGGGGAGGCGCTGGCCAGCCTGCCAGCGGCCGCGCAGGATCTGGCCGGCCACGGCACGCTTGATCTGATCGAACAGGGGGCCGCGGCCGTCCAGCGCGCTATCTGCGGGGAGACTGTCGATGGTGAGGCCGGTCTGCACCGGATGTTCCGGCGGGGAAGCCGGTCCGTTACCGCGGTTCTGTCCGGTCAGGCCTTGCCCTACCAACCCCTGCACCCCGCTCTCCGCGCCGCGTCGCGATGTGACGTTTCGGAGATAATGTATGTACATAATCTTTCGGTCAATCGTGAATTCCCAATGCGGCGACCGGTCATGTTGCGTTGCGGCGGAAAACCGCCTACCCCGTTCGCCGGGGCTTGCGCAGCCGCTTGAAAAAGCCAATTGGAGTGTGGGATTTGCGATAAAATCGGTTCGGGCGCGTGCATGTCGAGTTGGCAGGGCAAGGTAGGGTTGGGGCAGCATCGGGTGACGATTCGGGACGATCTGGTCGGCTGCCCGGATTGTGGCCGGCTTCACCGTATCCGCGAGCTGCCCCGTGGCGGCCGGGCCGTCTGCACACGGTGCGGCGCGCAGCTGTACCGTCATGTCGCGGGAGGACCGCATCATGCCCTGCCGATGGCATTGACGGCGCTGCTGCTGCTTGGTCTGATCGCCGTGAACCCGCTGATGGCGGTGCACATCCAGGGCAACGACCGTGCCGGTCTGGTCACCACCGGGATCGAGGCGCTGGCCGACCAGGGGATGTGGCCGCTGTCGCTGCTGGTCGGGCTGCTGGTGCTGGGGGCGCCGCTGGTGCGTATCGTCGGGGTGATCGTGGTGATGCTTCGCCTGCATGGCGGACGCCCGCCGGAGTCGCCGCGCACGACCGCCCGGCTTTTCGCATTGACCGAGTCGCTGCGTCCCTGGGCGATGCTGGACGTTTTCCTGCTCGGCCTGCTGGTCGGCTATTCCAAGCTCCATGGCTTCGCCAATGCGGAACTGCTGACCGGCGGTCTGGCGCTTGGTGGCTATGTGCTGGCGATCAGCGCGATGGACCAGGGACTCGACCGCCGGATGCTGTGGTCGGCCATCGACCATGTGCCTGCCGACCCGTCGCCGCCACCGCAGCGCTGGGTCGCCTGTTCGGTCTGCCAGCGCGTCCATGGCCACGGCCACCATTCTGCACCGGACCGCTGCACCCGCTGCGGCAGCCGCCTGCATGCGCGGGAGCCGGACAGCCTGGGACGGACCACGGCGCTGGTGGCGACCAGCGCAATCCTGTATGTGCCGGCCAACCTGCTGCCGGTGATGACCGTCGTCAATTTCGGCCAGGGCGACCCCAGCACGATTCTGGGCGGCGTCGGTGAACTGGCCGGATCCGGGATGTGGCCGCTGGCCCTGCTGGTCTTCGTCGCCAGCATCGCGGTGCCGTTGCTGAAGCTGGGTGGGTTGGCTTGGTTCGTCGTTGCGGCATGGCGCGGATCGGCCGCGCGGCTGCAGGGAAGGACCCGGCTCTACCGTTTCATCGATGCCATCGGGCGTTGGTCTAATGTGGACGTATTCATGATCGCGATTCTCACGGCACTGGTGCAGTTCGGCGCCGTCGCTTCCGTCCGCGCCGATGCCGGCGCGGTAGCCTTCGCCGCCGTGGTCATCCTGACCATGCTGGCAAGCCACATCTTCGATCCGCGCGTGATGTGGGACCGGGCGGACGGGGTGCGGCATGACTGACGCCGGTCAGCCGTCTTCTTCGGCCTCTCCCCCGCCTCCGCATCTGCCGGAGGTCGCGGTCTCGACACGCCGCAGGCTGTCCTTCCTGTGGCTGCTGCCGCTGGTGGCGGCGCTGATCGCCGGCTGGCTCGGCTGGCGCTGGCTGGAGGAGCGCGGGCCGCAGATCGTCATCACCTTCCAGTCCGGCGAGGGGCTGGAGGCTGGGCGGACCCGCATCAAGCACAAGAACGTCGATCTGGGCGTCATCGAATCGGTGCGGCTGTCCGACGACCTGTCCCAGGTGATCGCCACCGCCCGCATGGACCGCACCGCCGCCCGCCATCTGAAGGACGGCACTCGCTTCTGGATGGTCGCACCGCGGCTCAGTCTTGGCGGGGTGTCGGGTCTCAGCACCGTGGTGTCCGGCACCTATGTGGAGATGGAGCCCGGCGGCGGCGACGACCGGCGGGAATTCGACGCGCTGGACGAACCGCCGGTGGTCCGCGCCGACGTGCCGGGCCGCAGCTTCAACCTGAAGACCGAACAGCTGGGGTCTCTGGCCCAGGGCTCTCCCGTCTACTTCCGCGGTGTCCAGGTGGGCGAGGTTATGGGCTACAACCTGTCGCCGCAGGACCGCAGCGTGGCGGTGGCGATCTTCGTCCGCGCGCCCTATGAGGGGCTTGTGCATGAGGGAAGCCGCTTCTGGCGGTCGTCGGGCATCCAGTTCTCCGCCGGGGCCGACGGCATCAAGTTCCAGACCGAATCGCTGAAGACGCTGGCGCTGGGCGGCGTGGTTCTGGAAACCCCGCCCGATCCGGCGGCTGGGGCGCAGGCGCTCGACTGGGCCAGCTTCACGCTCTACGAGGATCAGGCCGCCGCCGCCGCCGCCCGCGACCGGCTGCGGGTGCGCTACCGGCTGGAGTTTCCCGGATCGGTGCAGGGGTTGCAGGCCGGGGCCCCGGTGCTGATGCGCGGCTTGACGGTGGGCCATGTCGCCGCCGTGCGGCTGGAGTATGATGAGGCCAGGGAGGAATTGCACATCCCCGTCGACATCGACTTCGAACCCGATCTGGTCGCGCGGACCTATGCCGTGATCGACGGCAAGCCGATGGACGAGGCGGCGGTGCGCAAGCTGATTGCCACGCAGGTGCAGAAGGGTCTGCGCGCCCGGCTGGCGTCGGGCAACCTGATCACCGGGCAGAAACTGGTGTCCTTCGATTACGCGCCCGGCCTGCCACCCTCACCGGGATCGGAACGGTCGGAACTGCCGACGGTGGCGTCCAGCGACCTCGATTCGATCATGGCCTCGGCGGGCGTGGTGATGGAGAAGGTTTCCGCCCTGCCGCTGGACGGGCTGATTGCCGACCTGCGCGGCACCTTGCAGTCGGTCGGCGGGCTTGCCGGATCGCCGGACCTCGCGCGGTCGCTGGCGGCCCTTGCCAAGGCGCTGGGCAGTGCCGACGCGCTGATGCGTGACGCCGACCGGCAGTTGCCGGAGTTGGCGAAGAGTCTGCGCGGCGTAGCGACGGCGGCGGAAGGCACGCTGAAGAATGCCAACGGGCTGCTGGGCGGCGGGGGCGGACAAGCCGATCTGGCCGGCGTGATGCGGCAGCTGAACGACGCCGCGCGGTCCTTCCGCGTGCTGGCCGACTATCTGGAACGCCATCCGGAAGCGCTGTTGCAGGGCAAGAAATGATGGGACGGGGAGAACAGGGGATGAGAGTGATGCGCGGACTCCGGAATACCGTGCTGGCAATGCCGTTTCTCGTGATGGCAGCCTGCCAGTCGACGCCGGACAGCCGGCTCTACACACTGGCGGTGGTTCCGCCGGCCGGTGCGGCGCAGCCGGCAGGGTCGGCGCTCCGGACCTTGGCTTTGGGTTCGCTTGACCTGCCGATGCTGATCGACCGGCCGCAGATCGTCCGCCGCATCGATGGCAACCGGGTCGAGGCGCTGGAGTTCGACCGCTGGGCCGAGCCGCTGGCCGATGGCCTGCGCTCCACCCTGGCCGGCGACCTCGCAGCGCGGCTGCCAGGCACGACGGTCCTGCCGATGGCCGGCAGTTCTGTTGGGGACGGCACGGCAGTGCTTGCCGTCACCGTGCTGCGCTTCGATGCCGATGCTACCGGCCGCGTGGTTCTCGACGTCCAATGGAGCCTGTCGCCGGGCGGCGGCTCCGGCGCGCGCAGGAGCGGTCCGGCGCGGGAAACGGTGGAGGTGCCGTCCGGCGGCGCCGAACCCGATGCCCAGGTCCGGACGATGAGTCAGGCCGTCGGTGTGCTGGCCGACCGGATCGCCGCCGGAATACGGCGCTGACCGGCGACCTTCCGTCAATGCAGCAGCGTGGCGCCACGGTCGGCGGTGGGGCGCGACCGGTCGATGCGGCCGGCGGCCGTCCGGCCCGGCATCCGTGATTCCTCGTCCGGGTCCGGCAGGGTAAGGCCGGCGCGAGCGAGCGCGGCGGCCAGGACGCAGAGCGGTGCCATCGCCATCCGCACGCCGGCCAAAGGCAGCCAGTCGTTCATCAGCAGCCCGGCCTCGCCATGCTGGCCCCGTTGCGCCAGCCGCAGCATATCGAGCAGCAGCGCCTCGTCGGTGCCCAGGCCGGGGCAGGGCGGGCGGTGCAGGTCGAGCGAGCGGGTGGTGGCGGCCAGCACGATCCGCATCAGCGTGTCGAACGCCACCGCGGCTTCGTTCGACAGTCCGGCCTCGATCATGCCGTCCTGCCAATGCGGGTGCTGCCGTTCCGGCTCACGCAGAGGTTCGGCCCACAGCCGCAGAACCGAGACGACCAGCACCTCGGCACCGCGCAGATCCTGGAAGCGCTCGCGGGGCGGCGAAGCGCGGCGATGGGACTGCATGCTGGACATGACGGACTCCGCTTGGGGGGAATGAGCGGAGGGTAGGGGGTTTAGAATGCGAATGCAAGTCATTCTCAAATATGACGGCGGCGCCTCTTCGGCTGTCAGCGTTGCGACCAGCGCGTCAGCCATCCGGCCAGCCGGTCGAACCCGGCGTCGATCACCACGGCGAGTGCGGCGACGATCAGCGCGCCCTGGATGACATAGGCTTGGTTGGATCCGTTCAGCCCGACGATGATCGGCAGCCCCAGGGTCTTGGCGCCGACGGTGGAAGCGATGGCGGCGGTGCCGACATTGATGATGACGGCGGTGCGTACCCCGGCCAGGATCACCGGAGCGGCCAACGGCAGCTCCACCCGGAACAGTATCTCCGCCGATCCCATGCCCAGCCCGTGGGCCGCGTCCAGCACCGGGGCCGGGACGCCGTCCAGCCCGGCGACCATGTTCTCCACCACTGGCAGGAGGGCGTAGAGCGTCAGCGCGATCAGCGCCGGCTCGGGACCGAAGCCCATCACCGGCACCGCCAGCGCCAGCACGGCCACCGGCGGGAAAGTCTGGCCCATGGTGGCGACGGTTTCCAGCAGGCCGCGGAACTCCCGCCCCCAGGGGCGCGTGACGGCGATGCCGGCGCTGCCGCCCAGCAGGATCGCCGCAAGGCTGGAGAGGCCGACCAGCGCCATATGGTCGAGCGTCAGGCGGACGAAGCTCTCCGCCTCGTAGAGCGGGCGGTCCAGCCGGGGAAAAAGCGTCGCGAACAGCGGCTTCAGCGACGGCATGCCCAGAACCAGCGCCACCAATGCCACCAGCCCCAGCATCAGCCGGTCAGTCAGAAACTCCCGCGGGGCCATACCGGTGCCGGTCATGCGGTTCCGCCGGAGGCCGTGCCGCCGGGGACGGGACGCACGAGGTCTGACAGGTGCAGCACCCCGGCCGGCCGGCCGTCGCCGTCCACCACCGGCAGCCGCTCGGTGCCGCGGGCGACCATTTCCGACAGGGCGCGGTGCAGCGGGGTTTCGGCGGCCAGCGGCTCGCCGGTCACACTTTCCTGGCGACGGGCGCGGTCGCCGACCGTCTCCACCGCCAGCCGCTTCAGTCCCCATTCCTCGCGCCCGACGAGATCGCGGACCAGCGGGCTGGCAGGGCGGGTCAGAATCTCCAGCGGCGTGGCGCACTGGATCAGCCGGCCATGGTCCATCACCGCGATGCTGTCGCCCAGCCGCAGCGCCTCGTCCATGTCGTGGGTGACGAAGACCACGGTGGTGCCGGTGCGGTGGTGGATGGCCGACAGCTCCGTCTGCAAACTGGTGCGGGTGATGGGATCGAGCGCGCTGAACGGCTCGTCCATCAACAGGATGCGCGGTTCCGCCGCCAGCGCCCGGGCGACGCCGACGCGCTGCTGCTGCCCGCCGGACAGCTGGTGCGGAAAGGCGCCGCGGTAGCGGCGGGGATCGAGGTTCAGCAGCTCCAGAAGTTCCGTCACCCGGTCGCGGATGCGTGCTTTGGGCCAGCCGAGCAGGCCGGGCACCGTCGCGATGTTGCGCTCCACCGTCCAGTGCGGGAACAGGCCGACCGACTGGATGACGTAGCCCATGCGGCGGCGAAGCGCCTCCGGTTTCAGCGCTGCGATGTCCTCGCCGTCGATGCGGATGGTGCCTTCGTCGGCGGGGATCAGGCGGTTGATCATCCGCAGAACCGTCGATTTGCCGGAGCCGGACGGGCCGATCAACACGCGGAACTCCCCCTCCGCCACGGTGAAGGACACGGTGTCCACCGCGGTCCAGGAACCGAAGCGCTTGGTCACGCGCTCGAAGTCGATCATGGCGCACTCCTTCCCGGCAGAACGCCGACGCGGTGGGTGGCGGCGGCGATGCCGATGGACAGCAGGGCGTCGGCCGCCACTGCGAGCAGAATGACCGGAACGGCGCCCAGCAGCACAAGGTCCAGCGCGTTGGCGAAAAGCCCCTGGAACATGATCGCTCCCAGGCCCCCCGCCCCGATCAGCGCCGCCACCGCCGCCAGCCCGACCGCCTGGACCACCGTGATGCGCAGTCCCGACAGGAAGACCGGCAGCGCCAGCGGCAGATCGACGCGCAGGAAGATCTGGCGCGGTGTCAGCCCCATGCCGCGAGCCGCTTCCCGCACCGGGGCTGGCACGCCGTCCAGTCCGACCGCGGTGTTGCGCACGATGGGCAGGAGCGAATAGAGCGTCAGTGCGATCACCGCCGGCAGCGGCCCAACCCCGCTGATCCCCGACCCCGGCAACATTGCACCGAGTGCTGCCAGCGGCGCCATCAGCAGGCCGAACAAGGCGATGGAGGGCACCGTCTGCACCACGTTCAGCAGCGGGAACACCGCGCGCCCGACCGCCTGGACCCGATGCGCGGCGATGCCCAGCGGCACGCCGACCAGCAACGTCGGCACCAACGCCGCCGCCACCAGCGTGGCATGGCGCAGCACGGCATCGGCGAACACCTCACGCCGGTTGGCATATTCCTTGAGGATCGACAGCGCGTCGAGATGGCCCGATGCCAGTTGCAGCGCCACCAGCCCGGCGACCGCTCCGCCGGCCGTCATCCGGCCGACGGCACCCAGCCCCAGCCGCCGGGCCGCGTCGACCGCTGTCAACAAGCCGGCCGCCGCCATCACCCAGAAACCGGAGGCGAAGGAGGTGCGCGCCGCCGCCGATGCTCCCTGCGCCAGTGTTGCCGCATGGGCACCGGCCAGCCAAGCCAGCCCGGCGGCGAACAGCCCGCCGGCCGCGATGGTCAAACCAAGCCAGATGCGGGTCTGCCGCAGGAACGGCGTCGCCAGCAGGACCAGCCCCGGTATCAGGGCCGCTACTCCGTCCAGCCCCTGCACCGCCGCCCAAAGCGACACCGGCCGTCCGGACAGCAGCCGATTGGGCGCAAAGCCGAGGAAGGGCAGGGCCATGGCAGCGACCGCCACGGCCAGCGCCATCAGCAGGGCGACGCGGTTGTGCAGGGATGTGTGCAGGGTCGGTCGGCTGGTCACGTCGCAGGCTTACTTCAGAAAGCCCTTGGACTTCAGGTACTCGGTGGCGACCTGCTTCTGGTCCTGGCCATCGACCGAGATCTTGGCGTTCAGCCCGCGCAGGGTGTCGGCATCCAGGCTGGCGAAGACCGGATTCAGCAGGTCGGCGATCTTCGGGTTGGCGGTCAGCACCGGTGCACGGACGGTCGGCGCCGGCTCATAGACCATCTGCGCGCCCTTGGTATCGGTCAGCACGACGAGATCCAATGCCGCGATTGCACCGTCGGTGCCGTATACCATGGCGGTGTTGACGCCGGAGGTCTGTTCCGCCGCCGCACGGATCGTGGCTGCGGTGTCGCCCCCGGCCAGGATCAGCATCTGGTCCGGCTTCAGCGCGAAGCCGTAGGTCTGCTGGAAGGAGGGCAGGGCGGCCGGGCTCTCCACGAACTCGGCCGACGCCGCGACCTTCGCCTTGCCGCCGCCGGAGACCCACTTGGCAAAATCCTCCATCGTCTTCAGCTTGTTGGCGTCGGCCACGTCCCGGCGGACGGCCAGCGCCCAGGTGTTGTTGGCCGGGGCGGGCTTCAACCAGACGACGTTGTTCTTCTCCTGGTCGAGCTGCCGGACCTTGTCATAGCCGGCCCCGGCATTCTTCCAGGCCGGATCGCTGTCGACGTTGAAGAAGAAGGCGCCGTTGCCGGTGTATTCCGGGTAGATGTCGATCTCGCCCGACAGCAGAGCGCCGCGCACGATCTTGGTCGGACCGAGCTGAACCTTGTTCTCCGTCGAAATGCCATTGGCCTGCAGCACCTGGAGGATCATGGTGCCGAGCAGTCCGCTTTCGGCATCCAGTTTCGACCCGACCCGGACCGCATCCGCTGCCTGCGCCGAACCGGCGGCGAGGCTCAGTGCCAGAACCGCCGCACCTATGATGGCGCGGCCCCTGTTGACGCCCTTATTGAATATCGCGAACACCCCGGAACCTCCCCCCCTGAAAGCATTGGGGAAAGGATGGGTGACAGTCCCGCTCACGGCAAGCCACGCTTTTCGTCTGTCCGGTCCCGGATATGAGTTTTCGCCTATTTCCCCGAGGAACTTTCCATTTGCGCGGGTTGTTGAACGGGAAAGTACAGCAGGAGGATCCGATGTCCCAAGGCGACAAGGACAAATACACTGACAAGCAGAAGCGCAAGGCCGAGCATATCGAGGAGGGGTACGAGAAGCGCGGCGTGTCGCACGATGAGGCAGAACGCCGCGCCTGGGCGACCGTCAACAAGCAGGACGGCGGCGGGAAGAAGGGCGGGTCGGGGAGCGACAGCTGAGAGGGGAAGGGCAGGGTGAGGGCACCTCATTCGACTCCAAACCGCTCACAGCCCCCGATACGTCCACTCCGTGCCCAGTGCCGCCGCATCGCGGTCGCGTAGCACGGCGACATCCGTATGGGCGGGGGACAGTTCACACACTGGGTCGGTCGCATCGGCACTGCCGGCCAGCGCCAGGGCCTGACAGCGGCAGCCACCCCAATCTTCTTCCTTGTGGTCGCAGGACTGGCAGGGCTCCGGCATCCAGTCGGTGCCACGGTAGCGGGTGAAGGCCGGACCGTCGCGCCAGATGTCGGACAGGCTGCGGTCGTGCACCGTCTCGAACTTCATGCCCGGGATGGTTTCCGCCGCGTGGCAGGGCAGGACACGACCGCGCGGGGTGACGTTCATGAAGCGCCGGGCCCAGCCCCCCATGCAGCTCTTCGGCCGACGGGCGTAATAATCTGGGACGACATAGTCCACCACGATCCGCCCGGCCAGTTCCGGCAGCCGGGCGCGCACCGCCGCGTCCATCGCCAGCAGCTGCTCGCGCGACGGCATCAGCGCCGCACGGTTGGCGAGCGCCCAGCCGTAATACTGCACGTTGGCGATCTCGATCCGTCCGGCGCCGAGTTTCATCGCCAGATCGATCACCTCGTTCACCCGGTCGATGTTGTGACGGTGCAGAACCGCGTTGATGGTCAGTGCCAGACCCTGGGCCACCACCGCCCGCGCCACCTCCAGCTTCTTCGCATGGCCTCCCTTGAAGCCGCCGACACGGTCGGCACCGGCGGCCTCCGAGTCCTGAAGACTGATCTGCACATGCTGAAGCCCGGCGCGCTGCAACCGCTCCAGCCGCGGCTGGTCGAGCAGCACGGCCGAAGTGATGAGGTTGCTGTAGAGCCCGATCTCCGTCGCGTGGGCGACCAGTTCCTCCAGATCCTTGCGGACGCAGGGCTCGCCGCCGGAGAAATGGACCTGGAGCGCGCCGACGTCCGCCGCCTCGTCCAGAACCCGCTTCCAGGTGGTGGTGTCCAGCTCCGCGCTGGCGGAATCGAGCGCCACCGGGTTGGAACAGTAGGGGCAGCGCAGCGGGCAGCGATGCGTCAGCTCCATCAGCACGGCGAAGGGCGGGGCCGGCTCGGCGGCCGATGACGCCACGAAGGCGGGCAGGGCGCAGCTCATGTGACGCACCTCATGTGACGACATAGCCCTTGTTGCGCAGGTCGGTCAGCATTTCCAGCACGTCGGCGGCGATCTCCGTACGTGGGGCGTCGTATTCCACCGTCAGCCGATCGATGCCGGCGGCCACGTCGGCGATCTCCGGACCGACGCAGGCGCGGACGATCGCCAGCGCCATCTCGTCCAGCACCAGAAGCCGCTCCGGCGCCATCAGCATCCATTGGTCGCGGCGGCGGTCGTTGCGCAGCATGACGCCGGGGGCCAGCCGCAGCCGGTCGGTCTCTGCGACGTGTGGAGCAATCGCGTTCACCGGCTGTACCGCGTCGGTTCCATGTCCACCGGCACGAAGGCGCCGGGCGGGATCAGGTTGGGGGTAACATAGGCATGGTGCAGCGCGTCCAGCTGCGCCCACAGCAGTTCCGTCTTGAAGCACAGGGCGTGCAGGCACTGCTTCTGCTGTTCCGCTGTATGGGCATTGGTCAGCACATATTCCAGCCCGAACTCCACATCGCGCGGGGCCTCGTCCAGCCGCTTGCGGAAATAGGACAGTGTGCTGTCGTTGGCGAAGGCGTAGTTGCGTTCGAAGCCGGCGATGCGCTCGCGGTGGATCGACGGCGCGAACAGCTCGGTCAGCGAGGACGCCACCGCCTCCAGCAGCGAATGGTCGCGGACGAAATTGACGTAGGCGTCCACCGCAAAGCGGGTGGCGGGCAGGATGCCCTCCAGCGACTTCACATAGTCGCGGTCCAGCCCCAGCCCGTCGGTCAGCCGCAGCCAGCGCTCGATGCCGCCGACCTTGGTCTCATCCAACTCGCCGGTCTGGGTCAGCCCGTCATGATCAAGTACCCGCTGCAACCAGGCGCGGCGCAGTGCCGGGTCGTCCATGCGCGACATGATGGTCAGATCCTTGCGCGGGATCGAGACCTGATAATAGAAGCGGTTCAGCGCCCAGGCCTGGATTTGCCCCTTCTGCAGCTTGCCGCCGTGCAGAAGCTGATGGAACGGGTGGAGGTCGTGATACTGCCGCTCGCCGATGGCGTAGAGGGCGGCGCGGAACTCCTCGCGGGACATCAGATCGGTCATAGGGTCAGCTCCAGCCCGTCATGGGCGATGCGCCAGCCGGCCGCCTCGGCCTTCGCCCGTTCGGGCGAATCCTCCAGCAGGGCGGGGTTCGTGTTGTTGATGTGGATGTAGAACTTGCGGGCAACCTTCAGCGGCGCAAAGGCGGCCATGCTGCCAGCATGCCCCGACATCGGCATATGGCCCATCCGCGCCGCCGTCTTCACGCCGGTGCCGCTGCGGATCATCTCGTCGTCGGTCCAGGTGGTGCCGTCGAACAGCACCAGCGGCGCCCCATGCAGCCGGTCGGCGAGCCAGTCGGGCATGCCGGCACAGCCGGGAATGTAGAAGAAGCCTTCGCTGGAGCCGTCACTGGGGCGGATGCGCAGCGCCACCGTGTCCTCGGCGACGGAGCCGAAGCCGGGACCGGCGGAGGCGTCCTCCAGATAGAGCGCCACCTTGCCCGGCACCGCGAAGGCTTCTACCTCCAGCCCCAGCGGACGGCCATCGGCACCGGCGGGCTGGAACGCCTCACCCAGCGCCATCGGGCGGCGGGCGACCAGTTCCGGGTTCAGCACGTTGAAGACGTTGTTGGCGGCCAGCACGCCATGAACGCGCGGCGTTGCGTAGACGGCGAAGGGATGGGATTCGCGAAGGGTCAGCAGACCTGCGACATGGTCGATGTCGGCATTGGTCAGCAGCGCCGCGCTGATCGGGTTGCCGCGCAGGGACCCTTGGGGATGAAGCTGCGGGCTGGCGAGCAGCTGCGCGCCGAGGTCCGGCGAGGCGTTCAGCAGCAGCCAACGCTCGCCGTCCGCGGTCACCGCCAGAGACGACTGGGTGCGCGGCCTGGCTGCGGGGTCGCCGGAACGGGCACGGCGGCATCCCTCGCAGGCGCAGTTCCATTGCGGGAAGCCCCCGCCGGCCGCCGAACCGAGTACGAGAATCTTCATGGCCACCGTCTTGAGCGCGGTCTTGAAAAAGGAGGGCCGGGGAAGCGCTGTCACGCCGTGCTTCCCCGGACCCTATCGTCCGGCTTACAGGCCGGCGCAGGCGTAGGCGTTGATCTCGGTGCCGACGGCGATCTCGGTGGTCTTCGGTTTGCGCCAGGTCTTCATCGCGTGATACTCCTGCTTGCTGACTGTTGTCGACCATGATGGTTGGCAAGATGAAGAGTAGCGGTCCTGGGCGGTCGGCCGCCATGCTACCATGGTGTAATCCGCCACCTCTTTCGACGCCGGTCCGCCCCCGAAATCAGGGTGCGGGGGCGGCGGGAGGGGGCAGCGGATGCGCCTCCTCCGTCGGCAGACCGGCCTCCATCCAGCCGTCGATGCCCGTCGGGTACCAATGGACCCGGGCATAGCCAAGCAACACCGCCCGCTTGGCGGCGTTCCACGACAGCCAGCAATCGGACAGGCAGTAGAACAAAAGATCACGGGCCCGGTCGCCGCCGGTCAGCCGGTCCAGCTGGGAATTAAACCAAGCCAGAGTCGCCGGATCGGGCGCCCCCATCCCCACATTGGGCAGCCAGACGCTGCCGGGGATTTGCCGATAGGGTTTCGATTGCAGCCAGGGACCACCGGGCAGGGTGCTGCGCTCCAGCCTTTGGACGAAGATCGGAATGAGGCGCCCTTGCGACAGCAGCGCCTGCACCGTGGGGGTGTCGACCGTTTCCGCCCCGGCGACGCCGTCCGGCGTGGGGGAGCGGTAGTCGGACAGGCGGTAGCCTTCAGGCTGCGGAATGCCGGCACCGAGGGCGGGGGCGGTAAGGACGAGTGTGAGAAAGAGAGTAACGAATTTCGGGAGGCTTCGCCCCCTCCACGAACCTCTCCTCACCGCCGGTCGGCCAGCACGCGGTTGGCGATCACCACCGCCTGGGTGCGGCTGTAGACCTTCAGCTTTTGCAGGATGGCCGAGACATGGGCCTTCACCGTCGTCTCGGTGATGCTGAGGTCGAAGGCGATCTCCTTGTTCAACTTCCCCGTACCCAGCAATTCCAGCACCCGGAGCTGCTGTGCCGTCAGGGTGGCGATGCGCCGCGCAATCTCCGCGGTTTCGGCATCCTCGGCCTCGTCGGCGGCGGTCTCCTCCCCGGCCTGGGGCGGAACGTAAAGCTCGCCGTTCAGCACCTGACGCAGGGCGGCGGCGATAGCGTCGCGCGGGGTCGATTTGGGAATGAAGCCGGCGGCCCCGCTCTCCATCGCCTCGCGCACCCATCGGCGCTCCTCATGGGCGGAAACGACGACGACCGGAGTTGCCGGAAAGCGCTGGCGCAGCGTGCGCAGCCCGCCCAGCCCGTTCATGCCCGGCATATTGACGTCCAGCAGCACGAGGTCGAGGTCGCCCCGCTCCTCCAGCGCCTGCATGACGCTGTCGAGCCGGTCCGCCTCCATCACGTCGGTGGCTTGGCAGGAATAGAGCACCGCGCTGCGCAGCGCATCGCGCACCATCGGATGATCATCGGCAATCAGGATCCGGGTCATGGCCTGCGGTTCCCTGCACAGCGGCAAATGGGGGCGGAAGGGATGGATGACGGGAGTGGTTCCCGCTTCCATTGTGTCAGAGCGAAATGGGGGGGTGCAACAACGCGAATGACGCCAATTGTTTTGTGCGCGAACATGTCGCACCGCCATCGGGCCTACCCCCCTTCGGTCGGAATCGGACGTTAATCTTCGTGTACTGTCTCCAGCCAGGAGCGGATGGCCCACAGCGCCTCCTGCCCCAGAGCCTCGCCGAACTTGGGCATGTAGGTCACGCCGTTGCGGATCGAGCCATTGGTGACGCGCTCCTTGAACCACTCGTCACCGGCATCGCCCTTCTCCAGGTAGCGCAGATCGGGGGCGATGCCGCCGGACACCGCACCCAACCCATGACAGCGCGCACAGTTCTGGTTGAAGGCGGACGAACCGATCTCGATGGCGCGCGGGTTGCCGCGGTAGGGATTGCTGTCCCGCCACTTGTCGCCCAGCTTCTCCAGCCCGCTGGTGTCGACCGGCTGCGGAACGACGTCGCCGTGCGCGAAGACCGGACCGCTCAGCACCACAGTCAACAGCCCGGCCAGAGCAGGCAGGGCGAGGCGGTGGGGACGGGTGGGCGGCGTGGCGGACCTTTGCGTCATCGATGCGTCCTCTTCCTGCATCCGTCTTTTCGGCTCCCGTGTTGTGCCGTGCCGCGGGTCCCGCATTTGCGGAAACACTGGACGGTTTCAGGGCCTGATTGCGGTCGAGGATAGCAATCGTTCGTCTGCTTAATTATTCGACGATGGTACAAGGATCGCCGTCACGGCCACGCCGATGCCACGCCATCTTAATCGATGGTCGGATGACGCAAAGGGCAAGCGGCCGACAGCCTGCCGTCAGGTCAGCGGTGGCAGCCGACCGGCATTGATTGCCGACTTCACCTTCGCCAGCTGCCGCACGGCCGGATCGCCCAGCCGCAGTGCCACGCCGGTTGACAGCACATCGATTAGCGTCAGATGCACCAATCGCGAGGCCATCGGCGTGTACATCTCGGTATCCTCCACCGGCTGGCTGGCGATGACCACGCTCGCCATGGTGGCCAAGGGCGACCGCGGTGCGGTGATCGCCACCACCGCCGTGCCCTGTGCCCGCGCCGCTGCCGCCAGCTCGTTGATCGTTCCGCTGCGCCCTGTGTTGGACAGCGCCAGCAGCACCCCGCCGGCCGCCATATTGACCAGCAGCATGCGCGCCAGCACCGGATCGGCGCAGGGCTGCGCATCGGCGCCAAAGCGCAGCAGCTTGTGCGCCGCATCCTGGGCCAGGGCGCTCGACCCACCGGTGCCGACGCACAGCACCCGCGGCGCGTCCGCCAGCAGACCGATGGCCCGCTCCAGCGCCCCGTCGTCCAGCGTCGCGGAGGCCGCGGTCAGGGCGGCGGCACTCGATGAAAAAATTTTTCTCGCCAGCGTGCCGACAGCGTCGTCCGGCGCCACATCCTGGCTGACATAGGGAGTGCCGCCGCGCACTTCGTCGCGCAGCGCATCACGCGCCTGGGATTCGGCGAGCCGCAACTTGAAGTCGGGAAAGCCGGCACAGCCGACGCTGCGGCAAAAACGCACGACCGTCGCCTCGCTGACTTCCGCCGCCTGCGCCAGCGAGGTGACGTTCAGGTCGAGCACCCGTCGCGGATCGGCCAGTACCAGATCGGCGATCTGCCCCTCCGATCGCTTCAACCTATCCCGCAGCCGGCGGATCCCGTCCAATATATCCATTGGTGCAGGATTGGCGGTGGCGCTGTTGACCGGGGGTGGCATGGCGTAAAGTTACTTCCCTGGAATGGGCTGACAATGCCGGAGTCCGGACAGGTACGGTGCTGCGGAGAGCGCTTCCGGCACTATGAAGAAATTTGCCGCGGATTGCGAGAAATCCAACCGTTTGATGCCGCATATGAAAAAAATTTTCTTCACAGCCCGTCCTCTCAGGCGTATGGTCCGTTTCAGAAATCATCGCCTCCCACAAACGGTCGAGACGCGATCATGAGCAAGCCCGCCTCCCTGAATTCTGTCGTCGCCCGCGTGACGGAGCGCATCGCGGAGCGCAGCCGCGACCGCCGTGCCGCCTATCTGGCGCGGCTGGAAAATGCCGGTGGCAAGCCGCGCCGCCACCGCCTCGGCTGCGCCAACCTCGCCCACGCCTTTGCGGCCTGCGGTGCGAACGACAAGGCGGCGCTACGTGGCGAGACGCAGCCGTCGATCGGCATCGTCACCGCTTACAACGACATGCTCTCGGCCCATCAGCCTTATGAGCGCTACCCCGCCATGATCCGCGAGTCGGTGCGGGCGGCGGGGGGCGTGGCCCAAGTCGCCGGTGGCGTGCCCGCCATGTGCGACGGCGTCACCCAGGGTTACGAGGGGATGGAGCTATCTCTGTTCAGCCGAGATGTCATCGCGCTGGCGACCGGCGTCGCGCTGTCGCACGCGACCTTCGACGGCGTGCTGTGCCTGGGCATCTGCGATAAGATCGTCCCCGGCCTGGTGATCGGCTCGCTCGCCTTCGGCCATCTGCCGACGATCTTCGTGCCTGCCGGCCCGATGCCGTCCGGCCTGTCCAATGCCGACAAGGCCAAGGCGCGTCAGCTCTATGCCCAGGGCAAGGTCGGTCGCGAGGAGTTGCTGGAGGCCGAGTCCAAGTCCTATCACGCCCCCGGCACCTGCACCTTCTACGGCACAGCCAACACCAACCAGATGCTGATGGAGATCATGGGCCTGCATCTGCCGGGCGCCAGCTTCGTCAACCCCAACACGCCGCTGCGCGATGCGCTGACCGACGCCGCCGCCCGCCGGGTGGTGGCGATGACCGTACCCGGCGCCGGCACCCCGATCGGCCGCATCGTCGATGAGCGCGCACTGGTCAACGGCATCGTCGGGCTGTTGGCCACCGGCGGCTCGACCAACCACACCCTGCACATCCCGGCCATCGCCGCAGCCGCCGGCATCGAACTGAACTGGGAGGATTTCTCGGAGCTGTCGGCGGTCGTCCCGCTGCTGGCCCGGGTCTATCCCAACGGCAGCGCCGACGTGAACCGCTTCCATCAGGCCGGTGGCATGCCCTTCATCATCGGCCAGCTGATCGATGCCGGGCTGGTCCACACCGACATTTCCACCATTTACGGCGAAGGCGGGCTCGAGCCCTACCGCAGTATGCCTGACCTGGACGAAGGCGGCGCCCTGACCTGGACCCGCACGGCCACCGACCAGAGCGGCGACCCGTCGGTCGTCGCCACCACCGCAGCCCCCTTCGCGGCCGAAGGCGGCCTGCGCGTGCTGACCGGCAATCTCGGCCGCGGCGTCATCAAGACCTCGGCGGTCAAGCCGGAGCATCGCGTCGTCGAGGCCCCGGCCCGCGTCTTCGACAACCAGGAGTCCGTGCAGGCCGCCTTCCGTGCCGGCGAACTCGACCGCGACGTGATCGTCGTCGTTCGCTACCAGGGCCCGGGCGCCAACGGCATGCCGGAGCTGCACAAGCTGACCCCGCCGCTGGGCGTGGTGCAGGACAAGGGCTTCAAGGTCGCGCTGGTGACCGACGGCCGCATGTCCGGTGCGTCGGGCAAGGTGCCGGCGGCCATCCACGTCACGCCTGAGGTCAAGGGCGGCGGTCCGCTCGGCCGTGTGCGCGACGGCGACATCCTGCGCTTGGATGCGGAGGCCGGGACACTGAACGCCCTGGTCGATGCCGCCGAGTGGGAGAGCCGCGGCGCTCCCCCGCCGCCGAGCGAGGATGCCTCCCACGGCTGCGGTCGGGAACTCTTCTCCCTGTTCCGCAACAATGCCGGCCCGGCGGAGAGCGGGGCTTCCGTCCTCAACCTGCTGGGCTGATCCTGCCGGTTCATCCGGCGGTAGCAAATCCTGAACGTTGGGCCGGCATCGGGCCATGCCGGCCCGCATTGTGACCGGCCCATCCCTGTGGCACCATAACGCACGGGCTGACCAAACGCACCGTGCCATCGACGTCGAGAGGTCCGAAGATGAACTCCCGCTCCACCGTCGCAGCGCCCGCACTGCCCCCCTTCGACTATACGGTGTTCGGCGGCACCGGCGATCTGGCCCTGCGCAAGCTGCTGCCGGCGCTCTACCTGCGCGACAAGGCGGGGCAGGTGGCCGAGGGCAGCCGCATCATCGGCGTCTCGCGCAGCCCGCTCGCTCCCTCCGACTACCGCGCCAAGGCGGAGGAGGCGATCCGCGAGCATGTTCCGGCCGACGAGCGTGACACTGCGGTGGTCGCCCGTTTCCTGGAGCGGCTGGATTATGTCCCGGTCGATGCCACCTCCGATGATGGTTGGGACGAGTTGGCCGACCGGCTGAACAGCCCGCCGCCGCGCGGCAGCGACGCGGTCCGTATCTTCTACCTCGCCACCTCTCCCAGCCTGTTCGGCCCGGTCAGCGATCAACTCCGCGCCTTCGGCCTCGCCACCCCGGCCTCGCGCGTCGTGCTGGAGAAGCCGATCGGCCGCGACCTCGCCTCGGCACAGGAAATCAACGACCGGGTCGGTGCGGTCTTCACCGAGCCGCAGATTTACCGCATCGACCATTATCTCGGTAAGGAGACGGTGCAGAACCTGTTGGCCCTGCGCTTCGGCAACTCGCTGTTCGAGCCCTTGTGGAACGCCGACCATATCGACCATGTGCAGATCACCGTCGCCGAGACGGTCGGCGTGGAGGAGCGTGGCGGCTACTACGACCAGTCCGGCGCCCTACGCGACATGGTGCAGAACCACCTGCTGCAACTCGTCTGTCTGGTCGGCATGGAATGCCCGATTTCGCTGGCCCAGGAATCGGTTCGCGACGAGAAGCTGAAGGTTCTGCGCTCGCTCAAGCCCATTGGACCGGACGAGATCGGCGGCTGCACCGTCCGCGGCCAGTATCGCGCCGGTGCCGTTGCCGGCGGTGCGGTGCCCGGCTATCTCGACGAACCCGGCATTCCGGCCGGCAGCAGCACGGAGACCTTCGTCGCGCTGAAGCTGGAGATCGACAATTGGCGCTGGGCCGGCGTGCCCTTCTACCTGCGTAGCGGCAAGCGGCTGCCGGCCAAGATGTCGGAGATCGTTATCCAGTTCCGGCCAATCCGCCACTCGATCTTCCCGCAGGGGGCGGGCGAGTTGCAGGCCAACCGCCTGATCGTCCGGCTCCAGCCCGACGAGAGCATCCGTATGCATCTGATGACCAAGGAACCCGGGCCGGGCGGTATGCGCCTGCGGCCGGCGGCCTTGAACCTCAGCTTCGCGCAGACCTTCGGCGGCCGCTTCCCGGATGCCTATGAGCGCCTGCTGATGGATGTGGTGCGCGGCAACTCCACCCTGTTCATGCGCCGCGACGAGGTCGAGGCGGCGTGGCAGTGGGCGGAGCCGATCATCGACGGCTGGACCGCCCGGCACGAGATGCCGAAGCCCTATATTGCCGGCACCTGGGGCCCCTCGCAGTCGATCGCTCTGATCGAGCGTGACGGCCGCACTTGGCATGACGACGAGATCCCGTCGGCCGCCTTCTGACCCCTCTGGTCAAGGAATCGTCATGAGGGGCGAAAAAAGTACTTGCGCGGTTTGGGAGGTGTCGCCTATAAAGCGCCTCCCGACGCGAACGAC
>NZ_JALJXJ010000029.1 GCF_024170005.1 Azospirillum lipoferum
TGCAACGGTCTCAAGCATTGCTCAGAGGCGTCGTCTACAACCTCAACCGCCTTGTTCTCCTTGGTATTTCCGCCTGAGGCTTTCGACAGAGCAACGCACTCTAAGGGCGTGGCCGGCAAGCTGATGCGCACGCTGCTCAAGAAGCAGGGCTTTGCCTCGTCCCGGATTTCCACCGACAAGCTGCGCTCCTATGCGGCTGCGTTTCGTGAGATCGGCCTGATGGCGCACCACGAACAAGGCCGGCGCAAGAGCAACCGCGCCGAAGTCTCGCACCAGCCGCTCCGGCGACGCGAAAGGAAGATGCAGCGCTTCAAGTCTCCAGGCTCGGCCCAGCGTTTCGTCTCCCTGCACGCCGCCGCCTACAACACCTTCAACCTTCAGCGCCACCTAGTCTCCCGCCGCACCCCGCGCACTTTCCGGGCGCAGGCCATGGCTGCTTGGCAATTCGCAACCACGGCCGCGTAAGCGAACGTCGAACTGGGGGGCTGCGCACTGGCCCGGCTCCCGTGATAGTGCCTCGGATTCATCTCGCCATCGAAACCCAGAGGCAGTGGGTCGATACGGCGGTGTTCCGAACCGCACCGCTGTTGTTCGGGCTTTACTCGCTGATCAGGCTGTACGTCTATCGGAATGCCGGCCGCATCGTCCTCTCCCCCTGCGTGCCATCTGGTAGGCATCCCCATCGGTGGTGACGAGAACGGTCCTGATGTCGCCGGTCAGGAGCCGATGCCCAGGGCGCCCTTCACCACAGGCAGCGCTGGCTTGCCGGCGGTCGTGGTGACGTTGGCGAGCCAGGAGCCGAGCGTGGCCGGATGGGCCTTCAGCCAAGTGGTCACCGCCGCCTCCGGTGTCATTTTGTCATTAAGGATGGAGACCATCAGCTCATTCTCCATGCCGACGGTGAAGATCATTTGCCTGAACAGGGTGGCAAGATTCACGCAGTCCTGGGCGAAGTGACTGCGCGACAGGGTGCGGACGGTGGCGCTGCCGCGGTTGGGGCCGAAATACTCCTCGCCGCCGTCGAGAAAATCCATCGACAGCTTGACGTTCATCGGGTGTGGCGCCCAGCCCAGGAAGACCGCCCATTCGTTGCGCCGCGTCGCCCGCTCGACTGAGGCCAACATCGCCGCCTCGCTCGATTCCACCAGCTTCCACGAGCCGAGCCCGTAGGCGTTCTTGTCGATCATCGTCTTGATCTTGGCGTTGGCGGAGGCGCCCGGTTCGATGCCGAAGATCGTGCGATTGAACTTGTCGCCGTGCTTCTCCAGATCGGCGAAGCTCTTGACGCCGGCTTTGGCCGCGTTGCCGCTCACTGCCAACGTTACGGCCGCCCCTTCCAGATTGACCGCCAGCACCTCGATCGAGCCGGAAGCGATCAGCTTTTGCGTCGCCTGCTCCTGAGCCGGCATCCAGTTGCCGAGGAAGACGTCGAGGTTGCCGGATTTAAGCCCCTCGAAGCCGATCGCCACCGACAGCGACTGTACCGCCGGCTTGTAGCCCATCGCCTTCAGGATCAGCGAGGCCATGGTGGTGGTGGCGGTGATGTCGGTCCAGCCCGGATCGGACATCCGCACCGTTTGGCATTGCGCCGGCTCCGCCGCGGCACCGGCGGCCGGCCACAGCGCGACACCGCTCAAGGACAACCCGACGAGTGCGGACAGGCCGACATGTTTCAGGAACCGCATGGGGAATCTCCTCGTTTCGAGAAAGGACGGGACAACCGGGGAAAAGGGCGGCCGGATGGGCGGGCAGGCAATGGTGTCGGATGGGGCCGGGCGGGTGCGTTGGATCAGGTCGGCATCGGCGCCTCCCGGTTGTCGGCCCGCTGTTCAGTTCGCTGCTCGGTTCGCTGTTCTGGGGGCATCCAGCGGCCGGGCAGGGTGGGGGCGGAGTCGAGGTGGGCGGCGGCGATCCGCCGGATGCGGGTGCGGACGGGGGCTTCGAAGGGCATGGCCTGCGGGTTCGGCCGGTCCGCGGACCGACCGACCGATAGCAGGACCAGTTCGGTTTCGGCCACCGGATCGGACGCGCTCGTCCCGGCGCCCGGCGCGGGCAGGCGGTGCATGCGGTGGACCACCAGCAGGCGCTTGGCGTCGGCACCGGCAATCCAGGTCCGAACCTCCAGTCCTTCGCCCTGGTGTGCCTCCAGCAGGTAGCGGATGCGGGCGTCGACGGTATATAGCGACCGGCCGGTGCGCTCGCGGTAAGCCGCGTCCATTCCAAGGGCATCCATCAGCGCGTCGGTCGCATGTCCGAAGATCAGCACGTAATAGGCTTCGCTGAGATGCCCGTTGTAGTCCACCCACTCTGGAATCACGCTGGTCCGGTGCAAGCGCAACGGGGTGAGGATGGCCGGCGGTTCGGCCGTTTCGCCGTTTTCCGTTCCGCTCATGACGCGGGCTCCGCCGCCGGGGCCTGGATCCGGTCGCGGCGCAGCGGCTCCAGCACCTCCAGCAGGCCGATCAGGCAGTCGTCGCGCCAGCGCTCCAGCGCCTTCACCGTCCAGCCGTCGGCCTGGGCGGCGGTCCCTTCGACCATCCGGTCGCGCAGTTCGCGCGTCAGCTCCGGGGCGATCAGCTTGGTCCAGGGCAGCTTCAGCGCCGGGCCGAACTGGTCGAGCATGTGCGCCATGCCGCCTTCGCCGCCGGCGAGATGGAAGGTGAGGCAGGTGCCCATGAAGGCGTAGCGCAGGCCGGGGCCGTAGACGATGGCGTCGTCCAGTTCCTCGGTGCTGGCGACCCCCTCGGCGACCAGATGCAGCGCCTCGCGCCACAGCGCCTCCTGCAGGCGGTCGGACAGGTAGCCTTCGATTTCCTTGCGGACGCGCAGCGGGCGCATCCCGATGCTGCGGTAGAAAGCCGCGGCGGTGTCGACCGCAGCCGCCGCGGTGCGGTCGCCCGGCACGATCTCCACCAGCGGCAGCAGATAGACCGGATTGAAGGGGTGGCCGATCACCACCCGTTCGGGATGGCGGCAGTCCGCCTGGATGCGGCTTGGCAGCAGGCCGGAGGAGCTGGAGGCGATCACCACCGACGCCGGAGCGACGGCATCGATCTCGGCCAGCAGGCCGCGCTTCAGATCCTCGCGCTCCGGCGCGTTTTCCTGGATGAAGTCGGCGACGGTGGCGACCTCGGCGACCGAAGCGGCAATGCGCAGGCAGGCAGGGTCGGCACCGGCGGCAAGGCCCCGGCGCTCCAGCGCCGGCCAGGCGTTGTCGACCGCGGCGCGCAGGGCCGCCGCGCCGGCCGGGGCGGGGTCGTAGGCGACCACGTCCAGCCCGTGGGCCAGCGCGCGCGCCGCCCAGCCGCTGCCGATGACGCCGCCGCCGATCAGGCCGACGGTCCGGATGGTGCCGCGCAGGGAGGCATCGATGGGCTGTACTGTGCTCATGTGCGGATCGTACCCGTGTCGTGATGAGGGGAAGAACGGGATCAGGCCGGCCGGCCGGCGGCGTCGAGGCTGCCGAGACCGAGAATCCCGCGGGCTTCGGCCGGGTCGACGACGCGGGCGCCGAGCCGTTCGACGATGCCGCAGGCCCGCTCCACCAGACTGCCGTTGCTGGCGAAGACGCCGCGGTCGAGATACAGGTTGTCCTCCAGCCCGACACGCACGTTGCCACCCAGCAGCACGGCCTGTGCGACCATCGGCATCTGCATGCGGCCGATGCCGAAGCCGGCCCACAGCGCGCCGTCCGGCAGCATGTCGCGCATCGCCATCATGATGCGCGGTTCTGCCGGCGCCCCCCAGGGAATGCCGAGGCAGAACTGGAACAGGGGCGGCTGGTCGAGCAGCCCCTCCTTCAACATCTGCTTGGCGAACCAGAGATGGCCGGTGTCGAACACTTCCAGTTCCGGCTTGACGCCCAGCCGCTGGATCAGCGCCGCCTGGGCGCGCAGCATGTCCGGGGTGGAAACATAGACGAGCGAGCCGTCGCCGAAATTCAGCGACCCGCAGTCGAGCGTGCAGATCTCCGGCAGCAGTTCGGCGACATGGACGGCGCGCTCCTCGGTCCCGACCAGATCGGTGTCGGTGCCGAAGCGGGTCGGGGCGTGGTCGGGACCGATGTAGAGGTCTCCGCCCATGCCGGCGGTCAGGTTGATGATGACGTCGGTGCCGCTGGCCCGGATCCGCTCCACCACCTCGCGGTAGAGGGCCGGGTCGCGGCTGGCCCGGCCGGTCTCGGGATCGCGGACGTGGATGTGCGCGACGGCGGCGCCGGCCTGCGCCGCTTCGACGGCCGCCGCCGCGATCTGGGCCGGCGTGACCGGGATCGCCGGATGCTTGCCGACGCTGTCGCCGGCCCCGGTGACCGCGCAGGTGATGATGACCTGCCGATTGATGTCATCGACTTTCTGTATCATGGCTCCGCGCCTCTTGCTGGCTGGATCGGTGTGTACGGCCGATTGCTGTGGTCGATGCCTATCCGGCCGAAGGAAAGGCGGCCATTTCGTCCTGTTCGCCAATGCTAGGCGAAGGGGGGATTTCCGCTTGATGCGAAGCGCCGTTTGCATGACAGAATGCGTCACGTCGGCCGGGAGAGCGGGCATGGAGGGTGCGGCAATGGCGGAGACGCGGCATGTCGGCTTTCTGCTCCTGCCGAAATTCTCGATGCTGGCCTTCACCTCGGCGGTGGAGCCATTGCGCGTCGCCAACCGTTTGGCCGATCGGCCGCTCTATCGCTGGACGATGATCGCCCCCGCTGCGACCGTATCGGCCAGCAACGGGATGCGGCTGCTGGTCGACCACGCGCTGGACCAGCCGCTGCCCGACGTCGAGGTTCCGGATCTGCTGATCGTCTGTGCCGGCTTCGACCCGGCCGAGGCCCATGGCCCGGCGGTCGCGGCCCTGCTGCGCCGGGCCGAGCGGCGCGGCGCCATCCTCGGCGCCATCGACACCGGCAGCTTCATCCTGGGCTGGGCCGGGCTGCTCGACGGCTATGAGGCGACGGTGCATTGGGAGTGCCTAGACAGCTTCCGCGAACAGTTTCCGCAGGTGTCGGTGCAACCCTGCCTGTTCGAGATCGACCGGCGGCGGATGACCTGTGCCGGCGGCACCGCCGCGCTCGACATGATGCTGCATATGGTCCGCCTCGACGCCGGCTACCGGCTGGCGGCGGCGGTGTCGGAGCAGTTCATCCACGCCGGCATCCGCGATTCGCACAGCGACCAGCGCCTGTCGATCCCGTCGCGCTACGGCATCGCCCATCCCAAGCTGGCGCGTGTGATCCGGCTGATGGAGGAGCATCTGGAGGAGCCGCTGAGCCTCGACGGGCTGGCGCTGCGGGTCGGGCTGTCGCTACGCCAGCTCGAACGGCTGTTTCAGGGTGGCTTCGGCCAGTCGCCGCAGCGCTACTACGTCGCGCTGCGGCTTCAGCGTGCCCGGTCGTTGGTCCGCTATTCGATCCAGCCACTGGCCGAGATCGCCGTGGCCTGCGGCTTCCAGAGCTACGAGCATTTCTCGCGCAGCTACCGCCGCAGTGCCGGGCTGTCGCCGCAGCAGGACCGCCATACCGCCTACAGCGCTGCCGACGGGCCGACCATCAGCCGGTGAGTCAACCGTGATCTTGCCCCTGGATACTCCCTGGGGTTCTGTCAGGTGTCACTGCCGAACTCAGGCCCTTGCTCGATCAGGTCGGGGAGCCAGTTGCCGCGGTCATCGCCGAGCAGGGATGCATGAACTGGCAGAAAAGCTCGGGTTACAACGCCAGGGCCGGCGAAGGGGGAATGAGTCGCTACAAGCGGATTATCGGTGACACCTTGCACGTCCACTCACGCCCGGCGCAGCGGGTCGAAGCCGAGATTGCCGTCCACGGCTTCAGCCGTATGCTCGCCCTCGGACGCCCGGAATCCGTCCGCGCCGCCTGACGATCAAGGAGCCAGGACAGCGTTCCTCCCTCGCACCTCCGCATGCACCAGAGCCCCTATCGCGCGCTCCTCCAGCTAAGAGCTTGTTCGTAGCTGTCATGCGTTGACGGTCTCAGCAGCGAGCCGTTTGAGGCGGCGTGAGAGGATCGAGACAAAGGCGATCTCGATGAAAGCGACGAGGTGCTCCTTCGTCCGCTCGACGACCGTGTTCAACCGGCGATAGAGGGCGAGCCATCCGAAAGAGCGTTCCACCGTCCAGCAAATTCCGGCCGGAATGAAGGTCCCGTTCCGACCGCGGGCGACCGGTTTGACGGTGATCCCGAGCGCCTCAGCGGCCTTGGCCAAGCGCTCGCCGCGGTAGCCGAGGTCGCCCAGAGCCGGTCCTTGGAAGCCGCGCCCGGCCAACTGGCGCAGCACCGGCACGATGCCCTTGGTGTCGTGCACATTGGCCGGTGAAGCGTCGATCGCCAATGGGATGCCGTACTTCTCCACCGCGATGTGGACCTTCACGCCGCGGACCTTCTTGCCGCCATCGACACCACGGGCGAAACAACTCGGGGCCGAGCGACAGGTCCGGCTGTCGATCACGACGGTGCTCGGGTCCGGCGTGTCACCGCAGGCCAGCCGCCACGTCCGGCGCAGCCGGACGAGCAAGCGGCGCCACAGCCCAAGCCGCGTCCAGCGGGCGAACAGCGTGTACAAGGTGCCGAAGGGAAAGCCGGAGAGTTGGCCGATGGCGCGCCATTGCATGCCGCAAAAACACACGCACCAGATCGCCATAATCGCCCTGCGCAACGCCGACCCGGTCAGCGCCGGCTTCGGCCCGACGCGGTTGGGTCGAGTGCCATCCGCCATCATGGTGGCCAGTTCCGCCAGGACCTCATTGACGAAGGCGTCGATATCGGTGAACGCGTCCCAGGACGCCGGAGCGGTGCTTGCGGGACGAACGGCGGTGCCCATAAACTGCTGCCCTGATGGCGGTGGATGACGGCCACAGCCCTACCAGACCGTCTACCCAGCGCAAGTCCCCTGTTCAGCTTAAAGTGGCGTTTTGGCCGGCACGGGGTGGTGCGGCGCTGCTACAAACAAGCACTCATTCTCTTCCATCCGGACTGTAACCGTCGGCCCCGGCCTCTCACCGGGTCTGCTGACCTCGCCGCCAATGGGGCCGCCTAAGGGCTTGCGAGCGCTCGCGGGCTCCCCTTCTGTCGAAGGGATACCGCCGGTCGGGAGTTTCACCCTGCCCTGAGAACAAGCTTATGTCGCCAACCGGGATCGGTTGACCGCCCCACCATTCCGCACCGGAACATCCGCTGTCAAGGGAGGAGGTCCACCTCACCCGTCTTCACCCCTCGTTACTTCACCAGCTCCAGCGCGGTGTCGCCATCGATGATCAGGCCGCGCGCTACCCCGCTGGCAAGGAAGGCGCGGGCGGCCTGCAACTTCGTCCGTCCAGCGATCAGCGCCACCGTGTAGGTCTGCTTCAGCCCGTCGAGGCCGAGCGCCAGCGTGCGCCGGTTCAGCGGATGATCGACCGCCCTGCCGTCCTGATCGAAGAACAGCCCGTTGGTGTCGCCAACCGCCCCGGCGGCCCGCAGCTCCGCCAATTCGGTGGCGCTGATCATGCCCTGCGTCCGCAGGAGCGAGGCCTCGCGCAGTTCGCCGATGGAGATGTAGGCCACCGTCGTCGACCGGGCGAGTTGGAGGGCGGTCTGCACCGATTGCTGCGACAGCAGCACGTCGCGCGCCTCCAGACTGTCGGCGATGAACGGCACCGGCAGGAAATAGCCCTCCGCTCCGGTCGTCCGTGCCAGTGCATGCACCACGTCGAAAGGGTTGTAGGCGGAGCGTGCGGTCAGCGACCCCATCAGGCTGATGAATTTCGCCCTTGGCGCACTGACCCCCGCCATCTGCAAGGTCATCTGCTCCAGCGTCCGCCCCCAGCCGGTGCCGACCACCGCCTCTTCCGTCTCCGCCAGATGGCGGCGCAGATGGGCCGCCGCCGCCGCACCCACCGCCCGGAAGGCGAAGGGGGCGAGCAGGGCGTCGTCCCGGTCGCCGCCGACATCATGGGCGAGTGCCGGCGTGCAGATGCAGACATCCAGCCCATAACGGTCGCGGATCGCCTCCTCCACCGGCAGCAGACCGACATTCGCGGAATTGATGGTGATGCTGACCATGCCGCTGTCGCGTGCGTCGGACAGCAGCTTGTTCACCCGCGCCCGTGTGACGCCCAGCCGGCGCGCCGCCGCCTCCTGGTTCAGGCCGCCGACATAGTACAGCCATGCCGCCCGCGCCATCAGCACCTCGTCCTCCGGCCCCTCGCTGGTCCCGTTCCGCATCGCGTCCTCCCCCTCTACCTCGATCAGATGACAAATGTATCTGGTGTTGACATTTGTCACGCCCCACCACAAGCTCATCGTTGTCGGCGCAAGACCGGCATCGAGAATTCGCCAGCCAGATAGCTGGCAATGGGAGGAGATTGGAAATGAAAAACCAGCTTTCCGGAATGCTTGCGGCTGTCTCGATGGTTGCGATGATGACCGCCGCGGGTGCAGCGCAGGCTCTCGACATCGCCTGGGTCCATGCCAACGCCGCGGCACAGTCGGAACAGCGGGTGAAGGCCGGCTTCGACGCCTGGACGAAGCAGAGCGGCAAGACCGACTGGAACATCAGCGTGCTGGACAGCGGTGGCTCGGGCGAGGCGACCGCCTCCAACATCCAGGACGCCGCCAACCGCGGCGTGAAGGCCATCGTCATCACCATGGCCGACCTGCGCGCCAGCCGCGCGGCGCTCGACGCCGCCAAGGCCGCCAAGATCCCGGTCTTCGCCGTCGATTCCGGCTATGTCGACGGGGTGCTGGTCGATGTGACCACCAACAACTGGGCGATGTCGGCCAACGTTTCGGTCTATCTGCTCGACCAGATGGGCGGACAGGGCAACCTCGTCTTCCTGCGCATGGCCGAACACCACGGCACCCGCAAGCGCGGCGACGTGATGGCGACGGTGCTGAAGGAATATTCGGGCGTGAAGGTGCTGGCGGAGCACAACATCAACTACACGGCGTTCTTCGAGGACACCAGCCGCACGATGGAGGATTACGTCGCGCGCTTCGGCAACACCATCACCGCCGTCTGGGCGCCGTGGGACGAGCCCGCGCAAGCCGCCGTAAACGTCATCAAGGGTGCCGGTCTCAAGAACGTGAAGGTGATCGGCATCGACGGCCACCCGCAGGCGGTCGCCGAGGTCTGCAAGCCCGACAGCCCGATGATCGCCACCGTGCGCCAGCCCTTCGAGGAGATGGGCAAGACCGTCGGCCAGTGGCTTGACGACGTGGTGGTGAAGGGCAAGCCCGCCGCCGAGGTGATCCCGACCAAGACCGTCTATCTCGACGCCCCGCTGGTCACCAAGCAGAACTGCAAGCAGTTCATGTGACCGGGTGCCGCCGGCCCGCGGTGGCGGATCCCTCCGCACCCGGGCCCGCGGCGGCCGGCTTGATCCCCTGCAGTTCCCAGATCCGCAGTTCCAAGAGGTCGCCATGGAAATCCATCTGGCCGACATCACCATGCAGTTCCCGGGAACGCGGGCGCTGGATGGCGTGGACGTCGTCTTCCGCAGCGACGAGGTGCATGGCCTGATCGGCGAGAACGGCGCCGGCAAATCGACGCTGGTCAGCATCCTGGGCGGCAGCCTCCAGCCCAGCAGCGGCACCATCGCCGTCGACGGGCGCACCGTCCGCTTCGGCTCGCCGCAGGATGCGCTGTCCCAGGGCATCGCCCATGTCAGCCAGGAGGGCAGCCTCGTCCCCGGCCTGACCGGAGCGGAGAACATCCTTCTCGGCATCGAACCGCGCCGCATCGGCGGCATGATCCGCGCCTCGACCCTGAAGGCCCAGGCCGCAGCCCTGCTCGCCAAATGGTTTCCGCAGGTCGACATCGACCTCGGCTGCCCTGTCGGCGAGTTGCCGATGGCCGACCGCAAGGTGATCGAGATCGTCCGTGCGCTCCGCGGCTCCGCCCGCATCGTCATTCTCGACGAGCCGACCGCGACGCTTCCCGCCCGCGAGAAGGAGCAGCTGTGGGCGATCATCCGCACGCTGCCGGACCGCGGCGTCGGCGTTGTGCTGATCAGCCATTTCCTGTCGGAGATCAAGGCGCTGTCCCACCGCATCACCGTCCTACGCGACGGCCGGCGCATCTGCACGGAATCCGCCGACGCGCTGGACGAGCAGATGCTGGTGGACATGATGCTGCGCCGGAGCGGCTCCGGCCCCCAGCGCAAGTTCGAAGAGGCCGCGCAAGCCAGCCGCGGAGAGGTCGTGCTCGACATCCGCGACTGGCGGGTCGGGCGGCTGCATGTGCCTAGCTTCACCCTGCATGCCGGCGAGATCGTCGGCCTGATCGGCCTGACCGGTGCCGGGCATTTTGGCTTCGCCCGCTCGCTGCACAGCCCGTCCGGCGTGCGCTGCGCCGGCCTGACCGTCGGCGGCCGGCCGGTGAAGCCGGGACCGCCCGCCCACATGCAGGCGGCCGGCATCGCGCTGGTCCCCGACCACCGCATGGAATATGCGCTGATCGGCGAGTGGACCCTGCGCGAGAATTTGGCGATGGTCCATCCTGGCCATGCCGCCATCGGCGCCGGCATCCTGTCGCCCGGCTGGGAGGAGGCGGAGTCCCGCCGCATCATGCGTCTTCTCAACGTGAAGGCCCATTCCTCCGGCCAGCTTCTGCGCACGCTGTCGGGCGGCAACAAGCAGAAGATCTCCATCGGCAAATGGCTCTACGGGGCCGACGGCCGCTACCGCGTGATGATCTTCATTGAGCCAACCGAGGGCGTCGATATCGGCGCCAAGGCCGAGATCTATGCCGAGATGCGGCGCCTTGCCGCCAACGGCGTGGGGATCGTCATCGCCTCGTCCGACCTGCTGGAGATCGAGGCGCTGGCCCACCGGGTCATCCCCTTCCATCACCTGCGGCCCGGCCCGGAAATCCCCGGCACCGGCTTTTCCGAGAGCGCGTTCATCGCCGCCATTTCCGGAGCCGCCCCGGACACGGGCGCCCGGCGGACTGCCAATTCAGGAACCCCAGCATGACCGACACCGCCACCGGATCCCTCCCCAGCCATGACCGGCTGTTCGGGCTGCGCAAGGAGCATGTCCAGCGCTACAGCACGCTGGTCGTCCTGGTCGCTATGTTCCTGGTCTTCTCGATCAGCGTCGACCGTTTCCTGACCGGGCAGAATCTGCTGAACATCGCGCAGCAGATCTCGATGCTGACCATCGTCGGCGCCGGCCTGACCTTCGGCTTCGCCGCCCGCGAGATGGATTTGTCGGTCGGCTACACCGTCGGCCTTGCCGGCGTGCTGGTGCCGCTGCTGCTGGTCAAGGGCGTGCCGCTCCCGCTCGCCCTGCTGGCGGGGCTCGGCGCCGGGCTGGCGGTGGGGGCTGCCAACGCGATCCTGGTCACGCTGGTCGGCATCCCGTCGCTGATCGCGACGCTGGCCGTCGGCTCCATCCTCTACGGCATCAACTTCCTGATGACCGGCGGCCGGGCGATCTATGGCGGGCTGGACGACGTCTATCTCTGGCTCGGCCAGGGGCGCATCGCCGGCATCCCGATCCTCGCCTTCTTCATGCTGGCCGCCGTGCTGGTCGCGTGGTTCGTCATGGAGCGGACGATCTTCGGCCGCTACATATACGCCGTCGGCGGCAACCAGAAGGCGGCGGAGCTTTCCGGCATCCGGGTGCGCAAGTACCGCGCCGCCGCCCTGGTCGTCTGCTCGCTGTTCGCGGTGATGGCCGGCACGCTGCTCGCCGCCCGGCTTGGCTCCGGCCAGCCGAACGCCGGCGAACGCTACCTGCTCGACGGGCTGGCGACGGTCTTCATCGGCATGACCATGTTCCGGCCGGGCACCGCCACCGTCCTCGGCACCTTCTTCGGCGCGCTCTTCATCGGGGTCATCAACAACGGCCTCAACCTGATGGGGATGGACACATACATCCAGGCGATCGTGAAGGGCGTCATCATCCTTGCCGCCGTCGCCGTCGTCTCGCGCAGCACCAAACTCAACCTTCTTTGAAATCGGAGTCTTCGATGTACGAGGCTGACCTCCGGGCTACGGCCGGCCGCAACATGGCGGGCCGGGTCGGGGCGGGCGCCAACACGCGCCTTCCCGAACTCTACCGGACGATGCGCCGGATCCGCACCTTCGAGGAGCGCGTGGGCGAACTGTTCGTCCGCGGCCAGTCGGCCGGCTCCATGCTGCACCTGTCGATCGGCGAGGAGAGCGCCGCCGCCGGCGTCTGCGCAAACTTGCGCGACGGCGACAGCTTCACCACCCACCACCGCGGCCACGGCATATTCCTCGCCCGCGGCGCCGACCCGGCCCGCATGATGGCGGAGATCGGCGGCAAGGAAGCCGGCTATTGCCACGGCAAGGGCGGGTCGATGCACATCGCCGACATGGGGCTGGGCCATCTCGGCGCCAACGCCATCGTCGGCGGCGGCATCCCGGCGGTGGTCGGCGCCGGCCTTTCCGCGCGCCACCACAAGACGGGCGCCGTCAGCGTCGCTTTCTTCGGCGACGGTGCCACCGGCCAGGGCATCCTGTACGAGAGCATGAACATGGCCGCCCTCTGGCACCTGCCTTGCGTCTTCGTCTGCATCAACAACCAGTACGGCATGGGCACCAACATCGCCCAGGCGACCGCCAACCCCAACCTGCACGAACGCGCAGCCGCCTTCGGCCTCGCGGCGGAGACGGTGGACGGCCTCGATGTCGAGGCGGTGGCCGAGGCCGCCGAACGGCTGGTCGAAGGGGCGCGGGCCGGCAAGCCCGCCTTCCTGGCGGTGTCGTGCTACCGCTTCTACGGCCATGCCCGCAAGGACAAGTCTCCCTACCGCGACCCGGTGGAGGAAGAGGCCGGCCGCCGGCAGGATCCGGTCGCCTTCGCCCGCGCCGCCTTGATCGACCGCGGGCTGGAATCGGAGAGCGAACTGGACCGGCTGGATACCGAGATCGGTGCCGAGATGGACGCGACCATCGACTTCACCGTGGCGCAGACCGAGCCGCCGCTCGCCTCGATGTTCCGCGACGTCTATGCGCCCGAGGAACCCGAACCCGAACCGGTGCGCGCCCGCATCGACCGCGTTCTGGCGCGGGACTGAGGAGACCGAAGATGGCACTTCAGGAACTGACCTATCGCGACGCCCTACGCAAGGCGCTGGCCGACGCGATGACCGAAAACCCGGACGTGGTGATCCTCGGCGAGGAGGTCGGCCGCTATGGCGGCGCCTATGGCGTCACCAAGGATCTGATCAAGGAGTTCGGGGCGGAGCGGGTGATCGACACGCCGATCTCCGAACCGGCCATCGTCGGCGCCGCGGTCGGTGCGGCGATGACCGGCCTGCGCCCGGTGGCGGAGCTGATGTATGTCGATTTCATCGGCATGACGATGGACCAGCTCGCCAATCAGGCCGCCAAAATCCGCTACATGTTCGGCGGCCAGATCGGCGTGCCGATGGTTCTGCGCACCCAGGGCGGCACCGGGCGGTCGGCCGGCGCCCAGCACAGCCAGAGCCTGGAAGCCTATGTGATGCACACGCCGGGCCTGCGGCTGGCGATGCCCGCCACGGTAGCCGACGCCTATCACCTGCTGCGCATGGCGCTGACCAAGCCCGACCCGGTCGTCTTCATCGAGCACAAGGCGCTCTACACGATGAAGGAAAGCGTCGATCTGGATGCCGAGCCGCTGACCTGGGGCAAGGCGGCAGTGCGACGCGAGGGGCGCGATCTGGTCATCGTCACCTATTCCCGCCAGCTTCACTACTGCCTGGAAGCGGCGCGCACGATGTCGGCCCAGGGTATCGAGGCAACGGTGATCGACCTCCGCACGCTGAACCCGCTCGATTTCGACACCATCCGCGCCCATGTCGAACGCACCGGCCGCGCCATGGTGGTCAGCGAAGGCGTGATGACTGCCGGTGTCGCCGCCGAGCTGTCGGCGCGGATCACCGAGGAATGCTTCGACTTCCTTGAGGACCCAGTCGTGCGCGTGACCGGCGAGGACATCCCGATCTCGGTGTCGACCGTGCTGGAAACCGGATCGGTGCCCGGCCCGCAGCTGATCGCCGACACCGCGCTGAGGATGCTGGCCGGACGGGTGCCGGCATGACGACGCTCAGTACGACGAACCTTACGCTGACCATGCCCCGGCTGGGCGAGACGATGGAGGAAGGCGTCATCGTCGGCTGGCTGGTGGTGCCGGGGCAGCAGTTCCGGCGCGGCGACGCCATCCTGGAACTGGAAACCGACAAGACCGTCGTCGAATATCCCGCCCTTGGTGACGGCCGTCTCGAGGAGACGCTGGTGTCGACCGGCGACCGTGTTCCGGTCGGCGCCCCGATTGCCCGCGTCGCGGTCCTGTCGGCCGACGAATGGGCGGCCGCGCTGCCCGACGGTGCTGAAACCGAAGCGTCGCCCACGACTGCGAACACGACTAGGTCACCGTCCATCCTCGCCATGCCGCGTCTCGGCGAGACGATGGAGGAGGGGGTGATCGTCGGCTGGCTGGTGGGGGAGGGCGAGAGCTACGCCCGCGGCGCGTCGATCCTGGAGATCGAGACCGACAAGACGGTGGCCGAGGTTCCCGCCCTGTCGGACGGCCGTCTGCTGCGCATCCTCGCCCAGCCGGGCGAGCGCATCGCGGTCGGCACGCCGATTGCCGAAGTGGACGGCGAGGTGGAGGAGGCGGTCGCGCCGAACGGAGCTCCGGCCGCCGTCACGGCGGCTGCTGCACCGGTGGACAACGGTACCGGCACGCAGGGTCCGGAGCGCCGCAGCGACAGCCGTCTGCGCGCCACGCCGACCGCAAGGCGAATGGCCCGCCAGCGCGGCGTCGCCCTGGATACGCTCCGCGGCAGCGGGCGCCGCGGCCGGATCGAGCGTGCCGATGTCGAACGTGCCGCCGGTTTGAAGGGCCCTGCGCCCGCCGATCTGCGCTGGCTCGATACCCCGGCCGGGCGGCTGGCTTATGCGCAGGCCGGAAACGCCGGTCCGGTGCATCTGTTGGTCCATGGCTTCGCCGGTGACCGCACCGCTTGGGCCAATCTGGGTTCCGGTCTCGCCCGCTCCGGCAAGCGTGCCGTGATGCCCGACCTTCCTGGCCATGGCGCGACCGGCATCGAGGCGGCGGATGTGGACGGGCTGGCCGCCGCGGTGACGGCGCTGGCGGAAAGCCTTCCGGGACCGCTGGTTCTGGTCGGCCATTCGCTGGGTGCCGCGGCTGCCGTTCACGCCGCCCGGCGGCTCGGCGACCGGGTGGCGCGCCTCGTCCTGCTCACCCCCGCCGGCTGCGGGCCTAGGATCGGCGCCGAGTTCGTCCACGGCATGGCGGCGGCGGAAACCACCGGCGAGGTGTCGCATCTGCTGCGCCTGCTGGGGCCGCGCGGCGGCCAGCTTTCCGACGCCGCCCTTGCCGCGATGGCGCGCGAGATGGGCCGAGGGCGCCTGCGCGGGCTCGCAGCGGCACTTGCCACACCTGACGGCCGGCAGCGGATCGACCTGCTGCGTCCGCTGGCGGAGTTGGCGGAGCGCATCCCCGTCTGCGCGGTCTTCGGTCTGGACGACCGCATCGTCCCGCCGACCGACGCGCTCAACCTGCCGCCGCGCGTGGCGGCCCATTTCCTGCCGACCGGCCACATGCCGCAATGGGACGCCCCGCGGGAGGTCGCGGCCCTGATCAGCGAGGAGACTCCGCATGGATGACGCAAAGACCGATCTGGCGGCGGCGAAGGCGCGGCTCGGCGCCTTCGCCAAGGCCGCACCCGCCTTGATGAAGGGCTTCGCCGAGGTCAGCCGGACGGCCAGCGCAGCCGGTTCCTTCACGCCCGCGCAGAAGGAGCTGATGGCGGTGGCGATCTCCGTCGCCACCCGCTGCGAGGACTGCATCCTCTACCATGTCGACGGCGCCCGCCGGCACGGCGCCGCCGAGGCCGACCTTGTCGAGGCGCTGGAGGTCGCGGTCGAAATGGGCGGCGGTCCCGCCGTGATGTATGCCGGCAAGGCGCTGGCGGCATTCCGGTCGCTCGGCTGAAAAACGCTTGTCCAACAACGCTCGTCTCAAGAGCGGAAGCCGGCGTCTTTGCAAGGGGAGGATACGGGAATGGCCTATTACCTGACCGCCGATGGCGGTACCGAGAGTCTGCGGGCGCGCATCTACGATCTGACCGGACGCTGCCTCGGCCAGAAGGCCGTCGCCTACGACACGCAGTTCGGTCCGGGGGCGAGGGCGGAGCAGGATCCGGAGGACTGGTGGCGGGCGCTGGCCGACGCCACCCGCGGCGCCGTCGCCGATGCCGGCATCGACGCGGCGGAGATCGAGGCGATGTGCTTCGCCACCACCTGCTGCACGGTCGTAGCGCTCGACGCCGACGGGCGGGCGCTGCGTCCGGCGCTGCTGTGGATGGACGTGCGCGCCCATGCCGAAGCCGAGGCGGTGCTCGCCACCGGCGACCCGGCGCTGAAGATCAACGGGGCGGGGCGCGGCCCGGTCTCCGCGGAGTGGATGATCCCCAAGGCGCTGTGGCTGAAGCGGAACGAGCCCGCGATCTTCGCCGCGGCCCACACAATCTGCGAATACCAGGATTTCCTCACTCTGCGCCTGACCGGCGAGCGGGTGGCCAGCCTCGACAATGCCGGCCTGCGCTGGCACTACTCCAGCCGCGACGGCGGCTGGGCGCGCGGTATTCTCAAGGCACTCGACCTGGAGGAGTTGGAGGCCAAATGGCCGGCCCGTGTGCTGGCTCCCGGTGCGGTGGTCGGCACGCTGACGGCCGAGGCCGCCGAGGCGCTCGGGCTGCGGCGCTCGGTCAAGCTGGTGCAGGGCGGGGCGGATGCGCTGATCGGCATGATCGGGCTCGGCGTCGCCCAGCCGGGCCAGCTCGCGCTGATCACCGGGTCCTCGCACCTGCAGTTCGGCGTCACGGAGGCGCCGCTGCATGCCCCCGGCGTCTGGGGCAGCTATCCCGACATCGTCTATCCCGGCCGCTGGATCGTCGAGGGCGGCCAGACCTCCACCGGTTCGATCGTCAACTGGCTGCGCCGCTTCAGCGGCGGCACGCTCGACCTCGCCACCCTGAACGCCAAAGCAGCGGCGCTGGAGCCGGGATCGGACGGTCTGCTCGTCCTCGACCATTTCCAGGGCAACCGCACCCCCTACACCGATCCGCTCAGCCGCGGCGCCATCGTCGGGCTGACGCTGGCCCACGAACCGCATCAGGTCTTCCGCGCGATCATCGAGGGCATCGGCTTCGGCACTCGCGCCATCCTCGACGCCTTCCGCGCCGGCGGATACGGCTCGACCGAGATCACGGTGGGCGGCGGCGCCACCGCCTCGCAGCTGTGGATGCAGATCCACGCCGACACCGCCGGCCTGCCGGTGCGCATCCCGGCCTCGGCCGACGCGCCGTCCACCGGTTCGGCGGTGCTGGCCGCCCACGGTGCCGGCCGCTTCGCCAGCATCGACGAGGGCATCGCCGCGATGGTGCGCCCAGGCACCAGCATCGAGCCGCGCCCACGCGAATCCGCCCTCTACGAGGAGATCTACCAGCGCTACCTCGCCCTCTACCCGGCGCTGAAGGGCGTGCTGAACGGGCCGGTGCCAACACCGGTCGCAACTCCGGTCAGGGAGCCCGCGGCATGAAGGAGTTCGACCTCGGCGGCCGGCTCGCCGTCGTCACCGGCGGGGCCGCCGGAATCGGCCAGTCGATTGCCCGCGTCCTGACCGAGGCCGGCGCCCGCGTCGCGATCCTCGACCGAGACGGCGACGCCGCCCGCCGGCTGGTGGACGAGATCGGCGGGCGGGCCTACACTCTCGACGTCACCGACGCCGAAGCGGCCGAAGATGTTTCCGCCCGTCTGGTCGCCGAGGCCGGCGTGCCGCACATCCTCGTGAACAATGCCGGCATCGTCCACAACGCGCCGGCCGTCGATGTCGATCTGGCGGACTGGCGCCGGGTGATCGACGTCAACCTGCATGGCGTCTTCCACACCGCCCGAGCCTTCGGCCGCCCGATGGTCGAGGCGGGCAGGGGATCGGTCGTCAACATCAGCTCGATGTGCGGCGAGGTCGTCGTCCATCCGCAGCCCCAGGCCGCCTACAACGCGGCCAAGGCAGGCGTGAACCTGCTGACCAAGTCGCTGGCGGTGGAATGGGCCGGCCGCGTGCGGGTGAACGCCGTCGCCCCCGGCTACACCGCCACCGAACTGACCCTGGCCGGCCGCTCCCGCCCCGAATGGTTCGAACGCTGGCTCGCCGCCACGCCGATGGGCTGGTTGGGCGAACCGCGCGAGGTGGCGCTGGCCGTCGCCTTTCTCGCCTCCGACGCGGCGAGCTTCATCACCGGAACCGTCCTGGCCGTCGACGGCGGCTACACCGCTTTTTGAATGGAGAACAAGGATATGGCACAGGGGAAGATCGCGCTGGTTACCGGCGCCAGCCGCGGCATCGGCCGCGCCATCGCTCTCGGTCTGGCGGCTCGCGGCTTCGACCTCGCGCTGAACGACATTGCCCGGCAGGCCGGCGCGCTGGCCGAGACGGCGGGGGAGGCGCGGGCGCAGGGAGTCCGGGTGGTCGAACTGCACGCCGACGTGTCGGCGAAGAACGAGGTGCAGGCGATGGTCGACCGCACAGTGTCTGAACTCGGCACCATCCATGCGCTGGTCAACAATGCCGGCATCCTGATCGCCGCGACGGTGGAGTCCTGCCCGGAAACCGCTTGGGATCAGGTGATGGACGTGAACGCCAAGGGCACCTTCCTGGTCACCCAGGCGGCGCTGCCGCTGATGAAGGCGCAGGGCTACGGCCGCATCTGCAACATCGCCTCCATCGGCGGCAAGCACGGTGCGCCGGAACAGGCGCATTATTCCGCCTCCAAGGCCGCGGTGATGGGCTTCACCCGCGTGCTGGCGCAGGAGGTCGGGCCGCTCGGCATCACCGCCAACTGCATCTGCCCCGGCATCATCCTGACGGATATGGGGCGTGTGAACCTCGACGATCCGGCCATCCGTGATGCCTGGAAGGGCAAGACCGCCATGGCCCGGATCGGCGCGCCGGAGGATGTCGCCGGACCGGTCGCCTTCTTCTGTTCCGACGACAGCGCCTTCGTCACTGGCCAGACACTGAACGTCGACGGCGGCATTGTGCTGTCCTGACGTCGCCGATCACTGCGGATGCCCTGCTGAAGGAGCCTGGGAGGGAGCATTACCTGCTCCGTCCCGCGAGCGGGCCCATCGTATTAGCTTGATCGAGATCAAGAAGCCGCCTGCGCCAGCCCGCGATGACTATCATGCCGTCTTGCGTGCACGACCGGCTGCCGGCCAGGCCGGGCTGGAGCAGGAACCTGGCTGCGTCGACATCGCCTATTTCGACATCGCGGACGGCACCATCCGACGTAGCCGTGTCCGGGCGGTCAACGTCATGCCGGCCGATCCGGCCAAACCCTCGCCGTCTGCGAGGCCGTAACCATGGTCCGCCGGGGTCAGATGGTCTCCGCCAACGACACGCCTGCCGGGGCCGCCTTCCTCGCCGCCCCCTTCGCGGATGCCGCCTGATGCTGGTCAACCGCGGTGCGATCACACTTGGCCGGGCATCGCGACGGAACCGGACGTGATGCCCACAGGACGAAGCCGGCCCCGGAGCGAACCGGAGCCGGCTTCGTCCTGTTACGACCTGCGTAGATTATAGGAAGCCCGTCGAGATCCAGGGAATGGCGGCGACCAGCGCCAATCCGACCAGCAGCGCCGCCAGATAGCCCAGGATCGGGCGCATGCCCTCGTCCGGGTTGACCCGGCCGATGGCCGAGGCGACGTAGAAGCCGACGCCGAAGGGCGGGGCGAACAGGCCCATTCCCATGGCGAGGATCACAACCATCGCATACTGCACCTCATGCACTCCCATCTCGCGGGCGATGGGGAACAGCAGCGGGCCGAACAGCACGATGGCCGGTATGCCTTCCAGCACGCTGCCGAGGACGATGAAGGCGATGATCGACACCGCGATGAAGGTGAAGGCGCCGCCCGGCAGGCCAGCCATGAAGTGGGCCAGATCGGTCGAGAATCCCGAGCGCGTCAGGCACCAGGCCATTGCCGTCGCGGTGCCGATGATGAATAGGATCGCTCCCGACAGGGCCGCGGTCTCCACCAGCATCGGAACCACCCGCCGCCAGTCGAAGCGGCGATAGATCAGCAGCCCGACGGCGACCGAATAGACGATGCCGATGGTCGACACCTCGGTCGCCGTGGCAACGCCCTCGATCACCGCGGTGCGGATGACGAACGGCAGGGCGAGTGCGGGGATCGCCACCACCAGGCTTCGGCCGAGCTCGCCGGCGGTCGGCCGGCGCACCCCCGACAGGTTCTCATTGCGGTAGCGGTAGCGCACGACGATGCACAGCATCACCGCCAGCAGCAGGCCGGGCAGCAGGCCGCCGGTGAAGAGCGCCGCGATCGACACGCCGGTGACCGATCCGATGGTGATCAGCACGATGCTGGGCGGAATGGTCTCGGTCTGGGCGCCGGTCGCCGCCAGCAGCGCCACCAGATCGCCCGGCTTGGCGCCGCGCGCCTTCATCTCCGGGAACAGCACCGGTGCCACCGCCGCCATGTCGGCCGCCTTCGAGCCGGAAATGCCGGAGACCAGATACATGGCGCCAACCAGCACGTAGGACAGGCCGCCGCGGACATGGCCCAGCAGGTTGGCCAGCACCGCCACCATCGCGCGGGCCATGCCGGTCATCTCGATCAGCAAGCCTAAGAAGACGAACAGCGGCACCGACAGCAGGATCAGGTGGCTCATGCCCTCGTCCATCCGCCCGATGACGACCAGCAGCGGCACCTTGGTGGTCAGGGCGAGATAGCCGAAGCTGGACAGGCCGAAGGCAAAGGCGATCGGCACGCCGGCGAACACGGAGCCGGCCACCACGAGCACGAAGAAGACCAGCAGGTTGAGCTTGCCGAGATCGGCCAGCACCGGCTGCAGCGCGAAGAACAGCAGGGCGATCCCCGTCACCGACGCCAGGGCCGCCGCCACCAGCTTGAGGTCGCCCACCCGGGCGAGCCGGACCAGGGCGGTCGCGATCATCAGCCCGAGGCCGGTCGGCAGGGCCGCCGCGCGCCACATGTTGGAGATCTGCAGCGCCGGGGTGGTGATCTCCAGCTCCTCCCAGGCGAACTCGCTGGCCGGCAGGATGACCAGCAGCAGGAAGCACAGCCCCGCCGCCACCGCGAAGACGTCGAGGAAGGCCTGCGCGCGCGGCGACGCCCAGCTGACGAAGGCGGTCATCCGCATATGCTCGCCCCGGCGGAGGGCGACGACGGCTCCCATCATCGCCAGCCACAGGAACAGGATCGACGCCAGTTCGTCCGACCAGGTGATCGGGGCGTGCAGGACATAGCGGGCGACGATGCCGGCGAAGAGGATCACCACCTCCGCCGCCACCAGAAGCGCCACCGGCAGTTCGGACACCCAGCCCAGGACCCTGTCGACATGCGCCAGCCACGGGCTGGCGCCGTCGGACGGTCCGGCGGTGGATTTGTGGTCCACCACCGCGGTCATGTCAGGGCCCCTACCGAGCTTTCCAGGGCGGTCCAGGCCTCTTCACCGTATTTGGCCTTCCATTCGCCGTAGAAGCCTGACTTGCGCAGGACCTCCCGGAAAGGCGCCGGATCGACCTTGTTGAAGATCAGCCCCTTCTGCGACAGCGAGTTCTGCAGCGCCTCGTTGAGGCCGGCGATGTCCTGGCGCTGCTGCTGGGCGCCGTCGTTCAGGTTGCGGCTGACGATCTGGCGCAGATCCTCGGGAAGCCCACGCCACGAGCGGCCGTTGGTGACAATCCAGGACCCGTCCCACACATGGTTGGTGATGGAGCAGAATTTCTGGACTTCGTAGAACTTGGCGGTGTCGGCGACCACCAGCGGATTCTCCTGCCCGTCGACCACGCCGGTCTGCAGCGCGGCATAGACCTCGCCCAGGTTGATGCTGGTCGGCGAGGCGCCCAGCCCCTTGAAGAGCGACACGTAGACCGGGCTGACCGGAACGCGGATCTTGAAGGCGGCCAGATCGGCCGGCCCGGTGATCGGCTTGGTGCTGGTGGTGATCTGGCGGAATCCGTTGTCCCAGATGCGGTCGAAGGCATAGAGCCCGGCCTTGTCGAACCCCTTGCGGATCACGCCGCCGAGCTGGCCGTCCATCGCCTTCCAGACCGCATCGTAGTCCTTGAACGCGAAGCCCATGCCGTTGATCGACGCCACCGGAACCAGGGTGGACAGGATCAGGCCGCCGGTGCTGAAGAACTCGATGCCGCCGGAGCGGACCTGCGCCAACAGGTCGCTGTCGCCGCCGAGCTGGCTGTTGGGGAAGACGGCGATGTCGACCTTGCCGCCGGTCTCCTTGCGGATGCGCTCGGCGGCCTCGACGACGCGGACATGCAGCGGATGGCTGGCAGGAAAGCCGTGGCCGAATTTCCAGGCGAACTCCGCGGCATGGGCCTTGGAGATGAACGGAGCGGCCAAAGGTGCGGCCAGGGCGCCCGCCGCGGTGGCGGCCAGAAACTGTCTACGCTTGATCGTCATGGTGGTTCCTCCCTTTTTTGCGTTCTCTGCTCCGGTTCGGATCCCGGTGCCGGCCCGGCCCCTCTCCGGCCTGAAATCCGACCGGGATCCCGCTAGGATCCGGGCCGGCGGCCCTCCAGCGCCGCGGCAAGGATGCCGCGCACGGCCTCCTCGGTCACCGGGCCGGGGTTGTAGCGGTTGTCGGTCTCGACGGTAATCCGGGCAGCCTCACCGATCTGATCGGCGGAGAAGCCGACCTCGGTCAGGCGCGTCGGCAAGCCGACCGTCTCCATCACGTCGAAGATGGCGGCGCCGACATCCGCCACTCCCATGGCGGCGGCCAGCCGGTCCATCGCCCCGCGGGCGAAGGGCGCATTGTAGGCGGCGACATGGGGCAGCACCAGCGCATGCGACAGGCCGTGCGACACGCCGTAGGTGCCGCCCAGCACATGGGCGACGCCATGCTGGAGGGCGAAGCCGCCGGCAAGCGCCGCACCGGCCAGATGGGCGCCGTAGAGCAGGTCGGCGCGCGCTTGCTCATCGTTCGGACGGGCCGCCACCCGCGGCAGTGCGTCCATGATCGCCCGCGCGCCCTCCATCGCCGCCGGCACGATCACCGGGCTGATGGTGGGGGTGTAGATCGCATCGACGCAATGGGCGAGCGCGTTCATGGCGCTGGCCATGCTGACGTCCACCGGCAGCCCGAGCGTCAGGGAGGGATCATAGACGACGGTGCCGGCCAGCATGCGCAGGCTCTGGTGCATCCGCTTGACGCCGTCGATGGTGATGCCGCAGAAACCGGTCATCTCCGAGCCGGAATAGGTGGTCGGCACGGCGACGATCGGCAGCCCGAGTTCGAGCGCGATGGCCTTGCCCAGCCCGATGGAGGCGCCGCCGCCGACGCTGACCAGACAGTCGGCGCCCATGTCTCGCGCCTTGGCCCGCCCGCGGATCGCCAGCTCGATCGGCACCTGGGAGATCGCCTCCGGCAGGATGCCGATGCAGCGGTTGCCGAGGCGGTCGGCGACGCGCCCGCCCATGGCGCTGCGGCCGGGCGTGGACACGACGAGCGCGCGCCTGGCACCCAGCCGCTCCACCTCCCCGTCGATGCGGTCGACCGCACCCGCCCCGAAGACGACCCGCGACGGCAGCGCGTTGAACACGTCGCCCGGGGTGCTGAATTCTCTCATGATCGAAATCCGTCCGATGAAACAGGGAGGCCGGGGCTTACCAATCGACGATGGTGCCGTCGTCGAGGACGGCGGAGGTCGTGTGCATCACCTCCGGTTTGAACGGGTGCTTGGCCGCCTCCGCCTCGTTCACCTCGATGCCGAAGCCGGGGGCATCCGGCACCTCCCAATGGCTGCCGGTGCGGCGGATCGGCGTCTGCACGACGTCGTCGTACCAGGGAACGGCGCCGCTCATTTCCTCCTGGATGACGAAGTTCGGCGTGGAGATGTCGAAATGCAGGGCGGCGACGCCGGCCAGCGGGCCGTTGGGATTGTGCGGGGCGATGCCGATCAGCTCCGCCTCCGCCAGCGCCGCGATCCTTTTCCCTTCCAACAGGCCGCCGGTGTGGTTCAGGTCGGGCTGGGCGATGTGCACCGCCTTCTGCGCGAAGACGGGCATGAACTCTCTCAGCCCGACCAGCCGCTCACCCGACGCGATGGGGCAGTCGGCCTGCTCGGCGATGCGGCGCAGCGCCTCGGTGTCGCCGGGTTGGACCGGTTCCTCGCAGAACATCGGCCGGTAGGGCTCCAGTTCGCGGATATAGCCCATGGCGGCGGCGATGGAGCCGGGGCGGCCGTGGAAATCGATCATGATGTCGACGCCGTCTCCCACCGTGTCGCGCAGCGCCTGCATCATCTTGCCGACATGGCGCTGTGCCGGGACCGGCGCGCTGTGGGCGCCGTAGGGGATGAACACCACCTTGAGCGCGTCGTAGCCCTTCTCCGTCACCGCGGCGGCGCGCTCCTTCAGCGAGCCGACGTCGAAGGTCTCGTAGACCGACTTCATCTCGCCGAGACCGAGATGGGTGTAGACGCGCACGCGGTCGCGCACCTTGCCGCCGAGCAGGCGCCACACCGGCAGGCCGACGCTCTTGCCGAAGATGTCCCACAACGCGTGCTCGATGCCGCTGATCGCCGTCACGCCGACCATGCCGAGCTTGTAGTAGCTGAACTTGTTCATCGCGCGGAGGCACTGCTCGATGTCGCGCGGGTCGCGACCGAGAACGGTCGGCTCCAGATCCTCGACAGCGCCGGTGACCGCCCGCGTCTTCCAGTTCAGGCTGGCCTCGCCCCAGCCATACAGGCCGGGCTGGTCGGTCAGGACCTTCACGAAGATCCAGTTGCGCATCTCGGCGTTGACGACGAAGGTCTTCACGCCGGTGATCTTGATCGGCACGCCGGCGCTGCGGCGGGCGAGGTCCTCGGTATCTCGGATCATGGGATGCTCGTGTTTTGGATGGCGGGTTGCGGGGCCACGGCAGGCGCCCGCACCAGGTTCAGCAGCGGCTCGCCGGCAGTCAGCCGATTGATGTTCCGCGCGATGAAGGCATAGCGGCGCTCGGGCAGACGGGTCGTCCAGGCCGACGAATGCGGGGTGCAGATCGCATTGGGTAGATCCTCGAAGCGGAAGCGCGAGGGCGCCACCCGGTCGTCGGCGCCCGCCGGATAGCCGTACCAGACGTCGAGCACGGCACCGCCGATGGTCCGGCGTCGCAGCGCGTCGAACAGCGCCGCCTCGTCGACGATGGGCGCGCGGGAGACGTTGACCAGCACGCCCGTCGGCTTCATGGCGGCGAGTTCGGCCGCTCCGATCAGCCCGCGCGTTTCCTCGGTCAGCGGACAGGCGATCACCAGGAAATCCGATTGAGCCAGCAGGTCCGACAGGCGTTCCGGCGGAAGGATCGCCTCCGCCAGACCGTCTGCGTCGGTGGCGAACTGGTCGACGGCGATGATGCGCATGCCGAAGGCCGCCGCCCTCCGGGCGATTGTCCGCCCGATGCGGCCGAACCCGACGAGGCCCAGGGTCAGGCCATGGATCTCTCCATGCGGCAGGCGCGCCCGGTAGACATCGGACCATGTGTCCGTGGCGAAGGACGCGCGCAGGGCGTCAGGACGGATTTCCCAGTTCAACATCGCCGCTATGACGAACTCCGCGATGGGAATTTCATGCTCGAAGACGTTGCATACGCTGACGCCGGACGGCAGGGAGGCCATGTCGATCCCATCCAGCCCGGCTCCCGGCACATGCAGGAGGCGGAAATCCGGCATCGCGCCACCCCTTCGGGAGAAGCGCAAGGACACGACCACGTCGTCGGCGGTGATCGCGGAATCGAATCCGGACGAGTGGGCGGCTTCGCGGGGCAGGGGAACGATATCGCAGGGAGCCGTCAGGAAAGCGGCCAGCTTGTCCTTGTGATTGGCAGCCTCCCCAATCATGAAGACTTTCATTGGCTTGATCCTCCGTTATGCAAACGATAGGGCCAACGAACTGAGTAGGTCCAACTTTTAAAAATGATTGGTTGATAAGGAAAAGTTTTCACTGAACGCTGCGTCACCGTCGGTGGCCGCGTCGAGGGGCCGGCCCCTCAGGAGACCAGTTCGCCCACAATCGTCGCGACGTTCAGGAATGTCTGAATGGCGGGAGAGGTGTCGTCGCCCTGGTAGGCAACCCCGAGCGTCAAATGGGGGGCCGGCCCGTCCAGCGGGCGGTAGACCACCCCCGGCCGCGCGAACTGCTGAAGATCGGAGGCGATGAGGCCGATGCCGAAGTCGGCGGCGGCCAGCGCGATGATCGATTGCGCCGGCGAGGCTTCGAGGATCAGTTCCGGGCTGAATCCGGCCTGCTGGCACAGGCTGATGATCTCGTCGTACAGGCGCGGGCCGATCACCCGCGGGAAGATGATGAAGCGCTGCCTGGAAAGATCCTCCAGCCGCAGGCGCGGCCGCTCCGCCAACGGATTGCGGTCCGACAGCACGACATTGAAGCGCATGCGCGCGATGGGGTGCGACGACAGCGACTGGTCGTCCAGCGGGGGATGGAAGATGCCGACATCGATCGTTCCCGCCCTCAACGCCTCTTCCTGCTCTGACGTCGTCATGACATGGACGTTCACGCCGAAATTCGGCAGTGCCATGCGGAAGCGGTGCATGATCTCGGGAAAGACGATGTAGAGCGCCGGTGCCGTCATGCCGACCGACAATTGACCGATCTCGCCGCGGTCCGTCTGACGCGCGAGCTGTGCTGCCCGTTCCATCTGAGTCAGGATTTTCCGGGCTTCACCCAGGAAGGTCTCCCCGGCTCTTGTCAGGGAGACGCGCCGTTTGTTGCGGTGGATCAGCTGAACCTGCAGTTCCTCCTCCAACTGCCGCAACTGCTGGCTGAGGGCTGGCTGCGTGATGTGGCACCGCGCCGCGGCGCGGTGGAAATGCAGCTCTTCGCAGAGCGCGACGAAAAACTGGAGCCTGCGACGATCCATGCCGCGGAGATAAGATCATTGGGCCGGCGCTGTAAAGGCGGGATCGGCGGCCCGGCGTTTCATCCTGTGTCATCGGCGTTTCGCAAGCAGAATGCCGGGTTCCGTTGCAAAGCCTGAGGGCGGACGAGGACCGGGCAGAGGAACCCGCAACCCTCCCGCGGCTCTCCGCGCCGCCATCGAACTTTGCAACGGAACCGGGGGCCCTGGATTCTCAGGCGGCGATCGCGGCGGCGAAGCTGCGGTAGCTGTGAGAACTTGTCCGCAGCGGGCGCGTCCTAGCCGGTGCTGGGCGGGATGCTACTTTAAGCTGAAGAGGGGTAGTGCGCCGGGTGGCCGGTCTGGTAGGGCTGTGGGCGTCATCAACAGCCATCAGAGCTCCATGCTATTGGGCACGGCCGTTCATCCCGCAAGCACCACACCGGCGTCCTGGGATGCGTTCTCGGACGTTGATGCCTTCGTGGACGAGGTTCTGACCGAGTTGGCGGCGATGGCGGCCGACGGCAGTCGCCCGACCCGTTCCGGGCCGAAGCTGGCGCTCACCGGAGCAGCGTTGCGCAAGGCGATCATGACGGTGTGGTGCGTGTGCTTCTGCGGCATGCAATGGCGGGCCATCGGCCAGCTTGCAACTCGCGCGGTCGATCATCGCGCGACGCTGGGCTCGACCTACTTGCCGAGCCTCCTGGACAAAAAATCGTTCTCGACCTTCAACTGGCCGATTTGCCGGTAGAGTTCGCCGACCTGCGCCTCGGCGGCCTTGTCCTCGCGATCGCTGCCGGTCTCGAACACGCCCGCGGCGCCGTCGAGCAATGCCTTCTTCCAGGCATGGATCTGACTGGGATGGACGCCGAACTCGCCGGCCAATTCACCCACCGTGCGGTCGCCCTTGATGGCGGCCAATGCCACCTTCGCCTTGAACGCCGCGCTGTGCTTCTTGCGGGTCTGCTTCACGTACTGCTCCTGTGATTGCGCTACTTATAGGAGCAGGACCCTCGCTTCGCCACCTGTCTCAAATTCCGGGTCCACCTCACCCAGCGCCGGACCGCTTCATAGCTCACGTCCACACCGCGCTCCGCCAGAACCTCCTCGACATCGCGGTAGCTCAGCGTGAAGCGCAGATACAGCCGGACGGCGTGCTGAATGACGGCCGGAGGGAACTGATGGCGGGCATACGAGATCGACGACATCCGGCGAGGATACCGACATGACCAGCGGGCCACCACCGTTGCCGTGACAACGTCGACCCGGGAGGTGAATGCAATTCTGCGGTCCTCAATTCCCCGCTCCGCCGGCAACCGGCATGTTGCAGCGAGGTGAGCGGGGCAAGAGATTACCCCAGCCCCGTTGGTGATCAAGCGACGCGGACGGAATTCGGGCGTCCGAGGTCGAGCATGCGGTTGAGGACCGCGACGCCGATGGCGACCTCGGTGGTCTGCGCCTGATCGGTATGGAAGCGCAGCGCCCCGCCGAGGACGCCCTTCCAGCGCGCCATTTGGCTCTCCACACCGGCGCGCTTGTTGTAGCTGCTGGCCCGCTGCCACGCCATCCGACCCGCCTGCGCAATCATCTGGATGTGACGGTCGCGTTGGCTGGGAGCGGTCGCGGCCGTGTCGCTGAGCACGGCATCGCTGCGCGGTGGCGCCACCACCGCGGCCTTGGGATGGCGCTCGTAGACGGATGCGTAGACGCCGCTCCGGTCATACGCGCCGTCCCCGGTCAGAGAGGCCACTGGTCCGGGGATCTGATCAAGCAAGGGGCCGACCTGGGAGGCGTCATCGACGCCGCACTCGGTCAACGTGACCGCGACGATCCGGCTCGTACCGGCGTCCATCCCGATGTGCAGAGTGTGCCAGGACCGCCGCTTCCTGGTGCCGTGCTTCTCGATCAGCCATTCCCCCGGACCACACAGCTTCAGCCCGGTGCTGTCCACCAGCAGGTGGATAGGCCCGCCGCTCGAGCGCGGCACTGACGGCAGCGTCACCGTCCGGGCGCGACGGGCGATGGTGGAATGGTCGGGCACCGGCAGATCAAGCCCGAGCAGGTGGAGGATCGAGGCAAGCAGCCCCTCGGTCTGGCGCAGCGCCAGACGGAACACCGCCCTCAACATCAGGGCCGTGGTGATCGCCAGGTCCGAGTAGTGGGGCTGCCCACCCGGTGTGGTGCGGGGCGCCGCCTTCCACTGCTCGATCGCCTCGTCGCTCACCCAGACGGTAAGACTGCCGCGCTGACGCAAGGCCTCATCATAAGCGGCCCAATTGGTCACGCGCCGCTTCGGTCGCGCGATGTGGTGTCGGCGGGCGGCGTTCGCTTTGTAGGGCACGGTCAGAAACCTAAACAGAGGCGGGGCCGCTGCCTACGACAGCGACCCCATCCGTGCAACAACCCGGCGGCCGCCGGACCCTGGCAGCGGCCTGATACGGGGGTCATCGAGGAGCAATACCAAGCCGCACAGGTGCAGGATCTCGGCGAGATCGCGCAGACTGAGCGTGGCGCCGGCGCGAGCCCTGTGATCGTTGAACACGGCGATGTCCTCCACTCCGGCTGCGGCTAAGGTTGGGCCCTTTCGTCGCGGGAGGAGTGCTCATCAGCCCGTTGGCATGTCTGGCGGCTGTGTGGGGGGCCAGCGGAAGGTGAAGCTCGTATTCTTGCTCCCTCCGGGGTTCCTGACGAGCAGCCCGCGAGTGACGAGATCGTTGATGTCGCGCAGCGCAGTGTCCGCGGAACAGCCGCAGATGCTCGCCCACTTCTTCGTTGTCAGGTTCCCCTCGAAGCCGTCGAGCAGCTTGGTCAGCACCTTACGCTGGCGCTCGGAGAAGGGTAGCCCGCCGTCCTGCGCCATCCAGAACTTTGCCCTGGTGAAGACCCGGTCGGTGATGGCCTCAGCGGCGGCGATAGCGTTGGCGTAGCATTCGAGAAACCACAGCAACCAGTCGGTAATATCCAGGTCGCCCCTCTGGGCGGCCTCTAGAGCGGCGTAGTAGCGTCGTTTGTCCCGCTCGATGGCGCCCGACATGCTGTAGAAGCGCTGGCCACTTCGCTCCGCTTGGGCGATCGCCAGATCGGCGATGGCTCTGGCGATACGGCCGTTGCCATCGTCCATCGGATGGATCGTCACGAACCAGAGGTGGGCGAGGCCTGCCCGCAGCAGTGGATCGATCGACCGGGAGGCGTTGAACCACGCCAGGAACGCGGCTATCTCGCCAGGCACGCAACCGGCCGGCGGCGCCTCGAAGTGGACGACCGGCGCCGGCGAGAAGGTGCTGGAGACCACCTGCATGGGGCCATGGCGATCGGTTCGCCACCGCGCGACATCAATCCGGTCTTTCCCGCTGTAGCCGGTCGGAAACAGGGCTGCGTGCCAGCCGAAGATCCTCTCGTTGGTCAGCGGCGCCGCGTAGTTCTTGGCTGCGTCCAGGACGATCTCGACGACCCCCTCAACCTTCCGATCGGTGGGGCCGAGTCCGGCGTCAGGAATGCCGAGGCGGCGCGCGATGGAGGAGCGGATGCTGGACGGATTCAGAACCTCACCTTCAATCGCGCTGGTCTTCTCGACATCCTCGGTCAGCGCCACCAACTCGGCTTCAAGACGGCCATCGATGCCGATGTCGCGCATCTTGCCGAGAAACAGCCCCTGGCGATGCCGTGCGTCGGCCAGAGGGGAGAGCAGAGCGCCGGCGTTCCAGCTGAAGCTCGGCCAGTCCTCTCGCTGCCAAATGTAGGTCGCCATGGTTCACGTTCTCCGCATTCCCTGCGGCGAGTGTAGGCAGATTCGCCGCAAGGCTCAAATAATTCGCCGCACACTCTGCGGGGAATTGCTGTGGGTTCTCCGCAAGGTTCCGTCAGCTCTCGCGCCGGTATTGTCAGGTTGGCGTGGGCCGCTCCGGCGTGGCAGGTTGGCGAGCATGAGCACGGCGTCCAATCCCTATCGCGGTTTCCGCTTTCCGGCCGAGATCATCAGCGAAGCGGCGTGGCTGTACCACTGCTTCAGCTTGAGCCTGCGGGAAGTCGAACTGATCCTGGCGGCGCGAGGCATCGAGGTCAGCTACGAGACCATACGGGAATGGGGCCTCCGGTTCGGGCGTGACTTCGCCAACACCCTCAGGCGTCGCCGGCCCAGACCGGGTGACAGACGAGGTGTTCATCCGCATCCGCGGCAAGCAGCACTACCTGTGGCGCGTCATCGACCAGAACGGCGTGGTGCTGGACATCCTGATCCAGAGCCGGCGCAACACGAAGGCAGCCAAGCGCTTCTTTCGCAAACTGCTGAAAGGGCTACGCTACGCCCCACGTGTCGTCTTGACCGATAAGCTGAAATCCTACGCGGCGGTGAAAAGGTCGAGTCGGTTCACCGTACTCGATTCGAACCCCGCGACCAAGCGCGCCGGGAGGTGTTCGCCTACATCGAAACCTACTACAATCGCCAACGCGCCGATCGGATACATCACCCCTGAACAGGCCGAGCTACAATCCGCGTGAACCCGTGTCCACCGAACCGGGGCAAGATCATCCCTTGTATTTCCCCCTGTAACGGATTCGCCCATGACGGCACGATACGCCTTCTCGGACACACCCCGTGACCGTTTCCTGAGGGGCGAGGAGCTGCCGCCTGGGTGTTTGGACGAGGCGGTGCTGTCTTCCTGGCGGCGCCTGCGCGACCAGGTGCCGGAAGAGGCTGCCCGTCCGGTGCCGAGGGAGCGGCTTTCGGCAAATTGGCTGCTGGGTGGCATAGCGGCCACCGGCGCGCTGATCCTCGGCTCGATCCGTCTGATCCTGGGCCGCGATCATCCCGTCGCCATCGTCCTGGTCGACAGCGACTTGATCATCCACAGCGTCGCCGGAGACCGTTCCTTCGTCGAACGGCTGGATGCGGCCGGCTTGGGCGAGGGCCGGTCGGCGGTGGAGGATGCCCTCGGCACCAATGCCATCGATTTGTGCCTGCGGGAACGGCGCCCGATGGTCACATCCAGCTGGCACCATGTCAGCGTCGACCTGACAGATACCACGATCGCCGCCGCCCCCCTCTTCGGCTTGAACACCGCCTTGCACGGCGCCATGGCGCTGGTGTCGGACGCATCGGTTGGAACCGATACGTTGAGCGGCCTTGCCCTGTTGTGCGCCGAAAGCACCAGCGCCCAGATGGGTGCGGTCGAGACCAGTGGAAATCTCGACCGCATGCTGGTCGAGCAGCGGGCCATCATTGACAGCATCTCCGATGGATTGCTGGTGGTGGACGAGGATGGCCGGGTCCGCCACATGAATGCGCCGGCCGGCCGTATTCTAACCCTGAACCCGGAGCAGAGCGTCGGCCGCCGCTTTGCCGAACTGCTCGATTTCGAGCCAATCATCGCGCCGATCTTCCGCACCGGCATCGGCTATTACGACCGGGAACTGATCATCGATTCCGGCCGGCGCCACCTGCACCTGATCGACACCGCCATTCCCATCAAGGACGCACAGGGCAAGGTCCAATCGGTCGTCAACACCTTCCGGGAGTTCAACCGCGCCAAGCGGATCGCGCAGCAGATCGCCGGCAGTCCGGTGCGCTACACCTTCGACGACATCATCGGCACGTCGGATTGCCTGCGCCAGGCCATTGGCGATGCCCGCAAGGCGGCGCTCGGCACCGCGAACATCCTGCTGAATGGGCCGAGCGGCAGCGGCAAGGAGGTCTTCGCCCAGGCCATCCATGCCCATGGCGACCGCCGCGACGCCCCCTTCATCGCCGTCAATTGCGCAGCCCTGCCGCGCGAGCTGATCGAAAGCGAGTTGTTCGGTTACGTCGCCGGCAGCTTCACCGGGGCGCAGAAGGGTGGGCGACCGGGCAAGTTCGAAATGGCTTCCGGAGGAACGATCTTCCTCGACGAGATCACGGAGATGCCGCTCGACCTCCAGGCCAAGCTGCTGCGCGTCCTCCAGGAACGCGAGGTCACCCGGATCGGCGCCCTCCGGCCCATCCCGGTCGATGTCCGGGTCATCGCCGCGTCCAATCGGAATCTGAAAGATGCCATTGCCCGGCGGGAGTTCCGCGACGACCTGTATTACCGCCTGCACGTCGTCTCGATCGCCATCCCGGCCCTGAAGGACCGCAGAAGCGACATCCCGATGCTGGCAACCCACTTCCTACGCAAATACGCCGCCAACGCCGGTAAGCCGATCTTCACCATCGCCGAGCCCGCCCTGCGGTCGATGGCCGAGTACGACTGGCCGGGCAATGTCCGTGAACTCGAAAACACCTTGGAGCGCCTCGTCGTGCTGTCCGACGGCACGGAAATTCAATGTTTCGACCCACCCGGCGATGCAAGGCCGCCGACACCGCGTCCGGCCATGCCGCTGGCCCTGAAATCGCTGCGCGAACATGAACGCGACGTCATCGCCGCCACGCTGGTCCATGTGGACCACAACGTGACCAAAGCGGCGGAAATCCTCGGCATCGCCCGGCCGACGCTTTACAGCAAAATCCGCGATTACGGGATCGCCTTGCAGCGGGCCGGAGAGAGCAAGCCGTCTTGATTTTGAACGATCGTAAATTTTTTTATCGTTTTATTTTTTAACATCCGCCTTGGAGGTCACGGCCTGCGAAGTCGGCATTCTCTCCCGGCAGCAGACTAACCGACGGATTTCGTTCGATGTTCTGCCTCCTGCGCCGGTCCGGCGAAGGTTGGCACGGCCGTTGCATAGTGACGGGTGAGCCCCTGAACAGGAGACAGCCCGTATGATCATCCCCCTGGATCCGGAGCGCGTCGAAACGGTGCAGCTCGTCGTCGACGCGTCGATGACGGCTGCCACCTTCGCCCGCGAGCCCAACGAACGCTACCCGCAGGTCCTCGCCACGCCGGTGATGATCGCCGAGATGGAGCGCGCCTGCGCCGCCCTGCTGCGCCCCGTGCTCCAGCCTGGAGAGCTGTCTGTCGGAGCCAGGCTGGAGGTGTCGCACGTCGCACCGACGCCGGTCGGTGGTCAGGTGAGGACCAGTGCCCGCTTCACCGGCCGCGAGGGCGCTCTCTACTGGTTCAACGTCTGGTCGGAAGACGCCGGCGGCAAGATCGGCCAGGGCCGGCACGCACGCGCCATCCTGCCGCAATCCGCCATCGAATCCCGTGCCGAATCCCGTGCCGCCGCGCGCTCCGGTTCATGACCGGTGCCTCCACCATCCAGACCGAGGCCCTGATGCCGACCTCCGATCTTCTCCATCCCGACTTCGAGACCTTGGCCGACGGCGAGGTCCGCGCCCTGCAGGATCGCCTTTGGGCGGTGCAATGGGACTATGTGTCCGATCGGTCCGCGATGTACCGGCGCATGCTGCCCGCCAGCATCGGGAGACCGGTGACGCTCGACGGCCTCCAGGATCTGCCGCTGACCGACAAGGAGGATCTCCGCGCCGGTCAGGAAGCCGCCTATCCCTTCGGCGACTATGTGGCCTGTGCGGAGGAGAGCATCGTCCGGCTGCACCGCACCTCCGGCACCACCGGCCGTGCGCTCAACCTCGCCAACAGCCGGCAGGACTGCGACCGCATCGCCACCATCGGCGGCCGGGCGATGCATGCCTCCGGACTGCGGTCGGCCGATCGCGTGGTGCATTGCCTGAACTACTGCATGTGGACCGGCGGCGTGACCGACCACATGACGCTGGAAGCGGCCGGTGCGACGGTGGTGCCGTTCGGCGTCGGCAACACCAGGCAGCTTCTCCAGACCATCCGCGACTTGAAGATCACCGCCATCTCCTGCACGCCGTCCTACCCGGCGCTGCTGGAAAAGCTGTTGCGTGACGAAGGCGGTCCGGCGCCGCGCGACCTCGGGCTTCGGCTCGGCCTGTTCGGCGGCGAGGCCGGGCTGGACAACGCCGCTTTCCGCGCCACGATGGAGGAGACCTGGGGCTTCGGCGTACGCAACGCCAATTACGGCCTCAGCGAGGTGCTGAGCACGCTGGGCAGCCAGTGCGAGGCGACCACCGACCTGCATTTCCACGGCAGCGACTACCTGTTCGCCGAGATCCTCGACGCGGCGGGCAACCGCCTGCCGATCCGCGAGGGCACGGTCGGCGAGCTGGTCTGCACCCACATCGAAAAGGAATGCCAGCCGCTGATCCGCTATCGCACCCGCGACGTCGTCACCGTGACCGGCACCGGGCGCTGTGCCTGCGGCCGGACCTCCTGGCGCTTTCGCGTCAGCGGGCGCACCGACGACATGTTCAACGTGCGCGGAATCAACGTCTTCCCCAGTGCGGTCCGCAAGGCGGTCAGCAGTCAGCCGACGCTGTCGTCCGGCCATTTCCGGATCCGGCTGGTCGGGCCGGGACCCTACGACCGCATCCAACTGCGCGTCGAGGCGGCGGAGGGGCTGCCCGAGACGGCATGGCCCACGGCAGCGGCTGAACTGGAGAAGGCGGTGCGTGAACAGGCCGGCGCCACGGCCTCGGTCACCATGATCCCGCATGACTCGCTGCCGCGCACCGCCGGCAAAACCGACTGGATCGAAAGGGTCGCATCATGAGCACGGTCACTCTCGATGTGGCGGCCGGCATCGGCCGCGTGACGCTGAACCGGCCGGAGCGGATGAACGCCATCGGCACCGCCCTGCTGCATGACCTTCACGCCGCGCTGACCGAGGCGGCGGAGCGTCCGGACGTGTCGGTCATCCTGCTGTGCGGCGCCGGGCGGGCCTTCTGCGCGGGCGACGACCTCAAGGAGTTCGACCAGCAGACCCACGACGATGCCGCGATCCGCGCCCACATCGCCGGCATCCAGCAGATCACCCACGACCTCATGTTCGGGTCGAAGATCGTCGTGGGGGCGGTGCATGGCTTCGCCGTGGGCGGCGGGTTCGAATGGCTGCTGAATTGCGATCTCGTGGTCGCCTCTGCCGACCTCCAGGCCTTCTTCCCCGAAATGGACTGGGGTCAGTTTGTAACCGGCGGGGTGACGCATCTGCTGCCCCTGGCGGTCGGCTATCAGCGGGCGATGGAGCTGATGCTTCTGGGTGAACGGCAGTCGGCGGCACGGCTGGCGGAACTCGGACTGGTCAACCGGGTGGTCCCGCGCGAGACGCTGCTCGACACCGCAACGGAGCTGGCGGCGGTAGTGGCCGGGAAGTCGCGCTTCTCCACCGGCCGGCTGAAGCGCCTGATGACCGTCGACCTGTCCGACCTGCTGCGCCGTGCCCTCGACCTGGAAGCCGCGGCCACCATCGAGGCGTTCGGCAATCCCGAGGCTGCCGAACGGGTCGCCCGTTTCGCCACACGCAAGTCGTCTTGAGAACAGGAGCAGGAATGGACGCGATCAAGGCCGTCACCTTCGATTATTTCGGCACGCTGGTGGATGTCGATGCCGGCGGCACCGCCGGCATGGCGCAGGTGCTGTCCAGGCTGGGCCGCGGCGACCTGGATGCCGCCGCCCTCTACCTCGACTGGGACATGCGCAACGTCCAGCTCTACCGGTCGTCCGCCTATCGCCGGTATCGCGAGGTAGCCGCCGAGGCGCTGGCCGCCACGCTGGCCGAGGCCGGGGTCGAGCAGGTGGATACGGATCAGCTTCCACCCCTGACCGAGACGCTGCTGACCGGCCTCGTCGAACAGGCGCCGCCGCACCCCGAGGTGCCGGAGATCCTCGCTCTGCTGGCGGCCAAATACCCGCTGATGCCGATCACCAACATGGACAGCGACCTGTTCGCGCGCAGCCGGCTGGCCTCCTTCTTCCCCAGCGTCACGACCGCCGAGATGGCCCGGGCCTACAAACCGTCGGAGCGTATCTTCCGTCTGGCTCTGGAACGGCTGGCGCTTGCCCCCGGCGAGGTCTTGCACGCCTCGCTGGCCTCCTGGGCAGACATCGACGGAGCCAAGCCGCTGGGCATGCGGGTCGTCTGGATCAACCGCACAGGGGACCGGCTGGGGCCGTGGCAACCCCGGCCGGACCATGAGTTCGCCGATCTCAACGGATTGCGCGAGGTGCTGGCCTTCTGACATCGGGCTCACTGAAAGACGGGTTTTGCCGAGACACGTCCGCCGCATGCGGCCCGGCGGACGGATGCAACGACACAACAACATGCCGCGTCAACGAATGGGGAAGTTCCATGTCTCGATCAATGTCTCAAGCTGGGTCTCGATCCGACACGCTCATCCGCAAGCTGTTCCGCGGCAACCTGCTTCGTTTCGGCATCTCGCTCGCGGCACTAGTGCCGACGGCGGCGGCGGCCGACGTCAAGCTGGGCCTCGCCGGGCCGGTCACCGGGCAGTACGCCTCCTTCATGGAGCAGATGCGGCGTGGCGCCGATCTCGCCGTCGCCGATCTCAACGCCGCCGGCGGCATCAATGGTGAGAAGGTCGTCCTGCAGGTGGCCGATGACGCCTGCGACCCCAAGCAGGCGGTGGCCGTCGCCAACCGCTTCGTCGCCGACGGCGTGCAGGCGGTGGTCGGGCATTTCTGCTCCAGCTCCACCATTCCGGCCTCCAGCGTCTATGCGGAAGCCGGATTGGTGATCGTGACGCCAGCCTCGACCAACCCGACGATCACCGAGCGTGGCCTGACCAACATGTTCCGCGTCTGCGGGCGGGACGACCAGGCCGCCGGCGTGGCGGCGAAGCAGATCGTCAGCCGGCATCTCGGGCAAACCATCGCCGTCGTCCACGACAAATCCACCTATGGCCAGGGCATCGCCGAGGGAGTGCGAGCCGAACTGGCGAAACAGGGCATCAACACCGTGCTGTTCGAAGGCATCACCCAGGGCGAGCGCGATTTCTCGCCCCTGGTCGCCCGGCTGCGGGCCTTGAACGTCGATCTGGTCTTTTTTGGCGGTTACCACACCGAGGCCGGGCTGCTGGTTCGCCAGGCATCCGAACAGGGGCTCAAGTCACGGTTCGTCGCCGGCGACGGCTTGGCGACCACCGAATTCGCGTCCATCGCCGGGCCGGCCAGCGATGGCGTGATGTTCACCTTCTACCCGGACCCGCGCGTCAACGCCGGCACCGCCGATCTGGTGCGGCGTTTCCGTGCCGCCGGCTTCGAGCCGGAGGGCTTCACCCTTTACACCTACGCCGCCGTCAACGTTCTGGCCGACGCCGCCAAAGCGGCGAAGACGATGAAAGGCGACAAGCTCGCCGACGCATTGCGTGCCGGCACCTATCACACCGTGCTGGGCGACATCCGGTTCGACCGGAAGGGCGATCCGAACTCCGAGCCCTTCGTGCTCTATGCCTGGAACAACGGCACCTACGCTCCCCTGAAGTGATCCCGATAAAACGCCTGCCCTGACGAACGGAGCTGTAACCACGGCCGCCGAACGCGGGGACATGCCCGCCGCTCGTCCTGAACCGGGACGAGCGGCGCCGTGGCTCGATCGCGCCGTCCGTCCCGACCTCCAAGCCCTTTCCTGCCGCTCGTTCGTGCAGGAAAGGGCCTCAAACTTCGGGCGACAACTTCATGGACTATTTTCTACAGCAATTGATCAACGGCCTTTCGCTTGGAGCGATTTACGGCCTGATCGCGATCGGCTACACGATGGTGTACGGCATCAT
>NZ_JALJXJ010000030.1 GCF_024170005.1 Azospirillum lipoferum
ATCGTCACGCCAGCCGCGCTGGTGAAGACGATGTCGGTGTTGGCGCCACCCACCAGGGTCTCGACGCCCGACACGGTGACCGTGTTCGGCGTGTCACCCAGGGTGATGACGTCGGTGCCCACGCTGCCGATCAGGGTCTCGACCGCACGGGTCAGCAGGGTGCTGCCCGAAGTGCCGAGGCTGACGACGTCGGTGGCAGCGCCGCCGACCAGGATTTCGATGCCCGAACCCAGCGCCATGGTGACGCCGGTGTCGCCCAGGAACACCAGGTCGCTGCCCGCACCGCCCGACAGGGTGTCGATGCCGCGGGTGATGACGGTGTTGCCCGAGGAGCCCAGGGTCACGACATCCGAACCGGTGCCGCCGACCAGGAACTCGACGCCCGAAGCCGTCATCGTCACGCCGGTGGTGGCCGTGAAGACGATGTCGGTGTTCGCACCGCCGGTCAGGGTGTCGATGCCCGTCACGGTGATGGTGTTCGGCGTGTCGCCCAGGGTGATGACGTCGGTGCCGACGCCGCCGATCAGGGTCTCGATGCCGCGGGTCAGCAGGGTCGTGCCCGCGGTGCCGATGGTCACCACATCGGTGGCAGCGCCACCAACGAGGATCTCCAGGTTCGCACCCAGGGTCAGCGTGTTGCCGGTGTCACCCAGGATCACCAGGTCGGAACCCGCACCGCCGATCAGCGTCTCGATGCCGCGGATGGTGGTGGTGTTGCCGGCCGTACCCAGGGTCAGGACATCGGTGCCGGCGCCGCCGATCACGAAGTCCGCACCCGAGACGGTGAGGGTCGAACCAGCCGTGCTGGTGAAGATCACCTCAAGGCCCGTGCCGCCGATCACCGTCTCGATGTCGCTCACAACCAGCGTGCCGCCGGCCGTGCCGATGGTGACCACGTCGGTGCCCACGCCACCGGTCAGCGTCTCGATGCCGCCCACCAGCAGGGTGTTGCCCGCGGTGCCCAGCGTGACGATGTCGGAGGCGAGGCCGCCGATCAGCGTCTCGATGCCGCCGACGATCAGCGAGTTGGCCGTGTTGCCCAGCGTGATGACATCGGTGCCAGCACCACCGGTCAGCGTCTCGATGCCGCGGAGCAGCACCGTGTTGCCGGCCGTGCCGAGGGTGACGACATCCACGCCCGTGCCGCCGACCAGGATTTCGAGAGCCGACGCCAGCAGCGTCGAACCGCCCGAACCCAGGAACACGAGGTCGGAACCCGTGCCGCCCGTGATGGTCTCCAGCGCGTTGGCGACCAGGGTGTTGCCCACGGTGCCCAGCGTGACGACGTCGGTGCCCACACCACCGCTCAGGGTCTCCAGACCCGAAACCAGCAGGGTGTTGCCCGCCGTGCTCAGCGAGATCAGGTCGAGGCCTGCGCCGCCGGCCAGGGTCTCGATGCCCGAAACCACCATGGTGGTGCCGGTGTCGCCGATGGTGACGACGTCGGTGCCGAAGGAGCCGGTCAGGGTCTCCAGGCCACGCAGGATCAGGGTGTTACCGGCAGTGCCCAGCGTGACGACGTCGGTGTTGGTGCCGCCGACCAGGATCTCGATGCCCGAGGCCAGGACGGTGCTGCCGGCCGAACCCAGGAAGATCACGTCGGTGCCCGAGCCGCCGGTGACCGTCTCCAGCAGGTTGGCGAGCAGCGTGCTGCCGGCCGTGCCGATGGTGATCAGATCGGTGGTGGTGGAACCGGTGATGGTCTCCAGAGCCGAGACCAGCAGGGTGTTGCCGGCCGTGCCCAGCGTCACGACGTCGACGCCCGTGCCGCCGTTCAGCGTCTCGATCAGCGTCACCGCGAGGGTGTTGCCGGCCGAGCCGAGGGTGACGACGTCGGAGAGCGTGCTACCGGTCAGGGTCTCCAGACCCGAAACCAGCAGGGTGCCGCCCGTGGTGCCGATGGTGATGGCATCGGTGGCGGTGCCGCCGATGACCGTCTCGAACAGCGAAACCGTGGCGGTGTTGCCCGTGTTGCCCAGCGTCAGGACGTCGGTGCCGACGTTACCGGTCAGCGTCTCGATGCCGCGCAGCAGCACCGTGTTGCCGGCCGTGCCGAGGGTGACGACGTCGGTGCCCACGCCGCCGATCAGGATGTCGATGCCCGACACCGTGACCGTCGACCCGCCCGAGCCGAGGAAGACCAGCTCCGAACCCGTGCCGCCGGTGATCGTCTCAAGACCGTTGGCAAGCAGCGTGCCGCCAGCCGAACCGATGGTGACGACGTCGGTGCCCGAGCTGCCGGTCAGGGTCTCCAGACCCGAAACCAGCAGGGTGTTGCCCGCCGTGCCCAGCGTGATGGCGTCGGTCGCCGCACCGCCAGCCAGCGTCTCGATGCCCGAAACCACCATGGTGGTGCCGGTATCGCCGATGGTGATGACGTCGGTGCCGAAGGAACCCGTCAGGCTTTCCAGGCCGCGGACGATGACCGTGTTACCGGCCGTGCCCAGCGTGACCGCATCGCTGCCCGTGCCGCCGATCAGGAACTCCAGACCCGAAGCCAGGACCGTGTTGCCGGCCGAGCCCAGGAAGACGAGGTCCGTACCCGAAGCGCCGGTGATCGTCTCGATGCCCGAGGCCAGCAGGGTGCCGCCCACGGTGCCGAGCGTGACGACGTCGGTGCCGATACCGCCGGTCAGGGTCTCCAGCAGCGACACCAGGATGGTGTTGCCGGCCGTGCCCAGGGTGACGACATCGTTGCCGACCTGACCGGTCAGGGTCTCCAGACCGGACACCAGGATGGTGTTGCCGAGGACCGAGCCGATGGTGATGACGTCGGTGCCCGACGAACCGGTCAGCGTCTCGACGGCCGAGACGAACAGGGTGTTGCCGGCGGTGCCGATGGAGATGACGTCGGTGGCGGTGCCGCCGATGACCGTCTCGAACAGCGAAACCGTGGCGGTGTTGCCCGTGTCGCCCAGCGTCAGGATGTCGGTGCCGACGTTACCGATCAGCGTCTCGATGCCGCGGAGCAGCACCGTGTTGCCGGCGGTGCCCAGCGTGACGACGTCGGTGCCGATACCGCCGATCAGGATGTCGATGCCCGACACCAGGACCGTCGACCCGGACGTGCCGAGGAAGACCAGTTCCGAACCCGTGCCGCCGGTGATCGTCTCCAGCGCGTTGGCAAGCAGCGTGCCGCCGGCCGAACCGATGGTGACCACGTCGGTGCCCGAGCTGCCGGTCAGGGTCTCCAGACCCGAAACCAGCAGGGTGTTGCCGGCCGTGCCCAGCGTGATGGCGTCGGTCGCCGCACCGCCAACCAGCGTCTCGATGCCCGAAACCACCATGGTGGTGCCGGTATCGCCGATGGTGATGACGTCGGTGCCGAAGGAACCCGTCAGGCTTTCCAGGCCGCGGACGATGACCGTGTTACCGGCCGTGCCCAGCGTGACCACGTCGGTGCCGACACCGCCGATCAGGAACTCCAGACCCGAAGCCAGGACCGTGCTGCCGGCCGAACCCAGGAAGACGAGGTCGGTCGCCGCACCGCCGGTGATGGTCTCCAGCACGCTGGCGAGGACGGTGTTGCCGGCCGTGCCCAGCGTGACGACGTCGGAGGTCGTGCTGCCGGTCAGGGTCTCCAGACCCGAAACCAGCAGGGTGCTGCCCGCCGTACCCAGGACGACGACGTCGGTCGCCGCACCGCCGGTGATGGTCTCCAGCAGGCTGGCGAGGACGGTGTTGCCGGCCGAGCCCAGGGTGACGACGTCGGTGCCCACGCCACCGGTCAGGGTCTCCAGACCCGAAACCAGCAGGGTGCTGCCCGCCGTGCCCAGCGTGACGAAGTCGGAAGCGGTACCGCCGGCCAGCGTCTCGAGGCCGCTGACGGTCAGCGTGTTGCCCGTGTCGCCCAGCGTGATGATGTCGGTGCCCGACGAACCGGTCAGAACCTCGATGCCGCGGAGCAGCACCGTGTTGCCGGCGGTGCCCAGCGTGACGACGTCGGTGCCGATACCGCCGATCAGGATGTCGATGCCCGACACCAGGACCGTCGACCCGGACGTGCCGAGGAAGACCAGTTCCGAACCCGTGCCGCCGGTGATCGTCTCCAGCAGGTTGGTGAGGATGGTCGCGCCGGCCGAACCCAGGGTGACGACGTCGGTGCCCAAGCCGCCAGTCAGGGTCTCGATCGCGTTGACCAGCAGGGTGCCGCCGGCCGTGCTGATGGTCACCACGTCGGTGGTCGCGCCACCGGTCAGCGTCTCGATGCCGCCGACGGTCAGCGTGTTGGCGGTGTTGCCCAGGGTGACGATGTCGGTGCCCGACGAACCGGTCAGCACGTCGATGCCGCGCAGCAGCACCGTGTTGCCGGCCGTGCCCAGCGTGACCGCGTCGATGGCGGTGTCGCCGACCAGAATCTCGACGCCCGAAACAACGACGGTGTTGCCCGTGGTGCCGAGGAAGACGAGGTCGGAACCGGCGCCGCCGGCGATCGTCTCAAGCAGGCTGGTGAGGATCGTGTTGCCGGCCGAACCCAGGGTGACGACGTCGGTGCCGACACCGCCGGTCAGGGTCTCGACCAGGGTGACCAGCAGGGTGTTGCCCGCGGTGCCCAGCGTGACGACATCGGTGGCCGAGCCGCCCGTCAGGGTCTCGATGCCGCCGACGGTCAGCGTGTTGGACGTGTCGCCGAGGGTGACGACGTCGGTGCCCACATTGCCGGTCAGGATCTCGAGGCCGCGAACGGTCAGCGTGTTGCCGCCCGTGCCCAGCGTGATGACGTCGGTGCCGACACCGCCGACCAGGATCTCAAGGCCGGACGCCAGAACCGTGTTGCCGGCCGAACCCAGGGTGACGACGTCGGTGCCGACACCGCCGGTCAGGGTCTCGATCGCGCCCGCCAGAATCGTGTTGCCGGTCGTGCCCAGCGTGACGACGTCGGAGGTCGTGCTGCCGGTGATCGTGTCGATCGCGTTGATCAGCAGGGTGCTGCCGGTCGTGCCCAGCGTGACGACGTCGAGGGCGGTCGTACCGGTCAGGGTCTCGATCGCGCCGACCGTGACGGTGTTGCCGCCGGTGCCCAGCGTGACGACGTCGGTGCCGACACCGCCGGTGACCGTGTCGATCGCGTTGACCAGCAGGGTGCTGCCGGTCGTGCCCAGCGTGACGACGTCGAGGGCTGCCGTACCGGTCAGGGTCTCGATCGCGCCGACCGTGATGGTGCTGCCGCCGGCAGCCAGGATGACGACGTCGGTGGTGCTGCCGCCGGCAATGGCCTCGATGCCGGTGACCAGCAGGGTGTTGCCCAGGTTGCCGAGCGTCACGACGTCAGTGCCGACGCCGCCGGTCAGGGTCTCGATGGCGGTGACCGCCAGAGTGTTGCCCGCCGTGCCCAGCGTGATGATGTCGGTGCCGCCCTGGCCGAACAGCGTCTCGATGCCGCCCGCCAGAACCGTGTTGCCCGCCGTGCCCAGCGTGACGACGTCGGTGCCGACACCGCCGGTGATCGTGTCGATCGCGTTGACCAGCAGGGTGCTGCCGGTCGTGCCCAGCGTGACGACGTCGATGGCTGCCGTACCGGTCAGCGTCTCGATCGCGCCGACCGTGATGGTGCTGCCGCCGGTGGCCAGCGTGACAACGTCGGTGGCCGTGCTGCCGGTGATGGCCTCGATGCCGGTGACCAGCAGGGTGCCGCCGGTCGTGCCGATGGTCACCACGTCGGTGCCGACGCCGCCGGTCAGGGTCTCGACCAGGCTCACCAGGATGGTGCTGCCGGCCGTGCCCAGCGTGATGATGTCGGTACCCGCACCGCCGGTGACCGTCTCGATCAGGCTGGCAAGGACCGTGTTGCCCGCGGTGCCCAGGGTGACGACGTCGGTGCCAACACCGCCGGTCAGAGTCTCGATGCCGCCGACCAGCAGGGTGCTGCCCGAGGTGCCCAGCGTGACGACGTCCGTCCCCACCCCGCCGGTGATCGTCTCAAGCAGGTTCACCAGCATGGTGGAGCCGGACGTGGCGATCGTGACCACGTCGGTGGTGTTGCTACCAACCAGGGTTTCCAGCAGCGAAACCTGGAGGGTAGAACCGGAAGTCAAGGTGATGAAATCGGTCCCAGTGCTACCGATCAGGGTCTCAAGCGTCGAAATCGATACCGTGTTACCGACCGTTCCGAGCGTGATGACATCGGTACCAACGTTACCGATAATTGTACTATACAGCCCCAATGTTAGGGTTGAACCCGTAGTTACGCCTACGGTGTAGGTTCCAGCCATCAGTAATCCCCTTCAGGTTTGGCTCGCCGGCGGATGAACCATTCTATGGTGCGCGTCACACTGGGTGCAGGCAGACAGACTCAGTCCTAGCGCGAACTAACACACCATGCCCTTGTTATCCGAAGGACTGCGCCCATGGCAATCCGTTTCTACCGAAGTGGGTAGACCGAACTGGCCGGTCTTGTGACGCTCCCCGGATCCGCTATCCCGAACGGCGGACTGCCATTCGCCCAAGCCTTTGCAATGGCTTGAGAAATTCCGGGTATGGCGAAATCGCCACAGGACGCATGAAGTTGGTGGTACCCGCTGTTCTGTCGGCATCCAAGCGTGGGAGTGACCCAGGAAGGAGGGAACCGTTCTCGAATCGAGTGTACAGCGACGAAGACTTGCGAGACTTGCACAACTTCGCTGCCGATCTGCTGCCAAGCTCTGGCTTCGATGGGGACGGTCACGTTGTTACAAGTTGATAACACGGGCTGTATTTCGATTATCGCCGCAGCGAGGATGCGCTTGGAGAATTCGGGAACACCCGTTATTCCCTTGCGGCGGCAGGCGCCACCGGGCAGCCACCACACAAGAGACACAGAGACACACACAAGGGCCAGGGACGACCGATCGAGCATGGCGACCATTCAGGACGCGCTCGCCGCAGCAGTGCGGCATCATCAGAGCGGCCAGCTGGCCGCGGCAGCGCGGATCTACCGCCGTATTCTGGAGATCGCGCCCGACCAATCCGACGCGCTGCATCTGCTGGGGCTGGTCGCCCGGCGTGCCGGGCAGGGGGCAGCGGCTCTCCGCCTGATGGCCCGCGCCCTGCGGATCGATCCCGCCATGGCGGAAACGCGGCTGAACCTGGGCAATCTGCTGCGCGACCGGGGCCATGCGGCCGGGGCGGAGGTTGCCTACCGCAGCGCCATCGCCCTGCGCCCGGACTTCACCGCCGCCTATGAGAATTTGGGCGGGCTGCAACGCGGGCTGCTTCGCCCGGGCGAGGCCCGCGACGCCTATCGCCGGGCCGTCCGCCTCGCCCCCGCCGGGGCGGAGGGGCATGCGGGGCTGGCCAATGTCCTACAGGAAGGCGACGCCCTGCCGGATGCCATCGCCGCCTATGCCCGCGCCATCGCCATCGACCCGGCCCACATGGCTGTCTGCAACAATCTGGGCATCGCGTTGCGCGGGCTGGACAAGACGGGGATCGGGGCGGAGAAGGCGGCGGCGTGGCATCGCCGCGCCGTGGCGCTCGATCCCTATTTTGCTCCCGGCTACAGCAGCCTCGGCCTTGCCTTGCAGGAACAGGGATGGCTGGAGGACGCGGCGCACGCCCATGCCTGCGCCGTCGCCGTCGACCCGGGTTTCGCCGGCGGCTATGCCAACCATGGCAACGCCCGGCTGAACCAGAACCGGCTGGACGAGGCGGTCACCGGCTTCCGCCGTGCCGTCGCCATCGACCCCGCCGGTCCGGACGCCCGCCGCAACCTGGGCATGGCCCTGCTGGTCGGCGGCCGGTTCGAGGAGGGTTGGCGCGAGTATGAATGGCGGCTGCGCTGCAAGGACGCACCTACCCACGCCGACATGCCCAAGCCGCGATGGACGGGAGAACCGCTGGACGGTCGCCGCATCCTGCTGCATGGCGAACAGGGGCTGGGCGACACCCTGCAATTCTGCCGCTACGTCCCCCTGGTGGCGGCGCGCGGCGGCCGGGTGATCATGGGGCTGCCGGCACCGCTGCAACGGGTGATGGCCGGCTTGGCCGGCCTGGAGCGTGTCGTCAGCGGCCAGCTTGCCGCCGACGACTTCGATCTGCATCTGCCGATGCTGAGCCTGGGCGAGGTGTTCGGAACCCAGATGGACACCATCCCCCATCGCGTTCCCTACCTGAGGGCGGAGCCGGAGCTGGTGGCGCGCTGGGGGGAGCGGCTGGCGGGGCTGGAAAAGGACGGGGGCGGGCTGAAGGTCGGCATCGTCTGGGCGGGGTCGCCCACCCACGGCAACGACCGCAACCGCTCCATCGGCCTCGCTCCCTTCGCCCGGCTGGCCGCGATCCCCGGCGTCAGCCTGGTCTCCATCCAGAAGGGACCGACCGAAGGACAGGCGGCCGACCCGCCCGGCGGCTTCCCCCTGTTGAACCTGTCGCCCGACATCAGGGACTTCGCCGACACCGCCGCCATCATGGCCGGCCTCGATCTGGTCGTCTGCGTCGACACCTCCGTCGCCCATCTCGCCGGTGCGCTTGGCGTTCCGGTCTGGGTGCTGGTCCCCTTCGCCCCGGACTGGCGCTGGATGCTCGACCGCGAGGACAGCCCATGGTACCCGACCATGCGCCTGTTCCGGCAGTCCCGCCCGCAGAGCTGGGACGACGCCATCAACCGCCTGGAGCGCGCGCTCCGCCAACGCGCCGCTTCCTCCCCCCACCTCAGAACCGGACCTTCCGACATGCCGATCCTCGCGCCCGTCTCCTGGGGCGAACTGCTGGACAAGATCACCATCCTCGACATCAAGACCGAGCGCATCGCCGATGCCGACAAGCTGGCCAACGTCCGGCGCGAGCGCGAGGCGCTGGTCGCCGTGGCGGCGCAGGCCGACACCGCGCGTCCGGAGGTGGCGGCGCTGATCGACGAACTGCGCGCGGTCAACACCACCTTGTGGGAGGTCGAGGACGAAATCCGCGACTGCGAGCGGGCGAAGGATTTCGGCCCGCGCTTCGTCGAATTGGCCCGGCAGGTCTACCACACCAACGACCGCCGGGCGGCGCTGAAGCGCGACCTGAACCGCCTGCTCGGCTCAGACCTGGTCGAGGAAAAATCCTACCAAGCCTACTGAGGCCCGGCAGCCCCATCCTCCCCTCCGGCTCCCCTCCAGCCCAAAGGTCCTGCCCTATGACCACCGACAGCGCATCCGGGACCGCCAGCCTTCCGACCGGCCAAAGCCAGAGCGGTCAGAGCCTGGCCGACCAAAGCCAGGCCGGCCAGAGCGGTCCGGACCATCGGGCCGCCGGTCATCGTCTGGCCCAGGTGCTGGAGCTGTGCCGGTCCGGCCGGCCGGAAGAGGCGGAGGGGCCGTACCGCGCGCTGTGCGGCGCCCCGCCGCAGGATGCGGCCGGGCTGTTGTCGCTGGCCGAGGCCGCCCGCATCCTGGGCCGGCCGGCCGAGACGGTGGCCTGGGCCGAGGCGGCGGTGCGCAGGCAGCCGGACAGGGCCGAGGGCTGGAGCATGCTGGCCCTGGCCTTCATCGCCGCCGGCCGCAACGACGACGGCTATGCCGCGGCAGCCGAAGCGCTGCGGCGGGTAGAAGCCGGGGCGGCCGGAGGGAAAGCTGCGGGAGGGACGGCTGCGAAAGAGACGGCGGCAATCCAGGCCCACCGCGCCCAGGCGCTCGCCCGGTTGCGCCGCGGCCAGCTGGCCGAAGCGGCGGCCGCCTGCGACACGGCGCTGCGTCTTGCCGACGGTTCTGCGCAGCCGGCCCAGGCCCTGCGTCAGGCGCAGGCCGAGGCGCTGGGCACCCTGGCGCTGGTCCGCATGCTGGAGGGCCGGGCCGAGGAGGCCGAGGCCCTGTTCCGCCGGGCGCTCTCCCACCGGCCGGTCCTGCCGGAGATCCTGGGCAACCACGCCTCGCTGCTGGCCAGGCTGGGGCGAGACGAAGAGGCGTTGGAGCAGGCCGAACAGGCGGTGGCGCTGCGCCCGCGGCTGGCCGGAACACTGCACCTGATCGGCACCCTGCACCACCGCGCCGGCCAGCTGGAATCGGCGATCGCCGCCTTCCACCGGGTATTGACGGTCGATCCCGGCCATCTCGACGCCCGGCTGCGGCTGGCCGACAGCCTGCGCGTCGCCGGCCATTGGCAGGAGGCGGTCGCCGTCTGCCGCGACGGTCTGGCGCTCATCCCCGATCCGGAAGACAGGAGCAGGACGGCGCTGCTGGCCAATCTGGGCACCGCCCTCCAGGCCGGCGGCGACGCCGCAGGCGCGCTGGAAGCCTACCGCGACGCGCTACGCCTTACCCCCGACCTGCCGGAGGTCCACAACAACCTCGCCCGCCTGCACCAGGAGACCGGCAACCCCGACGCCGCCATCGAGGAACTGCGCCGCGCCGCCGCCGGCCGGCCGCTTCCCCTGGCGCTGCGCCGCACCCTGCTGTCGCTGCTGATCGCCGCCGGCCGCACCGCCGAGGCGGAAGCCGAGGCCTTCGGCATCGCCCGCACCGCGCCGGAGGATGCGGAGCTGTGCTTCGGCATCGCAGCCCTGTTCCTGCAAGGCGGCTGGCGCGACCAGGCTCTGCCCTATGTGCGCAAGGCGATCCGTCTCGCCCCCGATGTGCCGCGCAACTGGATCGCCTTCGTCGAAGCATTGCGCGACGCCGGACCGCCCGCATCCGGCGAGGGGGTGGATGAGGGCCTGCGCGCCGACCTGCTGGCGGCCCTCGGGCGGCCGGAGGTGGAAAGCGCCGGCCTGTCCCGTGCCATCGCCGGCGTCCTGATGGCATCGCCCGTCCTCAAGGCTCTCGCCGCTCTGGAGGCGGGGCCCGAGGATGAGGGGCGGGCGCTGGACGGGAAAAGTCTGGCGCTGCTGGCCGATGGCTCGCTTGCCGGACTGGCGGAGGATGCGCTGCTGCTGGCCCATCTGCGCGCCGCACCGGTCTGCGATCCCGCGCTGGAACGGGCGCTGACCCGGCTGCGCCGGGTGCTGATGCTGGCACTGACCGGCCCCGGCCTGCCCGACCGACCGTCCTGGCGCACCCTGTGCGCGGCCCTCGCCGAGCAGTGCTTCCTCAACGAATACGTCTTCGCCGAGACCGACGGCGAGTTCCAGGTGCTGGCGGTGCTGATCCGCGCCGCCGAGGCGGCACTGGCGGGCGGCGAGCCGCCGCCGGCGGTGCTGGTCGCCCTGCTCGGCGCCTACCGGCCGCTCTACCGCTGGGAGCGGGCGGCCGCCCTGCAGGCCATGTCCTGGCCCGAGGAGATCGCCCGGCTGCTGAACCGGCAGGTCGCCGAGCCGCTGGCCGAGGCGGCGATCCAGGCGGAGCTGCCGGCGCTGACGCCGGTCAGCAACCCGGTATCGGTCGGCGTGCGTGCCCAGTACGAGGAAAACCCCTATCCGCGCTGGATGACCACCGGCCTGCTGCCGGAGCCGGTGCCGCTGCCCCGTTTCCTGCACGCCCTGTTCCCGCATGCCGCCCTGCCCGCCTCCCCCGCCTGGGACGCGCCGGGCTGGGAGGCGCCGGAGGTGCTGGTCGCCGGCTGCGGCACCGGGCGCGAGGCGGTGTGGGCCGCCTCCACCCTGAAGAACGCGCGGGTGCTGGCGGTCGACCTCAGCCGCCGCAGCCTTGCCTACGCCACCCGCCAGAGCCGGCGCCTGGGACTGAAGAACATCGAGTTCGCCCAGGCCGATCTGCTGGAACTGGGAGCGCTGGGCCGCCACTTCGACGTGATCCACAGCGTCGGCGTCCTGCACCACATGGAAGACCCGCTGGCGGGCCTGCGCGTGCTGCGCGGGATGATGCGCCCGCATGGCGTGATGGAGATCGGGTTCTACAGCGCCGCCGCCCGCCGCCCCATCCTGGCCGCCCGTCAGTTCATCGCCGAGCGCGGCCACCCGCCGACCCTGGACGGCATCCGGCACGTCCGCCGCGACATCCAGTCCCTGCCGGAGGGTCATCCGGCGCGCGCCGTCATCCATTCTCCGGACTTCTACGGCACCAGCGCCTGCCGCGACCTGCTGATGCATGTCCATGAACTGCACGTCACCCTGCCCTGGCTGGCCGATGCGCTCAAAGCACTGAAGCTGGAGTTCCTGGGCTTCCGGCTCGCCGACCCGGCAGTGGCGGCACTCTACCGCAAGCGCTTCCCCGAGGACCCGGCGATGACCTCGCTGGCCCGCTGGGACCGGCTGGAGGCGGAGCATCCGATGATCTTCGGCGGGCTGTACCAGGCCTGGGTGCGCGGATGACCACCGTCCGGCTTTGAACGTCCGCCGCCATGAGACCGATCAGGTCCAGAGTCGGGCCTGTTTCATATCGTTTTCGGGAAGAAGTGCGACATGGATGAAGAGATCGGCCTTCTGCGGTACAATTCGATTCCCCTCCTGTGCGATCACATCCTGGATTGCGCAAAGGAATATTATGAGCAGTTCGGAGTCCTTCCCCTCCACTCGAACCCGGCTTTCCGTCCTCATGAAGTGAAGGCGGGGGATAGCGTCTTCGTGAAGACGGATCTTCTGCCGTTCTTCGAGAGCCATGTCCTGCACCTGATCAACAACCCCTTCGTTCTGGTCACTGGCGTGAGCGACATCACTCCGGATGCCCACCGCCATCTGCTCGACGACCCGAGGGTGCGGGAATGGTGGGGCTGCAATCTGCCGAAATGGTCATCGTCCGTTCACCAGCTTCCGATCGGGTTTACCGAGAAGCAGCGGCCCTATGGCCGGCAATCCCTTATTCTCGACCATGCGGGCGGATTGCCCTGGAACGATCGTCCCATCGAGATTCTCTGCACCTTCTTGTCCAAGACATCGGTGGATAGAAGCCAGCTTCCCATGGAGGGCGTGTTCATCTGCGAGAGCCGGATGGATTACCGGTATTATTTGGCACTGATGGGGATGTCGAAGTTCGTTCTCTGCCCGCGGGGCAACGGGGTGGACACGATGCGCGTGTGGGAGAGCCTGGCAACGGGCGCCATTCCGATCGTCACGTCGAGCATCCTGGATCCGCTCTACACGGAGTGCGGATGCGCCGTGATTCCCGACTGGTCCCAGATACGGACCGCCACGGAAATCCGGGATGGAGAAGACAGGCGGCAAAGGACGGTGAGCTCATTCGCCAGACGCGACGGCATCCTGTTCCTGGCCCATTGGCGCGACAGGATGAATCATCTGAAGATACCGTGATTTCCTGTTTTTCCCGCCTTTTCCACAGACGAACACAAGACGCCTTGCATACCCATGGAGATGTTGATGCTTCACTTTTTCTGGTCACCATACATCTTCAGGGAAGATTCCTATAACAAGTACGAAGCGAACAATGCCGAAATCTGCAAGCATGCGCGAAGGGTCCTTGGAAAACACACGGATATCCATCTGGAAAGCTTTACCGCTTCCCGGGTGACCCGCAACCCGTCCGACATCCTGCTTGGCCACACCACCTTCGATCCGGCCGGCGGGGTGAGCGACGATTGGGTCCGCGACAACGCCCTGTCGCCGGGCGAGCCCTGCCATCCCAACACCTACATCATGGTCCCGATCCTGCCTGTGCAGATCGCGGAGCATAAAAAATGGTCTCCCTTCGTCGACAGCCAGTTCGATGCCGCCCGGCTGATCTTCGGCATCTGCGGCGAGTACTGGTACGAGCAGATCCAGGCGCTGCCGGTCGACACGCCGATCGGCCGGATCAAGCACAAGCTGGTCCGCATCGACATGGGGTGTGAAGCGCGCCTGTTTGGAACGCCCCGCCGATACACCCCGGAAAGCATGAACGGCCTGCTCCATCTGAGCGACCTCCAACCGCACAAGGGGTTCGACCTGCTGCTCGACAGCATCGACCCAAGCCGGATGCGGCTGCACCTGGGCAGCGGCAACCTGCGCAGCTATCCCAACCAGCGGCTCCGCATCCGCGACAAGGAGGTCATCTCGCTGGGCTGGATGGACAACAGCAATCCGCAGGTGGACCACTTCGTCAAGGAGCAGTGCGCCTTCTACATCCACACCAGTTCCCTGGATGCGCAGGCCACCGCGATCCTGGAGAACTGCGCGCGCGGGCTGGTGCCCATCGTCACCCCGGAAAGCGGCTTCCGCTCCCCCCATGCGATCTACCTCACCCAGGACACCGCCAGGAACCGTGAGATCATCCTCGCGGCGATGGCGATGAGCCCGGCGGAATACGAGGCGCGCAGCGCCGGCGTGGTCGAACAGATTCGGACGAATCACTCTTGGGAAACCGTCTTCGGCACTGTATGGGAGACCATTCAAGCCGACATGCGGCAGCGGTATAGGGCGTGAGCAGTTCCACGATGACCACAGTCCCCACCAGTTCATGCCGGCTGTGCGGCGGCAATGCGATCCGTGTGTTCGAGATGACGCTTCTCGGCCGTCACCAGGTCGGCTATTGGGAATGCACCCAGTGCGGTTCCCTGCAGACCGATCCTCCCCATTGGCTGGACGATGCCTATACGCCGGACTGCATGATGCAGGACGTCGGCATCGTGCAGCGCAGCATACTGCTGTCGCTCACGGTTCCGCCCCTGCTGGAGCAGCTTGGCGTCGGGGCGGGAACCCCTTGCCTGGATTGGGGCGGAGGCAACGGCCTGTTCACCCGCATGATGCGGGATAGAGGCTTCGCCTTCTTCCTGCACGACAAATATGTCGACAATCACTATGCGCTGGGGTTCGCGCGCAAGGATACGGCAACGTCCGTCTTTCCGGTCACCACGGCGTTCGAGGTGCTGGAGCACTTGCCAAATCCAGCCCAGGACCTTGATGGCATCTTCGCCGCGGATTCGGACATCGTCGTCACCACGACCCAGCTTTATCGCGGGGAGGGACCCGACTGGTTCTACCTGTCCCCCGACAACGGCCAGCATGTCTTTTTCTACTCGCTGCGCGCTCTCGACATGGTGGCTCAACGCTACGGCATGCGGCTGCACAGCAACGGCCTGACCCATGTCTTCTATCGGGAACGCCCCAGGCATCTGCGTTATTCGCCGGACCAGGCCCACGCACTGGGCAAGGCGCTCGCCGATCAGGGGGGAACGCTGGAGAGCGGCCTTCGCAGCTTGCAGCGCCATGTGCGGCAGGCTCCCTACCAGCATGTCGCAGCCGACGCGCAGGCCGTGTTGGAGCGTTTGCGCGCCGCCCGTCCGGCCTCCGCTCCCGCCCTTGCCAGCCCGCAGCGCCTGCACTTCCAGATCCGCCGCACCCCGGCCAAGCCGCGGGTGATGATCGATTCCGTCTTCTTCCAGCTTCAGCGCACCGGCATCGCCCGTGTCTGGCACAGCCTGCTGAAGGAGTGGAGCGGCACCGATTTCGCCGAGCGGCTTCTGGTCCTCGACCGCAACGGCTGGGCGCCGCGGGTGCCGGGCATTCCCTACCGGATGATCGAGCCGCACGACTATGCCGACCCGCAGCGCCAGCGGCGGCTGATCGAGCAATGCGGCCAGGAGGAGAAGGCCGGGGTCTTCATCTCCACCTACTACACCACGCCACTGACCATCCCGTCGGTGATGATGGTGTACGACATGATCCCCGAAATGCTGAACATGAACCTGACGCAGCCGATGTGGGCCGAGAAGCGGGCCGCCATCGCCTATGCCCGGCGCTACATCTGCATTTCCGAAAGCACCCGCACCGATCTGGAGCGCCTGCATCCGGAAACCGCCGGGCGGACCAGCCTTGCCTATCCGGGGGTCGATCCCTCGTTCCGCGTGCTGCCGGAAACCGACCGCCAGGCCTTGCGGGCCGAGGTGCGCTGCCCCAACGGCTTCTTCCTGCTGGTGGGCGGTCTGCACGAGCACAAGAACGGCGTGGCCCTGGTCCAGGCCCTGGCACGGATGCCGCCGGAGGAACGCCTGCCCGTCCTGTGCTCCAGCCGTCATGCTTCGCCGGACCAGCTGAACGGCCTGCCGGACGGGGTCGAGGTCCGGCTGGTGCGGGCGGAGGACGACGCGCTGGTCCGCCTGTACAATGCGGCGACCGCCCTGGCCTTCCCGTCCTTCTACGAAGGCTTCGGGCTGCCGCTGATCGAAGCGATGGCCTGCGGCTGCCCGGTCGTCGCCTCCGACCTGCCGGTGCTGCGCGAAGTGGGCGCCGAGGCGGCGCTCTACATCGACCCGCGGTCTCCGGACAGCCTCATCCCCGCCCTGCGCGCCGTCCGCCGTCCCGAGACCCGGAACGCCCTGATACAGGCCGGCTTCGACCGGAGCAGGCGTTACAGCTGGCCGGGAATGGCCGCCGCGGTTCGCGAAGTCCTGGAACAGGAGGCCGACCGGGCGGGGGCCTGAACCGCCTCACCGTGAACCGCCTTACTGCCACCAAGCGTGATCGTCGGCGATCTCGGGCTCGGGGATATGGATGTCGCTGCCCGGCGGCAGGGCGATGAGGTTGACGGCACCGACCCCGCCGAACTGGTCGGTGGGGTTGCCGGCGAAGTTGCCGGGATGGAACAGGCGGGCCGTGTGCCACCAGACCCGGTAGCCCATCGACCGGATCAGCCCGATCAGGGCGGGCGAGTGGTCGCGCCGGTCGTTCTCCACATACAGCACCGGCCGGTGGCGCGCGATCAGCCCGCCGGCCCCGCGCAGCACCGCCTCCTCCATGCCCTCCACATCGGCCTTCAGCAGGCGGCAGGACGGCAGGTCCAGGCTGTCCAGCGTCACCAGCGGAACCAGCTCACCATACTCCCAGCCGCCGAGACCGAGGGCGCCGAAATTGTTGGAGCAATTCGGGTCGAGCGTCGGCACCCGGATGGCACCGGCCTCGCTTCCCACCGCCATCCGCCGGGTCCGCACGTTGGTCATGCCGTTCAGGGCCAGATTGGCGGAGAGCAGGTTGAACAGCATCTCCTGCGGTTCGAAGGCGATGACGGTGCCGGACGGCCCGACCATGCGGGCCAGCGGCAGGGTCTGGGCGCCGATGTTGGCCCCGACCTCGACCACGACGTCCCCCGGACGCACGACCGAGCGGAACAGGGCCACCTCGTACTCGGCATATTCGCCGTAGAGATCGAGGGAACGGCCGACATAGCGGTCGTTGCGGTTGTAGACCATCAAGCCGTGACGGCATGGCCGCATGCGGTTGAAGCCGCCTTCCAGATCCACTGGCCCACCGATCATCCACCCGCTCCATCCGACCCGACCGGACTGGCCGCACGCCACAGCCCCTGCTGTAGCCAAAGCAGGAACCGGAAGCCACGACTTTCCGCCCGCGCGCGCTCTGTCGCCGCATCTCCGGCATCCCGGGTCCGGCATTTCACCATGGCACCCGGCCGGGCGAGGCGCTACACCTAGCCCCCGTCGCCACCCTCGGCAGTCCCTTCGGGAGAGCAGCCCCATGTGCGGTTTCGCCGGCTTCGCCGGACCCGGCGGCGAGCGCGACCTCGCCGTCATGACCAGCATCATCCGTCACCGCGGCCCCGACGACGACGGCGTCCATATCGACACCAGTGGCGCCCTGCCGGTGCATCTGGGCTTCCGCCGCCTCGCCATCATCGACATCGAGGGCGGCCATCAGCCGATGGCGACGGCGGAGGGCGATCTGGTCATCGTCTACAACGGTGAGATCTACAACGCCCCCGAACTGCGCCGCGCGCTGGAGCAGGCCGGCCACCGGTTCGTCACCGACCATTCCGACACCGAGGTGCTGCTGCACGGCTACCGGGAATGGGGCTTGGACATGCTGGAGCGGCTGAACGGCATGTTCGCCTTCTGCCTGCACGACCGCCGCCGGGGCCGGCTGGTGTTCGGCCGCGACCGTTTCGGCAAGAAGCCGCTGTTCTATGCCGAGACGCCGGACGGGCTGGTCTTCGCCTCGGAGGCCACCGCGGTGCTGTCGCACCCGTCGGTGCCGGACACGCTCGACCGCACAGCCCTGGTCAAGTATTTCGCCTACGGCTTCATCCCGGCGCCGCTGACCGCCCATGCTGCGGTGCGCAAGCTGCCGGGCGGCTGCAGCATGGTCTACGACCTGACCAGCCGCCGGCTGTCGGTCAGCCGCTACTGGGAATACCGCATGGTGGTGGACGACCAGCCGCCGGGCGGTCCCGACCAGTGGGCCGAGGAGCTGCGCGAGTTGCTGGACCGTGCGGTGGAACGCCGCATGCTGAGCGACGTGCCGGTCGGTTTCTTCCTGTCCGGCGGCATCGACAGTGCCGCCATCGTGGCGCTCGCGGCCCGGCACCGCGACCCAGCGTCGATGAAGACCTTCACCATCGGCTTCGACGAGCCGAGCTTCGATGAGAGCGGCTATGCCGCCGACGCCGCGCGCCATTACGGCACCGACCATGCCTGCCGCACGCTGAACCTCGACACCGCGGCGGGGATGCTGCCGGAGCTGCTCGGCCGGTTGGACGACCCCATCGCCGATCCGTCGATCCTGCCGACGCACCTGCTGTCGCGCTTCGCCCGCGAACGGGTGACGGTGGCGCTGACCGGCGACGGCGGCGACGAGCTGTTCGCAGGATACGACACCTTCGACGCGCTGCGCACGGCGCGGTTCTACCACCATGCCGTCCCCCGCCCGCTGCACCGGCTGGCCGAGGCGGTGGCCCACCGGCTGCCACGGTCGGACCGCAACATGAGTTTCGACTTCAAGCTGCGCCGGGCGCTGCGCGGGCTGGGCCACCGGCCGGCGCACTGGATGCCGGCCTGGCTGGGGCCGGCGTCGGTCGAGGAGGTGTCGCGGCTGTTCGGCGCCGAGCTGACCGCCGACGGGCTGTATGACGAGGCCGACGCCCTGTGGCGCTCGGGCGCCAGCCGGCACGACGTCGACCGCTCCATCGAGTTCTACGGCCGCTTCTATCTGGGTGAGAACCTGCTGATCAAGGCCGACCGCGCCAGCATGTTCTGCTCGCTGGAGACGCGCTCGCCCTTCCTCGACCGCGACCTCGTCGCCTTCGTCAGCCGGCTGCCGGCCGGGGTGAAACTGCAGCCGAACGGCATCCGGGGCAGCACCCGCAAATGGATCCTGAAGAAGGCGATGGCCCCGCTGCTGCCGCCGGCGATCCTGTCGCGGCCCAAGAAGGGCTTCGGCATCCCCTTGAGCCGCTGGCTACGCCACCTGCCCCAGCCGCCGATGGAGACCGCGGCGCGCATCGGGGTGGACGGCGCCTGGCTGGCGGCGCGCTGGGACGAGCACCGCAGCGGGCAGGCCGACCACCGCGGCCTGCTGTGGGCCTGGACCGCGCTCGCCACCGCGCTGGACCGCCCGGCCCAGCCCCCGGCACCGATGGAAAACGCCGCATGAGCCTAGACAGTCTGGATCGTCCGCTCCCCCGTGCGTTCGGGGGAGCGGACAGGCGCAATGCTGCCCGCTCCGATGTCCCCACCAGCCGCGGTTCGTCGTTCGCCCGCATCCTGGTCGGGCTGCTGCTGGGGCTGGGGGCGCTGATCGTCGCCTATCAGTTCGGCATGAACATGCATGCCAGCACCGGCCTGCCCTATTGGGACGACTGGGGCTATTTCTTCGGCACCGCCCAGGGCGTGCAGCAGCCGCTGACAGTCCAGTCGGTCTTCGCCAAGGACAGCGACCATGTGGCGCCCTTCTTCAAGCTGCTGACCCACGGGCTGTGGCAGGCCATCGGCGTCGATTTCCTCGCCTTCCGGCTGGTCGGCTGGCTGGCCTTCGCCGCCATGCTCGCCTCCTACGCGCTGGTGCTGCTGCGGGACTGCGTGCGCTCGGCCTGGGATGCGGTGCCGGTGGCGGCGGCCGGGCTGTTCCTGACCGGCACGTTGAACAACGAGTATTTCTATTACCAGCACATGGGGCTGGCCCAGCCGATCTTCTTCACCTGCCTGTTCCTGTTCCTTCACACGCTGACCCGCGGGCGGCTGGTGCTGGCGACGCTGTTCCTGCTGGCCTTCGGCTCCACCGGGGTGTTCGGCGCCAGCTATGCCCTGGGGGCGGCCGGGGCCGGGGCGGTGCTGGCCCTGCGCCGGGACGGGTGGCGGGACCGCCTGGATGGCAGGACACTGGTGGCGGTCGGCGGCGGGCTGCTGCTGACTGCGGCGATGCTATGGATGACCTTCCACGGCTCCTACGCCAACCACACCGGCCAGCCGCTGGTGCTGCCCTGGCACAGCGGCTTCTGGGCCTTCCAGCTGGGCGCCTTCGCCACCGCCGCCGGCCTGCCGGTGGAGGCGGTGGGAGCGCCGCTGTCGCTGGCGGCGGGAGCGGCGGCCCTGGCGCTCTGCCTCATCCCGGCGGCGGGCCTGCTGCTGGGCAGCACCGGACGCGAGAACCGCAACGCCGCCCTCGCCATCGCCGGGCTGATCGCCGGGGCGGTGATCGTCACCATGACCACCGCGCTGGGCCGGGCCGGGCTGTGCGGCGAGGGCATCGCCAACGCCCTGCGCTGCGGCACCATCCCGCGCTATGCCTATCCGGTGCTGCTGGCCTTCCCTGCCGCGGTCGCCGGCTGGACACTGCTGCTTGGCCGACGGACGGGGATGGGGGCCATGGCCGGTGTGGTGCTGGCGGCGGCGCTCGCCGTCGGCCATGGCGCCGGGACGGACGCCTTCTGGCGGCACTGGAGCGTCGCCGGACTCAACCGCATGGTGGCGGAGCGCGACGCGGCGGCGGAACGCTGCGTCGCCACCTATCTGCACGCCATCCGCAAGCCGGACGGAATGGACTGGAACCAGCCGCTGGTCTGCCCCTCCGCCTCGCCGCGCGACATCGCGCCCTTCCTCCACGCCGCCTACGATCTGAAGGCCGACTTCGTACAGGCGATCCTGGCCGACGCCGCCAGCCGGCCGGAGCGGGCGATGCTGGCCACCTTGCTGCAAGCCGGCAAGCTGGATGAGGCGTCGGCACGGCTGCGGCTGGAAGCACCGCCGCGTGATGGCGGGCTGCTCGGCTCGCTCGACCGCTTCACGCAGCTTCCCTCCGGCTCGCTGGCGGCGCTCGGCTGGGCGGTCGATGCGGCGGTGCCGGCGCCGGCCGCCTTCGTCCTGCTGGGGGTGGGCGACCACATCGTGGCGACATCCCCGACCGGCGGCGCGCGGCCCGATGTCGCCGCCGTGCTGAAGGATGGGCGGATGACCGACAGCGGCTTCAGCCTGGCCGTTCCGCCCGAACTGACCGGCCAGCGGGTGCGGCTGTTCGTGCTGGGCCATGACGGCGGACTGAAGGAACTGACGCCGCCCGGCGGGGTGGCGGCGACGCCCTGATGCGAAGAGGCCCCGCACCGGGAACGGTACGGGGCCTTCTTCTTATCGGCGTTCTCAATCGCGGAGGCTGCGGTCCGGCGGCGGCGGCTCGTCGAAGTTCAGCATGGTCTTGATCGAATAGTGGCTCTTGCCCTGGCTCTCGAAATAGATGCGGACCAGCAGTTCGGCCAGCAGCCCCATCAGGATGCACATCACGCCGGTGACCAGCCCCATCGTCACCAGCAGCGGCAGCGGCGTCAGGATGAAGGAGATGCCGTCGACCAGCTTCAGGTAGATCGCATAGATGCCGGCCAGCACCGACAGCCCCATGAACATCAGGCCGGCAAAACCGAAGATGTAGATCGGCTTGGTCTCGTACTGGGTCAGGAACTTGACGACGACGAGGTCGAGCACGACCTTCAGCACCCGCTCCAGCCCGTATTTCGACTGGCCATGACGGCGCGGGTGGTGGCGCACCGGCATCTCGGTCAGCTTCGCCCCCTGCCAGCGGGCGTAGATCGGTACGAAGCGGTGCATCTCGCCATAAAGCCGGTAACCCTGCAGCATCTGGCGCCGGTAGGCCTTCAGCGTGCAGCCATAGTCGTTCAGCTTCACCCCGGAGATGGTGGAGATCAGCTTGTTGGCCATTTTGCTGGGCAGCGTGCGCAGCAGGAAGCCGTCCTGCCGGTCGGCGCGCCAGCCCGACACCACGTCGTACCCCTCGTCCAGCTTGGCGAGCAGGCCGGCGATGTCCTGCGGGTCGTTCTGGAGGTCGCCATCCATCGGCACGATGACGTCGCCGCGGGCATGGTCGATGCCGGCCATCATCGCCGCGGTCTGGCCGACGTTGCGGCGGAAGTTGATGACGCGGATGCGGCGGTCGGACGCCACCCGCTGCAGTTCCGCCTCCGTCCCGTCGGTGGAGCCGTCATTGACGAAGATGACCTCGAAGCTGCGCCCCAGCCCGTCGAGCGCCGGGATCAGCCGGCCGCACAGGGGGGCGATGTTGTCCTCCTCGTTATAGACCGGGATCAGGACCGAGACGGAAACCGTGCCGGTGTCCATGGCGGCGGATCCGGGGGCAAGCAGGAGGGTCATCGAACGGGTCCGGAGGCTGCGGGTCATCTGTGGGGGCGATGCCGGGCCATGGTATGGCCGCTGGGTCCGACAAGCGCAACGGATAATTGGGCGGATAATCGGGTCGGGAACCGGGCACGAGGGCCACCGGGAGCCACCCGGGGCCATGGCATGCGGCAATGCCGCGCCCGCTACAGCGTCTTGCCAAGGCCCATGCCACTGTGGGATGACGTGCGGACAAACGGCCGGGCAACACGGGCAGCCGGGCGGATGCCCGTCGGTGGCCGTCTGCCGGCCGCGCGTTCAGCCCGACATGCTCCCCGACCGGAACCGGCCCGCATCCGATGAAACTCTCCCTCGTCATCCCATGCACCCACCGGGACATCGTCCTGGTTCCGGATCTGCTGGAAGCCTATGCGAACGGCACCGAACTGCCGGATCAGGTCATCGTATCGGTCAGCAACGCGCATAAGGCGGATGAAGCCGTCCTGGCGCGGGTCGCCGCCATCGGCGTCACCCGCTTCCCCGAGATCCTCATTCTCAAGCATCACCGGCGCATGTTCCACGGGCCGAACCGCCAGGCCGCTTCGGAACGGGCGATCCATGAGCTGATCTGCTACCAGGATGCCGACGACACCCCGCATCCGCAGCGCATCCAGATCGTCAAGCGCCTGTTCGAACAGTACGACATCATGCACCTGAACCACACCTGCTGCCTGGAAGGGGCGCAGTTCTATCAGGTTCACGGCGCCCTCCAGTTCATGATCTGGCACCAGAGCGCCATCGCCGAAGGCTGCTTTCCGCAGGGGCGGCTGCGCGACTGCGTCCAGGTGCAGCAGTCGTACGGCGCCTTCACCGAACGCCCGGTCCATGCCGGGCAGCCGGTGATCCGGAAGGAGGTGCTGACGCAGGTGCGCTGGAAGGATTGGGGGGAACTCGCCTTCGGCATCTCCGAGGATTACGAGTTCAGCATGGAATGCGCCTATGTCTGGCGCAAATCGATGATCGTCGACATCCCGCTGATCCGCTACACCCCCTTCGCGGGCCGCGAGACGGTGGAGGAGATGCTGGGGCTGGTCCCGGACGGCGCGTCCTCCACAGCCCCGCCGCCCGACCGGCAGCCCTGAACAGGGCAGCCGGCGTTCGTCCGGCGTCACTCCATCAACTCATCGGGAAAGAATGCAGGCGATGATCATTGCGGATCTGACCGGCGGCCTCGGGAACCAGATGTTCATATACGCCGCGGCGCGGGCCGCGGCCCTGCGCCACAACGTGCCGCTGAAGCTCAACATCGCCGGCTTCGTCCGCTACAAGCTGCATCACTATGCGCTGTCGAACCTGAACATCCAGGAAGACTTCGCCATGGCGGAGGATCTGACCGACATCCTGGCCACGGGCCGGATCTACCGCGAGGGCAATCCCTACGGCTTCGACCGCAATGTCCTGGAAACCCCGCCGCCGATGTATCTGCGCGGCTATTTCCAGAGCTTCCGCTATATCGAACCCATCGCCGACGTCATCCGGTCGGACTTCAGCGTCCGGACGCCCGCCGAAGGGCAGGATGCGACCGTGCTGTCGATGATCGCCGAGACCAACGCGGTCTGCCTGCATGTCCGCCGCGCGGACTATGTCTCCAACCCCGGAACGCAGCAGCATCACGGCGTCTGCCCCCGCGAGTATTACGAAGGCTCGCTCAGCCATCTGCAAAGCCGGGTCGGGCCGGTGACGCTGTTCGTCTTCTCCGACGACATCTATTGGGCCCAGGCCAACCTGAAGCTGGACGCGCCGACCATCTTCGTCGGCCACAACCGCGCCGACCGCAATTACGAGGATCTGCGGCTGATGAGCGCCTGCCGGCACTTCATCATCGCCAACAGCAGCTTCTCCTGGTGGGCCGCCTGGCTCGGCGCCGCCCAGGACAAGGTGGTCTATGCGCCGGCCAGATGGCTGAACCATGGGCTGGACACCCGCGATCTGATCCCGCCCGGCTGGACCCAGGTCCGCTACTGACCGGACCCGTTTCCCCGATCTCCGCCAATCCCCGCCAATCTCCGGATGAGCGCCGCCATGGACTTGATGGCCAGAAAAATCTTCGTCGCGGGACATCGCGGCATGGTGGGGTCCGCCGTGCTGCGAAAGCTGCGCGCCATCGGACACCCCGACATCCTCACCGTCGAGAAGAGCGCGGCCGACCTGCGCGACCAGACGGCGACCAACGCCTTCTTCGAGCGGGAACAGCCGGAGGTGGTGATTCTCGCCGCGGCCCGCGTCGGCGGCATCCAGGCCAACATCGCTTCGCCGGGGACGTTCCTGTACGACAATCTGGCGATCCAGACCAACGTCATCCACGCCGCCCACCAGTCCGGCGCGGCACGGCTGGTGTTCCTCGGCAGTTCCTGCATCTACCCGACCAACTGCCCGCAGCCGATGCGGGAGGAGTATCTGTTGACCGGCCCGCTGGAGCCGACCAACGAGGCCTATGCGATCGCCAAGATCGCCGGCATGAAGATGGTCGAATACTATCACCGGCAATATGGGATGGACGGCTTCTCTCTGATGCCGTGCAACATCTACGGCACCAACGACAGCTTCGACCTGCAGAACTCGCATGTGCTGTCCGCCCTGGTCCGCCGCTTCACCGATGCGGTGGACGACGGCGTCGACCGGGTGGAGCTGTGGGGCACCGGCCGCGCCCGGCGCGAGTTCCTGCATGTCGACGATCTTGCAGACGCCATCCTGATGCTGACGGAGCGGATGCCCGGCGACGGCGGCTTCATCAATGTCGGCAGCGGCACGGACATCTCGATCCGCGATCTGGCCCTGCTGATCGCCGCCAAGGTCGGCTATGGCGGCGAGATCGCCTGGAACGCCGAGAAGCCCGACGGCATGCTGCTGAAATGCCTGGACGTATCCCGGATACGGGAGATGGGCTTCCAGCCGTCCGTCACGCTGGAGGACGGCATCGAACGGACCATCGCCGATTATCGTGCCCTGAAGTCGCGGAGCGCCGCATGACCCCCGCCGATCTGCAAGTGAAGCTGCTCGACGTCCTGAACGCCATGATCGCGGTCGGCAACCGCGGCAACGAGGCCCAGGCCCGGCGCTATTTCTATCCCCTCAGCCTCGCGACCTTCGACGTGGACGAGATCATGGAGGCGGTCCATTCGATGACCAGCTTCCGCACCACCATGTGGGAGAAGACGCTTCAGTTCGAACGCCAGTTCGCCAGCTATGTCGACTGCAACGACGCCGTGATGGTGAACAGCGGCTCGTCGGCCGACCTGCTGCTGTCCTTCCTGCTGCGCAACCCGACCAATCCGCTTCTGGAGGAGGGGGACGAGGTGCTGGTTCCGGCGGTGACCTGGCCGACGCACATCTGGTCGCCGCTGATGGCCGGGCTGAAGGTCCGGCTGGTGGACGTCGATCCCGCGACCTTCAACATCGACCTCGACGACCTTGAGGCGAAGATCGGTCCGCGCACCCGCGCCCTGTTCCTGGTGCATCTGATGGGCAACCCCTGCCAGATGGACCGGATCGGCGCGCTGGTCGCCAAGCACAAGCTCGTCCTGCTGGAGGATTGCTGCGAAGCGCTGGGAGCCGCCTGGAACGGCAGGCAGGTCGGCACCTTCGGGCTGGGCGGCGCCTATTCCTTCTTCTTCTCCCACCACATCTGCACGATGGAAGGCGGGATGATCTCCTGCTCCAGCGCCGAGGTGGCCGAGAACCTGCGGATCATGCGGGCGCATGGCTGGATGCGCAACGCCAACCGGCCGGCTCCCCCCGTGGCCGACCCGACGCTCGACCCGCGCTACACCTTCGTGAACTGGGGCTTCAACCTGCGCCCGACCGAGCTGCAGGCCGGCTTCGGCCTGCACCAGCTGCGCAAGCTGCCCGGCTTCAACGAGAGGCGGGAGCAGATCGCCCGGCGCATCTTCGACGTCATCGACCGCAGCGGTCATCTGTCGCGGCCCCGCGCCCATCCGCTGGCCCAGCCCTCCTGGTTCTGCATCCCCCTGCTGGTGGCCGCCGACGCCCCCTTCACGCGTGACGATCTGGTGCGCTACCTGGAGAACAAGGGCGTGGAGACGCGGCCGGTGGTGACCGGCAACATCGCGCGCCAGCCGGCAGCCAAGCTGTTCCCGGATCTGGCGACCGGCGCCCTGCCCGGCGCCGACGCGATCCATGACCGGGGCCTCTATATCGGGCTGTCGCCGCTGTTCACCGATCAGGTCATCGACCGCCTGCTGGACTGCCTGCAGGAGTTTCTCGGGGCCTACTGACCGTCCGCTGCCGGCCTTCGCGGATTTCCGCCCGGGCCGGCAGGCATGTTCGCCCTTGAGGCCGCAAGTCAAAAAGGAAGACTTCAATGGAAGCCAATCACGCGCCCCAACCGCAAAATGATTATCAAGTCTTCCTGAAAGCCTTTCTGGAAAAAATCAGCGAAGTATCTGGAAGATCCGATCGAACTGCCCATATGCCTATATGGGAAAAATTTTCCCTAGATCTTTACGAACTGTCGAAATCACGCGACATGAGGCAGTTCCTTCACTTCCAGCCGATCATCCAATCCATGGTGATCGGTGAGAGTGACTATATTCAAGGTGAATTCAGTTATTTGAGGAATCTGAAGAACTGGGAGGAGCGCTGGGCGCCTGCCCTGAAGGAGAACATCTTCGGGATGCCGATCCCATCGGTGCTCCACCCGTCTTCAAGCAACAACCTGATCCACCATGCGTATCATGCGGCCAAATTCGAAGCCGCCACGGGAAGCCGCTTCGAAGACATGGACATCATGGTCGAATTCGGCGGCGGCTATGGCAGCTTCTGCCGTCTCGCCCGCAATCTTGGTTTCCGAGGGCGCTACATCATCTTCGACCTGCCGGCATTCAGCGCCCTTCAGCAATTCTTCCTGCAATCGATCGGTTTGACGGCGACCGACCGTCTGGACGAATTGGAAGATGGCGTCACGCTCTGCTGCTCCGACCTTGCGGCCTTGAAGCCATTCGTCTTGGAACAGCTTGCGCAAGCTGTGGGGCGCAGCGCCTTTGTCGCCACATGGTCGTTGAGCGAATCCCCCCAGAGCGTCAGGGACGACTTCGAGCCGATCCTCAGGAAGTTCAGCCATTTCCTGATCGCGTATCAGGGCCGCTTCTTCGACATCGACAATACCCAGTATTTCAGGTACGTCGAATCGATCACGGACGGCATTTCCTGGAAGACGGAGCCGACGGTGAACAGCGACAATTTTTATAAGTTCGGCGGCCGTGCTCCCGCTTGAGCCGCGCCATCAGCCTGATCGCGCCGGGGGGTCATATCCCCCCGCATGCGTTCGACTGAACAGGGATCCGCAGGAGCCGGTTCAGAGGGAACCGCCGATCCTCAGCAATTCATCGTTATCCCACGGGGCATAGGCATTCATGTAGGCCAGAGAGGGGTCTTGGATGAGTTCTTCGGGAAGGCCGAGGGCACTGACGAGATCCGACCGGACGCAGATCGCGTTCCCAGTATGGCAAACCACCGTATAGCCTTTTTCCTTCGCGAGATCGGCGACCGCCATGAAGCTTGAGCCGGATGTTTCGCCACCATGGATGTATCGCACCGGCGGCAGGTAACTGTTCACCTTGATGATGACGATTTTGGGCGCGTATTCCTTGATGGATGCCCAAATCTCATAGTCGCAGCTGTCGATATCGATGCTCAGGATATCGAAATCCTTCGGCATGGGCGTCGTGCCGAGGATGGCTTCGACCCGCTTGCCCGGAACATCCGGAGATACGAAAGCCAGAACGGGCAGAACCTTTTGCCCCGGCAGCTTCGCGCAGGTGGCCACCAGATCCTTGTATTTTTCGGCATCCCCCTTGATGTAGACGCCGCTCCGGCCGGCCTCCGCCAGAGAGTATGTGTTGCTGAGATGAATGCCATCCCACGCACCGAACTCGCAGAAGCTTCCTGAGGATATCCGCAACCTCAGAAGGATCTCGGCGATGATGTCATCCTCTCCATTCTGGATATATTTATTTTCTATAGGAATTGATCAGAGATTCCGCTTCGCGCAGAGCCTGTTTATCCTTGGCGATTTTGGATATCATTCTTGCCTCATCATACCAGGGATAGGCGGATATGATGTTTTCGCACATCGCCAATGGCAACGTCATAACGCCCGACGGCGAGGGCGCCATTGGCAATCTTCACCGCATTGTCCAATGTGATTTGGCTCATTCTTCCCGGTCCTCTCCATGATCACGAAGCACGACCTCCCGTGTCCGGTGTAGCGGCAAAGGATCGTGACCGTACCCTTATTCCTGCACGCCCTATTCCTGAACGGCCCACTCCTGAACGCCCGATCAGTCCGGCGAGCGGCCAGCAGCCCCCTCCATACCGGTCCGCCGCTCCCGCAGGACCGTCAGGTCGATGACGGCTCCCAGCAGGGCGACCATCACCTGGAAGGCGAGGATGCCGAAGCCCAGCGCCAGCGACTGGGCGTGCGGCACCCCGACCAGATCGAGCAGCCCGACCAGCGACGCCTCGCGCAGACCGATGCCGGCGACGGTGACCGGCATCAGCACGATCACCGACATCAGCCCGATCACAGCGCTCCACACCGAAAAGGGCTGGTCGATGCCGACCGCCAGCCCCAGGAACTGGCTGCCGGCGACTGCCGCCACCTGCACTGCGATCCCGCCGGCGACCGACAGCAATGCCCGCCCCGGCCGGTGCATCTGGTCGCGCCACGCCTCCAGGAAACGGCGCAGCGGGCCGAGCAGCAAGGCCTCGCGTTTCGGCCCGGCGCGCCAGCCGAGCAGAGCCAGCAGCAGGGCGCGCGCCGGCACCCAGGCCAGCAGGACGGTCGCCGCGGCCAGCCCGGCCAGCACCAACCCGACCGCCACCAGCAGCCCGTCGCCGAAACGGGCCGACTGCACCGCCAGCCCACCACCGGTCAGCAGCAGCAACCCGGCGATTCCCGTCACCTTGTCAAAGGCCACCGCCGAGACGATGCGGCCGCTGTCACCCTGCCCCTGCCCTTCATCCCGGCTGAGCCGGTAGGCCTTCACTGCCTCCCCGGCCAACTGGCCCGGCAGCACCAGCGCATAGAGCTGCGCCACCAGCGTGTAGGCGAGCAGCCGCCCCGCCCGCAGTTCCGGCAGCAGCACCCGCAGCTTCAGCGCATTCAGCACATGCATCAGGAAGAACAGCAGCCCGGCGAGCGCCATCAATCCCGGCGAGGCCACCGCCAGCACCCGCCCGACCTCCGCCATGTCGACCCGCCACAGCAACAGGGCGACCAGCAACGCGCTGACCAGGGCTTTCAGGCGGGGACGCATTTAAGGGTGCCTTTTCATGAAGTCATGAAGTGATGCAAGGAAAGTGCTTGAAAGATTGTCGCTGGATATCGCCCCTCTGCGCTCACGACCCCGGCCGGCGGGCCAGCACGTAGATGTAGTCGCCGTGCGACCAGGAGTTCAGGCGGAACAGGTGGTACAGCGCCTCGGCAATGAGCCGGCGGCCGGGACCATAGTCGCCTTCCGTGCCCTGGCCGCTGGCAGCCCCCAGGACGTTGCGGTAGAGCGGCGAGAAGAAGGGGAAACCCCATTCCACCACCCGCTCGACCTCCAGACCGACCGACTTGATCTTGGCCTGCAGCTCACCGCGGGCATAGTTGCGGTGGTGGCCGACGGTGCGCTCGAAATCGCGCATCCGCCCCTGCAGGGTGGAGACCAGCAGATAGCGGCCGGTCATGGCGGCAAGGTTGCGGAGTGCGGCGACGTCGTCCTCGATATGCTCGACCACGTCGGTGCAGACCACCAGATCGAAGCGGCGGTCGAGATGGCCGGCGGCAACGTCGAGCAGGCCGAACTCGGCGTTCGGCGCCCGGCGACGGGCGACGTCGATGGCCTTGGCGGCGAAATCGAGGCCGGTGTAGCTGGCCTGCGGCTTCAGCGGCATCAGCGTGGCGAGCAGCGAACCCTGGCCGCAGCCGACGTCGAGCAGGCTGTCGTAATTCAGCGGGCGCACCATCTCGGTGACGATGCGGCGCAAATGCCGGCCGGTCGGGCCGTATTTGCGCATGTCGTTCCAGCGCCGCTCCCAGCTGTCGTCGTAATCGACGCCGCCGGGGTGATCGGCCGCCGCCGCGGGCAAGGGAGAGGTGGCGGACTTGAATGCGTCGTCGCTCATGCGGGCCTCCGGCGCAGGATGAATTCATTGCAGCCCGTCGGCACGCGCGGCGGACGGACTTCCAGCAGGTCGAAGCCGAGCGCGTTCATCCGCGCCCGCACCTCGTCGGCACTGGCATATTCATAGGGGTAGCCGCCGAGCCAGTCGGTCACGTCCACCCAGAACTCCATGCCGCGCTCCTTGCGCAGCGGGTTGGAGCCGGTGATCGCCCAGGTCGCCAGGAACATCAGCGAGCCGAGCGTCCAATCCCAGAATTTCCGCAAGAATCCTGGCGACAGGTTGTAGACGATCTTGATCAGGGTCCAGATCGGCGAGGTCCAGTGGCGGTTGTAGAGCGCCAGCACGAAGGTACCGCCCGGCGCCACCAGCAGGGCCACCGTCTCGATTGCCGGCCACATCGAACCGGTGTGGTGCAGCGAGCCCCAGGCATAGACCACGTCGAAACGGCCGAGCGAGCCGACGAAGACGCTGTCGAGCGCCGAACCGCGACGGAACTCGATGCGCTCGGCCAGGTCAGGCGCAAAGCGACCCAGGTTGCGGCGCGCCACCTCGACCCCGGTGGGGTTGACGTCGAAGCCCAGCGCGCGGGAAACACCCAGCTTACCGGCGGCGACGGTGAACAGGCCGGAGCCGGAGCCGACATCGCAGAAGCTGGCGTCCTTCAGCCGGTCGGTCCCGACCAGCCCCTTCAGGCTGTCGATCGCCGCCACCAGCCGCGGTTCGTCCAGCACCGTGCGCGAGTAATGGTCCCAGTTCTCTCCGAAATCGAAGGCCAGGGCGGATGTTCCGGCCGGGGTGCCTCCCCCGCCATCCGCTGTCTTCACCGGTTCCGCCACGCTGTCCGATCCCTTGCTGTCCGATCCGCTCTGCCGCGCCGCCATACGCTCCCGAAAGCCGCCGGATGTCAACAGCACCTGAACCACCAGCCGGAGTGATCTTGCCCGGTGCGGGCGACGGAGCCGACGCCGACGCGCCGACTCCGCCCTCCTCCGACATCACCCGAGGTTGATGTCGGAGAGCGCGAGGACCGTGCCGTTGTAGACGCCGAGCAGGCGCACCTCGGTGGCGGCCACCTGGCCGTCGCCGTTGGTATCGACCACCTGGTACAGAGCGGAACTGGTGCCGTTGTTGGCCAGAACCAGCGTGCTCGCACCGGCCGACGAGTTCGTCAACGTCCCCAGCCCCGTACGGAAATTGGCGAGGGTCGCATCCGTCAGGCTGCCGCTGACGACCGAGGTCAGGCTCACCAGCTCGTTGGAGCTGACGTTCACGCCGTTGGTCGCAGCGGACGCCGTCGTG
>NZ_JALJXJ010000031.1 GCF_024170005.1 Azospirillum lipoferum
GGCGACAACGTCGCCATGGAAGTGGCGCTGATCGCCCCGATCGCCATGGACGAAGGCCTGCGCTTCGCCATCCGCGAGGGTGGCCGCACCGTCGGTGCCGGCGTCGTCGCCAAGATCGTCGAGTGATGCTATAGGCTTGCCTCCCCCGCCGAGCCACAGGTTCGGCGGGGGAGTTTTATCTGTGCAAAGAGTGCGCTTGAGTTTCCGGAACGCGCTGGAAAGCAAAAGCGAAAATTCTTTCGAAAGTCAGGTCGAAAGGCCTTGACACTGCCGCCGAAAGAATGGTTTAAGCGGCCTCCCACGCCGGAAGGTGTGGCCGGACGGAGATAGGAGTGTAGCTCAATTGGTAGAGCACCGGTCTCCAAAACCGGGGGTTGGGGGTTCGAGCCCCTCCACTCCTGCCATCCCGTCCCAATAACGGTTAGGGTAAAAGCGGCGCCCTCACAGTCGCTTCGGAGCTCGCACGGTTCGCACGATGGCTAAAGTCAATCCCGCAGAATTCGCGCGCGAGGTCCGCCGCGAGGTAGCCAGGGTCACCTGGCCGACCCGCAAGGAAACCGGCATCACGACCGCCATGGTGTTCGTCATGGTCGTGCTCGCCGCCCTGTTCTTCCTCGTCGTCGATCAGGTGTTGGCGGTTGCCGTTCGCTTGATCCTTGGGCTGGGAGGCTAAGACATGGCTGCGCGCTGGTACGTCGTTCACGTCTATTCGGGTTTCGAAAAGAAGGTCTCCCAGGCCATCCGCGAAAAGGCGGCTCAGAAGGGTCTGGAAGACAAGTTCGAGGAAATCCTGGTCCCGACCGAAGAAGTGGTCGAAGTGCGCCGGGGTTCCAAGATCAACACCGAACGCAAGTTCTTCCCTGGCTATGTCCTCGTCAAGATGGACCTGACCGACGAATCCTGGTCGCTGGTGAAGAACACGCCGAAGGTCACGGACTTCCTGGGTGGCGGCGGCAAGCCGCAGCCGATTTCCCAGCGCGAAGCCGAGCGGATCATCCATCAGGTGCAGGAAGGCTTTGAGCGCCCCAAGCCCTCGATCACCTTCGAGGTGGGCGAGCAGGTTCGAGTGAGCGACGGTCCCTTCACCTCGTTCAATGGTGTCGTCGAGGAAGTCGACGAAGAGAAGTCCCGCCTCAAGGTGGCGGTATCGATCTTCGGCCGTTCCACGCCGGTCGAGTTGGAATACACGCAGGTCGAAAAGATCTGAGCGCAAGGTTCCAAATTGTTTTGAGTCGGAGCTGCCGGTGCTTGCATCGGTGGCTCCATTCTGTTGCGGGAGGCTCGCCATGGCCGAACCGCGAAACCCCGCGACGCCGCGCCGGACCATCCGGTTTCAGGCGTGAGGCGTCGTCCCAGGAGGTTGTGAGATGGCGAAGAAAATCGTCGGTTACATCAAGCTGCAGGTTCCGGCCGGCAAGGCCAACCCGTCGCCGCCCATCGGCCCGGCGCTCGGTCAGCGCGGCCTGAACATCATGGAGTTCTGCAAGGCGTTCAACGCCAAGACGGCGGACCTGGAAGTCGGCATGCCGATTCCCGTGGTCATCACCGCCTACGGCGACCGCACCTTCACCTTCGTGACCAAGACCCCGCCGGTCAGCTACTTCCTCAAGAAGGCTTCGGGCAAGGACAAGGGTTCGACCACCCCCGGCAAGGGCGGTTTCGTCGGCCAGGTCACGACCTCGCAGATCCGCGAGATCGCCCAGAAGAAGATGGCCGACCTGAACGCGCACGACGTCGAAGCCGCCGCGACCATGATCGCCGGCTCCGCCCGCTCGATGGGCCTCGAAGTGGTGGAGGGCTGATCCTATGGCGAAGCTGGGCAAGCGTCTGACCGACGCCTACAAGACCGTTAACCGCGACTCCTTCTACTCGCTGGAAGAGGCCGTGACCCTGGTGAAGGGTGCCGCCAAGGCCAAGTTCGACGAGACCATCGAAATCGCGATGAACCTCGGCATCGATCCGCGCCACGCCGACCAGATGGTCCGCGGCGTCGTGAACCTGCCGAACGGCACCGGCAAGACCGTGCGCGTGGCGGTGTTCGCCCGCGGCGCCAAGGTCGACGAGGCTCTGGCCGCCGGCGCCGACGTTGTCGGTGGCGATGATCTGGCCGAACAGATCCTGGCCGGCAACATCAACTTCGACCGCTGCATCGCCTCGCCCGACATGATGGGCGTGGTCGGCAAGCTCGGTAAGGTGCTCGGCCCCCGCGGCCTGATGCCGAACCCGAAGCTGGGCACCGTGACCCCCGACGTGGCCGGCGCCGTCAAGGCCGCCAAGGCCGGTGCGGTGGAGTTCCGGGCGGAGAAGACCGGTATCGTTCACGCCGGCGTCGGCAAGGTCAGCTTCTCGGAAGAGGCGCTGGTCCAGAACATCCGCGCCTTCGTCGATGCCATCTCCCGTGCCAAGCCGACCGGCGCCAAGGGCCAGTACCTGCTGAAGGTCTCGCTCTCGTCGACGATGGGCCCGGGCCTGAAGCTCGATCTCACCAGCGTGTCGGCTGCTGCCGGCACCGCGGCGTAATCGACCGTCTTTCACTGCCGGTACCTTTGGGTGCCGGCAGTGACCGGGTGGATGATCCAAGGGGGGCCCCCCCCCGGCGGAACGCCCACCCACCCCTGTCCGAGACCGCAGGTGTCCGCCCCTTCTCCGGAAGGTGAGGGCTTAAAATTCACCGGCGCAGACAGGAGTTGAACCCGTTGACCATTCCGGTCCCCGCCGAGGCGGGGCCGCCGGACCAGGAACGGCTTGAACTTCTGGGACAGGTTCGCCGGACCTCCGGCCCGCAAGGGCAGGGGGTTCATGTAAACCTCTGTACAAGGAGGCGATCCGTGGATCGTACACAAAAAGAAGCGACGATCGCGGCTCTGCAATCGAAGCTCCAGGACACGGGCCTGGTGGTGGTCACCCACCATCTGGGCCTGACGGTGAAGGAAGTCACCGACCTGCGTGCGAAGGTTCGGGCTGCTGGCGCCAGCTTCAAAGTGACGAAGAACCGGCTCGCCCGTCGTTCCCTTCAGGGGACGCAGTTCGAGGGTCTGGACGGTCTCTTCAAGGGACCGACGGCGATCGCTTACTCGAAGGATCCCGTTGCGGCCGCCAAGGTGGTGGCCGACTACGCGAAAACCAACGAGAAGCTCAAGATCGTCGGCGCCAGCCTCGGCACCCAGATTCTGGACGCGGAGGGGGTCAAGGCCCTCGCCTCGCTCCCGTCGCTGGACGAACTGCGTGGCCGCCTCGTGGGCATGATCCAGACCCCGGCGACCCGTATCGCCGGTGTTCTCCAGGCTCCGGGCGGCCAAGTCGCCCGCGTGCTTGCTGCCTACGCGAAGAAGGACGACGAGGCGGCGGCCTAACCAGGCCTAGTCACTCGTTTTTTACATCCCCAGAACTCAAGTCGTTTGGAGTAGTAACATGGCTGATCTGCAGAAGCTCGTCGACGATCTGTCGGCCCTGACCGTCCTGGAAGCCGCCGAGCTGTCGAAGCTCCTCGAAGAGAAGTGGGGCGTCTCCGCCGCCGCTCCGGTGGCCGTCGCCGCCGCCGGCCCGGCCGCTGCCGCTGCCGCTCCGGCCGAAGAGCAGACCGAATTCACGGTGATCCTCGCCGACGCCGGCGACAAGAAGATCAACGTGATTAAGGAAGTCCGCGCGATCACCGGCCTGGGCCTGAAGGAAGCCAAGGACCTGGTCGAGGGCGCTCCGAAGCCGGTCAAGGAAGGCGCCACGAAGGACGAGGCCGCCAAGATCAAGAAGCAGCTTGAAGAAGCCGGCGCCAAGGTCGATATTAAGTAAGACCTTGTTGCGTACGGAACACACAGTACCAAGCCGGACGGCGGCCGGCCCCCCCGGGGGCCGGCCGCCGCACGGCATTTTCTGCCTTCCGCCGGACCGGGTTCGCCCGGCCCGGCTCTTTCCGTCCCCATCATGGGGATGGTCCGCGCGGGCGCCCTCGGGACCGGTCGACACCAGTCGGCTTGCTCCTACGGTCGGTTGAACGGTCGGTATAACGCGCATCACGTACAGACGTTTGGGGACATCCATGGCCAAATCCTTTACGGGTCGTAAACGTGTTCGGAAGAGCTTCGGGCGCATCCCGGAAGTCACCCAGATGCCCAACCTCATCGAGGTGCAGCGCAGCTCCTACGACCACTTCCTGCAAATGGACGTCGCCCCGGAAAAGCGGGCGAACCTGGGCCTGCAGGAAGTCTTCAAGTCGGTCTTCCCGATCAAGGACTTCTCCGACCGCGCGGTGCTGGATTTCGTCAAGTACGAGCTTGAGCAGCCGAAATACGACGTCGAGGAATGCCAGCAGCGCGGCATGACCTTCGCCGCCCCGCTGAAGGTGACCCTGCGCCTGTCCGTGTTCGACGTCGAGGAAGACACCGGCCTCCGTTCGATCCGCGACATCAAGGAGCAGGACGTCTACATGGGCGACATGCCCCTGATGACGGCCAACGGCACCTTCGTCATCAACGGCACCGAGCGTGTCATCGTCTCGCAGATGCACCGCTCGCCGGGCGTCTTCTTCGACCATGACAAGGGCAAGACCCACGCGTCAGGCAAGTATCTGTTCGCCGCCCGCGTGATCCCCTATCGCGGTTCCTGGCTCGACTTCGAGTTCGATGCCAAGGATCTCGTCTACGTCCGCATCGACCGCCGCCGCAAGCTGCCGGCCACCACGCTGCTGTTCGCCCTGGACGGCGCGGAGACCGAGGCGCTGCGCGCAGAGCGCAAGGCGAACCGCAAGGACCTGCTGCCCTACGAGGCGCAGGGCATGTCGAAGGAAGAGATCCTCAACTACTTCTACGACACCATCACCTACACCCGCTCTGCTGGCGGTTGGAAGACCCCGTTCAGCGCCGAGCGCATGAAGGGTGTCAAGCTGATCTCCGACCTCGTGGACGCCGCCACTGGCGCCGTCGTCGCCGAGGCCGGCGCCAAGATGACGCCGCGCGCCATCAAGAAGCTGGTCGAGGCCGGCCTGACCGAGCAGCAGGTCTCCACCGAGGAACTGACCGGCCGCTACCTCGCCGTCGACATCATCAACGAGCGCACGGGCGAAGTCCTGTTCGAAGCCGGTGACGAGCTGTCGGCGAGTGACCTCGACAAGCTGGAGAAGACCGGCGTCGACGAGCTGCCGGTGCTGGCGATCGACCATCTGAATGTCGGCGCCTACATCCGCAACACCATGAATGCGGATCGCAATGCCAGCCGTGAAGACGCGCTGATCGACATCTACCGAGTCATGCGTCCGGGCGAGCCGCCGACCCTGGAGTCCGCCGAGGCGCTGTTCTCGGGCCTGTTCTTCGACAGCGAGCGCTACGACCTGTCGGCCGTCGGCCGCGTCAAGATGAATGCGCGCCTGAACTTCCAGACCGACGACCAGATGCGCGTTCTCCGCAAGGAGGACATCCTGGAGATCCTGAAGGTTCTGGTGAACCTGAAGGACGGCCGCGGCGAGATCGACGACATCGACCATCTCGGCAACCGCCGCGTCCGCTCGGTCGGCGAGTTGATGGAGAACCAGTACCGCGTCGGCCTGCTGCGCATGGAACGTGCGATCCGCGAGCGCATGAGCTCGGTCGAGATCGACACGGTGATGCCGCACGACCTGATCAACGCCAAGCCGGCTGCGGCCGCCGTGCGCGAGTTCTTCGGCTCGTCGCAGCTGTCGCAGTTCATGGACCAGACCAACCCGCTGTCCGAGATCACGCACAAGCGTCGTCTCTCGGCCCTCGGTCCGGGCGGTCTGACCCGCGAGCGTGCCGGCTTCGAAGTGCGCGACGTGCACCCGACGCACTATGGCCGCATCTGCCCGATTGAGACGCCGGAAGGTCCGAACATCGGTCTGATCAACTCGCTGGCGACCTATGCCCGCGTCAACCAGTACGGCTTCATCGAGAGCCCGTACCGCAAGGTCATCGACGGCAAGGTCACCAACGAGGTGGTCTATCTGTCGGCGATGGAGGAGGGCCGCTACGTCGTCGCCCAGGCGAACGCCGAGCTGAACGCGGACAACAGCTTCGCCGCCGATCTGGTGTCCTGCCGCCAGGGCGGTGAATACCTGATGTTCCGGCCCGAGGCGATCGACCTGATCGACGTATCGCCGAAGCAGCTGGTGTCCGTCGCTGCGGCGCTGATCCCGTTCCTGGAGAACGACGACGCAAACCGTGCGCTGATGGGCTCGAACATGCAGCGTCAGGCGGTGCCGCTGGTCAAGGCCGACGCCCCGCTGGTCGGCACCGGCATGGAGGCGACCGTCGCCCGCGACAGCGGCGTGACCATCGTCGCCAAGCGCTCGGGCGTGGTCGACCAGGTCGACGCTACCCGCATCGTCGTCCGCGCCACCGACAGTTCGGACAGCACGGCGCCGGGCGTCGACATCTACAATCTGCTGAAGTTCCAGCGCTCCAACCAGAACACCTGCATCACCCAGCGTCCGCTGGTGAAGGTCGGTGACCGGGTGAACGCCGGCGACATCGTGGCCGACGGTCCGTCGACCGATCTCGGCGAACTGGCGCTCGGCCGGAACGTGCTCGTCGCGTTCATGCCGTGGAACGGCTACAACTTCGAGGACTCGATCCTCATCAACGAGCGCATCGTCAAGGACGACGTCTTCACCTCGATCCACATCGAGGAGTTCGAGGTCATGGCCCGCGACACCAAGCTGGGCCAGGAGGAAATCACCCGCGACATTCCGAACGTGGGTGAGGAAGCTCTGAAGAACCTCGACGAGGCCGGCATCGTCTATATTGGCGCCGAAGTCCGTCCGGGCGACATCCTGGTCGGCAAGGTGACGCCGAAGGGCGAAAGCCCGATGACGCCGGAAGAAAAGCTGCTGCGCGCCATCTTCGGCGAAAAGGCCTCGGATGTCCGCGACACCTCGTTGCGCCTGCCGCCGGGCGTCGTCGGCACCATCGTCGAGGTCCGCGTGTTCAGCCGTCGCGGTGTCGACAAGGACGAGCGCGCGCTCGCCATCGAACGCGCCGAGATCGAGAAGCTGGCCAAGGACCGCGACGACGAGCGTGGTATCCTGGAGCGCAGCTTCTACACCCGCCTGAAGGAAGTGCTGATCGGCCAGACCGCCCAGTCCGGCCCCAAGGGCATGAAGGGCGGCACGGTCCTGACCGAAGAGGTGCTGGCCGGCCTGTCGAAGGGCCTGTGGCGCCAGATCGCCATTGCCGACGAGACGGTGATGGAGACGGTCGAGAACCTGGCCAAGGTGTTCGACGACTCGATCAAGGCCCTGCAGGACCGCTTCGAGAACAAGGTCGACAAGCTGCAGCGTGGTGACGAGCTGCCGCCGGGCGTCATGAAGATGGTCAAGGTCTTCGTCGCGGTGAAGCGCAAGCTGCAGCCGGGCGACAAGATGGCCGGTCGTCATGGCAACAAGGGTGTCGTCTCGCGCATCATCCCGCAGGAGGACATGCCCTACCTGGAGGACGGCACCCCCGTCGATCTGGTGCTGAACCCGCTGGGCGTGCCGTCGCGCATGAATGTCGGTCAGATCCTGGAAACCCACCTCGGTTGGGCGGCTTCGGGTCTCGGCAAGCAGATCGGCCGCGCGGTCGACCAGTATCGTTTGGCGATCCGCCAGAAGGCCGAAGGCGCTCCCCAGCTGGAGGCCCTGCGTGGCACGCTGAAGTCGGCGTACGGCGAGGTGACCTACAACGAGGATATCGCCGACATGACCGACGGCGAGCTGCTGGAGCTGGGCGGCAACCTGCGCAAGGGCGTGCCCTTCGCGACGCCGGTCTTCGACGGCGCCCGCGAGGAGGACATCTGCGTCCATCTGGAACGCGCCGGCTTCGACCGGTCGGGCCAGTCGACGCTGGTGGACGGACGTACCGGCGAGACCTTCGACCGTAAGGTCACCGTCGGCTACATCTACATGCTGAAGCTGCACCACCTCGTGGACGACAAGATCCACGCCCGGTCGATCGGTCCCTACTCGCTGGTCACGCAGCAGCCGCTGGGTGGCAAGGCCCAGTTCGGCGGTCAGCGCTTCGGTGAGATGGAGGTCTGGGCGCTGGAAGCCTATGGCGCCGCCTACACGCTGCAGGAAATGCTGACGGTGAAGTCGGACGACGTGTCCGGCCGCACCAAGGTCTACGAGGCGATCGTCCGCGGCGACGACAACTTCGAGGCCGGCATTCCGGAGTCGTTCAACGTGCTGGTCAAGGAGCTGCGCTCGCTCGGCCTGAACGTCGAACTGAACCAGCGGGACTACTGAGCCGGTCTGACGTGACCCAGGCCCCGGATCGGCGCGTGTGCGCCGCTCCGGGGCATTGCACTGCTTTTAACCGACAACGCGGCGATGCCAGCGGGAGACGGTCATGAATGAGTTGATGAACATTTTCGGCCAGGTCCAGGGGCCGCAGAGCTTCGATCAGATCCGTATCCAGATCGCGAGCCCCGAGCGGATCCGGTCCTGGTCCTACGGCGAGATCAAGAAGCCGGAAACCATCAACTATCGCACCTTCAAGCCGGAGCGCGACGGCCTGTTCTGCGCCCGCATCTTCGGCCCGATCAAGGATTACGAGTGCTTGTGCGGCAAGTACAAGCGCATGAAGTATCGCGGCATCATCTGCGAGAAGTGCGGCGTCGAGGTCACGCTGTCGAAGGTCCGGCGCGAGCGCATGGGCCACATCGAGCTGGCGTCGCCGGTCGCGCACATCTGGTTCCTGAAGTCGCTGCCGAGCCGCATCGGCCTGCTGCTCGACATGACGCTCAAGGATCTGGAGCGCATCCTCTATTTCGAAAACTACGTCGTCATCGAGCCGGGCCTCACCCCGCTGAAGCTGCATTCGCTGCTCAGCGAGGAAGAGTACATGAATGCTCAGGACGAGTATGGCGAGGACGCCTTCACCGCGTCGATCGGCGCCGAAGCTCTGCGCATCATGCTGTCCGCGCTCGATCTCGACGAGGAGAAGAAGCGCTGCCGTGAGGATCTGCGCGACACCAACTCCGAAGCCAAGCGCAAGAAGCTGGTCAAGCGCCTGAAGCTGATCGATGCCTTCCTGGCTTCGCAGTCGCGGCCGGAGTGGATGATCCTGGAAGTCATTCCGGTGATCCCGCCCGAGCTGCGTCCGCTGGTGCCGCTGGACGGCGGCCGCTTCGCCACGTCCGACCTGAACGACCTGTACCGCCGCGTCATCAACCGTAACAACCGTCTGAAGCGGCTGATCGAGCTGAAGGCGCCGGACATCATCGTCCGCAACGAGAAGCGCATGCTGCAGGAGGCCGTCGACGCTCTGTTCGACAACGGCCGCCGTGGCCGCGTCATCACCGGCGCCAACAAGCGTCCGCTGAAGTCGCTGTCCGACATGCTGAAGGGCAAGCAGGGCCGCTTCCGTCAGAACCTGCTCGGCAAGCGCGTCGACTATTCCGGCCGTTCGGTCATCGTGGTCGGTCCGGAGCTGAAGCTGCACCAGTGCGGCCTGCCGAAGAAGATGGCGCTGGAGCTGTTCAAGCCCTTCATCTACGCGAAGCTGGAACTGTACGGTCTCGCGTCCACCATCAAGGCCGCCAAGCGGATGGTGGAGAAGGAGCGTCCCGAGGTGTGGGACATCCTGGAGGAGGTCATCCGCGAACATCCGGTGATGCTGAACCGTGCGCCGACGCTGCACCGTCTCGGCATCCAGGCGTTCGAGCCGACGCTGATCGAAGGCAAGGCGATCCAGCTGCACCCGCTGGTCTGCACGGCCTTCAATGCCGACTTCGACGGCGATCAGATGGCCGTGCACGTCCCGCTGAGCCTCGAGGCCCAGCTGGAAGCGCGCGTCCTGATGATGTCGACCAACAACATCCTGTCGCCCGCCAACGGCAAGCCGATCATCGTGCCGTCGCAGGACATCGTGCTCGGCATCTACTACATCTCCATGGACCGCCCCAGTGAGAAGGGCGAGAACATGGTGTTCGCCAACGTCTCGGAAATCGAGCAGGCGCTGAACGCCAAGGTTCTGTCGATCCATGCAAAGATCAAGGCGCGCTACGTCGGTGTCGACGACGAGGGCAACGAGAAGATCAGCATCGTCGAGACGACGCCGGGCCGCATGCTCCTGTCGGAGATCCTGCCGCGTCACCCGAAGGTGCCCTTCTCGCTGATCAACCGCGTCCTGACCAAGAAGGACGTCGGCAACGTCATCGACGCCGTCTACCGCCATTGCGGTCAGAAGGAGACGGTGATCTTCGCCGACCGCCTGATGAAGCTCGGCTTCGGCCACGCCTGCCGCGCCGGCATCTCCTTCGGCAAGGACGACATGGTCATCCCCGCCGCCAAGGAGAAGCTGGTCAACGAGTCGAAGGAGCGGGTGAAGGAGTTCGAGCAGCAGTATCTCGACGGTCTGATCACCCAGGGCGAGAAGTACAACAAGGTCGTCGACGTGTGGTCGGAGTGCACCGAAAAGGTCGCCTCCGAGATGATGAAGTCGATCTCGACCACCGAAGCCGGCAAGCCGGTCAACTCGGTGTACATGATGGCCCACTCCGGTGCGCGTGGTTCCGCCGCGCAGATCCGTCAGCTGGCCGGCATGCGCGGCCTGATGGCCAAGCCGTCGGGCGAGATCATCGAGACGCCGATCATCTCGAACTTCAAGGAAGGCTTGACCGTGCTGGAGTACTTCAACTCCACCCACGGCGCCCGCAAGGGTCTGGCCGACACCGCCTTGAAGACCGCCAACTCCGGTTACCTCACCCGCCGTCTGGTCGACGTGGCGCAGGACGCCATCATCGTCGAGCATGATTGCGGCACCGAACGCGGCATCACCGTGAAGGCGGTGATCGACGGCGGCGAAGTCATCAGCCCGCTGGGCGACCGCATCCTCGGCCGCACCGCGGTCGGCGACGTGATCGACCCGCTGAACGGCGAGCTGATCATCGAGGACGGCGGCCTGATCGACGAGCCGACGGTCGACCGCATCGAGCGGTCGGGCATCGACTCGGTCAAGATCCGCTCGGTCCTGACCTGCGAGACCCGCGACGGCGTCTGCGCCAAGTGCTACGGCCGTGATCTGGCGCGCGGCACCCTGGTCAACACCGGCGAGGCGGTCGGCGTCATCGCGGCCCAGTCGATCGGCGAGCCGGGCACCCAGCTGACGATGCGTACCTTCCACATCGGCGGTGCGGCGCAGCGTGGTGCCGAGCAGAGCCAGATCGAGGCGGCGTTCGACGCCACGGTGCGGATCAACAACCGCAACGTCGTCATGAACTCATCGGGCATCCCGGTCGTCATGGGCCGCAGCACCGAAGTGATCCTGCTCGACGAGCAGGGCCGCGAGCGGGCGCGTCACCGCGTGCCGTACGGCGCCAAGCTGCTGGCCGACGAGGGCGTGAAGGTCGAACGCGGCGCCAAGCTGGCCGAGTGGGACCCCTACACCCTGCCGATCATCACCGAGCGCGCCGGTACCGCCCGCTACATCGACCTCGTGGAAGGTATCTCCATGCGCGAGGTGATGGACGAGGCGACGGGCATCAGCTCCAAGGTGGTGGTCGACTGGCGGCAGCAGCCGCGCGGTGCCGATCTGAAGCCGCGCATCGCGCTGGTGGACGACCGGGGCGAGCTGATCACTCTGCCGAACGGCCTGGAAGCCCGCTACTTCATGTCGGTGGACGCCATCCTGTCGGTGGAGAACGGTGCCGAGGTGAAGGCCGGCGACGTGCTGGCCCGTATCCCGCGCGAATCGTCCAAGACCCGCGACATCACCGGCGGTCTGCCGCGCGTGGCCGAACTGTTCGAAGCGCGCCGTCCGAAGGACTTCGCAATTATCTCGGAAATGAGCGGGCGCGTCGAATTCGGCAAGGACTACAAGACCAAGCGCCGCATCGTCGTCCGCAACGACGAGACCGGCGACGAGAAGGAGTATCTGATCCCGAAGGGCAAGCACATCTCCGTGCAGGAGGGTGACTATGTCGAACGCGGCGATCTGCTGATGGACGGCAACCCGGTGCCGCACGACATCCTGTCGGTGATGGGTGTGGAGGCCTTGGCCGACTATCTGATCAACGAGATCCAGGACGTCTATCGACTGCAGGGCGTGAAGATCAACGACAAGCACATCGAGGTGATCGTTCGCCAGATGCTGCAGAAGGTCGAGATCACCGACGCCGGCGAGACCACCTTCCTGGTGGGCGAGCAGGTCGACCGTCAGGAATTCGACGAGGAGAACGAGAAGACCGTCGCGGAAGGCCTGCAGCCGGCCCACGGCCACCCGGTTCTCCAGGGCATCACCAAGGCCAGCCTGCAGACGCGGTCCTTCATCTCGGCCGCATCGTTCCAGGAGACCACCCGCGTCCTCACGGAAGCGGCCGTCGGCGGCAAGGTCGACAACCTGGAAGGCCTGAAGGAGAACGTCATCGTCGGCCGTCTGATCCCGGCCGGCACGGGCTCCGTGGTGAACCGCCTGAAGCTGATCGCCGCCGAGCGTGACCGCGAAGCGGCCCTGGAGGCCGGCGCCCCGGAGGAAACTCCGGCGCTGCCGACCCCGGGTGAGGAAAGCTCCGCAGCCTGATCCATCGGGGCAATTGAGTAGGGGAGGGGGCGCGTTCCGGGAGGGACGCGCCTTTTCCTTTTGGCTCCCGCGCCGGCTCTGCGGGACCGTTCGCAAGCTGAAATACCGTCCTTGACTCTCCCGCGGCCTTTCCCTAAAGTCCGCGAACTTCAAAGGACGCCGGGGCTCTCCGTGCGTCCGCTTGAATCCACCGATCCCGCCGATCGGAGTCCTCCGGTCGGCTTTCGCTCATTCAGCCCGCTCGGAACGGCAACGTTTCGCAGGCGGGCTTTTGCTTCGTCCGGCTCGTCCGGCCGAGTGATCTTGAAGGGATGAAGGGCAGATATGCCGACGATCAACCAGTTGATCCGTAAGCCGCGCGAGCCGTTGGCCGCGCGCAACAAGGTTCCCGCGATGGAGGCCTGCCCGCAGAAGCGTGGCGTCTGCACTCGCGTCTACACCACCACCCCGAAGAAGCCGAACTCGGCGCTCCGTAAGGTTGCCCGCGTTCGTCTGACGAACGGCTTCGAGGTGACGAGCTACATCCCTGGTGAGGGTCACAACCTCCAGGAACACTCGGTGGTCATGATCCGCGGCGGTCGTGTGAAGGATCTTCCCGGCGTTCGCTATCACATCATTCGCGGCACGCTGGATACCCAGGGCGTCAAGGATCGTAAGCAGCGTCGTTCGAAGTACGGCGCGAAGCGTCCGAAGTAAGGAGAACTCACGATGTCCCGTCGTCATCGCGCCGAGAAGCGTGAAGTCCTGCCGGACGCCAAGTATGGCGACCGCGTTCTGACCAAGTTCATGAACTGCCTGATGCTGGACGGCAAGAAGTCGGCCGCCGAAGGCATCGTCTACGGTGCGCTGGGCCGTATCGAGGTCAAGACCAAGAACGACCCCGTTCAGGTTTTCCACGATGCGCTCGCCAACGTGAAGCCGCATCTCGAAGTCCGCTCGCGCCGCGTCGGTGGTGCGACCTACCAGGTTCCGGTCGAGGTCCGTTCGGACCGCGCCCAGGCCCTGGCCATCCGTTGGCTGATCAGCGCCGCCCGCGCCCGCTCGGAAAACACCATGACCGAGCGTCTGTCGGGTGAGTTGCTCGACGCCGCCAGCCAGCGCGGCACTGCCGTGAAGAAGCGCGAAGACACGCACCGCATGGCGGAAGCCAACAAGGCGTTCTCGCACTACCGCTGGTAAGGTTCACGCCTGTCCTGGTGATTTTGCATGCCCCGTTCGCACGCCCTCGACCGTTACCGCAACATCGGCATCATGGCTCACATCGATGCCGGCAAGACGACGACGACCGAGCGCATCCTGTTCTACACCGGCAAGTCCTATCGCATGGGCGAGGTCAATGACGGCACCGCCGTCATGGACTGGATGGAGCAGGAGCAGGAGCGGGGCATCACCATCACCTCGGCGGCCACGACCTGTTTCTGGCGCGACCACCGCATCAATATCATCGACACGCCCGGTCACGTGGATTTCACCATCGAGGTCGAGCGGTCGCTGCGGGTCCTGGATGGCGCCGTCGCCATCTTCGACGCGGTTGCGGGGGTCGAACCCCAGACCGAGACCGTGTGGCGGCAGGCCGACAAGTACGGCGTGCCGCGCATGGCCTTCATCAATAAAATGGACCGCGTCGGCGCCGATTTCGAAGGCTGTGTCGCCATGATGGCCGACCGCCTGGGCGTGAAGCCGTTGGTCCTGCAACTGCCCATCGGCAGCGAGGCCGGCTTTTCCGGCGTCCTCGATCTGGTCGCCATGCGCGCCACGATCTGGAAGGCCGAGACTCTCGGTGCCGAATTCGAGCATGCGGACATTCCCGAGGATATGGCCGGACCGGCCGCGAGTGCCCGTCAGGCACTGCTGGAGGCCGTGCTCGACCTCGACGAGGCGGCGATGGCCGCCTATCTGGAGCGCGGCGAAGAGCCTGCACCCGACGCCCTGCGCACACTGATCCGCAAGGGTACGATTTCCGGTGCCTTGGTTCCCGTGCTGTGTGGTTCCGCCTTCCGCAACAAGGGCATCCAACCGATGCTCGACGCCGTGGTCGATTACCTGCCGGCACCGAACGACATCGGTGCCGTCAAGGGCCACGCCGTCGGCGGCGAGCGATCGGAAGAGCGTGCGGCCAATGACAGCGCCCCGTTTTCCGGTCTCGCCTTCAAGGTGATGAACGATCCCTATGTCGGGACGCTCACCTTCTGCCGCATCTATTCCGGCACCGCCAGCGTCGGCGATTCGCTGCTGAACCCGGTGAAGGGGGAGCGCGAGAAGATCGGCCGCATGCTGCTGATGCATGCCAACAGCCGCGAAGACATCGAGCGCGCCCACACCGGCGACATCGTGGCCTTTGCCGGGCTGGAGCATACCGCCACCGGCGACACGTTGTGCGACCCCGCCAAGCCGATCATGCTGGAACGTCTGGACGTTCCGGAGCCGGTGATCGAGATTGTGGTGGAGCCACGCACCGACGCCGATCGTGACAGGATGGCTGCGGCGCTGAATCGCCTGGGCCATGAGGACCCGTCGCTTCAGGTCTCGGTCGACCGCGAAAGCGGACAGACCGTGATCCGCGGCATGGGCGAACTGCATCTCGACATCATCGTCGATCGCATGAGGCGCGAGTTCCGTGTCGATGCCGCCGTCGGCGCGCCGAAGGTTGCCTATCGCGAGACCGTGCTGCGCTCGGCCGAGATCGATCATGTCCATGCCCGCCAGACCGGCGACCGCGCCCAGTTTGCGCGCGTGATGCTGAAGCTGGAGGCGCTGGACCGCGGCGCCGGCTTCGTCTTCGAGAACCGCGCGGCCGGCTTGCCGCGCGAGTTCGTCGCCGGCGTGCAGAAGGGGCTGGAGGCTGCGAAGGACAGCGGGGTCGTCGCCGGCTATCCGGTGGTCGACGTCAAGGCGACCCTGACCGGCGGTGAGGCGCATGACGTCGACAGCTCGCCGCTGGCCTTCGAACTTGCGGCGCGGGCCGCCTTCCGCGAGGCCATGACAAAGGCTGCTCCGGCGCTGTTGGAGCCGCTGATGCGGGTCGAAATCATCACGCCGGACGACTATATGGGCGATGTCATCGGCGACCTGAACGGCCGCCGTGGACAGATCACCGGCATGGACCAGCGCGGCAACGCGCGAATCGTTACGGGACTGGTTCCCTTGGCGGCCATGTTCGGCTATGTGAATTCCCTGCGCTCCATGAGTCAGGGCCGTGCGCAGTACAGCATGCAGTTCGACCATTATGAGCCGGTGCCACAGGCCATCGCGGACGGCGTCCGCGCCAAGGTGGCCTGAAGACCGCTGGAACGATTGAGAAACGGAGAGACCACCCCATGGCGAAGGCAAAGTTCGAGCGGAACAAGCCGCACTGCAACGTTGGCACGATCGGCCACGTCGACCACGGCAAGACGTCGCTGACGGCGGCGATCACGAAGGTGCTGGCGGA
>NZ_JALJXJ010000032.1 GCF_024170005.1 Azospirillum lipoferum
CCACGGCTCGGAAGCTCCTCGTCACCCTCAACGCGATGATTGCGACGGGCACCGATTACGAACCACCGGAAGCAGCCTGAATACAGTTGCCGGGATCCTGGCTGGCGTTTCGAGTTCCCGCGTCCGGGCATCGAGCAGCCGCTGCGCCTTGGCGGCCTCGGCCAGCAGGCCGTCGAGCGGCGGCAAATCGTTGTCCCATTCGATCAGCACCGGCCGCGGGCCGATGCGATCCAGCACATCGGCATAGAGCGCCATCACGGCGTCGCCGACCACGCTGCCGTGGTCGTCGATCAGCAGCTCCTCGCCGTCGACCGTCATGCGGGCGTGACCGGCCAGATGCAGTTCGCCGACGGCGTCGGCCGGGATGGCGTCGAGCCACGCCGTCCGGTCGAAGCCGAGATTGACCGAGGAGACGTAGAGGTTGTTGACGTCCAGCAGCAGGCCGCAGCCGGTGCGGGCGGCCAGTTCCGCCAGGAATTCGGCTTCGGGAATGGCGCTGTCGGCGAAGGCGAGGCAGGCAGCCGGGTTCTCGACCAGGATGCGCCGGCCGAAGACGTCCTGGGCGTGGTCGATGTTGCGGCGGACCCGGTCCAGGCTGTCCTCGGTGTAGGGCAGCGGCAGCAGATCGTTGAGGTAGGTGGCGTCCGTGACGCTCCAGGACAGATGTTCGGAGATCAGCCCCGGCTCCAGCCTGTCGTAGAGGGCGCGCAGCCGCATCAGATGGTCTGGGTCGAGACCGTCGGCGCTGCCCAGCGACAGGCCGACGCCGTGGCAGCTTAGGGCCAAGTCGCGGCGGATCCGCAGGATGCCGGCCAGACGCGGGCCGCCGGGAACCAGATAGTTCTCCGGATGGATCTCGACCCAGGGTGCCTGACAGCCGGCCGCGACGAACGCCTCCCGATGCGGCTCGCGCAGGCCGATGCCGGCGGCGACCGGCACGGTCCGGACGGAGGGGGAGGGCGCCGCCGCGGCCATCGCCTCAGCCCTTCTTCTTCGTATTGGCGCCCTCGAACGGCTTCAGCGACCCCATTTCCGTGGCGCAGCTGCCGGCCTTGACCAGTTTCCAGTCGCCGCCGTCGTAGGTCAGGTTGCTGTTGCCGGCGCAGGAATGCAGGCCCTTGGCATGGGCACAGCCATTTTCGCCCGGCTTGGAGATGCCATAGCATTTCTCCATGTTGGACTGCGCGGCGGCCGGGCCGGCCATCAGGGTCAGGGCACCGGCCAGCGCGCCGGCGATGGGGAGCAGGGCCAAGGTCTTTGCGGGGGTTTTGGTGGCGGTCATGGTCGCGTTCCTCTGTTTCGGGATGACTGGTGTTTCGGGATGGCTGGCGCCGGTCAGGGCGCCGGTACGCGGTCGTGCAGCAGGTCGACGAGCGCCTGCGGCTCCGGGCGTTGGGTGAAGTCGGCGTCGATGGCGGCGAAACGCACGACGCCGCTGGGCGACAGCAGGTAGGTCGCCGGGATCGGCAGCTGCCAGGGCTCCCCGAGTGGACGGCCCTGGCGGGCGTTGAAGTCGAGGCCGCGGTCGCGGTAGCGATCACGCATCTCGTCCGGCACGCGGTAGACGAGGCCGTAGCTGCGCGCCACCATCGCCTCCCGGTCGGACAGGATGTCGAAATCCAGCGCGTTGCGTTCCGCCAGCGTCAGGCTGTGGTCGGGCAGTTCCGGCGACACCGCGACCAGCCGGGCGCCGCCGGCGGTCAGTTGCGGCAGCACCAGCTGCATGGCCCTGAGCTGGGCGCAACAATAAGGACACCATTCGCCGCGATAGAACAGCAGGACGACCGGTCCCCGTTCCAGCGTCTCGTAAAGGGAGACCGTGCGGCCGAGCTGGTTCGGCAAGGCGAAGTCGGGAGCCTGAAGACCGGGGCGCAGCGCCCCCAACTCCACCCCGCGCGCCTTCAGATCGGCAATCACCCGGTCCATCATCGCCAGCACCCCCGGCGGCGAGGTCTTGCCGGCCTGCGCCCGGATATTGCGGAGTTGGCGTTGAAGACGCATCGGGCATTTCCCTGTCGGCGTGTCCGTTGACCCGATCCTGTCAAAAGCCGGACTTGCGAAACATAGGGGGACACGCACAATATCTTTGCGTGGAATGCACGAATGCGCCCAGGCGGATGGGGCGCGGCAGGGACCGGACGCGGGAAAGACGGGACGGGGACGACGGGATGGACCGGCTGGACGATCTGACGGTGCTGGTCGAGGTGGTGGACAGCGGCAGCCTGTCGGCGGCGGCGGAGCGGCTCGGGCTGTCCGCCTCGGCGATCAGCCGGCGGATCGCCCAGATGGAGAACCGTCTGGGCACCCGCCTGCTGGCGCGCACGACACGGCGGATCGCGCTGACCGACGCCGGTGCCACCTTCTGCCTGCGGGCCCGCGCCATCCTGGCAGCATTGGACGAAGCGGAACAGTCGCTGACCGAGATGGGCGAGGAGCCGCGTGGCACCTTGCGCATCACCATGCCGGTGATGTTCGGGCAGATGCGGGTGGCGCCGCTGCTGGCCTCCTATCTGCGCCGCTACCCCGGCGTGTCGCTGGAGGTGAGCCTGAACGACCGCGTGCAGCGGCTGATCGACGACGGGTTCGATCTGGCGATCCGGACCGGGCGGCTGGCCGACTCCAGCCTGATCGCCCGCCGGCTGCGGCCGCTGCGCCGCCATGTGGTGGCCAGCCCGGACTATCTGGAACGGCGCGGCGTGCCGCAGTCGCCGGCCGATCTCGCCCGCCATGACTGCCTGACGCTGCTGTCGGGATCCGGCCGGACGGAGTGGGAGTTCATGGCCGGCGACCGGCGCGAGATCCTGCGTCCGGCCGGCAGCTTCCAGGCCGACAGCCTGTGGCTGCTGCGCCATGCCGCGGTGGGCGGGCTGGGGGTGGCGCGGCTGGCCGACTTCATCGTCGAGGAGGATATCCGCGCCGGCCGCCTCATCCCGGTCCTGTCCGAGCTGGAGGTGGCGGACGAGGCCATCCATGCCGTCTATCCGGCGACCCGCCATGTCTCGCCGAAGGTGCGCAGCTTCATCGAGCATCTGCTGGCCGGACTGGACAGACCGGGATCGTCCGACCGGAACGGCTCTCCCGACGCATCCTCCTCCGCGACAGGAGGGTGACCCGCCGGGGGCCGGTGCCATCAGGCGGCGTCGAGCGTGGGATAGTCGGTATAGCCCTCGGCACTGCCGCCGGCGTAGAACAGCGCCGGCCGCAGGTCGTTCAACGGGGCACCCGTCTTCAGACGTCGGACGAGATCCGGGTTGGCCAGCGCCATGACGCCGAGCGCTTCGATATCGGCGAGCCCCGCCGCGACGTCCGTGCCGATCCGGTCGCGGGACCGGCCCGGCCGGTTGAGGATCAGCACGCCGCGGAAGGCCTTGCGGATCTGCTCCAGCAGCGGGTCCTGGCGGACATGGAGAAGATGGAGATAGGCAAGCCCCATCCTGTCGAACTCCGCCGCCAGATGGCGGTAGAGGTCGTCGTTGCCGGTCCCCTCGGCGATGCCGCCGGTCGGAAGGCCGGGCGACAGGCGGATCGCCGTCTTCTCCGGGCCGATGGTGTCGGCGATGGCGCGGACGACGTCGATCGCGAAACGCGCGCGGTTCTCCATCGAGCCGCCATAGCCGTCGGTCCGGCGGTTGGCGTCCGGCGCCAGGAACTGATGGACCAGATAGCCGTTGGCGCCGTGCACTTCGACCCCGTCAGCGCCGGCCTCGATGGCACGGCGGGCGGCATGGGCGAAGTCGTCCACCGTCCGCCCGACCTCGGCGGTCGTCAGTTCCCGCGGTTCCGGGATGGGCCGCATGCCCGCCATCGTTACCATGTCCTCGCCGGGGGCGATGGCGGAGGGGGCTACCGGCTGGCGGTGATGCGGCGTGTTGTCCGGATGGGAGCGGCGACCCGTATGCATGAGCTGGATGAACAGGCGTCCGCCGGCGGCATGGACCGCATCGGCAACCTTGCGCCAGCCGGCGACATGGGCGTCGGTATAGATGCCGGGGGTGGCGAGATAGCCCTGCCCGTCATCGGACGGCTGCGTGCCTTCGCTGATCAGAAGGCCCATCGTGGCGCGCTGGGCGTAGTAGAGGGGCGCGAGGTCGCCGGGCGTGCCGTCGGGCTTGGCGCGGCTGCGGGTCATCGGCGCCATGGCGAGGCGGTGCGGCAGCTCGACGCCGCCGATTTTGATGGGAGACCAGACATCGGTCATGGTGCGTCTCCTTCGGTCATGGGCTTGGGGGTAGGGGGACGGCCGGCGTCTGAGCGGGCTGCCCGACCGTCAGGCCGCAGTTGGAGTGGCGGTCACGATGGCGGCCGCGAAGTCGCGATAGGAATGCAGGGGGCGGCCCAGGATCCGGGTCAGCCGCTCGACATCGCCGGCTTCGGGGATCATGCCGTCGCTGACATAGCGCTCCGCCATCAGGCGCATCTCGTAGGCGGTCCATTTCGGCAGGAAGGACGCCATGGTCTGCTCGAAGCCGCTGGGATCGTCGCCGCCATAGGCCACGCTGCGGCCCAGCAGGTCGGACCAGATCGCCGCCGCCTGCGGACCCGTCAGCGTATCGGGGCCGACGAGGTTGATGGTCTCCAGCGGCAGCTTGCCCGGCGCCCGGTCCCGGCGGACCAGCTCGATGGCCGCGACCTCGGCGATGTCCCTCGCATCGACCATGGCGACGCCCTTGCTGCCGATCGGCATCGGGTAGACGCCATGCCCGATGATCACGTCCTTGATCATCAGCTCGTTGTCGATGAAGTAGGACGGACGCAGGATGGTTCCGCTGAAGCCCATTTGGTCGAGCATGCGCTCGGCGCCGAACTTCACGGCGAAATGCGGCACGTTCACCGCGCGGTCGGCTTCGAACACCGACTGGTAGACGACCCGTTCGACGCCGGCTTCGCGGGCGACGTTCAGGGTGATGAGCGCCTGGGTGAATTCATCGCCGGTTACGGCGTTCAGCAGGAACAGGGTGCGGACGCCGCGGAAGGCGGCACGCAGCGCATCGATGTCCAGCATGTCGCCCTGGGCGACCTCGACGCCGGCGGGGAAGCCGGCTTTCGACGGATCGCGGGTCAGCACGCGCACATCGGCGCCGCGCTTGATCAGCTGGTCGACGACAGGACGGCCGACACGGCCGGTGGCACCGGTAACGAGGATGGTCATGGGGATCACTCCGCTTGGGATCGAGTTTTGAGGTTCAGTGTTTGGGCTCAGTTGATGCCCTTGACTTTACCGATCCGCAGAATGTCCGATAGGCGCCGGATTTGGACGGACCGTCTCACTGGTGGAACAGATGGACCTGCTTGCGCTCGCCGACTTCACTCTGGTCGCCCGTCATGGCGGGTTCGGACGGGCCGCACGCGCGTCCGGCCGGCCGAAGGCGACCCTGTCCCGCCGCGTGGCCGAACTGGAGGCGAGCCTCGACCTGCGCCTGTTCGAACGGGGAGCGCGGATGCTCAAGCTGACGGAGGAGGGGCGGGCGTTGTTCGAGCGGACCGGACAGCTGCTGACGGAGCTGGAGGAGACGACGACGGCGATCGCGTCGGGTGGACACAGTCCCCGCGGCAGGTTGCGGATCAGCGCGCCGCTGCTCTTCGCGCAGGCCGCCCTGGGAAAGCTGGGCGCCGGCTTCGTCCTGAAATATCCCGAGGTGCGGCTTGAGATCATCGTCGAGGACCGGCCCGTCGACATGATCGAGGAGGCCTATGATCTGGTCATCCGCGTCAATCCCCAGCCCGACGTGACCCTCGTCGGACGGGCCTTCCTCCATGACCGGCAGGTCGTGGTGGCGGCCCCCGGTCTGGCCTGGCCGGCGGAGGGGGCCGCGGTGCCGGCGGTGGTGCGCGGCACGCTTGGTCAGGCGGACGTCTGGACGGTGGCCGCGGCTTCCGGGCCGGTCGCGCTTCCGGTTCTGCCCGTGCTCGCCATGTCATCGAACATGATGCTGCGCGATGCGGCGCGCCTGGGCGTCGGCGCGGCGCGCCTGCCGCTTTCGCTGGTCAGCGGGGATATCGCCGCCGGCAGGCTGGTGCGCTGGGGCGACGTGGACGGGGCCGAGACGGCGCTGTGGGCGTTGTACCCGTCGCGCCGTCTGCTCAGCGCCCGTGTGTCGGCGTTTCTCGACCATCTCAAGGCGGCGTTTCCGCAGGGAACGCCGGAGGAGCTTGCCGCCTATATGGCGGGATAAGGGCGGGATTGCCGCAGCGCCGTCTGCCGTCGCGAAGCTTCCCGCCCGGGGGCGTCAGGACCGGGCGGCCAGGAAGCCGTCGATGTCGTCCGCCGTCGGCATCGAGGCGATGGCGCCGCGCCGGGTGGAAATGATCGCCCCGGCGGCGTTGGCCCGCTTCAGAAGAGCCGTCAGCGCCGCGCGATCCTTGGTCACGTCCGGTGTCCGGGCGAGGCCGGTCAGCATGGTGGCGGTGAAGGCGTCGCCCGCCCCGGTCGTGTCCACCGCCTCGACCGGATAGCCCGGCACGGTCACGGTGTCGTCGGCGGTCAGGGCGGTGCAGCCGTCCGGTCCGCAGGTCACGGCGACCAGTCGCCAGTTCGGCTGCCAGATCCGGCGCATGGCGGCCACCGGATCGTCGTCGCCGGTGAGGAAGCTCGCCTCGTAATCGCTGATCTTGATGACGTCGGCCAGGGTCAGCGCCTGGCCGATGACCTGCCTTGCGGTGTCGAGGTCCGGCCACAGCGCTTCGCGCAGGTTGGGGTCGCACGACACCGTCAGCCCCAGGGCGCGGGCGCGGGACACCGCATGGAGGATCGCCGAACGCGACGGCTCGGCGATCATCGCCACCGTGCCGAAATGCAGGATCTTCGCCGCCGACAGCCGTTCGTCGGACACATCCTCGGGCGCCATCAGCATGTCGGCGCTGGGAGACCGGTAGAACAGGAATTCGCGGTCGCCGTCGCTGCTCAGGGAGACGAAGGCAAGGCCGGTCTGCGCCTGCTTGGTGAACAGCAGCCCGCCGGTGTCCACCCCGGCATCCGACAGGACCTTGCCCAGGAAACGGCCGAACGGATCGTCCCCCACCTTGCCGAGAAAACCTGCCTCTCCGCCCTGACGCACGACGCCGACGGCCACATTGGCCGGGGCGCCGCCCGCCACCTTGGAGAAGTGCACGACATCGGCAAGGCCGGTTCCGGCGGTATCCGGAACGAAATCGATCAGCATCTCCCCGATGCTCACTACATCCGCCATGCCAGCGCCCTCATTGATCCGCCCTCATTGATCCTTGTGACGAAAAATCGGCTCATGCTGCCTGGATGGCGCGCAGGAAGCCATGGATGTCGCCACGCAGCCGGTCGGCCTGACGGGCCAACCCGTCGGCGGCGGCCAGCACGTCGCCCGCCGCCCGCCGCGCCTCCGCAGCACCGCCGGTCACGTCGGCGACGTTGGCGTTGACCCGGTCGCTTTCCTGGGCGGCGGCCCGCACGCTTCCGGCGATGGCCTGGGCCACCTCGTTCTGGCGGTCCACCGTGGCCGCGATCTCCGCCGAGACCGCGTTGATGGACGCGATGGTGGTGCCGATCTCCCGGATCACCCGCACCGCACCCTGCGTTTCCTGCTGGATGCGGGCGATCTGGCCGGTGATCTCCTCCGTCGCGCGGGAGGTCTGGGAGGCCAGCGCCTTGACCTCGCCGGCGACGACGGCGAAGCCCTTGCCGGCCTCTCCGGCGCGGGCGGCCTCGATGGTGGCGTTCAGCGCCAGCAGGTTGGTCTGGCCGGCGATCGCGGAGATCAGCTCCACCACGTCGCCGATGCGCTGGGCCGACGTCGAAAGCCCTTCCATCGCCCCGTCCGCGCTTCTGGCCTGGGCCACCGCATTGTTGGTCATTTCCGACGACCGGCCCGCCTGATGGGCCACCTCGGCGATGGCGCTGGTCAGCTGGTCGGTGTTGGCGGCGATGGTGCGCAGGTTGCCGGTGGTCTCCGCCACCGAGCGGGTGGTTTCCTCCGCCAGGGAATTGGTGGTGTCGGCAATGCCGATCATGCTCTGCGCCGTTTCGTTCAGCCGGCCCGACGCGATGCCGAAGCCGTCGAGCAGCCGCCCGGCCAAGCCTTCGAACTCGCCGACCATCCGCTCCAGCTGGGTCGAGCGCTTGGCTCTCGCCTCCTCCTCGCGCTGGCGTTCCTCGCCGAGCCGGTCACGCTCGCACATGGTGGAGCGGAAGACCTCCACGCTGCGGGCCATCGCCCCGATCTCGTCGCGGCGGTTCAGGCCGGGAATGGTCCGTCCGGTGTCGCCGAAGGCGATGCCGTCCATCGCCCGGGTCAGCGCCCGCACCGGCCGCGAGACGCCCATGCCGGTCAGGACGGCCAGCCCGAAGCCCAGCGTCAGCCCCAGCCCGGCCAGGATGATGTTGGCCTGCCGCGACTGCTCGATCATGGTGCCCGTACCGTCGACGGCGTCCTGTGCCCGTCCGGCCGCAGCCGTGCGGGCGCCGTCGACCAGCTTGCGGATATCGGCGCTGCGCCGGCCGATCTCGGCCAGCCTGCCGGCGGTTTCCGATTCCAGCGACCACAATTCGGTGAAGGCGCCGTCGCTCGCCTTGGCGAAGGAGCCGACCATCGTCACCTGCATCGTCAGCGGCTTCTGGTCCTGAACCGACCGTTCCAGGGCGGCGATCTCGTCGCGGAAGGCGGTCCAGCCCGCCTTGGCCCGGTCACGATCCTCCGCCTTGCCGGTCGCGACATGGCGCAGCGCGCCATTGGTGGCGGCGCGGACCTGCTCGGTCAATCCGTCAGCCTGACGACGTGCCTCGGGAGACGCCGCGGGGTCGGCGGCAAGCCCCTTGAGCCGCGCCAGCATCCGCTCTCCCATCGGGGCGATGACGGTGTTCAGCAGGTAATCCTTGCGCTGGTTGGCGCCGGTCAGGGCAAGAACCGCGCTCCAGTAGCCCTCTTCCCCGCTCGCGACCGCGGTGACGAAGTCGCGGTCCAGCCCGACCGCCGCCGCGTCGGGAGCATCCGCCAGAGCAGCGAGGCGGGCCTTGAAGTCGCCGTGGCGGTCTTCGGCCAGCTTGCGGTGAGCCTCGTCGCTGACGAGCAGGTAATCACGGATCGCCAGCTCGACGTCGGCCAGGGCGGTCTTCAAATCCGTCACCTGGAGACCGTTGTCGGAGACGGCGCGGAAGGCCGCGAACTGGGTTCCCAGCCGCTGCTGCGCCTGAAGATTGTAGACCGTCACCCCGGACAGGAGCAGCAGCACGACGCCGAAACCACCGGCGATCCGGGCCGAGATGCCGAACCCTCTTCTGTGTCCCGCCATAGCCATGATGCCCTTCCGCAGCTGTGCGATCGTGCGATCGAGGTGACTCCTCAGAACAGACCGGCGTCCTTCGGCGTCTACGGCATCCTTGGTCCCGGCCCCCGTCGGAACAGGGGTCGGGACCAAGGATGAAGCCGGGTTACTTGGTCGTCCAGCCCTTGTACTGGGCGACGTTGCTGCGGGTGATCAGTTCGGCCGGGATCAGGAAGGTGTCCTTTTCCGGCTTCTTGCCCTGCATCGCCTCATAGCCCAGCTCCACCGCCTTCTTGGCCATGGAGTAGGGATCCTGGGCCGACGACGCCTCGACCAGGGTGTCGCCCTTCAGCGCCACCTCGATGTCCGGCGCGCCGTCGACCGAGGTGATGAACAGGTTCTTGCGGCCGAGCTGCTTGGCGGCCAGATCGGCGCCGATCGCCTGGGGATCGTTGATGGTGAACACCGCATCGACCTTGTCGAAGCCGGTCAGCAGGCCGATCATGACCTCCAGCCCGCCTTCGCGGCTGCCCTTGCCGTTCTGGTTGTCGGACAGCAGCTTGATGCCCGGCGCCTTGGCCAGCACCGCCTTGCAGCCGTTGACGCGGTCGATCACCGCCGACACGGGCGGGCCGTTCTGGATGGCGACGGCACCCTTGCCGCCGAGCTTGTCGACGATGTACTGGCAGGCCTTCTCGCCGGCCTGGACGTTGTCGGTGGTCACGGTGACGTCGGCGCCCTGCGCCTTCACGTCCACGGCGGCGACGACGATGCCCTGGGCCTGCGCCATGCGGACGGCCGGCTCGATCGCCGCGGGATCGGCGGCATTGACCACGATCAGATCGACGCCGGACGCGATGAAGTTCTCGATCTGCGAATATTGCTTGTTGAGGTCGTAGTCGGCCGAAACGGCGGTAACGCTGACCTTGTCGCCGCCCAACTCCTTGGCCTTGGCCTCGACGCCCTTGACGATCTGGACGAAGAAGGGATTGCCGAGGCTGCCGACGGTGACGCCCACCGACTTCAGATCCTTAGCACTGGCCGGGGCGCTCGCCGGCAGGGCGAGGGCGCCCGCCAGGGCCAGGGCCGCGACCGAAGCCAGAATAGTCCGACGCATGTTTTCCTCCCGATGGGATTCGCTGATGGTTTCCATTGGCTTTTTTGTGTCTCGTGCCCGGGGACGAGACCCCCCGTCAGGTTCCGCCGCGAAGTTGGCCGCAGCATATGATCGTTGCGGAACCCTGATGACGCAGGCTTGCGACGCCGCCCCGGATCAGGTCCGGGCGCTGTTCGCATTGCGGTAGCGATCGAGCGCCACGGCGCCGATGATGACCGCACCCTTGATGATGAACTGCCAGACCTCGGGCACCCCGGTCAGCACGAGGCCGTTGGACATCACGGCGATCAGCAGGGCGCCGACCAGCGTGCCGAGGATCGAGCCGATGCCGCCGACGAAGGAGGTTCCGCCGAGGATCACCGCGGCGATGGCGTCCAGTTCGTAGCCCAGCCCAAGCTGGGCGCCGTTGGCCGACAGGGTGCGGGACGCCGCCATCACGCCGGCCAGCCCGGCCAGCAGGCCGGAGACGCCATAGGCGAACAGGATGACCACCCACACCTTGATGCCGGTCAGACGCGCCGCGTCGGGGTTGCCGCCCACCGCGTAGATCCGCACGCCCAGCACGGTGCGCCGCAGGATCACCCAGCTGACCGCAACCACCGAAAGCGCGATGACGACCAGCCAGGGAATGCCGAGGATGCTGCCCTGGCCGATCCAGGAGAAGGGCAGGTGCGGATTGAACACCGTGGTGTCGTTGCCGAGCAGGCGGGCGAAGCCGCGCACCGCGGTCAGGCCGCCCAGCGTGACGATGAAGGGCGGCAGCCGCATGAAGGCGACCAGCGATCCGTTGGCGAGCCCGAGCGCCAGCCCGACCAGCAGCGCCGCCGGGATCGCCAGGTCGGCCATCGGCGTCAGCGAGGTCGCCACCGCGGTGACGGCGCACAGCGCCAGAACCGAGCCGACCGCCAGATCGATGCCGCCGGTCAGGATGACGAAGGTCATCCCGGTGGCCAGCACGATGTTGATGGACGCCTGCTGCGAGACGATGGCGATGTTGCGGGCGGTCAGGAAGCGGCCGGTCGCCAGTTCGAAGGCGATGCAGACCAGGATCAGCACCGGCAGCATGCCGAAGGTCTTGAACAGCGACCGGACATCGAGACCGGCCCTGCCGGACCGGCGGCCGGCGGTGGAGGGGGAATCCGCTTGAATGGGTGACATGATGGGGTCCATCGGATCAGGCGGCAGCCGCGGAGTCGACCGCAGCGCCGGTGGCCAAAGCGACAATGTTTTCCTGGGTGACCGCGACGCCCGACGCGCCGCCGACCTCGCCCGCGATCTCGCCCTCGCGCATCACCAGGATGCGGTCGGCCACGCCGATCAGCTCGGGCAGCTCGCTGGAAATCACCAGGATCGCCACGCCCGCCTGGGCGAGCCGGTCGATGATCCGGTAGATTTCGCTCTTGGCGCCGATGTCGACGCCGCGGGTCGGCTCGTCCAGGATCAGCACCCGCGGCTTCATCTCCAGCCAGCGCGACAGCAGGGTCTTCTGCTGGTTGCCGCCGGACAGGCTGCCGACATTGACGCGCGGATGGGCGACGCGGATGCCGAGAGCCGAGACGGCGTCGGAGGTGCGGTCCGCCGCCCGCGACCGGTTGAGCAGGCCGCCGGGGCGGGCATCGCGGTCGACGACGCCGATGTTGATGTTGTCATGCACCGACATGTCGAGGAACAGGCCCTGCCGCTTGCGATCCTCGGTGAGATAGCTGATGCCGAGCCGCAGCGCGTCGCCGGGGCCGCGGATCGTCACCGGCCGGCCGTCGAGCGTGATGCCGCCGCCGGCCAGCGGGTCGGCGCCATAGATCAGGCGCGCCAGTTCGGTCCGGCCGGCGCCGACCAGCCCGGCGACGCCGAGCACCTCGCCATAGCGCAGCGTGAAGCCGCAGCCGCGCACCCGGCCGCGCTGGTCGCGCAGGCCCTCGACCGTCAGCGCCACCGGCCCCCTGGCGGCCTCGGCCGAATGCTGCTTGGCATAGAAGCTGTCGAGCTTACGGCCGACCATCATCCGCACCAGCGTCTCGGGATTGATCTCGGCGCGGTCGAGCGTGCCGACATAGGTGCCGTCGCGCAGGACCGACACCCGGTCGGCCAGCTCGTAGATCTCGGCCATGCGGTGGCTGATGTAGACGATGCCGAGCCCGTCCTGTTTCAGCCGCAGCATCAGGGCGAACAGCCGCTCGGTTTCACGGGACGACAGGGCGGTGGTCGGCTCGTCCATCACCAGCACCTTGGAGCGGACGCGGAGCGCACGGGCGATCTCCACCATCTGCTGTTCGGCGATCGACAGTGTGCCGACCTCGGTGTCGGCGCCGAAGCCGACGCCCAGCCGGTCGAGCAGCTCCTGCGCGCCGGCCCGCATCGCCGCCCGGTCGACGAAGGGCCCGCGCCGCGGCTCCTCGCCGATGAAGATGTTCTCGGCGACCGTCAGGTTGGGGGCGAGGCTGAGTTCCTGGTAGATGATGGCGATGCCCAGACGCTTGGCGTCGGCCGGGCAGGTCACGGACACCGGCTGGCCATGCATCAGCATCTGGCCGCCGGGATCGGCCAGATAGGCGCCGGACAGCACCTTCATCAGCGTGCTCTTGCCGGCGCCGTTCTCGCCCATCAGTGCGAGGATCTCACCCTGGCGGACGGTCAGACTGACGGAATCGAGCGCCTTCACCCCGGGAAAGGTCTTGGAAATGCCCCGCATCTCCAGGACCGGCGGAGATGACCCGAGCACGTCGGTCAACATGGTTTCCATGATCGCTTCCTCCCGGCCGCGTTGGGCCGCCTCGATTGGCCGCTTGAATCGGCCGCCTGGATTAACCGTCTGGACTGATGGCCTTTGCGGCCTTTGCCCGGCCTGCCGCCGGTCTATTGACTGACCAGGGTCGCCCGCTTCGGGCTGAAATTCAGATGAAGGGGCAGCAGCGCGGCACCGATCGCCCCGGCCTCCCGCCCGACCTTGCCCAGCAGCAGTTCCGGCGGGGTTCGGGATTCCGGCGCCGAGTCCGCCAGCAGCTGCTCGGTCCGGTCCCGCAGCCGCGCCAGCATCGCCGGCGGCAGCGCGCCGTCGAGCACCACGCTGGTCACGTCCAGCGTGCGCGCCGCCGACAGCAGCGGGCCGGTCAGGGCGTCGGCGCAATCCTCCAGCCATTCCTCCGCCAGCTGAGGATGGCGCCGGATGGCGTCCTCCAGCCCGTCATAGACGGGGAACTCGACGCCGCTGCCCTTCAGATGGCGGACCAGCGCGTTGATCGACGCGCGCGTCAGCAGGATGTCCCAGCGGCGGGTCGGGGGCGGGGCGGTCGGCAGGGGTGAGGGCGGAACCGGCATCAGGCCGATATCGCCGCCGTTGCCGTGGCTTCCACGCAGGTAATCGCCCCCCAGCACGACACCGCCGCCGGTGGCCGCACCGATGAAGACATAGATGAAATCGTCACGCCGCCGGCCATGCCCGAGAAACAGCTCCGCCACCGCGGCGGCGGTGCCGTCATTCTCGCCGAACACCTCCATGCCGGTGCGCTCGGCCAGCGCACCGATGACGTCGAATTCGTTCCATCCCTCGCAGGCTTCGGCGGAAATCCCCAGCTCGCGCCGCCAGCTCCCCATATTGTAGGGGGCGGCGATCCCGAGCCCGACGATCCGGTTCCGGCTGCTCATCGGCACATCCGCCAGCAGTGCCGCCAGCATCTCCTCCGCTGCGTCCAGCACGCTCTGCGGCGACGCCAGCTGCGCCGGCCGGGACTGGCGCGCCAGCACGGAACCGCAGAAATCGACCAACACCGCATCCATCGAGCGCCGACCGATCTTGAGGCCGGCGGCATAGGCGCCGTCGGCGTCCAGCGACAGCAGGGTGGCCGGCTGGCCGCGGCCGCCCTGTCGCTTTGCCCCGACCCGCACCAGCTGCTGCGCCTCCAGATCGCGGACGATCGAACCGGCGGTGTTGTCGGTCAGATTCACCAGACGGGCCAGATCAGCCTTTGACGCCTCGCCGATCCGACGCAGCGCTGCCAGGATGACCCGCTCGTTGAACTGGCGAAGATTTGTCGAATTGCTGCCTTGGCCGCGTGAGGCTGAAGACATCGGGGCACTCCTGATGCGAAGGGAGCGGACGCCGTAGCAGTCCTTGCTCTCTTGTCCACCATGAAAAACACACTATGCCCAACTGTATCGCGGGTCAATAATTAATCACCGTGAATTAAGATTTTTCCTGTCCCATATAGTGATATACCAGAATATTTGTTCGCATATAATTGGACAAATTATAATAATGTTGTGAAGCACAAGGATGCTCTCACCTCCGCCGCCGGTCAACGGCGGTGAGACGTCCGGATGGGCGCCACCATGACTGTCGTCGGCGATCACGAGAAAGAAAGCGGTCGGACAGCAGATCGCCGTCCGACCGCAAGGGGACCCCGGCACCAGGAAGGCCGGGGCCGACGCACCCGAGGGAGAGCGCGCCGGGACGCATCGCCATGGAGGGGATGGAGAGGAGAGAGCCCCATGCCGATGCGAAGCGGATGAAGGGCCAGGACGTCAGTTGGCCCTTTTTCAGAGCGCGAGGCTCTTGGAAGACCAGGCTCTTAGAAAGCCAGATCGGTGCGGAGGATGAAGATGTCGC
>NZ_JALJXJ010000033.1 GCF_024170005.1 Azospirillum lipoferum
TCGGTCGCTGCCGGTTCGGCGGCGCCGGCGTCGTTCGCGTCGGGAGGCGCTTTATAGGCGACACCTCCCAAACCGCGCAAGTACTTTTTTCGCCCTTCGGCAAAAAACTTTGGCGCGCTCATCTGACCGGGAGGCTGCCCCGGGTTCCCGGGGCCGAGCAGGCTCGGAAACAAATTGCCGGTCACCCCCGTGATTCCTCCGGACATCAGGACAGTGCGACGTCGATGCGGGCCAGATCGTCGCGCATCACGGCGACCAGCCAGTCACAGATTGCAGGGACCACGGGCTGCAGCGGACGGGCCTTCGGCGCGATCAGGGAATGCCAGCGCCCGGTGCGGATCTCGCCCGTGCCGGCGCGAACCAGCACGCCTTCGCCGAGCGCGCGGGATATCACGCTTACCCAGCCAAGCGCGATCCCCTCGCCATTCTGCGCCGCCTGCAGCACGACCGAGTAGTCAGAGAAGACGTCCCATTTCCCGGCCCACTTCCCGACCCAGCCCCCGTCCCCCTCCAGACCCCCGCACGGGTTCAGAAGCCGGTTCCAATGCGCCTTGTGTTCGTCGTTCAGGTTCAGGAAGACATGGCGCTGCGGATCGGCATCCAGGGGGCCGCGCTCGGCCAGATAGGCGGGGCTGCAAACCGGCATGATGATTTCCGGCGCGAAGGGCCAGATGTGATAGCGCGGATCGTCGGGCTCGACGACGCGGGTGGCGATATCCACATCGGACGGCGGCTGGCCCAGCATTCCCTGCACCAGATCCAGCCGCAGTTCGACGTCCGGGAACGCGGCCTTGAAGACGCGCAGTCGTGGCACCAGCCACTGCGTGGCAAAGGAACTGGAAAAAGACAGGGTGATCCGCGTTTTCGCCGCACGTCGACGCACGGTGCCGACGGTGTGATCGATCCTCTCCAGACTGTCGCGCAGGACGCGGTAAATCTCTTCCCCTTCAGGGGTCAAGGTGATGCAGGCGGGGGTGCGCAGGAACAGCCGCACCTCCATCCACGCCTCGAGCTGCGCGATGTTGCGGCTGACGGACGGCTGGGTCACGTTGAATTCCCGTGCCGCCGCCGAAAAGCTGCCGGTCCGGGCGGCGGCCTCGAAGATGAACAGGGTGCGGGCGAGAGGGGCGATGCTGCGCAGGGCCATACGCTCAGCGTATACCCCTCCCAGCTTTTATCAAGCTTCCTGCCCACACCCCGCCACCTCATCCTTGAGCAAGGCCCACCCGGGCACGCCAAGGAGACCTCCCGACCATGCAGTTCGCGGTCCAGCCGAGCGCCCCCCAGCCGGATACCCTCCAAGCGGGCACCCGCCAATCGGACACCCGGCCGTCCGATCCCCTGCTGTCGCCGTTCCAACTTGGCCGGCTGCTGCTGCGCAACCGCATCGTCAGCACCAGCCATGCCTCGATGCTGGACGAGGGCGGCATGCCGACGGAGCGGTACCAGCGCTACCACGAGGAAAAAGCCAGGGGCGGCATCGCCCTGACGATGATCGGCGGCTCCGCCATGACCTCGCGCGATTCAAGCTGGGGCGGCGGGCAGCTCAACCTGTCGGGCGACGCCATCCTGCCGCATCTGGAGGCGATGGCGCGGCGCATCCACGACCATGGCGCCGCCATCATGTGCCAGGTGTCGCATCTGGGGCGGCGGGCCACGGCGCTCGGCAGCGGCTGGCTGCCGGCGATCGCCCCGTCGCGGGTGCGGGAGACGCGGACCCGCAGCTTTCCCAAGGAAATGGACCGCGCCGACATCGACCGCGTCGTCGCCGATTACGCCGCCGCCGCAAGACGTTGCCGGCAAGCCGGGCTGGACGGGGTCGAAACGCTGACCGGCGGGCATCTGCTGGGCCAGTTCCTGTCGCCCCGCACCAACCTGCGCACCGACGGCTTCGGCGGCTCGACCGCGAACCGCGCCCGCTTCGTGCTGATGGTGCATGAGGCGATGCGCAAGGCCGTCGGCCCGGACTTCGTCATCGGCATCCGCTATGTCGTCGACGAGGGGGGCGAGGACGGGCTGCACAGGGACGAAAGCCTCGAGATCGCCCACATGCTTCAACGGGAAGGCCATATCGATTTCTTCAACTGCATCTATGGCCGCATGGACAGCGATCTGCTGCTGACCGAACACAACATGCCCGGCATGTTCCAGCCCAGCGCCCCGTTCCTGGCCGAGGTGAAGCGCTTCCGGGCCGAGGTCGCGCTGCCGGTCATGCATGCCGCGGGCATCCGCGACGTGGCGACGGCCCGGCATGTCCTGCGCGACGGCATCGCCGATCTGGTCGGCATGACGCGGGCGCACATCGCCGACCCGCATCTGGTCGCGAAGATCCGGCGCGGCGAGGAGGACCGCATCCGGCCCTGTGTCGGCGCCTCCTATTGCCTGTATCGCAAGGCGCATTGCATCCACAACCCGGCCACCGCCCGCGAAACCACGCTGAGCCACGAGATAGCACCCGCCGGCACGCCGCGCCGTGCGGTGGTGGTCGGCGGCGGTCCTGCGGGGATGGAGGCCGCCCGCGTTCTGGCCGAGCGCGGCCACCGCGTCACCCTGTTCGAGGCGGGAAGCCGGCTGGGCGGACAGGTGCTGATCGCCGCCGGCGCCGAAGGGCGGCAGAATCTTCTCGGCATCACCGACTGGCGCCGCAACGAACTCGAACGGCTGGCGGTGGACGTTCGCCTGAATGTCTTCGCCGAAGCCGCCGAGGTCGCCGCCGAAGCCCCGGACATCGTCATCGTCGCCACCGGCGGCGTGCCCGACCTGGACTGGCTGGAGGGTGGCGAACACTGCGCCAGCGTCTGGGACATGCTGTCCGGCCATGTCCCGGCGCAGGACGCCGTGCTGATCTATGACGGCACCGGCCGGCAGGCGGCGCCGTCCTGCGCGCTGAAGCTGGCGGCGGCGGGAAAGTCGGTGACCTTCGTCACGCCCGATCCCGCCGCCGCGGTGGAAATGCCCTATCAGGACAGTTCGAGCTTCCGCAAAAGGCTTTACCAGAAGGGTATCGCGCCCCTGGTCGATCATCGCCTGATCCAGGTGCGGCGCGAGGGCAACCGCCTTGCCGCCGTCCTGCGCAACGAGATGACGGATCAGGAACGCGTCATCGTCACCGACCAGATCGTCGTCGAACACGGCACGCTGCCGATGGACGCGCTGTTCCACGATCTGTGCGCCGCATCCCTGAATGACGGGGTTACCGACATCGACCGCCTGCTGGCCGGCCAGCCCCAGGATTTGCCGCCGGACCCTTTGCAGCCGGGCCGCTTCGCCCTGCATCGCATCGGTGATGCGGTGGCCAGCCGCGATCTGCATGCCGCGATCTTCGACGCCTACCGCCTGTGCAGCCGGCTTTGACGGCACCCGGGGCAGCCGCGGCGCAAGGGCGGGGCCGATGGCCGATCCGCTCCGGCTGATCCTGGACGAGGCCACGCGAAGGGCCGGCCCCGGGAATCCAGGCCGGGATCTGGGCCCGGATCCGGGCCGGGTGACCGACACCGGGGAAAGCCACCTGCACATCTGAGTGTCCGGAACGGCTCTGTTGCAAAGCGGACGAACATGCGGCGGAATGGCTGGAGGGAGTCAGGCCGTGTTCCAGGCCACGCGGCATCGGCACTGATGCCGGCAGTCATCATCACGCGTCCACCGGAAGAATTTGCAGCAGAGCCCATGCCGTCGATCCCGCTTCCCTTCGTGATCTCGCTCATGCTCGGCCTCATCCTGCTGCGGATGATCCGGGATGGGACGCGGGGGCTCTTTCCCCTTCTGGTCGCCGTCTTCACGGTGCAGGCGGCGTTGGCCGGCCTGAACTGGGGCCTCGGGTGGGGTCCCGCCCGGCTCGTCCAGCCGGTGCTCGCCGCAACGCTGCCGGCCTTGTCCTTCGCCGCCTTCAACGAGCTGAGGCATGGCGGCGGCATGGGGATATCCCGATTGTGGCCCCACCTGCTCCCGGCGGCGGGCGTCGCGCTGCTGGTCGCGGTCTGGCCGTTGCCCATCGATCTCGTCCTGTTCGCAACCTATCTCGGCTACGGCATCGCACTCCTGCGCCTTGCCGCCGGCGGGGCCGGAACGCTTGCGGCGACCCGGTTCGGCGATGAGCGCGCCGCTCACCGGGCGCTCGTGCTCAGCGGCCTCTTCATCATTCTCAACGGCATCGTCGATGCCGTGATCTCGGCCGAAATCATGACCGGCAACGGCCCGCGCGCCGAAACGATCCTTGCCGGTGCCAGCCTGCTTTCGCTCGCTGTCGCCGCCTATGCGGTCACCGTCGCTGGCGCGAGCCGTCCTGCCGACGAGACGGAGCGCGCCGACCCCATTCCACCCTTCCCCACCCCGCCCCTGCCACCTCCCGACGCTCCCCCCGGACCGGCGGATGTGCCGTCGCCGGTGCTCACCATGGCGCCGTCACCGGAGGACGCCGCCATCGTCGGGCGCATCGATGCCGTGATGCGCGGCCAGCACCTCTATCGCGATCCCGACCTGACCCTGGAGCGGCTGGCGCGCCGCACCGGGATCCCGGCCCGCCAGATTTCGGCTGCCCTCAACCGTGTCCATGGCCGCAACGTGTCCCAGCTCGTCAACGAATACCGCGTCGAGGAGGCGCGGCGGCGGCTGGTGGCGACGCGTGATCCGGTCACGGTCGTGATGCTGGAGTCCGGCTTCGGCACGAAATCGAACTTCAACCGTGAATTCCTCCGGGTGACCGGCATGACGCCAAGCGCCTATCACCGGACCGCGGGTGGTGCCGGGCCGGACGGCAAGGCGGACGGCGGCGTGGAAGGGGTCCCGGCCAAGCCCTGACCGGCGGCCCCTGACCGGCGGCGGCACCCCCGGAAAACGTCCTGGATCACGATTCAGGACGTCCCCGATCGGGTTCGAGGTCGAGCATTCCCAGTGATCGGGATGAGATGGGGGCATGAACACCCATCCCCATCCCGCTCCCCGCCATCCCGACCCCAGACTGTCGGAAACGCTGGCGTCGCTGACGCTGGAGCCGGTCCCGGTTCCCGCCTTTCCCCCGGCCGGAACCCGCCTGCCGCGTCCATCCGGCGGATGGCATCTCGTCGGCGTCCTGGCCCTGATCGCCGCCATCGGCTGTGCCGGGGTACTGTGGCGGGCGGCGGGTCCCGCGATTTGGTCCGCGCCCATCGTGGCCGCCCCGATTGCGATGGGACCCGCCACGGCCGCGCTGCCTCCGCCGCCGATCCGCTCCGTGACCGGCTCCGGCCATGTCGTGGCGCTGCGGGAGGCGGCGGTCCATCCCCGGCGCGGCGGCGTGGTGACGGTTGTCCATGTCGAGGTCGGCAGCGCCGTCAGGGCCGGCGATGTGCTGGCGGAACTCGACGATCCCGAGCTGCGCTTCGCGCTTCGGGACGCCGAACTCGCCCGCGACCGTGCCCGGCTCATCCTTGCCGCCCGCCGCCTCGATGCGGAGGAGGCCCGCGACAGGGCGGGCCGGATGGCGGATCTCGGCACCCGCGGAGCCGTCAGCACCCAGGCGGCGCGCGATGCCGCCACCGCAGCCGCCCAGGCGGCGAATCTGAGGGATCAGGCGGCACAGGAGGTTGCCAAGGCGGAGCTGGAGGTTGCCCGGGCGGCAGAGGCCGTTTCCGATCTCACCCTGCGTTCGCCGCTTTCCGGCATCGTCTCGGCCCGCCGGGCACGGATCGGCGAGGCGATCCTGTCCCAGGCCGATGCCCGCGCCGAAGTGCCGCTCTTCACCGTCACCGATCCGCACCTGCTCGCGCTCGATGTCGACATCGCCGAAACGGCGCTGGCCGCGATCGGCTCCGGCGCACGGGGTGCTGCGGTGCTCGACGCCTATGCCGACACCCGCTTCACCGTGGAGGTGGCGCGCATCGCGCCGGTGGCCTCGGCCGAGCGCGGCACCATCGCGGTCCGCCTGACCATCCTCGATCCGCCGCCGGGCATCCGCCCGTCCATGGCGGTCCGGGTCGATCTTCCCGCCCGCGATCCTCCCGCCCACCCGCCGCCCCAACCATCGCCCCGCCCATCGCCCCCTGCGCAGGACACCGCCCCTTGACCCCCTTTCCCCCTTCCCTGCCGGGCAGCCCCGGCTTCATCCGCCTCGACGGCGTTTCCAAGAGCCATGGCCGCGGTGCCGGGCGCGTCGCGATCTTCTCGAACCTCTCGCTCGAGATCCCGCGCGGCGACTTCGTCGCGATCATGGGGCCCTCCGGCTCCGGCAAGTCGACCCTGCTCAACATCCTCGCCGGGCTCGACCCCGTGGATGCCGGCCGCGTCGCCATCGACGGCTGCGACCTGTCCGCCATGGGCGAGGACGCGCGGGCGGCGTGGCGCACCACGACGCTCGGGATCATCTTCCAGTTCTACAATCTCATGCCGATGCTGACCGCGGCCGAGAATGTCGAGCTGCCCCTGCTGTTGCGCCCGCTGTCGGGCCGCGAGCGGCGGGAGCGGGTGGCGACCGTGCTCGATCTCGTCGGGCTCGGCGGCTGGGCGCGGCACCATCCGCGCGAGATGTCCGGCGGCCAGCGGCAGCGCGTCGGCATCGCCCGCGCCATCGTCACCGATCCGGCCCTGCTGCTCTGCGACGAGCCGACCGGCGATCTCGACCGCCGCTCCGCCGGCGAGGCGCTCGACATCCTCGGCCGCCTCAACCGCGAACTCGGCAAGACCATCGTGATGGTCACGCACGATCCCGCCGCCGCGCGCTCGGCCCGCCACGTGCTGCACCTCGACAAGGGGGCGTTCAGTCCCGCCGGGCCGGAGGTCCTGTCATGACCCTTCTCCGCCTGATCGGCCGCAACTTGTGGCGCAAGCCGGCGCGCACCCTGCTGATGATGCTCTCCGTGGCAATCGCCTTTCTGGTCCATGGCCTCGGCCAGGGCTTTCTCGCCGGCTCGCAGGGATCGGGCGGGGCCGAGGCCGGCCGGCTGGTCGTCCAGAGCCGCAACGGCCGGGGACAGCCCCTGCCCCATGCGGATGCCGCCCGCGTCGCGGCGATGCCGGAGGTGGCGGCGGTCGCCGCCTCCGCCCGGATCCGCGGCTATGTCGGAACCGAACGGACTGTCGCCGTTGCCAGCGCCGTCGATCCGAACGCGATGGCGGCCGTCATGGCGGGAGACCTCGACCTCACCCCGGCGCTTCTCGCGCAGCTCGACGGGGCCCGCGACCGGGTTCTGGTCGGGCGTTCCCTGATGGAGGCGCAGGGCTGGCGCGCCGGCCAGCGCATCGCGCTGACGCCCTTCCAGATCGCGCGGGCGGACGGCGCGCCCTGGAGCTTCGAGATCGCCGGTGTCTTCGAAGGTGCCCGGCCGGAGATCGATACCCATTTCATGATCGCGCGCTACGACTATGTGAACGCCGCACGCGCCCACGGACGGGACAGCATCGACGGCCTGATGGTCGTGCCCCATCCGGGCGTTCCGCCGGCCGCGCTCGCCGCACGCATCGATGCGCTGTTCGCAAGCTCGCCGGCCCCCACCCGCACCCAGTCCGAGAAGGCCTTCCTCGACGCGCTGATCCGCGAGATCGCCGATTTCCGGCTCGTCGTCACCCTCGTCACCTCGGCCTCCTTCGCCGCCATCCTGATGATCGTCGCCAACACGATGGCCTTCGCGGTGCGCGAACGCAGCTTCGAGATCGGCGTGTTGAAGGTGCTCGGCTTTCCCGCAAGGCTGATCGTCGGCCTCGTGCTCTGCGAGACGCTGTTCATCTTCGTCACCGGCGGCGGCATCGGCCTCGCCCTGGCCAGGGTGGCGGCGCTGCTGGCCGGTCCGGAACTGGGCCTGGCCCTGCCGCCGCCTGTCGTCGCGCGCGCCTTTCTCCTGCTGATCGCCCTTGCCCTGCTGGCCGGCCTCGTGCCCGCCGGCTTCGCCTTGCGGATGACCACCGCCAACGCCCTCCGCTTCCGGTGACGCCGATGTCCTCGCTCCCCAGACAATGCTTTGTCCTCACCCGCGCCGCCCTCGCCGGCCTCCCGGGGCGGCTGGCGATCTCGCTGTCCATGGTCGCCTCGATCGCCCTGGTCGTCGCGGTGCTGATCGGCTTCCTCGCGGTCGCGGCCGGCCTCGAACGCACGCTCGGCGCCGGGGGATCGCGGGAGGTCGCCGTCATTCTCGGCGGTGGCGCCTTTCAGGAGATCGCCTCCGCCATCCCGCCGGACGCCGCAAGAAGCCTGCAGGCGGACGGGACGGCGGCGGGGATCGCGCTCGACGACCGGGGCCGGCCTCTGCTGTCGCGGGAGATCGCCGTTCCCGTCGAGGCGACGGCAGCGGACGGACAGCGCCGCATGGTAGCATTGAGGGGCATGGAGGCCGCCGGACCGCGGCTGCGGCCGGGGTCCTCCATCCGGACCGGCCGCCTCTTCGCGCCGGGCATGCGCGAAATCGTGATCGGTGAAACCCTCGCCCGCGATCTCGGGCTCGATACCGGTTCCAGCGATGCCGGTCCGAAGACCGGTTCCATCCGACGGCTGCGCCTCGGCCCGGTCGACTGGGCGGTTGTCGGCATCGTTGCCGCACAGGGCGGCGCTGCCGACTCCGAAATCTGGGGCGATCTCGACTTGGTGCGGGCCGTCTTCGACCGTCAGGGTGACATTCAGGCGTTGCGCGTCGCACTGGACGGGCCGGATGGCCTTGCCGCATTGCGCGCCGCCCTGCCGGGCGCCACGCCGTCGCCGCTGGATGCCATGACGGAGGCCGACCTCCTGGCCGGCCAGTCGGCGCCGGTGACGCGTCTGGTCGCTCTGCTCGGCTGGCCGATCACGCTGCTGATGGCGGTCGGCGCGTCGGCCGGAGCACTCAATACGATGATGAGTTCGGTGTCCGAGCGGCGGATCGAGATCGCCACCCTGCGCGTCCTCGGCTTCAGCCGACTGGCGACCTTCACCGCTACCGTTGCCGAAGCGATGGCGCTGTCGCTTGCCGGTGCGGTGCTGGGCGCCGCCGTCGCCCTGATCCTCGATGGCTGGAGCACGTCGACGCTCGGCGCCGACGGCACCGCGCTCGTCTTCCGGCTGGCGGTGACGCCGGCGGGACTGATGAAGGCGGGAACCCTGGCGCTTGCCATCGGCGTGCTCGGAGGCGTCCTGCCCGCCGTTGCCGCCGCCCGCCTTTCTCCGCTCGAGTCGCTCAAGGCGGGTCCGTGACCATCGCGACGGCCGGCGGCGTTTCAGGACGTGCTGTTCGATTTGATCTCGTTGAACAGGGTGAGCCCGCCGCAGGCGTACAGGGTCTGCCCGGTGACGTAGCTGGCGTCGTCGGAGGCGAGAAAGGCGAAAACCGGCGCCATCTGCTCCGGCGTGGCGACATAGCGCATGGGGATCATGCCCTCGATGACCTTGCGACGGACCGGATCGTCCTTCCAGGCCGCGTTGATGTCGGTCGCAACGGCGCCGGGACCGACCGAATTCACCCGGATGCCCTTGTCGGCGAATTCCAGCGCCAGCGTCCGGGTCATGTTGTCGAGCCCACCCTTGCTGATCGAGTAGGAGAGATAGCCGGGCTTGGGAATGAGCTGATGGACGCTGGAGTTGTTGACGATCGCCCCGCCGCCGGGGCGGCTGAGGAAATGCGCGATCGCGGCGCGCGCGCAGTAGGCCGCCCCCAGCAGATTGACGCCAAGCACGCGCTCCATCGTCTCGTCGGTGAAGGACTCGCTCGGCTCCTCGGTCTGGATCCCGGCGTTGTTGACCAGGATGTCGAGCCGCCCGAACGCCGCCAGAACCTCACCGAACATGGCATCGACGGCGGCCGAGGAGGCGACGTCGGCATAGACCAGCATGTGCCGGCGGTCGGGAAATCCGGCGGCGGCACCGGCGGCCGCGACCGCCTCCAGCGCCTCGTCGGCCTGCGGTCCCGGCGCGACGGCGTTGATCGCCACCGTCGCCCCTTCCTGGGCGAAACGCTCGGCCACGGCGCGGCCGATCCCCCGCGAAGCGCCGGTGATGAGGGCGAATTTGTCGACAAGTCGTCTCGGCGTCATGGTCTTCGTCCTTTCCGCTCATCATCCTTTCCGCTCACGGGCGCCCGTCTTCAGGCGCCTGTCGGGCGGATGACGCCTTTGCGCAGAATGATGTTCCCATAAAGCCTCGCCTCCCCGGAAGCGACGACGCCGAAGGCGGACCGCACACGGTCGTAGAAGGGCTTTCCCACCAGCGGCTTCAGGCGGACCTGCGGCGCATGGGCGGTGACCGCATCCTGGAGGTCCACCATCACCGGCTCGATCCGGTCGACATCGTTCTGGGCGGCGGGACGGAAGGCCGAATCCTCGACGAAATCGTCGAGCGGCATCACCGACAGGATGGCCCGGACGATCCGCGGCGCGTCGATCCCATCCATGCGCACCAGACGGCGGGCGTCCGCGACCGCCGGATAGTTGGCGTCCACGATGGCGATTTCATCGCCATGCCCCATCGCGCGCAGCATGGCCAGCAGATCGGGGCCAAGCACGGGATCGATTCCAATCAGCATGACTGTTTCCTCCGGAATTTTCTTGGATGCGGGCCGGAAGCCGGGAACGGACAGCGAGGCGAAATTTTATTTCGCTATCCGCCTTTCTGACCACGCTACAGGAATATCATCGGCAGACTGACGATACAACATAACTTAATTCACTGTGATTAATTTATTGACGGACGGATGATCGCCCTTTAGCATGGTCGACGCTGGCAACGATGGAGCCAAGACGCCGTGCATGCTGGGGTATGTACGGCGGTGGCGCCACGGGGCTTGCCGTCTTCGGATGTCCGGACGCCGTCGCCGCTTCGCAAGCCGCGCGCAAGCCCCCGGACATGACGAACGATCAGGTTGAGCAACAACAAAACATTATTGTTGGGGGAAACGTTGATGGTGAAATCCGCTCTGCTGCTCGGTGCAGCCACCCTTTCGCTCGCCTCCGTCATGGCGGCGGGCCCGGCCTCCGCCCAGTCGAAGTTCGACATCACGCTCG
>NZ_JALJXJ010000034.1 GCF_024170005.1 Azospirillum lipoferum
GGTCAATTTCCGGACTAGAAATATCAAAAAATATGGAAGTGGGACATTTGCGTATTATGAATACGCTACCACTAAATCCATAAATATATAGCTTTCGATGGCGGAATTTTTAGATAAATAGCAAAGTCAGGAATTTATTAATTGCCTTATGACAAGGCGTCAAAATAATTCTACGCGCTCAAAGACATTATGTGCTCAATGCTGAGTATTTGAAATATTGCATAATTTAATATATCACAGAATTCTCGCAAAATGTAAAAATCTACGCAAAATAATTCAATTTCTCGATGGTCGATGGATATAGCTCTGGATGAGAACGGCAAGGCGAGCCACGGATCCATGTCTGGGCTCGTCACTGGCTATTTTGTGGGGGGATCAATACTTTGTTTCCGATGAAGCAGGGCTGCGCCCAACTCTTCGGCTATGCCCGGTCTGTCATGTATCAGAGGCGCCAGGTTTTCCAGGGCGATCTCGTACACGACGACAAAGGTAAGGGCACGAACCGTACCCGCAGTACCGGCCCCCGTCAGCAGTCCACCCTCTCCAAAGAAATCTCCCGGAGCAAGCCGACCGGTTTCGATCTCTTCCTCTTCGGTCCTGCTGGTTACGGCGAGCACACCCGTTCGTACAATCACCAGCGCCGCCATCACTGTTCCCTGCTCCACCACGACATCGCCCTTGCGGAAGGTGCGGCGCGACATGGTGGCGGCCAATGCCTCCTTTTCGTCCTCGGTCAGAGAAGAGAACAGTGAAATTGCATTCAGAAGCCGGAGCGGTGTCGAGGCGGTCGACGCGCTGCTTTCCGTGTTGTTCAGAATTGGCTGCATGGATGCGGAAGGTGATGCAAACCTCATCCCCGAGGATTTCACGTGCCGGTAGACGAGATCGAAAACCTCGTCTTTCGTCGTGCCGACAGCAGAAAGCTTGGCAACATGAAAAGAGAGTTTCACCTCGATCGCGTCTGCGTCGAGAGACTGAATGTGTGTGGTTGGTGGGGGATTGGGCAGGATCGATGTGCAACTCAGCAACACGTCCCGCATAACACTTGAAACGGCACCCGGCGAAACATTCGGGGAAATTCTTACGGTAAGAGTAACTCCGTGCGAGCGATCCGGTCCGCTCAGATTTGTCAAAGTTGCTTTTGCCAAGCTGCTGTTGGGGAGAATGATAAGGTCATTCGTGTCACTGAGCAGATGAGTGGCGCGCCAGTTGGTTTCGAGAACCTGGCCTTCTATGCCGTCTCCCAACGAGATCCAATCCCCAATAGCATAAGGGCGGCTGATGTTCAGAGCGATGCCCGAGAAGACATTGCTCAACGTGCTTTGCATCGCAAGGCCGACGATGATGGCGAAGACACCGGATGTCGCGATGAGGGTGCCGACCGGAAAATTGAAAACATTGGCAGCGATCGACAGGGCGGTGCCAACATAGATCATGCCAATGATCAGATCCTGGAGGAGCCGGCCTTCGCGGGTCCGCCGTTCGAAAGTCAGAAATGCCCGAACGAAACCGACCAGGGACAATGCCCCGTTCGTCCACCAGATCATTCTGGCAAGGCCGGCGAATACCCTCTGTGGAACGGAGCTGTTCGATGTTCCGGCCTCGTAGGGAACGACACCGTGGTAGAATAGAAGAACAGTGAGCGCTGTGAAGAAGAACAACTGCCCGGCAAAGCGATGTGTCGGTCTGTTGCGGAGAGCAACGTGAGTGAGAAGCGCCCCTATCGAAGCCAGAACCCCCGTCTGGACAAGCGGATCCTGAGCAAACATCATAAGGTTGAGATCGGTGCTCATCATTTCCTTTGGAAGAACGCCAGAAGATAATCTAACGCCGATCAGATCGTCGAATGATGCAAATCGATAAAATTCATACTCATGCCATACGGTTCTCAAAAACAATAATCAAGTTACGCTATAGTGTAAACGTGATTGCGGTTAACGCCGGAATGCAAGCGCAATGGCAATTGCGCTATAGAGTCCTGCCAAGGCCCACAATGTCAGGAAGGGTTCGGCTACCTCCGAGAGGGGCGCCCCGAGCTGGGCCACGCGGACAAGCCCGTCGATCGCCGATGTGCTCGGCAGCAACCGGGCGATCAGACGAACCGCTTCCGGCATCGCTTCCGGAGGCCAGGCGAACCCTGCCAGGAAGAAGAAGGGCAGCCCGACCGCCGCAGTGGCGAGCTGCACCGCCAGAGGGGTGCGGAACACCGCCGAGGCGATGAGGCCAAGGCCGCTGACGGCGAGGGCGAAAGGCAGCGCGAAGAGAAGAACCATCGCGGCCGAACCCAGGCGCGGGATGCCGTAGAGATATGGCAGGGCGATCAGGTAGAAGGGCAGGATCAGCGCTTCCGGCACCAGATAGGCCATATGCTTGCCAGCCACGGTGGCCAGCGGACCGGCCTTGGGTCGGTCGGGATCAGGGGTGGTGCCGAGCAGGCCGGTTCCGATCAGCAGAAGCTGCTGCAGGATCAGGACGAAAGCCGCCGGCAGCAGATAGGTCGCATAGCCTCCCTGCGGATTGAACAGCGGCACCGCCGTCAGCGGCATCGGGTCGACGACGGCGCCGGCCACCGCCGGATCGACACCGGCACCGACCAGCCGTGCGCTTTCGACCTCCGCCCCGAGCGTTCGTGCCACGGCCGAAACGGCACCGGTGATCCGTTGATAGATCAGGAAATAGCTGGCGTCCGCGTAGAGAGCGACCGGGGATGGCCGCCCATGCAGCAGGTCGCGCTCGAAGTTCTGGGGGATCAGCAGGATGCCCGACACGGCGCGTTCATAAACGGCACGCTGGGCGCTCGGAAGGTCAGGGAGAACGAGGGCCACACTCACGTCGGACGTCGCGTCGAGCCGACGGACCATCTCCCGGCTGCTGCTGGTCCCGTCGCGGTCCACAACCACGATCGGGGCTTCGCGAAGCGCCTCGTTGAGGTAGGGCTGCGGATAGAACGCCGCGTAGATCACCGCCGCGAGGATGAGCACGGAAAAGGCCGGGCGCACGGTGACAATGCGGCGGAGTTCGTGACGGAACACGGCAAGGACCGCTCTCATGGCGCTGACCCGCCGTGAACCGCCGCGGTGCGCCCGGGGCCCGCCCTCCTGCGCCGGGCACGCAGGCCCTCCAACCGCCATGCGGCAAGCACGGCAAGCCCGATCACGAACGCGACGAGGACCAGCACCGGAGACCAGGACAGGTCGGACGGCGTGCCGCGGACGGTCTGGTCGATCCGTGCCGTCAGGTACCAGGTTCCCGGGAGCAGCGCCCCATAGCCTTGGGCGAAGGTGCCCATGCCGAGGCGCGGGAAACCGATGCCCATGAAGCCGAAGGCAGGGGCGGTCAGCAGCGTCCCGACGCTGACCGCCCCTGCCGTGGAGCGCAGGAACAGCGCCAGCAGGATGCCGAGCAGCTGGCAGGCCAGCAGGAACAGGATGCCCGCGAGGAGCAGAATGCCCCGCTGACCGCGCAACGGCAGGTCCAGCACGCCGAACAGAACGGAGTCGGCGATGCCGAGAACCATCAGGGACAGGATCGTATAGGGAAGAACCTTACCCGCCATGGCCGGCCACAGGCCGCCGCCAAGCCGCCGGAGGATTGCCAGCCGGTGCCGCGTCTCGACATCGAGGCCGACCGAATAGGCGGACGCCACCACAACAACAACCTGAAGCAGGCTGGGCAACAGCGCCGCCAGCAGGAAATGGGCATAATTCAGGGTCGGGTTGAACAGGCCGTGGACCTGGACCGGGATCGGTGCCAGGGAGGCCTGGGCGGCGTCCATCGGCTGGCCCTGGGCCGTGCGTAGCGACAGTCGGATGCCGGCCGCCACCGTCGGGACCGCATTGCTGACCCCGCGCAGGACGAGGTTGCCGGAGGTCAGCGTCTGGGTGTTGTAGAAGAACACCACCTCCGGCCGTCGGGCAGCCTTCACGTCCCGTTCCAGATCGCGGGGGATCATCAGCAATCCATGGACGGTGCCGGACAGGATCAGCCGGCGCCCCTCGGCAAGATCGGCGACATTTTGGGCCACCGCAACGTCGGGCGTGGCGTCCACGGTGCGGACGATGGCGCGCGACAGGTCGGACCCGTCGAGGTCGAGCACGGCGATCGGCAGGCGGGTGGCGAGACCGGCGCTGAAAATCGCCATCAGCAGCCCCATCAGGCCAAGCGGCAGAAGGGTCACGAGCAGCAGCAGACCCGGGCGGCGCCGACGCAGCCAGACCAGTTCACGCTGGAAGACCAGCAGGAAGCCGGGACGCAATCCGGTGCGGGGCCGCATCTCAACGTCCCTGCCGGACCCAGATGGCGCTCATTCCCGGTCGTAGTCCCTCCACCGGCTCGGCCGGCACGGCCCGGACCTCGAAGGTTCGCAGATCGAAGTCTCCGGTGGCGCGGGTCGCCCGCCACGTCGCGTATTGCCCCTGGACGTTGATCATCGTCACCCGCACCGGAATCTCCTTCGGGCCGAGGGCTGGAACGGTGATCCGGAAGCTGTCGCCGACGGTCAGGCCGGTCAGCAGATCTTCGCGCAGGTTGAAGGTGAACCACGGGTGCGCGATGTCCACCATGGAGAAGAGCGGCGCGCCGACGCTGAAATTCTCGCCCAGCTCGGCCACCCTGGTGGTGATCTGGCCATCCATGGGCGCGCGGACGACCAGCTCCTCCACGTCGACGGACCGCTGGCGGAGTGCGGCCTCCGCCTGCCTGACCTGGGCGGCGGCCAGGGCCCGCTCCTCCGGGCTGGCGCCGGTGACGGCGAGATGCAGCGCGGCCTCCGCCGACTCGCGTTTGCGAATAGCGGCCTCCAGATTGCGCGCCGCCTCGTCCAGCCGGGCCTGCGGGGTGTTGCCGGAGCGGATGAGCTGGGCCTGCCGGCCGTAATTGTCCTGATAGAGGGTGACGTCGGCATCCGCCGAGGCCAGATCGGCCCGTCTCGCGGTGATGGTCTCGGCCCGCGTGCTGTTGACCCGGTCGAGGTCGGCCCTGGCGACGCCGAGTGCTGCCTGGGCGGCGGACAGTGCCGCCACCAGCTGCGGGCTTTCCAGTTCGACCAGCACCGTCCCGTGCGCCACCCTGTCCCCGGTGTCGGCGCCCAGCTTGGCGACACGGCCCGAAACGCGGGGGCTGATGTCGACCCGGTCGGCCGACACCTCCCCCTGGACGGTCAGTGGCGGCGGTCGCGTCGCAAACCACAAGGTCGTGCCGAGTGCCGCGATGGCGGCAGCCCCGATCACCCAGCGAAGAGCCCTCATCCCCATCATCCCCAAGCCCGCCCCGGTCGTGACGCCGTTCCTGGTTCCGTCACGCCCGGTCCCCTTCCTTCCACGAAAGGGTCGCACCGATATCGCCCGGCATACCAGAAGGAAAATCGACGATGGCGACCTCCATCTGAAATCCACGCGGCTTCAGCTCCCGCTCCCAGAAATCATAGAAGTCCCGGGCGAAGCCCTGAAGCGTCGACGGCCAGTCCTTCTCCCGCGCATTGATCGCCCGTCCGCCATCACTGCACCACGCGCTTGGGAAGCGGCCGAGGAGAAGCTGCATCTCGCCGTTCGCCGCGGCGTTTCCGATGCGCGTGGTCAGATGGGCGACGAAGTCCGGCGTGACCGTGCGATGCAGGAACATCTCCTTCTGATGCTTCAGTTCCTCCTCCGCAGCCTTGCGCTTGCGTGCTTCCTCGGCGAGCAGGGCGGATTTCTGCCGGGCGACAAGGCTGCGGACATCGGCGGCCGACGGCAGGCCGGGTTGAGCGCCGGTCGGTTGAGCATCAGTCATGGTATGTTCCCCGTTCTTCCTGTCCAACGGCGTCACGACGCGGCGATTCCCGCCATCCCGGAGGTCGCCGATAGGGTCTTGCCGCTCACCGATGCGAACAGCGCCTCCACATGGTCCAGGCGCCGTTCGGCGTCGTGCGACAGTTCTCCGGAGGCGGCGACCACGCGACGGATGGCGTCGAGCATTCCGGTCCGGCCGCGGGTATCGCTTCCCAGCAGCGCGGGGATCGCCGCCACGGCGCGGTCCTCGTCGAGCAGCAGAAGCAGATACTGCTCCCGCACCAGCGCCTTGAAGCGGGCGAGGCTGAACGGCCGGTCGGCGAAGAGCTGCCGTCGGATGTGCCGGAGCATGGCGAAGCCGCGCTCGTCCACGCCGGCCCTCGGCCGGGCGAGGCCGATGTAGAGCAGCGCGCGCAGCCCCGCCTCGGCGGGCCCGCCCTGCTCCATCCGCAGGGCGAGATCGGCGACGGCCTTGGCGATGGCCGCCTCGCGGGTGAGGTCGCGGCCCGGCCTGCCATGTCCGGCCGCCGGCGTCTCCGGGTCGATGCCCAGCAGCGTCTGAAGCTGTGGGGAGCCGTAGATCGCCAGGAAGAAGGCCTCTGTCGCCCTGTCCCGAACGTCGCGCACGGCGTCGAGAGCCAGGGTGATCTGGTCGGACGCCGCCTCTTGAAAGCCGAGCAGCGGGTTGTCGGCAGGCAATGGATGGCGATGGGCGCGCACCGCCGCGGCCAGAGGGGCGACCGGAGCCATCAGCGGGTTGCGGTCGGAGAAGGCGGCGAACCGCAGCCTGTACGGGTCCATCGCGCGCAGCGCCGCGGCGCTTTGCGGCGTTGCCAGGGCGGTCACCAGCGGACCGAGGGTGGCACGGTAGAGCCCCTGGTTGAGGTCCGACAGGCGGGCCAGCGTGGCAAAGCGCCGGTCGTCGGCCGCGTCGTTGCCGCCCAGCGCGCGGATGTCGTCAAGCCGGCGCCGTTCGAAGCGGACGAGATGGTCGCCGGACACCAGCTCCGGATGGGCCATGTCGGCTGTCTTCTCGGTGAAGACGGCCTCGTAAAGGCCCGGCGGCAGGACGTCGATCAGGTCCATGGTCCGCGCGAACTCGTCATGCTCCTTGGTCGCCACCTTGGCCGAGACGAAGATGCCGAGATGGCCGATGCTCTGGTGCAGCGCATAGACGATGGTCTGGCCGCCGGCGATCAGCTCGCGGTCTGTCTCGTAGAGATCGAGGATCCAGTCCAGCGCCTGCTGCGGCGGCGTGATGTCGTCGCCCCAGGAGCAGAAGACGACGATCGGCGTGCGGATGTTGCGCAGATCGACCCGCGTGCCGTCGGAGAAGACGATCTCGCCGCTGGATAGCTTGTTGCGCAGGAACAGCTCGTCGGCGATGAACTGCATCTCCGCGGCGTTGAGCAGGACGGGGCTGCCCCACCATGTCTCGAAGTCGAGGAAGCGCTCCTCCTCGGTGTCGATCTTCGAATAGACGTTGTAACCCTTCTTCCACAGGGTGTTGGCGGGGTTCATCCGCTCGAAGTTCGCGACCAGGGCGGCGCCGTCGAAGATCCCGGCGCCGAGATCCCCGGCCAATGTCGTCAGCCAGGTGCCGCCGAGAAGGCCACCCAGATAACGCAGCGGATTCTTGCCATGGACCCCGGCCCAGTAGTTGAGCGGTGCGCCCGCCAGTATGAGCGGCCCGACCGTATCCGGGTGGGTCGCCGCCATCATCATGATCTGCCAGCCAGCCTGGCAGTTGCCGATGAGGCAAGGCCTTCCGTCGGCATCGGGGTGCAAGCGGGCCACCGCCTCCACGAAGACGGCCTCCGCCCGGCAGACGTCCTCCACCGTCTGGCCGGGAACCGGATCGGGGAGAAAGCCGACGAAATAGCAGGGGTGCCCGGCTTTCAAGGCGACACCGATCTCGCTGTCCTGCTTCATGCCGCCGATCCCCGGCCCGTGGCCGGCGCGCGGATCGAACACGATGAAGGGGCGCTTGCAATCATCGACGGCGACGCCGGCGGGCGGGACGATCCGTACCAGCCCATAATTGACCGGGCGCTCAAAGGTCCGCCCGTCGGCCACCAACTCGAAGGAGAAGCTGAGGACGTTCGGTGCCGTCCGGGCGGCATGGTCGAAATGGATATTGCCACGGCGGCGCAACGCGTCGAGGAACAGGATGGAGCGTTGGCTTGCATCGATCCAATAGTCCTGCGCCTGCCGGGCAAGGTCCATCATCGGCCACATCAAGAAACCTCCTCACATATTCGGGGGGAATGCAGTGCGGACTCGTGAAAATTCACGCCGCCATCCTGTGATAGCCGACGAAGATCCTTAGGCGCCCACGGTGAAGCGCCTTGATCGCTATCGAGCGATTATTGTGAATTGCCCGCGTGTGGCAAATGAAGATTATGCAGCACCATGATGAACAATGTTCAGCATGGTGCGAAGGGAAGTTCTATCGGGAAAGCTGGCTGCTTTTACCGAATTACGATGCCGGGTCGGCCATCGCGGCGGTGATCTGCTGGATCAGCCAGCGGGCGCCGGCGTCCCGCTCGGCGCGCTGGTGCCAGATCATGTCCAGGTTTGCCCGCTGCGGTTCGTAGGGAAGGTCCAGCGTCACCAGCCCGGACTGCTCCACTGCCCGGGCCGCCAGCAGGCCCGGCAAGGTCGCCACCATGTCGCTGACCTGCAGCAGTGGCGGGACGGCGGCATAATGCGGGACCGAAATGGCCACTCGCCCGGTCAGTCCCTTGTCGCCGTCGGCCGCTTCGAGGATCAGCCGCTCGACCCAGACCCGGCGGGATACCCCGCGGTCGTCGATGAACCCGTCGGTCGCCACGTCTTCGCTGCCGGTCAACTCCACGACGACGTGGGGATACTCGAACAGGCGTTCCCGCGTTACCGGCCCGGCGGTGAGCGGATGGCCGCTGCGGACAACCACGGCTTCCGCATCCTGGAGAAGCGTCGCGTGGCGCACGCGGCCCGGCAGGTCGGCAAACCAGCCGATCAGGAAATCGACGCGGCCATCGTCGAGCTGACGAACGACGTCCATGCGGTTGAGGGGAAACACCCGCAGATCGATTTGCGGCGCCACCGGGCTGATCCGCGCGACAACGCGCGGCAGGACGACCACCGCCCCATAGTCGGTCGCGGCGATGCGGAAGGTCCGCACCGCTTCCGACGGGACAAAGGCCTTCGTGCTCATCGCATCGGCGATCCGTCCCAAGCCATCGGCGATGCCGGGGGATAAATGGAGGGCGCGTGCGGTCGGCTCCATCCCGGAATCGCCGGGGATGAACAGGTCATCGTCCAGCGCCTGACGCAGCCGGGCAAGCGCGTGGCTGACCGCCGAGGGGGTCACCCGCAGTTCTCTGCTAGCCCCGATCACGCTACGATGCTGCATGACGGCTTCAAACACCCGGAGCAGATTCAAGTCCAGCCTGCGGATCGGCACGAATTTACTCCCATCGATCGCTGTTGAGAAACGCCCCAGCAATTCTGGTCACGGGGTGATCTTAGACAGAATAGCTGGAATTATATCGGCTGATGAAGGAAAGCACTGCTTTCACACCGCCACACACCGCATAGGTGTGCATGTTGTCGTGAAGTTAGTTGTCCGTCAAACGGTG
>NZ_JALJXJ010000035.1 GCF_024170005.1 Azospirillum lipoferum
CGGAACTCGGTGTTGCGCAGGCCGCTGTCGCGGTCCTGGTCGACGTAGCCGGCTTCGAAATAGGCGTCGCCGCCGAGCGTGATGTCGAACTTCGATTGGGCGGAGGCCGGGCCCGCCGCCATGACGGAGGCGAGAGAAAGGGTGGCTGCACTGAGCAGCAGGGCTGAACGAGACATTGGGTTTCCTCCAGACACAGTGTTTCTTGGGGCCGGGCAACGCCGGCCAAGGATGTTGGCTTTGGGCGTTGCCACGGACCATTCGCGGTCTTGCCGTCATGGCGGGAGCGATCCAGAGGCCGCCGCGCCATCCGGCGTGTCGATCCCCTGTTGTCCGAACGGAATAGAACATCAGTTCCGGTATGCATACAACAAGGAACTTGCGTGCTGACGCGCTTATTGCCGAGTTTTCGCTCGTCAGAGGCAATTTTGCAGCAGTTTTTGGGCTTTTTGCCGAAGGGGGGGGAGGTGAGGAGGCTCTCCGCCCCTCAAAACAGAAAAAAAATTCTATCTAGGCTCGTAGCGGAATGTATAATCCCCAATCATCCGCGCCCACATCCATCACTGCATCCATATGGAGTGGAGGCGCATCGCATGATGATTCGGCATCACAGAGGGCGACCATGAGCAAGCTGCTGCTGCGCAACCATGCACCGGACCCGGCCGGCCGGGTGCACCATGTCACGCCCGAATCGGCGGGCTGGTCGTGCATCGGGTTCGACCTTTACCGCCTTGAGGAAGGCATGAGCGTGTCCGGCGAGGATCCCGACCGCGAGACCTGTCTGGTCTTCGTTGCCGGACGCGGTGCGGCGACGGTCGGCGGGCAGGAATGGGCGGAGCTTGGCGACCGCATGTCGCCCTTCGAGGACAAGCGGCCCTACGCGATCTATCTGCCGCAGGGCACGCCGTGGCAGGTGCGGGCCACCACCGCGCTGGAACTGGCGGTCTGCACCGCGCCCGGCCTGAACGGCGGGCTGCCGGTGCGGTTGATCCGTCCGGAGGATGTTGCCGCCTCGGTGCGCGGGCGCGGCAGCAACACCCGCCATGTCTTCGACATCCTGCCCGACTCGCAGCCGGCCGACAGCCTTCTGGTGGTGGAGGTCATCACGCCGGCCGGCAACTGGTCCAGCTATCCGCCGCACAAGCACGACGCCGACGACGGCACGGCGGAAACCCAGTTGGAGGAGACCTATTACCACCGGATCGACCCGCCGCAGGGCTTCGCCTTCCAGCGCGTCTACACCGACGACCGTTCGCTGGACGAGGCGATGGCGGTGGAGAACGGCGACCTCGTCATGGTCCCGCGCGGCTACCACCCGGTCGGCGCCGCCCACGGCTACACCGGCTATTACCTGAATGTGATGGCGGGTCCGCGCCGCGCCTGGCATTTCAACACCGCACCGGAACACCGCTGGCTGCTGGCGCCGGGTTGATCGGGAGCGGCAAGGCTCGGACCGGGGGGCCGCACGCATCCGCCAGTCCATCGCCCACCGAACGGGGCGCCGTCCAGCACGGCGCCCCGTTCGTCGTTCTGCACAGTCCTGCCCGAATTGCGATTGTTGATTTTAAAGATTATCAGCCACATAGCCGTCTTGGTGGCGGGAATGGAAATTCCATACCTTCCCGCATGGCTGTGGCGCGCTCCGCCTTTCCAGCCTCCGGTGCTGGAAACTATTCCCGAATGGCGACAAACCGCGGAAAACCGGCTGGTGAGACCACCTTCCGCCTCACCTGATGGATAAACTGAATATTCTGCCTTGAACAATCTTCGAAATTAATATTCTATATGTGCAGCGACATGCCGCGCCGCTGTGGACCGGTGACGGCGGCCAAGAACAAACGAATCCACCAGCGACCAATCCACCATCGCTTAGGGAGAGGACCGTGGCCGTGACCGCCCTTGGAATGATGACGCCGCCCAGCGTATCCACCCACGCCCCGCCTTATCTTCTCGAGGTCGACAGCGTCCGGAAGGAGTTTCCGGGGGTGGTGGCTCTGGACAGCGTCTGCCTGCGGATCCGGCCCGGCACCGTGCATGCCCTGATGGGGGAGAACGGCGCCGGCAAATCGACCCTGATGAAGATCATCGCCGGCATCTACACGCCCGACCAGGGCATGATCCGGCTGCGCGGCGAGCCCTGCCGCCTGACCTCGCCGCTGGATGCGCTGGAGGCCGGCATCGCCATGATCCATCAGGAACTGAACCTGATGTCCTTCATGACCATCGCCGAGAACATCTGGATCCGGCGCGAGCCGCTCAACCGTTTCGGCCTCGTCGACCATGCCGAGCTGCGCCGCCGCACCCGGGATCTGTTCCGCCGCCTGAAGATCGATCTCGATCCTGATCAGGCGGTGGGCGAACTGACCGTCGCCGGCCGCCAGATGGTGGAGATCGCCAAGGCCGTCTCCTACGACTCCGACGTCCTGATCATGGACGAGCCGACCTCCGCCCTGACCGACCGCGAGGTGGCACATCTGTTCGCCATCGTCGAGGATCTGCGGTCGCGCGGCAAGGCGATCATCTACATCACCCACAAGATGAACGAGGTGTTCGAGATCGCCGACGACATCTCGATCTTCCGCGACGGGCGCCACATCCTGACCGACGCCGCCTCCAACCTGACGCGCGACAAGCTGATCAATCTGATGGTCGGCCGGGAAATCACCCAGATGTTCCCGAAGGGCGAATCGAAGATCGGCGAGGTGGTGCTGTCGGTCGAGAATCTTGCGCTCGAAGGGGTGTTCTCCAACGTCAGCTTCGAGCTTCGGGCCGGCGAGATCCTCGGCATCGCCGGGCTGGTCGGTTCCGGCCGCACCAATGTGGCGGAGGCGATCTTCGGCATGACGCCGGCCACCGCCGGCACCATCCGCATCGACGGCAAGCCGGTGAGGGTCGACAGCCCGAAGACGGCGATGGCGCACAAGCTGGCGCTGCTGACGGAGGACCGCAAGGAAACCGGCCTGTTCCTGATGCTGTCGGTTCTGGAGAACATGGAGCTGGCGGCGCTGACCGACCGCTATGTCCAGGGCGGCTTCGTCGCGCAGTCGGAACTGAACGGCATCTGCGCCACCATGAAGAACACCCTGCGGGTCAAGACCCCCCACTTGCAGGAGTGCATCGAAAACCTCAGCGGCGGCAACCAGCAGAAGGTGCTGATCGCCCGCTGGCTGATGACCCAGCCGCGCGTCCTCATCCTGGACGAACCGACGCGCGGGATCGATGTCGGCGCCAAGGCGGAAATCCACCGCCTGATCTCCGACCTCGCCGCCCAGGGCATGGCGATCATCATGATCTCGTCGGAACTGCCGGAAATCCTCGGCATGAGCGACCGGGTGATGGTGATGCACGAGGGCCGTGTGACCGGCACCGTCGACCGTGCGGACGCCGATCAGGTGACCATCATGCGCCTGGCGTCCGGCTGACCGGTCCATCCGCCCCCGTCGGCGGGCCGGGACTCTGCCGGGCCATAGAAAAAACCGGGAGGAATGAACATGAACGCATCCGTCAACAGCGGCGGGGTGGTGGAGACACCCGCCCGCCGTCCCTTCAAGATGCCGGTCGAGGCCGGAATCTTCCTCGTCCTGGTCGCCATCGCCCTTGCCTTCGAAGCGCTCGGCTGGATGGTCCGCGGCGAATCCTTTCTCGGCAACTCGCAGCGTCTGGTCATCATCGTCCTTCAGGTGTCGATCATCGGGCTGCTCGCCATCGGCGTCACCCAGGTGATCATCACCTCGGGCGTCGATCTGTCGTCGGGGTCGGTCCTGGCCCTGTCGGCGATGGTGGCGGCAAGCCTCGCCCAGACCTCCGACAATGCCCGCGCCGTCTTCCCGATGCTGACCGACCTGCCGGCGGTGGTGCCGGTGATCGCCGGCGTGCTGGTCGGGGCGCTGGCTGGGGTGGTCAATGGCGGGCTGGTCGCGGTGACCGGCATTCCCCCCTTCATCGCCACGCTGGGCATGATGGTGACGGCGCGCGGCCTCGCCCGCTACTACACCCACGGCCAGCCGATCAGCCGCCTGTCTGAGGACTTCACCTGGATCGGTGCCGGCGCTACCCCGGTGATCGTCTTCCTGGTCACCGCGCTGATCTTCCACGTGGCGCTGCGCTACACCCGCTACGGCAAGTTCACCTACGCCATCGGCGCCAACGCCCAGGCCGCCCGCGTCTCCGGCATCAATATCGGCCGGCACCTGATCGTGGTCTACGGCATCGCCGGGCTGCTGGCCGGCCTTGGCGGGGTGATGACCGCCGCGCGCTCCGCCACCGGTCAGGCCGGCATGGGCATGGGGTATGAGCTGGATGCCATCGCCGCGGTGGTGATCGGCGGCACCTCCCTGACCGGCGGCGTCGGCCGCATCACCGGGACGGTGATCGGCACCGTGATCCTTGGCGTCATGACCAGCGGCTTCACCTTCGTCGGCATCGACGCCTATGTGCAGGACATCGTGAAGGGCCTGATCATCGTCGCCGCGGTGACCGCCGACCAATACCGCATGCGCCGCCGGAAGAAGGCCTGATCGGCTCCGCATTCCCCCGGTTCTCTGCGTTGTTCTTTAAGGCATCCGGACCCCACCGGACGGTCCCGGATCATTCCCGTGACACGCCATCAACCGACCTGTCCTTCCCATCGACCAATAAGGACGGCACGGCGGAGCCCCCGCAAGGACCGTCCATCAACCAAGTGAGGAAACAAATGAAGCGTCCGCACCTGAAGCACCTGTTGGCTGCCTGCTCCGCCGCCATGGTCATGATGTCGGCCTCGGCCTACGCCACGACCATCGGCGTGTCGATGGCCTATTTCGACGACAACTTCCTCAACACGCTGCGTCAGGCGATGGCCGATCAGGCCAAGTCGATGCCCGGCGTGAAGATCCAGTTCGAGGACGCCCGCGGCGATACCGGCCGCCAGCTGAGCCAGGTGCAGAACTTCGTCGCCCAGAAGGTGGACGCGATCATCATCAACACCACGGACAGCTCCGCCACCGGCCGCATGAGCCAGATCGTCTCGGCCGCCGGCATCCCGCTGGTCTACGTCAACCGCAAGCCGGCCGAGGACACCCTGCCCGAGAAGGTGGTCTTCGTCGGTTCCGACGAGAACGTGTCGGGCACGCTGGAGGCCGAGGAGCTGGCCAAGCAGCTGAACTACAAGGGCAACGTCGCCATCATGATGGGCGAGCTCGCCACCAACGCCGCGGAGCTGCGCACCAAGGGCGTGGAGAAGGTGGTCGCCAAATATCCCGGCATGAAGATCGTCCAGAAGCAGACCGCCAACTTCCTGCGCGCCCAGGCGCTGGACCTGATGAACAACTGGATCGTGTCGGGCGAGAAGATCGACGCGGTCGCCGCCAACAACGACGAGATGGCGATCGGCGCCATCCTGGCCCTGCAACAGGCCGGCGTCTCGCCGAAGAAGGTCCTGGTCGGCGGCATCGACGCCACTGCCGACGCGCTGGCCGAAATGCAGGACGGCAACCTTGCCGTCACCGTCTTCCAGGACGCCAAGGGCCAGGGCCGCGGCGCGCTGGAATCGGCAGTGAAGCTGTCGAAGGGCGAGAAGGTCGAGAAGAACGTCATGGTGCCGTTCCAGCTCGTCACCAAGGACAACTACAAGCAGTTCATGGGCAACTGACCGGCCGGTCTCGGTGATGTACAAGCCCCCGCCCGGTTGGCCGGACGGGGGCTTTTCATGTTGGAGTGCGTGCCTTTAGAAGTTGCTGGTCAGCGTAACCAGGAAGGTCCGCGGCGCGCCGGGGGTGATGTTGTTGTTGCTGTTCGCGGTGCTGTAATACTTGCGGTCGAACAGGTTCTGCACGTTCAGCTGGGCCTTCACGTTCTCCGTGACGTTGGCGTAGACCGCCGCGTCGAAGCGGGTGTAGCCCGGCAGGGTCACCGTGTTGTCGGCGCCGGCATAGACCTTGGTCTGGTGGATCATGCCGATGCCGGCGCCGAACATCTCGGTGACCTGGTACTTGTTCCACAGCGAGAAGCTGTGGCGCGGCACCAGCGCGACGCTGGCACCGCTGACCGCACTGCTGGTGGTGCTGGTGATCTCGGCCTTCTGCAGCGTATAGCCGCCGGCGATCTGCCACTTGTCGGTGATGTTGCCGCTGACGCCCAGTTCGAAGCCGCGGGTGCGCTGGCTGCCGGTCTGCACGGTCAGGGCCGGGTTGTTCGGGTCGGGGGCCGAGGTGTTGGTGCGGTCAAGCTGGAACAGGGCACCGGTCACCGACAGGTTCGCCAGAACCTCCCACTTGGCGCCGATCTCCCAGTTGGTGAACTTCTCCGGTTCCAGATTGGCCGAGGTGGTGGTCAGGGTGGTGAACTGGTCGCCGGAGCCCGGCAGGTAGGATACGCTGTAGCTGGCGTAGAGCGACAGCGGCTGCACCGGCTTGAACACCACGCCCAGGCGCGGCGACCACATGGTGTCCTGGCGGCTCAGCTTCTGGCCGTTGCGGTTGTTGGTGTAGTCGATGTCGAAGCGTTCGAACCGCAGGCCGCCGATGACCTGGAGCTGTTCGGTCAGCTCGACCTGATCCTGGACATAGCCGGCGGCGGTCGTCACCGTGGCGCTGCTGTTGGCGTCGGTGGCGCTTTGGCGCCAGGCGGTCGGGCCGCGGTAGATCGGGTTGGACAGCGGCACCGTCACCGAGGTGGCGTTGCCGAAGAAGGCGGTGTTGCGGAACTGGTCGGTCTTCTGCCGGCCGACCTCGACGCCGGTCACCACCGTGTGCTTCACCGGGCCGGTGTTCAGCTTGAAGATGGCGTCGGTCTGGTTGACGAGGTTGTCGCGCTCGATCGAGTGGTTGTAGCCGGACAGGCTGACCGCGGTACCGGCCGCATTCACCGCGCCGGCGAAGACGTTCTGGTAGATCTTGTCGTAATGCGCATAGCGGAAGCGGTCGCGGATGGTGATGCTGCTGGTCAGCTCATGTTCCAGCGTGGCGTCGACCGCGTTCGACTCGACCGTGGAGAAGCTGTTGTCCGGGTTGCCGAAGAAGGTGGAGGTTCCGGTGTTCAGCGGCACCCCGCGGTAGGAGGGGACGCCACGGTCGGCGGTGCGGTCGTCCTTGAAATACTCGTAGCTCAGCTTGATCTTGGTCTTGTCGCCGGGCGTGAAGGTGACGGTCGGGTTGATGCCGATCCGCTCGACATTCACGCTGTCGCGGTAGCTGTCGGAATTCTCGTACATGCCGTTCAGGCGCACGGCGAACTCCGGCGTCACCGCCTGACCGACGTCGCCGGTCACCCGGCGGGTGTCGTAGGAGCCGGCCCGCAGGCTGAACTCGCGCACCGGCTGGCCGTCGGCCTCCTTCTGCACGCGGTTGATGACGCCGCCCCCGCCGCCACGGCCGAAGATCATGGCGTTGGAGCCCTTCAGCGCCTCCACCCGGTCGATGTTGTAGAGGTCGCGGAAATACATGGCGTCGTCGCGCACGCCGTCCAGGAAGAAGCTGGCGGTGGTGCTGTTGCCGCGGATGGTGAGCTGGTCGCGGTTGCCCTCGCCCTGGCCGGCATTGACGCCGGGCATGTAGCGCACGACGTCGGCCATGCTCTGCATCGCCTGATCCTTGATCAGCGCCTCCGGCACCACCGAAATCGACTGCGGCACGTCCTGCAACGGCGTGTCGGTCTTGGTCGCCGACGTGCTCCGCTTGGCGACATAGCCCTGCACCGGCTCCGTCCGCTGCTCCGCCCCGGTCACCGTCACCGGACCCAGCACGGTGGCCTGATCCTGAGCCTGAGCGACCGCGCCCCCCAGCGCGGCTCCCGCCCCGGTCATCGCCCCGGTCACCGTCACGGCCATCATCGCCGCCTTCACCGCTGTCGTGCGCAGCAGGACCGCCCGCTCCCGGCCCTGCGCACCCGTCTGCCGCTTGCCCCCCAACATGCCCCTCATCAGCCGATCTTTCCTTTCGACGTCACGAAAATGCGACTTATTCGCATATGCACGAACGTCATACGAAAGAATGGCGGGAGAGGGCAAGAGGGTTTGCGAATAATTCCTATTATCTGGCGCGGGTGCGACAATACAGGTCAGCAACCGGATCGATCCGGCATTTTCGGAACTGCTGATAACAAGGAAATTTCATGTACTCAGATATAATATTGCTCATACGCTATGCTTTTATCACCATAGCGACACTTGCTATCCCTGTGCTTTGCCGCTACGGCCTGACACACGCTTGCGAAAAGGGCGGGATGCCGCTGCACCCCGCCCTGGTCTTCCCGTCAGCTTCCGGCAGCGATGCCGCTGCCGTCCGGCGCGTTTCGCGTCACAGGTCGCCCATGGACCGGTCGATCTCCCACACCAGACGGTCGGCCAGCTTGATCGAGCGGTCCAGATCGGTGGGGCTCATGCCCAGGCCGGGGTCCTCGACCACCGGAAAACTTTCCGCCCGGTCCACCCCCCGCCCTTTGGCGCTGACCAGCACCTCATAGCTGCGGTTGTCCTCGTTGAACAGGCATTCGGTTTCGAAGCCGCGGGCATCGCTTTCGACCCACATGATCGCTTTGCTCATGGTCTTAAATCCTGACGTGAAGGGTTTCGTTACTTGGCGGGAGCCGGTTCCTTGCGGGCGGCGGACTTGCCGGCAGGCTTGACCTCGACCGGGGCGGCGTCCTGGGCGGACGGCTCGACATAGGCGCGTCCGTAATAGCTGTCGATGAGGAGCTGCCTGATCTCGGCGACCAGCGGATAGCGCGGGTTGGCGCCGGTGCACTGGT
>NZ_JALJXJ010000036.1 GCF_024170005.1 Azospirillum lipoferum
GAAGGCCGCCACCGTCACCCCATGCCGGTGCAGCGCCTCGTAGGTCTGCTCCGGCGTCCACAGGCTGTCGTCGCGGACCAGCAGGCGGCTGCCGTGGGTCAGCGCGGTCAGCCAGCGTTCATGCGCGCCGTCGAAGGCGAAGGACATGAAGTGCAGCTCGCAGTCCTGCGGGCTCATGGCATAGAGCGCGCCGATGGCCCGGCAGTGCATGGCGAGCGGCCCGTGCGCCACCGCCACGCCCTTGGGCAGGCCGGTGGAGCCGGAGGTGTAGATGACGTAGGCAAGGGTGCCGGGCAGCACCGCCGCCGCCGGCGGCGCCGCGGCCTCCTCGACCGGCAGGCGGTCGAGCAGCAGGCTCGGCAGCCCGTCCGGCACCGGCAGACGGCCGGCGAGGCGGCCGTCGGTCAGCAGCAGGGCGATGGCGGCGTCCTCGATCAGGTAGGCGAGGCGGTCGCGCGGATAGGCGGCGTCGAGCGGCACATAGGCACCGCCGGCCTTGAGCACCGCCAGCAGGGCGACGATCATGCCCGGACCGCGCGGCAGGGCGATGCCGACGCGGACCTCGGGCCCGACGCCGGCCGCAGCCAGCCGCTGGGCCAGGGCGTTGGCCCGGCGGTCGAGCGTGGCGAAGCTGAGAGCCTCGGCATCGGAGCCGCCGTCGACGACGGCCGGACGGTCCGCGAAGGCGGCGGCGAGCGCCGCGATGCGCTGGTGGACCGGCTCGAAGGGCTCGGCGGCGACCGGGGCGTTCCAGACCGCCAACTGCGCCTGCTCTCCAGCCGTCAGCAGCGCCACATCCCCCACCCGACATCCCGCATCCGCAACAAGTCCCAACAGAAGCGTCTCAAAATGGCGGCGCAGTCGGTCGATCCGGTCATGGTCGTAGAGATCGGTCGCGTAGGTGAAGCAGGCCTCGATCCCGCCGCCCTCCTCCTCGACGGTGTCGAGGGTCAGGTCGTAGCTGGCCACCGCGCTGTCGAGCGCCATCGGCTGCACGCGCAGACCATCCATCGTGGCGCTCACCCGGCCATCGCGGCGCTGGTGGTTGAACATCACCTGGAAAAGCGGATTGTAGCTGAGGCTGCGCTCCAGCTTCAGCGCCTCCAGCAGCTGTTCGAAGGGAAGGTCCTGATGCGCCTGCGCTTCGAGCGCAGTCTGCCGGACATGAGCGAGCAGGTCGGCGACGCGGTCGCGCCCGTCGATCCGCAGGCGGAGAACCTGCGTGTTGACGAAGAAGCCGACCACCCCCTCGCACTCCGCCCGGTCACGATTGGCTACCGGCACGCCGATGGCGATATCGCCCTGCCCGCTGTGGCGATGGAGAAGCAGCGAGAACGCCGACAACAGCAGCATGAACGGCGTGACGTCCTGCTCGCGGGCGAAGGCGTGCAGCTTTCCGGCCAGTTCCGCATCGAGCGTGAAGCGCAGGACGGCGCCGCTGTGGCTCTGCCTTGCCGGCCGCGGCCGGTCGGCGGGCAGCTCCAGCGGCACCCGGTCGCCGCCCAACCTCCCGACCCAGTAGGCGAGCTGCCGCTCCGCCTCGCCCGCCTCCAGCATGTTCTTCTGCCACAGGGCATAATCGGCGTAGCGGATCGGCGGCGGTGGCAGATCGATCCGCCCACCCTGCCGGATTGCGCGGTAGAGCTCGGCGAATTCCCGGATCAGCACGGTCATCGACCAGCCGTCCGACGCGATGTGGTGCATCGTCACCAGAAGCCGGTGATCCTGCTCCGCCAGCCGGACGAGACGTGCGCGCAGGAGCGGGCCGGCCTCCAGATCGAAGGGCGCCTGGGCCTCCTCCTCCATCAGGCGGCGGGCGGTCTGCTCGCGCTCGTCCGCCGGCAGATGACCGAGATCGTCGGTGGCCAGCCGGAAGTCCGCATCGTCGAGGACGGTCTGCACCGGCTCGCCGTCACCCTGGCGGAACACCGTCCGCAGGGCGGCATGGCGGCGCAGCAGAAGCGCGAAGGCGCGAGACAGGGCGGCGCGGTCGAGGTCTCCCGTCAGACGCGTCGCGCTGAAGATGTTGCTGGCCCCGCTCCCGGGGTCGAGCTTCCATAAGGCCCACATCCGACGCTGGGCATGGGACAGCGGCGCTTCCGTGGCCGGGGCGAGATCCGCCGGGATCGGCAGCAGCGAAAGATCCACCGCTTCATCGCGCATGGCGCGCCAGAACAGCTTGCGCTTTTCCAACGGCAGACCGATGAAGCGGCGGACCAGGTCCACGGAGTCTTGAGCAACCATCTGGATTTTCCCATCGCCGGCTGGCTTGACGCTGATCCGGCCGGCGGGGTTCCGTTAAGGACCACCGGGACGGCCGGACTGTGCGCGGCCGCACATCAGGTGCGCCGCGGTCTCCAGTAGTGACGAAGAAGGGAAGGCCGGATTTACCCCGCTGGCGCGGAATGGCCGGCGCTGACGGGATGGACGCTGACGGGACGATGGCCGCCGACGGCCGGAGTCAGCGGGCCGACACCAGGAGTTCGCCGTCCCCGGGGGACAGCGTCACCGGCAGCACACGCGGAAGAGACGCCACCATGCGGTCGAGGTCGGCGACGTCATACACGCCACCGATGCGCATGGCTCCCACCTTGCGGTCGGCAAGCCGCAGCGGCCGCGACAGATAGGGGTTCAACAGCGGGACCGCTTCGGCAAGCGTGATATTGTCGAACACCAGCCTGCCCTCGCGCCAGGACAGGACCCGCTGCGAATCGACGCGCGCGACGCTGCCGAACAGGGCATCCCGGGCAAAACGGCCCTGCATACCGGGCGTCAGCCGCAAAGGCTCTCCCGCCGCCGCCGTGGCGGATGCCACGGTGACCGAACCTTCGGTCAGCGTCACGGAAAGATCGCCGCCGTTGGCCCAGACATTGAATTTGGTTCCCGTCACCCGGACCTGATGGCCGGCCGTGTGGACGGTGAAGGGAAGCCCGGCATCGTGCGCGACGGAGAAAAAGGCCTCGCCGTGGTCCATCAGGACAGTGCGCCGGTCACGGAACTGGGCATAGAACAGGGTGGTGTGGACGTTCAGGTCGACCGTGGAGCCGTCCGGCAATTCGACCATGCGGTGCCGGTCGCCGTCGAGAAAGACATCGACCCGCGCCGGCAGCAGGCCGAACGCCCAGCCTACCGGCCAGCAGGCGGCAAGGATCGCCGCGGTGCAGGCCGCCATCGCAAAGCGGCGGCGGCGTGAAGAATTCCGGACAGCGGCGACCGATGCCGGCCCACCCACGGGAGGCGGAGGCGCGGCCCTCTCGGGAGCCACGGTCACCCGCGGGCGCAGGCCGGCGGACAGACCCCAGATTTCCCGCATCGCGTCGAATTCCGCCAGATGGCGCGGATCGGCCAGGCACCAGCGTTCGAAAGCGGCGCGGTCGTCGTCGCCGACATCGGACGATTGCAGGCGCAGGCACCAATCCGCCGCCTCTTCGGTCACGCGGTCGTCGTCGGAGGGATGGGACGGAGGCATACGGGCGCGCTCGACTCCGGAAGGCGTTCGGCAGCTATAGGGCAAGCGGGGGCGGGACCGCAAGGCGGGCGGAACGGGATCGACTGTAAGCGAGCCATCCCATCGGAGAAAGCCCATGTCTGTCGCGGCGGCCGCGACTTTCCGCGACTGCGGCGGGCGAAGCACGACCGGGGAGCGGATACGAACGGGAGCTGCTTCAGTTTCTCCCCCCTCGTTCGTCCTAGTTAAGACGGCCGCACCCAACCGCCTCCAGGGCGGCAGCTTCGTGCCGGCCGCCTTCGCTCCAGTCCTGCAGGAAACCCGATGCCGACGCCACCCCGCACCAGCCTCGCCGCTCTGCTCCAGCTCCTCCACCCCTTCTGGCCGCTTCTGACCGCCGCCACCCTGCTGGGGGTGCTGGGCGGGCTCAGCGTGACCGGCCTGCTGGCCACCATCAACCGCATCCTGCATGCCGAGGAAAGCCCCGGCGCCGGAGTGCTGCTCGCCTTTGCCGGCCTGTGCGCCCTGGCGCTCGCCGGATCGGTGCTGTCCGACATCGGCACCAACCGGATCGGGCAGAAGGTCATCGCACGGCTGCGCAAGGACCTGGGCGACCGCATCCTGACAGCACCCATCGACCAGCTGGAGCGCTATCGCAGCCACCGCCTGATCCCCGTGCTGACCCACGATGTCGACACCATCAGCGACTTCGCCTTCGCCTTCGCGCCGCTGGCGGTGTCGCTCAGCGTCACGCTGGGCAGCCTGGGCTATCTGGCGATGCTGTCCTGGCCGATGTTCCTGGCGACCGCCGCCGCCATCCTGATCGGCAGCGCGGTGCAGTATGTGGCGCGCGTCCGCGGCATCGATGGCTTCAACGAGGCGCGCACCCACGAGGACGAACTGCAGAAGCACTACCGGTCGCTCGCGGAAGGAGCGAAGGAGCTGCGCATCAACAGGCCACGCCGGTTGCGTCTGCAGGGTGAGGCGCTGCGCGGGACCATCGACCGAATCTGCGACATCCAGATCCGTTCGATCAACCTCTTTGTGATTGCAAAGGGTTTCGGGTCGACGCTGTTCTTCATCGTCATCGGGGTGGCGCTGGGCGTCGAAGTGCTGTGGCCCAGCACCGACCGCGGGACGCTGAGCGGCTTCATCCTGGTGCTGCTCTACATGAAGGGACCGCTGGAGCATCTGATCGGCACCCTGCCCATCGTCAGCCGCGCCCAGGTCGCTTTCCGCCGCATCGCGGAGCTGTCGGCGGAATTCGCCTCGCCGGAACCGCATCTGCTGATGAAGGACGAGGCCGGCCCGCCCGCCACCATCGACCGGCTGGAACTGCGGGATGCCCGGTACGTCTATCCGCCCGCCGGCCCGGACGTGGAGCCCTTCGTGCTCGGTCCCGTCTCGCTGCGGGTCGGCCGCGGCGAGATCCTGTTCATCGTTGGCGAGAACGGCTGCGGCAAGACCACGCTGATCAAGATGCTGCTCGGCCTCTACCCCCCGCATGACGGGCAAATCCTGCTGGATGGCCGGCCGGTGACGCCGGAGACGCGCGACGATTACCGTCAGCTGTTCACCACCATCTTCTCCGACTATTTCCTGTTCGACGATCTGATCCAGGCGAGCGACAGCGTGCCGGAGGATGCACAGGTCTATCTGGAACGGCTGGAGATCGCCCACAAGGTCAGCGTTGTGGACGGGGTGTTCAGCACAACCGACCTGTCCACCGGCCAGCGCAAGCGCCTGGCCCTGCTCCAGGCCTGGACGGAGAAGCGGCCGGTGCTGGTGTTCGACGAATGGGCGGCCGACCAGGACCCGACCTTCCGGCGGATCTTCTACACCGAACTGCTGCCCAGCCTGAAGGCGATGGGCAAGACCATCATCGTCATCTCCCACGACGACCGCTATTTCGATGTCGCCGATCATCTGCTCCGGCTGACCGCCGGCAAGGTGGTGGAGGATCGCCAGCCGGCGCTCTGACGCCGCCTGCACGGGACCGGGGAGACGGATCGGGCGGAACGGGGCGGACAGAGAAACGGAGCGGATAGAGAAAGGGGGCGGGCCCGGTCGGGCACGCCCCCTTTTTCCTCGCCTGCGCCAACCGATCAGCCGGCTTCCAGCATGTCCATCAGCGCGCTCATCCGCGACAGCTTGCCGGGATCGGGTGCGGCCGGACGCTCGCCCACATGGGCTGCCAGGGCCCGCAGGGTGGCGTTGCCGAAGATCTGTCCGGGAGACAGCGCGACCCCGAAGTCCCGGCGCAGGCGGGCAATCAACTGGACCGCCAGCAGCGAATGGCCGCCGAGTTCGAAGAAGTCGTCGTCGAGGCCGACCCGATCCACCCGCAACAACTCCTCCCACAGCGCGGCCAGCCGGCGCTCCAGATCGGTGGAGGGTGCCATATGGGTCCGCTGCCGCAGCTCGGGCTGGGGCAGTGCCCGGCGGTCGAGCTTGCCGCTGGGTGTCAGCGGCAGCCGGTCGAGCCGGACCCACAGGGTGGGGACCATATGATCGGGCAGCCGCTCCCCCAACCGCCGGCGCAACGACGGCCAGAGCGCATCGCCCTGCCGGTCGTCCTGCCGGTTGTCCTGGGCGGCGGGAACGATGTAGGCGCAGAGCTGCCCGCCGCCGGGGCCGGCGACCGCGGCGACCGCGGCCTCGCCCACCGCCGGCTCCGCCCGCAGCGCCTCCTCGATCTCGCCGAGTTCGATGCGCAGGCCACGGATCTTCACCTGCTGGTCGATGCGCCCGAGATATTCGATTACGCCGTCGTCGCGATGGCGGGCGAGGTCGCCACTGCGGTAGAGCCGTCCACCCGGCTCGCCGAAGGGATCGGGAACGAAACGGTCGGCGGTCAGGCCCGGCTGCCGGTGGTAGCCGCGGCCGACGCCGATGCCGCCGATGTGCAGTTCACCCGCCACTCCCGGCGGCACCGGATTGCCGGAGCCGTCGAGGATGTAGAGGCGGAGGCCGGGCACCGGCCGCCCTGTCGGGATGTCGGCCGCGATGCCGTCCCAGTGATGGAAGGCGACGACATCCGCACATTCGGTCGGGCCGTAGCTGTTGTGGATGCGCGGCCTCGGTCCACGACGCCCGTCCAGCCAGGGACGCAGCGCGTCCGTGCGGATCGGCTCGCCGCCCAGCACCACGTCGCGCAGGGACCCCAGTTCCCCGTCCCGCTCCAGCGCCACCAACGGCTGGAAAGTACTCGGGGTGGCGTTCAGCGCGGTGATGCCGTGCCGCCCGATCCAGTCCAGAAGCTGTTGAGGGTCGTAGCCGTCCCCCGCCATGTGCAGCTGTCCGCCGGTCAGGAGCGGCGCGAAGAGGTTCTTCTGCGTCAGATCGAAGGCATGCGAACTCATCAGCAACAGGCGGCTGCCGGCACCGAAATCGACATGATCGCAGTACCAGCGCATCAGGTTCATGAACCCGGCCTGCGTCACTCCGGCGCCCTTGGGCCGGCCGGTCGAGCCGGAGGTATAGATCAGGTAGATCAGGTCGTCGAGGGAGCCGGCGGGGGAACCGGCAGGCTGGAGGTCGTCGTCGGCGAAGGACGCCAACCGGTCAAGGTCGGCATCCAGACGGACCGTCGGCAGACCGGCGGGCCAGGGCATGCCGCCCTGCAATGCCTCCGAGGTCAGCAGCAGCGACGCACCGCCATCCTCCAGCATGTAGGCCAGACGCTGCGGCGGGTAGCCGGGATCGAGCGGCAGATAGGCGGCGCCGGCCTTCAGAACTGCCAGGATGGCGACCACCAGCTCCGGCGAACGTTCGAGCGCGATGGCGACCCGGTCGTCCGGCCCGATCCCCTCTGCACGCAGCAGGCGAGCCAGACGGTTGGCGCGGGCGTTCAGGTCTCCATAGGTCAGACTGCCGCCCGGATGGACCAGGGCGGTCGCTTCCGGCTTGCGGTGGACCTGGGCCTCGATCAGCCGATGCAGGCGCATACTGGAACCGGACGGGAGGGTCGGCCCGCTCAGGCCGCTCCACTCCTCCAGAATCCGGCGGCGGCGTTCGCCCTCCAGCAGTTCCAGTGCGCCAACGGGGGTTTCCGCATCGGATGCCATGCGGTCCAGCAGACCGGCGAACAGCTGGGACAGCTCCTGCACCGGGCCGGGGTCGAAACGGTCGCGCCTGTAGCCGAAGGCCAGATCCAGCGTTACACCGGCCCGAACCGTCAAAGTCATCGCATAATGGGTGTCATCGACGGTCTCGGCGGAGCCGAACCGCAGGCTTTGATCGGCCTGGTTCTTCAGGGCTTCGTCGACGGGATAGTTCTCGAACACGACGATGCTGTCGAACAGCGCCCTCCCCTTGCCCGTCGTGCCGAGATCGGCCGCCGCCCAGCGCTGCACCTCGTGCAGCGGTGTGTGCTCATGCTCGCGCAGCTCCAGATTCCGCCGCTGCAGCCCGCGCAGCCACTCCCCAACCCCCTCGCCACACGGCGGACGCTCCACCACCGG
>NZ_JALJXJ010000037.1 GCF_024170005.1 Azospirillum lipoferum
CCCGACACTGATACATCCGCGGGGTGGAGCAGCCCGGTAGCTCGTCAGGCTCATAACCTGAAGGCCGCAGGTTCAAATCCTGCCCCCGCAACCAACGATGCTTGCGATCCTGGATCGCAGACAAGCCCGGTCTCCCCACGGAGGCCGGGCTTCTTCGTGTTCGCGGCGAAGCTCAGCATCGCCGCCAGATCGCCGCGCAGCACGATCGCCAGTCCGTTGTCGTCCGGCTGCAGCGTGATCTGATCGACCAGACCGCGGAGGATAGTGACGGCTTCAGCCTTGGTTTCCTCGGACTGCAGGCGCTCGTGCAGAGCCGCGATCCGCTGCCTGTACACTTCGGCCATGTTCGGGTGTAGAAGGGGAGGGGGCATTGTCACATCAACGATGGTAGCCTGTCGGTCGTGACGGTAACCTCGCGGGATGCCGCCGCTCTCGTATGCCCGCCACCACTTCCCGCCCGCGATCATGCAGCATGCAATCTGGCTGTATCTGCGGTTCACGCTGAGCTACAGGGATGTCGAGGAGCTACTGGCTGAACGCGGCATCGACGTGTCATACGAGACCGTGCGCCGCTGGGTCGCGAAGTTCGGGCCGGCCATTGCTGGCAACTTGCGGCGCCTGCGGCCGAAGCCTAGCCCACGCTGGCATTTGGACGAGATGGTGATCAGGGTCAGCGGTCAGCTCATGTACTTGTGGCGGGCCGTCGATGATGAAGGCGAGGTTTTGGAGGTGCTCGTCCAGCGCCGACGCGACAAGGCTGCGGCGTTGAGGTTGATGCGCAAGCTGCTGAAGACGTATGGCTTCGCCCCCATCCGGGTCACCACCGACAAGCTCCGGTCCTACAGGGCCGCCTTCCGCGAAATCGGTTTGACGGCCTACCATGAACAAGGGCGTCGAATGAACAACCGGGTCGAAGTCTCGCACCAGCCGGTGCGGCGACGAGAGCACAAGATGCAGAGGTTCAAATCGCCCGCATCCGCCCAGCGCTTCGTCTCTCTGCATGCCGCCGTCTACAACACCTTCAACCTTCAGCGCCACCTGGTCTCCCGCCGCACCCTGCGCATCTTCCGGGCGCAGGCCAGGGCCGACTGGCTGGTAGCGACCGCTGCGGCGTGAGCCTGTCGGGAAATCAGAGCTTGCTGCGCGCCGGCCCCGTTTTCGTGACAAAGCCCTCGCCGGACTTCGGCCTCCATCCCGTGGGGCGCTTCCTGCTGCCGCTGCTGGAGAGGCACGACCGCAGCCGGGTTGAGATCGCCTGCTATGCCGAGGTCCTGCGGCTGGACCCGCTGGGTGAGCGGTTCCGCCAGCTGGCCGACCTGTGGCGGCCGACCGTCGGGCTGTCCGACGCGGATCTCGCCGCCTGCATCGCGTCGGACGGCGTCGACCTCCTGGTCGATCTGGCCGGGCACACTGCCCACAACCGGCTGGCCGTTTTCGCGCGCCGCCCGGCCCCGGTGCAGGCGAGCTGGCTGGGCTATGCCAATACCACCGGGCTCTCGGCCATCGACTGGCGGATCACCGACGCCATCGCCGATCCGCCGGGGGTGACGGACGCGCTGCACACCGAACGCCTGATGCGCCTGCCCGACGGCTTCCTGTGCTTCGGCCCGCCGGCGCCAGCGCCGCCCGTGTCGCCGTTGCCGATGCTGGCCAACGGCTTCGTCACCTTCGGATCGTTCAACGCGCTGTCCAAGCTGACGCCATCGGTGATCGCAGTGTGGGGGCGGTTGCTTGCGTCCATTCCCGGTGCGCGGCTGGTGGTCAAGGCGTTGGGGCTTGCCGACGTCCCGAGCCGGCGCCGGCTGGGTGCAGCCCTGCGTACGGCGGGGGCGCCGCCGGGTTCGGTGACCCTGCTACCGGGACTGGCCAACCCGGCGGAGCATCTGGCGGCCTATCGGCTGATGGACATCGCGCTCGATCCCTTCCCCTATAACGGCACCACCACCACCTGCGAGTCGCTGTTCATGGGCGTGCCGGTCATTACGCTGGCCGGTGACCGTCACGCGGCGCGTGTCGGTGCCAGCCTGCTGAATCGCGTCGGCCTCGACCAGCTCGTGGCAGGCGATGCGGACGGCTATCTCGCCGCAGCCCGCGCGCTGGCCGGGGATCCCCGGGGCCTGACCGAGTTGCGCAGCGGACTGCGCGAGCGGCTCCTGCGCTCGCCGCTGTGCGATGCACGGCGCTTCGCCCGCGCGATGGAAGCCGCCTACGCTGCGATGATGGAGGCGGGTGCATGAGGCGCTGGGTGACGCTGGCGGCCGCCCTCTGGCTGGCCTGCGGCGGCGACGCGGCCCGTGCCGGCGGTGGGCGATCGGGGTGGGACGAGCTGGCGAGCCCGCTGTTCAGCCACATCGGTCCGGCCGAGGGTCTTCCCTATCCCGTCGGCATGTCGCTGGCGCAGGACCGTGACGGCTTCGTCTGGATCGGCACGCCCGGTGGCCTGGCACGCTGGGACGGATATCGGATGCGGGTGTATGGACGCCATAACGGCGATCCGGCCTCCCTGCCGGAGAACATCGTGCCCGTCCTCCTGCCCGACGACCGCAACGGGCTCTGGGTGGGAACCGTGTCGGGGCTGGTCGCCCACTACGATGCCGAACGCGATTCGTTCGTCACCCATCGGACCCCGGACCGGGCCTTGGGGCGGATCGTCGGGATGGCCGGTGACGGCAATGGCGGCCTCTGGGTGGCAGGGCAGAACGCGCTGGCCCACCTCGATCCGGCTTCGGGAGGCTGGCGGTTCGAGGAGCCCGACGCCTCCGGCCTGCCGAAAGGCGAAATCCGCAGCGTTCTGCGCGATCGGCGGGGTACATTGTGGGTCGGTACCTCCCACGGGATCATGAAGCGTCCCGCCAAGGCGGGCGACGAGCGCTTCCAGCCGGCTGCCGAGGTGGTGGCCACCCGTTTCTTCGAAGACCGGGCGGGGCGTGTCTGGTTCGGCACCCGCAAGGGTGAACTCGGCTTCATGGATGAGGCTGGTGGCGGCCGGTTGGTAAACGGGTTTTCTTCTTCCGGCCAGCGGGTGACCGCCATCGTCGAGCCGGAACCGGGCACGCTGTGGGTTGGCGAGTTCGGCGGCGGCATCCGCGAACTGCGGACGGCCAGCGGCATGCTCCGCCACATCCGCAACGACCCCACACGTAACAGCGGCCTCGCGGACGATTCCATCCTGGACCTGCTGGTCGACAGCTCCGGTCTGGTCTGGGTCAGCGGTCTGGGCGGCGTCGACCTCCATAATCCTCGAAATCAAGGCATTGCGACTGTCCTACCGGGCGCGCCCTCCGGCCTTCCGGGCAAGGACGTGCGCAGCATGAGCGTGGGCGCCGATGGCCGCATCTGGCTGGGGTTCAGGGCCGAGGGGATCGCCCTGTTCGATCCGGTCGCGGGCCGCGTGGCTCATTTCCCCCCGGGCACCGGGACCGCCGCTGGGACGGCCGACGGAACCCTGCCTGCCCAGATCGTCCAGACCATCGCCGCGACCGACGACGGCGCGGTGTGGACTGGCTCCCCGGCCGGCCTGCACCGGATCGATCCCGGGGCGGGCACGGTGACCCGGTTCGCCCCGCTCGCCAACGCCAATATCCTCGCCCTGATGGCGGAGGGGCCTTTGCTGTGGGCTGGCGGAAGCATGGGGCTTGCGCGCATCGACCGCTCCGGGAACGGCGTGACCGTTTTTTCCCACGAGCCCGGCCGCAAGGACAGCCTCAGCGACAACAGCGTGCAACAGGTCCTGCGCGATCGTGCCGGCCGGCTGTGGGTCGGCACCCAGCGTGGCCTGAACCTGTTCGACGAGCGGACGCAGGGCTTCCGCCGCTTCCTGCACGATCCGTCCGATCCCCGGAGCCTGCCCAGCGACATCGTCAACACCCTGCTGGAGGACCGGCTGGGCCGCCTCTGGGTCGGCACGGCCGGCGGTATCGGCATCCTGGAAGAGGATGCCGCCCCGGGATCCGACGGACGCATGAGATTCCGCTCCCTCGGCAGCGTCGACGGGCTTCCGCACGACACCATCACCGTCCTGCTGGAGGACCGTGCCGGAATGGTCTGGGTAGGCAGTGGCGATCGTCTGGCCGCCGTCGATCCCGGAACCCTGGCCATCCGCAAGTTCGGACCCATGGACGGAGCGGGTATCCGCACCCATTGGGCTGGATCGGGTGCCCGCCTGCCGGACGGCACGCTGCTTCTCGGCGGCTTCGGCGGGATGACCGTCATCAGGCCCAACGGCGTGCGGGATTGGGACTTCCTGCCGCCGGTGATGGCGACGGGCATGCGCGTTGGCGGTCTCCCGGTGCCGGTGCCGAAGGCGGAAGATGCGGCGCCGGTCACGCTGAGGCCGGAGGATCGCAGCGTGGAGGTCGAGTTCGCCGCTCTGGACTACTCCGCACCGGAGCGCAACCATTACGCCTACCGCCTGGAAGGTTTCGACACGGACTGGATCGATGTCGAGGCCGACCACCGCAAGGCGGTCTACACCAATCTGCCGCCCGGCTCGTACCGCCTGATGGTTCGGGGTAGCAATCGTGCCGGAGTCTGGAGCAACAAGACCCTGGCGCTGGATTTGCGGGTGCTGCCCGCCTGGTACCAGACCGCTTGGTTCCGCTTGGCTGCCGCCTTGCTGGGATTGACGCTGCTGTACGCCGCCGTCCAGATGCGGACGGCTTACCTGCGCCACCGTCAGCGCGAATTGGAACGCCAGATCGCCGAGCGGACGGCTGAGGTGAAGGTTGCGCATGCTCACGCTATCGAGGAGGAGGCCCGCGCCCGTCAGGCGAAAGAACAGGCGGAAGCCGCCAACCGCGCGAAATCCCGTTTTCTCGCCGTCGCCAGCCATGAGATCCGCACCCCCCTGAACGGACTGCTAGGGGTGCTGCAGCTGCTCGACCACCGCGGGCTGGACGACAGGCAGCGCCGTTGGCTGGAAATCGCCAAGGAGGCCGGCGATACTCTGTTCAGCCTGATCGAGAGCGTTCTTGAGTATGGCCGCTACGAGGCCGACAGCGAAACGCCCGAGATGGCGGACATCGATCTGCGTCGTCTGGCCGATTGGGGGGTGGAGCTGTACCGGCCGCAGGCCGCGGCAAAGGGGGTCGCCATCGCCTGTGTGGTTGCGTCCGACGTGCCGCCCCGGATTCGCAGCGACCGGACCCGGATCACCCGCGTTCTGCACAATCTGCTGGGCAACGCCGTCAAGTTCACGGCACAGGGTGAAATCACCGTCTCCATCGCCGTCACGTCCGGCGACGGTGGGGTGGGGCAGGCCTTGCACCTCCGCGTGGCGGACACCGGCATCGGCATCGAACCCCACCTGCACGAGGCGATCTTCCAGGAATATCGGCAAGCCGACCACTCGATTGCCCGCCGGTTCGGAGGAACCGGACTGGGTCTTGCGATTTGCCGGCGGATCGCGCTGATGCTTGGAGGGAGCCTGAGCGTGGACAGCGTCGTGGGCGTCGGAAGCACGTTCCATCTGATCGTGCCGGTCGAGCCCGCCGCCGTGGAGCCGGCCGCCGAGTTGCCGCTTCCGCCAAGCGGGGCTTTGTCGATCCTCCTGGTGGACGACGATGCGGTCAACCGCGAGGTCGGCGTCGGCCTGCTCAGCCGCATCGGTCACCATGTGGTCGTCGCCGGGGATGGACCCACCGCGGTCGAGGCCGCCGGCGCGGCATCATTCGATGTCATCCTGACCGATCTGCACATGCCGGGAGGGGATGGCATCGAATTGACACGGCGCATCCGGGCACTTGCGCTGCCCAAGCCGCCGCGGATCATTGCGATGACGGCCGACCTCACCGATGACACCCGGCAACGGTGCCAGAGCGTCGGAATCGAGGAGATCCTGACCAAGCCCCTCCGCGCCGACAGGCTGCGCCGCACACTTGTGGCCGAAGCACAGTCCCCCAAGCCCGCTTCCGCTGCCCCCACTGGCGATGGTGCAATGGGCCATCGCCTCGACCTGCCATACCTCTCCGTCCAGCGGGAGGTGCTGGGCTTCGGCGAATTGGTCCGGCTGGGGCGGCTGGTCGCCCGGACATCGCGACGGACGATCGATGAGCTGGAGGATGCCGCCGCCCGCGAGGATCGGGCGGCGGTCAAAGCCCTCGCCCATCGCTTGCGCAGTGCGGCGGGCTCCTTCGGCTTGGTTGATTTGGCCTCGGCCGCCTGGACGCTGGAAAGGGAGGCGGGGTGTGTCCCTGACCAGGACCGTGAACGGATCGCTGCTCTGCGGAACCTGCGCCGCGAGTCACTCGATGCGCTCCTCGCCGCTGCGCGTCGCGGCCACGGGCACTCTCAGGATCTCGTCAGACCGAGCTTGTAGCCAACCCCCGGAACAGTGACGATGATCAGCATGCCATCGTCCAGCACCAGTTTCCGGCGCAGGCGCGCAACCAACGAATCCACCGTACGCAGATCGCCCAGAAGGGTGCGGTTGCTCACCACTTCAATCAGATAGTCGCGGCTGAGCGGTCGTCCATCCGCCTCCACGAGCGCGGCAAGCAGGTCGAACTCGGCCCGGGTCAGGTGGATCGGCTCTCCATTGCAGGTGGCCACCTCGCGTCGGGTCAGATCGACCAGCCAAGGCCCGATGACAATGATCGCGCTGCGGCGGGCGGCACTGTACTCCAGTGCTCGCCGGCGCAGCAGGGCGCGGGTTCGCGCCAAGAGTTCGCGCAGATTGACCGGCTTGGTCACGTAATCATCGCCCGCCAACTCCAGGGCGACGATCCGGTCGGTATCACAATCATGTTGTGTGACGAAGATGATGCCGACCGGGCTGGCCGCCCGGAGCTCCTGGGCGAGGGCCAGGCCGCTGCCATCGGGCAGATAGATGTCGATGAACACAAGATCAGCCGACCCCTGTTTCAGAAGCGATCGGCATTCGCCGACGCTGTCGGCTTCCTCGACGAAAAAACCCTCACGCGTGAAATAACGGGCGATCATGGAACGCGTGACGACATCGTCTTCGACCACGATCAATCTTGCCCGCCCGGCCTCTACACGCAAAGGTTCAGAAATCATGATCAGAACACTATCCGCCTGCTTGGACGTTTGCTGCTACTCCGAGATATAGAGCTTCAGCCGTTGTCAAGCCAGCGTGAACGGGGCTTTGGCCGCTCATTGGAGGTTCTATCGGGTGGCCCCGGCTCTGAGCGAGGCCATGCTTTCGAATACCCCGTCGCGGAATATCCGCGCGTGGCCCAGCGCGCCCCCAAGATGGGCAAGGACGGTGGAGAACAGCAGGAGCGCTTGGATCGCGTGCGCCATGTGCAGGACGGCATAGAGCACTGAGCCTTGCGGCACGATCGGCGGCAGCTTCCCGTACAGCACGACCAGGTAGCCGCCCGCGGACAACGCGCCCCGGCCGGCGAGCGGGACTGCGATTATCAGTGTGTACCGGGCAGGTGGACAGGTGTGAAACAGTGCGCAGCTGGAACCCCATTATCTGCATTATTAACAACGCCTTTCCGTACCGGTCGGCGTCAGAGCTCCACGCCGATTTACATACGGGAGCCCGTCGAGATTAGACGTCGATCACAAGTCATGTAGCCTTGACGAATGAAGGGTGGCCACAATCGTGACTGCAGCCTTTCCTTAGAGTGCCTTGCTCTGTCGAAAGCCTCGCGATCTGACGGTGTGATGCCCATCTGCCGGGTATCACGGAGAATCATCTGCTGTGCTTTGCGCGGCTGGCCCATGTTGTGGCGCGCCGCGCGCTCCCCGTACCTCTGAGCAAGTACGCCCGCCCTGCCTATC
>NZ_JALJXJ010000038.1 GCF_024170005.1 Azospirillum lipoferum
CGCCCGCACTCGGCGCTCGGCGGCAGAACACCGGCAGAGGCCTACCGGGGCACACGGGACCAGATCAGATTGGCGGCATGATACGAACCCGAACCGAGCTTATTCCAGCCGCCAAACTGTCCGGGAAACGGGGACCACTTCAGTCCAGAATCGGTCGCGAGTACGACGTGTTTAACCAAGGCGATTCTGGAACCGAAAACCATGGTCTCGTGACGATCAATCCATGGAGCGGTGCTTGCACTGCACGCGTCACGAGTTTTGTAATCGGACAAGGATTTTTCCGACCGCCTTGCCGCTATCCTGGAACTCATGTGCTTCGGCCACTGCGTCGAGGTCATATGTCTTGACGATCCGCGGGGCATAGGCTCCGGATGCGGCACAGGCGGAGACCTCCTCGGCCGCCTGCCGCATCGCTGCTTCCGGCATGGTGTAGACGTAGACGAAACGGAACGAGAAGCCGCCTAGCAGTGCCGGGAAGAACGGGATCGCGAGAGAGGCCTGCGGCGATTTCGTCGAATAGGCCGAGATGACGCCGTCGCGTGCGAGACAGGCGATCGCCACGTCGATGTTGGCGGAGATGTCCACGTCGACGATGCGGTCGACTCCGTGGCCGGCGGTCGCGGATCTCACCGCCTGGGAGACGTCTTCCTCATGCCGGTTGACGACGAGATCCGCACCGGCCGCTCGGGCGACATCCGCCTGTTCGTCGCGGCTCACCGTTGCTGCCACCCAGGCCCCTGCCCATTTCGCAAGGAGGATCGCCGCATTGCCCACGGCGCCCGCTCCGCCCTGGACGAGAACCCGCCTGCCGCGCAGGTCGCCGTCCGCGAACAGGCACCGGTGCGCGGTCATCGCCGGGACGCCGAGGGACGCGCCGATCTCGAAGGACACGGTGTCGGCAAGCCTGACGGCCTGCACCGAAGGCACGACGACGAATTCGGCCGCGGTACCGAACGCCCTCCCCGTCTGCGCCATGTAGATCCAGACCCGCTCGCCGATGCGTTCCGAAGGCACGCCGGGGCCGACATCGTCGATGACGCCCGCTCCGTCCTGATGCGGCACGATCCGCGGGAACGGCATGGCCTTGCCGCCAAAACCGGTCCTCGTCTTGATGTCGGAAGGGTTGATGCCGGAGGCGACCACCCTCACCCGGACCTCCCCGGCTCCCGGCTGCGGATCGGGCAGGTCGCCGACGGTCAGCACCTCCCTCGCAGTTCCCTGTCTGTCATAGAAAGCAGCCCGCATGATGACGCACCTCTCGAATTGGCTGCCTCCAGCTAGGTGCGACGCAGGCGAACTTGCAAGTAGGCAACAGTTCTGCCTATAGGGATAGAAAGTACACTATTGGAGTGATCGATGACCGTTGGCCGGAAATGCCCCGTCGAAACCACCGTCGACGTCACCGGAGGCAAGTGGAAGCCGATGATCATCTACCGTCTCCTCGATGGTCCGCGCCGTTTCGGCGAGCTGCGCCGCCTGGTCGGAGACCCGAGCCAGCGCTCCTTGACGATGCAACTCCGCGAACTCGAAGCCGACGGGATCGTCGCCCGTGAAGTCTTCGCCGAGGTCCCTCCGCGCGTGGAGTATTCGCTCACTCCGTTCGGGCAGACTCTCGCGCCCGTACTGATGGCCATGCGGGACTGGGGTGTTGCGTTTCAGGAGCGGCGCCTGTCCACAAAGGGCTAGCCCACATCCCGCTGACCGGTTCCGGAGTTCGCCGAAAACCGCTCCACGAAGAAGTCGATCAGCACCCTGACTTTCCTGGATACGTGCGATCCCGGCGGCCTGACGATGTAGACGCCGATTTCCGGCAGGCCGTATTCCGCCATGATCGGCACGAGGGCGCCTGCGGTCACGTAGCTTTGCGCGATTACGACAGGGAGCGCCGCGACGCCCAGTCCGGCCGCCGTCCCTTCGGCGATGCCCACGGCGCTGTCCGCCTTGAACCGCCCCTGGCCGTTGACGACGACCGTCCTGCTGCCGTCGGACACCTTCCAGCTTTCGGTTCCCTGCAGGATCGCCTGATGGTCTAGCAGGTCCGAGGGTTTCTGCGGGACGCCGTGGACCCGCAGGTATTCCGGGCTGGCGAACAGGCCGGCCGCGAAGGCGCCGATCTTTCTCGCCGTCAGGTTCGAATCCTGGAGGTAGCCAACCCGTATGCCGCAGTCGAAGCCTTCCGCCACCAGATCAACATATCGGTCGCTGTAATGGGCGTGAAGCTGCAGGAGCGGATGCCGCCGGGCGAGTTCGGCGAGCGCCGGCGCGAAGTGTCCGGGACCGAAGGACGAGGGAACCGCCACGCGCAGCCGTCCCCTCAACTCTCCGGTCGGCAGCATCTCCTCGCGGGCGATGTCCATCTCAAGGCACATGCGGGCGGCGTGCTCGCGGAAGGAAACACCCGCCTCCGTGAGCGAGGCGCCTCTCGTCGTCCTCGCCAGAAGCTGGACGCCAAGCTCGCTCTCGAGGCGGACCAGCCGTCGGCTGACGATCGACTTCGGCAGGCCGAGACGCCTTGCGGCGACCGTGATTCCGCCGCCGTCGGCGACTTCGACGAAGGTCTGCATGTCCTCGAAGCTGATCATTCCCGTGTTCCAATTTTCGTTCCATAGAGTGGCTTTTCATAGGGATACCGTGCCGTTAATCGCAACGCTAGATTCCAGTCATCGAGCGGATCGAAACCACTGTCACCCACCGCCGCCGACATGAAAAAGGAACACGGCAATGCACAAGAACGTTTTCACCCCGGAGAATTCCGCCATGCTGCTGATCGACCACCAGATCGGCACGATGGCCTGGACCCACTCGCACGACATCAACCTGGTCAAGCAGAACGCGCTGAAGCTCGCCCGCATCGCCAAGGCCGCCAACATTCCGACCATCCTGACATCAAGCATGGAAGACCAGATCCAGGGGCCGCTGCTGCCGGAACTCGAAGCGATCCTGCCCGAGGCCTTCGCAGCCCGCATCAAGCGTCCCGGCATCGTCAACGCCATGCACCACGACGGCTTCAACCAGGCCGTCAAGGGGATCGGCCGCAAGAAGCTGTTCGTCGCAGGCGTGACGACGGAGATCTGCGTCACCTTCCCGGTCCTGCAGATGCTCGACGAGGGCTACGAAGTCCAGGTCTCGGCCGACGCGTCCGCCTCCTACACCAGGTACGGCGACGACATCGCGCTGCGGCGCATGGAAAAGGCCGGCGCGGTCATCACGACCGTCGACCAGATCATCTCCGAGCTTGCCGTCGACTGGACGAGCCCGCTCGGCCAGAAGCTCGTCGGCATCCTGAACTACCATTGAATACAGGATACCCGTGTTCGGCGCGGGCGGCAGAGCCCGCGCCGGGATCGGAGGATGACTTCCATGACCATGACCAGGATTCCTGCAGGCCGGATGCACGGCGACTTCAGGCAAGGCTTCGGCGTCGAGATCCTGTATCCCGGACTGACGCTCACGTCAGACGACAGCGGGATCGGCCCCATCGGCAGGATCGATCGCGCCCAGGTTCAACCCGGCCACCTCATAAGCATGCACCCGCACAAGGACGATGAGATACTGACTTACATCCGCAGCGGCGAGATGCTCCATCGCGACACGGTCGGAAATGAGAAGAGGCTCGACAAGACGCACTTCATGATGATGAACGCCGGCCATAGCTTTCAACATGAAGAACTGATGCTTGGCGACCGCCCGGTGCAGGCGCTGCAGATATTCCTGCGGCCGAAGGCACCCGATCTTGAGCCGATGGTGCAGTTCCACGATTTCCGGGAGGAGAGCAGCGTCGATGGCTGGCGTCTGATCGCCGGGCCGGGGGAGGCCCCGCTGGCGGTACGATCCGATGTCAGGGTCTTCGACGCCAGGATCAGCGATGGCGTTGAATTGCGACTGCCGGCCACCGAGGCGGGAAGGAATATCCTGCTTTACGTCTTCAGCGGAAAGATCGCCCTGGGGAACGAGAATATCTCGGAAGGCGAAAGCGTGTTCACAGCCGGGTTCGATAGCCATCCGACCGGATTGGAAGCGTCCGATGTCGTATTGTTCTCGATCGATACCAAGGCTGAGGTCTACCGCGGCGGCATGTTCAGCGGGAACCAGTGGCGGCGGTCCCGCTGACCGGAACCGTCCAACGATACTTCGGACGAGAATGACTAGTTCAGCAGACGGTTCTCCCGCAGGCGCGCCACCGCCAGATCGATGAATGCCCTCACCTTCGCGGGAGCATGGCGCCCCTCTGGGTAGAGGATATGGATGGGCAATGGCGGTTCCTCGTAATCGCCGAGCACAATCTGCAGATGCCCCTCAACGAGGGCCGGGCCGATCTGATAATGGAGAACCCGCGTCAGACCCCAGCCTTCCTTGGCGGTTGCGATCACCGCTTCGTTGGTGTTGCATTGAAGGACAGGGTCGATCGTCACCCGCTGATCCCCGGCAAACCGCCATTCCGGGGATGCCCATGCGCTGGTCGAAGCCGCGATCCGATGGCTTTTGAGGTCGGCCGGCACCGTCGGGACGCCATGGCGCTCGAAATAGGACGGCGAGCCGCAGATCACCCGCCGGACCGTACCGACCTTGATGGCGGTGAAGCCCGAATCCGGCAGATGGCCGATCCGCACCGCGACATCGATGCCTTCCTCGACGATGTTGACGGGCCGATCGATGAAGAGCGTCCGGGCACGCATCCCCGGATGGCTGTTCAGGAATTCGGTCATGATCGGCAGCACATACATCTGCCCGAAGAGCGCGGAGGCCGTGACGGCGAGCGTTCCGGTGGGGTTGGCATAGGAACCGCCCGCCGCAGCCTCCGCCTCCGCGATGTCGGAGAGGATCCGGCGGCAATCCTCGAAGTAACGGGTGCCCGCTTCAGTCAGCTTGACCGAACGGGTCGTGCGGACGAACAGTCTGGCACCGATCACATCCTCGAGGGAAGCCACGGCACGCGTCACCGCGGGCGCACTCAGGTGCATGAGGCGGGCGGTCTCGGCAAAGCTCCCGGTCTCCGCCACCTTCGCGAAAACCTTCATCGCCTGCCAACGATCCATCTGCCGCTGCCTCCCGCACGCTCAAAGGATTTTCATGAGTGACTCTGAACCGGCACCAGGATCCCGCTTCAGCATCTCCTCGTAATAGCCGGGCGATTGCCGGTTCGGCAAACGGAGTTTGGATGGATGCCGTAGGGGATGCAGCAGCACAGCGACCGCCGCGAAGGGCCGCAGGATGGAGAGTCCAAGGTCAGAGTCCATGATGCCGAGCCTTCGTTGATGGACGTTTCATCAAGGCCGCTGCCAAATGTTCGATCTCCAGGCAGGCGGGGCCGTCGATCCCGGCCCTCGCTGCCCGCTCCCGCCGCACCGCGCGATCCTCGTCGCTCGACGCGAGTGCAAGTGCTATCGCCTGTGAGATGGGAAAGTCGAAGCTGGATCCCTTTCTCGCCACATCGACTTCGGCTCTGGTCAGACCGAGCCTGGTGGCGTCGGCATCCTGCCGCAAAAGCAGCGGTACGTCTCCGCTGCCGGCGGTCAGAGCGAGTTCGATCGACAACCGCGCCCGCTCGTTGAGAGTGAATCCAGCCATGACGGCAATCCTCGGTCGGAGATGTCGGCGTCAGAAGCCGAAATGGCTGAGACCGGGATGGTCGTCCGGTCGGCGGCCGAGCGGCCAATGAAACTTGCGGTCCGCCTCGGCGATCGGGTGTTCGTTGATACTGGCGTGCCGGGCGCGCATCAGCCCGTCCTCGGCGAACTCCCAGTTCTCGTTGCCATAGGCGCGGAACCACTGGCCGCTGTCGTCGCGATACTCGTAGGCGTAGCGCACAGCGATGCGGTTTCCCGCGAAGGCCCAGAGTTCCTTGATCAGCCGGTATTCGAGTTCCTTGTTCCATTTGCGGGTGAGGAAGGCCTGGACCTCGGCACGGCCTGTCACGAATTCCGCGCGGTTCCGCCAGCGGCTGTCCTCGGTGTAGGCGAGAGCGACCTTCGCCGGATCGCGGCTGTTCCAGCCGTCTTCGGCAAGCCGGACCTTCTCGATCGCGGATTCTTCGGTGAAGGGGGGAAGCGGCGGACGGGACATGGAGTGCTCCTTGAGATGGGTAAAATGGGAGATGGGTAAAATGGGCAGGGGAGACGGGCGGCAGGGGAGTTGCCACCCGTGCTTCAGGTCACGCGGCGAGGCCGTCGATGCGGGGGAAGTCGATCTCGGTTCCCAGCGCTTCGTTGACGTAGTTGGTGAAGGTGTTGAGGGCGACATGCGCAATGATCTCGAGGATCTCCGCATCGCCGTAGCCGGCGGCGCGGACCGCCTCGATCGCTTGCGGCCCGACGGCGCCGCGGGCAACGGCCAGTGCCTTGGCGAACTCCACCGCCGCCGCAGCCTTGGGATCGTTCGAGCTTCCGCGGCGGTTGGCCGCGATCTCGCTGTCGTCGAGCTTCGCGAACTTGGAGCCGGTGAAGGTGTGGGCGGACAGGCAATAATCGCAGCCATTCACTTCGGCCATGGCGAGCGCGATCCGTTCGCGGGTCGCCAGCGGCAGCCTGCCCTTGCCGAGAGCGCCCTGGAAGGCGGTCCAGCCGCCCAGCGCCGCCGGGCTGTTCGAGACCAGGCGGAAGATGTTCGGCACCCGGCCGAGCTGCTTCTGCACGCCCTCCAGGATCGGGCGCGATGCCTCGGGGGCGTCTTCGATGATCGCGGGGGTGGGAATGTAGGACATCGTCTTTTCTCCGGTTGTGTGGGGGAGCACTGCTCACGTCCCAGTCAGGATGGCCCCAACCTCTGCGGCGCTGAATGCCGGAAAGGAGGAAGGGACTGTTGCGTTGAGGGCAGCAATGGGGCTTGAGATTGGCTTTAGGAATCGGGTCAGAGGGCGAGCTGGATGCGGTTTTCCCCGTCCGGCCCCACTTCGGCAGGCACGGCGCTGCAGATCAGGACCTCGTCGTCGGCGACGCTGGCGCCGGGTTCGCGGACATAGGTCACCGAACCCTTGAGCAGCTTGGTGCGGCAGGTGCCGCAGGTGCCTTCGCGGCAGCTGTACTCGGGCTCCAGGCCGCGGGCTTCCGCCAGTTCCAGCAAGGTGCCGGAGGCGGGTGTCCAGCGGTCCTCCTTCAGGGACGTCATGAAGGCCACGGGGACCGGTCTGGTCGACGGCGGAGGACGGACGGCGGGGGCGGCGCCGGCATCGGCCGTGCGTTTCAACGACGACGGTCCGAAGGCCTCGGCATGGATCCGCCCGTCGGCGATGTTGCGGCCCCGCAGCCCGTC
>NZ_JALJXJ010000039.1 GCF_024170005.1 Azospirillum lipoferum
CTGAACAGCGGCAACAACGTCTCGGTCAACGGCGCCATCGAGATCGAGGGGCAGGCCTATGGCCGCCTGCGCGGCTCGGAGGACTTCAAGGAGGGTGTCGCCTCCTTCCACGAGAAGCGCAAGCCCGTCTTCAAGGGACTCTGAACACTGACAGCCCCAAACCGCCGACGGGCCAACATCATCCTTTCCCGGCCCCGCCGGGAAAGGACGGTCGAGGTCCAGGACTTGCTAAAAGCGAACGAGATTCTACGCAAGGCGTCGGGGTATTTCGCCCAGGCGGAGTTTGACCGCCCGGCATCAGCAGCGTTGGCAACACAAAACAGTCGATGTTCCCAACAGAGTGGCCAGTCCATCCAACCGGCGATGAAGCTAGGACCCGGCGTGCTCGACAAGGCCGTGCAGTTCATCAGCCAGCGGTTCGAACTCCCAGCCGCGTAGCAGCGGCGGCGATGCCGACAGCCATCATTTCGTGCCTATTACAGGACGAATTTGCAACCGTGCCCTCTCATGCGATGCTCCGGATGGATGCCGACGGTAGCCGACCGGTCGTTCAGGAAGACGGATCGACTCGCTTCATCGTCTTGCGGCAATGGATCAGCGCGTCGCGGATCATGAAGTTGACCAGCGTCGGCGATACGCCGAGCGTCACCGCGATGTCCTTCTGGCTGTGGCCGTGGATGCGGTGCATTTCGAAGGCATAGCGGGTGCGCTCCGGCAGATCGGCCAAGGCGGATTCGAGCGTCTGCAGGAGTTGGCGGTTTACGCTCACGCTTTCCGGCGAGGCTGCGTCCGGCGTGCCGACCGACTGCCCCTCCTCTTCCACCGCGAGCAAACGTGACTCCATGCCCTTCCGGCGGTAATGATCGATGGCCAGATTGCGGACGACCATCATCAGGTAGCCCGCCTTGGCCCGGATGGAACTGGTCGACTCCGCTCCCAGAAGTTTAAGAAAGGCGTCCTGGACAACATCCTCGGCATGATGACGGCAACCGGTGATCCGTTCGGCAAGGCCGATCAACGACCGCCGGTGCGTGGTGAAGACGTCGCACAGGGTTTGGCTTTCGACGGATCCTGCCTGTCGCATGAAGAACTCCTTGTGCAGAGTGAAGCCGCAGCGGGTTTGCAATCCCGATGGCTTGACAAGCCGCCGCAGACTAATGCAACTGACAATCATTTGCAAACAGGGAAACGGCAGAATTTCCCTGCGCGGTTTCCAGTGTGCGTTGCAGGGGCTTTGGATGAACGATCGTCTCGCGGGGCTCCGCCCGACCACCCGAAGCCGCAGTGCCCGCCTCAAACCTCCTGCGCTCGGCCGGCTGACGGTCTGCCGGGTCACGGTCGGCTGGGTGGCCGTCGGCTGGGCGGCTGCCTGGGCAGCGTCGCTGGTCTTGTCAGCTCCTGCCCTTTCGACCTCCATCGAACCGGTTCCCGCTCCGACCGGCACCATACGGCCGGCACCGCAGGAAATACCGCTGGAGATCCCTGCCCTGCCCCTTCGGGAGGCGCTGACCAGCTTCGGCCGCCAAACCGGCCTACAGATACTCTACACCCCCGATCTCATATCCGATCGCCGGTCGCAAACCCTGTCGGGACGGATGGACCCCACGGTCGCGCTGTCCATCCTGCTGAGCGGCACCGATCTCGCCTTCGAAATACGGGACCGGGTGGTAACCATCGGCCGGCTACAGGAAAATCCCGGTTTGCTTCCGGGCCTGATGGTGGAGGGCAGCACGCCGTCCGCCGGGCAGGCGGCGCGGAATCCCGCACACGGCCGCAGTGCGGGCAAAACCGCAACGCCCGTGGAGGATCAGCCGCAAGGGTTGTCCATCGTCACGCGGGAGGAGTTGAACCAGCGCGACGTCCAGGACATCAACGGCGCGCTCGCCTACAGCGCCGGGGTCCATCCCATTGACTATCCCGGCGGGCAGGGAGCCATCGACGTCTTCGTCCGCGGCTTCCGCCAGAGTTCGGAGTCCGTCATGATCGACGGGCTGCGCAGTGGCTATAATCCCTATGGGATTGAATACGAGCCTTTCGGCATGGAGCGGGTGGAGGTGCTGAAGGGACCGACCTCCACGCTCTATGGCGCGATGCCGCCCGGCGGCGCCATCTCCCTGACCAGCAAGCGCCCGACCGCAAGCCCGTTCCATCGGCTCCAGCTGCAAAGTGGCAGCCATGACCGGCGTCAGGTCACGGCCGATCTCGGCGACCGGATCGACACCGAAGGGACACTCCGCTATCGGTTGACGATGCTGTCACGGCGAAGCGGCACCCAGGTCGAACACACGCCGGACGACCGCCTCTATGTCGCACCCGCCCTGTCCTGGTCCGTCGGCGAGGGAACCGACATCACGTTGCTCGCCAGTTATCTCGATTTCCGCAAGATGGGGGCGGAGCAGAGCTTTCCGGCATCGGGGACGGTGCTGGACAATCCCTATGGGCGCCTGGATTCGAACCTGTTTCTCGGCTATCCGGGGTTGAGTTCCTACCGCTCGCGCACCCTGTCGGCGGGCTATGACATCCGGCACGCCCTTGCCAGGAACTGGACCGTGACCCAGACCCTGCGCTACAGCCACAGCCGCGTCGGCTATCTGTCGAGCTGGGCGGCCTCGGGTCTGCTGGAGGCCGACCGCCTCTACCGCTTCGGACTGCAGGACCGGCCGAAGACCAGCTCGACGCTGCTGGTGGATACCAAGCTGCAAGGCAGCGCCGCCACCGGCCCGCTGCGCCACAGCCTGCTGGCCGGGATCGACCATGGCCGCTACCGGGCGCACGAGACGCGGCGGAACGGCACGGTGACCAACGCGCTCGACGTCTTCGATCCGGTTTATGGCGGTCCCTACGGCTGGGATACGATCCTGGCCCGCGACCTGACAGACAGCATCCGGCAGACCGGCCTCTATGCCCAGGACGAGATCGCCACCGGCAACTGGCGGCTGACGCTCGGCGGACGGCTGGACTGGAGCTACACCGGCAGCGTCGGCCGCCTGTCCGGTGGCCCGCTGCTGGAAAGGACACAGTTCGATCGGGCCTTCACCAAGCGTGCCGGGCTGGCCTACCGGTTCGGAAACGGCCTGACGCCTTACGCCGGCTATTCGACCTCCTTCCAGCCGAACAGCGACAGCGACGTACAGGGCCACCCCTTTTCACCGAGCCGGGGAACGCAATGGGAGGCTGGATTGCGCTACCGGCCCGCCAGCTTCGACGGGCTCTTCAGCCTGTCCCTGTTCCGTGCGGTCCAGCGGGGCCTGACCACCGCCGATCCGGACAACCCCGGCTATTCGCTCCAGACCGGAGAGGCGCGGTCGCGCGGCGTCGAGTTGGAGGGCAAGGCGGCGCTCGGCAACGCGACCGAGCTGACGGCGGCCTACAGCTTCACCGACGCGCAGGTCACCCGCGACACCCCCTATCCTGGCGGAACCGACCGGACCGGAAAGCGGGTGGCTTCGGTTCCCCGCCATGCCGCCGCGGTCTGGCTGCGGCGGCATATCGAGGAGGGAGCGGCCGGCGGCCTGACCGCCGGCCTTGGAATGCGCTATGTCGGCGCGACCTACAACGCCTCGAACAGCGTGCGCGTCCCCCCCTACCTGCTGGTCGATGTCAGCTTCGGCTACGATCTGGGACGGCTCGGTCCGGCGCTCGACGGCACCAGCATCGCCCTGACCGCGACCAACCTGTTCGACCGCCGCTATTTCTCGCCGGGCTTCTACGACAACTCGGTCTTTTACGGAAATCGCCGGGCGGTGCTGGCGACCCTGTCCTACAGCTGGTGACGGCACTCACCCGATCACATCCAGATGCCGCCGCAACGCATCGGCGATCAGATCCTGCGCCTCCTCCGCCTCGTCCACCAGGGCGCTCATCCTCAGGAAGTCGTGTGTCATGCCGGCATGGATCCGTACATCGACGGCGGCGCCGGCCTCCGCCAGCTTCCGCCCATAGGCAATTCCTTCATCCACCAGCGGATCGCACTCGGCCAGAACGAGCAGGGCCGGCGCCAGGGACGACGCGACACCGGGCGGCAGCTCCGCCAGCAATGGCGAGAACCGCCCGTCACGCCGATCCGCCTCATCACGGGCGTAGTGGCAATAGAACCAGTCCAGCGTCGCCCGCTCCAGCAGATGCCCTTCGCCATAGCGCTGCAGCGAGCCGGTGTCGGCGGTGGCGTCGGTCACCGGATAGATCAGCACTTGAAGCCGTGGGCGAGGCAGGTCGGGATCCGTGGCGGCCCGCAGGCTGATCGCCGCGGCGAGACTGCCGCCGACGCTGTCGCCCCCCGCCGCCAGCCGCCCGGCGTCGATCCCCAACCCGGCACCTTCCCTGCCAAGCCAGCCCAGCGCGTCCAACGCATCGTCGAAGGCCGTAGGGAAACGATGTTCCGGAGCCAGCCGGTAACCGACGGACAGGACGGCGACCCCGCTCTTCGATGCGATCGACCGGCAAAGCCCGTCATGGGAATCGAGGCTGCCGACGACATAGCCGCCGCCATGGAAGAAGAGCAGCACCGGACCTGGCACCACGGTCGGGCCGGCCACATAGAGACGGGCCGGCAGATCGACACCGTCACGGGCCGGGATCGACAGATCCTCCACCCTGCCCACCGGCTCGCCGCCGGGATCCATCATGCGGGAGGTGCGCTCGAAGGCAAGCCGGGCCTCCACCGGCGACAGGGCGTGCATCGGCTTCACCCTACCGTCTTCGCGCCCTCCCGCCGCAAGCGCGAGGAAGGCGGCGATATCGGGGTTCACTGCCATGGATCGTTGCTCCGGGTTCGGATGGACACGCTCATTCCGCGGCATCCGCCAGGTTGGTTGTCGTGGTGTCGGGCCGGGCCGCCGGCGATCCCGCACCGCCAGCCAGAATCTCTTCCAGCATCTCCGCCAGGAAGCCCTCGTCGCGCGGCGCCTCGAAATGATCGCAGCGCAGCGTCCGCCACGGCATTGCGCTCCCGCCGAGCTGTGCCTCCAGCCGCAGCCGGTCGGCGTCGCGGCCGGCGATCCACCAGCCCTGCGCGGCGGCGGCGACAGGCAGGCAGGCAGGCTGCGCCGCGGACAGGCGCTTCAGATGGCGGGCCGTCAGGAAGGCCTGCGTCAGCTCATCCACCCCCATCGCGACCCCCAACCCTTCGGCGGTACGGATCCGAGGGGCATCGAGCGACTGGGAGACGACGCTTCGGATCGCGTCCACCGCCTCCCGTTCGTCCTGCGGTCGGACGACGGGAGCGCCCGGCAGCATCACCGACAGGAAGCCGGCCAGATCGTCGCGCCAGTCGTCCAGTCCTGGCTCGCTGCCCTGCTCGCCGTTTTTCGGCGACGGCACGAAGGGATCGAGCAGGGCAAGCCGCCGGACGGTCTCTCCCCGGCGTTCAAGTTCCGCCGCCATCAGCGCAGCAAGCGTTCCTCCCAGCGACCAGCCGAGCAAATGGTAGGGCCCTTGCGGCTGCCGCTCGCGCAGCAGGTCGACATAGTCCCGGGCCATCTCCTCCAGCGAGCGGTCACGCCATGCCGGATCGAGCAGCATGCGCGACTGGATCGCCAGGACGCCACGCCGCCCCTCCAGCCGACGGGCGAGCGGCTCGTAATCGAAGACCGTGCCGAAACCGGCATGGACGCAGACCAGCGGCGGCTGTCCAGGCATCTGCCGATTCAGCGCCAGGATCGGAGACGGTCCGGCCTTCGGCGATCCCGCTTCAGAGACCGTACCGACCAGTTCGGCGATCGTCGGCTTGCGGATCAGGTCGCGCAGCTTGAAGGACACCCCAAGCGACTTGAGGGCGCGGGCGCGGCTGACCAGCTGGATGGAGAGGATGGAGTCGCCGCCCAGTTCGAAGAAGTTGTCGGTGACGCCGACGCTGTCCAGCCGCAGCAGCT
>NZ_JALJXJ010000040.1 GCF_024170005.1 Azospirillum lipoferum
ATGCGGGGCAGCGCCCGCGCCGCGGCGGACTCACCGACGGCCTCTGCCGACACGTCCTGATAGAACAGGGCGCGCACCTCGGCGTTGGGCAGGCAATAATCCAGCTCGTCCGCCTTCACCCGCCAGTTCAGCGGCACCACGGCGATGCCGGCCAACTGGCAGGCCCAATGGATGGTCGCCATCTCCCAGCTGTTCTGCAGGGCGGTGGCGATGCGGTCGCCGGGATGCAGGCCGAGCCGGTCAAAGGCGCCGACCAGACGGCGGATGCGCTCCAGCCACTCCGCGTAGGTCAGGCGCAGATCGCCATCGACGACGGCCAGGGCGCCAGGGCTGCGCTCCGCGCTGGCCAGAATGCTGCGGCCGAGGTCAAACATGGGCGGCCTCCTCGCCTATGGGCTCTGAGGCCGTTGCTTGGCCCGTGACCTCCATCACGGCGCGGACGATGCCGGCATAGCCGGTGCAGCGGCAAAGATGGCCGCTCAGCATGTCGCGTAGCTCCTCTTCGGTGGGTTTGGGATTGCGGCCCAGGTAATCGGTCAGCGACATCAGGATGCCGGCCGTGCAGAAGCCGCATTGCAGGGCGTGATGCCGGCGGAACGCCTCCTGGAGCGCGGTCATGCGCCCCTCGTTGGCCTCCGCCAGCCCTTCGACGGTGTCGATGCGCCGGCCGTCGGCCTGCACCGCCAGGGTCAGGCAGGCGCGGACCGCCACGCCGTCGATGCGGACGGTGCAGGCGCCGCAGACGCCGTGCTCGCAGCCGACGCGGGTGCCGTGGGCGCCCAGTTCGTGGCGCAGGAAATCGCTCAGCAGCAGGCGCGGATTGGCGTAGCCGGTGCGCGGCTTGCCGTTCAGGACGATGGAGACGGCATGGCGCTCCTCCGCCGTCAGTGCGGATGTGGATGTCAGCGGCGGCATGACAGGGCCTCTTCAAGGACGGTACGGCCGATCCGGCGGACGAGGTCGCGGCGGTAGCGCGCGGTGGCGTGCTGGTCATCGTCGCCACCGAGATCCCAGGCGAAGGCGTTCAGCGCCTTGTCGAGGTCGGGCGGCAACCCACCGGCAACGAGCGGCCAGGACCGCAGCGTCGGGCGGTCGGCCACCCCGCCGACGGTGAGGCTGGCGGAGCGTTCGTCCACGGTGGCGGCGCAGGCGGCGATGGCAAAGTCGCCATGCCGCATCGACTGCTCGCGGAAGGCATGGCCGCTGCCGGGCCGGGCCAGGCGAAAGCGGACGCATTCGACGATTTCGTCCGCCGCCTTCACCGTGGTCAGCGGCCCCAGGAAGAAATCGGCGGCGGCGACGGTGCGGCGGCGCTTCGCATTGCGCAGCACCACCTCACCGCCGGTGGCGACCAGACAGAGCGGCGTCTCGGCGCTGGGATCGGCATGGGCGACCGAGCCGCAGAGCGTGCCGCGGTTGCGGGTCTGGAAATGGCCAACCCACGGCAGGGCGGCGGCCAGCAGCGGCACCTCCTGCGCCAGGGTCGGGCGGGCCAGCACCTCGGCCTGGGTGACGGCGGCGCCGACGGTCAGCCAGCCATTCTCGACGTTCAGGACCCGAAGCTCCTCCAGGCGGCCGAGGTCGATCAGCAGGCGCGGCTGCACCAGCCGCATGTTCAGCATCGGCATCAGGGACTGGCCGCCGGCGATCACGCGGGCGTCGTCACCCCCGGCCGCCAGTGCCGCCAGTGCGTCGGTGACCGTCGCCGGCCGCAGATAATCGAAGGGTGCGGGCTTCATTGCTTGAGTCCCAGAAAGCGTAGAAGGCGTGTCAGAAGCGACGGGTGTTCGGCCGGCGCAGCGGTGCCACCGGCGCGCGCCACCAGCTTCTCGAAGAACTGGCCGATCAGCAGGCGCGACGCGCTGTCGAGCATCCGGCCGCCGACCGCGGCGACCTTGCCGCCGACCGACGCGCCGTAGCGGTAGGTGACGCGCGTGCCGGTGAGCGTGCGCTCCAGCGTGACATGCCCGGTGCCGCTGCCCGATCCGAGTGCACTGGTGCCGCTGCCGGTCAGGGTCAGCGCATTGGGCGGGTCGAGGTTGGACAGCGCCACCTCCGCCGTGTAGCGGCCGCGTACCGGGCCGATGCCGACCACCACCTCCGCCCGGTAGGCGTTGGCACCGACGAGGTCCAGCGCCTCGCAGCCGGGCAGCAGCGCCGCCAACTCCTTCGGATCGAGCAGGATGGCCCAGACCTGTTCCGGCGTCGCCGGCACCTCGCGGCTGCCTTCTCCCGTCAGGCCGCGCCCGCCTGAGGCCGACGGAGCCGGTGCCGCTGTCACGCCCGCCGCCGCCGTCGGACGTGGTGGCTCCGGCGGATGGATCAGTGCGGCGATCTTTGCCGGGGTCAGCGGCAGCGACGGCACCGGTCCGCCGAGCGCGTCCGCCACGGCGTTGGCGAGGCACGCGGGCGTGCTCATGCAATTGCCCTCGCCGACCCCCTTGGCGCCGAGCGGCGTTACCGGCGACGGGCTTTCACGGTGGAGGATGACGGGCACCGGTACCTCGCAGGCGGTCGGCACCAGATAGTCGGCGAAGGTGCCGGACAGGAACCGGCCATCGTCGCCATAGGCGTATTCCTCGTACAGCGCAGTGCCGACGGCATGGGCGAAACCGCCGAGGATCTGGCCCTCCACCAGCAACGGGTTCAGCAGCCGGCCGGCATCATGCATGGTGACGTAGCGGTCGATCCGCACCGCACCCGTCGTCCGGTCGATCTCCACGCCGCAAAAATCGAAGATGAAGCCGTAGCAGGCCGAACTGTTGATGTGGTCGGCGTCGGTCGGCGCCTTCAGCGGCTCCGGGGTCCAGAAGGCGGTCTCGCGCAGCGCCGCCTCCTGCCCGTCGGGCAGCGTTCCCGGCGCCCAATGGCCGGCCGCGGCGACGCGGGAGAAGGACAGGCTGTTGTCCGGGTTGGCGTCGGAAAAGACCTTGCCGCCGGCGAAGCGCACATCGTCAGCCCGGCAATTCAGTTGGCCGGCGACCAGCGCAGCCATGCGTCCGCGCAGCCGGGTCGCCGCCACCTGGGCCGCCCCCGCCACCGCCCCGGCGAAACGGCTGGAATAGTTGCCCGACGCGATCGACCAGGCATCCTTGCCGGTGTCGAGATCGGTGTTGACCCGGATGTCCTCGAAGCGCAGGCCGAAGACGTCGGCCACCACCTGGGCCAGCACGGTGCGGTGCCCCTGCCCCTGGGGAGCCGAGGCCACCGTCACCGACACGCCGCCGGTGGGATCGACGGCGACGCTGGCGGTCGCCTGCGCGCCGTTCTTCGGACCGGCCTTGCGCCGTTCCCCGGCGGTCAGGACGGTGGTGATGTAGCCCATGTTGGAGATCGACGGCTCCACCACCGCGGCATAGCCGATGCCGTAGAGCCGCCCCTCCGTCCGCAGCGTGTCGCGCCGCGCCTTCAGCGCGTCGAGCGCCCCCTCGCGCACCGCCTGTTCCAGCGTCGCGCGGTAGTCGCCGCTGTCGAGCGTCCCGCCGGACGCGGTGCGGTAGGGCATGGCGTCGGCCGCCACCAAGTTGCGGCGGATGACGTCGAGCGGATCGAGCCCCAGCTCCGCCGCCACCCGGTTCATCAGCCGCTCCAGCCCGTAATAGAGCTG
>NZ_JALJXJ010000041.1 GCF_024170005.1 Azospirillum lipoferum
CAGCCGCGTCTGCTGCTGCTGGACGAGCCGTCGCTGGGTCTGGCGCCGCTGATCGTGAAGCAGATCTTCCAGGTGATCCAGGAGATCAACCGGGAGCAGAAGATGACGGTGTTCATGGTGGAGCAGAACGCCTTCCATGCGCTGAAGCTGGCGCACCGGGCCTATGTGATGGTGACGGGGAAGATCACGATGACGGGGACGGGGGCGCAGCTTCTGGCCGACCCGGAGGTGCGGTCCGCCTACCTGGAAGGGGGACACTGAGAGCTTGTTCGTAGCAGGGCGGTGCCATCCCGTGCTGACCAAGAGGCTCTGTTGCAAAGTTTGCCGGCAGGCGCGAGATGATGGTTACGGGCATGACCGCCAACCCTATGCGTCCTGGAGTTCGGGCTGCTGGCTGATGAACTGCACGGCATCGGCGAACAGGCAGGGTCCGACGTTGAAGGCACGTTCGACGAGGCGCGCCTCACCCTGCATGTCGCGGGTGATGTTGAAGCTGTACACTTGGCCTTTGCGGAGCGCCCGCATCACCTCAAAGCCCTTGAGCGTTGCGTAGGCCGTCTTCAGGGTCTTGAAGCCTGAACCGCCCCGAGTTTGTTGGAGACCCCATCTTCTGAGACAGCGACTCCATTTGTTTTCCAAGGGAGATCACGCTGCCAGTTTGGGAATTGTGGCTTCAATTATTCGCAAGAATCGTTGGTTGCGTGCCCCCGCAACCAACGATGCTTGCGATCCTGGATCGCAGACAAGTCCGGTCTCCCTACGGAGGCCGGGCTTCTTTGTGTTCGCGGCAAAGCTCAGCATCGCCGCCAAATCGCCGCGCAGCACGATCGCCAGCCCGTTGCCGTCAGGCTGCAGGGTGATCTGGTCGACCAGACTGCGGAGAATATTGGCGGCTTCAGCCTTGGTTTCCTCGGACTGCAGGCGCTCGTGCAGAGCCGCGATCCGCTGCCTGTACACCTCGGCCATGTTCGGGTGCAGAAGGGGAGGGGGCTCGGTCGCGCTCGCCAACATGCCGGTGAGTTCCGCCTTGCGCCCTTCCAGCGTTGCCATCTCGGCTTTCATCGACGGCATGTACATGCCGTCCTTGATGGCGCCGATGATCCCTCCAATCTGCTTCTCGATCTTGGCCAGCTCACGGCGCCAGGCATCGTGGTCGGTCCGTTTCTCAATGCGCAGCCGGTTCATTTCGCGGGTGAACTCGTCGCAGAACTCCTTGAACAGCGCCGGCTCCATCAGGTGGGCGCGCAGCCCGTTCAGCACCGACGCCTCCAGAGAGTCCCGCCGGATGTTCCTCAAGTTACCGCAGGTGCCCTTGTTGCAAGCAGCCGAGCAGCTGAAGTGGTCCCCGTTTCCCGGACAATCGGATAAGCTTGGTTCGCCCAGGAAGAAGGACGGACCCGATGACGGGGAAACGGAAGCGGTATTCTGCAGAGTTCAAAGCGAAGGTGGCGCTGGAGGCGATCCGGGGCGAGCTTACGGTATCGCAGTTGGTCTCCAAGCACGGCGTACACCAGACGCTGATCAACGCCTGATGGTGCAGATGGGCTTGCAGGCGGTTTACCAGCGCCCGAAGACGACAGTGCCACATCCCGAACACAAGATCTGGCCGTACCTGCTACGCGACCTGACCATCGACCGCCCCGATCAGGTGTGGTGCAGCGACATCACCTATATTCCCATGCAACGCGGCTTTCTGTACTTGGTGGCGGTGATGGACTGGGCAACGCGCAAGGTCCTGAGCTGGCGTCTGTCGAACACCATGGACGTCGAGTTCTGCATCGAAGCCGTGGAGGGGGCGATGACACACTACGGCCAGCCGGACATCTTCAACACCGATCAGGGAAGCCAGTTCACCAGCCCACGTTTCACCGGCCTCTTGACCGCGGCCGGCATCCAGGTGTCGATGGACGGGCACGGCCGGTGGATGGACAACGTCTTCATCGAACGGCTGTGGCGATCGATGAAATACGAATGCGTCTACCTTCACGCCTTCGAAACGGGCAGCGAGGCCAGAGCCGGGATCGGCCGCTGGATCGATTACTACGATGACGAACGCCCGCACTCGGCGCTCGGCGGCAGAACACCGGCAGAGGCCTACCGGGGCACACGGGACCAGATCAGATTGGCGGCATGATACGAACCCGAACCAAGCTTGTTCCAGCCGCCAAACTGTCCGGGAAACGGGGACCACTTCAGTCGTCCCGATGGACAATATCCTGTTTGCCTCGGAAATGCTGGGTGCCGTGCCCGGCGTCGATCCGGACACCGGGTACCATTTCGACGATACGAAACGGTATGTCGATCAATTGAATCTGAGTGACGACGATCGCTACAAAATTTTCGAAGGCAACGCGCGCAAAAGTCTATCCGCGCCTTTCGAAGCTGCTCGATAGTCGAGCTGAGATCTCCGGATAGGGCCACAGCGGTGCAGGCGCCATGGCACCCGACCGTCCGTGCCAAGCTGCGTACCAAAGCTTGAACGGTCCGCTGCCGCCGTCCAAATAATTCATTTACCGTCCTTTGGCGGCCAGGAAGCTGGCGGTGTCGTTGCCGGCGAAAGGCAGATGGTCGCCCATCAGCTTGCCATGGGCGGCGCCGGTTTCTGAGCGCCAGTCGCGGAGCAACTCCGCACCGGCGACATGCCATTCCGTTCCGTGCGCTCGACAACCTGCCATGTTGAGAAACATTCACTGTTCGTCGCTGCGGAATACTGGCTGGTTAGGGGCGCCGAGGGGGGCTTCCTGCTCATTTCCAGAATTTGCCGGGTCGGCGGCTCCGCTCCATCATTCCATCCTACGCAATGATGAAGTGCCAAGTCCGGTCATTCCCGCCACGGGGCGGATACAGCAGTCTGGTGATGCGCAACGGGAATGACCCCGTTCGACGGATCACCGGAGTTGGACATGAAGCTCTATCATCACCCCCTGTCGGGCCATGCGCATCGGGCGCGTCTGTTCG
>NZ_JALJXJ010000042.1 GCF_024170005.1 Azospirillum lipoferum
CCCGGCCGGTTCAGGTAGCCCCGCGCCAGACCCGAGCCACCCAGATAAAGCTCGCCCACCACCCCCAGAGGAACCGGGTTCAGGTCGCCGTCCAGGACATATCCCTGGGTTCCAGCGATGGGGCGGCCGATGTTGGCACGACCTCCCGGCTCGCGGCGGGTCACGGTGGAGTAGGTTGTGTCCTCCGACGGACCATAGAGGTCGTAGACATCGGCGATGCCGGCTGCATAAAGCTCGTCCACCAGCGACTGGGCCAGCGGCTCGCCCGCCAGATTGACGGTGCGAACACCGGGGGGGATGCCGCCGGACCGCAGAAGGCCGGCAATCGCCGACGGCACGGTATTGATCAGGCGCACGCGGTCGCGGGCCGGCAGGTCAGGCAAGCTCAGGGCGTTGTCGGCCATCACCACATGGCCACCGGCACTCAGCGTGACGAAGAACTCCCAGACCGAAAGGTCGAAGCAGACGGAGGTCGAGGCCAGGACCCCCTGCAACTGCTCCGGCCGGTAGATCCGCAATGCCCAGTCGATGAGAGCGGAGGCGTTGCGGTGCTCGATCACCACACCCTTCGGCCGGCCGGTCGAGCCGGAGGTATAGATCACATAGGCGGCGTCCTCCGCCCTGTTGACCGGCCGTGGATCGTGATCCGGGCAGCTCTCCAGATCGAGCGCCGGGTCGTCTAGCGCCAGAATGCGCAGACCCTCGCCGGTCGGGAGCCGCGGCAGCAGGCTGCGCTGCGTCAGCACGAGCGCCGCCCGGCTGTCGGCCAGCATGTAGGCGACGCGATCGGTGGGATATTCGGGGTCGAGCGGGACATAGGCGCCACCCGCCTTCAGGATCGCCAGGAGGCCGGTCGGCAGAACCTCCGTCCGCTCAAGCATGACGGCAACCGGGACGCCGGGCGCCACGCCGAGCGCGCGCATCCGGTGAGCGAGCCGGTTGGCCAACCGGTTGAGTTCGGCATAGCTCAGACTCCGAGTGCCGGCGATCACCGCGTTGGCATCCGGCGTGCGAGCGGCCTGGGCTTCGAACAGACGCGGCAAGGGCGTGGCGTCCATCGGCTCCTGCCGGTTCCAGGCGCCGAGAATACGACCCCGATCGATCCCGTCCAGCACGGAGAGGGCACCGAGCGGCAGGTCTGGAGCGTCTGCCATGGCCAGCAGCAGGCGGCGCAGATGGCCGGCGACACGCAGCACCGCCGGTCCCGCCACATGGGCGCGGTCGTAGCGGTGGTGCAGTTCCAGCCGGTCGCCGGGCATGATCGCGATGGTCAGCGGATAGCTGGTGCGCTCGTAACCGACCACCGGGGAGAAGCGCAGGCCATCCGGGCTTCCCTGGCGCAGCGCTTCGGCGACCGGATAGCTTTCGAACACCAGCAAGCTGTCGAACAGGGCGCCGCCGGCATCGCCCGAGGCTGTCTGGCCCGACCAATGCTGAATGTCGGCCAGGGGCGTGTGCTCGTGTTCGCGCAGGTCGAGATTGCGATGCTGGACCGTGCGGAGCCAGTCTGCCACCGGCATCGCCGGATTGGGCGTCAGGATCACCGGAAGCGTGTTGATGAACAGGCCCAGCCGATGCTCCACCCCCGGCAGCTCAGCCGGGCGGCCGGATACGGTGGTGCCGAAGGCGACGGTGTCCTGGCCGCCATGCTGGCGCAACAGGACCGCCCAGGCCGCCTGCATCAGGGTGTTCAGCGTGACGTCGCAGTGCCGCGCGAGGTCGGCGAGACGGCGGGTCTCCTCCACCGTGAAGACGCAGCGATATTCGCCCTGACCCTCGCGGTCCGCCGGGGAGTCCGCCCGCGGGTCGGACGGCAGCAGAGAGACGATCCTCGTCGGCTGGTCGATTTCAGCGGTGCGGGCCCGCCAGAAGGCCTCCGACGCCGCCCGGTCACGCCCCTGCAGCCACGCCACATGGTCG
>NZ_JALJXJ010000043.1 GCF_024170005.1 Azospirillum lipoferum
GCGGTGCCGTCCAACGGGCTGGGCTATGGCGTGCTGCGCCATCTCGGCGATGCGGAGAGCCGGACGGCCCTGCGTGCCCTGCCCGAGGCGCGGGTAACCTTCAACTATCTCGGCCAGTTCGACGGCAGCTTCGATGCCGGGGCCCGCTTCGTCCCGGCCGACGAGCCGGCGGGCAGCAGCCAGGATGCCGCTGCGCCGCTGGGCAACTGGCTGACGCTGAACGGTCAGGTCCATAACGGCGAGCTGATGTTCGACTGGAGCTACAGCCGGTCGGTGCTCGGGGCGTCGGTTGTCGAGGGTCTGGCCGCGGCCTATGGGGAGGAGTTGCAGGCGCTGGTGGCGCATTGCGAGGCATCGGCCGGCGGGCTGACGCCGTCGGACGTGCCGCTGGCCGGTCTGACCCAGGCGCAGCTGGACGCGCTGGCCCTGCCGGCGCGGGAGGTGGAGGACCTCTATCCGCTGACGCCGATGCAGCAGGGCATGCTGTTCCATGCGCTCTACGAGCCCGGGGGCGACGCCTACATCAACCAGATGCGGGTGGATGTGGAGGGGTTGGACGTGGCCCGCTTCCACGTGGCGTGGCAGGGGGCGGTCGATAGACATGACAGCCTGCGCGCCGGCTTCCTGTGGGAGGGGCTGGACCATCCGCTGCAGGCGATCCGGCGCAAGGCGGCGGTGCCGCTGCGGCTTGAGGACTGGCGCGGCGATGCGGAGCCTTCCGCCCGCCTGGAGGCTCTCGCGGAGGCGGAGCGGCAGGCCGGCTTCGACCTTGCGTCACCGCCGCTGTTGCGGCTGACGGTGGTACGCACGGGTCAGGAGCGCCACCATGTGATCCTGACCAGCCACCACATCCTGCTGGACGGCTGGAGCAGCTCGCAGCTTCTGGGAGAGGTGCTGCAGCGCTATGCCGGCCATGCCCCGGCAACGGACGGCGGACGCTTCCGCGACCATGTGGCGTGGCTGCAGGGGCGTGACCGGGCGGCGTCGGAGGCCTTCTGGCGGGCCCGCACCGCTGAAATCGACCAGCCGACGAGGATCGCTGCGGCCGGCGGGCAACCGGATGCTGCGGAAGGGCATGGGGTTCTCGAACTGGTCTTCGACGAGGGGGAAACCCTGCGGTTGACCCGTTTCGCCCGTCAGGCTCAGGTCACGCTCAACACGCTGGTCCAGGCGGCATGGCTGCTGCTTCTGCACCGCCGGACCGGGCAGGGCACGGTGACGGCGGGCGTCACGGTCTCCGGCCGCCCGGCCGAACTGCCGGGCATCGAGCGGCAGATCGGCTTGTTCATCAACACGCTGCCGCTGGTCGGCACGCCGCACCCGGCCCTGACGGTTTCGGAGTGGCTGACCGGCCTCCAGGCCCGCAACCTTGAAATGCGGGAGCACGAATATACGCCGCTGTCCGATATCCAGCGCTGGTCCGGTCATGGCGGCGAGATGCTGTTCGATAGCCTGCTGGTTTTCGAGAATTATCCGCTGTCCGATGCGTTCGGCCGCGGAGACACCGGCGGCCTGCGGTTCGGCGTTCCACGGAACCATGAACTCACCAGCGTCCCGCTGACCCTGCTGATGGGAGCGGGAGAGCGGCTGACGCTCACCTTCAGCCATTGGCGCGACCGGATTGGTGACGATGAGGTTGGTCGCCTTGCCGACCAGATCCGTGGGCTTCTACTGGCCCTGACCGAAGATGTGGGGCGCCGGTTGGGCGGGTTCGGGTTGCTCGACGAGGAGGGCTGGCGGAGCTTTGCCGGCTGGAACGCATCCCGTGACGACAGCCTGACCGCCGGTCCTCTGGTTCCTGACGTGATTGCTGAGCAGGCGGCTCTGCATGGTGCGCGTCCTGCTTTGAGCTTTGGCGGCCGGACGCTGAGCTATGCCGAGCTGGAGGCGCAGGCGAACCGTCTG
>NZ_JALJXJ010000044.1 GCF_024170005.1 Azospirillum lipoferum
GCGGGTCGGGGCTGGACGTGGTGACGCTGGGCTCGGGCGGCAGCACGCTCTCGACGGTGGCGGTGGAGACGCTGATCGGCGGCAGCGGTCTGGACGTGGTGACGCTGGGCACCGGCGGCACGACGGTGCGGATCATCGGCATCGAAACCATCATTGGTGGTGCGGTAACCGATGTCATCACCGTGGGGTCGGGCGGCATCACGGTGCAGGCGCATGCCCTTGAAACCATTATCGGTAGCGAAGGCTTCGATCTGGTCTTCCTGGGCGGCGCCGGCAGCACGCTGCTGGCATCGGCTCTCGATATTCTGGTCGGCGGCGCCGGTCGGGATGTCGTCACGTTGGGTTCGGACGGCAACACGCTGCTGCTGCGCGGTATCGAAACACTGGCCGGCGGGGTGGGCAGCGATACCGTCACCATCGGCGACACCGGCACCACCATGCTGGTGAGCGCGATCGAGACGCTGACCGGCGGGTCCGGTCTGGACATCATCGCATTGGGCTCGGGCGGCGGCACGCTGATGGTGTCGCTCCTCGAAACGCTGACCGGCGGTGTGGGCAGCGACGTGATCACGGTCGGCACCCTGGGTGCAACCCTGGTGGCGAACGCGCTTGAAACCCTGCTGGGTGGTACGGCATCCGAACTCGTATTCCTCGGGTCAGGCGGATCGACGATCACGGTGTCGGGCATCGATACCCTGATCGGCGGCATCGGCACGGATGTCGTGACGTTGGGGTCGTCGGGCAACACGATGCTGTTGCGCGGCATCGAAACGCTGACCGGCAACAGCGGGGTCGACGTGCTGACGCTCGGCAATACGGGCAACACCGCGACGGTATCGCTGTTCGAGACGATCGTCGGCGGCCTGGGCAGCGATCTCGTCACCCTCGGCTCGGTCGGCAACACGCTGCTGGTGTCGGGCATCGAGACGCTGGTCGGCGGTACGGATACCGACGTCGTCATCATCGGCACGGCCGGCGGCACCGTGCTGGCACTCGGCATCGAGACGCTGATCGGCGGCACGGGACTTGAGGTCATCTTCACTGGTTCGGTTGGCGCGACCCTGACCGTCTCGGGTGCGGACTTCGTGGTCGGCAACACCGGCACCGACGTTCTGACCCTGGGGTCCGCCGGCAACACCACCACCATCCGCGGCATCGAAACGCTGATCGGCGGTGCGGGGTCCGATCTGGCGATCCTGGGCGACACCGGCAACACCCTGACCTTGGGCTCGGGCGTCGAGATCCTGGTCGGTGGTGTGGCGACCGACGTGGTGACCATCGGCACCGCGGGCACCACCCTGCTGACCCGCGGTGTCGAGACCCTGATCGGTGGTGTCGGCATCGACATGATCACCCTGGGTGACACGCCGAACACCATCACCGTGACCGGCATCGAGACCCTGACCGGCGGTGCGGGCACCGACATTGTCTTCACCGGCTCGGCCGGCGTGACGATGACGGCTTCGGGTGTCGAGTTCCTGGTCGGCGGCACCGGTTCGGATGTCGTGACCCTGGGTGGTTCGGGCAACACCGTCTTCACCCGCGGCATCGACACCCTGTCGGGCGGCGCGGGCAGCGATGTTGCGATCCTGGGCGACACCGGCAACACCCTGACCTTGGGCTCGGGCATCGAGATCCTGGTCGGCGGCACGGCGACCGATGTGGTCACCATCGGCATTTCGGGCGCCACCCTGCTGACCCGTGCGGTCGAGACCCTGATCGGCGGCACCGGCAATGACATCATCACCCTGGGCGACACGCCGAACACGGTCACCGTGTCGGGCGTCGAGACCCTGGTGGGTGGCGCCAACACCGACATCGTCTTCACCAGCGCGGCTGGCGTGACGAT
>NZ_JALJXJ010000045.1 GCF_024170005.1 Azospirillum lipoferum
AACGGGAATGACCCCGTTCGACGGATCACCGGAGTTGGACATGAAGCTCTATCATCACCCCCTGTCGGGCCATGCGCATCGGGCGCGTCTGTTCGTCTCGCTTCTCGGCCTGCCCCATGAACTGGTCGAGGTCGACCTCATGGCGGGCGCGCACAAGAGCCCCGATTTCCTGAAGCTCAACCCCTTCGGCCAGGTGCCGGTCCTGGACGACGACGGCGTCGTCATCGCCGATTCGAACGCGATCCTGGTCTATCTTGCCAAGAAGGCGGGGCGCGGCGACTGGCTGCCGGAAGACCCCAGCGGTGCGGCGGCGGTCCAGCGCTGGCTGTCCGTGGCGGCCGGCGAGGTGGCCTACGGCCCGGCGGCGGCCCGGCTCGTCACCGTGTTCGGGGCGAAGTTCAATCCAGACGAGGTCATCGGCCGGGCGCACACCCTGCTGGCCCGGCTCGAAAGCCGGTTGAGCGGGCAGGACTGGCTGGTCGGCGACCATCCGACGATCGCCGACGTCGCGATCTACAGCTACGTCGCCCGGGCGCCGGAAGGCAATGTCGACCTCTCCGGCTACCCGGCGGTCAGGGCTTTCCTCCGCCGTATCGAGGGCCTGCCGGGCTTCGTCCCCTTCGCGCAGACCCCGGCCGGCCTGACGGCCTGAGCCCAAATCCAGGCAAGCCCGCACCCCCCAGCATGGGACACCGACGATGACCGCGACACTGAAGACACTGCCGGCATGGCATGAGGGTGAGCTGTTCATCCAGCGGAAGCTGGGGGTGGCCGAACGGATGGAGGCCATCGGCCAGCGGGTGATCCGCGACCATATGCCCGACCAGCACCGCGATTTCTATGCCCAGCTTCCCTTCATCGTGCTGGGCAGCGTCGACCCCGCGGGCGATCCGTGGGCCACGCTCCTGGTCGGCAAGCCGGGCTTCCTGTCCTCGCCGACGCCGACGAGGCTCGATATCGCCGCCCACGCCGAACCCGGCGATCCGGCGGGCGAGGGCATGCGCGACGGTGATCCCGTCGGCCTGCTGGGCATCGAGATGCACACCCGGCGCCGCAACCGCATGAACGGCATCCTGACCGCCAGCGGTTCCGGATTTCGGGTCGATGTCGACCAGAGCTTCGGCAACTGTCCCCGCTACATCCAGTTGCGCGACTTCGCCTACGCCCGGGAACCGGCGGAACCGTCCAACGCGGCGGTGGAGGTGCTGCCCCGGCTCGACGCCGCGGCACGTGCCATGGTCGCGGCGGCGGATGCCTTCTTCGTCGCGACCTACGCCGACCGGGCGGAGCGCCGGCAGGTCGACGTGTCCCACCGCGGCGGCAAGGCGGGCTTCGTCCGCGTCGCGGAGGACGGCACCCTGACGGTGCCCGACTTCAACGGCAACCTGTTCTTCTCGACCCTCGGCAACATCGTCCTCAACGGCAAGGCCGGGCTGGTCTTTGTCGATTACGAGAGCGGCGACCTGTTGCAGATGACCGGCGATGCCGAGGTGGTCCTGGACTCGCCGGAGATCGCCGCCTTCCAGGGGGCCGAGCGGCTGTGGACATTCCGGCCGCGCCGCATCCTGCGCCGGGCCGGGGCGCTGGCCCTGCGCTGGTCCTTCCGCAAGGAGGGCTGGTCGCCCAATTCGCTGATGACCGGGGATTGGACCGAGGCGGCGGCCCGGTTGCAGGCGGCCGACCTGTCGAAGAGCTGGCGGCCCTACCGGGTGACGAAGATCGTCGACGAGACGCCGGAGATCCGCTCCTTCCACCTGCAACCGGCCGATGG
>NZ_JALJXJ010000046.1 GCF_024170005.1 Azospirillum lipoferum
GTCCGGCTCGCCACCATCCTCATCACCCTGGTCCTGATGGTCGGCTTCACCATCCTGATCAACCGCACCTCGCTGGGACGCGCCCAGCGCGCCTGCGAGCAGGACAAGAAGATGGCCGGCCTGCTCGGCGTCAACGTCGACCGCGTCATCTCGCTGACCTTCGTCATGGGCGCCGCACTCGCCGCCGTCGCCGGCATGATGGTGCTGCTGATCTACGGCGTCATCGACTTCTACATCGGCTTCCTGGCCGGGGTGAAAAGCTTCACCGCCGCCGTCCTCGGCGGTGTCGGATCGCTGCCCGGCGCCATGCTCGGCGGCGTGGTCATCGGCCTGATCGAGGCCTTCTGGTCCGGCTATGTCGGCTCCGAATGGAAGGACGTCGCCACCTTCTCCATCCTCGTCCTCGTCCTGATCTTCCGGCCCACCGGCCTGCTCGGCCGGCCCGAGATCGAGAAGGTGTAAGCGCCATGACCCTGCACTCCAACACCCTCTCTGCCGGGAGCGCCAAGACGCGCGGCGTCGACTGGGCCGCCACGATCAAGGACGCCGGGCTGGCCGCCTTCGTCGCCCTGCTGCTCACCGTGCCGCTGGTCGGCCTGCGCACGGTGGACCGCCCCACCGGGCTGGGCATCGAAGCCCGGCCGGAGGAGGTGATCGCCTCCCTCGTCCTCGTCTTCCTCGGCCGCCTCGGGCTCGGGCTGATCCGCCAGGGCCTGGCGCTGCCGGTGCTGGTCCTGGCGCTGGTCTGCGCCGGCATCGGGCTGGTGCTGCCGATGCCGACCCAGGTGCTGCGCCTGGTGCTGGTGCTGGGCGGCGGCGTCATCGCGCTGCGCGCCGCCATGACGGTCGCCACCGGCCGCTCCAAGCTCAGCCAGGCCGAGCGCGACAAGCGCATGGACCGCGTCGCCGCAAAGGTGCAGCACGCCAGCCGCTACATCGGCCCGGTCGCCGTCGCCTTCGCCGCAATCCTGCCGCTGACCCCGCTGGCCGACCGCATGATCCTGGACATCGGCATCCTGCTGCTGACCTACATCATGCTGGGCTGGGGCCTGAATATCGTGGTGGGCCTCGCCGGCCTGCTCGATCTCGGCTATGTCGCCTTCTATGCGGTCGGCGCCTATTCCTACGCGCTGCTCGCCCATTACTTCGGCCTCAGCTTCTGGCTCTGCCTGCCGCTGGCGGGCCTGCTTGCCGCCTGCTCGGGCGTGCTGCTCGGCTTCCCCGTCCTGCGGCTGCGCGGCGACTATTTCGCCATCGTGACCTTGGGCTTCGGCGAGATCATCCGCATCATCCTGGTCAACTGGTACCAGTTCACCGGCGGTCCCAACGGCATCTCCGGCATTCCGCGGCCGAGCTTCTTCGGCATCGCCGACTTCTCCCGCACGCCCTCCGAGGGCATGGCCGCCTTCCACGAGCTGTTCGGGCTGGAGTTCTCGCCGCTCCACCGCATCGTCTTCCTCTACTACCTCATCCTGGCTTTGGCGCTGGTGGTGAACCTGTTCACGCTCAGGGTGCGCAAGCTGCCGCTGGGCCGGGCCTGGGAAGCGCTGCGCGAGGACGACATCGCCTGCGCGTCCTTGGGCATCAACCGCACCAACATGAAGCTGGCGGCCTTTGCGATCGCGGCGATGTTCGGCGGCTTCGCCGGCTCCTTCTTCGCGACGCGCCAGGGCTTCATCAGCCCGGAGAGCTTCACCTTCATCGAGTCGGCGATCATCCTGGCCATCGTGGTGCTGGGCGGCATGGGCAGCCAGATCGG
>NZ_JALJXJ010000047.1 GCF_024170005.1 Azospirillum lipoferum
CGATACTGTTGGCGAATCATTTGAAACGGATTGAGCAGGAAACTGTACACGAATAAGGCAGGGTCGGTTGATCAAGCGGCCAGTGCGGCAAAGCGGGAGCGGCGGGTTGGGGCGAGGGGTCGCCCGCGCAGCCACGCGGCGATCCGGTCGAGGTTGAGGGCCGCCGCGACTGCCACGTGCTGAAGATGGGCCTTCGCGATACCCTTGTACCGGGCGCGGCGCAGTCCGAAGCTGCGCACCGCTTGGGACAAGGTGCCTTCCACGCCCTGGCGCAAGGCGTAGAGTGGCTGTTCGCTGTCTGTCTCCTTCCGCGCTCGGGCGACCGCCAACGCCTCGTGCTCGTCGCGCGGGCGTAGCCTGAGATTGCGCCCCCACTTCACACCGGTCGCTCGGGTGCATTGCGCGCGCGCCTCGCAGGCCCGACAGTCGGCGGGATTGAACCGGACCTTGACGTAGGGGCTCCCCGACCTGTCCCTGTAATCGCGCCAACTCTGGCTTTGTTTGTCGCGCGGGCAGATCGCGCGGCTCGCTTCCCAGTCGATCCGGAAATCGGCGGCGCGGAAGCCGCCGCCCTGGCGCTGCTGCCAACTCAGGTTCTTCCGGGGTGGGCCGACGAGGTCGATCGCGAACACCTCCCGGGCTGTCACGAGGTGGGCCGCGCTGACGTAGGCCGAATCAACCAGATGGAGGGCGGGCGCGATCCCCTTGGCCGCCAACGCCACATGGATCGGCTCCGTCCTCATGGCTTCGTGAACGTTGGCTGCCGTGGTATCGGCATGCACGATCAGGCGTGGCGCGTCGTCATCGCAGGTCTCGCTGAGATGGACCATGTAGCCGGTCCACTCCATGCCGCTCTTGCTGCAGTAACGAGCGTCGGTGTCGTAGGGAGATTCCAGTCTGTCCTCGCCACCTCGCCCGCTCACAGGCCGCAATCGTGCCCGGCCGTTTCCCGATGGATCAGCGGGATCCGGCGTCTTCTCGAAATGGCAGCGCCAGACCGTCCGGAGCACCTCGACAGCCGGCATGGTCGCCACCCCCGGTGGCGATTCCGGGCCGTCCAGCGCGGCAAGAAGCCGAAAGCCGTCATCGCCGATCTCATCAGCAAGAGCCGCCCGCTCGGCCGGCGTCTTTGGCAACCGGAAGTCCTCGATCCGCCGGCTGTAACGTTCATACCAGACCGGGAGCGCCACACTGCGCAGCCACGCGGGGGCCATGGCCGCGAGGGCATTGAGTGCCGCGCGCAACGTCTCGCCCAGGAGTTCCAACCGGTTCGGTTCCCGGACAGCGGCGAGCACATGGGTCGAGTCCGTCCGTTGTCGCCCTCGGGCCTTGAGCAGGCCCTGCGTCCGGCCGGCATCGAGCACCCGCTCCAGGAGGCGTTCCTCGGCCCCCCCCCGGCCAGCAGCCGTCCGCGAAACTCGGTCAGGACGCTGTGATCGAAGCCGGC
>NZ_JALJXJ010000048.1 GCF_024170005.1 Azospirillum lipoferum
GTGATGACGGTGTTGCCCGAACCACCCAGGGTCACGACGTCCGAACCGGTGCCGCCGACCAGGAACTCGACGCCCGAGGCCGTCATCGTCACGCCGGCCGAACCGGTGAAGACGATGTCGGTGTTGGCGCCGCCGTTCAGGGTCTCGACGCCCGTCACGGTGACCGTGTTCGGCGTGTCGCCGAGCGTAATGACGTCATTGCCGGTGCCGCCGATCAGGGTCTCGATGCCGCGCAGCAGGAGCGCGTTGCCGCCATCGCCGAGGCTGACGATGTCGGAACCGGCGCCGCCGACCAGGATTTCGATGCCCGAACCCAGCGCCATGGTGACTCCGGTGTCGCCCAGGATCACCAGATCGCTGCCCGCACCACCCGACAGGGTGTCGATGCCGCGGACAGTGGTGGTCGTACCGCCCGCACCCAGGGTCACGACGTCCGAACCGGTGCCGCCGACCAGGAACTCGACACCCGAGGCCGTCATCGTCACGCCGGCCGATCCGGTGAAGACGACATCGGTGCCCGCACCGCCGGTCAGGGTGTCGATGCCGGTCACGGTGACCGTGTTCGGCGTGTCACCCAGGGTGATCATGTCGATGCCGCCGCCGCCGATCAGGGTCTCGACACCGCGGGTCAGCAGGGTGGTGCCCGCGGTGCCGATGGTCACCACGTCGGTCGCCACACCACCGACCAGGATCTCGACGCCCGAGCCCAAGGTCAGGGTGTTGCCGGTGTCGCCCAGGATCGCCAGATCGGATCCCGCACCGCCGATCAGCATGTCGATGTTGCGGATGGTGGTGGTGTTGCCGGCGGACCCCAGGGTCAGGACATCGGTGCCGGCGCTGCCGATCACGAAGTCCGCACCCGAGACGGTCAGGGTCGCCCCCGCCGAACCAGTGAGGATGACGTCCACGCCCGCACCGCCGATCAGCGTCTCGATCCCGATCGTCAGCAGAGTGCCGCCGGCCGTGCCGATGGTCACCACATCGGTACCGGCCCCACCGACCAGCGTTTCGAGTTGCGACACCAGCAGCGTGTTGCCGATCGAGCCAAGGGTGACGAGATCGTTGCCGGTGCCGCCGATGATGCTCTCGAACAGGGACACCGTCGCCGTGTTGCCAGTATCGCCGAGCGCCAGCACGTCGACCCCGCTGTTGCCGGTCAGCGTCTCGATGCCGCGCAGCAGGACGGTGTTGCCGCCGTCGCCCAGCGTCACCGCGTCGTTGCCGGCCCCGCCGACCAGGATCTCCAGCCCCGACACCAGCAGCGTGTTGCCGGCCGAGCCGAGATAGACCACGTCCGTCCCGCTCGAGCCGATCAGCGTCTCCAGGCCTGAGACCAGCAGCGTGTTGCCGCTGGTGCCCGACACCCGGTTCATGTCCGCCGCACTGTC
>NZ_JALJXJ010000049.1 GCF_024170005.1 Azospirillum lipoferum
TTTCCTGGAACCGGTCCACAGCATGTCCAATCCGATAAGGACATACACGCTTTCCAATCCGTCACCTCCGCCAGGCCCAGGACTATTAACCTGGTTCCCATCGACTACGCCTTTCGGCCTCGCCTTAGGGGCCGGCTCACCCTGCGTGGATTAACCTTGCGCAGGAACCCTTGGACTTTCGGCGACAGTGTTTCTCACACTGTTTGTCGCTACTCATGTCAGCATTCTCACTTCCGATACCTCCAGGCGGCCTCACGGACACCCTTCGCAGGCTTACGGAACGCTCCGCTACCACGTGATCATAAGATCACATCCGCAGCTTCGGTACACGGCTTGAGCCCCGATACATTTTCGGCGCAGGCCGGCTTAACTAGACCAGTGAGCTATTACGCTTTCTTTAAAGGATGGCTGCTTCTAAGCCAACCTCCTGGTTGTCATGGCCTTCCCACATCCTTTCCCACTTAGCCGTGATTTGGGGACCTTAGCTGGCGGTCTGGGCTGTTTCCCTCTCGACGATGGACCTTAGCACCCACCGTCTGTCTGCCGCGCTCTGCTCACGGGTATTCGGAGTTTGGTTAGGTTTGGTAAGGCTCGCGCCCCCCTAGCCCATCCAGTGCTCTACCCCCCGCGGCAATACGCGACGCGCTACCTAAATAGCTTTCGCGGAGAACCAGCTATTTCCTGATTTGATTGGCCTTTCACCCCTAGCCACAGGTCATCTCCGACTTTTTCAACAGGCGTGAGTTCGGTCCTCCAGTGCGTGTTACCGCACCTTCAACCTGCCCATGGCTAGATCATCAGGTTTCGGGTCTAAAGCATGCAACTCGGTCGCCCTATTCAGACTCGCTTTCGCTGCGCCTCCACCTACCGGCTTAAGCTCGCTGCATACTCTAAGTCGCTGACCCATTATACAAAAGGTACGCCGTCACCCCATGAAGAGGCTCCGACTGCTTGTAGGCATCCGGTTTCAGGAACTGTTTCACTCCCCTTGTCGGGGTGCTTTTCACCTTTCCCTCACGGTACTGGTGCACTATCGGTCACTGAGGAGTACTTAGGCTTGGAGGGTGGTCCCCCCATGTTCAGACAGGGTTTCACGTGCCCCGCCCTACTCGTGGATCGCTTCCGGTTTATCCGTACGGGGCTATCACCCGCTATGGCCCGACTTTCCAGACGGTTCCGGTTATGTAGAAGCAATCACTGGCCTGGTCCGCGTTCGCTCGCCACTACTAGCGGAGTCTCGGTTGATGTCCTTTCCTCCGGCTACTTAGATGTTTCAGTTCGCCGGGTTCGCTTCCC
>NZ_JALJXJ010000051.1 GCF_024170005.1 Azospirillum lipoferum
TGCCTGCCCAACGCCGAGGTGCGCGCCCTGTTCTATCAGGACGTGTCGGCAGAGGCCGTCGGTGAGTCCGCCGCGGCGCGGGCGCTGCCCCGCATTGTGATTGGCGATTGGGCGGTCGGCGATTCCGGCGATGGAAGCGACCACCGCTTCGCCGACCTGCTGGACAGCGAACCGGCTCCGGCGCAGCCGCGCGCCACGGCGGAGCATGTCTCGCTGTTCCTCTACACCTCCGGCACCACCGGCAAGCCCAAGGGCGTGCCGCGCCGTCACCGGACGGAGCGCGCCTCCGCCATCGCCCATGTCGCCCAGAATTGCTACCGCCGGGGCGAGCGCACGCTGGGAGTCATGCCGCTCTACCACACGATGGGGGTGCGGTCGCTGCTGGCGATGGCGCTGGTCGACGGTTGCTTCGTCTGCCTGCCGCGCTTCGACACCGGCCGCGCGCTGGGCCTGATCGCGGCGGAGCGTCTGACCTGCCTCTACCTCGTGCCGACGCTCTACCACGATCTGCTGGCCGACCCGAAATTCGCAGGCACCGATGTGTCCTCGGTACGCAAGCTGGGCTTCGCCGGGGCGTCGATGACCGACGGCCTGCTGAAACGGCTGGATACCGCCTTCCGGCCGGAGCTGTTCGTCAACCATTATGGCTCGTCCGAGATCTACACCTTCACCATCGACCAGAACGCCCCGGCCAAGCCGGGGTCGGCCGGCAAGGCGGCGCTGAACCAACGGATCCGCATCGTCCGCCTCGGCAGCTTCGATCCCGACCAATGCGCGGCGGCCGGGGAAGAGGGGCAGATCGTCGCCGACCTGTCGGGCGACGAGTCCTTCGAAGGCTACTGGAAGCGCCCCGACGCCGACGCAAAGGCGCTGCATGCCGGCTGGTACTTCACCGGCGACATCGGCTTTTTCGACGTTGACGGTGACCTGTTCGTCACCGGCCGGGTCGACGACATGATCATCACTGGCGGAGAGAACGTCTCGCCGGTCGAGATCGAGAGCGTCCTGTCCCTGCATGACGGCGTGCTGGAGGTGGCGGTCGCCGGCCTGCCCGACGAGCGCTGGGGCCAGCGGGTCGTCGCCTTCGTCAAGCGCGCCCGTGGCGTCGAGGCCAAGGATCTCGACGACCATTG
>NZ_JALJXJ010000052.1 GCF_024170005.1 Azospirillum lipoferum
GGCCTCCTGTCTAAGACGGTTCAGGTATTTTGAAGGCGGCGGGTGGCATTCCGCGGGCCTCCAGGGACAACAGATCCCGTTTCCCGGACTGGAAGCCATCTGCTCGTCGATTGTCATCCTGAACAGTTGATTGGGGCTGCTTGCCAGACCCCGCAGGACAGGGGCAGGAGCATGATGCAGGAACTCTTCATTGGTGTGGACGTCGCCAAGGGTTGGCTGGACATCCACCAGCCGGGGGCCGGCGCTCGTCGGATCGACAACACGCCCGGTGCGGCACGCAGCTTCGCCAAAGCGTGTATCAAGGACGGCGCCTGGGTGATCTTCGAGGCGAGCGGAGGCTACGACCGTGTCCTGCGCGAGGCGTTGGAGACGGCTAATGTTCCATTCAGCCGCGTGAACCCACGGCAGGCCCGTGACTTTGCCCGGGCCATGGGCGTCATCGGCAAGACCGACCGGGTGGATGCCTGGATGCTTTCGGAGCTTGGTGCTCGCCTCCGTCCGGCGGCAACGGAGCCGCTGGCGGCGGCACGGCGCGCCCTCCAAGCGCAGGCGACGCGCCGCCGCCAGCTCGTGGCGATGCGCAAACAGGAGGCGACCCGTCTCCAGCAGACGGCGGACGCCGAAGCCCGTGCCGACATCCGCAGCTTGCTCGTTGTCCTCGACCGCCGAATCGCCAAGATAGAAGAGCGCATGACGGCTCTCGTTGCCGCTGATCCGGAAATGGCCGTTATCGACCGCCGACTGCGCACCATACCAGGTGTCGGCGCCGTCGTCGCGGCGACATTGATCGCGGAACTGCCAGAGCTGGGTCAGCTCGACCGCCGTCGCATCGCGTCACTTGTCGGCTTGGCCCCGGTCGCCCGCGACAGCGGCAAGCGCTCCGCCCCACGGGCGATTGCCGGCGGTAGGCCTATCGTCCGGACGGTGCTCTACATCGCCGCCTTGCACGCCTCTCGATGGTGCCAGGCATTCAAGGAGTTTCGGGCGCGGCTCCAGACCGCCGGAAAGCCGGTTAAAGCGGCCCTTATCGCCACGGCTCGGAAGCTCCTCGTCACCCTCAACGCGATGATTGCGACGGGCACCGATTACGAACCACCGGAAGCAGCCTGAATACAGTTGCCGGGA
>NZ_JALJXJ010000053.1 GCF_024170005.1 Azospirillum lipoferum
GTCGCCGGCCTGCCCGACGAGCGCTGGGGCCAGCGGGTCGTCGCCTTCGTCAAGCGCGCCCGTGGCGTCGAGGCCAAGGATCTCGACGACCATTGCCGCACCTCCGGCCTCGCCAACTTCAAGCGCCCGCGCGAGTACGTCTTCCTCGATGAAATCCCGAAATCGCCCGTCGGCAAGATCCTGCGCCGCAAGCTCCAGGCCGGCGAATACCAGCTCGAACACAGCCCCATCGCACACTGAACACCCGACTTTTCTGGAGAGAGCCCGTGAAGCCCTATTCGTTCGACAGCAGCAACCGCCTCCTCGCGGATCTCGACGGCTTCCGCGTCGAGATCGACGAGACCAAGGAACGCGCCGACATCGTGTTGCACCGTCCGCCCTTCAACATCGTCAGTATGCTCCAGCGCGACCAGTTCGCCGCCGTGTTCGCGGCACTCGACCGCGATCCGAAGGTGCGGGTGATCGTCCTGCGTGCCGAGGGCGAGAACTTCTCGTCCGGCGGCAACATCGCCGGCTTCATGGAGAAGTCGGCGGAGCATGTGTCGGAGTTGGCGGTCAACATCGCCGCCCCGGAACGTTGCCGCAAGCCGGTGATCGCCCAGGTCCGCGGCTATTGCTTCGGCGTCGGCTTCGAGCTGTCGCTGGCCTGCGATTTCCGCATCGTGTCGGAGACTGCACAGTTCGCCCTGCCGGAGATGCGCATCGGCATGATCCCCGGCTCCGGCGGCTCGGCCCGCCTGCTGCACATGATCGGCATCTGCCGGACCAAGGACATGGTGATGCGGGCCAAGCGCATCCCCGGCCGTCAGGCCGCCGACTGGGGCTTCGTCACCGACTGCGTCGTCGACGCCGAACTGGAAGCGACGGTCGCCGCCCTCGTGGACGAACTGCGCGGCTTCTCGCCGTTGGCCCAGCGCACCATCAAGGGCGTGCTGAACAGCGGCAACAACGTCTCGGTCAACGGCGCCATCGAGATCGAGGGGCAGGCCTATGGCCGCCTGCGCGGCTCGGAGGACTTCAAGGAGGG